>NZ_CP150155.1:0-32500 GCF_037963335.1 Bacillus sp. PS108
ATGGAAAATATATTAGACCTGTGGAACCAAGCCCTTGCTCAAATCGAAAAAAAGTTGAGCAAACCGAGTTTTGAGACTTGGATGAAGTCAACCAAAGCCCACTCACTGCAAGGCGATACATTAACAATCACGGCTCCCAATGAATTTGCCAGAGACTGGCTGGAGTCCAGATACTTGCATCTGATTGCAGATACTATATATGAATTAACCGGGGAAGAATTGAGCATTAAGTTTGTCATTCCTCAAAATCAAGATGTTGAGGACTTTATGCCGAAACCGCAAGTTAAAAAAGCGGTCAAAGAAGATACATCTGATTTTCCTCAAAATATGCTCAATCCAAAATATACTTTTGATACTTTTGTCATCGGATCTGGAAACCGATTTGCACACGCCGCTTCCCTCGCAGTAGCGGAAGCACCCGCGAAAGCTTATAACCCTTTATTTATATATGGGGGCGTCGGCTTAGGGAAAACGCACTTAATGCATGCGATCGGCCATTATGTAATAGATCATAATCCTTCTGCCAAAGTGGTTTATCTGTCTTCTGAGAAATTTACAAACGAATTCATCAACTCTATCCGAGATAATAAAGCCGTCGACTTCCGCAATCGCTATCGAAATGTTGATGTGCTTTTGATAGATGATATTCAATTTTTAGCGGGGAAAGAACAAACCCAGGAAGAATTTTTCCATACATTTAACACATTGCACGAAGAAAGCAAACAAATCGTCATTTCAAGTGACCGACCGCCAAAGGAAATTCCGACACTTGAGGACAGATTGCGCTCACGTTTTGAATGGGGACTTATTACAGATATCACACCGCCTGATCTAGAAACGAGAATTGCGATTTTAAGAAAAAAAGCCAAAGCAGAAGGCCTCGATATTCCGAACGAGGTTATGCTTTACATCGCGAATCAAATCGACAGCAATATTCGGGAACTCGAAGGAGCATTAATCAGAGTTGTCGCTTATTCATCTTTAATTAATAAAGATATTAATGCTGATCTAGCCGCTGAGGCGTTGAAAGATATTATTCCTTCCTCAAAACCGAAAGTCATTACGATAAAGGAAATTCAGAGGGTAGTAGGCCAGCAATTTAATATTAAACTCGAGGATTTCAAAGCAAAAAAACGGACAAAGTCAGTAGCTTTTCCGCGTCAAATCGCCATGTACTTATCAAGGGAAATGACTGATTCCTCTCTTCCTAAAATCGGTGAAGAGTTTGGAGGACGTGATCATACGACCGTTATTCATGCGCATGAAAAAATTTCAAAACTGCTGGCAGATGATGAACAGCTTCAGCAGCATGTAAAAGAAATTAAAGAACAGCTTAAATAGCAGGACCGGGGATCAATCGGGGAAAGTGTGAATAACTTTTCGGAAGTCATACACAGTCTGTCCACATGTGGATAGGCTGTGTTTCCTGTCTTTTTCACAACTTATCCACAAATCCACAGGCCCTACTATTACTTCTACTATTTTTTATAAATATATATATTAATACATTATCCGTTAGGAGGATAAAAATGAAATTCACGATTCAAAAAGATCGTCTTGTTGAAAGTGTCCAAGATGTATTAAAAGCAGTTTCATCCAGAACCACGATTCCCATTCTGACTGGTATTAAAATTGTTGCATCAGATGATGGAGTATCCTTTACAGGGAGTGACTCAGATATTTCTATTGAATCCTTCATTCCAAAAGAAGAAGGAGATAAAGAAATTGTCACTATTGAACAGCCCGGAAGCATCGTTTTACAGGCTCGCTTTTTTAGTGAAATTGTAAAAAAATTGCCGATGGCAACTGTAGAAATTGAAGTCCAAAATCAGTATTTGACGATTATCCGTTCTGGTAAAGCTGAATTTAATCTAAACGGACTGGATGCTGATGAATATCCGCACTTGCCGCAGATTGAAGAGCATCATGCGATTCAGATCCCAACTGATTTGTTAAAAAATCTAATCAGACAAACAGTATTTGCAGTGTCCACCTCAGAAACACGCCCTATCTTGACAGGTGTAAACTGGAAAGTGGAGCAAAGTGAATTATTATGCACTGCAACGGATAGCCACCGTCTTGCATTAAGAAAGGCAAAACTTGATATTCCAGAAGACAGATCTTATAACGTCGTGATTCCAGGAAAAAGTTTAACTGAACTCAGCAAGATTTTAGATGACAACCAGGAACTTGTAGATATCGTCATCACAGAAACCCAAGTTCTGTTTAAAGCGAAAAACGTCTTATTCTTCTCACGGCTTCTGGACGGGAATTATCCAGACACAACCAGCCTGATTCCGCAAGACAGCAAAACAGAAATCATTGTGAACACAAAAGAATTCCTTCAGGCCATTGATCGTGCATCTCTTTTAGCTAGAGAGGGACGCAACAACGTTGTAAAACTGTCCGCAAAACCGGCTGAATCCATTGAAATTTCCTCCAACTCGCCGGAAATCGGTAAAGTTGTGGAAGCAATTGTTGCGGATCAAATTGAAGGTGAGGAATTAAATATCTCTTTTAGTCCAAAATATATGCTGGATGCACTAAAGGTGCTTGAAGGAGCAGAAATACGCGTAAGCTTTACAGGCGCAATGAGACCTTTCTTAATTCGCACGCCGAATGATGAAACGATTGTACAGCTTATCCTTCCTGTCAGAACCTATTAATCCGATACACTGCTGCCGACTTGTCGGCAGCTTTTCTATTCGGTATCTGCTCCGACAAGTTTTCCCTTTCCCTAATTCGTTTTTTTTTAGTACAATTAGATATTAGTGATATTTGAAAGAGGTCGATATAATGGCAAATCCGATTTCAATTGATACAGAGATGATTACACTCGGACAATTTTTAAAATTAGCCGATGTGATTCAGTCTGGCGGTATGGCGAAGTGGTTTTTAAGCGAGCATGAAGTGCTTGTGAACGATGAGCCGGACAACCGCCGGGGCAGAAAACTGTATGTTGGAGATGTGGTAGAGATTGAAGGATTTGGTTCATTTCAAGTCGTCAATTAAAGCGGGTGACACTGATTGTATATCCAGAACTTAGAACTGACATCTTACCGCAACTACGACCATGCTGAACTTCAATTTGAAAATAAAGTAAATGTGATCATCGGAGAAAACGCCCAGGGGAAGACAAACCTCATGGAGGCGATCTATGTCTTGTCCATGGCGAAATCGCACCGGACATCAAATGACAAAGAACTTATACGGTGGGACAAAGACTATGCTAAAATAGAGGGAAGAGTGATGAAGCAAAACGGGGCAATCCCGATGCAGCTCGTCATCTCCAAAAAGGGTAAAAAGGGCAAGGTCAATCATATTGAACAGCAAAAGCTCAGCCAGTATGTCGGGGCCCTCAACACCATTATGTTCGCGCCGGAAGATTTAAATCTTGTAAAGGGAAGCCCTCAAGTGAGAAGGCGGTTTCTTGACATGGAAATCGGACAGGTTTCTCCCGTCTACCTTCATGATCTTTCTCTTTACCAGAAAATCCTTTCCCAGCGGAATCATTTTTTGAAACAGCTGCAAACAAGAAAACAAACTGACCGGACGATGCTCGATGTTCTGACCGATCAGCTTGTAGAAGTTGCAGCAAAAGTCGTCGTAAAACGCCTGCAGTTTACAGCACAGCTCGAGAAATGGGCGCAGCCCATCCATGCAGGCATCTCAAGAGGGCTTGAAGAACTGACCCTGAAATACCATACAGCTCTTGATGTATCAGATCCCCTAGATTTGTCGAAAATAGGAGATAGCTATCAAGAAGCGTTTTCTAAATTAAGAGAAAAAGAAATTGAGCGTGGTGTGACGCTGTCAGGGCCTCATCGCGATGATGTTCTTTTCTATGTGAACGGACGCGATGTGCAGACGTATGGTTCTCAAGGACAGCAGCGAACGACGGCGTTGTCCCTTAAGCTGGCGGAGATTGACCTGATCCATGAAGAAATCGGAGAATATCCCATTTTACTATTGGATGATGTACTGAGTGAACTGGATGATTATCGCCAGTCACACTTGCTTCATACGATCCAAGGCCGTGTACAAACGTTTGTCACAACGACAAGCGTTGATGGCATTGATCACGAAACCTTACGTCAAGCAGGAATGTTCCGTGTGCAAAATGGTGCGTTAGTGAAGTGAAGAAATGAGGTGAGCAATTGTATATTCATTTAGGTGATGACTTTGTGGTTTCAACACGAGATATTGTCGGCATTTTTGACTTTAAAGCCAACATGTCGCCTATTGTTGAAGAATTTCTGAAAAAACAGAAACACAAGGTGGTGCCTTCCGTAAACGGCACGCCCAAATCTATCGTAGTCACGGTTCAGAATATATATTACTCTCCCTTATCTTCCAGCACATTAAAAAAACGTGCGCAATTTATGTTTGAAATAGATTCTTAGAAATTTTTTATCACGAATATATCGTTTAGAAAAGTGTAGGTGAATGACGTGGCTATGGAACAGCAGCAAAACAGTTATGATGAAAATCAGATACAGGTACTAGAAGGATTGGAAGCTGTTCGTAAAAGACCGGGGATGTATATCGGTTCGACAAACAGCAAAGGCCTTCACCACCTGGTATGGGAAATTGTCGACAATAGTATTGACGAAGCCCTCGCCGGTTATTGTACGGATATCAATATCCAAATCGAAAAAGACAACAGTATCACGGTTGTAGATAATGGCCGCGGTATTCCAGTCGGTATTCATGAAAAAATGGGCCGTCCTGCGGTAGAAGTCATTATGACGGTACTTCATGCCGGAGGAAAATTTGACGGAAGCGGCTATAAAGTATCCGGAGGATTACACGGTGTAGGTGCGTCTGTCGTAAACGCACTATCAACAGAGCTTGATGTGACGGTTCACCGTGACGGTAAAATTCACCGCCAAACTTATAAACGCGGAGTTCCGGTTACAGACCTTGAAATCATTGGCGAAACGGATCATACAGGAACGACGACACATTTTGTCCCGGACCCTGAAATTTTCTCAGAAACAACCGAGTATGATTATGATCTGCTTGCCAACCGCGTACGTGAATTAGCCTTTTTAACAAAGGGCGTAAACATCACGATTGAGGATAAACGTGAAGGACAAGAGCGCAAAAATGAATACCATTACGAAGGCGGAATTAAAAGTTATGTAGAGTATTTAAACCGCTCTAAAGAGGTTGTCCATGAAGAGCCGATTTACATTGAAGGCGAAAAGGACGGCATTACGGTTGAAGTGGCTTTGCAATACAATGACAGCTACACAAGCAACATTTACTCGTTTACAAACAACATTAACACGTACGAAGGCGGTACCCATGAAGCTGGCTTCAAAACGGGCCTGACTCGTGTTATCAACGATTACGCCAGAAAAAAAGGGCTTATTAAAGAAAATGATCCAAACCTAAGCGGAGATGACGTAAGGGAAGGGCTGACAGCGATTATTTCAATCAAACACCCTGATCCGCAGTTTGAGGGCCAAACGAAAACAAAGCTGGGCAACTCAGAAGCACGGACGATCACCGATACGTTATTTTCTACGGCGATGGAAACATTTATGCTGGAAAATCCAGATGCAGCCAAAAAAATTGTCGATAAAGGCTTAATGGCGGCAAGAGCAAGAATGGCTGCGAAAAAAGCCCGTGAACTAACACGTCGTAAGAGTGCTTTGGAAATTTCAAACCTGCCCGGTAAGTTAGCGGACTGCTCTTCAAAAGATCCGAGCATCTCCGAGTTATATATCGTAGAGGGTGACTCTGCCGGAGGATCTGCTAAACAAGGACGCGACAGACATTTCCAAGCCATTTTGCCGCTTAGAGGTAAAATCCTAAACGTTGAAAAGGCCAGACTGGATAAAATCCTTTCTAACAACGAAGTTCGCTCTATGATCACAGCGCTCGGCACAGGTATTGGGGAAGACTTCAACCTTGAGAAAGCCCGTTACCACAAAGTTGTCATTATGACAGATGCCGATGTTGACGGCGCGCACATCAGAACACTTCTGTTAACGTTCTTTTACAGATATATGCGCCAAATTATCGAAAATGGCTACGTGTACATTGCGCAGCCGCCGCTCTACAAGGTTCAACAGGGGAAACGCGTTGAATATGCGTACAATGACAAGGAGCTTGAAGAGCTGTTAAAAACTCTTCCTCAAACGCCTAAGCCTGGACTGCAGCGTTACAAAGGTCTTGGTGAAATGAATGCCACCCAGCTATGGGAGACAACCATGGATCCTAGTTCCAGAACACTTCTTCAGGTAACTCTTGAAGATGCAATGGATGCGGACGAGACTTTTGAAATGCTTATGGGCGACAAGGTAGAACCGCGCCGAAACTTCATAGAAGCGAATGCGAGATACGTTAAAAATCTTGACATCTAATCATAAAAAGCCTTATTTCCAATAAGAAATAAGGCTTTTTTCTGAACAAGATCAGATGCAGCAATGCTTGCAATACCTATATATTCTAGCAATTTAATGTGTATAATCATAAGTTTATTGATATAATGGAGAATAGTGAAATCGTATTGAAGGTCATAATGGACAATCTACTCCCACATATTTCATGTGATACTTCAGGGAGGTTTTTTAATGAGTGAACAAAACACACCACAAGTTCGTGAAATAAATATCAGTCAGGAAATGCGTACGTCCTTCTTGGATTATGCAATGAGCGTTATCGTGTCCCGTGCTCTTCCAGATGTTCGAGACGGTTTAAAACCGGTTCATAGACGGATTTTGTATGCAATGAATGATTTAGGCATGACAAGTGACAAGCCTTATAAAAAATCCGCGCGTATCGTTGGAGAAGTTATCGGGAAATACCACCCGCACGGTGATTCAGCGGTATATGAATCCATGGTCAGAATGGCTCAGGATTTCAACTACCGTTATATGCTCGTTGACGGTCACGGAAACTTCGGTTCTGTTGACGGAGACTCAGCGGCGGCCATGCGTTATACAGAAGCAAGAATGTCTAAAATCTCAATGGAGATTCTTCGTGACATCACAAAAGACACAATCGATTACCAGGATAACTATGACGGGTCAGAAAGAGAACCTGTCGTTATGCCTTCAAGGTTCCCGAATCTGCTCGTGAACGGTGCTGCCGGCATTGCGGTAGGTATGGCAACAAACATTCCTCCGCACCAGCTGGGAGAAATCATTGACGGTGTACTTGCTGTCAGTGAGAATCCGGACATTACAATTCCAGAGCTTATGGAAGTCATTCCAGGGCCTGATTTCCCGACCGCGGGTCAAATCTTGGGACGCAGCGGTATCCGGAAAGCATACGAATCAGGCCGAGGCTCTATCACGATCCGGGCAAAAGCTGAGATCGAACAAACATCTTCGGGTAAAGAAAGAATTATCGTTACAGAGTTACCTTACCAAGTAAATAAGGCGAAATTAATTGAGAAAATTGCCGATCTCGTAAGGGACAAAAAGATAGAGGGTATCACAGATCTGCGTGATGAGTCAGATCGTACAGGTATGAGAATTGTCATTGAAATCAGACGCGACGCCAATGCAAATGTCATCTTAAACAATCTGTACAAACAAACTGCTCTACAAACATCTTTTGGCATCAACCTGCTTGCACTTGTTGATGGCCAGCCGAAAGTTTTAACTCTTAAGCAATGCCTAGAGCATTACCTCGACCATCAAAAAGTTGTCATTAGACGCCGTACTGCTTATGAATTGCGTAAAGCGGAAGCGAGAGCTCATATCCTGGAAGGATTGAGAGTTGCACTGGATCATCTCGATGCAGTTATCTCCCTTATCCGTAATTCTCAAACGGCTGAAATTGCGAGAACAGGTTTAATTGAACAATTCTCACTGACAGAGAAGCAAGCACAAGCGATCCTTGATATGAGGCTCCAGCGTTTAACGGGACTGGAACGTGAAAAGATAGAAGAAGAATACCAATCTCTTGTTAAATTAATTGCAGAGCTAAAAGACATCTTGGCAAATGAATATAAAGTGCTTGAGATCATTCGTGAAGAACTCACGGAAATCAAAGAGCGTTTTAACGATGAAAGACGTACTGAGATCGTCACTTCCGGACTGGAGACAATTGAAGATGAAGATCTCATCGAGAGAGAAAATATCGTAGTTACTCTGACGCACAACGGATACGTCAAACGTCTTCCTGCATCAACTTACCGCAGTCAAAAACGGGGCGGAAAAGGTGTACAAGGTATGGGAACAAACGAAGATGATTTCGTTGAACATTTGATCTCTACGTCAACTCATGACACGATTCTCTTCTTCTCGAACAAGGGGAAAGTGTATCGTGCAAAAGGGTATGAAATCCCTGAATACGGCAGAACGGCAAAAGGAATCCCGATTATTAACCTGCTGGAGGTAGAAAAGGGTGAGTGGATCAACGCGATTATTCCAGTCACGGAATTCAATGCGGAGCTTTACCTTTTCTTCACTACAAAGCATGGGGTTTCAAAACGAACATCGCTATCTCAATTCGCTAATATCCGCAACAATGGTCTAATCGCTCTGGGTCTTCGTGAAGATGATGAACTGATGGGTGTACGTCTGACTGATGGCACAAAACAAATCATCATTGGAACGAAAAACGGTTTACTGATCCGTTTCCCTGAAACAGATGTCCGGGAGATGGGAAGAACTGCGGCGGGCGTAAAAGGCATCACCCTGACGGATGACGACGTTGTTGTCGGCATGGAGATATTAGAGGAAGAATCACACGTCCTTATCGTAACTGAAAAAGGGTACGGAAAACGAACTCCGGCTGAAGAGTACAGAACCCAAAGTCGGGGCGGAAAAGGACTCAAAACAGCGAAAATCACCGAGAACAACGGCCAACTAGTAGCAGTGAAAGCTACTAAAGGTGAAGAGGATCTAATGATTATTACAGCTAGCGGCGTACTCATCAGAATGGACATCAATGATATCTCCATCACCGGACGTGTCACTCAAGGTGTGCGTCTCATCAGAATGGCAGAAGAAGAGCATGTTGCTACAGTAGCTTTAGTAGAGAAAAACGAAGAAGATGAGAATGAAGAAGAACAAGAAGAAGTGTGAGAAAAAGCGCAGCTGAAATAGCTGCGCTTTTTTGTGTCATAACCCTTTACAGTCATAAAAATTATGGTATAATCATTTCTGTTGTCTTTTTAAAGACACAAGCATGACCATTATGACTAGTAAAAACTTTTTCAAAAAAGTATTGACCTAGTTAACTAAAAATGTTACTATTAAGTAGTCGCTTCGAGAGAAGTACACAAAGTTCTTTGAAAACTAAACAAGACAAAACGTACCTGTTAATTCAGTTTTTGAAAATCGCACAGTGATGTGCGTAGTCAGTCAAACTACTTTATCGGAGAGTTTGATCCTGGCTCAGGACGAACGCTGGCGGCGTGCCTAATACATGCAAGTCGAGCGGACAGATGGGAGCTTGCTCCCTGATGTTAGCGGCGGACGGGTGAGTAACACGTGGGTAACCTGCCTGTAAGACTGGGATAACTCCGGGAAACCGGGGCTAATACCGGATGGTTGTTTGAACCGCATGGTTCAAACATAAAAGGTGGCTTCGGCTACCACTTACAGATGGACCCGCGGCGCATTAGCTAGTTGGTGAGGTAACGGCTCACCAAGGCAACGATGCGTAGCCGACCTGAGAGGGTGATCGGCCACACTGGGACTGAGACACGGCCCAGACTCCTACGGGAGGCAGCAGTAGGGAATCTTCCGCAATGGACGAAAGTCTGACGGAGCAACGCCGCGTGAGTGATGAAGGTTTTCGGATCGTAAAGCTCTGTTGTTAGGGAAGAACAAGTACCGTTCGAATAGGGCGGTACCTTGACGGTACCTAACCAGAAAGCCACGGCTAACTACGTGCCAGCAGCCGCGGTAATACGTAGGTGGCAAGCGTTGTCCGGAATTATTGGGCGTAAAGGGCTCGCAGGCGGTTTCTTAAGTCTGATGTGAAAGCCCCCGGCTCAACCGGGGAGGGTCATTGGAAACTGGGGAACTTGAGTGCAGAAGAGGAGAGTGGAATTCCACGTGTAGCGGTGAAATGCGTAGAGATGTGGAGGAACACCAGTGGCGAAGGCGACTCTCTGGTCTGTAACTGACGCTGAGGAGCGAAAGCGTGGGGAGCGAACAGGATTAGATACCCTGGTAGTCCACGCCGTAAACGATGAGTGCTAAGTGTTAGGGGGTTTCCGCCCCTTAGTGCTGCAGCTAACGCATTAAGCACTCCGCCTGGGGAGTACGGTCGCAAGACTGAAACTCAAAGGAATTGACGGGGGCCCGCACAAGCGGTGGAGCATGTGGTTTAATTCGAAGCAACGCGAAGAACCTTACCAGGTCTTGACATCCTCTGACAATCCTAGAGATAGGACGTCCCCTTCGGGGGCAGAGTGACAGGTGGTGCATGGTTGTCGTCAGCTCGTGTCGTGAGATGTTGGGTTAAGTCCCGCAACGAGCGCAACCCTTGATCTTAGTTGCCAGCATTCAGTTGGGCACTCTAAGGTGACTGCCGGTGACAAACCGGAGGAAGGTGGGGATGACGTCAAATCATCATGCCCCTTATGACCTGGGCTACACACGTGCTACAATGGACAGAACAAAGGGCAGCGAAACCGCGAGGTTAAGCCAATCCCACAAATCTGTTCTCAGTTCGGATCGCAGTCTGCAACTCGACTGCGTGAAGCTGGAATCGCTAGTAATCGCGGATCAGCATGCCGCGGTGAATACGTTCCCGGGCCTTGTACACACCGCCCGTCACACCACGAGAGTTTGTAACACCCGAAGTCGGTGAGGTAACCTTTTAGGAGCCAGCCGCCGAAGGTGGGACAGATGATTGGGGTGAAGTCGTAACAAGGTAGCCGTATCGGAAGGTGCGGCTGGATCACCTCCTTTCTAAGGATATTATGCGGAATATAAGACCCAAGGTCTTATAAACAGAACGTTCCCTGTCTTGTTTAGTTTTGAAGGAACTTTGTTCCTTAAATAAGTTAAGATGGGCCTGTAGCTCAGCTGGTTAGAGCGCACGCCTGATAAGCGTGAGGTCGGTGGTTCGAGTCCACTCAGGCCCACCATCTTATATAACGGGGCCTTAGCTCAGCTGGGAGAGCGCCTGCTTTGCACGCAGGAGGTCAGCGGTTCGATCCCGCTAGGCTCCACCAACGTGTTCTTTGAAAACTAGATAACAGTAGACATCACATTCAATTAGTAATACAAGATATCACATAGTGATTCTTTTTAACGGTTAAGTTAGAAAGGGCGCACGGTGGATGCCTTGGCACTAGGAGCCGATGAAGGACGGGACGAACACCGATATGCTTCGGGGAGCTGTAAGCAAGCTTTGATCCGGAGATTTCCGAATGGGGAAACCCACCACTCGTAATGGAGTGGTATCCATATCTGAATTCATAGGATATGAGAAGGCAGACCCGGGGAACTGAAACATCTAAGTACCCGGAGGAAGAGAAAGCAAATGCGATTCCCTGAGTAGCGGCGAGCGAAACGGGATCAGCCCAAACCAAGAGGCTTGCCTCTTGGGGTTGTAGGACACTCTGTACGGAGTTACAAAGGAACGAGGTAGATGAAGAGGTCTGGAAAGGCCCGCCATAGGAGGTAACAGCCCTGTAGTCAAAACTTCGTTCTCTCCTGAGTGGATCCTGAGTACGGCGGAACACGTGAAATTCCGTCGGAATCCGGGAGGACCATCTCCCAAGGCTAAATACTCCCTAGTGACCGATAGTGAACCAGTACCGTGAGGGAAAGGTGAAAAGCACCCCGGAAGGGGAGTGAAAGAGATCCTGAAACCGTGTGCCTACAAGTAGTCAGAGCCCGTTAACGGGTGATGGCGTGCCTTTTGTAGAATGAACCGGCGAGTTACGATCCCGTGCAAGGTTAAGCAGAAGATGCGGAGCCGCAGCGAAAGCGAGTCTGAATAGGGCGCATGAGTACGTGGTCGTAGACCCGAAACCAGGTGATCTACCCATGTCCAGGGTGAAGTTCAGGTAACACTGAATGGAGGCCCGAACCCACGCACGTTGAAAAGTGCGGGGATGAGGTGTGGGTAGGGGTGAAATGCCAATCGAACCTGGAGATAGCTGGTTCTCTCCGAAATAGCTTTAGGGCTAGCCTCAAGGTAAGAGTCTTGGAGGTAGAGCACTGATTGGACTAGGGGCCCCTACCGGGTTACCGAATTCAGTCAAACTCCGAATGCCAATGACTTATCCTTGGGAGTCAGACTGCGAGTGATAAGATCCGTAGTCGAAAGGGAAACAGCCCAGACCGCCAGCTAAGGTCCCAAAGTATACGTTAAGTGGAAAAGGATGTGGAGTTGCTTAGACAACCAGGATGTTGGCTTAGAAGCAGCCACCATTTAAAGAGTGCGTAATAGCTCACTGGTCGAGTGACTCTGCGCCGAAAATGTACCGGGGCTAAACGTATCACCGAAGCTGCGGACTGTTCTTCGAACAGTGGTAGGAGAGCGTTCTAAGGGCTGTGAAGCCAGACCGGAAGGACTGGTGGAGCGCTTAGAAGTGAGAATGCCGGTATGAGTAGCGAAAGAGGGGTGAGAATCCCCTCCACCGAATGCCTAAGGTTTCCTGAGGAAGGCTCGTCCGCTCAGGGTTAGTCGGGACCTAAGCCGAGGCCGAAAGGCGTAGGCGATGGACAACAGGTTGATATTCCTGTACCACCTCCTCACCATTTGAGCAATGGGGGGACGCAGGAGGATAGGGTAAGCGCGGTATTGGATATCCGCGTCCAAGCAGTTAGGCTGGGAAATAGGCAAATCCGTTTCCCATAAGGCTGAGCTGTGATGGCGAGCGAAATATAGTAGCGAAGTTCCTGATTCCACACTGCCAAGAAAAGCCTCTAGCGAGGTGAGAGGTGCCCGTACCGCAAACCGACACAGGTAGGCGAGGAGAGAATCCTAAGGTGATCGAGAGAACTCTCGTTAAGGAACTCGGCAAAATGACCCCGTAACTTCGGGAGAAGGGGTGCTCTGTTAGGGTGCAAGCCCGAGAGAGCCGCAGTGAATAGGCCCAGGCGACTGTTTAGCAAAAACACAGGTCTCTGCGAAGCCGTAAGGCGAAGTATAGGGGCTGACGCCTGCCCGGTGCTGGAAGGTTAAGAGGAGCGCTTAGCGTAAGCGAAGGTGCGAATTGAAGCCCCAGTAAACGGCGGCCGTAACTATAACGGTCCTAAGGTAGCGAAATTCCTTGTCGGGTAAGTTCCGACCCGCACGAAAGGCGCAACGATCTGGGCACTGTCTCAACGAGAGACTCGGTGAAATTATAGTACCTGTGAAGATGCAGGTTACCCGCGACAGGACGGAAAGACCCCGTGGAGCTTTACTGCAGCCTGATATTGAATGTTGGTACAGCTTGTACAGGATAGGTAGGAGCCTTGGAAACCGGAGCGCCAGCTTCGGTGGAGGCATCGGTGGGATACTACCCTGGCTGTATTGACCTTCTAACCCGCCGCCCTTATCGGGCGGGGAGACAGTGTCAGGTGGGCAGTTTGACTGGGGCGGTCGCCTCCTAAAAGGTAACGGAGGCGCCCAAAGGTTCCCTCAGAATGGTTGGAAATCATTCGCAGAGTGTAAAGGCACAAGGGAGCTTGACTGCGAGACCTACAAGTCGAGCAGGGACGAAAGTCGGGCTTAGTGATCCGGTGGTTCCGCATGGAAGGGCCATCGCTCAACGGATAAAAGCTACCCCGGGGATAACAGGCTTATCTCCCCCAAGAGTCCACATCGACGGGGAGGTTTGGCACCTCGATGTCGGCTCATCGCATCCTGGGGCTGTAGTCGGTCCCAAGGGTTGGGCTGTTCGCCCATTAAAGCGGTACGCGAGCTGGGTTCAGAACGTCGTGAGACAGTTCGGTCCCTATCCGTCGCGGGCGCAGGAAATTTGAGAGGAGCTGTCCTTAGTACGAGAGGACCGGGATGGACGCACCGCTGGTGTACCAGTTGTTCTGCCAAGGGCATCGCTGGGTAGCTATGTGCGGACGGGATAAGTGCTGAAAGCATCTAAGCATGAAGCCCCCCTCAAGATGAGATTTCCCATTCCGCAAGGAAGTAAGATCCCTGAAAGATGATCAGGTTGATAGGTCTGAGGTGGAAGTGTGGCGACACATGGAGCTGACAGATACTAATCGATCGAGGACTTAACCATATTTTTGAATGATGTCACACCTGTTATCTAGTTTTGAGAGAACACTCTCAATTTGTTTGGTGGCGATAGCGAAGAGGTCACACCCGTTCCCATACCGAACACGGAAGTTAAGCTCTTCAGCGCCGATGGTAGTCGGGGGTTTCCCCCTGTGAGAGTAGGACGCCGCCAAGCAAGCTTAAACCCAGCTTATTGAGCTGGGTTTTTTGTTTGTTAAAAATGAAGAAGAAACTGTGAAGCGTATTTAGGGAATTTCTTTTCTGATACTAATAAAAACTGCTGAATTAACACGTAGTCATCACTTATATGCTGTGTTAATAACTCATACCACCATTCTGTTTCATACCTTGCAATCATCCCAACGTTGTACAAAATCAAATAATGAATTGTCATTTCGGGAAGCCTCAGAAATTGCTCCCTTTGAGAAGGGATATAATATTGGTTCTTTTCCATGTCAAACAATAAGCTGGTCGATGTCCATGGCTCCTTGTCTTGTGGTGAAATTTCGAACAGCAGCCCGTGTTCATTTTTTTTTGTAAAAGACCATTGATAATGATGGGACATGTATTCAGCAAACCTTGAATCAGACATTTTGTAATTGATTACTACTTCCTCCGGTACAAAAATTTCGTTCTTATCCTTCTCAACTTTTGTCATAAATCGTTCTTTCTGCTGAAAGTAGAAAATATCGCTAAGTTCTGGAATGGCCATTAATAATTTTTTCATGGTATACCGTTCATCTACTATATTCGATTGTCCGAATAAATGTTTCATAAAATGCACGCATAGGCCATTTCGTTGTATTTTCACTTCATCATCGCTAAAACAATAATTTTGTTTCTTTCGTTTTCTTGTTGTTACGCCATGTGCCAGTACTGATGTATGGCTTGGATAATGAGGATCACGTGTAATTAAGCATGCTTTGATAAGCTGTGCCATTCCATAAAATAAAAGAATCGGTTTGATTTCTAAGGGAGAATATGCGGCTTGTTTATAAAACGATTCGGCATGCTTTAAGAAATAAATAAACCGTTCACTGTTTTTAAAAGAGTTTTTTTTCGCATCGTCAATACCGTTTAAGATATAAACCTTTTCTAGAAATTTCTGGGTTGATTCAACGGAGTAAAATAGCGCTAAGTCTTTCCACTCATGATATGTCATGTATATTTCTTAATCCTTTCCGTTATCTAAATATTTCAACTCTTTCCCGCTTCCTTGACATGCTCTTGGCTAGTTGATAATCTACATATAATATTTTGCCGAAAAGAGGGGGATTTACTAATGTGGGAAAGTAAATTTTCAAAAGAAGGCTTAACGTTCGACGATGTGCTGCTTGTACCAGCAAAGTCTGAGGTACTTCCGCGTGATGTGGATTTATCTGTAGAACTTACAAAAACGTTAAAGCTAAATATTCCTGTCATCAGCGCAGGTATGGACACTGTAACAGAATCAGCAATGGCAATTGCAATGGCAAGACAGGGCGGCTTGGGCATCATTCACAAAAATATGTCCATTGAACAGCAGGCTGAACAAGTTGATAAAGTAAAGCGTTCTGAGCGCGGCGTTATCACAAATCCCTTCTTTTTAACTCCTGATCACCAAGTATTTGATGCGGAGCATTTGATGGGGAAATACAGAATTTCCGGTGTTCCGATTGTAAATAACGAAGAAGACCAGAAGCTTGTTGGAATTATTACAAACCGTGACCTTCGTTTTATTTCTGACTACTCAATGAAAATCAGCGACGTCATGACGAAAGAAGAGCTAGTTACTGCATCTGTAGGAACTACTTTGGATGAAGCTGAAAAGATTTTGCAGAAACATAAAATTGAAAAGCTTCCTCTCGTAGATGACCAGAATAAATTAAAAGGTCTTATCACAATTAAAGACATTGAAAAAGTCATTGAGTTCCCGAACTCATCTAAAGACATTCACGGCCGCCTGATCGTTGGCGCGGCAGTTGGTGTAACTGGCGATACAATGACTCGCGTCAAAAAGCTTGTTGAAGCCAATGTTGATGTGATTGTTATCGATACAGCTCACGGACACTCTCAAGGCGTTTTAAACACAGTCACAAAAATCCGTGAAACGTATCCCGAATTAAACATTATTGCTGGAAACGTGGCAACAGCTGAAGCGACAAGAGCGCTTATCGAAGCTGGAGCAGACGTTGTCAAAGTTGGAATAGGACCTGGTTCAATTTGTACTACACGTGTTGTAGCCGGCGTCGGTGTTCCGCAAATTACAGCAATTTATGATTGTGCGACTGAAGCAAGAAAACACGGCAAAACAATCATCGCCGACGGTGGGATTAAATTCTCTGGCGATATCACTAAAGCATTGGCAGCCGGCGGACATGCTGTTATGCTCGGAAGCTTGCTTGCAGGCACATCAGAAAGCCCCGGTGAAACTGAAATCTACCAAGGCAGAAGATTTAAGGTATACCGCGGCATGGGATCAGTTGCTGCAATGGAAAAAGGAAGTAAAGACCGTTACTTCCAAGAAGAAAACAAAAAATTTGTTCCTGAAGGAATTGAAGGACGCACACCTTACAAAGGACCAGTTGAAGAAACCGTTTATCAGCTAGTCGGAGGCCTTCGTTCTGGTATGGGGTATTGCGGGTCCAAAGATCTGCGTGCGCTAAGAGAAGAAGCTCAGTTCATTCGCATGACTGGCGCAGGACTTCGCGAAAGCCATCCGCATGACGTACAGATTACAAAAGAATCACCTAACTATACAATTTCATAATAAATTGTTACAAATTAAAAACATTTGACAGGGTCTCTGACTCTGTCTATTTTTTTTATACTGATTATGATAAAATTTATACTGTTGTGCATTGAAAATGTCCTTAACGGCTTAATTATAGATGAAGAAAATGAAATACGGAGGTCGTACGATTGAACATCAAGAAATGTAAACAGCTACTGATGTCATTGGTTGTGTTAACTCTAGCTGTCACGTGTCTGGCTCCAATGTCAAAAGCAAAAGCAGCCAGCGATCCAATTGATATCAATGCATCTGCTGCTATTATGATCGAAGCTTCTTCAGGTAAAATTCTTTACAGTAAAAATGCAGATAAGAGACTGCCAATTGCGAGTATGACAAAAATGATGACAGAGTATCTGTTATTGGAAGCAATTGATCAAGGTAAAGTGAAATGGGACCAAACCTATACGCCTGATGACTATGTGTATGAAATTTCCCAAGATAACAGCTTATCAAACGTTCCTCTTCGGAAAGACGGGAAATACACAGTAAAAGAATTATATCAAGCTACAGCAATTTATTCTGCAAATGCTGCTGCTATTGCGATTGCAGAAATCGTTGCCGGTTCTGAAACTAAGTTTGTTGAAAAAATGAATGCAAAAGCAAAAGAACTAGGCTTAACAGATTACAAATTTGTTAACGCAACAGGTCTTGAAAACAAAGATCTTCACGGGCATCAGCCGGAGGGGACAAGCGTAAATGAAGAAAGTGAAGTTTCTGCAAAGGATATGGCAATTCTTGCGGATCACTTGATTACTGACTACCCTGAGATACTGGAGACTTCCAGTATCGCCAAAACGAAATTCAGAGAAGGCACCGATGATGAAATGGACATGCCGAACTGGAATTTTATGCTGAAGGGGCTTGTCAGCGAGTATAAAAAAGCGACTGTAGACGGACTGAAAACAGGTTCTACTGACTCTGCGGGTTCATGCTTTACAGGAACAGCTGAACGCAACGGTATGCGTGTCATCACTGTTGTTTTAAACGCAAAGGGCAACCTTCATACAGGCCGTTTCGATGAAACGAAGAAAATGTTTGATTATGCTTTCGACAATTTCTCCATGAAAGAAATTTATGCTGAAGGCGATCAAGTAAAAGGCCATAAAACAATTTCAGTTGATAAGGGTAAAGAGAAAGAAGTAGGCATTGTGACAAACAAGGCGTTCTCTCTTCCTGTCAAAAATGGTGAAGAAAAGAATTACAAAGCGAAGGTCACACTGAATAAAGACAACTTAACTGCTCCTGTGAAAAAAGGAACCAAGGTTGGGAAGCTGACTGCGGAATACACAGGTGATGAAAAGGATTACGGATTCCTTAACAGCGATCTGGCTGGCGTAGACCTTGTTACAAAAGAAAATGTAGAAAAAGCAAACTGGTTTGTTTTGACAATGCGCAGTATCGGCGGATTTTTTGCCGGAATTTGGGGAAGCATTGTTGATACGGTAACCGGCTGGTTTTAATCAATTGAAAGAGCTCTGATGGATGTTAGGGCTCTTTCGCGTAATATACTGAAAAAACCCAATTTTTAATAAAAAATGATTTTCAAAGCGCTAAAAACCGAATAAAATAGTATATATCCATATGAATTATTGGATTTCTAGGATACAATAAGGATTAGAAATCATATAACTATACCTTGATTAGGGGGACCAAGAAATGGCTCAAACAGGTACTGAACGTGTAAAACGCGGAATGGCAGAAATGCAAAAAGGCGGCGTCATCATGGACGTCATCAATGCGGAACAAGCGAAAATCGCTGAAGAAGCTGGAGCTGTCGCTGTAATGGCGCTAGAACGTGTGCCAGCAGATATTCGCGCGGCTGGAGGAGTTGCCCGTATGGCTGACCCTACAATCGTGGAAGAAGTAATGAATGCAGTATCTATCCCGGTAATGGCAAAAGCGCGTATCGGACATATTGTTGAAGCGCGTGTGCTTGAAGCTATGGGTGTTGACTATATTGATGAAAGTGAAGTTCTGACGCCGGCTGACGAAGAATTTCATTTAAATAAAAATGAATACACAGTTCCTTTTGTCTGTGGCTGCCGTGATCTTGGTGAAGCAACACGCCGTATTGCGGAAGGTGCTTCTATGCTTCGCACAAAAGGTGAGCCTGGAACAGGTAATATTGTTGAGGCTGTTCGCCATATGCGTAAAGTTAACGCTCAAGTGCGCAAAGTAGTTGCGATGAGTGAGGATGAACTAATGACAGAAGCGAAAAATCTAGGTGCTCCTTACGAGCTTCTTCTTCAAATTAAAAAAGACGGCAAGCTTCCTGTCGTTAACTTTGCCGCTGGCGGTGTAGCAACTCCAGCTGATGCTGCTCTCATGATGCAGCTCGGTGCTGACGGAGTATTTGTTGGTTCTGGTATTTTCAAATCAGACAACCCTGCTAAATTTGCGAAAGCAATTGTGGAAGCAACAACTCACTTTACTGATTACAAATTGATCGCTGAGTTGTCAAAAGAGCTTGGTACTGCAATGAAAGGGATTGAAATCTCAAACTTACTTCCAGAACAGCGTATGCAAGAACGCGGCTGGTAAGAACATAGGAGCGCTGCTGACATGTTAACAATAGGTGTACTAGGACTTCAAGGAGCAGTTAGAGAGCACATCCATGCGATTGAAGCATGCGGCGCGGCTGGTCTTGTCGTAAAACGTCCGGAGCAGCTGAACGAAGTTGACGGGTTGATTTTGCCGGGCGGTGAGAGCACGACGATGCGCCGTTTGATCGATACGTATCAATTCATGGAGCCGCTTCGTGAATTCGCTGCTCAGGGCAAACCGATGTTTGGAACATGTGCCGGATTAATTATATTAGCAAAAGAAATTGCCGGTTCAGATAATCCTCATTTAGGTCTTCTGAATGTGGTTGTAGAACGTAATTCATTTGGCCGGCAGGTTGACAGCTTTGAAGCTGATTTAACAATTAAAGGCTTGGACGAGCCTTTTACAGGGGTATTCATCCGTGCTCCGCATATTTTAGAAGCTGGTGAAAATGTTGAAGTTCTATCGGAGCATAATGGTCGTATTGTAGCCGCGAAACAGGGGCAATTCCTTGGCTGCTCATTCCATCCGGAGCTGACAGAAGATCACCGAGTGACACAGCTGTTTGTTGAAATGGTTGAGGAATATAAGCAGAAGGCACTTGTATAAAACAGTTGAAAGCTGTGGAAACTTATAGTACATTATAAGCACAAATAAAGATCGAAAAGCGTTGATAGGAACTAGTAGGGAGCCTCTCTTTCTAAGAGAGCCGATGGTTGGTGCGAATCGGTGAAAGATGCTGTCTGAATCCATCCTTGAGCGAAATGCTGAAACAAGTAGGCATTTACGGGATAACCGTTATGTTTGAAAGTGGAAAACGAGTCTTTGATTTGTTTTCAATCAGGGTGGCAACGCGAGAGCTCTCGTCCCTTTATGGGGATGAGGGCTCTTTTTATTTTCGACAAATCAATAAAAAAAGGAGTGTTTCGCATGCTTGATACGAAAATGCTGAGAGCAAATTTTCAAGAAATTAAAGCAAAGCTTGTACACAAAGGCGAAGACTTAACTGATTTTGATAAGTTTGAGGCGCTGGATGATAGACGAAGAGAGCTCATCGGCAAGGTTGAAGAGTTAAAAGGAAAACGAAATGAAGTTTCTCAGCAGGTCGCTGTGCTGAAGCGTGAGAAAAAAGACGCGGATCACATTATTAAAGAAATGCGTGAAGTCGGCGAGGAAATTAAAAAGCTTGATGAAGAATTGCGAACAGTGGAAGCTGAGCTTGATACAATCCTTCTCTCAATCCCGAATATTCCGCATGAGTCTGTACCTGTCGGTGAAACAGAAGACGACAACGTAGAAGTGCGTAAATGGGGTGAAAAGCCTTCATTTGCTTATGAGCCGAAGCCGCACTGGGATATTGCGGATGAGCTGGGTATTCTGGATTTTGAACGTGCTGCCAAAGTAACAGGAAGCCGTTTCGTGTTCTATAAAGGCTTAGGTGCTCGTCTGGAGCGTGCGCTTTATAACTTTATGCTTGATCTGCATGTGGATGAGTATAACTACACTGAAGTGATCCCGCCATATATGGTAAACCGCGCAAGCATGACGGGAACGGGGCAGCTTCCTAAATTTGAAGAGGATGCATTTAAAATCAGAGAAGAAGATTATTTCTTAATTCCAACGGCGGAAGTGCCGATTACAAACATGCATCGTGATGAAATCCTTTCAGGTGACAGCCTGCCGATCAACTATGCGGCATTCAGTGCTTGCTTCCGTTCTGAAGCTGGTTCAGCAGGACGTGACACACGCGGATTAATTCGTCAGCACCAATTTAATAAAGTTGAGCTTGTAAAGTTTGTGAAGCCTGAAGATTCTTATGAAGAATTAGAGAAGCTTACAAACCAAGCAGAACGGGTTCTTCAGCTGCTTGAGCTTCCATACCGTGTCATGAGCATGTGTACGGGTGACTTAGGCTTTACGGCTGCGAAAAAATACGATATCGAAGTTTGGATTCCAAGCCAAGACACATATCGAGAAATCTCTTCTTGCAGCAACTTCGAAGCGTTCCAGGCGAGACGTGCGAATATTCGTTTCAGACGTGAAGCGAAAGGCAAGCCTGAGCATGTACACACACTGAACGGTTCAGGACTGGCGGTTGGAAGAACAGTTGCTGCTATCTTAGAAAATTATCAGCAGGAAGACGGAAGCGTTGTGATTCCGAAAGTGCTTCGTCCTTATATGGGGAATAGAGAAGTAATGAAACCGTAAATTATGGAAAGGCGTGCCTGACAAGGTGCGCCTTTTTGCTTATGTAAACACGGCATTTTCATAAAAACAAAAAAAGTTTTTAAAAATGCTTGACCACACGAGAACATACGTGATATAGTAAGTCTTGTCGATACGGAGGAATACCCAAGTCCGGCTGAAGGGATCGGTCTTGAAAACCGACAGGGGTGTCAAAGCCCGCGGGGGTTCGAATCCCTCTTCCTCCGCCATATTGATTTTAATTCTAATGAAACACAAGCATATATTGGAGATTGTTTTGTCCGTTGCATTCGGTGCGGCGGATTTTTTATTTTAAAGAAAAAGTGAATCTCGACTGAGATTCACTTTTTTTGATTATCATGAATAACTGAAGCAATTTGATCTACAATATTTTCAAT
This sequence comes from Bacillus sp. PS108, assembly GCF_037963335.1. NCBI lineage: Bacteria > Bacillati > Bacillota > Bacilli > Caryophanales > Bacillaceae > Bacillus > Bacillus sp. PS108. The sequence goes on from NZ_CP150155.1 coordinate 22,081, forward strand.
CGAGTTTTCATCGTTCAGAAGATCATAATCTTCAATGCGAAGTTTTAAAACAGGGCAGGCATTAAAACCGCTTATCCAGTTCTCGTAGCGTGTATGCATTTCTTCCCAATAAGACCGGCTTGTCTGAAGCTCCATCTCACGGCCGCGTTGTTCAATCCGGTTTAAAATGTTCTCCAGATCTCCTTCTAAATAGATCAACACATCTGGGTGTGGGAAATACGGTGTCATTACCATTGCTTCGAAAAGGCTTGTGTAAGTCTTATAATCAACCTTTGACATTGTCCCTTTATCAGCATGCATTTTTGCGAAAATTCCTGTATCTTCATAAATCGAACGATCCTGTACAAAACCTCCGCCGGCTTCAAAAATTGTTTTCTGTTCTTTGAAGCGTTCAGCTAAGAAGTAAATTTGAAGGTGAAAGCTCCAACGTTCAAAATCATGATAGAACTTTTCCAAATATGGATTATGATCGACTTCCTCCAAAGATGTTTTAAATCCAAGCCGTTTAGCTAAAGTTTTCGTTAAAGTCGATTTTCCGACACCTACTGTTCCTGCTACTGTAATAATTGAATTCTTAGGGATATGATGTTCCTTCATACGATAAGCTCCTTTACATGGGCGGCAATGCGTTCAAAGTCGCTCTTATTCAAAACGAAATCCTTTGAATCACCATCTACGGTTAACACTGTAAGTTCAGGGTCTGCTTCCTGCAGCTGCTTGATGGCGACTTCATAATCTGAAATCAGCTGCTCCAAATAGCTAGTTTCAATTTTTTTCTCAAAGGGGCGCCCGCGTTTTTCAATGCGGTGTAGCAATGTAGGCAGACTGGCCTTTATGTAAATGATGAAATTCGGCTTTGGCAGATCATCCGTTAGCAGGTGATATATCTTTTTGTATTTTTCCAGCTGATGTGGAGACAAGGTGCGTTCCGCAAAAATCACATTTTTATAAATATGATAATCAGCTATTACAGGCTGTCCCTTTTTTAAAAAGTGATCACTGGTGTCTTCAAGCTGTTTGTATCTGTGACAAAGAAAAAACATCTCGAGCTGGAAGCTCCATTCCTCTATATTGTCATAAAACTTATCAAGGTACGGGTTATCCTCTACAATCTCATTGATCATAGGGAATCCGAATTCTTGTGAGAGCATCGTTGCGAGAGTTGTTTTTCCTGCCCCGATAGGACCTTCTATTGCAATAAAAGGGGCTGTATTCATCGGAATCCTCCTTGTATCTGAAAAACGTGCGTCAGTTACCGACCTTCATATTGTATCACAACCCTTGGGTGCCCCCATGAAAAAAAGACGTTTCCAAATTATCGAAACGTCTTTTTGACAACATTAAATTGATCAGACAGCAGCAGCCAGTTTTGTGGAAAGGAAAGACCCAGCTTCCAATAGCTGATGCCTCTTAAATTCAGCTCTTTAATCAAATTGAATTTTGCTTGAATCGAGCGTGCATCCTCGAACCATACCTCGTGCCTTCTGTTTTCTGCATCAGTATAGCGGAAGAAAGGAGCTTGAGCGGTTTGGTCATACTGAATGGAAGCATTGTTCTGATCAGCTATGACAATGGCTTGCTGAGGGCTTACTGCTCTTGCTGGAGTTCCCCCTGCTGTATATGGCAGCGTCCAGTCATATCCATATAAATTCTGGCCCATGACAATTTTGTTCGCAGGCATTTCAGTCAAAGCATATTCTATGACATCACGGACAGGTCCAATTGGAGAAACCGCTTGAGGCGGCCCGCCGCTATAGCCCCATTCATATGTCATGAGAACAACAAAGTCGACAATTTGGCCATGCGCCCTGTAATCATGAGCTTCATACCATCTGCCCTGCTGTGTTGCACTTGTTTTAGGAGCAAGAGCCGTAGAAATTTCTAAGCCCTCTCGATGAAAAAGATCCCTTGCTTCGCGGAGAAATTGATTATAGGCCTCTCTATCCTGGGGCCGCAAATATTCAAAGTCGAAATGAATGTCACGGAAGCCATATCTCTTGGCATTCTCCACTATTTCATTTAGAAGCCTTCTTTTTACAGTTTCGTCGTTCAAAAGGATCCGGCCAAGTTCATCACTAAATGCCTGGTTTTCTAGGTTCGTTATAATCATCATCAATGTTGTATTTTGACTTTCTGTAATGCTCCTTAAATTCGTTAAAGGCGGTGCGACTAAGGTTCCGTTCCGCTGTGCCTGGAAGCTGAATGTGCCAAGGTACGTTAAGTAGGGTGACGCTTCTCTGGCCGCCTGCTGGAGATTTTCGCTGACTTGATTTCCTCGGGGCTCCAAATAAGCATTTGATTCGATGTCTCGTTTAGGAGCTGGAGGGATGTATAAACGGAAACCAATCTGAAGCACGGTATTTAACTGGATGCCGTTAACCCTTGCGAGCTCGGCTGCCGTTGTATTGAACTGCCGGGCGATAGATGTCAGGGTATCACCTCGCTTCACATCATAGAACTGGCCAGCTATTGGAATGACAATGGTTTGTCCGACAACAAGGCTGTCGGGATTCGGTATTTCATTGGTTTCAGTGATTTCACTTACGGTTGTTCTGTATTGTGAAGCGATAGCAGAAAGAGTGTCGCCTTGTTTTACCACATAAATTTGAATGAAAAACGCCTCCTTTCATATCGCTATCAATGTATGAAAGAAAAGCGCTGATCATGTTTATTTTTCTGTAATTTGTTCTTCCGTCGTAATTTCTGCGAAAAGAACATTCTCCATCATAGTTAAGGCGAATTCGTTATCTTCGTCACTGTTTGATGCGATACAGTCCTTAGGAATCGTGATGCTGTATTCCCTCATATAAGCGTCATTAGCGGTAAACAGCACACATATATTGCCGGCTATACCTGTTAAGATAATATGTCTCACCTGCAACTCAGTAAGAAGGGTGTGAAGTGCAGTTTCGTAGAAAGCGGAATGTTTTGGTTTGATTAAAAAATAATCAGCATCTTCCGGGGCTATCTTTGTGATGATATCCTTGCTTCTTTCATTTGTGCATTCTTGCTGAATGTTTTTAATGTCAGCTTGCCAAAGTCCATAATGATCATTGATGTAAATAATCGGCCATTCATTTTGTCTCGCGTGCTCCTTTAATGATAAAATATGAGGAACGATTTTTTCTGTTTTTTTAGCGAGGGCTTCTCCCATATCGAATTCAAAATTATTGATCATGTCTACAATGAGAAGGGCTGTATCTGCTTTGGACAATCGACAGTCTCCTTTCCGTTTCAGTTATAGTTAATATGTAGCCTTTTTAGGCAATGAAAAAACTTTGAAAAGAGAGCTTATCCTTATGACACAAGATGAACTTTATATGAAAGAAGCAATTAAAGAAGCGAAAAAGGCTGAAGAGAAAGGTGAAGTGCCAATAGGTGCGGTGCTTGTCGTTAATGATGAAATTATAGCGCGTGCACATAATTTAAGAGAGACTGAACAGCGATCTATTGCCCATGCAGAAATGCTTGTAATTGATGAAGCGTGTAAGGCACTCGGAACATGGCGGCTGGAAGGTGCGACTCTTTATGTGACGCTTGAGCCTTGTCCAATGTGTGCTGGTGCAGTCGTACTTTCTCGAGTGGAAAAAGTGGTTTTTGGCGCATTTGATCCGAAAGGCGGCTGTTCAGGCACGCTAATGAACCTTCTTCAGGAGGAACGCTTTAATCATCAGGCTGAAGTGGTGAGCGGTGTACTTGAGGAAGAATGCGGCGGAATGCTCAGTGCGTTTTTCAGAGAACTAAGAAAAATGAAGAAAGCCGCCAGGAAAAACTTGTCTGAATAGTACGGTTGCAATTTTTAGGGGAAACAGATATACTTAAGTGTGCATCGTAATAGATGCAACATAAAATTTGATATTTATTTTGCCGTGCTAAGCGGGGAGGTAGCGGTGCCCTGTACCTGCAATCCGCTCTAGCAGGGCCGAATCCCTTCTCGAGGTTCGTTTACTTTAAGGCCTGCCTTAAGTAAGTGGTGTTGACGTTTGGGTCCTGCGCAATGGGAATTCATGAACCATGTCAGGTCCGGAAGGAAGCAGCATTAAGTGAAACCTCTCATGTGCCGCAGGGTTGCCTGGGCCGAGCTAACTGCTTAAGTAACGCTTAGGGTAGCGAATCGACAGAAGGTGCACGGTAAATCAATCATCAAATTTTCAGACTCACCTAATATTAGGTGAGTTTTTTGTTATGTAAAAAAGAGCTTTTGGAATCGAAACAAGGTTCATGTATAATGGGAATGATGAATAACGGAGGAGGGCAAACCCGTGAGTTACCAAGCTTTATATCGAGTATTCAGGCCTCAGCGCTTTGAAGATGTGGTCGGACAAGAACACATTACAAAAACGCTGCAAAATGCCCTTTTGCAAAAAAAGTTTTCTCACGCTTATCTGTTTTCCGGGCCTAGAGGAACCGGAAAAACCAGTGCAGCCAAAATATTTGCTAAGGCTGTCAACTGTGAACATGCTCCTGTTGATGAGCCATGCAACGAATGTGCAGCCTGTAAAGGGATAACAAACGGGTCAATATCCGATGTCATAGAAATTGACGCCGCTTCTAATAACGGTGTTGATGAGATTCGTGACATTCGTGATAAAGTGAAGTTTGCCCCATCGGCCGTCACATATAAGGTATATATCATAGATGAGGTGCATATGCTTTCTATCGGCGCTTTTAATGCATTACTAAAAACATTAGAAGAGCCGCCTGAGCATTGTATCTTCATATTAGCAACAACTGAACCGCACAAAATTCCTTTAACCATTATCTCTAGATGTCAGCGTTTTGACTTTAAACGAATTACCTCCCAAGCGATTGTAGGGTGCATGAATAAAATTGTTGATGCTGAACAGCTGCAAGTGGAGGAAGGATCGCTGGATATCATCGCGAGTGCTGCAGACGGAGGGATGAGGGATGCCCTGAGCCTTCTTGATCAGGCCATATCATTCAGCGGCGATATCCTGAAAGTCGAAGATGCGCTTTTAATTACGGGTGCTGTTTCTCAATTATATATCGGGAAGCTTGCACAATCCCTGCATGATAAAAACGTTTCTGACGCACTGGAAACATTAAATGAATTGCTTCAGCAAGGAAAAGATCCAGCTAAGCTGATAGAAGATATGATTTTCTATTTCAGGGACATGCTGCTGTACAAAACAGCCCCTGGCTTAGAGGGAGTGCTTGAGAAAGTAAAAGTCGATGAAACGTTCCGGGAACTAAGTGAACAAATTCCGGCTCAGGCCCTATATGAAATGATTGATATTCTGAACAAGAGCCATCAGGAAATGAAATGGACAAATCATCCGCGCATCTTTTTCGAAGTGGCTGTTGTGAAGATTTGCCAAACCTCACATCAATCTGCTGCTGATCTCCCGGAAGTGGATATGCTGATGAAAAAAATCCAGCAGCTCGAACAGGAAGTAGAGCGGCTCAAAACAACGGGCATAAAAGCAGCTGCGGAAAGCCCGAAAAAAGAAGCGCCGCGTGTGCCAAAAGGCGGGAAATCCAATTACAAAGCGCCAGTAGGCAGAATTCATGAGATTTTGAAGGAAGCCACAAGACCGGATCTTGATCTGCTCAGAAACAGTTGGGGCAAGCTTCTTGCTCATCTCAAACAGCAAAACAAAGTATCACATGCCGCTTTACTGAATGACAGTGAACCTGTGGCTGCCGGATCGGCGGCATTTGTTCTGAAATTCAAATATGAAATTCATTGTAAAATGGTCGCTGAGGATAACAACGGAGTCCGGACTAATCTTGAGCAGATTTTAGAATCGATGCTCGGAAAAAGAATGGATTTGATTGGCGTTCCAGAAGCACAATGGGGTAAAATAAGAGAAGAATTTTTAGAAGATCATCAGCAGGAAAATGAAGGATCAAATGAACCGGCTGAAGAAGACCCGCTTATTGCCGAAGCGAAAAAGCTTGTTGGAGCGGATCTAATTGAAATAAAAGACTAACAAAATGAAAGAGAGTGAATGCTATGCGTGGCGGAATGGGTAATATGCAAAAAATGATGAAACAAATGCAAAAAATGCAAAAGGACATGGCGAAGGCTCAAGAAGAGCTTGCAGAAAAGGTTGTTGAAGGAACTGCAGGCGGCGGTATGGTAACAGTAAAAGCAAACGGCCAAAAAGAAATCCTGGATGTTATCATCAAAGAAGAAGTCGTTGATCCTGAAGATATTGATATGCTTCAAGATTTAGTGCTTGCTGCAACGAATGAAGCTTTGAAAAAAGTTGACGAAATCACAAACGAAACAATGGGTCAATTTACAAAGGGAATGAACATGCCAGGTTTATTCTAGGGGGATAAAAGAACATGCAATATCCTGAACCAATATCAAAGCTGATTGACAGCTTTATGAAATTGCCAGGGATCGGACCGAAAACAGCGGTTCGTCTGGCTTTTTTTGTTCTAGGTATGAAAGAAGATGTAGTATTAGATTTTGCGAAAGCATTAGTAAATGCGAAACGCAACCTGACATATTGTTCAGTTTGCGGGCATATTACAGATCAGGACCCTTGCTATATATGTGAAGATACGCGCAGGGATAAGTCTGTTATCTGTGTTGTGCAAGACCCTAAGGATGTTATCGCTATGGAGAAAATGAAGGAATACAACGGACAGTATCACGTTCTTCACGGCGCTATTTCTCCAATGGACGGCATCGGACCGGAGGATATTAAAATACCAGAATTGTTAAAACGATTACAGGATGATCAAGTGACAGAAGTGATTCTCGCGACAAACCCTAATATAGAAGGGGAAGCAACGGCGATGTATATATCTAGGCTCCTCAAGCCGTCTGGTATTAAGCTCTCCCGTATTGCCCACGGACTGCCCGTCGGCGGTGATTTGGAATATGCTGATGAGGTCACTCTTTCTAAAGCACTTGAAGGAAGACGCGAATTGTAAGGAGGAAAAAGCGATCCATGGGTTTTCTTCGCAAGAAAACATTAAGAAGAGAGTTTGATGAAAAACTAACCGAGCAGCTTTTTAAGCAAAAGGAAGAGTGGAACAGGCAAAAAAAGCTGGTTGAAAAAAGCTTAGAACCGTCTGCTGAAGTGTTATACGAACTGAAAGTAGCTGAAGCGAAGTATTTTTTTTACTTAAGGGAAGCGAAGCAGCGAAATTTAAAAATCAGCCGGTGGAAGTAAGTGGTCTAAACTCCTGGATCTTCTCATAAGCTTGTACTAGAACAAGCGAAGGAGATGAGAAGATTCATGGAGCCTATTTTTATTATTGGGATTATTTTAGGACTGGTTATTCTTCTTTTTTTATCAGGTTCAGCTGCGAAGCCTTTAAAGTGGATTGGCATCACAGCTGTTAAATTTGTGGCAGGTGCTTTGCTGCTGGTTTGTGTAAATATGTTTGGCGGCAGTCTTGGCATTCATGTGCCGATTAATCTGGTTACAACAGCTATCAGCGGAATTTTAGGGATACCCGGAATAGCTGCGTTAGTCGTCATTAAGCAATTTATCATTTAATTGATATTATGTATTGACTTAGACAACTGAAGGTGTTATTCTAATATACGTCGCTGATGACAAACAGCTTTTTTGAAAAGAAAATGCTAAAAAGTTGTTGACAGTAGCGGCGGTAAATGTTATGATAATAAAGTCGCTTAAACGAGCGGTAAACAAAGTTCTTTGAAAACTAAACAAGACAAAACGTACCTGTTAATTCATTTTTATAAATCGCACAGCGATGTGCGTAGTCAGTCAAACTACTTTATCGGAGAGTTTGATCCTGGCTCAGGACGAACGCTGGCGGCGTGCCTAATACATGCAAGTCGAGCGGACAGATGGGAGCTTGCTCCCTGATGTTAGCGGCGGACGGGTGAGTAACACGTGGGTAACCTGCCTGTAAGACTGGGATAACTCCGGGAAACCGGGGCTAATACCGGATGGTTGTTTGAACCGCATGGTTCAAACATAAAAGGTGGCTTCGGCTACCACTTACAGATGGACCCGCGGCGCATTAGCTAGTTGGTGAGGTAACGGCTCACCAAGGCAACGATGCGTAGCCGACCTGAGAGGGTGATCGGCCACACTGGGACTGAGACACGGCCCAGACTCCTACGGGAGGCAGCAGTAGGGAATCTTCCGCAATGGACGAAAGTCTGACGGAGCAACGCCGCGTGAGTGATGAAGGTTTTCGGATCGTAAAGCTCTGTTGTTAGGGAAGAACAAGTACCGTTCGAATAGGGCGGTACCTTGACGGTACCTAACCAGAAAGCCACGGCTAACTACGTGCCAGCAGCCGCGGTAATACGTAGGTGGCAAGCGTTGTCCGGAATTATTGGGCGTAAAGGGCTCGCAGGCGGTTTCTTAAGTCTGATGTGAAAGCCCCCGGCTCAACCGGGGAGGGTCATTGGAAACTGGGGAACTTGAGTGCAGAAGAGGAGAGTGGAATTCCACGTGTAGCGGTGAAATGCGTAGAGATGTGGAGGAACACCAGTGGCGAAGGCGACTCTCTGGTCTGTAACTGACGCTGAGGAGCGAAAGCGTGGGGAGCGAACAGGATTAGATACCCTGGTAGTCCACGCCGTAAACGATGAGTGCTAAGTGTTAGGGGGTTTCCGCCCCTTAGTGCTGCAGCTAACGCATTAAGCACTCCGCCTGGGGAGTACGGTCGCAAGACTGAAACTCAAAGGAATTGACGGGGGCCCGCACAAGCGGTGGAGCATGTGGTTTAATTCGAAGCAACGCGAAGAACCTTACCAGGTCTTGACATCCTCTGACAATCCTAGAGATAGGACGTCCCCTTCGGGGGCAGAGTGACAGGTGGTGCATGGTTGTCGTCAGCTCGTGTCGTGAGATGTTGGGTTAAGTCCCGCAACGAGCGCAACCCTTGATCTTAGTTGCCAGCATTCAGTTGGGCACTCTAAGGTGACTGCCGGTGACAAACCGGAGGAAGGTGGGGATGACGTCAAATCATCATGCCCCTTATGACCTGGGCTACACACGTGCTACAATGGACAGAACAAAGGGCAGCGAAACCGCGAGGTTAAGCCAATCCCACAAATCTGTTCTCAGTTCGGATCGCAGTCTGCAACTCGACTGCGTGAAGCTGGAATCGCTAGTAATCGCGGATCAGCATGCCGCGGTGAATACGTTCCCGGGCCTTGTACACACCGCCCGTCACACCACGAGAGTTTGTAACACCCGAAGTCGGTGAGGTAACCTTTTAGGAGCCAGCCGCCGAAGGTGGGACAGATGATTGGGGTGAAGTCGTAACAAGGTAGCCGTATCGGAAGGTGCGGCTGGATCACCTCCTTTCTAAGGATATTATACGGAATATAAGACCCAAGGTCTTATAAACAGAACGTTCCCTGTCTTGTTTAGTTTTGAAGGAACTTTGTTCCTTAAATAAGTTAAGATGGGCCTGTAGCTCAGCTGGTTAGAGCGCACGCCTGATAAGCGTGAGGTCGGTGGTTCGAGTCCACTCAGGCCCACCATCTTATATAACGGGGCCTTAGCTCAGCTGGGAGAGCGCCTGCTTTGCACGCAGGAGGTCAGCGGTTCGATCCCGCTAGGCTCCACCAACGTGTTCTTTGAAAACTAGATAACAGTAGACATCACATTCAATTAGTAATACAAGATATCACATAGTGATTCTTTTTAACGGTTAAGTTAGAAAGGGCGCACGGTGGATGCCTTGGCACTAGGAGCCGATGAAGGACGGGACGAACACCGATATGCTTCGGGGAGCTGTAAGCAAGCTTTGATCCGGAGATTTCCGAATGGGGAAACCCACCACTCGTAATGGAGTGGTATCCATATCTGAATTCATAGGATATGAGAAGGCAGACCCGGGGAACTGAAACATCTAAGTACCCGGAGGAAGAGAAAGCAAATGCGATTCCCTGAGTAGCGGCGAGCGAAACGGGATCAGCCCAAACCAAGAGGCTTGCCTCTTGGGGTTGTAGGACACTCTGTACGGAGTTACAAAGGAACGAGGTAGATGAAGAGGTCTGGAAAGGCCCGCCATAGGAGGTAACAGCCCTGTAGTCAAAACTTCGTTCTCTCCTGAGTGGATCCTGAGTACGGCGGAACACGTGAAATTCCGTCGGAATCCGGGAGGACCATCTCCCAAGGCTAAATACTCCCTAGTGACCGATAGTGAACCAGTACCGTGAGGGAAAGGTGAAAAGCACCCCGGAAGGGGAGTGAAAGAGATCCTGAAACCGTGTGCCTACAAGTAGTCAGAGCCCGTTAACGGGTGATGGCGTGCCTTTTGTAGAATGAACCGGCGAGTTACGATCCCGTGCAAGGTTAAGCAGAAGATGCGGAGCCGCAGCGAAAGCGAGTCTGAATAGGGCGCATGAGTACGTGGTCGTAGACCCGAAACCAGGTGATCTACCCATGTCCAGGGTGAAGTTCAGGTAACACTGAATGGAGGCCCGAACCCACGCACGTTG
>NZ_CP150155.1:35000-162500 GCF_037963335.1 Bacillus sp. PS108
TTAATCATACATGTGTGATTTGTGATCAAGAGAAGAATAGAGGCATTCATCTTTATACGAAATTCATATGCTTAGATTGTGAGAGAAAAGTAATTTCTACATCAACTTCTGATCCTGACTATGCGTTTTACGTAAAAAAACTAAAGAGCATTCATACACCGCCATTATATTCATAGACCTGAAAAGGTCTTTTTTTGTACTCTTAATAATAAAAAGAAGATGAAACTTGTTTAAGGATTGAACGTAGTAGATAATAATATTAAAACTGAGTATAGACACAGGAGTCGATTATCTCATGCATAGATTTTTTCACTTTTTAATGTGGAGTTTAACTAGCAGTGCGACTTTTGTTTTCATAGGAATATTGAGCTTTTTTGGTTTAAACCAGTCGCTTTTTTTATCTATTGTTTATGGGCTTGCTTCTGGAGCAGCCGTATATATAGCTGGCATCTGGAATGCAAGACGGTTATTTCTTAAAAAGCATGAATTGACAGGAAGAGAGTATGCTTACATTAAGAAAAACTTAGAGGAAGCAAGGCAGAAAATGGTCCGTCTTAGGAAAGCCTTGTTTCAGGCTAAAAGCATTCAAATGTTTAAGCAAAATGCAGAAATGCTAAGGATTGTGAGAAGGATTTATCTCCTCACCAAAAAAGAGCCAAAGCGGTTTTATCAGGCAGAACGATTTTTTTATCAAACTCTCGATTCGGTTGTTGAATTGACAGAGAAGTATGCTTTTCTATCATCTCACCCAAAAAAAAGCAAAGAACTGTCGATGTCGTTAAGTGAGACACGCATCACTCTTACTGAATTGACCAAGCGTTTAGAGGAAGATTTAACTCAAGTAATGGGTGATGACATTGACGAGTTGCACTTTGAATTAGACGCAGCAAAACATTCATTAAAGAAATAAGGGAAGAGGGTAAGAGCGATGAACCGAGACCAAAGCGACCTTCATATAGATGAATTATTGGCAGATCCTTTTGGTGGTAACATAGAGATACCAGGTTCGGAGGCTGTAAAAGCAGAGAAAGAGCAAGTACGGCTTGTTGATGTTCTTCCTGAGGAAAACAAGGAAAAAGCAATTCAGCTTGCTGGACAGATTGATCATAAAAATATGCAAAGCATTGTCTTATACGGTTCACAAGCTCAATCTAAACTGCTGAACTTTTCTCATGATATGATTAATCATGTTCAAAAGAAGGATGTCGGGGAGATTGGCGAAATACTTGGAGAGCTGATGAAAAAGCTGGAGCAAGTAAATCCTGATGATCTCCAATCTAAGAAAAAGGGTTTTTTGGCACGCATGTTTGGAAGAGTATCAAGTTCTCTTCAAGAGGTGCTGTCTAAATACCAAAAGACCAGTGTGCAGATAGACAAAATCAGCTTGAAGCTGGAGCACTCTAAAAATGCTTTAATCAGTGACAACAAGCTGTTAGAGCAGTTATATGAAAAAAATAAAGAATATTTTGCCGCGCTGAATGTTTATATTGCTGCAGGAGAACTGAAGCTGGAGGAATTAAAAACAAAAACGATTCCTGAACTGAAGCAACAGGCTGAATCGAGTGATCATAACCAAATGGCCGTTCAAGAGGTGAATGATTTAATTCAATTTGCTGACCGGTTAGATAAAAGGGTGCATGATTTGCTGCTGAGCAGGCAAATTACAATCCAAAGTGCACCGCAAATCAGGCTGATTCAAAATACAAACCAAGCGTTAGCTGAAAAGATTCAGTCATCCATTGTGACAGCGATTCCGTTATGGAAAAATCAAGTTGCCATTGCACTGACGCTTTTAAGGCAGCGCAATGCAGTGGATGCACAGCAGAAAGTATCTGATACAACCAATGAGCTTTTGCTGAAAAATGCGGAGCTTTTAAAAACCAATACAATTGAAACTGTACGAGCAAATGAACGAGGCCTTGTTGATATAGATACCTTAAAAAAGGTGCAGGAAAGCTTAATAAGCACGCTTGAAGAAACACTGACTATACAAGAAGAAGGACGAATCAAACGCCGTCAGGCAGAAGAAGAGCTGATGATGATGGAAGGCGACCTAAAGCAAAAGCTGCTTACAATAAAGGAAAGATAGTTACCAGTAAGTCTGGCTTTAAGTTCTGTCAGAGGAACGATATAATAAGGTGTAAGAAGACACATTCAAAGGATTGTTTTCATGAACACACCTTTATATAAAGCATTAATTCAACATGCGAGAAGAAATTCTCATTCATTTCATGTTCCGGGACATCACAATGGAGATGTCTTTTTTGATGACGCTAAGTCAATATTCGATCCGCTTCTCACCATTGATGTAACTGAACTGGCAGGACTGGATGATCTCCATCATCCTTCTGGGGTGATTAAGGAAGCTCAGGAGCTTGCCAGTCAATTATATGGATCGGCGGAAAGTTTTTTTCTGGTAAATGGTACGACTGTCGGAAACTTAGCGATGATTTTATCTGTTTGTGAACCTGGTGATACAATTCTGGTTCAAAGAAACTGTCATAAGTCTGTATTTCATGCTGTTGATTTGTCCGGTGCTGAGCCGGTTTATCTTGCTCCTGACGTTGATTCAGCGATGCATGTGCCTACGCATGTTCCGCTTGGAACAATTAAAGAGGCCTTGGCAGCATATCCAGATGCGAAAGGCTTGGTACTGACCAATCCGACATATTACGGACATAGTGCTGATTTGACTGAGATCATTACTGAAGCCCATCATTACGGGATTCCTGTTTTGGTCGATGAAGCGCATGGCGCACATTTTATTTTAGGTGAGCCTTTTCCGGTCTCAGCTTTAAAAATGGGGGCAGATATTGTTGTTCAGTCGGCCCACAAAACGTTGCCTGCCATGACGATGGGTTCTTATTTGCATCTCAACAGCAGCTGCAGGATTAACAGGGATCGGGTGGCAGAGTATTTAAACCGATTACAAAGCAGCAGCCCGTCTTATCCGATTATGGCTTCGTTAGATATTGCCCGCGCTTATGTACAGCATATTATAGAAGAACAAAAGCTTTCTGACATTCTGCAGCGGATAGAAACACTTAAACAAACGTTTGATTCACTTACAAATGCAGAAGCTGTTAACCCTGCTAATCCACTGATCATCACGGATCCGCTAAAGCTCACAATTCGTTCAAAACGCGGGCATTCTGGCTATACGCTGCAAAGCATATTAGAGCGTGCCAACATATTCACTGAGCTTGCTGATGAAAATCAAGTTCTGCTCGTTCTCCCATTGGGGGGAAAACGGAGAATAAATGCTGAAACCATTAGAAGCATTGATGAAGAGATTGAGAAAACGCCTCCGGATCAGGCGTTTGTTTCTGCAGAATGGGGAGTGCAGCCTGTTACTGTCTTGCCTTATCCAAAAAAGGTCTTACATTCGTTTAAGAAAGAATATGTGGACTTTGAGGAAGCAGCTGGCCGGCTGAATGCAGAAGATATCATCCCTTATCCTCCGGGTATCCCGATGATTATGGCGGGAGAAAGAATAACAAAAGAAAGTGTGCAAAAGCTCAGCCGCTTGATCAGCATGAAAACGCATGTTCAAGGGAATATGAAAATCAAAGAGAAACAACTACTTGTTTATATAGAAGAGGAGAAATCATGAGCGGTTTATTTATTACATTCGAAGGTCCTGAAGGTGCAGGAAAAACGACTGTTCTGCAGGAGATCAAAAACATACTGACAGCAGAAGGCCTTCAGGTTATGGCAACTCGAGAGCCAGGCGGAATAGATATTGCAGAACAAATTCGAGAGGTTATTCTGAATGAGAACAATACATTAATGGACCCAAAAACAGAAGCTCTCTTATATGCGGCTGCAAGACGCCAGCATTTAGTTGAAAAAGTAAAACCTGCTTTAGAACAGGGGTTTATCGTTCTTTGCGACAGATTCATAGACAGTTCTCTTGCGTATCAAGGATATGCAAGAGGGCTTGGAATTGATGAGGTTCTGTCCATTAATGAATTTGCCATTGGAGATATGATGCCCCATGTAACGGTTTATTTTTCAATTGATCCGGAAGAAGGACTGAAGCGTATTTACGCAAACGGCTCACGGGAGAAAAACAGGCTCGATTTAGAGAAACTGGACTTTCATACAAAAGTACAGGAGGGTTATCAAGAGCTGATGAAGAGATTTCCGGAAAGATTTCATTCAGTTGATGCCGGGCAATCCAAAGACCTCGTCGTTCAGGATGTTCTAAATGTGATCGATGAAGCGTTGAAAAAAATTCAATTGTGACCTGTTTCCCAATAGTTGATATAATAATGTAAACGAGATCACGTTGTTTCCAATCTAAAGGAGGCCTTCACAGATGAAATTGATAGTGGCAGTTGTACAAGATCAGGACAGCAACAGACTTTTGAAAACCTTAACGGATCACAACTTCAGAGTCACAAAGCTTGCGACGACAGGAGGATTTCTTAAATCAGGCAATACAACGTTTATGATCGGTGTCGAGGATATACGCGTCAATAAAGCGTTGAGTCTCATTAAAGAAAACGGGCAGAAACGTGATCAAATGATTGCCCCTGTATCTCCAATGGGCGGAAATGCTGATTCCTATGTCCCTTATCCAGTCGAAGTTGAAGTTGGCGGAGCGACAGTATTTGTCCTTCCAGTCGATGAATTTCATCAATTTTAAGGATCTGAAACTGTGAAAATTAATAAAGATATACGTACATTTATAGATAATAAGCAGATTCCCTCTGTGAAAACATCTGAGATCACAGCATCGTTTAAAACATCAATGGAAAACCAAAGCAGCAAAATGAAGCTTGATCAGCTTACCAGGCTGTTATCTGATATAGAGGCATTCGGAAAAAGGCTAACGAAATCTCGGAATTTTAAAGACTTAGCGAGATTTAAAGGACTTGTGAAACGTTTTGTCAAAGAAGCTGTGGACAGCGGTCTTTCACATGAAACATCGAAAAGCTTTGACCTTTATGGGAACAGCAGAACGCTGGGGCTTGTGAAAGAAATAGATGACAAATTGATACAGCTTACGGAAGAGATGATGGATCAGGAAAAACCGGCAATAGATTTGCTGGAGCGTATTGGCGAAATAAAAGGTTTATTAATTAACCTTTACACATAGAGAGTGATACAATGGCAATATCCTGGAAGGAAATGAACGAGCTTCAGCCCAGAGTGATGAAGCTTTTATATAATAGTATTGAGAAGGACAGACTATCACACGCTTATTTGTTTGAGGGGAAAAAAGGAACAGGCAAGCTTGATGCCGCGCTGCTTCTTGCAAAAAGCTTCTTTTGTCTGGAGGATGGCGCCGAGCCTTGTGAGAGCTGTCGAAACTGTAAACGGATAGAGTCAGGGAACCATCCTGATCTCCATCTTGTTCAGCCTGATGGCTTATCAATCAAAAAGGCGCAAATTCAAGCGCTCCAAGAAGAGTTTTCTAAGACAGGACTTGAATCGCATAAAAAGCTGTATATTATTTCGCACGCAGATCAAATGACAGCAAATGCGGCGAACAGCCTGCTGAAATTTTTAGAAGAACCGAACAAAGACACAATGGCCGTCCTCATCACTGAGCAGCCCCAAAGGTTATTGGATACCATTATTTCAAGATGCCAAACCCTTCCTTTTCAGCCTTTGCAACCGAAAGCAATTGAAGACAGACTGATCGAACAGGACGTCTCGCCTCATATGGCAAGGCTTCTGGCCAACATGACTAATAATGTAGCAGAAGCAGTCGAATTAAGTCGAAATGATGAGTTTGCAGAGTCTAGAGCGAAAGTGATAAAATTGTATGAAGTCCTACACCAGCGGAAAGGACATGCTTTTTTCTTTATTCAAGATCAATGGATGCCCTTTTTCAAAGAAAAAACCCATCAAGAAATGGGTCTTGATATGCTCTTATTGATATATCGTGATGTGTTGTCCATCCAAATAGGAAATGAAGATAAATTGATTTATCAAGACTTATTCCAATCAATAAAACAGCATGCGCTACAATCAACACAACAAAGCGTTACGAATCAGATACTTGCTGTTTTAGAAGCAAAGAAACGGCTTCATTCCAATGTGAATGTACAAGGATTAATGGAGCACTTGGTGTTAATGTTGCAGGAGGGATAAGCTTGTACAATGTAATTGGTGTCCGCTTTAAGAAAGCGGGTAAAATATATTATTTTGATCCGAATGGATTTCATATAGAACATGACAGCTGCGTAATTGTAGAAACTGTCAGAGGCGTTGAGTACGGCCAGGTCGTAATTGCAAATAAACAGGTGGATGAGCATGATGTGGTGCTTCCCCTTCGAAAAGTGATACGTGTGGCTGACGAGCGCGATCTTCTCATTGTAGAAGAAAATAAACAGGAAGCACTATCAGCATTTGATATCTGCCAAAAGAAAGTGATTGAGCATGGCTTGGATATGAAGCTGGTCGATGTTGAATTCACGTTTGATCGCAATAAAGTCATTTTTTACTTCACTGCTGACGGCCGAGTCGACTTTAGAGAGCTTGTAAAGGATTTGGCTTCTATCTTTAAGACAAGAATTGAGCTGCGCCAAATCGGAGTGAGGGATGAGGCAAAAATGCTCGGAGGAATCGGTCCTTGCGGAAGAATGCTTTGCTGTTCAACGTTTCTTGGAGATTTTGAACCCGTTTCCATTAAAATGGCCAAGGATCAGAACTTGTCTTTAAATCCTACGAAGATTTCGGGTCTTTGCGGACGATTGATGTGCTGTCTAAAATATGAGAACGATGAGTATGAGACGGCAAAAGAACAGCTTCCGGATATAGGAGAAATGATTACGACAGCAAACGGTCCCGCGAAGGTCGTCGGACTAAATATTCTGGAACGGGTGCTTCAGGTGGAACTGATAAACCGTGAAAAAGTGATAGAATATACTTGGGAAGAGCTCTTGGAAGAGGGCGTCGTATCCGCACAAACCACAGATTAACGAGGTGTGGAACCTTGGATAAAAAAGAGTTATTTGATACAGTCATTAACTTAGAAGAACAAATTGGCTCACTGTACCGGCAGCTGGGGGATTTGAAGCAGCATATCGGTGAGATGATTGAGGAAAATCATCATTTACAGCTTGAAAACAAGCATTTGCGCAAACGGCTGGACGATACGACGCAACAGATTGAAAAGTTCAAAGCTGATAAAAAAGAATCAAAAACACAGAAGACAGAGCAAACTGATATAGGGGAAGGATATGATAATCTGGCACGTCTGTATCAAGAAGGATTTCATATCTGCAATGTCCACTATGGAAGTGTTCGAAAAGAGGATTGTCTTTTCTGTCTGTCATTCTTAAATAAAAAATAGGGAAAAGGCTTCCGCATAAGACGGGAGCCTTTTTCAAAGGTACTGAAAGGATAAGAAGATGGTTTCATTACATGATGATGAAAGATTAGACTATTTGCTGGCAGAGGACATGAAAATCATACAAAGCCCAACAGTGTTTGCTTTTTCGTTGGACGCTGTGCTTCTGTCCAAATTTGCGTACGTTCCGATTCAAAAAGGGAAAATTGTTGATTTATGCACCGGCAATGGTATTGTGCCGCTGCTGCTCAGTACAAGATCAAAAGCAGACATTCTGGGAGTCGAAATTCAAGAACGGCTGCATGATATGGCTGTTCGCAGCGTGGAGTATAATAAGCTGGACGATCAGATCCAGATCATACATGATGACCTGAAAAACATGCCGGAGAAACTTGGGCATAATCGATATGATGTTGTCACCTGCAATCCGCCGTATTTTAAAACGCCGAAACAAACTGAACAAAACATGAACGAGCATCTCCGAATCGCAAGACATGAAATCCACTGTACACTGGAGGATGTCATTTCAGTCAGCAGCAAGCTGCTCAAGCAAGGGGGAAAAGCAGCTCTTGTTCACCGGCCGGGAAGGCTTCTGGAGATTTTTGAACTGATGAAGGCTTATCAAATCGAGCCGAAACGTGTACAATTTGTCTATCCGAAGCAAGGGAAAGAAGCCAATACCATTCTGGTTGAAGGTATCAAAGGCGGGCGCCCAGATTTGAAAATTCTTCCTCCCTTATTCGTTTATGATGAACAAAATGAATATACAAAAGAAATCAGGACCATTTTATATGGAGACAAATAACCATTTCTTCTACGTCGTGAAATGTAAGGACAATAGCTGGTATGCCGGATATACCAACGATCTGCATAAACGAGTGAAAACGCACAATGATGGAAAGGGCGCAAAGTACACAAAAGTAAGACGTCCGGTTGAATTAATTTTTGCCGAGAGCTTTTCAACAAAGCGGGAAGCTATGCAGGCGGAATATTATTTCAAAAAACTAACTCGGAAGAAAAAAGAGCTTTATATAGAAGAAAAGCGGAACAGCAAGGAGGCTGTATATGTTAAGGCGCCAAATGAGCTTTAATGGAAAGTCGGACATGGGGATTCTTTACTTGGTCCCAACCCCAATCGGAAATTTAGAGGATATGACATTCCGGGCGATCGACACGCTGAAATCAGTGGATGCGATTGCTGCGGAAGATACGAGGCAAACGAAAAAGCTTTGTCATGTATATGAAATTGAAACACCGCTCGTCAGCTATCACGAACACAATAAAGAAAGCAGTGGGCACAAAATTATTGAATGGCTAAAATCGGGAAAAAACATTGCTCTTGTCAGTGATGCCGGTCTGCCGACGATTTCTGATCCCGGAGCGGAAATTGTAAAGGATTTTACGGATATAGGCGGTTATGTTGTTCCGTTGCCGGGAGCAAATGCTGCATTAACAGCTCTTATTGCTTCAGGTATTGTACCGCAGCCTTTTTTCTTTTACGGTTTTCTCAACAGACAGAAAAAAGAAAAGAAGAAGGAGCTTGAAGCCCTTAAAAAACGGCGGGAAACGATCATTTTTTATGAAGCGCCTCACAGATTGAAGGAAACCTTGTCAGCGATGGCAGAGATATTAGGAGATCGGGAAATTGCTGTAACACGTGAACTCACTAAGAAATATGAAGAGTTTATCCGAGGAACCATATCTGAGGTCATTGGATGGGCAAACGAGGATCAGATACGCGGCGAGTTTTGTCTTGTCGTAGAAGGAAGTAATAATGAAGAGGTAGATGAGGAAGAACAATGGTGGGAAACCCTCACTGCGAAAGAACATGTCGAGCATTACATCTCGAAAGGCGCTACGTCTAAAGAAGCCATTAAAAAAGCAGCAGTCGATCGCAATGTACCAAAGCGTGAAGTGTACGATGCTTACCATATTAAGCAATAAAAAAACGTTCTTGTGTCATAACAAGAACGTTTTTTGTACAAGAAATGATTATTTAAGGTTTTGAAGCTGGTTTTGGATTTCGCTGATGATTTGCTCAGCGCCTTCTTTACTAAGAACCAATTTACCGCCTGCAAGTTTAAGGTTATCATCAGAAACTTCACCAGTTACTTGGCAAGTCATGTTTGGTTTATATTTTTTAAGGATGATTTTTTCATCATCAACATAGATTTCAAGAGCATCTTTTTCTGCGATTCCAAGAGTACGACGCAGTTCGATAGGAATAACTACACGTCCTAATTCATCAACTTTACGTACAATACCAGTAGATTTCATAAACATTCTCCTCCCAAGAGATACTTATTTGTTTAAATTATATTTTTCTTCGTCATTATTCGACAAAATCCTTACCTTCATAGCATAACAAGGTTTCCAATAATCGTCAATCATTTTGTTTACTATTGATTGTAAGAATTAGTTCTTATAGTCAGTAATGTCTTAGAAACTACCGAAATAACAGCATTTTATAAATATTTAATAAAGCTATTATCCTACTAAAAATCCTTTTAAATCAAGACTTTCGAACCAAAGTTTTTTATTTCATTTGATTATATACGACAAAATTCGACACGAACAGACTTTTTTTATTTTCATTAAAGATTTTTAATTTTAATTATTCTTTTTCAGGGCGTATGTATATATTCTTGATCTTAAAGGCTAAGATGGTATCATAGATAAAGGATAAATATAAATAATATTCATATATGATTTGCACTTATCGCCGCTCTCGTCCTTTGGGCGGGAGCTTTTTGACATTCTGATTAGGAGGTTTCAAGATGCCGCAAGAAAACAATACATTTTACATTACAACACCGATTTATTATCCGAGCGGAAAATTACATATCGGCCATGCATATACGACAGTCGCGGGAGATGCAATGGCACGTTACAAAAGATTAAAAGGGTTCGATGTTCGCTATTTAACGGGAACGGACGAGCATGGACAAAAGATCCAGCAAAAAGCTGAACAGGAAAACATTACACCTCAGGAGTATGTGGATCGTGCAGCGGCAGATATTCAAAAACTGTGGAAGCAGCTTGAAATCTCAAACGACGACTTTATCCGCACGACAGAAAAACGGCATAAAGTTGTCATTGAAAAAGTGTTTCAAAAGCTTCTTGATAACGGGGACATCTATCTTGATGAGTATGAAGGCTGGTACAGCATCCCTGATGAAACGTTCTACACGGAAACTCAGCTCGTTGATATTGAGCGGAATGAAAAGGGAGAGGTCATCGGCGGAAAAAGCCCTGACAGCGGTCACCCAGTTGAATTGATCAAAGAGGAATCTTATTTCTTCCGCATGGGGAAATACGCGGATCGACTTCTGAAATACTATGAAGAAAACCCGACATTCATTCAGCCAGAATCACGCAAAAACGAAATGATTAATAACTTTATCAAACCTGGACTTGAGGATTTGGCAGTATCACGTACCACTTTTGATTGGGGCGTGAAGGTGCCGGAAAATCCAAAGCATGTTGTATATGTTTGGATTGACGCACTATTTAACTATTTAACGGCACTCGGTTATGATACAGAAAATGATGAGCTTTATCAAAAATATTGGCCTGCCGATGTTCATTTAGTCGGTAAGGAGATTGTACGATTCCATACTATTTACTGGCCAATTATGCTGATGGCGCTGGATCTTCCGCTGCCAAAGCAAGTATTCGCGCATGGATGGCTTTTGATGAAAGACGGAAAAATGTCGAAATCTAAAGGAAACGTTGTAGATCCGGTTACATTAATTGAACGCTATGGTTTAGACGAACTTCGCTATTACTTGCTTCGCGAAGTGCCGTTCGGATCAGACGGTGTTTTCACGCCGGAAGGATTTGTTGAGCGAATCAACTATGATTTAGCGAATGATTTAGGAAATCTATTGAATCGTACTGTTGCGATGATCAATAAGTATTTTGACGGACAAATTGGTTCTTACAAAGGTGCTGTTACGGAATTTGACCAAACGCTCACTTCTGTTGCTGAAGAAACAGTGAAAGCTTATGAGAAAGCAATGGAAAATATGGAGTTCTCGGTAGCACTTTCGACTTTATGGCAGCTCATCAGCCGCACAAACAAATACATTGACGAGACAGCTCCATGGGTGCTTGCGAAAGATCCGGCAAAAGAAGAAGAATTGCGATCAGTTATGTATCATCTCGCTGAATCATTGCGTATTTCAGCGGTACTGCTTCAGCCATTCTTAACAAAAACACCTGAAAAAATGTTCGAGCAGCTGGGCATTACTGATGAATCTTTAAAAGCTTGGGACAGCATTACAACTTTCGGCCAGCTGAAAGATACAAAAGTACAAAAAGGCGATCCATTGTTCCCTCGTTTAGAGGCAGAAGAAGAAATTGCTTACATCAAAGAGAAAATGCAAGGTTCGGCACCAGCGAAAGAAGAAACAAAAGAAGAAGAGCCGCAAGAGGTCGATCGTTTACCTGAAATTACGATTGATCAATTTATGGATGTAGAGCTTCGCGTAGCTGAGGTCATTGAGGCAGAACCAGTGAAAAAAGCAGACCGTTTATTGAAGCTGCAGCTTGATCTTGGTTTTGAAAAGCGCCAAGTGGTATCCGGCATTGCGAAGCATTATACGCCTGAAGAGCTTGTTGGAAAAAAACTCGTTTGTGTAACAAATCTAAAACCGGTTAAACTCAGAGGAGAGCTTTCTCAAGGTATGATCCTTGCAGGAGAAGCAGACGGCGTTTTAAAGGTCGTATCTATCGATCAGTCGTTACCAAAAGGCACAAGAATTAAATAATGATAAACAAAAGGTGTTTCACGTGTAACAATTCGTCGAACACCTTTTGTGTTTCGACAAGAAAGGAGTTTTTCACTTATGTTGTTTGACACTCACGCGCATTTAAATGCAGAACAATATGATACTGATCTTGAAGAGGTTATTGAACGGGCAAAAGCTGAAAAAGTTGAACGAATTGTCGTAGTTGGTTTTGACCGTCCGACGATTACCCGTGCGATGGAAATGATTGAGGAATATGATTTTATTTATGCAGCCATTGGCTGGCACCCTGTTGACGCTATTGACATGACAGAGGAAGACTTAGCGTGGATTAAAGAGCTTTCTGCTCATGAGAAAGTGGTAGCGATAGGGGAAATGGGACTGGATTATCATTGGGATAAATCACCTAAAGATATTCAAAAAGAGGTGTTTAGAAAACAAATCGCCTTAGCGAAAGAGGTCAATTTGCCTATTATCATTCATAACCGTGATGCAACGGAGGATGTCGTGACCATTTTGAAAGAGGAAGGCGCAGAAGCTGTGGGCGGAATCATGCACTGCTTTACAGGAAGTGCGGAAGTGGCAAGAGAATGCATGAAAATGAATTTTTATTTATCATTTGGGGGACCGGTGACATTTAAAAATGCGAAGAAACCGAAGGAAGTAGTGAAGGAAATTCCCAATGACCGGCTGCTGATTGAAACGGACTGCCCGTTTCTCACACCGCACCCTTTCCGCGGGAAAAGAAATGAGCCAAGCTATGTGAAATATGTGGCAGAACAAATCGCCGAATTAAAAGAAATGACCTTTGAAGAGATTGCTTCCATCACGACTGAAAATGCGAAAAGACTTTTCCGTATAAACTGACAAAAAACGCTAGCGGGTTTTGTAAGAGCTTGTCCCTTACAGCGTTTTTCTATAAAAGTTCTACATGCTTTCTTCTCCTCATAGGATAGGTTTGTCGACAAGTCTTTCTTCCGTTTCTCAGTGTATTTCAGGATAATGAAGAGGACACTGAGCTTTTGGGAGAAAGAGAAGGGAGGGTTGACAGCCTTTTAGATACTCTATATAATCTCTCCGAGGAGAAGGAGGCGTTTTTCATCACACAAAAAATGAAAAAGCTGTTTTCCGTAAAGCTTAGCAAAAGCAAAGTCATTCTGGTTGCTGCTTGTTTGCTTTTGGCAGGAAGCGGGACTGCGTACGCGGCTCATGAGCTGACGAAACAATCAGTCTCAGTTTCTATCAATGGCAAAAAGAAACATATACGCACACATGCAAATACAGTCGGTGATCTTTTGGAGACGCTTGATATAAAGACAAGAGACGAAGACAAGATCACACCTGCTAAACAGACAAAGATAACAGCAGACATGGACGTTGTGTATGAGGCTGCAAAACCTGTGAAGCTTACAATAAACGGGGAAGAAAAGACGTTATGGTCAACAGCAAAAACGGTCGGTGCATTACTGGACGAACAAGATGTTGATGTGAAAGAACAAGATCAAATTGATCCCGCAATAGATACAGATATTTCGAAAGACATGAAGATTAACATAGAGCCCGCATTTCAGGTTACTGTGAATGATGCAGGGAAACAAAAGAAGATCTGGACGACTTCGACTACGGTCGCTGACTTTTTAAAACAGCAAAAGATGAACATAAAAGACGAAGATAAAATCAAGCCTGCGTTAGATGCAAAGCTGACGAAAGGAAAGGCTGATATTACAATTACTCGTATCGAAAAGGTCACCGATGTAGTTGAAGAGAAGATTGCGTTCGATGTGAAAAAGCAAGAAGACGCTTCTCTTGAAAAAGGGAAAGAAAAGGTCGTCCAAAAAGGAAAAGAAGGCAAGCTAAAAAAACATTTCGAAGTCGTTAAAGAAAACGGTAAAGAAGTGTCCAGAGAGCTTGTAAAAGAAGAAACAGCTGAACAAAGCAAAGATAAAGTGATTGCTGTCGGCACAAAGCAAAGCAGTCCAAAATTTGAAACGGTCAGTGCTTCAGGTGATTCAAAAACAGTTGTGTCCCGCAGCAATGAATCAACAGGCAAAGTCATGACTGTATCATCTACGGCTTATACGGCAAGCTGCAGCGGTTGTTCAGGACATACAGCGACAGGCGTCAATTTAAAAAATAATCCGAATGCCAAAGTCATCGCTGTGGATCCAAATGTCATTCCGCTAGGCTCCAAAGTCCACGTGGAAGGCTATGGATATGCCATTGCTGCAGATACCGGTTCAGCGATTAAAGGGAACAAGATAGACGTCTTTTTCCCAGAGAAATCATCGGCGTACCGATGGGGAAATAAAACAGTCAAAATTAAAATCTTAAATTAGTATATACTTATGTATTCAGAGGGTTTTGCGCCCTCTGTTTTTTTCGTTATAATAGACAAAGTGCATTTTCTGCTTATTAGACGCTCGATATAAGAAAAAGTTTCATGAATATACAAAAGTTTTTATTTTGTCTTGGAGGAAATAATGAAAATTAAAGAGATCATTGTGGTCGAGGGGCGTGACGATACGGCCCGCATCAAATTGGCTGTTGATGCAGACACAATTGAAACAAATGGTTCAGCCATCGATGATCATGTGATTGACCAAATCCGTTTGGCCCAGAAGACGAGAGGCGTCATTATTTTAACGGATCCGGACTTTCCGGGAGAGAAGATTCGCAAAACCATCTCAGAGGCTGTACCCGGCTGTAAGCATGCATTTTTGCCAAAACATCTTGCCAAACCTAAAAACAAGCGGGGAATTGGTGTGGAGCATGCATCGGTTGAAAGCATTAGGGCATGTTTAGAAAATGTGCATGAGGAGATGGAAGCGCAGCCGAGTGACATTTCAGCTGAGGATTTGATTCATGCCGGACTAATAGGCGGGCCTGCGGCCAAATGCCGCCGGGAACGACTGGGTGATCTGTTGAAAATCGGCTATACAAATGGCAAACAGCTTCAAAAACGGCTGCAAATGTTTCAAATTAAAAAAAGTGATTTTATGAGTGCGCTCGATACCGTTATGCGGGAGGAACAGAATGAATAAAGATATTGCGACACCGATTAGAACGAAAGAGATACTGAAGAAATACGGTTTTTCTTTTAAAAAGAGCTTAGGACAGAATTTCTTAATTGATACGAACATTTTAAACAGAATTGTTGATCACGCGGAAGTGACGGAGAAAACAGGTGTCATTGAAATCGGCCCGGGAATCGGGGCTTTAACCGAACAGCTTGCCAAGCGGGCGAAAAAGGTCGTGGCATTTGAGATTGACCAGCGATTATTGCCGATTCTGAAGGATACACTGTCACCTTACGAAAATGTCACTGTCATTCATCAGGACGTGTTAAAGGCTGATGTCAAATCAGTCATTGAAGAACAATTTCAAGATTGTGATGAGATCATGGTAGTTGCCAACCTTCCTTATTACGTAACAACACCGATTATCATGAAACTGCTTGAAGAACATCTTCCGCTGAAAGGGATTGTGGTTATGCTGCAAAAAGAAGTGGCTGAGCGCATGGCGGCTGATCCTTCATCTAAGGAATACGGCTCGCTTTCAATCGCGGTGCAGTTTTATACAGAAGCCAAAACGGTGATGATCGTCCCGAAAACCGTATTTGTTCCTCAGCCTAATGTCGATTCCGCAGTCATTCGTCTGATTCTCCGAGACGGCCCGGCAGTGGACGTGGAAAACGAATCCTTTTTCTTTCAGCTCATCAAGGCAAGCTTTGCACAGCGCCGTAAAACGCTGCTCAATAACTTAGTTAACAATCTGCCTGAAGGAAAAGCACAAAAATCAACGATTGAACAAGTGCTCGAAGAAACAAATATTGACGGTAAGCGCCGAGGTGAATCCCTGTCTATTGAGGAATTCGCAGCGCTGTCTAACGGATTGTATAAAGCCCTTTTCTAAAAGGGCTTTTTGTTTTGCGCACCACATGGACTGCCGCTACATAGGCTAGAGAAGGACCTTTCATTCAATGATAAGAAAAAACTTGGACTCAGCGAAAAAAGGCGCTTTCTCAAGGCTCTTTCTTTCATGATGAGGCTTAGTCTATGTGTGGAGTGAGGAACGTGCAATTTCAAATAGGGGATATGGTAGCCAGAAAATCCTATCAGATGGATGTTTTGTTTCGAATTATAGGAATAGAGCAAACAAGCAAAGGAAATTCAATTGCCATTTTGCATGGAGATGAAGTCAGGCTGATTGCTGATTCGGATTTTTCTGATCTGGTGGCAGTGAAAAAGGATGAGCAGATGATGCGGAAAAAGAAAGATGAGAGCAGAATGAATGAGTCGCTCGAATTGCTCCGCCAAGATTATAAGCTGCTCAGAGAAAAGCAGGAGTACTATGCGACAAGCCAATATCAGCATCAGGAGCATTATTTCCATATGCCGGGCAAAGTGCTTCATCTGGATGGTGACGAAGCATATCTGAAAAAATGCCTGAATGTCTATAAAAAAATTGGAGTGCCGGTCTATGGCATCCATTGCCATGAAAAGAAAATGTCTGCTTCTATTGAAGAATTGCTCGACAAATATCGACCTGATATCCTGGTGATCACAGGGCATGATGCGTATTCGAAGCAAAAGGGCGGCATTGATGATTTGAATGCGTACAGACATTCTAAGCACTTTGTTGAAACTGTTCAAACAGCCCGAAAAAAGATCCCTCACTTAGATCAGCTTGTTATTTTTGCGGGGGCCTGCCAATCCCATTTTGAATCACTCATCAGAGCGGGTGCGAATTTTGCAAGTTCACCGTCAAGAGTCAATATTCATGCGCTTGATCCGGTATATATCGTCGCGAAGATCAGCTTTACGCCGTTTATGGAACGGATTAATGTATGGGAAGTGCTCCGTAATACGCTGACAAGAGAGAAAGGGCTTGGAGGTATTGAAACAAGAGGAGTTCTGAGAATTGGTATGCCTTATAAGTCCAATTAACAGTTGAAAACCTGCATAGGAGAGCTATGCGGGTTTTTTATTTTACATAATGATACATAATTTACCGAAACTTGCGGAACATAATTGAGGAATCATAGAATTTTGTCAAAATAATTTTATTGACAACGTCTTATTAACGTTGATATAATTTAAATTTTATTTGACAAAAATGGGCTCGTGTTGTACAATAAATGTAGTGAGGTGGATGCAATGGCGAAGACGTTGTCCGATATTAAAAGATCGCTTGATGGGAATTTAGGTAAAAGGCTGACGTTAAAAGCAAACGGTGGCCGCCGAAAAACGATTGAGCGTTCGGGCATTTTAGCTGAGACGTACCCTTCTGTTTTTGTGATACAACTAGATCAAGACGAGAACTCGTTTGAAAGAGTTTCATACAGTTATGCTGATATTTTGACTGAGACTGTTGAGCTGACATTTAATGATGACGCCGCAAGCTCAGTGGCATTTTAACGGGCAGTGAACCTTTTGTTTACTGCTTTTTGTTTTGCCCTTTTTTGGTTTCCAGTAATTTAAACGAAAGTTCCATCTGATTTAACAAAAGATAAAACAGTCACATATTATCGTGACGTGCACGAATGGCTATCACTTCTAAAAAAGGGGTTGTTTCGTTTGGGCAGACGTCGTGGAGTTATGTCAGATGAGTTTAAATATGAGCTGGCTAAAGACCTTGGTTTTTATGACACAGTAAAAAATGGCGGCTGGGGCGAAATTCGGGCTCGCGATGCCGGTAACATGGTAAAGCGCGCTATAGAAATCGCCGAACAGCAAATGGCTCAGAATCAGAATAACCGATAAGGATGTGACCCGGGGGACGTGCTGTTCCCTGGTTTTTTTATTTTGGATATAAATACATAATGGGCTGAATATGGATATGTTCATCCTGTACTTCAAATGTGATACAATGTTCATACTTATGTTTAGATGGAGAAGTAGGTGAAAGCTATGCGTATTTTAGAAAAAGCGCCAGCTAAGATCAATCTGTCACTTGACGTCACCCGAAAACGCCCGGATGGCTATCATGAAGTCGAAATGATCATGACGACAATTGATTTAGCTGATCGAATTGAATTGACGGAGCTTGCAGAGGATGAAGTGAGGGTCTCCTCCCACAACCGATTTGTGCCTGATGACCAAAGAAACTTAGCTTATCAGGCTGCCAAGCTGATCAAGGACAGATACAACGTGAAAAAGGGAGTTTCCATCATGATTACGAAGGTAATTCCGGTGGCTGCCGGTCTTGCCGGCGGAAGCAGTGATGCGGCGGCGACGCTCAGAGGGCTGAACAGACTGTGGAATTTAAATCTGTCCGCGGAAACGCTTGCTGAGCTTGGAGCGGAAATTGGCTCTGACGTTTCATTTTGTGTCTATGGCGGAACTGCATTAGCAACAGGGCGCGGCGAGAAAATTAAACATATCAGCACGCCTCCGCACTGCTGGGTCATTTTAGCGAAGCCGACAATCGGTGTTTCAACTGCTGAAGTGTACAGAGCGCTGAAACTGGATGGTATAGAGCATCCCGATGTACAAGGCATGATCGAGGCGATAGAAGAAAAGAGTTTTCAGAAGATGTGCAGCCGGTTAGGCAATGTGCTTGAATCTGTTACACTCGATATGCATCCTGAAGTTGCGATGATCAAAAACCAGATGAAACGCTTTGGTGCAGATGCCGTGTTAATGAGCGGGAGCGGCCCGACAGTGTTTGGACTGGTTCAGTATGAGTCGAAGGTGCAGAGAATTTATAACGGGTTAAGAGGCTTCTGCGATCAAGTTTATGCGGTGAGAATGATCGGCGAACAGAACGCTCTTGATTAAATCCGTATGTTAAGTTATATTGATCTTAAAATATTCGGATTTTGGGGGTAAGTTCATGAAGTTTCGTCGCAGCGGCAGATTGGTGGACTTAACAAATTATTTGTTAACCCATCCGCACGAGTTAATACCGCTAACCTTTTTCTCTGAGCGGTATGAATCTGCAAAATCATCGATCAGTGAAGATTTAACAATTATTAAACAAACCTTTGAACAGCAGGGGATTGGTACTTTGCTTACTGTTCCCGGAGCTGCCGGAGGCGTTAAATATATTCCGAAAATGAAGCAGGCTGAAGCTGAAGAGTTTGTGCAGACACTTGGACAGTCGCTGGCAAATCCTGAGCGTATCCTTCCGGGCGGTTATGTATATTTAACGGATATCTTAGGAAAGCCATCTGTACTCTCCAAGGTAGGGAAGCTGTTTGCTTCCGTGTTTGCAGAGCGCGAAATTGATGTTGTCATGACCGTTGCCACGAAAGGCATCCCTCTTGCGTATGCAGCTGCAAGCTATTTGAATGTGCCTGTTGTGATCGTTCGTAAAGACAATAAGGTAACAGAGGGCTCCACAGTCAGCATTAATTACGTTTCAGGCTCCTCAAACCGCATTCAAACAATGTCACTTGCGAAAAGAAGCATGAAAACGGGTTCAAACGTACTCATTATTGATGACTTTATGAAAGCAGGCGGCACCATTAATGGTATGATTAACCTGTTGGATGAGTTTAACGCAAATGTGGCAGGAATCGGCGTCTTAGTTGAAGCCGAAGGAGTAGATGAACGTCTTGTTGACGAATATATGTCACTTCTTACTCTTTCAACCATCAACATGAAAGAGAAGTCCATTGAAATTCAGAATGGCAATTTTCTGCGTTTTTTTAAAGACAATCTTTTAAAGAATGGAGAGACAGAATCATGACAAAAGCAGTCCACACAAAACATGCCCCAGCGGCAATCGGGCCTTATTCACAAGGGATTATCGTCAACAATATGTTTTACAGCTCAGGTCAAATCCCTTTGACTCCTTCAGGCGAAATGGTGAACGGCGATATTAAGGAGCAGACTCATCAAGTATTCAGCAATTTAAAGGCGGTTCTGGAAGAAGCGGGTGCTTCTTTTGAAACAGTTGTAAAAGCAACTGTATTTATCGCGGATATGGAACAGTTTGCGGAAGTAAACGAAGTGTACGGACAATACTTTGACACTCACAAACCGGCGAGATCTTGTGTTGAAGTCGCGAGACTCCCGAAGGATGCGTTAGTCGAGATCGAAGTTATTGCACTGGTGAAATAATAAGAAAAGTGATTCTGGGAGAGCCCGGGATCACTTTTTTATTTACCTTATGCCCGAAATGAAAGCTTTATGACCTAATTGTGTAACTATATCCTATTTTTTCAAAAAATATTTTAAAAACGAGCAGGATTTCAGAAAAAATCGTGGAATTGATACACTAATGCTTTTATATAGGGAAAAGGTGGTGAACTACTGTGGAAGTTACTGACGTAAGATTACGCCGCGTGAATACCGATGGTCGCATGAGAGCGATTGCATCCATCACGCTGGATCACGAATTTGTTGTACATGATATTCGTGTGATTGATGGAAACAATGGTCTTTTCGTTGCGATGCCGAGTAAACGCACCCCTGATGGAGAGTTCCGCGATATTGCTCATCCTATTAATTCAAGCACGCGAGGAAAGATTCAAGATGCCGTGTTAAATGAGTATCATCGTCTGGGTGACACTGAAGCATTAGAATTCGAAGAAGCTGGAGCTTCTTAAAAAATAACCAAAAAGCAAGGACTGCTGAAAGGGCTGACATAAGCCTTTTGCCGGCGGTCCTTTTTTAATTCTGATTTTTCAAACTTAGTTGCACTCAATAGAAAATTCTTGCACTTCATGAAGTCTCCTTGAAATCAGAAGATATTTAGGATATATTTTTCTATGGATAAAAGGGATATTGGAGGCCAATAAATGGATAAGCGGTTTGCAGTTGTTTTAGCGGCTGGACAAGGAACGAGAATGAAATCGAAGCTTTATAAAGTCCTTCATCCAGTTTGCGGTAAGCCTATGGTAGAGCACGTCGTGGACGAAGCCTTAAAATTATCTTTATCGAAGCTTGTCACGATTGTTGGACATGGTGCGGAAGATGTGAAAAAGCAGCTTGGTGATAAAAGCGAGTACGCGCTTCAAGCAGAACAGCTTGGCACTGCTCATGCTGTAAAACAGGCGCAGCCATTTCTTGCTGACGAAAAAGGCGTCACAATTGTCATTTGCGGAGATACGCCGCTTTTGACAGCAGAGACGATGGAACAGATGCTGAAAGAACATACACAAAGAGAAGCGAAAGCTACGATTTTAACTGCGGTTGCAGAAGATCCAACCGGATACGGCCGCATTATTCGCAGCGAAAACGGAGCGGTTCAAAAAATCGTTGAGCATAAGGACGCCTCTGAAGAAGAACGTCTTGTAACTGAGATCAACACCGGTACGTATTGTTTTGACAATGAAGCGCTATTTCGGGCTATTGATCAGGTGTCTAATGATAATGCCCAAGGCGAGTATTATTTGCCGGATGTCATAGAGATTCTTAAAAATGAAGGCGAAACTGTTGCCGCTTACCAGACTGGTAATTTCCAAGAAACGCTCGGAGTTAATGATAGAGTTGCTCTTTCTCAGGCAGAACAATTTATGAAAGAGCGTATTAATAAACGGCATATGCAAAATGGCGTGACGTTGATTGACCCGATGAATACGTATATTTCTCCTGACGCTGTTATCGGAAGCGATACTGTGATTTACCCTGGAACTGTGATTAAAGGTGAGGTGCAAATCGGAGAAGATACGATTATTGGCCCTCATACGGAGATTATGAATAGTGCCATTGGCAGCCGTACGGTTATTAAACAATCGGTAGTCAATCACAGTAAAGTGGGGAATGATGTAAACATAGGACCTTTTGCTCACATCAGACCTGATTCTGTCATCGGGAATGAAGTGAAGATCGGGAATTTTGTAGAAATTAAAAAGACTCAATTCGGAGACCGAAGCAAGGCATCTCATCTAAGCTATGTCGGCGATGCTGAGGTAGGCACTGATGTAAACCTGGGCTGCGGTTCAATTACTGTCAATTATGATGGAAAGAATAAGTATTTGACAAAAATTGAAGATGGCGCGTTTATCGGCTGCAATTCCAACTTGGTTGCCCCTGTCACAGTCGGAGAAGGCGCTTATGTGGCGGCAGGTTCAACTGTTACGGAAGATGTACCTGGAAAAGCACTTGCTATTGCCAGAGCGAGACAAGTAAATAAAGACGATTATGTGAAAAATATTCATAAAAAATAATCCTAAATTCGGAGGTTTATCCATGTCTAATCAATACGGAGATAAGAATTTAAAGATTTTTTCTTTGAATTCGAATCCAGAGCTTGCAAAAGAAATCGCAGATATAGTTGGAGTTCAATTAGGGAAATGTTCTGTCACAAGATTTAGTGACGGGGAAGTCCAAATTAATATCGAAGAAAGTATTCGTGGATGTGATTGTTACATCATCCAGTCTACAAGTGACCCCGTTAACGAGCATATTATGGAACTGCTGATTATGGTAGATGCGTTAAAACGCGCTTCTGCAAAAACGATTAACATTGTTATTCCTTATTACGGTTATGCGCGTCAAGACAGAAAAGCAAGATCCCGTGAGCCAATCACAGCTAAACTTTTCGCTAACCTGCTTGAAACAGCCGGTGCGACTCGTGTGATTGCACTTGACCTGCATGCGCCGCAAATTCAAGGATTCTTTGATATACCGATTGACCACTTAATGGGTGTTCCGATTTTAGGAGAATATTTTGAAGGCAAAAATCTTGAAGATATCGTCATTGTTTCACCAGACCATGGCGGTGTGACACGTGCCCGCAAACTGGCTGACCGACTAAAAGCGCCAATTGCGATTATCGATAAACGCCGTCCGCGTCCAAACGTGGCGGAAGTCATGAATATTGTAGGTAACATCGAAGGGAAGACTGCTATCCTCATCGATGACATTATTGATACTGCAGGTACGATTACACTTGCTGCTAATGCGCTCGTTGAAAACGGAGCGAAAGAAGTATATGCATGCTGTACACACCCTGTACTATCAGGCCCTGCGGTAGAACGGATTAATAATTCAACAATTAAAGAGCTTGTTGTGACAAACAGCATCAAGCTTCCTGAAGAAAAGAAAATTGAACGCTTTAAGCAGCTTTCAGTCGGACCGCTTCTGGCCGAAGCGATTATTCGCGTTCATGAGCAGCAATCTGTCAGCTACCTTTTCAGCTAAACCGATTTTGAAAGGTTTAAACCTTTATCGTTTTGGGTATTGTTTGTAATAGGACAACTAAAACGACAATAGGATGGTGCTGAATATGGCAACTTTAACGGCAAAAGAAAGAACGGACTTTACTCGTTCGTCTCTTCGGAATATCCGTACTTCAGGACATGTTCCAGGTATCATATATGGGAAGGATACGGGCAACAAACCTGTGTCACTAGACAGTGTGGAGCTCATCAAAACGCTGAGGGACGAAGGCAAAAATGCAGTCATTACGCTTGAGGTCAGCGGAGAAAAACACTCAGTCATGGTAACAGACCTGCAGACGGACCCGCTGAAAAATGAAATCACTCATGCTGATTTTCAAGTAGTTAATATGAGTGAGGACATTGAAGTGGAAGTTCCGATTCATCTGACCGGAGAAGCCATTGGAGTGAAAAACGGAGGCGTACTGCAGCAGCCGTTATATGCACTTACTGTAAAGGCCAAGCCAAAAGCCATTCCGCAAACGATTGAGGCTGATATTTCAAGCCTCGATGTAAATGAAGTACTGACGATTGCGGATTTGCCTGCTGGCGGTGACTACTCCTTTAATCATGAATCAGATGAGGTTGTGGCTTCAATCCTTCCTCCGCAGCAGCAGGAAGCAGCTGAGGTCGATGAAGAGGAATCTGCCGATGCTCAGCCAGAAGGTGAAAACGAACAATAATAGCTTAAGGCGTAACCCTCCCGCGGTTACGTCTTTTGTGCTAGAATGAGAAGAATTATAGCCCGATTATGAAGACGGGAGTTATGTGACTAAGGGAGGATTCGCCATGCTTGTGATTGCCGGTCTCGGAAACCCGGGGAAGAACTATGAAAATACACGGCATAATGTCGGATTTATGGTGATAGATCAGCTTGCAAAGGAATGGAATATAGAGCTGAATCAAAATAAATTTAACGGATTATACGGAACCGGATTTGTTTCCGGCAAAAAGGTTCTACTTGTTAAACCGCTTACATATATGAATTTATCAGGAGAATGTTTGCGGCCTTTAATGGACTACTATGATGTCGATAACGAAGATTTGACAGTCATTTACGACGACCTTGACCTTCCTACTGGCAAGATCCGTTTAAGAACGAAAGGAAGCGCCGGAGGGCACAATGGCATCAAATCACTGATCCAGCATCTTGGAACATCCGAGTTTGACCGTATCCGCATCGGAATCGGCCGGCCTGTAAACGGCATGAAGGTCGTTGATTATGTGTTAGGCTCCTTTACCAAGGAGGAGGCACCTGAGATCGAAGAAGCGGTTGATAAATCTGTGAAGGCTTGTGAGGCTTCTTTGAGTAAACCGTTTTTAGAAGTCATGAACGAATTTAACGCAAAGGTATAAAATGTAACAACAAAGTCCATACTACACCAAAATGACTTTTTCATCAGGAGGTCCCTTGTATGGCTTTGCATTATTATTGTCGTCATTGCGGAGTGAAAGTAGGTAGTCTCGAATCTTCAATGGTATCGACAGACTCACTTGGATTTCAGCACTTAACAAATGAGGAAAGAAACGATATGATTTCTTATAAAGAAAATGGAGATGTCCATGTTTTGACGATATGTGAAGACTGCCAAGAGGCGCTTGACCGAAATCCGCATTACCACGAATATCACACATTTATTCAATAAAAAGCTTTGGTGTAGACACTAGACCAAAGCGTTTTTCTGTTCTCGCAGGAAACAGAGAGGAGGGGCCATATGGACAACATTCAAACCTTTATAAAAGAAAGCGATGACTTTAAATCCATCATCAACGGTTTACACGAGGGCCTGAAGGAACAGCTGCTCGCGGGTCTGTCGGGTTCCGCGCGTTCTGTTTTTACTTCTGCTCTGGCTAATGAAACGAATAAGCCTATCTTTCTCATCACCCATAACTTATATCAAGCCCAGAAAGTAACAGATGATCTGACTTCACTTCTAGAGGATCGGTCTGTCCTTTTGTACCCCGTCAATGAACTCATTTCATCAGAAATCGCAGTTGCAAGCCCTGAATTGCGGGCGCAGCGATTAGATGTCATTAATAGACTAACGAATGGAGAAGCGCCAATTGTCGTTGCTCCGGTAGCTGCAATCAGAAGAATGCTGCCGCCTGTTGAGGTGTGGAAAAGCAGCCAGATGCTCATTCAAGTAGGCCATGATATTGAACCTGACCAGCTTGCCTCACGGCTGGTAGAGGTAGGGTATGAGCGGTCTGATATGGTTTCTGCGCCCGGGGAATTCAGTATTCGCGGGGGAATCATTGACATTTATCCGCTGACTTCAGAGAATCCGGTGAGAATTGAACTTTTTGACACCGAGGTGGATTCAATCCGCAGCTTTAATTCAGATGATCAGCGGTCAATTGAGACCCTTACCTCGATCAATATCGGTCCCGCGAAGGAATTAATTATCAGACCGGAAGAAAAAGCGCGGGCGATGGAGAAAATCGATAGTGGTCTTGCCGCGAGCTTGAAAAAATTAAAGGCTGACAAACAAAAAGAAATACTTCATGCGAATATTTCTCACGATAAAGAACGCTTGTCTGAAGGCCAGACAGATCAGGAGCTCGTGAAGTATCTCTCATATTTCTATGAAAAGCCTGCTAGTTTACTAGATTATACACCTGATAATACACTTCTGATTTTGGATGAAGTCAGTCGGATTCATGAGATGGAAGAACAGCTTCAAAAAGAAGAAGCGGAGTTTATAACAAATCTTCTTGAGGAAGGGAAGATTTTGCATGACATTCGTTTGTCATTCAGCTTCCAAAAAATAGTGGCTGAGCAAAAACGGACTCTGCTGTACTACTCTTTATTTTTGCGGCATGTACACCATACGAGCCCGCAAAATATCGTCAATGTGTCAGGCCGGCAAATGCAGAGTTTCCATGGCCAAATGAACGTGCTTGCGGGCGAAATGGAGCGTTTTAAAAAATCAAATTTCACTGTTGTGTTCTTAGGAGCAAACAAGGAACGTACGCAGAAATTGTCATCTGTTTTGGCTGATTATGATATCGAGGCCGCCATGACAGACAGCAAAAAAGCGCTTGTTCAGGGACAGGTCTATATCATGGAAGGCGAGCTCCAATCGGGATTTGAGCTGCCGTTAATGAAGCTTGCCGTTATCACGGAAGAAGAACTGTTCAAAAACCGTGTAAAGAAGAAGCCGCGAAAACAGAAGCTTACCAATGCAGAGCGCATCAAAAGCTATTCTGAGCTTCAAATTGGAGATTATGTCGTTCATATTAATCACGGGATCGGAAAATACCTGGGGATTGAGACTCTTGAAATCAACGGCATTCATAAAGACTATTTAAATATACATTATCAGGGCAGTGACAAGCTTTACGTCCCTGTAGAACAAATTGATCAGGTCCAAAAATATGTCGGCTCCGAAGGAAAAGAGCCAAAGCTGTATAAATTAGGCGGAAGTGAATGGAAGCGGGTCAAGAAAAAAGTAGAGACATCCGTTCAGGATATTGCTGATGACTTAATTAAGCTGTATGCCGAAAGAGAAGCGAGCAAGGGCTATGCGTTTTCTCCTGACCATGAGATGCAGCGTGAATTCGAATCGGCTTTCCCTTATCAAGAGACTGAGGATCAGCTCCGTTCGATTCACGAAATCAAAAAAGACATGGAAAGAGAACGTCCGATGGACCGCTTGCTGTGCGGAGATGTGGGCTACGGTAAAACAGAGGTTGCCATACGTGCCGCGTTTAAGGCGATCGGTGACGGAAAGCAGGTAGCTCTGCTCGTTCCGACAACAATTTTGGCACAGCAGCACTATGAAACCATAAAAGAGCGCTTCCAGGACTATCCGATTAATATCGGCCTTCTCAGTAGGTTCAGAACGCGAAAAGAAGCAAACGAAACAATCAAAGGGCTGAAAAACGGAACGGTTGATATCGTCATCGGGACGCATCGGCTGCTATCAAAGGATGTCGTGTATAAAGACTTAGGGCTCCTCATCATTGATGAAGAGCAGCGTTTCGGTGTAACCCATAAAGAAAAGATCAAGCAAATAAAAGCCAATGTTGATGTATTAACGTTAACAGCAACACCGATTCCGCGTACGCTGCATATGTCTATGCTTGGCGTAAGGGACCTTTCAGTCATCGAGACTCCGCCGGAAAATCGCTTCCCCGTACAGACGTATGTTGTGGAATATAACGGCGCTCTTGTCAGAGAGGCGATTGAACGTGAGCTTGCACGCGGAGGCCAGGTCTATTTCTTGTACAACCGGGTAGAGGACATTGAGCGGAAAGCGGATGAAATTTCAATGCTAGTCCCTGACGCGAAGGTAGCATATGCGCATGGGAAAATGACAGAAAATGAATTAGAAACCGTTATGCTAAGTTTCCTTGAAGGAGAATCAGACGTTCTCGTCAGCACAACCATTATCGAAACTGGCGTGGACATCCCGAACGTCAATACGCTGATCGTATTTGACGCCGACAAGATGGGACTTTCTCAGCTTTACCAGCTGCGGGGGCGTGTCGGCCGTTCTAACCGTGTGGCGTATGCGTACTTCACGTATCGCCGGGATAAAGTGCTGACAGAAGTGGCTGAAAAAAGGCTGCAGGCTATTAAAGAATTCACAGAGCTAGGTTCCGGTTTTAAAATCGCAATGCGTGACTTAACGATTCGCGGAGCTGGGAATCTTCTTGGTGCCCAGCAGCATGGCTTCATCGATTCGGTCGGATTTGACCTCTATTCACAAATGCTGAAGGAGGCCATTGAGGAGCGTAAAGGAGACACAGCGAAGACAGAGCAGTTTGAAACAGAAATTGATGTCGAGCTTGATGCGTATATTCCGGAAACTTATATTCAAGACGGCAAACAGAAAATTGATATGTATAAACGCTTCAGGTCTGTGGCGACAATCGAAGAGATGAATGAGCTTCAAGATGAAATGATCGACCGCTTTGGAAACTATCCAAAAGAAGTCGAATACTTGTTTACTGTTGCAGAAATGAAAGTCTATGCGAGACAGGAACGTGTCGAGCTGATTAAGCAGGATAAAGATGCTGTCAGATTGACGATTTCTGAAGAAGCAAGTGCTGAAATTGACGGGCAGAAGCTGTTTGAGCTTGGCAATCAATATGGCAGACAAATCGGACTGGGAATGGAAGGGAAAAAACTCAAAATCTCCATACAGACGAAAGGCCGTAGTGCTGATGAATGGCTCGACACCGTGCTGGGCATGCTGAAGGGCTTAAAAGATGTGAAAAAGCAAACCATTTCATCAACGTAAATTTTGTTACTCTCTGGTGTATATTACATTTGATGTGACGGATACTAATTTCAAGCGAGGCGGAAGGTACATAAAGTAACTGCTTTAGGTCTTTCCCACATGTATATACCATCAAATGAAAGAGAGGCACCAGAGATGAAAGCAACCGGTATCGTACGTCGTATTGATGACTTAGGTCGGGTCGTGATTCCTAAAGAAATTCGAAGAACTCTGAGAATCAGGGAAGGCGATCCGCTTGAGATTTTTGTAGATCGTGACGGAGAAGTGATTTTGAAAAAGTACTCTCCGATCAGTGAGCTTGGAGACTTTGCAAAGGAGTATGCAGACGCGCTTTACGACAGCCTCGGCCATTCAGTGCTGATTTGTGATCGTGATGTATATATTGCCGTGTCCGGCAGCTCCAAAAAAGATTACTTAAACAAGTCAATCAGCGAAATGCTGGAAAGAACAATGGATCAGCGCAGCTCCGTGCTTGAGAGTGATGCGAAATCAGTACAGCTTGTGAATGGAATTGATGAGGACATGAATTCTTATACTGTAGGCCCAATTGTGGCGAACGGTGATCCGATAGGTGCTGTGGTGATCTTTTCAAAAGATCAGACAATGGGCGAAGTAGAGCATAAAGCCGTTGAAACAGCAGCTGGATTTTTGGCTCGTCAAATGGAACAGTAGGTCTTATTCCTTTCTTCGAAAATAGGTATGTAAAGAACAGCTCTCCTTGGGACGCTGTTCTTTTTCATGCGTGCCGAAAAAGGAATCCAAGGGTTGGGATGTGGTATAATAACCTCGTTTTTATTTGTGCCGCGGTAATACGTGAACCGTATTGCCCCTGACGTTGGGAAGGAGCTTTTGGATGGACGATTCAATAGGCGTTAAACGGCATTGGATTTGGCAGGGGGCTTTTGTTTTAATTCTGGCAGGCATCATCACAAAAATTTTAAGCGCTGTTTACAGAGTCCCGTTTCAAAACATTGTCGGCGATGTTGGATTTTATATATATCAGCAGGTATATCCCTTTCTTGGTATTGCGGTCATGCTGTCCACATCAGGATTTCCAGTCATTATTTCAAAGCTGATGAATGATTATAGTGAAAAAAATCATCACACCATATTAAAAATATCAGCGTTATTTTTGTCTTTAATCGGTATTTTATTATTTCTTTGTTTATATCTGGGTGCTGTTCCTATTGCACTCTTTATGGGGGATTCGCATCTAGCCTTGTTAATTCAAGTGACCGCGTACGCGTTTCTGCTGTTCCCATTTGTCGCGTTGCTTAGAGGCGGTTTTCAGGGGCGGCAGGAAATGCTCCCTTCAGCCTTATCACAGATGACAGAGCAGTTTCTGCGTGTTGCAGTGCTCTTGGGTTTATCATTTTGGCTCGTGAAAAAGGGAGCCTCGCTTTATACTGCGGGAGCGGCAGCCGCTTCAGGCTCTCTTGCCGGAAGTTTGGTTGCATTGATGATACTGGGTTTTTTTTGGTTTAAAACGAAAAGAGACAACCAAACGGATAGGCAAAACGAAAATGTCATCACAACAAAAGAATTGACGAAAAAACTGCTTTTATATTCGGTTACAATTTGTGTAAGCAGTTTGCTGCTTTTGTTTATCCAGCTCGTTGATGCTTTGAATTTATATGCATTGCTTTCGGGTGGTGAGGCAAGCGAAGAAGCAAAACGCTTAAAGGGGATCTATGATCGGGGACAACCCTTGCTGCAGCTCGGCTCAGTTTTTGCCGTAAGCATTGCGACGTCACTCGTTCCGTATATTTCTATGGCTGTAAAAAACAAAGAGCTGAAGATCATGAAAGAAAAAATCACGTCATCTTTGAAACTATGCCTTGTGCTCGGTACAGGCGCATCGGCTGGGTTGATTTGCATTCTTAAGCCGGTTAATATCATGCTGTTTCAAAATGGAGAAGGGACAGGTGCGTTACAAGTATTTAGCTGCTCCATTTTATTTGCATCCTTGGCGGTAACGGCAGCGGCAGTCTTACAGGGAGCGGGGTACACAGTTTTTCCTGCGATAGCGGTGGGCGCGGGTGTTGCAGTGAAATGGGTGTTAAACACACTTTTGGTTCCGCGCTATGGGATTGAAGGCGCATCGCTTGCGACAGCTGCTTCCTTTGCGGCTGTCGCCGGCCTTAACTTGTATCAGCTTCGGCAAAAGGAATGGCTCGATAAGCTTAGAGGCGTTTTGATTCCGATTATTGGATCTGCTCTTTTGATGTCAGCTGTTTTGCTTGCGTATACGCGTCTCTGGACTTTCTTGTTTCCTGCAACAGGAAGAGGAGCGGCTGTGATTGAGAGTCTTTCTGCTGTTGCCATTGGTGGCGCGGTGTTTATTTATTGTATGATGAGATTGGGAATATTTACAGATGAAGAGCTGAACAGTGTGCCATTCGGCAGCAAGTTAAGCAAATTCATGAGAAGGAGAGAACAAAATGGCGGGTAAAATTACAGTCGTCGGACTTGGTGCCGGAGACATGGACCAATTGACAATTGGTATACACAAGCTGCTGACGAAGGCAGATACGCTGTATGTCAGAACCAAGGATCATCCTTTAATTGAGGAGCTTGAAAAAGAAACGAAGAACATCCGTTTCTTTGATGATATATATGAGAAACATGATCAGTTCGAGGCGGTATATGAAGAAATTGCGGATACCCTCTTTGAAGCGGCGCGGCGTGAGGACGTGGTTTATGCTGTGCCGGGACATCCGTTTGTCGCAGAAAAAACAGTTCAGCTGCTGACGGAGCGGCAGGAAAAGGAAAACGTTCAAGTGAAAGTCGCGGGGGGACAAAGTTTCCTTGATGCTACATTCAATGCCTTGCAAATTGACCCGATTGAAGGTTTTCAATTTGTGGATGCCGGCACATTGTCCGCGGATGAGCTTGAGCTCAGACATCATCTGATCATATGTCAGGTTTACGACCAAATGACGGCTTCTGAAGTCAAGCTGACATTGATGGAGAAGCTGCCTGATGATTATGAGGTCGTCATTGTGACTGCAGCAGGCAGCCGTGGCGAGGAGATCAGGACAGTGCCATTATTTGAGCTGGACCGCAATGTCGCCTTGAACAACTTAACAAGTGTGTATATTCCGCCGATTAAAGAAGAGAAGCTGCTTTATCACGAATTCTCCACGTTCCGAAGCATCATCAGAGAGCTTCGCGGACCTAATGGATGTCCGTGGGATAAAAAGCAGACGCATCAGTCATTAAAGCAGTACATGATTGAAGAATGTTATGAGCTTCTCGAAGCTATTGACGAAGAAGACACAGACCATATGATCGAAGAGCTTGGCGACGTTTTGCTTCAGGTCTTGCTTCACGCACATATTGGTGAAGATGAAGGTTATTTCACAATTGATGATGTCATAAAAGGAATCAGTGAAAAAATGGTCCGAAGACATCCCCATGTGTTTAAAGATGTTAAGGTTCAGGATGAAAACGATGTTTTGGCCAATTGGGAAGATATAAAAAAGGCCGAAAAAAATACGTCTGAATCATCGT
Source organism: Bacillus sp. PS108 (assembly GCF_037963335.1). Taxonomy (NCBI): domain Bacteria; kingdom Bacillati; phylum Bacillota; class Bacilli; order Caryophanales; family Bacillaceae; genus Bacillus; species Bacillus sp. PS108. The sequence goes on from NZ_CP150155.1 coordinate 66,930, forward strand.
TACTAGACAGCGTACCGAAAACCCTTCCAGCTCTTTCGAAAGCTGCTAAATTGCAGAAAAAAGCAGCGAAGGTCGGTTTTGACTGGGAAGACGTCAGCGATATTTGGGAAAAGGTAAGTGAGGAAATGAAGGAATTTTCTTCTGAGGTTTCTGAAGCTCCTCACGAACACAATCTTAAAGCTGAGTTTGGCGACATTTTGTTCGCGCTGGTGAATGTAGCCCGCTTCTACAAAATAGAGCCAGAGGAAGCGCTGACCATGACTAATGACAAATTCCGGAGACGGTTCTCGTACATTGAGGAAACAGCGAAGGAAAAGGGAGTCGAGCTGGCTGATATGTCCCTTGAGGACATGGACAAACTGTGGAATGAAGCAAAAGAAACTGAGAGGAGATCATAGATATGAGATTAGATAAATTTTTGAAAGTATCACGGCTGATCAAACGGCGTACACTAGCGAAGGAAGTAGCTGACCAAGGACGAATCTCTATTAACGGAAACCAAGCTAAAGCAAGCTCTGACGTAAAACCGGGAGATGAACTAACGGTCCGCTTCGGCCAAAAGCTTGTAACGGTTCAAGTTAATGAATTGAAAGACACGACGAAAAAAGAAGAAGCTGCAAACATGTACACGATTCTAAAAGAAGAAAAACTCGGCGAATAGGCTTGTTCTAAAAAAATCCCCCACCTCATACAATGCAGTAATAATGCTAAAAGTATCGAGGATATGGGGGCTGAATAGATGAATTCATATTATGATCAAAAAGGTTCTTCGTCTGTTCCGGAACAGCATGATGTGACAATGAAAGGCCGGAAGCATTTAGATATTTCTGGGGTTAAGCATGTGGAGAGTTTTGATAACGAAGAATTCCTGCTGGAAACGGTGATGGGAATGCTCTCCGTCAGAGGCCAAAACCTGCAGATGAAAAATCTTGATGTGGAAAAAGGGATTGTTTCGATTAAAGGCAGGGTATTTGATTTAGTGTACTTAGACGAACAACAAGGGGATAAAGCTAAAGGGTTTTTTAGCAAGTTGTTTAAATGACGCTGACGACACAATTCTATACAATGCTGGCGATGTCCGGTATGGGTCTCTGGCTTGGTGCTTCGCTTGATACATACCGGCTCTTTGTCATTCGTGCCAAAACAGCCAGATGGCTATTATTTATTCATGATATTCTTTTCTGGATTGTGCAAGGGCTGCTTTTCTTTTATGTCTTGCTTCATGTAAATGAGGGAGAATTCAGGATTTACATCTTTTTAGCGGTTCTGCTGGGCGTTGCGACGTATCAGAGCCTTTGCAAACGAATCTATATAAAAATACTGAAATTCGTCATTTACCTTGTTGTTTCTGTTTATCAATTCTTCAAAAAACTCATTCAGCACGTGTTATTTCGTCCTATTGTGTGGACATGCGGAGCGATCATCTGGATGGCGGCATTTTTATTCAAGAAAACATACAGCCTGATAGGTTTTCTCCTGCTGTGTCTATATAAAATAGTCATGGTTCTGTGTTTTCCGATCCGTTTTATCGCGAAACAATGTTTGAAACTTCTTCCTGTGAAAATGCGTCTAACTTTTAGACGTTATTTTGAAAAAGGTGCAGGATTTCTCAAAAAGAAGAAGAAACTATTGATAACCATAAGAACGACCATTACACGGTTTTTGAAGAAATGAAAGGAGGACCGTCTGGTTTGAATTTTTCCAGGGAACGAACGATAACTGAAATACAAAACGACTATAAAGAACAAGTAGAACGGCAAAATCAGCTGAAGAAACGAAGACGCAAAGGGCTGTACAGACGGTTAACTGTATTCGGCGCCCTAGTATTCCTGACGGCAATTGTGCTGGCAAGCTCTGTATGGTCCCAAACATCTTCCCTTAGTGCAAAAGAAGAAAAGAAAGAACAGCTTGAAAAAGAACTCAAAAGTTTAAAGACAAAACAAACGGATTTAAAAGAAGAAATATCCAAATTGAAGGATGAAGATTACGTCACAGAGCTTGCCAGAAGGGACTTATTCATGTCTGGAGACGGAGAAATTATCTTCAATGTGGAGAAGAAGAGCAAGTAGCCTTGTTGACACTTAAATTTTTATTTAGGTATAATTAAGCAAACGATCTTTTTATAAGCCTAAGGAGGAGCACTTTTTTTATGTCGATTGAAGTTGGCAGCAAGTTGCAAGGGAAAATTACAGGTATTACAAATTTTGGAGCATTTGTTGAATTGCCTGGAGGCTCAACCGGTCTCGTTCACATTAGTGAGGTAGCTGATAATTATGTCAAAGACATTAACGACCACTTAAAAGTCGGCGACCAAGTTGAAGTGAAAGTCATCAACGTTGAAAAAGACGGGAAAATTGGTTTATCTATTAAAAAAGCTAAAGACCGTCCGCAAGCCAGACCTAGAAATGATTTCCGTCCGAAAGAATCTTTTGAACAGAAAATGAATAAGTTTTTAAAAGACAGCGAAGATCGCTTGTCATCTTTAAAACGCAATACGGAATCAAAACGTGGAGGGCGCGGAGCAAGAAGAGGATAACTTGCTGCTTTCTATAAAATAAATGAAGCATCCGTTCATCCCGACGGATGCTTTTTTATTATCCTCACCCTCTTTAAGAGTCAGAAAATTACAACATTAAAGTTTCTGTTGACGAAAGAGACAAACCTTTGTATTATATAACTTGTGCTTAGAAGCACAAAACAATATGGCGGTGTAGCTCAGCTGGCTAGAGCGTACGGTTCATACCCGTGAGGTCGGGGGTTCGATCCCCTCCGCCGCTACCATATTTGTTTGGCCCGTTGGTCAAGCGGTTAAGACACCGCCCTTTCACGGCGGTAACACGGGTTCGAATCCCGTACGGGTCATCCTAAAAAATCGGTTTCTCTTGCAGAAGCCGATTTTTTTCATTTTTAGACAACATTCCAGAAATTCTTTTGATAAACGAATATCAAGGCAGAAACCGTCGAAGATTTCTTTGGTATTGTTACCTTCTTTTGACAAAATCCTATCTGTGCTTTCGCTATAATGACAGGCAACGAATATAACAGGTGGGAGATGAGAGGAATGGAAAAAGCAGAAAGAAGAGTGAACGGGCCAATGGCGGGACAAGCTTTGGAAAAACTCCAATCGTTTTTTAACAGGGGCACGAAGCTGGTGACTCATCATTTGCATTCACTGTTTTTCTATAAAGGATTCATTTATGTTGTTATCGGATTTTTGCTTGGACGGGCTTTCATATTATCCGAGGTGCTTCCTTTCGCACTTCCTTTCTTTGGAGCGATGCTTCTTATCAGAAGAGACAAAGCGTTTTATGCGGTTTTGGCTGTGCTTGCAGGTGCGCTGACCATATCTCCAAAGCACTCATTGCTCATACTGGCTGCATTGCTGGCATTCTTCGTATTTTCTAAAGTGGCTGCCTTCATTACCGACGATCGTGTAAAAGCACTCCCGATTGTCGTGTTCTTCTCCATGGCTGCAGCAAGAGCCGGGTTTGTTTATGCCCAAAATGGTGTATTTACAACCTATGATTATGTAATGGCTATCGTTGAGGCTGGACTATCGTTTATCTTAACACTGATTTTCCTTCAGAGCCTTCCGATTTTTACTGTGAAAAAAGTGAAACAATCATTAAAAATAGAGGAAATCATATGCTTTATGATTCTTATTGCCTCTGTTTTAACGGGGCTGGCCGGCTTGTCCTACCAAGGGATGCAGGCAGAACATATATTGGCTCGTTATGTTGTATTGAGTTTTTCCTTTATTGGCGGAGCAAGCATCGGCTGTACGGTTGGTGTTGTGACCGGCCTGATTCTTGGCTTGGCGAATATCGGAAACCTATATCAAATGAGTCTGCTTGCTTTTTCCGGTTTATTGGGCGGTTTGCTGAAGGAAGGAAAAAAAGCGGGTGCCGCAATCGGTCTTATCGTTGGATCACTGCTTATATCTTTATATGGTGAAGGCTCTGCCGGTCTGATGACAACGCTCTATGAGTCATTAATCGCAGTCGGCCTGTTTTTGCTCACACCTCAATCTATTACAAGGAAAGTGGCGAGATATATTCCGGGAACTGTCGAGCATCTTCAAGAGCAACAGCAATACGCTAGAAAAATCCGTGATGTCACTGCTCAGAAGGTAGACCAGTTCTCCAATGTATTTCACGCGCTGTCTGAAAGCTTTGCAACCTTTTACCAAGCATCAGACGAACAGACAGATGACAGCGAAGTTGATCTGTTCTTAAGCAAAATCACGGAGCATTCCTGTCAGACGTGCTACAAGAAAAACAGGTGCTGGGTACAGAACTTTGATAAAACATATGACTTAATGAAACAAGTTATGCTTGAAACAGAGGAAAAAGAATATGCATCAAACCGAAGGCTGAAAAAAGAGTTTCAACAGCATTGTTCTAAATCCAAGCAGGTTGAAGAGCTGATTGAGGATGAGCTCGCACATCATCATGCCCACTTGACACTCAAGAAAAAAGTCCAAGACAGCAGGCGTCTTGTTGCTGAACAGCTTTTAGGCGTTTCTGAAGTCATGGCCGACTTTTCTCGGGAAATAAAAAGAGAGCGAGAACAGCACTTTCTGCAGGAAGAGCAAATCATAGAGGCGCTTCAGCATTTCGGAATTGAGATTCAGCATGTTGAGATCTATAGTCTTGAACAAGGAAATATCGATATTGAAATGACCATTCCGTTCAGCGGACATGGAGAAAGTGAAAAAATCATTGCCCCTATGCTGTCTGACATTCTGGAAGAACAAATTCTTGTGAAAGCCGAACAGCACTCTCCGCATCCGAATGGATACAGCCATGTCGCCTTTGGATCAACAAAATCATACAGGGTGTCCACGGGAGCTGCTCACGCTGCGAAGGGCGGCGGCCTTGTCTCCGGCGACAGCTACAGCATGATGGAGCTTGGAGCCAGAAAATATGCTGCAGCAATCAGTGACGGAATGGGCAATGGCGCAAGAGCGCACTTTGAAAGCAATGAAACGATCAAGCTTCTTGAAAAAATCCTTGAATCGGGAATTGATGAAAAAATAGCAATTAAAACGATCAACAGCATACTGTCTCTAAGGACAACTGACGAAATATATTCCACGCTTGACCTGTCTATTATCGATCTTCAAGATGCCAGCTGTAAATTTTTGAAGGTTGGATCGACGCCTAGCTTTATCAAACGGGGTGACCAGGTCATGAAAGTTCAAGCGAGCAATCTGCCAATCGGTATAATTAATGAATTCGATGTGGAGGTTGTGAGTGAACAGCTGAAAGCGGGTGACCTCTTAATTATGATGAGTGATGGCATTTTTGAGGGGCCTAAGCATGTGGAAAATCACGACTTATGGATGAAACGTAAAATGAAAGGGTTGAAAACAAATGACCCGCAGGAGATTGCCGATTTGCTTATGGAAGAAGTCATCCGCACAAGATCCGGCCAAATTGAGGACGATATGACTGTTGTTGTTGTCCGGATTGATCACAATACACCGAAGTGGGCATCCATTCCTGTTCCGGCAATCTTTCAAAACAAACAAGAAATTTCATAACGCTTCCGTATAAATCAAATTTCTTCTGGCGAAGATGGGAATATATGAATCTGAGAATCCTCGTATTCTCCAGGAGGAATGAATGTGAACAACGGACATTTAAATCAAATTTTGCTGATAACGGATGGCTGCTCAAACCATGGGGAAGACCCGCTTGCAATGGCTGCTTTTGCTAAAGAGCAGGGGATTACGGTAAATGTCATTGGTATAATGGAAGAAAATCAAATTGACCCTGAGGCAATGAAGGAAGTCGAAGGGATTGCACTTGCCGGAGGAGGCGTGCACCAAGTCGTTTATGCATCTCAGCTTTCACAAACTGTTCAAATGGTAACAAAAAAAGCGATGACGCAAACCTTACAAGGTGTAGTCAATCAAGAACTGAAACAGATTCTCGGAAAGAATGTGGAAATGGAAGAGCTTTCTCCGGAAAAACGCGGCGAAGTCATGGAAGTGGTAGACGAGCTTGGAGAAACGGTGCATCTTCAGGTTTTGGTTCTTGTTGATACAAGTGCAAGTATGGCTCCAAAGCTTCCAACAGTAAAAGAGGCCCTGATTGATTTGTCTGTAAGCCTCAATTCCCGAATTGGGAATAACGAATTTGCGATGTGTATATTTCCCGGGAAAAAACAAGAGGTCGAGCTTGTGCTGAACTGGACACCGAAGCTGCAATCTCTTTCCACACTCTTTGAAAAGCTTTCGACAGGCGGCATCACGCCGACAGGTCCCGCGATTCGTGAAGCGACACTGCAGTTTGAAAAAATACGCTCAAGAAGGGGCATGCTGGCAGATGATGAACGACGCTTTGACGAGTTTGGCATGTAGCCTCAAGCCGGGTACTACAATCAAAGGCAAGTGGAATGGAAACACTTATACATTGCGTAAACAGCTTGGTAAAGGGGCCAATGGAATTGTGTATTTGGCAGAAGCATCAGATGGACATGTTGCCTTAAAGGTGAGTGATGACAGCCTGTCTATTACTTCTGAAGTGAATGTCTTGAAATCTTTCTCAAAGGCCCAGTCCGTTACGATGGGGCCTTCTTTTTTTGATACGGATGATGCCTATATTCCCAGTACCAATACGAAAGTTTCATTTTATGCAATGGAATACATAAAAGGGCCGCTGCTTTTGAAGTATGTCAGTGATAAAGGAGCAGAGTGGATACCGGTATTAATGATTCAGCTGTTATCCAGCTTATCGGTGCTTCACCAGCAAGGATGGATATTCGGCGATCTTAAACCTGATAATCTGATCGTAACTGGTCCGCCCGCAAGGATCCGCTGCATTGATGTGGGCGGCACGACAAAGGAAGGCCGGGCGATAAAAGAGTATACGGAATTTTATGACAGAGGCTATTGGGGGTATGGAACAAGAAAGGCAGAGCCATCCTATGATCTGTTCGCAGTTGCCATGATTATGATCAACAGTGTGCATAAAAAAGAATTTAAGAAAACGAACCAGCCCAAAGAACAGCTTAGGTCTCTCATCGAAGGAAACCCGCTGCTTCAAAAGTATAAAAAAGTGCTTTTTTCAGCCTTGAATGGAGATTATCAATCCGCAGATGAAATGAAAAAGGATATGCTAGACGCGGGGCAAAAAGCAGCACAAAGAAAACAGCCTATAAAAGCATCACCGCAGCCTGCCACACGACAAAGACAGCAAAAACCGCGCCAAGGAAAAATAACGAAGACGCGATATACCCCAAAACAGAAACCGGCTAAGTCGGGGGGGTTATTTGAAACAACGCTTATTGTGATCAGTGTTTTAGCGCTTTATTTCGCCTATATTATCTTTTTCTTAATCTGAATGGCGCAAACTGCAGAGCTTATGCTTCTTCTTTGCTTGGAGGGGTTGAAAGTGTTAGGATATGAATATCTTTAAAATACCTGCTCATTGTGAGGAGGACATTGTGAAAAGTGTCAAAGATTTTTTAAACAAACACAATCTTACGTTAAAAGGGGCGACAATCATTGTAGGCGTTTCCGGCGGTCCGGACTCAATGGCTCTTCTTCACGCGTTGCATACGTTATGCGGCCGTTCAGCGAATGTTATTGCAGCTCACGTTGACCATCGGTTCAGAGGTGCGGAATCCGAGGAGGACATGCGTTTTGTCCAAGCTTATTGTAAAGCTGAACAGCTCGTGTGCGAAACGGCTCAAATCAATGTAACCGCATATGCACAGGAAAAAGGACTCAATAAGCAGGCTGCAGCACGCGATTGCCGCTACCAGTTTTTTGAGGAAATCATGTCGAAGCACCAAGCGGACTATCTGGCTCTTGCGCATCATGGTGATGACCAGGTTGAAACAATGCTTATGAAACTGGCTAAGGGTACGCTTGGAACGGGACTTGCGGGAATGCAGCCGGTTAGACGTTTTGGGACGGGGCGGATCATCAGGCCGTTCTTAACCATTACAAAGGAAGAGATCCTTCACTATTGCCGTGAAAACGGCTTGAGCTACCGGACGGATGAAAGCAACGCCAAAGATGACTACACAAGAAACAGATTCAGAAAAACAGTGCTCCCGTTTTTGAAGCAGGAATCTCCGGATGTGCATAAAAGGTTTCAGAAAGTGAGTGAAGCACTGAGGGAAGATGAGCAATTCTTACAGTCATTAACGAAAGATGAAATGAATAAAGTAATCACAAGCCAGTCTAATACATCAGTTGAAATCAATTCCTCTCAATTGCTTGCCCTCCCGATGCCTTTACAAAGAAGAGGAGTTCAACTAATATTAAACTATCTTTATGAAAACGTTCCATCATCCTTTTCAGCCCATCACATTCAGCAGTTTCTCGATTGGGCGGAAAATGGCGGTCCTTCAGGAGTACTGGACTTTCCGAAAGGGCTGAAGGTGGTCAAATCATATCAGACATGTTTGTTTACATTTGAACAATGGCAGTGCAAAAATGTTCCCTTTGAATACCAAATTAGCGGAGCTGCTGATGAAACGGCAGTGCTCCCTAATGGATATCTGATAGAGGCAAAGCATTATGCGGACTCGCCTGAAGAACATGGGAATGCTGTTTTTATCACAAGTGAAAAAAAGGTGCAGTTTCCCTTAACAATCCGGACGAGAAAAGCTGGAGACCGGATCAAACTAAAAGGGATGAACGGCTCAAAAAAGGTAAAGGATATATTTATTGATAAGAAACTGCCTCTCCAAGAAAGAGACAACTGGCCGATTGTGACGGACGCAAGCGGTGAAATTATCTGGATACCTGGCTTGAAAAAATCAATTTTTGAAGATCTTGTGATTCCAAACAGCGACCGCATTGTATTACAATATAGACAGCATGAAAAGTGTAGGGGGCAAGCAAAATCATGATGAAACATGATATCGAGAAAGTACTGATCTCAGAGGAAGAGATACAAAAGAAAGTAAAAGAGTTAGGTGCAGAATTAACGAGCGAGTATCAAGATACATTTCCGTTGGCAATCGGTGTGTTAAAAGGAGCACTTCCTTTTATGGCGGATCTTATCAAGCATATTGATACATATTTGGAAATGGATTTCATGGATGTATCAAGCTACGGAAATTCTACGGTTTCTTCTGGAGAAGTAAAAATCATTAAAGATTTGGATACATCTGTAGAGGGCCGGGACATCTTAATTATTGAAGATATCATCGACAGTGGGTTAACCTTAAGTTATCTCGTAGAGCTCTTCCGATACCGTAAAGCAAAATCAATTAAGATTGTTACCCTTTTGGATAAACCGAGCGGAAGAAAAGCGGACATCAAAGCAGACTTTGTCGGTTTTGAAGTTCCTGACGCGTTTGTAGTGGGTTACGGACTTGATTATGCTGAGCGCTATCGCAATCTGCCTTATATCGGAGTGTTAAAACCGGCAGTTTATGAAAGCTGATCGGCAGCCTGCTTCCGAGATGGTTATTGTTTGTATTGGAATGATTTTCTATGGTACTATTGAACATAGTTGTGCTTACTGTGGGAGGAGGTAAGGAATGAATCGGGTCTTCCGTAATACCATTTTTTATTTACTTATTTTATTAGTAGTAATCGGGGTTGTGAGCTACTTCCAGACCTCAAATCCGAAAACAGAAAATATGTCGTACAGTACGTTCATCAAAAACCTGGATGACGGGAAAGTTGATAGCGTATCGGTTCAGCCTGTCAGAGGTGTTTATGAGGTAAAAGGGCAGCTGAAAAACTACGACAAAGATCAATACTTTTTGACTCATGTTCCTGAAGGAAAGGGAGCAGACCAGATATTTAACGCTTTGAAAAAGACAGACGTAAAGGTTGAGCCCGCGCAAGAAACAAGCGGATGGGTGACGTTCCTGACGACCATCATCCCATTTGTCATTATCTTTATTCTGTTTTTCTTCCTGCTCAATCAGGCTCAAGGCGGCGGCAGCCGTGTCATGAACTTTGGCAAGAGTAAAGCGAAGCTGTATACAGAGGAAAAGAAACGCGTCAAATTTAAAGACGTTGCAGGGGCTGACGAAGAAAAGCAAGAACTTGTTGAAGTTGTTGAGTTTCTGAAAGATCCCCGCAAGTTTGCCGAGCTCGGCGCCAGAATACCGAAAGGCGTGCTTTTAGTCGGGCCTCCGGGTACCGGTAAAACATTGCTTGCCAAGGCTTGTGCGGGAGAAGCCGGCGTACCTTTCTTCAGCATCAGCGGATCTGATTTCGTTGAAATGTTTGTAGGGGTCGGTGCTTCCCGTGTGCGTGACTTGTTTGAAAATGCGAAAAAGAATGCGCCTTGTTTGATCTTCATTGATGAAATTGACGCAGTCGGACGCCAGCGTGGCGCTGGTCTCGGCGGTGGACACGATGAACGTGAACAGACGCTAAACCAATTGCTTGTTGAAATGGACGGATTCAGCGCTAATGAAGGAATTATCATCATTGCTGCGACGAACCGTGCGGACATCTTGGACCCAGCCTTACTTCGTCCGGGACGTTTTGACCGTCAAATTACAGTGGACCGTCCAGATGTCATTGGCCGTGAAGCTGTATTGAAAGTCCATGCGAGAAACAAACCGCTGGATGAAACGGTTAACCTAAAATCAATTGCCATGAGAACACCAGGCTTCTCGGGCGCTGACTTAGAAAACCTCTTGAATGAAGCTGCGCTTGTAGCGGCTCGTCAAAACAAGAAAAAAATCGATGCGCGTGATATTGACGAAGCGACGGACCGTGTAATTGCCGGACCCGCTAAGAAGAGCCGCGTTATCTCCAAGAAAGAACGCAATATCGTGGCTTATCACGAAGGCGGACACACCGTTATCGGTCTCGTTTTAGATGAGGCAGATATGGTTCATAAAGTAACGATTGTTCCTCGGGGCCAGGCTGGCGGTTATGCTGTTATGCTGCCAAGAGAAGACCGTTATTTCCAAACAAAGCCGGAGCTGCTTGATAAAATTGTCGGCCTCTTGGGCGGACGTGTTGCTGAAGAGATTATCTTCGGTGAAGTCAGCACAGGGGCGCACAATGACTTCCAGCGTGCGACGAATATTGCAAGACGAATGGTTACGGAATTCGGTATGTCAGAAAAACTGGGACCATTGCAATTTGGACAGTCTCAGGGCGGTCAGGTATTCTTAGGCCGTGATTTCAACAACGAACAGAACTACAGTGATCAAATCGCTTACGAAATTGATCAGGAAATTCAGCGCATCATCAAAGAATGTTATGAGCGTGCGAAACAAATCCTGACTGAAAATCGTGACAAGCTTGAATTGATTGCCCAAACGCTTCTGAAAGTTGAAACGCTTGACGCTGAACAAATCAAACACCTTATCGATCATGGAACATTACCTGAGCGTAATTTCTCAGATGATGAAAAGAACGATGATGTGAAAGTAAACATTCTGACAAAAACAGAAGAAAAGAAAGACGATACGAAAGAGTAATTCGCTTTCTTTCTAAAAAAACTGCCGGCTGACGCTGGCAGTTTTTTTATGTAAATGATGTGCTCAGGTGCGGCTTTTACAATCATCCAATTCTGGTATCGATTTGTTTACAAATGAGCCGCTGATCGTGTATGGTATTGTAGAATGTTTGTAAAAAGTAAAGTAGAGAAACTATTCAAAAGTGGTGATAGAGGTTGTTACTGGTTATCGATGTGGGGAACACCAATACTGTACTTGGTGTATATCATGATGGAAAATTAGAATATCACTGGCGTATAGAAACAAGCAGGAATAAAACAGAAGATGAGTTTGGGATGATTTTGCGCTCCTTATTTGATCACTCAGGGCTTATGTTTGAACAGATAGATGGCATTATTATTTCGTCAGTAGTGCCGCCAATCATGTTTGCGTTAGAAAGAATGTGCACAAAATACTTTCATATCGAGCCGCAAATTGTTGGTCCAGGTATGAAAACCGGTTTAAATATAAAATATGACAATCCGAAAGAAGTGGGGGCAGACAGAATCGTAAATGCTGTCGCTGCGATACACTTATATGGCAATCCATTAATTGTTGTCGATTTCGGAACCGCCACAACGTACTGCTATATTGATGAAAACAAACAATACATGGGCGGGGCGATTGCCCCTGGGATTACGATTTCGACAGAGGCGCTTTACTCGCGTGCAGCAAAGCTTCCGCGTATCGAAATCACCCGGCCCGACAATATTATCGGAAAAAACACTGTTAGCGCGATGCAATCTGGGATTTTATTTGGCTATGTCGGCCAAGTAGAAGGAATCGTTAAGCGAATGAAATGGCAGGCAAAACAGGAACCAAAGGTCATTGCGACAGGAGGCCTGGCGCCGCTTATTGCGAACGAATCAGATTGTATAGACATCGTTGATCCATTCTTAACCCTAAAAGGGCTGGAATTGATTTATGAAAGAAACCGCGTAGGAAGTGTATAGGAGGTTTAGTAATGGATTATTTAGTAAAAGCACTTGCGTATGACGGAAAAGTTCGGGCTTATGCAGCGAGAACGACTGATATGGTAAATGAGGGGCAGAGACGCCATGGTACGTGGCCGACAGCATCCGCTGCATTGGGCCGCACAATGACAGCTTCACTTATGCTCGGCGCTATGCTGAAGGGCGATGATAAGCTGACTGTGAAAATCGAGGGCGGAGGTCCGATCGGAGCTATTGTAGCTGATGCCAATGCCAAAGGAGAAGTCAGAGCCTATGTCTCTAACCCGCAAGTTCATTTTGATTTAAATGAACAAGGCAAGCTTGATGTCAGACGTGCGGTTGGAACAAACGGAACGTTAAGTGTCGTAAAAGATTTAGGTTTGCGCGAGTTCTTCACAGGACAAGTAGAAATCGTTTCAGGAGAATTAGGAGATGATTTCACTTACTATCTTGTATCATCTGAGCAGGTTCCTTCATCAGTGGGCGTAGGTGTGCTCGTGAATCCTGACAATACCATTCTTGCGGCAGGGGGCTTTATTATTCAGCTGATGCCGGGAACAGATGATGAAACAATCACAAAAATTGAACAGCGTCTATCTCAAGTAGAGCCGATTTCTAAGCTCATCCAAAAAGGGCTGACACCAGAAGAAATTTTAGAAGAAGTCCTAGGCGAGAAACCTGAGATTTTGGAAACGATGCCTGTCAGATTCCATTGCCCTTGTTCAAAAGAACGGTTCGAAACAGCCATTTTAGGACTAGGCAAAAAAGAAATTCAAGATATGATAGAAGAAGATGGACAAGCCGAAGCAGTATGCCATTTTTGTAATGAAAAGTACTTATTTACAAAAGAAGAGCTGGAAGGGCTTCGTGACCAAACTACCCGCTAAGCTCTTTAGCGGGTTTTTAATTTGAGAAAAGGGGCTGAAAGCAGGTTTGAAATCAAGAACAATCTGGACCATTATTTTAGGGGCGCTGTTGGTTTGCTGTATTGCTGTTGCATATACGCTGACGAAATCCCAAGCCGGCGCATCGTCATCCGGTGAGTCTATTGCGACTATCGGGGGCAAGAGTGTGACAAGAGAAGAATGGCTGAAAGAAATGGAAGATCAGTATGGTAAGTCAACGCTTGAAGATATGATCAATGTCCGAGTTGTTGAGCAGCTGGCTAAAAAGAACAACCTTAAAATATCCAAAAGCGAAGTTGATCGTGAGTTTTTGCTGATTAAAGCGGTCAATAATTCCTTTTACGAAGATGAACATACGACGGAGAAAGAGTGGAAAGACCAAATTCGTTATAATATCCTCCTTGAGGAATTGTTAACAAGGGATATCGATATCTCAAACAAAGAATTGGAATCATTCTATAATAAAAATAAGGAACTATATCAGTTTGATGATTCGTATCGAATTCGGCACATTGTTGTAAAAGATGAAGAAGAAGCGAGAGAAGTCCTGAAAGAACTGAAAGGCGGATCAAGCTTTGAAGCTGTCGCTGCCGAAAGATCCACTGACAGATATACATCACCATACGGCGGAGATTTAGGTTTTGTCACAGAGGCATCAGACAACATTCCATCAGCATACATTGAAGAGGCGAAAACACTCAAAGAGGATGAATGGTCTCAGGAACCAATAAAGGTCAGCAACGGATATGCCATTATCCAGCTGAAAGAAAAACTAAAGGCAAGAACGTTCTCATTTGATGAAGTAAAGGACCAGATCAGACGGCAAATCGCAATGGATCAGCTAGGCGATAAAGCGACAGTTAAGACACTTTGGAAAGAAGCCGATGTATCTTGGTTTTATGGGGAAAAAAGTACTAAGTGATTGACAAAAAATTTTGAAATTGATAGATTATATACATAATACCAATACAAATAGTCGGAAATTGAGGTGTCGAGAATGGTACGTGTAGCAAACTCCATTACTGAATTAATTGGGAATACGCCAATCGTTAAATTAAATCGCCTTGCAGATGAAAACAGTGCGGATGTATATCTAAAACTTGAATACATGAACCCTGGAAGCAGTGTAAAAGACCGTATCGGTTTAGCCATGATTGAAGCGGCTGAAAAAGAAGGAAAATTAAAAGCCGGTGATACGATCATTGAACCGACAAGCGGAAATACAGGAATCGGGCTTGCAATGGTTGCTGCTGCTAAAGGATTAAAAGCCATTTTGGTTATGCCTGATACAATGAGCATGGAGCGCCGCAACCTTCTTCGCGCATACGGTGCTGAGCTTGTGCTGACTCCTGGTGCGGAAGGCATGAAAGGTGCCATTAAGAAAGCTGAAGAGCTTGCTGAAAAGCACGGATACTTTGTGCCGCAGCAGTTTAACAACCCTTCTAACCCAGAAATTCACCGCCAAACAACTGGTAAAGAAATCGTTGAGCAATTCGGTGATGACCAGCTTGACGCATTTGTAGCCGGAATCGGAACGGGCGGAACGATTACGGGAGCGGGTGAAGTGCTGAAGGAAGCATACCCTTCCATCAAGATTTACGCTGTTGAACCGTCAGATTCCCCAGTGCTTTCAGGAGGAAAACCAGGCCCCCACAAAATTCAGGGAATCGGAGCTGGATTCGTGCCGGACATCTTAAACACTGAAGTATATGATGAAATCTTTCCTGTGAAGAATGAAGAAGCATTCGAATATGCCCGCAGAGCTGCACGTGAAGAAGGAATTCTCGGAGGCATCTCATCAGGTGCGGCAATTTATGCTGCTCTTCAAGTAGCAAAAAAACTCGGAAAAGGCAAAAAAGTATTGGCCATCATTCCAAGTAACGGCGAACGTTATTTAAGCACGCCGCTGTATCAATTCGATTAAAAAAAGCCAAAACTCCCGGTCCGCCGGGAGTTTTTTTATATTTCGTGCATCAAATATGCCATGTCTGCGACGAATGTTATTCTTGGAAGAGAAATTCACTTTTTTCACTAACAACATTGCTTTACAATTAAAAACAAGTAAAAAAGAAAATAGAGGAATGATACAAATGGCACAACGCAGACCGGCAGGCAAAAAAGTACCTTTTCAAAAAGACTCATTCTTACAACAATTTGAGAAACTTGCGCAATCCCGGAAACATCATGTACTTCTTGAAAGTGCAAGAGGCGGCAGATATAGTATAGCCGGTCTTGATCCAATTGCGACTGTGAAAGGAAAAGACGGAATAACTACAATTAAGCATGGTGATGAGATGCTGTTTAAAGAAGGTGATCCATTACGGGCCTTCCACAGCTGGTTTAAAACGCTGGAAACAGAAACGAATCATGAGTTCCCTGACTTTCAAGGCGGGGCAATCGGGTTTCTCAGCTATGATTACGCACGGTACATTGAAAATTTTAAAATGCTCTCATTAGATGATCTAGAAACACCAGATATTTATTTTCTTGTTTTTGATGATATAGCAGTTTATGACCATCAAGAAGAGTCTCTATGGCTGATTACTCATGTTAATGGTTCTGATCATGAAACAGCGGATGTGAGGCTATCTGAGTTAGAGCAGATGTGGCTGACTGAGCTTCCCGCTGTCTCTTCGCGAAAGATGAAGCATGAAACAGATGGTTCCTTCGCGGCGCCATTTACCGAGGATGGGTTCTCACAAGCTGTAGAGAAAATCAAACAATACATTGCCAGCGGAGATGTGTTTCAAGTCAATCTATCAATAAGGCAGTCACAGTCACTGTCTGCCCACCCATATCAAATTTACAAAACCTTGAGAGAAGTAAATCCTTCTCCTTATATGGCGTATTTAGAAACACCTGATTTCCAAATCATTTGCGGATCGCCTGAACTGCTTGTCAGCAAAAAGGGCAAGCTATTAGAGACGAGACCGATTGCGGGCACCCGTTCCAGAGGGAAAACAAATGAAGAAGACGAGGCGCTTGCAAACGAATTGATACACAATGAAAAAGAACGCGCGGAACATGTCATGCTGGTTGATCTTGAGCGAAATGATCTGGGAAGAGTATCACGGTACGGGTCTGTGCGCGTAAATGAATTCATGGCAATTGAAAAATACTCGCATGTGATGCACATTGTGTCTAATGTCCAAGGTGAACTGCAGGATGGGTATGACGCTGTAGATATTATTCATGCTGTGTTTCCCGGAGGAACCATTACTGGTGCACCGAAAGTCAGAACGATGGAAATTATAGAAGAACTTGAGCCGACACGCCGAGGGCTTTATACTGGATCTATAGGGTGGTTTGGATATAATCACGATCTGCAGTTTAATATCGTCATTCGAACCATTTATGCAACCGGAGGGCAGGCATTTATGCAGTCCGGCGCAGGAGTTGTGATTGATTCTGTTCCGAAGCACGAATACAAGGAATCATTCAAAAAAGCTTTTGCGATGCAAAGAGCATTAGAGCTGAGCAAAGAAGAGACAAAAATTAGATGAGGTGAGCGGAGAAATGATTTTAATGATTGATAACTACGATTCATTCACGTACAACTTGGTACAGTATTTGGGCGAGCTTGGGGAAGAGCTGGTTGTGAAACGCAATGACAGCATCACAATCGAAGAAATTGAAGAACTGTCTCCGGACTTTCTGATGATATCTCCTGGACCGTGCAGCCCTGATGAGGCGGGAATCAGTCTCGAAGCAATTAAACATTTCGCAGGGAAAATTCCTATTTTCGGTGTATGTCTCGGACATCAGTCCATCGCACAAGTGTTCGGCGGTGATGTTGTTAGGGCAGAACGGCTTATGCACGGGAAAACCTCGGATATCGAGCATGACGGCAAAACCATTTTTGAAGGGTTGAAAAACCCCCTTGTTGCGACGCGATACCACTCGCTGATCGTAAAACCTGAGACGCTGCCAAGCTGTTTTACAGTAACAGCACAAACGAAAGAAGGAGAAATCATGGCTATTCGCCACAATGACCTCCCGATAGAGGGCGTGCAATTTCACCCAGAGTCTATTATGACCTCCTTTGGGAAAGAAATGCTCAGAAATTTTATTGAGACATATCGCAAGGAAGTTATTGCGTGATGATATATGTGAACGGCCGGTATATGGAGGAGAAAGATGCAGTTCTTTCTCCTTTTGACCATGGGTTTTTATATGGGATCGGTGTTTTCGAAACCTTCAGGCTCTACGAAGGCTGCCCGTTTTTGCTTGATTGGCATATAGAAAGGCTTGAACGCGCGCTTAAGGATCTGCAAATCGAATATACTGTTTCAAAGCATGAGATCCTTGAGATGCTGGACAAGCTGCTTAAGCTAAATGATATCAAGGAGGGCAATGCCCGCGTCAGACTGAACATATCAGCGGGAATCAGCGATAAAGGCTTTGTCGCTCAGACGTACGATAAGCCGACCGTTTTATGCTTTGTGAATCAGCTGAAACCAGAAAGTCTTCCTTTGCAAAAAGAAGGAAAGGTTTTATCGATACGGAGAAACACTCCAGAGGGATCGTTCCGGTTAAAATCTCATCATTATCTAAATAATATGTATGCGAAACGGGAAATTGGAAATGATCCGCGTGTCGAGGGAATTTTCTTAACGGAGGATGGAGCTGTTGCAGAGGGTATCATATCTAATGTCTTCTGGAGAAAAGGTCGCTGTATCTATACGCCATCGCTTGATACCGGTATTCTGGACGGCGTCACGAGACGTTTTATCATAGAAAATGCAAAGAATATCGGCCTGGAGCTCAAAACGGGCCGATATGAGCTAGAAGCTCTCTTGACAGCTGACGAAGCGTGGATGACGAACTCGGTTCTTGAAATCATCCCGTTTACTAAAATAGAAGAAGTAAACTATGGAAGCCAAAGCGGAGAAGCAACCTCCGCTCTTCAATTGTTATACAAAAAAGAAATAAAGAACATGATGTATGAAAAGGGAGGAAGAGCATGGCGCAGCACACAATAGATCAAACACAAGTAATCCACACTAAGCCCAGCGCTTTATCATATAAAGAGAAGACGCTGGTGATGGGAATTTTAAACGTAACGCCTGACTCTTTCTCGGACGGCGGAAAATATGACAGCTTGGACAAGGCGCTGCTGCACGCGAAAGAGATGATCGATGATGGTGCCCATATCATTGATATCGGAGGGGAATCGACAAGGCCTGGCGCTGAGTGCGTATCTGAGGATGAGGAGATGTCCAGAGTCATTCCGGTGATTGAGCGGATTACGAAAGAGCTTGGTGTTCCTATTTCTGTAGACACGTACAAGGCTTCTGTCGCAGATGAAGCAGTGAAAGCCGGCGCATCCATTATCAATGATATTTGGGGTGCTAAACATGATCCGAAGATGGCTTCCGTTGCAGCTGAACATAATGTTCCAATTGTTCTCATGCATAACCGCCCTGAAAGAAACTACAATGACTTATTGCCGGATATGCTGTCGGACTTAATGGAGAGTGTAAAAATTGCTGTTGATGCCGGAGTAGACGAGAAGAACATTATTCTTGATCCCGGTATCGGTTTCGCGAAAACCTATCACGATAACTTGGCAGTGATGAACAAACTAGAGATTTTCAGCGGGCTGGGGTATCCGGTTCTTCTGGCAACCTCCCGAAAAAGATTCATCGGACGTGTTCTGGATCTTCCGCCTGAGGAGCGGGCTGAGGGCACAGGCGCGACTGTGTGTCTCGGCATTCAAAAAGGCTGTGACATTGTCAGGGTCCATGATGTAAAGCAAATTGCCAGAATGGCGAAAATGATGGACGCGATGCTGAATAAGGGAGGGGTGCACCATGGATAAAGTTTATGTAGAAGGTATGGAGTTTTACGGATATCACGGTGTGTTCAAAGAAGAAAACAAACTTGGCCAGCGGTTTAAAGTCGATTTAACCGCTGAGCTGGATTTAAGCAAAGCTGGACAAACAGACGACCTTGAGCAAACGATCAACTATGCTGAGCTCTATCACGTATGTAAAGATATCGTGGAAGGGGAGCCTGTAAAATTGGTAGAAACGCTGGCGGAACGTATTGCTGGCACTGTTCTCGAAAAATTTCAGCCTGTTCAGCAATGTACGGTGAAAGTGATTAAGCCAGACCCGCCAATTCCCGGACACTATAAATCAGTAGCAATTGAAATTACGAGAAAAAAGTCATGAACAACATAGCTTATATTGCACTTGGATCTAATATTGGAGATAGAGAAACGTATTTAAGGCAAGCAGTGGCTTCACTGCATCAGCATGCTGCGGTGACAGTCACTAAAGTGTCGTCTATTTACGAAACTGACCCGGTCGGATACGAAGATCAAGCTCAATTTTTGAATATGGCTGTTGAAATCAAGACATCATTGAACCCTTTTGAACTCCTTGAACTGACGCAGCAGATAGAAAATGAATTAGGCAGAACAAGGGAAGTAAGATGGGGGCCGCGGACGGCAGACCTTGACATTTTGTTATTTAATCGTGAAAATATTGAAACAGAGCAACTAATTGTTCCGCATCCGAGAATGTATGAGCGTTTGTTTGTCCTTGCGCCGCTTGCGGAAATTTGCCAGCAGGTTGAAAAAGAGGCTACAAGCGCCGAAACAGACCAAGAAGGTGTAAGAGTATGGAAGCAGAAATCTGGGGTAGACGAATTCGTGCATTCAGAAAGCTGAAAGGTTATACTCAAGAAGGATTTGCAAAAGCATTAGGTATATCAGTTTCTATTCTCGGCGAAATTGAACGCGGAAACCGATTGCCGTCAGCTGCCATCATTCAAGATGCAGCAGATGTTTTAAATATAAGTGCGGACGAATTGGCGCCGCCAGAAAAATAGAACAAATGAAAGGAGGAGAAAAATTGTTCAAAATCGGAGATATTCAATTGAAAAACCGGGTTGTGCTCGCACCTATGGCTGGTGTCTGCAACTCTGCGTTCAGATTGACTGTAAAGGAATTCGGAGCCGGATTGGTATGCGCTGAAATGGTCAGTGACAAAGCGATCCTTTACAACAATGCAAGAACAATGGGTATGCTTTATATCGATGAACGTGAGAAACCACTCAGCCTTCAAATTTTCGGAGGAAAAAAGGAAACCCTTGTGGAAGCGGCGAAGTTTGTAGACCAAAACACAACTGCTGATATCATTGACATTAACATGGGATGTCCCGTGCCGAAGATTACAAAATGCGATGCGGGAGCCAAATGGCTTCTCGATCCTGATAAGATTTACGAAATGGTTTCTGCAGTAGTGGATGCTGTTAATAAACCAGTTACAGTGAAAATGAGAATGGGCTGGGATGAAGACCACATTTTCGCAGTGAAAAATGCACAGGCTGTAGAACGTGCGGGCGGTAAAGCAGTTGCGCTTCACGGCCGTACGAGAGTGCAGATGTACGAAGGAACGGCAAACTGGGATATCATCAAAGAAGTAAAACAATCAGTATCGATTCCGGTTATCGGAAACGGCGATGTTAAGACACCGCAGGATGCTAAGCGTATGCTCGATGAGACAGGAGTAGACGGGGTCATGATCGGACGCGCTGCATTGGGCAACCCGTGGATGATTTACCGTACGGTTCAGTATCTTGAAACAGGTGAATTAAAAGAAGAGCCGCAAGTACGCGAAAAAATGGCCGTATGCAAACTGCATCTTGACCGCCTGATTGACTTAAAAGGTGAAAACGTAGCGGTAAGAGAAATGAGAAAGCACGCTGCATGGTATCTGAAAGGCGTGAAAGGCAATGCGAACGTTCGTAATGAAATCAATCATTGCGAGACGAGAGAAGAGTTTGTACAGCTTTTAGATGCATTTACGGTTGAAGTTGAGGCAAAAGAGCTTCAAAATGCAAAAGTAGGATAATACTCACCTCTATTTGCTGCTCACTGCTAGTTTTACGCTGGCAGTTTTTCTGCTTTTTTCATGAAACAATATCTGTAATGGAGTGATAACAATGAGTCAAGAAGAGCATAACCATGAAGAATTGAATGATCAGCTGCAAGTCAGACGCGATAAAATGAATCAGCTGAGAGATAACGGCATCGATCCATTCGGCGCACGTTTTGAAAGAACTCATCAGTCTCAAGAAGTTATTTCGGCATATCAAGATCTAACCAAAGAAGAGTTAGAAGAAAAAGCGATTGAAGTTACAATCGCAGGCCGCATGATGACAAAACGCGGCAAAGGAAAAGCCGGCTTTGCCCATCTTCAGGATTTAGAAGGCCAAATCCAAATCTACGTAAGAAAAGACAGTGTCGGTGACGACCAATATGAAATCTTCAAGTCTTCTGACCTCGGTGATCTTATCGGCGTAACCGGAAAAGTCTTCAAAACAAATGTAGGCGAATTGTCTGTTAAAGCAACTTCCTTTGAATTGCTGACAAAAGCGCTTCGTCCGCTTCCTGACAAATACCATGGTTTAAAAGACGTTGAGCAGCGCTACCGTCAGCGCTACCTGGATCTTATCGTAAACCCAGACAGCAAACATACGTTTATTACACGAAGCAAGATCATTCAAGCTATGAGAAGATACCTTGATGATCATGGATACTTAGAAGTAGAAACACCTACAATGCACAGCATTCCTGGGGGAGCTTCTGCACGTCCGTTTATCACTCACCACAACGCGTTAGACATTCCACTCTATATGCGTATTGCTATCGAACTGCACCTAAAACGTCTAATTGTCGGCGGTTTAGAAAAAGTATATGAAATCGGCCGTGTTTTCCGTAACGAAGGTGTCTCTACACGCCATAACCCTGAATTTACAATGATTGAGTTATATGAAGCATATGCGGACTATAAAGATATCATGAGCTTAACTGAAAACCTTGTCGCTCATATCGCCCAAGAAGTGCTTGGCACAACTACGATTCAATACGGGGAAGAGCAAATCGACCTTAAACCGGAGTGGAAAAGAATCCATATGGTTGACGCAGTCAAAGAAGCGACCGGCGTTGATTTCTGGGAAGAGGTTACTGTTGAGCAGGCGCGTGAATATGCAAAAGAACATGGTGTAGAAATTAAAGATT
The DNA here is from genome assembly GCF_037963335.1 of Bacillus sp. PS108. Lineage (NCBI taxonomy): Bacteria > Bacillati > Bacillota > Bacilli > Caryophanales > Bacillaceae > Bacillus > Bacillus sp. PS108. The sequence continues at coordinate 89,258 of NZ_CP150155.1, forward strand.
CTATGACAGTAGGGCATATCATCAACGAATTCTTCGAACAAAAAATTGAAGAAACGCTTATTCAGCCAACGTTTATTTACGGGCATCCTGTAGAAATTTCTCCTCTTGCTAAGAAAAACCCTGAGGACCCGCGTTTTACAGACCGTTTTGAGCTGTTTATCGTTGGCCGTGAACATGCCAACGCGTTTACAGAGCTGAATGATCCTATTGATCAAAGAGAACGCTTTGAAGCGCAATTAAAAGAGCGTGAAGCCGGTAATGATGAAGCTCATCTAATGGATGAAGACTTTGTTGAAGCTCTGGAATACGGTATGCCGCCAACAGGAGGTTTAGGCATCGGTATCGACCGTCTGGTTATGCTGCTGACGAATGCCCCTTCTATTCGCGATGTGCTGTTATTCCCGCAAATGAGACAACGCTAATAAAGAAGAGCGGTATCCTCCATAGGGAAAGGATGCCGCTCTTTTTAAATTCCTTAGTATTTCTTCAAAAAAACTATTGCACTATTATTTACTAGGTGGTATATTATTATTCGTTGCCGCTAAACAAGGCGATAACGAAAAAAAAGAAATCAAAAAAGTTATTGACTTCACTGAGTCAACGAGTTATAATAATAAAGTCGCTTGAACGAAGTGAACAAAATGATCTTTGAAAACTAAACAAGACAAAACGTACCTGTTAATTCAGTTTTTAAAAAATCGCACAGCGATGTGCGTAGTCAGTCAAACTACTTTATCGGAGAGTTTGATCCTGGCTCAGGACGAACGCTGGCGGCGTGCCTAATACATGCAAGTCGAGCGGACAGATGGGAGCTTGCTCCCTGATGTTAGCGGCGGACGGGTGAGTAACACGTGGGTAACCTGCCTGTAAGACTGGGATAACTCCGGGAAACCGGGGCTAATACCGGATGGTTGTTTGAACCGCATGGTTCAAACATAAAAGGTGGCTTCGGCTACCACTTACAGATGGACCCGCGGCGCATTAGCTAGTTGGTGAGGTAACGGCTCACCAAGGCAACGATGCGTAGCCGACCTGAGAGGGTGATCGGCCACACTGGGACTGAGACACGGCCCAGACTCCTACGGGAGGCAGCAGTAGGGAATCTTCCGCAATGGACGAAAGTCTGACGGAGCAACGCCGCGTGAGTGATGAAGGTTTTCGGATCGTAAAGCTCTGTTGTTAGGGAAGAACAAGTACCGTTCGAATAGGGCGGTACCTTGACGGTACCTAACCAGAAAGCCACGGCTAACTACGTGCCAGCAGCCGCGGTAATACGTAGGTGGCAAGCGTTGTCCGGAATTATTGGGCGTAAAGGGCTCGCAGGCGGTTTCTTAAGTCTGATGTGAAAGCCCCCGGCTCAACCGGGGAGGGTCATTGGAAACTGGGGAACTTGAGTGCAGAAGAGGAGAGTGGAATTCCACGTGTAGCGGTGAAATGCGTAGAGATGTGGAGGAACACCAGTGGCGAAGGCGACTCTCTGGTCTGTAACTGACGCTGAGGAGCGAAAGCGTGGGGAGCGAACAGGATTAGATACCCTGGTAGTCCACGCCGTAAACGATGAGTGCTAAGTGTTAGGGGGTTTCCGCCCCTTAGTGCTGCAGCTAACGCATTAAGCACTCCGCCTGGGGAGTACGGTCGCAAGACTGAAACTCAAAGGAATTGACGGGGGCCCGCACAAGCGGTGGAGCATGTGGTTTAATTCGAAGCAACGCGAAGAACCTTACCAGGTCTTGACATCCTCTGACAATCCTAGAGATAGGACGTCCCCTTCGGGGGCAGAGTGACAGGTGGTGCATGGTTGTCGTCAGCTCGTGTCGTGAGATGTTGGGTTAAGTCCCGCAACGAGCGCAACCCTTGATCTTAGTTGCCAGCATTCAGTTGGGCACTCTAAGGTGACTGCCGGTGACAAACCGGAGGAAGGTGGGGATGACGTCAAATCATCATGCCCCTTATGACCTGGGCTACACACGTGCTACAATGGACAGAACAAAGGGCAGCGAAACCGCGAGGTTAAGCCAATCCCACAAATCTGTTCTCAGTTCGGATCGCAGTCTGCAACTCGACTGCGTGAAGCTGGAATCGCTAGTAATCGCGGATCAGCATGCCGCGGTGAATACGTTCCCGGGCCTTGTACACACCGCCCGTCACACCACGAGAGTTTGTAACACCCGAAGTCGGTGAGGTAACCTTTTAGGAGCCAGCCGCCGAAGGTGGGACAGATGATTGGGGTGAAGTCGTAACAAGGTAGCCGTATCGGAAGGTGCGGCTGGATCACCTCCTTTCTAAGGATATTATACGGAATATAAGACCTTGGGTCTTATAAACAGAACGTTCCCTGTCTTGTTTAGTTTTGAAGGATCATTCCTTCGAAACGTGTTCTTTGAAAACTAGATAACAGTAGACATCACATTCAATTAGTAACACAAGATATCACATAGTGATTCTTTTTAACGGTTAAGTTAGAAAGGGCGCACGGTGGATGCCTTGGCACTAGGAGCCGATGAAGGACGGGACGAACACCGATATGCTTCGGGGAGCTGTAAGCAAGCTTTGATCCGGAGATTTCCGAATGGGGAAACCCACCACTCGTAATGGAGTGGTATCCATATCTGAATTCATAGGATATGAGAAGGCAGACCCGGGGAACTGAAACATCTAAGTACCCGGAGGAAGAGAAAGCAAATGCGATTCCCTGAGTAGCGGCGAGCGAAACGGGATCAGCCCAAACCAAGAGGCTTGCCTCTTGGGGTTGTAGGACACTCTGTACGGAGTTACAAAAGAACGAGGTAGATGAAGAGGTCTGGAAAGGCCCGCCATAGGAGGTAACAGCCCTGTAGTCAAAACTTCGTTCTCTCCTGAGTGGATCCTGAGTACGGCGGAACACGTGAAATTCCGTCGGAATCCGGGAGGACCATCTCCCAAGGCTAAATACTCCCTAGTGACCGATAGTGAACCAGTACCGTGAGGGAAAGGTGAAAAGCACCCCGGAAGGGGAGTGAAAGAGATCCTGAAACCGTGTGCCTACAAGTAGTCAGAGCCCGTTAACGGGTGATGGCGTGCCTTTTGTAGAATGAACCGGCGAGTTACGATCCCGTGCAAGGTTAAGCAGAAGATGCGGAGCCGCAGCGAAAGCGAGTCTGAATAGGGCGCATGAGTACGTGGTCGTAGACCCGAAACCAGGTGATCTACCCATGTCCAGGGTGAAGTTCAGGTAACACTGAATGGAGGCCCGAACCCACGCACGTTGAAAAGTGCGGGGATGAGGTGTGGGTAGGGGTGAAATGCCAATCGAACCTGGAGATAGCTGGTTCTCTCCGAAATAGCTTTAGGGCTAGCCTCAAGGTAAGAGTCTTGGAGGTAGAGCACTGATTGGACTAGGGGCCCCTACCGGGTTACCGAATTCAGTCAAACTCCGAATGCCAATGACTTATCCTTGGGAGTCAGACTGCGAGTGATAAGATCCGTAGTCGAAAGGGAAACAGCCCAGACCGCCAGCTAAGGTCCCAAAGTATACGTTAAGTGGAAAAGGATGTGGAGTTGCTTAGACAACCAGGATGTTGGCTTAGAAGCAGCCACCATTTAAAGAGTGCGTAATAGCTCACTGGTCGAGTGACTCTGCGCCGAAAATGTACCGGGGCTAAACGTATCACCGAAGCTGCGGACTGTTCTTCGAACAGTGGTAGGAGAGCGTTCTAAGGGCTGTGAAGCCAGACCGGAAGGACTGGTGGAGCGCTTAGAAGTGAGAATGCCGGTATGAGTAGCGAAAGAGGGGTGAGAATCCCCTCCACCGAATGCCTAAGGTTTCCTGAGGAAGGCTCGTCCGCTCAGGGTTAGTCGGGACCTAAGCCGAGGCCGAAAGGCGTAGGCGATGGACAACAGGTTGATATTCCTGTACCACCTCCTCACCATTTGAGCAATGGGGGGACGCAGGAGGATAGGGTAAGCGCGGTATTGGATATCCGCGTCCAAGCAGTTAGGCTGGGAAATAGGCAAATCCGTTTCCCATAAGGCTGAGCTGTGATGGCGAGCGAAATATAGTAGCGAAGTTCCTGATTCCACACTGCCAAGAAAAGCCTCTAGCGAGGTGAGAGGTGCCCGTACCGCAAACCGACACAGGTAGGCGAGGAGAGAATCCTAAGGTGATCGAGAGAACTCTCGTTAAGGAACTCGGCAAAATGACCCCGTAACTTCGGGAGAAGGGGTGCTCTGTTAGGGTGCAAGCCCGAGAGAGCCGCAGTGAATAGGCCCAGGCGACTGTTTAGCAAAAACACAGGTCTCTGCGAAGCCGTAAGGCGAAGTATAGGGGCTGACGCCTGCCCGGTGCTGGAAGGTTAAGAGGAGCGCTTAGCGTAAGCGAAGGTGCGAATTGAAGCCCCAGTAAACGGCGGCCGTAACTATAACGGTCCTAAGGTAGCGAAATTCCTTGTCGGGTAAGTTCCGACCCGCACGAAAGGCGCAACGATCTGGGCACTGTCTCAACGAGAGACTCGGTGAAATTATAGTACCTGTGAAGATGCAGGTTACCCGCGACAGGACGGAAAGACCCCGTGGAGCTTTACTGCAGCCTGATATTGAATGTTGGTACAGCTTGTACAGGATAGGTAGGAGCCTTGGAAACCGGAGCGCCAGCTTCGGTGGAGGCATCGGTGGGATACTACCCTGGCTGTATTGACCTTCTAACCCGCCGCCCTTATCGGGCGGGGAGACAGTGTCAGGTGGGCAGTTTGACTGGGGCGGTCGCCTCCTAAAAGGTAACGGAGGCGCCCAAAGGTTCCCTCAGAATGGTTGGAAATCATTCGCAGAGTGTAAAGGCACAAGGGAGCTTGACTGCGAGACCTACAAGTCGAGCAGGGACGAAAGTCGGGCTTAGTGATCCGGTGGTTCCGCATGGAAGGGCCATCGCTCAACGGATAAAAGCTACCCCGGGGATAACAGGCTTATCTCCCCCAAGAGTCCACATCGACGGGGAGGTTTGGCACCTCGATGTCGGCTCATCGCATCCTGGGGCTGTAGTCGGTCCCAAGGGTTGGGCTGTTCGCCCATTAAAGCGGTACGCGAGCTGGGTTCAGAACGTCGTGAGACAGTTCGGTCCCTATCCGTCGCGGGCGCAGGAAATTTGAGAGGAGCTGTCCTTAGTACGAGAGGACCGGGATGGACGCACCGCTGGTGTACCAGTTGTTCTGCCAAGGGCATCGCTGGGTAGCTATGTGCGGACGGGATAAGTGCTGAAAGCATCTAAGCATGAAGCCCCCCTCAAGATGAGATTTCCCATTCCGTAAGGAAGTAAGATCCCTGAAAGATGATCAGGTTGATAGGTCTGAGGTGGAAGTGTGGCGACACATGGAGCTGACAGATACTAATCGATCGAGGACTTAACCATATTTTGAATGATGTCACACCTGTTATCTAGTTTTGAGAGAACACTCTCAATTTGTTTGGTGGCGATAGCGAAGAGGTCACACCCGTTCCCATACCGAACACGGAAGTTAAGCTCTTCAGCGCCGATGGTAGTCGGGGGTTTCCCCCTGTGAGAGTAGGACGCCGCCAAGCAATTGCACGTTAGTGCAATTATGGAGGATTAGCTCAGCTGGGAGAGCATCTGCCTTACAAGCAGAGGGTCGGCGGTTCGAGCCCGTCATCCTCCACCATTATGCCGGTGTAGCTCAATTGGTAGAGCAACTGACTTGTAATCAGTAGGTTGGGGGTTCAAGTCCTCTTGCCGGCACCACTTTTATATGATATAATACTCAAGTCTCTTGTAGAAGAGCCATTAGCTCAGTTGGTAGAGCATCTGACTTTTAATCAGAGGGTCGAAGGTTCGAGTCCTTCATGGCTCACCATTTTACGCGGGTGTGGCGGAATTGGCAGACGCGCTAGACTTAGGATCTAGTGTCTTTATGACGTGGGGGTTCAAGTCCCTTCACCCGCATTATATAGGATAACAGTTAGAAAAACTGGACATCCTGTCTGCGGAAGTAGTTCAGTGGTAGAACACCACCTTGCCAAGGTGGGGGTCGCGGGTTCGAATCCCGTCTTCCGCTCCAACTATACCATCCACGCCGGGGTGGTGGAATTGGCAGACACACAGGACTTAAAATCCTGCGGTAGGTGACTACCGTGCCGGTTCAAGTCCGGCCCTCGGCATTATGTTTTGCGCCCGTAGCTCAATTGGATAGAGCGTTTGACTACGGATCAAAAGGTTAGGGGTTCGACTCCTCTCGGGCGCGCCATATCTTTTAATAGAATAGATAGGGAATCGGGAAGTAGCTCAGCTTGGTAGAGCACATGGTTTGGGACCATGGGGTCGCAGGTTCGAATCCTGTCTTCCCGACCATTTTTTATGGGGCCTTAGCTCAGCTGGGAGAGCGCCTGCTTTGCACGCAGGAGGTCAGCGGTTCGATCCCGCTAGGCTCCACCAAAAGTTTTTAAAAAAGTTGTTGACTTTGAAGAAGTGACGTTGTATACTAATAAAGTTGCTTTAACAAAGCGGACAAACAAAATGATCTTTGAAAACTAAACAAGACAAAACGTACCTGTTAATTCAGTTTTTAAAAAATCGCACAGCGATGTGCGTAGTCAGTCAAACTACTTTATCGGAGAGTTTGATCCTGGCTCAGGACGAACGCTGGCGGCGTGCCTAATACATGCAAGTCGAGCGGACAGATGGGAGCTTGCTCCCTGATGTTAGCGGCGGACGGGTGAGTAACACGTGGGTAACCTGCCTGTAAGACTGGGATAACTCCGGGAAACCGGGGCTAATACCGGATGGTTGTTTGAACCGCATGGTTCAAACATAAAAGGTGGCTTCGGCTACCACTTACAGATGGACCCGCGGCGCATTAGCTAGTTGGTGAGGTAACGGCTCACCAAGGCAACGATGCGTAGCCGACCTGAGAGGGTGATCGGCCACACTGGGACTGAGACACGGCCCAGACTCCTACGGGAGGCAGCAGTAGGGAATCTTCCGCAATGGACGAAAGTCTGACGGAGCAACGCCGCGTGAGTGATGAAGGTTTTCGGATCGTAAAGCTCTGTTGTTAGGGAAGAACAAGTACCGTTCGAATAGGGCGGTACCTTGACGGTACCTAACCAGAAAGCCACGGCTAACTACGTGCCAGCAGCCGCGGTAATACGTAGGTGGCAAGCGTTGTCCGGAATTATTGGGCGTAAAGGGCTCGCAGGCGGTTTCTTAAGTCTGATGTGAAAGCCCCCGGCTCAACCGGGGAGGGTCATTGGAAACTGGGGAACTTGAGTGCAGAAGAGGAGAGTGGAATTCCACGTGTAGCGGTGAAATGCGTAGAGATGTGGAGGAACACCAGTGGCGAAGGCGACTCTCTGGTCTGTAACTGACGCTGAGGAGCGAAAGCGTGGGGAGCGAACAGGATTAGATACCCTGGTAGTCCACGCCGTAAACGATGAGTGCTAAGTGTTAGGGGGTTTCCGCCCCTTAGTGCTGCAGCTAACGCATTAAGCACTCCGCCTGGGGAGTACGGTCGCAAGACTGAAACTCAAAGGAATTGACGGGGGCCCGCACAAGCGGTGGAGCATGTGGTTTAATTCGAAGCAACGCGAAGAACCTTACCAGGTCTTGACATCCTCTGACAATCCTAGAGATAGGACGTCCCCTTCGGGGGCAGAGTGACAGGTGGTGCATGGTTGTCGTCAGCTCGTGTCGTGAGATGTTGGGTTAAGTCCCGCAACGAGCGCAACCCTTGATCTTAGTTGCCAGCATTCAGTTGGGCACTCTAAGGTGACTGCCGGTGACAAACCGGAGGAAGGTGGGGATGACGTCAAATCATCATGCCCCTTATGACCTGGGCTACACACGTGCTACAATGGACAGAACAAAGGGCAGCGAAACCGCGAGGTTAAGCCAATCCCACAAATCTGTTCTCAGTTCGGATCGCAGTCTGCAACTCGACTGCGTGAAGCTGGAATCGCTAGTAATCGCGGATCAGCATGCCGCGGTGAATACGTTCCCGGGCCTTGTACACACCGCCCGTCACACCACGAGAGTTTGTAACACCCGAAGTCGGTGAGGTAACCTTTTAGGAGCCAGCCGCCGAAGGTGGGACAGATGATTGGGGTGAAGTCGTAACAAGGTAGCCGTATCGGAAGGTGCGGCTGGATCACCTCCTTTCTAAGGATATTATACGGAATATAAGACCTTGGGTCTTATAAACAGAACGTTCCCTGTCTTGTTTAGTTTTGAAGGATCATTCCTTCGAAACGTGTTCTTTGAAAACTAGATAACAGTAGACATCACATTCAATTAGTAATACAAGATATCACATAGTGATTCTTTTTAACGGTTAAGTTAGAAAGGGCGCACGGTGGATGCCTTGGCACTAGGAGCCGATGAAGGACGGGACGAACACCGATATGCTTCGGGGAGCTGTAAGCAAGCTTTGATCCGGAGATTTCCGAATGGGGAAACCCACCACTCGTAATGGAGTGGTATCCATATCTGAATTCATAGGATATGAGAAGGCAGACCCGGGGAACTGAAACATCTAAGTACCCGGAGGAAGAGAAAGCAAATGCGATTCCCTGAGTAGCGGCGAGCGAAACGGGATTAGCCCAAACCAAGAGGCTTGCCTCTTGGGGTTGTAGGACACTCTGTACGGAGTTACAAAGGAACGAGGTAGATGAAGAGGTCTGGAAAGGCCCGCCATAGGAGGTAACAGCCCTGTAGTCAAAACTTCGTTCTCTCCTGAGTGGATCCTGAGTACGGCGGAACACGTGAAATTCCGTCGGAATCCGGGAGGACCATCTCCCAAGGCTAAATACTCCCTAGTGACCGATAGTGAACCAGTACCGTGAGGGAAAGGTGAAAAGCACCCCGGAAGGGGAGTGAAAGAGATCCTGAAACCGTGTGCCTACAAGTAGTCAGAGCCCGTTAACGGGTGATGGCGTGCCTTTTGTAGAATGAACCGGCGAGTTACGATCCCGTGCAAGGTTAAGCAGAAGATGCGGAGCCGCAGCGAAAGCGAGTCTGAATAGGGCGCATGAGTACGTGGTCGTAGACCCGAAACCAGGTGATCTACCCATGTCCAGGGTGAAGTTCAGGTAACACTGAATGGAGGCCCGAACCCACGCACGTTGAAAAGTGCGGGGATGAGGTGTGGGTAGGGGTGAAATGCCAATCGAACCTGGAGATAGCTGGTTCTCTCCGAAATAGCTTTAGGGCTAGCCTCAAGGTAAGAGTCTTGGAGGTAGAGCACTGATTGGACTAGGGGCCCCTACCGGGTTACCGAATTCAGTCAAACTCCGAATGCCAATGACTTATCCTTGGGAGTCAGACTGCGAGTGATAAGATCCGTAGTCGAAAGGGAAACAGCCCAGACCGCCAGCTAAGGTCCCAAAGTATACGTTAAGTGGAAAAGGATGTGGAGTTGCTTAGACAACCAGGATGTTGGCTTAGAAGCAGCCACCATTTAAAGAGTGCGTAATAGCTCACTGGTCGAGTGACTCTGCGCCGAAAATGTACCGGGGCTAAACGTATCACCGAAGCTGCGGACTGTTCTTCGAACAGTGGTAGGAGAGCGTTCTAAGGGCTGTGAAGCCAGACCGGAAGGACTGGTGGAGCGCTTAGAAGTGAGAATGCCGGTATGAGTAGCGAAAGAGGGGTGAGAATCCCCTCCACCGAATGCCTAAGGTTTCCTGAGGAAGGCTCGTCCGCTCAGGGTTAGTCGGGACCTAAGCCGAGGCCGAAAGGCGTAGGCGATGGACAACAGGTTGATATTCCTGTACCACCTCCTCACCATTTGAGCAATGGGGGGACGCAGGAGGATAGGGTAAGCGCGGTATTGGATATCCGCGTCCAAGCAGTTAGGCTGGGAAATAGGCAAATCCGTTTCCCATAAGGCTGAGCTGTGATGGCGAGCGAAATATAGTAGCGAAGTTCCTGATTCCACACTGCCAAGAAAAGCCTCTAGCGAGGTGAGAGGTGCCCGTACCGCAAACCGACACAGGTAGGCGAGGAGAGAATCCTAAGGTGATCGAGAGAACTCTCGTTAAGGAACTCGGCAAAATGACCCCGTAACTTCGGGAGAAGGGGTGCTCTGTTAGGGTGCAAGCCCGAGAGAGCCGCAGTGAATAGGCCCAGGCGACTGTTTAGCAAAAACACAGGTCTCTGCGAAGCCGTAAGGCGAAGTATAGGGGCTGACGCCTGCCCGGTGCTGGAAGGTTAAGAGGAGCGCTTAGCGTAAGCGAAGGTGCGAATTGAAGCCCCAGTAAACGGCGGCCGTAACTATAACGGTCCTAAGGTAGCGAAATTCCTTGTCGGGTAAGTTCCGACCCGCACGAAAGGCGCAACGATCTGGGCACTGTCTCAACGAGAGACTCGGTGAAATTATAGTACCTGTGAAGATGCAGGTTACCCGCGACAGGACGGAAAGACCCCGTGGAGCTTTACTGCAGCCTGATATTGAATGTTGGTACAGCTTGTACAGGATAGGTAGGAGCCTTGGAAACCGGAGCGCCAGCTTCGGTGGAGGCATCGGTGGGATACTACCCTGGCTGTATTGACCTTCTAACCCGCCGCCCTTATCGGGCGGGGAGACAGTGTCAGGTGGGCAGTTTGACTGGGGCGGTCGCCTCCTAAAAGGTAACGGAGGCGCCCAAAGGTTCCCTCAGAATGGTTGGAAATCATTCGCAGAGTGTAAAGGCACAAGGGAGCTTGACTGCGAGACCTACAAGTCGAGCAGGGACGAAAGTCGGGCTTAGTGATCCGGTGGTTCCGCATGGAAGGGCCATCGCTCAACGGATAAAAGCTACCCCGGGGATAACAGGCTTATCTCCCCCAAGAGTCCACATCGACGGGGAGGTTTGGCACCTCGATGTCGGCTCATCGCATCCTGGGGCTGTAGTCGGTCCCAAGGGTTGGGCTGTTCGCCCATTAAAGCGGTACGCGAGCTGGGTTCAGAACGTCGTGAGACAGTTCGGTCCCTATCCGTCGCGGGCGCAGGAAATTTGAGAGGAGCTGTCCTTAGTACGAGAGGACCGGGATGGACGCACCGCTGGTGTACCAGTTGTTCTGCCAAGGGCATCGCTGGGTAGCTATGTGCGGACGGGATAAGTGCTGAAAGCATCTAAGCATGAAGCCCCCCTCAAGATGAGATTTCCCATTCCGCAAGGAAGTAAGATCCCTGAAAGATGATCAGGTTGATAGGTCTGAGGTGGAAGTGTGGCGACACATGGAGCTGACAGATACTAATCGATCGAGGACTTAACCATATTTTTGAATGATGTCACACCTGTTATCTAGTTTTGAGAGAACACTCTCAATTTGTTTGGTGGCGATAGCGAAGAGGTCACACCCGTTCCCATACCGAACACGGAAGTTAAGCTCTTCAGCGCCGATGGTAGTCGGGGGTTTCCCCCTGTGAGAGTAGGACGCCGCCAAGCAAGTTTAAACCCAGCTCATTGAGCTGGGTTTTTTGTATTTTGGTTTATTGGTATCATAAAATTCCACTTAACTGTATAATATAATAACTTTATACCGAATTTTAAATCAGCAATCAGGTTTTGTGGACCGGGAAAATGGAAATAATAAAGGATAGAGCGAGAAAGTTGAAAATTCTCGAGAAACGGCTTATAGTAAGATTATAGTCAAATATAGTCAAAGTCAGTAAAGGAGGGGGTTGAGTGGGACATAATATTTCTGACATCATTGAACAATATTTAAAACGAGTGTTAGATCAAAATGGCAAGGAAATTTTAGAGATTAAACGAAGTGAAATTGCAGATAAATTTCAATGCGTTCCTTCCCAAATAAATTATGTCATCAACACCAGATTTACAAGCGAAAGAGGATATATTGTTGAGAGCAAACGCGGGGGCGGCGGTTACATCAGAATCATTAAAATTAAAATGAACAATGAAGTTGTCCTAATCAATAATATAATTTCTCAAATTAATACCCATTTGTCTCAAGCAGCCTCTGATGACATTATTTTAAGGCTATTAGAAGACAAGGTAATTTCAGAAAGAGAAGCAAAAATGATGGTCAGCGTAATGGACCGCTCAGTTTTACACATTGACTTGCCTGAACGTGATGAATTAAGAGCGAGAATGATGAAGGCAATGTTGACTTCTTTAAAATTAAAATAAGCGGGTGAAAAGATTGATTTGTCAAGAGTGCCACGAGAGACCAGCCACTTTTCACTTTACAAAGGTTGTTAACGGAGAAAAAATAGAAGTTCATATTTGTGAACAATGTGCCAAAGAAAATAGTGATTCATATGGTATAAGTGCAAATCAGGGTTTCTCTATTCATAATTTACTTTCGGGTTTACTGAACATGGATTCTTCATTTCAAAATGCAGGAACTCAAATGTTCAGTCACTCGGAGCAAATATCTGCTTGTCCGAAATGCGGAATGACTTTTCAGCAATTCAGAAAAATTGGCCGTTTTGGATGTTCTGAATGTTACAAAACATTTCATAGCAACATTACACCAATCCTACGTAAAGTGCACAGCGGAAACACTGTGCATGCAGGTAAGATACCGAAACGAATAGGCGGCAATCTTCATGTCAGACGGCAGATTGATATGCTAAAAAAGGAATTGGAATCCTTAATCCATCAAGAAGAATTTGAAAATGCAGCTCATGTAAGAGATCAAATTCGTTCATTAGAACAATCACTCAAAAGTACAGATAGTGAGGAGGAACAGGAGTAATGTCGCTAAAGCATTTTATTCAGGACGCACTAAGCAGTTGGATGAAGCAGAAAGGACCTGAAAGTGACATTGTACTCAGCAGCCGCATACGTTTAGCAAGGAACTTTGAGCATATTCGGTTCCCTACGCGGTATTCCAATGAAGAAGCCTCATCCATCATACAGCAATTTGAAGATCAGTTTTCAGAGCAAGAAATTCCCGGAATCGGCAAATTTGTTTTGATTAGAATGAATGATGCACAGCCTTTAGAGAAGCGTGTACTTGTTGAAAAACATCTAATCAGTCCGAATCTGACAGAGTCTCCTTTTGGCGGCTGTTTGCTTTCTGAAAATGAGGAAGTAAGCGTCATGCTAAATGAAGAGGACCATATTAGAATTCAGTGTCTTTTCCCTGGATTTCAGCTTTTAGAAGCAATGAAAGCCGCAAACCAGGTCGACGACTGGATTGAAGAAAAAGTTGATTATGCATTCAATGAGCAAAGAGGATACTTAACCAGCTGTCCTACAAACGTAGGTACAGGTTTAAGGGCTTCGGTCATGATGCATCTGCCGGCACTAGTTTTAACTAGGCAAATAAATCGAATTATACCGGCAATTAATCAATTAGGCTTAGTTGTTAGAGGAATTTATGGGGAAGGCAGCGAAGCAGTAGGGAATATCTTTCAAATTTCAAATCAGATCACGCTTGGTAAGTCAGAGCAGGATATTGTAGAGGATCTTAACAGTGTTGCTGCTCAGTTGATTGAACAAGAACGATCTGCCCGAGAAGCGATTTATCAAACTTCTAAAATTGAACTTGAGGATCGGGTATATCGGTCTTATGGGGTCTTGTCTAATTGCCGGATGATAGAATCGAAAGAAACTGCAAAGTGCCTTTCAGATGTTCGGTTAGGCATAGACCTAGGCATTATAAAAGGACTTTCAAGCAACATACTTAACGAACTTATGATTTTGACGCAGCCAGGGTTTTTACAGCAATACTCGGGAGGCGCTTTGCGTCCGAACGAAAGGGACATTCGAAGAGCGGCTCTCATCAGAGAACGGCTTCACTTAGAAATGAATGGGAAAAGACAGGAGGATGAATCGATATGATGTTTGGAAGATTTACAGAACGAGCTCAAAAAGTACTGGCGCTAGCACAGGAAGAAGCACTTCGGTTAGGTCATAATAACATTGGCACTGAGCATATTTTATTAGGACTGGTAAGAGAAGGAGAGGGCATTGCTGCTAAAGCTCTTCAAGCGCTTGGACTCGGTTCAGATAAAATTCAGAAAGAAGTAGAAAGTTTGATCGGGCGCGGGCAGGAAATGTCTCAAACGATTCATTATACTCCTAGAGCTAAAAAAGTCATTGAGCTTTCAATGGATGAGGCAAGAAAACTCGGTCATTCTTATGTTGGAACAGAACATATTCTTCTTGGTCTGATTCGTGAAGGAGAAGGCGTTGCTGCGAGAGTTCTGAATAATCTCGGTGTCAGCTTAAATAAAGCAAGACAGCAGGTGCTCCAGCTTCTAGGAAGTAATGAAACAGGATCATCAGCGGCAGGAACAAACAGCAATGCGAATACGCCTACGCTTGACAGCTTGGCAAGAGACTTAACTGCTATTGCGAAGGAAGACAGCCTTGACCCTGTAATCGGCAGAAGCAAGGAGATCCAGCGTGTCATTGAAGTGTTAAGCCGCAGAACGAAAAACAACCCTGTTCTCATTGGGGAACCAGGTGTAGGTAAAACGGCTATCGCAGAAGGTTTGGCACAGCAAATTATCAATAATGAAGTACCCGAAATTTTGCGTGATAAACGTGTGATGACATTAGACATGGGAACAGTTGTTGCCGGCACAAAATACCGCGGAGAATTTGAGGATCGCCTGAAGAAGGTCATGGATGAAATTCGCCAGGCAGGAAATATCATTCTATTCATCGATGAGCTCCATACATTAATCGGGGCAGGCGGAGCAGAAGGTGCTATTGATGCATCTAATATTTTAAAACCTTCACTTGCTCGCGGCGAACTCCAATGTATTGGTGCAACGACTCTTGATGAGTACCGTAAATATATTGAAAAAGATGCAGCACTGGAACGCCGTTTTCAGCCGATTCAGGTTGATCAGCCATCTGTAGATGAAAGTATTCAAATTTTACAAGGTCTGCGTGACAGATACGAAGCCCACCACCGCGTTTCTATCACTGATGATGCCATTGAAGCTGCGGTTAAGCTTTCTGACAGATATATTTCTGACCGCTTCCTTCCGGATAAAGCAATTGACTTGATCGATGAAGCAGGTTCAAAGGTGAGACTGCGCTCATTTACAACGCCTCCTAACTTAAAAGAGCTTGAGCAGAAGCTTGATGAGGTTCGTAAAGAGAAGGATGCGGCAGTGCAAAGCCAAGAGTTTGAAAAAGCTGCTTCCTTGCGTGATACTGAACAACGCCTGCGCGAGCAAGTAGAGGATACGAAGAAATCATGGAAAGAGAAGCAAGGGCAGGAAAACTCAGAGGTTACTGTGGATGATATTGCGATGGTTGTATCCAGCTGGACCGGTGTGCCTGTATCTAAAATCGCCCAAACTGAAACTGATAAGCTTCTCAATATGGAAAACATTCTTCATTCCCGCGTCATCGGCCAGGATGAAGCAGTTGTAGCTGTTGCAAAAGCCGTCAGACGTGCGAGAGCAGGATTGAAAGATCCTAAACGCCCAATCGGCTCATTCATTTTCTTAGGCCCTACAGGTGTAGGTAAAACAGAGCTTGCACGAGCACTCGCTGAATCCATTTTTGGCGATGAAGAATCCATGATCAGAATTGATATGTCTGAATACATGGAAAAACACTCAACTTCAAGACTTGTTGGTTCACCTCCGGGATATGTGGGATATGATGAAGGCGGTCAATTGACAGAGAAAGTCAGAAGAAAACCTTACTCTGTCGTGCTTCTTGATGAGATCGAGAAAGCGCACCCTGATGTCTTCAATATCCTTCTGCAAGTTCTTGAAGACGGACGATTGACTGATTCTAAAGGACGCACAGTCGATTTCCGCAATACCATTCTGATCATGACATCAAACGTCGGAGCAAGTGAGCTGAAACGCAATAAATATGTCGGCTTTAACGTTCAGGATGAAACTCAAAATCATAAAGACATGAAAGATAAAGTGATGGGTGAATTAAAACGAGCTTTCAGACCTGAGTTCATCAACCGTATCGATGAAATCATTGTCTTCCATTCACTTGAGAAAAAACATCTTACTGAAATCGTGTCATTAATGTCTGATCAATTAACGAAACGCTTGAAAGAACAAGATCTTTCTATCGAATTGACAGATGCTGCAAAAGCGAAAGTCGCGGAAGAGGGCGTTGACCTGGAATACGGTGCCCGTCCGTTAAGAAGAGCGATCCAAAAACATGTCGAGGATCGTTTATCTGAAGAACTCCTCAGAGGAAATATTCATAAAGGACAGCATATTGTTCTTGATGTAGAAGATGGCGAATTTGTCGTAAAAACGACTGCTAAAACGAATTAATATAGAAGACGGAAATGAGGCATACAGCATGTAAGTGTATGCCTCACTTTCATATCAAGAAATAGAACAAGGGAGAGGTCTTACACTATATATGGCTAAAACAAAATCGAAATTCATCTGCCAATCCTGCGGCTACGAGTCTCCAAAATGGATGGGGAAATGTCCGGGCTGCGGTGCTTGGAATACAATGGTGGAAGAAATGATTAAAAAAGCACCAGCCAATCGGAGAGCGGCTTTTTCTCATTCTGTTCAAACTGTACAGAAACCTTCACCTATTACATCAATCGAAACATCAGAAGAACCCCGCGTCAAAACCCAGCTTGGCGAGTTTAACAGAGTACTCGGCGGAGGTGTCGTTAAAGGCTCCCTCGTTTTAATTGGCGGTGATCCTGGTATCGGAAAGTCAACGCTATTACTGCAGGTTTCCGCTCAATTATCAGGCTCATCAAACAGTGTCCTGTATATTTCGGGAGAAGAATCTGTAAAGCAAACGAAGCTGCGAGCAGACCGTCTCGGCATTAATAATCCGTCACTGCATGTTTTATCTGAAACCGATATGGAGTATATTTCGTCTGCTATACAAGAGATGAATCCAGCGTTTGTCGTTGTTGACTCTATTCAAACGGTTTACCAAAGCGATATTACATCGGCTCCAGGCAGTGTATCACAGGTCAGAGAATGTACCGCTGAGCTGATGAAAATTGCAAAAACAAAAGGTATTCCGATTTTTATCGTAGGGCACGTGACGAAAGAAGGGTCTATTGCAGGTCCGAGACTGTTGGAGCATATGGTTGACACTGTTTTATATTTTGAAGGAGAACGCCACCATACTTTCCGTATTTTGAGGGCTGTAAAAAACCGTTTCGGATCTACAAACGAAATGGGCATTTTCGAAATGCGGGAAGAGGGGCTCACTGAGGTTTTGAATCCTTCGGAAATTTTCTTAGAAGAACGCTCTGCTGGTTCCGCAGGCTCGAGTATCACTGCCTCTATGGAGGGCACTAGACCGATTCTCGTTGAAATTCAGGCGCTCATCTCGCCAACAAGCTTTGGCAACCCAAGGCGTATGGCAACGGGAATAGACCATAACAGGGTTTCTCTGTTAATGGCTGTGTTAGAAAAAAGAGTTGGATTGCTGCTGCAAAATCAGGATGCTTATTTGAAAGTGGCTGGCGGCGTTAAGCTTGATGAACCGGCAATTGATCTTGCCATTGTGATTAGTATCGCATCAAGCTTTAGAGACACACCTCCAAATCCTGCAGATTGCTTTATTGGAGAAGTGGGATTAACCGGAGAAGTCCGGCGGGTTTCAAGAATTGAACAGCGTGTGAAAGAAGCGGCAAAGCTTGGCTTTAAACGCATGATCATACCCGCGGCAAATCTGGATGGATGGACAAAACCAAAAGGGATTGAGGTTATCGGAGTAGCAAATGTTGCAGAAGCGCTTCGTACTTCATTAGGAGGATAATAGATGGAAAAAGAGAAAAAAGGGGCGAAACACGAGTTAGACCTGTCATCTATATTGCAGTTTGTTGCTCCGGGTACACCGCTCAGAGCGGGGATGGAAAACGTCTTGAGAGCAAATACAGGCGGTCTGATTGTTGTTGGATATAATGATAAAGTAAAAGAAGTGGTGGACGGCGGCTTTCACATCAACACGGCTTTTTCTCCGGCGCATTTATATGAGCTGGCTAAAATGGATGGAGCGATCATTTTAAGTGATTCGGGTCAAAAAATCCTCTATGCGAATACTCAGCTGATGCCGGATGCCACAATTTCTTCATCAGAAACAGGAATGCGGCACAGAACTGCCGAAAGAGTAGCTAAGCAAACTGGCTGTCTTGTAATCGCTATTTCTGAAAGAAGAAATGTCATAACGTTATATCAGGAAAACATGAAGTATACACTAAAAGACATAGGATTTATTTTAACCAAGGCGAACCAAGCCATTCAAACACTTGAAAAATATAAGACAATCCTCGATA
This sequence comes from Bacillus sp. PS108, assembly GCF_037963335.1. Classification (NCBI taxonomy): domain Bacteria; kingdom Bacillati; phylum Bacillota; class Bacilli; order Caryophanales; family Bacillaceae; genus Bacillus; species Bacillus sp. PS108. The sequence goes on from NZ_CP150155.1 coordinate 107,448, forward strand.
AAACGATTAATGCACTGAACGCGTTAGAGTTTGAGGAACTTGTTACCTTCAGTGATGTCTTGTCTGTCATGCATCGTTATGAAATGGTACTGAGAATCAAAAACGAAATTAATATGTATATCAAAGAGCTGGGGACAGAAGGGCATCTGATCAAACTGCAAGTCATTGAATTGATTACGGATATGGAAGAAGAGGCCGCTTTATTTATTAAGGACTATGTAAAAGAAAAGATTAAAGATCCGTTTGTTCTCTTGAAGGAGCTGCAGGATATGTCCAGTTATGATCTGCTGGATGATTCCATTGTGTATAAGCTTCTCGGTTACCCTGCTTCTACTAATCTTGATGATTATGTATTGCCGAGAGGATACAGGCTGTTAAATAAGATACCGCGTCTTCCGATGCCGATTGTTGAAAATGTTGTAGAAGCATTTGGAGTCCTGCCAAGGATTATTGAGGCGAGTGCAGAAGAATTAGATGAAGTAGAGGGAATCGGTGAAGTACGAGCCCAAAAAATCAAAAAAGGATTAAAACGCCTGCAAGAGAAGCATTATTTAGACAGACAACTGTGATTTCGGTTAAAACCTTATGAATACGGGTATATTAATGTTGGTTTTTGTTTATTCTGATATTCGTAGGATGCATAAGACTTTGTGAAATTAAAATGTTAAAAAAGGAGGTGGGGGTATGTTAAAACGAATAGTTCAGGCGTTCTTCATTATTTTTGGCGGCGTTGTTGGTATATTTTTGATACCTGAATTGTTTGTACTGTTAAATATACAGGACATACCTTTAATAACAAACGCATATACGTCTGCGGCAATAGGAGCAATTATCTTTTTTCTCATCAGTATATGGGGTACAGAATACGTTGTGAACTGGGTGAAGTGGATAGAGGATTCATTGTTAAAAGCGCCGGTTCCAGATTTGTTATTTGGAAGTCTTGGCTTAGTTTTTGGACTTATAATTGCTTATCTTATCGTAAATGTTATTCCTTTAGACAATATACCTTACCGCATATTCAGCACAATAATTCCTGTATTTTTGGCTTTCTTCCTCGGTTATCTCGGCTTCCAGGTGGGCTTTAAGAAAAAGGATGAATTGATCAGCCTGTTTTCCATTTCCGCCAGAATGCAAAAGAAAAAAGGAACAGCTGATGAAGAACATGAGGTTCAAGACAAGAAGCTGAAAATTTTGGACACTAGTGTTATTATTGATGGGAGAATAGCAGATATTTGTCAGACTGGTTTTTTAGAGGGAGTTATCGTGATTCCGCAGTTTGTCCTTGAGGAATTGCAGCATATTGCAGACTCTTCAGATGTTTTAAAACGAAACAGAGGACGCCGCGGTCTTGATATCCTGAACCGCATTCAGAAAGAATTAGACATTGAAGTTGAAATTTACGAAGGTGACTTTGAAGATATTCAGGAGGTTGACAGCAAGCTCGTCAAACTTGCTAAGCTGACATCCGGGGTCGTTGTGACGAATGATTTTAATTTAAATAAAGTGTGCGAGCTTCAGAAGGTAGCAGTATTAAACATTAATGACCTTGCCAATGCGGTCAAGCCTGTTGTGCTTCCTGGCGAGGAAATGAATGTTCAGGTCATTAAGGACGGGAAAGAGCATAATCAGGGAGTTGCCTACTTGGATGACGGTACGATGATTGTCGTTGAAGAAGGACGGAATTATATCGGCAAGCATATTGATGTACTCGTCACAAGTGTGCTGCAGACAGCAGCGGGACGAATGATTTTTGCGAAGCCTAAGCTGTTGGAGAAGGCGCTGTAAAGGGAGAAGAAACAATGAGTTATGATGTGGTGATTCCTGCAGCCGGACAGGGAAAGCGGATGAAGGCAGGGAGAAATAAACTGTTCATTGAGCTGAAGGGAGACCCGGTGATCATACACACGTTAAGAGTGTTTGACAGCCACCGGCAGTGCGATAAAATCATTTTGGTGATTAACGAGCAGGAGCGGGAGTACTTTCAGCAATTGCTGTCCGATTACCCGTTTCAAACTTCGATTGAGCTTGTTGCAGGCGGAGATGAGCGTCAGCACAGTGTGTATAAGGGGCTGAAAGCCGTAAAGCAGGAAAAGATTGTCCTTGTACATGACGGTGCCCGCCCATTTATAAAACATGAACAAATTGACGAACTGATCGCAGAGGCGGAACAGACAGGAGCGGCCATCCTTGCTGTTCCGGTAAAAGATACGATTAAACGCGTTCAAGATTTACAAGTCAGTGAGACGATTGAACGTTCAAGCTTGTGGGCTGTCCAAACGCCACAAGCTTTTCGTCTTTCTTTATTGATGAAGGCTCACGCTGAGGCCGAGCGCAAGGGATTTTTAGGGACGGATGACGCCAGCCTCGTTGAACAGATGGAGGGCGGTTCGGTCCGTGTTGTAGAAGGCAGCTATACAAATATTAAGCTGACGACGCCAGACGATTTGACGTCAGCTGAAGCTATCATGGAATCAGAAAGTGGGAATAAACATGTTTAGAATTGGACAAGGATTTGATGTGCATCAATTAGTGGAGGGCCGTCCTCTCATTATTGGCGGAATTGAAATCCCGTACGAAAAAGGGCTGCTTGGCCATTCTGATGCAGACGTATTGCTGCATACCGTCGCTGACGCCTGCCTGGGAGCTGTGGGTGAAGGAGACATCGGCAAGCATTTTCCTGACACAGATCCCGAGTTCAAGGACGCAGATTCTTTCAAATTACTTCAGCATGTCTGGGGAATCGTGAAACAGAAGGGGTATGTCCTTGGGAACATTGATTGCACCATCATAGCGCAAAAGCCGAAGATGCTGCCGTACATAGAAGATATGAGAAAAAGAATTGCTGAAGGCCTTGAGGCAGATGTTTCTCAAGTAAATGTAAAAGCAACAACGACAGAAAAGCTTGGATTTACAGGCCGGGCGGAAGGAATAGCGGCTCAGGCGACAGTACTGATACAAAAAGGCTAACTTGTTTTGATGCCGGGTCTATTTGGTGGTAGAATAGATTCATACATTTTTGCCTGAGGCCATACATGACATGAAAGGAAGTATTTGAAAATGGGAAACGAAGTACGCGTCCGTTATGCACCGAGTCCAACCGGACATTTGCATATTGGAAATGCCAGAACGGCGCTTTTTAATTATTTATTTGCCCGCAATCAAGGCGGTAAGTTTATCATTCGAGTTGAGGATACTGATAAAAAGCGCAATATTGAGGGCGGAGAACAAAGCCAGCTGAATTATCTGAAGTGGCTAGGTATTGACTGGGATGAGAGTGTGGATGTCGGAGGAGAGTACGGTCCATACCGTCAGTCAGAGCGTAACGATATCTATAAAGTGTACTATGAAGAGCTTCTTGAAAAAGGGCTTGCTTATAAATGTTACTGTACGGAAGAAGAGCTTGAAAAAGAGCGTGAAGAACAGATTGCCCGCGGAGAAATGCCTCGTTATTCCGGAAAACACAGAGACCTGACTCAGGAAGAACAGGAGAAATTTATCGCCGAAGGCAGAAAACCAAGTATTCGTTTCCGTGTGCCGGAAGGAAAAGTCATCGCCTTCAACGACATCGTAAAAGGCGAAATTTCTTTTGAATCAGATGGCATTGGCGACTTCGTTATTGTGAAAAAGGACGGAACGCCTACTTATAACTTCGCGGTAGCTATTGATGACTACTTAATGAAAATGACACACGTGCTGCGCGGTGAGGATCATATTTCTAACACACCGAAACAGATTATGATCTATCAAGCATTCGGGTGGGATATTCCTCAGTTCGGACACATGACGCTGATTGTAAACGAAAGCCGTAAAAAGCTCAGTAAACGTGATGAATCCATTATTCAATTCATCGAGCAGTACAAAGAGCTTGGCTACCTGCCAGAAGCGCTGTTCAACTTTATCGGACTGCTAGGCTGGTCACCGGTTGGAGAAGAAGAGCTTTTCACAAAAGAGCAGTTTATTGAAATTTTTGATGTAAATCGTTTATCTAAATCACCAGCTTTGTTTGATATGCATAAGCTAAAATGGGTTAACAACCAATATGTGAAGAAGCTGGATCTTGATCAGGTTGTTGAACTGACGCTTCCGCATTTGCAAAAAGCGGGCAAAGTTGGCACTGAGCTTTCTGCTGAAGAACAAGAGTGGGTTCGTAAACTGATTTCCCTGTATCATGAGCAATTAAGCTACGGTGCGGAAATTGTTGAGCTGACTGATTTGTTCTTTACGGATGAGATCGAGTATAATCAAGAAGCGAAAGCTGTTCTGGAAGAAGAACAGGTTCCTGAAGTGCTCAGCACATTCGCAGCGAAGCTTGAAGAGCTTGAGGAGTTCACTCCGGATAACATCAAAGCATCGATCAAAGCAGTGCAGAAAGAAACTGGCCATAAAGGGAAAAAACTGTTTATGCCGATTCGTGTTGCTGTAACAGGGCAAACTCACGGTCCGGAACTGCCGCAATCAATTGAATTGATCGGTAAAGAGACTGCAATTCAGCGTTTAAAAAATATCTAAATAAATGATTGTTGACAGGGAAGAGTATAAAGCTTTAGGCCATTACAGAAAGGATCTCCATTGGCTGAGAGAGATCCATGAGCCGGGTTTTAGAAGTGCGCCCTTAAGACCTTTGAAGAACGTCATTTGAAACCAGTATTCAAAGGCGGCCGCCGCCGTTACAGGCTGAAGTTGGGAGAGCAGAAGTCTGCTTTTCAAACAGAGTGGAACCGCGCGGTTAAAGCGTCTCTGTCATGTTTACATGCAGAGACGCTTTTTTTATTGGGTAGAGGAAATCAGATAGAGAAACGGGGGGAAGCATGTGTTTTTTAGAATGCTCAAAGAAGACATTGATACTGTGTTCGATCAAGATCCCGCAGCAAGAAGCTATTTTGAAGTGATTTTAACTTATTCCGGTTTACATGCTATATGGGCGCATCGGATTGCACATGCTTTATATAAACGAAAATTTTATTTCCTTGCACGCCTTATATCTCAAGTAAGCCGATTTTTTACCGGGATAGAAATCCACCCAGGCGCTACAATCGGGAGAAGATTTTTCATAGACCACGGCATGGGGGTTGTCATTGGGGAGACATGTGAAATCGGCAATAACGTAACCGTTTTTCAGGGGGTTACCCTCGGGGGAACGGGGAAAGAAAAGGGAAAAAGGCACCCAACGATTAAAGATGACGCATTGATAGCCACAGGTGCTAAAGTGCTCGGTTCTATTACGGTCGGTGAAGGCTCAAAGATTGGGGCTGGTTCAGTAGTGCTGCATGATGTTCCTGATTTTTCAACAGTTGTCGGTATCCCTGGTCGGGTCGTTGTACAAAATGGCAAGAAAGTAAGACGCGATTTAAACCATCAGGATTTGCCCGATCCAGTTGCTGACCGCTTTAAGTCTTTGGAACAGCAGATTTTAGAGCTGAAGGCAGAACTTGAAGACAGAAAAGAAAGGATCAATCAAAAATGACAATCACACTTTATAATACATTGACTAGACAGAAGGAAACATTTGTTCCTCTTGAAGAGGGAAAAGTGAAAATGTATGTATGCGGACCCACGGTTTACAATTACATTCATATCGGGAACGCGCGTCCGGCAATCGTTTACGATACGGTTCGAAACTATTTAGAGTATAAAGGCTATGATGTGCAGTATGTCTCTAACTTCACAGACGTAGACGATAAATTAATTAAAGCGGCAAATGAACTCGGTGAGGATGTACCCACCATTTCAGAGCGTTTTATTAAAGCATACTTTGAAGACGTAGGTGCGCTCGGCTGCCGAAAAGCCGACCTTCATCCGCGAGTAATGGAGAACATGGATGCCATTATCGAATTCGTAGATCAGCTCGTGAAAAAGGGCTACGCATATGAATCAGAAGGTGACGTATATTTCAAAACCAGAGCATTTGAAGGGTACGGAAAGCTTTCTCAGCAATCAATCGATGAACTTAGATCAGGTGCACGCATCCGAGTCGGCGAGAAAAAAGAAGATGCTCTTGATTTCGCATTGTGGAAAGCGGCAAAAGAAGGAGAAATCTCTTGGGATAGCCCTTGGGGAAAAGGACGTCCGGGCTGGCACATTGAATGCTCAGCAATGGTGAAAAAGTATCTGGGTGACCAGATTGATATCCATGCGGGCGGACAGGATTTAACATTCCCTCACCATGAAAACGAAATTGCGCAATCTGAGGCGCTAACAGGCAAAACGTTTGCGAAGTACTGGCTTCATAATGGTTATATCAATATTGATAATGAAAAAATGTCAAAATCACTAGGCAACTTTGTGCTTGTCCATGACATCATTAAACAGCATGATCCGCAGCTTTTGAGATTCTTTATGCTATCTGTTCATTATCGCCACCCGATTAACTATTCAGAAGAGCTTCTGGAGAATACGAAAAGCGCGTTCAACCGTTTAAAAACAGCGTACAGCAATCTTCAGCACCGTCTGAACAGCAGTACGAATTTAACCGAAGATGACGATCAATGGCTTGAAAAAGTTGAAGAACACCGCAAAGCATTCGAAGAAGCGATGGACGATGATTTTAATACGGCGAATGCCATTTCAGTCTTGTTTGACTTAGCGAAACACGCCAATTATTATCTTCAGAAAGACCATACAGCTGATCATGTAATTACGGCGTTTATCGAGATGTTTGACCGTATTGTTTCTGTCCTCGGTTTTTCGTTGGGTGAGCAGGAACTTCTCGATCAAGAGATTGAAGACTTAATCGAAAAGCGAAATGAAGCGCGCCGGAATCGCGATTTTGCATTGTCAGACCAGATCCGCGACCAGCTGAAAAGCATGAATATCATTCTTGAAGACACGGCTCAAGGCACTCGCTGGAAACGGGGACAATAACAGATGCTTGAATTTGATACGATAAAAGATTCTAAGCAGCTTAACGGTCTTGCGCTTGCTTATATAGGTGATGCCATTTTTGAAGTGTATGTCAGGCATCACCTGCTTAAGCAGGGCTTTACCAAACCAAATGATCTTCATAAGAAATCAAGCCGGATTGTTTCAGCAAAGTCACAGGCTGAGATCCTATTTTTTCTGCAGAATCAATCATTTTTTACGGAAGAAGAGGAAGCGGTGCTGAAAAGAGGCAGAAATGCCAAGTCAGGGACAATACCTAAAAATACAGATGTTCAGACGTACCGCTACAGTACAGCATTTGAAGCGCTTCTGGGCTACCTTTTTCTAGAGAAAAAAGAGGAACGACTTAGTCAGCTCGTAGCCGAAGCTATACAATTCGGGACGTCAGGGAGGAAAACAAATGAGTCAGCAACATGATTACGTCATAGGGAAAAATGCAGTGATCGAGACGTTAAAATCTGATCGGAAGCTGTATAAGCTGTGGATGGCGGAAAACACCGTAAAGGGACAAGCACAGCAAGTGATTGAGCTTGCCAAAAAGCAGGGAATCACGATTCAATACGTCCCGAGAAAAAAACTCGATCAAATGGTGACAGGACAGCATCAGGGCGTAGTGGCACAGGTTGCAGCGTATGAATATGCAGAACTGGACGATTTATATAAAGCAGCCGAAGAAAAAAATGAACAGCCTTTCTTCCTCATTCTGGACGAACTTGAAGACCCTCATAATCTTGGTTCCATTATGAGGACAGCAGATGCGGTCGGCGCTCATGGCATCGTCATTCCAAAACGGAGAGCTGTCGGGCTGACAACAACAGTGGCAAAAGCTTCAACAGGAGCAATTGAGCACATTCCTGTAGCAAGAGTCACCAATTTGGCACGGACGTTAGAAGAGATGAAAGAGCGGGGAATCTGGGTTGTCGGAACGGATGCGTCCGCGCGTGAGGATTACCGTAATATGGACGGCAATATGCCTTTGGCTCTAGTCATCGGAAGTGAAGGAAAAGGGATGGGCCGCCTTGTGAAAGAAAAGTGCGATTTTCTCATTAAACTCCCGATGGCCGGAAAGGTAACTTCACTAAATGCATCTGTCGCGGCTGGTCTTTTGATGTATGAAGTCTACCGGAAACGAAACCCTCTGGGAGAATAAAGACCCATGGATATCCTGTTAGTAGACGGGTACAACATGATTGGAGCCTGGCCGCAGCTGAAGGATTTAAAAGCGAACAGTTTTGAAGAGGCGAGAGACGTACTGATTCAGAAAATGGCAGAATATCAATCGTATACAGGAAACAGGGTTATTGTTGTTTTTGACGCGCATCTCGTAAAAGGGCTTGAGAAAAAACAGACCAACCATAGAGTTGAAGTAATTTTTACAAAAGAAAATGAGACGGCTGATGAGCGGATAGAAAAGCTCGCTCAGGCTTTGAATAATATTGCGACTCAAATTCACGTTGCGACCTCTGACTATACTGAGCAGTGGGCGATTTTCGGACAGGGGGCATTGCGAAAATCGGCCCGGGAGCTTTTGAGAGAGGTAGAAACGATTGAAAGGCGAATAGAGAGACGGGTAAGAAAAATCACTTCCGAGAAGCCGGCGGGTAAAATTGCTTTATCGGAAGAGGTTTTGAAAACGTTTGAAAAGTGGAGGCGGGGAGACTTAGATTAAGTTGACGCTTTTTTGCCCAATACTGTATAATATTTCTATCTACGTGCGCCGGGGGGATCGGAGTGAATCTACAGAACAACAAGGGAAAATTCAACAAAGAGCAGTTTTGCCAGTTGGAGGACGAGCAGGTCATTGAAAAGGTTCATGTTGGGGACAGTGATGCGTTAGATTACTTGATTACGAAGTACCGAAACTTTGTTCGGGCAAAAGCAAGATCCTATTTCTTAATAGGGGCGGACAGAGAGGATATTGTTCAGGAAGGCATGATAGGCCTCTATAAGTCTATTCGTGACTTCAAAGAGGACAAGCTTACCTCATTCAAAGCTTTCGCAGAATTATGTATTACCCGCCAAATTATTACCGCAATAAAGACAGCTACTCGCCAGAAACACATTCCTTTGAATTCCTACGTCTCATTAGATAAACCGATTTTTGATGAAGAATCAGACCGAACGCTGCTGGATGTCATTTCAGGAGCGAAAACCTTAAATCCTGAGGAAATGATCATTAATCAGGAAGAATTTGATGATATTGAAATGAAAATGGGAGAACTATTAAGTGATTTAGAGAGAAAAGTACTCGTCTTATATCTCGATGGGAGAAGTTACCAAGAGATTTCTGATGAACTGAACCGACATGTGAAATCGATCGACAATGCCCTTCAGCGTGTGAAACGCAAGCTGGAGAAGTACTTGGAAATTCGCGAAATCAGTTTGTAATAGGAATTTATGCTATATTGACAGTATTTTTCTGACTATGATATGTTACTAAAGATAAGAACTAATGTCTATTTAGAAAAAGGTGTAATGACATGAGAAAAAAGATTACGTTAGCATGCAAGACATGCGGAAACCGTAATTATACGACAATGAAGAGCTCTGCATCAGCGGCTGAGCGATTAGAAGTAAAGAAATACTGCAGTACTTGCAATTCACATACAGCTCATCTTGAAACAAAATAGTTTTTGCGCTTTTAAATTGTGGAGGTCTTTTACATGCGTATTATGAAATTCTTTAAAGATGTTGGGAAAGAAATGAAAAAGGTAAGCTGGCCTAAAGGAAAAGAGTTAACGCGTTATACCATTACGGTAATTTCAACAGTTATCTTTTTTGTTATCTTTTTTGCCCTCCTTGACACAGGAATTTCTCAATTAATTCGTTTAATAGTTGAATAATGATCAGCAATACGTGCTATAATAGATCATAATATTACTTGCCAAAACCCGTTCAGCGGGTTTTTTATTGTGGCTTAAAATGAAAGTTATCATAGGCTTGCCGCCTATTTTTTGAAGCGTTATGGTAATTCACTAAAACCAAATGCGGGGAGGGAAGGACTGGACAGTCCTGAATAGAATGGAAAAGAATTGGTATGTTGTTCACACGTACTCTGGTTATGAGAATAAAGTAAAAGCCAACTTGGAAAAGCGTGTTGAATCAATGGGGATGCAGGATAAAATTTTCCGTGTAGTCGTACCCGAAGAAGAAGAAACGGATATCAAAAACGGCAAGAAAAAAGTCGTGAAAAAGAAAGTATTCCCTGGTTATGTGCTTGTTGAAATTGTAATGACAGACGACTCTTGGTATGTCGTCCGCAACACGCCGGGCGTTACTGGATTCGTAGGATCTGCCGGGTCAGGTTCAAAACCGACGCCGCTTCTTCCGGGGGAAGCAGAAACCATTCTGAAGAGAATGGGCATGGATGAACGAAAAACTGATATTGACTTTGAACTGAAAGAGACAGTGAAAGTGATAGACGGACCTTTTGCTAACTTTACAGGATCAATTGAAGAGATTGATTATGATAAAAGCAAGGTCAAAGTTTTCGTTAATATGTTTGGCCGTGAAACGCCGGTTGAGCTGGAATTTACCCAAATCGATAAATTGTAATGTGAAAAAACTTGAAATTGCTATATATAAATGATAATATAGCAAAGGTACGTCTTGGACTTATCCAAGGCAACTAGCATGATATTTCGTCATTCATATAAAGAATGAAACCTTGAGTGGGAGGGTTTACCCTATTACCACATCACGGACTTAAGGAGGTGTGTCTCGTGGCTAAAAAAGTAGTTAAAGTTGTAAAATTGCAAATTCCTGCTGGAAAAGCTAACCCAGCACCACCAGTTGGACCTGCACTTGGTCAAGCCGGTGTTAACATCATGGGATTCTGTAAGGAGTTTAACGCTCGTACAGCTGACCAAGCTGGTTTAATCATTCCTGTTGAAATTTCGGTTTACGAAGACCGTTCATTTACATTTATTACAAAAACTCCACCTGCTGCAGTATTGCTTAAAAAAGCAGCTGGAATTGAGTCTGGTTCTGGTGAACCAAACCGTAATAAAGTGGCAACCGTTAAGCGCGATAAAGTACGCGAAATCGCTGAAACGAAAATGCCTGACTTAAACGCAGCAGACGTTGAAGCGGCAATGCGCATGGTTGAAGGTACTGCCCGCAGTATGGGTATTGTAATCGAGGATTAATTTGTTTCTTGTCGGGTTGCGAGTTTTAACAAGTTCGCAACCCTTATTCGTGGGAGGTTATTCCGCTATAACCACATAAGGAGGAAATTTTAAAATGGCTAAAAAAGGTAAAAAGTACGTTGAAGCTGCTAAGCTTGTAGACCGTTCTAAAGCTTACGACGTCTCTGAAGCAGTAGCTCTCGTTAAAAAAACAAACACAGCTAAATTCGACGCTACAGTTGAAGTGGCTTTCCGTTTAGGGGTTGACCCTCGTAAAAACGACCAGCAAATCCGTGGAGCAGTTGTGCTTCCAAACGGAACTGGTAAAACTCAGCGCGTTCTCGTTTTCGCAAAAGGCGAAAAAGCGAAAGAAGCTGAAGCTGCTGGTGCAGATTTCGTAGGCGATACTGACTACATCAACAAAATTCAACAAGGCTGGTTCGATTTCGATGTTATCGTAGCTACACCTGACATGATGGGTGAAGTTGGTAAAATCGGTCGTGTACTTGGACCAAAAGGTTTAATGCCAAACCCTAAAACTGGTACAGTTACTTTCGAAGTTGAAAAAGCTATCGGCGAAATCAAAGCTGGTAAAGTTGAATACCGCGTTGATAAAGCTGGAAACATTCATGTTCCTATCGGTAAAGTTTCTTTCGAGGATGAAAAACTTGTTGAGAACTTCACAACAATGTACGATACAATCCTTAAAGCTAAACCTGCTGCAGCTAAAGGCGTTTACGTGAAAAACGTTGCTGTAACTTCTACTATGGGACCTGGTGTCAAAGTAGACTCTTCAACTTTTAACGTAAAATAATATTGACATGACATCAACATTCTGATATTATTCGAAATGTTGTAAAATAGAATATCATTTATACCGTAGACAGTAGGGGCCTAACCGCTTAATTATCCTACCGAGGTGTATATTATCACAGCTATTACGTTACGTATGCTTGTATATACAGCCTCCATGTCTCATGGAGGCTTTTTATATGGAATCCGTCGTCTCAGTCGTGATCACCTAACGGTATAAGTGTTACACAAGAATCTACAGGAGGTGTAACCATGAGCAGCGCAATTGAAACAAAAAAAGTTGTTGTTGAAGAAATTGCTTCTAAACTGAAAGAAAGTAAATCAACGATCATCGTTGACTATCGCGGACTTAACGTTTCTGAAGTAACTGAACTTCGTAAACAGCTTCGCGAAGCTAACGTTGAGTTCAAAGTTTACAAAAATACGATGACTCGCCGTGCGGTTGAACAAGCTGAGCTTAATGGTTTGAATGATTTCTTAACTGGACCGAACGCGATCGCATTCAGCACTGAAGATGTTGTCGCTCCGGCTAAAGTTCTTAATGACTTCGCTAAAAATCACGAAGCTCTTGAAATCAAAGCTGGCGTTATCGAAGGTAAAGTTTCTACTGTTGAAGAAGTGAAAGCTCTTGCTGAACTTCCATCACGCGAAGGCTTGCTTTCTATGTTGCTTAGCGTACTTCAAGCTCCAGTTCGTAACCTTGCTCTTGCTGCAAAAGCTGTGGCAGAACAAAAGGAAGAACAAGGCGCTTAATCTAATCAGTTTTTCATAAATTAAAACAAAATGGAGGAATTACAAATGGCTTTAAATATCGAAGAAATCATTGCTTCCGTTAAAGAAGCAACTGTACTTGAATTGAACGACCTAGTAAAAGCAATCGAAGAAGAATTTGGCGTAACTGCTGCTGCTCCTGTAGCTGTAGCTGGCGGAGCTGCTGCAGGCGGAGCTGCTGAAGAGCAAAGTGAATTCGATCTTATCCTTGCTGGTGCAGGATCTCAAAAAATCAAAGTTATCAAAGTTGTACGTGAAATCACTGGTCTTGGCTTGAAAGAAGCTAAAGAACTTGTTGACAACACTCCAAAACCACTTAAAGAAGGTATTGCTAAAGAAGAAGCTGAAGAGCTTAAAGCTAAACTTGAAGAAGTTGGCGCTTCTGTAGAAGTTAAGTAATCTTCACTTACCTGTAGGGGAAGCTCGCTTTTATGAGGCGAGCTTTTTCTTTGCCATTCTTTAAGCCATGAAAAAAGGAGGTTCTAATAATGAGTGAGCACTATTATTCAGAAAAACCTTCAGTAAAAAGCAACAAGCAAACCTGGTCTTTTAGGCTTCGGAATAAAGATTTCACGTTTACCAGCGACAGCGGGGTTTTTTCTAAAAAAGAAGTTGATTTCGGCTCCCGCCTGCTGATTGATTCTTTTGAAGAGCCTGAGGTTGAGGGCGGCATTTTGGATGTAGGCTGCGGATACGGCCCGATTGGTTTATCGCTCGCCAGCGACTTTAAAGACCGGACTATCCACATGATTGACGTTAATGAGAGAGCCGTAGAACTATCAAATGAAAATGCGGAACAGAACGGAATAACAAACGTTAAGATTTATCAAAGCGATTTGTTTTCAAACGTTGATTCTGCTCAAACATTTGCTTCTATTCTTACAAATCCCCCAATCCGAGCCGGAAAAAAAGTTGTCCATGCTATCTTTGAGAAAAGCGCTGAACACTTAAAAGCTTCAGGTGAATTGTGGATCGTCATACAGAAAAAGCAAGGCGCGCCTTCTGCCATTGAAAAGCTCGAGGAACTGTTCGATGAAGTTTCCGTCGTTCAAAAAAAGAAAGGCTATTATATCATAAAAGCAAAAAAAGTTTGACTCGGTATTTTAACTATGTTAATATTGTAAAATGCCAATGTATATATTTTGCTTGATATGATGAATTGTCATTATCTATGTATAAATTATACAAGTATGGAAATGCTAATAAAATCGGTATTTGTTTTTGGATGTGGTTTTCTTAATTAGAAACCCTTTTTTCTTTTGTCTTGTAAAAGTATTTTCTTTCTTTGGAAGAAATGCTTATTACACATATAATACGCATGATTTGAGGGGTGAATCAGTTGACAGGTCAACTAGTTCAGTATGGACGACACCGCCAGCGCAGAAGCTATGCTCGCATTAGCGAAGTGTTAGAATTACCAAATCTCATTGAAATTCAAACCTCTTCTTATCAGTGGTTTCTTGATGAGGGTCTTAGAGAGATGTTTCAAGACATATCACCAATTGAGGATTTCACTGGTAACCTCTCTCTTGAGTTCATTGATTATAGTTTAGGTGAGCCTAAATATCCTGTAGAGGAATCAAAAGAACGTGATGTGACTTACTCAGCTCCGCTAAGAGTGAAGGTTCGTTTAATTAACAAAGAAACTGGAGAGGTAAAAGACCAAGATGTCTTCATGGGTGATTTCCCTATTATGACAGATACAGGTACTTTTATCATTAACGGTGCGGAACGCGTTATCGTTTCCCAGCTTGTTCGGTCTCCAAGTGTATATTTCAGTGGTAAAGTAGACAAAAACGGTAAAAAAGGTTTTACCGCAACTGTCATTCCAAACCGTGGCGCATGGTTAGAATACGAAACTGATGCGAAAGATGTTGTTTATGTCCGCATTGATCGCACACGTAAGTTGCCGGTTACGGTTCTTTTGCGTGCTCTCGGCTTCGGCTCCGATCAAGAGATTCTTGATCTCATAGGAGAAAACGAATACCTGCGAAATACGCTTGATAAAGATAACACAGAAAACAGCGACAAAGCGTTGCTGGAAATTTACGAGCGTCTCCGTCCTGGAGAGCCGCCTACAGTAGAAAATGCGAAAAGCTTGCTTGATTCTCGTTTCTTTGATCCGAAACGATACGATCTTGCCAATGTAGGACGCTATAAAATTAATAAAAAACTTCATATTAAGAATCGCCTCTTCAATCAGAGACTTGCTGAAACGCTTGTTGATCCTGAAACAGGAGAAATCCTTGCTGAAAAAGGCCAGATTCTTGATAGAAGAACACTTGATAAAGTACTGCCATACTTAGAAAACGGAATCGGTTTTAGAAAGCTGTATCCGAATGGCGGCGTTGTTGAAGATGAAGTGACTCTTCAATCAATTAAAATCTTTGCTCCGACTGATCAAGAAGGAGAACAGGTTATTAATGTAATCGGCAATGCTTACATCGAAGAAGAGATTAAAAACATCACGCCTGCTGATATTATTTCTTCAATCAGCTACTTCTTCAACCTGCTGCACGGAGTAGGCGACACAGATGATATCGATCATCTTGGAAACCGCCGTTTACGTTCTGTAGGCGAGCTTCTCCAGAACCAATTCCGTATCGGTTTAAGCCGTATGGAGCGTGTGGTTCGTGAGAGAATGTCAATTCAAGATACGAATACAATTACGCCTCAGCAGCTGATCAATATTCGTCCTGTTATTGCGTCCATTAAAGAGTTCTTTGGAAGCTCACAGCTTTCTCAATTCATGGATCAGACGAACCCGCTTGCTGAATTAACGCACAAGCGTCGTCTGTCAGCATTAGGACCGGGCGGATTGACACGTGAGCGTGCCGGAATGGAAGTGCGTGACGTTCACTACTCCCACTATGGCCGTATGTGTCCGATTGAAACGCCTGAGGGCCCGAACATCGGTTTGATCAACTCACTATCATCTTATGCAAAAGTAAACCGTTTTGGCTTTATTGAAACGCCATATCGCCGCGTTGATCCTGAAACAGGGAAGGTAACGGGCAGAATCGATTACTTAACTGCTGATGAAGAGGATAACTATGTTGTCGCTCAAGCGAATGCTCGTCTTGATGACGAAGGCGCCTTTATTGATGACAGCATCGTAGCTCGTTTCCGCGGGGAGAACACTGTTGTTTCCAGAAATCGTGTAGACTACATGGATGTATCGCCTAAGCAGGTTGTATCTGCTGCGACAGCATGTATCCCGTTCTTAGAAAACGATGACTCCAACCGTGCCCTCATGGGAGCGAACATGCAGCGTCAGGCTGTGCCTTTAATGCAGCCGGAAGCGCCATTTGTTGGAACTGGTATGGAATACGTATCAGGAAAAGACTCTGGTGCCGCTGTTATTTGTAAACACCCTGGTATCGTTGAACGCGTAGAAGCGAAAAACGTTTGGGTTCGCCGTTATGAAGAAGTAGACGGTCAAAAAGTAAAAGGAAACCTGGATAAATACAGCCTGCTGAAATTTGTCCGCTCTAACCAAGGTACGTGCTACAACCAGCGTCCGATCGTAAGTGTCGGCGATGAAGTGGTAAAAGGAGAAATCCTTGCTGACGGTCCTTCTATGGAGCTTGGTGAACTTGCACTTGGCCGTAACGTAATGGTCGGCTTCATGACATGGGATGGCTACAACTATGAGGATGCCATCATCATGAGTGAACGCCTAGTGAAGGATGATGTTTATACATCTATCCACATTGAAGAATACGAATCAGAAGCACGTGATACGAAACTTGGACCTGAAGAAATCACTCGCGATATTCCAAATGTCGGTGAAGATGCGCTTCGCAATCTTGATGACCGTGGAATCATCCGTATTGGGGCAGAAGTAAAAGACGGAGATCTTCTTGTTGGTAAAGTAACGCCTAAAGGCGTAACTGAACTGACTGCAGAAGAACGCCTTCTTCACGCCATTTTTGGCGAGAAAGCCCGCGAGGTTCGTGATACTTCTCTTCGTGTGCCTCACGGCGGCGGCGGAATTATCCATGACGTTAAAGTCTTCAACCGTGAAGACGGAGACGAACTTCCTCCAGGTGTTAACCAGTTAGTACGCGTATATATCGTTCAGAAACGTAAGATTTCTGAAGGGGATAAAATGGCCGGTCGTCACGGTAACAAAGGTGTTATCTCTAAGATTCTTCCTGAAGAGGATATGCCTTACCTTCCTGACGGCACACCAATTGATATCATGCTTAACCCGCTGGGCGTACCATCACGTATGAACATCGGGCAGGTATTGGAACTTCACATGGGTATGGCCGCTCGTTACCTTGGCATTCACATTGCATCTCCTGTATTTGACGGAGCGCGAGAAGAGGATGTCTGGGAAACACTTGAAGAAGCCGGCATGTCTCGTGACGCCAAAACAGTGCTTTACGACGGACGTACTGGAGAGCCGTTTGATAACCGTGTATCTGTCGGTATCATGTACATGATCAAACTGGCTCACATGGTTGACGATAAACTTCATGCACGCTCTACAGGTCCTTACTCACTTGTTACGCAGCAGCCTCTTGGCGGTAAAGCGCAATTTGGCGGACAGCGTTTTGGTGAGATGGAGGTTTGGGCACTTGAAGCTTACGGTGCGGCTTATACTCTTCAAGAAATTCTGACTGTTAAGTCTGATGACGTGGTTGGACGTGTGAAAACATACGAAGCCATCGTTAAAGGCGACAATGTTCCTGAACCAGGTGTTCCGGAATCATTCAAAGTATTAATCAAAGAACTTCAAAGCTTAGGTATGGATGTCAAAATCCTTTCTGGTGATGAAGAAGAAATAGAAATGAGAGATTTAGAAGACGAAGAAGATGCGAAACAAGCTGACGGCCTGGCATTATCAGGTGATGAAGAGCCGGAAGAAACAGCATCTGCAGACGTTGAACGCGATGTAGTAACAAAAGAATAATCTCTAGTTATAAAGGCAAGTGACATCGGTTAATCCGAAGATAAAAAGGGAGGTAGGCCCCTTGCTAGATGTGAACAATTTTGAGTATATGAACATCGGTCTTGCTTCACCAGATAAAATCCGTTCATGGTCTTTTGGTGAAGTGAAAAAGCCTGAAACGATAAACTATCGTACGTTAAAACCTGAAAAGGACGGTCTATTCTGCGAACGCATTTTCGGACCGACTAAGGACTGGGAATGTCATTGCGGGAAGTACAAGCGAGTTCGTTATAAAGGCGTAGTTTGTGACCGCTGCGGAGTCGAAGTAACACGGGCTAAAGTCCGTCGTGAGAGAATGGGGCACATTGAACTGGCTGCCCCAGTTTCCCACATTTGGTATTTCAAAGGTATTCCAAGCCGTATGGGTCTTGTGCTGGATATGTCACCTCGTGCTTTAGAAGAAGTCATTTACTTTGCTTCTTACGTTGTAACTGATCCGGCGAATACACCGCTTGAAAAGAAACAGCTTCTGTCTGAGAAAGAATATCGTGCTTATCTTGATAAATACGGTAATAAATTTCAAGCATCTATGGGTGCTGAAGCAATTCATAAACTTCTTCAAGATATCGATCTTGTCAAAGAAGTTGATATGTTAAAAGAAGAGCTGAAAACTTCACAAGGACAACGCCGTACTCGTGCGATCAAACGTCTTGAAGTTTTAGAAGCCTTCCGTAACTCAGGAAACAAGCCTTCTTGGATGATCCTTGATGTGCTTCCTGTTATTCCTCCGGAGCTTAGACCGATGGTTCAGCTAGATGGCGGACGTTTTGCGACTTCTGATTTGAATGACCTTTATCGTCGTGTCATCAACCGTAACAATCGTTTGAAACGCCTTTTGGACCTTGGTGCGCCTAGCATCATCGTTCAAAACGAAAAGCGTATGCTTCAAGAGGCTGTCGATGCCCTAATTGACAACGGCCGCCGCGGACGCCCTGTAACAGGTCCTGGAAACAGACCGTTAAAATCTCTTTCTCACATGCTGAAAGGGAAGCAAGGCCGTTTCCGTCAAAACCTTCTTGGTAAACGTGTCGATTACTCCGGACGTTCTGTAATCGTTGTTGGTCCTCATTTGAAAATGTACCAATGCGGATTACCGAAGGAAATGGCACTTGAACTTTTCAAACCTTTCGTTATGAAAGAACTTGTTGAAAAAGGTCTTGCTCACAACATTAAGAGTGCGAAACGCAAAATTGAGCGCGTACAGCCTGAAGTTTGGGATGTACTAGAATCAGTTATTAAGGAGCACCCGGTACTGCTGAACCGTGCCCCTACTCTTCACAGATTAGGTATCCAGGCGTTTGAACCAACGCTTGTTGAAGGACGCGCAATCCGTCTTCACCCGCTCGTATGTACAGCTTACAACGCTGACTTTGACGGTGACCAAATGGCGGTTCACGTACCATTATCTGCTGAAGCACAAGCTGAAGCACGCATCTTGATGCTTGCTGCTCAAAACATCTTGAACCCTAAAGATGGTAAACCGGTTGTAACACCGTCTCAGGATATGGTACTGGGTAACTATTACCTGACACTTGAGCGTGCCGGTGCTGTCGGTGAAGGCATGGTCTTCAAGAATACAGACGAAGCGCTGCTTGCTTATCAAAACGGATATGTTCACCTTCATACGAGAGTAGCTGTTGCAGCTAACTCACTTAAGAATGTGACATTTACCGAAGAACAGCGCTCAAAATTGTTAATTACAACTGTCGGTAAGCTTGTCTTCAATGAAATTCTTCCGGAATCATTCCCTTACATGAATGAACCAACGAAGAGCAACATTGAAGAGAAAACACCTGACCGTTTCTTTTTAGAAAAAGGTGCTGATGTTAAAGCTGTTATCGCACAGCAGCCAATCAATGCGCCGTTTAAAAAAGGCATTCTGGGTAAAATCATCGCGGAAATCTTTAAACGATTCCATATTACGGAAACGTCTAAAATGCTTGACCGCATGAAAAACCTAGGTTTCAAATATTCAACTAAAGCTGGTATTACAGTTGGGGTTTCTGACATCGTCGTACTCGATGATAAACAAGAAATTCTTGAAGAAGCGCAAAGCAAAGTTGACAACGTTATGAAGCAGTTCCGCCGCGGTCTTATCACTGAAGAAGAACGCTATGAGAGAGTCATCTCTATCTGGAGTGCTGCAAAAGACGTTATCCAAGGCAAACTGATGAAATCACTTGATGAACTCAACCCGATCTACATGATGAGTGACTCTGGTGCCCGTGGTAACGCGTCTAACTTTACGCAGCTTGCCGGAATGCGCGGCCTGATGGCCAACCCGGCTGGACGTATCATTGAGTTGCCGATCAAATCAAGTTTCCGTGAAGGTCTGACAGTATTGGAGTACTTTATCTCCACACACGGTGCGCGTAAAGGTCTTGCCGATACCGCTCTTAAAACTGCTGACTCAGGTTACCTTACACGCCGTCTCGTTGACGTTGCGCAGGATGTTATCATTCGTGAAACTGATTGCGGAACTGACCGAGGCATTCTTGCTAAGCCACTTAAAGAAGGAACTGAAACAATTGAGCGCTTAGAAGAACGCTTAATCGGACGTTTTGCAAGAAAACAAGTGAAGCACCCTGAAACAGGTGAAGTGCTTGTGAATGAAAACGAACTGATCGATGAAGATAAAGCACTGGAGATTGTCGAAGCCGGCATTGAAGAAGTGTGGATCCGTTCTGCCTTCACATGTAATACGCCTCATGGTGTATGTAAACGATGCTATGGCCGAAATCTTGCAACTGGCTCCGATGTTGAAGTCGGTGAAGCTGTCGGAATCATTGCTGCCCAATCAATCGGTGAGCCTGGTACACAGTTAACAATGCGTACATTCCATACAGGCGGGGTTGCCGGAGACGATATCACACAGGGTCTTCCGCGTATCCAAGAGCTTTTCGAAGCGCGTAATCCGAAAGGTCAGGCAACAATTACAGAAATCGACGGTACAGTCGTTGAGATCAATGAAGTTCGTGACAAGCAACAGGAAATTGTGGTTCAAGGCGCAGTGGAAACACGTTCTTATACGGCACCTTACAACTCCCGCTTGAAAGTAGCGGAAGGAGATAAAATTACTCGAGGCCAAGTACTGACAGAAGGTTCAATCGATCCGAAAGAACTTCTTAAAGTGACTGACCTGACGACTGTTCAAGAGTATCTTCTCCATGAGGTTCAAAAGGTTTACCGTATGCAGGGTGTTGAAATCGGTGATAAACACGTAGAAGTAATGGTTCGCCAGATGCTTCGCAAAGTACGCGTGATTGATGCCGGTGACACTGATGTGCTTCCAGGTACATTGCTTGATATTCACCAATTTACTGAAGCGAACAAAAAGGTATTGCTTGAAGGCAATCGACCTGCTACAGGCCGTCCTGTCTTACTCGGTATTACAAAAGCATCTCTTGAAACTGATTCATTCTTATCTGCTGCTTCCTTCCAGGAAACAACACGTGTCCTTACAGATGCAGCGATCAAAGGTAAGCGTGACGAGCTTCTCGGCTTGAAAGAGAATGTTATCATCGGTAAGCTTGTTCCAGCTGGTACAGGAATGATGAAATACCGTAAAGTAAAACCAGTATCAAATGTTCAGCCGACTGACGATATGGTTCCGGTTGAATAACTGATTTAACTCTGCTGAAAGACTGCAAAAACAGTCTTTCAGCAGATATTTATGAAAAAGTCACTCTATGAGAAGAACGAATCTAAAAAATGTCATACCTTGTTGACATTCGTCTCCTAGAATGATAATATAACCAAGGTGCTCGAAATAAACCTGTTACTTTGGAGGATATGTTTATGTCTTATGATAAAGTATCACAGGCCAAATCAATTATTATTGGTACGAAGCAAACAGTGAAAGCTCTAAAGCGAGGTTCAGTAAAGGAAGTAGTCGTTGCAAAAGACGCAGATCCGATACTCACGTCAAGTGTTGTTTCACTTGCTGAAGATCAAGGTATCTCTGTCTCAATGGTTGAATCCATGAAAAAGCTCGGCAAAGCCTGCGGAATTGAGGTAGGAGCAGCCGCTGTTGCCATTATTTTATAACGTACTTTTGT
Source organism: Bacillus sp. PS108 (assembly GCF_037963335.1). Lineage (NCBI taxonomy): Bacteria > Bacillati > Bacillota > Bacilli > Caryophanales > Bacillaceae > Bacillus > Bacillus sp. PS108. The sequence continues at coordinate 129,056 of NZ_CP150155.1, forward strand.
TTTTGCGTAAGATTCCATCTTGTGTAAAGACATTGTTTTTTGCCTTTTGATGAACCACCTGGGTATGTGGGTTATAAAACGTAATGAAGGGAGGAAAAATTCATGCCTACAATTAATCAGCTAATTCGCAAAGGACGCGTGAGTAAAGTAGAAAACTCAAAGTCTCCTGCACTTAACAAAGGATACAACAGCTTTAAAAAAGAGCACACTAACGTATCTTCTCCACAAAAACGCGGGGTATGTACTCGTGTTGGTACAATGACACCGAAAAAACCGAACTCAGCACTTCGTAAATATGCTCGTGTTCGTTTGACTAACGGAATCGAGGTTACTGCTTACATTCCTGGTATCGGTCACAACCTGCAAGAGCACAGTGTTGTACTTATCCGCGGCGGACGTGTAAAAGACTTACCAGGGGTACGTTACCACATCGTTCGTGGTGCGCTTGATACTGCTGGAGTTGAAAACCGTGCACAAGGCCGTTCTAAATACGGTACGAAAAAACCTAAAGCAAAATAATATACGAAAATACGCATAATTGATGAAGGGAGGATATTCAGATGCCACGTAAAGGTCCTGTAGCAAAAAGAGATGTTTTACCTGATCCGATTTACAACTCTAAGCTTGTATCTCGTTTAATCAACAAAATGATGATCGATGGTAAAAAAGGTAAGTCTCAAACGATCCTATACAAGTCATTCGATATCATTAAAGAACGTACTGGCAATGATGCAATGGAGGTTTTCGAACAAGCATTGAAAAACATCATGCCTGTACTTGAAGTAAAAGCACGCCGTGTAGGTGGTGCGAACTACCAAGTTCCTGTAGAAGTTCGTCCTGAACGTCGTACGACTCTTGGACTTCGCTGGTTAGTTAACTACGCTCGTCTTCGCGGAGAAAAAACGATGGAAGAGCGTTTAGCTAACGAAATCCTTGACGCAGCTAACAACACTGGTGCTGCTGTTAAGAAACGTGAAGACACTCATAAGATGGCTGAAGCAAACAAAGCATTTGCTCACTATCGCTGGTAGGATTTATAGATTAACAAAACACAATTTCCTAATAAGGAAGGAGAAATTACCCAATGGCAAGAGAGTTCTCCTTAGAAAAAACTCGTAATATCGGTATCATGGCTCACATCGATGCCGGTAAAACGACTACTACAGAACGTATCTTGTTCTATACTGGTCGTATCCACAAAATTGGTGAAACTCATGAAGGAGCTTCACAAATGGACTGGATGGAGCAGGAACAAGAACGTGGTATCACAATCACTTCCGCTGCGACAACTGCACAGTGGAAAGGATACCGCGTAAACATCATCGATACTCCAGGACACGTAGACTTCACAGTTGAAGTTGAACGTTCTCTTCGTGTACTTGATGGTGCTGTTGCTGTACTTGACGCGCAATCAGGCGTTGAGCCTCAAACAGAAACTGTTTGGCGTCAGGCAACAACTTATGGAGTACCGCGTATCGTTTTTGTTAACAAAATGGACAAAATCGGTGCAGACTTCCTTTACTCTGTAGGAACTTTAAGAGACCGTCTTCAAGCAAACGCTCATGCAATTCAATTGCCGATCGGTGCTGAAGATAACTTCGAAGGTATCATTGACCTTGTAGAAAACGTTGCGTATTTCTACGAAGATGACCTCGGAACTCGTTCTGATGCAAAAGAAATCCCTGAAGAGTACAAAGAGCAAGCTGAAGAGCTTCGCAACAGCCTTATTGAAGCTGTATGTGAGCTTGATGAAGAGCTTATGGATAAGTACCTTGAGGGTGAAGAAATCACAATTGACGAGTTAAAAGCAGGAATTCGTAAAGGTACATTAAATGTTGAATTCTACCCTGTTCTTGTTGGTTCTGCCTTCAAAAACAAAGGTGTTCAACTAGTACTTGATGCTGTTCTTGACTACCTTCCTGCACCAACTGACGTTGCTGCAATCAAAGGTACACGTCCTGATACAAATGAAGAGATTGAGCGTCATTCTTCTGACGAAGAGCCATTCTCTGCATTAGCATTTAAAGTTATGACTGACCCTTACGTTGGTAAGTTGACGTTCTTCCGTGTGTACTCTGGAACACTTGATTCTGGTTCATACGTGAAAAACTCTACTAAAGGCAAACGTGAGCGTGTTGGACGTATTCTTCAAATGCACGCTAACAGCCGTGAAGAAATCTCTACTGTATACGCAGGGGATATCGCAGCTGCTGTAGGTCTAAAAGATACAACTACTGGAGATACTCTATGTGATGAGAAGGATCTTGTTATCCTTGAGTCAATGGAATTCCCAGAACCAGTTATCGACGTTGCTATTGAGCCTAAATCAAAAGCTGACCAAGATAAAATGGGTATCGCTTTAGCGAAACTTGCTGAAGAAGATCCTACATTCCGTACTCAAACAAACCCAGAAACTGGCCAAACGATCATCTCTGGTATGGGTGAACTTCACCTTGATATCATTGTTGACCGTATGAAACGCGAATTTAAAGTAGAAGCCAATGTTGGTGCTCCTCAAGTTGCGTACCGTGAAACATTCCGTACCGGTGCAAAAGTTGAAGGTAAATTCGTACGTCAGTCTGGTGGACGCGGTCAGTTCGGACACGTTTGGATCGAATTCGAACCAAACGAAGAAGGCGCTGGCTTTGAATTTGAAAATGCGATTGTCGGTGGGGTCGTTCCTCGTGAATACATCCCAGCTGTTCAAGCAGGTCTAGAAGATGCACTCGAAAATGGTGTACTAGCAGGCTTCCCGCTTATCGACATTAAAGCTAAACTTTTCGACGGTTCTTACCATGATGTTGACTCAAACGAAATGGCATTTAAAGTCGCTGCTTCTATGGCATTGAAAAATGCAGTCAGCAAATGTAACCCAGTTCTTCTTGAACCAATCATGAAAGTGGAAGTGGTTATTCCAGAAGAATATATGGGAGATATCATGGGTGATATCACTTCACGTCGCGGACGCGTAGAAGGTATGGAAGCACGCGGTAACGCTCAAGTTGTTCGTGCTATGGTTCCTCTTGCTGAAATGTTCGGTTACGCTACTGCACTTCGTTCTAATACGCAAGGTCGCGGTACGTTCACTATGCACATGGATCACTACGAAGAAGTGCCGAAGAGCGTCGCAGAAGAAATTATCAAAAAAAATAAAGGCGAATAATTGATTTTGCCGCTTAACTCAAGTATAACTACTATTGTAAGATGAGGAAGTGAAAGCTTTCTTTCACTTCCTATCACTCTATACATTACTAATTAAAAGCTCTTAAGGAGGATTTTAGAATGGCTAAAGAAAAATTCGACCGTTCCAAATCACATGCCAATATTGGTACAATTGGACACGTTGACCATGGTAAAACAACTTTAACTGCTGCTATCACAACAGTACTTCATAAGAAATCTGGTAAAGGTACAGCTATGGCGTACGATCAAATTGATGGTGCTCCAGAAGAACGTGAGCGCGGTATCACAATCTCTACTGCACACGTTGAGTACGAAACTGAAACTCGTCACTATGCACACGTTGACTGCCCAGGACACGCTGACTATGTTAAAAACATGATCACTGGTGCTGCGCAAATGGACGGAGCTATCCTTGTAGTATCTGCTGCTGATGGCCCAATGCCACAAACTCGTGAGCACATCCTTCTTTCTAAAAACGTTGGTGTACCATACATCGTTGTATTCTTAAACAAATGCGACATGGTAGACGACGAAGAGCTTCTTGAACTAGTTGAAATGGAAGTTCGCGATCTTCTTAGCGAATACGACTTCCCTGGTGATGATGTACCAGTTGTTAAAGGTTCTGCTCTTAAAGCTCTTGAAGGAGACGCTGAGTGGGAAGCTAAAATCTTCGAACTTATGGATGCGGTTGATGAGTACATCCCAACTCCAGAACGCGACACTGAAAAACCATTCATGATGCCAGTTGAGGACGTATTCTCAATCACTGGTCGTGGTACAGTTGCTACTGGCCGTGTAGAACGCGGACAAGTTAAAGTCGGTGACGAAGTTGAAATCATCGGTCTTCAAGAAGAGAACAAGAAAACAACTGTTACAGGTGTTGAAATGTTCCGTAAGCTTCTTGATTACGCTGAAGCTGGTGACAACATTGGTGCCCTTCTTCGCGGTGTATCTCGTGAAGAAATCCAACGTGGTCAAGTACTTGCTAAACCAGGTACAATCACTCCACACAGCAAATTCAAAGCTGAAGTTTACGTTCTTTCTAAAGAAGAGGGTGGACGTCATACTCCATTCTTCTCTAACTACCGTCCTCAGTTCTACTTCCGTACAACTGACGTAACTGGTATCATCCATCTTCCAGAAGGCGTAGAAATGGTTATGCCTGGAGATAACACTGAAATGAACGTTGAACTTATTTCTACAATCGCTATCGAAGAAGGAACTCGTTTCTCTATTCGTGAAGGCGGACGTACTGTTGGTTCAGGCGTTGTTTCTACAATCACTGAGTAATAGTATGATTTTAAACGAGACCCCTGTGGGTCTCGTTTTTTGTTTGCTTATCTTTTTCTTGTATAATAGGATCTATCATATTCGAGGGGTTAATATTTATGATTCCTGAAAAGAAATCAATCGCAATCATGAAAGAACTAAGCATTGGAAATACAAAGCAAATGCTGATGATTAATGGAGTTGACGTGAAAAATCCATTGCTGCTTTTTTTACATGGCGGGCCGGGAACGCCGCAAATCGGATATGTTAGACATTATCAAAAAGAGCTGGAACAGTATTTTACAGTAGTTCATTGGGATCAGAGAGGATCGGGGCTTTCTTATTCTAAGCGAATTTCGCATCACTCTATGACAATAAATCACTTCATTAAAGATACAATCCAAGTCACTCAATGGCTTTTAGCTCATTTTTCAAAATCAAAACTTTACCTAGCCGGTCATTCTTGGGGATCAATACTGGCGCTTCATGTGCTGCAGCAGCGTCCTGATTTATTTTACACGTATTATGGAATCAGCCAGGTTGTTAACCCGCAAGATGAAGAATCAACTGCTTATCAACATATTCGTGAAATTTCCGAATCAAAAAAAGCCAGCATATTATCTTTCCTTACACGTTTCATTGGTGCTCCGCCTTGGAAGCAGGATATCCAGCACCTTATCTATCGGTTTTGTGTTGAGCTAACCAGGGGAGGATTCACTCACCGTCATCGTCAATCTCTAGCTGTATTATTTCAAATGCTTACTGGCAATGAGTATGGAGTGCGGAACATGCACAGCTTCCTTAATGGATTGCGCTTCAGTAAAAAACATTTAACTGATGAGTTGTACCGGTTTAATGCTTTTACATCAGTTCCTTCTATTAAAGTACCGTGTGTTTTCATTTCAGGGAAACATGACTTAATTGTTCCTGCAGAAATATCGAAACAGTATTATCAAGAACTTGAGGCACCTGAAAAGCGCTGGTTTCAATTTGAGAATTCAGCTCACACTCCGCATATTGAGGAGCCATCATTATTCGCGAACACATTAAGTCGGCATGCACGACACCATTTATGATAGATCCTTGATAAATAAGAAAAACCCCTGTATAATAAAAAAAGTGTGCAAATCATGCATATTTTAAATAAGTCTTGCAACATGCGCCTATTTTCTGTATAATGGTGTATGTTGGTCTTTGACTGCGATGAAGTGAGAGGTTGCTGACACACCCGGCCGCTTTGCCATGGCAAGGTGTTCAGGTTTTTCTCACGGAGAACTGTCTAACGTGATGTAGGCGAAAAGGAGGGAAAATAATGGCAAAACAAAAAATTCGTATTCGTTTGAAAGCATATGATCATAGAATCCTTGATCAATCTGCAGAGAAGATTGTTGAAACGGCAAAACGTTCTGGTGCCAGCGTATCTGGTCCAATCCCGTTGCCAACTGAAAAATCAGTTTACACAATCCTTCGTGCGGTGCACAAATACAAAGATTCTCGTGAGCAATTTGAAATGCGTACACATAAACGTTTAATCGACATTGTGAACCCAACACCACAAACTGTTGATGCTCTTATGCGATTAGACTTACCATCTGGTGTCGATATCGAAATTAAACTTTAATTCTAAAATATAGAATGATCTTAATAGGAGGTGTGACGAATGACCAAAGGAATCTTAGGAAGAAAAATTGGTATGACGCAAGTATTCGCTGAGAATGGTGATCTTATTCCGGTAACTGTTATCGAGGCTGCTCCAAACGTTGTTCTTCAAAAGAAAACAGCTGAAAACGACGGTTACGAAGCAATCCAGCTTGGTTTTGACGACAAGCGTGAAAAGCTTTCTAACAAACCTGAAAAAGGGCACGTTGCAAAAGCGGAAACTGCTCCTAAGCGCTTCGTTAAAGAATTACGCGGAGTGGAAATGGATGCGTATGAAGTTGGTCAGGAAGTCAAGGTTGAAATTTTCTCTGCTGGAGAAATCGTAGATGTAACAGGAGTATCTAAAGGTAAAGGTTTCCAAGGTGCGATCAAGCGCCACGGACAATCTCGCGGACCTATGTCTCACGGTTCACGCTACCACCGTCGTCCTGGTTCAATGGGACCTGTAGATCCTAACCGTGTATTCAAAGGTAAATTATTACCTGGACGTATGGGCGGAGAGCAAATCACTGTTCAAAACCTTGAAATCGTAAAAGTTGATGCAGAACGCAATCTTCTTTTGATCAAAGGTAACGTACCTGGTGCGAAGAAATCTTTAATCACTGTTAAAAGTGCTGTTAAATCTAAATAATTCTCTTAGGAAAGGAGGAAATTGATTATGCCAAAAGTAGCATTATACAACCAAAACGGTTCTACTGCTGGTGACATCGAATTAAACGCTTCTGTATTTGGTATCGAACCAAATGAGAGTGTTGTATTCGACGCTATTCTTATGCAAAGAGCTTCCTTACGTCAAGGAACTCACAAAGTAAAAAATCGTTCTGAAGTACGCGGCGGAGGTCGTAAACCATGGCGTCAAAAAGGGACTGGACGTGCCCGTCAAGGTTCAATCCGTTCACCGCAATGGCGCGGAGGTGGTGTCGTATTCGGCCCAACACCACGCAGCTATTCTTATAAATTACCTAAAAAAGTTCGCCGCTTGGCAATCAAATCAGTATTGTCTTCTAAAGTGATCGACAACAACATCATCGTTCTTGAAGATCTTACTCTTGATACGGCTAAAACAAAAGAAATGGCAGCTATCCTTAAAGGATTATCTGTTGAGAAAAAAGCTTTAATCGTAACTGCGGATGCAAACGAAGCAGTAGCTTTATCTGCTCGTAACATTCCTGGAGTTACTGTTGTTGAAGCTAACGGAATCAACGTTTTAGACGTTGTCAACCACGAGAAGCTTCTGATTACAAAAGCAGCGGTTGAAAAAGTAGAGGAGGTGCTTGCATAATGAAAGATCCTCGTGATGTTCTAAAGCGCCCCGTCATTACTGAACGTTCTGCCGATTTAATGACTGAAAAAAAATATACTTTTGAAGTTGATGTAAGAGCTAACAAAACAGAAGTGAAAGACGCGGTTGAAAGCATCTTTGGAGTGAAAGTTGACAAAGTCAACATCATGAACTACAAAGGCAAATCAAAACGTGTCGGACGCTACACTGGTATGACTAGCCGTCGCAGAAAAGCGATCGTAAAACTTACTGCAGACAGCAAAGAAATCGAAATTTTTGAAGCTTAATTATCTGTAAAAAGAAGGAGGGAAATTCAAAATGGCGATTAAAAAGTATAAACCGACCTCTAATGGACGTCGTGGCATGACAACTTCAGATTTTGCTGAAATCACGACTGACAAGCCGGAAAAATCCTTGCTTGCTCCCCTTCACAAAAAAGGCGGACGTAACAACCAAGGTAAATTGACTGTACGTCACCAAGGTGGCGGACATAAACGCCAATACCGTGTTATCGACTTCAAACGCGATAAAGATGGTATACCTGGACGCGTTGCTACAGTTGAATACGATCCAAACCGTTCAGCTAACATCGCTCTAATCAACTATGCAGACGGAGAAAAACGTTACATTCTTGCTCCTAAAGGAATTCAAGTAGGTACTGAAATCATGTCAGGTCCTGAAGCTGACATTAAAGTAGGTAATGCACTTCCACTTATCAACATCCCTGTTGGTACAGTTGTGCATAACATTGAATTAAAACCTGGTAAAGGCGGACAGCTTGTACGTTCAGCTGGTACATCTGCTCAGGTTCTTGGTAAAGAAGGTAAATACGTTCTTGTACGTCTTAACTCTGGTGAAGTTCGCATGATCCTTTCTGCTTGCCGTGCTTCTATCGGTCAAGTAGGCAACGAACAGCACGAACTTATCAACATTGGTAAAGCTGGACGTTCTCGCTGGAAAGGCATCCGTCCTACTGTTCGTGGTTCTGTAATGAACCCTAACGATCACCCACACGGTGGTGGTGAAGGACGTGCGCCAATCGGACGTAAATCACCAATGTCTCCATGGGGCAAACCAACTCTTGGATTCAAGACTCGTAAGAAAAAGAACAAATCCGATAAATTTATCGTACGTCGTCGTAAAAATAAATAACGGGGTTGTCTACGGTTCTTTTCGGACCGTAGTGCAATCACGAAGGGAGGTTCCAAAATGGCTCGCAGCTTAAAAAAAGGACCATTTGTCGATGGACACTTGATGACTAAAATCGAGAAATTAAATGAAACAGACAAGAAACAAGTCGTAAAAACTTGGTCTCGTCGTTCTACTATTTTCCCACAGTTTATTGGTCACACAATCGCAGTCTATGACGGACGTAAACACGTGCCTGTATTCATCTCTGAAGATATGGTAGGGCACAAGTTGGGTGAATTCGCTCCAACTCGTACGTACAAAGGTCATGCTAGTGATGACAAAAAAACAAGACGCTAAGAGAGGAGGCTTTTAAATGCAAGCTAAAGCTGTTGCAAGAACAGTCCGTATTGCTCCTCGTAAAGCACGTCTAGTAATGGACCTGATTCGAGGCAAGCAAGTAGGTGAGGCAGTATCAATCTTGAACCTTACGCCAAGAGCTGCTTCTCCAATTATCGAGAAAGTATTAAAATCCGCTATTGCAAATGCTGAGCATAACTATGAAATGGACGCTAACAACCTGGTTATTTCTCAAGCATTCGTTGACGAAGGCCCTACGTTAAAAAGATTCCGCCCACGTGCTATGGGACGTGCGAGCCAAATCAACAAACGTACGAGCCACATTACAATCGTTGTATCAGAAAAGAAGGAGGGATAAGTAGTGGGTCAAAAGGTAAATCCAGTCGGTCTTCGTATCGGAGTCATTCGTGATTGGGAATCTAAGTGGTACGCTGGTAAAGATTACGCTGACTTCCTGCACGAAGATTTAAAAATTCGTGAATACATTAGCAAACGCCTTTCTGACGCTTCTGTTTCTAAAGTAGAAATCGAGCGTGCAGCAAACCGCGTTAACATTACGATCCACACAGCTAAGCCTGGTATGGTTATCGGTAAAGGCGGTTCTGAAGTCGAAGCACTTCGCAAAGCCCTTAACAGCCTTACTGGCAAGCGTGTACACATTAACATTCTTGAAATCAAAAGAGCAGATCTTGATGCACAGCTAGTTGCTGACAACATCGCTCGTCAATTAGAAAACCGTGTTTCTTTCCGCCGTGCGCAGAAACAACAAATCCAACGTACTATGCGTGCTGGAGCACAAGGTGTGAAAACAATGGTTTCTGGTCGTCTTGGCGGTGCAGATATCGCTCGTTCTGAATACTACAGTGAAGGAACTGTTCCATTGCACACATTACGTGCGGACATTGACTATGCAACATCTGAAGCTGATACTACTTACGGTAAGCTTGGTGTAAAAGTCTGGATCTATCGTGGAGAGGTTCTTCCTACTAAGAAGAAAACTGAGGAAGGAGGAAAATAATATGTTATTACCAAAACGCGTTAAATATCGCAGAGAGCATCGCGGAAAAATGCGCGGCCGTGCGAAAGGCGGTACTGAAGTACATTTCGGAGAATTCGGTATCCAAGCTCTAGAAGCTTCTTGGATTACTAACCGTCAAATCGAAGCTGCACGTATTGCGATGACTCGTTACATGAAACGTGGCGGTAAAGTTTGGATCAAAATTTTCCCTTCTAAACCTTACACTGCTAAACCACTTGAGGTACGTATGGGATCCGGTAAAGGGGCTCCAGAAGGTTGGGTAGCTGTTGTAAAACCGGGCAAAGTTTTATTTGAAATTTCTGGTGTGTCTGAAGAGGTTGCTCGTGAAGCGCTTCGCCTTGCATCTCACAAATTGCCAATTAAAACGAAGTTCGTAAAACGTGAAGAAATTGGTGGTGAATCAAATGAAAGCTAATGAAATTCGTGACCTTACCACTGCTGAAATTGAACAAAAAGTAAAGTCTCTTAAAGAAGAACTTTTCAATCTTCGCTTTCAATTAGCGACAGGACAACTTGAAAATACTGCTCGCATTCGTGAAGTGCGCAAAGCTATCGCGCGCATGAAAACTGTGATTCGTGAAAGAGAAATTGCTGCTAATAAATAATCACTGAGGGGAGGTCGTGAGCATGAGCGAACGTAACCAACGCAAAGTTTACCAAGGCCGTGTTGTTTCTGACAAAATGGATAAAACCATTACTGTTGTTGTTGAGACATACAAAAAACATACACTTTACGGTAAACGCGTAAAATACTCAAAAAAATTCAAAGCACATGATGAAAATAATCAAGCTAAAATCGGTGACATCGTTAAGATCATGGAAACTCGTCCATTGTCTGCAACTAAGCGTTTCCGTCTAGTTGAAGTTGTCGAAGAAGCTGTTATTATCTAATAAAGTTCGGAATTCTTTTTCCGAAGGGAGGTAACAAATAATGATTCAACAAGAGACTCGTTTAAAAGTAGCTGACAACTCTGGCGCACGTGAAGTACTTACTATTAAAGTTCTTGGTGGTTCTGGACGTAAAACAGCTAACATTGGTGATGTAATTGTTTGCACGGTTAAACAAGCAACACCAGGAGGCGTTGTCAAAAAAGGTGAAGTCGTAAAAGCTGTTATCGTTCGCACTAAAAGCGGAGCGCGCAGAAGTGACGGTTCATACATCAGCTTCGATGAGAATGCATGTGTTATCATCCGTGACGACAAGAGCCCACGCGGAACTCGTATCTTCGGACCAGTTGCTCGTGAATTGCGTGAAAACAACTTTATGAAAATTGTTTCTCTAGCTCCAGAAGTTATCTAATGAAATAAATGCCTTACTCAAGGAGGTGCGATCAGGATGCATGTAAAAAAAGGCGATAAAGTTATGGTTATCTCTGGTAAAGATAAAGGCAAACAAGGAACAATCCTTGCTGCTTTCCCTAAAAAGGACCGCGTTTTAGTTGAAGGTGTTAACATGGTAAAGAAACACTCTAAACCAACTCAAGCTAACCCTCAAGGCGGTATTTCTAATCAAGAGGCGCCAATTCATGTATCAAACGTTATGCCGCTCGATCCTAAAACAGGTGAAGTGACTCGCGTAGGATACAAAGTGGAAGATGGCAAAAAAGTTCGTGTAGCAAAAAAATCTGGGCAAGTTCTAGATAAATAGTATTAAAAGGAAGGGAGGTCTATCTCATGAACCGCCTTAAAGAAAAGTACAATAAAGAAATTGCACCTGCTTTAATGACTAAGTTCAATTATGATTCAGTCATGCAAGTGCCTAAAATCGAAAAAATCGTAATCAACATGGGTGTTGGTGACGCTGTTCAAAACGCCAAAGCAATCGACAGTGCTGTTGAAGAATTAACGTTTATCGCAGGTCAAAAACCTGTCGTTACTCGTGCGAAGAAATCAATTGCTGGATTCCGTCTTCGTGAGGGAATGCCTATCGGTGCGAAAGTAACTCTTCGCGGAGAGCGCATGTATGATTTCCTTGATAAACTTATTTCTGTATCTTTACCGCGTGTACGTGACTTCCGCGGGGTTTCTAAAAAATCTTTCGACGGTCGCGGTAACTACACACTTGGTATCAAAGAACAGTTAATCTTCCCTGAAATTGACTACGATAAAGTAACAAAGGTTCGCGGAATGGACATCGTTATCGTAACAACTGCTAATACTGACGAAGAAGCTCGTGAGCTATTAACTCAAGTAGGTATGCCGTTCCAGAAATAATCAATGAAAGGGAGGCGAAATCGTGGCTAAAAAGTCTATGATTGCGAAACAACAACGTACACCAAAGTTTAAAGTACAAGAGTACACACGCTGTGAACGCTGCGGACGTCCGCATTCAGTCATTCGTAAATTTAAACTTTGCCGTATTTGTTTCCGTGAGCTTGCATATAAAGGACAAATTCCTGGCGTGAAAAAAGCCAGCTGGTAATCCCCAAGAAAGGGAAGGAGGTAATTATATAATGGTTATGACAGATCCAATTGCAGATATGCTAACTCGTATTCGCAATGCAAACATGGTACGTCATGAGAAGCTTGAAATTCCTGCTTCTAAATTGAAAAGAGAAATTGCTGAAATTTTAAAGCGTGAAGGTTTCATTCGTGACGTTGAGTTCGTAGAAGACAGCAAACAAGGTATCATCCGCGTTTTCTTGAAATACGGACAAAACAACGAGCGCGTTATCACTGGTCTTAAAAGAATCAGCAAGCCTGGTTTGCGTGTTTATGCTAAATCTAATGAAGTACCCCGCGTACTTAACGGTCTTGGAATCGCGATTATTTCTACATCACAAGGTGTTTTAACGGACAAAGAAGCCCGTGCAAAACAAGCTGGTGGAGAAGTTCTAGCATACGTTTGGTAAGAAGTTTAACATGAATGGAGGTGTTTGGTATGTCTCGTGTAGGTAAGAAGCTACTTGAGATTCCTTCTGATGTTACAGTAACGTTAAATGATAACAACACTGTAGCTGTGAAAGGACCAAAAGGAGAATTAACTCGTACGTTTCACCCTGATATGGAGATTAAAGTAGAGGACAATGTGCTTACAGTCGCTCGTCCTTCTGATCAAAAAGAGCACCGTGCCCTGCATGGTACGACTCGCAGTCTGCTTGGCAACATGGTTGAAGGTGTATCTAAAGGATTTGAAAGAGGTTTGGAATTAGTCGGTGTCGGTTACCGTGCTTCTAAATCCGGAAATAAACTTGTTTTAAACGTTGGATACTCTCATCCTGTTGAGATCGTTCCTGAAGAAGGCATCGAAATCGAAGTTCCTTCTCAAACAAAAGTAGTTGTAAAAGGTACAGACAAAGAACGCGTAGGAGCTATTGCTGCTAACATCCGCGCTGTACGTTCTCCAGAGCCTTACAAAGGTAAAGGAATCCGCTACGAAGGTGAAGTTGTTCGCCGTAAAGAAGGTAAATCTGCTAAGTAAGATCGCTTAAAGTGAAGAAAGGAGTGACCTAGATGATTACGAAAACTAGCAAAAATGCTGCTCGTCTTAAAAGACACGCTCGTGTTCGCGCTAAACTTTCCGGTACTGCTGAAAGACCGCGCCTGAACGTTTTCCGTTCTAACAAGCACATTTACGCTCAAATCATCGATGATGTAAATGGTGTAACACTTGCTAGTGCATCTACTCTCGATAAAGACTTGAACGTTGAAAGCACTGGAGATACTTCTGCTGCTACTAAAGTTGGAGAATTAGTTGCAAAACGCGCTGCTGAAAAAGGCATTTCTGACGTAGTATTTGACCGTGGCGGATACTTATACCATGGACGTGTAAAAGCTTTGGCTGATGCCGCTCGTGAAGCTGGACTTAAATTTTAATAAAAGAAGGAGGGACACATGATTATGCGTCGTATTGACCCAAGCAAATTAGAGTTAGAAGAACGCTTAGTTACGGTTAACCGCGTAGCGAAAGTTGTTAAAGGTGGTCGTCGTTTCCGCTTCGCAGCTCTAGTCGTTGTCGGTGACAAAAACGGACACGTAGGATTCGGTACTGGTAAAGCACAAGAAGTACCAGAAGCGATCCGCAAAGCTGTTGAAGATGCGAAAAAGAATTTGATTGAAGTACCAATGGTTGGAACTACAATTCCACACGAAATCATCGGACGTTTCGGTGCAGGTAACATCTTGTTAAAACCTGCTTCTGAAGGTACTGGAGTTATCGCTGGAGGCCCTGTACGTGCGGTACTTGAGCTAGCTGGTGTAGCTGATATCCTTTCTAAGTCTTTAGGTTCTAACACACCGATCAACATGATTCGTGCAACACTTCAAGGTTTAAGTGAGCTTAAACGTGCTGAAGACGTTGCGAAGCTTCGTGGAAAATCTGTAGAAGAACTGTTAGGATAAGGAGGGAACATTAATGGCTAAATTAGAAATTACCCTCAAACGAAGTGTAATCGGTCGCCCGGAAGACCAACGCGTTACTGTAAGAACACTTGGTTTAAAGAAAACAAACCAAACTGTTGTTCATGAAGACAACGCTGCGATCCGTGGTATGATTAATAAAGTATCTCATTTAGTTTCTGTTAAAGAACAATAAAAATATTTGATCGGATAAGGAGGTGTCCTAATGAAACTTCATGAATTAAAACCTTCAGAAGGTTCACGCAAAACGCGTAATCGCGTAGGTCGTGGTATTGGTTCTGGCAACGGTAAAACAGCTGGTAAAGGTCACAAAGGTCAAAACGCTCGTTCTGGCGGCGGTGTACGCCCTGGATTCGAGGGGGGACAAATGCCTTTATTCCAACGTCTTCCTAAACGCGGTTTCACTAACATCAACCGCAAGGAATACGCTGTAGTCAACCTAGACAAATTGAACGGTTTTGCAGAAGGAACGGAAGTCACTCCTGAACTTCTTCTAGAGACTGGTGTTATTAGCAAACTTAATGCAGGAGTAAAGATTCTTGGCAACGGTAAATTAGAGAAAAAATTAACTGTAAAAGCCAATAAATTCTCTGCTTCTGCGAAAGAAGCTGTTGAAGCTGCTGGCGGTACAGCTGAGGTGATCTAACTTGTTTAAAACAATCTCCAACTTTATGCGTGTGAGTGATATCAGGAATAAAATCATATTCACTTTACTCATGCTTATCGTCTTTCGCATAGGTGCGTTTATTCCTGTGCCTTACGTTAACGCTGAAGCGTTACAGGCACAGTCTCAAATGGGTGTTTTTGATCTCCTTAATACATTTGGCGGCGGTGCGCTTTACCAATTTTCCATTTTCGCAATGGGAATTACTCCTTATATCACGGCTTCGATCATCATTCAGCTGCTTCAGATGGATGTGGTACCGAAGTTTACCGAGTGGTCTAAGCAAGGTGAAGTTGGCCGCCGTAAATTAGCTCAGTTCACAAGGTACTTTACGATTGTGCTTGGTTTCATCCAAGCGTTAGGTATGTCATATGGATTCAACAATCTGGCAAACGGTATGCTGATCGAAAAATCCGGTGTATCGACATATCTTATCATTGCTTTAGTGCTCACTGGCGGAACTGCCTTTTTAATGTGGCTTGGGGAACAAATTACTTCTCATGGAGTAGGCAACGGAATATCGATCATTATCTTCGCGGGGATTGTGTCTAGTATTCCAAAAACAATTGGGCAAATATATGAGACTCAATTTGTCGGCAGCAACGATCAGTTGTTTATTCATATTGTGAAAGTCGCACTTCTTGTGATTGCGATTTTAGCAGTTATTGTTGGAGTTATTTTCATTCAGCAAGCCGTACGGAAAATTGCGATTCAATATGCTAAAGGCACAGGTCGTTCACCTGCTGGCGGAGGTCAGTCTACACACCTTCCATTGAAAGTGAATCCTGCAGGGGTTATTCCGGTAATCTTTGCGGTTGCGTTTTTGATAACGCCGCGGACGATCGCGTCATTCTTTGGAACAAACGATGTGACAAAGTGGATTCAAAACAACTTTGATAATACGCATCCGGTGGGTATGGCGATATATGTTGCGTTGATTATTGCCTTTACGTACTTTTATGCTTTTGTACAGGTAAACCCTGAACAAATGGCTGATAACCTTAAAAAACAGGGTGGCTATATCCCGGGGGTTCGTCCAGGGAAAATGACTCAAGATAGAATTACGAGCATTTTGTATCGACTTACGTTTGTGGGTTCTATATTCTTAGCCGTGATTTCCATTCTTCCTATCTTTTTCATTCAATTCGCTGGATTGCCTCAAAGTGCACAAATTGGCGGAACATCTTTGTTAATTGTTGTCGGGGTAGCCTTGGAGACAATGAAACAACTAGAAAGCCAGTTGGTGAAACGAAACTACCGTGGATTTATGAAAAACTAGAGGAAATGGATTTATCCATTCCCTCTTAATAAAGAGAGGACGGGGGAAATCCGAATGAACTTAGTCTTAATGGGGCTTCCTGGTGCCGGTAAAGGCACACAGGGCGAACGAATTGTTGAGGATTATGGGATTCCTCATATCTCAACAGGAGATATGTTCCGTGCTGCTATGAAAGAAGAAACACCACTCGGACTCGAAGCAAAATCTTATATTGATAAGGGAGAGCTCGTACCTGACGAAGTCACAATCGGAATTGTAAAAGAGAGACTTGGCAAAGATGATTGTGAAAGAGGTTTTCTTCTGGACGGATTTCCGCGAACAGTCGCTCAAGCCGAAGCTCTTGAAGAAATTCTTGAGGAATACGGCAAGCCGATTGATTATGTCATTAACATTGAAGTCGACAAAGACGCTCTGATGGAACGTCTGACTGGACGCAGAATTTGCAGTGTTTGCGGCACAACCTATCATTTAGTCTTTAATCCGCCGAAAACGCCGGGTATTTGTGATAAAGACGGAGGCGAACTCTATCAACGGGCAGATGATAATGAGGAAACAGTCTCTAAACGGCTTGAGGTAAACATGAAGCAAACTCAGCCTTTACTCGATTTCTATTCAGAGAAAGGTTATCTTGCAAACGTGAATGGCCAGCAGGACATTCAAGACGTGTATGCAGATGTGAAGGATCTTCTTGGAGGATTAAAAAAATGATTATCTGTAAAACCCCACGTGAACTTGGTATCATGCGGGAAGCAGGGCGAATTGTGGCTTTAACTCATGAAGAGTTAAAAAAGCACATTAAACCAGGAATCTCGACAAAAGAATTGGATCAAATTGCCGAACGTTTTATTAAGAAGCAGGGTGCAATCCCATCTTTTAAGGGGTATAATGGGTTTCGCGGGAGCATTTGCGTATCAGTTAATGAAGAACTCGTTCACGGCATTCCTGGCAGCAGGGTGCTGAAGGACGGAGACATCATCAGTATTGATATCGGTGCTAAATTAAATGGTTATCATGGTGACTCTGCATGGACATATCCGGTAGGAAACATCAGTGATGATGACAAAAAACTTCTGGAAGTGACAGAGGAGTCTTTATATAAAGGCTTGCAGGAAGCAAAACCAGGTGAACGTTTGTCGAATATTTCCCACGCAATACAAACGTATGTCGAAAATGAGCAGTTTTCAGTTGTTAGGGAGTATGTCGGACATGGTGTTGGTCAAGACTTGCATGAGGACCCGCAAATTCCTCATTACGGTCCGCCCAACAAAGGACCACGGCTTAAACCTGGCATGGTTCTCGCTATTGAACCTATGGTGAACGCTGGCAGCCGCTACGTGAAAACATTGGCTGATAACTGGACGGTTGTAACGGTAGATGGGAAAAAGTGTGCTCATTTTGAACATACGATTGCGATTACGGAAACGGGTTTTGATATACTGACGAGAGTCTAGATGATGA
Organism: Bacillus sp. PS108; assembly: GCF_037963335.1. NCBI lineage: Bacteria > Bacillati > Bacillota > Bacilli > Caryophanales > Bacillaceae > Bacillus > Bacillus sp. PS108. The sequence continues at coordinate 146,736 of NZ_CP150155.1, forward strand.
AAATAATTCCGAAGACAGATGTTTTTCAAGCTTGATAGGGCAGAAAGCTTGGGTGAACATTGGCAAGACCGAATTCATCTTGCTGCTTGTCGTTGGAATTTTAACCATCATCAATGTACTAACAGCATACGGAGAAAAGCGTACATTTCATTCTCCTAAGAAAAAGAATATCAATCATTTAACCCTTTATGATTGCGTATCTCCGGAAGTTCAGAACAGTATAAACGAAACAGGGCGTGTGACAAACTTCTTTTGAAATTTGTCAGAAAGCAAGTTACTGATTTGAAGAAGGGAGAACACTTGAATGGCGAAAGACGATGTAATTGAAGTGGAAGGTACTATAGTCGAAACACTGCCAAACGCGATGTTCAAAGTTGAACTTGAAAATGGCCACACTGTTTTGGCTCATGTATCTGGTAAAATCCGCATGCACTTCATTCGCATTTTACCTGGAGACAAAGTTACGGTAGAATTATCTCCATATGACTTAACTCGTGGCAGGATTACGTACCGTTACAAATAAAGCACTCCGGAAACTGAAGGAGGTTGGAAACACATGAAAGTGAGACCATCAGTTAAACCAATCTGCGAAAAATGTAAAGTTATTCGCAGAAAAGGAAAAGTAATGGTGATCTGTGAAAATCCAAAGCATAAACAAAAACAAGGATAATTTATAAGGAGGTGCCCAGAGAATGGCTCGTATTGCTGGTGTAGATATCCCACGTGACAAACGTGTTGTTATTTCTTTAACATACATCTTCGGAATTGGCCGCACAACGGCTCAGCAAGTTTTAAAAGAAGCTGGAGTTTCAGAAGATACTCGTGTGCGCGATCTTACTGAAGAAGAACTTGGTAAAATCCGTGATATTATTGACAAACTGAAAGTAGAAGGTGACCTTCGCCGTGAAGTTTCTCTTAATATCAAACGTCTGATCGAAATCGGAAGCTACCGCGGAATCCGTCATCGCAGAGGATTACCTGTTCGCGGACAAAACTCTAAAAACAATGCGCGTACTCGTAAAGGTCCGCGTCGTACTGTAGCTAACAAGAAAAAATAAGTAAGGGAGGTTCTTAAACAATGGCTGCTGCTCGTAAATCTAACACGCGTAAACGTCGCGTGAAAAAGAATATTGAGTCTGGAATTGCTCATATTCGTTCAACTTTCAATAACACGATCGTTACGATCACTGACACTCATGGTAATGCTATTTCTTGGTCTAGTGCCGGAGCTTTAGGATTCAGAGGTTCTCGTAAATCTACTCCTTTTGCTGCGCAAATGGCTGCAGAAACAGCTGCTAAAGGTTCAATCGAACATGGTCTTAAAACTCTAGAGGTTACTGTTAAAGGACCTGGTTCAGGCCGTGAAGCTGCAATCCGTGCACTTCAAGCTGCTGGACTAGAAGTCACTGCTATCAGAGACGTAACTCCTGTTCCTCATAACGGATGCCGTCCACCAAAACGTCGCCGCGTGTAATTTGTTTGTATAGATTTTGTGTCCCTGTCAATAATGGGTTATGATACAGTTATTTATGAAACGAATGCACCGACTCGTTGCCTGAGCACATACGGGACTAAACAATGGGGAATTTCGGATGGAATCTCATATGATTCTATTCGAGGTTTCGACGTTTTGAAGGAGGGTTTTAAGTAATGATCGAGATTGAAAAACCAAAAATCGAAACGGTTGAAATCAGCGACGATGCCAAATTTGGTAAGTTTGTCGTAGAGCCACTTGAGCGTGGATATGGTACAACTCTGGGTAACTCCTTACGTCGTATCCTCTTATCCTCACTCCCTGGTGCCGCTGTAACATCAATCCAGATAGATGGTGTACTGCACGAATTCTCGACAATTGAAGGCGTTGTGGAAGATGTTACAACGATTATCTTACACATTAAAAAGCTTGCATTGAAAATCTACTCTGATGAAGAGAAGACGCTAGAAATTGATGTACAGGGTGAAGGAACTGTAACGGCAGCTGATATTACACACGATAGTGATGTAGAGATCTTAAATCCTGATCTTCATATCGCGACTCTTGGTGAGAATGCGAGTTTCCGAGTTCGCCTTACTGCTCAAAGAGGACGTGGGTATACGCCTGCTGACGCAAACAAAAGAGACGATCAGCCAATCGGCGTGATTCCGATCGATTCTATCTATACGCCAGTTTCTCGTGTATCTTATCAGGTAGAGAACACTCGTGTAGGCCAAGTTGCAAACTATGATAAACTTACACTTGATGTTTGGACTGATGGAAGCACTGGACCGAAAGAAGCAATTGCGCTTGGTTCAAAGATTTTAACTGAACACCTTAATATATTCGTTGGTTTAACTGACGAAGCTCAACATGCTGAAATCATGGTTGAAAAAGAAGAAGATCAAAAAGAGAAAGTTCTTGAAATGACAATTGAAGAATTGGATCTTTCTGTTCGTTCTTACAACTGCTTAAAGCGTGCGGGTATTAACACGGTTCAAGAGCTTGCGAACAAGACGGAAGAAGATATGATGAAAGTTCGAAATCTAGGACGCAAATCACTTGAAGAAGTGAAAGCGAAACTAGAAGAACTTGGACTCGGACTTCGCAAAGACGATTGACTAGTTTCCCTTGTGAACTAGGATTTTCGTGTGTTTATTATTCAGAAACAGCATTCCAATAAAGGAGGGGACATCACATGTCATACAGAAAACTAGGACGTACGAGTGCACAGCGTAAAGCTATGCTTCGTGATCTTACAACTGATTTGATCATCAACGAAAGAATCGAAACAACTGAAACACGTGCGAAAGAACTTCGCTCTGTAGTTGAAAAAATGATCACGCTTGGCAAACGCGGTGATCTTCACGCTCGCCGTCAAGCTGCTGCATACATCCGCAACGAGGTTGCAAACGAAGAAAATAATCAAGATGCACTTCAAAAATTATTCTCTGACATTGCAACTCGTTACGAGGAGCGCCAAGGTGGATACACACGTATTATGAAGCTTGGTCCTCGCCGTGGTGACGGAGCACCAATGGCAATTATCGAATTGGTTTAATCACATATTTTTGTGTATCTAAAGAAGGGCGGGACAGTTTCTAACTGGATCTATGCCCTTTTTTTAGATACTGCAACTTTTAATAGAGAGAAAAGCAGAGCATTAGCTGAGAGGAGGCCGGTTTTCCATGAATCAAAATCAGTTGATATCGGTAGAGGATATCGTATTTCGATATCGGAAGGACGCAGAAAGACGAGCACTAGACGGCGTCTCCCTGCAGGTGTATGAGGGTGAATGGCTTGCAATCGTAGGTCATAACGGTTCAGGGAAATCAACACTGGCCCGGGCATTGAATGGTTTAATTCTTCCTGAATCAGGCGACATTGAGGTTGCCGGGATTCAATTGACAGAGGAATCTGTTTGGGAAGTGCGTAAGAAGATAGGTATGGTCTTTCAAAATCCGGATAACCAATTTGTCGGAACGACTGTTCGCGATGATGTGGCTTTTGGTTTAGAAAACAATGGTGTACCGCGGGAAGAAATGATTGAGAGAGTAGACTGGGCAGTAAAACAGGTGAATATGCAAGATTTTCTCGATCAAGAGCCGCACCATCTCTCCGGAGGCCAAAAGCAGAGAGTTGCGATTGCGGGGGTTATTGCCGCACGTCCTGATATTATTATCTTAGATGAAGCAACATCCATGCTTGATCCGATCGGGCGAGAAGAAGTGCTTGAAACGGTAAGACATTTAAAAGAGCAGGGCATGGCGACTGTCATATCCATTACACATGATCTGAATGAGGCAGCAAAAGCAGACAGGATCATTGTCATGAATGGCGGTAAAAAATATGCTGAAGGGCCGCCTGAAGAGATTTTTAAATTGAATAAAGAACTTGTTCGAATTGGGCTTGATTTACCCTTCTCATTCCAGCTTAGCCAGCTTTTAAGAGAAAATGGACTGGCTTTGGAAGAAAACCATTTGACTCAGGAAGGGCTGGTGAAAGAGCTGTGGACATTACAATCAAAGATGTAGAGCATCGCTATCAGATGAAGACGCCGTTTGAGCGCCTAGCACTGTATGATATCAATGCATCGATTAAAGAAGGAAGCTACGTAGCCGTTATCGGGCATACAGGCTCTGGCAAGTCCACTCTTCTTCAGCACCTAAATGGTCTCCTGAAGCCGACGAAGGGACAGATATCACTAGGCAGCACTGTCATTCAGGCAGGGAAAAAGAATAAAGATCTGAAAAAACTTCGTAAAAAAGTCGGAATCGTTTTCCAATTTCCTGAGCATCAATTATTCGAAGAAACAGTTCTTAAAGATATTTCATTCGGACCGATGAACTTTGGTGTTAAAAAAGAAGATGCTGAACAAAAAGCGAGAGAGATGCTGCAGCTTGTAGGTTTATCAGAAGAGCTTTTGGACAGGTCACCCTTTGAATTAAGCGGGGGACAAATGCGCAGAGTTGCAATTGCCGGCGTACTTGCAATGGACCCTGAAGTGCTTGTTCTCGATGAACCGACTGCAGGATTGGACCCAAGAGGGCGAAAAGAGATTATGGACATGTTTTATGAGCTTCATCAACGTGGGAACCTGACGACGATCCTTGTGACACACAGCATGGAGGATGCAGCCGCATACGCTGATGAAATGATTGTTATGCATAAAGGAACGATACAAGCATCAGGCAGTCCGCGTGATCTGTTTTTAAAGGGTGAAGAGATGGCCGGCTGGGGGCTGGATCTTCCTGAAACAATAAAATTCCAAAGACACCTTGAAGCTGTACTGGGTGTGAGATTTAATGAGCCTATGCTCACAATCGAAGATGCCGCTGCCAAAATCCGTGCTCTTTTTCAGGGGGAGAAGACTTTATGATGGACAGCATGATTATCGGCAAGTATGTACCGGGTACTTCACTTGTGCACCGGCTTGACCCCAGAACAAAACTGATCACGATCTTTTTATTTGTCTGCATCGTATTCTTAGCCAATAATGTTCAGACATATGCGTTGCTTGGTTTATTTACAATTGGCGTCGTTTCTTTAACAAGAGTTCCTTTCTCTTTTTTAATGAAAGGGCTGAAGCCAATCATCTGGATTGTCCTTTTTACGTTCCTTCTTCACATCCTTATGACACATGAAGGACCGATTATCTTTCAAATAGGTTTTTTCAAAGTCTATGAGGGCGGTCTGGTTCAGGGGATATTCATTTCTCTTAGATTCGTCTATTTGATTTTAATCACAACCTTATTAACGCTTACGACTACACCGATTGAGATTACCGATGGAATGGAGCAGCTGCTGAACCCATTGAAAAAATTAAAGCTTCCTGTTCATGAGCTGGCTCTTATGATGTCAATTTCTTTACGGTTTATTCCGACACTGATGGAGGAGACAGATAAGATCATGAAGGCTCAGATGGCGCGAGGCGTTGATTTTACAAGCGGGCCTGTCAAAGATAGAGTGAAGGCTATTGTCCCGCTTCTTGTCCCGCTCTTCGTCAGCGCATTTAAACGCGCCGAAGAGCTTGCGGTGGCAATGGAAGCAAGAGGCTATCAAGGCGGAGAAGGACGTACGAAATATAGAAAGCTTGTATGGACAGGAAAAGACACTTCTGTCATTGTCAGCTTAATTGTATTAGCTGCTTTGTTATTTTTCTTAAGGGCTTAGAGGTGCTGTATGAGACTGAAATGCACGATTTCTTATGACGGACATTTGTTTAACGGTTATCAGGTTCAGCCGGGCAAAAGAACGGTTCAGGATGAACTGGAGAAGGCTTTGGCTGTCCTGCATAAGTCAAAAGACAGAATTCCGGTCGTTTCGTCTGGAAGAACAGACAGCGGGGTTCACGCAGCCGGACAGGTGATTCATTTTGACACTCCGCTGTCTATCCCGGCTGAGAGATGGCCATATGCCTTAAATGCACTGCTTCCGGACGATATCGCAGTCAAACAGGCAGAAATTGCGGATGATGGGTTCCATGCACGATTTAGCGCAGTCAAAAAAGAATATCGCTACTTTGTATACACGGAGAAACACCCGGACGTATTTAAACGGCATTACGCTTACCATTTTTCATATCGCCTTAATGTGCAGGACATGAGAGAAGCGGCAAAGCATCTTATAGGGACACATGATTTTACGAGCTTTTGCGCGGCTAAAACAGAAGTGCAGGACAAGGTAAGAACGATATACGAACTTGATTGGACTGAGACGGCTGACGGCCTGCAAATGCGGATCACAGGCAGCGGTTTCTTATATAATATGGTCAGAATTATTGCGGGTACTTTGCTTGATGTAGGTATTGGAAAAATTTCTCCCGATAAGGTGAAATCCATGCTGGAAGCGAAGGATCGCGAAGCGGCAGGGCGCACAGCGCCGGGGCACGGGCTATATTTATGGAACGTTTACTATGACAACTAAACCAGGTGTATAATATTTTCTTGACAGAGTCTGCATAAAGTTATAAGATATCATATGGTATGTATTTCAACCCCACGATAAGCCCCGGAACTTATTGTGTTGTGAAATAGAACGTAATCGAAGTTTATTGAAAATGACAGATCATTTAGGAGGGAAATTCAATGCGTACAACACCTATGGCTAACGCAAGTACTATTGAACGCAAGTGGTTAGTTGTTGATGCTGCTGGCAAGACTTTAGGTCGTCTTTCTTCAGAAGTTGCAGCTATCCTTCGCGGAAAACACAAACCAACTTACACACCACACGTTGATACTGGAGATCATGTGATCATCATCAACGCTGAAAAAATCGAGTTAACTGGTAAAAAGTTAACTGACAAAATCTACTACCGTCACACTCAACATCCAGGCGGATTAAAATCAAGAACTGCTCTTGAAATGCGTACAAACTACCCTGAGAAAATGCTTGAGCTTGCTATCAAAGGCATGCTTCCAAAAGGTTCTCTAGGTCGTCAAATGTTCAAAAAATTGAACGTATACCGTGGTTCTGAGCATCCACACGAAGCACAAAAACCTGAAGTTTACGAACTTCGCGGTTAATTAAAAAGGAGGTTACCAATTTGGCACAGGTTCAATATTACGGTACTGGCCGTCGTAAAAGCTCTGTAGCGCGTGTGCGTTTAGTTCCAGGAGAAGGCCGTATCGTCGTTAATAATCGTGAAATCAGCGAACATATCCCATCTGCAGCTTTAATCGAAGATATCAAACAACCATTAACTTTGACTGAAACAGCTGGCACTTATGATGTTTTAGTAAACGTACATGGAGGCGGCCTATCTGGTCAAGCTGGAGCAATCCGTCACGGTATCGCTCGTGCTTTGCTTGAAGCAGATCCAGAATACCGTACAACTCTTAAACGTGCAGGTCTTCTGACTCGTGACGCTCGTATGAAAGAACGTAAAAAATACGGTCTTAAAGGCGCTCGTCGTGCACCTCAGTTCTCTAAACGTTAATTTTACGTTTTCAAAAAGCTCTCGACCTTGGGTTGGGAGCTTTTTTCTTTCAATAAAACGTGGCAGCCCGCATAAAAATAACAACTGAACGGACGCTTGACGGGGTTAAACAAATTGTTTGTTTATAAACGGTCTCACTGTAAAAATCATGATAGCTTTCATTTTTATTCAATTGGAAGTTCGGTCAATGTTTATTATCGTTATGTCGACAGCCCAGCTCCATTTAACCACTGTATTTCATCCGTTAAAGTTCACTGCTGATTAACCCGGAGAAACAATAGCTCTCATTGCTAATGGCTTTATGTAACGAAGTAAAAGTAAATCTGATGATATAAATCACATATCTCCTTTGTGATTTTTTTGCGTTTTTATGAACTTTTTTCTAAATATGCAAAGGGAAAGCGATATCAATCTAGAAATATTTGTTATACTCTATACATTAAAGTAAGGAGAAGATTCATGAATGCGTTAGTAGCTCATAATAGCAAAGCCTGGGATAAAAAAGTAGAAACAGGCAATGAATGGACTGTTGCTGTTGAGCAGCAGGTTATCGAACAAGCAAAAAAAGGCAATTGGGATATAAGGGTAACACCAATGAAAGATGTACCGAAGGATTGGTTTCCGCCTGTCAAAGGTCTGAAAGTACTCTGTTTAGCATCAGGCGGCGGCCAGCAGGGTCCAGTTTTGGCAGCCGCAGGCGCGGATGTCACCGTACTAGATAACTCAGAAAAACAGCTGAATCAGGATAGAATGATTGCTGAGCGAGATGGTCTGACGATACACACTGTCAAAGGAAGCATGGACGATTTAAGTGTATTTAATGATGAATCATTTGATGTCATTGTACATCCTGTTGCCAATGTTTTTGTTGAGAATGTCCTCCCGGTATGGAAGGAAGCGTACCGTGTGTTGAAAAGGAACGGCATTCTAATCTCGGGTTTTGTCAATCCTGTTGTATTTCTGTTTGATACAGAATTAGAACAGCAAGGTGTTTTAAAAGTAAAACACTCCATTCCATACGCTGACCCAGAAGATCTTCCGAAACATAAAGTGAAAAAACTGATCGAAAATAATGAGGCTCTGGAATTCGGCCATTCCTTAGAAGACCAAATCAAAGGCCAGATTGATGCCGGTTTTATCGTTACTGGTTTTTATGAAGATAAAGGCGGGTTTGTATTAGACCAATATATCCATACATATTCTGCAACAAGAAGCGTGAAAGTATGAAAAGCAGCGACCTGTTAGAGGGGCTGCTTTTTTCATAACCAATTACAGAACATTTGTTCCTCACCCTGCAGAAAGCTGATTTTTTATCAATGTTACACCTTCATTTGGGCGAATTTCCAACCGAATTCGGGCATTGTTTCATCATCCAAACCTCAAAATAATTGGTAAAAGGAGAGTGAATTTATATGGCAGAAGTACTGTCTTTTATGGATGTGAAACGCCAAAAGGATTTTGAATTAGAAAAGAACTTGCTCAAAGAACTCTCTCTGAGACAAATTATCCAGTCTGTTAAGGATTGTTTGGAACCATTATTTCCATTTTTACATGATGAACGAGATATTATTACTGAAGGCTGTATTGATTTTGCGATTGAAGCTTATTTGTTAGGCGGGCGTTTTGGGATATTCGGCTATTACGGAGAATCCATGCAGAGTATCAGTGCCCGCTCTGCAAGAGAAGAAGAAGAGCTACGTATGGAGTTTTTTGATTATCTCTATAATTGGATACACGAGCAATACGCAACATTTGATAAAAACACTGTTTATGAAGCGGCACGCAAGTTCATTAAAGATTGGTGGACAGCAGGGTTTGTTCAAAGAGAAAAACAGTGTAAGCTTCGCATGCGGTAATCATATTTCCCGGCCCTGTCCCATAGTTATGTAATAACGGACAAGCGGGAGGGGAAGGGATGAGGAAAAAGCTTAAATGGCTCAGTTTTTTGCTAGGCTTCATCATATTACTATTTCTGTTCAAGTATCAGTTCAGCAATAACGACTCTTGGAAGCCGTGGAGCCTGCCCTTGAGCGGTAAAATCATTTATCTAGATCCAGGTCATGGCGGGCCTGACGGCGGAGCAGTCGGCGGAAAGCTGTTAGAGAAGGATGTTACCCTGGAAGTGGCCTTTAGAGTCAGGGATTATCTTCAAGAACAAGGAGCGCTTGTTATCATGACCAGAGAAAGTGATACTGATCTCGCTCCAGAAGGAACAAAAGGCTATAGCCGACGAAAAGCTGAGGATCTAAGACAACGAGTCAAATTAATAAACCATTCAGAGGCGGAGCTCTATATCAGCATTCATCTTAATGCGATTCCGTCACAAAAATGGAGCGGAGCCCAAAGCTTTTATTACGGGAAATATGCGGAAAATGAGAAAGTCGCAAAATACATTCAGGATGAGCTGAGAAGAAATCTGGAAAACACAACCCGGAAAGCAAAGCGGATTCATGGTATCTACTTAATGCAAAACGTCACCAAACCGGGGGCGCTTATAGAAGTCGGATTTTTATCCAATCCAAGTGAAGCAACGTTGCTCGGTAAACCGAAATATCAAGACAAGGTGGCATCTTCCATATATAAAGGCATTTTGCGATATTTCACAGAAAAAGGAGACCCTCCGGAGTAATGGAGGGTTTTCTTGTGGTTCTAAGCATAAGACACCCGCCATTTATGTATGATATAATAATAATTGTAAACGAATACACAAAAGGGTGAGGTTCGATGATAAGAGAAGATGAAGTAAGAAAACTAGTCGGAGAAATGCGCGAACCTTTTCTTCAAAGACCTCTGGGAGAATTGGATGCCGTTAAGGAAATTAAAATAAAGCCTGAAAAACGGCATATCAGTGTAAAAGTCGCTCTTGCAAAAACAGGAACTGCAGAACAAATGCAGATTCAGCAAGAGATCGTAAACGTATTAAAAGGGGCAGGAGCTGAGACAGTCGGCCTTCGATTTGAAGAGCTGCCTGAAGAAACGGTTGCTAAATTCCGGGCGCCGTCAGCTGAGAAAAAAACATTATTAAATATGGATAACCCGCCAGTCTTTCTTGCTGTAGCAAGTGGAAAAGGCGGCGTAGGCAAGTCAACTGTGTCAGTAAACCTAGCTATTTCTCTGGCTCGTCTAGGGAAAAAGGTTGGTTTAATTGATGCGGATATTTATGGGTTCAGTGTGCCGGACATGATGGGTATCACTGTGCGTCCAACAATTGAAGGAGAGAAACTTCTTCCTGTTGAACGCTTTGGAGTAAAGGTCATGTCAATGGGCTTTTTCGTAGAAGAAAATGCCCCGGTCGTATGGAGAGGGCCGATGCTCGGCAAAATGCTGAATAACTTTTTCCATGAAGTAGAGTGGGGAGAAGTAGACTATATCGTTCTTGATCTTCCGCCTGGTACAGGGGACGTTGCTCTCGATGTACATACAATGCTTCCGAGCTGCAAAGAAATTATCGTATCTACGCCACATCCGACAGCTGCTTTTGTCGCAGCCAGAGCGGGCTCTATGGCGATTAAAACCGATCATGAGGTCGTGGGTGTCATAGAGAACATGGCTTATTATGAAAGTGCAAAGACAGGGGAAAGAGAATATGTGTTTGGAAAAGGCGGAGGAGATAAACTGGCTGAGGAACTAAACGTGCCTTTGCTCGGCAGAATCCCATTGAAACAGCCCGATTGGGATAAGGACCAATTTGCTCCGTCTGTTTATGACGAAAATCATCCAATCGGAGAAATATATCAGGACATCGCAAAAAAAATAGATGCAAAAATGTCAGTGCAGGTATAAAAGGTGAACCGGGATTCCAGATCCCGGCTTTCCCTTTATTCACTTTCTTTTGCTGTGTCTTTTGCTGCTTTTTTCAGCTCATCTTCGAACTGCTTTTTGTAAAGCGGACTAGAAAGTGTTTCGTTAATAACCTCTTCTAAATAACTGCGGAATTCTTGGCTTTTTGCCAGCTGGCTGTACTTTTTATCCATGCCGGGATCCTGCATAACGCTCATCAGCATCTTCTGGTAATCTGGATCCTTCATCAGCTTTTTAATCACTTTTTCATGCTCTGTTTGAAGAGTTTTGGCAAATCCCTCAGCAAAATCAGTGTCTTCAAAGATGTTTTTCCAAAATTCTTCACCTTTTTTTGATGTGAGTGTTTTTTCTATTGTTCCTTTAATTGCATCTTGGTCAATTACCAGCGCTTCATTCATGGCATCATCATTTAATAATTCCTTAATAGCTTTCTTTCCATCATCAGTTTTTAATATATCAACAACCATTTTTTTGGTCTGATCATAGTCCATATCCGCTGCTTGGTCTTTTGGAGCGCAAGCTGTTACAGATAATAACAAAAAACAGCTCATCAATAGCGTTTTGGCTTTTGACATGCTTAAGCTCCTTTCACATACTTGTCTTACCTTTAATATGATTCATCTGTTTGGAATTATACATAACAAAATATCGCTGTTCGCGATTTTTGAGGGGATGAATAAAGAAATGAAAAGCCGTGGTTTAGTTCGTTTTTTCTTTTCTATTTTAGCTGTCGGGGCGCTTATCACGAGTATTGTGGGTTTTGCTTTAAAATGGGGAGAATATAGAGGGCTGTTTCTTACATTTGAAGCGGGGCAGATTTTCTCTGTTTTATTTTGGTTTATCGGTGTAGGCATGATTTTCAGTGTGATCAGCCAAATGGGTTTTTTCGTGTTTTTAACAGTTCATCGGTTTGCGCTTGAGATATTAAGGTCCTCCTCTTTGTGGAATTTGCTGCAGTTGTTTTTCATCCTGTTTGTTGCTTTTGATTTAATGTACGTGCGTTTTTTATTTTTTGGAGAGAGCGGAGAATCGCTGGCTGGCTATGCGTGGTTACCGGTGTTTTTATTGATCTTTGGAGTGATTACAGCTTATATAAAGCAAAAGCAGTCCTCTAAGAAAACATTTGTGTCATCGTTATTTTTGATGGTTGTGATTACCGCATTAGAATGGTTCCCTGCATTAAGAGTAAATGATGAGGACTGGCTTTATTTAATGCTTTTTCCGTTAATGGCATGTAATGCCTTCCAATTGCTGATGCTGCCGAAGTTTGCAGCAAAGTAATTACTTTACCTCTGCGGATTTGGCATCAGAATTTGCGATGAGATCACCCACGGTTACATTTTTTAATCCTTTTTCTTTCAGCTGATGGATGATATCAGGCAATGCTTCTTCTGTTTGTTTTGCAGAATCGGAGGCATGTAAAAGAATAATGTCTCCACCGGAAACTTGCTTGGTCACATTGTCGATGATTTTTTCAACTCCGGGATTTGTCCAGTCTTGAGAGTTCACACTGTAATGAACGACTGTATAATTGTATTGCTTTGCGACCTTTAGAACATTCTTATTGAATTGGCCGGTAGGGGGTCTTAATAGCTGTATGTCTTTGACCCCTAACTTTTCAAAGGCTGTTTGCGCACGGTTCATGTCCTTTTTTATTTCGCTGCTCTCTAAATTGGCATAGTTTTTATAAGCGTAGCCCATGCTCCCGATTTGATGGCCGTCCTTTACGATACGGGCCACTGTGTCGGGATGGCGTTCTGCCCAAGAAGCGGACAGGAAAAACGTTGCGTTTTTAATCCCGTGTGCTTTCAGAGTATTAAGTATCGGTTCTGCTCTCTCATCACCCCAGCTGATATCGAAAGTAAGTGCAATATCTTTAGAGTCTGTTTCTCCTTTATAAATGGCTTTAGGTCCAGTGTCAGTTGAAAACACGGGAAGCGGGACAGCTCTTTGGATATAAAAAAAGCTGGCAGCTGCAAATGCGGCGATAAGTATAATAATTAATTGTTTTACCCGTTTAATGTGCCACACATAGAAGTGATTCACTGATGATGCCTCCTTATCTTGTCCATCATTCTTGTTTTACATCTTATGAGCATGGACAATTGAATATAACCGATAAAATGTCTCTTCACATACAGCCTAAATTGGGTGTTGACCTTTTGATAATATCCGTGATATATTATTATTCGTCGCTGATAAACAGCTGACATCAACTAAAAGCTTCATTAAGTACTTTGAAAAAAGTTGTTGACTTAAAAGAAGCTAAATGTTATAGTAATAAAGCTGCTTCGTTAAGCAGCGGTAATGATCTTTGAAAACTAAACAAGACAAAACGTACCTGTTGATTCATTTTTTTATAAATCGCACAGCGATGTGCGTAGTCAGTCAAACTACTTTATCGGAGAGTTTGATCCTGGCTCAGGACGAACGCTGGCGGCGTGCCTAATACATGCAAGTCGAGCGGACAGATGGGAGCTTGCTCCCTGATGTTAGCGGCGGACGGGTGAGTAACACGTGGGTAACCTGCCTGTAAGACTGGGATAACTCCGGGAAACCGGGGCTAATACCGGATGGTTGTTTGAACCGCATGGTTCAAACATAAAAGGTGGCTTCGGCTACCACTTACAGATGGACCCGCGGCGCATTAGCTAGTTGGTGAGGTAACGGCTCACCAAGGCAACGATGCGTAGCCGACCTGAGAGGGTGATCGGCCACACTGGGACTGAGACACGGCCCAGACTCCTACGGGAGGCAGCAGTAGGGAATCTTCCGCAATGGACGAAAGTCTGACGGAGCAACGCCGCGTGAGTGATGAAGGTTTTCGGATCGTAAAGCTCTGTTGTTAGGGAAGAACAAGTACCGTTCGAATAGGGCGGTACCTTGACGGTACCTAACCAGAAAGCCACGGCTAACTACGTGCCAGCAGCCGCGGTAATACGTAGGTGGCAAGCGTTGTCCGGAATTATTGGGCGTAAAGGGCTCGCAGGCGGTTTCTTAAGTCTGATGTGAAAGCCCCCGGCTCAACCGGGGAGGGTCATTGGAAACTGGGGAACTTGAGTGCAGAAGAGGAGAGTGGAATTCCACGTGTAGCGGTGAAATGCGTAGAGATGTGGAGGAACACCAGTGGCGAAGGCGACTCTCTGGTCTGTAACTGACGCTGAGGAGCGAAAGCGTGGGGAGCGAACAGGATTAGATACCCTGGTAGTCCACGCCGTAAACGATGAGTGCTAAGTGTTAGGGGGTTTCCGCCCCTTAGTGCTGCAGCTAACGCATTAAGCACTCCGCCTGGGGAGTACGGTCGCAAGACTGAAACTCAAAGGAATTGACGGGGGCCCGCACAAGCGGTGGAGCATGTGGTTTAATTCGAAGCAACGCGAAGAACCTTACCAGGTCTTGACATCCTCTGACAATCCTAGAGATAGGACGTCCCCTTCGGGGGCAGAGTGACAGGTGGTGCATGGTTGTCGTCAGCTCGTGTCGTGAGATGTTGGGTTAAGTCCCGCAACGAGCGCAACCCTTGATCTTAGTTGCCAGCATTCAGTTGGGCACTCTAAGGTGACTGCCGGTGACAAACCGGAGGAAGGTGGGGATGACGTCAAATCATCATGCCCCTTATGACCTGGGCTACACACGTGCTACAATGGACAGAACAAAGGGCAGCGAAACCGCGAGGTTAAGCCAATCCCACAAATCTGTTCTCAGTTCGGATCGCAGTCTGCAACTCGACTGCGTGAAGCTGGAATCGCTAGTAATCGCGGATCAGCATGCCGCGGTGAATACGTTCCCGGGCCTTGTACACACCGCCCGTCACACCACGAGAGTTTGTAACACCCGAAGTCGGTGAGGTAACCTTTTAGGAGCCAGCCGCCGAAGGTGGGACAGATGATTGGGGTGAAGTCGTAACAAGGTAGCCGTATCGGAAGGTGCGGCTGGATCACCTCCTTTCTAAGGATATTATACGGAATATAAGACCTTGGGTCTTATAAACAGAACGTTCCCTGTCTTGTTTAGTTTTGAAGGATCATTCCTTCGAAACGTGTTCTTTGAAAACTAGATAACAGTAGACATCACATTCAATTAGTAACACAAGATATCACATAGTGATTCTTTTTAACGGTTAAGTTAGAAAGGGCGCACGGTGGATGCCTTGGCACTAGGAGCCGATGAAGGACGGGACGAACACCGATATGCTTCGGGGAGCTGTAAGCAAGCTTTGATCCGGAGATTTCCGAATGGGGAAACCCACCACTCGTAATGGAGTGGTATCCATATCTGAATTCATAGGATATGAGAAGGCAGACCCGGGGAACTGAAACATCTAAGTACCCGGAGGAAGAGAAAGCAAATGCGATTCCCTGAGTAGCGGCGAGCGAAACGGGATCAGCCCAAACCAAGAGGCTTGCCTCTTGGGGTTGTAGGACACTCTGTACGGAGTTACAAAAGAACGAGGTAGATGAAGAGGTCTGGAAAGGCCCGCCATAGGAGGTAACAGCCCTGTAGTCAAAACTTCGTTCTCTCCTGAGTGGATCCTGAGTACGGCGGAACACGT
>NZ_CP150155.1:165000-167500 GCF_037963335.1 Bacillus sp. PS108
GAATGATGTCACACCTGTTATCTAGTTTTGAGAGAACACTCTCAATTTGTTTGGTGGCGATAGCGAAGAGGTCACACCCGTTCCCATACCGAACACGGAAGTTAAGCTCTTCAGCGCCGATGGTAGTCGGGGGTTTCCCCCTGTGAGAGTAGGACGCCGCCAAGCAGATTTATTAATTCTACCATGTTTGTTTATGAAGCTTTATATTATTCCGCAGTAGCTCAGTGGTAGAGCTATCGGCTGTTAACCGATCGGTCGTAGGTTCGAATCCTACCTGCGGAGCCATTGCTTCCATAGCTCAGCAGGTAGAGCACTTCCATGGTAAGGAAGAGGTCAGCGGTTCGAGCCCGCTTGGAAGCTTTATTAAATGTATTATTACCAAGGTTTCTCATAAGGAGAAAGCTTTTTTTATTGCGATATGCGGAAGTAGTTCAGTGGTAGAACACCACCTTGCCAAGGTGGGGGTCGCGGGTTCGAATCCCGTCTTCCGCTCCATTTATCCCAACGGGATATTGTAAATTGAATTGCGCCCGTAGCTCAATTGGATAGAGCGTTTGACTACGGATCAAAAGGTTAGGGGTTCGACTCCTCTCGGGCGCGCCATATCTTTTAATAGAATAGATAGGAAATCGGGAAGTAGCTCAGCTTGGTAGAGCACATGGTTTGGGACCATGGGGTCGCAGGTTCGAATCCTGTCTTCCCGACCATTTTTATGGGGCCTTAGCTCAGCTGGGAGAGCGCCTGCTTTGCACGCAGGAGGTCAGCGGTTCGATCCCGCTAGGCTCCACCAAAAGTTTTAAAAAAGTTGTTGACTTTGAAGAAGTGACGTTGTATACTAATAAAGTTGCTTTAACAAAGCGGACAAACAAAATGATCTTTGAAAACTAAACAAGACAAAACGTACCTGTTAATTCAGTTTTTAAAAATCGCACAGCGATGTGCGTAGTCAGTCAAACTACTTTATCGGAGAGTTTGATCCTGGCTCAGGACGAACGCTGGCGGCGTGCCTAATACATGCAAGTCGAGCGGACAGACGGGAGCTTGCTCCCTGATGTTAGCGGCGGACGGGTGAGTAACACGTGGGTAACCTGCCTGTAAGACTGGGATAACTCCGGGAAACCGGGGCTAATACCGGATGGTTGTTTGAACCGCATGGTTCAAACATAAAAGGTGGCTTCGGCTACCACTTACAGATGGACCCGCGGCGCATTAGCTAGTTGGTGAGGTAACGGCTCACCAAGGCAACGATGCGTAGCCGACCTGAGAGGGTGATCGGCCACACTGGGACTGAGACACGGCCCAGACTCCTACGGGAGGCAGCAGTAGGGAATCTTCCGCAATGGACGAAAGTCTGACGGAGCAACGCCGCGTGAGTGATGAAGGTTTTCGGATCGTAAAGCTCTGTTGTTAGGGAAGAACAAGTACCGTTCGAATAGGGCGGTACCTTGACGGTACCTAACCAGAAAGCCACGGCTAACTACGTGCCAGCAGCCGCGGTAATACGTAGGTGGCAAGCGTTGTCCGGAATTATTGGGCGTAAAGGGCTCGCAGGCGGTTTCTTAAGTCTGATGTGAAAGCCCCCGGCTCAACCGGGGAGGGTCATTGGAAACTGGGGAACTTGAGTGCAGAAGAGGAGAGTGGAATTCCACGTGTAGCGGTGAAATGCGTAGAGATGTGGAGGAACACCAGTGGCGAAGGCGACTCTCTGGTCTGTAACTGACGCTGAGGAGCGAAAGCGTGGGGAGCGAACAGGATTAGATACCCTGGTAGTCCACGCCGTAAACGATGAGTGCTAAGTGTTAGGGGGTTTCCGCCCCTTAGTGCTGCAGCTAACGCATTAAGCACTCCGCCTGGGGAGTACGGTCGCAAGACTGAAACTCAAAGGAATTGACGGGGGCCCGCACAAGCGGTGGAGCATGTGGTTTAATTCGAAGCAACGCGAAGAACCTTACCAGGTCTTGACATCCTCTGACAATCCTAGAGATAGGACGTCCCCTTCGGGGGCAGAGTGACAGGTGGTGCATGGTTGTCGTCAGCTCGTGTCGTGAGATGTTGGGTTAAGTCCCGCAACGAGCGCAACCCTTGATCTTAGTTGCCAGCATTCAGTTGGGCACTCTAAGGTGACTGCCGGTGACAAACCGGAGGAAGGTGGGGATGACGTCAAATCATCATGCCCCTTATGACCTGGGCTACACACGTGCTACAATGGACAGAACAAAGGGCAGCGAAACCGCGAGGTTAAGCCAATCCCACAAATCTGTTCTCAGTTCGGATCGCAGTCTGCAACTCGACTGCGTGAAGCTGGAATCGCTAGTAATCGCGGATCAGCATGCCGCGGTGAATACGTTCCCGGGCCTTGTACACACCGCCCGTCACACCACGAGAGTTTGTAACACCCGAAGTCGGTGAGGTAACCTTTTAGGAGCCAGCCGCCGAAGGTGGGACAGATGATTGGGGTGAAGTCGTAACAAGGTAGCCGTATCGGAAGGTGCGGCTGGAT
>NZ_CP150155.1:177500-905000 GCF_037963335.1 Bacillus sp. PS108
ATCCCAATGGCGGCGTTAGTGGCTGTAATGGTTATGGTGTCTGTCGGCACTTTTGATTGGTCTTCTTTAAAAGGTCTCAAAAAAGCGCCGCTCACGGACTCGATTGTCACGGTTGTGACTGTGGTTACGGTTGTTGTGACGGATGACTTATCTAAGGGTGTATTTGTCGGTGTTCTTTTAAGTGCCGTGTTCTTTGTAGCAAAAATCTCGAAGCTGAAAATCGTTTCTCATGCAGAGGATCAAAAGCTTAGAACGTATCAAGTGAAGGGGCAAATCTTTTTTGCGTCAGTGACTGATCTTACGAATGCGTTTATATATCAAGAGGATATTGAGCGGGTTGTGATTGACTTAACTGAAGCTCACGTATGGGACGATTCTGGTGCGGCCGCACTTGATAAGATTGTTGCGAAGTTTAAGGAACAAGGCATTGAAGCTGAGTTAAAAGGTTTGAATAAAGCGAGTAAATCTCTAATGAAACAGATGGCATAAAATAGAGAAGCCCAGATGAATGAGATCTGGGCTTTTTTATATAACATACACTTAAGCAGCATTGATATAATAGAGAGAAGAGAAATTTTAAATAGGGGACTTGCATATGATGCTTCAGAAGCTGAACCGTGTATTGGGGAGAGTGATGCCGCTGTTAACGCCGACTAGTGTGGTGTTGGGCGTGCTGCTGTCTCAGTTTTTAAATGGGTATGAATGGGCTGTGCCTTGGATCTTTGCTTTTATTACGTTTGCAGGCAGTTTGAGCGCGAACTTTCAATCTTTGAGACATGCATTGTCTCATCCTCTCCCTATGATTCTTGCACTATTCGTTCTTCATATTTTCATGCCGCTTTTTGCTTGGGGCAGCGGCCATCTTATATTTAAAGGTGATCCTTTGACGATTACCGGTTTAACATTGGCTGTTGTGATTCCTACGGGGATTACAAGCTTGATTTGGGCAGCGATGTACAAAGGGAATGTCGGTTTGACACTTTCGATTATTTTAGTTGATACTGTGCTGTCACCGCTAATCGTACCGCTGAGTCTTTCATTGCTGGCCGGCGCTCAGGTTCATATGGATGTGTGGGGAATGATGAAAGGTCTGATTGTAATGGTCGTGATTCCTTCTTTTCTGGGCATGCTGTTTAATCAGATGTCATCTCCAGAAAGAACTGCGTCTGTGAGCAGTGCGCTGTCGCCTTTTTCAAAGCTTTGCTTGATGGCAGTGATTGCGATTAACAGTTCAGCGATTGCTCCTTATTTCAAATCCATTGATTTGAGATTTGCAGGAATAGCTGTAACGGTATTCTTTATCGCGTTAACAGGCTATGCCGCTGCTTGGCTGATCGGAAAAATGATGAAAAGGCGGCAAGAGGAAATAGTCTCTCTTATATTTACGGGAGGCATGAGGAATATTAGTGCCGGCGCAGTTCTTGCCGTTACGTTCTTCCCGTCTCAGGTTGCCGTTCCTGTTGTGATCGGCATGCTGTTTCAGCAGATATTGGCTGCTTTGTTTGGCTATATGCTGAATCGTTTTGAATTAAAACCAATGTTGCAGAAAGCATAAAAAAACCGCTCATAGGGTTGAGCGGTTTTTTCCGTATAGCCATTCGAGCGCGTTGATGAACTGTTTGCAGAAATACTTGCGGTGGTGCACCGCTCCTTTTTCAATTGAAAGACACAACTGGTCTTCAGTGAAGCCTTTTTCTTTTAGACTTTGATGAACTTGCTTTGTTTTTTTCAGCATATGTCGCTGAATGGATTGTTTTTCACGGCCTTCTTCACTCCCGATAGACATGAAAACACGTGCAGTGCCGGGCTTTAAAGAAGATATATGAATGGTTTCCGCTGCGTTCTCGTACCAGTATGAACCTGATATAGAGCCTATTTTCCCGAACATTGACGGATATTTTAATATGGCGAACATTGAGATGAGGCCGCCTAATGAGGCACCGATCATTCCTCTTGACTGCGGTTCCCTGGTGACGTTCCAGTTTTCTTCGATTAGCGGAATGAACTGGTTCGTTATATCAGACAGATAGTGATATCCCATTCCGCCGAAGTCCGTGAACCGATCACTGAGTGATGCAGCCGGCCATGGGGTGTATTCATCAAGCCGGTTTTCGGGTTCGATACCGATCAGCACGAGTTTAGGCAGCCTTCGCTGTTGAAATGCGTTTTCTAATAATTCGATTTGGTTTTGGAACAAAGAACTGCCATCTTGCACATAAACAGCAGGAAATCTCCTGCTGTCTGTGCTGTAGGAAGGAGGAAGGTACAGCGTGAACCTCCTGTTGCCGGCTTTGTGTTCTGAAAGAGATCCTTTCAAGCATTCTCCCCCTTTTTTTGCTTGAAAAGCAGATATAAGAAATAAGGAACTCCGAGGATCGCCAAAATGATGCCTGCGGGAACTTCTGCGGGCTGAAAAAACAGTTTTCCGGCAAAGTCTGCGCTTATCACAAGAAGCATCCCGATTAAACCGCTCAGTGGCAGGATATAGCGATGTTCGACGCCAGCCAGTCTCCGTGAGATATGGGGAGCAATTAAGCCGACAAACGCCATGCTTCCCGCTACGGAGACACAGGCGCTGATGATTGCTACACAGGCTACGAGCAGGATGGTTTTTTCTTTATTTGATGAAATGCCGAGGCTTCTGACTGTGTCTTCATCAAAACGAATGGTGTCGAGCAGGCGGGATTTGCCGATAAGAATCGGTATAAACAGCAGCATCCATGGGAGTACGGCTGTGATATACGTCCAGTTAGCAGACCAGATGCTTCCGTTTTTCCACACCATGGCCATTTGATAGTCTTGCGGGTCCATTTTTAAAGATAAAAACAAAGACAGGGCGCTGAATCCTGAATTGATCGCAATCCCTACCAGAATAATTCTTCCTGAATCTAAATTGCCTCTGTGCCATGCAAATATGTAAATCAGGATCGCCGCGATGAGCCCGCCTATCAATCCAAAGAGCGGCATTCCCATCGCTGCAGCTATGGATGTCACTTCCTTCTGGCCTTGGAATAAGAGCATAAACGCTACAATGCCGGCTCCTGCCCCTGCGTTGATTCCGAGAATTCCAGGATCAGCAAGCCCGTTTCTCGTGATGGCCTGGATAACAGCGCCTGCAATGCCAAGACCGAGTCCAATAATAGCAGCCATGACAACCCGCGGGAGCCTTAAATCGAACAGCAAAATTTCATATTGCGGATTCGGGTCGATTTGAAAAAGAGTGGAGAGCAGCTCAGCAGGACGAACAGAAAATGATCCGCTCGTTAAGCTGAAATAACTGACAACAAGAATCAAAGCGATGAACAATGCATATTTTTTAGCCATTTTGCTCCCCTCCTTTTCGTTTAATTAAATAAAGGAAGAAAGGTACGCCGATAATGGATGTTACGACCTCAATCGGTGTTTCAAACGGATAGTTGATAAATCTGCTTGCGAGATCACACAGGGTTAAAAAGATTCCGCCCAAAATACAGGAGCACGGAATCAGCCTGCTGTAATCAGAGCCGACGAGAAATCTCGTGATATGGGGAACAACCAACCCGACAAACGCAATTTTTCCGGCCAGCGCTACGGCACTGCCGGTTAAAATGATGACGGAAAGCATCGCCATGATTTTAATGGTTTTTTTCTTTTGCCCCAGGCTTTTAGAAATGTCGTCCCCTAATGATACAGCGGTTACCTTTTTGCTGAGAGAAATGGCCATTATAATGCCAATCAGGAAAAACGGAGCGGCGAGCTTCAGGAAATCCGGACTCATTTGATGAAGTCTGGCACTGTACCAGAAACTGAGATCCTGAGAAATTTGAAAATAAATCGACATGGCCGCTGATAAGCTGCTGAGCAGCATGCTTGTGACTGTGCCGATGATGGCGAGCTGCACGGGGGTAAATCCGTTTGGCATCATGGCGGCAAGGCCGAATACTAACACAGCTCCTAACGCTGAGCCGATAAAAGAGTATATCATCATTTCAATCGAAGATGATTGCGGGAGCAGAACCATGCAAAGCGTAATGATAAACGCTGAACCATCTGAAACACCCATAATGGATGGCGAAGCTAAATAATTGCGCGTAATGCCCTGCATAAGCGCTCCAGAAACAGCAAGGGCTGCCCCTATGAGCAGAGCGCCGGCAGCCCTTGGAATCCGGGAATGCCATATAATTTGATGGTCTGTGTTTCCCGGATCGAAATGAATAAGAGATGTAAAAACAATATCTGTGCTAAGATGCTTTGCCCCATAAAGGATTGAAAGTAAAAGTGACAGCGTTATAGCAAATGGAGAAGTAATCAATATGATACGTGTCCACTGTTTTGAATACATACAAAAACCTACTCTGAATTAGTTTTGTGTCAATTTTTCAGCAGCCGCTTTCAGGAAACGGACTTTGCTCCAAGCTGTGCCGCCTTGTGCGAGAGGGTCCACTGAGTTGACATACACATGGTCTTCTTTGACTGCTTTAAGGCTTTTCCAGATTGGATTTTTCTCTAAATCTTTTAAGGCATCAGGTTTATCTGCATTTTCATCATCAGAAAATTGGACGAAAATATGGTCCGGGTTCATTTCACTTAATTTTTCTAATGAAATCAGCTCTTGCGCTTTTGCAGCTTTTACTTCGTTAGGCGCCTTAAGGCCTAAATCACCGTATAGTGTGGAGTTGAAATACACCTGTTCAGGGTAAATGTAAATGTTGCCTTGTCTAATTCTAATGACAAGCGCTTTTGAATCTTTCGCTTTATCGTTGATTTTTGTTTTTGTTTCTTTTAGATCTTGTTCATAGTCTGCAATAATTTTCTTTGCTTTTTTCTCTTTTCCGGTCAGCTGGGCAAGCAGCATCATGTTTTCCTTCCAGTTTGAAGAGATATGAGAAACTGGGATCGTCGTGCCTGCTGTGCTGATTTTTTGCAGCGTTTTTTCCGGAAACTTTGTTGAAGCAAGGATAACATCAGGCTTCATTTCAAGAATCTTTTCAATATTTGGCTCCATTTTTTCTCCGGTTGGTTCGGCTTTATCAGTGATGTCTTTGAACATATCAGGGAATTTGCCGGAGAATGAAATTGCGCCTTGCGGATGAACGTCAAGCAATTTCGCGTCTTCCATTGATTCAACGCTTCCCGTAATGGCGATTTTGTCTGTCGGTACAGTTACTTCATATGTTTTATCAAGATATTCAATTTTCTTCTTCTCAGATGCTGTGCCGCTTGCCTTGCTGGCAGTTGATTCATTTTTGCTGCCGCAAGCTGCCGCCGTCAGCGCGAGAAGCAAGATTAATAAGGTAAGAGATATCTTTTTCATCTATAGAGCCTCCTGTTCAATTGATAACTATTATCAATTGGAATTATAGAGAATGAACAGATATAACACCATGGACAAATTCCTGATTTATCATGGACAATCTCCGGATAGTAAAGAAACAGTTTGCTGAACGATGCGTTCGTGCCCGCAAGCTGAGTATTCATTCCACGGGTCAAGGGATAGAAGATAAACACGGTTATCTCGTACCGCGCTTAGGTTTTGCCATGCTTCTGTCTGCTGTAATTGCTGGTAGTAAGCTATGGTCTCCGGCTCTTTAAAAAGAAAAAGCATCATACAGTCAGCTTGGTAATTTGCGATATTTTCTAACGAAATCGCTTGTTCTGAAGGTGTGTCAGCCGTTGTTGCCGAGCTGAATCCTAAATCCCCAAAGAAAACTTCGCGGACACTTCGGTTATGTGCCAGATAGAAGTTTTGCTTATGCAGCCTCAAAAAGAGAAAACGCAGCCCTTGAACGTGCTGAAGTGTTTTTTTGGCGGCTGTTGTCTGCTGGTCATAATCCGCTAGCCACTTTTCTGCTTCGGACTCCTCCTTTAAAAATGAGGCAGTTTGCAGAAAGTGGGTTCTCCAGCTTTCTTCTGAAGGAAGGTACATGACTTCTGCGATGCGATTCAGGCGATCTTGTTCTTCTGGAGAAATAGAATCCATGCTGACAATCACATCTGGTTCTGCCTGCGATAACGTGTACAGGTTTTCTTCCCACTTTTCATTAAACCGGTATGCACTGAGCTGGACGGGTATATCTGTCGAATAATGCTGATAGTAGTAAGACGTCCATTTCGGATGCAGAGCGGCCGCAAAAGGTATGTGGTGAAGAGGGATGAGATGGCCCATTGTGCCCCTTCCGTATGCGGCGATTTTCTTTCGGCGTTTTTTCATATAGCTTGTAGGTGAACAGCCTGTATATTTTTTAAAGATTCTGCTGAAATAAAATTCATCTTGATAACCGGTTTGGTGTGCGATTTCTTTCAATTTGCAGTTTGATTTTGCCATGAGCCGTTTTGCCTTTGTGATTCGTGTTTTCGTAATAAATTCTGTTACGCTCTGTCCTGTCCATTTTTTAAAGCTTTCACTGTAGTGTTTGGCACTGATTCCTGCCATTTGCGACAGCTGGGCAAGCGTGATTTTTGTATCGGCATGTGTTTCGATATAGTGTTTTGTTTTTTCGATTGCTGAATGTGTATCCGTTTGATCAGATAAACTGGCAGTAAAAAGATCATAAATCAGGCTTTGTACTTCAATCACACATTTTAGCTGAGAAAGCTGAGACGATTCATTCCATAGTGCGGCAAGCTCTTGAAGCCGGACTGCAAGATTTTCGATATGTGAAACATTCATAAGCTTCAGTTTGGCTAATTCCGATTCTGTGCACGGTGTGTAAATATCTTGGCCGGCTTCCTTGATATAGCTTTGAAGCCTGATCAGACAGGCATCTATATGTCCATCGGCTGCTGGCATAAAGCCAAAGGTCTCGTTAGGCGGACAAACATAAAGTGTCTTTTTTTGCAGAGGATTGGTGTTTGTTCCGATCGAAATATAGCCGTTTCCTTTTAAATGAAAAATCAGCACGAATGAATCGGCTAATTGCTGTTCTGAGAAGAGATCACTTGTCTTTTTTAGATATTCAATTTGTATCGGTTGATAAATCACTGCATTTTGCACGAGTAGACCACCTTTTCAGAAGCTTTCAATTGATAATCATTTTCAATAAAAATTGTACCAAATAAATGAAAGTTTTCCTATATAAAGCGGGTGGGTTTTTAGCATGAAAAAAACCCTTACTTATGTGTAAAAGTAAGGGTCTTTCGTTCAGTAAGAATATGTTACACGTGTAACATACGATGCTTACGTTCTAATAAATGAGATATTTTTTTCTTGTTTTGCTGAATTGTTGGAGTGTTTTTTCATAGCTGTTTATGATGCCCTCAACCGAAGTTCCATTTTCAATTTTTGTCCTGATCCAGCCGTTGCCTGCCAGTTTATCGAATGAACCTGTTGACAGGAACTCAAAATCCTCAGGATAGAGATCGTGTATGGTTTTAATGACTGAAAGACCCGTTTTAACGGCTTCAAACTTATCTCTGTCTGTCACATAGAGCTGCACACCGTGGCAAAGCGTTCCTTGATGTTTAGAAAACGTCGGTGTGAAGGATGCTGCCCTAAATGTTACGCCCGGCAAATGGAGGCTGTTTAATGTTTCTTCAAGTTCTGTGCTTTTGATAAAGGGAGCTCCGATCAATTCGAATGGCTTTGTTGTCCCTCGCCCTTCGGATATATTTGTTCCTTCAATCAGCCCGGTTGCAGGATAAACAAATGTGCTTTCCACCGTCGGCATGTTAGGCGAAGGGAGGACGAAAGGCAATCGGGTATCGTCAAAATCCATTTTTCGTTTCCAGTGTTTCATTTTTACCACTGTAAGATCGGCATCAATATCAAATTCTTTGTTGAACAGTAAAGCCAATTCGCCTATCGTCATCCCATGCTTCAATGGAATGGGATACAATCCGACAAATGAGGCGTATTCAGGTTCTAAGATTGGCCCTTCAATATGATTCCCGCCTTGGGGATTCGGACGGTCTAGCACCATAAATGGAATGCCGTTTTCTTTAGCGGCTTCCATTGCGTATGCCATTGTATAAATGTACGTGTAGAAACGGGTCCCGACATCCTGAATGTCAAACATTAGAATATCGACATTTTTCAGCATTTCTGGAGTCGGTTTTTTCGTTTTTCCGTAGAGGCTGTATACGGGAACCCCGGTTTTTTCGTCAATGTAAGAGCCTACTTCGTCTCCAGCCTGGGCGTCACCGCGGACGCCGTGTTCAGGGCCGAATAAAGCTGTCAGTTTGATATCCGGGTTCTCGTAAAGGATATCGACACTGCTTTTCAGAGATGCGTTTACTCCGGTTGGATTGGTGATCAGTCCGATACGTTTTCCCTTGAGCTGTTTTTTATAGTCTGGCAAGAGCGTGTCTATCCCAGTCTGGACTTTAGGTTTTTTAGCCGTTTGATTCTTTGAATCGGGTGAAGCAGAGGCAGCGGTTATCGTTCCGAACATCATGAGCCCTGTCAGAAAAGCGAATATTGTTTTTCTCATGTGTCCCTCCTTATTAAAGCGGTCTTCCCGTTTTGATATTTAATCCGTAGCCAAATGGGTAAAGGGTGTTCCCTGGTTTCGTGACTGACGGAATGTCAACTGGAAGTGTGCCTTTAGGTTTTGCCTGGCCGAATATCGCCATCACTCCGGCCGGAATATTAGGTTGAAGATAACTGCCATTTGCGTATCCTTTAAAGCCATAGACTGCAATCAGTGCTTTTGCTTCTTCGAAATTGGCTGCGTCATAGGGGTTGCGCAGGCTCATTAAGACAAATGGTTTGTTGTGCTGCAGTGCGGCTTTCATGACAGCTCTCGGAAACACGGTGGCCCATTTGCTTGAATCTGATATTGTGTCGTCGATGACACCGTCGTTGACGACAGGGTCATTTTTGACGACATAGGAGCCGGTAATGATATAATCAGCCTCTTTTACTTGTTTTTCATGCTCGGCCTTAAATACTTGGTTGGCAAAGTTCATTTTGCTGAGGGATACGGGTTTGATTTTCTTTCGCTTGATGAGATCGTGAATGGTTTGTTCGATTGAAGCAGTTTGTTCTTCGTAAGGTGCCACAATTAAGATTCGGCTGCCTTTTTTAGGCTTGAACGGCAAAGTGTGCTGTTCATTTTTTAATACAGTTACTGCTTTTTCAGCTATTTTTTTCTCTGCTTTCAGGTGCTGCTGGCTTCCTACGATTTTTTTGGCTTTGGCTATTTTTTCTTTTGTACTGTCGCTGTTTCGTGCTGGATACATGCCGCGTTTTATTTTCAGGGAAATGATTCTTTCAACTGATTTGTTGATTTGTTGTTCAGGAATATCCCCGTTTTTCACGGCTTCTTTCAAAGCTTGAATGACACGTGCGAATTTCTGTTCTTCTTTCATTGAAGTGACTGAGGCTGGCATTAATGCAATATCGACACCAGCTTTTACGGCCATGACCACAGCCTCCTCCTGTCCGAAATGATCTGCAATTGCCTTCATATTGAGCGCATCGGTAACGATGACCCCATTAAAGCCCATTTCCTGACGAAGAAGACCTGTCATCACTTTTTGCGAAAGTGTAGCTGGAACCAGAATGTCCGATCCATCGAGTTTGCTTTTGTAAGTGGTGTCATCAAAGGCGGGAAACTGAACATGGGCTGTCATCACCATATCAGCACCAGCATCAATTGCTTTTTGAAAAGGATAAAGTTCGACCTCACGAAGCCGTTCTTGGCCATGGGAAACGAGCGGCAGTCCATAATGGCTGTCAACGTCCGTGTCTCCATGTCCCGGGAAATGTTTGAGGGCAGACGCGATATCCTGCCGCTGCAACCCTTTCATCGTGTATAAACCGAGACGTGATGTCAGTTCTCGATTGGAGCTAAATGACCGTACGCCGATTACAGGATTATCGGGATTATTGTTAATGTCCACGACAGGGCTGAAATCTGTATTGATGCCTAAGGCAGAGAGCTCTTTCCCGATGATGCTGCCGGTCTGATACGCATTGATTCTGCTTCTGGCTGCGCCCAGCGCCATATTCCCTGGGAAATTAGTGCCCTCCCCTAACCTCGTTACAATGCCGCCTTCCTGATCAATACTCAGCATGAGCGGGATTTTTGGACTTGCCTTTTGGTAATCGTCTGTCAGTTGGACAGTTTGTTTTGTTGTTTTTACATTTTCTGCAAAAAGGATGATGCCTCCGAATTGATATTTCTTGACGAGGCTGGCGACTTCATCATTCATTTCTGTAAGGGCTTGCGGAGAGGACTCGCCTTCCTTTTGCCAATTTCTAAAATCAGGCATCAGCATCTGGCCGAGTTTTTCATCTAACGACATACGATTGACAATCTGATTGGCATCGATTGCACGTTTGGATGCAGAGGCTTCTGTCAGTCTGGCCCCGAAAAAGCATGAAAGAAAGAGAACGGCTGAAAGGATAAGCGGAAAGACAGGTCTCATAGAAACTTCCTCCTATCGTCTAATCATTCACTCCATCGCTTCATAAATCGCGGTTATGACACTTCCATAACTGCCTGTTGCAAATTGATCACCCTCAAAGACGTTTGGATTTTCTTCCGGATCAATAACTGGTGTATGCTTTTTATTTGTTAACAATGCGATGCCTAAATTGTATGCTGGATCAATAATTGTAACTGTCCCCGTCCAGCCGGTATGCCCGTAAGCATTTTCACTGGCATGAGGGCCAAACATCCATTCCATGCTTTTACTTCCGTTCCGCCTCCAGCCAAGAGCGAATGTCAGATCTGTTGCTGAAGGTGCTGTAAACAGGTCGGCTGTTTTCTGATCAAATAAAGAAATGTTTCGATATGAACCTTTGTTTAACATGACTTGCAGCAGTATGGCCATATCATCTGCATTTGAGAACAATCCGGCATGCCCAGACACGCCACCCATTGAGTAAAACGCTTTTTCGTCATGCACCTCTCCTTGCAGCGTGTTTGTGCGGATGTTAGGGAATTGAATAACGCCGTCACGTGTATTGCCCATTCGTTCAGTAGCTGCGAACTGTTTCGGTTTAAAGCCCTTTTGCAGCGGATTGTACAAGGTATGCTTCAGCCTGAGCGGTTTGTAGAGCTCTTGCTCCGTGTAGACATCAAGCGGTTTGCCAGTGAGTTTTTCGACAATACACCCAAGTAGCATATATCCAATGTCACTGTATACGTGCTTTGTCCCGGTTTGATAATCGAGCGGAATTTTCGTCAAATATTCAATCGTTTTGTCCCGTTCCTGGGAATAGTACTTGCCGGCTTTTTCCGGCGTGTAAAAGTAAAAACTTGATGGGAGCCCTGATTGGTGCTGGAGGACATCGATGACACGTATCTTGTCTTTTCCTTTTATGTGGTCACCCGGCTGATCCTTGAAACCCGGCAAATATGCAGAAACTTTTTCATAGACGTCAAGTTTTCCTTGGCTGACTAAGCGCTGCAATGCAAAATTTGTTGCGTACATTTTTGTATTTGAGGCTAAGTCAAACATCGTGCGGGTTTTCATTTTGGCCGGACGGCGCAGCAGTTCTGATCCTTCGTACTTTTTACTGTAGCCGTATGCTGCTTTTTTTATGATGCGTCCATCCTTCACCACCACAAGAACGGCGCCTGGAAATCCTGCTGCAATATCCCGTTCTATCATCTGATCTACCTTCCTTAGCTTCTTCGTCGAGAATTGTGCAGTTTCTGCATTTATGATTTTCGGCTCAATCAAGTTGTCTGCTGTTTGTGCGAAGGTTTCATTTGGCGCAAATATCGATAGGGTTAAAATGGCACTGAATATGAACAGTGTCTTTGTTTTCACAGGCTAGCCCCTTTCTGTGCTTCTATCCCGTTTACTATCCCTAAAACAGAAACAATTTAATCGAACTGAGAAGCCATTTCATCTTTATATCCGAATGCATAGGTCAATAAAAAACCGGCCGCGTAGGAAATAAAGAGCCCAACGATATACAGGATGATTTGCGAAGGCAGGACTAGAAAAGAAAGCGGCAGTCCGGAGACACCAATCGCAATGGTGGCTACTTGAAAATAAGCTTGAAAGGCGCCGCCGATTCCAGCTCCTAAACATGCTGTTAAAAACGGACGGCCAAGCGGCAGCGTGACTCCGAAAATAAGCGGTTCACCAATGCCGAGCAGTCCCGATGGAAGCCCGCCGGCGATTGCTTTCCTCAGTGTTGTTTTTTTCGTCTTCACGAAAACGGCAAAGGCCGCGCCTACCTGTCCTGCACCTCCCATAGCCAAAATAGGGAGCAGAGGATCATTGCCAATTGAATTGATCAGTTCCATGTGCACAGGCGTCAAGCCTTGATGCAGTCCGGTTACGACGAGAGGAAGGAAGGTTGCGCCCAGAATAAAGCCTGCAGCGATGCCGCCGATGTCCAGGATGGACAGAAGGCCGGATGTAATGGCATCAGAAATGAATCCGCCTAAAGGCATAAATACGACATATGTTACGATTCCGGTGATTAACAGTGAAACGGTGGGTGTGACAATGATATCGAGTGATTGAGGAATAAAACGGCGAATAAATTGTTCGGTGTAAGCAATGAATATGGCTGCGAAAAGGACGCCGATCAGACCTCCCCTGCCCGGGAGAAGCTCTTCTCCAAATAAACTGATTTTTGCGATCTCCGGATTGATAATCAAGATCCCGGCCAAAGCCCCAAGTGCGGGTGTCCCGCCAAATTCTTTCGAAGCGTTAATACCGACGAGAATGCCGAGATAAGTGAACAGCCCTGATCCGATGACTGTCAGGATAATCGCAATTTGTGAGTCTGCAGAGAGCCAGCCTGCTTGAATAATTGCTTTGGTAATCCCAGTAATTAAACCGGAAGCGACTAGAGCGGGAATAAGAGGGATAAAAATGCTGGCAATTTTACGTAAGAAAAGTTTAAAAGGAGTGGCATTTTTCCGATTGATATCGGCTTTCTTTTTGGCGGCTGCTTCTTTGACATCGGCACCTTCTTCTGCTGACACGAGCTTTGAGAAAGCAGCTGTAACATGATTGACGACTCCTGTGCCGAGGATAATTTGTAAGGTTTCAGCTTCAACGACCCCCAATACGCCGTCAAGCTTTCTTAAACCCTGAGCATCTGCTTTGCTTTCATCGTAAGGTGTAATGCGCAGGCGTGTCATGCAATGCGTATATGAAGAAATATTGGATTTTCCTCCGCATAGCTCAAGGATTTTCTGTGCGAGATGATGGTAGTTATTTTCTTTGCTCATTAAAACCCCTCCCCTTCAAGATGCCTTATTTTATTCTCATAGATTGTATGGCTGCTCTCGTTTTATCGATATAACCGGTTGTCGTTTCATACTGCTCAGCCGCCATGCCTAAAAACAAAACATCAATTATAAAAAGCTGGGCGAGGCGGGAGGAAGTGGCTGCACTTCGAATCAAGGCTTCATTGGAATGGGCTGTATACAAAGGGACATCAGCCAGTGCGGAGACGGATGTCTGACTGAATTGTGTGAGGCTGATCGTTGTGATGCCTTTTTCCTTAGCCATGGCAAACAGTTCAATGATTTCCTGTGTCTCTCCTGAAAACGAAATGGCGAATACGATGTCGTCTTTATCTGCATTTGCGATTAAAGATGCCACAAGATGAGTGTCTGTAAACGCGGTTGCTTGTTTATGAATGCGAAGCCACTTTTGCTGGGCGTCCTTGGCGACAATGCCGGAAGCCCCGAGGCCGATAAAATGCACGGTATGAGCTTTGAGAAGCAGAGAAACCGCTCGTTCAAGCTCTTTGTAGTCCATCAGGTCTGAAGTATCCTGAATGGCTTGAATGGCATTGCCGGCCGTTTTTTCGGAAATGGAGGGCAGCGGCTCGTGGGGAACAATATCCCGGTAGCCCTGAAACGTAGGCTTTGCCAGATCGCCCGCTACTCTCATTTTTAAATCTTGAAATCCTTTTAAACCGAGTGATTTGCAGAGCCTGATGACGGCAGCGTCACTTGAATTGGCTAAGGCGCTGATTTCGTTGACCGTGCTTTCGATTGCTTTGTGGGGATGGGCTAGGATATAATCTGCAAGTTTGCGCTCGGATGGAGGGAGCTTATGTTTCATTGATTGGATGATCGCTAAACCGCCTGTGGCCATTCTAGTTCTCTCCTTATCATGGATGGTAATGTTCGATTGCTTTGTCAATGAAACCGTTTGCTTCATCGAGTAATGTCTTTGCTTGTTTCTGATCTGTGCTTGTTTTGAGCATGACGATTGCTGTTTTGACGTGATGATCGGCTTGTTCCAGAGTGTATCTGGCTGTGTCGTATGAAGCGTTTGTAAGGCTTTGGATGATGCTGATGGCGCGTTCTTTTAGTTTTTTGTTGCTGACGTTGACGTCTACCATCAAGTTTTCGTAAACCTTGCCGATTTTGACCATTACAGCGGTAGATATCATGTTTAGAATCATTTTATGAGCGGTTGCGGCTTTCATACGTGTTGATCCTGTAATGGCCTCAGGTCCGACGACAACCTCAATGCTGTGATCCGCATCCTTGCTGATGGCGGAGTTTTCATTGCAAGTAAGGGCGATGGTGTGTGCTCCGACTTTTCGGGCGTATCTTAGGGCGCCTGCGGCGTACGGTGTGCGGCCGCTTGCTGCGATGGCAATAACGGTGTCATTTGAAGTGAGCTGTATGTTTCTTAAATCTTCAGCTCCTGCTTCTTCACTGTCTTCAATGCCCTCTGCTGCCTGTAAAAAGGCTTTGGGGCCTCCAGCCATGATTCCGATGACCTGATCAGGGCTTACGCTGTAGGTGGGAGGACATTCAACAGCATCCATGACGCCGAGTCTGCCGCTTGTGCCGGCGCCTGTATATATGAGCCGGCCTCCATTTTGAAACGATTCATATGCGCAGTCTACAGCTGTTTTGATGTCGGGGAGAACCTCCTGAACGGCTGCAGCGATTTTCATATCTTCGTTGTTGATCATTTTGAGGATGCCAAGAGTGTTTGCTTTGTGGATTTCAACTGTTTGGCTATTGCGTGATTCCGTTGTGAGACGGTGAAGGTTTAATGGTTCTGACATGAGGATGCCCCCTGTTTTAAAATGATATATCTCAATATTCAGTATATTCATTTCTGTTATGATATTTCAACTATGTTTTTAAATTTTTGAAATTTTATTTCACTTAAGACTATAAGAAATGATGAAGGATCAACTGTTCTCCAAGCGGCCCGATTCTTCGCCGTCCTTTATCAAGGAACCCGCTTTTCATATAAAGGTGTTTTGCGCGTATGTTCAGATGATTGACGGCCAAGATGATTTCGTCGCACCATGGAAAATATCCGCTCACAAAAGCGGGAAGCAAAAGCATGGCTTTTTTCGCATAGCCTTTTCCGTGATGCACAGCGTTTAAAGACAGGGAGCTGAGCAGTAAAGCAAATGGATTGTTAGAATAGGAAGCAAGCGTTTCTTTTGATGCATGTAAAATGAAAAAACCGACTGGAAGGTCGTCTTTTAAGATGACAACCGGGTATCGGTCCTGTATGCCCAGAGCCTGAGACAGCACCTCTTTCGGGAGGGAGGTAAAGCGTTTGTCATCGTTGGTGAGCGTGAATGATTGGAGCTCGGGCAAGTGTTCAGGCTTATAGAAGGATAAAGAAATGTCTTGAGTCATGGGGTGGCCTCCTTACAATATGTCGTTAAGCTCGTTTTCCGAAATGACGCGGTAGCCCGCTTGTTTTAACAGTGCGGCGGTTACTCCGCTGCCGGTGATTTTTTTGCCAGAGAATGTGCCGTTATAGATAAAACCGCTTCCGCAAGATGGACTG
This sequence comes from Bacillus sp. PS108, assembly GCF_037963335.1. Classification (NCBI taxonomy): domain Bacteria; kingdom Bacillati; phylum Bacillota; class Bacilli; order Caryophanales; family Bacillaceae; genus Bacillus; species Bacillus sp. PS108. The sequence continues at coordinate 193,182 of NZ_CP150155.1, forward strand.
TTTTCTTTTAATATGACGGCAGAAGCGTTGATTTCTTTTGCGTAAGCCAATGTTTTCGCGGCGCCTTCCATATATAGTTCTGTGACGTCTTCTCCTGAAGCTGTCACGATTTTCGCTGTTCCATTGAGGACATCCTCGCCAGTGCCTCCTATGATTTCTGCGGGTTCGCGTGGGGTAGAGAAGCCGCCGAGAAGTTCAGGGCAAGCCATGACTGCTTTCTTTTCATCGACTAGTTTTCTGATTTTCTCCGACGCTGCGTGAGAGCCGTTATATCTGCATTCAATGCCTCCAAGGCAAGAACTGACTAGTATCATATTGGTTTCTCCTCTCTTGCTTTGCTTGTCTCTATCATAAAATAAATGGCTTTAGTTGGGAGGCTTTTTCAGTTAAAAAAGGAGTTAAAAAGTTTGAAAATAAAAAATTTAATTTTTCTCTTTACAAACAGGGGGTGACCTGTATATAATAACTTTTGTCAGCTCGACGAGAACACAACGGCCCGTTGGTCAAGCGGTTAAGACACCGCCCTTTCACGGCGGTAACACGGGTTCGAATCCCGTACGGGTCACCATTTGGAGGATTAGCTCAGCTGGGAGAGCATCTGCCTTACAAGCAGAGGGTCGGCGGTTCGAGCCCGTCATCCTCCACCATCTTGCCGGTGTAGCTCAATTGGTAGAGCAACTGACTTGTAATCAGTAGGTTGGGGGTTCAAGTCCTCTTGCCGGCACTGTTTTTTCAAAATTTTATGTGGAGGGGTAGCGAAGTGGCTAAACGCGGCGGACTGTAAATCCGCTCCCTCAGGGTTCGGCAGTTCGAATCTGCCCCCCTCCACCATTATTGGGCTATAGCCAAGCGGTAAGGCAACGGACTTTGACTCCGTCATGCGTTGGTTCGAATCCAGCTAGCCCAGTCACAGACACCTTTGATCAAAAGGTGTCTTTTTTCTTTTCGGGAAAATCATTCCAACTTCTAACTGTTCAGTCTGTATAATAATTTTAAAAATATGTTAAGGTAGTTTATTCACGAATTACCATCTACACCCTGCCAAAAATTTGATAAACTTATTTTATAAAAAAATTGAAACCTTTTGAAACGAAGCTCGTATACATACAGACCGGTGAAGGCAGAGGTTAGATAAATATGGAAATGATGATTAAAAAAAGAATTAAACAAGTCAAAAAAGGCGACCAGAATGCATTTGCGGACATCGTAGATATTTACAAAGATAAAATTTATCAGCTTTGCTACCGTATGCTTGGCAATGTGCATGAGGCGGAGGATATTGCACAGGAAGCTTTCATCAGAGCGTACGTTAATATCGACAGTTTTGATATTAACCGGAAATTTTCAACTTGGCTTTATCGAATCGCGACCAATTTGACCATTGACCGCATTCGCAAAAAGAAGCCGGATTATTACCTCGATGCAGAGGTGGCTGGTACGGAAGGCTTGACCATGTATTCTCAAATCGCCGCAGATGGTGTTTTGCCTGAAGATGCAGTTGTGTCGCTGGAGCTCTCAAACACGATACAGCAGAAAATTTTAAAGCTTCCTGACAAATACAGAACAGTCATCGTATTAAAGTATATTGACGAACTCTCATTAATTGAAATCGGGGAGATTCTAAACATTCCTGTGGGGACTGTGAAAACGCGGATTCACAGAGGCAGAGAGGCTCTTAGAAAACAATTAAGGGATCTTTAAGTGGGGTGATGAAATGAGCTGTCCTGAACAAATTGTGCAGCTTATGCATATGCATCTTGATGGAGATATCCTTCCAAAAGATGAACACGTATTAAATGAACATCTGGAGACATGCGAGAAATGCAGAAAGCATTTTTACGAGATGGAGAAATCCATAGCGCTCGTACGGAGCACATCGCATGTCGAAGCCCCCGCGGATTTTACCGCTAATGTCATGGCAAAATTGCCTAAGGAGAAGAAAAGAGCTTCTGTAAAAAGATGGTTCAGAACCCATCCCGTTATCGCAGCTGCTGCGGTATTCATCATTTTGATGGGCGGGGGTTTTTTTAACAGCTGGCATAATGACCACAATTTCAGCGTGTCCAAGCAGCCGAATCTTGTGGTTCATAACCATACTGTGACCGTACCAGAAGGTGAGACGGTCAAAGGTGATGTCACTGTCAAAAACGGCAAGCTGATTATTAAAGGCAAAATAGACGGGGATGTAACCGTCGTAAACGGCGAAAAGTATATGGCCTCTGCTGGACAAGTCACCGGTCAGATTGAAGAAATCAATCAGTTATTCGACTGGACATGGTACAAGATGAAGTCTGCGGGGAAAAGTGTACTCGATGCATTCAATCCGAACGGAGAAGAGTAAAGCGCGTTAGCCGCTTTGCTCTTTTTTTGCGGGCTGAGAGGGCTGGCACATTTCACTTGCTAAATCGAAATGTGGTATAATGGGCTCGCTATGTAAAGTACATATGCGTAACACGTAAAACACAAAATACGAAATGACTGAAATCTTGGAGGACGAGGAAATGGCTTTTGAGGATATCCCTTTTTTGCAGTACCTCGGCAATGCCGTTGATATTCTCCTTGTTTGGTATGTGATATATAAATTGATTATGGTGATACGCGGCACGAAAGCGGTTCAGCTGTTAAAAGGAATTGTAGTCATCGTGCTTGTTCGTATGGCCAGCCAATATTTGGGCCTCAGCACACTTCAATGGCTGATGGACCAAGCGATAACATGGGGATTTTTAGCAATTATTATTATTTTTCAGCCTGAGCTGAGAAGAGCGCTTGAACAGCTAGGCCGCGGCCGCTTTTTTTCGAGGAGCGGCACGCCTGTTGAAGAAGCGCAGCAGAAAACGATTGAGGCCATTACAAAAGCGATCAATTATATGGCGAAACGCCGTATAGGCGCCCTGCTGACCATTGAGCGGGATACTGGAATGGGGGATTATATTGAGACCGGCATACCACTGAATGCCAAAGTCAGCTCTGAGCTGCTGATCAATATTTTTATTCCAAACACCCCGCTTCATGACGGTGCGGTGATTATGAAAAATAATGAAATTGCCGCGGCCGCCTGTTATCTGCCGCTTTCTGAGAGCCCGTTTATTTCAAAAGAACTGGGCACGCGGCACAGAGCAGCTGTCGGTATCAGTGAAGTAACAGACAGTTTGACGATTATTGTGTCTGAAGAGACCGGCGGCGTCAGTGTGGCAAAGAACGGCGACCTTCACAGAGAGCTTACAGAAGAAGCGCTGAAAGAAATGCTTGAAGCCGAGTTTAAGAAAAACACCAGAGACACTTCTTCTAACCGCTGGTATTGGAGGGGCAAGAAAAATGGATAAATTCTTAAACAACCGCTGGGCTGTGAAAATCATTGCTCTGCTTTTCGCGCTCTTGCTTTATGTGGCGGTTAACAGCAACCAAGCACCGACTCCGAAAAAACCGGGTGAATCTTTCTTTCCGACATCAACAACTGATGAAGCAACTCTGACCGATATCCCGGTTAAAGCGTATTATGATGATGAAAATTACGTCGTGACGGGTGTTCCGCAAACAGTTAATGTCACGATAAAAGGCTCGACAAGCGCCGTGAAAAAGGCTCGGCAGACCAAGAACTTTGAAATATATGCTGATATGGAACATTTGAAAACCGGCACACATAAGGTTGAGCTTAAGGCCAAAAACGTGTCGGATGGGCTGACAATCTCAATTAATCCGTCTGTTACGACAGTGACCATTCAGGAACGGACGACCAAAAGTTTTCCCGTAGAAGTGGAGTACTACAACAAAAGCAAGATGAAAAAAGGCTATTCTCCGGAGCAGCCGATTGTCAGTCCGAAAAATGTGCAGATTACCGGATCGAAAAATGTGATCGATAATATTTCTCTTGTAAAAGCTTCAGTGAATTTGGAAAACGCAGATGAAACGATTGAAAAGGAAGCGAAAGTGACTGTCTATGATAAAGACGGAAACGCGCTTCCTGTCGACGTGGAGCCCTCGGTCATCAAGATTACCGTTCCGGTGACAAGCCCGAGTAAAAAAGTGCCCTTTAAAATTGAACGGACAGGAAGCCTTCCTGACGGTGTCAGCATAGCGAATATTGAATCCAGCCCCAGTGAGGTAACGGTTTACGGCTCACAGGATGTGTTGGATTCTCTTGAATTTATTGACGGCGTCAGCTTAGATTTAAGTAAAATTAACAAGGATTCCGATATCGAGGCAGATATTCCGCTTCCTGACGGTGTCAAAAAAATCTCACCGTCAAAGGTGACTTTGCATATAGAAGTCGATAGTGAAGCGGATCAGAAGTTCGAGAATGTCCCTATCAAGACTGTAGGGCTGAGCAGCTCACAAAACATTGAATTTCTTGATCCTGAATCACAAGCGATAGATGTAACGGCTAAAGGCTCTCCCACGAATATAAAAAAGCTGAAAAAATCAGATATTGAATTGTATGTGAATGTTTCAGATTTAGAGGACGGGGAGCATAGCGTGAAGCTTGAAGTGAACGGGCCACAGAATGTAACTTGGTCCTTGGGGCGGAAAAACGCCAAAATCAAGCTGACGTCTAAGAAAAGCAATACATCAACGAATGATAACAGCAGCAATACATCAGGGAACCAGGACACAGATAAACAAACAAATGATCAAAAGAACAATCAGCAAGAAGATACAAAGAACACTGATAAAAACAGCAACGATCAAAACCAAGACGAAAATAAAGATCAAAACCAAGATCAGGATGAGGATGAATCCACTGCGAATTCACAATCCTCATCGGAATAAAAAAGGAGCGATTATAAAATGGGCAAGTATTTTGGAACAGACGGTGTAAGAGGTGTCGCCAATAGTGAGCTTACACCTGAGCTGGCCTTTAAAGTCGGACGTTTCGGCGGTTATGTGCTGACAAAAGACAAACAACGTCCAAAAGTGCTGATAGGCCGCGATACACGCATCTCCGGCCATATGCTGGAGGGAGCCCTTGTCGCCGGACTTTTATCCATTGGCGCAGAAGTCATGCGCCTAGGTGTCATTTCTACACCAGGTGTATCTTATTTGACAAAAGCGATGGATGCAGAGGCGGGCGTCATGATTTCCGCTTCTCATAACCCAGTGCAGGATAACGGCATCAAATTCTTTGGGGGAGATGGATTTAAGCTTTCTGATGAACAGGAGGCTGAAATTGAGCGCCTGATGGACGAACCTGAGGATAAGCTGCCAAGACCTGTCGGAGCAGACCTTGGACTTGTAAACGATTATTTTGAAGGCGGACAAAAATATCTGCAATTCTTAAAACAGACAGCTGATGAAGATTTCACAGGCATTCATGTGGCATTGGACTGTGCCAATGGCGCAACGTCATCCTTGGCGACACACCTGTTTGCTGATTTAGATGCAGATGTTTCTACAATGGGGACTTCCCCGAACGGATTAAACATTAATGACGGCGTCGGTTCGACTCATCCCGAAGCGCTCAGCGCGTTTGTCAAAGAGAAAAACGCGGATCTCGGTCTTGCGTTCGACGGTGACGGCGACCGCCTGATTGCTGTCGATGAAAAAGGAAATATTGTAGACGGCGACCAAATCATGTACATATGCTCAAAACATCTGAAATCAGAGGGCCGTTTAAAGGATGATACAGTGGTTTCAACCGTGATGAGCAACCTCGGCTTCTATAAGGCGCTCGAAAAAGAAGGCATCAAAAGCGTGCAGACAGCTGTCGGCGACCGCTACGTAGTAGAAGCAATGAAAAAAGACGGCTACAACGTCGGCGGAGAGCAGTCAGGACATCTTATTTTCCTTGATTACAACACGACAGGTGACGGATTATTGTCTGCTATTATGCTGATGAACACTTTGAAAGCCACAGGCAAGCCACTGTCAGAGCTTGCAGCTGAAATGCAGAAGTTCCCGCAGCTGTTAGTCAATGTGAGAGTGACTGATAAATATAAAGTTAAAGAAAATGAAAAAGTAAAAGCAGTTATTTCTGAAGTTGAAAAAGAAATGAACGGCGACGGCCGGATTTTGGTGCGCCCTTCAGGAACTGAACCGCTCGTCCGTGTCATGGCTGAAGCGAAGACGAAAGAGCTGTGCGATGAGTATGTCAATCGCATTGTTGAAGTCGTCCGGTCAGAAATGGGATTAGAGTAACGAAGTCTATTATCAGAGAGTGAACAAGACAAGCGAGGTTTACATAAGATAATTGTGAGACATACGGCAAAGTTGTTTAAAAAACAATTGACCGTTTATGCCACATGTTGTAAAATCAAGCTTGTCTTGTTCTTATTTTCTCAATAGGAAAAGAAGACGGGATTATTGCTTTACCTATAATTATAGCGCCCGAACTAAGCGCCCGGAAAAAGGCTTAGTTGACGAGGATGGAGGTTATCGAATTTTCGGCGGATGCCTCCCGGCTGAGTATGCAGATCACAGCCGTAAGGATTTCTTCAAACCAAGGGGGTGACTCCTTGAACAAAGAGAAATCACATGATCTTCCAAAAAACATGTAGGAGGGGACGATTGAAAGTCCCCTTGAAATTTGACTTTCTTCGTCTCCTTTTACAATCTTAGGAGGAAGAAAAATATGTGTGGAATCGTAGGTTATATCGGTCAGCTTGATGCGAAGGAAATTTTATTAAAAGGGTTAGAAAAGCTTGAGTATCGCGGTTATGACTCTGCTGGTATTGCTGTTGCCAACGAACAGGGAATCCATGTGTTCAAAGAAAAAGGACGCATTGCAGATCTTCGTGAAGTTGTGGATGCCAATGTAGAAGCGAAAGCCGGAATTGGGCATACTCGCTGGGCGACACACGGCGAACCAAGCTATCTGAACGCTCACCCGCATCAAAGCGCACTGGGCCGCTTTACACTTGTTCATAACGGCGTGATCGAGAACTATGTTCAGCTGAAGCAAGAGTATTTGCAAGATGTAGAGCTCAAAAGTGACACCGATACAGAAGTAGTCGTTCAAGTAATCGAGCAATTCGTCAATGGAGGACTTGAGACAGAAGAAGCGTTCCGCAAAACACTTACACTGTTAAAAGGCTCTTATGCAATTGCTTTATTCGATAATGACAACAGAGAAACGATTTTTGTAGCGAAAAACAAAAGCCCTCTATTAGTAGGTCTTGGAGATACATTCAACGTCGTAGCATCTGATGCAATGGCGATGCTTCAAGTAACCAACGAATATGTTGAGCTGATGGATAAAGAAATGGTTATCGTCACTGATGACCAAGTTGTCATCAAAAACCTTGATGGTGACGTGATTACACGTGCGTCTTATATTGCTGAGCTTGATGCCAGTGATATCGAAAAAGGCACGTACCCTCACTACATGTTGAAAGAAACGGATGAGCAGCCTGTTGTTATGCGCAAAATCATCCAAACGTATCAAGATGAAAACGGCAAGCTGTCTGTGCCTGGCGATATCGCTGCCGCTGTAGCGGAAGCGGACCGCATCTATATCATTGGCTGCGGAACAAGCTACCATGCAGGACTTGTCGGTAAACAATATATTGAAATGTGGGCAAACGTGCCGGTTGAAGTGCATGTAGCGAGTGAATTCTCCTACAACATGCCGCTTCTGTCTAAGAAACCGCTCTTCATTTTCCTTTCTCAAAGCGGAGAAACAGCAGACAGCCGCGCGGTTCTCGTTCAAGTCAAAGCACTCGGACACAAAGCCCTGACAATCACAAACGTACCTGGATCAACGCTTTCTCGTGAAGCTGACTATACATTGCTGCTTCATGCAGGCCCTGAGATCGCTGTTGCGTCAACGAAAGCATACACTGCACAAATTGCAGTTCTTGCGGTTCTTGCTTCTGTGGCTGCTGACAAAAACGGCATCGATATCGGATTTGACCTCGTCAAAGAACTCGGTATCGCTGCAAACGCAATGGAAGCTCTATGCGACCAGAAAGACGAAATGGAAATGATCGCCCGTGAATACCTGACTGTATCCAGAAACGCTTTCTTCATCGGACGCGGCCTTGACTACTTCGTATGTGTCGAAGGCGCACTGAAGCTGAAAGAGATTTCTTACATCCAGGCAGAAGGTTTTGCCGGCGGTGAGCTGAAGCACGGAACGATTGCCTTGATCGAACAAGGAACACCAGTATTCGCACTGGCAACTCAAGAGCACGTAAACCTAAGCATCCGCGGAAACGTCAAAGAAGTTGCCGCTCGCGGAGCAAACACATGCATCATCTCACTGAAAGGCCTAGACGATGCGGATGACAGATTCGTACTGCCGGAAGTAAACCCAGCGCTTGCTCCGTTGGTATCTGTTGTTCCATTGCAGCTGATCGCTTACTATGCTGCACTGCAACGCGGCTGTGATGTTGATAAACCGCGTAACCTTGCGAAGAGTGTTACTGTGGAGTAATAAATGTTTAACCCCTTTGGTTGTTTTTGTGGCTTTAAAATAAAGTTACGACGTTTATAAAAATGTTGCGATGCTTTTTCCCTTAGATAATTTTTGTCTAAGGGTATTTTTCTATTTTAACTAAAGAGGCAGGTAACTGGGATTCCAATTAATTTTGGGTCCCCTTTTTACATAAATGATGTGACACCAATATTACAAAAATGTAACTTTAATCTCAAATAATGTAATTTGATTCGATGGCAGGTCATCTAATTTTCTTTTATTATGTTCTAAAAGAGATTGGATGGTGTTGGGTTTGGATATTTCAGAAGTTAATATATCACTGTTTAGACTAGTTAATGACTTAGGAAAAGAACATCCCTTTTTGAATCCTGTATTTAGTTTTATTGCTGAATATATGGTTTTTTTACTTGCACTAAGTGTTCTTTTTATTTGGTTTACAAGAGATACGGATAATAGAATTATGATTCTTTGTGCATCTATCGCTTTCATTTGTGCCTTTACGATAGGGAAGGTTTCAGGGGTATTTCACTCGAATTATCAACCTTTTGTTGAATTGGGAGAGGTTAATAAACTGATACATAAAGAAAAAGACAATTCTTTTCCAAGTGACCATACAATTTTATTCTTCTCATATTGTATTTCATTCTGGCTCTTTAAGAGAGGGTGGTCAATTTTATGGGTATTGTTAGCTGTTCTTGTGGGAGTCTCCCGTATATGGGTTGGGGTTCATTATCCTTTTGATGTTTTAGCAGGAGTATTAATAAGCCTAGCAGTTTCAACTTTTATATATTTAACATTCCCTAAACTAAATATTACTCAAACTGCCATGAAAATTTATGAAAAATGTGAAAATATACTTCTTTATCGCTTCAAAAGAAAGGAAAACAAGTCAAAAAACCTTTAGATTTATTCAACAATCGGGTGCTAATGTTCAAAAAATCGTAACCTAAAATGCTAAACTCTTTTATAAAGATTCCATCTGTATTCAAAGCTGTAGAATCCATTTTGATCTATCTTTTTTTCTATGGATTCTTTAAATTTGCCGTAAACTGAAGGTTCATGTGTTATTTTTGATCAACCTTTATTTTAAAGCTACAGTTTTAGCCAAAGGGGTTTTTTATTTTAAAGATTAAGGATTGCCATAAGAATATGAAAATATTAAAGAAGATATTTTTAAGGAAAGTGACATCTACGGAGAAGTTGGGGAATTCTAGCTATAACAATATCCACAACAGCTAGTTCAATTTCTTGGCCGTTAAGGCTGTTGAAAATAAAGTAGGAACCAGTATTCATTTATAGTTCCTAATTGAACTCAGTTATTTACTAAACAAGAAAATAGAAAAATGATTATAAAATTCTTCTTGTATTTCTACAAAAAATTAAAGTGATAGATATCATAAACCTCGGATAAAGATTCAGGATGTATATTTAAAGGGAAAGAAGGATTTGATACTTCATTCTCCATATTCCAACATCTTGACAATGTTTAAAATTTAGCATATCTTATACTTAACTTAATAATTGGCTCAGGTGTTTATTTTCGTTTGTTAAATTATTAGGTCTTTAGCATTCTTTCAACTAATCTTGACAGGATGAAAAAGTATCCTAATTTAAATGGAAGAGGAACATAAGTAAATTTTATTTGATAATTAAGCACCTATATTATAATGTAACGAAGATTTCATTCTTTTAGAAGGAAGTTAAAGCATAGCATAAGTAAAATAACAAATAATAAGGTAGCACTTCAAAAAACTTCGCTGAAGTTAGTTGAAGTGAAGCCGACAATTTTCAGGATTCAATGATCTAACATAATCATTGAAATTTTGAAGTTGTCGGCTTTTTTGTTGGAAAAAAATAGAGATAAATAAAAATTGAAATAAATAATAGACAAATATGATCTGATTGAAAGGTCTTTTGACCAATAATGAGTTTTAAAAAAGGGAGAATTTAGAATGTTAGTTTCGCTGAGTTTGTCATCATTATTAACATTATTTTTTATTATGCTTATGGCTTCTGGGATTAGTGGACTATTGTTTTTACATCCGCGAGTACCCTTGAGTTTTGTTCGCATTCATATTGGGATCTTGGCTTTACCACTTTTGGTTTCCTTACTGATTCTTGCCAATAGTGGTGTGAGTGGAAATGTTGGCCCTTGGCACTTAGATTCCTTAGCTTGTTTAATGACTTTCTTTGTTCTTGCAATTGGATTCATCATTCAGCGTTTTTCTGTACGTTACTTAATGGGGGATCGATCTTATCGAAAATATTTTACGCTTTTTACTTTCACAACAGGAGCTGCTTCTATGACATGGTTAAGTGGTGATCTCCGCTTGATGGTTCTATTTTGGGGAGCAACTCTTGTTGGTTTAACCTTACTTATAAGGTTAAACAGTGCTTGGCAAGTGGCTAGTGAAGCAGCCAAAATTTCTGGCCGGTTATTTTTGTTAAGTTGGTTTTCTTTGTTTTTTGCGATGATGTGGCTTTTTCATGCCACAGGTCAATGGCAGTTATCATTGGTTGTAACAAATGAAAGTTTAGCTGGGCTGGGAGAATGGGAGAGAACAGGGATTCAGCTATTGATTGTATTAGCAGTGATTATTCCTGCAGCTCAATGGCCGTTCCAAAGATGGTTGGTTGAGTCTATTGTTGCTCCCACCCCTGTTTCTGCAATTATGCATGCAGGTTTAGTAAATGCTGGAGGAATAATACTAACTCGATTTTCACCTCTATTTCATGGTGGTATCGCTTCGATTATTTTACTTCTGCTTGCTGGCATTTCTGTATTGATTGGAACTGGAATTAGTTTAGTTCAGGTTGATTATAAACGCCAGTTAGTAGGCTCCACGATTGGACAAATGGGGTTTATGCTCATTCAGTGTGCATTAGGCGCCTATATAGCAGCCATTATTCATCTTATTCTACATGGTTTATTCAAAGCTACGTTGTTTCTACAAGCTGGTTCAGCAGTAGGGCGTCATGAAGTATCGGCTCGCACTAATGAAAGAACATCCTATTTATGGATCATGGCTGGTCGGATTTTATCCTTAGTTATAGGTGTTGCTTTTTGGCTCACTGCTCCTGGAGACGGGTATCACTTAATCAGTGCGCTGATCTTAGGGTGGTCATTGTCCGTTTCTTGGACTCAGCTTGTCGCTTTTGGAGAGGGCCGAATTGGCCGAATTGCCGGCTTAACTGTTTTAGGAGGAGCAGCCCTCGTATATTTTATCATTCATAACCTTTTCTATAAGTGGCTGCATACAACCATTTTTCAAAGTGTTCAACCTCCAATGTCAGCTGTCATGATTGTCGTATGTCTCTTACTATTTGGCAGTGCTTTAGGTACGTGGGTTGCTCGTCATCGTTCTTCCGTTTTTTTCGCGGTACTCTATCTTTGGTTAGTTCGATTAGGTGAAGCAAAACCAAAGTCAGTAGAGAGTCACCCAGACTACCTTAAACAATATATTTCATAAGGAGCTAATCTGAGATGGGCATTACATCAGTATTAACGAAAGATAATGTAAAAAAGATAGATACAGATATTGATGTTCAAGAAAGGGATCTTAACGTTTTCATTACATCTGCCAGCCGAGTGATTGCGCCACTTTGGCCTATTTCTACATTTGCTGCACGTAATCCGTGGATGGGACTTGAAAACCAACCTTTTGATCAGGTTGCAAGTTGGTTGAAAAACACTCGCGATGTTGATATATACCCTAGTGCGTCTATGATCCGTTCAGCAAAGAATAAAGGTGAGATTGATGAAGATTTTGTGGAAATGGGGCTGCAGCGTTGGCTTGATTCACATTCCTATCACATCCCACGGGACGTGGCAGAGCGATTTTGTCATGCTGCATTAAAGTTAGATCCCCTGCCTTCCGACCTTTTATCATCACATGAGCTGGAGAAATTAGTAAGTGAATGTAGTGGATTGGATCATATCGAGAATGTGTTTATGCAACCACTAAGTTCGTATATAGAGAATCAAGATGGTGAAAGGCTAGTCAATATACTAGATCATCATGTCATTAAGTGGAGTAAATTATATCTTGATGACTCTCAAGCAGGCTGGACAATGCCTAATCGTGAGGAAGGTTTTTATCGTGCTTGGCAGCATCTCATTCAATATGATCCAGCACTTAGCAAAAAGCAGCGAGAAAGGGTAAAAGGTTGGCCGAAAGAGGCACATTTGGCTTTACAGGAAGCTTTATTCGCACTAGAAATCCCAGAGTCAGAAATCCAGACTTATCTTGAAGGTCATTTACTTTCATTACCTGGATGGGCAGGGATGATGCTTTGGCGCTCCCAGCAATCGAGCCACGAACATGCACTCCTAACAGAATATTTAGCGGTTCGAATATCCATGGAGTGGGCTCTTATAAAGCCATACTTACCTTTGACTAATGAACGATCTAAGAAAAAAATTTCAATTGCTCCCCTTATAGCAGCTTGGATTCATTGGGGTGGGCTTACATTAGAAGAATGGTCACAGATGACGGCCATTGAACAAAACGAATATTTATCATTTGCCTACAGCTTTGATGAGAAACTTCGCAAGAAACTTTGGTTAGAAGCTTGGGAACAAACGTACACTGATCGATTAAGCCAGAAGATCATCTCGAAACAACGTGAAACCGGCCGTAAAAAATCTGCATTAGCTCAATTAGCATTCTGCATCGATGTACGATCAGAACCTTTTCGTCGTCATCTAGAAAAAGAAGGCCCGTTTGAAACGATTGGTATTGCTGGTTTCTTCGGGGTGCCGATTGCAACTTGTGAACTTGGCAGTAAACACAGTCATGCTTCCTTGCCGATCATACAAAAACCGCAAAATAAAATAAAAGAGTTCGCAGATGAGGATGTATTCAAAAAATACAATCAACGGAAGCAAGCAATTCATTCTTTAAGCCATACCTTTAAAACGATGAAGCAGAATGCGCTTTCGAGCTTACTACTGCCTGAGCTAAGCGGACCTTGGCTTACTCTGCAAATGGCAGCCCGTAGCTTTGTGCCAAGAAAGGCGGGTCGTTTCATTCGTAATCTCCGTGAGGCTTGGTTGCGCAAACCTGATACAAAACTCTCGCTTCATCATGATACTACAGAGGCAGAAATACCTGTGGGTTTTACTGATGAAGAAAAAGTGAACTATGCTCGCCAAGCATTAAAAATGATGGGGTTAACAGAAAACATCGCACCCTTGGTCGTGATCTGCGGGCATGGCAGTCAAAGCACTAATAATCCTTATTCCGCAGCCCTTGATTGTGGTGCCTGCGGTGGAGCGGCCGGTGGATTCAATGCTAGAGTTTTAGCTGCTTTATGTAATCTATCAGAGGTACGAGAAGCTCTTTTAGCTGAAGGAATTCAAATTCCTGAGGATACGGTTTTTGCAGCAGCTGAACATAATACAACAGTAGATGAATTACATTGGCTTTATGTACCAGAGCTTTCCGAAGCTGCACAAGAAGCATTTGAACAAATTGAAGCTGTTATGCCGAAAGTGAGACATCATGTAAACGCAGAACGTCTGGCCCAATTACCGAATTTCCAATCGAAGCTAAAAAATCCGAAGGCTGAGGCAAACCGATTTGCGGAAGATTGGAGTGAGATACGTCCGGAATGGGGACTGGCTCGTAATGCCGCTTTTATTATCGGTAAACGTGAACTAACTCAGGATTGTGATTTGGAAGGCAGAGCCTTTCTCCATAATTATGATTGGAAGCAGGATGAAAGCGGTGAACTCCTAGCAAATATTATTGCAGGACCTGGAACTGTAGCCCAATGGATTAATTTACAATATTACGCATCAACGGTAGCACCTCATTATTATGGCAGCGGAAATAAAGCAACTCAAACCGTTACTGCAGGTCTCGGCGTTATGCAGGGGAATGCAAGCGATTTGTTAGCCGGACTGCCTTGGCAATCCGTCATGGAATCAGATCACGAGGCCTATCATTCTCCTCTTCGTTTATTGATACTCATCCAAGCACCTAGAGAATATGTAGAACGGTTATTAAATAATGATTCAGCATTTCTGCAAAAAGTTCAAAATGGATGGGTCCGACTGGCTAGTCTTGATCCAGAAGGATGTTGGGAAAGCTGGTAATGATGAATCTAAGCATTTATCAAATGGATTTGTTACTCAATACAAAAATGATAAACATAAGGAAGAGGTGTGCTGTATGAATGTAAACCAAAATAAAAAAGTATTATTTTTGACGGATATTGAAAACGGTTTGGAGCCTATTTTACAAGAAGCGACTAACACTTCTGCAGAGAATATGTTGACTATACAAAGCTATGGTGCCGGTATTTCACATCCTTATGGAGAAATCATGAGGTCTGTTATTTTTGCGATTTACCAGGAAGATGTTGAGGAGATTTTTGTAGTAGGAACAAAAGATAAGAAGACTTCCGCAGGTAATGAACTAACTCAACTTGAAACAATGAAAGATAAAATACAAACATTGGATTATCTCTTTCAAAATTGCAAGCCTGAATTTTTTGGTGGTACGGTCGATGAATGGCTAAATGAAAATAGCAGTGACACCATTGAAAAAAGTGTTGATATGATTCGACATCATCCACTAGTGCCGTCATATGTTAAAGTTAGAGGTTTATTCGTTAATCATAATGATGGAAAACCCTCAATCGTGGAGGTTCCTGATGTTAAAACAGGTCAAGCCATACCTGATCATTGCTTGTCACGATGAAATACAGGTTCAACTTCTAAACGCACCTATATATGGAGAAAGCAGTTCTAAGGAGATTGTATGAGCGCTAATTTAACTGATTTTGTCACGAAAACAATAGAGGAAATGAACTCGTTTGATCGTGAAAATATGGAATGTATGAAAAAACTAATTAGAAAAGCAATTGATTTTTATCATCTAAAGTCTTATGAAGAAGTTGAGGAAACCCATTCAGGAAATGTTCGATTTTTGCATGTCCACTCTATGATGGAAGAAAATATGTTATCCAAAATGATAGTGGTCACAAGAAACGGTAAAACTGATTTGGATATTGAAGGTGTATATGAAGGATATGTTGTAAGAGAATATTAATGAGACGAAATCACAAATAGAATATGCCAATTTTTTTGCTCAGGAGATGTATTAGATATGAAAAAGTCTAAGGGTTCTATTGAATCAGAGATCAGTAAGTCCATCACTCAATGGGAGAAGGATTATCTTGGGCGGGGGTCTGTATCTGTTAAGACTGATATACTGCGGGACATGATCATCGTCAATTTAAAAGGGATTTTAACACCAGCCGAATATGTAGTTTGTGGATCAAAAGAGGGTATGTTATCTATCAAACAAACTCGTTCGGAGTTAGTCGAATCAGGTATAGAAGGCCTTAAGGATATTATCTTAAAAATAACCGGAGAAAAAGTGAAAAGTTTTCATACTGATTTAAGTTCCCGGACAGGTGAACGAGTGATGGTGTTTAAATTATGTAATGATCTGGAGAAAAATTTGGAAAAGATCTTATAATCTAAAGAAAATAAATGTTTTGACGGTATGGAATTTGTTGTGAATTGAACATAAAGAACTGCCGATTCTTTTGTTTTACAATTATGGTATCATTGATAACTTTTATTCATATCCTAAGCGGACATAAAGAGATGTCAATTCATAGTACACTGTTGTGTTATTCCTGTCGAAAGATCTAACATCCGCTGTTGTTATGAGCGGATGTTTTTTACATCTAAATTTGCTGCTGGTGATTAGTCACTTGAACAATATTAAATTCATTTTAATTGAAAACATCCTTGTCACCTGCCGGGTTCCCCCAAGTGTTTAGTGACATGATTATGAGACCAATTTCGTAAAGCTTGATGATAAATTTAAGCGGTGAACAAAATTGATATGCTGTCTTCAGTTTCATTTCACGGAATTAGTCAGAGATAAACCTTTAATTAAAAATATCCAAAAAACGGATTGACATATCGGAATATAACGATATAATAATCGATATGGAACCAATTGAAGTATTCAAAGCCTTATCAAATGAATCAAGGCTGCAAATTTTACAATGGCTGAAGGAGCCCGATCGTCATTTTGCACCCCATGAAGGGATTGATATGAACACAATCGGGGTATGTGTCAGTCAAATAACAGACAAATTGAAAATGACGCAATCGACAGCTTCTCAATATCTTATCATCCTTTTAAGAGCCGGCTTGATTAAGGCGGAGCGTATTGGAAAGTACACATATTACAAAAGAGATGAAGAAGCCATTGGGAAACTTGCTGACTTTCTTAAAACAGAGATATAAAAATAAACATCAAAAGATGTTTATTTTTACACCATACATATCGACATATTACGATGTGTTTATTTTTTATAATAACATATCGATAATTCGTGATATGTTTATTGATAATTAAGGAGTGAATGTTTTATGTCTAACACTTGGAAAATTTATATTTTAGCCATTGTCAGCTTTTTAGTTGGAACCTCAGAGTACATCATTTCGGGAATTTTGGATCAAATTGCTCATACTCTCGGGATCACTTTAGCTGCCGCGGGCCAGCTTATTACCATTTTCTCACTTGTATATGCTCTTTCTACACCCATACTTATGGCGTTGACAGCAAGTATGGATAGACGCAAATTGATGATGTATGCCCTAGGTTTGTTTGTGTTCGGTAATGTCCTGGCTTTTGTACTGCCTGGTTATGGATGGTTTATTGCAGCGCGGATCATTATGGCGATGGGAGCAGGTGTGGTTGTTGTCACCGCATTAACGATTGCCGCTAAGATTGCATCGGAAGGGAAGCAGGGAAGTGCCATCGCTACGGTCGTGATGGGATTTACCGCTTCTTTAATCATTGGTGTTCCGCTTGGAAGAATGATAGCAGTAGCATTAGGCTGGAAGTCTGTATTTGGAGCAATTGCTTTGTTGGGATTGATCGCAATGGTCGTTATTTTCTTTACTCTTCCGCATACTGAAGGGGATAAGCCTGTGCCTTTGCTTCAACAGCTTGCTCTTTTCAAAAAACGGAAAGTGGCTATGGGATTATCAATCACTTTCTTCTGGCTCGGGGGATATTCTGTTGCTTACACTTATTTGTCACCGTATCTCTTGAACATCTCAGGTATAAACGGCAAGTTGCTTAGCGGTGTTTTGCTTATATTTGGAATTGCCAGTTTGGTTGGATCAAAGTTTGGGGGATATAGCACCGATAAATGGGGAGTACCCTTTACACTCGTTGGTGGGATGACGTTGCATATCGTCACACTGATTCTTCTGTCACTTGTTACTCATTCCTATATCGGAGTGTTGGTGATTCTCATATTATGGTCGTTTGCCGCATGGTCCACCGGTCCGACACAGCAATTTCACCTGGCTACAATAGAACCGGAAATGTCTGGTGTTTTGCTTAGCATGAATCAGTCAATGATGCAATTCGCCATGGCGGTCGGCGCAGGAATAGGAGGGGTTTTTGTGGAAAACATATCATTGGCCTCGATTACCTGGGTTGGTGCGTTAGGGGTTATGATTGCCATTATTGCATCATTGCTGATTTTCAATTCGCAACCGAAACAAGCGCTAAAAGATATCAATCAATAATTTCGAAAGATCTAACATCCGCTCGTTATACAAGCGGGTGTTTTTTTATAGGCTCAAGTAGAAGGCACACTGAAGCTGAAAGGGATTTTTGCCGACGGAGAGCAGAAGCACAGCAAGTTATAATATACTAGGAAGGGAAATAACGGTATGGCAGAAGGGTTCTAGCGCTTCTCGCCTGTAAGATCATTACTTTGAGGATGTGTCATCGTGAATCAAAAGACGTACATTGAAATGAGCAGGACATCGCAGTACATCAACAAAATGAGAGAGTATTCAGTGCTAATTGATGGGGCTGAGATGGGAACTATCAAAGATGGAGGAAGGCTGCGAATTGATTTACCGCCTGGTGAGCATGTTATTCAAGTGAAGATTGCTTGGTGTACAAGCCCAACTTTGAGGTTTACTTTAGCGGAAGGAGAAGTGTTGAAGTTTAGATGCGGAAGTCCGCTTCGAGGTTGGAAGTTGCTTTTGGCACTTTTTTCTGTTTTGGGCCGTCCTGAAAATTATCTGTTTATCGAGCAGGAAGAAGAGAAAAAGCTTTGTGGTGACTTTGTTGTGTGAATAAATAGGAATAAATAGATTAAATACCCCTGAATTATGTTTTGTGAAAGATTGATATAAGCGGTAGCCTTCTCAATGTCGTTCTCGGTTGGAGAAGGCTGCGTATAAGAAATTCTCGGACTTTGCGGATAGACCTTCCGATTTCAGGATTAATGTCTTCTGGGTGGATGAGTCCGATTTCATCATAGTATCGCAGTGTTTTTGTTGATACTTTGCATATCTTTGAAAATTCGCCGATCGATAGCCGAGTGATCACCTCTATGCTCCAAATGTACACCTTTCCGTAAGGGCAAAGTCAAATGTGAAAATAAAACTGTTCCAAAGTTAATCAGAAATTTATTTTCATATTGTATCCTTTCAGTATCACGTGAAAGGAGCATCATATGAAAACATTATGGAAAGTCCTAAAAATTGTTTTTGTCAGCTTGGCTGCTTTGGTTTTGCTTGTATCCGTCTCGGTATTTATTTATCACCATTTCCAGCTAAATAAGGAGGCGGCACTGCTGAAAGATAAAGGCACAGTAGTCGATGTTGACGGTAAAAAGATGAATGTGTATCAAGAGGGAAGCGGGAAGGATACGTTTGTGTTTATGTCCGGTTCGGGGATTGCTGCGCCTGCTTATGAAATGAAGGGGCTGTACAGCAAGTTTTCAAAAGAAAATAAGATTGCTGTTGTAGATCGGGCAGGTTATGGATACAGTGAAGTGTCTCACGATGACAGAGATATTGATACGGTATTGGAACAGACGAGGAAAGCGCTTATGAAAAGCGGAAATAAGCCTCCTTATATTTTAATGCCTCATTCGATATCCGGGATTGAAGCGATGTATTGGGCACAGAAATATCCTAAGGAAATCAAGGCCATTATTGCGATGGATATTGGATTGCCCCAGCAGTACGTCACGTATAAATTGAGCGGAGTTGACCGATTGAAAGTGAGAGGGTTCCACCTGTTAACCTCGATTGGTTTTCATCGGTTTATGCCTTCCGCTGTATATAATCCTGAGGTGATTCGGCAGTCGTTTTTAACTGATGAAGAAAAAGAAATCTATAAAGCCATTAACTTTAAGCAATTTTTTAATGCAGATATGGAGCATGAGCTTTTACAGTCTTACCAAAACGGCAGCAAATCTGTGAATCTGCCGGCGCCAAAGGAAACTCCCGTCTTGATTTTAGATGCGGTCTCTGACCAAAATAGACATTCAAAGTATGCTATACAAAACCGAAAAGACTATGAAGCGTTTGCGGCTCAATTCAATACTGCCGATATAAAGGAACTGAGGGGAACACACAGTATTTATTTATATCAGCCTGATCAAATATATAAACTGTCCATGGAGTTTATGAGAAAGGTTCGCTAGGATGAAGGGATATCATATTTTAATCGTGGAAGACGATGTGATGATTGGTGAATTGCTGCAAAAGATTTTGCAGCGTGAGGGATATCGTGTGATATGGAAAACAGATGGAGCGGATGTGCTTTCGGTGATTCAGAAGGTGGATTTGGTCATTATGGATGTGATGCTGCCGGGTGAAGACGGGTATCAAATGTCTGCAAAAATCAAAGAGCTGGGGCTGGGCATTCCGGTAATTTTTCTTTCGGCCCGTAATGATATGGACAGCAAGCTTCAAGGTTTACAGATCGGCGAGGATTATATGGTAAAGCCCTTTGATCCGAGAGAGCTGCTATTAAGAATGCGGAATATGCTTGAGCATCATTATGGCACCTTTACGCAAATCAAACATTTGTATATTGATGCGGTAACGAAAAAAGTGTTCAATGAAAGCCTGCATGATGAGGTATTGTTTACTGCGATTGAGCGGAAAATTTTCTTTTATTTATATGAAAATAGAGACAGTATCCTGACAAAGGAACATTTCTTTGAATATCTATGGCAGCTCGAAGATAGAAACCCGAATATTGTCAATGTGCATATTAAAAAAATCAGAGCTAAAATCAATGATCAAGCGGGTGAGATGATTGAAAATATATATGGAGAAGGGTATCGGCTGAATACCGTTGTGAAGAAATGAAGCTCAAGACAAAATATCAGTTGTTATTGTTTACGGCTGTCATTAGTGTTCCGATGCTGTTGCTGGCGGTCAGTGTTTTGATGTCTGTTATTTATGACAGCATGTTTAAACCGATGAATCATGGTATGCCCTTTCACAGGTCGTTTGCGTACCCGGCAATGATCGTTGTATTTTTGATATCGCTCTTATTGTTAGCTTTTTTATTTTCAAAGTCGATTCATTCTCTGTTGCATAAAATCAATCTATTAAATCAAACCATTCGGCATTTGGCGAGTGATCAAAGGGTGCCCGATAAAATTGAAGTGAAGCGTGCTGATGAAATCGGGGAACTGATCAAGTCGGTCAATTTGTTAATTGAACGGACGACATATCGTGAACTGGAGCTGAGACAGCAAGAGGAAATCAAAAAGGAGCTTTTGCAAAAACTGCGGCATGACATTAATACACCTTTAACGGCTCTCAGGTTGCATTTATTTTATTTGGAAGACCAATGTCATGGTCAGGCTGTATTCGAATCATTGTATCAGCAAATCGAATATATCTCGGAATTAACCAATGAATTCAATCTATATTCCGCTGAGACGCTGGAAAGCTCTTATATTGTAAATGAAGAAGTGCGTCTAAACGAGCTATTAGAAACAGCGGTGAAAAAGTGGGATTATTTATACAGTATGAGTGGGATTGAGCTGCACTATAAGCCGGCAGATCAAGATGTGATATGGATGAGCAACGCGTTATGGATGGAAAGGCTGTTTGATAATATTTTTCAAAATACGTTAAAGCATTCAAAAGCTGAAAAGATGGAAGTCACGATTGAACATGGCGATGTTTTTATTCGTGATGACGGTATTGGATTTGACCGGAATGAGGGCAGTGAGGGACTTGGGTTAAAGATTATTGAGGATACATGCAGGCTGCTTGCGATTACTTATGAGCTGCATACAAATGATAACGGAACGGGGTTCTTGTTTTCAAAAGAGTGACCCCGCTGATGTTTTTCTTTCTCCTATAAAATTTATATAATAGGGAGAAAGAAATGGGGTGAACATCATATGTTTAAAAAAATCATCAAAACGATTAAGTACCTCTCAAGCAGTTCTAGTGACCGATATCGCAGACACCGGCATTACAGCAGCAGCCGGCGCAGACATTATCGCAGCTACAGCAGCAGCTCGGGCAAAAGAAGACACTACGACCGTTATGGCGGCAGTCATCGTTACAAACGCCGGAGCTACAGCAGCAGTTAATCCAAAAAAGTTCTTGTTCCGCTTTTGGGACAAGGGTTTTTTTATGTGACCGATTGAATGGCCCGGTTTAGATCCTCGCGAATGGAAGCGGTGTGCTGATACTCTTCCTCGATGCCCAATAATCTTTTCAGCAGCAGGGTTACTTCCTTTGTCAGTGTTAATTCCTCCAGCCAAGTGCCGTTTTTCTTCTTTTTTCCTTTATATTGAGAGTACAGCAGAAATAACAGCGTTTCTCCGAGATCGAAGAAGTCATCCTGTTTTCGTACCTTTATTTCCTCCATTTCTTCAGGAGTCAATTGTTTGGCAAGGCCGAAATCGATGAGGCAGAGCCTGCCGTCATTGATGATGATATTAGGCGTTCTGATGTCGCTGTGGAAGATAAGGCGATCATGCAGGTATTCTATAATCTCAAGCAGCTGCGAAATCAGTTGTAACGCCATAAGCTCTGTGAACGGCTGTTTTCGAAAAAATAATAATTCTTCTATATTCTCTCCCTCAATGAACTGCATGACATAATAAGCCTGTCCGTCTATGATGAACTCATCTATGAAGCCCGGAATTTGCGGGTGGTGAATACTTTTGAGCAGTTTTATTTCCTGTTGGAATCGGACTCTCTCTTTTTCCTTTTTCGCTTTTGTCGGCCGAAGCTGTTTTAAGACATAAGGTGTTTGAGTTAGGATATCGGTGCACAAATAAACCAAACCGTAGCCTCCCATACCAAGGCACTCTTCGATTTTGTATTGATGATTTAAGATAACGCCGTTCTTTAGAGGGCGGTCAAATAGCAGTTTTTTTAGAAGTTTTAATGCCATGTCTGCACTTCCCTTGGTTGTACTGACTATAGTTTACCTTCTAGACGGAGAATAAAAAAGAGCCGGATAACCGGCTCGGTATAAGTTAAAACTGCTTTGTCACGTCGTATTCATAATCTATTTTTGCTTTTACGTTGCTCATCGTCGATCTGGCTGTCGCTAATGTATTATATTTAAAACTCCATACCTTTGCCACACTGAGTTGATCTGACAAAGAGATATCATAAGACCCTGAAGTCGAGCTGTTTACAAGAGCACGGCGCCATTCGTTGTTTTCACTCGTCATGATCAGGTGGCGTGTATTTCCCTGGCTTGGTGTTTGAGTGGCGGTTGTCTGAACTCTGGTTACAATGGCATCACGCGGTATCCCAGATTGGTTTGTTAAATCAACCTTGATCACGCTGGAGTCAGAACCTGAGGGGCTAAGGCTTGTATTTCCTTTATTTTCAGCAACGCCGCTGAATTGGAACGTTCCGCTGCCTGATTTGATTCGGTCTTCAATTGAAAGCGTAAAGTACATGTTTCCAGTATAGGTGCCTCGTGACACTTTCACATAAAAGGTATCTGTCGTGTTTTGGGCGTCTGCATTTGCATAAATAAAAGAAGAGAACGTATTAGGGTTAATGACTTCTGTCCCTTGAGAAACAGGTATTCTATTCTTATCATAAATTTCAATTTTCATCCCTGTATACGCGCTCTGGTATGTACTCCTCACGTATACTTTTTCTCCCTTATTAGCCGTAAAAGTGAAATAGGCTTCATCTTGACCAGCTTCCAGTATTGTTGTATCGATATTTTTATATTTCCAATAACCGATCGGCATTGCGGTATCAAATGAATTGTTTCCTGTGATAGCAGTGACTCCGACAGCTGATGCCGAATACGTAAAGGTGAATAAGACAGACAGCATAACAGCGAATGGAATAAGCCATTTTTTCACCATGCAAACAACCTCCTTTTATTTCCATCATACATAATAACGATTTAGGTGTAAATAAATGTTTTTTGAGGTTAATATATACATTATCTTTGCCGATAAAAAAGAATAAGAGAGAATACTCGGGAGGGAATTCAATGCGTCTGAATCGGCAATTTATCCGCACTCAGCTGATGGCACAGAACATATTGAGCAAGAATGCGCCTGCCAAACGGGAGAATGCGACTGAAAATCCAGCGGCAGTTCTGGAAAAGGCATACAGCAGGCTTAAGTCACAATCTTCAACTGGGGGAATCAATCAGTTCAATTATTCTAAAACCAGCGTGTCGGGAAACAGCGGGGCGTTCAGCAAAGTGTATCAATCAGCGAATGATCGAACAGTGACAGACACAGGGGAAGAAACAGTGATTCAATCCCAAAACCCCTATGAATCTGAGAGTGATATCAGAATCAAAATACTAGATGAAAAATACAGCAGGATGAATGCGATTAATAAAACAAAGTCTGATCCATTAGGCTATATTAAGGATAAGTACCAAAATTCAAAGTCTCCTTATTTCAGAAGTGATCTGTCAGCTGCAGAAAGACAGGCCGCTTACGATAATGAAACAGAATGGTTATTCAAAGGGAAGGCGCAAAACTATAACCTTCAGGATGCTGCGTTTCGGAATGTCACATTTCATGGGGAAGTGGAAGCTGAGAATGAAAAGGTGTATCAGCGGGGACAGGTTAACCAGCAGCTGCAAGTGCTGTTGAATCGAAACCATATTTATATTCCAGAGGGGACAGAGCTGACGTTTACAATCACACCGATTGACTATCAGGTGCGGGTGAGCGGGACAGACGATCAGGATCTGATCAAGCAAATTGAGCAAGTGCTGCAATCTGGAGACAACAGCAAAGAACTATTTTTGCACATCATGAAAAGCCAAAGCAGTGATTCAGCACAATTTTCCGAAGAGGCCTATCAAAAGTATCAGGCTGCTCGTGAGATGTACGAAGTTACAGGCTACCATTTAAAGGATTTAGAAGTGATTGATGGGCGGTATGTCAGGCCTGATGGACGTGACTTATTAGACGTCTATAAAGAAGAACTTGAAAAAGATCCAGTGCAGAAACAAACGGCTTCTTATGCTATATCTTACTATCGTTCAGAGCTCAGTAAAATCGCGGAAGCCGGGTATAATGCCATTCCGGAATTCATCCTATCAATTGATTACAGCAATGGATCTCTGAGAGATGTGGGACAAAGGAAGAGCTATGGGACCGGAGATACCGGGTGGCTTGAAGCATTAAAGCGTCAAACGGGTGTGAATTATTAGGTAAGCTGTTCATGTAGAACAGCTTATTTTTTATGAGAATCTAAGGGGTGTATTAATTTCAATATTCAAATAATTTTATTATTTTTATATAAAAGATTTTAAAAGAAGTGAACGATTCAAAACTCTGAACAAAGGTGTTTACCTGAAAAAAACAATTGTATTTTCCAGAGAAATTTATTATGATGAAATAAGTAATTTAGGAGATTATATAACAATTTTAAGTTTGAATTTTCTGATTGTTATCGCTGATTCATGTGAAGGCAAGCAGGTCTGCTGTTTTCTCATTTATGTTAGGAGGAGGAAGAGGAGTGGCAAATAAAGAATTAAAGAGGGGCCTGGGCGCGCGCCATATTCAGATGATCGCCTTGGGCGGTACAATCGGTGTTGGCTTGTTTATGGGTTCTGCCAGCACGATTTCATGGACTGGCCCATCTGTCCTTCTGGCTTATGCAATATGCGGAATTTTTATCTTTTTTATTATGCGTGCGATGGGTGAAATGCTGTATGTCGAGCCGAGCACAGGCTCTTTTGCGACGTTCGGCCATCAATATATTCATCCGATGGCAGGTTATATAACAGCATGGAGCAACTGGTTCCAGTGGATTATCGTCGGCATGTCAGAAATTATCGCTGTCGGTTCTTATATGAAGTATTGGTTCCCGGATTTGCCTGCTTGGATACCTGGTATCGTGGCAATGGTGATTCTTGGTGCGGCGAATTTAATTTCTGTTAAGTCGTTTGGGGAATTTGAGTTTTGGTTTGCGATGATTAAAATCGTGACGATTATCTTGATGATTATTGCGGGAATCGGAATTATTTTCTTCGGTTTTGGCAATGGCGGAGATGCGATCGGTTTGTCGAACCTGTGGTCTCACGGGGGCTTCTTTGCAGGAGGTTTCTCAGGTTTCTTCTTTGCACTGTCTCTTGTCATTGCGGCCTATCAAGGAGTTGAGCTGATCGGGATTACAGCGGGTGAAGCAAAGGATCCGCAAAACACGCTAAGAAATGCGATTCAAAGTATTATCTGGCGTATTTTGATTTTCTACATTGGCGCTATTTTTGTGATCGTGACGGTGTATCCTTGGGATGAGCTCAACTCACTCGGAAGTCCGTTTGTGTCTACGTTCTCGAAAATCGGGATTACGGCAGCGGCCGGCATTATTAACTTTGTCGTGATTACTGCGGCAATGTCCGGCTGTAACAGCGGTATTTTCAGCGCGGGCCGCATGCTGTATACACTGGGTGTCAATGGACAAGCACCGAAATTCTTTAAGAAGATTTCACGCAATGGTGTGCCGCTGTATGGCACAATTGCGGTGCTGATCGGTTTGGCTGTCGGTGTTGTACTGAACTATATCGCGCCGCCGAAGATCTTTGTCTATGTATACAGCGCAAGCGTGCTCCCAGGGATGATTCCTTGGTTTATCATTTTGATCAGCCATATCGGATTCAGAAAAGCGAAGGGTGCTGCATTAGATAAACATCCATTCAAAATGCCGTTTGCTCCTTTTACTAACTATTTGACGATTGCTTTCTTGCTGATGGTTCTGGTTGGCATGTGGTTTAACGATGATACTCGTATCTCTCTGATTGTAGGCGTAATTTTCTTAGCGCTTGTGGTCATTAGTTATTATGTGTTTGGGATTGGCAAACGCACGCAGGCCAATTTGACAAAAAGCGAACAAGCAGCTGAATAACGATAAAAAAGAGACATTCACGGATGTCTCTTTTTTTATTTTTCGCGTATGGATTTTCCCTATTTTAGCAAGCTATAGGGTAAAGATAGCAGAAGGAAAGGTGTTCATAAAATGGATGTTACACTCGGTTATTTGCGCGAATCACTTTCGAATCATCTAGAAAATGAAGTCTGCCAGCGTATTTGCAAGAAGATGCTGGCGAAGCGTTATGCAAATGAAGAGGAATTTGTAAAAGACTTAGATGATAATGAAATGTCTTTTTTGAACCATGTATTAGAAAAAGAAATTAAGTATGCCCAGAATGAACAGGATCAAAAACGGGCCAAGGAATTAAACGAGGTGTATGAATTACTGCTTTGAGAAAGGCGGGTAAGAAATGGGAGCAATTGAACGAAGCGGATATACATTTCAGCCGGAGTTTAGCGTTGTCCGTCAAAACGGAGCCATCCATGTGTACCATCAAGGAGAATTTGTGGAAGAAATCGAATTTGAATTTAACGGGGAATATCCCGATCATGATTTGATTGAAGAGCTTGTGAATCATTATTGTTTTGAGCATGAGATTTAGAGCCCTGCCGTGCAGGGCTCTTTTATTTAGGATGTGATCAGGCCATACTTTTTAAGGATATCCACGGTGATGTTTTTGGCTTTTGTGCCGGAATCATCGACATTGGTGACAAAGACATAAGAGCCATGCTCTGTTTTGATGAATCCGACAAACCATCCTAATCCCATATCTGTCAGGCGAGTTCCGGTTTTCCCGTAGAGCGTGTAATGATCGCCTTCCTCTTGAATCATCATGCGCTTGACGGTTTTCATTACCGGCTTGTCAAATGGAAGCTCCTCGTTAGCCAGTTTCTCCAAAAAAGTTTCTTGTTCCAGCGGAGATATTGTGAGCGAGCTTTGCAGCCAAAACTGGTCGATTCCCCCGCTGATATCCTCGTTGCCGTAAGATAGAGTATGAAGCCATGTTTTCATTCTTTCCTCGCCGATATCTCTCGCTAATGCCTGATAATACCAGATTGCGGATTCGCGCATGGCCGAGCCAAGCGTATGGTCGCGGTTCCATGATTCGAATTCACGCTTGACCCCGTCCCATCGTTTAACATCGTATTCATCTCTTACAGCTTTGACCTGCAAACCGATTAAAGCGTTCACGACTTTAAAGGTGGATTGCGGAGTTTGTCTTTGATTTGCCCGTTTTCTGTTATAGACAAATGTCTGATCCTTTTGTAAATCGTGAAGAATGAAGGTTCCATCCGTATCCATGAATTCGTCATCGACATTCATTCTGCTGACATTCAAGTGTTTTTCATGAGCAGATGATGCTGCGTGGACGGAGAAGCCGCCGATTCCTGCAATACTCAGCACAAGCACAACATATATCCATTTTTTCATTTTGTTCTCCCCTTTGTTTTGATTAACTACCTTTTCTCTCTTTCGTTTGTTCTTCCTTTAAAAAATAATCAAAAAGCGCTTAAATTTGGTTTTGTAAACAAATACTGTTACTGGGTTTATAGTCGGAAGATAACGTGAAAATAGAGGGTAAAAAGGAAGGCAGGGTAAGCGGATGAATGAGCAGATTCCACATGACAAAAGTCTCGATAACAGTCTGACACTGCTGAAGGAAGGGTATTTATTTATTAAAAACAGAACAGAGCGCTACAATTCAGATCTGTTTCAGGCCCGTTTGTTGGGAAAAAACTTTATTTGCATGACTGGCGCTGAGGCGGCGAAGGTGTTTTATGATACGGATCGATTCCAGCGGCAGAACGCTTTGCCTAAGCGGGTGCAGAAATCGCTGTTTGGTGTTAATGCGATTCAGGGAATGGATGGCAGCGCGCATATCCATCGGAAGATGCTTTTTCTATCATTAATGACACCGCCGCATCAAAAACGTTTGGCTGAGTTGATGACAGAGGAGTGGAGAGCAGCAGTCACAAGATGGGAGAAGGCAGATGAGGTTGTGTTATTTGAAGAAGCAAAAGAAATCCTGTGCCGGGTAGCGTGCTATTGGGCAGGTGTTCCGTTGAAGGAAACGGAAGTCAAAGAGAGAGCGGATGACTTCATTGACATGGTCGACGCGTTCGGTGCTGTGGGACCGCGGCATTGGAAGGGAAGAAGAGCAAGGCCGCGTGCGGAAGAGTGGATTGAAGTCATGATTGAAGATGCTCGTGCCGGCTTGCTGAAAACGACTCCCGGAACAGCGCTGCATGAAATGGCTTTTCACACACAAGAAGATGGAAGCCAGCTGGATTCCCGCATGGCAGCCATTGAGCTGATTAATGTATTGCGGCCTATTGTCGCCATTTCTTACTTTCTGGTGTTTTCAGCTTTGGCGCTTCATGAGCATCCGAAGTATAAGGAATGGCTGCGGTCTGGAAACAGCCGGGAAAGAGAAATGTTTGTGCAGGAGGTCCGCAGATATTATCCGTTCGGCCCGTTTTTAGGGGCGCTTGTCAAAAAAGATTTTGTATGGAATAACTGTGAGTTTAAAAAGGGCACATCGGTGCTGCTTGATGTATATGGAACGAACCACGACCCTCGTCTATGGGATCATCCCGATGAATTCCGGCCGGAACGATTTGCGGAGCGGGAAGAAAATCCGTTTGATATGATTCCTCAAGGCGGGGGGCACGCCGAGAAAGGCCACCGCTGTCCAGGGGAAGGCATTACAATTGAAGTCATGAAAGCGAGCCTGGATTTCCTCGTCCATCAGATTGAATACGATGTTCCGGAACAATCACTGCATTACAGTCTCGCCAGAATGCCGTCATTGCCTGAAAGCGGCTTCGTAATGAGCGGAATCAGACGAAAAAGTTAAATTAAAAAGCTCTCTTCCTTTATCGAAGAGAGCTTTTTGATTACTTCTTTTTTTCATCGTAGTATTGGACGGGATACATGGAGCCTTCTGATACCATTTTGTTGTCCTCGATATCTTGCGGGTCCGGGTGGCCGGCTTTATCAACTGGGAACGTTTCCATGTCTGGCTGTTTTGTTATTTTCATCTTCATGCTGTGAATGAATTCTCTTGCCTTTTGGCGATTTGACGGGTCTTTTAATAGATAAGAAGTGATGCCGACAGTTGAAACAGCGAGACCTGAAAGTAACAGCTTTTGTTTCATGGTGATACTCCTTTCTATTTTAAGAATAGTGTTTCCTGTATCATTCCCGTTTTGGAAATTGCTAAACCTGTTGTGTTTTTATCATTGGAATTAACAGTAAATTCCATTTAAGAAGAAACTAGTGACTTCATTCCTGTATTGGAAGGTAATATACATTGACTTATTATAGATTTCAGTCAAAATTCGATAAATATTGACAAAGTAAAGTAATCAGAATAATAATATAATTAGCAAGAGAATGTCATCATACATGAAAGGTGTTTACGATATGAATCAATTGCATCGAAGAATGGGAACGTTTTCCCTCATGATGGTCGGGCTCGGGTCGATGATCGGTTCAGGCTGGCTGTTCGGGGCTTGGCGTGCGGCTCAAATAGCAGGACCAGCTGCTATTATTTCATGGGTTATTGGAATGGTCGTCATTTTATTTATTGCTCTTTCTTATAGTGAACTAGGTTCTATGTTCCCTGAAGCGGGGGGAATGGTAAAATATACGCAATATTCACACGGTTCGTTTATCGGTTTTATTGCGGGCTGGGCCAACTGGATTGCGATTGTGTCCGTCATTCCGGTTGAAGCGGTGGCCTCCGTTCAATATATGAGTTCTTGGCCATGGGAATGGGCGAAATGGACAAGCGGTTTGGTGAAGAATGGAACGCTGACTGGGGAAGGACTAGCATTTGCCTCTGTATTGCTTCTCATTTATTTTCTGCTGAACTATTGGACAGTCAATCTATTTTCGAAAGCGAATTCATTAATTACGATTTTTAAAATTATTATTCCGGGTCTTACGATTGGAGCTTTGCTGTTTGTCGGATTCCACGGAGAAAACTTTACTGGCGGTCAAAGCATTGCGCCGAATGGCTGGGCAAGTGTGCTGACGGCGGTTGCCACTTCTGGTATCGTTTTTGCGTTTAACGGTTTCCAAAGCCCGATTAATATGGCGGGTGAAGCAAAAAATCCGGGGAAATCAATCCCGATTGCGGTTGTTGGCTCTCTTTTCGTTGCGACAGTGATTTATGTCCTGCTGCAGATCGCCTTCATTGGAGCTGTGAATCCTTCTGATATTGCTCACGGCTGGAGCCATCTGAATTTTAATTCTCCTTTTGCTGATCTGGCGATTGCGCTGAATATTAACTGGCTAGTTATTGTGTTATATGCAGATGCATTTGTATCACCGTCTGGAACGGGGATTACGTATACGGCGACAACGTCCCGAATGATTTACGGAATGGAAAAAAACAAATACATGCCGAGTATATTCGGGAAGCTTCATCCGATTTACGGCGTTCCGCGACAAGCAATGTTCTTTAACTTGATTGTGTCGTTCATCTTTTTGTTCCTGTTCAGAGGGTGGGGCGTATTAGCGGAAATTATTTCCGTTGCTACGTTAATTTCTTATATCACCGGCCCGATCACAGTTATGACATTGAGACGGACGGGGAAAGACCTGTACAGGCCTCTTCGTTTAAAAGGCTTAAACGTGATTGCGCCGCTTGGATTTATCTTTGCGTCACTGGTGCTGTATTGGGCGCGCTGGCCGTTAACAGGGCAGGTTCTGTTTATTATCCTGATCGGTCTTCCGATTTATTTCTATTATCAGGCGAAGGCGAAATGGAAAGGGTTTGGCCGGAACTTTAAAGCCGGCGTCTGGATGGTGTTTTATCTGCTGGCCATGATGGTCATTTCTTATTTGGGCAGTGATAAATTCGGCGGCCTGAATGTCATTCATTATGGCTGGGATATGGTTCTGATTGCGATGGTATCACTTGTATTCTATGTGTGGGCGCTGAAGAGCGGCTACCAGACAGAATACTTAAAGGATGCGAAAGAGATAAATTCTCAGCTGCTTAATGGACAGTCAGAAGCTGCTGCCGGAAAAGAATAAAATAAATAAGAAAACCTTGCGATAGTTGTCGCAAGGTTTTTTGCTTTTAATAACCCTTTTTTACTTTGTGGAAAAGATCAGGATAGTTGGTGAACACTCCTGTTACGCCCCAATCAAGCAGGCGATGCATATCAGCTTCATTATTGACTGTGTAAGGATGAAGCAGGAGGCCGTGGCTGCGGATCATACGGACGTTTTCTTGATTTAAAGCTTTATAATCCGGGCCCGCACCGACAGCGTATGTTTTGATTTCTTCCAGGGCAGCATCTGTCATTGACGCCATTTGTTTGGCTTCCAGCAATTGAACGGTCGGCAGGTTTGGCTGTAATTGATGGATTTTTACCAGGCTTTCTTTGCTGAACGATTGAATGATCACCTGGCCTGGCTTAGAATGCTTCCCCAGTAATTTATGTTTCTGCAAAGAAGCGATCAGTTTTTCTTCCATACCTGGGTAGGTGTCAGGCGATTTTGTTTCAATATAGTAGTTCGCGTGCTTTCCGAAACGGTCTAATACCTCTTCTAATGTAGGAACTTTAAGGCCGACGTACTGCGGCTTTGCTTTTTCCGGATAGGCTTCATTAAACCAAGAACCGGCGTCAAGCTTCTTAATGTCTGCGAGCGTATGGTCTTTCACCCAGCCCGTTCCGGTTGTGGTGCGGTCCAGTTTTTCGTCATGCATGACAATCAATTTCCCGTCTTTTGTCATTTGCAGATCCAATTCAATATAATCAGCCTTCATTTTCTGAGCGGTTTCGTAAGACAGAATCGTGTGCTCAGGCACATATCCAGAAGCCCCTCTGTGCGCGACGGTCAGGATACGGTCAGGTGACAGCAGGTTTCCTTTTGACGCTGCCGACACTGGCGTTACCATAAATGAGAGTAAGCCCAGCGACAGAACAAACAAGGCCAGTATTCTATTTTTTCTCATGATTTCTCCTCCTTATAGATAAGCACTACCTGTCTTTCATATTAAAAAACGGATGTAAACGGCGTGTTGGAAAACTATTAATCTTTTATGTGTCTTTCTTAAACATGCTCTGCCCGTTTTCCTGTATTCCACGTCAAAGCCAAGAAGACGATGGCAAGAATGCAGGAAGAGATCAGCATGATAAAGCCGCCGTTCCAATTAAAGCGGTCAACGACAAAGCCCATAATGGCATTTGCGAAAGCGGATCCGCCGATGTATCCGAAAAATCCGGTCAAACCGGCTGCAGTTCCGGCTGCTTTTTTCGGTGCAAGATCAATTGCTTGAAGGCCGATCAGCATAACAGGTCCGTAGATTAAGAAGCCAATGCTGATCAGGGCGATATTGTCCACGAGCGGATTGCCGGCCGGATTTAGCCAGTACACCAATACGGAAATGAAAACACCCGCCATAAACAAAACGCCTGCCGGTGCCCGGCGGCTTTTGAAGAATCGGTCACTGATCCAGCCGCACAAGATCGTTCCCGGTATGCCTGCGTATTCGTAAAGAAAATACGACCAGCGTGAGTCTTCAGGAGAAAAGCCTTTGGCTTCTGTTAAGTAAGTAGGCGCCCAGTCAACCACGCCGTATCGCACGAAATAAACAAATACATTGGCAAAAGCGATGTACCAAAGAAATTTGTTGTTCAACACATATTGAAAAAGAATTTCTTTTGTTGTTAATTCTTTTTCCTGATTTTTAAAAGCGTGTTTTGGATAGTCATTCCGATACTCTTCAATTGGCGGGAGTCCGCAGGATTGAGGCGTATCACGAACCAATAAAACAATTAAAAATGAAATGATAATGGCGATGATGGCAGGGAAGAAAAACACGCTTTTCCAAGTGACGAACATCGCGATCCCAAGAGTCACAAGCGGAGCAAGAATACCGCCCCCTATGTTATGGGCGACATTCCAGATCGACATTTTTGTGCCGCGTTCACTTATGGAGAACCAATGGGCCATCGTCCTGCCGCATGGCGGCCAGCCCATTCCTTGAAACCATCCGTTGATAAACATAAAAATAAACATGATGGTGACGCTCGAAGTCACCCAAGGCATTGAAACGAATAGAATATTAACGATTGCTGATAAAAATAGGCCTGTCGCCAGAAAATATCTCGGATTACAGCGGTCAGACACCATTCCCATGATGAATTTGCTGAAGCCGTACGCAATGGACACAGCGGCCAGCACCAAACCCAGTTCTGTTTTCGAAAATCCCTGTTCCTGCAGATAAGGAATGGCAAAGGCAAAGTTTTTCCGCAGCAGGTAGTAGCCTGCGTAGCCAATGAAAATACCAATGAATACTTGCAGTCTGAGCCGTTTGTATGCCGCATCCATCTTTGAATCATCCAGTCTCTCAATATGAGGAGCCGGTTTAAATATATTAAGCATTAAAATTATCCCCCTTTGCTGTTTGTGCTGGATGTGTGGCGTGCCTCCTTTCCCGAAAAACAAAAAGAGCCAGAAAACACCCCTTGTCAAAAGGGGTTGGATTCCTGGCTCTCCTCATCTCCATCCAAGCTATTAACTTATCATGATAGCGCTTTCTTAAATTATCATAGTCCGGAGCGAATGTAAACGGGTAATTTTCAAATTGGGCCTTAGGGAAGTGAATATTATCCTTTTACTAAATGCAGTTATGTTTTTTTACTAGTAACATAAAAATCTGGAGGGAGGCTGTTTAAAGATGGATGAATTAGATATCGCATTCTTTATTTTACCGTTAGGAATTATGCTGCTATCGATTGTCGGGACCTGTATTTGTAAAAACCCGTATCTGATGCCAATGCTTAGTTTGGTGATTTCTCTTGTGCTCACCTTTACCATTTTTAATGAATCATTTTTGGGATGGGCTGTTGTCTATAGTTTGGTTTCTCTGGCTTTATCTTATATCACATTGATTGTAGAAAGGAAAAGGAAGGAATCAGAAAATTAAAAAGACCTCACTTTCTAATATATCGTTGACTAAAGCAACTATATGTGATTATAATTGCCTTAGTCAACAATATTAGAAAGTGGGGATTGATTTGAAAACAAGAGAATCATCTGTCGGGTTAAAATTCAGAAAGTTCAATCGATTTTATACAAACGTCCTTGGTTTCCTTAATGAGCACATTTACGACAGCCCGTTTTCCTTAACAGAAACACGGATTTTATTTGAGATTTATAATACGCCTAATTGTACGGCAAAAGCTCTTCAGGATAAGCTGGGGCTTGACCGAGGATATGTCAGCAGGATTGTGAAGCAGTTTGAAAAAGAAGATTTGGTCTATAAACAGAGGAGCAAAGATGACGCCCGCCACCATTACATTTTTGTCACAGAAACAGGAAAAACGATTTATAAAAAGCTGGAGGAGAAAGCCAACGAACAAGTAGAACTGATGCTGAATGAAATCAACCAAAAGGAGCAGCACAAGCTTGCCGAGGCGATGGCAGAGATTGAAGCGATTCTTTCACAGTCGCTTTCTGCCAGAGCATCAGAGATATCGATTAGAGATTATTTTCTTTCGGAGGATCTTCAACTCCTTATTGAGAAACAAAGACAATTTTACGCGGAGGCTCACGGTTGGGATGACACGTTTTTAGCTTATCTTCAGGAGACATTTGACGCTGACATTGAAAAAATATGGATTGCAGAAAGCGGCGGGAAATTTGCCGGCTCTGTCGGGTTGGTCAAGCACGATAAAAAGACAGTCCAGCTCAGATGGTTTCTGGTTGATGCAGATTTTCGGGGCAGGGGGCTTGGCACGCAATTGCTTGAGCTTCTGGTTGCATACTGCCAAGACATGAAGTTTGACCGCATTTTCCTTTGGACGGTGAGCACCATGGCTGAGGCTCGCCCGCTCTATGAAAAATTTGGATTCAGGATAAGTGAAGTAAAACAAGAAGCGCCATTATGGGGACAGCAGCTGACAGAAGAACGGTGGGATTTGGAGCTGTCATGAAAAGACTGCATTATGCTTGGATCATCGTCTCCATCACCTTCTTGATCTTATTGGCGGTTCAGGGGGTGCGGCTGTCGTTTGGTGCGTTTGTGGAGCCGTGGGAACGGCAGTTTTCAATGGATAGAAGCACCATCTCGCTGATTTCGACGGTGAGTTTTATTGTTTATGGCATATCACAGCCTGTGATCGGTCGGCTTGTGGACAAATGGGGTGCCCGGGCTGTTTTGGCATGGAGTGCGTTACTGACAGGAGTCAGCATTTTCTTAACATACCTTGTGACTTCGCCTTGGCAGCTGTTTTTGCTTTATGGGCTGGGTGTCTCGCTTGGAGTGGGCGGAGCATCGAATGTGGCGGCAAGTGTATTAGTCGTCAATTGGTTCAGCAAAAAGCGGGGACTAGCCTTTGGGATCATGGAAGCAGGCTTTGGCGCGGGGCAAATGCTTCTCGTTCCCGGCTCACTCATGTTGATCCATTGGTTTAGCTGGAAGCTGACGGTTGTGGTGTTGGGACTGCTGTTAATCTTGATTGTCTTTCCGGCTGCGCTGCTGATGCTGCGGAACAATCCTTCAGAAAAGAATACAGAGCCGATAGGCGGACTGGCTGCATCAGAAAAAGAAACAGCACCCAAAACAACAGCTCTTTCAGTGGCCGGGATGTTTCGTATGAGGCAATTCTGGTTCTTGATTTTTCCGTTTTTGATCTGTGGTTTTACGACCGTGGGGCTGATGGATACCCATTTGATTCCGTTTTCTCATGATCATGGCTTTTCAACGACAATCACGAGTGCTGCTGTCAGTCTGCTGGCAGGCTTTAATATTGCTGGCATCTTGCTGTCCGGAATTGTAGCGGATCGGTGGAGCAGCCGGAAAATCCTGTGCTTTTTATATGCGGTGCGGGCGCTGTCGATCGTGATTCTTATTTACAGCCACGAGCCCTACTTGCTTTTAGCCTTTGCGATTTTGTTTGGATTAGTGGACTTTGCAACGGTAGCACCGACTCAAATACTCGCCACCCGGTACTTTCAAAACTACTCGATCGGCCTCATGATTGGCTGGCTGTCACTCGCCCATCAGATCGGATCGGCACTAGGTGCGTATGTGCCCGGCGTCATCTACACGGTAACGGGTGAGTATACACTGGCTTTTTATTTGTCGATTGGAATGCTCGTGCTTGCGAGCGTAATGAATGTGATGCTGAGGGAGCCAGCGGCGGTTACGCGTGACAGTGCGGCTGTGGTAGACAAGTGATGAGGACAAAGGGAAAGCATCTCTGATTTGGGATTATTCAGAGATGCTTTTTTTGTATTTTTGTTCTAATACGAAGTCGATCATACCGACTATGCGGGCGTTTTCGGATTTTTGTTTGAAGCGTTCTGAACGATTATAAGCGTAAAACCTCAAACATCTATTGGGAAGTTGAGACTATTTAACATATTTTCATAGTTGATTTGTAACGCAGCGTGAGATGTCTGTCGTCTACCCATAAACTGTAATTTAGACATTAAGCATCCATTTTACATCCATTCTCCAACAGCTTCGATTTCGGTTTCATCTCCGAAATGTAGAGGCCTAAAAGCGTAAGGGCGCCTCCTAGAAGAGCGATCCATGTCATGTTTTCATGCAGGATCAGGACGGAGGCGGCGATTGTGATAACCGGGACCATGTATATATACGCACTGGATTTGACGGCTCCGAGCACGCCAACTGAATAATTCCAAGTAGCGAAGCACAGGGCCGAAGCGCCAATCCCTAAGAAAAGCATGTTGAGTATATTTGAAGCAGATGAAAATCGGCTTAGGTCAAAATGGAAGTCGAACAAAAATAAAGCGGGAACCATAAATAATAGGCCATACAAAAATACTCTCTGTGTCAGCTCGATGATGTGGTATTCGTAAGCGCTTAATTTTTTCATGAATATCGAGTATCCGCCAAACACGAGAGCAGCCCCGGCTGCCATGATGTCTCCGAGCGGATTTAGACGCAGTACCACATTGCCGTTGAACGTAATCAATAAAAGCCCGATCAGTGCCGAGACAAATCCAATCAAAAAAGTCAGACGCAGTTTTTCGCCTTCGAGCAGAAAATGGGCCAAAACCGCAGTGATCATCGGTATAATGGCCACGATCATGCCGACATTGGATGCGTATGTATAGGTGAGAGCTATATTTTCTAATAGAAAGTATAAGGTTACGCCAAATAAACCAGCCCCGGCAAATAACAGCTCCTGCCGCCAATTCCTGAACGGAATCATGTTGGGACGGACGAGGATAAGAGCGATAAAGCCCATCAAAAACCGATAAAATAATATTTCCATTGGAGAGAAGTCAGCCAGCAGAACTTTTGTCGAAATAAAGGTCGTCCCCCAAATCAGAATGGTCACAATGGCTGCGATATGCCCCGAAGTTTCTCTTTGTATGTTCATCTGTGAAGCTCCTTTTCAAAAATCTTCATGTATTGCTTCGGCGTCAGCCCCACCTGCCGTTTAAAAAACTTCGTCATATGACTCTGATCGCTGAATCCTGTCTGAAATGCCGCATCAATCGGCCTTACCCCTTGTTCAAGGAGTTTTTTGGCTTGATTAATCCGGATTGTTTCCATGTAGCTATTAGGGGTAATGCCTTTTTGTTTTGTAAATGAACGCAATAAATGATACTTGCTCCAGCCTGTTAATTCACTCAAATCATTGAGTGTAACATTTTCGGCATAATGCTCTTCTAAAAATTCACAAACCATTTTGACTTCGTCTGATGGTTCTGGAACGCTGCTAAGGAACGTGACATCTGAATAATGGCGGATCAGCTCCTCTAATAGATGAAGAAACAGCTCCTCCTTACGCAAAGCTTGTTTTTCCTCGGATATCAAAATATGCAATTCCTGCAGGCTGGCTGTCAGCTCATGGCGGAATAACACATGCTGGGAGAAATAAGGGAGATGCCCGGCGCCAGTAATCTCTTTCACCGCCTTCTCCATGATATCCGGCATGACATTGATACACCGATAATCAAGCGTCCGGCCGTCAATCTGTTCACAGCTATGCGTGTCACGGGGGTTAAAGAGGAGAAGATCACCTGGATTGATGATATATTCTTGATCCTGACAGGCCAGATATCGCTGCCCTTTTTCAATAAATCCAATCACATAATAATCGTGAAAGTGGTTCGGGAATTTTTGCATAATTCCCTTGAAGCGGTAGGCTTCTATATGAAGGTGTGGGTCAAGCTGCAGTGTGCGGGTTTCGTTTTGCATGGGATGCCTCCTGTCGGTGTGGTGGTCTTGAATTAAGTGTAGCATGATTTAGGGGGATTTCTTGTATGATGTTGCTGTTTAGGAATAGAGAAAGCAGACCGTTATTGGTCTGCTTTCTTTTCCATCAGTCATGAATAGGATTTGTGGTGCCCATCTCAACTAATGTAAACGTATACATATTAAGCTAATAGGCGGTCATCTAGATTTTTCCAACTCAACAGGGCTTTAAAATCTATGCTGACTTTCTATGTGAACGAATTCTGTCATCGGGTAGAAGAAAACAGGAGGTCAAAAATATACTCTTATGTACATTGATTTCACCTACGTTCGTTATAACTTAGTATTTTAAAATTAAACATCTGGTAAAGAAGTATATCGACACAAATTTTCAAGAAGGTTTATATGATGAATGATTCAAACTTGTTGTGAACGTATTATGCCACGTAGGGCATTATATTAGTTGTTCACCACATTTACCGCTAACACCAGCCATAGGCAATACGATTAAATCCTTTAGAAAATCAGCAGGTCAATTGGGCCCTCTGCCCTTTTTATATAAAATCACTGCCGCGTCGTAGACATAATGTCATTAAGCGCCCGTGGTTCTAATACCTAGCCTTACCTGTGCTGACAGGGATGAATTTTGTCACCTTATCAATAGTCCATGAGATCACTTGTGTAAGCAATTTTAATCAATTCGGGCAATTGACTTCTAGAAAAAGCATATATTCATGATTCTACCACATAGAAAGAGAGGAACTGGAAAAGTTCCGATGTTTGATTACTGTTTTTCCTCTTCAAAGGTTTGTCGAAAGTCCGGGTAACCGAGTTTTAGTTTTCATAGAGAGTGACGTAGGCTTTGAGACGCACTATCTATAAAAAGTCCTAATGGAATAGATTATGTATCAAACAAGCCTTTAAGGCTATGTCTATACCCTTTAGGTCTTTTATTTACAAAAAAATAAACTTTTGGATTATTTTTAGAGTTTTCAGCCAGAATAAGGTTACAAATATTAGAGATGAAAGAATTTTTTACAATTAAAATAGGTATATAGGGATAAATCTAAAAACAAATGAAAGGATGAAAGTAGGTTTCTTTTAACAAAAATTCCTTGTTTTTTATATCGAATGTTTTTGGGGACAATTAATTAAAATAACACATGTTCGATTTTTTCTAGGAAAAGAAAGGTGATTGCATATGTATACACTTCAAGAAATTAGTAAACCTAAAAGAAAAAAACTAGTGAAAAATATTGAGAAGCACTTAAAGAACTACAATAATTACAAAGTTGCCATCCTTAATCTAAGTAAACAGCTTGAATTCATAGCTACAAATGATAATATGGAAATCTTTAAAGAAAGCATCGATGATGACTGTGAGTTTCAGGAATCGGTGGATAAACTCGCCAGTGAGTTGCAACATATCAAACTTCTAAAAGATTCAATCGATATTTCATTATCAGAATTAACAGAACTAGAGTACAGATTTGTTCAATACCGTTATTTCAAAAATTGGACCATCGAAAAAAGTGCACTAGAGATCGGTTATAGTGATAAAGCACTGTTTGTAATACGTAATCAGGTAATGGATAAATTATTGATCAGCTTAGGGAGCGTTGTTTACATGTAAAACTTGATAGAGCTGTATAAAAGCAGATTGGTACATAAAATCTTTAAAGTTGAAGATAGAAGTATAACTAAATCAAAATACTTCTACCTTTTTCTTTAAAGTTATCAATTATTATACTTTTAAAAAGATAGCTCTTAACTGATAGCAATAGATTTTAAAAATAAAGGAGATTTGATGATGGATAAAGGGACATTTGTTAGAACGTTCGTCTTGATCATAGCACTTATAAACCAACTACTCACAATATATAACAAATCACCTCTTCCTTTAGACAATGAACAATTGGAACAATTCGTATCTATGGTATTCACCTCTGTAGCAGCAATAATAGCATGGTATAAAAACAATTATGTTACAAAAAAAGGGCACTCACAAAAACAATTATTGAAGGAGAAGAATTTAATTAAAGTCAAAAAATAATAATCATAAGACCTGTAGCTCTCCTAAATAGGGGAGCTTTTTATTTATATACCTAGAATGAGATACATAAAATATAAAATTACTTTGCACTCAATGATAGGCGCATCATCTTTGACTGAGCTTACTAAGGGAGTAAGTCTATTATCTATCTAGAGATAGGAAGTTTATAAAATGAATGAGACAGGGAATTAAAAGTCAATTATAGCCCTAAAAAGCTGGTCATACTGCTTTTTTAACCTGTGCCTAAGAACCTAAGGTTGAATACTTTTTAGGTTCTTTTTTTTATTTTTATGGGATTTTTAGCTTACTTAATGAGTACTCTTAAACCTCATTCTAGATTTAAGATAATTATGTACTCTTCCTCATGGGGATTAAAAAAAAAATGGAGGTTTATTATGGCAACAACATATTCTACAACCACTTATACTGTTAAATCTGGAGACAATTTAGGAAGTATCGCTCAACGATTTGGAATGACATTGTCAGAGATCCAATCACTGAATAACATTAGCAACCCAGATAAAATTCAAGTCGGCCAAGTATTGAAAGTTTACGCTAGTGGCAATGATTCTGGCGGTGATGGTTCCACACGAAAAACGACCACTTATACTGTTAAATCTGGAGACAATTTAGGAAGTATCGCCCAACGATTTGGAATGACATTGTCAGAGATCCAATCACTGAATAACATTAGCAACCCAGATAAAATTCAAGTCGGCCAAGTATTGAAAGTTTACGCTAGTGGCAATGACTCTGGCGGTGATGGTTCCACACGAAAAACGACCACTTATACTGTTAAATCTGGAGACAATTTAGGAAGTATCGCCCAACGATTTGGAATGACATTGTCAGAGATCCAATCACTGAATAACATTAGCAACCCAGATAAAATTCAAGTCGGCCAAGTATTGAAAGTTTACGCTAGTGGCAATGACTCTGGCGGTGATGGTTCCACACGAAAAACGACCACTTATACTGTTAAATCTGGAGACAATTTAGGAAGTATCGCCCAACGATTTGGAATGACATTGTCAGAGATCCAATCACTGAATAACATTAGCAACCCAGATAAAATTCAAGTCGGCCAAGTATTGAAAGTTTACGCTAGTGGCAATGATTCTGGCAGTGATGGTTCCACACGAAAAACGACCACTTATACTGTTAAATCTGGAGACAATTTAGGAAGTATCGCCCAACGATTTGGAATGACATTGTCAGAGATCCAATCACTGAATAACATTAGCAACCCAGATAAAATTCAAGTCGGCCAAGTATTGAAAGTTTACGCTAGTGGCAATGATTCTGGCGGTGATGGTTCCACACGAAAAACGACCACTTATACTGTTAAATCTGGAGACAATTTAGGAAGTATCGCTCAACGATTTGGAATGACATTGTCAGAGATCCAATCACTGAATAACATTAGCAACCCAGATAAAATTCAAGTCGGCCAAGTATTGAAAGTTTACGCTAGTGGCAATGACTCTGGCGGTGATGGTTCCACACGAAAAACGACCACTTATACTGTTAAATCTGGAGACAATTTAGGAAGTATCGCCCAACGATTTGGAATGACATTGTCAGAGATCCAATCACTGAATAACATTAGCAACCCAGATAAAATTCAAGTCGGCCAAGTATTGAAAGTTTACGCTAGTGGCAATGATTCTGGCAGTGATGGTTCCACACGAAAAACGACCACTTATACTGTTAAATCTGGAGACAATTTAGGAAGTATCGCCCAACGATTTGGAATGACATTGTCAGAGATCCAATCACTGAATAACATTAGCAACCCAGATAAAATTCAAGTCGGCCAAGTATTGAAAGTTTATGATAATGGTAGTAACGATGATACAAAAGATGACAACTCGACTCCAGATAAAGGAGATGATGGTTCATCTGTAACTTATGTAACCGAGAGTCAGTTAAATCAAATTGGATGGTCAAGCTCTTATATTTCAAAAGCTATGTTGCAAGATTTGAATAATTGTTTAGAAAGATACAACATTACAACTAGATCTAGACTTTGTCATTTTATTAGTCAATGTAGTCATGAATCCGGAGCTGGACGATGGAGAAAAGAATTAGCATCAGGGAGAGC
The DNA here is from genome assembly GCF_037963335.1 of Bacillus sp. PS108. Lineage (NCBI taxonomy): Bacteria > Bacillati > Bacillota > Bacilli > Caryophanales > Bacillaceae > Bacillus > Bacillus sp. PS108. Next base: position 236,063 of record NZ_CP150155.1, read on the forward strand.
GTACGAGGGACGCGCAGATCTAGGCAATACTCAACCAGGTGATGGTCCAAAATTTAAAGGAGCAGGTTATATTCAATTAACAGGTCGTTATAACTACACACGTTTTTCCAACGCAATTGGTGATTCTAAAATTATAAGTCTAGGTGTTGATTATGTAGCTAATAATTATCCATGGACTAGTGCGGGATTTTGGTGGCATTCAAACAATATGAATGCACTATGTGACACTAATCCATCAGTTGAGGCAGTAACACGAAGGGTCAATGGCGGTTATAATGGATTAGAAGATCGTAGAATGTATTATAATAGATGTATTAAAGTATTCTAATTGATAGTGGAAATAGTATTTATCAGAGGGGCGGTTCAATGTATTGATGAACTGCCCCTTCTATTGAAAAATGTTTGGTATTTTCGTTTCAATAATTAGCGATGAATGATTAATGAATAACCATTATATCAATGAGTCGCTTAATTTTCTTATCGTCGCCTGTATCAACGTACACTTTTTTTGTATTTTTCTTAATGTCCTCAGTCTCTTTCTTCATTATCCCTTTATCTAAATTATCAGCGGAGTCCCAGCGTAAAGGAACATTGTATACATTAATCGTGCCATTCCCATTGCCGCTGTAAGTTACTGATCCATCCACTAACCGAGAACCTGCCAACTGGATCACATCTTCTGGATAGCTGGCACTGGAGTCATCATTAGGATTGATCGGTTCGCCGGCTGAAATATGGCGAACATTCAATTCATCTATATCTTGATTTGGCCCAAGCTGCAGCCAAACTCGGGCATATTCGATTTTATCGGATGAATATTCTCCCAGTACATTGTCATTTTCGCCTTTCCCCTCATTTCTTTCTTCTATTGAAGATGTTTCTTTTGAATGATCATCCGTTGCAGAACCTTTTGAAGAATTTTCCTCTGAATCCTTTGTTGCAGATTCTTTTGAGGAATTTTCCTCTGAATCTTTTGTTGCAGATTCTTTTGAGGAATTTTCCTCTGAATCCTTTGTTGCAGATTCTTTTGAGGAATTTTCCTCTGAATCCTTTGTTGCAGATTCTTTTGAATTTGGCTCCGATTCTTCCTTGCCTATTTGATTGCTATCTTTAGTCTCATCGTTATTTTCTTCAGAATGTAAAGCAGAATCATTATCTGAAGGATTTTTTGATTCTTCTTTCTTATTGCCCGAACATGCAGCAAGCAATAACACGAGCAGTAGCAGGGCAACATTACAATAAAATAGCTTTCTAAGTTTCTTCATTATTTTATTCCTCTCCTTCAATCAACAACATACCATACAGGGAAAATATGTCAAGATTCTATGAACCTTAAAGAGTGTACTTTGAAGTTCAACTCTAGGACGATTATTAATACTAATACTTAGATTGATTCCTCTAAGATCGCCCAAAGTAACAGTAAATTGCTGAGTTTGTTGGCTTCAATGGCCTCTGTCTGGTACACCCTGTGGCATTTCGCTAGAACTCCCTATTAGTATGGTAACATGGTGAATTTAGGAAAGGAGCGAAAACTGAAAAAATACAAAAAAACGGTTCTTTTTTACTGATTCTTTTTAATTATTTTACTCATGGGCAGGAGAAGCTGCTGAAGTCAGCTTCGGCGTGAATTCTCGTCAGCTTCTTGTACCAGTTCTATGTTTTTTCGCGTTTTGCCAGACTAAATGCATTAGCTAAGTTCATTAATGTTTCGGTTGGGTTTGCGGGATTGATTGATGACGCTATTTTGTTCCGTGCTTCCTGTTAGTCGGCTTGCTTTCAAGGAGAGACAGGGCTGGCTCCGGTTTGGAATGAGAAACTTGGCTGTTTCATTTATTCGTGCTTTTTAATGCCGGCGCGAATTATTTGGATGTGTATCTTCATTTAGTTTTCCCATTCATGCATGACGTTAAATCAATGCTGGGTCGGTTGGTTAATAAAGGAGATGATATCAAGTGCGTGAGAAAGATTCAAAATGCCGACATCATATTGTCCAAATGTGTTTAGAGAATTGTTGGCCTGAATTGGCGCATCGTTTGTCAGATTAGCTGCGCAGTTCTGCCAGTAGACGGCGTTTTTCTTTTTGATAGTGAATTTGGAGGTGCAAGAAGTGGAAAGGAACTGGTGATGCTTGGAACAAGACATCGGGGCTGGCATTTTGCAGGAGTGGATATGTCAGAGTGAATGCTAGATGAGTGTGAAAAAAATGATGTGCTGGAGAATCAAGCGGCTTTGATAGAAGAAGATATCACTCAACATTTATTTGATAGTGTGTTTTCGCGTGCGACATGTATGCTTGTGCTGCATTTTTTGCATGACTCTGAATGCAAACGTGAATTTTTGAGATGTATAACACATCAGCTGGAAAACGGAGATCTTCTGTGCTGGCTTCCATTTATGGGGAGTCCATTTATTTTCGTTTTAATGGCAGAGGGAAAGTAAGATCTTCTTATTTAGTTTTCTTTAATAAAAATTTATTTTTCAAATATTTCAGTTATAATGGTTTGGAACAGATAGGAGGGGCAAAGATGTATCAATCAAAGAAGGTTTTATTGTTAGGTTCAGGTGAGTTAGGTAAAGAGGTAGTGATTGAAGCCCAGCGTCTTGGGGTACTGACGGTGGCAGTTGACAGTTACGAGCATGCTCCGGCAATGCAGGTCGCGCATAACAGTTATGTCGTTGATATGCTGGACCCAGATCAGATCAGAACCATTATTGAGAAAGAAAAGCCGGATTTGATTGTGCCTGAGGTGGAGGCGATCGCGACGGATGAATTGCTGAAGCTTGAAGAGGAAGGATTTCACGTAATCCCGAATGCCCGTGCGGCCAAGCTGACGATGGATCGGGAAGGCATCAGACGGCTTGCGGCGGAAACGCTTGGACTTGCGACGGCTGGCTATGAATTTGCGAATACATATGATGAATTTATACAAGCGGCAGCACAGATCGGTTTTCCTTGTGTCGTTAAACCATTGATGAGTTCTTCTGGAAAAGGCCAAAGTATCTGCCGCTCTGAAGCGGATTTAGAGAGCTGCTGGGAGACGGCGATGGAAGGCGGACGGGTGAAAAACGGCCGCGTGATCGTTGAGGAGTTTATCCCATTCGAATCAGAAATCACACTCTTAACCGTACGTGCGGTTAACGGTACGGCATTTTGCGAGCCGATCGGTCATGTGCAAAAGGTCGGGGATTATATCGAATCATGGCAGCCGCATGATATGACAGAGCAGCAAATAGAAGAAGCGAAGCATATTGCGAAAACGATCACGGATGAGCTTGGCGGATACGGCCTGTTTGGTGTTGAGCTGTTCCTTGCGAAAGATAGGGTATATTTCAGTGAGGTATCTCCTCGTCCGCATGATACGGGTCTTGTCACGCTGGTGACGCAAAATTTGTCAGAATTTGCGCTGCATGTCCGGGCGATTCTGGGCTTTCCGATTACAGAAATCACACAGCTTTCTCCTGGCGCCAGCAGGCCCCTCAAAGCGCCGGAAGAATTAGCGGATTACACTGTTGAAGGATTGGAAAACGCACTGGCAGTCCCAAAGACTCAAGTGCGCGTCTTTGGAAAGCCGATAACGAAAGCCGGACGTCGTATGGCAGTTGCGCTTTCTGCTGCTGATACAGTTGAAACGGCAAGAGAGAATGCAAAGAAAGCGTTGGACCAGCTAATTTTAAAATAGAGTTTGAACAGGCCTTGTCATGGTACAAGGCCTGTTTTTTTCTTCCTCCATAAAAGTTTTATCATAAGAATCAGAAACCTGATTATAATGTAAAAGTCTTCCATCAATGCGGGTGGTTGACACTAAAGGAGGGAGATGACAAAATGAAATTAGTTCCAAGATTCAGAAAACAATGGTTCGCTTACTTAACGGTTTTGTGTTTGGCTTTGGCAGCAGCGGTTTCTTTTGGCGTACCGGCAAAAGCGGCAGAGAACCCGCAAACTTCTGTATCGAATACCGGTCAAGAAGCTGATGCTACGAAAAACCAAACGTCAAAAGCAGAACAGGTTTCCGCCCCTTATGAGGGAACCGGAAAAACAAGTAAATCGTTATACGGCGGCCAAACGGAACTGGAGAAAAATATTCAAACCTTACAGCCTTCGAGCATTATCGGAACTGATGAACGCACCAGAATCTCCAGCACGACATCTTTTCCATATAGAGCAACTGTTCAACTGTCAATCAAGTATCCCAACACTTCAAGCACTTATGGATGTACCGGATTTTTAGTCAATCCAAATACAGTCGTCACGGCTGGACATTGTGTGTACAGCCAGGATCATGGATGGGCTTCGACGATAACCGCCGCGCCGGGCCGCAATGGTTCGTCATATCCGTACGGTACTTATTCAGGCACGATGTTTTACTCCGTCAAAGGATGGACGGAAAGCAAAGACACTAATTATGATTACGGAGCTATTAAATTAAACGGTTCTCCTGGAAACACAGTTGGCTGGTACGGCTACCGGACTACAAACAGCAGCAGTCCCGTGGGCCTTTCCTCGTCAGTGACAGGATTCCCGTGTGACAAAACCTTTGGCACGATGTGGTCTGATACAAAGCCGATTCGCTCCGCTGAAACGTATAAGCTGACCTATACAACCGATACGTACGGCTGCCAAAGCGGCTCGCCTGTTTATCGAAACTACAGTGATACAGGGCAGACAGCTATTGCCATTCACACGAACGGAGGATCGTCATATAACTTGGGAACAAGGGTGACGAACGATGTATTCAACAATATTCAATATTGGGCAAATCAATAAATACAGCAAACTAGCCATATTCATGTCTATTTTGTTTTTATGCGGGTGCAGTTCGCAGACGCATTCTTCTCAAAAAGAAACGACTAATCCTGTCACTCTTCATGTGGAGGATGCTAAGGGGCTGCCGGTCGAAGGGGTTCAAGTGACGATTGTCAAAGCGCCCTCTTCAGATGAGGAGCCGAGTACAGAGATTGGCGAGATACTCGGTAAAACAGACAAAAACGGAGATATCAAATGGGATACCGGCAGAAAAGGCGATTACTCAGTCGCGTTGACGAAGGGTGAAACATCAGTAACCCATCACATCTCGTTAACAGAGGATAAAAAAGATCATGCCATTCCATTAGTCTTCAAAGAATAGCAGTTTCCTTGATTTTAAGGGAACTGCCTTTTTTATTTATTGCAGGAAACCAAACTATATACTGGAAATTTATTATGTGAGATAATAAGAAATAGGTATTTTTTCTTACGAGACAAAAGGGGCGTTATCCTTTATATCAATCAAACCCGGAGGAAAAAGAAGAAGATGATACAAGATTCAATGCAGTTTGCCGCGGTTGAAAGTGGTCTGCGCTTTTACCAGGCATATGATCAAAGCCTTTCTTTGTGGCCGATTGAGTCGGAAGCATTCTATGTTTCTACTCGTTTTGGAAAAACACATATCATTGCAAGTGGGCCAAAGGACGCACCTTCGCTCATTTTGCTTCACGGAGGCCTTTTCAGCTCTGCGATGTGGTATCCGAATATCGCAGCGTGGAGCAGTCAATTTCGTACATATGCGGTCGATATAATAGGAGACAAAAATAAAAGTATACCATCAGCAGCCATGGAAACGAGAGCTGATTTTGCAGAATGGATGAAAGATGTCTTTGATTCTCTTGGACTTGAGACGGCACACCTGGCCGGCCTTTCGCTTGGCGGGTCCCATATCGTGAATTTCTTACTCCGCGCGCCTGAAAGAGTAGGGCGGGCGGTTGTTATGAGTCCCGCTGAAGCGTTTATTTCATTTCATCCGGATGTCTATAAATACGCTGCAGAGCTTACAGGGGCAAGAGGAGCTGAATCATATATCAAGTGGATCACAGGCGACAGTTATGATCTGCATCCTTTACTGCAAAGACAAATTGTGGCGGGCGTGGAATGGAAGGATGAACAAAGGAGCCTGAAGCCGACAGAAAACGGCTTTCCGTACGTGTTCACAGACCAGGAATTGAAATCGATACAAGTCCCGGTACTGCTGATGTTCGGTGAGCACGAGGCCATGTACCATCAGCAAATGGCCTTTGAGCGGGCTTCGGTATTGGTGCCGGGAATTCAGGCTGAAATCGTAAAGAACGCCGGACATCTGTTATCTCTGGAGCAGCCAGAGTACGTCAATCAACGCGTCTTGTCCTTTTTATGCGGGGGGATAAAATAGTAAGGAACATGAAAAGATTGGCATTCATTTTTCAAAAGGTAACAAATGTTGTATAATAATAGAATTTGAATGCTGCTTTTTTTGGGAGCATTCTATGTTATCATGCTTATTGGAGAAAAATTTTTCCTGTAACGCTATTCGATCACTATCGTCAAATAATATAGATGGTTTTACAATTGGAGGTTTGGTTACACTGTGAATTACATCCCCTGTATGATTACGATAGGAAACTTCATTTGCGGATTGCTGGCGATTCATTCCTTGCTATATCACAACATTCATTCAGCAGTGCTTTTTATTTTTACAGGCATGTTCCTTGATTTCTTTGACGGGATGGCTGCTCGTAAGCTGAATGCCGTTTCTGATATGGGGAGAGAACTGGATTCGTTTGCCGATCTGGTTACGTTTGGGGTGGCTCCTTCTATGCTTGCTTACAGTGTCGCGTTGTATACCCTGCCATTTATCGGGATCTTATGCGCATTGACGTACAGCATTTGCGGAATGCTTCGCCTCTCTAAATTTAACATTGAACAAAGCAAGCTCCCGACATTTATCGGTATGCCGATTCCGTTTGCGGGCATGTGTCTCGTTATTCTAAGCTTCACCTATAACCCGATCCTTCTGGCAATCGGCACTTGCGGACTCTCATATTTGATGGTGAGTAAAATAAAATTCCCTCATTTTAAAAAACATGCGGCAGAAAACCTGGAGTCTGGGAGATGGAATTAGTTCAGCAGCTCATAGCGGATTACGGTTATCTCGCTATTTTTTTGATGCTGGTATTAGGAATTGTAGGATTGCCGATTCCAGATGAAGTGATGATGACCGTTGTTGGCTATTTCACGCATACCGATGTATTGAATTATGAGCTTTCGATATTGATTAGTTTTGTCGGGGCTTTGTTAGGTATGCTGATCAGCTACATGATTGGCAGAAAAGCCGGACGCCCGTTTATTGACAAGTACGGCAAGTGGGTAGGCTTAAAAGAAAAAAGAATGATGAAAGTGGAAAAATGGATGAAGAAATACGGTCCATATTCTCTTATTTTAGGTTATTTTATTCCCGGCGTCAGACATGTGACGTGCTACTTTTCGGGGATCGGCAAAATGGATCTGAAAACGTATGTTGCGTTTGCGGCAATCGGCGCCTTTTTATGGTGCTTTGTTTTTATTACAATCGGAAGGGTTATAGGGATTATTCATGTTTAATACGGCTGTAAAGATTCTGTATCGATCATTGATAGAGCTGACGAATCATCGTCTGTCATCCTATCTGATTAAAGGATTTTGCGAGTCGAAAATCAGCAAACCGGTCATTCCGCTTTTCTCAAAACATTTTCGGCTGAATTGGGATGATGTGGACGGTACGGCTGCTGATTACGGATCGCTGTCCGAATTGTTCATTCGACAAATAAATCTGGAGCGGCGCCCTGTGTCAAAAGAGGCGCATGCGGTGGTCAGCCCTGTTGACGGTGTGGTTCAGACGGTAGGAATCATCAACCCGAATCAAACCTTTACGGTGAAGGGAAAAGATTACTCATTCGCTGAACTCACCGGCTGTAAAAGCGCAGACCATCAATACAACGGCGGATATTTCGTCGTGCTGTATTTAAGCCCGAGGCATTATCACCGTTTCCATTCTCCGATCAGCTGCAGGTATCAAAAGCTGGCCGAGCTCGGAAATCGCTCATACCCGGTAAATCAACTTGGCTTAAAATACGGGAAAGATGTGCTGTCGAAAAATTACCGGTTTGTGTACGAGCTGAATAGCGGCAGCCGAAATGTCCTGATGATTCCTGTCGGCGCGATGAATATTAATTCTATCGTGCAGACGAGCACCCGTGCTGAATTGAAGATCGGCGAAGAGCTGGGATACTTTTCATTTGGCTCAACGGTCATTTTGATTTTTGAAAAAGACGCATTCCAGCCGTCCGCCCATTTAGCAGAAGGCCAAGAAGTCCAAGTCGGAGAACTGATAGGTTATGAAGAGTAAAAAGAGGAGCTTGCATAAACGCAGCGCCTCTTTTTTTGAAGAAAGGTGAGGCTTATGGAGAAACAAATCATCAGCTGGATTACAGATTATCAGAACACCGGAGATGAAGCCGTCCTGCGGCAAGTGCGAGAAGTGTGCTGGCCGATCGTTGAAGCGGTTTTGCAAGAGAAGGCAATAGATGATGAACAAGCGAACAATTTGCGCGAAAAAGGAATCGAGCGGTTTCCATTCATCATCAGCAAATACCAAGCGGATGTGCAGCTTCCGGTTGAGACATTTTTACGAAATACGTATCGGTTTTACTTTCATCAGGTGATGAGAGAATTCAGCTAAAGCTTCTTTCAACAGAGAAGCTTTTTTTTGTTGGTGAAAAAAGGAATCTTTTTCTATATCTATCTCGTAATGACTAGAGAACCTAGCAGAAAAGGAGAGATAGAATTGAAACGAATGATAGTGAGAATGACTCTGCCGCTGCTGATTGTCTGTCTGGCGTTTTCTTCTTTTTCAGTCTCGGCACGTGCTGCTTCTGAAGAAAAATATTGGGATTCATGGATTGAACGACATGCACAGCCACTGGATGCTTCTAATTCTTCAAACAAAGACCTTCGATTTCTAAAGAAGGTGCTGAAAGGGAAACGAATCGTTCAGTTAGGGGAAACGACACACGGCGCTGGTGAAATCAACGCCACAAAGGTCAGAATGATCAAATATCTCCACGAAGAGCTGGGATACGATGTATTGGCATTTGAGTCTGGCTTTCCTGATACAAATGCATCCTACCTTAATATGGACCAATTAACCCCTAAAAGCACGATGAAAAACTCCATTTACGCTGTATGGCACACAGAAGATGTCGTTGAATTGTTTGATTACATGAAAGAGCAAAAAGAGAAAGGCGATCCGCTGATCCTTACCGGTTTTGATATTCAGAGCATGAAGAATTCATTCAATGATGCTGCGACTCATTGGGTAAAAGCGGTGGACCCTGAGAAAGCAGAGTTGCTCTCCCAATCAGAAAATGATTTTTCAACATTAGTGACAGACAGCAATACGTTTGATGAATTTTCGCAAAAGAAGGAAAAGCTTGTGAAAAACTATCAGAAGCTGATCAAGTTCACTAAAACACATGCTTCAGAGCTAAAAGAAAACCTTCCAAAAGAGCCGAAAGCTTATGAGATGTTTATGCATTCTCTTCAGCTGAGAATTGACGTAATGGAAACGTTTATGCTGGAAGAAATGAAAGAAAAACTAGAGGAGTATCCGGAGAATATTGAGGATTTTTCATTCTTTATGAGAGACCGCATGATGGCTGAACAATTTCAGTGGGTAGCTGACACCCTTTATCCGAAAAAGAAAATCATTGTCTGGGGCCACAATTACCATCTACGCAAACAGAATACGAAGATGATAAAGGACTGGGTACAGCTAAACGGCCCTAACATGGGTGATTATTTGCCGGAGCAGCTGAAAAAACAAACATATACGATTGGCATTTATGCTTACTCAGGTGCGAGTCTTGATAGCTCCGATAATAAGACTGTTAAGCCGGTTACAAGCCCGCCGCCGTCTGAGAGCCTTGAAGCTTTGCTGAAAGCGGCGGACCGACCGGCTGTTTTTGTTGATTTTCTCCATACAAAAAACAAGAAAGGCACTTCGTGGATGTATACCCCCCGGACTGCGCTCTATTGGGGGTACATGGAAGAGCAGATGATCCTGAAGGAACAATATGACGGTGTCATTTGGCTGGAGCATATCACGCCCTCTGTCATTATCAAGTGAGCGGTGTCCCCTGTGGTAAACAGGGGATTTTTACATATCGCAAAAATAATCAAAACATATAATCCGTGATCCATTATTCTAAAACAGAAAGGAGATTGGAGCGTGCAATGTATTATGAAAAAGCTGTCCAGAAAACAATCAATTGGATTGAATCACATTTACATGAGCAAATATCAAACGAGGATATTGTTAACGTTTCAAGCTTTTCAAAATTCCATTTTCATCGGATTTTTCAAAAAGAAGTCGGCATGTCGGTTGCTTCTTATATTCGGTTAAGACGTCTTGCGAATGCGGCGGCAGCTTTGCTTTATACAGATCATCGTATTATCGATATTGCTTTGTATTATCAGTTTGAATCTCAAGAAGCATTTACGAGGACGTTCAAAAAGATGTATCACATGCCGCCAGGAGCATACCGAACATTTATGAAACGCTTTACTTCAAAAAAGGAGGAATCTTACATGGAGAAAAAAATGAAAGGCTGGTTATTGAGCGGGAGCCATCCGTTCCAATTCGAAATGGGGATTGACCGGGAAAATGTACATCAGGGAAAAGCTTCAGGGTATTTAAAGTCAACGATGGTTCAGGATATCGGTGAATTTGCGACGATGATGCAGCAATTCAAAGCAGATCGCTATCTAGGAAAAAGGCTTCGTCTATCAAGTTTTATCAAAACAAAGGGGGTGCAGCATTTTGCCTCACTTTGGATGCGGGTTGACAGTGCTGCTGATGATGTTCTCCAATTTGATAATATGAGCAACAGACCTATTACCGGAACAACCAATTGGAATCATTATGCTATCGTTTTAGATGTCCCAGAAAATAGCGCTGTGATATCTTTTGGCGTTCAATTATCTGGGCCGGGTCAGGTGTGGATGGATCATGTTGTTTTTGAAGAGGTAGATGAGAGCGTTCCTTCAACAAACCTTGAAATGCCGGGAGAACTTTTAGATGAACCGGTAAATTTATCTTTTGAAGAGGAACTACAAAAATAGTTTTCAGACAACTACTTTTATTAGTGAGTTAATGGAAAATACTATTTGTTATTAATAAACCCTTGTGCTGCTTAGGTTTGTAAGAGCTTGGATATTTTTATCAGTCTGGGCGGATCTGTTCATCTTTGCGGCATTTTCCTGTATGATATAGTAAGAGTGTGCATAGCAACTAACTATAATTGAACAGGGTGTTTAAACATGGAAAAACAATACAGAGTATTACTTTACTATAAATATGTTCCGATTGAAGATCCAGAGGCGTTTAGAGAGCAGCATCTGGCTTTTTGTAAGGAGCTTGGTTTGTTAGGCCGTATCCTTGTTTCTTCTGAAGGAATTAACGGTACGGTATCAGGTACGGTTGAACAGACTGAAAAATATATGGAAACAATGAAAGCTGATCCTCGTTTTGCGGACATGGTATTTAAAATTGATGAAGCAGAAGGCCATGCCTTCAAAAAAATCTTCGTCCGCCATAAAAAAGAGCTTGTAACGCTTCGTCTTGAAGATGATGTCGATCCGAACGAAACAACAGGCCAGCATTTGAAGCCTGCAGAATTTTATGAGAAGATGCAGGATCCAAACACAATTGTAATCGACGCGCGTAACGATTACGAGTATGACCTTGGCCATTTCAGAGGTGCGGTCCGTCCTGACATCGAAGCCTTCCGTGAATTACCTGAATGGATTGAAGAGCACAAAGATATGCTTGAAGGCAAAAAGATTTTAACGTACTGTACAGGCGGCGTGCGCTGTGAAAAGTTCTCAGGATGGCTGGTGAAGCAAGGCTTTGAAGATGTAGCACAGCTTGACGGCGGAATCGTGACATACGGAAAAGATCCAGAGGTGCAAGGCAAGCTTTGGGACGGCCAGTGCTACGTATTTGATGAAAGAATCAGCGTGCCTGTCAACCGTGTTGAGCATGTGATTGTCGGCAAGGACTACTTTACAGGAGAACCGTGTGAGCGTTATGTGAACTGCGCAAATCCATCTTGCAATAAAAAAATGATATGCACACCGGAAAATGAGTATAAATATATGCGCAGCTGCAGCCACGAATGCCGCACGAACCCAAGAAACCTGTATGTGAAAGAGCATAATATGACAGAAGAAGAAGTAAACGCAAGACTGGCAGCGATTGAAACAGAAGATCACGCTGCTGCTGAATAAAAAAAGAACACCTCGTATTGAGGTGTTCTTTTTTTCTATATGCTTTCAGTTTGGCTGTTTGCGGAAACCCATTCTTTTTGGCGGAAGGCCTTTTCCCATTTTGATACCACGATACAGGCGATCGCATGTCCCGGTACGTTCACGCCCGTTCTCGCCATGTCCATGACGCGGTCAACACCCGCGATAATGGCAACGCCTTCAGCCGGCAGTCCTACAGCATTGGCAGTCGCCAGAAGAACTACAAGCGATCCTGAGGGTACAGCTGCAATGCCTTTACTGGTCATCACAAGCACAAGCATCATGAGCAGCTGCTGGGACAATGTCATGTCTACTTGAAAGGCCTGTGCGAGAAAGATACAAGAAACCGATAAATATAAGCTGGAGCCGTCACAGTTCAATGACAAGCCGGAGGGAACGACAAATGATACCACTCGTTTGGGACAGCCGTATTTCTCCATTCTATCCATTAGCTGAGGGAGAATGGTTTCAGTGCTGGTGGTGGAAAATGCAATTAAAAACAGATCCCATATCATTTTCAATACTTCGAAATACTTAATCTGAAAGATGAGACCGACAAGCGGAAAGAGGACAAAGAGGATCAGGAACAGGCCAAGGAATACGGTGCCAACCAGCTTAAACATAGGGAGGAGGAGTTCAATGCCATATTGGCCCACAGAAGCTGCCATCAGGGCTAACACGCCGATAGGAGCAGTGACCATGACGATTTGCGTGAGCTTGAACATAATCTGAGCGGTAGATTCAAAGAACTTCATTACTGGTTCAGAAGCTTTGCCGATACCAGCGGCGGCGACACCAAATAAAATGGCGAAGAAAATAACGGCAAGCAAATCATTTCTGGCCATGACATCAATAATGTTTGTAGGGATAATATCCAGGATCATTTGCTTGAAATCAACAACTTTGTCTGTGTAGCCGGAAAGTTCATGAATATCTTTTTTTGCCAAATGGGAGAGGTCAAGCCCGACACCTGGTTTTAAGACATTCGCTAATAAAAGTCCAAGCCCTAATACCAACGTTGTAATCACTTCGAACCAAATGATCGTCTTGATGCCGAGACTGCCCATTTTTTTCATGCTTCCGCTTCCTGCGGCTCCAATGACAATGGTAGAAAACACAATCGGCACAACAATCATTTTAATCAGGCGGATAAATCCATCTCCGACAGGCCTCAGTGCCATCCCGAAATCAGGAAAAAAGTGGCCGATCACCGCGCCGACAGCCAAAGCGATTAAAATTTGAAACGCGATTAATTTTTTCAAATGAATCCCCCTTTAGAACGATAGAATGTAGGCATATTCATATCATTCGTGATTCAAATGCAAACACCTTTTTTCAAGTTATTTTATTTTGACAGCGCTTTTATTATGTTGGCGAAAAAGTCCCCCGCAGCAGGGGGGACTTTTTTACTTCATTTGAATGTGCTTTAGATCTTCTTCAGAGGTATTTGTGAAAATAACCGGTGTTATGGCTGAAGCGGCATGCTGCTTGATGTAATTGAGATCAAAGGTGAGAAGCAGTTCGCCTTGTTTGACGGCTTGTCCGCTTGTGACATGTGCTTCAAAGCCTTCCCCATTCAGTTTGACGGTATCGATGCCGACATGAATCAGGATTTCAGTGCCGCCGGCGCTCATAAAGCCGATGGCGTGTTTTGTCGGAAAAATCGAGACGATCTCGCCGTCCGCAGGTGCAACGACTTTTCCTTCTGATGGTATAATCGCAAATCCCTCGCCCATCATTTTTTCTGAAAAGACTTGATCAGGCACATCCCCTAAAGAGACTGTTTCTCCTTTAATCGGATAGATAAAGGTCTCACCGGAATCGGGCTTCTGCTGTTTGTCAGTTACCGTGTCCAGCGCGGCGGCGGTGGAAGGGACGCCTCCGGCCATGATTGTTTTGATGTCGTCTTTTAAGGCATCGGACTTGGTTCCGAATATTGCCTGGAAGTTGTTGTTGACCTCCAGTACACCTACTGCACCAAGCCGTTTTAATTCATCCTTGCTGACTTGGCTTGGCTGATGAACGGTCACACGAAGCCTTGTGATACATGCATCCAGGTTAGCGATATTTTGCTGTCCGCCCAAGGCCTGCAGCACGTGAAAGGCAAGCTGGTCTTTTGCAACTGGAGCTTTCTCCTCATTCTGACCGTCTTCATCTGTCTCACGGCCGGGCGTTTTCAAATTCCATTTCAGAATCGCAAATCGGAACAAATAATAATAAATGAAAGCAAACACGATCCCGACAGGAATGACAACCCAGCCGTTTGTAGACAGTCCGTAGTTCAAGACGTAGTCAATTCCGCCGCCTGAGAACGTATAGCCGTGGCGGACATGGAATAAATCACAAACGACAAAGATGACGCCGGCAAGAATAGAGTTAATCAAATAGAGCACGGGCGCAACGAACAAGAAAGAAAACTCAACCGGTTCTGTAATTCCGGTCAGCATAGATGTGAGCGCCGCAGAAATCATCACGCCGGAGATCATTTTTTTCTTTTCCGGACGCGCGGTATGGATAATGGCAAGAGCAACTGCCGGCAGACAGAAAATCATGTAAGGGAAATCCCCCATCATAAAGCGCCCGGCTGTCGGGTCTCCCGCGAAAAACCTTGTCAGGTCTCCGGTTACGGTGTTGCCTGTTGATGGGTCTGTGTATTCTCCCATCATAAAATAGAAAGGCGTATAAAAAATATGATGCAGGCCAAAAGGAATCAGCAAACGATAGATCGTTGCATAAAAGAACAGGCCGACTGTTGAATCGGCAATTAAACTGCTGGCTGCGTTAATTCCGTTTTGGATTAGCGGCCAAACGAATGAGAAAATGACGCCGATCACCAATGAACTGACGGAAGTAATAATCGGGACAAAGCGTTTTCCAGAGAAAAATCCAAGGACCGGATGCAGCTCGATTGATGAAAATCGCTTATATAAATAGGCGGCGAGAAGCCCGATAATGATTCCTCCGAAAACCCCCATATCAATCAGGTGCTCGGCTCCTTCATACGGAGGCTGAAGGCCGAGTAATTTTCCCATATTGTCGAGGGTGACGGTTAAAATTAAGTATCCGATGACAGCTGCAAGTCCGGCTACACCTTCTCCGCCGGCTAATCCGATCGCGACCCCCACGGCGAAAATCAGCGGGAGATTATCGAATACAACGCCGCCCGCATCCTTTATAATAGGAATGTTCAGTAAATCCTTGTCTCCGAAACGGAGCAAAAGACCGGCTGCCGGCAGGACGGCAACCGGAGTCATCAACGCGCGGCCAAGCTGCTGCAGAATTTGAAATGCCTTTTTAAACATGACAGTCTCCTTTTATTGTTTTATGAGCATGGTGCAATCTTTAATTTTTGAGCTGCTTTATAATCGGCGATAACGGTTACATGATTGTGTATTTGAAGAATAGAGGCTGGTACATCTGTCGTGACAGGACCTTCAGCCATCTTTTGAATAGCGTCTGCTTTTTCCTCGCCGCTTGCTAAAAGCACAATATGTTTGCTGAATTCCATGATGGTTTTAATGCCCATTGAAATCGCGAGTCTCGGAACCAGCACCGGATCGCCGCCGAAGAATCTGGCATTTGCCTGTATCGTGCTTTCCGAGAGCTTCACAACACGTGTCCGGTCTTCAAAATCAGATCCCGGTTCATTAAAACCGATATGGCCATTGGTGCCGATGCCGAGAATTTGGACATCAATGCCTCCCGCCTGGCGGATGAGATCCTCGTATACTTTGCATTCCGCCTCAAGCTGCGGATTGTCTCCTTGCGGGATATGAATATGATCAGGCTGCATATTGATATGCTGAAAAAGATGCTCATGCATAAAATGGTTATAACTTTGCGGATGAGATGGAGAGAGACCAGCGTATTCATCCAAATTAAATGTAGTAACCTTTGAAAAATCAATTTCGCCTGCCTGATAGTCTGAAATCAACTGCTTATACAAGCCGACCGGTGTGCTTCCTGTTGCCAGGCCGAGAACGGCATCTTTCTTAGCCTGTATTTGTTCTTTAATAATGGCAGCGCTTAACTTACAGAGTTCTTCGTAGTGCTCGGCGATCAGAATCTTCATGTGACACCCCCTCAAAGAGATAGACAAGCACCATATTTGTTATGACCAATTTATGATACTTGTCATTACGAATTTAGCACCGCCCTTATCAAACTGTCAATATTAATTTCTGAAAATTTGTTATAAAAGAAGGATACAAATCTTTCATATTGGGATGGCAAATGGTATTATGGTCTCAATGAAAAAGAACGGAATGCATACAGAATGGGGAGAATGAAATGACAGCTTTATATTCTGTTATCAAGTTTAAAATCATTGAGTTAATTAAATCGGGCAAATATCAGGCGAATGATCAGCTGCCGACGGAGAGTGAGTTTTGCGAACAATATGATGTCAGCAGAACAACTGTGAGACTGGCTCTGCAGCAGCTAGAGCTTGAGGGATATATTAAAAGGATTCAAGGAAAAGGGACATTTGTATCGGCGGCCAAAATACAAACGCCGATTCCGCATAAGATTACGAGCTTTGCAGAACAAATGAGAGGACTTCGTTCTGAATCAAAAGTGCTTGAGCTTGTGGTGATTCCTGCCGATCATTCCATTGCCGAGCTTTTGAAAATGAAAGAGAATGAACCTGTCAACAAGCTTGTCAGAGTCAGATACGCCGAGGGGGAACCTTTGCAGTATCATACCTCATATATTCCCTGGAAGGCGGCACCGGGGCTGGCACAGGAGGAATGCACCGGCTCACTGTTTGAATTGTTAAGGACAAAATACAATATTGAAATCAGCAGGGGCACGGAATCGATCGAACCGATTTTAACGGATGAAACGATCAGCGGCCACTTATTAACCAATGTCGGAGCGCCTGCGTTTTTATCAGAATCCCTTACCTATGATAAAAATGAAGAAGTGGTGGAATATGCGCAAATTATTACCCGTGGAGACCGAACGAAATTCACCGTTGAACAGTCATATCATTCATAAAGCAATGTGTTTTAAGAAGGGAATGGTGGTTCTATGTTTTTATTGACGAATGGAAAAGTGCTGTGGGGAGCAGTGATTGCTGCATTCATCCTTTCAATTGTATTTTACCCTTTTCTGCCGACGCAGATGCCGATTCATTATGATGTTGCGAACAGTCCGGATCTGACGGTTAACAAGCTGGCGGGGACTGTGATGCTGCCTGTTTTGATGGTGGTGTTTGCATGGGCGCGGAAGATCAATTGGCAATTAGTGTTCGCAGTGTATATTTTGCTGATTTGCCACATTGTCGTCCTTTGTTTAGCGCTCTAAATCAAACAGCCAGAATAAAACTGGCTGTTTTTCTTTAATTTCAGCTTCATCTGACAATGAATGTGGTGTATAATAGCTGATGATCCTAAAGAATATTCTGAAATTTATCGGTGTGGAGCGGCGTATCATGAAAGGAAGGGCTGTATGTTTTTTGCAGCCTTAAAAAGACTGAATATTTAAACAATTATGCGAAAGGTGTGCTGATTAGATTGAATAAGCTTATTGAACGAGAAAAAACTGTATATTATAAGGAAAAGCCCGACCCGTCTTCCTTGGGGTTTGGACAATATTTTACAGATTATATGTTTGTGATGGACTACGAAGAGGGGATTGGATGGCATCATCCGAGAATTGCGCCGTACGCACCGCTTACGCTTGATCCGTCTTCATCTGTTTTTCATTACGGCCAGGCTGTTTTTGAAGGATTAAAAGCATACAGAACAGACGACGGCAGGGTGCTCCTGTTCCGTCCGGATCAAAATATCAAACGGCTGAACAGATCGTGTGAGCGCATGAGCATGCCCCCTTTAGACGAAGAGCTGGTCCTTGAAGCATTGACACAATTAGTTGAGCTGGAGAAAGATTGGGTTCCAAAGAAAAAAGGAACGTCACTGTATATTCGTCCTTTTGTCATTGCCACAGAACCGAGTCTCGGTGTGAAGGCATCCAGGAGCTATACATTTATGATCGTGCTTTCGCCTGTCGGCTCCTATTATGGCGACGATCAGCTGAAGCCGGTTAGAATCTATGTCGAAGATGAGTATGTGCGGGCAGTCAACGGAGGAGTCGGGTTTGCAAAAACGGCTGGAAACTATGCCGCCAGTCTTCAGGCACAGCGGAAAGCGAATGAACTGGGCTATGACCAGGTACTGTGGCTGGACGCCATCGAAAAGAAATATGTGGAAGAAGTAGGGAGCATGAACATCTTTTTCGTCATAAACGGGGAAGCTGTCACACCTGCTTTAAGCGGAAGCATTTTAAGCGGGGTTACACGTGCGTCTGCGATTGAATTGATTCGAAGCTGGGGCATTCCGGTTCGTGAAGAGAGAATATCGATTGATGAGGTGTATGCGGCCTCTGCACGCGGAGAATTGACAGAGGTCTTCGGCACAGGCACGGCAGCCGTCGTTACGCCTGTCGGTGAACTCAACATTCATGGAAAAACGGTGATTGTAGGCGACGGGCAAATTGGGGACCTCTCGAAAAAGCTGTATGAAACGATAACAGATGTTCAGCTTGGCAAGGTGAAGGGCCCGTTTAACTGGACAGTGGAAGTGTGAAAATCGAAAAAGAACCTGCCCGGAGGCAGGTTCTTTTTATTTTGAATGAGTCATATCAGCAGCCGGCTGGCTTTTGCGGTTTTTTACATAATATATTGCATAGCAAATGGCCATAAATGGAACGCCGCAATAGAGTGCGATTCTTTGATTCGGATCAAAGGCAATGCCAACAACGGAAGCCAGGCATAACAGGAACGCTGCAATCGGCACGAACGGATACAAAGGGGTTCTGTATTTCAAATCAGTAACCTTGTTTCCCGCTTCGATATAACGTTTTCTGAACATGAATTGAGAAGCAGCGATTCCCATCCACACGACAACGACGGCAAAACCGGAAATCGACACGAGCACAACGTATACAGTGTCTGGCGCAAATACGCTGGACAGCAACGACAGAATGCCGCCGATCATGCTGAACACCAGCGCGTTAAAAGGGGTTCCTTTTGACGTCAGCTTTGCAAATGTCGGATGAAGCGTTTTTTCTTTTGATAAAGACCACAGCATCCGGGAAGAAGCGTAGAGTCCGGAATTAGCCGCTGACAGGATCGCTGTCAGGATAACAAAGTTCATGATATCGGCTGCGTATGGTACACCGACTCTGTCAAAGACAGCGACAAACGGGCTTTTGATGACACCTGCATCTTGAATCGGAATCAGCCCTGACAGCACAAAAATTGTTCCGACAAAGAAGAGTGAGAGACGCCAGACCGTTGTTTTAATCGCTTTTGGTATTGTCTTGTCAGGATCAACGCTTTCACCGGCTGCGATTCCGATTAGTTCCGTTCCCGAAAAGGCAAAATTAACGGACAGCATCGTCATCAAAATCGGGACAAATCCATTTGGAAAAAGCCCGCCTTCCGCGGTGAAGTTGGACAGCATCGGTGCGGCTTCTCCGCCTTTGATCGGGATGATGCCGAACATGGCAGAGCCGCCTAAAAGAATAAATAATACAATGGCTAATACTTTGATGCTGGAAAACCAAAATTCTGATTCAGCGAAAAACTTGACCGAAAATGCGTTAAGCAAGAAAATGAACAGCGCAAAGACGGCACTCCACATCCAAACCGATGTATGGGGGAACCAGCGCTGCATTAACAGGCCGACTGCTGTGAATTCTGATCCCAATGCCACGGTCCATGTCAGCCAATACAGCCAAGCGACCGTAAATCCGGTGCCCGGCCCTATGTATTTGGCTGCATAGGTGTGAAAGGCGCCGGTCACAGGCATGGCGACTGACAGCTCACCGAGGCATAGCATGACAAGGTAGACGATGCCGGCCCCGACTAAGTAGGCAAGTATCGTTCCGGCCGGGCCTGCTTGCTGAATGGTATAACCAGAGCTTAAAAACAGCCCGGTTCCGATGACACCTCCCAAGGAAAGCATAAAGAGGTGCCGGCTTTTCATACTTCTCTGAAAGGTTGTCTCATTCTTGTTGTGGGCAGCGTTCATCTTTTTCCAACTTTCTATCGGCGATTTATTTCCTTCCTAATAAAAAATCTCATGTCAGGAAGTGACACGAGACTCCGGCGAACCGGCTTTAAGTTAGAATATACAAACTATTCCGATAAGTCAAGTTGTTTTTAAAGAGCGGGCCCAAGCCGCAATTTCTTGAATATCTTCGGGTTTTGTCCGGCAGCAGCCGCCAATCAGCCTCGCTCCTTTTTCATGCCAGGTGCGGGCGCCCGCCCCGTAAGATTCTGCGCATGCTGCGCCGTTCCACGTTTTTGTTTCCGGATCATATTGCTCACCTGAATTCGGGTAGACAATGATCGGTTTTGACGTGTTCTTTTTTAACTCCTCTATCAAGGAAGGGATATGCTGAAGCGGCGTGCAGTTGATGCCGAGTGCTGCAATTTGGCGGTGTTCATCAAGCCATGATGCGCAGTCAGCTGCAGGTGTTCCGTCACTGATATGCAGGCCGTCTTTAGCACTGAAGCTGATCCATGCATACGTTTCAGGAAATTCCTTCAACAGCCGAACAATCGCTTTGGCTTCAGTCAGACACGGAATCGTTTCGCATGCCAAAACATCAGCTCCGGCTTCAATCAGCGCCTTCATCCGGGGGCGATGAAATTCAATCAGTTCATCTTCTGATATTGCGTAGTTGCCGCGATACTCAGACCCGTCTGCAAGATAAGCGCCATAAGGGCCTATAGAAGCCGCAATGATCGGTTTTGGCCGATTCAAACGGTTCTCTTCAAGCGACCAAAATTCATCACGTGCTTCAGCTGCGATGCTGACGGACAACTCGATGAGCCGGCGTGCTTCCGCTTCGCTCAGCCCGCGTGCGGCAAAGCCTTCAAATGTAGACTGATAGCTGGCAGTGATTGTACAATCGGCGCCTGCCGCGAAATAATCAGTATGAACTTGTTTAATCAGATTTGGCTCTTCCATCAGGATTTTTGCCGACCACAGACTGTCGTTCAAATCACAGCCCTTGCGTTCAAGCTCGGTCGCCATGGCGCCGTCTAGCACAATAAGCGGGTATGTATCTAATATGTGTTGGATAGGATTCATAGAATGTACCGATGCCTTCTTTCAGATTTTTTTGAAAAAGATATGAAAATCGTAATGGAGGCTTACGTGTTTGTCAATAAACGCAAAAAGGGAAAGGTGTTCAGCCCATATGTCTGAACACCCTTTTCTTATGATATTTGTTTGTTGTGCGTGTCAGTCTTTGTGTCTGAAACCGGCCAGCACTCAATGCCATTATGGTTTTTGAGCACATCTTTATAAAAGACCGGATCCTTGCCTGCTTTTTTCTGGCGTGTATAGTCTTTCAGCGCAGTAAAAACGATCTTTGATAGTAAGAAAATCGCGATTAAATTCACGACGACCATCAAACCCATGAACAAATCAGCAAGATCCCAGACGAGCTGGACTTTGGCAACACAGCCAAACACGATCATTGCCAGCACGCCGATACGGTAGACAAAAATCAGTTTTTTGCTTTTGTTCAAAAAGCCGATATTGGTTTCGCCATAATAATAGTTTCCAATTAAAGCACAGAATCCGAATAACAAAATCAGAATGGCGAGAAAGCCTGATGCCCATGATCCGACATGGGAGCTGAGAGAGGCTTGTGTCAAGGCGATTCCGCTCAGACCCGGAGTATGATAGGCATCCGAAAACAGGATGATAAAGGCGGTGCTTGTACAAATGACCAGTGTATCCGTCAGTACACCAAAAGCTTGGATCAGCCCCTGTTTGACGGGATGGCTTGTTGTGGCGGTGGCAGCGGCATTCGGTGCACTTCCCATTCCCGCTTCGTTTGAAAAAATTCCCCGTCTGACGCCTTGCATGAGTGCCGCGCCCAAAGCCCCGCCGGCGGCCTGATCAAAACCAAACGCATTTTTCACGATTAGCGCAAGCACACTTGGCAGCTGCGTAATGTTGGTGAAAATGACGAAAAACGCAACTCCGATATACAGGACAGCCAATACGACGACAATGGATTCAGCCAGCTTTGCAATGCGCTTGACTCCGCCAAAAATAATCGTGCCGAATACAGCAATTAAAATGAGTCCCAATGTCAGGCGGTTTGTGCCAAACGCGTTTTCAAAGGCAAGGCTGACTGTATTGGATTGAACCGAGTTGAAGACGATACCGAACGATAAGGTGATTAACACAGCGAACAGCGCGCCCATCCACCTTTTGTTCAGCCCTTTTTCCATGTAATACGCCGGCCCGCCGCGGAAGCCGTTTACATCTTTTACTTTATAAATCTGAGCCAGTGTGCTTTCCACAAAGCTGGATGCTGATCCGATAATGGCGATAATCCACATCCAGAAGATTGCCCCGGGCCCGCCGAGTGCAATGGCGATGGCAATGCCCGTAATATTTCCCGTTCCGACACGGGCCGCCATGCTGATGCAAAAGGCTTGAAACGGAGAAATGGTGTTTTTCGACCGGGAAGCAGCACCTTCTCTTAATACCCTGACCATTTCTTTCAGCATGCGAACCTGTAAAAACTTAAGCCTGAACGTAAAATAGATTCCCAGAGAAAGGAGCAAAACAATTAATAGCTTTGACCACAAAAGATCATTTGCAATACCGACGATATGTTCTAGGATTTGCTGCATACAATCACCTCTTTTTTCATATTTAAAAAATGCTGAGCTCCCATTCCTGCGCCATATGCTTCAGCAGCATACCGCCAGTGAGGCTGTTGCCGTATTCATCAATGGCAGGCCCGTAAATGCCGATGCCGCATCCGGATTGAAAAGGCTGTTCTCTTCTGGCGCTTGGAGGCACCAGCGCCATGATGCCGCCGGAGACGCCGCTTTTGGCCGGCACGCCGACAAACGCCGCATATTTGCCTGAAGCGTTGTACATGCCGCACGTCAGCATTAATGCCTTGGCTAATTTTGCCACATCTTTTGGAATCACCTGCTCGCGTCGAATCGGATGATACCCGTCATGAGCAAGGATCAGGCCGATCAACGCAATATCTTCTGTAGTGCTCTCCATAGCGCATTGCTTCAAGTACACCTCAAGTGTTTCTTCTACTTCAGCTTCTAAAAAGTTTGTTTCTTTTAAATAGTAGGCCAGCGCTCTGTTGCGGTGGGCGGTTTCCCATTCAGAACGGAATACTTCCTCATGAATTCTCGGCCGTTTTCCTATCAAAGTTTCCATCACCGAGTAAAGAAACTCGAGCTTTTCGTATGCCGATTCTCCGGGAAGGATCGAAGCGATGGTGAGGGCACCCGCGTTGATCATGGGATTGAACGGCTTTCCCGGCTTGTTGATTTCGAGCCGAATAATTGAATTAAAGGCGTCACCTGTCGGCTCGACATCCACGCGGTCCAGCACATAGGGAATGCCACGGCTCATGCAGGCGGCAATAAAGCTAATCACTTTTGAAATGCTTTGCAGGGTAAAAGAGACGTTCCAGTCGCCGGCGTGTATCATCGTTCCATCAGGCTCCAATACACAGATGCCGAGCTGTGAATCATTGACTTTTCCTAAAGCGGGGATAT
This sequence comes from Bacillus sp. PS108, assembly GCF_037963335.1. Lineage (NCBI taxonomy): Bacteria > Bacillati > Bacillota > Bacilli > Caryophanales > Bacillaceae > Bacillus > Bacillus sp. PS108. The sequence goes on from NZ_CP150155.1 coordinate 259,762, forward strand.
AGTTTGCGCTTTGTCCATTGGCGGCAAAAGGGCGATAGTATTCAACCCAATCATGAAGCTGTAACGCCGGGTTTATGTCTTTCTGGTGCTCTTTTATCAATTCTTTCATCGAATTCCTCCTCACTGATTTTTTTCTTAAAGGACTGAGGTGTATCAAAACGAAGGCTAAGGGGGCGTTAAACGCTTTCATAATAGCGGAAGGTATAATTACTGTATAATGGAGACTACAGAATCATACAAAATACGACAAAAACATTTTGAAAATAAGCAGTAAGATTTATAAAAACCTCATGTTCTGGGTCAAAAGCAATTTGCAGGTTTTCTCCCGATTCCCCAAAATAAAAAGCGAGGATGTGATCAACATAAAACTGGAACGGTTTATTGAAAAAGACGGATATATACTGGCCCTCATGCTGATTACGGTGCCGCTGGCCGGTGAACTGAAATTTTATCCCCTCAATGAAGAATTCCGGGTCAGCTTTGGGGCACCGGTTTTTTTCTTCTTTTTATCATTGTTGCGGCATGTGCCCGCTGTGCTGCCGGGTTTTCTGACTGGAGCGGCTGTTTTCATCTTTCGCGTCTTTCTGGAATTATGGGGCGGAGGACACAATGGGCTGACTCCGATTCTGTATGATCAAGCGTCTGGCTTTTTCTTTTATATGACTTACGCCTGTCTGTTTTCCATATTAAAGGCCAATCGTTTCCGTGAACGGCCGATTATGCTCGGTTTCATTGGGTTTATGATTGAAGTTGTGTCAGATTGTGTCGAGCTGGCTGTACAATTTCTCATTTTTCATACGGTTGTCACGCCTGAGAAAATCACTGACATTGCGGTGATTGCGATTTCTCACACATTTATTGTGATGAGCTTTTATAGTGTGCTGAAGCTATATGAAACACAATCGAGAGAAAAACAGACAAGGCAGCAGCACGAGCACATGCTGATGATCGTTTCCAATTTATATGAAGAAACGGTGCACCTAAAAAAGACATTGAAAACGACAGAGAAAGTGACAAACGATTCGTATCAGCTCTATCGGGAAATCAAGGGAAAGGATGTTCAGCTGAGCGGCAGAATCCTGAGACTGGCCGGAGAGATTCATGAAGTGAAAAAGGACAACCAGCGGATATTCGCAGGGCTTTCAAAACTGATTTCGAATGAGAGTTTGAGAGATTATATGAGGCCTTCTGATTTGCTGCAGCTCGTGATTCGAATGAATGAAAAGTACGCTGAAGCACTAGGGAAGCAGATTGATTTTTACTGCTCGATCGAGGGAGAGCATGACGAATATCACGTATTTATCGTGCTTTCGATCATTAATAATCTAACAGCAAATGCGGTAGAGGCTATGGATGAAGAGGGAATGGTCAGCCTGAGGCTCCGTAAGCCAAATGAGAGTATGGTAGAATTCCAGGTGGAAGACAATGGCCCCGGGATTTCCGAGAAAATCGGAGACATTGTGTTTGACCCGGGCTTTACTTCAAAATATGACGAATTTGGCACGCCTTCTACGGGTATCGGACTTTCCTACGTAAAGGAAATCGTGACAGAGCTAGAAGGGGATATCACGTTTGATAATCAGCAGCGGGGAGTGGTGTTTGCCATCAGGCTGCCTGTCCGGCATTTGATTCAGAAAGGGTGAACCAAAAGCTATGCGTTTTTTTATTGCAGATGATGACCGTGCGGTGCGGTCAATTTTAAGGCAGATCATTGAGGACGAAGATCTCGGGGAAGCTGCTGGTGAAGCAGACGACGGAAGCCAAGTGGAAGGGCATATGCTGCAATTTAAGCAGATTGATATTTTATTAATCGATCTGTTAATGCCCGGAAGAGACGGCATTGAGACGATTCGTCAGATCCAGAATATGTACTCCGGCAAAATCGTAATGATCTCTCAAGTGGAGGCGAAGGAAATGGTCGGGGAAGCGTACTCGCTCGGCATCGAATATTTTATCCATAAGCCGATTAACCGCATTGAAATTGTCGCGGTTCTCCAAAAGGTGAAGGAGCGGATCGAGCTTGAACACTCGATTGGAGCCATTCAGCATTCTCTAAGCCGGCTTGTTAATCGGACTGAACGGAAAGCGCGTCCCCAGCAGAAGAGTGACAGCGGTTTAAAAGAGGCAGGAACATTCCTGTTGTCCGAGCTGGGCATGATGGGAGAAGGCGGCGCACATGATCTCATGGCGGTCCTGCAGTATTTAGCAGAACACGAGCAATCCGAGCCGCACGAAAAACAAAGCCCTTCGCTAAAACAAATATTCACCCAAGTAGCGGTACGGAAGCTGGGGACAGGGGCCTCACAGACGGAAGTCAATCGCGAAATGAAAGCCTCGGAGCAGCGTATCCGCAGAGCGATTATTCATTCGCTGCACCATTTTGCTTCACTGGGCACAACTGATTTTTCGAATCCAAAATTTGAAACCTATGCATCCAAATTCTTTGATTTTCCGGTTGTCAGCCAGAAAATGAAAGAACTCCAATCCAAGGATGCAAAACCCCTTGCACCTGCTAGAATAAATATGAAAAAATTCATCCACGTGTTTTTTTTGGAAGCAAAGCTTTTGCATGAGACGATGAAACAAAGAAGGATATAAACCAAACAGCCGGCTGACCTGGCTGTTTTTTTGCTGCGCAGAATCCCGGCCGGACAGTGATTTACCGCTTTTTTATAAAATATCAGAAAATAAAGATATTGACTTATTGTTTATTTGTCTTACAATTAAACAAAAGGATATATGGGAAGGAGCGGATGTGAAAGAAAAATTAATAAAAGCGCTTACAGATAGAGGCTGTATACACAAATAACAGGAGGTTATGTTGATGAGCCGTATCAGAAAAGCACCCGCTGGAATTTTAGGTTTTCCGGTTGCTCCTTTTAACACACAAGGAAAACTGGAGGAAGAAGCTCTTTTTCAAAACATTGAGTTTTTGCTGAATGAGGGCTTGGAAGCGATATTTATCGCTTGCGGGTCTGGTGAATTCCAATCTCTCAGCCAGAAGGAATATGAGCAAATGGTGGAAGTCGCAGTCTCGGCAGCCGGAGGAAAGGTGCCGGTCTACACGGGGGTGGGCGGCAACCTCAGCACAGCGCTTGATTGGGCGCAGCTGTCGGAGAAAAAAGGCGCCGACGGCTACTTGATCCTGCCTCCGTATTTGGTGCATGGCGAACAGGAGGGGCTGTACCAGTATGCGAAAACGATTATTGAAAGCACTGACTTGAACGCAATTCTTTATCAGCGCGATAACGCCGTTCTCTCTGTTGAACAGATCAAACGTCTGACCGAATATGAACAGCTTGTCGGTGTCAAAGACGGGGTAGGAAATATGGATTTGAATATCAACCTCGTCTATACGATCGGCGACCGCTTAGGATGGCTCAACGGAATGCCGATGGCTGAAGTGACGATGCCGGCTTATCTGCCGATCGGGTTCCACTCTTACTCTTCAGCGATTTCAAATTATATCCCGCATATTTCGCGAATGTTCTATGATGCATTGAAAAACGGAAATGACGAGCTTGTGAAGGAACTCTATCGGCATGTGATTCTGCCGATCAACGACATTCGCAAACAACGAAAAGGCTACGCCGTATCCTTGATTAAAGCCGGTATGGAAATCATGGGTTTGAATGTAAGGAATACAGCCAGACCGCCTGTCGGCCCGGTTGAAAAAGATCATTATCAGCAATTGGAAGCAATTTTGAAGCAGGCGGCTGACCGTTTTCCGAAAAAAGCCGCGACGGTTTGACCAGAAAAAACACGAAAGGGGCAATGGGCATGTCTGTGATCACGGAACAAAACACGTACCTCAACTTTATTAACGGAGAGTGGGTTAAGTCTCAATCAGGCGATATGGTCAGGGTCGAAAACCCTGCCGATGTGAATGATATTGTCGGATATGTACAGAATTCAACAGCTGAAGATGTGGAACGTGCCGTCGCCGCCGCCAATGAAGCCAAAACGGCTTGGAGAAAGCTGACGGGTGCCGAACGCGGCCAATACTTATACAAAACAGCGGAGATCATGGAGCAGCGCTTGGAGGAAATCGCCGCCTGTGCAACGCGTGAAATGGGTAAAACATTGCCGGAAGCGAAGGGAGAAACAGCCCGGGGGATTGCCATTCTGCGCTATTACGCCGGAGAGGGCATGCGAAAAACGGGTGACGTCATTCCGTCTACTGACAAAGACGCGCTCATGTTTACCACCCGAGTTCCGCTCGGTGTGGTCGGCGTGATTTCTCCGTGGAACTTCCCAGTGGCGATTCCGATTTGGAAAATGGCGCCGGCATTGGTATACGGCAATACCGTTGTCATCAAACCGGCGACAGAAACAGCTGTGACATGCGCGAAGATCATTGCTTGCTTTGAGGAAGCGGGGCTCCCGGCAGGGGTCATCAATTTGGTGACAGGCCCGGGGTCTGTTGTCGGGCAGGGGCTTGCTGAGCATGACGGTGTAAACGCCGTTACGTTTACCGGTTCGAATCAAGTCGGAAAAATCATCGGGCAAGCCGCTTTAGCGAGGGGAGCCAAATATCAGCTTGAGATGGGCGGCAAAAACCCTGTCATCGTAGCTGATGACGCTGACCTTGAAGCTGCGGCAGAAGCAGTCATAACAGGGGCCTTCCGTTCAACCGGCCAGAAATGCACCGCGACAAGCCGTGTCATTGTACAAAGCGGAATTTATGAGCGCTTTAAAGAAAAACTGCTCCAGCGCACAAAAGATATTACAATCGGAGACAGCTTAAAAGAGGATGTCTGGATGGGGCCGATAGCCAGCAAGAATCAGCTTGATCACTGCCTGTCATACATTGAGAAAGGCAAACAGGAGGGCGCTTCCCTTTTAATAGGAGGAGAAAAGCTGGAGAACGGAAAGTATCAAAACGGCTATTATGTTCAGCCTGCCATCTTTGACAATGTGACATCTGAGATGACAATTGCCCAGGAGGAAATTTTCGGTCCGGTGATCGCCTTGATCAAGGTGGACTCGATGGAGGAGGCGCTGAACATCGCCAATGATGTGAAGTTCGGTTTAAGTGCATCCATCTTCACGGAAAACATCGGCCGAATGCTTTCTTTCATTGATGAAATCGATGCCGGGCTGGTTCGGATCAATGCAGAAAGCGCAGGTGTTGAGCTGCAGGCGCCTTTTGGCGGCATGAAGCAGTCGAGCTCCCACTCCCGAGAACAGGGTGAGGCAGCGAAGGACTTTTTCACAGCGATCAAAACTGTTTTTATGAAGCCGTAATGGTGCTGGAAAGAGGCGTGCGTCTCTTTCCCGGCTTTATCACAGCCAGCATATGATTCTCTACTTTGAAAAGGAGAAGATACTATGAAAAAAGACTTTGCGAGTGTTACTCCGGCGGGCAAAAAAACGTCCGTGCGCTGGTTCATCGTGTTTATGCTGTTTCTTGTGACCTCTATTAACTACGCGGATCGAGCGACGCTTTCCATCACCGGAGATTCCGTCCAGCATGATTTGGGATTGGACTCGGTCGCCATGGGATATGTCTTTTCTGCCTTTGGCTGGGCCTATGTCATCGGACAGCTTCCGGGCGGCTGGCTGCTGGACCGTTTTGGTTCAAAGACTATCATTGCGTTAAGCATCTTTTTCTGGTCGTTTTTTACGCTGCTGCAAGGGGCGATTGGCTTTTTCTCCGCCGGCACAGCGATTATCCTGCTGTTTGCACTGCGTTTTCTGGTTGGTTTATCAGAAGCGCCTTCATTTCCCGGAAACGGCAGAGTTGTTGCCTCATGGTTTCCAAGCTCCGAGCGCGGGACAGCTTCAGCCTTTTTTAATTCAGCACAATACTTCGCAATCGTCATTTTTTCTCCTTTAATGGGCTGGCTTACCCACTCTTTCGGCTGGCATTCCGTCTTCGTTGTTATGGGTATTGCGGGCATTCTTCTAGCTGTCATCTGGCTAAAAACGGTGTATGAACCGAAAAAACACCCAAAGGTTAATGAAGCTGAGCTTGCGTACATCGAACAGGGCGGCGGGCTGATTTCCATGGATGACAGTAAAAGCAAACAAGAAACAGAATCGAAATGGCCGTATATCAAACAGCTGTTAACGAACCGCATGCTGATTGGTGTGTACATCGCGCAATACTGTATTACGACTCTCACCTATTTCTTTCTCACATGGTTTCCGATATATTTGGTTCAGGCCCGCGGCATGTCTATTCTTGAAGCTGGGTTTGTCGCTTCCCTGCCGGCGCTGTGCGGATTTGCCGGCGGCGTGCTTGGGGGCATTGTGTCAGACATCTTGCTCAAAAAAGGCCGTTCACTGACCTTTGCAAGAAAAGTGCCAATCATTGCCGGCATGCTGCTGTCTTGCAGTATGATTGTCTGCAACTACACAGATTCAGCATGGCTCGTCGTTATCATTATGTCGCTCGCGTTTTTCGGAAAAGGCTTCGGCGCACTGGGTTGGGCTGTCGTGTCGGACACGTCTCCGAAAGAATGTGCAGGATTAAGCGGCAGTTTGTTCAACACTTTCGGCAATATTGCCTCAATTACAACACCGATTATTATCGGATACATTGTCAATGCCACTGGATCTTTCAATGGCGCGCTTGTGTTTGTCGGCGCTAACGCGATTGCGGCGATCCTCAGCTATTTGCTGCTGGTCGGGCCGATCAAACGGGTCGTGTTAAAGAAACAAGAACAAGACCCCGATCAATCGTTGCCTGTCTAATATTTATGAAAGCGCTTTATAAAGGGAGGAAAATGCATGAGTTCACCGATACAAGAGCAGGTTCAAAAAGAGAAAAGATCGAATATTCCCTCAATTACTGAAATGAAGGTGATTCCTGTTGCGGGACATGACAGCATGCTGCTGAATCTAAGCGGAGCACACAGCCCGTTTTTTACCCGGAATATCGTAATCTTAACGGACAGCAGCGGAAATCAGGGAGTCGGCGAGGTGCCTGGCGGAGAGCATATTCGGCGCACACTGGAGCTGTCAGAGCCGCTTGTTGTCGGAAAATCTATCGGTGCGTACCAAGCGATATTGCAAACGGTCAGAAAGCAGTTTGGCGATCAGGACAGGGGAGGGCGAGGAAACCAGACGTTTGATTTGCGCACCACTGTGCACGCCGTCACCGCACTGGAAGCGGCTTTGTTAGATTTGCTTGGAAAGTTTCTTCAGGAACCGGTCGCGGCTTTACTGGGCGAAGGGAAGCAGCGTGATGAAGTAAAAATGCTCGGTTACCTCTTTTACATCGGCGACCGAAAGCGGACGACCTTGCCGTATCAAAGCGATGAGCAGTCAGATTGTGCGTGGTTCCGTCTGCGCCATGAGGAAGCGCTGACGCCGGAGGCCATTGTGCGTCTTGCCGAATCCGCACAAGAGCGCTATGGCTTTCAGGATTTCAAATTGAAAGGCGGGGTGCTGCGGGGAGAAGAGGAAATCGAAGCTGTTACCGCATTATCGAAACGTTTTCCAGAGGCAAGGATCACTCTTGATCCGAACGGGGCATGGTCATTAGAGGAAGCTATTGCATTATGCAAAGGAAAGCAAGATGTGCTCGCGTATGCGGAAGATCCATGCGGGGATGAGAATGGCTACTCCGCTCGTGAAGTAATGGCTGAATTCCGCCGCGCGACAGGGCTTCCGACTGCGACAAATATGATTGCGACTGACTGGCGGGAAATGGGTCACGCGATTCAGCTCCATGCGGTCGATATACCGCTGGCTGATCCGCATTTTTGGACGATGCAAGGGTCGGTGCGGGTTGCGCAAATGTGCAATGATTGGGGTTTGACATGGGGCTCGCACTCCAACAACCACTTTGATATTTCCCTTGCGATGTTTACCCATGTGGCAGCAGCGGCTCCGGGGCGGATCACGGCGATTGATACCCATTGGATCTGGCAGGACGGGCAGCAATTAACGAAACAGCCTTTTAAGATTTCTTCTGGCTGTGTCAAGGTGCCGGATAAGCCTGGACTAGGCGTCGATATTGATATGGAACAAGTGGAAAAAGCGCATGAGATCTACCGGAAAATGAATTTAGGCGCACGGAATGACGCGATCCCAATGCAGTTCCTGATCCGCAACTGGGAATTTGACCGGAAGCGCCCGTGTCTTGTGCGATAAGTTTGTTTGTAAATATTGTCATATCCGCTATTTTGTCTTACAATTGAACAACTGAAGGGAGAGTTGTTCGTGTACGAAGGTTTAGAGGATTTGAAAGTCGATACAGTCAATCGGAAAACATTAGCCAAGCAGGTCATCGAACGGATTGTCCATTTATTATCGAGCGGACAGTTGAGGGCTGGAGACAAATTGCCGACCGAAATGGAACTGATGGACATTTTGCATGTCAGCAGGCCGGTGCTTCGGGAGGCACTCAGTTCACTTGAAACGCTGGGCGTCATTACGAGAAAAACACGAGGGGGCACATATTTCAACGATAAAATCGGCATGCAGCCATTTTCCGTCATGCTTGCTTTGGCCACTGATAATCTTCCGGCTATCATTGAAGCGCGGATGGCGCTAGAACTCGGACTCGTGACAATTGCCGCGGAAAAAATCAATGAGGAAGAGCTTCAGCGTTTGCAGAAGACGATCGACGATATTGCCAACAGCACTGACAATCATTATGGTGAAGCGGATAAAGAGTTCCATCGAATTATTGCGTTAAGCGCCAATAACCCCGTCGTTGAAGGGATGATTCAGTCCCTGCTGATCACCCATGCGAAAATTGACAGCCAAATTCCGTACAGGGAGAGAGATGTAACGGTCGAATATCACAAAAAAATCTACGACGCCCTTGCCAAAAGAGATCCGTACAAAGCACATTACCACATGTATGAGCATCTGAAATTTGTCCGTGACAAAATTCTAAAAGGAATGGATGAAAAATAATGGTGAGCAACCGCAGTTGAAACGTAAGAGCTGCGGTTTTTTTAAACCAATTTAGAAAACGCTTACTAAAATATGAGGAGTGATTTTCATATGGCGATGAACCTCAGGAAGAACCAAGCCCCCCTTTACATCAAAGTGCATGAAATAGATAACACCGCGATTATTGTAAATGATGGAGGACTTCCAAAGGGCACTGTTTTCTCATGCGGGCTCGTACTTGAAGAGGATGTTCCTCAAGGCCATAAGGTGGCCCTCACCGATCTCAATCAAGGGGACGAGATCGTGCGTTACGGAGAGGTGATCGGATTTGCTGATGAGACGATCAAACGCGGGAGCTGGATACGGGAAGCCCTCGTGAGAATGCCCGCTCCTCCGGCGTTAGACGATCTTCCTCTCGCAAACAGGGTGCCGCAGCCGCGGCCCCCACTTGAAGGATATACATTTGAAGGCTACCGGAATGCGGATGGCAGTGCGGGGACAAAAAATATCCTCGGCATCACGACAAGTGTTCAATGTGTTGTTGGCGTTTTGGATTATGCAGTCAAACGAATAAAAGAAGAGCTGCTGCCGAAATACCCAAATGTCGATGACGTTGTGCCGCTGCATCATCAATACGGATGCGGCGTGGCGATCAATGCGCCCGACGCTGTCATTCCGATCCGCACGATTCAAAATCTTGCGAAGCATCCGAACTTCGGCGGTGAAGTAATGGTAATCGGATTAGGATGTGAAAAGCTCCTCCCGGAAAGAATTGCCTCCGAAAATGATGATGACATTCTATCGCTCCAGGATCACCGAGGTTTTGCGGCGATGATCCAATCCATTTTGGAAATGGCGGAGGAACGGTTAATCAGGCTGAACAGCAGAACCCGGGTGTCATGCCCTGTTTCGGATCTGGTTATCGGCCTGCAATGCGGCGGCAGTGATGCGTTTTCCGGCGTGACGGCGAACCCTGCCGTGGGGTATGCGGCTGATTTATTGGTTCGCGCAGGTGCAACGGTTTTGTTTTCTGAAGTGACAGAGGTGCGGGATGCTATTCATTTATTAACGCCGCGGGCTGTCAGTGAAGAGGTCGGACAATCACTGATCAAAGAGATGAAGTGGTATGACAGCTATCTCCGGCGGGGAGACGCAGACCGAAGCGCAAACCCGTCACCAGGCAATAAAAAAGGCGGATTATCCAATGTGGTGGAAAAAGCGTTAGGCTCGGTAGCGAAATCAGGCACAAGCCCCATCTCTGGCGTGCTCGGCCCTGGTGAAAGAGCAGAGCAAAAAGGCCTGCTGTTCGCGGCGACACCGGCAAGCGATTTTGTGTGCGGCACCCTGCAGCTGGCTGCGGGCATGAATCTGCAGGTGTTTACGACAGGGAGGGGAACACCATATGGCCTGGCTGCTGCACCGGTGCTGAAAGTATCGACTCGGCATTCCTTATCAGAGCATTGGGCTGATTTAATCGATATCAATGCCGGCCGAATCGCGACAGGAGAGGCCAGTATTGAAGACGTAGGCTGGGAAATCTTCAGGACGATTTTGGATGTAGCAAGCGGCCATAAACAAACGTGGGCAGACCGTTGGGGCCTTCATAATGATTTGTGCTTGTTTAATCCTGCTCCAGTGACTTGATTCATGTTTTTATAGCGGGAAGATGGAATATGCTGTAAAATGAAAATCAGCGTATAGGAAACGGAGGGGTTACAGCATGGCATTCATTAGATTCCGAGTGACACGAATTCAATAGTGAACAACTCTCGCCTGAATGCGGGAGAATCGGGATGAATCCGCCTATGTATAAGCCCTTATATGGTTATCAAAAAAAGAGGGTGGCGTGCCTGCCCTTTTTTGTGCCTTCAAGCATCCCTTCTCTCTACTGCAGGCCTGAGCATGAGAAAGGGGAAATGGGATGACAAACCTTAACGAAAAACAGCTTATCACTGAGATTGTCGGGCTTGCACGCAGCCAAGGTTTGACGGTTCATTCTGAGAACGCGCAATTGAATGAAACCGGAATGGACTTTCAAGTTGTATTTGCCAAGGACGACACAGGTATGCCATGGGTGCTGCGAAAACCGCGGCGAAGTGATGTTGTGGAAAGAGCATCTGCAGAAGGCATAACGCTTGCCTTTCTCCGAGCGAATCTGACTGCTGATGTGCCGGATTGGAGAATTCATACACCGGAATTGATCGCTTACCCCATGTTAAAAGGAACGCCGGCTGCTGGAATTGACTTGGAACAAAAGCAATATGTATGGAATATGGATCATCAGCCGCCGTCAGACGACTTTGTCCGCACACTTGCCGACATACTGGCTGAATTACATGGCACGGATCAAATATCTGCTGGGCAATCCGGAATAGAAGTGATAAGGCCAGAAGATTTCAGGCAAATGACAGCAGACTCTATGGTTGATGTGAAGAATAAGCTTGGTGTATCTAGTCAGCTTTGGGAAAGATGGCAAAAGTGGATAAATGATGATGCATACTGGCCTGGTTTTTCTGCACTGATACACGGCGATCTCCACCCGCCGCATATTCTTATCGACCAAAATGAACGTGTCACAGGACTTCTGGATTGGACAGAAGCGAAGGTTGCCGATCCAGCCAAGGATTTTGTTCTTTATCAAACCATTTTCGGGGAAAAAGAAACTGCCCGTTTACTTGAATACTATAATCAAGCAGGCGGCCGGATATGGGCAAAAATGCAGGAACACATTTCAGAGATGCAGGCGGCGTATCCGGTGGAAATCGCCAAGCTCGCTCTGCAAACACAGCAGGAGGAGCACGTCAATATGGCGCTAGAAGCACTCGGTGTAATATCGGATTAAGAATTGACTTCATTTCATGAACCAAGTATTATAAACTTTACAAATAATAGAACGGAACAACAATCGTGAGGAAGAGCAAGTACGCATCAGAATGGAGGTTCAGAGAGTCGGTGGCAGGTGTGAACCGATCCTCCCCTGATGCCGAATGGGCTTCTGAATTGCTTTGCTGAACGGATAGTAGGCGATGCCGGGTTTCTCTCCCCGTTACCAAGAGAGGAGTATCGAAACATAGGTTTTCTGTACTTAGAGTGAACGGCTGTATAGCTGTTAATAAAGGTGGTACCGCGAGACCCTCGTCCTTTGCATAGGACGGGGGTTTTTTGTGTTTCTTAAAGGAGGTGACGGCCAATGGACGATGGCTGGTGGTGGCATAGCAGATGAGTTAGAAAGGAGGATATCAAATGGTCATTGCAACTGATGATCTTGAGGTCGCATGTCCTAAATGTGAAAGAGCGGGAGAAATCGAAGGAACACCTTGCCCGGCCTGCAGCGGAAAAGGTGTTATTCTGACTGCTCAAGGATATACGCTTCTGGATTTTATCCAAAAGCATTTGAATAAGTAAAGGAGAAAAGCTGAGCTGAGATGAGAGCAGAAGAGCAGAGTAAGATTCGTGAGGCCGCAGCAGGTACGATTTTTTTGCTGATCGGAACAGTTTGTTTTGCGTCTAAATCGATTTGGATAAAATGGGCATACCAAATGGGTGCTGAGCCAGATGCCGTGCTGCTATACAGGCAGCTGCTGGCTGTTCCGCTGTTTTGGCTGATTTTTTTAATATATCGTCCTCCAATGCCAGACGGTAAGAAAAAAGGAGACCTATGGAAGGCTTGTGGCGCGGGAGTGTTTTGTTTTTTTCTGTCTCCCTTGCTTGATTTTATCGGGCTGAACCATGTATCCGCAATGGTTGAACGTATATTGCTGATGAGCTATCCGTTGTTTGTGTTTGGATTCACCGCGTGTCGTGACCGGAAAATGTCCTCAATTCAGGACCTTTTCGCAGTTCTGGCGGTCATGTTTGGGCTTTTCTTGGCGCTGGGCGGCTGGAATGCTGAGCTTTTCCAGGCGAATATGATTGGAGCTGTATTCATTTTGTTATCTTCGGCCGTCTATGCTGGTTATCTTGTCCTTTCCGGGCATCTCGTCCATCAAATCGGAGGGATCCGTCTCAATGCATACGGGATGACAGCTGCTGGAGCTGCCATGATGCTTTACACAGGGATAAAATCGGCGGCTGGCATGAATACGCCAATGGCAGCATATCCGCTTTCTATGTATGGTTTGTTCGCGGTAATTGCAGTCGTTACCACAGTGATTCCATTTGTGCTAATGCTTGAGGGCATAAAACGAATCGGGGCACAGCGAGCCGCCGCCATTTCAATGGCAGGGCCTATCCTGACGATTTTCTATGGAGCTTTATTTCTCGGTGAACGGCTCGGGCTCATTCAAGTCATTGGATGCGGTGCCGTATTTTTTGTCATTACGGTGATGGAATACAGGAAGCTGAAAACAGGAAAATAAGAATAATTTATATAAAACACACACGTTTTTCAATTACAATAAGTGTAATTACGTGTGTGTTTTTTGATTTTGTAAAGGTTAGGTGAGAAGATGCAGCGCATATTGCTTGTAGAAGACGACCACTCAATCAGTGAAATGGTGGATCATTATTTAACAAAAGAAGGCTTTGGAATTGTGCATGCTTTCGACGGAGAAGAGGGCATCCGGCTGTTTCAGCAGAGTTCATACGATTTGGTCCTCCTTGATATCATGCTCCCGAAGCTGAACGGCATGGATTTTCTGAAAATCATCCGGGAAAAAAGCAACGTTCCGGTCTTAATGATTTCGGCAAAAGATGGAGATGTGGACAAGGCATTGGGACTGGGCTTTGGGGCGGATGATTATATCGCCAAACCGTTTTCGATGATTGAGCTGACAGCCAGAGTAAAAGCCGCGATACGGCGGGCGACGCAATATTCGGCAGAGGAGCCGGCTGTGAATAAGGTGATCCGGATTCACCAGCTTGCGATAGATATAGACAATGTTTCCGTTTTGAAAAACGGAGAGCCGCTCCAGCTGACGTCAACAGAATGGCAGCTGCTGTGCTTATTTGCATCAAATCCTAAAAAAGTGTTTACGAAAGAACAAATCTACCGTTCCGTTTGGAATGAAGAGTACTTTGAAGATCAGAACATCATTAACGTACATATGCGGCGGCTCAGAGAAAAGATTGAGGATGACCCCTCCTCCCCTCAATATATTAAAACGTTATGGGGCATCGGTTATAAATTAGGAGAGTTTTAGAATGACAGTGCTATGGGTGGCCGCTGTCATCGCTCTGGCGTGTCTGAATGTGATTCAATTCATAATGAAAAAGAAGCGGGACGGGAATCTGGCTTACACGGCTGACCAGCTTAGCTACATGCTCAGCCGGGATTCGGCAGGACAAATTTTGCTTCCTACAGACGATCATGCGCTCAAAGACTTGCTTGTTAACATCAATCTTATCGTTGAGAATCGTCAGCAGATCAGCGCCCAATTTGCCAAAACAGAGCAATCCATGAAGCGGATGCTGACCAATATGTCTCACGACCTGAAAACGCCGTTAACGGTCATTCTCGGTTATATCGAAGCCATTCAAAGTGACCCGAACATGCCGGACGAAGAGCGGGAAAGATTGCTGGGGAAGCTCCGCCAGAAAACAAATGAACTTATTCAGATGATCAATTCCTTTTTTGATTTAGCGAAATTAGAATCTGAAGATAAAGACATCCCAATCACCAAAGTACATATGAACGACATATGCAAACGAAATATCCTGCACTATTATGACGCTGTTCAGTCAAAAGGCTTTCAAGCAGCCATCGATATCCCGGATACGCCGGTGTATGCGCAGGCGAATGAAGAGGCTCTGGACAGAATCCTGCAAAACCTATTGTCCAATGCGATTCAATATGGCGCGGCCGGCAAGTTAATCGGGCTGACGCTGTCTTATGATGAGAGGAACATCGCCATCACCGTATGGGATCGCGGAAAAGGGATTAGTGAAACCGATCAGCAGCGGGTGTTTGAGAGGCTGTACACACTTGAAGAATCCAGAAATAAAGCATTTCAAGGAAGCGGCCTGGGTTTAACCATCACAAAACGGCTTACAGAAAAAATGGGAGGCACCATATCCGTCCAAAGCAAGCCGTACGAACGGACTGCATTTACGATCACCTTGAAACGCATGACATATTAATCGTAAGAATTTCTTAAGGTTTGAGAAATAAAAATGACAGGGCTCGCCGCTACAATAGAAAACAGGAAAAGAGAGGGAAGGAGAAACAAAGTTGACTTATATCGTACAAACAAACGGGCTGACCAAAACGTATCAGGGCAAAGAGGTCGTATCCAATGTCAGCATGCATATTAAAAAAGGTGAAATCTACGGCTTTCTCGGCCCGAACGGCGCGGGGAAAACAACCATTATGAAAATGCTGACGAGCCTTGTCAAACCGACAAGCGGTGAAATCATCATTCTTGGGAACAAGTTCACCCACACGTCATATGAGGTGCTGGGGAACATCGGCAGCATGATTGAATATCCGATTTTTTATGAAAACCTGACAGCTGAAGAAAATTTAGATCTGCATTGTGAATATATGGGATACCACAATAAAAAAGCCATACAAGAAGTGCTGGATATGGTGAATTTAAAACAAATCGATAAAAAACCCGTCAAAACCTTTTCCCTCGGGATGAAGCAGCGCCTTGGAATTGCGCGTGCCATCCTCACGAAGCCGGACCTGCTTATTCTGGATGAGCCGGTGAATGGTCTTGACCCTCTCGGCATTAAAAAGATCAGGCAATTGTTTCAAGTGCTGAGCAAAGAGTACGGTATGACGCTGCTGATCTCAAGCCACCTGCTGGGTGAAATCGAACAAATCGCGGACACAATCGGCGTCATTCGGGACGGCAGGCTGCTTGAAGAGGTATCAATGGAGGATGTCAGGGGCCAGAACACTGAATACATCGAGCTTGTCACGCCGAATCAGACAAGGGCCTGCTTTGTGCTGGAGAAAGAGCTGCAATTAACCAACTTTAAAATTTTAAATGAGAAAACAATCCGAATTTACGAGGCTGAAGCCTCTCAGGCTGCCATATCCAAAGCATTGATTTTAAATGATGTAGACATTGAATCAATGAACAAAAAGTATACGTCGCTGGAGGATTATTTTATCAAATTGATCAACGGCAATAGCATCAGTGCGTAAAGGAGGAGAGACACGTTGATGAATTTGATCAGAATCGAATTAAGAAAAATGAAAATGGGCTGGTATATGAGAGGTGCCCTCATTGCCAACGTGATCATTATGGGCTTTATGTGGCTGATCAGTTATTCCGAAAAAGCCGATGGCGGGGTTTCGTTCCAAAGTACGGATGAAGCATTCCTCATCATCGGCACCTTCGTCAGAGCGGTATTTATCGTATTTGGCGCTGTGCTGATCGTAAAATTGGTGATTTCGGAATATAAAAACAAAACCATTCTTGTGATGTTCACGTACCCGATCAGCCGTAAAAAGCTGCTCACCGCTAAGCTCATCATCGCGGGCGGACTGACGTTTATCACGATTTTACTTTCAAATATACTCATAGCCGCCGGTTTCTTTTGGCTGAACTCGATCTGCCATTTCATACCGGGAGAGCTTACTTCCGAGATCATTTCTCAACAGGCGGTCAAAATGGCGGTTTTCGCTTTTGGCGCCGCTGGAACCAGTTTAGTTCCCATCTTTTTTGGGATGCGTAGACACTCGGTTCCGGCGACCATCATTTCATCTGTAGTAATTGTGATGCTCATCAGCTCAACAAGTCCGGGCTTCTCGATTTCATCTGTTGTGTATATCCCGTTATCGTTAGCGGCATTCGGATTGTTCTTTTCCTACATGGCGATCAGGAATGCAGACAAGCAGGATGCGTAAACAAAGGCGCCCAATATGTATAAAAGGCCGATGCTGTCAGCATCGGCCTTTCCATTATGAGTCTGTTCTTGTTTCAAGATAATGCTTCTTGCCAATCTCTTTGCTCATCATATAGAAATGGAAGCAATATTCACCGATTGCCATGACGATTGCGCCGAATAAAGCCGCCAACGCAACTTCACCGCCAGTCATCCCCAGGGAAAGCGGCATGCCCATCAGCCAGATCACAAGAAAGGCCAAGCCAAAATCAGCCAAAGTTGCAATCATATTATTCCATCTCGGCAATACATAAAGATCGCCCAGCAAATAAGAAATAACCCCTAACACAATCGTCATTAGCAGCGTATCACCAAACGTGAAACCAAAGCCCAGACCAAGCACCAGATACAACACAATAATCGTCATAATACCTTTAATAGCGAGCGCTTTCACATGTGTCATTACAATTCCTCCTTTTGTCATTTGATTTGTTATGTATAATTCCTCAAATGTAAAAAGTTAAACCTTATTTCTTTTCGGAGGCGGGTGCAAATCTGCTGGGGAGGGGTCAATGATGTGAATCCAGGAATTGAGGCTGCGGCGCTTCGACAGCGGAAACGTGAAGCTTGTACTGCACCGGACGCTGCTTTGATGCCCAACAGCCCATTATGTTTGCTGTTTTTAGATGAATAAATTTAAAAACTTCTCCTGTCCCTCCGTCATCACTTCTGAAGTAATGAAATATGATGAAAAGAGATCAAGGGGAGGTGACGTGATGGCGGTCGTGAGAGCAACGAGTGCGGATGTCGATTTGATGGCAAGGCTGCTCAGAGCGGAAGCGGAAGGCGAAGGCAAGCAGGGGATGCTGCTTGTCGGCAACGTTGGAATTAATCGGCTGCGGGCGAATTGCTCAGATTTTAAAGGCCTCCGCACCATCAGGCAGATGATTTATCAGCCACACGCGTTTGAGGCTGTGACTCATGGATATTTTTATCAAAGGGCGCGAGATAGCGAGCGTGCCCTTGCACGCCGGTCGATTAATGGTGAAAGGCGCTGGCCTGCAAAATTTAGTTTATGGTACTTCAGGCCGCAGGGGGACTGTCCAGCCCAGTGGTATAACCAGCCGTTTGTGGCCAGATTTAAGTCACACTGCTTTTATCAGCCGACGGCGGAGACGTGTGAAAATGTATATAACACATTTTAGAGACAGGACACCGTTCAAATTGAACGGTGTTTTTCTTTGAAAAGATGCAATGCAAAATATTCCTGTGAGATAATCAAAGAAAAAAGAGCTGACGGAGATGACAGAATGGCAACAATTGACCTGCAAAAGAAAAGTGTAAAGATCGTACTGGAGAAAAAGCAGTTAACGAAGGTGACGGCTCGTGTTGGACTGGTTCTTGATATTACGGGATCGATGAGACCGCTCTACAAAAACGGGAGGTTCAAAATGTGGTGGAGCGGATTTTGGCAGTGGCTGATCAGTTTGATGATAACGGTTTGCTGGATGTATGGGTGTATGATAATGAATTTTCCCGATTAAAGCCAGTTTCAGAAAAGGATTTTTCGGGCTATGTCGATCGTGAAATTTTAAATAATGACCGCTTGCATAAATTCGGCAGAAATGATGAGCCGCCAGTCATGAAGGACGTGCTGCGCAAATATGTTACGGAGGAACCGAGCTCGTATCCTGCTTTCATTGTTTTTATCAATGACGGGGGCTGTAAAAAGTCAATCAAACCGATAATTGAAGCTTCTTCTGATAAACCGGTGTTCTGGCAGTTTGTCGGCATCGGAAACGGAAACTTTGATTTTCTCAATAAACTGGATACGTTAGAAGGGCGTGTCATTGATAACACGAACTTCCTGCATATCGAAGAGATTGACCGCATTTCTGATGATGAGTTTTATGATGCTCTGCTTGCTGAATTTCCATTTTGGCTGAAAGAAGCGAAGGAAAAAGGGATCGTAAGAGAACAAGAGCCTCCTGCTGAAAAGCCGAAAAAGAAGGGCTTTTTCAGCAGATTGTTTTCGAAATAACTGATAAAGAGCACTGAGTCATTCTGCGAAATGGCTCGGTGTTTTTGTTTTTTTAAGATCATGTGAAGAAAAATAGGCCGAATGGGCGGCTTGCAAACGACAGGATATGCAGAAAACGCGTCATTCAGCCAGCTTTCGGCATGTTTCAGCGGCAGGCTTGTGAGGGAAGACCTGTTTTTGATGTTCAGCGCTTACAATCGGTTCACACTTCTTCACAGTCGTTTAACAATGATTTCCTATAATGGAGATGATCAATGAGGAGAGAGGGGATCTTGAATGGCATACGACAGTCGTTTTGATGAATGGGTACAGAAACTGAAAGAGGAAAGCTTTCAAAACAATACGTTTGACCGCCGCAAATTTATTCAAGGAGCGGGGAAGATTGCAGGACTTTCTCTTGGATTAACGATTGCCCAGTCGGTTGGGGCCTTTGAAGTAAATGCTGCGCCTAAATTCTCAAGCTATCCGTTTACATTAGGGGTAGCGTCAGGTGATCCGCTTTCTGACAGTGTCGTGCTCTGGACGCGCCTGGCACCAGATCCGCTGAACGGCGGAGGAATGCCGAAGCAAGCGGTGCCTGTCAAATGGGAGGTCGCAAAGGATGAGCATTTCCGCAAAATCGTAAGAAAAGGCACTGAAATGGCTAAACCGAGTCTTGCCCATTCCGTTCATGTGGAAGCGGACGGGCTTGAGCCAAACAAAGTGTACTATTACCGTTTCAAAACCGGCCATGAATTAAGCCCTGTCGGAAAAACAAAAACACTGCCTGCCCCTGGCGCCAATGTGCCGCAAATGACCTTTGCATTTGCTTCCTGCCAGCAATATGAGCACGGATATTATACGGCCTACAAGCATATGGCAAAGGAAAAGCTTGATCTTGTCTTCCATCTCGGTGATTACATATATGAATACGGCCCAAATGAATATGTATCAAAAACAGGCAATGTCCGCACGCACAACAGCGCGGAAATCATTACGCTGCAAGACTATCGGAACCGTCACGCTCAATACCGTTCTGACGCCAATCTTAAAGCTGCACATGCGGCATTCCCTTGGGTTGTAACTTGGGATGACCATGAAGTTGAAAACAACTATGCCAATAAAATACCTGAAAAAGGACAGTCGGTTGAAGCATTCGTGCTCCGCCGCGCGGCAGCATACCAGGCATACTATGAACATATGCCGCTCCGCATTTCCTCTTTGCCGAATGGCCCAGATATGCAGCTGTACCGGCACTTTACGTACGGAAACCTGGCGTCCTTCAATGTGCTTGATACCCGCCAGTACAGGGACGACCAAGCCAATAATGACGGCAATAAGCCGCCTTCTGATGAATCGCTCAATCCGAATCGGACCCTGCTTGGAAAAGAACAGGAGCAGTGGCTCTTCAACAATTTGGGCAGCTCGACAGCCCACTGGAATGTGCTGGCGCAGCAGATTTTCTTTGCCAAGTGGAATTTCGGGACAAGCGCAAGCCCGATCTACAGCATGGATTCGTGGGACGGCTACCCGGCTCAGCGCGAACGGGTGATCAATTTCATTAAAAGCAAAAATCTGAATAATGTTGTCGTACTGACAGGTGATGTACACGCAAGCTGGGCATCGAATTTGCATGTCGATTTCGAGAAGACAAGTTCAAAAATATTCGGAGCCGAATTTGTTGGAACCTCGATCACTTCCGGAGGGAACGGAGCGGATAAGCGAGCGGATACGGACCAAATTTTAAAAGAAAATCCGCACATCAAGTTCTTTAACGACTATCGCGGATATGTCCGCTGTACAGTGACGCCTCACCAGTGGAAAGCCGATTATCGGGTGATGCCATTTGTGACCGAGCCGGGCGCAGCCATTTCCACGCGGGCTTCATTCGTTTACCAGAAAGACCAAACCGGGTTGAGAAAGGTATCATCCACAACAATCCAAGGCGGGGTGAAGCAATCCGATGAGGTCGAAGAGGATCGTTTCTTTGCGCACAACAAAGCCCACGAAAAACAAATGATTAAGAAGCGGGCAAAAATTACGAATTAAGGAGTGGAAATTATGTTTTCAAACATTGGAATACCGGGCTTGATTCTGATCTTCGTCATCGCCCTCATTATTTTTGGCCCTTCCAAGCTGCCAGAAATCGGGCGTGCCGCCGGACGGACACTGCTGGAATTTAAAAGCGCCACAAAATCACTTGTGTCTGGTGATGAAAAAGAAGAGAAATCAGCTGAGCTGACAGCGGTAAAGCAGGACAAAAACGCGGGCTGAATGCTGATGAGGCAGACACCGGGTCTGCCTCTTTTTTTATGAAAGGGAGGGCTTTTTTGAATGGATAAAAAAGAAACCCATTTGATCGGGCATTTAGAAGAGCTTCGCCGCCGGATTATCGTAACCCTCGCGGCATTTTTTCTATTTCTCATCACGGCTTTTTTGTTCGTACAGGACATTTATGACTGGCTAATCAGGGATTTGGATGGAAAGCTGGCTGTGCTTGGGCCGAGTGAAATCCTCTGGGTGTATATGATGCTTTCCGGCATTTGTGCCATTGCGGCTTCTATCCCTGTTGCCGCGTACCAGCTGTGGCGTTTCGTTGCACCGGCGCTGACGAAAACGGAGCGCAAGGTGACGCTCATGTACATACCAGGTTTATTTGCGTTGTTTTTGGCGGGCATCTCCTTCGGATACTTTGTCTTGTTTCCGATCGTGCTCAGCTTTTTGACTCATTTATCCTCCGGCCACTTTGAAACGATGTTTACGGCTGACCGCTACTTTCGGTTTATGGTGAATTTGAGCCTGCCGTTCGGCTTCTTGTTTGAGATGCCCTTGGTGGTGATGTTTTTAACAAGGCTGGGCATCTTAAATCCTTACAGACTGGCCAAAGCGAGAAAGCTGTCCTATTTTCTGCTGATTGTCGTATCTATATTGATTACACCGCCTGATTTTATTTCTGATTTTCTCGTGATGATCCCGCTTCTTGTCCTGTTTGAAGTGAGTGTCACCCTATCGGCGTTTGTCTACAAAAAGAGGCTGAGGGAAGAAACAGCGGCGGCCGCTTAGTGCAGCGTACCGCCCGGTGACTTCACATCCTCATCATATTGTGCGGCCGTAACAGCGGCGATTCTCAATGCCCGGACAATCTTGTCCAGGCTGAGGCTCGGCGCTGTTTTGTCGATTGTTTGCTGCGGAATGTAAGGAATATGAATAAAACCGCCGCGAATGTGCGGGGATGTCCGGCTAATGTGATCCATTAACCCGTAGAACAAATAGTTGCATACAAAGGTCCCCGCTGTGTAGGAAACCGCAGCTGGAATGCCGTGTTCCTTCATCTTAGCAGTCATTCGTTTCACGGGAAGCCCTGTCCAGTAAGCGGCGGGCCCATCTGGAGAAATTTCTTCATCAATCGGCTGATGTCCTTCGTTATCGGGGATTCGCGCATCTGCAAGGTTGATCGCCACTCGTTCCGGTGTAATCTGCATCCGTCCTCCTGCTTGGCCGACACAAATTACGATATCCGGTTGATGTTTTTGAATGGCTTGGCGCAGAGTGTCCAGAGCGGATCTAAAGACAGTAGGAATTTGTTCCGCTGTAATTATGGCTTCTTCCGTCTCGAAGCCATTAAGCCGTTTCGCCGCTTCCCATGATGGATTGACGGTTTCTTTGTCAAAAGGGTCAAAGCCAGTGATCAGCACTTTTTTTCTCATTCTCCCATCTCCTTTTTCTTTTATTCTATTGTTTATTTATGGGTTTTTCATCAAAATAATGTAAAGGAGTGAATCATAATGGAGCATTTGCCGCAGCAGTATCGTCATTTATTCCCAACCTTGCAGACGCATACGATGCTTGCCAGCTGTTCTCAGAGCGCATTGGCAGAGCCTGTATCAAGGGCGATCCAGGATTATCATGATAGCCTGCTGTATATGGGGACGAACTGGAAAGAAGCGATCGAAAAAACAGAGTTTGCGAGAAACGAGTTTGCAAAGCTGATCGGGGCTGAACCGGATGAAGTGGCGATTGTGCCGTCAGTTTCTGATGCGCTGGTTTCTGTAGCATCGTCCTTAACTGCATTTGGAAAGAAGCACGTTGTATATACAGATATGGATTTTCCGGCGGTGCCTCATGTTTGGCAGGCACACTCCGATTATACCGTATCCGTCATTCCATCAATAGACGGTGTGATGCCGCTCGAACAGTATGAAACGCATATTTCGGATGAAACAGTACTGACGTGTGTTCCTCACGTTCATTATCGTGACGGCTATGTTCAGGATATAAAAGCGATTGCCGAGATTTCTCAGAGAAAGGGCTCTTTATTGTTTGTAGATGCTTATCAATCAGCCGGGCATATTCCCATTGATGTGAAGGAATGGGGCGTAGATATGCTGGCGGCAGGCACCCGGAAGTATTTGCTCGGCATACCGGGTGTGGCGTTTCTTTATGTGAGGAAGGAGCTGGCTGACGCACTGAAGCCGAAAGCATCAGCTTGGTTCGGCAGAGAGAACGGATTTGATGGGGCTTATGCGAAAGGCGCGCGCCGTTTTCAAACGGGCACCCCAGCTTTTATCAGCGTATCCGCAGCTGTAGCGGCTTTATCGCTGCTGAATTATATTGGGGTTTCTCATATCCGGGATCATGTGAAAACGATCTGTGTCGATGCAGTTCAATATGCCGCTGAAAAAGGCCTGAAGCTGGCGGCGGCACAAGGTGGGGGTCAGCCGGGCATGGTTGCGATCCGGGATGAGCGGGCATCGGAAACGGCGGCGTTGCTGAAGAAGAAAAAAGTGATTTGTGCGCCGCGGGACAATGTCATCCGTCTCGCTCCCCATTTTTATAATACGAAGGAGGAAATGCGGCACGCGATTGATGAAATCGCGGCGAAAACGATCCACAAGTAAACATAAAAAAAAGCCCCTGAACACTAGTCAGGGGCTTTTCATATTAATGATCTACCTTCACGCGCTTCATAAAGAAAGCGCCAATTAAACCGATAATGGCAACAATCATTGCAAACACAAATGCGTGCTGTACGCCTGCTGTCAAAGCTTGCGGGATGACTGCCGGATCGGCAGGGTTTTTAACTGTATTCATATAATCATGCTGGCCTGCAGCCATAATGCTGACCGCAACCGCTGTTCCGATAGCGCCGGCCATTTGCTGCAGCGTGTTCATAATGGCGGTGCCGTCTGGATAAAATTCACGCGGCAGTTGGTTTAAACCGTTTGTCTGTGCAGGCATCATGATCATAGAAATCCCGATCATCAAGCAGGTGTGCAGGATGATAATCAGCACAGCCGTTGAAGTGGTCGTGACATTTGAGAAGAACCATAGTACAACAGCGACAATCACAAACCCCGGAATGACAAGCCATTTCGGCCCGTATTTATCGAACAAGCGGCCTGTAACAGGGGACATAAATCCATTTAAAATACCGCCCGGCAAGAGAACAAGACCAGATGCAAATGCAGTCAGGACTAAGCCGCCTTGCAGATACATCGGCAGAAGCAGCATAGATGACAGAATGACCATCATACAAATGAATACCATGATCACACCCAAAATAAACATCGGGTATTTGAACGCACGGAGGTTCATCATCGGCTGCTTCATTGTCAGCTGGCGGATTGAAAATAGGATAAGGCCGACAACGCCGACAATCAGCGACACGATAACAGTCGGGCTGGACCATCCCCCGGAGCCTTCACCCGCGTTGCTGAATCCGAACACAATGCCGCCGAAGCCAATCGTCGACAGGATGATAGACAATACATCGATTTTCGGCTTTGTCGTTTCAGATACATTCTGCATATATGCGATACCGAAAACAAGCGCCAGCACAAGGAATGGAAGAGAGATCCAGAAAATCCAGTGCCAGTTGAGATGCTCCAGAACCAATCCTGAGAAAGTCGGGCCGATGGCGGGCGCGAACATAATGACAAGCCCGATCGTTCCCATTGCGGCGCCCCGTTTATGAGGCGGGAAAATCACCAAGATTGTGTTAAACATCAGCGGCAGTAAAAGACCGGTTCCAAGTGCCTGAACGATCCTTGCCGCCAATAAAAACGGGAAGCTTGGCGCGAGTGCCGCGATCAAGGTTCCTATAATTGAAAAGATTAGTGACACGGTAAAAAGCTGTCTTGTTGTGAACCACTGCAACAGCAGTCCTGAAACAGGAACAAGGATACCGAGTACAAGCAGGTAGCCCGTCGTTAACCATTGGACGGTTGCCGCTGTAATGTTCAATTCCTTCATAAGGTCGGTTAACGCAATATTCAGTGCTGTTTCACTGAACATGCCGATAAAACCGGCCAACAGCAAGGAAATCATAATCGGCATCACTTTGTATTGCTGAGATGCTTTAGCTGTTGTTTCCAAAATCATTTCCCCTCTCTATCAACTGCATGTAGTATGTCGTTTTTTTATCTCTTCAGCAGGTCAGGAATGCAGCTGGAGATATGAAGGAGCGGCGTACTGTTTTTTGCCGTCAAAGATAAAAGAATGCCGCCTTCAATCATCGCGTTAACCACAGTGCTGGCTTCTTTTGCACGGTTCTCGCTGCAGCCAGTCTGCCGCAGTTTTTCCTCATATACAGAGGCCCATTCTTTGTAGGCTTCATGACAGGCTTCGCGCAACGGTTCGCTTTTCAATGACGTCTCAGCCGCTAGCAAGCCCACAGGCAAGCCTTCAATGTCTTCCGTACATGAAAACTGGCAGGAGAGCTCCTTCAAAAAGGCTTGAATGCCTTCCGCTGGATCGGTGCAGGCTTCCATGCAGTCCGCGATTTTCTGACGGATATACTCCTTCATCTCATTCACGGCTTCGATCGCAAGCTGTTCTTTACCCCCGGGAAAGTGGTAGTAAAGAGAGCCTTTAGGCGCGCCGCTTTCCTTTATAATCTGGTTCAGCCCCGTGCCGTAATACCCCTGCAGCTGAAAAAGCCGGGTAGCTGCCGAAAGGATTTTCTCACGGGAATCTCCATAACTCATAACATTCCCACCTTACTGAATTGCAATCAAAAATATAGTGACTGGTCTATTATCTTGATTCAATCATCAATTGTCAAGAAAAATTCATTGTATGAAAAGACAAAAAAAGAAGGATATGACAACAAAAAATACTGAGAGAAAAGCTGACTGATCTTTTGACTGAATAGATAAAATGTTCAATGATTAATCATCATATGGATGTAAGGAGAGAAATAGATGAAAAAACAACGAATGCTCGTACTTTTTACTGCACTATTGTTTGTTTTTACCGGATGTTCACATTCTCCTGAAACAAAAGAATCCCCGAAAGAAAAAACGCAGACACAAAAAGTCTCTTCGGCTTCTGCCTCTGCCTCTGAAAAAAAGGATCTGCCGAATATTAGAATTTTAGCGACAGGAGGCACGATAGCTGGTGCCGATCAATCGAAAACCTCAACAACTGAATATAAAGCAGGTGTTGTCGGCGTTGAATCACTGATCGAGGCAGTTCCAGAAATGAAGGACATTGCAAACGTCGGCGGCGAGCAGATTGTTAACGTCGGCAGCACAAATATTGATAATAAAATATTGCTGAAGCTGGCGAAACGCATCAACCACTTGCTCGCTTCAGATGATGTAGACGGAATCGTCGTGACTCATGGAACAGATACATTGGAGGAAACCGCTTATTTTTTGAATCTTACCGTGAAAAGTGATAAACCGGTTGTTATTGTCGGTTCGATGAGACCTTCCACAGCCATCAGCGCTGATGGGCCTTCTAACCTGTACAATGCAGTGAAAGTGGCAGGTGCCCCTGAGGCAAAAGGGAAAGGGACGCTTGTTGTTCTTAACGACCGGATTGCCTCAGCCCGATATGTCACCAAAACAAACACAACCACAACAGATACATTTAAATCAGAAGAAATGGGCTTCGTCGGAACAATTGCAGATGATATCTATTTTAATAATGAGATTACTCGTAAGCATACGAAGGACACGGATTTCTCGGTTTCTAATCTTGATGAGCTGCCGCAGGTTGACATTATCTATGGATACCAAAATGACGGAAGCTACCTGTTTGACGCTGCTGTAAAAGCCGGAGCAAAGGGGATTGTATTTGCCGGTTCTGGGAACGGGTCTTTATCTGACGCAGCCGAAAAAGGGGCGGACAGCGCAGTCAAAAAAGGCGTCACAGTGGTGCGCTCTACCCGCACGGGAAATGGTGTCGTCACACCAAACCAAGACTATGCGGAAAAGGACCTGCTGGCATCGAACTCTTTAAACCCCCAAAAAGCACGGATGTTGCTGATGCTTGCGCTTACCAAAACAAATGATCCTCAAAAAATCCAAGCTTATTTCAATGAGTATTGAAGAAAAGAAGGCGAATAAGCCTTCTTTTTTTGGCTTTTTAGGACCAATAATGACCTCTGAATCTTAAAATTTCTTTAAAAATAAGCCAAAATTACCCTTTACTTAATTAATTTGGTAACGTAATATAATTGAAGAATTTGTTACAAAAAAAGGAGGATATTATGAAATTTGTAAAAAGAAGGATCATTGCACTTGTAACAATTTTGATGCTGTCTGTTACATCGCTGTTTGCGTTGCAGCCGTCAGCAAAAGCCGCTGAACACAATCCAGTCGTTATGGTTCACGGTATTGGAGGGGCATCATTCAATTTTGCGGGAATTAAGAGCTATCTCGTATCTCAGGGCTGGTCGCGGGACAAGCTGTATGCAGTTGATTTTTGGGACAAGACAGGCACAAATTATAACAATGGCCCGGTATTGTCACGATTTGTGCAAAAGGTTTTAGATGAAACGGGTGCGAAAAAAGTGGATATTGTCGCTCACAGTATGGGGGGCGCGAACACACTTTACTACATAAAAAATCTGGACGGCGGAAATAAAGTTGCAAACGTCGTGACGCTTGGCGGCGCGAACCGTTTGACGACAGGCAAGGCGCTTCCGGGAACAGATCCAAATCAAAAGATTTTATACACATCCATTTACAGCAGTGCCGATATGATTGTCATGAATTATTTATCAAGATTAGACGGTGCTAGAAACGTTCAAATCCATGGCGTTGGACACATCGGCCTTCTGTACAGCAGCCAAGTCAACAGCCTGATTAAAGAAGGGCTGAACGGCGGGGGCCAGAATACAAACTAATGAGATAAATAACCTTGAAGAGTCCTATTCTTCAAGGTTATTCTGCTTTCAGCACAATGGTTTTCGCCGCCATATCATGAACGGTTTGTTTTTTCTTCGTAAATGCGGCTGTCAAATAGATCAGGCGGGAGAATACATGCACCCACGCTATGATGTAACGGACAATCGCCTGTAGGAAAGAAATTTTCTCGTGTGTTTCGTCCCTCACGATTTGCAGCCCGATGATTTTTTTGCCCAGTGTGCCCTTCCAATTTGTCAGCGGCATCAGCAAAGGGTACACAATCAGCATCAATATGGCGACAATAATGACACCGGCGGACCCATCGCCAAACGTAAATCCGGCTGCCAAAATCACTGCTGCGGCAATGATTACATCAAGTAAAAGAGCGCAGGCGCGCAGCATGAAACCAGCTAGTTCCAATAGAAACACTCCTTAAAATGTTAAATAAACACCTAATGATTGTAAAAAAGAAGGGCCTAAAGTGGGAATAGGTGATAAGCCTTAAATCACAAAAGTTGGTGAAAATGTCATAGGTAAATTGGCATAATCAGCCAGCTTATCACATTACCAAATTCTTTTTTAGCCCGAAACCAAGCCCTCAGAAGTTATTTTTGTTAAAATAGAAAAGTTACAACAGAATTCGGAGGGTTTATTGTGGGAAAAGTGAAACGAAATGCCCCTTGCCCATGTGGCAGCGGCAAGAAATATAAAAAATGCTGCGGAAGTAAAGTTGTCGACTTCCCGGCGGAACTAGCGGCAAAAGAAGCGAAACAAATTCAGGAAGACTTAGTGGAGTATGCCTTCACAGTACATAGAGAAAGCATTTCAGGCTTTATCAACCAGCATGATTTTCTTTCTGCTATGGACAGACAGACGAAAGACATCAGCGTATTTAATTTGGGTATCTGGGGAATCTTCTTCCACCCGCTTGCTGGTGAGAAGACAATCTTCGAAGAGTACCTTCAGAAAAAAGGCGATTCGATCACTCGTCCGAAAACGCGTGAGATCGTAGAATCATGGCAGAGCATGACGCCTGCTTTATTGCTGCTGAAGGACCTGAAGGAAGGCATCATTCACTTTGAAGATGTCATTACGGCAAAACAATTCGAAGTGGAAATGGACGCCAGCAATCAAGACCTTCCTCCAGTGGGAAGCCTGATTCTTGGATACCCAATCCACGAAGCGGAAAAAGCAGAATTCTTCATGCAGTTCACGATCTTCCCGGTGAAGAGAACAGAAGCGCTGATCAGCAAGGTGAAGAAATATGCGGATGCCGCTGTGAAGGAAGGCAAAACGCCGGAGGACTTCATGAAGCAGGAATTCAACAACGTTCTGTTCGCGTTGTTAGCTGAGAAAGATGAAGAGCCACAAGCAGAGAAAGCGGAAGTAAGCACTGTTGAGTGGGCAAACGACTTGGAGAAAGAAACCGCTGCGGCTATTGAAGAAGGCATGAGCGGGGAAGAGTATCCGACTGAATTGATCCCAGCTGTTATTGACATCTGGAAAACATTCTGCGAGAAAAAATCACCTGTCATCAGAAAGCCGGAAGCTTTTGCGGCGGCAGTTGAATATTATGTAAACGCGATTTCTCTTAACGGCGCGTCCGTTTCTCAAGCTAAACTGGCGAAAAAATACGGCGTCAGCGCATCAACGATTTCCAGCCGTTACAAAGAAATTGAAAGCACGCTGCAAGATGAAGCAGATCGTTTTGCCCAAGCGTTATCCTCATAATGAAAAAAACCTTGAAAAGCCGGGCTTTTCAAGGTTTTTTTATTTCTGAAACGGAATTTTGATTTCTAACCGGAAGATGGGGTGGCGGTAGGTAAAATCCAGCCTGCCAAAAGCGCCCTTCACCAGTTTTTGAATGATATATGTGCCCATGCCTTCATGAGCGCCGTTTTTCGTTGAGCAGCCAAACGCTTGATAAATTGTATCGAGCACTTTTGGGTCCATCCCGGGAGTGCTGTTTTCACAAGTCAGTACATAAAGTCCGCTGCGCAGTGAAGTCTCCAGTTTAATCTCTGCTTTTTCTCGGGTCTCCGCTGCGCTGTCGAGCGCATTTTCTAATATGTTGCCGACCAAGCTGACCTGATCAGCAGGCGAAAACGGAAGGGAAGAAAGCGGTGTATGCATATGCAGCGAAACACTCACATTCGAGGCGCGGGCTTTTTCTAAAAAATCATAAAGCACCCCTGCAACGTACGCGTTCTCTCCTTTCAAAAAACGGTCATATTGACTGAATTGATCCGCCCAGTTTTGAATATATGCTTGTGTATCTGCCTTGGGCTGAGCTGATTTGATTGCAGTGATATGTTTCATTGTGTCATGATTCCGGCTTCTGACATCAATCAGCATTTGATTGGCGTGCTGTTCAGCTTGAGTCAGCTTATCAATTTGATCAGAAAGCCTTGCCTGTAAAGCAGACTGTCCGATACGGAGCCCTTCACACCCTGCAAATATCGCGATTACACATAATGCCTGCATGATGTCTGTGCCGATCAGCACCACTCCCGCCGACATCACTTGAATCACGGCAATCCATGCACAAAGCCCTGAGGAACAGTGTTTCCACACCCGCTTCGTATTCCAAATGTACAATCCTGCAGCAGCTGCGCCTAAAACAGCGGTGAGCCAAGAGACGGCTGTGCTGTGTGAAAAAGCAGCAGCTCCCTGATAACATATGAAACTAAATAAAACCAGATAAAGACATTGAAAAAGGGTAATCACGTTCTGAACTCCTCAAAAGTAGTAGTTTTGAAAATAATCAAGCTGCTGCTTGGTGATCATCGCTTTTTTAGACGTTCCCTCAAAGGAAACTGTGAATGAATGCTTGGTATAAGCGGAAAAATGCTTTATGTAATGAATGTTGATAATAAAGGAACGATGCGAACGAAGAAAATCTTTTTCGGGCAGGTCGCCTTTAATATCATTTAATGTTTGATACGTTTGCACCTCTTCGGCGGTTGTCACAATCGTCGTCGAACGTCCCGTCCGTTCTGCGAAAATAATATCCTTCTTTTGCAGGACGTGCATTTCAGACTTTTGCTTTATCAATATACGCCCATTCAAACTCGTTTCCGTTTTCTTTTTCAAGTAGCGGTCGAAGGAAGCGGCCAGACGGTCGGCATAGTACGGCTTCATAATATAATCATGGACATTTAGGTCAAAGGCGTGAACCGCATAACCGCCGTGACCGGTAACAAAAATCACATCCACATCAAGTGAATGGGATTTGATCAAATCAGCAAGCTCGTAGCCAGACATATGGGGCATCTCGATATCGGCAAGCAGAAGATCAATGTCTCCGTTCTTTACCCGCCTGTAGGCTTCCTTCGCTGAATCGGTGGAAAAGACAATTTCGACGTCCTGCATTCTGGACACGATCGCTTCCAGCTTCTCTAAATCTACTCGATAATCATCTACAAGTCCGACTTTTACCATTATCATTCCCCTAGTTACATAGAATCATCTTTATTCTATCCCATTTCGCGACATAAAAAGAACTCTTCGCGACAACTTTATCCAACTAATCCAGCTTTTCGTATATAGTCATTACTAGAAATAAAGATAAGGGAGATTGTGACATGATTACACTGACCGATTGCAGCCGCAGGTTTCAGGATAAGAAAAAAGTAGTCAAAGCGGTGCGAGATGTAAGCTTAACAATTGAAAAAGGAGAAGTCGTCGGCATTCTCGGAGAAAACGGTGCCGGCAAAACGACGATGCTGAGAATGATTGCTTCCTTGCTTGAACCATCACAGGGTGTAATCACAGTAGACGGCTTTGACACGGTCAAGCAGCCGGCTGAGGTCAAACAAAGAATCGGTGTCTTATTCGGAGGAGAAACCGGGCTTTACGACAGGATGACCGCTAAAGAAAATCTCCAATACTTCGGCAGGCTGTATGGGCTGAACCGCCACGAGATCAAAGCAAGAATAGAAGATTTATCGAAACGGTTCGGCATGCGCGATTATATGAACCGGAGAGTGGGCGGGTTTTCGAAAGGGATGAGGCAGAAAGTCGCCATTGCCAGAGCGCTGATTCACGATCCGGACATCATTTTATTTGATGAGCCGACAACTGGGCTTGATATTACGTCAAGCAACATCTTCCGCGAATTTATACAGCAGCTGAAAAGAGAACAAAAAACGATTCTTTTCTCCAGCCACATTATGGAGGAAGTGCAGGCGCTCTGTGACAGTGTCATCATGATTCACAGCGGAGAGGTGATTTACCGAGGGGCGCTTAAATCACTATACGAGAGCGAGCGCAGTGAGGATTTGAATTACATCTTTATGTCTAAGCTTGTCAGGGGGATTTCTTAAATGCTGAGCCATATTTATAAAAAAGAAATGATCGACGCTTTGCGCGACAGAAAAACGATATTACTCACAATCTTAGTGCCGATGATTATGATGCTTGGACTTGTCTTTTTTTATGAAAGCATGCTGTCCGACAAAGGGGAGCAGTACACGCTGGCTGTCGGCCATTCGCTTCCGCCCGCACTGGAAAGCAAGCTTAATGAGATTGACGAAATCAGCGTAAAAACATTTGCAAAGCCTGAAGAGGCAGTTGATGAAGGAAAAGCAGATGCCTATCTGAACGTCCCGAAAGAGTTCGACTCATATGTCAACAGCATGACACCTTTTAAGGTTGATGTTTACGGCAATTCAATCGATCAAGGGTCGTCAAATGCCATGCAGCTTGTGCAGTCTGCCTTAGATCAGTACAAAAATGAAATTGTGCAGCAACGTTTAACAAATAAGCATATTGATCAATCGGTGATCCAGCCGTTTACAATTCAGCAAAAGGAAGCGGATGAGGAGAAAGGGACTTCCGCTATTATGCTTTCCGCCATTCTGCCCATGCTGATTCTGACTTCCATTGTTTCCGGCGCAATGCCGATCGCTCTTGATATCATGGCCGGTGAAAAGGACCGAAAGTCAATCGAGGCGCTGCTATTAACGCCAGTCAGCAGAAACAAAGTGCTGGTCGGCAAGTGGCTTGCGGTTTCCACTTTTGGCGTGGCTTCAGGTGTATTTGCTTTGGTGTTTTTGATTTTGTCCACTGTGTTATTTACCGAAAATTTAAAAACGGCCTTCCAGCTGGGAGATCATATGTGGAGTGTAATCGGCGCTTCAGCCTTAATCATTGTGCTCTCTGCATTGCTGATATCTGCGATGGAGCTTTTCATCAGCATCATGTCCAGCTCGGTAAAAGAAGCGCAAAGTTATATGTCTCTCGTCGTCTTTCTGCCTGTGTTCCCGATGTTTTTCATCTTCAGCAAGGCACCGAACCAATTTGACTTATCATACTTTCTCATCCCGTTTCTGAACCTGCATGCGTTATTTAAACAGCTTTTATTCGGGATGGTTGACCCGGCTGCCATTTTGTCTACGTCAGGAACCATCGCCGTGCTCATCGCCATCTTCTTTTTACTAGCCAGAGCCTGCTTCCTGAAAGACAAATGGGTTCTCCCAAAATAAACTTGCGAAAGGAGAAATACACTTTCTCCTTTTTGTATATCCTGAAAAAAGAAGGAAAATAGAAAAAGGATATCTAATACAAAAAGTGACCCTGCACTATTTTTCATCAAAATTGGTTTCAAAGGAGAAGGAACAATGGATCAAACACGTACACTCGGCAAAACGAAGCTGAAGGTGAAGCGGATCGGATTCGGCGCGAATGCGGTCGGCGGGCATAATCTATTTCCAAATCTAAATGATGAAACAGGGAAGGATTTAGTGCGCACGGCATTGGATGGCGGCGTCAATTTTATCGATACCGCCTTTATATATGGATTGGGGAGATCTGAAGAATTAATCGGCGAAGTCGTACAGGAACGCGGCGTGCGGAATGAGCTCATCATCTCCACCAAAGGAGCTCATAAAGAAGTGGACGGCAGCATTGAATTAGACAATAGCCGGGAGTTTCTTCGCAGCGAGGTCGAGAAGAGCCTGAAGCGGCTGAAAACAGATTATATTGATTTGTATTATGTTCACTTTCCGGATGGAAAAACACCTCTCGCTGAAGTGGCGGGCACTTTGAAAGAGCTGAAGGATGAGGGGAAAATCAAAGCAATCGGCGCTTCGAACCTCGATTATCAGCAATTGCAGGATTTTAATGCTGATGGCTATTTGGAGGTCTTCCAGGCCGAATATTCTCTCATACAGCGTGATGCCGAGAAAGAGCTTCTTCCATACTGTGAAAAACAAGGCATCTCCTTTATTCCTTACTTTCCGCTTGCGTCCGGACTGCTGACAGGAAAATTCACGCGAGACACAGTCTTTGATGATTTCAGAAAGGATAAACCTCAATTTCAGGGTGAAACGTTTATCCACAATCTCAAAAAAGTAGATAAGCTGAAAGCAGTAGCGGAGGAAAAACAAGTGGATACGGCACATGTCGCCTTGGCGTGGCTGTTAACGAGACCGGCGATTGATGCCATTATTCCAGGAGCTAAACGACCTGAGCAATTACAGGATAACCTGAAAACCTTGAACATTGAACTCACCGAAGATGAAGTGAATTTCATCAGCGACATTTTTAAATAAAAAGGAAATAGCCGTCATGGCTATTTCCTTTTGGTGTTTTATTCTTTGATGAATGCTTCGACTAATTCTGCTGCTCTGTAATCATCCATATCAAGCTGCCATTGGTCGATGTCATTTTTCTTCATTTTTACTTCGACTGTTTTTTCAGATGAAGCAGGTCCAAGCTTTTTAAATTCCTCAGGGTAGACTTGAAGCGCGTATTTCACTGCCTCTTCATAGCTGGCACTAGAGTTTTTACTGTAGTAGTCTTTCACTTTGTCTTCGATACGGTCTGAAAGAGAAGATGCATCTACAGGTTTAACTGTGGCTTCAACAATTGCTTCGTCTTTAGAGATTGAAGTCGTTTTTGCTTGAATGGAAGAGTTTTTGCTTAATCCCTCTTTAATGCCGTTCACGATATTATCAAGCGCTTTGCTGTCCGCATATGTGCTGGAAAGGCCGGAAGCTGAGAGATAACCGTCTTTGGCTGATTCATTGAAATCATTTACAATTTCATTTTTGTTAGCGCCGGTGATTTTTTCGAAATCGGCGTTATCTTTGCCGAAAAGAAGGACATCAACATAAGCTGATAACGCTTTTGCAGAATCTTGGAGCTTATCTGCCGTCGCCAGGATTTTTTTGTCTTTTCCGTCAATTTTAAAAGTAACTGATTTTGGCTTTTTATCACCGTAAGATTCCGGCGTATAGTTAAGCTCGTATTGCTTGCCTTTATCTACAACGAAGAAAAGATTTCCTTCAACGGATTTGTCAGCGTTAATGGTGCTGCCTTGAAGCTTTTCGCTATAGTCTTCAGGGTCTGTGTCAGACATTTTGGTATCACCTTGATACAATGTGAAATCCATACTGTCTACATTCAGCGGGTCTTTTCCTGTGTTTTTCACCGCGACATTGACTTTTAACACGAGCTGGTCATCTGAAGTGGACTTATCATATTTAGACGGAAGTGTGTAAGAGACATCCTTGATTTTGACTTGAGCTATATCTGAGCTTTTTTCTGTTTCTGATTCTTTCTTCTCCGCGCTTGTTTTGCTGCCGGAACAAGCAGCTGTAAACATCATCAGCAGAAGAATTAGGAAAACAGCGTACGTTTTTTTCTGAAACATTCATTTTTCCTCCTCAAATGGTTTAGGAAAGGGGAGTCTTTTGTCTTTGAGAAATGGATCTTTTTGAATGGATTAGCATCATATAACCAAAAAAATCAGTTCTTTTCTCACGGTTCTCACCGGATTTTCTGGAAACTCCGCCCTCCTTTGTCATGAATGGACCTATAAAAAGTTACAACGGAATTAATTTTAAGGTTATTAGCTTTTATATTGAATAGGTTCATCATCCTATTTTTGGTGAAAAATGTTCTGGTAAAACTGGTAAACTCAGAAAACTGTGTATTTTAGACTATTACTTTTTGATTAGTTGGAGGGAACTTAAGAAGGATGAAAGGGGCCGCCTTTGTGAAGAAAGAGGGACTGAAACAAAAAGCACTGGAAATCGGCCGGGTGCCGACACACTTAAAACTGGAAATTGAAGATTATGGCGGTGATGATAAAAGAGCTCATTTTTGTTGGGCAGATCCTCAGGATGAGAATACCGGCATTATCGTGGAGCTTGGACCGGACGGAGAGCTGGAATCCCTTTCCCGTGATATTGAGCCTGAAAGCGGAGAAAGGCTGTCTGAGGAGAAACTAGAGGATATCATGCGCCAATTTGTCGAGACTCATCATCCGGGGGCACTCTCTGCCTTTGTTCGTGAAGAAAATGACCGTGCATACGGCGATAAAGTGAGATTTTCATATGTTCAAATGGAGGCTGGGCTTCCTCTCCCCATGAGCGGATTTATGGCTGATGTTTCCTTATCAGGTGAGATTGTTTACTTCCGTTATTACGGCGAAGCGGGCAGCATCATCAAGCCAAAGCGGGTCGCGGATGTTGAAGAGGCACTTGCCTTTATCAAGAAGGACGTGGAGTTCGACCTTTTGTTTCAGGTTCTCCATCGTTCTGTTTACAAAAACGGAGATGATCAGCCGCATTTGGTGTACGAGCCTGAATGTAGGGCGATTACCGTACCTGCGGATTTGGTTCAAGAAGAACAAGCAGTTGATGATGACGATGATTACAGGGAGCCGGAGAGCTTTCCTCTCCCTTTATTCGAGGGCATCCGCGAAAAGGCCGATCCTGACAGCATGATTGGTATTGAAAATGGGTTTGTCAAAGAGCGGGAAGCGGATTTGGGAGATGGGAGAATTGGAATCGTTTGGCGGAATCCGGATGACCCTGTGTATCAGCCGGCGGATAAAAGCATGGACAGCTGGTTTAAGGGACGGACTCATCAAGTGCTGAAAACCATCTATAACAAAGAAACCGGAAAACTCGAAGGCGTCATGTCATTTATGGAGAAAAAAGGGCCGCTGACAGTAACCTTGGCAGAGTGTGAAAAAATCGCGCTTCGCTTTCTATTTGCTTTATTTCCGAATGCCGATCAATATTTTAGGATCAGATACGACGAAAAAGATGAAGAAGAAAACGCAGTCGCTGGTTTTACGTTTGAAGCGCATTGTCACGGAGTTCCGATCCGATTTGGGCAGATCAGAATTTGTGTCAGCCGCCAGACAGGGGATATCACTGTTTATATGGGACCGGATATTGACCCAAATAAGCTGGCAGCCATTGATCCCATTCCGGCCATTTCAGTTGAACAAGCCAAGGCTATCTTTTGGCAGCATTTTAAAGTTGAGCTTGGCTGGGAAAGAGAGTACGGAGATGATGAAGAACACAGCTACCGGCTCGTCTATAAGCCGGTGTATCCGCGTTTTATCGATGCACATACAGGAGAGCCTGTCTTCAGCTCATGGTAAAACAGCCAAAAGTCACGCAATTGCCTCAGGCATAGAAGAGAGTGCGTGATGAAAGTAACAGAAAGAATCTCGAAAAACAATGACAATAATAGAAAAGGACCTTTCTTCACTTTAAAAGAAGAAAGGTCTTTTTATATAATAAACAGGATTCTCTTTGTCGTAGACTCTTTGAAAGGGATGACTTCATTGGTTAATAAACAGCTGAAAAAGAAGGCGCAGGAGATCGGAAATGTACCGACGCATTATGAGCTTGAGATAGAAGATTACGACCAAAAGCAAAAGAAGAACGGGCAGGCATATTTTATCTGGAAGGACCCTAAAGATCCGGAAAAGCACATTACAGTTGAACTTAGAAATGACGGCGCTTTGCTCACCTTTTCAACAACTGTCCGCTCCGAACCAGACAAACAACTTCCAGATGCCGAGCTGAAGCTGACGGCTCTTCAGTTTGCCGCTGCCAATCATCCCGGCACATTTATGAATTTTCATTTTCAAGGCAAGGAAGAACGGGGGCAGCACATCCGGTTTGTCTATACCAAAATGGAGCTGGGGCTTCCGATTCCCAATTCCGGCTTTTTAATTGATATGACACGCAGCGGTCAGATTGTCCACTTTCTATATTACGGGGAAGGGCATAAAGCCGAAGTTCCGACGGAATTTGTAGCAAAAGAGAAGGTTGTGTCCCATTACTTAAACACAATGTCTTTTGAGCTGATGTACGATGTCATTGATGGCGAACAGGAACCAAGGCTTGTTTATGAACCGATTCTCCCGGGATACAGCTATCCCGCAGATGTAGACGAAATTGTGCCCGACCAGCATATCGCAGATGAAAGAATAGAAAACACGGCGCCACTGCCGCCGCTTCAGAACAAGGAAGAAGTTGATATATTTGCCTTGCTGGGTTTTACCTCTGATATGCAGAAAGTCAGTGAAAGAGACTTTGGAGAACAAATTGGAAGCACATGGCGCAGGGGCGCTGCGCCGGAGCGTAAGGATTTAAGCATAGGAAGCTATTTTGAAACGAGAAATAAAAACACAATCAAAATGAAGACGGATAAAAGAACCGGAAAATTAAAAGCAGCGCTTTCTTTTATGGAGCGGCAGAACAACCGCCAATGCTCCACGGAAGAATGCCAAGAGATAGCGCTTCAATTTTTGTATGCCCTCTATCCGAGAGCGGCTGAGTTTTTCAGGGTGAATCCCGTCCGAATTGATGAAAGAGGGAGAGTCCGCAACCATTTTTCTGTCTGGTATAAAGGAGTGCCGCTGCGGTTCGGCGCTGCCCGCATCATTGTCAATCCGGAAACTGGGTTGGTTGACGCTTTTATGGCGCCTGATATTGAACCTGAACAATTGGAAGCGATAAATCACAGGCCGGATGTTTCCGCTGAAGAAGCGAGAGAAGCGTTTTTAGGCGCTTTTGATGTGAAGCTGGAATGGCAGCCTGATTTTACAGCAGGCAGTGACCAGCACTACAAACTTGTCTATAAGCCGGTTTACCCTTCCTATATTGATGCGCACATAAGGAAAAAGAAAAGGCTGTGAGGGGTGTCTAGTTATGAATCATCTCCAAGTGGGGGTAGTCCTTGAATCGTTTCCAATCCCCGCCCCATTCAAAACCGAGTGTCTTAGCGATCTCGACAACCTCCAGCCAATCTGATTTTCCGTTTTGATTGCCGTCATATTCCATATCCCATATGATGCTCCCATCCTTTTTTTGAAGGGCGAAATCAATCGCTAAACCATAGTTATGATACGATTCCCCTCCTCTTGCATAGGTGACAATATTCCCTTTTTTTGTACGTCCCTGTTTATATAATTCATCTTGTTCCTTAAAGGACCTGAATCCTTCAGTAATGACGACGGTAATGCCTTTATTCGCTGCAGCGGCTTTGAGTGCATCGGCATTCTGCTTCACAATCGGATGAAGATCCGAGGGGACAGGCATGTCCTGCAAGGCGTTTTGAGAATGCCATTCATGCCGAATATAACTAAAACAAAGATCTAGAAGAAATAGAATACATAAGATAACAAATGTTTTTGCGGGTAACTTCATATCGGTCTCACTTTCTCAAGATGTGCTGAATGTTAACGCTTTTAAGTGATTGACTCTCTCTAAAAGCGAACAGCTATGATAAAATATAACATAAATAGTAGCAGGAGGAAGGAGGCAGACCGATGAGAGCAAAGATTCCATCAGAAGAAGTAGCAGTAAAGCTGAATGAATGGTACAAGCTCATTCGCGCATTTGAAGCAGATCAAGCAGAAGCGTTAAAGCAGGAGATTGAATACGATTTAGAAGATATGGAAGAGAACCAGGACTTGCTTTTATATTTTTCTTTGATGGAATTCCGGCATCGAATCATGCTTGATAAGCTGATGCCGGTGAAAGACAGCGACACCAAGCCTCCGTTCTCTGATATGCTGAACGAAATTGAAAGCAATCAGCAAAAACTCACGGGCTTACTGGAATACTACTTTTATTATTTCAGAGGAATGTACGAATTCAAGCAGAAAAATTTCATATTAGCGATTGACCATTATAAACATGCCGAGGAGAAGCTCGAGTATGTCGAGGATGAGATCGAAAAAGCTGAGTTTCTTTTTAAAGTCGCAGAAGTGTATTATCACATCAAACAAACGTATTTTTCCATGAATTATGCGAGCCAGGCGCTTGATATCTATACGAAATATGAACTGTACGGTCGCCGCCGGGTTCAGTGTGAATTTATCATCGCCGGAAATTTGACCGATGTGTATCATCATGAAAAAGCACTGACCCACTTGTGCAGCGCTTTAGAACATGCCAGGCAGCTTGAAGAAGCGTACATGATCGCCGCTGCCTATTATAATGTCGGACACTGTAAGTACAGTCTGGGTGATTACAAAGAAGCGGAGGGCTATTTCAAAACAGCCGCCGCCATTTTTGAGGAGCACAACTTTCAGCAAGCTGTTCAAGCTGTATTTTCACTGACCCATATCTACTGTAAAGAGGGAAAATACGACAAGGCAGTAGAGGCGTATGACCGCGGGATAAAGAGCGCGGCTGAATGGGAGGATGACATGTACTTGACGAAATTCCGCCTCATTCATGAGCTGTATCTTGGAAGCGGCGACCTGAACGTGCTTACAGAATGCTTTGACCTGCTGGAATCCAGGCAGCTTCTTGCTGACGCCGAAGATCTGCTGCATGATACAGCGGAACGTTTCAATCAGCTGGAACATTACGAGTCCGCCGCTTTCTTTTACCGCAGGCTGATGAATATTAAAAAGAAGCTTGCCGAGCAGCGTTTTCAATAGGAAATGGCAGAGAACTACAGGTTCTCTGCTTTTTTTGTGCTGTTTTCAACTCGGAAAAACAGGGTATTTTCCACTGCATAGTGAGAAACAGAGGAGGATATCAAGTATGTACAAAGATTTAACCGGAAAAACAGCGATTGTGACAGGGTCTTCAAAAGGAATCGGGAAAGCCATTGCGGAACGGTTCGGACAGGAGAGAATGAATGTTGTTGTAAACTACCACAGCGACCCGTCTGGAGCCGATGAAACCCTGGAAATCATTAAACAGAACGGAGGGAAAGCCGTCGCAGTTGAGGCGGACGTGTCAAAAGAAGAGGGGATTCAGGCGCTCTTGGACACAGCTTTAGAGCATTTCGGCACGCTCGATGTGATGGTAAACAACTCTGGTTTTAACGGCGTTGAGGCGATGCCGCATGAGATGAGTCTTGAAGATTGGCAGAGAGTGATTGATGTCAATGTTACCGGAACCTTTCTGGGAGCGAAAGCAGCACTTAACCACATGATGAAAAACAATATCAAGGGCAATGTGCTGAATATCTCAAGTGTTCACCAGCAGATTCCGCGCCCTGTAAACGTTCAGTATTCCACATCCAAAGGCGGCATCAAGATGATGACGGAAACGCTGGCGCTCAATTATGCGGATAAGGGAATCCGCGTCAATGCGATAGCGCCCGGCACCATTGCCACAGAATCAAATGTTGATACGAAAAAGGAAGAGAGCAGGCAAAAACAATTGAAAAAAATCCCGATGAAGGCCTTCGGAAAGCCTGAAGAAGTGGCGGCAGCAGCAGCTTGGCTCGTATCTGAGGAAGCAAGCTATGTGACCGGCGCAACACTTTTCGTCGACGGCGGAATGACACTTTATCCGTCTCAGCTTGAATAGAAGACAAAACAGGGGGATTGCGGGATGAAAACGGACTGGTGGAAGGATGCAGTGGTGTACCAAATTTACCCGAGAAGCTTTCAGGACAGCAATGGAGACGGAATTGGGGACTTGCGGGGGATTATTTCCCGTCTTGACTACATAAAGGAGCTCGGGGCAGATGTGATTTGGATTTGCCCGATCTATCCTTCTCCGAATGTTGATTACGGCTATGATGTGACAAACCATAAGGCGATTATGGATTCTTACGGAACAATGGACGATTTTCACGAGCTGCTGGACCAGGTGCATCAGCGGGGATTAAAGCTGGTGATGGACTTTGTGTTAAATCACACCTCGGTCGAGCATCCGTGGTTTAAAGAAGCGGAGCTGGACAAAAACAGCAAATACCGCAGCTATTATTATTGGCGTCCCGGCACAAAGAACGGCCCGCCGACGGACTGGCTCTCAAACTATGGATGCCCGGTCTGGCAATACGAAGAGCACACCGGAGAATACTATCTCCATATGAATGCCGTCAAACAAGCTGATTTAAACTGGGAAAATCCCGAAGTTCGCCAGGCGGTGTATGACATGATGAAATTTTGGCTCGATAAAGGGGTCGACGGTTTGCGAATTGATCAGCTCCATCTCATTTCTAAGAAAGAATATCTTCCTTCGTATGAGGACTATATCAATCAGCAGGCAGAGCCGAAGCCTTTTCAGCCAAATGGCGAACAAATCCATGACTATTTAAAAGAAATGACAGATGAAGTGTTTTCCCAATATGATGTCATGTCTGTCGGAGAGGTCGGCAGTGTCACACCGGAAGAAGGCCTGAAATATACGGGAACAGATAAGCATGAGCTGAATATGATTTTTCACTTTCAGCATATGGAGCTTGATCAGCAGCCCGGAAAAGAACATTGGGATTTGAAGCCCCTTGAGCTTTCTGATTTAAAATCGGTTTTGACAAAATGGCAAAAGAAGCTTGAACATCAAGGCTGGAATACATTGTTTTGGTGCAACCACGACCAGCCCCGGATTGTGTCCAGATTCGGAGACGATGGGGAATACCGCAAAGCATCAGCGAAAATGCTGGCAACCGTACTTTATTTTATGAAGGGCACGCCGTATATTTATCAGGGAGAAGAAATCGGGATGACAAACGCGCCGTTCACCCGGATTGAAGACTACAAAGATATCCAAACGATCAATATGTATCATAAACGGGTGTTTGAAAAAGGCTATGATCCAAATGATGTGATGAGATCGATCTTAGCCAAAAGCCGGGATCACGCCCGGACCCCGATGCAGTGGAACAGCGGCAAAAATGCCGGATTTACTGACGGCACGCCTTGGCTGAAGGTCAACCCAAACTTCACCGCAATCAATGTGGAGGAAGCGCAGGGAGATCCTGATTCTGTCTTAATCTATTACAAAAAGCTGATCAGCCTGAGAAAGCAGTATGCTGACCTCATGAAAGGGAGCTTTGATCTTTTGCTTCCGGATGATCCGCAGTTGTTTGTATACATGAGAGAAAACAGTAAACAGCAGCTTTTGTCGGTCAATAATTTTTCAAAAGAGCAGGCTGTTTTTCAGTGGCCTAAGAACTGCGGCAAAGCTCAGGCCTCTCTGCTTCTCAGCAATTATAACAACGATGATCTTGCTGACGAAATGGTGTTCCGGCCTTATGAGAGCAGGGTCTATCTTCTGGACAAAACAAACTAATGATTGAAGTAGCCCGGCATTCTTAGCCGGGTTTTTTTAGTACATATATTCGCTCTGCAGGCGGGAAGAATAAATGAAAATGAAATTTATTCTTGCAAAACGTAATGACTTCGGTTTATTATGATATAGGATTACAAAATCGTTATCATTTTGATTTAAAGTTACTGAAAAAGAGGGGATATACGATATGTTTAAAAAATGGAGCGGTTTGTTTGTGATTGCAGCGTGCTTTTTATTAGTTGCAGCATGCGGCAACTCATCAACAAAAGGGTCGGCGGATTCAAAGGATGATAAACTGCACGTTGTCACAACGTTCTACCCGATGTATGAATTCACAAAACAAATTGTAAAAGACAAAGGCGATGTGGATCTGTTAATCCCATCTTCCGTTGAACCGCATGATTGGGAACCGACGCCGAAAGACATTGCCAACATTCAGGATGCTGATTTGTTCGTTTATAAT
Organism: Bacillus sp. PS108; assembly: GCF_037963335.1. Lineage (NCBI taxonomy): Bacteria > Bacillati > Bacillota > Bacilli > Caryophanales > Bacillaceae > Bacillus > Bacillus sp. PS108. The sequence goes on from NZ_CP150155.1 coordinate 303,310, forward strand.
AGTGAATACATGGAGACATGGGTTCCGTCAGCTGAAAAAAGCATGGGCCAAGGCCATGCCGTTTTCGTTAATGCAAGCAAAGGCATTGATTTAATGGAAGGCTCTGAAGAAGAACACGAAGAGCATGAGCACAGTCATGCAATGGACCCTCACGTATGGCTCAGCCCTGTTCTGGCACAGAAGGAAGTTAAAAATATTACAGCGCAAATCGTGAAGCAGGACCCGGATAACAAAGAATACTATGAGAAAAATAGTAAAGAATATATTGCAAAACTGCAGGATCTTGATAAACTATATCGTACAACCGCAAAAAAAGCGGAGAAAAAAGAATTTATCACGCAGCATACAGCTTTTGGCTATCTGGCAAAAGAATACGGCTTGAAGCAGGTTCCGATTGCAGGGCTGTCACCTGACCAAGAACCGAGCGCAGCCAGCTTGGCAAAGCTGAAAACATATGCCAAAGAACATAATGTAAAAGTTATTTACTTTGAAGAAATTGCATCCTCAAAGGTCGCAGATACGCTCGCCAGTGAAATCGGCGCAAAGACAGAAGTGCTGAATACACTGGAAGGCTTGAGCAAAGAAGAACAGGATAAAGGTTTAGGGTATATCGACATTATGAAACAAAACCTCGATGCCCTGAAAGATTCACTATTGGTTAAATCATAAGATAGTGTGCGCCGGAGGGTGCACACTATTTCTTTGTGAGAAAGGAAGATTAACATGAATCTCGTCTCATTGAAAGATATCGTTTTCGGCTATTCCCATACGCCTGTTTTAGATAAAGTATCACTTGATATTGAAAGCGGTGAGTTCGTCGGCATCACTGGACCAAACGGCGCCTCTAAATCGACGCTCATAAAGGTAATGCTCGGCATGCTGAAACCGTGGGAAGGCACAGTGACGATCAGTAAAAGGAATACAGAAGGGAAACGCCTGACCATAGGGTACGTCCCGCAGCAAATTTCTTCATTTAATGCCGGCTTTCCGAGCACGGTGCTGGAGCTTGTTCAGTCAGGCCGCTATACAAAAGGGAAATGGTTTAAACGTTTAAATGAAGAAGATCATCTTGAAGTAGAAAAAGCACTGAAAATGGTGGAAATGTGGGAGCTCCGTCATCGTAAAATCGGTGATTTATCAGGCGGACAGAAACAGAAAATCTGTATCGCCAGAATGCTCGCCAGCAACCCGGATCTGCTGATGCTGGACGAACCGACGACAGCTGTTGATTACGACAGCAGAAAAGGATTTTACGAATTTATGCATCACCTTGTGAAAAATCACAACCGCACAGTTGTGATGGTTACTCACGAACAAAACGAAGTACAGCAATTTTTAGATAAAGTGATTCGATTAGAGAGAGGAGAAAAAGGCGGATGGAAATGTTTGACTTGGAATTCATGCGACGAGCTTTTCTAGCAGGCGGCATGATCGCCGTCATGGCTCCGATACTAGGAGTGTATCTCGTTCTCAGAAGACAGGCCTTAATGGCTGACACACTTTCACATATCTCATTGTCAGGTGTTGCCATCGGCTTTTTTCTCAGCACCAATATAACCGCAGCAAGCATAGTCGTCGTGACCATCGGCGCGATCGGAATTGAATACATGCGGCGGGCGTATCGGACTTATTCAGAAGTGTCCATTGCCATCTTAATGGCAGCTGGTTTGTCCTTCGCGATGTTTTTAATCAGCCTTTCCAAAGGCACAGCCAGTATGAGCATCGATCAATACCTATTTGGATCGCTTGTGACAGTAAACCAGCAGCAGGTCTATATTATCAGTATTATCACACTGCTGATCCTGCTTTATTTTATCGTACTGAGAAGGCCGCTCTACCTGCTGACGTTTGATGAAGCAACAGCCAAAACATCGGGAATCAATACAAACGTTCTCTCGTTGTCATTCAGTATTGTCACAGGCCTTGCGATTTCAGTCATTATTCCGATCATCGGGGTCCTTCTTGTATCGGCCCTGCTCGTATTGCCGGCAGCATTCGCCATCAGAATTGCAAAAGGCTTTAACATGGTTTTCATTACAGCCATACTCATTTCATTATTCAGCGTATTTACGGGACTGACATCATCCTATCAGCTCGGGACGCCGCCAGGTCCGTCTATTACCCTGCTATTGATCGTTTTGCTATTAATCGGATTTGCAGTTCAGGGAGTTTGGACGTTTATCAAAAAAGAAGCTCAGCGCAAAAAAAGGAGCCGATAACATGAAAAGCAGTTTTCCCTAGGGAAAACTGCTTTTTTTATAGAAACAATCCGGCAAGGCGCTCATAAGATTCTTTTTTCGCCTCAAAATCAAACACATTGCACAGAACCATGATTTCATTTGTTTCGTAGCGGCCTGTGAGGTCTAACAGCTGTTGTTTGACAGTGGTTGGAGAACCGATCACCATCCGCTTTCTGTTTTCTTCTATGAGTTTTTTATCGGACGCTGTGTAGGGATAGGCTTTCGCCTCCTCGATGCTTGGCACGCGGCTGTCCAAGCCTTTTCCGACGCGAAGAAGCCACAAATCCTGGCTTAATGCGAGTTCTTCTGCCTCTTCATCTGTTTTCGCGCAAATGACAAAAATCGTAAACAGTGCGGACGGATTCGAAAAATGGGCTGAGGGCCGAAAGCTTTCCCGGTAGATGCGGAATGCATTTTCTCCTCGCTCGGGATTAATGAAATGCCCAAACACATATCCAATCCCCTGGTGCGCCGCGCGTCTTGCGCTGTTTTCACCAAGACCAAGCGCCCATAGCTCGGGTGCAGTGTCAATAAGGGGTGCCGCTTTGATTCCGGCATACGGATGGTCGGGAGGAAGGGAATCTGTTAGAAAATAAGAGACATCCTGCAGCTGTCTGTTAAATTCGGTTAAGCTTTTTTTCACCCCGTCCGTTAACGCAATCCTGGTTTTTGTCGTGCCGCCGGGGGAACGACCGACGCCGAGGTCAATCCGGTTTGGATACAGGGCCTCAAGCTGGCGAAAGGTTTCAGCCACTTTAAATGGGCTGTATTGGGGCAGAAGCACGCCGCCTGATCCGACACGAATTGTGTTTGTCTGTGCTGCGATGCGGGCGATCATGATTTCAGGCGCTGTGCTTGCCAGTCCTTTCGTGCTGTGATGCTCGGCAAACCAATAACGCTTATAGCCCCACTCTTCGCTTAATTGGGCAAGCTCAACCGAATGCTGAAGAGTTGTCACAGGGCTCTCTCCTTTAGAAACAGGTGCCTGATCAAGTATGCTTAAATGAATCAAAAGGCCGCTTCCTTTCTGTCTGTTTTTAGATGGTGACACCAGAATAGGCAAAATGACTTGCCCGCGTCAAATGGTTTGTTTAAGAAGCGCACTTTATAGCATTTGCAAATCATATATCAAATATGGAAGTTTTTTTTCGAGGTTTTTCGTCAATTATTCTTAACTTTTACGAAACTTTGATATAATAACAAACGTATATATTAGTAATTTACGGCTTATTTTCCTTGTGAGCGTAAAAATAAATGTGACTATCTTCACATTTTGATGAGTAGGAGTGAATCGTGTGGCAATTTCTTTAGAAAAAGGTCAACGAATTGATTTAACAAAAGGAAAAGCCGGTCTGTCAAAATTGATGGTCGGTCTCGGCTGGGACCCAGTGTCCTCAGGCGGAGGATTCTTCAGCAAACTGCTTGGCGGAGGCGGTCCGAATATCGACTGTGACGCTTCAGTGCTGATGCTGGAAAACGGAAAATTCACCGATAAGAAAAACCTGATTTATTTCGGCAACCTGAAAAGCCGCTGCGGCGGTGTACAGCATACAGGCGACAACCTGACGGGTGACGGTGCGGGCGATGACGAGCAAATTATGATAGATTTAGATAAAGTGCCTGCAAACATCGATAAGCTTGTATTTGTAGTAAACATTTACGATTGTGTCAGAAGAAAACAAGATTTCGGCATGATTCAAAATGCTTTTATCCGCGTAGTTGATCAATCTAATCACGAGGAAATGCTCAAGTACAATTTGAGAGACAATTACGCCGGCAGAACAAGCCTGATTACAGCAGAAATCTACCGCAGCGGCAGTGAGTGGAAGTTTGCGGCGATCGGTGAAGGCACGAACGATACGAGATTAGAAGATATTATCAGCCGATACGTATAAAAGAAAAGGAGTGGATGAAACATGACAATTTCATTGGCAAAAGGACAAAAAGTAGATTTAACAAAAACAAATCCGGGTCTTTCAAAGGTTGTTGTCGGTTTAGGCTGGGATACGAACAAGTATGACGGCGGGCACGACTTTGATCTTGACTCAAGTGTGTTTCTGTTAGACGCCGCAGGCAAATGCGCGTCACCAAACGACTTTATTTTCTACAACCAGCTTGAAGGCGGCAACGGTTCAGTCGTTCATTCAGGCGACAACCTGACTGGTGCTGGCGAAGGCGACGATGAGAATGTAAAAGTAAATCTCAGCGCTGTACCGGCAAACATTGATAAAATCTCATTTGTTATTACCATTCACGATGCAGAAGCGCGCAGCCAAAACTTTGGACAAGTATCAAACGCGTTTGTCCGCATCGTAAATGAAGAAACAAATGAAGAGCTCATCCGTTACGATCTTGCAGAAGATTTCTCTATTGAAACGGCAATCATTGCAGGGGAGCTTTACAGACATAACGGCGAGTGGAAATTCTCAGCAATCGGCTCAGGCTACCAAGGCGGCCTTGCCCGCATTGCAACAGACTACGGTTTGCAAGTCGGTTAAGACAAATACGAAGAGCAGAAAGGAGAGAGGCAGTATGGCCATTCAATTATCAAAAGGACAGCGCATTGATTTAACAAAAACAAATCCGGGACTGACTAAAGCGGTGATCGGCTTAGGCTGGGATACAAACAAGTACTCCGGCGGACACGATTTTGACCTGGATGCTTCGGCCTTTTTAGTTGATGCGCATGATAACTGCGTAAATGATCTCGATTTCGTCTTCTATAATAACCTTGAACATCCGAGCGGCGGTGTCATCCATACGGGTGACAACCGCACGGGTGAGGGCGACGGAGATGATGAGCAGATTATCGTTGATTTCTCAAAAATCCCTGCTCACATTGAGAAAATCGGCATCACAGTGACCATTCACGACGCTGAAGCACGCAGCCAAAACTTTGGACAAGTTTCCAATGCATTTGTCCGCGTTGTGGATGAAGAAACGCAGAATGAGCTTCTTCGCTTCGATTTGGGAGAAGACTTCTCCATTGAAACAGCTGTTGTCGTTTGTGAGCTTTACAGACACGGCGGCGAGTGGAAATTCAATGCAATCGGCAGCGGATTTTCCGGCGGGCTGGCTGCATTGTGCCGGAATTACGGTTTGCAAGTGTAAGCGAGTGACAAATAGAGAAGTCACCGTTTCAAATTATAGGAGGAAAAAACTTGGACTTTTTACATCATATTTTGTCTACGTATGCTTCATTTTTCGATTGGAAAATGTGGGGGGAAGTTCTGACTGATCCTGTTTCCTGGGGTTTGATCGGTTCCCTTGTTGTTCTGGAAGGCCTTTTATCGGCCGATAACGCGCTTGTTCTTGCGGTCATGGTTAAACACCTGCCGGAAAAACAGCGGAAAAAAGCGTTAACGTATGGTTTGTTTGGAGCTTATATTTTCAGGTTTATTTTCATCGGGCTCGGTATGCTTCTCATTAAATTCTGGTGGATCAAGGTGCTTGGCGCGCTTTACCTGGCTTGGCTCGTCATTAAGCACTTCTGGATAGGCGAAAAAGAAGAGGAAGCGGACGGCATGAAGAAAAACTCTTGGATGGTCCGCACGTTCGGGATCTTCTGGGCGACTGTCATTTCAGTAGAATTAATGGATCTTGCCTTCTCTGTGGACAGCATCCTGGCCGCGTTTGCAGTATCTGAAAAAGTATGGGTGCTTCTGATTGGCGGTATGCTTGGTATTTTAATGATGCGTACAGTGGCAAAAGTGTTCCTTGTGCTGATTGATAAAATTCCTGAGCTGGAAAACACAGCATTCGTCTTAATCGGCATTATCGCGCTGAAAATGGCGGGGAGCGCTTTCCATTACGAAATGCCGCACTCTGTATTCTTCATTATCATTATCGCTGCATTTGCGGTAACATTGATCATTCACTACATCAATAAACAAAAGCAGGTGCGCGAACAAACAGCCGCTTCAAAAGAAGAATAAAACAAAACAAGGAGGGAGGTTCAATGTCCTTCCTTTTTTGTTACCGAAATATCGTTTCAATGACAAACCGGAAAGGAGGATATGATGAGACAAGAAGAACTAACCATTCATAAAGCACTTCCGGCTGATGGCGATTGGAAAAGCCTGCTGTTTCAGCCATTGCCGGAGCGGGATCACTATGAAACTGCACAAGGCCTTTCTTTTTCTCGTCTTGCCGGTCAGATATTGGGCACGCCTATTGATGAGACGGACTACTATAACGAGCTGTATGAGCTGTCTGTAAACGACCGCATAACGATTTTGAGTGAAACGCTTGATAAAACAATCGAACCGGAAACATTTCAAAAGCTTCAGCATATTCATTCCATCAATCAGAAAGAAAAAGGGCTGTCAGTCAGCCGCTTTGTTGCCTTTCTGGACGGGGAAAAGCTGATTGCGAAGCACTCAAATCCCTTGATGCACCGCCATTTAAGAAAAGCGTTGATGACGCTTTTACATACCTTTGCGGACAGTCATGAAAAGGGGCTGAATCATCCTGATTTTCGCAGAGTGCTGCTTGATGTCTCGAAGTTTTCCTTAAACCATCTGAACCCTTGGCTGGAAAAAACCGATATAGAGCGGGAGATGCCGAAGGTTGTTTGGTATGGAGATGCGACGAAAAGCCAGCTCTATTTCTTATATTATCTGATGCTGGTCGGCTGTGATGTACTGCTGTTCCATCCGGCGGGAACGGATCAGCTGGCGCTTGTCGACCCGAAGCAGGAGCTCGGTTTTACGGAAAAGCTCCCGGATGTTTCGGAGCTTCAGCCGTTTCCGAAAGAAAAACCAGACCGGAAATCAACAGTGGCTTACCGCTCAACAAAGGAAATTGAACATGTGCTGAATCACGAGGAATCCATGCTATATAAGCCGTGGCAGTTCAGAGATCACACACCGGTGTCCGTTACGCTGAAAACGACCTATGATGAATTGTTTTTAATCACGAAAGAACGCGCCTTTATTCGGCCGAATTTCAAAGCTGATAAACATTCCATTGAGATTCCGAATGTATTCGCCAAAATTATGGGCGTGTCGAAAGACAATAAGGAATATTGGAACAGGCTTCATACTCTAGCGGATTATCAGGAAACAGAAATGGTCAGAAGCTTTCCATTTACAGAAGAAATAAAGTCGAACTATCAATTTCACTACAGCCACGCACTTGATCAAGAAGGGAACATTGATCCGGACAAGCTGATGGCAAGCAATGTGTGGCAGTACAAACAGCTGCCGGCGGGCGTTCAGACTGCCATTGCCAAAACGATTTCGAGAATGTGCAGGTACCCGCGGCTTAAAGCCTTGCATCAGGAACAAGTCAAGGATGTTCAAATCTATTTGTTTAAACAAACAACAAACCTGCCTGCTAATCTGCTGAAATTGATTCAAATGTTCGACTATGCGCAAACCGTTCCGAAACTCGTTTTATATCATACGGAAATGAGCGGCGGACTCACGCGTTCGGATGCTGCCGCCCTGCTGTTCCTGAATGAAATCGGAATCGATATCATCATTTATAATCCGCCCGGACACCAAGATATTGAGCAGTTTATTGAAGAGGATCAGTATGATATCCACTGGCTGGATGACATGGTGTTTCAGCAGGACTACAAAGAGCCTTCGCTTGTGAAAAGGCTCTTCAGAACCATTACCCAAAAATAAGGAGAGAAGAAAAGCATGACAACAGAAAATCAAAATCCGCTTGTTCTCGATAAAAATGAAGAGATTTCCCAGCAAAAAGCTGACGATATCCGTCTTCAGCTCCGTCAGGAACCAGAAGTGAAGCGGCTTGCTCAACAAATTGACGTCAAAAACCAAATGGAGCTGCTTGAGTACGGCAAGGAGCCGGCCGTTGAAATATCCAAGTTCTCTGACCGCATCTTGGGGATGATGAAAACAACAAGCGTGACAGACTCCGGCACAATGCTGACTCAGCTTGGGAAAATCATGGACCGCTTCGACAAAAATGATTTTGATGAGCCAAAGGGATTAATGGCGAAAATTTTCAAACGCGGCGGCAGCATGATTGAAAAAATCTTTAAAAAGTATCAGACGCTTGGCGGAGAGATTGAAAAAATCCACGTTGAGATTTCAAAATACAAAGATGAGATGACGAAGACGAACTACACGCTCGATGAAATGTATGAAAACAATATCAAATACTATATGGAGCTTGAAAAATACGTCGTTGCCGGGCAGATGAAACTGGAAGAGATGCAGTCGATCCTTCCTTCATATGAGGAAAAAGCGGCAAGCGGGAACCAGCTGGCGCAAATGCAGCTCGATACGTTGCGCAACGGCATTCAGGCGCTTGAGGAACGGGTGTATGATCTTGACATGGCACGGATGGTGGCGCTTCAAACCGCACCTCAAATCCGTCTCCTGCAGCGAGGAAATGCAAAGCTGATCGGGAAAATCAACTCCGCGTTTATCATTACCATTCCGATTTTCAAAAACGGCATTATTCAGGCTGTTACGGTAAAGCGGCAAAAGCTTGTGGCTGATTCCATGAGCGAGCTTGACCGCCGGACAAACGAGATGCTGAAACGAAATGCTGAAAACATCTCGAGCCAAAGTGTTGAAATTGCGAGAATGGCCGGCAGACCGAGCATAGATATTGAAACGATTGAATCGTCTTGGAACACGATTGTCAGCGGCATGCAGGAAACAAAACAAATCGAAGAAGAAAACAAGCGCCTCCGCGAAGACGGCGCGAGACGAATTGCCCAGCTTCAGGATAATATTAAAAAAGCAGCATTGCAGCAATAATAAAAACCCCGCTTGTGGAACATAAGCGGGGTATTTCAATTACATCATTTAGTTAATGACAATGTGTAAAGACAGGTGTAAACTTAAACGGTAATCATTTTGCATATCAGAGGTGTTGGCAATGGGAAAACAACAGCCTATATCCCAGCGTAAACTGCTGGGCGTCGCCGGTTTGGGGTGGCTGTTTGATGCAATGGATGTCGGAATATTATCGTTTATTATCGCCGCGCTCCATGTAGAGTGGAATCTGTCGCCCGAAGAAATGAAATGGATCGGAAGCGTCAATTCCATCGGCATGGCTGCGGGTGCGTTTTTGTTTGGTTTGCTTGCTGATCGAATCGGCCGCAAAAAAGTGTTCATCATCACCCTTTTATGCTTTTCCATCGGAAGCGGCATTTCCGCTTTTGTGACGAGCTTATCGGCATTTCTAATCCTTCGTTTCGTGATTGGTATGGGACTTGGCGGCGAGCTTCCAGTCGCTTCAACACTCGTTTCGGAAGCGGTTGTGCCTGAAAAGCGGGGCAGAGTGATTGTGCTTTTGGAAAGCTTTTGGGCCGTGGGCTGGCTCGCAGCGGCCTTGATTTCTTACTTTGTGATACCAAGCTTCGGCTGGCAGGCTGCCCTTCTGTTAACTGCGCTGACTGCTTTTTATGCGCTGTACCTGCGGACGAGTCTACCTGATTCGCCGAAATATGAATCGCTTTCTGCCAAAAAGAGGTCGATGTGGGAGAATGTAAAAAGCGTCTGGGCAAGACAGTATATACGGCCGACGGTGATGCTGTCGATCGTTTGGTTCTGTGTGGTGTTTTCTTATTACGGCATGTTCCTATGGCTCCCGAGTGTCATGCTGCTGAAAGGCTTCAGCATGATTCAAAGCTTTGAATATGTCCTGCTGATGACGCTTGCTCAGCTACCTGGCTATTTCTCTGCCGCATGGCTGATTGAAAAAGCGGGCCGGAAGTGGATACTCGTCGTTTACTTGATTGGCACAGCAGGAAGCGCCTATTTCTTCGGAACGGCGGATTCCTTAAGTCTTCTGCTTACGGCTGGAGTGCTGTTATCGTTTTTCAATCTCGGTGCGTGGGGCGTGCTGTATGCTTATACCCCGGAGCAATACCCGACTGCGATTCGAGCAACAGGTTCAGGAACGACAGCAGCGTTTGGAAGAATCGGCGGCATCTTCGGGCCTTTGCTCGTCGGAACCCTGGCAGCCCGTCATATTTCGTTTTCGGTCATCTTTTCAATCTTTTGCATTGCAATCTTACTTGCGGTTGCTTGTATTTTGATTATGGGGAAAGAAACGAAACAAACTGAGCTAGAATAGGAAAAGCACCTCTTAAAAGAGGTGCTTTCAGCGTGTCGACAAACCCTCGCATTCGTTGTCAGGACTGCGCTTCGGTGCTCAATGCGAAGTGGATCAACGGCTAAATTCTCAGGCGTCCTGCCTAAACGCCGTCGTCATCACATCCTGTGAATGTCCGCTCCTATGCTCGTCCTTCCTAGACTTCAAGGGTTTTCAATCACGCTGAAAAGATTTTGTCAACAATCTGAGGCACCTCTTGAATGAGGTGCTTTTTTACAATTGCGCCCGGGCTGTGGATTGGCGTTTCCCGGTTTTACTGATTGTCTGGTAGAGCGTCATAGAAAGTATGAACAGAATGGCAGTAAATCCTGTGACAGCTCCGAAATGCTGTGTGCTTTGATATAAAAAACCTGCAATACTTGTACCGACAGTGGTTCCGGCATACATAGCGGCATTGGAAAGGGAAGCGATGGTTCCTCGCGCATTTGGTGCAATGGATTGAAAGACACCCATCATTAACGGAAAGATGATGCCAGCTGTAAAGAACGTGAGAAAAAAGCCGGCTTCTACTAAAAACAAGTTTGGAAAGAACGGAAGAGCGAAATAGAGAGCGCCCATTAGCAGCATCCCGCTGATCAGTGTTTTAAACATGCCCAGCTTTTCTGAAACCCGGCTGCCGATAAGGCTCCCGAGCATATTTCCCAGTCCGAGTACAAGCATAGCTGCGCCAATTTGTGACACGGTTAAATGATAATCCGCGGAAAGCCAAGTACCCAGAAAGCTGAACGATGCGAAGTTTCCGGTTTGAAACAGAAAATAGGCAAGCAGAATGACCGATGTTTTCGGCAATGAAAAAAGCTCCCGATAGGGGTTGACAATTGATGGGCGCGCCAATGGTTCAGAAGGCCGGATGCCAGGCATGACCGCCGCCAGGATCAATAGAAGAATAAGCGAGCACGCTGACAAAACGAAAAATGGCGTATGCCATGTAAAGGAAGCGAGAAACCCTCCAATAGGAAGTCCGAGCATTTGTGAAGCGGCCAAACCTGCTGTCGCAATCCCCATGCCTTTTATGATCTGAGAAGGCTGGACAATGACTGGGATGGACGCCCAAATTTGAGGCGTCACAAACGCAGCGCTAACGCCTGCGGCAAAACGGAACAGGCACATGGCGGCAAAAGAGGGAGCGATGCCGCATAAAAATGTGGATACGATAAAGCCTGCAAGTCCCCACAGCATGACTGTTTTCCTGTTCAGCCGGTCTGAGATTGGGCCTGCAATGAAAGCGAAGAGTGCATAACCGAGTGCATAAGCACTGACCATCCAGCCTGACAAATCAGTAGAGACATGAAACTGATCCTGTAAAAGGGGGAGAAGCGGCGAAAGCAAAAAGGTATCCGTGCCAATGACAAACATGACACTGAAGAAAAGCCAAATGCGATTCAAATTTTATCACTCCTATTGTTTTATAACTTTAAAACTATGAAACAGATATGTATAGAGAAAACCCTTTGTTAGAGGGTTTCCAAAAAGCCAGGCAGGTATGTTTGAAATGTGTCTTCACGCAGACTGACGTATTTTGTCCGCGAATCTTTCCGGGTTGCCGTCAATCCCGCTTCACGCAGCGTTTTAAAATGATAAGATGCCGTGGTTTTGACAATATTGCACTTTTCACCTACTTCACCGCAGCTGAGTTCTTTTCCGCTGACATAAAGCGTACGAATAATGGCAAGCCTTGATTCATCAGACAGTGCTTTAAAAATTTGCGCTCTGATTTGATCATCTGATTGTTTCATAGTCATGAAACTATAATACATAATGGGTGTTGAAAAAGCAACTTATTTTTCCAGTAAAGGAGCAGGAAGTCATAAGAGGAAGGAGGAATTCAATTCCAATAAAAGCGTTTTCAACTAAAGGTAGGAGAAAAATCACCCGTAAAATACAATCATATAGGAGGATTACAGAGCATTTAGAAGCATAAATAAGATCATGTGGTCACATGGATGTTTATAAAGAAATGGTACAGAATAAAAGAGAATATGCTGTTTGTGTGGGAAGTTACATAAATGTTACGGTAATAAAGATTGCTTAATATGGAGGGAAAATATGAGTGTAGATGAGAAACCAATTAAGATAAAAGTCGAGAAAGTCTCTAAGATTTTTGGGAAACAAACAAAGAAGGCAGTTCAAATGCTTGCCAACGGAAAGACAAAAAAAGAGATCCTGAAAGCAACCGGATCAACCGTTGGGGTTAATCAGGCAGATTTTGAAGTATATGATGGTGAGATATTTGTCATCATGGGTCTATCAGGGAGCGGTAAATCAACTTTAGTACGGATGTTAAACCGGCTTATTGAACCGACTGCCGGAAATATTTACATTGATGGTGACATGATAACAAATATGTCAAAAGACCAGCTCCGGGAAGTCCGCCGGAAAAAAATCAGCATGGTCTTCCAAAAGTTCGCTCTGTTTCCGCACAGAACGATACTTGAAAACACAGAATACGGACTGGAGCTTCAAGGTGTAGACAAACAAGAGCGGCAGCAAAAAGCGCTTGAGTCTCTTAAGCTCGTTGGACTGGAAGGATTTGAACACCAATATCCCGACCAGCTTTCCGGCGGGATGCAGCAGCGTGTCGGCCTTGCCCGCGCGTTGACGAATGACCCGGACATCCTTCTGATGGACGAAGCGTTCAGTGCGCTCGATCCACTGATTCGTAAAGATATGCAGGATGAGCTTCTTGATCTTCACGATAATGTCGGAAAAACAATTATCTTTATTACGCATGACTTGGACGAAGCGTTGCGGATCGGCGACAGAATTGTCCTAATGAAGGACGGCAACATCGTTCAAATCGGCACGCCTGAAGAAATCCTGATGAATCCATCTAACGAATATGTTGAGAAATTCGTCGAAGATGTTGATTTGTCTAAAGTCCTCACAGCAGGCCACATTATGAAACGCGCTGAAACAGTGCGGATTGATAAAGGGCCTCGCGTAGCATTGACACTGATGAAAAACCTTGGAATATCTTCAATTTATGCAGTGGATAAACAAAAGAAATTATTAGGTGTTATCTATGCGTCTGATGCGAAAAAAGCGGCTGAGTCTGATTTGTCACTTCAAGACATCTTGAATACAGAATTTACGACTGTACCAGAGAATACGTATCTGACTGAGATTTTTGACGTTGTGTCCGATGCGAATATTCCAATTGCGGTTGTGGATGAGAAGCAAAGAATGAAAGGAATTGTCGTAAGAGGCGCGCTGATTGGCGCACTTGCCGGCAATAACGAGTATATCAACGCTGAAGGCACTGGCGAACAAACACAAGATCCTTCTGTACAGGAGGTGAAGTAAGATGGATAGACTGCCTAGAATACCTTTAGCAGATATCATTGACCGTTTTGTTGACTGGATTACGATGACGTTTGGCGGATTCTTCGACGGAATTGCAAACGGATTGGCCGCTTTTGTAAATGGAATTGTCACCGGTCTTGGATTTATTCCATCTATTTTGTTAACGATTATTTTCGCCGCACTTGCGTGGTGGATCAGTACAAGGGGAATTGCGTTATTTACGTTGATTGGATTCCTCCTGATCGATTATTTAGGATATTGGGACCCAATGCTGCAAACATTGGCGCTTGTTTTGACATCTGTGATTATTTCGATTGTGGTCGGGGTTCCGATTGGAATTTGGGCGTCTCAGAAAGAAACGGTTCGCCGTATTGTAACGCCAATTCTTGATTTAATGCAGACAATGCCTGCTTTCGTATATCTATTGCCGGCGATTTTCTTCTTTAACATCGGTGTTGTGCCGGGTGTTGTTGCATCTGTTATCTTCGCGATGCCGCCGACAATCCGCATGACTGTTCTCGGTATTAAACAAGTGCCGGCGGATCTGATTGAAGCGACTGAGGCATTCGGTTCTACAACAGCTCAGCGTTTGTTTAAAGTTCAGCTTCCGCTTGCGACAAAAACGATTTTGGCCGGAATTAACCAGAGCATCATGCTTGCGTTATCAATGGTTGTTATCGCCGCAATGGTCGGTGCACCGGGACTTGGTTCTGAAGTATACAGTGCCGTTACACAGCTGAAAACCGGGGTCGGAGTAGAGGCTGGTATCGCCATCGTTATCGTTGCCATTACCCTGGACCGTATTACTCAAAATATTAAAGTGAAGAAGAAAAGCAGGGGGAATGCCTGATGCTTAAAAAAATCATCGGCATCGGCGTTTCCGCCATGCTGGCGCTCTCACTTGCGGCTTGCGGTTCAGAAAACGATGAAAATGCATCCGCAGCAGAACAGGTGAATAAGACCATCATCGGGATTGACCCCGGTTCAGGGATTATGTCCCTGACTGACAAAGCGATGAAGGATTATGACCTGAATGACTGGACATTGATTTCAGCGTCAAGTGCTGCGATGACCGCTACGCTTAAAAAGTCATACGACCGTAAGAAACCGATTATCATTACAGGATGGACACCGCACTGGATGTTCTCCAGATATAAGCTGAAATATCTCGATGATCCGAAACAATCTTATGGCAGCGCAGAGGAAATCCATACGATCACACGCAAAGGCTTCAGCAAAGAACAGCCGAATGCCGCAAAGCTTCTGAGCCAGTTTAAATGGACGCAGGACGAAATGGGCGAAATCATGATCAAGGTGGAAGAAGGCGAGAAACCTGCCAAAGTTGCTGCTGAGTACGTGAATAAACACAAGGATCAGATTGCCGAATGGACAAAAGGCGTTCAAAAGGTGAAGGGAGACAAAATCAACCTTGCCTATGTGGCGTGGGACAGTGAGATTGCAAGTACAAACGTCATAGGCAAAGTCTTAGAAGACTTGGGCTATGAGGTAACACTTACTCAGGTAGAGGCTGGGCCAATGTGGACTGCAATTGCAACGGGAAGTGCGGATGCATCCCTTTCCGCATGGCTGCCGAATACCCATAAAGCATACGCCGCTAAATATAAAGGCAAATATGATGATATTGGCACCAGTATGACGGGTGTGAAGATGGGGCTTGTTGTTCCTCAATATATGAAAAATGTCAACTCAATTGAAGATTTGAATAAATAATGAAGAAAGCAGCCTGTAGCCAGGCTGCTTTTTTGCGTTAAGAAGCGTTAGCGGCAGCAAGTGATTCCGCCTTCTGAAATGTTTTGAGCACGGCATTCGCTAAAATGTGAATGCCGTTGAACATCGCATTTCTGTCAAAGGTCATGTGCGGATGATGGAGCCCCGGCTGGAGCCCGCAGCCTAGGCCAAGCATCGTTGTTTTCAGATTCGGCACCTTCACGGCGTAAAAATGGAAATCCTCTCCGCCGGTAGTGACAAGCGGGTCATCAAGCCGCTCAGCCCCGATGATATCTGTAATGGCTTCTGCCATGATCGCTTCAGCTTCTTTGTTTTGTGTTGCCGCAGGAAGGCTGTGTTCTTTTTGCAGCTCGATTTTTGCGCCGAATGCAGCGGCGGCCGCTTCACAGGCTCTTTCTGTTTCGGCGATTAACGCCTCCATGGCTTCATTGGTCTGTGCGCGCAAATCAAGGCTGAACGATGCTTTTCCTGGAATGATGTTAGAGCTTTCACCGCCGGCTTGAAGTTTTGTCATTTTGACGGTATGCGGGATTTGCGGGTCAATATGAATGAGTCCGAGCTTATGTACAAGAAATGCCGCAATTTCAATGCTGTTTTTCCCGAGGTGCGGACGGGCGCCATGAGCTTCTTCCCCGATGATCGTTCCCTCAATGTGCTGGCTTGATCCGTGCAGAATAGACGGAGCGCAGCGGCCGTTCTGTGTTTCCTGGATCGGACGGACGTGAACGCCATACAAATAGTCGATATCATCAAGCACGCCTTCTTCTATCATTTTCAAGGCGCCGCCGCCTTTTTCTTCTGCCGGCTGAAAGATAAAACGGATTGTGCCCTTCGGAAGCTCAGGTTGTTTTTTTAGCAGCATTAATGTGCCCAATGCCATTGTCATATGTGAATCGTGTCCGCAGGAATGGTTGGCGCGAAATGTGCCGTTAACCTCCTGCCACAGCGCGTCAATATCAGCGCGTACCGCTACAACAGGTGAGCCTGAGCCGATTTCGCCGACAACCCCGGTGCAGTCTGAAAACGTGCGCGTCCGGCACCCTAAATCCTCAAGCTTTTGTTTCAAAAATGAAGTTGTCTCATATTCCTTCCAGCTGACTTCAGGGTTCGCGTGCAGATGCTCGAAGATGTCCATAATGGTTTGTTTCATGTCTTCTGAAAGCTTTTGCATGGTAAGAAATACCTCCTTCTATCAGAATGAATTTTTACCTTCTTTACTTTATTTATATTGAAACAGGAAGATAGGCTGTATATAATATAGCACATATTGCTACTATTCAGAATAATTAATATTTTCAAACAGAGGGGATGGATCGAAATATGAGTATGCCAGCAGCCGAAACACAGCCTAAGAAAAAACGAATGACATTTAAAATGCCTGACGCCTATGTCCTCTTATTTATGATTGCTTTCATTTGCGCAATCGCTTCATATATTGTGCCGGCAGGTGAATTTGACCGCGTGACAAAGGGGGATGTCACGACCGCTGTTCCGGGAAGCTATCATTCAATTGAACAGTCTCCGGTCAGCTTGATCAGCTTTTTTACTTCTCTACAGGATGGAATGGTTGGATCAGCACCCATCATCTTTCTGATTCTATTCACAGGCGGCACCATTGCTATTCTAGAAAAAACGGGTGCCATCAATGGCCTGATTTACAATGTCATCAGCAAATTCCGCACAAAGCAATTATTATTTATTTGTATTGTCGGCGCATTGTTCTCCATTCTCGGAACAACCGGGATTGTCGTGAATTCAGTTATCGGTTTTATCCCCATCGGCCTCATTGTGGCACGATCCTTAAAATGGGACGCAGTCGCGGGAGCCGCTGTTATATACATCGGCTGCTACGCTGGATTTAACTCCACCATATTATCACCGTCACCGCTCGGTTTATCACAATCAATCGCGGAGCTCCCTCTTTTCTCAGGAATCGGCCTGCGAGTTGTGATATACATATGCTTTTTGCTGTCTTCTATTATTTATATCTATTTGTATACGAGAAAATTAAAAAAATCAAAAGATGCCAGTGTGTTAGGAACAGATTGGTTCCCTGCGGCAGGAATGGCCGAAGCCGGTAAAGAAGAAGATCAGTCAGTGCCGTTTACCGTTCGCCATAAGCTGATTTTGGCTGTGGCGGGACTCTCACTTGTCGGATTTTTATACGGCGCTTTGAAGCTTGGCTGGTCAGATTCCCAAATGGCTGCGACATTTATTTTTATTTCTGTCCTTGCCGGTTTAATAGGCGGGCTTGCGGCGAACGATATTGCCAAAACCTTCATTACGGGCTGCCAAAGTCTTGTATACGGGGCGCTGATTGTCGGGATGGCACGAAGCATTTCCGTTATCCTTGAAAATGGAAAGCTTCTCGATACTGTCGTCAATGCTTTGGCTTCACTTTTGGATGGATTCAGCCCGATTGCCGGGGCAATCGGCATGTATATCGCCAGTGCGCTGCTTCATTTTCTCATCTCTTCAGGTTCTGGCGAAGCCGTTGTATTTATTCCAATCCTGGCGCCGCTCGCTGATTTGATGGGAATCACGAGACAGGTTGCGGTGGAGGCAGTTATGCTTGGAGAAGGGGTCGTCAACTGTGTGAACCCGACATCCGGCGTTCTCATGGCGGTGCTTGCCGCCAGCGGTATTCCGTATGTCAAGTGGCTGCGGTTTATGGTGCCGCTTGCTCTGATTTGGTTCTTGATCGGGCTTGTCTTTATCGTGATCGGCGTCATGATCAATTGGGGGCCGTTTTAACGATTGCTGCCCGCCGGCTTGTACGGCGGGCTTTTGAGTTATTCATTGCAGAAGCGCAAGCTGTTATTGTAACATGTAAGCCATAAGCCATTCGTAAAAGTGCGGGAGGAAGGTCATGAATAATCTGCGTAATAGACTTTCAGGCGTGAATGGGAAAAATAAGAGAGTAAAAGAAAAAGAACAAAAAATCTGGTCGGAGATTGGGATGATAGCGGGAGCATTTGCGCTGCTTGATGTGATCATCCGCGGCATTATGTTTGAATTTCCGTTTAAAGAATGGGCTGCAAGCCTTGTGTTTTTGTTCATCATTATCTTATATTACTGCATCAGGGCTGCGGCATCCGGAATGCTCATGCCGAGAATAGACACCAAAGAAGAACTGCAAAAACGGGTGAAGCAGCAGCGAATAGAATCAATTGCGGTCGCCTTTGCGGTAGTGGTGCTTACGATGTACGACAGGGGGATTCCCCATACATTCTTCGCTTGGCTAAAAATGATTCTTCTTTTTATCGTCTGCGGCGGTGTTCTGTTTCTGCTTCGGTATGTGATTGTGAAGCTGGCTTACAGAAGAGCGGTAAAAGAAGAAATAAAAAAGAAATCATCTTGAAAAATAGATGGTTTCTTTTTTTGTTTGGAAAGCGAGGGAAGCGTTCACAGTTTCGGGCAGCTTTTTTTATAGGAACATTGATTTGTATTCACTCTGCCAAGTTGTTTTGATAGAGTGATTGTGATAATTTAAAATGTAAGCGTTAACAAAATTATCCAGTCTTCACATCAGGTTGAAAGGAGGAAGCGGAAGATTGAAGTAAGAGCGATTTTTGACTCCGAAGTAAGTCTTCAAAAAATCAAATAAGGAGTGTCAAGAATGTTTGCAAAACGATTCAAAACCTCTTTACTGCCGTTATTCGCTGGATTTTTATTGCTGTTTCATTTGGTTCTGGCAGGACCGGCGGCTGCGAGTGCTGAAACGGCGAACAAATCGAATGAGCTTACAGCACCGTCGATCAAAAGCGGAACCATTCTTCATGCATGGAATTGGTCGTTCAATACGTTAAAACATAATATGAAGGATATTCATGATGCAGGATATACAGCCATTCAGACATCTCCGATTAACCAAGTAAAGGAAGGGAACCAAGGAAATAAAAGCATGTCGAACTGGTACTGGCTCTATCAGCCGACATCGTACCAAATTGGCAACCGTTACTTAGGAACTGAACAAGAATTTAAAGAAATGTGTGCAGCCGCTGAAGAATATGGCATAAAGGTCATTGTTGACGCGGTCATCAATCATACCACCAGTGACTATGCAGCGATTTCCAATGAAATTAAGAGTATTCCAAACTGGACACATGGAAACACACAAATTAAAAACTGGTCTGATCGATGGGATGTCACGCAGAATTCATTGCTCGGGCTGTATGACTGGAATACACAAAATACACAAGTACAGTCCTATTTGAAACGGTTCTTAGAAAGAGCATTGAATGACGGGGCAGATGGATTTCGCTTTGATGCCGCTAAACATATAGAGCTTCCGGATGATGGGAGTTACGGCAGTCAATTTTGGCCGAATATCACAAATACAGCTGCAGAGTTCCAATACGGAGAAATCCTGCAGGATAGTGCCTCCAGAGATGCTGCATATGCGAATTATATGGATGTGACAGCGTCTAACTATGGGCATTCCTTAAGGTCCGCTTTAAAGAATCGTAATCTGGGCGTGTCGAATATCTCCCACTATGCATCTGATGTGTCTGCGGACAAGCTAGTGACATGGGTAGAGTCGCATGATACGTATGCCAATGATGATGAAGAGTCGACATGGATGAGCGATGATGATATCCGTTTAGGCTGGGCGGTGATAGCTTCTCGTTCAGGCAGTACGCCTCTTTTCTTTTCCAGACCTGAGGGAGGCGGAAATGGTGTGAGGTTCCCGGGGAAAAGCCAAATAGGCGATCGCGGGAGTGCTTTATTTGAAGATCAGGCTATCACTGCGGTCAATAGATTTCACAATGTGATGGCTGGACAGCCTGAGGAACTCTCGAACCCGAATGGAAACAACCAGATATTTATGAATCAGCGCGGCTCACATGGCGTTGTGCTGGCAAATGCAGGTTCATCCTCTGTCTCTATCAATACGGCAACAAAATTGCCTGATGGCAGATATGACAATAAAGCTGGGGCAGGTTCATTTCAAGTGAATGATGGTAAACTGACAGGCACGATCAATGCCAGGTCTGTGGCTGTGCTTTATCCTGATGATATTGCAAAAGCGCCTCATGTTTTCCTTGAGAATTACAAAACAGGTGTAACACATTCTTTCAATGATCAACTGACGATTACCTTGCGTGCAGATGCGAATACAACAAAAGCCGTTTATCAAATCAATAATGGACCAGAGACGGCGTTTAAGGATGGAGATCAATTCACAATCGGAAAAGGAGATCCATTTGGCAAAACATACACCATCATGTTAAAAGGAACGAACAGTGATGGTGTAACGAGGGCCGAGGAATACAGCTTTGTTAAAAGAGATCCAGCTTCGGCCAAAACCATCGGCTATCAAAATCCGAATCATTGGAGCCAGGTAAATGCTTATATCTATAAACATGATGGGGGCCGGGCAATTGAATTGACCGGATCTTGGCCTGGAAAACCAATGACTAAAAATGCAGATGGAATTTACACGCTGACGCTGCCTGCGGACACGGATACAACCAACGCCAAAGTGATTTTTAATAATGGCAGCTCCCAAGTGCCCGGCCAGAATCAGCCTGGCTTTGATTACGTGCAAAATGGTTTATATAATGACTCGGGCTTAAGCGGTTCTCTTCCTCATTGAGGGCAATGCTAGACGGGACTTACCGAAAGAAACCATCTATGATGGTTTCTTTTTTGTTCATAAATCAGACAAAACTTTTCTCTTGCAAAAGTTTGTGAAGTATTGCACAATATAAATGTGAAATACTTCACAAATAAAAAGACATCAAAGAGAAACATACCCTGGAAGGATGATTAATGATGAACAAACATGTAAATAAAGTAGCTTTAATCGGAGCGGGTTTTGTTGGAAGCAGTTATGCATTTGCGTTAATTAACCAAGGGATCACAGATGAGCTTGTGGTCATTGATGTAAATAAAGAAAAAGCAATGGGCGATGTGATGGATTTAAACCACGGAAAGGCGTTTGCGCCACAACCGGTCAAAACATCTTACGGAACATATGAAGACTGCAAGGATGCTGATATTGTCTGCATTTGCGCCGGAGCAAACCAAAAACCTGGTGAGACACGCCTTGAATTAGTAGAAAAGAACTTGAAGATTTTCAAAGGCATCGTTAGTGAAGTCATGGCGAGCGGATTTGACGGTATTTTCTTAATCGCGACAAATCCGGTTGATATCCTGACTTACGCAACATGGAAATTCAGCGGCCTGCCAAGAGAGCGGGTGATTGGAAGCGGCACAACACTTGATTCTGCGAGATTCCGTTTCATGCTGAGCGAATACTTTGGCGCAGCGCCTCAAAACGTGCACGCGCATATTATCGGAGAGCACGGCGACACAGAGCTTCCTGTTTGGAGCCACGCGAATGTCGGCGGTGTGCCGGTCAGTGAACTCGTTGAGAAAAACGATGCGTACAAACAAGAGGAGCTGGACCAAATTGTAGATGATGTGAAAAACGCAGCTTACCATATCATTGAGAAAAAAGGCGCGACTTATTATGGGGTTGCGATGAGTCTTGCTCGCATTACAAAAGCCATTCTTCATAATGAAAACAGCATATTAACTGTCAGCACATATTTGGACGGGCAATACGGTGCAGATGACGTGTACATCGGTGTGCCGGCTGTCGTGAACCGCGGAGGGATCGCAGGTATCACTGAGCTGAACTTAAATGAGAAAGAAAAAGAACAGTTCCTTCACAGCGCCGGCGTCCTTAAAAACATTTTAAAACCTCATTTTGCAGAACAAAAAGTCAACTAACCGCAACTTTAGAGTAAAGGGCTGATTGTCAATGTGGGAGCAGTTGTATGATCCGTTTGGAAACGAGTATGTGAGCGCACTTGTGGCGCTCACACCGATTCTCTTTTTTCTTTTGGCTTTAACTGTTTTGAAAATGAAAGGCATTCTTGCGGCATTTCTTACCCTAGCCGTCAGTTTCTTCGTCTCCGTTTTGGCATTTCATATGCCGGTTGAAAAAGCGATTTCTTCTGTTTTGTTAGGAATCGGGAGCGGGCTGTGGCCTATTGGCTACATCGTCCTGATGGCGGTGTGGCTGTATAAAATCGCAGTGAAAACCGGGAAATTTACCATTATTCGGTCCAGCATTGCCGGCATTTCGCCTGACCAACGATTACAGCTATTATTAATTGGTTTTTGTTTTAACGCGTTTTTAGAAGGCGCGGCCGGTTTTGGTGTTCCGATTGCGATTAGTGCGGCGCTGCTCGTCGAACTTGGTTTTAAACCGTTAAAAGCGGCGGCGCTCTGCTTGATTGCAAACGCCGCCTCCGGAGCCTTTGGGGCGATTGGGATTCCTGTCATCACAGGGGCGCAGATTGGTGATTTGTCTGCTCTTGAGCTGTCTCGGACATTAATGTGGACACTGCCGATGATCTCATTTTTCATACCATTCCTGCTTGTATTCCTATTAGACCGAATGAAAGGAATCAAACAGACATGGCCCGCTCTTCTGGTTGTGAGCGGTGGGTATACAGCGGTTCAGACACTGACAATGGCGGTGCTCGGGCCGGAATTAGCAAACATTTTGGCGGCCTTATTCAGCATGGGCGGGCTTGCCCTCTTCCTCCGCAAATGGCAGCCGAAAGAGATTTACCGCGAGGCAGGGGCCGGCGATGCTGGTGAGAAAAAGGCATACCGTGCCGCTGACATTGCGAAAGCGTGGTCTCCTTTCTACATTTTAACTGCGGCGATCACCATTTGGAGCCTTCCTGCCTTCAAAGCGCTTTTCCAAGAAGGCGGGCTGTTATATCAATCAACGCTCCTGTTCAAAATGCCTTTTCTGCATCAGCAAATTATGAAAATGCCGCCGATTGCGCCATCTGCCATGCCGTTAGATGCAGTCTTTAAAGTTGATCTGCTGTCAGCGACTGGAACAGCGATTTTAGCGGCGGTCATCGTGACAGGGCTGTTCAGCAAAAATTTCTCTTATCGGGATGCCTTTGCTTCCTTGAAGGAGACGGGAAAAGAGCTGTGGGTGCCGATTATCACGATCTGCTTCGTGATGGGGTTTGCCAATCTGGCCAACTTCGCAGGGCTCAGCTCTTCAATTGGGTTAGCATTGGCGAAAACAGGAGACCTGTTCCCGTTTGTCAGTCCTGTTCTCGGCTGGATTGGCGTGTTCATCACCGGTTCTGTTGTCAGCAATAATGCTTTGTTCGGCCATTTGCAGGTTGTCACGGGAGCGCAGATCGGTGCGGGTTCAGATTTGCTGTTAGCCGCAAATACGGCGGGCGGTGTCATGGCGAAACTTGTTTCTCCTCAATCTATCGCCATCGCTGCCGCAGCGGTCGGCCAAACAGGCAAGGAATCTAAACTGTTTAAAAGGACAGTGGCGTACAGCCTGATTCTGTTATTGATCATTTGTATATGGACGTTTATTCTTGCAAGATTAGGAGTGTAATATAAAAAAGCAGTACATGCCCAGCATGTACTGCTTTTTTATGTTAATTTGCTTTCTTTGTCATTTCGGCTGTTGTTTTCACTCTGGCTTTCCCCATAAATAAAATGGTAACCGCCGCGAGGACAATTGGAATCAAAGCGAGCAAAAACACATACGTAATACTTGATGACATCGCGTCAATAATGCGATTCAGGATCGCATCAGGAATCTGGGAACGTGTTCCCGCTTGGAATATCTCCTGCGGGTCGCCAATATTTTGCGCAGCACCTGATCCCGCTGAGCCTTTCATACCGCTGAAGGCGTCGCTCAGCTTGTTCGTGAATACGTTTGTTTGCACCGTTCCGAAAATGGTGACGCCTAAGGTCATGCCAAATGATCGCAAAAATGAATTTGTAGAGTTTGCCGTTCCCCGAAAGCGAGGTTCAAGATCATTCATCGATGCCGCCGGCAGCAGGGAGAAGTTAAAGCCTACACCAAAGCCTGAAATCATCATAAAGACTGTCAGCCATACCCGTGCTGTGTCAGGCGTCATATTGGAAAGAAGCAGCATGCCGATAAAGAAAGCTATAACAGATATCAGCATCAAATTGCGGAAGCTTGCCTTCGTTTGGAAGATCCCGCCGATCATGCTTCCGATGACTGATCCAATCATCATCGGCGTCAGAATGAAGCCCGCGCTTGTCGCCGAGCTGCCGTAGACCGCCTGAACGAAAATCGGAATAAATACCGCTAAAATAATAAATGTTCCGCCATACAGGAAAGCGAGAATCTGCGCTGTGGCAAACAAGCGGTTCTTAAACATCCAGAAAGAAATAATCGGCTCTTCTGCTTTTCTCTCCACAATAAAAAAGGCAATGAAGAAAACGGCGAATACAATAAACAGCCCGATGATCTGAATGGAATTCCAATCGTATGTTTTGCCGCCAAGCTCAAGGGCGAACATCAGACATACAATGGATACGACTAAGGTAATCGCGCCGCCCCAGTCTATTTTCTGCTTTCTGTGCTCCAGAGATTCTTTGTAGTAGCGAATAATGAAAAACAATGACAATGCGCCGATCGGCACATTGATGTAAAACACCCAGTGCCAGCTGATCGAATCTGTAATGATCGCGCCTAAGAGCGGACCAAGAACACTGGATAATCCAAATACAGCACCGAACATGCCGGACATTTTTCCGCGTTTTTCCGGCGGAAACAAATCAAAGATAATGGTAAAGGCAATCGGCAGGAGCGCGCCGCCTCCGATCCCTTGAATGGCCCGGAAGATGATCAGCTGATTCATCGTCTGGGCAATCCCGCATAAAGCAGAACCGATTAAGAAAAAAATAAGTCCAAACAGGAAAAAACGTTTTCGGCCGTACATATCGGAAAGCTTGCCGTAAATCGGCATGCCAGCCATAACCGCCACCATATAGGATGCCGTCACCCAGGCAAATTTATCGAAGCTTCCAAGATCGGCTACGATATTGCCCATCGCGGTGGCAACAATCGTATTGTCCATTGCAGACATCAAGATGCCCAGCAGGAGACCGAGGACCACAAATTTGGTGGAAGCCTGTTTTGCTGTTGTTGTGTCCATTTGTTCTACCTCCTCTTACTTTTCTATGTAAGTTCTGATATCATGATAATAGTTTGATTGTTGAATATCTCGATTATCAAGATAAACTCGATTTTATAGGGAGGACTGTCAGTTGTCAACAAGAAATTCCAGAAGTGAGTTGGAAAAGACTGCTGTTCAGCTTTTTCGAAAACTGGGCACAAGAACGGTTCTGTTTCATCAGGCAGCCGCTCAAGCTCTCGGTCTGTTTCCCACCGATTTGAAATCAGCTGACATTTTAAATGAAGCAGGGCCGATGACGGCCGGAGAGTTGGGGAAAAAAACCGGCCTCAGCACGGGTTCCGTCACGGCGCTTGTTGACCGGCTGGAAAAAGCGGGGTATGTGGCTCGTGAAAAGGACCCGAACGATCGCAGGAGAGTCGTAATCGTCCCTTTGACTGCTTCGAAAAAACATATAAAGGATTTGTTCCGTCCTCTGTCTGAGTCAACGATGGATTTGTGCCGCGAATATACGGAAGAGGAGCTGGAACTCATTTTCAGTTTTGTAGGCAAAGCCGCCGATATTATGGAGGAAGAGCTTGAACGTCTGAAACAGTAAGTGAATTTGTGCATAGCTTGGCCCGTTCCCGAATAAATTGTACAAGTTACATAAGAGAAGGGAGTACGGGCCGGTGAACATTTTTTTGAGCTATATTGTGCTGGGACTGTCCTTGTCTGCGCCTGTGGGGCCAGTGAATGCGGCGCAAATAGACAAAGGAATTAAAAACGGTTTTTGGCATGCATGGATTTTCGGTTTAGGCGCCATGACAGCGGATGGGCTGTACATGCTTTTTATCTATTTCGGGTTGTCGCAGTTCTTGACCGCTCCATTTGTGAAAACGTTTTTGTGGCTCTTCGGCTTTTTTGTCCTGACCTATACCGGAATTGAAACGCTGAAAAACGTCAGAGAACCGATGGATGTGCGAAGCTCGCGGGGGAAACCGTCATACAGGAAAACATTCGCATCGGGTTTTCTCATTTCATTGTCAAACCCATTGAGCATCCTTTTTTGGCTTGGAATTTACGGAAGCATTCTTGCGAAAACAGCAGAGGCCTACAATATGAATCAGCTTCTAATCTATAGCTCCGGCATCATGATCGGCATTTTAATCTGGGATTTCTGCATGGCTATCACAGCCAGTACGTTCAGAAACCTGCTTCATGAAAAGCTATTGAGAGGATTGACCGGAATCGCCGGTGTATCCCTCCTTGTGTTTGGCTTTTACTTTGGTTATCAGGGCATCCAACAGTTATTGGGCTGATTCATGAAGGACAGTCACCTGCCGCTTCCAGTTTTAATATAGTATCCAGATGATACTGGAGGTGGATCAATGGTGAATGGGATTTACACCAAAAGTTTTCTGGAACGTATTCAGGAAGAGCTTCCTGAATGGCAAAGAATCGCTTTTGAGCTGCTGGCAGAAACTCTGGGGGACGACGCGGATACGTTTCCGTGCATTCCCGGACGCCAGGCGTTTCTGACTGATCAGCTTCGGATTGCTTTTGCCGGAGATCCGCGGGAAAACTGTACAGCGGAGGAACTGGCTCCGTTGCTTGCGGAGTACGGCAAGATATCGCGGGACACGGGAAAATATGCATCCCTCGTTGTGTTGTTTGATACACCGGAAGATTTGGCGGAGCATTATTCGATTGAAGCGTATGAAGAGCTGTTTTGGCGCTTTTTAAATAGACTGAGTCATCAAGACGAAAAAGAATGGCCGGAAGACATTCCGGCCGATCCTGAGCATTATAAATGGGAGTTTTGTTTTGACGGCGAGCCGTATTTCATTCTGTGCGCTACACCGGGGCACGAGGCAAGAAGAAGCCGGAGCTTTCCTTTTTTTATGGTCACGTTTCAGCCAAGGTGGGTGTTTGATGACCTAAATGGATCAACTGCATTTGGCCGTAACATGAGCAGGCTGATCCGATCTCGTTTAGAGGCCTATGATCAGGCTCCGATTCACCCGCAATTAGGCTGGTACGGAGGAAAGGATAATCGTGAATGGAAGCAGTATTTCCTCCGTGATGACGAAAAACAGGTATCGAAGTGCCCGTTTTCTTATTTAAAGAACATGTTCAACAAAATGAAATAAATCAAGGACTGGCAGGGCGATCTTTATGACCCTGCTTTTTTTGATAGATCATGGTAACGATGGCGATGATCACGAGAAAACCTATGCTGACGAAAAAACCGGGCCGGCTTGATTTTTCAAACAATGTACCGGACACAGCCGCAGCAATCAGAACCATCGCTAAATAAATTTGCGTTTTTCCCATGCCCTCGGGATCAGTCAGCTTTTTGCTGGAGAACAGGATAAACAGCCAAGTGTATAAAAGCATAAGCCCCGCAGCTGTTGTCATATGCTCATAAATGTTTTTAGGCAGCACTAACGACAGAATAATGGAGAGAACAAGCCCCGCAAACGTCAGCCCAAGTGCCGGCCAGCATATTTTTTTGCCTTCCTTGAGAGTAAAGCATTTCGGCGCGTCGCCGTCATCAGCCATCGTACAAAGCAATGTCGTAACGGCAAAAAGCGAAGCGACAAGGGTCGAGAACCCGGCGATGATGAAAATCCCGTTAAATATATCAAGGATGATCTCAAGGTTATATCCTTTTAATGATGTAATGAACGGACTGTCCTGTTCAGTAAACGCGTGTAACGGAACCAAAAGCAGAGCAAGCCCGATTGAAATGATATAAATAATCGCCAGCGTCGCCAGCATCAGTTTCCCTGATTTAGACGCTTCCTCAGGTTTTTTTAAGTGAACCGCCATCAGCCCCATGACCTCAATTCCGCCAAAAGCGTAAAACGCGTAGATTAAACCTGTCCACAGCCCCATGGCGCCGTATGGGAAAAACTCACTCGTCTTATTTGGAACATGTATGCCATGATTTCCGCCGGACAGGATACCGCATAAAGCCAGGATGGCAATGACAATAAACATAAAAATAGCAGCTGTTTTAATCACTGCCAGCACGTTTTCTGTTTTTTCAAAGACGGACAGGCCGGTGAAAATAATAAGGAGCCCAAGTACTGCGTAGATTGAGGCAAACACCCATAGCGGCACTTGAGGAAACCAATGCTTCGTAAAGAGCGAAATGGCTGTCAGCTGGCTTCCGGTAATCAGCATTTCTGATGTCCAGTACACCCAGCCGTTGCTGAAGCCTGCCCATTTGCCGAATGCTTTTCGGGCATACGCACAAAACGAGCCCTTTTCCGGCTGCTTCGCCGATAGCTTGGCGAGCTGTTCAAAGACAAAATACGTACCGATCCCTGCGATCAGAAATGAAAGGAGAACGGAAAAACCGCTTTTTACAATTGCGATGCTGGAACCGAGAAAGAAGCCTGTTCCAATCGTGCAGCCGACTCCGATCAGTGACAGCTGCCACCAAGCCAGATTCCCTTTTGGCTGGTCTTTTTTTGTTTGGCTCATTATTTATTCAACCCCTTTTATCTAAGGTTAGATTGTGATCTGTCCGAAGCTTATATACATCGGATTTTTGCCTCTTTTTACATGGAGAAGGAAGCGGACGCTCATACTAATGAAAAAAGGAGCAAACCAATGACACAGCAATATATTGTGGAGCCGAAAAAAGGGCTTGGGCTGAAGCTGAAAAAGGGTCAGATTTTAAAGGTGGTTGATGTAGAAGGGCAGCAGGTGGCTGATTTTGTCGCATACCATGCCAAGGATTTTTATGAACACCTTGATCAGGGAGCGACGATAGACGCCAATTACTCCATTCATGTGAAGGTCAACGACCATCTCTACTCCAACCTGTATAAGCCGATGTTAACCCTGATTGAAGATACGGTCGGCAAGCATGATCTGCTGCTGCCCGCCTGCCGTCCTGATATGAACAGGCTCTTATATGGGAAGCAAAAGGATGAGTTTCAGGATACGTGCTATGACAATATGAACCGTGCGCTTGAGCAGTTTGGCGTACCGAAGCCTCACATGCATTACCCATTTGCGATTTTTATGAATACTGTCCTTGATGAGAAAGGGAATCTGTCTGTGGAAACGCCGCTTTCGAATGCCGGAGATTATGTAAGGCTCAGGGCGGAGATGGATTTAATTGTCGCGTTTTCTTCCTGCCCGATTGAAAAAGGGAAATGCAATGGCGACAGTGTGACATCCATACGGGTTGAAGTCAGCTGATCTCTCTTGTTCACTGTGAATGAAGACCTGTGCTATATTTAATAGGGATACATAACAGTCATGATTCATTTTCATTGATTTGGGGAAATGATCAGTAACAAGGGAAAATGTACAGGAGGAATGATTGGGATGAGCATGCAGGAAAAGATTATGCGTGAGTTACATGTGAAGCCCTCAATTGATCCAAAGCAAGAAATTGAGGACCGAGTCAATTTTTTAAAACAATATGTAAAGAAAACTGGTGCTAAAGGCTTTGTATTGGGAATCAGCGGCGGCCAGGATTCAACACTTGCGGGAAGACTCGCTCAGCTTGCGGTGGAGAGCATTCGCGAGGAGGGCGGAGACGCTCAATTTATCGCTGTCCGTCTTCCGCATGGCACACAGCAGGATGAAGACGATGCCCAGCTTGCTTTGAAGTTTATTAAGCCGGATAAATCATGGAAGTTTGATATTAAATCAACAGTCAGCGCTTTTTCTGATCAGTATCAGCAGGAAACAGGCGATCAGCTGACTGACTTTAATAAAGGAAACGTAAAAGCAAGAACAAGAATGATCGCGCAATACGCGATCGGCGGCCAGGAAGGCCTTCTTGTGTTAGGAACAGACCATGCTGCTGAAGCAGTGACTGGTTTCTTTACGAAGTACGGTGACGGCGGAGCAGACCTCCTGCCGCTGACAGGCTTGACGAAGCGCCAGGGAAGAACCCTGCTGAAAGAGCTGGGTGCACCGGAACGCTTATACTTAAAAGAGCCGACTGCCGATCTGCTCGACGAAAAACCGCAGCAGTCGGATGAAACAGAGCTTGGCATTTCCTACGACGAGATTGACGATTATCTCGAAGGAAAAGAAGTATCAGCGAAAGTATCAGAAGCGCTGGAAAAACGCTACAGCATGACTGAACATAAACGCCAGGTCCCGGCGTCTATGTTTGATGACTGGTGGAAATAAGTTGAAGAAAGCCCGCTCTCGGAGCGGGCTTTTGTCGTGTACAGAAGCTTTATTTGATGCGGATATGATTCAGCTTTACCATTAATCTGTCGGCGAACCTTCGGAGGCTGCCTCTCGTATCAGGATCTAATGGGAGTTCGGCTCTCGCGGCAATGTTCTCTGCCACATCCTGAATCGACAGGTTGTCTGTTTGAATGTGGTCCTCAAAAATGGGTGATGATAAACCTTCAATGCAGCGGTCAATTTGTTTGGCGGCCCAGGAGTTTTTTCCTTCTGCTCTGGTGCGCAGCCTTTTTAACAAGGTTTCCTTTGAAGCCATTAGTGTAAAGTGGCGAACGATCCTGCCTTCATGCCTGAGCCTGCCGATGATCTCATTGAAGTATTCAGGATGTACAATCGTCATAGGCACAATAATGATGCCGCGGTATGTATCTGTCAGAGAAGCTAGCAAACTGTAATTGAACGCCCGCCATAAAGGATAGCTTTGAAAATCGTCCTTTGCGATCTCCTGCGGCACCATGGAGCGCAGCGCAAAACCCATTTTCTCGGGATCATACACGTAAGATGGGTTCAGCCTTCTGTGCAGTTCGAAGGCTGTTTGTGTTTTTCCGGAACCGAATGCCCCGTTTATCCAAATGATCATCGCCATTTCTCCCTTCCTATTTATCATACAGAAAAAGACCCTTCCATCGAAGAGTCAGCTGGAAAAACAATAAAGGCGGAAGGTTTTAACGCTTTTTTGCGTCGAAGTATTAAAATACCTGCAGAAATGTTGTACAATGAATGTCATTCAGGCAAAAATGATTAAAAAAAAAAGCGCACTATAAGCTTGACCGGTAAAGCCGGTATCTATATAAATATTCGCTAAATAAGCATATAATGAATATAAAATTTCATTCCTTAGGAGGATTTCGCCGAAGATGAACGCTAAACGAGCCATCCCAGTAAGAGAAAGAAATATCGTCCTGATCGGATTCATGGGTGTAGGAAAAACGACAATCGGCCAATTGGTCGCTAAAAAATTATATAGAGATTTTATTGATATTGACCAACAGATCGAAAAGGATTTCAATATGTCAATTCCTGAGATATTTGAGAAAAAGGGGGAAGACTTTTTCCGGAAAACGGAGAAGGAATATATTTTAGACATCTGCCATCATAAACGATTCAAAATCGTATCTCTGGGCGGGGGATCTTTTAAACAAGAAGAAATCAGAAATTGCTGTCTGGAAAACTGTCTCGTGCTTCATCTGGACCTGTCATGGGAGAACTGGAAGCAGCGCGCGGATTTATTGATCGAAAGCCGCCCTGTACTGCATAACCGTTCAATGGATGAAATGGAACAGCTGTTTAACGAAAGAAAAGTCATTTATGACAAGCACAATTCAAAAGTGGCAACAGACAACCTTTCCCCGGAAGAGGTTGCCGATTACATTGTTGAGACATTAAAAATTGGCTGGGATCTTTATCAGCCGATGTAAAAAGCCGTGCGCAGCGCACGGCTTTTTTTATCGTTTTATCCCTTGTATCAAAATCGCTTTTAAACAAAAGGAGATGGGCTGTCCGTTTTGGTTCAATGTAATACAGAACGTGTCGCGTGCTTCGTCTGATGCGTGATTCAAGTGGGTAATGATTTGTTTTTTCCGGTCAGCGGGAGTTCCGCCTCGTTTGATCCAGCTATCGTATTGAATCGGCAAGTTCCACTTTTGGATGTCTTGATAGGGCAGTTGATTGGCGCTGAACATCGACTGCCATTCTGATAATGAGCTTTCTCGAACATGGGAAGGGTCTCGAAGCCGGTTCAAATGATTGACAAACTCATCAAGAACGGGATCTTCAGGCGCGTAATGATCAACTAAGAGAAAACGTCCGTCCTGTTTTAGTACGCGTGCAACCTCGCTGACAGCTTTGCGGACATCTGAAAAATGGTGGGCTGCGTATCGGCAGGTGATGATGTCAAATGAATCGTCGGGGAAGGGGAGTGACTCTGCCGTTCCTTGCTGAAAGCGTACGTTTTCAGCTCCTTTTTCTTGCGCGAAGGAGGACGCAACCTCAACCATCTCTTTCGTCGCATCAACACCGATGCACTCCTGTACATAAGGAGAAAATGCCAGCGCCGTATGGCCGGCGCCCGCTCCTATATCCAGCACTCGATGCTCTGCCCGGCATTCCGCTGTTTTGATCATCAACCCCAAATCTTCCCCCTCGGCAAATACCTTTTCATCCCGATACATCTCGGCGTTTTTAGAAAACGGTGTTTCATTAGTCATTTGAACCAGCTCCTTCTTTTCGTAAATGATGATATGGATTATGTTAGCAATTTTTGTTATGATTCGTCCAAGATATAAAAATGATGAAAATGATAGGTTCAACCTATGGAGGCTGAAATGGATATTAAAGTGATGGAATATGCAGCGGAAATTGCCCGGCGCCAAAGCTTTACAAAGGCGGCGGAACATCTTCATATCGCACAGCCGTCTCTCAGCCAGCAAATCAAAAAGCTTGAGGCTGAGCTGGGGCTTACCCTTTTTCACAGATCCCATAGCTCTGTTACACTGACACCTCACGGCAGGCGTTTCATTGAAAAAGCCGAGGACATCATTCGTTCCAGAGATGATTTGCTTCGGGAAATGCAGGAGCGATCACAGGGAATCGGTCATAAATTATCCATCGGGATTCCTGCTGTAACAGGGAGATATCTCTTTCCCCCGCTGCTGAAGCAGTTTTTGGCGCGCTATCCTCATGTGGAGGTTCAGCTTGTTGAAAAAGATCCGGTTTCATTGGAGGAGATGACGGCAAAGGGAGAAGTTGACCTTTCTGTTATATCCTTGCCCATCGAGGATGAACGGCTCTCCATTACACCCTTGCTCACGGAACCGGTTGTTCTCGCGGTGCCGAAGGAAAAACAAAGGTGGATGCCGCCGGAATTGGTCGCGCTGATTGAGAAAGCGCTGGAAGAAGATGAGGGACGCCAGCCGTGTGTGCCGATTGACATGGTAAGGAACGTGCCCTTTATTCTGTTAAAAGAAGGCTTCGGCTTTCGCAGGACAGTTCTCGATCTCTGTGCGGAAAGCGGCTTTAAGCCGAATGCTGCCTTTAAGACGAGCCATATTGAAACCGCCCAATCTCTTGTGGCTAATGGATTAGGTGTGACTATGGCACCGAATATGGTCAGAAGGGATAAAGATCCGGGTGTGATCTATTTATCGATTCAATCCGCGCCATCACGAACCCTCGTCTTTGTCTTTTTAAAGAACCGCTATGTCAGTCTGACGGCCCAGGCCTTTATGGAACTAAGCCGGGAAAGTCTTAAACAAACGTTTGATGAAGGCTGTCTGGGAAACAAAGATGAAAATATTTAGAAAACAAAGACGAAACGTGGTAGTATAGGAATACAAACTAAATCTTATAAAACAAAGGGGAATAATCGGAAATGCAACTATTCGATCTGCCGCTCGACCAATTGCAAACATATAAGCCTGAAAAAACAGCACCGAAAGATTTTTCTGAGTTTTGGAAATTATCTTTGGAGGAACTTGCAAAAGTCCAAGCAGAACCTGATTTACAGCCGGTTGACTATCCTGCTGACGGAGTAAAAGTGTACCGTCTCACATATAAAAGCTTCGGAAACGCCCGCATTACCGGATGGTACGCGGTGCCTGACAAGGAAGGCCCGCATCCGGCGATCGTGAAATATCATGGCTACAATGCAAGCTATGATGGTGAGATTCATGAAATGGTAAACTGGGCACTCCATGGCTACGCCGCATTCGGCATGCTTGTCCGCGGCCAGCAGAGCAGCGAGGATACGAGTATTTCACCGCACGGTCACGCTTTGGGCTGGATGACGAAAGGAATTCTTGATAAAGATACATACTATTACCGCGGTGTTTATTTGGACGCCGTCCGCGCGCTTGAGGTCATCAGCAGCTTCGACGAGGTTGACGAAACAAGGATCGGTGTGACAGGAGGAAGCCAAGGCGGAGGTTTAACCATTGCCGCAGCGGCGCTGTCAGACATTCCAAAAGCCGCGGTTGCTGATTATCCTTATTTAAGCAACTTCGAACGGGCCATTGATGTGGCGCTTGAACAGCCGTATCTTGAAATCAATTCCTTCTTCAGAAGAAATGGCAGTCCGGAAACAGAAGTGCAGGCGATGAAGACACTTTCATATTTCGATATTATGAATCTCGCTGACCGAGTGAAGGTGCCTGTCCTGATGTCAATCGGCCTGATAGACAAGGTCACGCCGCCGTCCACCGTGTTTGCCGCCTACAATCATTTGGAAACAGAGAAAGAGCTGAAGGTGTACCGCTACTTCGGACATGAGTATATCCCTGCTTTTCAAACGGAAAAACTTGCTTTTTTTAAGCAGCATCTTAAAGGCTGATAAATGTGAAAAGCCGCCGCATATCATCAGGCGGTTTTTTTCTGCAAACTGCCGGAATGAGAACAGACTGGAGACGAATAGATATGAAACAAAGAATCATTGATGAATTAAAACGGATCGAGCAGTCATACGGAGTCAAAATCGTGTATGCCGTCGAGTCAGGAAGCCGCGCATGGGGATTTCCCTCGCAGGATAGTGATTACGACGTCCGCTTTATTTATGTGCCGAAAAAGGAGTGGTATTTTTCAATTGAGCAGGAGCGTGATGTCATTGAGGAACCGATTCACGATTTGCTGGATATCAGCGGCTGGGAGCTGAGAAAAACGCTTCGGCTTTTCAAAAAATCAAACCCTCCGCTCCTCGAATGGCTGTCCTCAGACATTGTGTATTATGAAGCATTTACGACCGCAGAGCAGTTAAGAAAACTGCGCACGGAGGCATTTAAGCCTGAAGCAAGCGTGTATCACTATATCAATATGGCAAGAAGGAACGTCAAGGATTATCTACAAGGACAAGAGGTCAAAATTAAAAAGTACTTCTACGTTCTTCGGCCTATTTTGGCCTGCCAATGGATTGAAAAGCACGGAACCATACCGCCAATGGACTTTACTGTTTTGATGAATGAACTTGTTGCTGAACCCGAGCTGAAGGCTGAAATGGAAACCTTGCTTGAACGGAAAAGAAGAGGGGAAGAGCTTGACCTCGAAGCAAGAATCGATGTTATTCACCAATTCATTGAAACGGAAATTGAAAGAATCATGGAAGCGGCAAAAGAACTGAAGGCAGAGAAAAAAGATATGACATCTGAATTGAACCGTTTGCTTTTGAATACGGTTGAAGAAGTGTGGAAGGATGGAGGAAGCTGATGTTTTTTGTCGCTTCCTTTTCTCCTTTATTCGACAGAATACCCCCCGACTTTCTAACTATCTGATTGTGGCAAACCCACAAAAATAATCAGAATCTTTGTATTTTGAGAATATTGTGAACGCCTGTTTTGTCCATTTACAATAAACTCATACAAATACTTCTTAGATTGCGGGGTGTTGAGGTTGGAAGTGATCACAAGAGATTTTTTCTTATTTTTATCCAAAAGCGGCTTTCTCAATAAAATGGCGAGGAACTGGGGAAGCCGGGTAGCAGCGGGTAAAATTATCGGCGGGAATGACTTTAATAGTTCAATCCCGACCATTCGACAGCTTAACAGCCAAGGCCTGTCAGTTACTGTCGATCATTTAGGCGAGTTTGTGAACAGTGCCGAGGTCGCACGGGAGCGTACGGAAGAGTGCATTCAAACCATTGCGACCATCGCGGATCAGGAGCTGAACTCACACGTTTCTTTAAAAATGACGTCTTTAGGTTTGGATATAGATATGGATTTGGTGTATGAAAATATGACAAAAATCCTTCAGACGGCCGAGAAACATAAAATCATGGTCACCATTGACATGGAGGACGAAGTCAGATGCCAGAAAACGCTTGATATTTTCAAAGATTTCAGAAAGAAATACGAGCATGTGAGCACAGTGCTGCAAGCCTATCTGTACCGGACGGAAAAAGACATTGACGATTTGGATTCTTTAAACCCGTTCCTTCGCCTTGTAAAAGGAGCTTATAAAGAATCAGAAAAAGTAGCTTTCCCGGAGAAAAGCGATGTCGATGAAAATTACAAAAAAATCATCCGAAAGCAGCTCTTAAACGGTCACTATACAGCGATTGCCACACATGACGACAAAATGATCGACTTTACAAAGCAGCTTGCCAAGGAACATGGCATTGCCAATGACAAGTTTGAATTTCAGATGCTGTACGGCATGCGGTCGCAAACCCAGCTCAGCCTCGTAAAAGAAGGTTATAACATGAGAGTCTACCTGCCATACGGCGAGGATTGGTACGGCTACTTTATGAGACGCCTTGCAGAACGTCCGTCAAACATTGCATTTGCTTTCAAAGGAATGACAAAGAAGTAAAAAAGGAGAGATTATCATGACAACACCTTACAAACACGAGCCATTCACAAATTTCCAAGATCAAAACAACGTGGAAGCGTTTAAAAAAGCGCTTGCGACAGTAAGCGAATATTTAGGAAAAGACTATCCGCTTGTCATTAACGGCGAGAGAGTGGAAACGGAAGCGAAAATCGTTTCAATCAACCCGGCTGATAAAGAAGAAGTCGTCGGCCGAGTGTCAAAAGCGTCTCAAGAGCACGCTGAGCAAGCGATTCAAGCGGCTGCAAAAGCATTTGAAGAGTGGAGATATACGTCTCCTGAAGAGAGAGCGGCTGTCCTGTTCCGCGCTGCTGCCAAAGTCCGCAGAAGAAAACATGAATTCTCAGCTTTGCTTGTGAAAGAAGCAGGAAAGCCTTGGAACGAGGCGGATGCCGATACGGCTGAAGCGATTGACTTCATGGAGTATTATGCACGCCAAATGATCGAACTGGCAAAAGGCAAACCGGTCAACAGCCGTGAAGGCGAGAAAAACCAATATGTATACACGCCGACTGGAGTGACAGTCGTTATCCCGCCTTGGAACTTCTTGTTTGCGATCATGGCAGGCACAACAGTGGCGCCGATCGTTACTGGAAACACAGTGGTTCTGAAACCTGCGAGTGCTACACCTGTTATTGCAGCAAAATTTGTTGAGGTGCTTGAAGAGTCAGGATTGCCAAAAGGCGTAGTCAACTTTGTTCCGGGAAGCGGAGCGGAAGTAGGCGACTATCTTGTTGACCATCCGAAAACAAGCCTTATCACATTTACGGGATCAAGAGAAGTTGGTACGAGAATTTTCGAACGCGCGGCGAAGGTTCAGCCGGGCCAGCAGCATTTAAAGCGTGTCATCGCTGAAATGGGCGGTAAAGATACGGTTGTTGTTGATGAGGATGCGGACATTGAATTAGCGGCTCAATCGATCTTTACTTCAGCATTCGGCTTTGCGGGACAAAAATGCTCTGCAGGTTCACGTGCAGTTGTTCATGAAAAAGTGTATGATCAAGTATTAGAGCGTGTCATTGAAATTACGGAATCAAAAGTAACAGCTAAACCTGACAGTGCAGATGTTTATATGGGACCTGTCATTGACCAAGGTTCTTATGATAAAATTATGAGCTATATTGAGATTGGAAAACAGGAAGGGCGTCTAGTAAGCGGCGGTACTGGTGATGATTCGAAAGGATACTTCATCAAACCGACGATCTTCGCTGACCTTGATCCGAAAGCAAGACTCATGCAGGAAGAAATTTTCGGACCTGTCGTTGCATTTTGTAAAGTGTCAGACTTTGATG
Source organism: Bacillus sp. PS108 (assembly GCF_037963335.1). NCBI lineage: Bacteria > Bacillati > Bacillota > Bacilli > Caryophanales > Bacillaceae > Bacillus > Bacillus sp. PS108. The sequence goes on from NZ_CP150155.1 coordinate 341,479, forward strand.
AAGCTTTAGAAGTGGCAAACAATACTGAATATGGTTTGACAGGCGCGGTTATCACAAACAACCGCAAGCACATCGAGCGTGCGAAACAGGAATTCCATGTTGGAAACCTATACTTCAACCGCAACTGTACAGGTGCTATCGTCGGCTACCATCCGTTTGGCGGCTTCAAAATGTCGGGAACGGATTCAAAAGCAGGGGGGCCGGATTACTTAGCTCTGCATATGCAAGCAAAAACAATCAGTGAAATGTTCTAAGCGGGACTAAATGGGCATCCTCCCTGCGGGGGTGTCCATTTCATCCATATACTATAAAAAAGAGGAGGAAGTGCCATAGAAAACACACAGCTGATTATTTCGATTTGTATTTATATGGCGGGAATGCTGCTAATCGGCTACTTTGCTTACAAGCGTACGTCGAATCTGACGGATTACATGCTGGGAGGACGCTCTTTGGGTCCGGCAGTAACTGCTCTCAGTGCCGGCGCTGCCGATATGAGCGGCTGGCTGCTAATGGGGCTTCCGGGCGCCATGTTTTCTACTGGTCTGAGCGGCGCTTGGATCGTCATCGGACTTTGCCTTGGAGCGTGGGCGAACTGGCTTTACGTCGCACCGCGGCTGAGAACCTATACTGAAAAAGCGGGGAATTCGATTACAATTCCCGGATTCCTGGAAAATCGCTTCGGAGATCAAACAAAGCTTCTCAGACTGTTTTCAGGAATTGTCATTTTAGTCTTTTTCACGTTTTATGTATCGTCCGGAATGGTGTCCGGCGGCGTCTTATTCAACAGCATCTTGGGGATGGATTATCACACCGGCCTGTGGATTGTGACGGGTGTTGTTGTGGCATATACCCTGTTTGGCGGCTTTTTGGCAGTCAGCTGGACAGATTTTGTTCAGGGGATCATTATGTTTGCCGCACTCATTCTTGTGCCGATCGTTACGTTTTTCCACACGGGAGGAGCAGGTGATACAGTTGCTGAAATCCGCTCTGTAGATCCTGATATGTTTAATATTTTCAAAGGAACGAGCGTCCTTGGCATTATTTCTTTGTTTGCCTGGGGGCTGGGATACTTTGGCCAGCCGCATATTATTGTGCGTTTTATGGCGATAACGTCCGTAAAAGAGATCAAAAGAGCGCGCAGAATTGGGATGGGCTGGATGATTTTGTCTGCAGTAGGCGCAGTGCTGACCGGTTTGGGCGGAATCGCTTATTACCATCAGCGCGGCATGACACTGAAGGACCCAGAGACGATTTTTATTCAATTAGGGAATATCTTGTTCCATCCGATTATCACGGGTTTTCTGATTTCAGCGATTTTGGCCGCGATTATGAGTACAATTTCTTCCCAGCTGCTTGTGACATCAAGCTCTCTGGTAGAAGATTTGTATAAGTCGATGTTCAGACGCTCAGCTTCAGATAAAGAACTGGTGTTTTTAGGCCGTCTGGCTGTTCTGGCTGTTTCAATTGTCGCGTTGGTTCTGGCTTGGGAGAAAAATAACACCATCCTTGGATTGGTCAGCTACGCGTGGGCGGGCTTCGGTGCATCATTCGGGCCGGTTGTACTGCTCAGTCTGTTTTGGAAACGAATGACCAAATGGGGGGCACTCGCCGGCATGATTGTGGGAGCAGCGACTGTAATCATTTGGGCGAATGCCGGTCTTTCGGACTTTCTGTATGAAATGATACCTGGTTTTGCTGCGAGTCTATTATCCGTCTTTTTTGTCAGCATATTGACGCAGGCTCCGTCACAAGCTGTCACAGACCAGTTCAACGACTACCAAGATACAATGTCACAATAAAGATCGAAAGGAGGAGGAAGGGGCTGTCCCTTTTTCCTCTTTTCTCCTTTTAAGCGGCCATTTTTTTCTTTTGGAAACAAACGTATTTTTTTCTATACAAAAAGACCCCGTATGGATATGATTAAAGTAAAAAAAGTATAGGAGAAAAAGGTATGGAAGAGCTTTTAGAGAGAGTTTTTTCATTTTCAGATGTTGATAAGCTGATTGATTTTATTAGCTATGAACTGCAAAAGCCAGTGATACTGGAAAGCGCGGATTTCTTTTTGTTAGCCTATAATTCTTACTATATTAACCATTTTGATTCTGCCAACCAGCAGACTATTTTTTCGAAAAAGTGTCCGGTCCAGATTTTTGAGAGGTTTCTGAAGGACGGAATTATTGAAAAATTGAAAACAGAGCCTGAGCCTTTTCGCGTCAATAAAATTGAAAGCATTGGGTTAAACCAGAGGGTGGTCGTGAGTGCAAAGCACAAAGGGGAAGTCATGGGCTACATCTGGATTCAGGAGCTGGACCAAAATCTGACGGATGAAGAGCTCGACTTTTTGTACGAGACCTCCTTCCATGTCGGGAAAATCATTTATAAAACGAATAAATTGAAACAGGAAAAGGAAGAAAAAGCAGAGGATCTCATCAAACGGGCGATCTATCAGCAATTTACCTCTGAGAAGGAACTCAGACGGGAAGCTGAAAGGATCAACACCGTGCTGCCTTCCATGTTTTCAGTTGTTATCCTGCACGCCGCAAATGGGGATGGGGAAGCGGTTGAGGATTTAAAGGAAAATATCAGGTCGTACCTGAATTTACGGGATAAGGTCAGTCATGTCTTAACGATCGAATCAAACATTGTCATCGTCGTAGCGAGTTTTTCCCAAAAAAGCTCCGTCTCCTCAGCAGCTTCTGAGTTTATTAACAAGCTGTTAACACATTTTCACTTTCAAAAAATACCTACCCCTATTTATATCGGTATCGGAAACGAATATAATCACCTATTAAAACTTGGCAAGAGCTACACAGAAGCACTTGAAGTCATCAAAGCCGCAGAAATCACCGGCAATCAGGAAAACATTCCATATGAATATGCCAAACTCGGCATTTACCGCTATTTAGAAAGCATCGAACAGAAAAATGAATTTTTAGAATACGAGAATAAAGATTTAGCTTTATTAAAAGCAAAAGACGAAGAAAGCAGCACTGAGCTGCTCAAAACCTTGGAAATCTATCTCCTCAACAACTGCAAAACAAAACCAGCGGCAGAACAGCTGTTTATTCACCAAAATACATTGAATTACCGCATCAAACAGATTACTGAGATGACGTCGATCGATTTAAGCGATTTCAGAACGCGGTGCCAGCTCTATCTCGATTTGATGCTGATGAAAAAGAAATAAAAAAGAAACCAGTACTTGTACTGGTTTCGTCTTCACTTAAAATCCTCTGTAAACATACGGATCATCAGGTTTTTTAATGGTATTCCAGTCAGTTACTTTGACGACAGGGAGAGTTGACTTGAATGGCTGGTAATATTCTGAGGCCAGAGTGCCCTTAATGTGAATCCATTCATCATCCTTGATGTCCATGTCCTTCGGAAATTCCACAAGCATCCCGTACACGCCGGAATCAGCGATACAGTGAATGATGCCAAACCTTAATACGAACAACTGATTTTTGTTAATTGCGTTTCCTTTGTAAGCAAATCCATGAAATTCTATCGTCCGTCCGAGAAATTCACCCGGATAGTTATAGATGGTTTCCATTCCTTTTAGGAAATCGTCATCGGTCAGAGAAATCTCTTTTTTGCTGGAATACTTATTAAACAGCTGTTTCATTTGTTTGTCATAGCTGTCTTGCGCGTAATAAAGGCTGGCATCAGGCCGCAAATACTGTGTTTGGGAGTAGTGATCTCCGCTCTCCATCGCCTTAAACGAGAACCCTTTTGTTTTGACAATGGATGAGTCAAGCGTTGCAATCGGGAAGAAGATGCCTGACACCAAAGGAAAAAGAAAAACAACATAAATCAAATAACGCTGATAAAATGGCTTGTTTTGTTCATGGTCATGCTCGTGATCATGGCCGCACCCGCAATCATGGTCATGGTGATGCCCGCTTTTTTCAGGCGACTTGATAAATAGGTACGCTTGGACGGCGGTCAGAATAGCCAGCAGGAAGATCGCAATAAAGGACAGATAGGAATATTTCATATTGATATATTTTGTTAGATTTCCTGAGGCATGCAGATGATAAAAGAAAAACGTAAATCCCATCAGCACCAATAGACGAAACACCCAATCACCCCTTTACCAGTAGTGATCCCGCTAAAACAATCACGACAATGTATGTAATCAGCAGGAAAACAAATCGTTTTTTGAAGGCCGCAAGCATCATCAATAGATTCTTAATATCCACCATTGCGCCAAAGACGAGAAAGGCGATTAACGATCCTAATGAAAATGTGCTGCTGAAGGAAGACGCGATGAACGCATCAACTTCTGAACAAAGCGACAGGACAAACGCCAGACCCATCATCACGAGGGAAGAGGATACATCATTCTGCCCGATCGCAAGCAGAGTGGATGTTTTGACATACGTCTGCATAGCGGCTGCGATAAAGGCGCCGATGATTAAGTATTTTCCCACGGAGAAAAATTCATCAATGGCATGCCGCAAGGTCCCGCCCAGTTTTTGGAGCAAGGTGCCGTGATGATGATGGTGGTGCCCGGGTTCATCAGGCTTCAAAAGCTGGTTATCCTTAAATTGATAGGATAAGATGACCCCGATGATCAGCGAAACGGCGAGAGCCAGTCCGCCTCTGTAAAAGACAACGCTCCATCTATTCCCGAACGCAATATAAGTAGAAAATAAAACGATAGGATTAATGATAGGCGCGGTCAGCATGAAAGCAACCCCCGCATGCAGAGGAACTCCCTTTAACAGAAGCCGCCTCGTAATCGGGATGATGCCGCATTCGCAGGCGGGAAATAAAACGCCGGCCAGCGCACCGAATAAAACGGCGAGAAAACGGTTTTTCGGCATGATTCTTGCAATCATTTCTTCAGAAACAAACATTTGAATGATTCCGGAAAGTATGACGCCAATCAGAATAAACGGAATGGCTTCTATTAAAATGCTGATAAAAATAGAATTCAGCTGAAGAAAAGATGATTGTGCTGTCACAATAAAACCTCCGCTCATGTTAAGCTGCCTTTCTTATGATACCAGAAAAAAAAGGCACTGCTTGTTTGACGGAGGAGGGGAAAGGATCGTTTCACTTTGGTTAGGATTCCAAAAAGCCGAGTAAGATACTGTCTGTTTCTGCAGCTTCTTTTCCGAGCCAAATCAGGTGTCCCCATGAGTGAAGCAAACAGAGAGCAGCGCCACGAATGTGCTCTTTTGCATGATGTGCATGTGACAAGTCAACCAATCCATCATAAACACTTTGCATAATCAGCACAGGACATATGATGGCTTGCAGGTCTTTTAAAGAGACAGCGGCGGTTTGTGACAAGTCAAGCAGAAATCCTTCACCCGAGCGCTGCCGGTTGTTCATTTTCCGAAATGCTTCTATGTCTTTTTCATCCATCAAGGACTTGATTCGCTGAAACGGAAGCGTGCTGAATTGGGGGCTCATAGCTCGAAACATCAAACCCGGGAAAGCGTTATTCAAAGAAGAAATCAGCTTCCATATCCACTTTTCCACCGGCGGGCGGAAGAGAATTCTCCCCAATTTATATTCAGTGTCTTTTGGGGTGAGCCACTCTTTGGTGACCGCGGATTGCAGAGTCAATGTATTTACTCTTTCTGGATAATGTGAGGCAAAGCATATGCCGCTCGGCCCTCCCTGCTGAGATGGCGATCACATGGACACTGTCGATTTGTAAATGATCTAATAATTTCACATAGAAACGGCAGGCGTTGGCAAGACTTTTTCCAATTTCTTTTGACGTTCGTCTATAGCCGGGCCTTGAAGGCGTAATGATGGAATACCCTTGCTCAATCAACGCTGTGTATCCGAATTCCTCGTAACAATTTGAATGTCCGCCATGCATGACAAGGATGGGGGTACCCTTGCCTGTCACAGAATATTCTAGTGTACTGCCATCGAAGGTGATCGTTTCGACTCGTCTTTTCATCTGTTACTCCCATTTGTTTTTTGCCTATTATAGAGTTTTCAGCAATTGACCACAAGGAGAAGAAATGAATAAACAAAGGCCCTTGAAATATGATATACTTTTTATTGATATTCATTCTCAATTAAAACTTTGATATAGATGTGAACGGGAGGCAGGACGGATGGCTGAGAATCAAGAGGTATATGACGTTACGATTATAGGCGGGGGGCCGATTGGGCTGTTTACTGCTTTTTACTGCGGGATGCGGGAGCTAAAAACAAAGGTAATCGAATTTTTGCCGAAGCTCGGAGGAAAGGTGTCTTTATTCTTTCCTGAGAAAATCATTCGCGATATCGGCGGCATACCGGGGATTGCGGGAAAGCAGCTGATCGAGCAGTTGAAGGAGCAGGCGGCAACGTTTGATCCTGATATCGTATTGAATCAGCGTGTGACCGGGTTTGAACGCCTGAATGACGGCACCATTGTACTGACGGGTTCTGAAGGGGAGAAGCACTATACAAGAACTGTGATTTTGGCTTGCGGCATGGGTACACTTGAGGTCAATGAGTTTGACAGCGAGGATGCGGCCAGATATGCGGGCAAAAATCTTCATTATGGAGTGGAGAAGCTCGATGCGTTTAAAGATAAGCGCGTGGTGATATCAGGCGGCGGAGATACTGCGGTCGATTGGGCTAATGAGCTTGAACCGATTGCGGCGTCTGTGACTGTCGTTCATCGGCGTGAGGAATTCGGCGGAATGGAAAGCAGCGTGACGAAAATGAAGCAATCATCGGTGCGGGTGCTTACGCCTTATCGGCTGGAGCAGTTGAACGGAGATGAAGAGGGCATCAAAAGCGTGACCGTTTGTCATACTGAGTCTGGCCAGAGGAAAGACATAGAAATTGATGAGCTGATCATTAATCATGGGTTCAAAATTGATCTCGGGCCGATGATGGAGTGGGGGCTGGAGATTGAAGAAGGAAGGGTGAAAGCTGACAGACATATGCGAACGAATCTTCCGGGCGTGTTTGTGGCGGGCGACGCGGCTTTTTATGAAAGCAAGCTGAGATTGATTGCCGGCGGATTTACGGAAGGCCCGACAGCGGTCAACAGTGCCAAGGCTTATCTGGACCCTAAGGCCGAGAATATGGCGATGTATTCCACCCATCATAAAAAATTGGTGCATAAATAAAACAGCCCTTGGGGGAAAGGGCTGCCAGCCATCAGCTGTGAAGGAGCTTTTTCTGCGTCTGTTGATTCTGAATGAAAGCTAGCAATTCATCCTGTTCTTGTACAGCTGTGAATCCATAAGCTTCGGCAGCTGAGTCATCGCCTATACAGACGATAGGGGGCCGGCTTGCTGACAATTCCGGCGAAATGCCAATTTGTTCGCCACCATTGATCAATTGCTGAACGGACAGCTTGTTCGGGCAAATGACCATGTGCAGCGGGGATTCACTGATGGTACGCTGAATCATGTGGGTGAACCGGTCATCTATGACGTTTTCATGAGTGATATAAAACGAACAGGATTCATGCTTTTGCATGTTTTCCACTGCATGGCGGCTCCCGACAACAAGACGTTTCTCTGAATCAGGCTGAATGGCGGTGACAAGAAAGCCCCGTTTCTCAAGCTCTGTCTTTGCTTGCTCAGATGCTGCACTCAGTTTGGCTGTCAGCTGGCGGATGTCGATTTTCTGAGAAGCCAGTGCTCTGAAAAATTCACAAACCGCCCGGCGCGATGTGAAAAAAACGTCTTCAAAGGTGCCAATCTTTCGAAGAATTTCTTCATTGACAGGCATGTTTTCGGTCCGCCATTTCGGCCACTCGATGAGATCGGCGCCGGAATCGCGCAGCTTGTCTGCAAGCGGGTCTTCATCTTCGCCATGAGTCACAACCATCAAATGCCGTCCGATGAGCGGTTTGCTTTCAAACCAGCTGTGTGTTTGAAAGTTGACGATGTCTCCGATGACGATAATCGCAGGGTTTGTAATCTGGTGTTCCTGCACTTTTTGCTGAATGTTCTCAAGTGTTCCTTTCACACTCCGCTGGCGGCCCCACGTTCCCCATTGGATGACAATGACAGGGACAGAAGGCGATTTCCCGTATGAAATAAGCTGCTGGCAAATATAAGACAAGTTCTTGACACCCATGTAAAAAACAAGGGTTTGAACGCTTCGGGCCAGCCCTTCCCAGTCAAGGTTCGGCGTGCCTTTTAATGATTTATCATGCGCTGTAATCATGGCAAAAGACGATGCAAAATCCCGATGCGTGACGGGGATGCCCGCATATAGCGGCGCTGCAATTCCAGAGGTGATTCCCGGCACCATTTCATAGCGAATGCCGTGCTCATGAAGAGCATCTGCTTCCTCGCCGACTCTGCCGAATACGCTCGGATCTCCGCCCTTCAAGCGAACGACGGTTAACCCATTTAATGCTTTTTCAACCAGCAGGGCGTTAATTTCTTTTTGTTTCATAAAATGGCGGTTTGGCAGTTTTCCGCAATAAATAAACTGGCAGTCCGGTGATGCAAATTCGAGCAGCTTCGGGTTGGCGAGCCGGTCATATAAAATCACATCTGCTTCCTTGAGCGCCTGTTTTCCTTTGATGGTGAGCAGGCCTGGGTCGCCGGGTCCGGCTCCCACGAAATATACGATTCCGTTCTTCATGATCATGTCATCCTTCCGTCACTGTAAAAAATGAAGGACCACTAGAAAAGTGATCCGGTCTTTTGATCAATATACGAGATAAACATGTTCTCCTTCGATCAGCGTTTCATATGTTTTGACACATCCGTGGTCAGGTTCTTGGACGATTCCGTCTTCTAAGGAAATTTTCCAGTCATGCATCGGGCAGAAAACATATTCACCGCTGACGATGCCTTCTGCCAGGACGCCGCCCTTATGCGGACAGCGGTTTTCGATGGCGCGGATGCTTCCGTCTGAAAGCTTGAAAACCGCGAGCTCCTTATCTTCAATATACACTGTTTTGCCTAATTGTTCAGGCAATTCTTCAATTTTTCCGATACATACTTTTGTTACGTCTTTGTTTACCATGTCCATTCCTCCTCAATGATTGTTTTTGTCATTATGATGTGGTCACGACATTTTCAAATAATTCTTTAGAGGTTTGTTTATCCTCTAAAAAGTCTTTCCACGGATCCTTGTGGACAGAGAGTGTTTCATTCATTCGGCCGTTCAGCTCCTGCCGCTTTTCCGGATCGTTTAACACGGATTGGACATGGGATAAACCGACGCGCTCAAGCCATGCGGACGTACGCTCCAGATAGTTTGCGGTTTCCCTGTAATATTGCAGGTAAGCGCCCGCGTATTCTAAGACTTCTTCATTTGTTTTCACCTTCATCAGCAAATCGCCGGCACGCAAATGGGTTCCGCCGTTTCCGCCGACATAAAGCTCCCAGCCTCCGTCGATGCCGACAACGCCAAGGTCCTTAATGCCGGATTCCGCACAGTTTCGCGGGCAGGCAGACACGGCCATTTTGACTTTGTGAGGCGTGTTCAGCCCTTCGAATTTTTTCTCAAGCGCAATGCCCAGTGCCATGGAGTCTTGTGTGCCGAAGCGGCAGAATTGCTCGCCTACACATGTTTTCACTGTGCGGAGCGTTTTTCCGTACGCGTAGCCCGATGGCATATCAAGATCTTCCCATACCTTCGGAAGATCTTCTTTTTTCACGCCGATAAGATCAATTCGCTGGCCGCCTGTCATTTTCACGAGCGGGATCTCATATTTGTCAACGACATCGGCGATCTTGCGCAAATCTGTGGAGTTGGTCACGCCGCCGTACATCCGAGGAACGACTGAGTATGTTCCGTCTTTTTGAATATTGGCGTGCATTCGTTCATTAACAAAGCGGGATGTCCGGTCATCCTCGTATTTGGTTGGATTGATCATGCCTAAGTAGTAGTTCAGAGCGGGTCGGCATTTAGAACAGCCTTCTGGCGTTTTCCAGCCGAGCACATTCATGACTTCTCTTGTATGTGACAGCCCTTTGGCTTTGATTTCTTCTACGACTTCATCTCTCGACAATGTGGTGCAGCCGCAAATGGCTTCTTTTTGCGCAGACGCATCAAAGTCTGATCCGAGCGTATGCTGGAGGATTTCTTCTACGAGCGGCTTACAGCCTCCGCATGAGCGGGATGCGCCGGTGCATGCTTTGATTTCGTCCGTTGACGAGCAGCCCTTTTCCTGTATGGCTTGAATAATCGCACCTTTTGACACGCCGTTACAGCCGCAGATGATTTCATCGTCGCTCATCGCTGCGGTTATGCTTGTGCTTGCTTCCTGGCTGAGGGGCTGTAAGATTGATATTTTAGAGGTTTCAGAGATATCGGCTTCTTTTTGAATCATAGAAAACAGGCGATTGCCTTCGCTGCTGTCGCCGAATAAAACAGCACCGACAATTTGATTGCCTCTCAGGACTATTTTTTTATAGATGCCGTCCTGCTCATCGAAGACTTTAATCGCTTTTTTCTCCTCTGATTCGTTAAAGTCACCGGCAGAGAAGACCTCGACGCCTGATACCTTTAACTGTGTGGAGAGAACGGAGCCCTCATACGGTTTTGTTTCGATGCCGCACATATGCTTTGCCAGCACTTTTGCCTGTTCATACAGCGGCGCCACAAGCCCGTAGGCGATTCCTCGGTGCTCGGCACATTCGCCGACCGCGTAAATGTGCGGGATTTCAGTCTGCATATAATCGTTGACGATGATGCCGCGGTTAACCGGAATGCCGCTCTCGGCCCCGAGCGTTGTATTTGGGCGGATGCCGACAGCCATGACGACTAAATCAGCTTCAATGCTTGTGCCATCCTTGAATCGGAGGCCTTCGACACGGTCGTCACCGACAATTTCTTCTGTTTGCTTTTCAAGTAAAAAGGTCATACCTTGTTTTTCTAACTCGTTTTGCAGCAGGCGTCCTGCCGTTGCATCAAGCTGGCGCTCCATCAGGAATGGGGCAAGGTGGATGACGGACACATCCATGCCAAGATTCAGCAGTCCGCGAGCTGCTTCCAAACCAAGAAGTCCTCCGCCGATGACGGCAGCTTTTTTATATTGTTTTGACGCGGCGAGCATTGTGTCTGTATCTTTTATGTCCCGGAAAGCTGTGACGCCTTTTTTGTCTGCGCCCGGAATCGGAAGGATAACAGGGACCGAGCCTGTCGCCAGGATCAATTCATCGTAAGGCTGGATTCTGTCTGCATCTGTGATGACTGTTTTGTTTTCCGTGTCCACTTTGATGACTGTTTCATTTGTATACAATTGAATGTTGTTTTCTTCGTACCAGTCCCAATCGTTTAACGTAATATCTTTAATATCTGTATCGCCTTGAAGCACTTTTGACAAAAGGATTCGGTTGTAATTGGGATGCGGTTCGGCACCGAAAATTGTGATCTGAAACTCGTCTTTAGCAACACTCAGTATCTCTTCAATGACCCTTACCCCGGCCATTCCATTACCAACAAGAACTAGCTGTTTTTTTCCCATCAGATGATCCGCTCCTTATCAATGTTTTTTCCAGCGTAGCACAGCAAAAAGGAATATTTAAGATACATGTTATAAAATGTAACAAAATATACGAAAAGTTCTAAAAATTTTATGAAAAATTTAAATAGGTCTGATTCGGACGGCGCATACCTTAAAACCGGGCATTTTACAGACTGGATCTAAGGCTTCTCCGATTAAATCATTCACATTTTGAGCGTCTGCCCAATGGATGGGAACAAAAACAGTATCTTTTCTGATTTGTTCTGATAATTTGCTGCGGACGGTGATGCTTCCCCGCGGCGATTCTATTTTTACCAGTACACGGTCCTCGATATTGTAGGTCGCTGCTGTTTGCGGATGGATCTCCATAAACGATTCAAAATGTCTCGCGGCAAGGGCGGCGCTTTTTCTTGTTTGGACGCCTGTTAAGTAGTGAGACATGACTCTGCCTGTTGTTAAATAAAGCGGATAATCGGCTGTCGGCTTCTCTTTTGGAACAGGTGGTTCGTTTGGAATCACACTTAATGCCGCTTTTTGATCCGGATGAGCAAATGATTCTGTAAACAAGCGCCCAGTTCCGGGATGATCAGATTCCGGACACGGCCAATGAATGCCGCCTTCACGTCTGAGCCTGCCGTATGAGATGCCTGAATAATCGGCAATCCCGCCTCGGCTCGCTTCTCTCAATTCATTAAAAATATCCTCCGCTGACGTATAAGAAAAGTAGCGGCCCTTGCCGAGAGCGGATGCGAGATCACAAATGATCTGCCAATCATGCTTTGCTTCGCCGGGGCATGGCCGGCTTGCTTCTCTTAATGTCACGCGTCCTTCTACATTTGTCATGGTGCCTTCATCTTCTAAGTAAGAGGAGGCAGGTAAAATCACATCTGCGTATTTCGCAGTCTCAGAAATAAACAAATCGATTGCAACAAAGAATGTCAGTTTACGTAAAGCCTTTTTTACGAGATTCGCATTTGGACTGGAGACAGCAGGATTGGAGCACATGAGGAACAATCCCTTGATGTCGCCGTCGTTGATTTTTTCCATCATTTCATAGGCTGAGACACCTTTTCGCGGCAGATCATCCTGATGGATTCCCCACACTTTCGCAACATGTGCCCGGTGTTGTTCGTTTTCAATAGATCGATAGCCCGGAAGCTGATCGGCTTTTTGGCCATGCTCTCTTGCACCTTGCCCGTTGCCTTGTCCGGTGATCGCCCCGTAACCTGAGTAAGGCTTGCCGATTTTTCCTGTGATCAGCACCATGTTTAAGAAGCCTTTCACAGCCGCTGTTCCATCGGTTTGCTGTTCAATCCCGCGGGCTGTAAACAGCATGCCGGACGTTTCCTTGGCAAACTTTACAGCCGCTTTTCTTATATCCGCCAGCGGGACACTCGTCTGTTCGGCGATATCATTCAGGCTCAGCGCGTCAGTATGCTGCTTCAGCTCCTCGAATCCATTTGTTCGTGATTGAATAAAATCTTTGTTTGCGAGCTGTTCGTCGATGATGATTTTGACGAGACCGTTGGCAAGAGCGGCGTCTGTGCCGGGTTTGATTTTCAAATGAAGATCGGCGATTTTCGTTGTCGCTGTTTCACGCGGATCAATGGCAATGATGTAAGCTCCGTTTTCTTTCGCTTTTTCAAAATACGGCATAATCGTGGGCTGGCATTCCGCGATATTGGTGCCGGCCAGAATGATCACACGGGTGTGGGGAATGTCTGATAAGGGATTCGTTAAGCCTCTGTCTGCGCCGAATGTTTGGTTGGCTGCGGTTGCTGCGGCGGACATACAAAGCCTCCCGTTATAGTCGATGTATTTTGTCTGTAAGCCCACCCGTGCGAATTTCCCTAACAAATACGCCTCTTCATTTGTAATCGAGGCGCTTCCGTATACCGCCATGGCGTCATGGCCGTGTTCTGCTTGGATCATTGTCACTTGGTCTTTAATGTAATTCAATGCTTCTTCCCAGGAAACAGGGATAAACTCGCCGTTTTTCTTCAGCAGCGGCCGGGTGATGCGGGAGGAGTTCAGGGCATGCTGGTGAGCATTCATGCCCTTCATGCATAGCCGACCCTGTGTTGTAGGATTATCAATCCCGATCGCAGTGTACTTTTTGCGCGTGACGATGGTTTGTTCCACGAGCTGCATTTTGCACTGCATGCTGCAAAACGGGCATTGAGTGTCATATGTTTTTTCTGATTGGACGTCTTGCTGTTTATCACGGAAATATCTAAGCAGTCGTTCAGTCAAAATGCCTCATCCTTTCTTATATACGCCCGTCTCTACAGTCGGGTTTTGGATCAGTGACAGATCTGTTTGGAGGCTTTCCAGCAGCTGTGCCCTTAGGTCTTCTTCGAATAGCACTTCTCTGATATGAACGATCCCGAGACGGTCTATCCACTGATGAACAGCTTCTAAGTAATGAGCCGTTTCCCGATAATACTGGATCAGTCCTTTGATCATGCCGGCAGTGCTGTCTTCGTTCTCAGTCACGCAAAACAGAGCTCCTGAACGGGCATGAGTTCCCCGGACGCCGCCGATGTGAATGTCCCAGCCAGCTTGTGTCCGAATTGCGCCGACATCTTGCAGGGCGGCATCGGTGCAGTCTGTTTCACATGATAAGCTGATAGAAATGGGAGCGGGTAAGGGAAGCGTCTCAAGTTGTCTTTCGATTTGGGCTGCCAGCTGCTGAATCGATCGATTTTGCCCGCATGTACATGCTTTGATGCTTTGCAGCGCGTGTCGGTGTTCATTAGTGTAAACGGGCATCTTCAGGTCTTTTTTTATGTTCGGGAGATCCGCAGGCTTGATCCCGGAAAGCTTCAGCCTTTGGCCGTGAGTGATGGATACGTCGGGAATGCTGTATGCCTCAATGATGTTGGCGATGGTTCTTAGCTGCTCCGCGTTTGTCCGCCCGCCGTACATTTGCGGAATCAGGATGCATGTCTCTTCAGTGGCTGGCTCAGGCTGGACAAACCCAGGGTACAGCATTTCCAGATAGTATTGAATCGCAGGAACACAAGTACTGCATCCGTTTTTTGTTTTCCAGTCAAGCTGGTTCATCACTTCTGCCGGATTAGTGAATGGCCTGCGCTGAAGCTCAGCGATGATGTCGTCTTCTGTAAAATCAGTACAGCCACAAAACGAAGGTGTGCCGGCGGGCTTCGTATATTCGCTGTTGGTCATGTGCCTCAAAAGGTCTTCAACGAGCGGTTTGCATCCTCCGCAGGACCCAGTGGCTTTGGTGCAGTGCTTGACTTCCTCAACAGTTGTTAAGCTATTCGTGTGCACCGCTTCTTCAATCGCGCCTTTCGTCACTGTGTTGCATTGGCAAATCGTTTCACTGGAAGGCATGGATTCAAATAAAGGGCCGCTTGTCTCCGGTTCGATGATCTGCTTTTTGACAATGGAGATGTCTCGTTGTTTAAGGAGGCTGTCGAGAAGCCGCTGCTTGTCACGGGTGTCTCCGAATAAAATAACGCCGGCCAGTTTTTCATCTACAAAAAGCGCTTTTTTATAAACTCCTGCTTGTTCGTCGTAGATTTTGATGCTCGTCGTGCGTTCATCCTCTTGGATCTTTCCTGCTGACCACACATCGATTCCAGCTATTTTTAACGCCGCTGATGGTGCTGAGCCTTGATATTCCTCACATGGAACGCCGCAAATATGACTGGCGAGCGCTTTTCCCTGCTCATAAAGCGGAGCCACCAATCCGTACACCGTTCCGTTATGCTCAGCGCATTCACCAACGGCGTAGATATTCGGTTCGCTTGTCTGCATGAAGTCATTCACGATGATCCCGCGGTTCACTTTGATTCCAGCGGATACAGCCAATTCAATATTCGGTTTGACGCCGGCCGCCATCACAATCAAGTCTGCTTTTAATGAAGAGCCATCTTTAAAATGGATTCGGTCTGCCTTCGTGGCGCCGGAAATGGAGACGGTGTCTTTCTCCAAAAGAAAGGTTAGGCCTTTTTGTTCCAGCTCTGTTTGCAGCAGCCGCGCCGCTGTTTGATCGAGCTGTTTTTGCATAATGCCGGCGGAGTGGTGAATGACGCTGACATTCATACCGAGATGCTGTAAACCGACTGCAGCTTCCAGTCCTAATAAGCCGGCTCCGATTACCGCAGCCTTTTGAAAGTGCTGGGCCATCTTCATCAGTGCTTGGCAGTCTTCTATTGTCCGAAATCCATAGACACCTTTTTTGTCTGCCCCGGGGATAGGGAGAATATGAGGGGAGGAACCTGTTGCCACTATTAATTTGTCATACGACAGAGTGCGTTTCCGATCTGTGATGACCTGCTGCTGATCTGTATCAATCTGAATAACCGTTTCGCCTGTGTAAAGCGTGATCCCGTGCTTGTCGTACCAATCCTTGCTGTTCAGTGTAATATCATCGAGTGACGCTTCACCCTGCAATACAGAGGATAAGAGAATGCGATTGTAATTGGGATGCCGCTCGCTTCCGAAAATGACAATCTCAAACATGTGGCGATTCAGCTTTAATACTTCTTCAATACAGCGGATTCCGGCCATGCCGTTTCCCGCTAACACCAATCTTTGTTTCTTCATGTATCAGACCTCCTTTGGCGAAGCTCGTAAGTTTTCTCCTATTAAAAATTATGTCACAATGCACTGTTAACGCATTAAACGTGTCACAAAAACTTACACATGTCTTTTCCAGAAAATAATGGTCCTATATCCTTGATTCAGAAAATGTAAAATAATGAGGGTCTAGAAAGGGGAATCTTATGAAGCTGTCGGAACTGAAAACTAGCGGTCATCCACTCACGTTGCTCTGTTCCTTTTTATACTTTGATGTCAGTTTTATGATATGGGTTATGCTTGGGGCGCTGGGTGTTTATATTTCTCAGGATTTTGGCCTGTCTCCTTTTGAGAAAGGGCTTGTCGTAGCTGTGCCGATTTTATCTGGATCAGTGTTTCGTATCATTCTTGGTATTTTAACGGACAGAATCGGACCGAAAAAAACGGCAGTGATCGGGATGCTGGTGACGATGATTCCGCTGCTTTGGGGGACATTCGGCGGCCGTTCCCTGACTGAGCTGTATGCCATCGGGATTCTGCTTGGCGTGGCGGGGGCAAGCTTTGCTGTAGCGCTGCCTATGGCCAGCCGATGGTATCCGCCTCATTTGCAGGGGCTTGCGATGGGGATTGCCGGAGCGGGGAACAGCGGCACGTTGTTTGCAACCCTGTTTGGCCCTCGTCTGGCAGAGCAGTTCGGCTGGCACATTGTCATGGGAATTGCGCTAATTCCATTATTGATCGTCTTTATTCTTTTTGTATCCATGGCAAAGGATTCTCCTGCACAGCCGGCTCCGCAGCCGCTCAAAAGCTATCTGCATGTGTTCGGGCAAAAGGAAACATGGTTTTTCTGCCTGCTGTACAGCGTCACATTTGGCGGATTTGTCGGGCTCTCAAGCTTTTTATCTATTTTCTTTGTTGATCAATACCAGCTGTCAAAAATTCACGCAGGGGACTTCGTTACATTATGTGTGGCGGCGGGGAGCTTTTTCCGGCCTGTCGGGGGCTTGATTTCGGATCGTGTCGGCGGCACGAAAGTTCTTTCTGTACTGTTTGTCATCGTGGCACTGTGTATGGCCGGAGTCAGCAGCCTGCCATCTCTCTCAATGGTTATTGTTCTATTGTTTGTCGGAATGATGGGGCTCGGAATGGGAAACGGTGCAGTATTCCAGCTCGTGCCGCAGCGTTTTCGCAAAGAAATTGGCATGGTGACGGGAATCGTCGGTGCGGCCGGAGGAATCGGAGGGTTTTTCCTGCCGAACATCTTAGGATCTCTCAAACAGATGACAGGCACATATGCTATCGGTTTTATCACGTTTTCCTGTATCGCGCTGCTGGCGTTTGCACTTGTGCTTGCCGCAGGCTATTACTGGCGGAAAAGCTGGAGCGCGGAAAGCAGCCCGGCGGATGTTTAGGGTTTTGACGGACACGCGTTTGTGCGTGTCTTTTTTATTTTCTCTTGATTTTCAACAGTGAACCGATCAAAATAAATAGTAATTATTACGATTTGTTAGTGAGAGGAGTTTTCTGAATGAATCAACATACGCTGCTCCCGAAAAAAACGGAGCGTCTTCAATACTTTGGATCGGTCAGTCCGATCAAAGGCGAGAAACCAGTGGAAAAAGAGAAAATGAAGGACCTGCAAAATATCAGGAAGGATTATTTTTTTGACATTCAGCATGTAGGTGTAGCTAATGTGTCCCATCCAGTCACAATCACTTCTGCCATGATGCCTGCCGAGCAAACAACGGCTGCGAACTTTACAATGACTTGTAATTTGCCGAGAAATCAGAAGGGGATTAACATGAGCCGGTTAACAGAGCTGCTGCAAGTCTATCATCAAAATGGTTGGATTCTCTCATTTTCCTCTCTTCAGCAATTTACGAAAGAGCTTGCAGAAAACATGGACACATCATCTGCCACAGTTGAAGTGAGGTTTCCGTGGTTTTTCGAACGGAAAAGCCCGAAGCTTGAGAAAGCGGGTTTGATGCATGCTGATATATTCATGTCTGTCACCTATCGCAAAGATCAGCCGTTTAAACAGCGTGCCGGCATCTCAGCAAAAGTAACGACTCTGTGCCCTTGCTCCAAGGAAATCAGCGAATACAGTGCCCATAATCAGAGGGGAACGGTCAGCATTTGGGCGGATATTCACCCGGCCGCATCGCTGCCAAGTGATGTTAAAGCTGATTTGCTTCACGCCGCAGAATCAAATGCTTCTGCGAGACTGCATCCGGTATTGAAGCGGCCTGATGAAAAAGCCGTGACAGAAACGGCCTATGAAAACCCGAGATTTGTTGAGGATCTCGCCCGGCTGATTGCTGCTGATTTGTTTGAGCTTGAATGGGTGTCGGCCTTTGAGATTGAATGCCGCAATGAAGAATCGATCCATCTCCACGATGCCTATGCGAAGCTGCGTTTTTCGAAACAGGTGGATAGAATATGAAACGCTCATTATTCATTATTGCAGTTCTTGTGCCGGCCAGCCTGCTGTCAGCGTGTTCTTATCATACGGAAGAACACGCAAGTATCAATACAAAGAAAACGGTCGAAAACATAACGGACGTTCGAAAAACAGCAAAAACAAGCATTGATTGGACAAAGCCTTCGGGCGGAGAATACCCGGATATTAAACAGAAGCATGTCTGGATTGATGTGAATGTGAAGGAGCAGAAGGCTTACATCAAGGAAGGAAGCAACACCATCTATACAATGATGATCTCTTCTGGTCTTGATCAAACAAAAGATGATGCTACGCCAAAGGGCACCTTTTATGTAGAGCCTGAACGGGGAGAATGGTTTTTCTCCGAAGGATACCAGGAAGGCGCAGAATACTGGGTATCATGGAAAAACCACGGCGAATTTCTATTTCATAGTGTGCCAATGACAAAGGATCAAAAAGTCATCAAAACGGAAGCAGAAAAACTAGGAACGAAAGCATCTCACGGTTGTATCAGGCTGACCATTCCAGATGCAAAATGGATATATGAAAATATCCCTGAACATACAAAAGTGGTGATCAGCTGAATTGAAAACCGTTGACAAAAAGGAAAAAAGACCATACAATTTAAATCGTAATAATTACGTTTTGTGGTAAATGGCTTATCATTGGCTGTATCTGTGAAAAGCGGAAAGGCTAAGGATCTTGCTGTCATTGATCCCCATGAAGCGTCTTGTTGAAAACTTGAAACGAAACCCAAGCTACTTTCTGATGAGATGTTTGCGCTTTCCATCGGTTCAGCAACGCAAGTGGAGCAATTGCTTTATGCAAGCTGCGGTTTTCCGAATGTCGGCAAGGGGCAGGGATTTGCGATGGGGAAAAGGATTAAACGCGGTTGGAGCCTTTACTGATTTAGAAATCGGGTGGCAGCGAGAAATGAGCGCGAAAAGCTGCTCTACACCATTGTACATACGGCGAAGTATTCGATTTAAATCGTAATCAATCTATTTTAATGGAGGCACTGTTATGAAAAAAATTCCGGTTACCGTACTGAGCGGTTATCTAGGTGCGGGAAAAACAACATTGCTGAACAGCATTTTGCAAAATCGCGAAGGCTTGAAAATAGCGGTTATCGTAAACGATATGAGCGAGGTGAACATTGACGCGGGCTTGGTTAAGCAGGAAGGGGGCCTTTCCAGAACAGATGAAAAGCTTGTGGAAATGTCAAACGGCTGCATTTGCTGCACGCTTCGCGAAGACTTATTAATTGAAGTTGAGAAGCTGGCAAAAGACGGACGGTTTGATTATATCGTCATCGAATCGACAGGAATCAGCGAACCGATCCCGGTGGCCCAGACTTTCTCTTATATCGATGAAGAGATGGGAATCGATCTTACAAAATTCTGTCAGCTGGATACGATGGTGACGGTTGTTGATGCCAACCGTTTTTGGCATGATTATCAGTCAGGCGAAAGCCTTCTGGACCGCAAAGAAGCATTGGGGGAAGAGGATGAAAGAGAAATCGCCGACCTCTTGATCGATCAAATTGAGTTTTGCGATGTACTGATCTTAAATAAATGTGATTTGGTCAGCGAGCAAGAGCTCGAACAGCTTGAAAACGTTCTTCGTAAACTGCAGCCAAGAGCCAGGTTCATTCGTTCCGTCAAAGGAAATGTAAAACCGCAGGAGATTTTGCATACAGGGTTATTTAACTTCGAGGAAGCGAGCGGATCGGCCGGCTGGATTCAAGAGCTGACGGCAGGCCATGCGGAACACACCCCGGAAACAGAAGAATACGGTATCTCTTCATTTGTATATAAGAGACGTTTGCCGTTTCATTCTACACGATTTTACCGTTGGTTGGATCAAATGCCAAAGAACGTGGTACGTGCCAAAGGAATCGTCTGGTGCGCATCTCATAACAACCTCGCTTTGCTGATGTCGCAAGCAGGTCCGTCGGTTACGATTGAGCCTGTATCTTATTGGGTGGCGGCGCTGCCGAAGCTTGAGCAGGAGCAAGTCAAACAGCAGGAGCCGGAAATCCTGGAGGAGTGGGACCCGGAGTTCGGCGACCGCCTAACGCAGCTAGTTTTTATCGGAACTGACCTGGATGAAGAAACGATCACGAAAGAGCTTGATCAATGCCTGCTGACTGAATATGAATTTGATTCCGACTGGTCGCTGTTTGAGGACCCGTTTAAATGGAAGCTGAATCAATAGAAAAAAAGCCGTCCCCTGGGGAGCGGCTTTTTTTAATGAAACGTTTGTTTAAACATAATGAGCGTATTTTTTCTCAAGGATATTCTGAAAGACCGCGGCAATGGAGCAGATGGCCCAATAAATGAGAGCGGTCAGAATATACATGGTCATATAATCAAACTCTCTGCCCCCGATGATTTTCGCATGCTGGAGCAATTCCGGCACTGTAATCATCGCAGCGAGAGATGACGCCTTGATTAAGTCGAGCAATACATTGGCAAGCGGAGGCAGCGCAATACGTATCGATTGCGGCAAAATGATGCCCCTCATCGTCTGCCAATAGGAAAGACCCAGCGAGGATGCGGCTTCCCACTGTCCTTTTTCGACGGATGAAATGGCTGAACGGTTAATTTCCGCAATGTAGGCGGCGCTGTTTAGGCTAAAGCCGATTAAAGCAGCCGTGACAGCGGAAAATTCAATGCCGATATAAGGAAACCCGAAATAAAGGATAAACAAAATCACCAAAATCGGAACGCCCCGCATAAATGAGATATAGAGCTTCGCCGGCCATCTTAACAAAGCAAGCTTAGACATTCTGGCGAGTGATATGAACAGGCCGATCACAGTTCCCGCAAACATGCTTACAAAAGAGATGAGCAGTGTATATCCAATGCCTTTTATGACATAAGGGAACGATTCAATAGCCAGCTTCGTGTTGAAAATATATTCCCATTGAATGCTATTGATCATGGCGTCCGATTACAAATCAACGTCCTGAACGTCGGCATCAATTTTTTTTGATACATCTGCTTTATTGAAGAATTGTTTCGACAGTTTAGTCAAAGAGCCATCCTTGCTCATCTCTTTCAATGCTTCGTTCATCTTTTTCTGAAGTGCCGCATTGCTTTTTTTCATGACAAGGGCCTGTTTGTTCGGCATGTACTTGATGTCAGGATGAATTGTAATGTTGAGATCCGGGAATGCCGCGAGCGCAAGTGTCTGCAGGTAATAGTCGTTTAAAATGACGTCAGTGCGTCCGTTGGCAACATCTTTTAAATATTGCTCATTCGTCGCATTATCATAAATCACTTCTTTGGCGCCGTATTTTCTCGCGACCTCCATGTAGACGGTTGTAGCCGCGCCAGCCGCTTTCTTCCCTTTTAAATCCTTGAGCGTTTTAATCCCTGATAAATCGTCTTTTCGGACAATTGCCGTGCCGTATGAATATTTATATGGAGTGGAAAATGCGAACTTCTCCTCACGGTCCTTCGTGACAGCGATGTCATTTGCGGCTGCGTCAACCTGTCCGCTGTTCACCGCTGTCAGCATCCCGTCAATGCCCATCTCCTTGAACTCAACCTTCAATCCCAGGCGTTTTGCCGCTTCACGAACGACTTCAACCTCGTAGCCCGTCAGCTTATCAGAGCCAGAGTCAGTATCGTGATAAGAAGTGGGATAAAGCGTGCCTGATGTAGCGACTACGATTTTCCCTTTATCCTTAATCTGCTCCCAGCCTGTATCCTTGGAATCGGCTTCATTTTTGCCGGAACAGGCTGCCAATATAAGAAAGAAAGCCATTGTGAAACTGAATATAACGGCTTTGGAATGCATGAATGATTTCACCTATAGTTCCCCCAATCTGTTAATCAACTAAAAAGATAGCATTGAACATAAGGGGTTGCAATATGTTGATCGCGTTTTCAAAAAGTTCGAATTGTGTATACAAAAGGCATGGGTGGGTGTTTAAAAGCGTCTATGAAGGGAAGAGGTGATGAAAAAAGGAATTGTCCAAGGATGAATGCCAGACGTACCAAGGAAACGCATGTGAAAGTGAAGGATGCAGCAGACCCGTCACTCATCTATGCCAATACCGGAAGAAATGGTCAAGAGACATGAAACCGATCTTCAGAATAATTTAAGTCTTGCTGATGCCCCTAAGGCATATGATATATTCGATGAGAAAGAAAATGGAAACATTTAAACCATAATGGGGAGTCAAATGAATATTTACAAACCAGCCTGATTGTACTGCTGTACTATATTTTGCTGCCGGTGTTTTGGCGCGGTTATCTTATCGGAAAAAGAATCTGCGGAATCAGAATCGTAAAAAAAGACGGATCACAAGTCAGCCTGTTAACAATGTTTTTACGGGTTATTGTAGCCGGCCTGGTATACGGTATAACCTTCGGACTCGGCTTGATCGCCAGCCTGATTCTGATTGCCGTACGAGAAGACAAACGGACCCTGCATCATTTAATCGTGGGAACGTATGTCACTTATGCGACGCCAGGTGAAGAAGAACTTAATGCTGACGAAGAGATTAGAAAGAGCGAATAATGGTTCGCTCTTTTTATTTTTATGCATAAAAAATACAAGGCAGCAAAACATATGAAAAATAGGATTGGAGGAATAAACTGGATGAAACGAATAACCATCAACATCATCACAATGTTCATTGCAGCGGCTGTCATTTCTCTGACCGGTACAGCTGAGGCCGCTGAAAAACAGCAGCAGCCTCCCGCAAATGTTACACTGACAGATCAGCAAAAGAAAGAGATTGAACAACTGGAAGCAGAGATTCTTAAAAAGCGCAAAGACGTGATCTCAAAGTATGTACAATACGGTATCCTGCCTAAAGAAAGAGGAGAACACATCAAAAATCACTTGGACAAACACTTTGAAATGATGAAACAAAACGGCTTTGTTCCAAAGCACCATCCTCATCCGCATAAATTTGAAAAAAGACATTAAGATGGTAAGCATCCAATGGGAATTGGGTGCTTTTTTATTGTTAAAAGTTACTGAATGAATTTTCCGGAAAAATATATCGCTTTTGTTGATTATATCCTATAATAAGATATAAATGGGATGTATAATGATGGAAATGGATTTAATCTCTAAACTTAATCAGCAGTGGACAGATATTTATTATTTATTACATTATCAACATAAAGATAATATTTCTCACCAGGCAATACGGATTATGCAGCATATTGAAAAGCAAGGTGAGGCAACAATAGGAGCTTTGGCTGAATACTTGTCTGTCTCTCACAATACGGCGTCAGAGCATACTAAACGTTTGATTCAAAAGGGATTTATAGCTAAACGGCGAAGTCAACAGGATGAACGAAAAGTTTTAGTTTTCTTAACACAAGAAGGAAGATCTGTTCTTGAACAGCATACACAGCTAGATAAAGAGAAATTAAAAGAAATAATTGAACGAATGAGCACATCAGAAAAGGAATTACTTGAACAGGCATTTGAACTTTTAAGTAGGGAAGCTAAACAATGGCAGTTTTAAGTAAAGTAATCATCTCTGCGTTGATTATCGGTTTTGTTACTGAAATATCAAAAAGACATCTGACCTATGGCGGCATCATTGCTGCTTTGCCCTTGGTCAGCTTATTAAGCCTTTTTTGGATGCAAATACAAGGTGAAAAAACAGCTCAATTAAGTCAATTTGCATCTGGTGTGCTTACAGGAATCCCAGCTACAGTTTGTTTACTAGCTATTTTGGCTTTTTTGCTGAAAATTCATGTGCCGTTTTGGTTTGCATTATGTGTTGGAATACTAGGATGGGCTATGTTTTTATGGATGCAGAAGATCTTTCTCAATATATTATTTAACTGAGTATAGAAAGGAGATGCTATGTTTTTAAAAAAGGTTACTCTTCTTCGAGATAAGATTTTGGACTTTGACAGATTTCCTTTTACTATCCCGGCTATAAGTCAATTAAATGACATCTTATTTACTAGCCAAGTGACTTTTTTTGTGGGGGAAAATGGATCTGGGAAATCTACTTTGCTTGAAGCGATAGCAGATAAGTGTGAATTCAATACAGCGGGCGGAAGCCGAGATAATGTCTATGAATTACGGGAGTCAGATTCCCATTTAGGAGATTACATACGTTTATCTTGGCTTCCAAAGGTAACAAATGGCTTCTTCTTAAGGGCTGAATCGTTTTATCATCTTTCTCTTCATCTGGATGAGATGGAACTAGATGCTCCTCAGCCATACCGTTCCTATGGAGGGAGGCCGCTACACAATCAATCACATGGAGAGTCCTTTATGTCTCTATTCCGTCATCGTTTTAAAGAGAAAGCGATTTACCTTTTAGATGAGCCAGAAGCAGCACTTTCTCCAGCTAGACAATTAGCTTTTTTGAGAGTTATACATGATTTGGTGAAGGGCGGAAATGTACAGATGATCATTGCGACTCACTCCCCAATCCTACTGGGCTATCCCAATGCTAATATTTTAAGCTTTGATGGTGGAAGAATACATCATATTGAATATGAGAATACAGAGCATGTTCAATTAACACGATATTTTCTTGGACAAAGAGAAAAAATATTAGCTGAGCTGTTCCGCGACTAACATCGAGTTGATATGAAACGCGTTTCATAGCCTATGATAGGTTTATCAAATAATTCAGGAGTGATAAACACTATGATCCACCAGCATCCAGAATCTTTTCCGAAACATTTTTTGTGGGGCTCTGCTTCTGCAGCGTACCAGATTGAAGGCGCTTGGAATGAAGATGGCAAAGGCCCTTCTGTTTGGGATGTGTTTACGAAAATACCGGGCAAAACGTTTAAAGAAACCAATGGCGACATTGCGGTTGACCATTATCACCGATTTAAAGAAGATGTCGCTCTGATGGCTGAGATGGGGTTAAAAGCATATCGATTTTCCGTCAGCTGGCCACGGGTTTTTCCAAAAGGAAAAGGAGAGATCAATGAAGCAGGTCTAGCGTTTTACGATAGTCTGATTGATGAATTGCTTTCTCATCACATCGAGCCGGTTCTGACTTTATATCACTGGGATTTGCCTCAAACGCTTATGGACGAATACGGCGGGTTTGAATCCAGAAACATCATAGAGGATTTTAATCACTACTGTATTACTCTTTATAAACGTTTTGGAGACAGGGTGAAATATTGGGTTACGTTAAATGAACAGAACTACAATTTTAATCACGGATTTATTACAGCCATGCATCCGCCTGGAGTGAAAGACAGAAAACGATTTTACGAAGCAAACCATATTGCGTTTCTGGCTAATGCAAAAGCCATCGAATCATTTAGAGAATATGTGCCTGAAGGCAAAATAGGTCCTAGCTTTGCTTATTCTCCGGCTTACCCTTTATCAAGCCATCCAGAGGATATACTGGCATTTGAAAACGCCGAAGAATTTATGAACAATTGGTGGCTTGACATGTATTGCTGGGGAACCTACCCGCAAATTCCATTCCGCTACTTGGAAAAACAGGGATGGGCGCCGACAATTGAAGCAGGAGATATGGACCTGCTCGCCAAAGGGAAGCCTGATTTTGTAGGTGTCAATTATTATCAGACGATCACCTATGAACGAAATCCGCTTGATGGTGTGTCAGAAGGGAAAATGAATACGACAGGCCAAAAGGGAACCAATCAGGAGACGGGGATACCCGGAGTGTTCAAAACGAAAAAAAATCCGCATCTGACAACGAGCAACTGGGATTGGACAATTGACCCAATTGGGCTGCGTATCGGTCTTCGCCGAATTACAAGCCGCTATCAGCTTCCAGTGTTTATAACAGAGAACGGTTTGGGTGAATTTGATAAAGTTGAGGACGGCACTGTACAGGATGATTATCGAATTGATTATTTGCGTTCGCATCTTGAGCAATGCAGACAAGCCATCAGTGACGGTGTCGATTTAATCGGTTATTGCAGCTGGTCGTTTACTGATCTGTTAAGCTGGCTGAACGGCTACCAAAAAAGATACGGATTTGTATATGTCAATCGTGATGAAGAAAGCACATACGATTTAAAACGCTTGAAGAAAAAAAGCTTTTATTGGTATCAAGATGTCATCAAGACAAACGGAGAAAGTTTATAAAGAGTCCCTGAGAGTTATTCTCTCAGGGGTTTTTCATTACACAGAAACAGCATCAATAATATAAGTGTCGGCGTGCAAATCTGACATTTCAGCCGGCACAGTCCAGCATGTCAATTGATAGTCTCCTTTAGGCAGATCAAAGGACAGTCTTTTAGACATGATGCTTTCAATATGAATTCCGTTTTCTGTGACATGAAAAGGAACAGTCACTTTTGTTTCGTAGGAGTTTACTGTTTCTGAACTGTTCAGGCGCAAAAGAATAAAGGCCTTTGTATTTCGCTGTGCCTCAAAGGAAATGGCTCCGTCTGCCGCAGCATATCCTTTTTCAATCGCTTCGTCAGTCCAATCCATTACAGGAGGTGTAGAATCCTTTTGAAATACAGTAAATTGATGATATGAAATCGAAAGTTCTTGCGGCTTCCATGATTTGATCAATGTGCTGTTCCTCCTCTATGTACTGTTTACTGAATTGTGAATAAAACCTTTGTGCCGTCTGGGTAATCGGTAAGCTGATGCCCGACCCAAGAGCCTGCTCCACGGTTGTCAGCGGGAGAAATGTATTCTACAGAAGCTCCCTCACCGCCTTCTTTGCACATGGCCATTGGCCATTCATCTCTGTCATACCCCTTTTTGGAAGGTACGTCCTTTAATGATTGCTCGCGGCGTTCCTCAGCTCCGTCTCTGTCGATAGTGCACACCTCTGAGTGCCCCTCATTTATCGCATCCTTAATATGCTTGGCCGTTTCGGGATAACGGTCAGAAGGGAAGGCGATTGTTTCATCATATTCTTTCGTTTGAGACGTTTTTTGATCAGCTGAGAAAAAGTCTCCTTTTATCAGGCCGATAGCTGCAGCTGCTATGATGACGATGACGAGAAGTATCGTTTTTATGATGTCCGTCGTGATGTTCACCTCCCGCTTTTAAAACTGACACAAGAGTAATCCAGAAAGCATTTGGTGTAAAGGTTTAAATTTTATGTTTTACGCTCAGTTTATTGCAGAAATCGTAATTTTAGCAGATCGAAATATTTGTTTTCAGCAAAATACGATTGCCAATTTACAATAATGATAGTAAGTCATCAGCCGTTTTCGGCTTGATTAATCATTTTAAATTGGCTTATGATACCGGTAAGCTCCTCAGCTAATTGAGAAAGTGTTTCAGAAGCTGCGGTAATCTCCTCCATTGCAGCAAATTGCTCCTCTGTTAATGCAGCCGCTTGCCGGGTATTTTTAGTAGATTCTTTAATGTCGGCCGTATTGGCTGCAAAGGAATCATTTATATGATGTGCACTGGCTGAAATGTTTGTTACAGATGCTGATAAATCACTAATCTCGGCGCTGATTTCACCTGTTGCAGCTGCAATTTCCTTAAATGCATCTCTGGTGCGCTGGATCATGGTGACCCCTTCTGCAGCTTCTGTTTTCACATGCTCAACAGATCTTGCAGACCGGTTCATATCATTTTGTATTTCTATGATCAGTTTTGAAATCTGCCCCGCAGACTGTTGAGACTCTTCTGCTAATTTCCGTACTTCATCAGCAACAACAGCAAAGCCTTTTCCTTGTTCACCGGCTCTGGCAGCTTCAATCGCTGCATTCAGCGCAAGCAGGTTTGTCTGATCGGCAATTTGGGTGATGACCGATAAAATTTGCTCAATTTGTTTAGAGCGGCCGTCTAACTGGTGTATGATTTCTCCGCTTTTCTGAATTGACTGGTGAATCGCATCCATTTGCGCCTGTACATTTGCAATTTCCTTTTGCCCAATGTCTGCTTTTGATTGCGCGAGCTGCCCTTTGTCAGCGATAGCGGCAGTATTTGCAGAAATATCCCGGATGTCTGCTGAAGCTTGTTTTAATGAGCTTTCACTGTTTTCAATTCGGGTGATCTGATCTTGGGCTCCATTTGCAATCTGCTGTACAGCTTCTGTGATCTTTTCTGAAGCTTGATTTGTTTCCTCTGCTCCGGCTGAGAGCTGCTGAGAGGCTGACGCAAGCTGAAGGGCTGATTGTTGTACGGTTTGTATGGTATCGTTCAGCTTCATTCTCATCTTATTATAATAGACGCTTAGTTCTGATAGCTCGTCACCGGTTTTGTCTGACACCTCTATTGTCATATCTCCGTTTCCGGCACTTTCAAAGGCGCTTTTTAAAGCGTTCAGCCGCTTGTTGATTTTTCTGGTGAAAACCAAGACAAGGATGACTGATACCATAATCACGATAACAAGAACGATAGCGAATTGAGTGAAAAGTGATTGTGTAAGTGATGCTAAAATACTTTGATTAGCTCCGGTATACAGCATGCCGATGATGTTCCCATTTTGATCTTTTAACGGCATGTATGCAGTCTGATAAGAAGAACCTGCTACATCTGCTTGTCCGTAAAAACGCTTTCCTTTCTTTAAAACAGCGGCAATAACTTCAGAAGAAGCCTGGGTGCCGACAGCTCTTTCGCCATTTTTCATGACATTGGTTGCAACACGAGTATCGCCTTGGAAAATGGTAATGGTATCACCTGTTTTTTCGCCAAGCAGATCAACAATATCTTCATTTCCATTGATTTGTGTTTGCCCTTTAAAGAGCTTATTGTTTTTCACCTGCCAGTCGCCTGACATGACATCATCAATATAAGTGCTGCTTAAAGCGAGATCACCTTTCGCTTTTTCAGTTGCCATTTGTTTCATGTTTTCTGTAATTTCCTTAAGCATCACAGTGCCAACTGATGCCGAAAACAAAAGAATCACCACGAAAACGAGGCAAAGAATTTTAGTTCCTAGCTTCATCTTAAATCGTTTTATCAACATAATTCCTCCCTTTACGATTTGTAGGTCATATTACTTATCGGGTTTTCGGGTTTAAAGTTTTATTTTAGAAAAAATAAAACCGGCCTGATCTTCAGGCCGGTTGTGTGATGCTATTCAAGGTTTGCGTGGTGAGTGAACATAGTTTCAGAATCGAGTCCTTTTTTCTCCATGAGTTTTAAAATCACTGCATCATAGAAGAGCAGCAAAGTTTGTTCAAATAATGATCCCATTGGCTGAATGGTTTTATAGCTTCCGTTAGACTGGTCTTTAGGAGAACCAGGCATTCTGATGATGAGGTCCGCTTGTTTTCCGATGCTTGATTCCGGATTGATGGTTAAAGCGGCAACAATTCCGTGTAAGCTTTTTGCTTTTGCTGCGGTATGAATCAAGCTTTTTGTCTCGCCTGATCCTGAGCCGATAATAACTAGATCTCCTTCGGCGAGCGGCGGAGTGAGAATCTCACCTACAATATGGGCGTTGAAGCCCATGTGCATCAGTCTCATCGCGAAGGATTTTGCCATCAGGCCAGACCGCCCCGCACCCGCAGTGAAAATTTGGTGGGATGAAAGAATGTGATCGGCAAGCTGGTCAGCCTCTTCATTAGAAATATAAGCTGCTGAACGGTGTAACTCATTGAGAATTTCCGCTACGTATTCAGTCGTTTTCATAGGAGTTATCCTTGGACAATCAGCTGCTTCATTTTTGAAGCTGTTTCCGCCTTATCAGCTGCGCTTGTAATTCCGCCCCCAACAATGACAAGGTCAGGGTTTTGCTTGATCACTTCTGGCAGTGTATCAAGTTTGATGCCGCCCGCGATTGCGGTTTTTGCGTTTTTTACGGTATTTTTGATTGTCGTTAATTCTTCGAAAGAGTTTTTGCCCTCTGCTTGAAGATCATAGCCAGTGTGGACGCAGATGTAGTCAACACCGAGTGCGTCAATTTCTTTCGCACGGGATTCGATATCTTTCACGTTAATCATGTCCACTAAGATTTTCTTCTTTTGTTTTTTGGCTTCTTCTACTGCGCCTTTAATCGTTGCATCGTCTGTAGCCCCTAAAACGGTGATGATGTCAGCGCCTGCTTCCGACGCTTTCATAATTTCGTAGCCTCCGGCATCCATGATTTTCAGGTCTGCAAGAACCTTCAATTGAGGAAATGCTTCTTTTATTTCTTTAACGGCTCTTAGGCCTTCATTGATGACGACCGGTGTTCCGATTTCAACTACGTCGATGTATTGTTCTACCTCTTTGACGAGCTCAATGGCTTCCGGGATGTTGACGAGGTCTAATGCAAGCTGTAATTCCATTGTTGATCCACTCCCTTTTTCGAATTATTTTTCATTCTATAGGTTCCTTCTTTTGATGAGAAGTAGGCACTTTGAAGTCAACAAGTTACTTGGAGGATACTGTGAGGAGAGACAATCAGATTTCTTTCGCTTGATTTTATGAGTGAGTATAATGAAAAAAGAGTCTGCAAAAAAGTAAGTAAGTGATGATACGTATCTAACATACAAAAAGGTTACTAAGGGGGGGATTCTATTGAGCCGGATGGACGACAAAAGGTTTAATTGTGAGAAGGAATTAACGCTTGCAGTGATTGGCGGTAAATGGAAAATGCTCATTTTATGGCATTTAGGAAAAGAAGGCACAAAACGGTTCAATGAATTAAAAACATTGATTCCTGATATTACGCAGAAGATCCTCGTGAATCAGCTGAGAGAGCTTGAGCAGGATATGATTGTTCACAGGGAAGTGTATCCAGTTGTCCCGCCGAAGGTTGAATATTCTCTGACCCCGCACGGAGAAAGCCTCATGCCTATTCTTGAAGCCATGTATGAGTGGGGGAAAGGTTATATGGAATTGATTGATATCGACAAAAATGTCATGAAAGAATCGTTGTAAGACGCTCTTCGCAAGGGTGTCTTTTTTTTGCCTTTTTTTCGGTTTTTGCGCGGTACACATAGTCATGTAAAGATTGTAAATTGCATTCAGCAATAAAAAAAGATTGAACGCAGCAGTTTGGTTTAAAAATTTTTATTTTTCTGTAAATAATGTTTAGTGGAAATGATTGCGGCATCCCGCAAAAATATCCCTGTAAATAAACTGGAATCTTTCGGCATCCCGCATGAAACTTTTCACCCATTTTTCGGTGATAAAAACATTTTTTTCATTTAAAGTAAACGGTAGAAAGATAAAAAATATTGAAAACAATGAATAAATAGCCAAAATTGGTTTCTTATTAGGGTGGGGTCTTGCGGTCTTTATCCGCTTATGTTAAACGCCGCAATGCTGACTGACGGCAGCCTGCTTTAATAGCGGCCATCTGTTTTTTGATTGGAAGCACTGCTTTTTAAGTGTAGTACTTTGGGCTATTTCGGCTGTTAGTTCATAAGAATTAAAAGCTGATATGGATAAGAAAGAGAAAATGCGTTGCACATGTTCACTGCTTATAAAGATTAGGGGAGGTATGACAATATGGAAATAACTTTTTATCCTTTAACGGATGCACAAAAACGAATTTGGTACACAGAAAAATTTTATCCTCACACGAGCATTTCAAATCTTGCGGGGATTGGTAAGCTGGTTTCAGCTGATGCGATTGATTATGTGCTTGTTGAGCAGGCGATTCAAGAGTTTATTCGCAGAAATGACGCCATGCGCCTTCGGTTGCGGCTAGATGAAAACGGGGAGCCTGTACAATATATTAGCGAGTATCGGCCTGTTGATATAAAACATACTGACACTACTGAAGATCCGAATGCGATAGAGTTTATTTCACAATGGAGCCGGGAGGAAACGAAGAAACCGTTGCCGCTGTACGATTGTGATTTATTTCGTTTTTCCTTGTTCACCATAAAGGAAAATGAAGTGTGGTTTTACGCAAATGTTCATCACGTGATTTCTGATGGTATCTCCATGAATATTCTCGGGAATGCGATCATGCACATTTATTTAGAATTAGCCAGCGGCTCAGAGACAAAAGAAGGAATCTCGCATTCATTTATCGATCATGTTTTATCTGAACAGGACTATGCTCAATCGAAGCGGTTTGAAAAGGACAAGGCGTTTTGGAACAAACAATTTGAATCGGTGCCTGAACTTGTTTCCCTGAAACGGAATGCTTCCGCAGGAGGAAGTTTAGATGCTGAGAGGTTCTCTAAAGATGTGCCTGAAGCGCTTCATCAGCAGATTCTGTCATTTTGTGAGGCGAATAAAGTCAGTGTTCTTTCGGTATTTCAATCGTTGCTCGCCGCCTACTTGTACAGGGTCAGCGGCCAGAATGATGTTGTGACGGGAACCTTTATGGGCAACCGGACAAATGCGAAAGAGAAGCAGATGCTTGGCATGTTTGTTTCTACGGTTCCGCTTCGGACAAACATTGACGGCGGGCAGGCGTTTTCAGAATTTGTCAAAGACCGGATGAAGGATCTCATGAAGACACTCCGCCACCAAAAGTACCCGTATAATCTC
The DNA here is from genome assembly GCF_037963335.1 of Bacillus sp. PS108. NCBI lineage: Bacteria > Bacillati > Bacillota > Bacilli > Caryophanales > Bacillaceae > Bacillus > Bacillus sp. PS108. The sequence goes on from NZ_CP150155.1 coordinate 374,226, forward strand.
CTGATCAACGATTTGCGTGAAACAAAGAGCTCTCTGACCAAGCTGTTTACTGTTTCTCTTGAATATCAGGTGATGCAGTGGCAAAAAGAAGAGGACCTTGCCTTTTTGACTGAGCCGATTTTCAGCGGCAGCGGATTAAATGATGTCTCGATCCATGTGAAGGATCGATGGGATACTGGGAAACTCACCATAGATTTTGATTACCGCACTGATTTATTTTCAAGTGAAGAAATCAACATGATTTGTGAGCGCATGATTACAATGCTGGAGAACGCGTTAACGCATCCAGAGCATACCATTGATGAATTAACGATGATTTCTGATGCTGAGAAAGAGAAGCTGCTTGCGAGGGCCGGCGGTAAATCTGTGAGCTACCGTAAGGACATGACGATCCCGGAACTGTTCCAAGAAAAGGCTGAGCAGCTTTCAGATCATCCAGCGGTTGTATTCGAAGATCGTACATTGTCCTATCGAACGTTACATGAACAATCCGCACGCATCGCCAATGTGCTGAAACAGAAAGGGGTTGGCCCGGACAGTCCTGTCGCGGTTTTGATTGAACGTTCTGAACGGATGATTACAGCTATCATGGGAATTTTAAAAGCCGGCGGAGCCTATGTGCCGATTGATCCGGGTTTTCCTGCAGAGCGGATTCAATATATTTTGGAGGACTGCGGGGCGGACTTCATCCTGACTGAATCGAAGGTTGCAGCGCCTGAAGCCGATGCTGAGCTGATTGACTTAGATCAGGCAATTGCGGAAGGTGCAGACGATATGACGGAGGCTGATGTAAACGCGCGGAATCTTGCCTACATTATTTACACATCGGGAACAACCGGACGTCCGAAAGGCGTTATGATCGAGCATCGCCAGGTTCATCATTTGGTTGAATCTCTGCAGCAGACGATTTACCAAAGCGGCAGCCAAACCCTGCGGATGGCATTGCTTGCGCCGTTCCACTTTGATGCGTCAGTGAAGCAGATCTTCGCGTCGCTTCTTTTGGGACAAACCCTTTATATCGTACCGAAGAAAACAGTGACGAACGGGACCGCCCTTACTGCATATTATCGGAGAAACAGCATTGAGGCGACGGATGGAACACCGGCTCATTTGCAAATGCTGGCAGCAGCGGGCGATTTTGAAGGCCTAAAACTGAAGCACATGCTGATCGGAGGAGAAGGCCTGTCATCTGTTGTTGCGGACAAGCTGCTGAAGCTGTTTAAAGAAGCCGGCACAGCGCCGCGTTTGACTAATGTGTACGGGCCGACTGAAACGTGCGTTGACGCGTCTGTTCATCCGGTTATCCCTGAGAATGCAGTTCAATCAGCGTATGTGCCGATCGGGAAAGCGCTGGGGAATAACCGCTTATATATTTTGGATCAAAAAGGCCGGCTGCAGCCTGAAGGCGTGGCGGGTGAGCTTTATATCGCGGGAGACGGTGTGGGCCGAGGCTATTTGCATTTGCCTGAATTAACGGAAGAGAAGTTTTTACAAGATCCATTCGTGCCGGGCGATCGCATGTACCGGACCGGGGACGTGGTGCGCTGGCTTCCAGATGGAACAATCGAATATTTAGGCAGAGAGGATGACCAGGTCAAAGTCCGCGGATACCGGATTGAGCTTGGGGAAATTGAAGCCGTGATTCAGCAGGCGCCAGACGTTGCAAAAGCCGTTGTTTTGGCACGCCCTGACGAACAGGGAAATCTTGAGGTTTGCGCATATGTTGTGCAGAAGCCTGGAAGCGAATTTGCGCCAGCCGGCTTGAGGGAGCATGCGGCCAGACAGCTTCCTGACTATATGGTGCCGGCTTACTTTACAGAAGTGACAGAAATTCCGCTTACGCCAAGCGGCAAAGTCGACCGCCGCAAGCTGTTTGCACTAGAGGTGAAGGCTGTCAGCGGCACTGCCTATACAGCGCCGCGAAATGAGACTGAAAAAGCAATCGCAGCCATTTGGCAGGACGTGCTGAACGTTGAGAAGGCGGGGATCTTTGACAATTTCTTTGAAACTGGCGGACATTCATTAAAAGCCATGACCCTTTTAACAAAGATTCATAAGGAAACAGGCATTGAGATTCCGCTTCAATTTTTGTTTGAGCATCCGACGATTGCGGCTCTTGCAGAGGAAGCTGATCACAGAGAAAGCAAAGCTTTTGCGGTGATTGAACCTGCTGAAAAACAGGAGCATTACCCGCTTTCCCTGGCACAGCAGCGAACATATATCGTCAGCCAGTTCGAGGATGCGGGAGTCGGCTACAACATGCCTGCGGCAGCAATTCTGGAAGGGCCTTTAGATATTCAAAAACTGGAGCGCGCATTTCAGGGGTTAATCCGACGCCACGAGTCATTGAGAACATCATTTGTTCTTGAAAACAGCACGCCGAGACAGAAAATTCACGATAGCGTTGATTTCAACATCGAAATGATTGAAAGAGGCGGCCGCTCAGATGAGGCAATTATGGCTTCATTCGTTCGGACATTTGATTTGGCGAAAGCTCCGCTGTTCAGAATCGGTTTGCTGGGGCTTGAAGAGAACCGTCATATGCTGCTGTTTGACATGCACCATTTGATTTCTGACGGTGTATCCATTGGCATTATGCTGGAGGAGTTAGCACGCATTTATAAAGGCGAACAGCTTCCTGATCTTCGTCTCCAGTATAAGGACTACGCTGTATGGCAAAGCAGACAGGCTGCTGAAGGGTACAAGAAGGACCAGGCTTATTGGAAGGAAGTCTTTGCAGGAGAGCTCCCGGTGCTTCAGCTTCTGTCCGATTATCCAAGACCGCCTGTCCAAAGCTTTGAAGGGGATCGGGTGTCAATCAAGCTGGATGCGGGGGTAAAGGATCGCCTCAATCGTTTGGCTGAACAAAACGGCGCCACTTTATATATGGTGATGCTGTCCGCTTACTATACGCTTTTGTCAAAGTATACGGGGCAGGATGACATCATTGTCGGGACACCGTCAGCGGGCAGAAATCACTCCGATACAGAGGGCATTATCGGGATGTTCGTCAATACGCTTGCGATTCGCAGTGAGGTGAAGCAGGATGAGACGTTTACCCAATTGATCTCGCGTGTCCGCAAACGGGTGCTGAATGGCTTTTCTCATCAGGACTATCCGTTTGAGTGGCTTGTTGAAGATTTGAACATCCCGCGTGATGTTAGCAGGCATCCGCTGTTTGACACGATGTTCAGCCTTCAAAACGCGACAGAGGGCATTCCGGCTGTCGGCGATCTGTCCTTGTCTGTTCATGAGACCAATTTCAAGATTGCCAAATTTGATTTGACCGTGCAGGCGAGAGAAACCGATGAAGGCATTGAGCTTGATTTGGATTACAGCACAAAGCTGTTTAAACAAAGCACGGCAAACAGGCTGCTTACGCATTTTGCGCGTTTGCTTGAAGATGCTGCGGCTGATCCAGAGAAGCCGATTTCTGAGTATAAGCTTCTTTCTGAAGAGGAGGCCGCTTCGCAAATTCAGCAGTTTAACCCGGGCAGAACACCTTATCCGAAAGATAAAACAATTGTTCAGCTGTTTGAGGAGCAAGCGGCGAATACGCCAGACCACACTGCGCTTCAATATGAAGGCGAATCACTCACTTATCGTGAACTGAATGAACGGGCCAATTGTTTAGCCCGCGGCATTCTTTCTCTTGGAGCTGGCGAAGGCAGAACTGCGGCTGTCTTATGCGAGCGGTCAATGGATATGATTGTGTCGATCTTGGCAGTATTAAAATCAGGTTCGGCTTATGTTCCGATCGATCCGGAACATCCGATTCAGCGGATGCAGCATTTCTTCCGTGACAGCGGAGCAAAGGTGCTTCTCACTCAGAGGAAATTAAAGGCTTTGGCGGAAGAAGCGGAATTTAAGGGCGTTATCGTGCTAGCCGATGAGGAAGAAAGCTATCATGCCGATGCGCGAAATCTCGCACTGCCTCTTGATTCTGCAGCAATGGCCAACCTGACGTATACTTCCGGAACGACTGGAACACCTAAGGGGAATATCGTGACACATGCCAATATCCTCCGCACGGTAAAGGAAACGAATTATCTCAGCATTACAGAACAGGATACGATTCTCGGTCTTTCTAATTACGTGTTTGACGCGTTTATGTTCGATATGTTCGGCTCTTTGTTAAACGGAGCCAAGCTGGTGCTGATACCGAAGGAAACCGTTTTGGACATGGCTCGCCTGTCCCGCGTCATTGAACGGGAGAACATCAGCATTCTCATGATTACAACCGCTTTGTTCCACTTGCTTGTGGACTTGAATCCGGCATGCTTGTCAACGCTTCGCAAGATTATGTTTGGCGGGGAACGGGCTTCGGTTGAGCATGTCAGAAAAGCTTTGCAAACGGTTGGAAAGGGCAAGCTTCTTCACATGTATGGGCCGTCTGAAAGCACGGTTTTCGCGACGTATCATCCGGTTGATGAATTGGAGGAGCACACGCTGTCTGTTCCGATTGGAAAACCGGTTAGCAATACGGAAGTATACATTCTTGACCGTACGGGACACGTGCAGCCTGCCGGGATTGCCGGAGAGCTTTGCGTCAGCGGCGAAGGTCTCGTGAAAGGCTATTACAACCGTCCAGAACTGACTGAGGAGAAATTTGTTCCCCATCCGTTTACATCCGGCGAACGCATGTATAAAACGGGAGACCTTGCGAGATGGCTGCCGAATGGCGACATCGAATTTATCGGGCGAATCGACCATCAGGTGAAGATTCGCGGACAGCGCATCGAGCTTGGAGAAATCGAACATCAGCTGCAAACCCATGATCGTGTTCAGGAAAGTGTTGTGCTTGCCGTTGATCAAGGAGCGGGAGATAAACTGTTGTGTGCTTACTATGTCGGAGAGGGAGACATCTCATCACAAGAGATGAGAGAGCATGCTGCGAAGGACTTGCCGGCATATATGGTTCCTGCGGTGTTTATCCAAATGGACGAGCTGCCGCTGACAGGGAACGGAAAAATTGACCGGAGAGCGCTGCCGATTCCTGATGCCAACGTTTCAAGAGGTGTTTCATATGTTGCGCCACGCAATGGAACGGAACAAAAAGTCGCGGACATTTGGGCACAGGTACTTCAGGCAGAACAAGTCGGCGCTTATGACCACTTCTTTGACATTGGCGGACATTCATTAGCAGGCATGAAGATGCTTGCCTTGGTTCATCAGGAACTGGGCGTTGAGCTGTCACTCAAGGATCTCTTCCAGTCACCGACGGTTGAGGGCTTGGCACAGGTGATTGCCTCCGCTGAAAAAGGGACAGCCGCAAGTATCAGCCCGGCAGAGAAACAAGATACGTATCCTGTTTCTTCACCGCAAAAACGGATGTACGTGCTTCAACAGCTTGAGGATGCGCAAACGAGCTATAACATGCCGGCGGTTCTGCGCCTGACAGGTGAGCTTGATGTTGAAAGGCTTAACAGCGTCATGCAGCAGTTAATGCAGCGTCATGAAGCCTTGAGAACCACGTTTGAAATAAAAGATGGAGAAACGGTGCAGCGGATCTGGGAAAAGGCTGAGTGTGAGATAGCCTATTTCGAAGCCCCGGAAGAAGAGATAGAGCGGATCGTTTCTGAGTTTATTAAGCCTTTCAAAATCGACCAACTTCCACTGTTCAGAATAGGGCTTATCAAGCATTCAGACGCTGAGCATGTGCTGCTGTTCGATATGCATCATATTATTTCTGATGGTGCATCTGTCGGTGTGCTGATTGAGGAGCTTTCAAAGCTGTACGACGGAGAAACCCTTGAGCCGCTTCGTATTCAATATAAGGATTATGCCGTGTGGCAGCAGCAGTTCATTCAGTCTGAGCTTTACAAGAAGCAAGAAGAGCATTGGCTGAAGGAGCTGGACGGAGAGCTGCCGGTGCTGACGCTTCCGACCGATTACAGTCGGCCTGCCGTTCAAACATTTGAGGGAGACCGCATTGCATTTTCATTAGAAGCAGGCAAAGCTGATGCTCTGCGCAGGCTTGCAAAAGAAACGGATTCCACGCTTTACATGGTGCTTCTGGCTTCATACAGTGCATTTTTATCAAAACTTAGCGGGCAAGACGATATCATCGTCGGTTCACCTGTGGCCGGACGATCTCAAGCGGACGTCAGCCGCGTCATCGGAATGTTCGTCAATACATTAGCGTTGCGCACGTATCCGAAGGGTGAAAAGACGTTTGCTGACTATCTTAACGAAGTGAAAGAAACGGCACTCAGCGCTTTTGATGCGCAGGATTACCCACTTGAGGATTTGATCGGAAATGTTCAGGTTCAGCGTGACACAAGCAGAAATCCGTTATTCGATGCAGTTTTTTCAATGCAAAATGCGAATATAAAGGATTTAACAATGAAAGGGATTCAGCTTGAGCCGCATCCGTTTGAACGGAAAACAGCCAAGTTTGACCTCACGCTGACGGCTGACGAAACCGACGGAGGGCTTACATTCGTACTCGAATACAATACAGCTCTGTTTAAGCAGGAAACGATTGAACGATGGAAGCAATATTGGATGGAGCTTTTAGATGCAGTTACTGGGAACCCGAACCAGCCGCTTTCCAGCCTGTCACTGGTCACTGAGACAGAAAAGCAAGCGCTTCTTGAGGCATGGAAGGGCAAAGTGCTGTCTGTGCCGACAGACAAAACGGTTCATCAGCTATTCGAAGAGACTGTCCAGTGCCACAAAGACCGCCCGGCTGTCACATACAACGGCCAGTCTTGGACGTACGGCGAGCTGAATGCGAAGGCAAACCGTCTCGCGCGGATTCTGATGGACTGCGGCATCAGCCCGGATGACCGCGTCGGCATTCTCACGAAGCCGTCGCTTGAAATGTCCGCCGCGGTGCTCGGCGTCTTGAAAGCCGGAGCGGCGTTTGTGCCGATTGATCCTGACTACCCGGATCAGCGGATTGAGTATATTTTACAGGACAGCGGCGCGAAGCTCCTCTTGAAACAGGAAGGCATTTCAGTGCCGGACAGCTATACGGGAGATGTCATTCTTCTCGACGGAAGCCGCACGATTCTAAGCCTGCCGCTTGATGAAAACGACGAGGGAAATCCAGAGACGGCTGTAACCGCGGAGAACTTGGCGTACATGATTTACACGTCTGGAACGACCGGACAGCCGAAGGGTGTCATGGTCGAGCACCATGCGCTTGTGAACCTGTGCTTCTGGCACCACGACGCGTTCAGCATGACAGTGGAGGACCGCAGTGCGAAGTACGCGGGCTTTGGGTTCGACGCTTCCATTTGGGAGATGTTCCCGACCTGGACGATCGGTGCTGAACTTCACGTCATTGATGAAGCGATCCGCCTCGATATCGTCCGCCTGAACGATTACTTCGAAACGAACGGCGTAACGATCACGTTCCTGCCGACACAGCTTGCGGAACAGTTCATGGAGCTTGAGAACACATCACTTCGCGTATTGCTCACTGGAGGAGACAAGCTGAAGCGGGCAGTGAAAAAGCCGTACACACTCGTCAACAACTACGGGCCGACAGAAAATACGGTCGTTGCCACGAGTACAGAAATCCATCCGGAGGAAGGCTCGCTTTCCATCGGAAGGGCCATTGCCAATACGAGAGTATACATTCTCGGCGAGGGCAATCAGGTGCAGCCGGAAGGCGTAGCCGGAGAGCTTTGCGTGGCGGGGCGCGGACTGGCACGAGGCTATCTGAATCGAGAAGACGAAACCGCGAAGCGGTTTGTCGCTGATCCGTTTGTGCCGGGTGAGCGCATGTACCGCACCGGCGATTTGGTGAAATGGACGGGCGGCGGCATCGAATACATCGGCCGGATCGACCAGCAGGTCAAGGTCCGCGGCTACCGGATCGAGCTTTCAGAAATTGAAGTCCAGCTCGCCCAGCTTTCTGAGGTGCAGGATGCGGCGGTGACAGCTGTCGAGGATAAAGGCGGCAATACAGCGATCGCGGCGTATGTCACCCCGGAAACAGCTGATATAGAAGCACTAAAATCAACACTAAAGGAAACCCTGCCGGATTACATGATCCCGGTGTTCTGGGTGACGCTGAACGAGCTTCCGGTTACGGCAAACGGCAAAGTCGACCGCAAAGCCTTGCCTGAGCCGGACATCGAAGCGGGAAGCGGAGAATACAAAGCGCCGACGACCGACATGGAAGAGCTGCTTGCCGGCATCTGGCAGGACGTGCTTGGAATGTCTGAAGTCGGTGTCACCGACAATTTCTTCTCGCTTGGCGGAGATTCCATCAAAGGAATTCAAATGGCGAGCCGCTTGAATCAGCACGGCTGGAAGCTGGAAATGAAAGATCTCTTCCAGCATCCGACGATCGAAGAGCTTACCCAATATGTAGAGCGTGCCGAAGGCAAACAGGCAGACCAAGGCCCGGTGGAGGGCGAAGTCATCCTGACGCCGATCCAGCGCTGGTTCTTTGAAAAGAACTTCACGAACAAGCACCACTGGAACCAATCTGTGATGCTTCACGCGAAGAAGGGCTTTGACCCTGAACGGGTGGAGAAAACATTGCAGGCGCTGATCGAGCATCATGACGCGCTCCGTATGGTCTATCGTGAGGGACTGGAAGACGTCATTCAATACAACAGAGGTCTTGAAGCTGCTTCAGCTCAATTGGAGGTCATCCAGATTGAGGGCCAAGCTGCAGATTACGAAGACCGTATAGAGAGAGAAGCGGAGCGTTTGCAAAGCAGCATCGACTTGCAGGAAGGTGGCTTGTTAAAAGCAGGATTGTTCCAAGCGGAAGACGGAGACCACTTGCTTCTTGCCATTCACCACTTAGTGGTTGACGGCGTGTCGTGGCGGATTTTACTGGAGGATTTCGCCGCGGTATATACACAGCTTGAGCAAGGCAATGAACCGGTTCTCCCGCAGAAAACACATTCATTTGCAGAGTATGCAGAGAGATTGCAAGACTTCGCGAACTCCAAAGCCTTTTTGAAAGAAAAAGAGTATTGGAGACAGCTTGAAGAACAAGCTGTCGCGGCAAAGCTTCCGAAAGACCGCGAATCTGGTGATCAGCGAATGAAACATACAAAGACAATTGAATTCTCGCTGACTGCTGAAGAGACAGAACAGCTCACCACAAAGGTGCATGAGGCATATCACACAGAAATGAATGATATTTTGCTGACGGCATTCGGATTGGCAATGAAGGAGTGGACGGGTCGGGATCGAGTAAATGTTCATTTAGAGGGGCACGGACGTGAAGAAATCATAGAAGACCTGACCATTTCCCGCACAGTCGGCTGGTTTACAAGTATGTACCCAATGGTGCTCGATATGAAGCATGCGGATGATCTGGGCTACCAGCTGAAGCAAATGAAAGAAGATATCAGACATGTGCCGAATAAGGGAGTCGGATACGGCATTCTGCGCTATCTGACGGCCCCGGAACATAAAGAAGATGTGGCGTTCTCGATTCAGCCGGATGTCAGCTTCAACTATTTAGGTCAGTTTGACGAAATGTCGGATGCAGGTTTGTTTACGAGATCAGAGCTGCCATCAGGACAGTCATTAAGCCCTGAAACAGAAAAACCGAATGCGCTGGATGTTGTCGGATATATCGAAAACGGAAAACTGACGATGTCACTGGCCTATCATTCTCTTGAATTTCATGAAAAAACAGTACAAACATTCAGTGACAGCTTTAAAGCGCATCTTCTCAGAATCATTGAACATTGCCTATCTCAAGACGGTACGGAACTGACCCCGAGTGATCTTGGTGACGACGATTTGACGCTGGATGAGCTGGATAAATTAATGGAAATTTTCTAATAGAGGTGGCATATGAGCAAAAAATCGATTCAAAAGGTGTACGCACTGACACCAATGCAGGAGGGAATGCTGTATCATGCGATGCTTGATCCGCATTCTTCCTCGTACTTCACACAATTAGAGCTTGGGATTCACGGCGCTTTTGATCTTGAAATCTTTGAGAAAAGCGTCAATGAACTGATTCGGTCATACGATATTCTCCGTACGGTATTTGTGCATCAGCAGCTGCAAAAACCGCGTCAGGTCGTGTTAGCGGAACGCAAAACAAAGGTGCATTATGAGGATATCAGTCATGCAGACGAGAACCGCCAGAAGGAGCACATTGAGCGTTACAAGCAAGACGTTCAGCGCCAAGGCTTTAACCTGGCAAAAGACATATTGTTCAAGGTAGCGGTTTTCCGCCTTGATGCAGATCAGCTGTATCTTGTCTGGAGCAATCATCATATTATGATGGACGGCTGGAGCATGGGCGTCCTCATGAAAAGCCTGTTCCAAAACTATGAAGCGCTCAGAGCAGGCAGGACACCGGCAAACGGTCAGGGCAAGCCTTATTCCGATTACATCAAGTGGCTTGGAAAACAGGACAATGAAGAAGCGGAGAGCTACTGGAGCGAGCGCTTGGCGGGTTTTGAACAGCCAAGCGTGCTCCCGGGCCGCCTGCCTGTAAAAAAAGACGAATACGTCAATAAAGAATATTCCTTTACATGGGACGAAACATTGGTTGCCCGTATTCAGCAAACCGCAAATCTCCATCAAGTGACAGGGCCTAACCTATTTCAGGCCGTTTGGGGCATTGTTCTCAGCAAATACAACTTTACGGATGATGTTGTCTTCGGAACGGTCGTCTCAGGAAGGCCGTCTGAAATCAACGGAATTGAAACGATGGCGGGGCTGTTTATCAACACCATTCCGGTGCGGGTGAAAGTTGAACGAGATGCTGCATTCGCTGATATTTTCACAGCTGTTCAGCAGCATGCAGTAGAGGCAGAGCGTTACGATTACGTGCCGCTCTATGAGATTCAAAAACGCTCAGCCCTTGATGGCAATCTCTTAAACCATCTGGTCGCGTTTGAAAATTATCCGCTTGATCAAGAGCTTGAAAACGGCAGCATGGAAGACCGCCTCGGGTTTTCGATTAAGGTAGAAAGCGCATTTGAACAAACGAGCTTCGATTTCAACCTGATTGTGTATCCAGGCAAAACATGGACCGTCAAAATTAAATATAACGGAGCCGCCTTTGATTCCGCTTTTATCGAACGGACAGCGGAGCACCTTACCCGCATGATGGAAGCAGCTGTCGATCAGCCGGCCGCTTTTGTGCGTGAGTACGGGCTTGTGGGAGACGAAGAGCAGCGTCAAATTGTCGAGGTGTTTAACAGCACGAAAGCCGAACTCCCTGAAGGAATGGCTATTAATCAGGTGTTTGAAGAGCAAGCAAAACGGACGCCGGCGAGCACTGCCGTCGTATATGAAGGAACCGAGCTGACGTACCGCGAGCTGAATGCAGCGGCCAACCGTCTGGCGAGAAAGCTTGTCGAACAAGGGCTTCAAAAAGGGGAAACAGCAGCGATTATGAACGACCGCTCAGTAGAAACCGTTGTCGGCATGCTGGCTGTTTTAAAAGCAGGCGCCGCATATGTGCCGCTTGATCCAGCGCTTCCTGGGGATCGTCTTCGTTTCATGGCAGAGGACAGCTCCGTTCGAATGGTTTTGATCGGAAATTCTTATACAGGGCAGGCACATCAGCTGCAAGTGCCGGTTCTTACACTGGACATAGGCTTTGAAGAGAGCGAAGCGGCTGACAATCTCAACCTGCCATCCGCCCCGTCTGATTTGGCGTACATTATGTACACATCCGGTTCAACGGGCAAACCGAAAGGCGTCATGATCGAACATAAAAGCATTCTGCGCCTCGTCAAAAATGCCGGGTACGTTCCTGTTACTGAAGAGGACCGCATGGCGCAAACGGGAGCTGTCAGCTTTGATGCCGGAACGTTTGAGGTATTCGGCGCACTGCTGAATGGCGCAGCGCTTTATCCGGTCAAAAAAGAGACGCTGCTTGATGCGAAACAATTTGCTGCATTTCTGCGTGAGCAAAGAATCTCGACGATGTGGCTGACATCACCTTTATTCAACCAGCTTGCTGCAAAGGATGCGGGTATGTTCGGCACACTGCGCCATTTAATCATCGGCGGAGATGCCCTTGTCCCGCATATTGTCAGCAAAGTAAAACAGGCATCGCCGTCGCTTTCATTGTGGAACGGATACGGCCCGACAGAAAACACGACGTTTTCAACCAGTTTTCTGATCGACCGCGAGTATGGCGGCTCTATCCCAATCGGGAAGCCGATCGGAAATTCCACTGCCTATATTATGGATGAGCAGCAATGCCTGCAGCCAATCGGCGCGCCTGGTGAGCTTTGCGTAGGCGGAATCGGTGTAGCGCGTGGGTATGTCAATCTCCCTGAGCTGACGGAGAAGCAATTTCTCGAAGACCCGTTCAGACCGGGTGAGAGAATTTACCGCACTGGTGACTTGGCAAGATGGCTGCCGGACGGCAATATCGAATTTTTAGGCAGAATCGACAACCAAGTGAAGGTGCGCGGCTTCCGAATTGAGCTTGGCGAAATTGAAACAAAACTGAACATGGCTGAGCATGTGACAGAGGCTACGGTGATCATCCGCAAGAACAAAGCAGATGAAAATGAAATTTGCGCGTACTTCACGGCGGATCGTGAAGTGGCTGTGAGTGAGCTGAGAAAAACACTGTCTCAGTCTTTGCCTGACTATATGGTCCCTGCCCACCTGATTCAAATGGACAGCCTGCCGCTCACGCCAAACGGGAAAATCAACAAAAAGGAACTGCCTGCACCACAATCAGAAGCCGTGCAGCCGGAATACGCAGCACCAAAAACAGAGAGTGAAAAGAAATTAGCGGAGATCTGGGAAGGAATACTCGGCGTCAAAGCAGGCGTTACCGATAACTTCTTTATGATCGGCGGCCATTCTTTGAAAGCGATGATGATGACGGCGAAAATTCAAGAGCATTTTCATAAGGAAGTTCCGATAAAAGTGCTTTTTGAAAAGCCGACTATTCAAGAACTGGCACTGTATTTGGAAGAGAACGAAAGCAAGGAGGAGCAGACGTTTGAACCGATCAGGCAAGCATCTTATCAGCAGCATTATCCTGTATCCCCGGCCCAGCGGAGAATGTATATCCTCAATCAGCTTGGACAAGCAAACACAAGCTACAACGTCCCCGCTGTACTTCTGCTGGAGGGAGAAGTAGATAAAGACCGGCTTGAAAACGCGATTCAGCAATTAATCAACCGGCACGAAATCCTCCGTACATCGTTTGACATGATCGACGGAGAGGTTGTGCAAACCGTTCATAAAAACATATCGTTCCAGCTGGAGGCTGCCAAGGGACGGGAAGAAGACGCGGAAGAGATAATCAAAGCATTTGTTCAGCCGTTTGAATTAAACCGCGCGCCACTCGTCCGTTCGAAGCTTGTCCAGCTGGAAGAAAAACGCCATCTGCTGCTCATTGATATGCATCATATTATTACTGACGGAAGTTCAACAGGCATTCTAATCGGTGATCTTGCCAAAATATATCAAGGCGCAGATATGGAACTGCCACAAATTCACTATAAAGATTACGCAGTTTGGCACAAAGAACAAACTAATTATCAAAAAGATGAGGAATATTGGCTCGATGTCTTTAAAGGCGAACTGCCAATACTGGATCTTCCCGCGGATTTCGAGCGGCCTGCTGAACGGAGCTTTGCGGGAGAGCGCGTGATGTTTGGGCTTGATAAGCAAATCACGGCTCAAATCAAATCGCTCATGGCAGAAACAGATACGACAATGTACATGTTTTTGCTGGCGGCGTTCAATGTACTCCTTTCCAAGTACGCGTCACAGGATGATATCATTGTCGGCTCGCCGACAGCTGGCAGAACACATCCTGATCTGCAAGGTGTGCCGGGTATGTTTGTCAACACGGTCGCACTCAGAACGGCACCAGCGGGAGATAAAACCTTCGCGCAATTTCTTGAAGAGGTCAAAACAGCCAGCCTTCAAGCATTCGAGCACCAGAGCTATCCGCTTGAGGAGCTGATTGAAAAGCTTCCGCTTACAAGGGATACAAGCAGAAGTCCGCTGTTCAGCGTGATGTTCAACATGCAAAATATGGAGATTCCTTCATTAAGATTAGGAGATTTGAAGATTTCCTCGTATTCCATGCTTCATCATGTTGCGAAATTTGATCTTTCCTTGGAAGCGGTCGAGCGTGAAGAGGATATCGGCCTAAGCTTTGACTATGCGACTGCCTTGTTTAAGGACGAGACGATCCGCCGCTGGAGCCGCCACTTTGTCAATATCATCAAAGCGGCCGCGGCTAATCCAAACGTTCGGCTGTCTGATGTAGATCTGCTTTCATCTGCAGAAACAGCTGCTTTGCTAGAAGAAAGACATATGACTCAAATTACCGAAGCAACCTTTGTCGCTCTTTTTGAAAAACAGGCCCAGCAAACACCTGACCATCCTGCGGTGAAGGCTGGCGGAAATCTGCTGACCTATCGCGAGCTTGATGAACAGGCGAACCAGCTGGCGCATCATCTTCGTGCCCAAGGGGCCGGAAATGAAGACATCGTCGCGATTGTTATGGACCGGTCAGCTGAAGTCATGGTATCCATTCTCGGTGTCATGAAGGCGGGGGCAGCTTTCCTTCCGATTGATCCTGAGACACCTGAAGAACGAATCCGTTATTCATTAGAGGACAGCGGAGCAAAATTTGCGGTCGTGAATGAAAGAAACATGACGGCTATTGGGCAATATGAAGGGACAATCGTCAGCCTTGATGACGGTAAATGGAGAAATGAAAGCAAGGAGCGCCCATCATCCATTTCCGGGTCTCGCAATCTTGCATACGTCATTTATACGTCCGGTACGACCGGAAAGCCAAAGGGCGTGCAGATTGAGCATCGCAATCTGACAAACTATGTCTCTTGGTTTAGTGAAGAGGCGGGCCTGACGGAAAATGATAAGACTGTATTGCTTTCATCTTACGCATTTGACCTTGGCTATACGAGCATGTTCCCTGTACTTCTGGGCGGGGGCGAGCTCCATATCGTCCAGAAGGAAACCTATACGGCGCCGGATGAAATAGCGCACTATATCAAGGAGCATGGGATCACTTATATCAAACTGACACCGTCTCTGTTCCATACAATAGTGAACACCGCCAGTTTTGCAAAAGATGCGAACTTTGAATCCTTGCGCTTGATCGTCTTGGGAGGAGAAAAAATCATCCCGACTGATGTTCTCGCCTTCCGTAAGATGTATGGACATACCGAATTTATCAATCACTACGGCCCGACAGAAGCAACGATCGGCGCCATCGCCGGGCGGGTTGATCTGTCTGAGCCGGATGCATTTGCGAAACGCCCGACAATCGGACGGCCGATTGCGAATGCCGGCGCGCTTGTCTTAAATGAAGCATTGAAGCTTGTGCCGCCGGGAGCGAGCGGACAGCTCTATATCACGGGACAGGGGCTTGCGAGAGGGTATCTCAACAGGCCTCAGCTGACAGCCGAGAGATTTGTAGAAAATCCATATTCGCCGGGAAGCCTCATGTACAAAACCGGAGATGTCGTACGAAGACTTTCTGACGGTACGCTTGCATTTATCGGCCGGGCTGATGATCAGGTGAAAATCCGCGGCTACCGCATTGAGCCGAAAGAAATTGAAACGGTCATGCTCAGCCTCAGCGGAATTCAAGAAGCGGTTGTATTAGCGGTTTCCGAGGGCGGTCTTCAAGAGCTTTGCGCGTATTATACGTCGGATCAAGCTATTGAAAAAGCAGAGCTCCGGAAGCAGCTTTCCCTAACACTGCCGTCTCATATGATTCCTGCTTTCTTTGTGCAGGTTGACGCGATTCCGCTGACGGCAAACGGAAAAACCGACAGAAACGCTTTGCCGAAGCCGAACGCGGCACAATCCGGAGGCAAGGCATTGGCCGCACCGGAGACAGCGCTTGAAGAAAGCTTATGCCGCATTTGGCAGAAAACGCTTGGCATAGAAGCCATCGGCATTGACGACAATTTTTTCGATTTAGGCGGCCATTCATTAAAAGGGATGATGCTGATTGCCAACATTCAGGCGGAATTGGAGAAAAGCGTACCGCTTAAAGCACTGTTCGAGCAGCCGACTGTTCGCCAGCTGGCGGCTTATATGGAGGCGTCTGCCGTTTCAGGCGATCATCAAGTCCTCAAGCCGGCTGACAAGCAGGCTATGTATCCATTGTCATCCGCACAGAAACGGATGTACGTGCTCAATCAGCTTGACCGCCAGACAATAAGCTACAACATGCCATCTGTTCTTCTAATGGAAGGAGAGCTTGATATTTCGCGCCTGCGCGACTCACTCAATCAGCTTGTGAACCGTCACGAATCATTGCGGACGTCATTTATGGAAGCTAATGGTGAGCCTGTTCAGCGCATCATTGAGAAGGCGGAGGTTGATCTTCATGTGTTTGAAGCCAAAGAAGACGAAGCGGACCAAAAGATTAAGGAATTTATCCGGCCATTCGACTTAAACGACGCACCGCTCATTCGCGCAGCTTTGCTTCGAATAGAAGCGAAAAAACATTTGCTGCTTTTAGATATGCATCATATCATTGCAGACGGCGTCTCAAGAGGCATTTTTGTAAAAGAATTGGCGCTGCTTTACAAAGGAGAGCAGCTTCCGGAGCCGGCGCTTCATTATAAAGATTTCGCCGTTTGGCAAAATGAAGCTGAGCAAAAAGAACGGATGAAGGAGCATGAGGCGTACTGGTTGTCAGTTCTTTCAGGCGAGCTGCCAGAGCTTGATCTCCCGCTCGATTATGCCCGTCCGCCTGTGCAAAGCTTTAAAGGAGATACGATCCGTTTCCGTACGGGAAGTGAGACGGCAAAGGCGGTAGAAAAACTGCTTGCCGAAACCGGAACGACCTTGCACATGGTTCTCCATGCTGTTTTCCACGTCTTTTTAAGCAAAATTTCCGGACAGCGGGATATCGTCATCGGCTCCGTTACTGCCGGCCGGACGAATGCTGATGTTCAGGACATGCCGGGAATGTTCGTCAATACACTTGCCCTGAGAATGGAAGCGAAAGAACAGCAAACATTTGCGGAGCTTTTGGAGCAAGCAAAGCAGACGAACCTGTCAGCGCTTGAGCATCAGGAGTATCCGTTTGAAGATCTGGTTAATCAGCTTGATCTCCCTCGGGATATGAGCCGAAACCCATTGTTTAATGTGATGGTGACGACAGAAAACCCTGATAAAGAACAGCTTACATTGCAAAATCTGAGCATTTCACCTTATGAGGCTCATCAGGGAACTTCTAAGTTTGATCTGACACTGGGCGGATTTACTGATGAAAATGGCATTGGCTTGCAGCTCGAATATGCGACAGATCTGTTCGCAAAAGAAACAGCTGAAAAATGGAGCGAATACGTTCTGCGGCTACTAAAGGCTGTTGCGGATAACCCGAACCAGCCGCTTTCCAGCCTGTCACTCGTCACCGAGACAGAAAAACAAGCACTTCTTGAGGCATGGAAGGGCAAAGCGCTGCCTGTGCCGACAGACAAAACGGTTCATCAGCTATTCGAAGAGACTGTCCAGCGCCACAAAGACCGCCCGGCTGTCACATACAACGGCCAGTCTTGGACGTACGGCGAGCTGAATGCGAAGGCGAATCGTCTCGCGCGGATTCTGATGGACTGCGGCATTAGCCCGGATGACCGAGTCGGCATTCTCACGAAGCCGTCGCTTGAAATGTCCGCCGCGGTGCTCGGCGTCTTGAAAGCCGGAGCGGCGTTTGTGCCGATTGATCCTGACTACCCGGATCAGCGGATTGAGTATATTTTACAGGACAGCGGCGCGAAGCTTCTCTTGAAACAGGAAGGCATTTCAGTGCCGGATAGCTTCTCAGGAGACGTTATTCTTCTCGACGGAAGCCGCACAATTCTAAGCCTGCCGCTTGATGAAAACGACGAGGGAAATCCAGAAACCGCTGTAACCGCGGAGAACTTGGCGTACATGATTTACACGTCTGGAACGACCGGACAGCCGAAGGGTGTCATGGTCGAGCACCATGCGCTTGTGAACCTGTGCTTCTGGCACCACGACGCGTTCAGCATGACAGTGGAGGACCGCAGTGCGAAGTACGCGGGCTTTGGGTTCGACGCTTCCATTTGGGAGATGTTCCCGACCTGGACGATCGGTGCTGAACTTCACGTCATTGATGAAGCGATCCGCCTCGATATCGTCCGCCTGAACGATTACTTCGAAACGAACGGCGTAACGATCACGTTCCTGCCGACACAGCTTGCGGAACAGTTCATGGAGCTTGAGAACACATCACTTCGCGTATTGCTCACTGGAGGAGACAAGCTGAAGCGGGCAGTGAAAAAGCCGTACACACTCGTCAACAACTACGGGCCGACAGAAAATACGGTCGTTGCCACGAGTACAGAAATCCATCCGGAGGAAGGCTCGCTTTCCATCGGAAGGGCCATTGCCAATACGAGAGTATACATTCTCGGCGAGGGCAATCAGGTGCAGCCGGAAGGCGTAGCCGGAGAGCTTTGCGTGGCGGGGCGCGGACTGGCACGAGGCTATCTGAATCGAGAAGACGAAACCGCGAAGCGGTTTGTCGCTGATCCGTTTGTGCCGGGTGAGCGCATGTACCGCACCGGCGATTTGGTGAAATGGACGGGCGGCGGCATCGAATACATCGGCCGGATCGACCAGCAGGTCAAGGTCCGCGGCTACCGGATCGAGCTTTCAGAAATTGAAGTCCAGCTCGCCCAGCTTTCTGAGGTGCAGGATGCGGCGGTGACAGCTGTCGAGGATAAAGGCGGCAATACAGCGATCGCGGCGTATGTCACCCCGGAAACAGCTGATATAGAAGCACTAAAATCAACACTAAAGGAAACCCTGCCGGATTACATGATCCCGGTGTTCTGGGTGACGCTGAACGAGCTTCCGGTTACGGCAAACGGCAAAGTCGACCGCAAAGCCTTGCCTGAGCCGGACATCGAAGCGGGAAGCGGAGAATACAAAGCCCCGACGACCGACATGGAAGAGCTGCTTGCCGGCATCTGGCAGGACGTGCTTGGAATGTCTGAAGTCGGTGTCACCGACAATTTCTTCTCGCTTGGCGGAGATTCCATCAAAGGAATTCAAATGGCGAGCCGCTTGAACCAGCACGGCTGGAAGCTGGAAATGAAAGATCTCTTCCAGCACCCGACGATCGAAGAGCTCACCCAATATGTAGAGCGTGCCGAAGGCAAACAGGCAGACCAAGGCCCGGTGGAGGGCGAAATCATCCTGACGCCGATCCAGCGCTGGTTCTTTGAAAAGAACTTCACGAACAAGCACCACTGGAACCAATCGGTGATGCTTCACGCCAAGAAGGGCTTTGACCCTGAACGGGTGGAGAAAACATTGCAGGCGCTGATCGAGCATCATGACGCGCTCCGCATGGTCTATCGTGAGGAAAACGGGGACATCGTTCAGGCGTATCAACCGATCAGTGAGAGCAAGGTCAGCTTCGAAATCGTGGATCTGTACGGCTCCGATGAAGAGATGCTGAGAAGCCAGATTAAGCTTCTCGCGAACAAGCTGCAAAGCAGTCTCGATCTGCGAAACGGGCCGCTTTTAAAGGCGGAGCAATATCGCACAGAAGCTGGGGATCACCTGCTCATTGCTGTACACCATCTCGTGGTCGACGGTGTGTCATGGCGGATTTTGCTTGAAGACTTTGCTTCAGGCTACATGCAGGCTGAGAAAGAAGAGAGCCTTGTCTTCCCGCAAAAAACAAACTCCTTCAAGGATTGGGCGGAAGAACTGGCGGCATTCAGCCAATCAGCGCATCTTTTACAGCAGGCTGAATACTGGTCGCAAATTGCCGCTGAACAGGTTTCTCCTTTACCTAAGGATTGTGAAACAGAGCAGCGGATCGTCAAGGATACATCATCTGTCCTATGTGAATTAACGGCAGAAGACACTAAGCATCTTTTAACAGATGTTCATCAGCCATATGGAACTGAAATCAACGATATTCTTCTCAGCGCGCTCGGTTTGACAATGAAAGAATGGACAGAGGGTGCTAAAATCGGCATTAACCTTGAGGGACACGGCCGGGAGGACATCATCCCGAATGTGAATATCTCCAGAACGGTCGGCTGGTTTACGGCACAATACCCTGTTGTGCTCGACATATCTGACGCAGATGCCTCGGCTGTGATCAAAACAGTCAAAGAAAACCTGCGCCGCATTCCCGACAAAGGTGTTGGCTACGGCATTCTTCGTTATTTCACAGAAACAGCGGAAACAAAGGGCTTCACACCGGAGATCAGCTTCAACTATTTGGGCCAATTCGACAGTGAAGTCAAAACTGATTTCTTTGAACCGTCAGCTTTCGATATGGGGCGCCAAGTAAGCGGAGAATCAGAGGCGCTGTACGCTTTAAGCTTCAGCGGCATGATCAGAAACGGCCGGTTTGTGCTTTCCTGCTCCTACAATGAAAAGGAGTTTGAAAGAGCCACGATTGAAGAGCGAATGGAACGGTTTAAAGAAAACCTCCTGATGCTAATCCGCCATTGCACGGAAAAAGAAGACAAGGAATTCACACCAAGCGACTTTAGCGCCGAAGACCTTGAAATGGACGAGATGGGAGATATCTTTGACATGCTTGAGGAGAATTTAAAATAAAACGCAAGGGAATTACAGAAGGCGGGAGCGAAACATATGAGTCAATTTAGCAAGGATCAGGTTCAAGATATGTATTACCTATCGCCGATGCAGGAAGGGATGCTTTTTCATGCCATCCTGAATCCCGGCCAAAGCTTTTACCTTGAACAAATCACGATGAAAGTAAAAGGTAGCTTGAATATCAAATGTCTTGAAGAAAGCATGAATGTGATCATGGACCGGTACGATGTATTTCGTACCGTGTTCATTCACGAAAAAGTAAAAAGGCCTGTCCAAGTCGTATTGAAAAAACGGCAGTTCCAAATAGAAGAAATAGATCTGACACACTTAACGGGCAGCGAGCAAACAGCCAAAATCAATGAGTACAAAGAACAGGATAAGATCAGGGGTTTTGATTTGACGCGGGATATTCCGATGCGGGCAGCCATTTTCAAGAAAGCTGAAGAAAGCTTTGAATGGGTGTGGAGCTACCACCACATTATTTTGGACGGATGGTGCTTCGGCATCGTCGTACAGGATCTATTTAAGGTATACAATGCTCTGCGCGAACAAAAGCCGTACAGCCTGCCGCCCGTCAAACCGTATAAAGACTACATCAAGTGGCTTGAAAAGCAGGATAAACAAGCATCACTGCGTTACTGGCGCGAATATTTAGAGGACTTTGAAGGACAAACGACGTTTGCGGAGCAAAGAAAGAAACAAAAGGACGGCTATGAGCCGAAAGAGCTGCTCTTTTCACTGCCGGAGGCGGAAACAAAGGCTTTTACTGAGCTTGCAAAATCGCAGCATACCACTTTAAGTACGGCGCTGCAGGCAGTCTGGAGCGTATTGATCAGCCGCTATCAGCAGTCTGGCGATTTGGCCTTCGGTACAGTTGTTTCAGGGCGTCCCGCGGAAATCAAAGGCGTTGAACATATGGTCGGGCTGTTTATCAACGTTGTCCCGAGACGTGTGAAGCTGTCGGAGGGTATCACATTTAACGGCTTGCTCAAGCAGCTGCAGGAGCAATCGCTGCAGTCTGAGCCGCACCAATATGTGCCGCTTTATGACATCCAAAGCCAGGCCGATCAGCCGAAACTGATTGACCACATCATTGTTTTTGAGAACTATCCGCTTCAGGATGCGAAAAATGAAGAAAGCAGTGAAAACGGCTTTGATATGGTGGATGTTCATGTTTTTGAGAAGTCGAATTATGATCTCAACCTGATGGCTTCCCCGGGAGATGAGATGCTGATTAAGCTTGCTTATAACGAGAATGTGTTTGATGAGGCGTTTATCCTGCGCTTGAAATCTCAGCTTCTCACAGCAATTCAGCAGCTCATCCAGAATCCGGATCAGCCTGTCAGCACGATCAACCTCGTTGACGACAGGGAGAGAGAATTTTTGCTAACCGGCTTAAACCCGCCGGCTCAAGCTCATGAAACAAAGCCTCTGACGGAATGGTTCAAGGAAGCAGTGAACGTCAATCCGGATGCGCCGGCGCTTACGTATTCCGGCCAGACCCTGTCTTATCGCGAATTAGATGAGGAAGCGAACCGCCTTGCACGCCGGCTGCAAAAACAAGGTGCGGGCAAAGGCTCTGTTGTAGCGCTGTACACGAAGCGCTCACTTGAACTGGTGATTGGCATTCTCGGTGTATTAAAGGCGGGAGCAGCCTATCTGCCGGTTGATCCGAAGCTGCCAGAGGACCGAATCTCGTATATGCTGGCTGACAGTGCGGCAGCCTGTCTTCTGACGCATCAGGAGATGAAAGAACAAGCGGCTGAGCTGCCGTATACAGGCACAACGCTCTTCATCGATGATCAAACACGGTTTGAAGAACAGGCAAGCGATCCTGCAAATGCGATTGATCCTAATGATCCGGCATATATCATGTACACGTCCGGCACAACCGGAAAGCCAAAAGGCAATATGACCACTCATGCCAATATTCAAGGTTTGGTCAAGCATGTAGACTACATGGCATTTTCTGATCAGGATACGTTCTTGTCTGTTTCGAATTACGCCTTTGACGCATTTACCTTTGATTTCTATGCTTCTATGCTGAATGCGGCACGGCTCATTATCGCAGACGAACATACGCTGCTTGATACAGAACGGCTCACAGATCTGATTCTGCAAGAGAATGTCAATGTCATGTTTGCGACAACCGCACTATTTAATCTTCTCACGGATGCGGGAGAGGATTGGATGAAGGGGCTTCGCTGTATATTATTCGGCGGAGAGCGCGCCTCAGTGCCTCATGTCAGAAAAGCGCTGCGGGTCATGGGGCCGGGCAAGCTGATTAACTGCTACGGGCCGACTGAGGGAACAGTGTTTGCGACAGCTCACGTCGTGCATGATCTGCCGGATTCCATCTCCTCATTGCCGATTGGAAAGCCGATCAGCAATGCCAGTGTTTATATTCTGAACGAGCAAAGCCAGCTCCAGCCATTCGGGGCGATCGGTGAACTGTGCATCAGCGGAATGGGCGTGTCAAAAGGATATGTAAATCGTGCTGACCTCACGAAGGAAAAGTTTATTAAGAACCCGTTCAAGCCGGGAGAAACGCTTTACCGCACAGGGGATTTAGCGCGCTGGCTGCCGGATGGAACGATTGAATACGCCGGCCGTATTGACGACCAGGTCAAAATACGCGGACACCGGATTGAGCTTGAAGAAATCGAAAAGCAGCTGCAGGAATACCCAGGTGTGAAAGATGCGGTCGTTGTGGCGGACCGCCCTGAGTCTGGCGATGCATCAATCAATGCCTACCTTGTGAACCGGACGCAGCTTTCAGCTGAGGACGTGAAGGCGCACCTGAAAAAACAGCTTCCTGCTTACATGGTGCCGCAAACCTTTACCTTCTTGGATGAGATTCCTTTAACGACGAACGGGAAAGTCAATAAACGGCTGCTCCCAAAACCTGATCAGGATCAGCTGGCGGAAGAATGGATTGGACCGCGGAACGAGATGGAAGAAACAATCGCACAAATATGGTCTGAGGTTCTCGGCAGAAAGCAAATTGGCATTCATGACGATTTCTTTGCGCTCGGAGGGCATTCCTTGAAGGCCATGACCGCCGCGTCCCGCATCAAGAAAGAGCTCGGGATTGATCTTCCAGTAAAGCTTTTGTTTGAAGCGCCGACGATCGCCGGTATTTCAGCGTATTTGAAAAACGGGGGCCCTGATGGCTTGCAGGATGTAACGATAATGAATCAGGATCAGGAGCAGATCATTTTCGCATTCCCGCCGGTCTTGGGCTATGGTCTTATGTACCAAAATCTGTCCAGCCGCTTGCCGTCATACAAGCTGTGCGCCTTTGATTTTATTGAGGAGGAAGACCGGCTTGACCGCTATGCGGATTTGATCCAGAAGCTGCAGCCGGAAGGGCCTTTAACATTGTTTGGATATTCAGCGGGATGCAGCCTGGCGTTTGAAGCTGCGAAAAAGCTTGAGGAACAAGGCCGTATTGTTCAGCGGATCATCATGGTGGATTCCTATAAAAAACAAGGTGTCAGTGATCTGGACGGACGCACGGTTGAAAGTGATGTCGAAGCGTTGATGAATGTCAATCGGGACAATGAAGCGCTCAACAGCGAAGCCGTCAAACAAGGCCTCAAGCAAAAAACACATGCCTTTTACTCATACTACGTCAACCTGATCAGCACAGGCCAGGTGAAAGCAGATATTGATCTGTTGACTTCCGGCGCTGATTTTGACATGCCGGAATGGCTTGCATCATGGGAAGAAGCTACAACAGGTGTTTACCGTGTGAAAAGAGGCTTCGGAACACACGCAGAAATGCTGCAGGGCGAAACGCTAGATAGGAATGCCGGGATTTTGCTCGAATTTCTTAATACACAAACCGTAACGGTTTCATAAATGAAGTGATGAAAGGAGGAGACAGCCAATGAGCCAACTCTTCAAATCATTTGATGCGTCGGAAAAAACACAGCTCATCTGTTTTCCGTTTGCCGGCGGCTATTCGGCGTCGTTTCGCCCTCTCCATGCTTTTTTGCAGGGGGAGTGCGAGATGCTCGCTGCCGAGCCGCCGGGACACGGCACGAATCAAACGTCAGCCATTGAGGATCTCGAAGAGCTGACGGATTTGTACAAGCAAGAACTGAACCTTCGCCCTGATCGGCCGTTTGTGCTGTTCGGACACAGTATGGGTGGAATGATCACCTTCAGGCTGGCGCAAAAGCTTGAGCGTGAAGGCGTCTTTCCGCAGGCGGTTATCATTTCTGCAATCCAGCCGCCTCATATTCAGCGGAAGAAAGTGTCCCACCTGCCTGATGATCAGTTTCTCGATCATATTATCCAATTAGGCGGAATGCCCGCAGAGCTTGTTGAAAATAAGGAGGTCATGTCCTTTTTCCTGCCTTCTTTCCGATCAGATTACCGGGCTCTTGAACAATTTGAGCTTTTCGATCTGGCCCAGATCCAGTCGCCTGTTCATGTCTTTAACGGGCTTGATGATAAAAAATGCATACGAGATGCGGAAGGGTGGAAGAAGTGGGCAAAAGACATCACATTCCATCAATTTGACGGCGGGCACATGTTCCTGCTGTCACAAACGGAAGAAGTCGCAGAACGGATTTTTGCGATCTTGAATCAGCATCCGATCATTCAACCGTGATCAAAAGCGGACAGCTTCGGCTGTTCCGCTTTTTTTGTGTTGAATGCCAATTTTTGCATGGTATAATAGTCGAAATACTCAAATAAAGGCAGGTCGAAACATGCGCACGTCTCCCAGGATGAAATGGTTTGTATTGCTGTTTACGTTTGTTTTCGCCATCGGAATGAACTCATTCAGAAATTCCTTTCAATTTTTTATGCTGCCAATGGCAGATGCCTTCCATGCCGACAGGTCGCTGATCTCGGTTTCTGTCAGCATTTTTATGATCACAACCGGCATCGTCCAGTTTTTTGTCGGTTTTTTTATCGACCGTTTCAGTGTCAGAAAAATTATGGCGCTGGGAGCTGTCTGCATCAGCGCAAGCTTTTTGGTGCTTCCTTATTCACCGAATGTTCATGTGTTTTCCGCCATTTACGGTGTGCTTGGCGGAATCGGCTATTCCTGCGCGGTCGGCGTGACGACCCAGTACTTCATCAGCCGTTGGTTTGACACACATAAAGGTCTGGCGCTTGCTATTTTGACCAATGCCAACTCTGCGGGCCTGCTGCTTCTCTCGCCCATTTGGGCTGCGGCTCCGTATCATGCCGGCTGGCAGAGCACCTATACCATTTTGGGAATCGTCATGGCGGCTGTTCTGCTGCCGCTCCTCGTCTTTGGGATGAAGCACCCGCCACATGCGCAAGCGGAAACTGTGAAAAAATCTTATGATTGGCGAGGGTTTTGGAACGTGATGAAGCAATCCCGCCTCATTCATATCCTGTACTTCGGCGTGTTTACTTGCGGATTTACAATGGGAATTATTGATGCTCACCTCGTCCCGATACTGAAGGATGCGCATGTCTCTCATGTCAACGGAATGATGGCCGCGTTCGGGGCATTTATCATCATTGGCGGATTATTGGCGGGCTGGCTGTCAGATCTCCTCGGCAGCAGAAGCGTCATGCTATCCATCTTATTTTTCATTCGGCTGCTCAGCCTCATTTGCCTGCTCATTCCCATTCTCGGAATTCATCACAGCGACCTTTGGTACTTCGGGTTTATCCTGTTATTCGGGCTCAGTTACACAGGCGTGATCCCGCTGACCGCGGCGTCAATTTCGGAAAGCTATCAAACAGGATTGATCGGATCGCTGTTAGGCATCAATTTCTTTATCCATCAGGTTGCCGGAGCTCTTAGCGTGTATGCGGGCGGTTTGTTTTTTGACATGACTCATGGTTATTTGCTGATTGTCGCTGTGTGCATCGTGTTTGTGGGTTTATCGGCTGTAATAGAGCTGGTGCCGTTTTTAGATAAACAGAAGGCAAAAGAAACCCACCATTCAATATAAAAGGATCAGCACTGTCAATGCTGATCCTTTTTAAATTTGAGTTTTTTTGTTTCGGTATTTTTAAGGATAATCTCCTTGAATCTGTTCATCTCCTCTTCGGAGTGAAAAAAATGTTTGGGGATCGCAATATATTGGCCACTTGATGTATTGACCCTGAAGATATTTTTATATTCGAAAACAGCTGTAATTTCATCCCAATTGAAAATGAGGTCATATTTTTTAGAACATATACGAATTCCTTCTTGGTTCAGAGTATATGTTCTTTTCGATTTCATCCGTTCGTTCTTCTTGTATGCTCTGGAAAACTTCACATATAGAAGAAGGAGAAGCAGCAGTGTAAACAGAACGGACATCACGATAATCAACATACTGTTCATAAACAAGTTAAGCGCGTCACTGCCATAAACGATACGGGGCCATCCGTTAATGAAGTTAACTGCAGCAAATATGGCGCAAAACAACAGAAAGTAAAAGCATGATATTTTTGCGATTTGATAAAAAAAGATTTCTCTTACATCCTTAAAAGCGATTTCTCCTGGAAGATTGATACTTTCACTAGCATATTGAATCATACGGTAAACCTACACCTCTAACCATGTTTTTCCTTTCAGTCTAGCATAATTTCTCATTTTTTTGCAGGCATACCAGGGCGCTTTGTTTTTTTCTCCAGATTGATATTGCTCCCCACCACGCCAATCATAATACAAACAGCCCCGGCAAGATGATACCAGGCCAGGCTTTCGTTAAGAATCACAACTCCTGCAATCATCGTCACAATGGTAGATACATGATTAAAAGCACTCATTTTAAACGCCTCAATTCGCGACAGCGTATAGTTAGACAGAAATGAAGTGACAAGTGAAGACAGCACGCCCAAATACACAATGGCGAGAACGAAGCCGGGCTCCCGGAACGGCAGAAAATAAGTGCCGACTGTTCCCGCCGCTCCGTGACGCACAAGGGCGATGGCGTTGAAGACGACAAAGCCGATGGCTGACATGATGTAGGTGAGCTCTGTCAGCTTGAACCGCTGCGTCATTTTTCTGGCAGCAGTATTGTACATCGCTGAAGACAAAGCGGACAATAGGATCAGCAAAGACCCTTTTAAGCTGGCTGATTCCACGTCAACGCCTTTCATCACAAAAATAAACATGACGCCGGCAACGGATAAAACCGTGAACCCCTTTTGCGTCCACGTTGGGCGTTCCTTTAAAACATAAGCGGCAAAGACCATCGTGAAAATCGGAATGGCTGCCTGAATAATTCCCGCTTCAGAGGAGGACGAGTACACAAGGCCGAATGCCTGAAAGCTGAAAAATAACGCGGGATACAGCAGGGCGAGCGGCAAAATGGCAATGACGTCCTTTACGCGGATTGATAGCTTTACCCAGCCGAATAAGATCGGTACAGTGGCCGCAGCAAACGCAATGGTGAACCGATGCGCCAAAATATCAAACGGCTCTGCTGTTTGCAGTGCGATTTTTACGAATAGAAAGGATAAACCGATAATGAACGAATATAAAATAGCCGCTATATAAGCGGGGGCTTGCTGATGTTTAACCATAATGGGAAGGGCTCCTTTACCTGAATTGCAGCGCCGGTCGCTCCCTTTATTGTATGGCCGCGGTCAGAACGGTACAATGAGAAAAACAATGAACTGTACCGGTACAAAACAGGGGGAGAAGGCATGGAAAAATATATGAGTCTATTAACGAGGATAGAGGAGATGATGCAAAGCACCGCCTATCAAGAAGGAGACAGGCTTCCATCTATCCGTCAGCTGTCCGCCCGCTACCAAGTCAGCAAAAGCACAGTGATCCGCGCGCTGCAGGAGCTGGAAAAGCGCCACCTTATCTATTCTGTTCCAAAAAGCGGCTATTATATTGTGAAAAAGGCAGGGAAATCAAAAAGCGGGCAGCCTGGCCCCATCGACTTTGCCACATCTGCGCCGGACCCAGATGTGTTTCCGTATCTTGATTTTCAGCACTGCATCAACAAAGCGATTGATACATACAAAAACGATTTGTTTATTTATGGGACGCCAAAGGGGCTTCCCTCACTCATCCGCGTACTCCGAAAGCTCTTGGCCACTCAACAGGTATTTGCGGATGAACGGCATATTTTCATTACATCAGGTGTCCAGCAGGCGTTATCCTTGCTTTGTGCCATGCCGTTCCCAAATGGGAAAGAGAAGATCGCCATTGAACAGCCGGGCTACCATTTGATGGTCGAACAGCTTGAGACACTTGGGATTCCCGCCATCGGGGTGAAACGAACGGAAGAAGGGCTTGATATAGCCAAGGTTGAGCGGTTATTTCAAACAGAATCGATTAAATTTTTTTATACGATGCCGCGCTTCCATAACCCGCTTGGGTGCTCATTGTCAGAGCGTGATAAACAGGAGCTTGTGAGACTGGCAGAAGCGTATGATGTCTATCTCGTTGAGGATGATTACCTCGGTGATCTGGAGGAAAATAAAAAGGCAGATCCGCTGTACGCATATGATCTGTCCTCACATGTCATCTATTTGAAAAGCTTCTCGAAAATGATGTTCCCCGGCCTCCGCGTGGGGGCGGCTGTTTTGCCCGAAGCGCTGACTGACACGTTCTATGCGTACAAAAAGCTGAACGACATCGACTGTTCGATGATTTCTCAAGCGGCATTGGAGATTTACCTGAAAAGCGGTATGTACGGCAGGCATAAGGAGAAAATCAGAGATTCTTATAAAGAGCGGTCGCTGAGGCTACATCAAGCCATTCGAACTCACAGGCAGCTGGGGAGCGGACGCTTTACGTTCTCCAGCGGGCAGGCACCCTGTATGCACACCCATCTGGTGCTTCCTCAGGATCTGCCCGCCTCAAGAGTGATTCATAGACTGGAAAAACAAGGGGTTCTCCTTGAGGCGATAGACCGTCATTATTTATCAGATTATCCGAAAGAAAATCTATTAAAAATCAATATTTCCAATGTGAAAACGGAAGATATTGAGCGCGGTGTCAAGCTGTTGATGAGCCATTTATAAAAGCTCTTCGTACGAGACCATTGTGATATCCTCGGGGAAATCAGGGTGTGCGGCGCATACAGCCATTTTGTAGCCGGGATCGACCTCATACGTTTTGATATAGCATGGGGAATGGCTGTCCGGAAGCTCAATGGATACTTGTCCGTCCTGGTGCAGGCGCACTGAAAAGGAATCAAGCGGAAGCGATAAGCCTTTGCCTTCCTGTTTGATAAAGCTTTCTTTCATTGACCATAGATGATAAAAATAGTCTGTCTGCTCGTCCTTGTCTTTTGCTAAAAGGTCGCTGTACTCTGTTTTTGAAAAGAAGCGCTTGGCGATCTCAAGGCTGATCGGTTTCGTTTTTTCGATATCTATGCCGATCGGCTGTGAATCAAACGCGCAAATGACCCAGCGTCCGGAGTGAGAAATGTTGAAATGAGCGTCGGGAAGATCAGGGATGCACGGCTTCCCGTATTCCTGCGTGCTAAAGCGGATATCGGATTTGTCCAACTGATACTGCCTGCTTATGACTGAGCGAACGAGCACATCTCCCAGCAGGGTGCGGTGAGCATCTTCTTTATGATAAAATCTCCGGCATTTCTCCCGTTTTTCAGGTGATATGAAAGACATGAACCGTTCATTTTCTTCCTGTGAAAGCGGGCGGTCCATATAAATTCCGTAAATCTTCATTCTAGATCCTCCGTCTGCAAAAGATTGTCAAAACCATCCTATCATACTTCCACAAGACTCATATAGAGGAGAAAATAAAAAAACAAAGCCAAGGCGGCTTTGTTTTAGTGTACAGGCGGAGATGCTTTCACAGCGGCTGTCCGCCTTGCCACAGCATAATTCAGCAACTGGATTGACTGGGGCAATGAAAAGCGCAAAATAAGTCCGGTGAGGATGGCGGTCAAAATGGTGCCAAAACCGATCGGCCCGCCCATACCCCATGCCGCAAACAAAATGGTTATTTCCATGCCGTTCCGCACCCATTGCACATTCCAGCCGGTTTTTTCGGTAATCAGCATCATCAGTGAATCACGCGGCCCCGCGCCAAGGCCTGCTGATACATAAACACCGACGCCGTAACCGATCAGCACCACGCCTAGAGAGAAGACGATGATCGAGCCTGTGTAGGTCGAGGGGGCAGGCAGAATGAAATTGAAAAAATCTATAAATACACCAATGAGCACCATATTCAGGAGGGCCCCAATTTTCGGCCAAGCTCTCGTAAACAATGACGTGAATCCGACGATGAGCGCTCCAATAATGATGGACCACTGGCCGACGGTAAGCCCGAAGTGCTGAAACAGGCTGTAATGAAATGCATCCCACGGACTAATGCCGAGTGCTTTTCCTTCTATCGTCAGGGATACACCAAAAGCCAAAATGATCAAACCGGCAAAATAAAATGTCCAGCGCAGAACAAGTTCTTGCTTCACGTGAGGTCCCTTCTTTCGTAAAAATCAGTCGATTGTCATTGTAGCACATCTGACAGAAGGGCGGAATAGGCGAAAGGGGCTCAACAAAAAAACAGGGCCGCCGCAGGCGCCCTGTTCAGCGTGTTGGCAAATCCTTGCATTCGTTGTCAGGCCTGTGCTTCGGTGCTCACGAATTTAACATTCGCTGTGCTCCAATGCTCGCCCTTCCTAGACTTCAAAGGTTTTCAATCACGCTGAAAATCACAAAATCCTAAAACGAATATCGTTTTAGGATTTTGTCAATAATCTGAAACAGGGCGCGGGCGCCCTGTTTTTCTTATTACAGCGGGTTCAAAATCCGGTTCAAGAACCGCTGTGTCCGTTCTTCTTTTGGTGCGGAGAAAATTTGCTCCGGCGGTCCTTGCTCCACGATAACGCCGCCGTCGATGAAGATGACTTCATCCGCAACTTCCTGCGCGAACTTGATTTCGTGGGTCACGACGACCATGGTCCAGCCTTCATTGGCCAAGTCCTTGATAACCTTCAGCACCTCTCCGACAAGCTCGGGATCAAGCGCTGAGGTCGGTTCGTCAAACAGCATGAGCTCAGGCTGAATCGCCAGTGCGCGGGCGATGCCGACGCGCTGCTGCTGTCCGCCGGAAAGCTGGAATGGATATAAATCCATTTTGTCCTTCAATCCGACTTTATCAAGAAGCTGAATCGCTTCTTTTCTGACTTCCTCTTTGTTCCGTTTTTGCACCTGAACAGGGCCCTCCATCACGTTTTCGAGGGCTGTGCGGTGCGGGAACAGGTGATACGCCTGAAACACCATTCCGGATTTTCGGCGAAGCTTTAGGATATCCGCCTGTTTCACCTTTTTGGAGAAATCGATGGAGAAATCATCAAATGCAAGCTCTCCGCGATTCGGGATCTCCAGAGCGTTCAGGCAGCGGAGCAGCGTCGTTTTCCCTGAACCTGAAGGCCCAAGTATGGCGATGACTTTTCCTTTTTCAATCTTCATATCTATCTTTTTTAAAATTTCATTTTCACCGAATGATTTGTTTAATCCTTTAACGGTAAGCATACTCGGAACCTCCTTATTTGGCCACGTAGCGGTCAAGACGCCGTTCGATGACATGCTGGACGAGTGAAAGCAGGAAGCAGATAATCCAATAAATAAAGGCTGCTTCAATATAGATCACTAAAATTTGATCAAGATTCCGCGCGCCGATTTCCTGGGCTTTTCTGAACAGCTCAGCGACCAGAATTTGAGAGGCGAGGGATGTATCTTTAATCAGGCTGATAAAGGTATTGGATAATGGCGGGATCGACACACGAAACGCCTGCGGCAAAATGACGCGGAACAGCGTTTTTTGATGTGTCATGCCAATTGTGTAGCCGGCTTCCCATTGCCCTTTCGGCACGGATAAAATAGATGCCCGGATGATTTCAGATGCATAGGCGCCGACGTTTAATGAAAAGGCGATAACTGCGCTTGGAAATGGATCTAATGTGACGTTAAAGGCCGGGAACAGATAGAAAATAATGAACAATTGAACGAGAAGAGGAGTGCCGCGTATTGCGGATACGTATACGCTGAACACCCATCTCAAAGGTCTCACTTTCGACATTCTGGCAAGCGCTGTAATCAGCGCCAGGATCATTCCAAATATAAAGGAAAGAATCGTAAGGGGAATCGTATAGTAGATTCCCCCTGAAAGTATCGGCCAGAATGACTGCTGCACCAGATCCCACGGGATCGCCGTGCCAAGCGTCAATGCCGGCAGATTATTTAGAAACATCTTCGCCGAACCATTTTTTAGAAATTTTAGAAAGAGTCCCGTCCTCTTTCATTTCTTTTAATGCTTTGTTGACTTGATCAACAACCTCGCCGCTTCCTTTACGGAACGTGAAATATGTTGACTGAGGCTCACCTGTTTCAAACGCGATTTTCACGTTTTTATTGCCAGATGTTTTTAAGTAGTTCAATACGGCAAGCTTATCGTTGTATGTCATATCGACGCGGCCTTGCTGGATCATTTGAAGGGCCTGCGCCATGCCTTCAACGCCTTCTACTTTCGCGCCGGCATTTGTAGCTAATTTGTTGTAGTTGCTTGTCAGTGATTGAGCTGACGTTTTTCCTTTTACATCTGCTTCAGACTTAATATCGTTGTTGTCTTTTTTCGTTACGACAACGGCTCTTGATGTTGTGTATTTATCTGAGAAATCATATTGATTTTCACGATCTGTTTTTCCGACTTGGTTGGCAACAACGTCAAACCGTTTGGAATTCAGGCCGGCAAACATGCTGTCCCACTGTGTTTCCTTAAAGTCGACTTTAAGCCCGAGGCGTTTTGCGACTTCTGTGATTACTTCGACATCATAGCCAGTCAGTTTATCAGTGTCTTTGTCGTGGTAAGTGAACGGCTCATATGTTCCTTCCGTTCCGACTGTGAGCACACCTTTTTTCTTAATTGAAGCCCAAAGATCGCCATCTTTGGCATTATCTTTTGACTGATTGTCATTTCCTGCTCCGCAAGCTGCAAGAGCTGCAATACTTACGACCATGAATAAAGCCAATAATGCTTTTTTCATCTTATTCCCCACTTTTCTGGTTGATTTTATTGAAATAAAAAAATAGCTTACAAATCTAAAGGATAACTTTTTTTTAGTATGAGTCAAGTAATTGGTTTTCATAAGGCAAAATCTTTTAAAATAAATCCAAAAATTGCTGTGCCGGTTTAGGCAAATAACTGTCCGTTCTCCACATGACAGCCGGTGTCATAATGAAGGGATTATTTTCGATATGAACGGTGTGAACGTGATTTCTCATATGAACGGGAATCATTGTGACGGGCAAAATAGACGCGCCGAATCCGGATGACACGAGGCTGAGCAAAGTTGCAGAGTCGTGGCATTCACAAACAATGCGCGGCTCCAGGTTCAAACGGTGAAATTCATTCATGACCTGATTATAGACGCCTTTTCCGTTGACAGGCCTCAGCAGGATCAGCGGAAATGA
The DNA here is from genome assembly GCF_037963335.1 of Bacillus sp. PS108. Lineage (NCBI taxonomy): Bacteria > Bacillati > Bacillota > Bacilli > Caryophanales > Bacillaceae > Bacillus > Bacillus sp. PS108. The sequence goes on from NZ_CP150155.1 coordinate 408,150, forward strand.
AGGAATGTCCTCCATCTTAATGGTGTCTCCGCACGGATATCCGGCTTCATCTGAAAGCACGAGCACACATGGAATGTCATCAAGCTGTTTGAATTGTACTGTGTCACTTTTGATCAGTGTTGTCGTGACCGCCGCATCGATTTGCCGGCTTTCCAGTAGTTCCAACAGTGTCGCGGGCCAAATATTAAAGGTGAGATGGGGGTATCTCTCTTTGATCTGTGTTACTTTTTCAAGCATCAGAGCCGCGCAATAAATCGTTGATCCCACGGCAAGTGTGCCGGCTACTTCCTCCTTCAGCTCCTGTACCTCAATGACTGCATCTTCAAACCTATGCAGAATCTCTTTTGCTCTTTTTAGAAAAACAGCTCCTTCATATGTAAGAGTCATTTGTTTTTTCTTGTTCCGGTCAAACAGGACAACACCAAGTTCGTCCTCCAGCTGTTTGAGCTGCCTGCTTAAAGGCGGCTGCGCCATGTGAAGCTTTTTGGCTGCGGACGTGATTTTCTGTTCTTGGGCAATGGTAATGAAGTATCGAAGCTGGCGAATATCCAAAAGAAAGCGCCTCCTTATCATACCTTTTAGGTATTAAATATAGATTTAATAGATATTTTTCATATGGATATATCAGGAGTATGATTGAAATGAAAGCAGAATTCAAGCGTAAAGGAGGGGGCAAAGTGAAACTCGTTGTCGGAATGACAGGGGCAACAGGGGCCATTTTCGGGGTCAGGCTGCTACAGTGGCTGAAGGCCGCCGGAGTGGAAACCCATCTCGTTGTGTCTCCTTGGGCAAACGTCACGATCAAACACGAAACAGGCTATACCTTACAAGAAGTAGAACAACTGGCCACATACACTTACTCACATAAGGATCAGGCGGCAGCCATTTCAAGCGGGTCGTTTGATACCGATGGAATGATTGTTGCGCCGTGCAGCATGAAGTCTCTCGCAAGCATTCGCACCGGAATGGCGGATAATCTGCTGACACGTGCGGCGGATGTCATGCTCAAGGAGAGAAAAAAACTCGTCCTCTTAACGAGAGAGACGCCTTTGAACCAAATTCATCTCGAAAATATGCTAGCGCTTACGAAAATGGGCACCATCATTCTTCCTCCGATGCCGGCATTTTATAATCAGCCGAGAAGCTTAGAGGAAATGGTTGACCATATTGTTTTTAGAACGTTGGACCAATTCGGCATTCGGCTTCCTGAAGCGAAGCGCTGGAATGGGATTGAAAAACAAAAAGGAGGAGCTTGATCATGGCTTATCAAGATTTCAGAGAATTTCTCGCTGCCCTTGAAAAAGAAGGACAGCTGCTTACAGTGAATGAAGAGGTAAAGCCGGAACCGGATTTAGGGGCCGCCGCACGGGCAGCCAGCAATCTTGGCGATAAAAGCCCTGCGCTCTTATTTAACAACATTTACGGCTATCATAACGCGCGAATTGCGATGAATGTCATCGGCTCTTGGCCAAACCATGCCATGATGCTGGGCATGCCGAAAGACACACCGGTAAAAGAACAGTTTTTTGAATTCGCAAAGCGTTATGACCAGTTTCCGATGCCGGTCAAACGTGAGGAAACAGCGCCATTTCATGAAAATGAAATCACAGAAGATATCAATTTGTTCGATATACTGCCTCTTTTCAGAATTAACCAGGGTGATGGAGGCTACTATTTAGACAAAGCATGTGTCATTTCCCGTGATCTTGAGGACCCTGACAACTTCGGCAAACAAAATGTCGGCATTTACAGAATGCAGGTCAAAGGAAAAGACCGTCTCGGCATTCAGCCTGTCCCGCAGCACGATATTGCAATCCATCTGCGCCAAGCTGAAGAACGCGGCATCAATCTTCCGGTCACCATTGCGCTCGGCTGTGAGCCGGTCATTACAACGGCGGCATCGACTCCGCTTCTCTATGATCAATCAGAATACGAAATGGCAGGCGCGATTCAAGGCGAACCATATCGCATCGTCAAATCAAAGCTGTCTGATCTTGATGTTCCGTGGGGCGCTGAAGTGGTGCTTGAAGGTGAGATTATTGCCGGAGAGCGCGAATATGAAGGGCCGTTCGGTGAATTCACAGGCCATTATTCCGGCGGACGCAGCATGCCGATTATCAAAATTAAACGCGTCTATCACAGAAACAATCCGATCTTTGAACATTTATACTTAGGCATGCCTTGGACAGAATGCGATTACATGATCGGCATTAACACATGCGTGCCGCTTTATCAGCAGTTAAAAGAAGCGTACCCGAACGAAATTGTGGCAGTGAACGCCATGTACACACACGGTTTAATCGCGATTGTTTCCACAAAAACCCGCTATGGCGGGTTTGCGAAAGCGGTCGGCATGCGCGCACTCACAACGCCGCACGGACTCGGCTACTGCAAAATGGTCATTGTCGTTGATGAGGATGTCGATCCATTCAACCTTCCGCAGGTCATGTGGGCGCTTTCGACCAAAATGCATCCGAAACACGATGCGGTCATCATTCCGGACTTATCTGTCCTGCCGCTTGATCCGGGATCCAATCCATCAGGAATCACTCACAAAATGATTCTCGACGCCACTACACCGGTTGCGCCGGAAACAAGAGGCCATTATTCACAGCCGCTTGATTCTCCGCTAACAACGAAAGAATGGGAACAAAAACTAATGGATTTAATGAATAAATAAGGAAAGGATGTTCGAAATGCATACATGTCCTCGTTGCGACTCAAAAAAGGGAGAAGTCATGAGCAAATCGCCTGTAGAAGGCGCATGGGAAGTTTATCAGTGCCAAACATGCTTTTTTACATGGAGATCCTGTGAACCGGAAAGCATTACGAATCCCGAAAAATACAATCCAGCGTTTAAAATTGATCCAAAGGAAACAGAAACAGCAATTGAAGTTCCGGCGGTGCCGGAACGAAAGGCTTGATCCGCGTGAACTGTATGTCAGACCGTCTCTTTGAGCTGCTTGACGGGAGCTGCCTGAATGAGAAGCAGCATGAGGCCTTCGTTCTGCAAACAGTATCAGAGGATGGCTGGCCGCATGCCGCTATGATCAGTGCAGGTGAAATCATCGCGCTGAGCCGAACTGATATCCGAATCGCTCTGTGGAAAAACACAATGACTTCGGCCAACATCCTTCGCACAGGAAAAGCACAGTTCACGGCGTGGTGGAAGGGAGCGGCCTATTATGTAAAGCTTGAATGCGCGCCTTTACCGCCTTTGAAAGATGCCGAATATGAAAGAGACCGTTTTTCCTGCCGCATCGTTTCAGTGAAGGAGGACGTTGCGAAATACGCTGATTTGACTTCTGGTGTCCGTATACAGCTTCACAGACCTGAAGAGGTGCTGGGCAGATGGGAAAAGACCCTGGAAGATTTAAAACGGTAATATCGATAGCCTGACGCCATGCGTCAGGCTTTTTTTATATAATGAAAACAAAGGGGGCGTGAGAAATGGAACGTGCGGGGATCTGTCACTCGGACGGCTTTGATTTAGCTTATCAAATTGAGGGCGAGGGCGCACCCATCCTTGTGATCGGGAGTGCGGTTTACTATCCGCGCCTTTTTTCCTCAGATATCAAACAGAAATATCAATGGGTCTTTATCGACCATAGGGGATTTGCTAAGCCTAAGCGGGAGCTTCGTGCGGAGGATTCGAGGCTTGATGCCGTCTTGGCTGATATCGAAAGGATGAGAACATTTCTTCAGCTTGAGGATGTTACTATCCTGGGACATTCCGGGCACGCTTTTATGGCTTTAGAGTATGCCAGGACATATCCCAAACAAGTTCGGAAGGTGGCGCTCTTTAATACTGCGCCTGATAACAGTGAAGAAAGACAGCGAAAAAGCGAATCATTTTTCATGGAAACAGCCAGCCTTGAGAGAAAGAAACGCTTTGAAAAAGACATCGCGAATTTGCCGCAGGACATCGACAAAGATCCTGAAAGGCGCTTTGTGCACATGTGTATTCGCGCTGAAGCGAAAAGCTTTTATCAAGAGCGGCCGCATGCAGCTGCCTTATGGGATGGCGTATTCACGAATATGCCGATCATTGATGAATTATGGGGCAATACATTTGCCCGGATTGATCTTCTTCAGCGGTTAGCTGATGTTCGTATGCCGGTGTATATCGGATTAGGGAGATATGATTATTTGGTTGCGCCCGTTGCGCTATGGGATGCAGTTGACGGTTTATATCCCCATGTGGATAAGGTTATTTTTGAAAGGAGCGGCCATCAGCCGATGCTGGAAGAACCGGAAGCCTTTTCTCAAAGCTTCAGCAAATGGCTGGATCAATAAAAAAACAGCCCGCAGATCAACATCCGCGGGCTGTTTCTGATTATAAGACCCCTTTCATCGCGCGTTTGATAACCGGCGAGAGCAGCAGGAGAATGCCGCCAAGAACGATAGAAATCAAACCGATGGTGCCGAAGTACATTGTTTCAGGAATTTTATCAAACAATCCGGCTACTTGGGCATTGATCGCTTGTGCTGCTGCGTTCGTCAGAAACCACATACTCATTGTCTGTGCAGAGAAGGCAGCTGGTGCCAGTTTCGTTGTCACGGATAAACCGACTGGAGACAGGCACAGCTCTCCAAGCACGACAAGCAGGAAGCTGAGAACGAGCCAAAGCGGGCTTACGAGTGCTTCTTTTCCTTGCATAGCAGGGAATACCATAATGATAAATGACAATCCGGCTAAAATAATTCCGATTGAGAATTTAACTGGTGTAGACGGCTGGCGTTTGCCAAGCTTCATCCAGAGCCATGCGAATATTGGCGCAAAAATGACGACAAACAATGGATTTAATGATTGGAACCATGATGACTGAAGTTCGAATCCGCCCAATGAAAGTCTTATGCGTTCATCAGCGTATACCGCAAGAATGGTCGCTCCCTGTTCCTGAATGGCCCAGAACATGACAGCACCGATAAACAAAGGAACGTAAGCGGCAAGACGGGATTTTTCTGTTTTGTCCGCTTTTTTGCTTGTAAACATGATGATGAAATAAATCACAGGAATCAAAATACCGAGAATACTTACAAGGTCGATAAAACGATTGATCGTCAGCACGCCTGTTTGTACAGAGATAATCACTGCGATCGCCACGATGATAACACCGATTCCGGTGCCAATCGCAGATTTTTTAGACAGCGGATTCGGCACATTGGAACCTGCAAGCCCGAGGTTTTTCTTTCTTGTCAAAGCAAAAACGATAAGTCCGAGAAGCATTCCGACCGCGGCAGCTCCGAAGCCGAGATGATAGTTGTACTTCTGTCCGAGTGTTCCGACAATTAACGGCGCAAGTAAACCACCGAGGTTAATCCCCATGTAGAAAATACTGAAACCTGAGTCGCGGCGCGGGTCTTCTTTCGTGTAAAGATCCCCAACCACGCTTGAAACGTTTGGTTTTAATAAGCCTGTTCCGACAATGATAAGCACCATGCTGATATAGAATGCGATCGCGCTGCCCGGATAGGCGAGTGCAATGTGGCCGAACATAATGAATATGCCGCCGTAAAACACGGTGTTTGCGGTACCGAATACCCGGTCAGCGAGCCATCCGCCAATAATGGTGGACATGTATACGAGTGATCCGTAAATCGACATAATGGCAACCGCAGTGCCCTTGTCAAAGCCGAGCCCTCCGTTTACCGTCTCTGTATACAAATAGTAAAGTAAGATTGCTCTCATTCCATAGTAAGAGAAACGCTCCCAAAATTCGGTGAAAAATAGTGTAAATAGTCCTCGCGGGTGACCAAAGAACCCTTTTTGCGGGACGCTTTTAATGATACTTTCGTTATCAATCGAAGCCATGTCAGCCAAACCCTTTCTAAAAAAAGTGTATTATAAAAATCATATTCTTATATAATACTTGTGTCAATATAATTTATACTCATTTCAAATAGTTCCATAATGGAAAAATTATAAATACCTAAAAATAGTGATTTTCTCCTAATTTTTATACTCTTTATCGTGAGATTTTCTTACACAACTATTCCTTTATATTTTTTTAATAAAATTTTAGAGAAATGTACAAGCAGATCGGGCCTTTGTGAGTAACATGATAGTAATCATAGAGAAGGAGGCTCGCAATTGGCTGAATTCATATTAAATGCAGCGGATTTCGGTGTTCCTGGAGATGGTAAAACGGATTCGACAGAACGGATTAATCAGTGCCTCAGTACAGCTGTTTCGAAAGGCTATCATACTGTCTGGTTTCCAAAGGGAACATATTTAATAGACGCAACGCTTGGCGGAGATCTTAATCAGAGGTTTCGAAACGCGGGGATCATTGTTCCCGGCAACCTTGAGATTATGATGGACCCCGAATGTATTATGAAAGTGATACCGAATAGTTCGTGGGGTTATTCCGCATTTTATGTGGGCAAGCAAGAGAATATAACCATTTCCGGGGGACAAATTATCGGCGAACGGGATGAGCATACGTATGCCTCGGCAGGGATAAGGTCAACCCATGAATGGGGCTTCGGCATATGTATTGAAGGATGCTCGAATGTTGTCATTGATGATGTGAAAATTTCCGATTTTACCGGCGATGGGATCATAGTCAGCCCAAGGGGATTAAAGACCAATCAAGATTATCGAACGTCAGAGCAAATTATCATCCGCCGCTGTGAGGTTCGGCGGTCGAGGAGAAATAACATTTCCATTACCGGATGTGACATGGTCACGGTGGAGGAATGCTTGATTGAAGATGCCGGAACGGGGAATGGAACAGCGCCGAAATTCGGAATTGACATTGAAGGATATGGCGAAGGTGATGTTGATTATGAGGAACCGATTAATGTATCAATTCGCAATAACCACTTTGTTGGAAACGTTTCAAGTTCTGTGACCAATTTTAACGGGTATGGCATTTTAATAGAAGGAAATCACTCAGACAATACAATCAGCTACGGATATGGGACGCAAACAGTGATCAAGGGCAATATTCTGAGACGCCCTGAAGACGCGGCGGCTGCGCCAAGAGTCGGGATAACCGGACTCGGTGTATCACAAGGAAAAGAGACCAGTGATGCAGTGATCGCTGGCAACCTCATTACCGGATTTTCAACTGGAATTGATGTCAGGGGAAAGAGCGTTCTTGTGACCAACAACAAAATCAGCAACTTTGAAAACACAGGGATATTGGTTTATCAGTCTTCCGATGTAAAGGTAGACGGAAACCAAATTCAAAACGGACTGTCTGAAACAAGGCGCAGCATCGGTCTTCGCGCAGTGCTGTCAGATGACATCGCATTTCTGAATAACTGTCTCATTCAAGTCGTTGACGGTGTGAACGTTTCCGGCGGAAATATGATCATTAAAGATAATCTCCTGAGAAAATTCAGCCGGGGCATTTGGATTGCTCAAGGGAACGCGGTGATTGAAGGGAATATACTGAATCCTGACGCGTTTGAAGCAGTGCCGGAATCATATTCTGTTTCCGTCACAAACAATGCCGGCGCCATCATCAAAAACAATACATTTAAAGAGTTCAAAAATTACCCCATTTATTGCTCCACAAGTGCGAAAACCTCAATTATCAGCAACCACTTAGAGAGATCTCCGCTTTTGGTCACCATCTATATCAGCGCCGGTGTGCATGAGATTTTTGATAATACCATTTCAGTCAACAGAACAGCCGGGAATCCGATTGTGATTTATGTCAATGGCTCTGCAGGCTCTATCATCTCAGGAAACACCATCCATAACCTCTCCGCGGGCACTGCGACAGCAATTCAAACAAACACGTCAACCAATTCCAAAATCATCGGCAACCGCATTTTTAAAGGGACCATCAACAAACACAGCAGTGATACAATAGACGGCAATATGATCGTCTGAAAAAAGAGCCCCCTCTAGGGGTTCTTTTTTTTCGATTTATAGATCACGTACATTTCTCTTACAAGTACTAACACAAAAAATAAAATCACGACCCATTCCGCAAATGTTGTCATCTTAAAGCTGGACATATTGTTATAAACGGCTTTTGTTAAACTGAACCCTTGAAGCATGTCCATCAATACAGAAATAGCTAATAAACAAATTAATATGACTCCGGTCACGCCCAATATCTTCATGCTTCATCATCCTCCGCTTTTAGTGTCTATCGTTGGCGGAGAAGTTATACCGCATCTAACCCTAATGCATAATCTCAATTTTAAAAGGAAGAATATGAGAAAACGACAAGGAAAGGTATTTGTGTATGCCTTTATTTTCTAAGCGAAAGAACAATACCGATTCAAAAGACAAGCAGAATACAGACGAAAGGAACCAGGAACAGCAGCAAGAAAAAGAAAGGCCGGTTCTCATTTCTCCAAGTTTGGCAAAGAATATAGCGGAAACGAAAAAGGAAGTCGGAAGCAGCTCTGACGTCATCATTCGCGAGATTAAAATCGGGGAGCAGGATCATGTCCACCTAGCTGTTATCTATATTGCTGGGCTGGTCGATAATAACACGATCCATGAGTCGTTAATTGACCCATTGGTACAGGATGAGTCTATCCAGAATACTCATGCGATCCAGCAAATTCTTGAAAAAACGCTCCCGCTGGGCGGGGTGAAAGCGGAAAAGAGCTGGGACAAGCTTTTTTCCGAGTTAATGCTCGGCAATGCGCTCATTTTTGCTGATGGCCATGATGAAGCTTTGATTTGCAGCACTCAAGGGGGAGAGCAGCGCTCCATCCAAGAGCCGAGCACCCAGGTGTCATTCCGCGGCCCGCGCCAAGGGTTTACAGAGTCTCTGCAAACCAATATTTCCATGATCCGGCGATACATTAAAAATCCGAATTTATGGGTTGAAAAAATGAAAAAAGGTTCTGTTACGAATACGGATATCGCTCTCATGTACATTCAAGGAATATGCGATGAAAAGGTGCTGAAAGAAGTGAAGCAGCGCCTGGAAAAAATAGATATTGACAGTATTTTGGAATCTGGATATATTGAGCAGCTGATTGAAGATGAAACCTTTACGACGTTTCCGACTATGTATCATACAGAACGCCCTGATGTTGTAGCGGGTAATCTGTTAGAAGGAAGATTCGCGATTATTGTGGACGGAACACCGTTTGTGCTTATTGCCCCGGCCTTATTTGTCCAGTTTTTTCAGTCTGTTGAGGATTATTATTCGCGTTTTGACATTGCGACAAGCATAAGAATTCTTCGTGTTTTAGTCTTTTTCATTTCGCTTGTGGCTCCGGCTGTATACGTGGCAGCCACGACGTTTCATCAAGAAATGATACCGACTCAGCTGTTAGTGGTCATTGCGGCCCAGCGGGAAATTGTCCCGTTTCCGGCTGTTGTGGAGGCGCTGACGATGGAGGTTGCTTTTGAGATTCTGAGGGAAGCGGGAGTCAGGCTGCCCCGGGTTGTCGGCTCGGCAGTGTCAATCGTTGGCGCGCTCGTAATCGGCCAGGCTGCCGTACAGGCTGGTATCGTCTCTCCGGCAATGGTGATTATCGTGGCACTCACCGCGATTGCGAGCTTCGCAACACCGGCGTTTGCAATGGCGATTTCAGCCCGGCTTATTCGATTTATTTTTATTATTGCCTCAGCTGTTATGGGTTTTTACGGGCTGATTTTAGGGATCATTATGATGTTTGTCCACTTATGCAGTCTTCGTTCATTCGGCGTTCCATATATGTCGCCGCTTGCACCCTTTTCTTCACAAGGCGTAAAGGACGCGCTTTTTCGGGTTCCGTGGTGGGCCGATGAAAAAAGGCCGGAATCGGTCAGTAAGGAAGATAAGGTGCGGCAGGGACAAGATCAACGCCCAGAGCCAGCCGCTTCACGAGGAATGGTGAACAAAGATTTGGAAGAAGGGGATCAGAATGGTACGTAAATGTCTATTAGCCGTTCTCATACTTTTGAGCGTCATTGTGCTGCCCGGCTGCTGGGATAAGAGGGAGCTGACGGATCTTGCGATTATCTCGGCGATTGGCATCGATCGGACAAACGACAGCAACTACGTGCTGCATCTTCAAATTATCAATCCAGGAAATGTTGCCGGCGGCCTTCAGGGAGGCGGTGCTGGAGACAGGCCGCCTGTATCTGTCTATTCGATTGAAGGTAACAATATAACGGAAGCACTCAGAAAAGCCTCCATGAAGGTATCACGGCGGCTTTATTTTGCCCATACCAATCTAGTCGTGATCAATGAAAAGCTGGCAAAAGAAGAAGGTTTGGATTTTGTATTAGATAATCTTGACCGGGACACAGAATTCAGGACAACAGCAACATTCGTCGTTGCCCATAAAACAAAAGCAGAAAATATTGTGAAAATCTTGACGCCGATTGATAAAATTCCGTCAAATAAAGTCAATAAAACACTCGATTTCACGGAGGCACAATACGGGCGGGTGGTCAAAATCAATATTCAGGACGTTTTGAAAACACTTGCCGCCAACACTATGGCACCGGTCATCCCCGGATATATGATGATTGGTGACGATAAAAAAGGAGTCAGCATGGAAAACACGCAGGCGACTGACCCGAAAGCCATTCTTCAGGCAGATGGTTTGGCGGTTTTTGATAAGGCAGGATATTTAAAGTATTGGCTGGAAGATGATGAAAGCGTGGGGGCAGTCTGGCTTATGAATAAGATCCAGCATACGTTTATTAATGCTGACTGGGGCAAGACGAAGGATGCGGTCAGTTTGCAGGTTACCCATCAAGATACAAAGCTGGTACCGAAAATGCGGAACGGACGTCCGTACATCCATGTGAAAGTGTCGGTTGAAGGAATTATAGATGCTGTCAAATACCCTTTCCAATTGTCTGATCCCAAGGTGCTGGCCGCTATTGAAAAAGCGCTCAACAAAGAGCTTGAAAAGGAAATCAGCCATACTGTGAAAAAGATTAAGAAGAATAAAATAGATTTTATCGGTTTTGGTGACACGATATATAGAAAGTATCCGGAGCAGTGGGAGAAAATGAAGGACACTTGGGACAAAGAATATTTGCCGGAACTGCCCATCGATGTGAAGGCCGAGACGTATATCAGAAGGACGGGATTGCGGAACAATCCGATCAAACACCAGTTTAAAGATGATTAGGTCTGAAGAAAGGGGAAGTGACAGATGGAAAAAGCCAGAATAAGCATAAGGCAGCTGTTTGTCATGATTATCATTTTTGAACTGGGCAGCTCCTTATTGATTACACCGGGATCAATGGCGGGCAGGGATGCTTGGATAGCAGTTTTATTAGGCTGTGCGATCGGACTGTTTCTTTTCTATTTGTATCAAGGCATTTATCAATGTTATCCGAATTCTTCTCCGAAAGAATATATGGATGATATGCTGGGAACCAAGCTGAGCTGGCTGTTTTCATTTCTCTATATCTTGTACTTTGCCTATATTGCCGCAAGGGTGCTGCGTGACTTTGGAGAAATGCTGCTGACGTTTGCTTATCATGATACACCTATCATTATTGTAAATGCTTTATTAATGGTAGTAAGCATATATGCCGTAAGAAAAGGAATTGAAGTACTCGCACGCGCGGCCGAACTTCTTTTCGGGGCCATGTATTTACTGGGCGCGATCGGCCTCGTGCTGATTATTGTCTCGGGGACTATAGACCCACACAATTTAAAGCCGGTTTTGGCAAACGGTATCTCTCCTATCCTTCACTCTGTTTTCACGCAGACCATGTACGTCCCATTTGGTGAAATTGTTTTATTTGTGATGATTTTCCCTAACCTGAATGACAGAAAAGATGTGAAAAAAATGGGGATGATCGCCATGGCTATTAGCGGATTGGTTGTGGCGCTCACCGTGGCGATTAATATCAGCGTGCTTGATGTTGATCTTACACTCAGATCCCAGTTTCCGCTTTTAAGCACGATCCAGACAATCAAGGTCGAAGAATTTTTAGACCGACTCGATGTCTTTTTTATGCTGGCGCTGATCATCGGCGGCTTCTTTAAGGTCAGCCTCTACTTATATGCCACTGTGGTTGGGACATCTACGCTCTTTAAGGAAAAGAATCCCTCCCAATTGGCTTATCCGATGGGATTGGGCATCTTAATCCTTTCTATAACGATCGCGACTAACTTTTCAGAGCACTTGAACGAAGGCCTGAACGTGGTGCCGCTGTATATTCATTTGCCTTTTCAATTATTGTTTCCGCTCTTTCTGTTTATTGTGGCTGTTTGGAAAAAGAAACGAAGAGAGAAGTCAAAAGGGGAGGAAGCAAAAAAATGATAAAAAGAGCGGGGGGATGCGGCCGCCGCTCTTTTTATGTTCACTTCTATATAAAAGGGGGATATAGGGTGCGCCCCTGTCTGCACTGGCAGAGGCGCGTTTTGTTATACGACTGCGACGTTTTCCTTCACAGTAAAGCTTCCTCTTGAAAGTCTGATATTGATGTCTGACACTTTAGCAATTTGTTCATCGTGCGTCACCATAATGACGCATTTATCTTCCTTGTGCGCCAGATCCTGAAAGAGCCGTACGATCTCTTTTGATGTGTCCTCATCAAGGTTTCCGGTCGGTTCATCGGCTACGATAAGATCCGTGTCACAGCAGAAAGCCCTTGTAATTGATACCCGCTGCTGCTGTCCGCCGCTCAGTGTGAGCACTTTTTGCCGGGCTTGTTTTTCGTTGATGCCAACCTTCTGCAGCATGTCAAGCGCATATGATTCTTTGTTCTTTTCTTTAGAACCTGTGATTTCCATAGCGGTTGTGACGTTCTGCAAAGCCGTCATATACGGGAGCAGGTTGTACGCCTGAAAGACGATTGATACATATTGATTTCTGAAATTGGTTAAGCCGATTTTAGAAACTGCTTTTCCGTCGTAAAGGATGTTTCCTTCTTTTGGTGCGTCAAGTCCGCCTGCCAGAGACAGGAAAGTGGTTTTCCCCGTCCCTGATGTGCCGACGATTGTGTAGAATTTTCCTTTTTGAAAGCTGATGTTAATATCCTGAAACAATGGCTGGCTTTTGTCTTTATACCAGTAGCCGACTTGCTGAAATTCTAATAAGCTCATAGGTTCCGCCTCTTTCTATTCCTGTTTTGTCAATATCGTTTTCGGATGAAGCCGCAGTACTGAAATTGACGGCAGCAATGTTGCAATGATTGCGATTAGGATGCCGATCCCGCCCAGAATAAGCATGTCGTTCATAGAAACCGCGACGTTCAGTGAATCGATAACGTCCACGTTTGATGAACTGTGGCCGAACATTCCGCCGCCCATGCCGCCACCGCCGCCGGGTATTTGTCCGCTTGCGGTTTGCGTTGAATCGGTTGATGAACTGATTTGCTGGGATAAAAGCTGATTTCCAAGCTGATTCGCGACGAGATTTCCCGTCACAGATGCAAGGCCGATAGCGATAACGGCCACAATCAGAATCTCAGTCAAGAACTGTCCAATCAATTTCCATCGTTTTTCACCGATGGCCATTAACACGCCCATTTCGTATTTGCGCTCCCTGATTGACATCATGACAATCAGGCCAAGAATGACGGCGCCTGCCACTGATACAAGATACACGACGTTTTTAGAGAAAGAAGCCACATTTTCAATCGGTCCGACCATTTGCTGGTAAAGCTGATCGTTTGTATTCAGTGTGTACGTATCAAAGTCAATTGATGTTTTCTTCGCTGCTTTTACGAAAGCATCCATATTTTTCGCGTCGTCCATATAGTAAACAGCTGAGTCAATCGTATTTTTATAGTCGTCGCCTTTCAGCGCCGCTGTTGCTGTGTAAGGCGTATAAAGCTTGTTATAAGGATTTAAGAAAGAGAAATTTTGGGCTTGGTCATCACCTGAAGATGTTGTTTTATAAATACCGACGATCTTCAGTTTTACTGTTGTATCCTCATCCGTTGCTGATTCAATTGTGATCGAATCGCCAACGCTTAAATCATTTTCTTCCGCTAATGTTTCGTTGATCACTGTTACTTTTTTGCCGACATCTGATTTTGTAATCGCGCGTCCGTCTGTGATTTTTGAATCCCCGTCAGAGAAATCATCAACTAATGCTGTGCTGATGACACCTTCAATAGAAAGATCGGCTTGAACCATTTGCGGTCCGCCTTGTCCGCCACCTTGGCTGTTTTTAGCGTTTGAGCTTGAACTGCTGGAGCTGGAATCACTTGAACTAGAACTTGAGCTTTCAATCGCATCAAAGTTTCCCGCGTTGGCTGAAGCTGATGTGGTGTAATTGTAGCTCTTCACATGATCAAGCGCTGCAAGCTTATTCGCATCAGACACTTTGATCGGTGTTGATTCGAAGCTGCGCTTTTCACCGCTGTCCTGCTGTTTTTCCATTTGCTTTTGGCGGTCAACCTGAAGTGTCACGCTTCCGCCGAGTTCCTGTCTGGCCAGTTCGCTTGACTTTTGTGCTGCCGACTGGATGGTGAGGCCTGATAGAACAAAGACACATATGACTGTAAACACAAATAATTGCAATAACGTTTTTCCCTTTTTAGCCTTCATATTCCAAAAGGCCCGTTTGATAAAGTTCATTTATGTTCCTCCGTATAGGTACTTTGATTGATAAGGCCGCCTCTGGGGCGGGCTTGCTTGTTGATAAATTAATAGTAGTCCAAAGGTATGAAAAAAATATGAACAATCTATTTCTAGTTGATGAAATAAAAACTAACAATTGTGAAACGCAAAACCTTCTGTTTAAAATGGTGCTATTATATAAAAAAGCATCAAAACAATCGGAGGATATAATGAAAATATTAATGATAGAAGATAATGTTAGTGTATGTACGATGACGGAGATGTTCTTTTTTAAAGAAGGTTTTGAAGCGGAATTCGTTCATGACGGGTTAGAAGGGTACCAGCGTTTTACGGAAGAAAATTGGGATCTGATCATTTTGGATATCATGCTTCCATCTATGGACGGCGTGACCATCTGCAGAAAAATAAGAGAGACAAGCACGGTGCCGATTATCATGCTGACTGCCAAAGACACTGAATCAGATCAGGTCATCGGATTTGAGATGGGGGCGGACGATTATGTCACAAAGCCGTTCAGCCCGCTGACATTGGTTGCCCGCATCAAAGCCGTCATCAGAAGATACAAGGCGACAGGCAAAGCAGTTATTGATGAAGATATGATCGAATCAGAATGCTTTACCATTAATAAGAAGACGAGAGAAGTATTATTAAACGGAGAGCCTGTAGAAAATCTCACGCCGAAGGAATTCGATCTGCTTTATTACCTTGTCCAAAATCCGCGGCAGGTGTTCTCCAGAGAACAGCTGCTTGAGCAGGTATGGGGCTATCAGTTTTATGGAGATGAGCGGACGGTTGACGTTCATATCAAACGGCTGCGGAAAAAGCTTGCCAGCGAGGACAAGCCTTTCCTGTATACTGTGTGGGGAGTAGGGTATAAATTTGATGAAGATTAAATATTTATATCAGCTGCTGCTAAGCCATATCAGCATTTTGATTTTAGCGTTTGTCATTATCATTTCTCTGTTTTCCCACTTTGTGAAGGAATTTGCCTATCAGAACAAAGTAGAGGAATTGACGTCATATGCGGTGCAGATTGCAAATGAATTCCAAGCCGGCCAGGTGGACATGCGCAGGCTCTATCCTTATCAGGACATGTTAAGCACAAGAAAGACGCAGTTTATCATCTTTAATGAAGAGCAGCAGCCCTATTTTCTTCCTGAAGGCTTTCATCACCCACCAAGGGAACAGCTGAAGAAGTCAGAATGGAATAAGCTAAAAAAAGGGCAGACTGTCATGATCAGGGCAGATGGCCGTTTTGATGATGAAGTGTCCCTTGTGGCGCAGCCTATATTTGTTCAGAACGAATTTAAAGGCGCTGTTCTGCTGATTTCTCCGATCAGCGGTGTTGAACAGATGGTCAATCAGGTCAACCTCTATATGTTTTACGCTGTGATCAGCACGCTTGTGATTACGATTCTCGTGAGTTGGCTTCTGTCCAAATTCCATGTCAAGCGGATTCAAAAGCTGAGAGAAGCGACAGATAAAGTGGCTTCCGGCGATTATGACATCCATTTGGAAAACAGCTACGGGGACGAAATCGGCGTACTGGCGTCTGACTTTAATATCATGGCGAAAAAACTAAAGCAGTCAAGGGATGAAATCGATCGCCTTGAGAAGCGGAGAAGGCAGTTTATCGCTGATGTGTCACATGAA
Organism: Bacillus sp. PS108; assembly: GCF_037963335.1. Taxonomy (NCBI): domain Bacteria; kingdom Bacillati; phylum Bacillota; class Bacilli; order Caryophanales; family Bacillaceae; genus Bacillus; species Bacillus sp. PS108. Next base: position 424,277 of record NZ_CP150155.1, read on the forward strand.
TTAAAAACACCGCTGACGACGATCAACGGTTTGGTTGAAGGGCTGAACAGCCATACGATTCCTGAGGATAAGAAGGATAAATGCTTCTCGCTGATCAGTGAGGAAACGAAGCGCATGCTGCGGCTCGTAAAAGAAAATCTGGATTATGAAAAAATCAGATCCCAGCAAATTACCTTGAACAAGCTAGACGTTCCTCTGATCGAGGTGTTTGAAATCGTGAAAGAGCACTTGCAGCAGCAGGCGGAAGAAAAACAAAACAAGCTGATGATCCAGGTAGAGGATCACGTCATCGTACATGCCGATTATGACCGGTTCATTCAAATTCTCGTCAACATTACGAAAAACAGCATCCAATTTACGCAAAACGGTGACATTTGGCTGCGCGGAATGGAAGGTTATAAAGAGACGATTATTGAAATTGAAGACACGGGTATCGGCATTCCAAAAGAGGATATTGAGCATATTTGGGAGCGATTCTATAAAGCAGATATTTCAAGAACGAACACGGCATACGGTGAATACGGACTCGGTCTCTCGATCGTCAAGCAGCTTGTTGAAATGCACCAGGGCACAGTAGAAATCAAGAGTGAAGAAGGGAAAGGCACAAAGTTCATCATCCGCCTTCCTTTAACGGCAAAACAGCAATAGCATACAGGGCGGCGGCATCATCTGATGGAGCCGCCTTTTTTGCACACCGCTTCGGTTTATTGCGTGCTCCCGAAAACAAAGATTGCGTGTTTTTCGGGTTGGGACGGTCTATAAACATGATAAAATATGACATAAACAGTTTTTGATGGGAGAGGGTGAAGGAATGAAGAGCGGGGTAATTCCTTCTTCAGCGGTCGGTCAAAAAATTAACGAGTGGTACAGATATATCCGGACATTCAGCGTGCCGGATGCCGAAGTGTTAAAAGCTGAAATCCAGCAGGAACTGAAACACATGCAGCATGATTCCAACTTGCTGCTTTATTATTCACTAATGGAATTCCGGCACCAGCTTATGCTGGATTATCTTGAGCCGTTAGAGAAATTAAATATTGAAGACCAGCCAAGCCTGTCTGAATTATCAAGAAACATTGACAGCAACCAGGCAGATCTCAAAGGGCTGCTCGACTATTACGTGAATTTTTTCCGCGGGATGTATGAGTTTGATAAGCGGGAATTTATTTCTGCCATCACATACTATAAACAGGCGGAGAAAAAGCTCTCCTTTGTCGCAGACCATATTGAACGGGCTGAATTCTATTTTAAAATCGCGGAAGCTTATTATTATATGAAGCAAACGTATTTTTCATTGATTAATATAAAAAACGCCTATGAAATTTACGTGGAGCAGGAAACCTATAATGTGAGAATCATTCAATGCCATTTCGTGTTCGGGGTCAACCTGATGGATGAAAGAAATTTCGAACAAGCCGCACGCCATTTCAAATTGGCGCTCAATATGGCCCAAGCGGAACAAAAAGCCCAGCTGGTCGGAAGAGCATACTACAATCTCGGATTATGCTATTACAATCAAGACCTTCTAGACCCTGCCATTGATTACTTTGAAAAAGCGGTCTCCACTTTTGAAAGCAGCAGGATCGTCAATTCTCTCCCGCAAGCCTATTTTTTAATCACCCTGATTTATTATAAACGGGGAAAACATGATAAAGCTTCGGAATATCACAAGCGGGGCTATGAATATGCTAAAGAAACAGACGATGCAGACTATGCCGTAAAATTCGAGTTTTTGCAATCCCTATATCAGGATCAGCCCAATGAAGAAGGAATCGAACGATGTTTCCAATACTTAAAAAATAAAAATATGTACGCTGATATAGAGGATTTAGCCCTAGAAGTAGCAAAATATTACTATGAACAGAAATGGTTTAAACTGTCTGCTTCCTACTTTCTACAAGTTGAAGAGGCAAGAAAACAAATACAAAGGAGTGAAGGTTTGTATGAAATTGAAATCTAAGTTGTTTGTTATTTGTTTGGCCGCAGCCGCGATTTTTACAGCGGCTGGCGTTTCTGCTAATGCGGAAGCACTCGACTTTCATGTGACAGAAAGAGGAATGACGTAAGAACAAGCCCCTTCTCATTAGCGAGGAGGGGTTTTTCTTTTCAAAAAAACACCGCAAGACATAGTCTTGCGGTGCCGCCTTCATGGAGATTACGTTTATTTAGTAGCCTCCTACAAATGCAGTTCCCACAATGATCAAGAGGATAAATAACACAACAATCAAAGCGAAAGAAGTTCCGTAACCTGACATTTTGTGCACCTCCTTGCGAGATTGCTTCAGCAAATGCTGCAAAACTGTGGCGGACAGGGTCCCGCAGAGACGGTCAGCAGCTTAGAAGCCGCCAACAAACGCAGTCCCTACGATAATTAATAGAATAAACAATACAACGATTAAAGCGAAAGAACTGATGCCGCCGTAACCGCCGCCGTTAGAGTATCCTGACATAAGGTTTCACCTCCCTATGAAGGATACTATAAGATATGCTGAACCGATCCATTTGGCAGGGATAATAGTGGACAAGAGAAAAAATGAAGAATTCGGCTATATGAAGGTGATATAAAAAAATAGCGGGCGCTGCCGCCCGCTATTTATGTACGATTAAGAGATCAGCACGCCCGCGAAAAATTCCTGGTATAATGCTTGAACGGCTTTTCTTTCTTCGGCTTCTTTTACGCCAAACATCATGCTCACTTCAGAAGATCCCTGATTGATCATTTCGATATTCACCTGTGCCTCTGATAATGCTTTGGCGGCTCTTGCCGTTGTACCGACATTGTGGCGCATCGCTTCCCCTACAACCATAATCAGGGCGAGATGATGCTCGACGATGACTTCATCGGCATGCAAATCCTCTTCGATCCGTTTGATGACGCTGCGTTCAGTGGCGGCATCCATTTGCCCCTGCCGTAAAATGATCGTCATGTCATCGATTCCCGATGGAACATGCTCATACGTCACACCATGCTCCTCCAGGATTTGAAGGGCTCTGCGGCCAAAACCGATTTCTCTGTTCATGAGATATTTGCTGATATAAATGCTGCAAAAACCGGTGTCGCTGGCAATGCCGACGACAGGCCCGTTTTTGTTATCCCGCTTGCTGACGACGCGGGTGCCTTCGGCTGAGGGGTTGTTCGTATTTTTGATCTGAACAGGAATCCCCGCTCTGAATGCCGGAATGAGCGCTTCATCATGAAACACTGAAAAACCCGCGTAGGACAGCTCCCGCATCTCTCTATATGTCAGCTCGCTGATTTCCTTTGGATTCTCAACGAAGGACGGATTGACTGAATACACAGCGTCTACGTCTGTAAAGTTTTCGTACAAATCGGCTTGTAGTCCGTTGGCAAGAATCGAACCGGTAATATCAGAACCGCTCCGTGAGAATGTGATCACATCGCCATCCTTGCTGAATCCGAAAAAACCGGGAAAAATGATGAGTCCGTCACGTTCCCGAAGACGATAGAGGTTTTGATAGGATTCAGGAAGAACTTGCGCGTTGCCGGGTTCATTTGTCACAAAGAGTCCGGCATCCTTCGGGTTTACATATTCCGCTTTGACGCCTTTATAGCGGAAATAAGCGGCGATCAGCTTGGCATTGTTATCCTCTCCGCTGGCCTTGACTGCGTCAAGGTATTGTTCGGGATTGCTTTTATCTCCTTCTAAAAGCGTAAACAGATCATCTCTGATTTTTTCGATAATGCCTTGCCCCAGCTGAAGCTCAGTGGCGATGAGAGCGTACCGTTCCACAACCGCTTTCGCTAGTTCAGGTGCGCTGCCTGTTGCCAAATATTGTTCTGCACATGCGATTAAGAGATCAGTCACTTTCGTATCCTCGGCATAGCGTTTTCCCGGAGCTGAAACGACTACAGCTTTCCGTGCCGGATCTGAGGTAACGATGTGAAACACCTTGTCAAGCTGGGCGCCTGAAGCAAGTGAGCTGCCTCCGAATTTAACGACCTTCATGTTTACATCTCCTAATGTTTAAAATTTTCACACAAATTTAGTATTTATTATCTCTCTTTCAGTACTGTAAATCAAGGGGGAATTTCTTTCTGAGGAGAACATTTGTATTTTTCACGAGGAATAATGTTAGGTTTGCTGACCGTATGCCTGCGTTATAAAGATAAATATGGTAAACAGCCTAACGTTTTGGGATGGAAAATGGTTAGAATGATTAGTAAAATTGATAAATGACTAGGTTAATATTTTTAAAGAATATTGACTAACCCTATAAAAATGGTAATATGTAAATGATAATGATAATCAATTACTATATGGCCATATTGTTTTGAGTCCTTGCGGAGTAGGAGATACGTTCTTTTTGCTGTAAGGATGTAAGGAGGCAGCATGAAGCTACGTTACTTATTTATTCTACTTATCATATTAGCAGTCACATCTGTATTTATCGGTGTAGAAGATCTGTCGCCGCTTGATCTCTTCGATTTAAGCAAACAAGAGGCGTCAACGCTGTTTGCAAGCCGTTTGCCGCGATTGATCAGCATTGTCATCGCGGGATTAAGCATGAGCATCTGCGGTTTGATTATGCAGCAGATCAGCAGAAATAAATTCGTGTCACCGACGACGGCGGGCACGATGGATTGGGCGAGGCTCGGCATTTTAATTTCCTTGCTGCTGTTTACATCCGCCAGTCCTTTAATCAAAATGCTGGTCGCGTTTGTCTTTGCCCTTGCAGGAAATTTTCTGTTTATGAAAATCCTTGAAAGAATCAAGTTTAACGACACCATCTTTATTCCGCTTGTCGGTTTAATGCTCGGGAATATCGTCAGTTCAATCGCGACATTTATCGCATATAAATATGACTTGATCCAGAATGTGTCATCATGGCTGCAGGGAGACTTCTCTTTAGTCGTGAAAGGAAGATACGAGCTTCTTTATCTGAGTATTCCGCTCGTCATCATTGCCTATGTGTATGCGGATAAATTCACATTGGCCGGTATGGGTGAAAGCTTTTCTGTCAACCTCGGCCTCAAGTATAAACGGGTTGTGAACATCGGGCTCATTATCGTGTCCCTGATCACGTCTCTTGTCATTTTGACTGTCGGTATGCTGCCGTTTCTCGGTTTAATCATCCCGAATATTGTATCGATTTACAGAGGAGACAATCTGAAGAGCAGCCTGCCGCATACTGCGCTGTTGGGAGCAGTTTTTGTGCTGTTTTGCGATATACTGGGCAGAATCATTATCTTCCCTTATGAAATCTCGATTGGCCTGATGGTCGGAATCATCGGCAGCGGCATTTTCCTGTTTATGCTGTTAAGGAGAAAAGCCTATGCGTAACCAGATGAAAATAGCTTTGCTCGTTGGTTTAGCCATTGTATGTATTGGCTTGTTTTTGTTTTATGACTTAGGCAATTGGGATTACACCCTGCCGAGACGAATCAAAAAAGTCGCTGCCATTGTGCTGACTGGGGGAGCGATTGCGTTTTCGACCATGATCTTTCAAACGATTACGAACAACCGCATCCTGACGCCGAGCATTTTGGGCCTTGATTCTCTCTACATGCTGATTCAGACTGGCATTATCTTTTTGTTCGGTTCTGCGAATATGGTCATCATGAATAAAAACATCAACTTTATCATCTCTGTTCTGCTGATGATACTGTTTTCTCTTGTTTTGTATCAGATCATGTTCAAGGGTGAGGGGAGAAATATCTTTTTCCTTCTGCTTATCGGAATCGTGTTTGGCACGCTGTTCAGCAGCCTGTCTTCTTTTATGCAGATGCTGATTGATCCGAACGAGTTCCAAGTTGTGCAGGACAAGATGTTTGCCAGCTTTAACAATATCAATACGGATTTGTTATGGCTCGCGTTCATCATCTTCCTGCTGACAGGCGTTTATGTCTGGCGTTTTACAAAATTTTTCGATGTGCTGTCGCTCGGACGCGAGCACGCCGTGAATTTGGGCATTGACTACGACAAAGTGGTGAAGCAGATGCTGATCGTGGTTGCAATTTTGGTTTCTGTTTCAACAGCGCTAGTCGGGCCGATTATGTTTTTAGGCCTTCTGGTCGTCAACCTGGCGAGAGAATTCCTGAAAACATATAAGCATTCATACTTAATCGCAGGCTCCGTTTTCATCAGCATCATTGCGCTGGTCGGAGGGCAGTTTGTGGTTGAGAAAGTGTTTACCTTCTCAACGACGCTGAGCGTCATTATTAATTTTGCCGGCGGGATTTATTTTATCTACTTGCTGTTAAAGGAGAATAAATCATGGTAGAGGTCAGAAATGTAAGCAAACAATATGGCGGGAAAGTTGTTCTTGAAGAGACGTCAGTCACGATTCAAAAGGGCAAAATCACCTCGTTTATCGGTCCTAACGGCGCCGGCAAAAGTACGCTGCTGTCTATCATGAGCCGCCTGATCAAAAAGGATTCCGGCGAGATTTACATAGACGGACAAGAGATTGGAGCATGTGACAGCAAAGAGCTTGCCAAGAAAATGAGCATTTTGAAGCAGGCGAACCAAATCAATATCAGGCTCACGATCAAAGACCTCGTCAGTTTTGGCAGGTTTCCGTACTCACAGGGCCGGCTGACAGAGGAAGACTGGGTTCATATCAACCAGGCGCTTAGCTATATGAAGCTGGAAGACATTCAAGACAAATACTTGGATCAGCTGAGCGGCGGACAGTGCCAAAGGGCATTTATCGCCATGGTCATTGCCCAGGACACAGATTATATCTTTCTGGATGAACCGCTGAACAATCTGGATATGAAACACTCAGTTGAAATTATGAAACTGCTGAAACGGCTGGTAGAGGAGCTTGGAAAAACGATCGTGATCGTCATTCACGATATCAATTTTGCTTCAGTCTATTCTGACTATATCGTCGCTTTGAAAAACGGCCGAATCGTTAAAGAAGGACCGCCTGAAGAAATGATAGAAACATCAGTGCTTGAGGAAATCTACGATATGACCATCCCGATTCAGACGATTGATAATCAAAGAATAGGTGTTTATTTTTCTTAATATATAGAAGAGGTGAGGAGCATGAAAAAGTTCGCGTTACTATTCATCGCTTTGGTCACTGCCGTTGTCATTTCTGCATGCGGAAACCAAAGCACAAGCAGCAAAGGTTCTGATACAAAGAAAGAACAAATCACAGTGAAACACCAGCTCGACAAAAACGGCACAAAAGTACCGAAGAACCCTAAAAAAGTTGTCGTATTTGACTTTGGAAGCTTAGATACATTAGATAAACTAGGACTTGATGATATAGTAGCGGGCCTGCCGAAACAAGTCCTTCCTAAATATCTGTCCAAATTCAAGGATGACAAATACGCTGATGTCGGCAGCTTAAAAGAGCCAGACTTCGACAAAGTGGCAGAATTAGATCCTGATCTGATCATTATTTCAGCAAGACAATCTGAGTCTTACAAAGAATTCTCTAAAATTGCGCCGACGATTTACCTTGGTGTAGATACAGCGAAGTACATGGAATCATTTAAATCAGACGCTGAAACAATCGGTAAAATCTTTGATAAAGAAGACAAAGTGAAAGATGAACTCGCAAAAATCGATCATTCAATCGCAGATGTAAAGAAAACGGCTGAAAAGCTTAACAAAAACGGTCTCGTCATCATGGCGAACGACGGGAAGATCAGCGCATTCGGTCCTAAATCAAGATACGGCCTGATCCATGACGTGTTCGGCGTGACACCGGCTGATAAAAACATCAAAGCGTCTACTCACGGACAAAGCGTTTCTTACGAGTACATTTCAAAAACAAACCCGGATTACCTGTTTGTCATTGACCGCGGTACAGCGATCGGTGAAACATCATCTACTAAACAAGTCGTTGAAAATGATTATGTGAAAAATGTAAACGCAGTGAAAAATGATCATGTCGTCTACCTTGATTCTGCTACTTGGTACTTATCAGGAGGCGGTCTTGAGTCTATGGCACAAATGATCAAAGAAGTGAAAGACGGTTTAGAAAAGTAAAACCAAAAAGAGCCTCCGCTAAATAGCGGGGCTCTTTTTTTGTTAATCAGCGTGCCGGCTGCTGTTCGGCAGGGCGCTGAGGTTTCTTTAATGTGAATGAGAGAAGGAAGCCGACAAGTGCAATGACGGCAGCCACAATAAAAGCGGCATTCATGCCGTGCAGGGCGGCGTGCTTTACATTTGTCGTGCCTGCATGTGCCGCCTGGTTGCTCATCACGGAAACCAATAGTGCGGTTCCGATCGAGCCGCCGACTTGGCGAATCGTGTTGTTCATCGCAGTTCCGTGCGGAATCAAGTGGCGCGGCAGCGCGTTGATTCCGGCTGTTGTCACCGGCATCATGATCATGGCGGTGCCTAAGAGGCGAACGGTGTATAAAACGACAATCCAAGCGAGTGACGTATGGTCAGTCAGCTGCATAAACGGCAGAGATGTCAGGAAGATGATGCAGAAACCGGCAATCGCCAGCCCTCTTCCGCCGACACGGTCAAAAATTCTGCCGATAATCGGTGACATAAAGCCCATCACAACGGCTCCCGGAAGGAGCATAAGCCCTGTATCAAAAGCTGTGACGTCTCTGACATTTTGTGTATAAAGCGGCAGGATGGTTTCCGTACCGATCAATAATGCAAAGACGAGGGTTCCCAGCAGTGTTGTTAAGCTGAAAACGCCAAACGTGAAGACGCGGAATTCCAGCATCGGTTTTTTAAGCTTCATTTGTCTTGTGATAAACAAGAGCAGCGCGATGACACCCACCAGCAGTGAAATCAAGACGGTTGAACTGGACCAGCCATAAGAGCCGACGCTTGAGAAGCCGTACAGAAGGCCGCCGAACCCAAATGTTGAAAGGATGACTGATAAAATATCAATCTGTGTTTTTCTTAAAGTCGTCACGTTTTTCATCAGGATGCTGGCAAGAATCAAATCAATCACAGCAAACGGAAGAATAATATAAAACAATGATCTCCAAGAGAAAGCTTCGACAGCCCATCCGGAAAGAGTCGGTCCGATCGCAGGCGCGAATGAGATGACCAATCCGACCATACCCATAGCCTGGCCGCGCTTTTCAATCGGAAAGATTGTCAGGAATACAGTCTGCATGAGCGGCATCATAATGCCGGCTCCGGCCGCTTGAATGATACGCGCTGTCAGCAGAACCGGGAAGTTCGGCGCGAACGCTCCGACGACTGTTCCGGCAGTGAAAATGCTCATTGCTGTGATGAGCAGCGCCCGGCTTGTGAATTTCTCAATTAAAAACGCGGTAATCGGAATTAAAATCCCGTTGGTTAACATAAATGATGTGGTCAGCCATTGTGCTTGGTTGGCATCGACATTGAAATCCCTCATGATATGGGGAAGTGCGGTAATCAACAATGTCTGGTTCAAAATCGCCACAAACGCTCCGGCTAACAAAATGCCGACAATGACAGAACGGTTAAAAGGTTTTTGTTCAATACTTGTGTTCAATACATATCCCTTCTTTTCTCTAAGTAATTAACAGTGTTTTTAACATGGAAACGGGCTGTGTTAAAACACCGGTTTGTTCCAGATAGCCAATCAGTGATTTGAGTAAAAAAGCGCGGGGTTCTTCCTTCTTCGCTTCTTCCTCCAGCATGGCGGCTGCGGATGTCAGTTCATCTACGTCATAGTCCGCGGCGGACAGGGAAGAGATGCCTTTATGTAATTCCTTCAGGCTTTCCGATAATAGGACTGATTTATCCTTTGGCTTGTAGGAGGATGCTGAATGAATATAAAGCTCGATGGCTTCGGGCGGAAGAAGAGACTGGCGGGTTTCCCTGTTTTTGATAATCTGATTGAGGGTGCTGATGATAAACTCTGCGATCGGGTCAAGCTCAAGCGGTTTTTCCTCGATTTTGATCAGCATTAAAAACTCACGCATCATGCCGTGAAGAATGATAACCAAATCCCACACAAACGGGAGAATGGTTTCTCCATACGCCTGGATCAGCGAATCGCGGTGCCAGCAGATAATCGTCGATCTGGTCTGATGGATATGCTGTTTGACCCGGTCATTATGCAGCTTGGGGTTTCCGTAGGTCAGCATATTGAAAAACTGCTGATTCCGCCTGAAGCCCTCCAGTTCCATTTTGACCTTTTGCGTCAAACGCTCCTCCGGTGTAAGTGCGGTATTTTCCTGAAGTCTTGAAGCTGCGGCCACCATTTGCTTCTGGTTAAATGACAGCAGCTCCAAAAGCAGATCTTCTTTAGATTGGAACAGCTTATATATCGAAGCTTTTGACATCTTACATTCTTCTGCGATCGCCTGCATGGAAACCGACGTAAAATCCTTTTCCGAAAAAAGCTTTCGCGCGGCTAACAAGATATCTGTTTTTTTATCAAGCATCTCATGGCTTCCTTCTTTCTTGAACATTAGAAAACCCATTGGTTCACAGAAAACCAATGAGTAACTATGAAAAAATTTTACCAAATAAACAAAATAGAAGTCAATGGATTTTAACCGGGTAAATGAAAGGCCTGCCGGAAAATCCGACAGGCCGAATAAGAGCTTATTTTTCAACTTTAAATCCTTGTTTTTCAAGCATTTCACGGATGTGCGGATAGTACAGGCGCTCATAGTAGGAAGCGATGCTCTGTGACCAATTTCTTGTTTCTTTTCCGTTTGTCCGTTTATTCATGTATTCAGACATCTGTTCGTCGTATGCCTGAATGTGAGACGTCAGCTCATCCTGATTCAAATAAGTTTCCTGATGATTGACAGCTTCCTGCGGCAAGCGCGGTTTTTTCGCTGAACGGTCGGCAGGATGCCCAATGACAAGGCCGGATAAAGGGAACACGTATTTTGGAAGGCCAAGCAGTTCGATCAGCTCTTGAGGATTTCCGCGAACTGCACCGATCGGAACTGTGCCAAGTCCGAGTGACTCCGCCGCTGCTGTTGCTGTGCCGAGGGCAATACCAGCGTCTACTGCGCCGACAAGAACAGATTCCAATCCATTTGTGATTTCCATTTTGAAATCATGCAGATCTTCAAGCGCAATTTTGGCCCGGTTGAAATCTGCGCAGAACAGCAGGAAAACAGGAGCTTGATCGATCCATGGCTGGCCGCCTGCCAGCTCGGAGATTTTCTTTTTGCGCTCTTTATCCTGGACTGTGATAACAGTCACTTGCTGTCCGTTGATAGAAGAAGGGGCTGATTGCACCGCTTCAATGATTTGGTCCAATTGCTCCTGAGCTACAGGCTCATCTGTGTAGCTGCGAATCGAACGGTGGTCTGTTAAAGATTTAATCACTTCATTCATATGAGACACCCTTCCTTTACTCGCTAAGCTCTGTGCGGACAACATCAAGAGGAGCGCTCAGCAGTTCTTTTCCTTTTGCGACAAACCCTTGGAAATGTGCAGTTTCGTTATGGAATTTCATTGCCGCTTCATCTTTCCATTTTTCAAGCATGACAAATGTATTTTCTTCGCCTACTTTTTCGAATAGGTCGTATTGCGCGTTGCCTTCCTCAGCTCTTGAATGCTGAACAAGTGATTGAGCCTCGCTCAAAAATTCCTCGCGTTTCTCTGGTTTTACTTTGATGTAAGCTTGTAATACGATCATTTAAATCTCCTCCGTTGTTATGCGAATTTATTGTTCGAATTTCATCGAACTAAATGTAACATGTATTCTAAATGAGGTAAAGGAAAAACCCTTATATAGTAAAATTGTCATTCTAATTGTTGTGTGATACATTTGTGTCATGAACATTCCAAACCATCCAGAAACAGAAACATTGCAGCTGACAAAGGTTCTTCATGCACTTAGTGATCCGCTTCGTTTAGAGCTCGTCAAGCAATTAGCTGAAGCAAAAGAAAAAACGTGCAGCACCTGTGCAGATGTGCAGGTTGCCAAATCGACTTTGTCGCATCATTTTAAAGTTTTGAGAGAATCAGGCATCGCTCAAGTTCGGATAGAAGGAAAGCGCCGGTATTATTCGCTTCGCGCTGAAGACCTTGAAAAGGCATTTCCGGGCCTGCTTGAAGCCGTGCTGAATGTAGACCAGGACCACTGGTGAATCAATCCCCTGTAACGGGGATTTTTTTATGTCCGTAAACCGCTTTGAAAAGCCGCTGCACACCCTCCTGAATATCTTCTTCCTTCAGCCGTGCAAAACCAATAATGAGAGCTGGCCTGCCCGTTTGCCGCTTGTTTTCCTTCAAGTTAAATCGGCTCATTCCGAATATTTCAAGCTGCAGCCCGGCAGCATGTGACAGGATGTCTTGTTCGGTGCGCCTGGTATCAAATTCGGTAACAAAATGCAGCCCAGCATTTGCCCCTTTTACGGTAACCTCTCCGCTGAACTCTGCTTCAAAAGCGGTGATCAGGCGTTCTCTCTTTTCTTTATAATGCTGCTTCATTTTTTTTATATGCTTCTGATATTCACCAGACTCGATAAATTCCTGCAGGGTGAGCTGTGTAAGTGATGAGCAAGTCTGTAGATCATAGCCCCGCTGTTTGTATGTCCTCAACAGTTCTGGCGGCAATACCATATAGCTGATCCGCAAGCCGGGGAGAAGGGACTTTGAAAAGGTTCCCATATAGATGACATTTTGAAAACGGTCGAGGCTTTGCAGCGCTGGAATACTGTCTACATCATATGTGAATTCACTATCATAATCGTCCTCAATGATATATCGGCGCGGCTCCTCGGCTGCCCAGTTCAGCAGCTGAATTCTTCTGGATACAGGCATAATCGTTCCGGACGGAAACTGATGCGACGGGGTAGTCACCAGCACATCTGGCTGCTGTCTGGTGATTTCAGCAATCGACATGCCCTTTTCATCCAGCATGATCGTCTTTACTTGTTTTCCGGTACTCTTCAAAAGCTGATACATGCGCCTGTAGCCAGGTTCCTCCATCGCATACACGGCTTCCTTGGGTAAAAGCTCAGTCAACAGCTGCATGAGCACCTGTGTGCCTGCCCCTATGATCATTTGTTCGGGCCTGCATTTTACACCCCTCGTCAGGGAAATGAGCCTGGTAATGGCAGCTCTCACTTCATATATCCCTTGCGGATGTGACATATCGCCGAGCGTGCGGTATGAGCGGGAGGCCGCTTTTTGCTCGCAGCGGAACCAGCTTTTGATCGGAAAATGGTCTGTATCGGAACTCATGTGTGAAAACGATATCCAATCGCTCTGGTCGATGTGAATCTCTTTTAGATCATCCGGCAGTGCAAATGGAGGGTGCTCCTCGGCGGAAAACATGTCTAGTTCCTCCACGAAGAAACCCTTTCGTTCAATGGCGTACAAATACCCTTCAGCCAGCAGCTGCTGATAGGCTGAATTCACTGAATTTACGCTGACCTTGAGATTTTCAGCCAGCTCCCGCTTGGAGGGAACCTTCGAGTGCGGCAGCAGATTGCGGCTGAGGATTTCTTTTTTCAGCTTTTGATAAATTTGCTGATAGATATAATCGGCTTGCTCTGAACGATCGAGTGTAATTGTGATATCCATTTTGTAGTTTCTCCTTCTGATACCATCAAAAAGTTATAATTGGTACTTTTCATCATACCAAAGAGAAGTCAGAATGATAAGAAAATACCGACAGGGGGATATTCACATGAGTCAAACAACAGCAAGCATCACAACTGCACAATGGCAGCAAAAACGGGATCAATTTGTGTCAAAAGGTGTGAGCAACGGCAACCGCAGTCTGGCGATCAAAGGAGAAGGGGCCGAGCTGTACGATCTGGATGGCCGGAGATTTATTGATTTTGCAGGCGCCATCGGCACGTTAAATGTCGGACACTCGCATCCGAAGGTGGTTGAGGCTGTGAAGCGGCAGGCGGAGGAGCTGATTCATCCTGGTTTTAATGTCATGATGTACCCGACTTATATCGAATTAGCAGAAAAACTGTGCGGCATCGCGCCGGGCAGCCATGAGAAAAAAGCGATTTTTCTTAACTCAGGGGCAGAAGCGGTCGAAAACGCTGTGAAAATCGCCAGAAAGTATACAAAGCGCCAAGGCGTTGTCTCGTTTACGCGCGGGTTTCACGGGCGCACGAATATGACGATGAGCATGACAAGCAAGGTAAAACCTTATAAATTCGGTTTCGGGCCTTTTGCGCCAGAGGTTTATCAAGCGCCGTTCCCTTATTATTATCAGAAGCCGGCCGGCATGAGTGATGAAAGCTATGACGATATGGTCATTCAAGCATTCAATGATTTCTTTATCGCTTCAGTGGCGCCTGAAACGGTGGCGTGTGTCGTGATGGAGCCAGTGCAGGGAGAAGGCGGGTTTATTATTCCTTCGAAACGGTTCGTACAGCACGTCGCTTCATTCTGCAAAGAACACGGCATTGTTTTTGTTGCTGATGAAATCCAAACCGGCTTTGCCAGAACTGGCACTTATTTCGCAATTGAGCACTTTGATGTAGTGCCCGATCTGATCACGGTTTCTAAATCGCTTGCGGCAGGCCTGCCATTAAGCGGTGTGATCGGGCGTGCGGAAATGCTTGATGCGGCAGCGCCAGGGGAGCTGGGCGGCACGTATGCCGGAAGCCCGCTCGGCTGCGCGGCGGCTTTGGCTGTCTTGGATATTATTGAAGAAGAAGGGCTGAATGAGCGATCTGAAGAAATTGGCAAAATCATTGAAGGCAAGGCGTATGAGTGGAAACAAGAATTCCCGTTTATCGGTGACATCCGCAGACTCGGGGCGATGGCCGCAATCGAAATCATCAAGGATCCTGACACGCGTGAGCCTGATAAAGCAAAAGCAGCAGCGATCGCAGCCTATGCGAATCAAAACGGATTACTTTTGCTGACAGCGGGAATTAACGGTAATATCATCCGCTTTTTGACACCGCTCGTCATCTCAGACAGCCTTTTAAATGAAGGGCTCAGCATCTTGGAGGCGGGCCTGCGAGCTTAATCATTGGAAAGAAAACGGCTGGGTCTGCTATCATTTTAAGTAATCATGAAAAGAAAGGAATGTTCAATATGCCAGATCAATTAACGGTCTACAACCCGGCTACGGGCGAGGAGATCAAAACGATTCCTCAGCAATCAGCCACAGAGGTAGAAGAAGCCATTGAACGTTCACATCAAGCGTTTAAAACGTGGTCTAAAACATCAGCGAACGAAAGAGCGTCTCTTTTGAAAAAATGGTATGAGCTGATTGTTGAACATAAAGAAGAACTTGCAGATTTAATTACAAAGGAAAACGGAAAACCTTACCAGGAAGCAGTCGGCGAGGTACTTTACGGTGCAGGCTATATTGAATGGTTCGCAGAAGAAGCGAAGCGTGTGTACGGAAGAACGGTCCCGGCCCCGACAACGGGTAAACGAATTGTTGTCACACGCCAGCCGGTCGGCCCCGTTGCAGCTATCACGCCCTGGAATTTCCCGAATGCGATGATTACACGCAAAGCGGCGCCTGCTCTTGCCGCTGGCTGTACATTTATCATCAAGCCGGCGCCGGACACACCGCTGTCTGCTTATGAACTAGCACGCCTCGCATATGAAGCGGGCATTCCGAAGGATGTTCTTCAGGTTGTAATCGGCGATGGAGAAGAAATCGGAAATGTGTTCACAAGCAGTCCGAAAATCCGCAAAATCACGTTCACAGGCTCAACACCTGTAGGGAAAATCCTTATGAAAAACAGCGCGGACACCGTGAAGCACGTCTCAATGGAGCTCGGCGGACACGCCCCGCTGATCGTAGATGAAGATGCAGACATTGACCTTGCCGTTGAACAGGCGATGGCGTCCAAATACCGAAACGCCGGCCAAACCTGCGTATGTGCCAACCGCCTGATCGTTCATGAATCCATCAAGGATGAATTTGCTGCGAAACTGAGCGAGCAAGTGTCTAAGCTGAGAGTCGGAAATGGACTTGAGGAAGGCGTCAATGTCGGACCGATCATCAATAAACGAGGCTTTGAAAAAATCGTCAGCCAAATAGATGATGCGGTTGAAAAAGGCGCGAAAGTGATTGCTGGGGGCACATATGACCGAAACGATGACAAAGGGTGCTACTTTGTGAATCCGACAGTGCTCACCGATGTCGATACGTCCATGAACATCATGCATGAGGAAACATTCGGCCCGGTCGCCCCGATCGTCACGTTTTCTGATATTGATGAAGCGATTCAGCTTGCCAACGATACACCGTATGGCTTGGCTGCTTACTTCTTCACAGAAAACTACCGCCGCGGCATCTATATTTCCGAGAATCTAGAGTATGGCATTATCGGCTGGAATGACGGCGGACCGTCAGCTGTTCAAGCGCCATTCGGCGGAATGAAAGAAAGCGGCATTGGCCGTGAAGGCGGTTCAGAAGGCATCGAGCCGTACCTTGAAACAAAATATTTGTCCATCGGTTTATAAAAGAATGCACGCTCCTGAGAGCTGCCGGATTTTCCGGCAGCTCTTTTTGTGTTCCGGCGAATAATCACAACAATTCCAGCCAAAATAACAGCAAATACATTTTGAAAGAAGGTTCCCCAACAATGGATTTATTATTGGCTCTTCTCCCGGCTTTGTTTTGGGGGAGCATTGTTCTCTTCAATGTGAAATTAGGCGGCGGGCCGTACAGCCAGACACTGGGAACGACGATCGGGGCGCTCATTGTTTCTATCGTTATTTACTTTTTTGTTCAGCCCGTTCTGTCCCTTCGCATTTTTATTGTTGGAATCGTATCCGGCTTATTTTGGTCACTTGGACAGGCCAACCAGCTGAAAAGCATTCAATTGATGGGCGTGTCGAAAACAATGCCGATTTCCACAGGAATGCAGCTCGTTTCCACCTCGCTGTTCGGTGTGATCGTGTTCCGCGAATGGTCAACACCGATTGCGATTACGCTTGGCGTTCTCGCTTTGATCTTTATCATTGTAGGAATCATTCTCACGTCCTTGGAAGATAAGAATGATAAAAAAGAGGGCGAGCCAAGCAATTTGAAAAAGGGCATTTTGATTCTCCTTGTTTCGACTCTTGGTTATTTGGTTTATGTAGTCGTGGCTAGATTATTCAATGTGTCCGGCTGGTCCGCGTTGCTGCCACAGGCAATTGGCATGGTGGTCGGGGGGTTAGTTTTAACCTATAGACACAAACCCTTTAACAAGTATGCGATCAGAAATATTCTCCCAGGGTTAATCTGGGCAGGCGGAAATATGTTTTTGTTTATTTCTCAGCCGCGAGTCGGCGTTGCAACGAGCTTTTCCCTTTCACAAATGGGAATTGTCATTTCTACGCTCGGCGGTATTTTCATCCTGCGTGAAAAGAAAACGAAACGCCAGCTAATAGCAATTGCGATCGGGATTATCCTGATTATTGCCGCCGCCGTATTCTTAGGAATCGCCAAAACAAATTCATAACAAATGGAGGAGGATGTATATGTATCCGGATTTAAAAGGAAAAGTCGTCGCTATTACAGGAGCTGCTTCAGGGCTCGGAAAGGCGATGGCCATTCGCTTCGGCAAGGAGCAGGCAAAAGTGGTTATCAACTATTATAGTAATAAACAAGATCCAAACGAGGTAAAAGAAGAGGTCATCAAGGCGGGCGGTGAAGCTGTTGTCGTCCAAGGAGATGTCACGAAAGAGGAAGATGTAAAAAATATCGTGCAAACGGCAATTAAGGAGTTCGGCACACTCGATATTATGATTAATAATGCCGGTCTTGAAAATCCTGTACCATCTCACGAAATGCCGCTCAAGGATTGGGATAAAGTCATCGGCACGAACTTAACGGGTGCCTTTTTAGGAAGCCGTGAAGCGATTAAATATTTCGTAGAAAACGATATCAAGGGAAATGTCATTAACATGTCCAGTGTGCACGAAGTGATTCCTTGGCCGTTATTTGTCCACTATGCGGCAAGTAAAGGCGGGATAAAGCTGATGACAGAAACATTAGCGTTGGAATACGCGCCGAAGGGCATTCGCGTCAATAATATTGGGCCAGGTGCGATCAACACGCCAATCAATGCTGAAAAATTCGCTGACCCTAAACAGAAAGCTGATGTAGAAAGCATGATTCCAATGGGCTATATCGGCGAACCGGAGGAGATCGCTGCAGTAGCAGCCTGGCTTGCTTCGAAGGAAGCCAGCTACGTCACAGGCATCACGTTATTCGCGGACGGCGGTATGACACAATATCCTTCATTCCAGGCAGGACGCGGTTAAACAAAAAAAGCGACCCAGACATCACATCTGGATCGCTTTTTTATTACGCACGCTTTTTCTTAACAAGTGCTGCTACAGATAAAGTAATGGCAGCCGCAGACAGCACAATCGCTGTAATGTCTAGAGCTGAAGAACCTGAGTTTTCGGAATCGTCTTCTGTTTTCGTGGCGCCGTGCTCATCTGTCACTTGTTTTGCAGACGTGATGTTTGTAATGGAATGAGGTGTATCGGCATCCTCGTCACCTGTCCACTCAACAATGCTGCCGTCTTTGTAATATTGGTAAGCGTCCCAAGCGGCTTCCTCCGCTTTGTCAGGGTTTTTGGCAACAAAGGTAAACTGCTGGAACTGTCCTTCCTGAATGCCTCCGTCAGTCGCTTCCCACGTCACGGACACTGATTTGTCATCATGTTTTTGAGTGGAAACCTTCCAGCCCGGAATTGGCTCATATTGCTGGAATTCAACATCCTTCGGCATTTTGAGGACTACCTTCGTTGTCGGCAGATTTTTCTCTGAAGGAACCTTCATTGTATACGTTTCCCAAGAGCCTGCAGCAGACTCAGCCGGTTTTACAGAAACATGCGCGCTGGCAGGGGCCGTAAAGAATAAGAGGGAGCCGACAATAGCCGGACATAGTGTCAATGCGATTTTTTTCAACAACGTAAACACTCCTTAATTGGTCTTTGTAAACATGATATTGATTTCGTTAAAGTCGCCGGTCAGGCCGTGGACTTTGATCTTCCAGTTTCCTTTTTCATTAATCGACAGGTTTTGATCCTGGAAGACGCCTTTTGTTTTTTCTTTTAATGTAAAAGTGCTTTTGTTTTCGCTGCCTGACAGGCCTGTTTTATAAACGGTTAACGTGATTTGCTGGATGTTTTTCACGGGATCTCCGTTATGGTCGGTGACCCGCAGCTCAAAAACATTTTTTCCGGGCTGGTTTGGGCTGATGCTGAGAGAAACGCTTTGTCCGTTCTCAATCGCTTTGGTTTGGTAGAACGGTTCCGGCGCCGGCTCAGGCGGGCTTGGCAGGCTTGTAAACACGGCCGCTGTGATCAATACAGCGATGCCGATTGCCCACTCCGCTTTCAACGTTCGGCTGATTCCTGTGCGGCGCTGCTTTCTGGTAAGCAGAAAATGAATCGTGCCTAAGACCAGCATGAAAACAAACAGCCCGCTTTTCACTAAAAGAGCTTGGCCGTACGCTGTATGGAACAGTGAATCCATTGAACGAATGATGAAAAATCCATTGAGCAAGCCTGAAAACAAAATGACGCCGACTGCAGTGAGCGCCCATGGGGAGAACCGTCTGACCGTCTCCCACGCGAGCGTTTTGTCAGGCTGCCTCCATTCTTTTGAGAGCAGCAAAACGAGTGCCGCTATTCCGCCGACCCAGATGGAAGCGGAAGTTAAATGAAGAAAATCCATCAAAATGCCGACCGTTTTTTCTTCAACGACAGCAGCATGCCCGGTAAACGCCTTGGCAAGCAGGAGACCGAAAAAGAAAATGAGCGGCGCTGTCCAATAGCCAAAGGATGAAAAGCGGTTTTTCCGTATCGCAGGGATGACAGACAGTGCGAGCAGCACGAACAGCGCAGCCTGTATGATCCAAATGGAGCCGCCTGCTGTCTCAAACAGTGTTTCTCTGATGTAGCCCGGCTGGAATGCGCTGCCCCAGCCGCCGCCTGCGTTCGCTTTTGTCTGAATCGGAAGCTGAAGCAAAAGCGCCAGCCCCAATGCTGCGATCGAGCCGGTCAGGATACGTCTCGTCCGTTTGACGAGCTGTTCTGATTTCCCTTTATACCAGAAAAGATGGAAGAAAACCGTTCCGATAAACAGAGATAAGGCTGTATACAGAATCGCGCGATCTGCTGCTGTTCCCGGATTCAGCGCTGAATCGGCTGCTTTTTGGCTGCTGAATCCGCCATCCGCTTTCCCGATACTGAACGGAATGACGCCGGAAACAGGATGCCCGTCCGCGGATACGGCATTCCATTCCGCTCTGTACACATCTTTAGGCAGATTCTTCTTCAGCTTCACTGTCATGATGTGATGATTATCTTTTTTGATTTCAGTCTTGTCCGTATCCACACGGTCGCCGTTTGAATTATAGACTTTAATGTAATGAAACCCTTCTTCAACCGGTTCATTAAATTCGATTTCCACCTGCGCAGGAGCACTTTTTAATTCGCTGTTTTCCCCAGGTGAAGATTTGACAATATAGGCGTGAGCAAAGCTTGTTTTCGGCAGGAAAACAAGAAAAAGTAGAAGGATGATCCACCATCTGTTTCGCTTCATCACTCAGACACCACCTTCCGCTGTATGTGTTGTGTTATTTCTTGGTGCAGGTGCAGCGTTTCTTTCGGTCTTGAAGCATGTCTTCCAGCGCTTGGTCGAAAGTGCGGACGGCTCCGCCGAATCCTTTTTGAAATCGCTCGGCATGGTCAAGTGTCGCAAACGGAATGGCCTGCGGCTGGCAGCAGTGCAGGTTTAATTCAGCATTTACGACGAAATAAGCCGAACCGGCACTGACGGTTGTCTGTAACAGAAAATCTCTGCAAATCAAGTGTGAAACCTCTTCCGTTTTATCCGCGTAACGCAAAAACGCGCAATGTGCGCAGCATAGCTGTTCAATGTCTTGGTTTACCGTAATCAGCTGAACCGAATGAGCTTGATTGACGGGCTTCAAGCAATAGCTGCACATATGATCCGTTTGAGGTGTTCGGGCGGGGAGCGTGATGCCACCGGCCGTTTTAATGACCTGATTTGACTGAACCAGCTGATTGACATCTCTGTATACCGTCATTTCCGAAACGCCAAACCTTGCGCTGATGTCAGAAATTCTGAGCGCGCCTTCTTCTTTCAGCCACTTCAGTATGTGTTGCTGTCTATTAATCGGAAGCATTCATACACCCTCTTCATTAAGATCTATTTAAGCGTAGAGGATTTTAGAGACAGAGACAAGTAAGCTGATGATAAAAAATGTGAAAATGTGTTGAACAACAACAAAACGAAACAGAAGGGACTCTGGTATAATAGACATATGGAATAGAAAGTGAGGAATACCCTATGAAAGAAACACCATGCCCGAACTGCGGCAAACCTTTGACAGGCGACATGGTCAGATCATCAAATGTGCCTTGTCAATTTCGCTGCGGACACTGCCGGGAACGGCTTTATGAATATAAAGTATCAGCTCCGATTATGCTGGTATCATTAGCGGCCATCGTGCTGCTCATTTATCTTTTGCTGCTCCTCCGCAATGCGGCAGGCTCAATGCTGCCGGCTGTACAGCACGTGCCAATGGCTGTTTTTGCGCTTGTGTGCGCCTATCCCGTTTTTATTGTGAGTGAGCGAATGATCGCAAAGTACGTGATTCAAAACGGCAACATTATTTATAGAGGAAAGAGAAAAGGCTCCTGAAACCAGGAGCCTTTTTATTTTAAAAAATTGTCACAGTCATGTGCCAAAGTCCTCTTTACTTTCAATTGTATAGGGACTGTAAGCGTTTTAACATAGAGTCAAAGGGAAGCATCATTCTCTGAACATATTTTTGCACCTTACAGCGACAAACAAAACAGGGAGGGTTTATATATGCAGCAGCAAGAACAGCAGCAAGGCGGCATGAAAGTGAAAGTGCAGCGCTTTGGGAGTTATTTGAGCGGAATGATCATGCCGAATATCGGCGCGTTCATCGCGTGGGGTATCATTACCGCGCTGTTTATTCCGGCAGGATGGTTTCCGAATGAACAGCTGAACACGCTGGTCAGCCCGATGATTACGTATTTATTGCCGCTTTTGATAGCGTATACAGGCGGAAAAATGATCTACGACCACCGCGGCGGAGTTGTCGGAGCCACAGCGGCAATTGGGGTGATTGTCGGATCGGATATTCCAATGTTTTTAGGCGCAATGATTATGGGTCCGCTTGGCGGATACCTCATTAAACAGACTGATAAATTATTCAAGGATAAAGTCAAGCAAGGCTTTGAAATGCTGATCAACAACTTTACGGCAGGGATTGTCGGCGCGGCTTTAACGATTCTCGCGTTTTACGCCATCGGCCCGGTTGTCCTGACGCTAAATAAATTGCTGGCGGCTGGTGTGGAAGTCATTGTACACGCGAATTTACTGCCCGTAGCCAGTGTTTTTGTAGAACCGGCGAAAGTGTTGTTCCTCAACAACGCCATTAACCACGGAATCTTAAGCCCGATCGGAATCGAGCAAGCATCCCAAACAGGAAAATCAATTCTGTTTTTAGTAGAAGCAAACCCTGGACCGGGGCTCGGCATTTTGCTGGCGTACATGTTCTTTGGCAAAGGATCTTCAAAATCAACGGCTCCCGGTGCGGCGATCATCCATTTCTTCGGCGGGATTCACGAGATTTACTTCCCGTACATTCTGATGAAACCGGCCCTGATTCTCGCAGCCATTGCCGGCGGAGCAAGCGGACTCTTAACGTTTACGATCTTTAATGCCGGACTTGTCGCGGCAGCGTCACCGGGAAGCATTATCGCATTGATGGCAATGACGCCAAGAGGAGGCTATTTCGGGGTATTGGCGGGCGTATTGGTCGCTGCAGCTGTATCGTTCATCGTTTCAGCAGTGATCCTGAAATCCTCAAAAGCTAGTGAAGAAGACCTGGCTGCCGCAACAGAAAAAATGCAGTCCATGAAGGGGAAGAAAAGCCAAGCAGCAGCTGCTTTAGAGGCGGAACAAGCCAAAGCAGAAGAAGCGTCTGAGCTGTCTCCTGAAAGCGTGAACAAAATTATCTTTGCGTGTGATGCGGGAATGGGATCAAGTGCCATGGGGGCATCCATCTTAAGAAACAAAGTGAAAAAAGCGGAGCTTGACATCAGTGTGACCAACACGGCCATTAACAATCTGCCAAGCGATGCGGATATTGTCATCACCCACAAAGATTTAACAGACCGCGCGAAAGCAAAGCTGCCGAACGCGACGCACATATCAGTGGATAACTTCTTAAACAGCCCGAAATACGACGAGCTGATTGAAAAGCTGAAAAAGTAATCTTATAGAAAGAGAGTGATACTCATGCAAGTACTCGCAAAGGAAAATATTAAACTCAATCAAACGGTATCATCAAAAGAAGAGGCCATCAAATTGGCAGGCCAGACGCTGATTGACAACGGCTACGTGACAGAGGATTACATTAGCAAAATGTTTGAACGTGAAGAAACGTCTTCTACGTTTATGGGGAATTTCATTGCCATTCCACACGGCACAGAAGAAGCGAAAAGCGAGGTGCTTCACTCTGGAATTTCAATCATACAGATTCCAGAGGGCGTTGAGTACGGAGAAGGCAACACGGCAAAAGTGGTATTCGGCATTGCGGGTAAAAATAATGAGCATTTAGACATTTTGTCTAATATCGCCATTATCTGCTCAGAAGAAGAAAATATTGAACGCCTGATCTCCGCTAAAAGCGAAGAAGATTTGATCGCCATTTTCAACGAGGTGAACTGACATGATCGCCTTACATTTCGGTGCGGGGAATATTGGGAGAGGGTTTATCGGCGCGCTGCTTCACCACTCCGGCTATGATGTGGTGTTTGCGGATGTGAACGACACGATGGTCAGCCTCCTCAATGAAAAAAAAGAATACACAGTGGAACTGGCGGAAGAGGGACGTTCATCGGAGATCATTGGCCCGGTGAGCGCTATTAACAGCGGCAGTCAGACCGAGGAGCTGTACCGGCTGATGAATGAGGCGGCGCTCATCACAACAGCTGTCGGCCCGAACGTGCTGAAACTGATTGCTCCATCTATCGCAGAAGGTTTAAGACGGAGAAACACTGCAAACACACTGAATATCATTGCCTGCGAAAATATGATTGGCGGAAGCAGCTTCTTAAAGAAAGAGATATACAGCCATTTAACGGAAGCAGAGCAGAAATCCGTCAGTGAAACGGTAGGTTTTCCGAATTCTGCCGTTGACCGGATCGTCCCGATTCAGCATCATGAAGACCCGCTGAAAGTATCGGTTGAACCATTTTTCGAATGGGTCATTGATGAATCAGGCTTTAAAGGGAAAACACCAGTCATAAACGGCGCACTGTTTGTTGATGATTTAACGCCGTACATCGAACGGAAGCTGTTTACGGTCAATACCGGACACGCGGTCACAGCGTATGTCGGCTATCAGCGCGGACTCAAAACGGTCAAAGAAGCAATTGATCATCCGGAAATCCGCCGTGTTGTTCATTCGGCGCTGCTTGAAACTGGTGACTATCTCGTCAAATCGTATGGCTTTAAGCAAACTGAACACGAACAATATATCAAAAAAATCATCGGTCGCTTTGAAAATCCTTTCATTTCGGACGATGTGACCCGCGTAGCGAGGTCACCTCTCAGAAAACTGGGAGAAAATGATAGGCTTGTAGGCCCGGCAAAGAAAATAAAAGAACCGAATGCACTGGCAGAAGGAATTGCCGCAGCACTGCGCTTCGATTTCACCGGTGACCCTGAAGCGGTTGAACTGCAAGCGCTGATCGAAGAAAAAGGATACAGCGGCGTACTTCAAGAGGTGTGCGGCATTCAGTCCCATGAACCGTTGCACGCCATCATTTTAAAGAAACTTAATCAATAACCGATCACCCGTGACACAATGTCACGGGCTTTTTTTACTATCTCGCAATCTAGTATAATAGAAAGCGCTTACGAAAACAGGGGAAGGAGAATGACGATGAAACAATTCGAGATTGCGGCAATACCGGGAGACGGAGTAGGAAAAGAGGTTGTAGCGGCTGCTGAGAAAGTGCTTCATACAGCGGCTGAGGCACACGGAGGTTTGTCATTCTCATTCACGGCTTTTCCATGGAGCTGTGATTATTACTTGGAGCACGGCAAAATGATGCCCGAAGATGGAATACATACGCTTACTCAATTTGAAGCGGTTTTTTTGGGAGCCGTCGGAAATCCGAAGCTGGTTCCCGATCATATATCGTTATGGGGACTGCTGCTGAAAATCCGGAGGGAGCTTGAGCTTTCCATTAATATGAGACCCGCCAAACAAATGGCGGGCATTACGTCGCCGCTTCTGCATCCAAATGATTTTGACTTCGTGGTGATTCGCGAGAACAGTGAAGGTGAATACAGTGAAGTCGGCGGGCGCATTCACAGAGGCGATGATGAAATCGCCATCCAGAATGCCGTGTTTACGAGAAAAGCGACAGAACGTGTCATGCGCTTTGCCTTCGAATTGGCGAAAAAACGGCGCAGCCATGTGACAAGCGCCACAAAGTCTAACGGCATTTATCACGCGATGCCGTTTTGGGATGAAGTCTTTCAGCAGACAGCCGCTGATTATAGCGGAATTGAAACATCATCTCAGCATATTGATGCGCTGGCCGCTTTTTTTGTGACGCGTCCGGAAACGTTTGATGTCATTGTGGCGAGCAACTTGTTCGGTGATATTTTAACTGACATCAGCTCAAGCCTAATGGGAAGCATCGGCATTGCGCCTTCTGCGAACATCAATCCATCCGGCAAATATCCGTCCATGTTTGAACCGGTTCACGGCTCAGCTCCTGACATTGCCGGACAGGGCCTTGCCAATCCGATCGGCCAGATTTGGACAGCGAAGCTGATGCTCGACCACTTCGGAGAGGAAGAATTGGGGGCGAAAATTCTGGATGTAATGGAGCAAGTGACTGCCGACGGCATCAAAACACGCGACATTGGGGGACAAAGCACAACGGCTGAGGTCACTGATGAAATCTGTTCGCGCTTAAGAAAGCTCTGATGAATCAGGCCGGGGCAGATGGCTGCCCCGGCCTGTCCATTTCCTTACGAAAATTTCCACGAAGGTCTAACCAAGCAGATCCAAATGCTGTATAATAATTTGGAATTCTTAGGAAAGCATCGGGTGAAGGAAGTTGAATGCAAAAACAATCACGTTAAAGAAAAAAAGAAAAATCAAAACGATCGTTATACTCAGTATCATTATGATCGCAGCTCTCATTTTTACGATCAGATTGGTGTTTTACAAGCCTTTTCTTATTGAAGGATCATCAATGGCCCCAACGCTTAAAGACTCAGAAAGAATACTGGTTGATAAAGCAGTCAAATGGACTGGCGGGTTTCACAGAGGCGACATCATAGTCATTCATGACAAAAAGAGCGGCCGCTCATTTGTCAAACGTTTAATCGGTTTGCCTGGTGACAGCATTAAAATGAAAAATGATCAGCTATACATAAATGATAAAAAGGTGGAAGAACCATACTTAAAGGAATATAAACAGGAGGTCAAAGAGTCGGGTGTAACCTTAACAGGTGACTTCGAAGTTGAGGTTCCTTCCGGTAAATATTTTGTGATGGGAGATAACCGTCTCAATTCACTGGATAGCAGAAACGGAATGGGCATGCCTTCTGAGGACGATATCATCGGTACTGAATCTCTCGTCTTTTATCCATTCGGTGAGATGAGACAGGCAAAATAAAACTCAGTGCAACAAAGAACATGGAACGTACGGAACCAAAACACGCGATAATAAAGCACTGTAAGCGATTAAAAAATTTCTGATGAAACAGGGCGGAGCCGTTTTTCCGCCCCGTTTTTTATGATAGAAAGCGTTTTGAAGAAAAGGGCCCTGTTGAAATAAACAGAATCAGGATTGGCGAAGCCGTGAAGCGCATCGAATTGATAAATCTCAAGATGGGTATGCTGTTTTTCCCGCAGTTTTTTGATAAGAAGCGCTACGTCAAACGACGGCTCATAATTAGGGAAAAACAATAGGACCGGGCAGGCTGGCACGTGATGAAGAGAGTCGCGTATCCGGGAACCGTAATAACAAACCGATCCGCTCACCTCAGGCATACTGCTGCATTTCCATGCGATAGTAGCCCCCACGCTGAATCCAATCACAAAGATGTGCCGTCCGGCGTTTTGTCTGATCACATTCTGGATGATGGTTTCTCCCGTTTTCAGCCGTTCGTGTTTTGTAAATTGTTCGTATGCCGTTTTTTCTTCTTGCAGTGTGTAGACTTCATCCTCGCCGAGCAGGTTGGGCGTCAACACATCATATCCAGCCATTTTGATCAGCCGGCCCATCTTTTTCATGTGGCTGTTTACACCGTATATTTCGTGTGCGAGAATGACAAGCGGTTTTGGGGACATAACGGCCTCCTTTTGTGTTTTTTTCCATTATATCCTATCGTTTCACTTTAGGCTGAGATATAATGGTCAAAAAAAGGAGATATAAAATGTACTCATTATCTTTGCCTCACCGCTATCCATTTTTGTTTATTGATGGCGTGACGGATAGCGAGCCCGGCAAACATGCGGCAGCTTATAAGCTGATTAGTGTGAACGACTGGTTTATCACTGATACGCAAACAGAAATGCCGTTTTCACTTGTGATTGAAGCGCTTGCGCAAACCGCGGCTTTTACAGGAATTACAGATGAGAACAGCTTGGGATTATTGTCTTCGGTGAAGAAAGCGGAAAAGCTGGGAGAAGCTGTGCCTGGTGACCGGCTTGATCTTACGTTTGAAGTCACGCGCAATCGGCGCGGGTTTGTGTTCGGACATGCCAAGGCGTCAGTTGGAGAGCAGCCTGTTGCTGAAGCTGAAATCGGCATCTATATTGAAAAATGAAAAAAACCCTTCACAACATTTTGTGAGGGGTTTTATTTTGTGTCGTAATCCCGTTCGCTTTGAGAGTTATCTCTTTGCTGGCGTTTGTGTTTTTCATCATTCATATTTTCCTTCAGCTCTTCATTAGGAATCGGATCGGTTAAGTCGTTGTGCTCGGGGTTTTCATTTGGTTTGTTTTGCTGTTTTTTTTCTGTCATGTTTGATCACCTCACCGTTTGTTTTCCTCTTATCCGTTCTCCTCAAACATAGGAAATCGCTTTTTTGTCCCGCTGGGTATAATGTATTAGAATAGAGAGAAGCACAACAAAAAGATAAAGAGAGGTACATATATGTCTGTTAAAAGAGAAGATGTAGATATCAAGCTGATCGCAATTGATATGGATGGTACACTGCTGAACGACGAGCAGCTGATCTCGGATGAAAACCGCAAAGCCATTCGTGAAGCGGAGGATAAAGGTGTGTATGTGGTGATCAGCACGGGCCGGACGCTGATGACGTGCCGGGAGCTGGCGGAATCGCTAAAGCTGTCATCCTTTCTAATCACGGCAAACGGCAGTGAAATTTGGGATTCGAATTTTAATTTGGTGGAACGGAAGCTGCTTCATACGGACCATATTCAAATGATGTGGGATTTGCGGAATAAGCACAACACTAATTTCTGGGCTTCTACGGTGAATAAAGTATGGAGAGGCGAGTTTCCGGAAAACATTACGGATCATGAATGGCTCAAATTCGGCTTTGACATTGAGGATGACGATATCCGAAACGAAGTGCTTGAGGAGCTGAGAAAAAACAAAGAGCTCGAAATCACAAATTCAAGTCCGACAAACATTGAAGTCAACGCGCTTGGCATCAACAAAGCTGCAGCCCTTGCCAAGGTTACGGAAAAACTCGGCTTTACAATGGAGAATGTGATGGCGATGGGCGACAGCCTTAATGACATTGCGATGATCAAAGAAGCGGGTCTTGGCGTCGCAATGGGCAATGCACAAGACATCGTAAAAGAAACGGCTGATTATATCACGGATACAAATATTGAGGATGGTGTCGCTAAAGCGATTCGCCATTGGGTACTATAAAAAAAGAGAGTCCTAAGATGGACTCTCTTTTTTAGTTTGGCAGGTTTTCTTCTGGGACCATGGTAGGTTTTCTGACAAAAGTATTTCACAAACTGATATGATTCACTTATAATGAAATAAAGTTCAAAAATTCGGAATAGTCATTCCGAATTTCGGGACAATAAATGACATAAAGCATACCGTTTGCTTTGGCAGGAGGGATTCTGTGTTTCAGATTGATTTAAACTGTGATTTAGGAGAAAGCTTCGGAGCCTACAAGATAGGCCTTGACCAAGATATTTTAGAGTATGTGACATCAGCGAATATCGCATGCGGATTTCATGCAGGAGATCCTAGTGTTATGCGAAAAACCGTCGCGCTTGCAGCGGAAAAAGGCGTAAAAATCGGCGCGCATCCGGGCTTGCCGGATTTACTCGGTTTTGGGCGCCGCAATATGGCGATTTCTCCTGAGGAAGCGTATGATCTTGTCGTTTATCAAATCGGCGCGCTCTCTGGCTTTCTAAAAGCAGAGGGACTTCACATGCAGCACGTCAAGCCGCATGGCGCTTTATACAATATGGCGGCAGTCGATCAAAAACTGTCGGATGCTATCGCGAAAGCTGTCTATAAGGTTGATCCCGGCCTGATTCTTTTCGGTCTTGCTGAGAGCGAGCTTGTAAAAGCGGGAGAACGGATCGGACTTCAGACCGCAAATGAAGTGTTCGCCGACAGAACATACCAATCGGACGGCACGCTGACACCGCGCTCCCAGCCGGACGCACTCATTGAAAGTGATGATGCCGCCGTCACCCAGGTCATCAAAATGGTGAAAGAAGGGGCGGTCAAATCTCAGCAAGGACATGATGTGTCATTAAAAGCAGATACAGTCTGCATTCATGGAGATGGAGCCCATGCGCTGACATTTGCGCAAAAAATCAGAAAACAGCTCAAAGCGGCTGGAATTGAAGTGACAGCTATTTCAGAACAGAAGTCAACATAAAGGAGGAACAATAGATGGAGAAGCAGAAAAAGACAGCAGGAAAAAAAGCAGGCAGCTGGTCATTGCTGATGGGCGCCGCCTTTTTAATGGCGACATCAGCAATCGGACCGGGTTTCCTCACCCAAACCGCAACATTCACAAACACACTCGCAGCAAGCTTCGGTTTTGTCATCTTAATCTCTATTATTTTAGATATTTTCGCCCAAACCAATGTGTGGCGCATCATCGCAGTTTCTGGAAAACGAGGTCAGGAAATTGCGAATATGGTGCTTCCCGGACTGGGGTATTTCATCGCCATTCTCGTCGTGCTTGGCGGACTAGCTTTTAATATTGGGAATATCGGAGGGGCCGGGCTGGGACTTCAGGTGCTGTTCGGCATTACACCTGAAACAGGCGCTTTAATCAGTGCCGTTATCGCCATTTTGATTTTTGTCATCAAGGAAGCAGGAAAAGCGATGGACCGTTTTACGCAAATCGCGGGGTTCGTGATGATTATTTTAACGGTCTACGTTGCGGCGACGACAGCTCCTCCGGTCGGACAGGCAGTCGCAAATACATTCGTCCCGGAACACATCAGCATATTTGCCATTGTCACCCTAGTGGGCGGAACCGTCGGCGGTTATATCACATTTGCCGGGGGACACCGTTTGCTTGATGCCGGAATTAAAGGGAAGGAATCCATTCCGCAGGTGACAAAAAGCTCGGTTGTCGGCATTTTAATTACATCTGTCATGCGTATCGCTCTTTTTCTTGCGGTTCTAGGCGTTGTATCGAAAGGCCTGCACATCGATGAAAGCAACCCGGCGGCTTCTGTCTTCAAGCTGGCTGCTGGAAATGTCGGTTATAAAATTTTCGGATTGATCATGTGGTCTGCGGCGATTACGTCTGTTATTGGAGCAGCCTATACATCTGTTTCATTTTTCAAGACCTTTTCTCCAAAAATTGAAAAGAATTCACGCGGTATTATTATCGGATTTATTGTGGTTTCTACGTTAGCTTTTGTCACAATCGGCCAGCCTGCGAAGATCCTCGTCCTTGTCGGTTCACTGAACGGCTTAATTCTGCCGATTGCGCTCGGAACGCTGCTTGTTGCCGCCTACAAGAAAAACATTGTCGGTGATTATAAGCATCCGCTTTGGCTGACAAGCACAGGCGCGCTTGTAGTGATTGTAATGGCAGTTATGGGAATCTACACGTTATGTACACAACTTCCTCAATTGTGGAGCTGATATAAGTGGAGCAATTAAACAAAATGGCGCCGAAGGATGTACGCGCCCTGATACGAGAGGGGAAAATAAACGGGCCGACCGCAGGCATGTCCGGCGGCTACGCCCAAGCGAATCTTGTGGTTTTGAAAAAGGACCTTGCTTTTGATTTTCTGCTGTTTTGCCAGCGAAATCAAAAGCCCTGTCCCGTGCTGGATGTGACTGAAGCAGGTTCGCCTGTGCCGTCTCTGGCTGCGCCGGATGCTGATATCAGAACGGACTTTCCGAAATACCGTATTTACAGGCACGGTATCCTAACGGAAGAAGTATCTGATATTACGCCATACTGGGAGGACGATTTTGTCGGCTTTCTGATCGGATGCAGTTTCTCCTTTGAACAGGCACTAATCAATAATGGGATAGCTGTCCGGCATATTGATGAGGGGACAAACGTCTCGATGTATAAAACGAATATCGATTGTGTTCCGGCGGGGGCGTTTCACGGACAGATGGTTGTCAGCATGAGGCCGGTTCCTGAACGGCTGGCTGTACGTGCTGCACAAGTGACCTCGCGTTTTCCGGCTGTGCACGGAGGGCCGATCCATATCGGCAATCCGGGAGCAATCGGGATTCGCGATCTCGGGAAACCGGAGTTCGGAGATGCCGTTCCCATTCGAGAAGGCGAGGTTCCTGTTTTTTGGGCATGCGGAGTGACACCGCAAGCCGTGGCTATGAATGTAAAACCTGAAATGGTCATCACACATGCGCCGGGGCATATGCTCATCACAGATATTCGAGACGAGTCGCTTGCGGTGCTGTAACCTCTCGTCATCCTGATGAACGAGAATTAAAAGAGGTGAGAAAGATGACTGTACGATATCAAATCGAACAGCTCGGTGATTCTGCAATGATGATCCGATTCGGAGAAGAAATCAACGAACAGGTCAACGGCATTGTCCACGCCGCGGCCGCTTATATAGAAGAACAGCCATTTCCGGGATTCATTGAATGTATCCCGGCTTTTACAAGTCTAACTGTATTTTATGATATGTATGAAGTGTACAAGCATTTGCCTCCAGGCATAAGCTCACCTTTTGAGAAGGTCAAGCGCGATGTCGAAGAGCGCCTGGCAGAAATAGCCGAAGACTATGAGGTCAACCGCCGTATTGTAGAAATTCCTGTCTGCTATGGTGGTGAATTCGGTCCGGATTTAGAAGAGGTGGCGAAGATCAATCAGCTGTCACCGGAGGAAGTAATCGACATTCATACAAACGGTGAATATGTGGTGTATATGCTTGGCTTCGCGCCCGGTTTTCCTTTTCTAGGCGGGATGTCAAAACGCATTGCAGCTCCGAGAAAATCATCGCCAAGACCGTCGATTCCCGCAGGTTCGGTCGGTATTGCGGGATTGCAGACAGGCGTTTACCCGATTTCAACGCCGGGCGGCTGGCAGCTGATCGGCAAAACGCCGCTGGCTCTTTTCCGGCCGCAGGAAAACCCGCCGACATTGCTGCGGGCGGGAGATATTGTGAAATTCGTTCGCATCTCAGAAAAAGACTATCACGCCTATAAGGAGGAGTCCAATTGAGCATGAAAGTATTAAAGCCCGGACTGCTCACAACGGTTCAGGATATAGGCAGAACGGGTTACCAAAAATACGGCGTTCTGGCCAGCGGCGCTATGGACACGGTTTCACTGCGCATTGCCAATCTGTTGATAGGAAACGGCGAAAATGAAGCAGGTCTCGAAATAACGATGATGGGGCCCGGTCCGTCGTTTCATTTTTCAAAACAGACACTGATTGCTGTGACAGGGGCGGACTTCACGCTGCGTATTAATGACGAGGAAGCGCCTTTATGGAAGCCTGTGCTCATCAAGGAAAACAGCACGGTCAGCTTTGGCCCCTGCAAACTCGGCAGCCGTGCTTATTTGGCGGCAGCTGGCGGCATTGAGGTGCCTGCCGTCATGGAAAGTAAAAGCACATACGTCAGAGGAAGCATTGGCGGACTTCATGGCAGAGCGCTTCAAAAAGAAGATGAACTGAACATTGGAGAGATGTCAGCTCTTTCGCAAACCATCCTTTCTCGCTTAAGTTCGCAGCTTGGAAAACAGGGATTTGCAGCACCGAAGTGGTCAGTCAGCCGCGGCAGATTTCTGCCATTGAAGAAGAATCCCGTCATTCGGGTGCTGGAAGGAAAGCAATTTGCCTTTTTCACAGAAGAATCAAAAACGCGTTTTTATGAAGAAGCATTTCGTGTCACGCCGCAGTCCGACCGTATGGGCTACAGGCTCAAAGGAGAACCGCTCGAACTGAAGGCCCCGCTTGAGATGGTGTCGGAAGCGGTTTCATTCGGAACAGTTCAGGTGCCTCCTGACGGCAACCCGATTATCCTGCTTGCAGACCGGCAGACGACTGGCGGCTATCCGAGGATCGCGCACATCATATCCGCTGATCTTCCGATTGTTTCCCAAATCATGCCGGGCGAGCACGTTCAGTTTGAGCCTGTGTCCCTTCAGGAGGCAGAAGCGCTTGCGGTAGAACGGGAACAGCATATAAAAGAACTGAAAACGAGAATGAAGATGGAATGGCTGACATAGCAAAGGGGATGAATGATGCAGAATAAAAATAAAACCGTAGTCAAATCTATGGCGCTGCTTAATTTGTTTTTGCATAAACCAAGCCTAACCTTAAGTGAACTGGTGTCGCTGACGGGAATGCCGAAGACCTCTGTTCACCGGATGGTCAGCTCCTTGGAGGAAATGGGGTTCCTCAGTCGGGATGCGTCCGGCGCTTATTCGCTGGGATTGGTGTTTTTGGAATTCGGACAGCTTGTCGCTGACAGGCTGGATATCAGAAAAATAGCGAAACCGGTGATGGAAGAGCTGTGCCGGGAAGTGGATGAGGCCGTGCAGTTGATCATGAGGGACGGCAATGAAGCGATATACGTTGAGAAAATAGAAGGGACACAGACTGTGCGGCTGTATACGGCGATCGGCAGGCGTTCCCCCCTATACGCGGGAGCGTGCGCCAGAAGCATTCTGTCCTTTCTTCCCCGTGAAGAAATCGAAGCATACATCAAACAAACCGAGCTCATTTCGATTGGCTCCGGAACGATTACCGATCCCGAAAAACTGCTTCAGGAGATTGATGCCTCTGTGCAAAATGGCTATACTGTCAGTTATTCAGAGCTCGAAAACTATACGGCGGCGATCGGCGCCCCGATCTTTAACCATAAGCGTCAGGTGGCAGCCGGCATTAGTATTGCAGGCTTTGAAGCGAGATTTACAGAAGACAGGCTGCCCTATTTAACAGAAAAGGTGAAGGACGCCGCTTTACAGATTTCAAGAAAAATAGGATATACATAAGTAGCCAATCTTTTCTCTGCTGCGTACATTAACGTATCGACGTTCAAGAGTGGAGGAAAGAACATGGTGCTTCGATATACAGCTCTGGGCGATTCCTTGACGACAGGGAGAGGCTCCGGGCTGTTTTCACCCGGCTTCGTCCAGCGTTTTGGGGACATGATGGAAGCTGACTTGAAAACAAGAACGGCAATAAACATATTTGCCAGATCAGGCCTGAATACAGAAGAGATTTTGGGACTCCTGTCATATCCCTATGTGCAAAAATGTATTCGAGATGCTGATATGATAACGATCACAGGGTGCGGAAACGATCTCATCGATTCGGTCTTAGCCTACCAAACCTCTAAGGATGAAACGATTTTCAGCCGTGTATCCGCCCATTGCCATGAGAATTTTGAAAAGATGATTGCCAAAATCGCCGAGATTAAAGGAGAAAATCCTTCCCCGTACGCCATTCGTGTGTTCAACTTATACAATCCGTTTCCCGAAATTGATATCGCCGGCAAATGGATCACTTCGTTTAATTCACATTTAGAAACACTTGCATCAGCACCCCATGTCAAAATCGCGGATGCCTATAGCATCTTCAAAGGCAAAGAACAGGAATATCTGTCCTTTGACGGTGTCCATCCGAACAGCAAAGGCTATCAAGCGATGGCTGAAGCCGTTCACAAGCTAGGCTATAAAGAATTATCAGTTTCATAGAAAACGCGCCTCATGACAGGCGCGTTTTTTATGTGTGATCGAAATATTAAAAGAAACTTAAAATTCTCTGTCTTCTGTTCTACAGACAAACAAAGTGCGCTAGAATAATGGAGGGCGTAGGCAAATATAGCCATAACGTTCAATATTTCGTATATAAGGAAGGATGGTCCTTTTGTTTCGGATTTTTAAAATGTCTTTTGCGGTTATCATTATTATACTGGCGCTTATTGCTTTTAACTATACGGAACACACCTCTGTTATCCAATCGGTCATGCTCGTCTTTCTTGGTGCGGTCATGTTTATGCAGGGGCTTGAAGAACGCAAAAAAGAAAATGACGGCTCAGGCGCTTTTAATATTTATACCGCCGTTTTTGTATGGTCTGTCTCCCTTATCGGTTTTACACTTCATATTATATAAATCTATTACACATCCTGAAAATGCTCGACCGTCGGGAACGGGGTATAGAACCGATGAAGCAAGGCTTTCCACTCTTGATACTCTGAAGAACCGCGAAAGCCTTCCGTATGGTCCTCAAGTGTTTCCCACTCCACAAGAAGCAGATATTTATGCGTTTCCTCCATGCATTTTGCTAACGAGTGAGTGATATAGCCCTTCATGCCGGAAATAATCGGCGCCGCTTGCCGGAATGCATCCTCAAACTCTTGTTCAAGGCCTTCTTTAATGTGAAGCATTGCTGCCTCTCTGACCATGCTATCCCTTCTTTCTGTCTTTTCAAATAGTCTACAGCAAACGATAGGAGATTTCTGCAAAATCGGTGAACTTTTCCTTCATTTTCAAAAAAATCTTGCACGCACCAATTCAATTAAGAGAAAATAACAAGTGGAAGGCAGGGGAAAGTCATGTTAAAAAAGTGTATTCTACTAGTATTTCTATGCGTCGGATTGATTGGGTTAATCGGATGCTCCAAAACAGATTCACCAGAGGATCGCATGGAAGCATTCGTGAAACAGTGGAACGATCAGCAATTCGATGACATGTATCAAAGCCTGACTAAAGATGTCAAAAAAGAAATCTCCAAAAAAGATTTCGTCAACAGGTATAAAGCCATCTATGAGCAGGCCGGCGTAAAAAATTTGAAAGTCACTGCGGGAGAAGTAGATAAGGACGATCAAGACAACAAGACAATGAAACATATCCCGTATAAAGTCAGCATGAACACAAATGCCGGCAAAGTCAGCTTCAAGAATACTGCTGTGCTGAAATTAGAAAAAACAGATGACGAGGAGTCATGGAATATAGATTGGGACCCATCGTTTATTTTCAAGCAGCTGGCTGACGACAAAACCGTGCAAATTATGAGCATTGAACCGAAACGAGGCCAAATTTACGATAAAAATGGAAAAGGTTTAGCTGTCAATACAGATGTTCCGGAAATTGGAATTGTTCCCGGAGAGCTTGGCGATAAAAAAGAGAAAGTTATAAAAGAACTCGCCAAAAAACTTGATTTGACTGAAGACGACATCAAGAAAAAGCTGGATCAAGGCTGGGTAAAAGACGATTCGTTTGTGCCGCTCAAAAAGGTCAAGCCTGACCAGGAGAAATTAGTTTCTGAAGCGACGTCATTACAAGGCGTAACAAGAACGAATGTCAGCTCCCGCTACTATCCGTATGGCGAAAAGACAGCCCATTTGACAGGCTATGTCCGCGCCATTACAGCGGAAGAACTGAAGAAAAAGAAAGAAGGAACGTACAGCGATACGTCTAACATCGGTATCGCCGGACTTGAAAATGTGTATGAAGACAAGCTAAGAGGCACAACTGGCTGGAAAATCTACGTGCCGCAAACCGGGGAAGTCATTGCTGAAAAGAAAGCAAAGGACGGCGAGGATCTTCACCTCACAATTGATATCAAAACGCAAACGAAGCTGTATGATGAACTGAAGGATGACAGCGGGGCGGCAGTCGCACTGCAGCCGAAAACAGGCGAAACACTCGCCCTTGTCAGTGCGCCTTCCTACGATCCAAACGGATTTATTTTCGGCTGGAGCGATAAGGAATGGAAAAAGCTAAACAAAGATAAAAACAATCCGTTTTCAGCGAAATTCAATAAGACATACGCGCCAGGTTCTACCATTAAACCGATTGCGGCTGCTATTGGAATCAAAAACGGCACCCTTAAAGCCGATGAGAAGAAAACAATCAAAGGCAAGGAGTGGCAAAAAGATTCGAGCTGGGGCGGCTATTCAGTGACACGTGTGTCTGAGAGACTTCAACAAGTCGATTTGGAAAACGCCCTTATTACGTCAGACAATATTTATTTTGCCCAGAATGCGCTTGATATGGGAGCGGACACCTTCACAAAAGGCTTAAAAACATTCGGTTTTTCAGAGGACGTTCCGTATGAATTCCCGATCCAGAAATCGTCTATTGCAAATGACAAGCTTGATTCAGACATTTTGCTTGCGGATACAGGCTATGGACAAGGGCAAATGCAAATGTCTCCGCTTCACTTGGCAACTGCTTACACGCCATTTGTTGACAATGGAGACCTTGTCAAACCGACGCTGATCAAAAAAGATTCACAAACAGCTGATGTTTGGCACAAGCAAGTGGTCACGAAGGAAGGAGCGGCAGACATTACAAAAGGTCTGAAAGGCGTTGTGGAAGATGAGCGCGGATCAGCGTATCAGCCTGTCGTGAAAGGAATCACAGTGGCTGGAAAAACAGGAACAGCCGAGCTGAAAACATCAAAAGATGATAAAGACGGCACGGAAAATGGCTGGTTTGTCGGCTACGATTACAAAAACAAAGACCTGCTTGTCGCCATGATGATCCAAAATGTGCAGGACCGCGGCGGCAGCCACTATGTCGTTGAGAAAGCGAAAAAGCAATTTCAATCGAATTAAAATGTCTTTTTAAAAGGAGCGAAAGGAAAAAGAGGATCTGAGGCCGAATGAACTAGTAAGGGGCAAAACCCGGTTTATACAAAGAAAAGAGGGATTTTGCATGCAGCGTATTCAATTGGCGGAGGATCTTCAATTTTCAAGAGTCATACACGGGCTTTGGCGGCTGAATGAATGGAACTATTCAGATGCTGAACTTCTGAGCCTCATTGAATGGTGTATCGATCACGGCATCACGACCTTTGATCATGCGGATATTTATGGAGGCTATACGTGCGAAAAGCTGTTTGGAAACGCCCTTGCCCTTTCGCCTGGATTAAGAGAAAACATAGAGCTGGTCACAAAATGCGGTATCGTTCTTGAATCGCCTGAACGGCCCGCTCACAGATCGCATCATTATAACACAAGCAAATCGCATATTTTGGCATCCGTTGAGCAATCGCTTATGAACCTTAGGACGGATTATATCGATATGCTTTTGATTCACAGACCGGACCCGCTCATGGATCCGGAGGGGGTAGCAGAGGCGTTTCAGGCCTTGAAATGCTCTGGCAAGGTCAGGTACTTTGGCGTTTCAAATTTTAAAGATCACCAGTATCGGATGCTGGAATCATATTTGCCTGAGAAGCTCGTAACCAACCAGATTGAGCTTTCCGCATACGAATTAGAAAATATGCTCGACGGCACTTTGAACCTGTGCCAGGAAAAACGGATTCCGCCGATGGCTTGGTCGCCTCTGGCAGGCGGCAAAGTTTTCACTGGTGACACGGAAAAAGACCGGCGTGTCCGCACGGCGCTTGAATCCGTTCAAGCAGAGATTGGCGCCGCTTCATTGGACGAGGTGATGTACGCATGGCTGTATACGCATCCGGCCGACATCATGCCGATTGTCGGAAGCGGAAAGCGCGAGCGGATTTCCGCCGCGATAAATGCGTTGTCATACAAGCTTGACCAGGATCAATGGTTCCGCATTTTTACAGCCGTACAGGGTTACGATATTCCATAAAAAGCATCAGCTTACCAGCTGATGCTTTTTCAATATTGTCACACCGCTTAGTGCCAAATTACCATTTATAAGTGATTGATTCTTTCTTGAAAGCGTTTTATATTAAAAGGAAACCTCTCTATATCCTCTACTGCATCTCCTTGCGACTTCATCCACACATCAAGATTGGCTAGGAGGTCTTTTTTATGTATATGACTGCCAGAGAACAAAAGCTGTTAAAGCACTTATTATTACAAAACAGATATATAACCGTAACTGAGCTTGCTGAGCTGATGCAAGTCAGCACGAGAACCATTCACAGGGAACTCAAATCAATTAAACCGCTGATGGAAACCGTGGGGCTTACGTTAGATAAACAGCCCGGTAAAGGGTTGAAAGCAGTGGGAAGTCCCGAGGATAAACAAAAGCTGCTTACTGATTTATCATATGAACAGCATGAATACAGCGCCGACGAACGGAAACTGCTCATTCTTTGTTCGTTATTAGAGTCTCAGGAGCCCGTCAAACTGTACACGCTTGCTCATGATCTCCAGGTGACGAATGCCACGGTCAGCTATGACTTAGATGAGCTCGAGAAGTGGATTTCTCCCTTCGGACTGACACTGATCCGCAAAAGAGGTTTTGGCATCCAGCTCATAGGGCCGGAGAATGCGAAACGGAAAATTGTCGGCAACTTGATTGTGAACCGTCTCGACATCCAAATGTTTTTGGAAGCGGTTGAATTAAACATCAAAGGAAAAACCGATTCTTCAGAGAAAATGTTCGGGGTTGTCAGCAAAGGTGAGCTGCTAAAAATGGAGCGCATCTTATTTCAGCTCAAAGAAAAAATCGCTTTTTCATTGTCCGACAGCTCCTATATAGCGCTCGTCGTC
Source organism: Bacillus sp. PS108 (assembly GCF_037963335.1). Taxonomy (NCBI): domain Bacteria; kingdom Bacillati; phylum Bacillota; class Bacilli; order Caryophanales; family Bacillaceae; genus Bacillus; species Bacillus sp. PS108. The sequence continues at coordinate 464,080 of NZ_CP150155.1, forward strand.
CATCTGACGTATGCGATTGAACGAATTAAGCTTGGGGAAACCATCACCATGGAGCAAAATGAGCTTGAGGAACTGAAGAATGCGAAGGAATACAGCTCGGCTCTTGAAATCGCGGGCGAGCTTGAACGTGCCTTCGGCGTGACGATTCCAGAGGCGGAGGTCGGCTATATTACAATCCATCTTCGAAGCGCCAATCGAAAATACAAAACAGAATACAAAGCGCAGGAAATTGAGCTGGAAACAGCCCTGCAAACAAAGCGGCTCATTGCTTTTATTTCAGACAAAATCAGAATGGATCTGACGAAAAACTACTCTTTATATGAAGGCTTGATTGCCCATTTGGAGCCGGCCGTCAGCCGCATAAAAGAAAATATTGAGATATACAATCCGATGAAGGAACAGATCAAGCGCGATTATTTTCTGCTTTATATGGCGATCGAAGAAGGCGTCGAAAAGTATTTTCCGGGCATGTCCTTTTCTGATGATGAAATCGCTTTTATCGTTCTTCACTTTGGCTCGGCTCTTGAAATCAAAAAAGAAGAAGCAAAAGTGAAAGCGCTTGTCGTCTGCTCAAGCGGGATCGGCTCCTCGAAAATGCTTGCCTCCAGACTGAAAAAAGAGCTGCCGGAAATTGAATCGTTTGATATGTCATCCCTGATCGAGCTAAAGGGGAAGGATGTTCAAGCCTATGATATGATTGTGTCCACTGTACCGATTCCTTATGAAAACATTGATTACATCATGGTCAGCCCGCTATTAAATGAGGAAGACGCAAACCAGGTCAAGCAGTATATCAAGCGGAAGATTCCCCTTATTCTTAACAAAAAAAGAAGCCCGAAGGAAGAGGCGCAGCAAGCTGATGTACCTGACATGCTAGAGGCGGCGGAAAGCATAGGGCGGTATATGGAAGTTATCCAAGATGTTCTGCGCCATTTTACGCTAGCTCAACTCAAAACAAACCCGGACCATAGCATGCTTCTGCTAGAGCTTTTTCAACAGCTGAAGAAGGATGGCCTGATCCGTGATCCGGAAAAAGCCGCGGTTTGCCTGGCTGAGCGGGAGAAACAAGGGGGATTGGGAATCCCCGGAACAAACATGGCGCTTTATCATCTCAAAAATGATGAAATCGTCCTGCCTTTTTTCAAAATGTTTGATCTCAGCACCTCCTATGAAGTGGATGGCATGGACGGAAATACCCTCAGGATGACACGCATTCTCGTCATGATGGCGCCTAGCTCATTATCTGCTGAAGGCTCGGAGATTTTAAGCGCGATCAGCTCGGCAATTATCGAGAGCGGAGAAAGCATGGCGGGGTTTCAGGAAGAAGGAGAACAAGAATTGTATCAGCGGTTAAACCGCATATTTTTCACATGGATGAAAGAAAAAAACATACTGTAAACCTGCATGGCACACGTCAAAAATTTGGCGTGTGTTTTTCTGTGGATGGGGAACAAAATAAGAAAATGTGGGACTATTTTATCATTCAGTATTGGAATAATTCCAAAATGAAATAGTTTTACAAGTTATCTTTTTTGGGTTAAAATGGGTGAGGTAAGGAAGAAAATCTAACAAATTATTGAAGATTCAAGAGAATATAGGAGATGACGATATGGAAACATTACAGCATCTGATTCTGCATGACATGCCGAATAGCGAAGAAATAGAGGCTGTAAAAAGCGGAGACCATACACTGACATATAAAGGTTACCGTAAACGGATTAATCAGCTGGCGAATGCCATGCTTCAAAAAGGAATTCAAAAGGGCGACCGTGTTGCATTGCTTTGCAAAAACGGCCATCCCGCCTCAACTGTTATGTTCGCCGCACTTGAAATAGGTGCTGTTGTCGTACCTGTCAGCTGGCAGCTGAAACCATATGAAATGACAGGTATTTTAAAAGCAAGTGAACCGAAAGCGATGTTTTACGGAGCGGAGTTTAAAGAGATACTGGATGAAGTTCTTCCTGAATTGTCCTCACTGTGTGTAACAATGGAAACAGGAACAGCTTACGAAACATCTGCTGAATTTGAAGCGCTGTTTGCAGGTCCTGATCATTTGCCAGAGACGGAAATGGTTTCACCTGATGATACAGCACTTCTGATGTTTACATCTGGAACAACGGGAAACCCGAAAAGATGCATGATTACACATGGCGGCATATACAGATACGTTAAAAAATCCAACAGCTCAATAGCACGTATGAAGGGCCTTCGTTTTCTCGCGTGCCATCCGATTTATCATACGAGTGCGCTCATTTGCATCATGCTTGGAACGTTTGCAGAAACAACCTTTGTGTTTACAAAGGATCAAGATCCTGTTCACATGCTGAAGGTCATTGAAGAAGAGAAAATTCAGACCGTGATGGCTCTTCCTGTGTTTTACACGTATTTGCTTGAGGCGTGGGAAACGCACCAAACTGACTTATCTTCACTTGTTATTTTAATGACAGGCGGAACAAAAGTGCCGAGCAGCCTAATCCGCCGCTATCTTGATATTGGCATTCCGCTCGCGCATGGCTATGGAAGCACTGAGGCTTGGGGCATCAGCACATGGACGCCTGATATGGGAATGGATAAAGCGGCATCTGCAGGAAAACCTGTGGCAGGTGTTAAAGTCAAAGTGGAAGATCCTCTGACCGGAGAAGAACTTCCTCAAGGAGAAATCGGCGAAATCGTTGTTCATACTCCATTCTTATTTAAAGGCTATGAAGACAATCCTGAAGCAACAGCGAAAGTGCTGCAAAATGGATGGTTTAAAACTGGAGATTCAGGATATGTGGATGAAGATGGCTTTATTTTCATCACGGGACGCTACAAGGATGTCATTATTTACGGAGGCGATAACGTCTATCCTGATCAGGTTGAAGAAGTTATCCAGCAGATCCCGGGAATCCTTGAAACGGCTGTGGTCGGTATTCCTGACCCGCTTTACGGTGAAAAACCGAAAGCTTTTATCGTGAAAAATGGCGGCCAGCGCATCACGGAAGAGGATGTCATCGCATTTTGTAAAGAACGCCTGTCCGCTTACAAAATACCTGAAGTTGAATTTGTTAACGAACTGCCGAAAAACAACCTTGGCAAGGTGAAAAAAGACGTCCTGCGCAATCAGGCTGTACATTCATAAAAGAAGAAGCCCGTCCACTTTATGTGGCGGGCTTCTTTGCAGTTGCACAGACGGAAAGCTCAGGCTTAATGTTTTTAAATTGTATATCAATGTCTTCGAAGCCGGCTGCTTTAAAGTCAGCAATCATCTGTCTTCCAAATGATTTGGTTTTCTCAGGACTGGCATCCGCTTCCCGCGGCTGCATCGTAATGGCTGCTTTGCCGCCTGGCTTTAATGCCCGATAAATCTGTTTCATGCCTTTTGGTTGGTCATTCCAAATGGTGTAGTTGTTAACGGAAATCACTTTATCATAAAACAAGGCGGGGAGAGGAAATGTCTCGATGCTTCCTTGTATCAGGCGTACGCCCTTTGGTTTCACTCTGCGGGCGGCCAGCTTCAGCATGGCCTCTGACACATCAATCCCATGAAGATGAACATCCTTCTCGCGTTTCAGCATCTGCTGCATGCAGTATCCCGGGCCAAACCCGACTTCTAAAATGCTGTCCCCGCGCGTGATACCCAGCTGATTGATTGTCCACTGATTCAGTGTTTGATTTTCAGCAGCCATGATGTACCCGGCAATCATGCCGATGACGCCCTTTGGCCTGCTGAATCTTCTAGAAAGCATGTTAATCATTCAGCAACCAACCCCCTTTTTGAGTTAATTTCCTCTCAGCGTTCCATGTGAAACATTTTTCTGATAAAGCAATGCGAAGGTGCCAAGCCATGTTTATCCAAAGAGTGTGTGAGGTACACAACAAATAGACATGAAAACAAAGGAGGAGAATCATCATGGCAAATTATCCAAAAGAACTGCCGGCACAAACTCAAAGTCGCCAGCCGGGAATTGAAAGCGAAATGAATCCAAGTCCGGTGTATGAGTACGAGGATTATAAAGGAGCAGACAAATTAAAAGGAAAAGTAGCTCTTATTACAGGCGGCGACAGCGGGATCGGACGCGCGGTTTCCGTCGCTTACGCAAAGGAAGGTGCAGACATCGCCATTGTGTATAAGGATGAGCATGAAGACGCTGAGAAGACGAAGAAACGTGTTGAACAAGAAGGCGTAAAATGCCTGCTGATTGCTGGTGACGTAGGTGAAGAGGAATTCTGCAATGAAGCGGTTGAAAAAACGGTCAAGGAACTAGGCGGCCTTGATATCCTTGTCAACAATGCAGGTGAACAGCATCCGAAGGAAAGCATCAAAGAGATTACGAGCGAACAGCTTCACCGCACATTCAAAACAAACTTTTATTCTCAATTTTATTTGACTAAAAAAGCAATTGATTACCTGAAACCGGGCAGCGCCATCATCAATACGACATCCATCAACCCGTACGTAGGGAACCCGACACTGATTGATTATACAGCGACAAAAGGGGCGATCAACGCCTTTACAAGAACAATGGCGCAGGCGCTTGTTAAAGATGGCATCCGTGTAAATGCAGTCGCGCCGGGTCCAATCTGGACGCCACTAATCCCAGCTACGTTCCCTGAAGAAACAGTTGCTCAATTTGGGCAAGATACGCCGATGGGCCGTCCTGGACAGCCTGTTGAGCACGTCGGCTGTTATGTGCTCCTGGCATCAGATGAGTCCTCTTACATGACAGGACAGACCCTGCATGTCAACGGCGGAAACTTTGTGACGACATAAGAGGGAGTGAGACATATGGGCATCACGAAAGAAGAAGTGAACAGCTACTATCAAAAAGCAGGGATTGTATTAACGGACGAGGAAGTAGACCAAATCCAGTTGATGGATTACGGCTTAGGAAAAGAAAGAAAAGTCGGGCTCCAGCTCTTCGTCTACGTCAATACAGACCGTTATTGTTCAAAGGAATTGGTGCTGTTTCCGGGACAGACTTGCCCGGAACACCGCCATCCGCCGGTCGACGGCCAGGAAGGTAAGCAGGAGACCTTCCGCTGCCGCTACGGAAAAGTGTATCTTTACGTAGAAGGAGAAAAAACGCCGCTTCCAAAAGTTCTCCCTCCTCAGGAAGACAGAGAACACTATACGGTCTGGCACGAAATTGAGCTAGAACCGGGCGGGCAATACACGATTCCACCAAACACAAAGCATTGGTTCCAGGCCGGAGAAGAAGGTGCCGTCGTGACGGAAATGTCATCGACGAGTACGGATAAACATGATATCTTTACCGATCCAAGAATATAAGGATGGGCTTAACAGCCCATCCTTTTTTGTATTGAAAAAAACGAAATCATCGCTATAATGGGTAAAAAAGGAAAGAGGGCGAGGCAATGTTCACCTGCAAGGTAAATGAGCACATCACCATCCGATTATTGGAGCCGAAGGATGCGGAGCGGCTGGCCGAACTCATTATCCAAAATCAGCAGCGGCTTGGCAAGTGGCTGTTTTTTGCGGAAAATCCAAGCAGCGCTGACACGTACCGAGAAACAATCATTCCAGATTGGCGGCGCCAGTATGCCGACCTGAACGGCATTGAGGCGGGTCTCCTTTATGACGGCAGCCTATGCGGCATGATCAGCCTGCATAACCTTGATCAAGTGAATCGTAAGGCGGAAATCGGATATTGGATTGCCAAAGAATTTGAAGGGAAAGGCATTATTACAGCTGCCTGCCGAAAACTCATTACGTATGCTTTTGAAGAGCTTGAGCTGAATCGTGTGGCGATCTGTGCGGCTGTCGGAAACGAAAAAAGCAGAGCGGTTCCGGAGCGGCTCGGGTTTCTAGAGGAAGGCAGGGCACGGGACGGCTTATACGTAAACGGCATGCATCACGACCTCGTCTACTACAGTCTGTTAAAGCGTGAATGGGAAGGCGAAAAATAAAGAGCACACTTTCTTGTTTAAATCTTCCCCGGATGTGGAAAAGTAACAGCGGAGACGTTAAAAAGGAGTGATTCGAGATGAATCAGCAAGACATTAAACAAAAAGTGCTTGATGTTCTAGATCACCATAAAGTAGGTTCGCTCGCAACAGTTCAAAAGGGCAAACCGCATTCCCGCTACATGACTTTTTTCCATGACGGGCTGACGATTTACACACCGACAAGCAAGGAAACTCATAAAGCAGAAGAAATTGAGAACAACCCCAATGTCCACATTTTATTAGGCTATGATTGTGAAGGTTTTGGCGACGCATATGTCGAAGTTGCCGGAAAAGCCAAAATCAACAATTCGGCAGAACTCAAGGACAAAATATGGAGTTCCAAATTAGAGCGCTGGTTTGACGGCAAGGATGATCCGAATCTGGTGATTCTTGAAATTGAACCGGAGGATATCAGATTAATGAATGCCGGGGAGAAAACACCGGTCTCACTCAAACTATAAAAAATTTGTGTTTTCAGGGGCGATATGTTATTATGAATAGATAGTAAGAAAAATAAGCAAATAAAAAAGAAAGTAAACTTCTTTTTTCTGTTTTGAGAGAGAAGCTTACCGCTTCCCAAGCAGCATAACCAGCTGCCCTTATTCTTTTCCTTCATAACAAATCGCCCCTAACGATGAGATGGAAAAAAGACTTTTTTGTTTTACAATTCACACCGGCGCGGCTTCGGAGCCGCAGTGACGATTGAGAGGTAGGGCTTTCGTTGTCTTGTGTTCAAGAAATTTCCATGGTGTTTACTTTCCAGAATGATTCTTCGGAACAATGCTTTATGAATCTAACCCGCCTGACTTGGCGGATGATATAATCTTTATTTGCGTATAGAAAAGAATAAGACAAACCGCCCGGCGTACGCCGGACGGTTTTTTTATTGCAAAAAACACATCGTACTGAAACCTCCTTGTCTTCTTTCCAGTCTTATCTCTAGGATGAAATTGGAGGAAGAATAACGTGCATGTCATTACAACACAAGTACTTTTTATTTTTTGTTTTTTATTGCTGATTCACTCGATAGAAACCTTAGCCTATGCGACAAGGCTTTCCGGAGCCCGCGTTGGATTTATTGCGTCCGCGCTTTCTCTGTTTAATGTCATGGTCATCGTATCCAGAATGTCGAATATGGTGCAGCAGCCCTTTACCGGGCATTTAATTGATGATGCTGGAAAAAACGCACTGGCGATTGTAGGGGAGCAGTTCCGCTTTTTAATTTTCGGATCGACAGTCGGCACCATTTTGGGTATTATCCTGCTCCCGTCTTTTGTCGCTCTTTTTTCACGGGCGATTATTCACTTGGCGGGCGGCGGAGGCTCCGTTTTTCAAGTTTTCCGAAAGGGATTCTCGAAACAAGGATTCAAAAATGCCATTTCTTATTTGCGTCTGCCGTCTATTTCATATGTAAAAGGATTTCATATGCGCTTGATTCCGAAGCGTTTGTTTGTCATCAACATGCTGATTACATCGATTTATACGATTGGCGTGCTTTCGGCTTTATACGCAGGCCTTCTGGCACCCGAGCGCAGTACGACAGCCGTCATGGCTTCGGGTTTGATCAACGGAATTGCGACGATGCTGCTGGCCATTTTTGTTGATCCTAAGGTATCTGTTCTCGCCGATGACGTGGCAAAAGGAAAAAGAAGCTATACGTATTTAAAGTGGACCTCTATCACAATGGTCACATCACGGGTGGCGGGCACACTCCTCGCCCAACTCATGTTTATTCCGGGGGCCTACTATATCGCGTGGCTGACAAAGTGGTTTTAATAAAAAAGGCTGGATCATAAAAATCCAGCCTTTTTTGCGTTCCCTTATTTATATTTCCTTAATCCGCGGTCGTACAAAAAATTTCCGAATGGGACGAAAGCGGCGATGAAGCCGGCAGCTGACCATTTCAGCGGCCATTTGACAGAGAAGGTTGCATAAGCCAAGACAAGCAAATACAAAATGAACAACCCGCCGTGAACCGAACCGACAATTGTCACCGCAAGCGGAAGGCCTGCCCAATATTTAAGCGGCATAGCGATGAACAACAGGATTAAGAGTGACATTCCTTCAATAAAACCCATCGTGCGAAGTCTTCCAATCGGCGTGTGCAGCATAAATCGCCCTCCTTGTGGACACGTTTTCATTTTATACTATAAACAATCCGGAGGGGCATATGACAGCTTTCAAAAAATGTTCGGAAAACATTCATTTTTACATGCCTTTTCTAGGGAACTGTACTTGTCATTTACAAAAATACCCGAGATAATGTGTACAAAATCAAAAAAGAAGGATGTTGAAATGAAACTTGACCAGATTGATCTGAATATCATTGAGGAGCTGAAGAAGGACAGCCGTTTGTCGATGAGGGAATTAGGCAGAAAAATTAAGCTGTCGCCTCCATCTGTAACAGAACGGGTAAGACAGCTTGAATCGTTTGGCATCATCAAGCAATACACGCTGGAGGTCGACCAGAAAAAACTTGGGCTTCCCGTTTCCTGTATTGTGGAAGCAACCGTTAAAAACGCGGATTACGAGCGGTTCAAAAGCTATATTCAAACATTGCCGAATATTGAATTTTGCTACCGGATTGCAGGTGCAGCCTGCTATATGCTGAAAATCAATGCCGAAAGCCTCGAAGCGGTAGAAGATTTCATTAACAAAACATCGCCCTACGCGCAAACCGTCACTCACGTCATTTTCTCAGAAATTGACACGAAAAACGGGCGCGGTTAGAGAGTGCCGCGTGAAGTCTGTTATAATAACAGGATGAGCGCGAAAGAAAGAGAAGTGATCAAGCATGTCAAAAACAGTTGTATTAGCTGAAAAACCTTCAGTCGGCCGGGATTTAGCCCGGGTGCTGAAGTGCCATAAAAAAGGAAACGGTTATCTCGAAGGCGATCAATATATTGTGACCTGGGCTTTAGGCCATTTGGTGACGCTTGCTGATCCAGAAGGCTACGGAAAAGAATTTCAATCATGGCGCCTAGAGGATCTGCCGATTATCCCAGAACCCTTAAAGCTTGTGGTGATAAAAAAAACCGGAAAGCAGTTCAATGCAGTCAAATCCCAGCTTACCCGTAAAGACGTCAATCAGATTGTCATCGCGACTGACGCAGGCCGGGAAGGTGAGCTTGTTGCGCGCTGGATCATTGAGAAAGCGAATGTCCGAAAACCAATCAAGCGGCTGTGGATTTCATCTGTGACGGATAAAGCGATCAAGGAAGGTTTTCAAAAGCTGCGCAGCGGCAAAGAATATGAAAACCTGTACCATTCTGCCGTCGCCAGAGCGGAAGCGGATTGGATTGTGGGGATCAACGCCACCCGTGCACTTACCACAAAATTCAATGCCCAGCTCTCATGCGGGCGTGTGCAGACTCCGACGCTTGCCATGATTGCAAAGCGCGAGGCAGACATTCAGGCGTTTACGCCCGTTCCGTATTACGGCATCCGTGCTGCAGTCGACGGCATGACGCTGACGTGGCAGGATAAGAAATCAAAGCAGACGAGAACGTTCAATCAAGATGTAACAAGCCGTTTGCTAAAAAACCTCGAAGGAAAGCAAGCGGTCGTAGCTGAGCTGAAAAAAACAGCGAAAAAAAGCTTTGCGCCTGCGCTTTATGATTTAACGGAGCTCCAGCGTGACGCCCACAAGCGCTTCGGTTTTTCTGCCAAAGAAACGCTTTCTGTCCTGCAGAAGCTATATGAGCAGCATAAGCTCGTCACATATCCGCGGACGGACTCTAGATTTTTATCCAGTGACATCGTCCCGACGTTAAAAGACCGTCTGGAAGGCATGGAAGTAAAACCGTATGCCCAATATGTCAGCCAAATTAAAAAACGCGGCATTAAATCTCATAAAGGATATGTCAATGACGCGAAGGTGTCAGACCACCACGCGATTATCCCGACCGAAGAGCCGCTCGTTCTCAGCAGTCTGAGTGATAAAGAACGAAAGCTGTATGACCTGATTGCGAAACGTTTCCTTGCTGTATTAATGCCTGCATTCGAATATGAGGAAACAAAGGTCATCGCAGAAATCGGCGGAGAAACCTTTACGGCGAAAGGCAAAACCGTGCAGTCGCAAGGGTGGAAAGCCGTTTATGATATGGCGGAAGAGGATGATGAGCAGGAGGATGACAGAGACCAGACACTTCCTGCGCTTCAAAAAGGCGACACACTTGCCGTCCGCACGTTAACGGAAACAAGCGGCCAAACGAAGCCGCCTGCCCGCTTTAATGAAGGGACCTTGCTGTCAGCGATGGAAAACCCAAGCGCATTTATGCAAGGAGAAGAAAAAGGCCTCGTCAAAACGCTTGGAGAAACAGGCGGCCTCGGCACGGTGGCAACGCGTGCCGACATTATTGAAAAACTGTTCAACAGCTTTTTAATCGAGAAAAAAGGCCAAGATATTTTTATCACATCTAAAGGAAAACAGCTCCTGCAGCTTGTTCCGGAGGATCTGAAATCACCGGCCTTAACAGCAGAATGGGAGCAAAAGCTGTCTGCGATTGCGGCCGGCAAATTGAAATCGGCTGTTTTTATTAAAGATATGAAGGCTTACGCTCACCAAACGGTAAAAGAAATCAAAAACAGCAGCCAAACCTTCCGACATGACAACATCACGGGAACGGCATGTCCGGAATGCGGCAAAATGATGCTGAAAGTAAACGGCAAACGCGGGACGATGCTCGTGTGCCAAGATCGTGAATGCGGAAGCAGAAAAACGATTGCCCGAAAAACAAACGCACGCTGCCCGAACTGTCATAAAAGAATGGAGCTTCGCGGCCAAGGCGAGGGCCAAACCTTTGCGTGTGTGTGCGGTCACCGTGAAAAGCTCTCTGTATTTGAAAAACGAAAAAACAAAGACAAAGCGCGTGCTACCAAACGGGACGTATCCTCTTATATGAAAAAACAAAATAAAGATGAGCCGATTAACAACGCGCTGGCAGAACAGCTGAAAAAACTCGGTTTGGATAAATAATAAAAAAACCTGTGCCTATCGCACAGGTTTTTTTAGTGGACTTAGGTCCTGTTTTCTTAATGTTCAAAAAGGGGAAAAAAAGCTAGCAATCTGCATTTTTTTCTTTTATAGTAAATGTACTTTGTAACATGGCAGTCATATTTTCGTCTATAACTATTTGTGAGCGTCTGATTTGCTTCAGGCGACAAAGGGGGATTTGCCTGTGAGGCATGTACTAATTGCTGTCATCTTATTCTTCTTATCTATCGGACTTTCCGCAGGGTGTGCTGAAGCTGGAAACAAGACCCAAAATCAGTCGGCGACAGAAGTGAATGCCAGCCCGCTCCAGCCGGCGGAATATTTCATCTATCACAATTTAATGAATGACCAAGGGCTGATTAAAACCGATTTTTCAGACCAGCCTTCTTACTTGTCGGAATCTCTCGGCCTGTGGATGGAGTTTCTGCTCAGCAAAAATGACGCACCGCATTTCCAGGATCAATATCAGCATCTGACTGATTCATTTCTGATGAGCAATCACTTGGTGACGTGGAAGATTCAAAATGGCCAAGCGAGCGGGACGAATGCGCTGATAGATGATATGAGAATTATGCTGTCTCTTGACCAAGCCGCCGCAAAATGGGGCCGCAGCGACTACGCGCAAATGGCTAGGGATATCGGCACGTCTTTGAAGACATACAATATGAACAACGGGTTATTTACAGACTATTACGACTCACAGGCCGCTTCAAAGGATGTGACGCTTTCATACGTCATGCCTGATGCCTTAGCTGTCTTAAAGAAGAATGGAATCATAGACGAAGAAACAGAACAGCGGAATGCCAATGTTCTCTATTCAGCTCCTTTAAAAAATGGCTTTCTGCCGAAGACATACAGCTCGGAGACGAAGGGATACACATATGATAGTGAAATCAACCTGATTGATCAGCTTTACGCTGCTTGGCATTTGCCGGAAGGGGATGAAAAAGCATCTGTTTTAGCGGACTGGATCAAGCAGGAATTTCAGAAAAACGGAAAGCTGTACGGGCGGTATTCGGCAGATACGAAGGAGCCTGCCGTCCAATATGAGTCTCCATCCGTATATGCCTTAGCCGTATTGTTTTTGACAAAACAGCATGAAAACAGTTCTGTCATCAAAGCCATATATGACAGAATGAATGACTTTGAAATTCATGATCCGGTGAAATCGTATTATGGAGGCTATATGAGCGGCACTCAGACGCATTCATTTGACAATCTGCTGCCGCTGTTAGCCGAAAGGAAGCTTTTTAATGAAAATATCATTCAGTGAATCACAAAAATTATTTGCTTATTTTTCAGGGCTCATCGCGGCCCTGTCTTTGTTTATTTATTATGTGTCAGCCCAGCAATCAGAAGGTGCTCTGATCCTTTGCATCACATTTGGCGTCATCGCCGCAGGCATCTGGTTCGGCCCGATTTACGCGCTGGCAGTGACCTTAATCGTACTCTTTGTTCTCGGCACCTTAATGATGTTTTTCCAGACTGGACAGACATCGCTCTTTCCGGCTGAGGAAGGGCTGCGAATGCTTGTTGTGTGGGGAATCGCGCTTTTGCTGTTTTCTTTTATTTCTGGAAGAATCCACGATATTACAGCAGAGCTTCGGCGCTCAATAACACGGCTTCAATCCGAAATTAAAAGCTATGTTGCTGTTGACAGAGTGACTGGTTTTGATAACAAGCAAAGGATGAAGCTGGAGCTTTCAGAAGAAATCAAGCGGGCGGAGCGCTATGGCAATTCTTTTGTTTTTTTGCTGCTGCATATGCATTATTTCAAAGAGTTTAAGTCTTTGTACGGTGAAAAAGAAACCGACCGCCTCTTCCAATATGTCAGTCAGCAAATCAGGACAAGCGTTCGGGAAACGGATAAGAAATTCCGTCCCTCTGACGAGCGTATCGGGATCGTGCTGACGCACACGCCTGCTGAACATATGCCAGCCGTTCTGACCAAGCTGAAGAAACAATTGGATACATATCAGCTGGAAAATGGAAAGTATGTGTCGCTTACGTTCCACGTTTGCTATTTGCCCTACCGCAACGATATCAAAACAGCTGATCAATTTTTAGAAGAACTGGAAAACGAGATGATGATGAATGAACTATAAAGGAATCACATTGCTATGCGTCATGATGCTTCTAGTTTCAGCTATTGCGTCTTTTCCCGTTTCTGCGCAAGCGAAAGATCAGGACGCCGGTATTCTCATCATCTACTCAACCTTGGACGGCAAAGAGTCGTCACAAGTCAAAATGCTCGATTTGCTTGCGGGCCACTTTACATCCCATGTGACAGTCAAAAAAGATTCAGACGTTGAAGCGTCGGATTTCAAAGGGAAAGACCATGTGATTTATTACGGCCAAACGAAAAGAAAGCTCAGCAAAAAACTGCTGTCTCTTATCAGCGGCGTAAAAAAACCGGTTGTCGCCATTGGCTATAACGCAGGTCAAATCAGCCAATTTTCCGGGCTTTCATTAGCCCGCAAAGAAAATGTGTTTCAGGTTCACAGCAGGTCGGAAAAGGCCGATGTGTCTCTGGAAAGCGGGCTTAACGTGCTGAGTGTATCAGGCCTGAAAGGAACGGCGCTTTACACCTTCAAAGCCGATGACGGCACAACGCATTCTTTTATATGGAAAACAAAAAAAGGGAATGTGTACATTGGATTAACAAATTTGTTAAATAACAATTTGATCGTGGCGAAACAGCTCAGAGAAGCTTTCGGAGAGAAGGCGGGGACGACGTTATTGTATTTGCGTCTCGAGGATATCAGCCCGATGTCTGATGAAAAATTGCTGCTTCAAGCCGGTACATACCTGCATAAGCGGCATATTCCTTTTATCCTGGCGGTCATTCCGGTTTACTTGAATCCGGAAACAGGCGACAAAGTGTATTTGTCTGATCAACCGAAGATGGTCAAGGTGCTGAAGAAGCTGCAAAGCATGGGCGGCAGTATCATTGTTCACGGCTATACTCACGCTTATCGCTACAGTGAAACAGGAGAGGGCTTTGAATTTTGGGATGCAAAGGCGGATCAGCCGATTACATCCGGAAATGCCGAAGACCCCCCGTCCATTTTGGAGAAAGAACAGGACTTCCCGAACGAACAAGCCTATCACAGCTATCTCGAACCATTTCGGGAAAAGGAAGAAACGTATACAAAACAAAAACTGACGCGTGCCATTGAGGATTTGACATCATCGGGTCTTTACCCGCTGGCGTTTGAAGCGCCGCATTACACGATGTCCGATTATGGCTATCAAATCGCCTCGCAGTATTTTACAAGCATTTTCGGCCAGGTCCAGCTCAGCAGCACAACATGGAAAACATCCGGTGCACCTCCTTTTGTGACTGCTCCTTCGATGTTGCACGGAATGACGCTTTATCCGGAAACGATCGGCTTTGTCGACACATCGAAGCAAAACCCGCTCGGTGAGATGGAGGAGCACATCTCCCAGATGATTGATTTTGAAGGCGGAGTAGCCGGAGGATTTTATCACCCGTACCTCGGGATGAAATATCTGCCGGAGCTGGTTGATCAGATGGAACGCATTCCAGACAGTGAATGGCTTGATTTAAAGAAAACGAAACAAACCGTCAAAACAGACAAAGTGGAAATTCATACAAGCGGTGACGGAACGATTCAGGTGAAAAACGGCGTAAGCGCGATTGACGAGTTTTTCGATCATCACCGGCAAACCCCTCTGGAAAAGGCGTTATGGATTCTCTCCGCTGTTGTGCTCCTATTTGTCATCATGTTTGTCAGTTATACGTTTTACTTGAGAGCCACATTGAAAAAACGAATTTTTAAGGAGAGAAGAAGCCTTGGGTAATACGCTGTTCTTTATCTCGCTAAGTTTAATATGGGTTATGCTTCTCTACCACATGTTCCTCATGCAGGGCGGGTTTCGCCACTATATGACCTTCGAACGGAATATCCCGAAGTGGAGAGAAAATATGAAGGAACTGCCGAAGGTCAGCGTCCTCATCCCGGCGCATAACGAAGAGGTTGTGATTCGGCAGACGCTGAAGGCCATGGTCAACCTTTATTATCCGAAGGACCGGCTGGAGATTATCGTCGTTAATGATAATTCATCAGACCGGACGGGTGATATCGTCAATGAATTTTCCGAGAAATACGATTTCATCAAAATGGTGATTACGAAGCCGCCAAATGCAGGAAAAGGAAAATCCTCTGCACTTAACTCGGGTTTTGCCGAATCGAACGGCGATGTGATCTGTGTGTATGACGCCGACAACACGCCTGAGAAAATGGCTGTGTATTACCTTGTGCTCGGCCTGATGAATGACGAAAAGGCAGGCGCCGTGGTAGGGAAATTCCGTGTCATCAATGCGGCAAAGACGCTGCTGACGAGGTTTATTAATATCGAAACGATCTGTTTTCAGTGGATGGCCCAGGGAGGCAGATGGAAGTGGTTCAAAATCGCCACGATCCCAGGCACCAACTTCGCGATCCGCAGAAGCATTATCGAAAAGCTCGGAGGCTGGGATGACAAAGCGCTCGCTGAGGATACTGAGCTGACCATCCGGGTATATAATCTCGGCTATCACATCCGCTTTTTCCCTGCCGCCATCACGTGGGAGCAGGAACCGGAAACATGGAAGGTATGGTGGCGCCAGCGCACCCGATGGGCGCGCGGCAATCAATATGTCGTGCTCAAATTTTTTGGCGCAGTTTTTTAAGCTGAAACGAAAACGGATTATCTTTGATTTGTTTTATTTTTTCTTTACGTACTTCCTGTTTTTCTTTGGCGTGATCATGTCAAATGCGATTTTTGTAGTGAATTTGTTTTATGATTTGCATTTGTCTGTTGGATTTTTGGCAATGATTCTCTGGATTTTGGCGTTTTTCTTATTTATGACAGAGGTCATGATTACGTTGAGCATTGAAAAAACAGAAATGAACAAGCAAAACTTTTTTATCGTATTTCTCATGTACTTCACATACTCGCAGGCATGGATTGTGCTTGTTATCTACTCTTTATTCGTAGAAATCAAGCACCGTTTATTCAAGCAAGAGGTCAAATGGTACAAGACAGAACGATACAATCAACATAAAAGCGGGTGACCTTTTTGAAACAAATAATGATTTTTCTCACAAGCTTCATGCTGCTGGCGATGACTGGACAAACGGCTCTTGCCAAAGACGTACAGGTCAGCGGTTCGCTCCTCGGGAAAAGCAGCCAAGAACAAGCCAAACAGCAGGTGCTGACAAGCGAGTTGATTACACTGTATGGATCAAAAGACAGCGCAGAGCTGACGTACCAGATCCCGGCAGGCGCCTCTTCGGGCAATCAGCAATTGGTAATCGAATACGAGGCATCAAATCTTTTAATTTCTCCATCATCGTTAACGGCTGTCATTGATGATGAACCGGTCAAGACGTTAAAGCTTGATGGTGATTCCAAACGGAAAACAGTGAAGCTGAATCTGAATAAAAGCCAGTCTGCGCAAGGCTATCACAACGTATCGCTGAAATTCTACGGCGTAATGAAAGAGGGCGTGTGCGTCAGACAGGATACATCAGGCAACTGGATCAAAATTTATCCGGACAGCCGGCTGACACTTGCTGACAGCAGTGAAGCGAAGGGAACGTCGCTGGACCATTATCCGTATCCTTTCGCCCAATCTGGAAATACAGCGGAAGAAACAGCTATCGTCATTCCGGATAACCCAAGTTCAGCAGAAATAGAAGCTGCTGTTAAAACAGAAGGCTATTTGAAAACGGTGGACAGCAGTGTCAGTATTGCGTATGTCACGGAATCTGAACTGAAAAAAATCGATAAGCCGACGATTGTTATCGGCGTGGACAAGCATTGGAACGGCAAAGTGAAAAAACTGTTGAAACAAGCTGGGCTACAGGCAAAAGGAGAAAACCTTCTGCTTGCGGAGCGGGTGCTGAAAGCAGAGGGCAAACAGCAGCCGGTTCTGTTTGCGCAAGCGGCGTCCGAGGACGCGCTCACTAAAAAAATCAGCGTGATGACAGATCAGACATATACAGGCCAGCTCAGCGGCGATACACTTTCAATCAGCAAGCTTCAGCAGACTGAAAAAAAAGAAAGCGATAAGCTGACCCTTGAGAATTTTGGAGCGGGTGATATCACAATTGGAGCCGACAAAACATCTTCAGCACATTATTTTTATCCGGCTTCGGCTGTTTTAGATGAAAACCAATCGGCGAAGCTGTCGCTTAAACTGAAAAAGTCTGAAACGATTCAAGCCTCAGCGACTGAAAACGAGTCTGCCTCTCAGGCTGCAGAACTGAAAGTGATGATCAATGGCCAGCCGCACTCGGTCCGGCTTGATGAATTAGGAAAAGAAGATAAAAACGGATTCTATCATGTCACAGTGAAAGTGGACCCTAAGCTGCTGCAAAAAAACCGCTACATTGATATTCAGTTTGTCACGACCGGTTTAAAGGAAAACAACCCTTGTAATACGACTGATGAAGAAAAGTGGGTTTTTATCGATAAAAACAGTACATTATCATACGCCATCAAAGGCATGTCTCCGTCAGCGGATTTTCAAGAGTGGCCGCTTCCTTACGCCGGAAACCAGGATCAAACAACGTTAATCGTGCTTCCTGACACCGTAAGCCAATCGAAGCTTGAGGAGCTTTCTCTCGTGACGGAATCCTTTGGCAGCGAAGCACAGCATTCATATACGGTAAAGAAATCATCTGACGTTACAGCAAATGATGCGAAAGGACGAAACCTCATTTTCATAGGGGGGATCAATCAATTTTCTCTTCTGAAGGAGAAATCATCAGATCTGCTTGTACCGCAGGAAAAGAACGGCTCATTTGATGTATCTGGTTTCGAGATGCTGAATGAGACAACAAAACAAGTGGTATTTACCCAAGCATCGGTTTGGGATTCACGCTATACAATGGCTGTCTTTGCACCGTCAAAAGGAGATGGCACGGCTGTCACAAAAGAGATCATCAGTTATCTGAACAGCAACGATGAGTCGGCAACCGTCCTTAATGAAACAAACAGCCAGCAGGTGTTTACAAACCACCAGCAGCTCAAATCGGAAACAAACAGTTCCGATGCAGAACAACCAACACAGGATCATAGCCAGAAATGGATGTATATTGGTGTGCTGGCACTCATTATGGTGATTGCGGCAGTGTTCATTTGGATTGCCGTAAGACGCAAAAAAAGAAAGACAGATACAGAATAAAACAGAGGCGATTTTAGCCTCTGTTTTTTTTATTTTTGGTAAGTGAATTCCATTTGTGGAACCTGTCATTTTATTTTTTTCTCTCAGCCAATAAGCCTCTTTACAACGTGCGGGAACGGGAGTATGATCTCTTTTAGAAAACAAATCGCTTAATCTGAAATCAGAGCGGGGGACCCAATAGAACGGCTTTTTGCCGTTGGGGTGAATCCTTTTTAGGTAGGGCTAACTCTCATATGCCCGAATCCGTCAGCTAACCTCGTAAGCGTTCGTGAGAGGAGATGAATGAAACCTGTGTTCGATGTTATGGCACAGGGGCATCCGTTTGCCTCTGTGTTTTTTGTTGTTCATTTTTGAATGCAAATCGCATACAGAGACATCATAGCAGAAAGGACTATCATCAACATGTGAGAGCAAGACACTGATGTTTTATTGTTTTAATTGAAAAATGAGAAATTAAAAGGGGAAGACATCGATGTATCATTCAATCAAACGTTTTTTGATTGGGAAACCACTAAAATCCCAAGCAGCTGGAGAGCAAAAACTGACGAAATTAAAAGCCTTGGCTATGCTTTCCTCAGATGCGCTGTCATCTGTCGCATATGGGACAGAACAAATTCTAATCATTTTGGCAACAATCAGTGCTGCCGCATTTTGGTACTCCATTCCGATTGCGGTGGGCGTTCTCATATTACTGCTCGCACTGATTCTTTCATACAGGCAAATTATTTACGCTTATCCGCAGGGCGGCGGGGCGTATATCGTTTCTAAAGAAAATCTCGGTGAAAAACCGGGATTGATTGCGGGCGGTTCATTGCTTGTTGATTATATTTTAACAGTAGCGGTAAGTATTTCCGCCGGCACGGACGCCATCACGTCAGCCTTTCCTGCATTGCATGATTATCATGTGCCGATCGCTATTTTTCTCGTGTTAGTGATTATGATTTTGAACCTGCGCGGTCTTTCGGAATCGGCATCCATTCTTGCCTACCCGGTTTATCTGTTTGTGGTGGCGCTTTTGGTTCTCATTGCAGTCGGGTTGTTTAAACTCATGACAGGACAAATAGACCAGCCAGCCCATCATACACCGCTGGGCACACCTGTAGCCGGCATTACGCTTTTTTTGCTGCTTAAGGCTTTTTCCTCCGGCTGCTCAGCGTTGACCGGAGTTGAGGCCATTTCTAATGCGATTCCTGCATTCAAAAACCCGCCTGCGCGAAACGCGGCAAGAACGCTTGCGATGATGGGGATTTTGCTGGCGATTCTGTTCTCCGGCATCACGGTGCTCGCGTACGGGTATGGTACGGCGCCGAAGCCTGATGAAACAGTGGTTTCACAAATTGCGTCCGAAACCTTCGGACGGAATGTGTTCTACTATGTCATCCAAGGTGTCACATCGCTTATTTTGGTTCTTGCGGCAAATACGGGATTTTCAGCCTTCCCGCAGCTTGCCTTCAACCTGGCGAGAGACCAGTATATGCCGCGAATGTTTACAGTCAGGGGCGACCGCTTAGGCTTCTCAAATGGGATTATCTTTTTAGGCTTTGCCTCCATTGTTCTCATTATCTTATTCGGAGGACAGACGGAGCACTTAATCCCGTTATATGCTGTGGGCGTATTTATTCCATTTACACTTTCACAAACCGGCATGTGCATGAAATGGATCAAGCAAAAACCAAAAGGCTGGATCGGAAAAATGCTGATCAACTCCTGCGGTGCTCTGATATCATTTATGGTTCTATCCATTCTGTTTGTGACGAAGTTTAATGTCGTATGGCCTGTGTTAATCTTTATGCCTATCGTCGTTTTGCTGTTTTTTGCGATTAAAAATCACTATACTGCGGTTGGTGAACAGCTTCGCATCGTAGACAAAGAGCCGGAAGAAATCAAAGGCACCGTTGTGATTGTGCCTGTGGCCGGTGTCACCACCGTCGTACAAAAATCGATTCACTATGCGAAATCACTGTCCGATCAAGTGATCGCCGTTCACGTGTCATTTGACAGAGAACAGGAAAAGAAATTCGAAAAACGCTGGGAAGAGCTTAATAACGGCGTGCGTCTCGTTACGCTTCACTCCTCGTACAGAAGCCTTGTCCATCCGTTTGATAAGTTTTTGGAAACAGTTGAGGCAAAAGCGAAGAAGGAGCAGTTTTCCGTTATGGTGCTGTTTCCGCAATTTATAACGAAAAAACGCTGGCACACCATCCTTCACAACCAATCGGCCTTCCTCCTCAGAGTCCGGCTGTTCTGGAAAAAGGACATAATGGTTGCCACACTGCCGTATCATTTTAAAAAGTAAAGCTCTAGGACCAAGGGAATTACCTTGGTCCTTTTTTGCGGGAAAAGGAGGTATGGAGTGTATACACAAGGTGCTTTTGTGATCGTATTGAACGAAAGTCAGCAAATTCTGCTGGTGAAACGAAAAGATGTCCCTTTATGGGATTTGCCGGGCGGCAGGGTTGATCCCGGGGAATCGGCTGAGGAAGCGGCAGTGCGGGAGGTATTGGAAGAAACGGGATACAATGCAGCGCTTTCTGCGAAAATAGGTGTTTACCAAAGGCCAAAGTTTCAAGATGAACAGCATGTGTTTTTCGGAAGCATAACAGGCGGACAAGCAGTGGCTGACGGCACAGAGACAGCGGGATTAAAGTGGGTTTCCCCGGAGCGTTTGCCGCTTTTTATGGTGCCGAACCGAAAAAGGCAGATCAATGATTTCAAGAATGGCGCTCAAGATGTAAATGTCACCGTCAAGGATAGAGGGTTGCTCGCGGATCGACCTGTTGAAAAGAAGACTGGGCAAGTGATTCAGGTCTCCGGGTTTTAAAGCCTTTCTCCTGTGGTATTGAAAAAAGGAAAAAGGAGGATACGTTATGGCACACAAAACTGCAGGACAAGCAATGACAGAGCTGCTTGAGCAATGGGGAGTTGATCATGTATACGGCATCCCCGGAGACAGTATAAATGAGTTTATTGAAGAATTAAGACACGAAAGAAATCAACTGAAGTTCATTCAAACCCGCCACGAAGAGGTAGCGGCACTGGCAGCCGCAGCTGAAGCAAAACTCACCGGCAAGATCGGAGTCTGTCTGTCAATCGCAGGGCCGGGAGCGGTGCACTTATTAAATGGTTTATATGATGCAAAAGCGGACGGCGCCCCTGTGCTGGCGATTGCAGGACAGGTTTCTTCTGGCGAAGTCGGACGGGACTATTTCCAGGAGATTAAGCTGGAGCAAATGTTTGAGGACGTGGCTGTGTTCAACAGAGAGGTACATAGCGCAGAATCACTTCCGGATCTCTTAAATCAGGCGATCAGGACCGCCTACAGCAAAAAAGGCGTTGCGGTATTGAGCGTGTCAGATGATTTGTTTGCGGAGAAAATCAAACGGGAGCCCGTGTATACTTCACCGGTGTATATTGAAGGGAACCTTGAACCGAAAAAAGAACAGCTCGTCACCTGCGCCCAATATATTAATAACGCTAAGAAGCCGATTATCCTGGCAGGGCAGGGAATGAAAAAGGCGAAACGGGAGCTCTTAGAATTTGCGGACAAAGCCGCCGCTCCGATCGTTGTTACACTCCCGGCAAAGGGTGTTGTTCCCGATAAGCACCCGCATTTTCTCGGCAACCTCGGTCAGATCGGAACAAAGCCGGCTTACGAGGCAATGGAGGAATGTGATTTATTAATCATGCTCGGAACGTCATTCCCGTACCGTGATTATTTGCCTGATGACACGCCGGCGATACAGCTCGATTCAGACCCGGCAAAAATCGGAAAACGGTATCCGGTGACAGCGGGCCTTGTCTGTGATTCGGCTCTCGGTCTGTGCGAATTGACAGAGTATATTGAACGCAAGGAAGACAGAAGATTCCTGAATGCCTGCACAGAACATATGCAGCATTGGTGGAACGAAATTGAAAAAGATGAGACAGAGGCAACAACACCGCTTAAACCTCAGCAGGTCGTGGCCCGTCTTCAGGAAGCGGCAGCCGATGATGCGGTGCTCTCTGTAGATGTCGGCACTGTGACAGTCTGGATGGCGCGTCATTTCAAAATGAACGCGAATCAGGATTTCATCGTTTCCAGCTGGCTTGCGACAATGGGCTGCGGCCTGCCGGGAGCGATTGCAGCGAGCTTGTCCGAACCGGAACGCCAGGCGATCGCCGTCTGTGGTGACGGGGGATTTTCCATGGTCATGCAGGATCTTCCGACCGCTGTCAAATATAAGCTCCCGATCACAGTCGTCATTTTAAACAACGAAAATCTTGGCATGATTGAGTACGAGCAGCAGGTCAAAGGCAATATCGACTATGTCACAAAACTTCAAAATGTCGACTATGCCGCATTTGCAGAAAGCTGCGGAGCAAAGGGCATCAAAGTGACTAAAGCGGAAGAGCTTGCGCCGGCATTCCATGAGGCGCTGCACTCTGACCAACCGGTCGTTGTGGATGTCATGATTGGAAACGAACCGCCGCTTCCTGGCAAAATCACCTACGGGCAGGCGAAAGGCTTTAGCAAGTACATGCTGAAAAACTTCTTCGAAAACCAAAAATTTGAAATGCCGTCACTGAAAAAAAGTTTGAAACGGTTATTTTAGTGAATATAACTAAGGGTTATTGGGATAACTCCCAATAACCCTTTTAATTAAATTGAAAAACCTATTTTTAGATTTAGATGTCGACTCATAGGATCATAGATGTATTGTAAGAAAGTGTTTACATATAAAAAAATGATATGTTATTATGTCCTTGTATTTCCAATTTTTTAAAAAGGAGGAACTATAAGGCTAAGTGTTTCGGTCGATAAAAATAAGTATAAGGGGAATTAGATTATGAAAAATAAGTTATTTAGTACAATTTCAATAGGGGTATTAGGAGTAACATTTTTTGCGAATTCTTATACAACGCAAGCTGCACCAGAGCATATTAAACAGGTAAAACATATTGAATTAAATACTGGTGAAGATGAATACACAACAAAAAATGCATTTGCTGCTGGAGTTGCTGCCGGTATTGTTAGTGCAGCAGTTTATGATGGCATTAAAGCCGCTGGAAATTGGTTGGGAAAACAAGCAAACAAAGCTAATGCACAATCTATATATAGTGCAGCTCCTGCTAGAAAATATGCATGTTATATAGTGAATCCTCAAGATCACAAGGATATTGATATTTCAGAAGTTGCGGAATTTGGTAGGTAAAAAGGAAGGGGCCTCCCTTCCTTTTCAAATGGAGGTTGTATAATTTGAAGACAAAGAGGAAATATAATTTACTTGTTTTGTTCCTTTCTTTATTAGTAGTATTCCATACAATAATAATGATAATGTATAACTTGCCGTTAAATCCTGTTAACTTTAAGCATGAGAAATTAATTTCAACGTATATGAATCCATTATTTACTCAAAACTGGCAATTATTTGCCCCAGATCCGGTAAGCACAAATAACAATATTATCTGCAGGGGGGTCTTTACAAATAATAAAGGACAAAAAGAATATACTGAGTGGATAGATATTACAGAAAGTTATAATGCAGACATTAAAAACAATTTATTTTCACCAAACAGATTAATGAAAACTGCGCTTTCTGGTGCTGTCTTTGAGGTTCAACCGTATCTAAAGCTGAATGATAAAAAGAAGAATAAACAATTAATTGAGAACGAGTACATCCAAATTATATCTAGTATAGCTGTGAAAAAAATAGAGAGAAGTAAGAAAGTAAAATTAGAATCATTAGATGTTAAGTTGTCTATAGAATCGTTTCCTGAGTATGGAAAGAAGGGGAAGTCAAAATTTAATGTACAGCAGTTCCCCCATATCAATTTACTAACAAAGGAATGAGATTTAATTTGAAAATTATTTTAAATAAGTTCAGAAATTTTAATCATTTAATGTCAAATAAAATGCATTATTTAATAGGTTCAAGCATCTTAAGGATATTTATTGGATTACATATTATGTTTACTTATTTAATTCACTTTGCTCAAAGGAATGAAATATGGGGACCTAATGCTTTTTATTCATTTGAAAAATGCTTTGAAGCTTATGGTTTTACTTCTCTATATCTTTTTAGTGACTCACAGTTATATTTTGAGTTTATTTTTATAAGTGGAATAGTCATTAATACTCTGTATATATTAGGGTATAAAATGAGAGTAGTCAGCATCATAAATTTTATTTGGGTTTGGTCTTTATATCAAAGGAATCCTTACATACATGACGGTGGTAATAATATTCTTATTCTTATTATGTTGTATCTTATTTTTGCATCCTTAGGTGAGTTTTTTACTATTCATACTGAATCCCGTTCGAAAGAAAAGTCTAAAGTTACTATTATTATTCACAATTTCTCAGTGATGATTTCAATGATTCAAGTGTCTTTACTTTATTTTTTTGCGGGCTTTAACAAAGCGCAAGGAAAAATGTGGACCCATGGGACCGCACTTTACTATATACTACAGGTTGATGAATATAGTATAAACAAAGGGTTTACAAATCTCGTTATTGATAACCCTTATCTTCTAGTATTAGGAACATACTCAGCATTGTTTCTCCAGCTAATGTTTCCAATATTAGTTTGGAATAGGTATTTTAAAATTCCCCTGCTTATAGGTTCAATTCTTTTTCATTTATCTATAATTATATTTATGGGTCTTCTTCAATTTGGTGTTATAATGATAGCCCTTGATTTATTGTTTATAACGGATACGGAGTATAGGAAATTGTACAAGTTTTTATCACGAATTTATGATAAGTTTAAACTGAAGTTTAGGAATATTTTCAACCAAAAGTTAAGAAATCCCACCATTTAAAATATCGTTTAAATGTTAATGTCAGACTGTTATAATTATTATGTCTTTTCAATCCAATTTAGGGGGAAGGGGTTTTATGTTTGATTACATTAAGATTATTATTTATTTAATCGGATCAATTGGAATGATCTACGCTTGTTATCACGATTATAACTATGCAAAAAAAGGACAAAATGACAAGTGCATATTTTTCAAAAATAAACGATTAAGTGGAGTAGTGCTATTTTGTTATTTGTTTTTATTTTTAGCTAATCTTAAGGACTTCTTGTTTTTGTTAATTAACACGAAATAAATACAATTGTATAGTTAAAAGACTGTCGATGTGAGTCGGCAGTCTTAATTTTACCTAGTCAATTATTTTTGTCCTTGTATGTTTATTCTTATCAAATCTTACAGAACTCTTCTCATTATAAGCTTATTTCTCTTTTTTCTTCAGCCCGAAGAAGAAAGGAAAAGCAGAACCGACCAAGAAGGTGCCGAATAAAAACATGCCGCCGATAAACACGTGGAAATTTGTGTGTCCGGCCGTAAACGCCGTGATTAGGGAAATAATACTGAGCACGATCATGGCAATGCCGGGCGCGACTCTCATTTTTCCCTTGGATCTATGGGCAGCAACAGAACATAAAATGCCGATAACAATAGGAACAATCCACAAATAAAACAGAATAAATACTGACATCATCAAAACTCCGATTTTTCTTCTATCATAACAAATTTCTGTCAAAAAGGGTATCAATGAGCTTTTGCGGAAAAATAAAAACCGGCTTTAGAAGCCGGTTTTTTTATCGAAACGTATCTACAATTAAAAACACATTCAAAGCAACGATCAATACAGCAATCAGCCAAGACACCACTGTGACCCATTTGGCGTTTATCAGAGATCCCATGATCCGTTTATTGCTTGTAAACATAATAAGCGGAATGAGGGCAAAGGCGATCCCGAAGGACAGCACGACCTGGCTCAGTACGAGAGCGGTCGTCGGATTAACACCTGACGCGATGATCAAGATCGGCGGAATGATCGTGATAAAACGCCGTACATACAGCGGAATGCGGTAGTTGATAAATCCTTGCATAATCACGTCGCCTGAAAGTGTGCCGACAGACGAACTGGATAGACCGGCAACGAGCAGCCCGATCCCGAATAAAGCCGCAGACATAGGGCTGACAAGATGTCCGAATTGCTGAAATGCGACGTCAAGATCCTCAACAAACAGGCCGTTTTTGAAGAATAATGCAGCAGCCACAATCAGCATACTTGCATTAATAGCCCCTGCAATCAGCATCGCTATTAAAATATCAATAAATTCAAACCTAAAGATTTTCTTCCGTTCTGCATCAGTTTTGCCAACCACCCGCCGCTGTGTAAGGGCAGAGTGTAAATAAATGGCGTGCGGCATAACAGTTGCGCCAAGAATACCCGCTGCAAGAAGCACACTGTCGGTGCCATGAAACGCCGGGACAAAAAGGCCCTTCATCACTGACACGGCATCAGGCTTTGCGAAAAAGGTCTGCAGCGCAAAGGCGATCACGACCACAAACAGCATACCGGCAATACCGGCTTCAAGTGAGCGATAACCGCGGCGCTGAAGCTCCAATATCGCGAAAGAACCGATCGCCGCAATAATAGACGCTTCAAGCATCGGAATGCCGAACAGCAAATACAGTCCCAGAGCCGCTCCGATAAATTCCGCCAGATCAGTTGCGATAATGACCAGCTCGCCCTGAATCCATAATCCGATCGAGACAGGCTTCGGGAATTCTTCACGGGCAACCTCAGGCAGGTTTTTGCCTGTCGCAATACCGAGTTTGGCGGATAGGGATTGAATTAAAAGGGCCATGATATTGGAAAATAAGATCACCCATAAGAGCATATATCCGTATTTAGAACCCGCCGAAATATTCGTTGCGAAGTTGCCGGGATCAATATAGGCAATGGCTGCTATAAATGCAGGGCCGAGAAAAGGGAGCAGCCCTCTGAATCCTCTGATTTTCCCGTCAAGCGCATCTTGGACGGCTTTGGAACGGGGAGATTGTGCTGTGATGTCCTTGTTCATCATGTCTCACCTGAATTCTGTTTGTTTTTGCCGTACAACAAAGAGTTTCCTTAAGGCAAATTATTTTATCTACATCATATGACCATCCCGGTTTCTTGTCAACCGAAAATGTTCAAAATACACTTCTGAATTTTTCCCTGTTATGTAACATGATATGTAGGGATTCGGGATAAGGTCCCATATAAAAAGACATCGTTTCAGTTCGAAACGATGCCTTCTGTATCTAATGAGTCTAGGCTTCCTTCCGCAGCCCGCGGAATATAAGGCCCAGCAAGAATACGAAGATGGCTGCCCCGATGATGGCCGGGAAAATAGCAAAGCCGGCGAGGCTCGGTCCCCATGTGCCAAGAAGTCCGTGCCCAATCCAAGCGCCGATCAGCCCGGCAATCATAGAGCCGAAAATTCCTCCCGGCAGCCGGTTTCCTACAATGGCGCTCCCAATTAATCCGATAACAATTGCAACAACTAATGAAACCAAAAAGCTAAGCATCATGATCACCTCTCATAAATGATTTACCAATCAATAACCGCTCCTGATCATTTCGAAACACCTAAAAGCATATTCCTTTATGATCCTGTTTTAATCTTTCTCTGCACACTGCCGTCAGCTAAATGAACAATGACCTCAGTGCCTTTATGCGCCGCGATTTCCTTTGCCCGTTCAATCGCTTCTTTCTTTGTATCCTTGATTTCAGACACACGTTTGGCGCCCTCGGCTTTGACTGCCCAGCCTTTTTTATGCTTAATAACATGCTCTGCTTTATTCATGAGCTCGGGGCCGCTGCCGCTGCTTGGATCAGCATCGCGTTCTGTCTCATCATCATGCGTCAGGAAATCATCAATTTCATCTGTAGAGGCGTTTTCCGCCCATTCCTTCGCTTTGCTTGTCGCAATTGGAATCGCGCGCCCTTCCTCATAGCCTTCATCAATCATCGCATTCGCAATGTCTATTGCCTTTTTTCTCACCGGCTTCTCAAGATTTTTTAATGAAGCAGGATAATCCTTCATCGACCAAGGCATGTCCATCACTCCTTTTCCTTTTATAAAAATGGTACCCGCAGGTGAAAAATAAAAACGCATCCGAAAAAATGAAGGTATACTATATAGTAGAAAAAACGGAAGGGAAGTGCGGATTGGGTGCCAACAGAACGAAAAGAAGACTTACATCAGCAATTAAAAGAGATAGAGAAATGGGAAAAAGATCAGCAAAAAGTCTGGTTTTGGGAAAAGCTCAGCCGTCTCCCGTTTCAACTCCTGGACAAGCTGACACCGGAATTCATCCAGAAAAAGATCGGCAAGCTCTTGGATGAGGTCGGCAGCTTTGTTCAAACAGGCGGACAGTACCTGACATCTGAAAAACAGATTATCAGGATATTTCAAAAGAAACTGCCGGAGGAGATCTTTGAATCGCTGGAGGACATCCGGAAAGCGCCTCTTCCTGTCATGGATGAAATTGCGGAAGGAATGGGCAAAAACAGAACCAACGCAGCAACCGTTCAAGGCGCGACAACCGGTGTGGGCGGCGTGTTTACGCTGGCGGCAGACATTCCGGCAGTGCTTGGCTTATCACTAAAAACATTACAGGATATCGCAGTCGCATACGGCTATGACCCAAAGGAGAAAAAAGAACGCGTCTTCATTGTGAAATGTCTGCAGCTGACGTCGGCTGATGTTGTCGGCAAAAGATCGATTTTGCAAGAATTAAAACACTACGATCAAGACCGTACATATAAGAATGTCGCTTCTCAAATCCAAGGCTGGCGAGAAGTCGTTTTGGGCTATCGAGACACGTTTGGCTGGAAAAAACTTTTCCAGATGGTGCCGGTTGCCGGAATGGTTTTTGGCGCCGCTGCCAATCGCTCAACATTAAACGACATTACCGAGACAGGCATGATGCTGTACAAAAAGAGGCGCATTCTTGAACGACTGAAAGAAACAGAACGAGAGATGGAATAGCAGAAAGCAGACGGACACCGCGATCCGCCTGCTTTTTTTAGTGGAAACATACCCAATGTGTTTTGTTTGTTTAAAAGAATTGTGAGCGGGAATACAACAACCAACACCAATTAAAGGAGGAATTCAAAATGGCAGACAATAACAAAATGAGCAGAGAAGAAGCAGGTAGAAAAGGCGGAGAAACAACAAGCAAGAACCATGACAAAGAATTCTATCAAGAGATTGGTCAAAAAGGCGGAGAAGCCACTAGCAAAAACCATGACAAAGAATTCTATCAGGAAATCGGCGAAAAAGGCGGAGAAGCCACTAGCAAGAACCATGACAAAGAGTTCTATCAAGAAATCGGTGAAAAAGGCGGAGAAGCCACTAGCGAAAATCATGACAAAGAATTCTATCAAGAAATCGGCCGAAAAGGCGGAGAGGCAACAAGCAAAAATCATGATAAAGAATTCTACCAAGAAATTGGCTCAAAAGGCGGAAACGCCCGCAACAACGACTAATCAAAAGCATAAAGGCAGACAACCTGTAAATAAAAAAGCGATCCGGCACATCAGCTGGATCGCTTTTTTTTGGAATCTTCTCAATTTATGCCACTATTGCGATACAATAAGTGAAAAAGGGGTTTTCGCTAATGTCCAAGATGCAAAACTTGCTCGCCATCGCAAATGAAGTCAAAGAAAAGCACGCCAATTTTTCAATCTCAGAGGTCAACGACCACTGCGTGCGCCTTGCGGTGTTTACGGGAGAATATGACTGGCACCATCACCCTGACTCAGACGAATTGTTTATTGTTCTTGAAGGGGAGCTGCTGATCGATTTTAAGGACAAAGAAACCGCGGTGCTCAAAGCAAATGACAGCCTGCTGATCCCGAAAGGCACGGTTCACCGCACACGCTCTTATGTCAGAACGGTTAATCTCTGTGTGGAGCATAAACAAGCCGAAACCGTCATCATAGAGGAGCAGCCATGCTAATCAAAAAGATGATATGTGAAGTAGACGCTGCAAACGCTGAAGCATTTGCAAAAGCGCAGTCACAGTGGGGAGCATTATCGCATATAAGCGGCTTTATCAAACAGGCCGGCGGCTGGCGAAAAACGATAGACGAGCCGCCCACCGCAGAAATCATCAGTGTATGGGAAAACAGAGAAGCCTATGATCATTTTATGGAGAACGAACATGACAGCATATACGAGGAAAACGATCAGAAGGCTGTAATTCTTTCGATAGAGGTGACGGTGTACGAAGAGGATAAACCGTTCGTTCACGATCTGTTACATAACCCCGATATCCGGTACGAACCAAACTGGACGGTTCTGAAGGCATAATCAAAGCCCAAAACATCATGTTTTGGGCTTGTCTCTTTACTCGCGTCCCGGAAGTGTATTATGAACATAAGGCGGTGCTGGTTTTAACTCCGGTTTTTCTCCAAACGTTTTTGCCTCTTTCACATATTCAAAGGCTTCTCCGTCCGGCGCTTTTTCATTCAGCCAGTTTTGCTTGGCGCTTTCTTCGCCTTCAGAGAAATTGATAAGCTGATGTGAGAACTCTTGTTTTTCGAGCGCTTTCGGGAAGGTACCCGGCACAACCGGACCTTCCTGTGCTTCTAATTCTTTAATGGCGGCAAGCCATTGGTTCTGGTGCATTGTGTCACGCGCCAGCAGGAAGCTGAGCATATCTTTGACGCCTTTGTCATCCGTCATTTCAAACAGGCGTGCGACCTGCAGACGGCCCTGTGATTCTGCATTCAGGTTGGCGCGGAAGTCTGCCAGCAGGTTTCCGCTTGCTACGATATAACCGCCGCTCCAAGGTACGCCTGTACTGCTTTCCGGCATGGCGCCAAGTCCTGATACAATCGCATGGTGAGGGTTCATGCCGCCTAGGATGGAGCCGATGACCGGATCTTCAGCAGCTTTTTCCTGCTGATCAAGAGGGGCATTCTCAAGAAGTCTGGCAATCATCGTTGCGATCATTTCAACATGCCCGAGCTCCTCAGTTGCCGTATCCATCAGCAAGTCCTTGTATTTTTCATTTCCTCTTGTGTTCCAGCCTTGAAATAAGTACTGCATGGCAACTGAAATTTCTCCGAATTGCCCGCCTAAAATTTCTTGCATTTTTTTAGCGAATAATGGATCTGGACGATCTGGTTTAGCAGGATGCTGCAGCATTTTTGTGTGCTTAAACATGTACCCATCTCCTTTTTCGTTTATCTCTTTTTATATTTCCGATCGATAGAAAGATAAACGAAAAACAGCGTATCGAGATAGGAACTATGAATCTATTCGCAGCTCCAACAGTTCCCGGATCAGCTCCCGGCCAAAGATGGGCTCATACTGCCGGTAAACAGGGTCAAGACGCTTCATCCATTCTTTTTTCTCTTTATCTGACAGCTCATAAATATGTATAGCAGAATTCTTTTTGATTTCTTCCAGCTGCTCCTTGTTCATTTGTTCGGCATACGTTTCATTCCACTCCGTCGTCTCCTTCATCGCTTCAGTCAAAATGCGTCTTGTTTCTGGTGTTTGCGCCTTCCAGAAGTGTTCATCAGTCATGACAGCGTAGCCGAGGTAACCGTGGCTGCTTATTGTCAAATAGTCCTGAACATTATAAAATTTTTTAGAATAGATGTTTGAAATTGTATTTTCTTCGCCATCGACTACATTGTTTTCTAACAGCTGAAAGGTAGAATTGAAGGATTCCTGATGAGGTGTTGCGCCAAGCAGCTTGAACTGATCCTCAATCACATCGCTTTGCATAATGCGCAGATCCTGCCCTTTTAAATCATCCGGTGTTTTGACCGGCCCTTGATTTGTTGTGATTTGCTTAAAGCCGTTCGTCCAATAGGCCAGTCCTCTTAATTGGTTTTTCTTTAGAGAATCAAACAGCTGTGTGCCGATGCTTCCGTTCAGCCCTTTTTTGGCGGCGTTGTAATCTGTAAATGCATACGGCAGATCCAGCACTCCCCATTCAGGCGAGAGCATGCCGAGCTTCGATGTGGAGGGGGCGATAAATTGAACATCACCGTTTTGCAATGCTTCAATTTCTTCAATATCCGAGTACAGGCTTCCATTCGGAAATACTTCTATTTTTATTTTCCCGCCTGATTTTTCGTTCACCAGATCAGCGAATTTATTGGCGGCCAGCCCTTTTGGCGTATTTTCAGCAACCACGTGGCTGAATTTAAACACGATTTGATCCTGCAGGCCTTCCTGGTCGTCATCATAAACAATCTTTTTATTGCCTGTATGATCATGGAATCCAATAAATAAAGCGGTTGCAATTCCAGCGATCATCAGTGCGAGACATGCAAGCAAACTCTTCATGAAAAGCCCTCCCCTATGTTAAGGATAATGGGGGCAATGACATTCGTAAAGATCCGAAAGGAGAAGCTGATGAACAAAAAGAAGCTCTCAATCCGTTGGAAAATCACAATCTTATCCTATATACTCGTCATTTTCTCCTTTTTGATCGGCGGCATTGTGCTCATCGGCAACATTCAGCATACAGAGGAGCGGGAGCTGAAAAAGCGGCTGATGAATACGGCACGGACGGTGTCAGAGATGACAGAAGTGAAAGAAGCCTTGGCGCGAAAAAAACAAACAGAAGCTGTTCGCCATGCGGTTGAAGAAATCAGGATGATTAATGAAGCAGACTATATTGTCGTCATGGATATGAATCATATCCGATATACGCATCCTGTCAGCACAAGCATCGGCAAGAAATCAGAAGGTGCAGACGAGGAGGCAGCGTTTGCGGAGCACATTTATTTCTCTGAAGCAAAGGGCGAGCTCGGCACGGCGGTTCGCGCTTTTTATCCGGTTAAGGATCAAGACCTGAACCAAATAGGCGTGGTGCTTGTCGGAAAAACGCTGCCGGGGATCGCTGACATCCTGCTTCATTTAAAGCGTGATATCGCCTTCATCGTTGTGCTGACACTCGGCTTCGGCCTTGCTGGTTCCTTTTTGCTGGCCCGCCATATCAAAAAACAAATGTTTCAGCTTGAACCCCATGAGATTGTCCGAATGTATGAAGAACGGACAGCGACGTTTCACTCGATGAATGAAGGGGTGATCGCCATTGACAATCGTCTCATTATTACGATTTTCAATGAAAAAGCGAAACAGATCTTTGAAGTGCAGGGGGATCTGATCGGCAAGGTGATTTGGGAGGTACTCAAGGATTCGCGCCTGCCCGAAATCGTGGAGCGGAACAAAGCGGTTTATAATGAAGAAATTCGTGTCAGCGGAAAAGTCATCATGAGCAGCAGAATTCCGATCGTCATGAAGAAAAAAGTGATCGGCGCCGTCGCGATTTTTCAGGACAGAACGGAAGCGGCCAAGATGGCAGAGGAATTGACTGGTGTCAGAAACTTTGTGGAGGCGCTCCGTGTCCAAAACCATGAGCATATGAATAAGCTGCACACGATCGCCGGTCTCATCCAGCTGGGGAAATCTGAAAAAGCCTTGCAGCTTGCATTCCAGGCATCAACTGAGCAGGAAAATGTGACTGAATTTCTGCACCGCTCGATTCAAAATGACGCTGCGGCAGGCCTTCTATTAAGTAAAATCAGGAGGGGAAGAGAGCTCGGCATTGCTGTTCATATAGATGAAAACAGCAGTCTTCAGCAATTTCCCGAGCATGTTGATCAGCATGATATTGTCGTGCTTTTGGGGAATCTGATTGAAAATGCCTTCGGCTCATTTGAAACCGTTCAATCTGAAGAAAAACGAATTGACATTAGTATCGAACAAACGGATGATATCCTTGCTATTTTAATAGAAGATAACGGCTGCGGAATTGATCCGGCACATATGCCTCGCCTTTACGACAAAGGTTTTACGGTCAATAAAA
The DNA here is from genome assembly GCF_037963335.1 of Bacillus sp. PS108. NCBI lineage: Bacteria > Bacillati > Bacillota > Bacilli > Caryophanales > Bacillaceae > Bacillus > Bacillus sp. PS108. Next base: position 497,889 of record NZ_CP150155.1, read on the forward strand.
CTGGCGGCACAGGCTATGGCCTGTATCTAGTGAAACAAATCATAGACAAAGGATCGGGCACGATAGAAGTTGATTCACATGCGGGGCAGGGGACATCTTTTTCTATCGTTTTTCCAATGAAGGGGGAGGAAGTACAGCATGGCTCGTAAAGAATGGAAGGTTCTGCTCATTGAAGACGATCCGATGGTTCAAGAGGTCAATAAGGATTTCATTACAACTGTTAAAGGCGTTACTGTCTGTGCAACGGCAGGAAACGGAGAGGAAGGCATGAAGCTGATTAAAGAAGAACAGCCAGATCTCGTCATTCTCGATGTGTACATGCCGAAAAAAGACGGCATCAAGACCTTGCAGGAGATCAGAAAGCAAAAGCTTGAAGTGGATGTCATTGTCGTCTCCGCTGCAAAAGACAAGGAAACGATCTCACTCATGCTGCAAAACGGGGCGGTTGACTATATCTTAAAGCCGTTTAAGCTTGAGCGAATGAGACAGGCACTCGAAAAGTACAAGCAATATAAACAAAAAATCGAAGCGAATGATACGCTGTCCCAGGAACAGCTCGATGCGATCCTGAATATTCCGCAGCAGGCCGTACAGGATCTGCCGAAAGGGTTGAATCACTTCACGATGAATGAAGTCACTGCTTTTTTGAAACAGCAAACCGCATCCCTTTCTGCTGAAGAGGTCGCCAAGGCGCTCGGCATCGCCAGAGTGACAGCCAGACGATATCTTGATTACTTAGAAAAAACCGGGATCATCAAATTGGACGTTCAATACGGCGGAGTCGGCCGGCCGGTCAACCGCTACGTGTTAAAAGGATAAACCTGAGACCAAAAAGACCAAAATGTCCGTTATGATCATAAACTTCCCCAGACGTTATGAAAACGCTATCATTCTAGTAAGAAAGACACAAAAGGCGAATAGGACAGGGGGATGAAGGATATGAAACTGTTTAAAAATTTAACAGTTCAGGTCATAACCGCGGTCATCATTGGGGTCATTGTCGGGCTGGTCTGGCCAGATGTCGGCAAAGAAATGAAACCGCTTGGCGATACATTTATCAACGCTGTTAAAATGGTGATCGCACCAATTATTTTCTTCACAATCGTTCTCGGGATTGCAAAAATGGGCGATATGAAGAAGGTTGGAAAAGTAGGGGGAAAAGCGTTTATCTATTTCGAGGTTGTCACCACCCTCGCACTCATTATCGGTTTATTTGTCGTCAATATTATGAAGCCGGGTGCGGGTCTTGATTACAGCAAGCTTGAAAAGGGAGATGTATCACAATACACGCAAAATGGCGGTCAGGGAATCGACTGGATTGAATTTGTTACACACATTGTTCCATCCAACATGGTTGATGCCTTCGCAAAAGGGGACATTTTGCAGGTCTTATTCTTTTCTATTCTTTTCGGAGTGGGTCTTGCGGCATTAGGTGAAAAAGGGAAAAGCGTCATTGATTTCTTCGACAAGGTTTCTCACGTTTTTTTCAAAATTATCGGCTACATTATGCGTGCCGCGCCAATCGGGGCATTCGGGGCGATGGCGTATACAATCGGACACTTCGGGCTCGATTCCATCAAACCGCTGGCAAGCTTAATGATGTCTGTTTATATTACGATGTTCCTGTTCGTATTTGTTGCTTTAAATATCATCTGCAAGCTTTACGGATTCAGCCTGTGGAATTACCTTCGCTTCATTAAGGATGAGCTTTTGATCGTGCTTGGCACAAGCTCTTCCGAATCGGTGCTTCCGCGTATGATGGATAAAATGGAGCGCTACGGCTGTTCCAAATCAGTTGTCGGGCTTGTTATTCCGACGGGCTATTCGTTTAACCTCGACGGCACATCCATTTATTTATCAATGGCAACTGTCTTTTTGGCACAGGTGTTTGGAGTAGACCTCAGCATCGGCCAGCAAATTACGATTATCCTCGTTCTGATGCTGACATCGAAGGGAGCGGCAGGTGTGACGGGAAGCGGATTTATCGTCCTTGCCTCAACGCTGTCAGCGCTGCAGGTCATTCCGCTGGAGGGTCTTGCACTCCTGCTCGGGGTTGACCGTTTCATGAGTGAAGGAAGAGCCATTGTGAACCTGATCGGAAACGGAATCGCCACGATCATTGTTGCCAAAAGCGAAAATGAATTTGATGAAGCAAAAAGCGTAGAGGCTGTGGAAGGCATGAAAAAAATGAAAACAGCAGTCTGAAAAAAAGAACGGCCCATCCATGGGCCGTTTTTTTAATTGTTTAAGAATTATTAAGGTAAGGACAGAGACCTCAGCATTTTTTTGTTATATAATTTACAAATGGATACTATATTGAATGAAGGACGTTTGTCCTAACAGGAGTGTATAAATGGCCGCTTTAGTTAAATTTTTTCAGCACCCGGGAGTAAGGCGTTTCTCCATCTTTGTCGTGTTAACTGGTGTGTTATATCTATTTAAGAGCATGATCAACTTAATATTGCTTACCTTCATTTTCACATTTCTAATGGATCGTTTGGAGCTTGTCGTGCGGCAGTTTGTAAGCCAGTTCTTCCGCGTGAGCCAGCGGGTTGTCATTACGTTTCTTTACATGTTGCTGGCTGTGCTGCTTACAGTCGGGGGCTTTGTGTTTTATCCAGTCGTCGCGGCGCAGATCCAGCAGCTGGTAAAGCAGATTAAACATATTGCGTATCATCCTGACAGCATCCCTTTCTTTGATGAGATCACCAGTGTCTTCGGAGATATTAACATCAGTTCATATGTCAAAGAGGGCTTCAATGTAGTGTATACGTATCTGGCCGATATCAGCACATTCGGCTTGCAGGTCGTGATGGCGCTCATTCTCAGCATGTTTTTCTTATTTGAGAAAAAACGGCTTTCTGAATTCATGGCGAAATTTAAAACGAGCAAACTGAGGGTCTTTTATGAGGAAATTGCTTTTTTCGGAAGCAAATTTGCAAGAACGTTCGGCAAGGTGCTCGAGGCTCAATTTATCATTGCGCTCGTCAACTGTATTCTGACGTTTATCGCACTTTGGATTATGCATTTTCCGCAGCTGTTTGGGCTTTCGATTATGGTGTTCTTCCTTGGATTGATCCCTGTAGCAGGCGTCGTCATTTCCCTGATTCCGCTCAGCATTATCGCCTACAGCACTGGCGGTGGAATGTATGTGCTCTACATTGTTCTTGTCATATTCGCCATTCATGCGATCGAAACCTATTTCTTAAATCCGAAGCTGATGTCGGCGAAAACAGAGCTGCCAATCTTTTTCACCTTCACAGTACTCATTTTCTCTGAACACTTCTTCGGCATTTGGGGTTTAATTATCGGGATTCCGATCTTTGTGTTTCTCCTTGATATTCTGGATGTCACCAACAAGGAAGATAGGTCTAAAGGACCCCGAGAGAATAGCGATAAAAAGTAGTTTAAAATCGAATAATGAGTGTGCCTCGATCTGCCGGCCTGCCTGTTCAGGGCATGGAATTAAGACTCGGAATTGGAGTTTGGCATTGCTTCGCACAGTGGTGAACACAACAGGTGACAATGCCTGTCATCATTACAGAAACTGAAAAGAACAAACAGTCGGAGCAAACGCTCATCATCGGTTTAACCAAACATTTGGAAGCAACAAATGCTATAATACAAACAGTGCCTAATGTTGGGCACTGTTTATTTTTTGTCGAAAAAGGAGGAAGGCTTTATGGCTGAGCCGATTTTACATATTGAAGGCCTCGATAAAAAGATTGGGTCTAAACAGATTTTAAAACAGATCAGCATGGACGTTATGGAGGGCGAAATCATCGGCCTGCTCGGTCCAAATGGTTCCGGAAAAACAACACTCATCCGTATCATCGTCGGGCTGCTGAAACAAAACAGCGGAAGCGTGACAATCAGCGGATTCCAGCATGATACAGAGTTTGAAAAAGCGATGGAAGCGGTTGGAGCGATTGTTGAGAACCCTGAGTTCTATCCGTACCTGACAGGCTGGGAAAACCTCAAGCACTTTGCGAATATGCACAAAAAAATAGCGGATGAACGGCTTGATGAAGTGGTGGAACGTGTCGGGCTGACGTCAGCGATTCATGATAAGGTGAAAACCTATTCCCTTGGGATGCGCCAGCGTCTGGGAATCGCCCAGGCAATTCTTCACCGGCCGAAGCTTCTCATTCTAGATGAACCGACAAACGGCCTCGATCCTGCGGGGATGAAGGATTTTCGCGATCATGTTAAGGAACTCGCAGAAATGGAAGGAACAGCTGTCCTGTTCGCCACTCATTTATTGCGCGAGGTTGAAGACTTGTGCGACCGTGTCATCATCATTCAAAAAGGTGAGATCAAAGCGGAAGTCAGCTTACAAGGAACTGGCCAAACCACAGAAAAAGCGATTATAGAAGTGCAGCCGCAAGAAAAAGCGCTCAATTGGCTGACAGGCAATCAATATCAAGCTGAGTGCCAAGCTGGGGCGATTGTAGTTGAGGTGGCAAAAGAAAACATACCGGAGCTGAACCGATCACTTGTCGGACAAGATCTGAATGTATTTTCCATTACGCCTTACACGCAGTCACTGGAAGACGAATTTATAAAAGCGACAACAGCTCATCAAGAGGAGGGAGAAGAGCTTGTCTAAATTAATTTGGAATGAACATATGAAACTTTTTAATCGGAAGGTCACTTTGGTTTCTCTTATCCTGATGGCTGTCTTTCAATTCTTCATGGCATTGATCATTAAACGGATTGTCATCAGTGCCGGAACAGATGAAAACTTCATCGGCTATTTATCGTATACACCGAGCCTGAACATTTTGCTGCAGGCTTTAACGATCGTAATTGCAGCAACAATTGTTTCGATGGAATTTGATAAAAAGACGATCAAATTTTTGCTCATTCGTCCGGTTAAACGCCAAAAGGTCTTTTGGTCAAAATTAATCACAGTCGTGATGGTCAGCTTCTATTTGTATTTGGCATACTACATTCTGGCATTATTATTCGGTCTCGTGTTTTTTGGCACATCGGTGACTGCGGAATCAAAGACATTGCTGGTCAACACCTTGGCGCTGATCGGGTCAAACTGGCTTGAAGCTGTAATGATGGGATTATTCGGGCTGCTTTGTTCTTCGCTGTTCCGCAACAGCGCGGTAGCAGTTGTTGTTTCTTTTGTCGTTTTATACGGAGCGAGTACACTTGTTCAGCTCATGAAGTTGTTTGAAAACAAGTGGGGCAGCTTTTTGCTTTTTGCGAACACTGACTTTACGCAATACAGAAGCGGAGAGACAGCGTTGTTTTCAGGCATGACGCCATTGTTCTCAATTGGAATTCTCATCATACATGCCATATTCTTCATCGTTGTTGGCTGGTGGTGCTTCTGTAAACGGGATGTTCGGGTCTAAAGGCAAGGAATGACATTTTTGTGAAAAAGCTCACGTAAATCAATATCAAGTGATATTTTGGTTTATACTAAAGGTACTGACGGAGGTGTCTCGATTGAGGAACTTTATTACCGCTTTACCGATTGTATTGCTGCTTGGATTCTCATTTGTGTCATTTATGTTTCAGTTTGAACATCTTGTTTATTTCAGGCTCGCGCTTGGGTTGTTTTCTCTCGTGGGACTGTACATGATATATAAAATGAAGACGGGCATCCGCTATTTTATCATCTATCTGTATGCCAGCTGGATTGTGTTGGCCGCAGTGACCGCTTTTGAAGAGCCGATTTTCTCAAGCTTTTTCTTTGGCGGCCTGGTGATGACGATGGGTTACCTGACATATATGCTGATTTATCTCGGCATGAAACAAGACCGGGATGCAAATCCTGTGTAATCGCGCTGTTCCCTTGGGGAACGGCGTGTTTTTCTATACTGGGCAAAAGGTTAACAGTTGCGGAAAAAGGGCAGGAAATCTATAATACATATTAAATTTATCGGAATTAAAACTGGGGGGCTGCCGGATGTCATTATTTATACAAAACGATCAACAGCGGCAATGGATGGAGAAAATCGGACGGATTGCGGATGAATTTCATCAAACAGCTGCTGAAGATGACGAACAGGGACGTTTTCCTGCAGAGAAAATACAAAAACTGCGTGATGCTGGGTATACAGCATTAACATTGCCGGCATCTCATGGCGGAGGGGGCATTTCTGTTTACGATATGCTCCTGTTTCAAGAACGGCTTGCACGGGGAGATGCTCCGATGGCTCTTAGCATCGGCTGGCATTTGAGTGTAATCGGGGAGCTTGGAGAAGGCAACAGCTGGGATGAAGACGTATTTGCATTTGTTGCCAAGGAAGTCCAGAACGGAGCTGTCATTAACAGGGCGGCGACTGAAGCGAAAACCGGAAGCCCGACAAGAGGAGGGCGTCCCGGTACAAACGCCGTCAAAAAGGATGGCAAATGGGCAGTGAACGGGAGAAAAACCTTTACGACGATGTCACAAGCACTGGATTATTTTTTAGTAACCGCATGGATTGAAGAAAAACAAACAACAGGTGTGTTTCTCATTCATAAAGATGATCCCGGCTTGTCGATTGAAGAAACGTGGGATATGATGGCGATGCGGGCGACTGGGAGCCATGACCTTGTACTGAACGAAGTCATGCTTGATGAGAATAAGCTGGTGGAACTGCTTCAAGGGCCTCGCGGAGCTAAGCCGAATGGCTGGCTGCTTCACATTCCGGCGATTTATCTTGGTGTTGCTCAAGCTGCTCGTGACTATGCAGTGCAATTTGCATCTGAATATTCTCCAAACAGTTTGAATGGACCGATCAAGAATGTCCCGGCCGTACAGCAAAGAACAGGCGAAATGGAGCTTGAACTGCTCAATGCCAGACACTTTCTTTTTCATATCGCTCAATTGTATGACGATCCGGTGCGGCGTCCACACTTGACCAGCGAGCTCGGTGCGGCGAAACATATCGTCACAAACGCTGCACTGTCTGTTGTTGATAAAGCGATGAGAATTGTCGGGGCCAAAAGCCTGGAACGAACCAACCCGCTTCAGCGCTATTACCGTGATGTGCGCGCCGGTCTTCACAACCCGCCGATGGATGACGCCGTGATACACAAGCTCGCAGCTGAAGCATTTGAGTCATAAAAAAAGAGCCTTACCGGCTCTTTTTATGTATTGTTTTGCTCTTGCAGATTTTTTTGATGCTTGCGGTCGATCCTGTCATAAATAACGTTCATCAGCTTTGGATTGCCCATAATCGCCTCTTTGTTTTCCTGGATCAGCTGTTGGTAAGTTTTCACTTTACGCTTCGGCATGCTCCGGCGCCCTCCTGACATGGTTGTATTCACTTTCTAACTCCGTCAGCGACAATTCATACAGATGACGCTTTGACTTTTTGTATATACCATTCTGTATTAACAGATGAATGAGCTGTTTTTTTCTGATTTCTGCAGACTGAGGTGTCATTGTGTCACCAACCTCCAATCAAACGATATTGATAATCATTATCAATTAACTTCAGTATACAATGTCCGCAATAGCCTGTAAAGATGAAAAGAGTCCTATTCTTGGCCAATTTACAAACATTCAACAAATCGACAAAAAGTTTCCCGGGCAATAATTTGCTGTCGAAATATTCCGCATCATTGAACGCACCCTGCTATTTTTCATGTTTTGAACCATACTATGTAATAGAATGGAGGCTGGTATTCAATGGAGCGGACAGAAAATCTGAAAAAGGGAGAAAAAGGGGCGCTCCTCAATATTTTTGCATATGTCATTCTTGCTGTTGTAAAGCTAGTCATCGGGATTCTATATCATTCTGAAGCGCTGAGAGCAGACGGGTTAAATAATGGAACAGATATTGTTGCGTCAGTAGCAGTGCTGATAGGATTGCGGATTTCTCAAAGACCGGCTGACAGCGATCATCCATACGGCCATTATCGGGCTGAAACAATTTCGTCTCTTGTTGCGTCTTTTATTATGATGGCAGTCGGCATTGAAGTGTTAATCGGCGGAGGAAAAGCGATTGCGGGCGGCACAACGGAAAAGCCAAATCTTATCGCGGCATGGACGGCGTTAGGCAGTGCTGTGTTTATGTATGGCATCTATTTATATAACAAAAGGCTGGCAGCGTCCATTAAAAGCTCTGCCCTGATGGCAGCGGCAAAGGACAGCAGGTCAGACGCTTTTGTAAGCGCCGGCGCGTTTATCGGTGTTTTTTCGTCCCAGCTGAAGCTGCCGTGGATTGATCCGGTAACGGCTTTTATCATCGGCATCATCATTTGCAAAACAGCGTGGGATATCTTTAAAGACGCTTCACATTCCTTAACAGACGGCTTCCATTTAAAAGATCTTGAGCCTTACAAACAGACCGTCGGCAGGATCGAAAATGTGCATCGCCTAAAGGATGTGAAAGCGAGGTATTTAGGCAGTACAGTTCATATCGAGATGGTCATTACGGTTGATCCGAAGCTTACAGTAGAAGAAGGCCATGGAGTGGCGGATGAAGTAGAAGACAAAATAAAACATGAACACGATGTCACTCATGTTCATGTTCATGTAGAGCCTGACGACATAAAATAAGGCTGTTTAACGAATTAGCTTATATGTTCAGATAAAAATTCAGTCACTTCTTCAGGCGTTTTGGCATTGGCGCTGTGAAGGTGAGCTGTTTTTTCACCGTTCTTGAAAATAAGCAGGCTGGGAATGCCCATTACTTGGTATTTTTCAGCCAGGTCAGGAAGCTCGTCCTTATTCAGCTCATACCAATCGTTTTGATTGTATTCTTCCAAAATATCGCCGATGAACATATTCATGCGTGTGCAGTCTGGGCACCAATCAGCATAAAACTTTACAATGATTTCTTTATCGGATTGAATCAGTTCATTAAATTGTTCGTTTGTTGTGATTTTTTTCATATGTCACATCTCCTTTTCAATGCCATTTTAATATAAAATAAAAAGGAATTACATACAAATGCATTCAACATCAGCATGCCCAAAAATAATTAGATCATTTTCCGGTGAAAATGATAAGATAGTAAAGATGAATTGTAGTGGGGGGAGTATCCATTGAAAACAAGTCTAGGATTAGTGTACGGAGGAAAGTCGGCAGAACATAATGTTTCCCTGCAGACGGCTCTGGCTGTAATCAAAGCGCTAAATACTGAGAAGTTTGATATACATCCGATTTATATAACAGAAAAAGGCGAATGGGTAAGAGGCGCCCGTTTAACCGAGCCTGTTTCAAATGTGAAAATGCTTCAATTTGAGCAAGGAGGCAGTGCTTTTTCTCCAGCTGCCTTGAACCAGGAGATGTTTCCGCAGGAAGCGTCACAGCAAAATGAAGCCATCGACGTCGTATTCCCGCTCCTCCACGGACCGAATGGAGAAGACGGTACGATCCAGGGAATGCTTGAGCTGTTGAACATTCCTTATGTCGGCAACGGAGTGCTTGCTTCCTCAGCTGGCATGGATAAAGTTGTCATGAAACATTTATTTGCGCAGGCTGGCCTTGCTCAGGCTAAATACGCAGCTTTCCTTAAGAAAGACTGGACTCGTTCTCCGAAAGAAAGCTGTGAGGAAGTTGAACAGGAATTAGGCTACCCTTGCTTCGTAAAACCGGCGAACCTCGGCTCAAGTGTCGGAATCAGCAAATGCCGAAACCGTGAAGAACTGCAAAAAGCGTTTGAGCTTGCTTTCCAATATGACCGCAAAGTCGTCGTTGAAGAAGGAATTAACGGCCGCGAGATCGAAATCGGCGTTCTTGGAAATGACGATCCTAAATGCTCTGTTGTGGGGGAAATCGCACCGAAAACGGATTTCTACGATTACAAAGCGAAATATGAGGATGGAGATACTGATCTGATGATTCCGGCGATTGTGACTGATGAGGAATACGCAACAATCAGTGATATGGCGATCAAAGCATTTAAAGCGATCGACGGTTCAGGACTCGTCAGAGCGGACTTTTTCCTGACAGCTGACGGCGAAGTTCTGATCAATGAAGTCAACACAATGCCTGGCTTTACACCTTTCAGCATGTTCCCGCTGCTCTGGAAAGAAGCCGGAGTGGAATATGCTGACCTGATTGAACAGCTTGTGGAGCTTGCAAAAGAACGCCACGCTGAAAAACAATTGATTAAGCATACATTCTAATGAAGAAGGACACTGCCGGTAAAAGGGCAGTGTTTTTTCCCGTATATACAAAAGAAAGAGAGGGACCTTACTTGATTAAGCGAACAGTAAAAAACATTGCCGAAATGGTTAATGGCACACTAACAAATCCGCAATATGAACAAACAGTCATTCATGGAGTGGCAACCGATACAAGAAAACTGGAACAACATCAGCTCTTCATTCCGCTGAAAGGGGAACGTTTTGACGGCCACACTTTTGTGGAGCAGGCCTTTGAAGCTGGTGTAGCGGCTGTTCTTTGGGATCGGTCAGTACCAAATCCGCCCGAGAATCACGCCGTCATTTTAGTGGACGATACCCTTACCGCACTTCAGCAGCTTGCAAAAGCCTATTTGCAGGAGCTTGGCACGCGTGTCATCGGAGTAACTGGAAGCAATGGCAAAACGACAACAAAAGATATGATTCACGCCGTACTGGGGACCAAGTACCGTGTCCACAAAACTGGAGGAAACTTCAATAATCATATCGGTTTGCCGCTGACAGTTTTAGCGATGCCTGAAAATACGGAGATCGCCGTATTGGAGATGGGAATGAGCGCCAAAGGAGAAATTGACCTCTTGAGCCGCCTGGCAAACCCGGATGCGGCAGTGATTACGAATATCGGCGAATCGCATATGCAAGACCTCGGCTCTAGAGAGGGCATCGCAGAGGCGAAGCTTGAAATCATTAACGGGCTTAAAGAAGACGGAGTGCTGATTTATATCGGGGACGAACCGCTTCTTCAAAATGCATACAGCTGCCAGACGAAAACGTACGGGACGGGAGCGCATAATGATTATCAGCTTCAGGATGTCAGCCAGAGTGAGGAAGGAACCCATTTTACAATCAAAGGGATAGAAAACACGTTTTTTATTCCGATACTCGGCAAGCACAATGTGATGAACGCCATGGCAGCGATTGCTGCAGGGGCTTATTTTGGCATCACGCCTGAGGGTGCGGCAAAAGGACTGAGCGGCCTAAAGGTAACCGGGATGAGACTTGAACTCATCAAAACAGACAGCGGCCTTTCGATAATCAATGACGCTTATAATGCGAGCCCGACTTCCATGAAAGCTGCAATTCAATTGACAGAAAGCCTCGAAGGCTACGGCAAAAAAATGCTCGTGCTCGGTGATATGCTTGAACTCGGCGATCTTGAAGAAACGTTCCATAAAGAGTGCGGCGCTGTGATCAGCCCTGATAAAATTGACCGCGTCTTTACGTACGGAAAACTGGGAGCTTTTATCGCGGAAGGCGCCCTGAAACACTTTGAGAAAGACCGCGTCAGCCATTACACTGAGAAAAAAGATCTCCTCCAAGCTGTGAAGGAAAACGCATCAAAAGGCGATTTGATTTTATTCAAAGCGTCCAGAGGTATGAAGCTTGAAGAAATCGTTAAAGATTTAATAGAGAGCCCGCTTTCATAAGAAAATATTTTTGCGAAAAAACGCATATTGCATCATAAAATAACATGATATGCAAACACTAATGTATGCCGGCCTAAAATTATATATATCTGGCTGGCTGCGGCTATGATACAATATATATAGGTTATTTCGCGATACGAACATATTCGTCCGGACTTATCATCGTGACCCGAAGTTCTCCGCCGGATTCTTGGGAGCGGATGGAGCAGCAGTCGGCATATTCGAGATGCCGATCTGCTTCTCATCTTATTGAAAAACAAATAGTGTAATGGTAAGATAAAACTTAAAGTAATTCGGGCTTTGTATACGGATGGATCCTGTCCTTCTTGTCTAAAGGGCAGTTTTATAAGTGGTAAATCACGACATTACTGAAACAGCAATTAGAAGGAGTTTGAATAATTTGACTATAACGTTTCAAGATTTTAATTTAAGTTCTGATCTCATGAAAGCAATTAATCGTATGGGATTTGAAGAAGCAACACCGATTCAGGCACAAACGATACCGCTCGGACTTTCAAATAAAGACGTCATTGGACAAGCGCAAACAGGTACAGGTAAAACAGCTGCGTTTGGTATACCCCTTGTTGAAAAAATTAACCCCGAGTCTCCTAATATTCAAGCAATCGTAATCGCGCCAACCCGTGAATTAGCCATTCAAGTATCTGAAGAATTGTATAAAATCGGACAAGATAAACGTGCGAAGGTTCTTCCTATTTACGGCGGACAGGATATTGGACGGCAAATCCGGGCGTTAAAGAAGAATCCGAATATTATTGTCGGAACACCTGGCCGTCTTCTTGACCACATCAACCGCCGCACCATTCGTTTAAACAACGTAAATACCGTTGTAATGGATGAAGCGGATGAAATGCTGAACATGGGATTCATTGACGATATTGAATCTATCCTTTCAAACGTGCCAAGCGAGCATCAGACACTTCTGTTCTCTGCCACAATGCCTGCGCCGATCAAACGCATTGCAGAGCGCTTCATGACTGAGCCGGAACACGTAAAAGTAAAAGCGAAAGAAATGACGGTTTCTAACATTCAGCAGTTCTATTTGGAAGTGCAAGAACGCAAAAAATTCGATACACTGACTCGTCTTCTTGACATTCAGTCTCCTGAGCTTGCGATCGTATTCGGACGTACAAAACGCCGTGTCGATGAGCTGGCTGAAGCCCTGAACCTTCGCGGATATGCAGCTGAAGGAATTCACGGTGACTTAACGCAGGCGAAACGTATGGTTGCGCTTCGTAAATTTAAAGAAGGCGCAATCGAAGTTCTAGTCGCAACTGATGTTGCCGCTCGCGGACTTGATATCTCAGGTGTTACACACGTATACAACTTCGACGTGCCTCAAGATCCTGAAAGCTACGTTCACCGTATCGGAAGAACGGGCCGTGCAGGAAAAACAGGTATGGCAATGACGTTCATTACACCGCGTGAGAAAAGCATGCTTCGCGCAATTGAACAAACAACAAAACGCAAAATGGACCGCATGAAGGAGCCTACACTTGATGAAGCGTTAGAAGGCCAGCAACAGGTTACTGTTGAACGTCTTCGCACAACAATCAGTGAAAACAACCTGAACTTCTACATGACAGCGGCAGCTGAGCTGCTTGAAGATCATGATGCAGTAACAGTGGTTGCAGCGGCTATCAAAATGGCTACAAAAGAGCCAGACGACACACCGGTTCGCTTAACAGACGAAGCGCCGATGGTCAGCAAACGCTACAAGAACCAGCGCTCTTCTAAACGCAGAGACGGTCAAGGCGGCGGCTACCGCGGCGGAAAAGGGAAAAGCAACAACCGTTCTTCCTATGACAAAAAGCGTTCAAACGATCGCCGTTCTTCAGGTGACAGACGCCAGAAAAAATCTTACTAATTTGATCGATTCAGAGCCCAAAACATGATGTTTTGGGCTTTTTTATGTTCGCGATTTGTTATTCAGCAAATTTTCAGCTGACGGAAGCCATTTTTCTCTGTATGCTTAAGAATGAAACCTTTCTGTAAAAGAGACGTATAAGTAACGACGAAAAAAAGGGAGGTAGGTATTTTTGAGAGAGCAGCCAAAAAACCAAATCAGTCCAGACGGATTAAAGGTTTGGCGACTTCAAGAGATCATCATATCCGCTGTTTGCTTACTTATTGTCATTGCAGTTGCAGTGTTAAGCTATTATTTTCATTGGCCGTACTGGATCAGCGGCGTGCTCGGCGCGGTTTGGCTGCTGGGATCGATTGTGACGGTCTTTATCATTCCGAAGGTCCGTCATAAGGTGTGGCGATATGAAGTCCATGAACATGAAATAGATATTCAGTCAGGTATTTTTGTGGTAACACGTGTGATTGTTCCGATGGTCAGAGTTCAGCACGTCGATACGTCACAAGGGCCATTATTAAAAAAATACAACCTGGCAACGGTGAAAATTTCCACGGCCGCGACCGTTCATTCGATCCCCGCTTTAGAGATGGAGGAAGCGGATCGGCTGAGAGACTCCATTTCCCGTCTGGCGAGGGTGACTGACGATGATGTCTGAACCGAAACGCCTGCACCCGGCAGCAGTCATTTTGAATTTATGCCATACCATTATTCAAACGATAAAAAATATCATTCTGCCATTCTTTTTTGTGTATATTGTCAATTCAAACCATACTGTCCGTTTTTACGGAGCCATTGCGCTCGGTGTGCTATTCATCTGGCTTGTAGCGGCAAGCATTATCAAATGGAGAAGGTTTACCTATCGAATTGAAGATGATGAATTTAGAATCGAAGAAGGCTTATTTGTTACGAAAAAGCGATACATATCGATTGATCGGATTCAAACGATGAATACGAGCGCAGGCCTTGTCCAGCAAATCTTTAAGCTTGTGAAGCTGCAAATTGAAACAGCAGGCGGAGGCAAGGAGGCAGAAGCCGTTCTTTCTGCTATTTCTGTTGAAGAAGCCGAACGCATCAAAGAAGCTGTCTTTAAGAAAAAAGCGCAAAGACGAGAAAATGAACTTGATGAAGAACGGCTTGAAGCTGAAGAGGAGTTGGAGCCGGCCGTTGAGGTGCAAGAGCACTATCGCATGAACGCGAAAGAATTGCTCATGGCCGCTTCTACCTCCGGCGGAATTGGAGTCATTATCTCCGCTGTATTTGCACTTATTTCCCAGCTTGATGAAGTGCTGCCAATGGATTGGTTATTCGATAAATTTTCCTTCCTTCAGCACGCCAGTATTGGTATTTACGCGGTACTCATTTTTATCGGTTTATTTATCGCCTGGATTTTCAGCATCGCGGGCATGATGTTTAGATACGCAAACTTTCAAATCATAAAAAAAGAGCAGGAACTGGTGATTTCAAGGGGGATTATTGAAAAACATCAAGTCACGATTCCGCTGCGAAAAATACAAGCCATTAAAATCAAAGAAAATATCATTCGCCAGCTTTTCGGCTTTGTAACGGTGTCCATCGTCAGCGCAGGAGGCGGCGACCGGGAAAAAGCAGAAGGCGCTTTGACCATTCTCTTTCCAATGATTCATAAAAAAAAGCTTCCGCACATGCTCCGAACATTTACGCCGGAATACACACTGGAAGAAAACTGCCGCCGCCTGCCGCGGCGCGCGTTGAAACGCTATTTGTTCCGTTCTGTCATTTTTTCACTCTTTTTGATCATCCCGTTATGTATCTTCTTTCAGCCATGGGGCTATCTGTCAGTGATCTTGCTGCCGATAGAATTGTTCTTCGGCTATCTCGCGTATAAAGAGGCTGCATGGACGATCAACGGGGACCGTCTTCAGCTGACGTCTAGATTTATAGGCAGAACAACCGCCATTGTACTGAAAAAACGAATGCAGGTCTGCAAGTTCAGCCAATCCTATTTCCAAAAGAAAGGCCGCTTGTATACCATTTCTACTTCGGTGAAATCATCGAGCCATATGGAAGAATTAACGGTGAGGGATGTAGGTGAAGAGGATGCAGCCTTCATTTTAAACTGGTACTCATATGAAAAAGCGGACGGTTAATACCGCCGCTCCAGCGTGTCGACAAACCCTCGCATTCGTTGTCAGGACTGCGCTTCGGTGCTCACGAATTAGAACATTCGCTCCGCTCCTATGCTCGTCCTTCCTAGACTTCAAGGGTTTTCAATCACGCTGAAAAGATGACAAAATCCTAAAATGAAAACCATTTTAGGATTTTGTCAACAATCTGAAGCGACGGTTAATACCGCCGCTCTTTTTTTTGCACGAATAAAAACGAAAGAAGAAGCCCGCCGCATAGTCCAAACAGATGGGCCATCATGTTAATATTGGAGTTGATAAACGACATGAGAACGGCAAATGCGAGCAGTGTGATGATCATTTTTGAATGCTCCTGCCCTATTAGCTCATTGCGAAAAAGAACCATAAACAGGTACACGCCGAATAGCCCGAAAATGGCGCCTGAAGCACCGACATGCACGTAATCAAGCGGCTCTGTAACATAAGTGCCGATATTGCCGATGATGCCGGAGCCGGCGTATACAAGAAGGAAACGCGCTTTTCCCAGCATGCGTTCCAAAGCCGGGGCAAATAAAAAGATGGACATGGAATTAAACAGCAGATGTGTGAAACCGGCGTGCAGCAAAATCGGTGTGATAAGCCGCCACCATTCACCGTTTGCGACACCTAGATTATAGCCTGTGACGGTATCCCTCCATAACACGACTGAATGGGCAGGAAGTGAAAAAAACAGCCAGAGAACGGCTTGCAAAGCCAATATAAAGGTGACAACGGGGTAAAGCCTGATAAATGTTTGAAAATTTTCAGTCCGTATAAACATTCCGAGCCCCTTTTCTTCATTTTGGTATATCTATAGTAACACGTTTATGAGACAAACCATTTAAATAGTACGTACGCAAAGGAGGTTATCATACATGATTTACGGCATTGGGCTGGACATTACCGAGCTTAAACGGATCGCCTCTATGGCTGGACGCCAGAAAAGGTTTGCCGAGCGGATTTTGACGCGAAGCGAGCTTGACCAATACCATGAGCTTTCAAAGAAAAGAAAAATCGAATTTCTCGCGGGCAGATTCGCGGCAAAAGAAGCGTTCTCGAAAGCATTTGGCACCGGCATTGGGAGGCAGCTCAGCTTTCAGGACATTGAAATTAGGAAAGACCAAAATGGCAAGCCCTATATCATTTGCACGAAACTGAGCCAGGCTGCCGTTCACGTATCGATCACTCATACAAAAGAATACGCTGCCGCGCAGGTTGTGATTGAAAGGTTGTCAAGCTAGTCTGCATATTAGGGAAACCCCACTCATATATTTGATAGTGCATTAAGGGAGACAAGTTGTTTGAGGCTTTTATGGTACGCATCTGTTCTGCCTAAACGTGTACCGAGCGTACCGTTAAAGTCAAACAAGCGATTTCTTCCTTTTACATCAATTGAGAAAAAGGGGTTGAAAAAGGTGAGAAAAAGCTTTGTTTTGCTTTTAACGGGACTGCTTGCTGTTCTTATTCTTTCTGCCTGCGGGCAAAAAACACAGCAAGATATTGTGGCCGGGTTAGATGAAAAGGCGAAAGAATACACCTCGTACAAAGCAAAAGCGAAAATGACCATCGAGACAGGGAGTGAGCCTCAAGTATACAATGTGGAAATCTGGCACAAAAAGCCATCTCTGTACAGGGTTTATTTAGAAAATCCGAAAAAGGACCAAAATCAAGTCATTTTACGAAATGAAAACGGAGTATTCGTTCTCACGCCGTCTTTAAATAAGAGCTTCAGATTTCAAAGCGATTGGCCAAACAACAGCAGCCAGGTTTATCTGTTTGAATCGCTCGTAAAGGATGTTCAAAACGATTCGGATGCAGTTTTCACAGCGAAAGAAAAGAAATACGTATTCGAAACAAAAACAAACTATCAGCATAACAAAATGCTGCCGACGCAAGAAATCACATTTAACAAAAAAGATATGAGCCCGTCATCTGTCAAAGTGATGGATACCGACCGGAAAGTGATGGTCAAAGTAGAATTCAGCAGCTTTGAATTTAATAAACAATTTGATAAAGAATCATTTGATGAAAAGAAAAATATGACCCTTTCTCAAATGGATGTCGCCACAAGCGCGAAGCCTTCCGATACATTTGCGGTCAAAACGCCGCTGGAACTGCCGCTTGGCGTCAAGCTGCTTGAAGAAAAAGATATATCTACTGAAGACGGGAAGCGCATCATCATGACGTACGGAGGAGAAAAATCATTTACGTTAATTCAGGAAAAAGCCCAGATTGCCAAGGCTTCCTCCTCCGTTACGCTGAACGGCGAACCGGTAAATCTCGGCTACACCATCGGCGCCCTGTCGGATGCATCATTGTCATGGACATATGACGGCGTAGATTACCTTCTCTCTTCTAAAGATCTTTCTAAAGAAGAAATGGTAACAGTAGCGAAAAGCATGCAGGGACAATCATCGAAATAACCGCCAAAGGCCAAACATGATTTGGCCTTTTTTTCGTTAGACATCGTTTCCCTTTAGCCTTTAATTTTAGTATGATATGTAAATGATATTGAATAAAAGCTAGGAAGTGTCGTAATGAGCACAAAACCTTTTTACAGAGATACGTGGGCGGAAATTGACTTGTCCGCGATAAAGGAAAATGTCAGCAATATGAAAAAACATATCGGTGAACATGTCCACCTGATGGCAGTTGTGAAAGCAAACGCCTACGGGCATGGTGATGCAGAAACAGCAAAGGCTGCTCTTGACGCAGGTGCTTCATGCTTGGCCGTGGCCATTTTGGATGAAGCGATTTCACTGCGCAAAAAGGGATTGAAGGCGCCTATATTGGTGCTTGGCGCGGTTCCCCCAGAGTATGTGGCAATCGCTGCTGAGTATGACGTGACCTTAACAGGTTATTCTGTTGAATGGCTTCAGGAGGCAGCCCGCCACACAAAAAAAGGTTCTCTTCATTTTCATCTGAAGGTCGATACGGGGATGAACAGGCTTGGTGTAAAAACAGAGGAAGAAGTTCAGAACGTGATGGCCATTCTTGACCGCAACCCTCGTTTAAAGTGCAAAGGGGTATTTACCCATTTTGCGACAGCGGATGAAAAAGAAAGAGGCTATTTCTTAATGCAGTTTGAGCGTTTTAAAGAGCTGATTGCTCCGCTGCCGTTAAAGAATCTGATGGTCCACTGCGCGAACAGCGCCGCCGGACTCCGGCTGAAAAAAGGCTTTTTTAATGCAGTCAGATTCGGCATCGGCATGTATGGCCTTCGCCCGTCTGCTGACATTTCGGACGAGATACCGTTTCAGCTGCGTCCGGCATTTACCCTGCATTCGACGCTGTCGCATGTCAAACTGATCAGAAAAGGCGAGAGCGTCAGCTACGGAGCCGAGTACACAGCGGAAAAAGACACATGGATCGGGACGGTGCCTGTAGGCTATGCGGACGGCTGGCTCCGAAAATTGAAAGGGACTGACATCCTTGTGAAGGGAAAACGCTTGAAAATTGCCGGCCGAATTTGCATGGACCAATTTATGGTGGAGCTGGATCAGGAATATCCGCCGGGCACAAAAGTCACATTAATAGGCCGGCAGGGGGATGAATATATTTCCATGGATGAGATTGCAGGAAGGCTCGAAACCATTAACTATGAGGTGGCCTGTACAATAAGTTCCCGTGTTCCCCGTATGTTTTTGGAAAATGGGAGTATAATGGAAGTAAGAAATCCTTTATTGCAGGTAAATACAAGCAATTAACTTACCTAAATGGAGAATTCATAAAACAGCTTTGCTTGAAGAGTGAATAATGGTATCATTATCACTGGATGGATAAAAGAGTCGTATCCGTAAGTTTGGTGGAGGTGTATGTTTTTTGTCTGAATCCAGCGCAAGAACCGAAATGAAAATCAGCTTGCCCGAAAACCTAGTAGCTGAATTGGATGGTGTAGCGATGCGGGAGAAACGAAGCAGAAACGAACTGATATCACAAGCAGTGAGAGCGTATGTCAGCGAACGAACAACTCGTCACAACCGTGATTTGATGAGACGCGGCTATATGGAAATGGCGAAAATCAACCTGAATATTTCTTCTGAGGCTCACTTTGCGGAGTGCGAGGCTGAAACGACAGTTGAGCGCTTAGTCAGCGGAGGATAATCATTTGATTGTGAAACGCGGCGATGTTTATTTTGCTGATTTATCTCCTGTTGTTGGCTCAGAGCAAGGCGGGGTGCGCCCGGTTTTAGTGATCCAAAATGACATCGGAAATCGCTTCAGCCCAACTGCTATTGTTGCAGCCATAACAGCACAAATACAGAAAGCGAAATTACCAACCCACGTCGAAATCGATGCAAAACGCTACGGTTTTGAAAGAGATTCCGTTATTTTGCTGGAGCAAATTCGGACGATTGACAAGCAAAGGTTAACGGATAAGATTACTCATCTGGATGATGAAATGATGGATAAGGTTGATGAAGCCTTACAAATCAGTTTGGCACTCATTGATTTTTAGACATATTTGCAGGTTGCTCAAATAGAGCAACTTTTTTTGTTTTCAAAAAACATAAACGATATAATAGTGAAATAACGAAAAAAATATGTTGTTTTTTATTGGGAGGTAAGCGAATTTGATGTCGAATCAGACTGTATACCAGTTCATTGCCGAAAATCAAAATGAACTGCTCCAACTGTGGACTGACACACTAAAAGAATTAAGCGAGCAAGAATCCTATCAGCTGACTGACCAAGTGTATGAAAATATATCTAAAGAATATATCGACATTCTGCTGCTGTCTGTTAAGGACGAAAACGCTGCTGAAAGCCAAATCAGCGAACTGGCGCTTCGAGCGGTCCAAATCGGACTGTCTATGAAGTTTTTGGCTACTGCGCTTGCTGAATTCTGGAAGCGTCTCTACACGAAAATGAATGATAAGAGATTGCCAGATCAAGAGAGCACGGAATTAATCTGGCAGATTGACCGCTTTTTCAGCCCGATTAACACAGAAATTTTTAATCAATACTCAATCTCATGGGAAAAAACAGTATCCCTGCAAAAAATCGCGCTGCAAGAGCTGTCTGCGCCGCTTATCCCGGTGTTTGAAAATATCACTGTGATGCCTCTTGTCGGAACAATTGATACCGAACGCGCGAAACGAATTATGGAAAACCTTCTTAATGGCGTCGTCAAACACCGTTCCCAAGTCGTGCTGATTGACATTACAGGTGTCCCTGTCGTCGATACGATGGTTGCCCATCATAT
Source organism: Bacillus sp. PS108 (assembly GCF_037963335.1). Classification (NCBI taxonomy): domain Bacteria; kingdom Bacillati; phylum Bacillota; class Bacilli; order Caryophanales; family Bacillaceae; genus Bacillus; species Bacillus sp. PS108. The sequence continues at coordinate 518,649 of NZ_CP150155.1, forward strand.
TATTCAGGCATCAGAAGCTGTAAGGCTTGTCGGAGCAAAATGCCTGCTGGCCGGAATCCGTCCGGAAATTGCTCAAACAATCGTCAACCTGGGGATTGATTTATCCCAAGTTATAACTAAGAATACCCTGCAAAAAGGAATTCAAACAGCATTGGAAATGACGGATCGAAAAATCGTTTCATTGGGGGAATAACATTTTGAGACATCCGAAAATCCCGATCTTGAAACTGTATAATTGCTTATTAGTATCCATTCAATGGGAACTTGATGACCAGACAGCATTAACCTTTCAAGAAGACTTATTAAATAAAATATACGAAACAGGTGCTAACGGAGTCGTCATTGACCTGACATCTGTGGATATGATTGATTCATTTATCGCGAAAGTGCTGGGCGACGTCATTACAATGTCTAAGTTAATGGGGGCAAAAGTTGTCTTGACCGGCATTCAGCCCGCTGTGGCAGTGACGCTGATTGAACTTGGAATCGCACTTGAGGAAATCGAAACTGCGCTCGACTTAGAGCAGGGGCTTGAGACATTGAAGCGGGAATTGGGGGAATAGCGAATGAACGACCAATCCTGTGTAAGAATCATGACAGAATGGGATATTGTGGCCGCCAGACAGCTGGGACGAAACGTTGCGAAAGAACTGGGTTTCGGCACGGTAGACCAGGCTAGAATTACAACGGCTATTTCAGAATTAGCCAGGAATATTTATTTATATGCCGGCAAAGGGCAGATTGGAATTGAACAGGTCGCAGACAGAGGAAAAAAAGGCCTGAAAATTATAGCGGAAGACCAAGGGCCGGGAATTCCTGATATCCGAAAAGTCATGGAAGACGGGTTTTCAACGTCTGGAGGACTTGGTGCGGGACTTCCCGGGGTCAAAAGGCTGATGGATGAATTCAGCTTAAATTCCGTAGCGGGGGAAGGAACAGAGATACAAGCCATCAAATGGCTTCGGTAGGAGGTAAGAACGTGGATTTTAGGGAGGTTATTGAGCAGCGGTATCATCAGCTGCTTAGTCGATATATAGCCGAATTAACAGAAACATCTTTATATCAAGCCCAAAAATTCAGCCGAAAAACAATCGAACACCAAATTCCTCCGGAAGAAATCATCAGCATTCACAGGAAAGTGCTGAAGGAGCTGTATCCAAGTCTCCCGGAAGATGTGTTTCATTCGCTGGATTTTTTAATAGAAGTCATGATTGGCTATGGAATGGCTTATCAGGAGCATCAAACCCTTAGAGGGATACAGCAGGAAATCAAATCAGAAATTGAAATCGCGGCAAATGTCCAGCAGACGCTTCTCGGAACTAAAGTTCCTCAGGAGGAAGCGCTGGATATCGGCGCCATCAGTGTTCCCGCTAAACAGATGAGCGGTGATTACTACCACTTTGTCAAAGACAAGGAATCCATCAATATCGCAATCGCGGACGTGATCGGAAAAGGCATTCCAGCGGCTTTATGCATGTCCATGATTAAATACGCAATGGACTCTTTGCCGGAAACGGGCATACACCCTTCTCAAGTGCTGAAAAATTTGAATCGTGTTGTTGAACAAAACGTTGATGCCAGCATGTTTATTACGATGTTTTATGCGAATTACAATATGGACAAGCATCAATTTACATATGCTTCAGCGGGACATGAACCGGGATTCTATTATTCTCAAAAAGACAACACGTTTTACGATTTAGAGGCCAAAGGACTCGTTCTCGGCATCTCACAGGACTATGACTACAAACAATTCGATCAGCATCTGGAAAAGGGCGATATGATTGTTTTATTTTCTGACGGCGTCACAGAATGCAGAACGGAAAACGGTTTCTTGGAGCGTCCTGATCTGCAGAAGCTCATTGAGGAACATATGTGTTCCTCCGCGCAGGAAATGGTCAAAAACATTTATGACAGCCTCCTCAAATTGCAGGATTTTCAGCTTCACGATGATTTTACGTTAATTGTTTTGCGGAGAAAGGTTTAACGTCTGTCAGACGAGGGTATAAAGCAACTAGTGATTTGAAGGAAAATTTGAGGTGATACGAATGAATATAAATGTTGATGTGAAGCAAAACGAGAATGATATACAAGTAAACATTGCAGGAGAAATTGATGTATACTCAGCACCGGTGCTCAGAGAGAAGCTCGTTCCTCTGGCAGAACAAGGAGCTGACTTAAGAATTTGCCTGAAAGATGTCAGCTACATGGACAGTACCGGATTGGGCGTTTTTGTAGGGACCTTTAAAATGGTGAAAAAACAAGGCGGTTCGCTGAAACTTGAAAATCTTTCTGAACGGCTGATCCGACTGTTTGACATTACAGGCTTGAAGGACATCATTGATATTTCTGCAAAGTCAGAAGGTGGAGTGCAATGAAGAATAATGCTGATTACATCGAAATGAAAGTGCCGGCCCAACCTGAATATGTGGGAATTATAAGACTGACGCTGTCAGGGGTCGCAAGCAGAATGGGCTATACGTACGATGAAATTGAAGACTTGAAAATCGCAGTCAGTGAGGCGTGCACAAATGCGGTTCAGCACGCTTACAAAGAAGATAAAAATGGGGAAGTGTCAATACGATTCGGTGTGTTTGAAGACCGTTTAGAGGTTATTGTGGCGGATGAAGGAGACAGCTTTGACTTTGATCAAAAGCAGCAGGATTTAGGGCCGTACACACCTTCGCACACAGTTGATCAATTATCAGAAGGAGGGCTCGGTCTATATTTAATGGAAACGCTCATGGATGAAGTCAGAGTGCAAAACCACTCCGGCGTCACCGTAGCGATGACAAAGTATTTAAATGGGGAGCGAGTTGATCATGACACAACCATCAAAAACTACGAAACTAACTAAAGATGAAGTCGATCGGCTCATAAGCGATTACCAAACAAAGCAAGATGAACAGGCGCAGGAAACGCTTGTGCGGGTGTATACAAATCTGGTTGACATGCTTGCGAAAAAATATTCAAAAGGCAAAAGCTTCCACGAGGATCTCCGCCAGGTCGGCATGATCGGGCTGCTAGGCGCGATTAAGCGATACGATCCTGTTGTCGGCAAATCGTTTGAAGCTTTTGCAATTCCGACAATCATCGGTGAAATTAAACGTTTCCTCAGAGATAAAACATGGAGCGTTCATGTGCCGAGACGAATTAAAGAACTGGGTCCAAGAATCAAAATGGCGGTTGATCAGCTGACCACTGAAACACAAAGATCGCCGAAAGTCGAAGAGATTGCCGAATTCCTCGATGTTTCTGAAGAAGAGGTTCTTGAAACGATGGAAATGGGCAAAAGCTATCAAGCCTTATCCGTTGACCACAGCATTGAAGCGGATTCGGACGGAAGCACCGTCACGATTCTTGATATCGTCGGATCACAGGAGGACGGATATGAGCGGGTCAACCAGCAATTGATGCTGCAAAGCGTGCTTCATGTCCTTTCAGATCGTGAAAAACAAATCATAGACCTTACGTATATTCAAAACAAAAGCCAAAAAGAAACTGGGGACATTCTCGGTATATCTCAAATGCACGTCTCGCGCTTGCAACGCAAAGCTGTGAAGAAGCTCAGAGAGGCCTTGATTGAAGATCCCTCGATGGAGTTAATGTAATGATCCAGGTTGAAGAAAACGAGCATATTCAAACTCTAGTATATCAACTGAATAAAGAAGGGAAATCGATTTGCGGTGACAGCTTTTTTATGAAAGCTGATGATAAGGAGTTAATTTGCGCGGTTGCTGACGGACTGGGAAGTGGATCACTTGCTAACGAATCCTCTGCAGCCATCAAAGACTTAGTGGAAAACTATGCGAATGAAGACGTAGAAAGCATTATCGAACGCTGTAATCAGGCGATGAAAAACAAAAGAGGCGCTACAGCATCTATCCTGAAAATCAATTTTGAGCAAAGGCAGTTTACGTACTGCTCTGTCGGAAATGTACGGTTTATTCTGCATTCCCCGTCTGGTGAAAGCTTTTATCCTCTGCCGATTTCGGGCTATTTATCAGGCAAGCCGCAAAAATACAAAACGCACACCGCCACCTATGAAAAGGGTTCAAAGTTCATTATACATACAGATGGACTCAACGTACCTGATATCCGCTCCCACTTGAAAAAAGGCCAATCGGTAGAAGAAATATCGAATTCGCTGAAAATGTATACGACATCGAGAAAAGATGACCTGACCTATATTCTCGGACAGCTGTCCTAGAGAATAAGAACAAAAAGAAGCCGGAATGCCGGCTTCTTTTTTTATGTGTTTTTTTCGGTTTTTGATACACTAGAGAAAGAACGACAAAATTGGAGGCTTTGGTTACATGGAAACGTCAGCCCTTTTAAAACAGCAAATTGCGAAAGAAATAGGTTTATCACAAAAACATGTTGAAAGTGTTATCCGTCTGCTTGAGGACGGCAACACAGTCCCGTTTATTGCCCGGTATCGAAAAGAGCAGACGGGTTCAATGGATGAGGTTCAGATTCAAACGATTTCTGAACGCTGGCAATACATACAAAACCTGAATCAGCGAAAAGAAGAGGTCATCAGGCTGATTGCAGAGCAGGATAAACTGACAGATGATCTAAAACGTAAAATCGAGCAATCGGTGAAGCTTCAGGAAGTGGAAGACCTTTACCGCCCTTATAAACAAAAACGCAAAACAAAGGCGACAGTCGCTAAAAGCAAAGGCCTTGAGCCGCTTGCCGACTATATCCTGACACTTCCCCAAGATGATCGTCTGGCAGCAACTGCAGACCAATACATCAGCGAAGAAAAAGAAGTGTTCACACGAGAAGAAGCGATTGAAGGCGCCAAGCACATTATTGCGGAACAAATTTCAGACGAGCCGACATTCAGAAAGTGGATTCGCCAGGAAACCTTCAAAAGAGGAACCATTAAGTCCGCAGCCGGAAAGTCGGCAGACACCGATGAGAAAAATGTGTATGAAATGTATTACGAGTATGAAGAGCCAATTGCAAAAGTCGTTCCGCATAGGGTGCTGGCAATGAACCGCGGCGAAAAAGAAGATATTTTAAAGGTGTCAATCGAACCACCTGCGGATCACATTAAGGCGTATTTAGAAAAACAAATCATTAAAAATCGCTCAACATCCGTAAAAGAGATTTTGCAGGAGACAATTGAAGACAGCTATAAAAGGCTGATCCAGCCGGCAATCGAGCGTGAAATCAGGAAAGAGCTCTCAGAAAAAGCTGATGAACAGGCGATTCATATTTTCTCAGAGAACTTGAGAAAACTTCTTTTGCAGCCGCCGATGAAAGGCAAAACCGTTCTCGGTGTTGACCCAGCCTTTCGAACCGGCTGTAAGCTCGCTGTGTCAGATGAGACTGGAAAAGTCTTGAAAATTGATGTGATCTATCCGCATGCGCCAGTCAACAAAACAAAAGAAGCCCATGAAAAAGTGAAAAAGATTCTTGAGCAGTATCAAGTCGAGATGGTGGCGATCGGAAACGGCACAGCATCCAGAGAAACAGAACAATTCATCGTCAATGTACTGAAAGACATGCCGCGCAAAATTTATTATGTGATCGTCAATGAAGCGGGTGCAAGCGTCTATTCGGCTTCAGAGCTGGCCCGAGAAGAATTCCCTGACCTTAAGGTTGAAGAGCGCAGTGCCGTGTCTATTGCGCGAAGACTTCAAGACCCGCTCGCGGAGCTCGTTAAAATCGATCCGAAGTCTGTTGGTGTCGGACAGTATCAGCATGACGTCAGCCAAAAACGCTTAAATGAATCTCTGCGGTTTGTCGTCGAAACGGTCGTAAACCAGGTGGGAGTAAACGTCAATACAGCCTCCGCCGCGCTGCTTCAATATGTAGCTGGATTATCGAAGTCTGTAGCAGGCAACGTTGTCAAAAAACGCGAGGAAATCGGAAAATTTTCAAATCGAAAAGAACTGAAGGACATCCCAAGGCTCGGTGCGAAAACCTATGAACAATGTATCGGTTTCTTAAGAGTGCAGGAAGGGACAGAGCCTTTGGATAGAACAGGCATTCACCCGGAAAGCTATAAAGAAACAAAAGCGCTTTTGAAAAAACTCGGACTTTCAACAGAACATATCGGCACGGCGGAATTGAAGGACAAAATCAATCAGCTGGCGCTTTCTGAAACGGCAAAAGAGCTGGAAATCGGCGAAATCACTCTGAAAGACATTTGTGAACAGCTGACAAGGCCGGAACGCGATCCGCGCGATGAGGTGCCTAAGCCTTTGCTGAAAACAGACGTCCTTCAGCTGGAAGATTTGAAAGAGGGAATGGAACTGCAGGGCACCGTGCGCAATGTAGTGGACTTCGGAGCGTTTGTTGATATTGGAGTCAAACAAGACGGGCTTGTGCATATCTCAAAACTGAGCAATCAATTCGTCAAGCATCCTCTTGATGTCGTATCTGTGGGCGATATCGTGACAGTTTGGGTTGACGGCGTAGATGTACAAAAAGGCAGAGTATCGCTGTCTATGGTAAAATAAAAGCACTGCTTACGAGCAGTGTTTTTTCCTATAGAAATACCAGCATTGATTCAGCAGTTTAATTTGGTAATTATCTTTTTCAAGGAACGCTTTTTGCATCTGCTTTTTAAGCCAATTTGGCATAGGCTCATTCCTCCTCAGCTTTTATCATAAGAGGGACGGTGATTACCATATTGTATGCGAACGGTGAATTGTCCCGTTCAATGTTTTTTAAGTGAGGTGCACTATGGATAATATAGAGCTTCAAAAGCTGACAGAGGATATTTCTAAAACATATTTTAAAAAGCCGTTCCGCCATCAGGCGCTTTTTAATGACAGGCTTAAAACCACTGGCGGCAGGTACCTGTTAACCTCTCATAACATTGAATTGAACAGAAAATATCTGATTGAACACGGCAGGGAGGAACTGATCGGCATCATCAAGCACGAGCTCTGCCATTATCATCTTCATCTTGAAGGAAAAGGGTACAAGCACAGAGACAGAGATTTTAGAATGCTTTTGCAGCAAGTCAACGCGCCGAGGTTCTGTACACCCCTTAAGAAAAAAGCGGAAAACAAAAAAACTTATATGTATATCTGTACGGCCTGCGGCCAACAGTATATAAAGAAGCGCGCCATGAACCCTGACAGATACAGGTGCGGAAAATGCCGCGGGAAAATAAAAAGAATTTTTTCGTGAAAAAGGTTGACGAATATGGCAAGCCTATGTTACATTATAAAAGTCGTTACGAGAGATAAATAAAAACATTTACCTCTTGACACTGTAAATCAAGGCTGATATAATAAGTCTTGTCTCATTATTCCACAGTAGCTCAGTGGTAGAGCTATCGGCTGTTAACCGATCGGTCGCAGGTTCGAATCCTGCCTGTGGAGCCATATTGGAGAAGTACTCAAGTGGCTGAAGAGGCGCCCCTGCTAAGGGTGTAGGTCGCGTAAGCGGCGCGAGGGTTCAAATCCCTCCTTCTCCGCCATAAGATTTCGATATAAGTTCTCAACCATCGGCCCGTTGGTCAAGCGGTTAAGACACCGCCCTTTCACGGCGGTAACACGGGTTCGAATCCCGTACGGGTCATTCCATTTCGTTGGGCTATAGCCAAGCGGTAAGGCAACGGACTTTGACTCCGTCATGCGTTGGTTCGAATCCAGCTAGCCCAGCCATTTTTATTTTTTTGAAATTGAATAGTAAGAGCCATTAGCTCAGTTGGTAGAGCATCTGACTTTTAATCAGAGGGTCGAAGGTTCGAGTCCTTCATGGCTCACCATTTGTCTTTTTGCGGGTGTGGCGGAATTGGCAGACGCGCTAGACTTAGGATCTAGTGTCTTACGACGTGGGGGTTCGAGTCCCTTCACCCGCACTTTATTTACAAAGTGCATGCAAATCTGTTTTACTAGGTTAAAAGCCTACTAAACCAGCACAACACAATTTAATGATCACGCGGTCGTGGCGGAATGGCAGACGCGCTAGGTTGAGGGCCTAGTGGGTGAATAACCCGTGGAGGTTCAAGTCCTCTCGGCCGCATCAATGATACCAAGGGTTGTAGACCTTTGGTATTTTTTGTGCTTATTTTTAAAATTGTCTACTGCCCTCAAACTGCCTACTTACCTACAGTAAGCCAACTAATTTAAATTACTATTGATTTTCTGTTTATTTGGATTTAGCTATTCGTAAACATCAATTGTGTCCACAACTTCTGCCTCTTCAGAGTGATAACCAAGAATTATTGTTCGGTTAGCACCACCAGAACCGTTTACTGTTGTTTTTGGAAATTGATCACCTGTTGTATCACTGAATATCATAAAATGTACCGCCAAGAACCACAAATTACACCAGATCGATAAGTGAACCCTGACGAAATCATGAATTTCGTCAGGTTCTTTCTGCATTCTGGTTCATGATTAAATCAAAGTAATCTTAATAAACATAAAATTATTTTATACTTTTGTATAAGTTTGCTTTACTTTTATATAAGGTGAGTTTATAATTTGGTTCAAGAGGTGATGGTCATGAAGAAAGATTTTGGTGATTCGATCTCAAATAAGGTTTATGAATATCGTGTACTTGCCAGATTGTCTCAGCAAGAATTAGCAAAGAAAGTCGGGGTTTCCAAACAAACCATCTTTGTAATGGAGAAAGGAAATTATGTTCCGACTCTGCTGTTAGCTTTTCGAATTGCCGAATTTTTTAATGTGGATGTAAACGAGATTTTTACTTATGAGAAAGGAAATGATCAAAAATGAAAATGAATTCGATCACAGATACGATCACCAACGCAATTTTTTCCCCTTTAAAGTCCTGGGCTGAACATTCTCCGGGAAATTGGAATATTCTTATTGGCAGTGGGTTTGTATTGCTTGTAGTCGGATTGATTCTGACATTCGTATTTACTAAAAAAATGGGTAAGACTGACGAAAGAACAAACCAAATCGCTTTAAAAGGTAGCCTCTGTACATTATGTGCACTAATTTTTTGCGACTTGCTTTTCCCAAAAGAATATATGTGGCAAGTTTTCTTCTTATTTAAGTATTCTATTGCATTCTTCGCTTCAGCAATCTATCTAGCCGTTCGATATAAAAAAGATTTTTTGTGAATTCAATTACCGAGAAAGATAGTGTCTCTGTAGTTTTAATTGTTTTATGAGAGGGAACGAATATGAAATCATTTTATAATGAGATTTGAAGAAGTGAGGAAATGGGTTTTTGCTCACCAATTATTAACCATAATTCATACAAACTGATAGAAATGATGTAAAGTGGAGTTAGAAAGTGCAATGAAAACAAGCTTTCATAACTAATGATATGGATTTACTATGCTGAGGGCCCAGTGGGGTGAATAACCCGTAAAGTTCAAGTTCGCTCGGCCGCACCCCAATAATACCAAGGGTTTACCATCTTTGGTGTTATTTTTTTATGCAGAAAAACGACTATGGAAGATCGTATGCTAACCAATACTCACCAGTTATTTAAAACCACTTATTATATTTCATATTCCCCTGTATCCCCAAACCAAATAATTCAAAAAACGGTATCCTACATAGAACAGGAGTCAGATTTCTTTTTTTGAACATTTTCATCACCTCTCCATATTATCAACAAACACGAAAAGGATTTTAATGAAAATAAAATGATTAGCGTATGTATCTCTAATTTTCAAAATGAATGAATAGTCCTTTTTAAGATTTACACACTTATTCTCCAAGGAAAAATGACTCAATTTTTCGATTTTTTATGTAAATCAAAAAAGAATCATGTTAGAGTAGGTGTGCTGAAAATAATTCAAAAAATTATTTTGCGATATGATTAAAGTAATATTGCCAGAGAGTTTCAATTGGACAAAATTGTAAGTGTTTAATACACTGGGGCTGCAATCAAATATGCACCTGGAATCAATTGCTAAACGGGGGAGTTTATATGAACAACAAGAAAAATATCTTTGATATTGTTATGTACATTATTTTCGGTGTGTTAAGTCTTTTTCTAGTTGCAAAAACTGATTATGGCACTGGAGTTTTAGTGTTTGTTGCAATTTTATACCTCGCTGTTATTGCTTATAAAATTAAGCAAGTATTTAGTAATTCAGATTCTTAAGGTGTAACACAAGGAGGATTTCAATTGAGAAAGAAAAGAGTTATTACTTGTGTTATGGCTGCATCATTGACTTTAGGCTCACTTTTACCTGCAGGTTACGCTTCTGCAAAGGAGGACTCTAAGACAACCCCTTCTTACGAAGAACTAGCTCTACATTACAAAATGAAAAGTGAAAAGATTTCATCGAACGGGAAATTAGTTGAAATTGAGTATGTGAGTGGAAATGAAACTCACAAAGTTCAGATGAACGGAAATAATCATACTGTAAAAGTCGATGGCATAGAACAAAAAGGTTTAAACTTTGAGTATGATGAAAATGTTGCTAAAAGAACAAATTATGAAAACAATAATTTGAAATCAAATGAATTCACAACACAGGCTGCAAAACCTAAAAAGGGATACCATTATGTGGGGACTTTATCTGGGCATACAAAAGCAGCTAAAAATGCGTTATCAGTTACAATGTCATTAGTCGGTATTGTCCCTGGCTTGGGATGGGGGAGTAAGGCTGCCACTATTTTATTCTCTTATTGGGCAAAAGAACAAATCCCTGATGCGTATTATAAATATGATTTATACGAAAAAGGAGCAATGACTGATAGTTGGTATCAGTATGCTACAGTTCAATTTTTTGAAGATAAAGCTCATAAAAAGAAAATGGGCAAACCTTGGACAAGTACTCCTGCAAAAGTAGATTTACCTAATAGCTAATTTTAAAATCACTTTGTCTTTATAAAGGACAAAGTGATTTTTTGTTATACAGAAGTAAAATCCCTCGTCTGAGGAATCTTGGAAAAAACTTGGTTCAATTTTGATATAACATGTTTTTTTCTTGCTAATTTAGTTTTTCTATGTATCGCTACACATTCTAAATAATAAGATATTAGCCGGACGGTTGATGCCAAGCTCAAAAGTTTATATGGAAGTCAAAGCATAAAAAAGGGTGTTACAACGTGTAGTCTTCTTTTTATTTTGCCAACGTAACAAGTGTGAAAGTAATGATTTGTAGGATCAGTTAAGAAAGGTTTAAGATTAGATATTGAAAAATTTTTTATATATTTTCAATAAAATACTGGTACTATAATAAATGTATACAGATTGTATGGAGATGTAATTAATTAAAAAGGAGTTTTTTAATTGCGTTGGAGTAAATGGTTCAATGTTTTTTGTATAGTAGCATTGGGATCAATATATGGTTATAAATTATTTACTAACCAAGAAGTCAGTACTACTCGTTTAATAATAGCTTCTGTAATTGTGTTGTGGAATATTGTTGGACTTTTTAGCAAAGAATCAGTAAAACAAGCACAGCAAGCAAATTAAAAGTCATAAAGTTGGGAAAGAAGGATGTTACTTATGTAGTATCCTTCTTTATTATTCCTTGAAAAATGAAACAAATTGGAGATTACAGCTTATATAATCAATTGAAGTCGTTGATTATTTTCATGAACAGGAGATTTAATGCTTTCTGATGAAATATTATCGTATGAATGTTGCAAGAGGAAACGTTACTCAAAGATTACAGGGATGTGATGAACACTCCTCTTTATCGCACTCACCTGACCCCAAATTGTTGGGGAAGGGCAGGTACGGAAGATAGAGTATTTTTTCTTCGTAACAAATCGAAAAGGTTGGATAATAAAAAACTTATAATCTAAGGCGGTATATAGTTGTGAAAAAGGCGTTATTTCTTATATTAGACCAGTATGCAGATTGGGAAGGTGTTTACTTAGCATCTGCATTAAATCAAAGAGAAGATTGGTCGGTTCACACTGTTTCTTTAGACCCTATTGTAAGCTCAATAGGTGGTTTTAAAACATCTGTCGATTACATAATAGGGTTAGAACCTGCAAATTTTAATTTGCTAGTTATGATTGGCGGGGATTCCTGGAGTAATGACAATAAAAAACTATTACATTTTGTAAAAACTGCATTTCAAAAAAACATTCCAATAGCAGCGATATGCGGTGCAGTGGATTTTTTGGCGAAGAATGGTTTGCTGAATAATCATAGCCATACAGGTAATTTTGTTTACTTATGGAAAGATTACAAACAATATAAACCGATTAGCAGTTTTGTAGAGAAACAAGCAGTAAGAGATAAAAATTTGGTTACTGCTAATGGAACTGCCCCTATTGAATTTACTAATTTAATTTTAGAGATGATTGATTTTGATACTCCTGAGAACATAGAGAAAATGATGTATATGAAATAAATATGGAAATCCATTTGTTGATTAATTTGCTGGAAATGATTTTCCCGAATAGGGGGCTTTGCGATTGAGTTGAATTTCCTAATAAAGCAAAGAAAGATGATTTGAGGTCAAGTTTAACAAATAATGCCATCGATATTAATTTGCAGTTATTTCCGATACCTGATATAATAAAGAAGAATTATTTTTGTTCGGTGTAAAGGATAGTATGAAGATTGACTTTTCGTCTTGATGATACTTTGGGCAAGGATAGTATATACTGTGTGGTTACACACTAGGAGGCAACAAAAATGGAACAAGGTACAGTTAAATGGTTTAATGCAGAAAAAGGTTTTGGCTTTATCGAACGCGAAAATGGAGACGATGTATTCGTACACTTTTCTGCAATCCAAAGTGACGGATTCAAATCTTTAGACGAAGGTCAAAAAGTATCGTTCGACGTTGAGCAAGGTGCTCGTGGAGCTCAAGCTGCTAACGTTCAAAAAGCTTAATCTTCAATCGTTTATACAAACAGGCTCTTTATATAGGGCCTGTTTTTTTATGTCTATCTCATACTCAATAAAAAACCCTACTCAACGTTCGAGTAGGGAGATGCTACAAGGTATAGAAAAAGATTTAAAACTTCAAAGGTTTGTTTACAGTATAACATACTGGATTGACAATATGCGGAATGTATATAAATTATTTAATGTTTTGTTCAAATATAACTCTTTCTTTTTTCACGTTCGTTACTTTAAGTAAGATTAGATGAATTATAAAAATGGTTTCATCTAAATGTTATCAACTCGCATATCTCTTTTATGAGAAGAAGATAAACAATTATTATTCAATGTGGCAGTGGATATAAGAAATTCTTAAAAATAATGAGGAGATCGATTGTTTTTTTCTCCTGGAAATAATCACTTAGAGATACCTAAAACAATGAAAGCCCTACCTCTCTTCCATCCTTACGGCTCCTTGTCCGTGCCAGTGTGAATCAGGATACTAAAAAAAGTGACTATTTTATTGAGTTTTTTGGTAAAACTTCAATCTTCGCAGAAGAAATGTAAATAATAAAAATGGATTAGAATGTAGGAATAACAAAAGAGGTCGTTAATGTTCTAAACATAAGTTGGAGAAGATTTGCTTTTCATCATAATATTCCGAAATATCTTTTGGGATGTATCTAACCAAAACTTTTTATTTGTTTTTCAGTGATTCCTTTAATTACTTCCAGTTCACTAATCAAAAATTCATATGCATTATCCAGCATTTTTTTTTCGCTTGCATTAAGTGCTTTTTCTTTCTTCATACGCATTAAATCACGTACAACTTCAGCACCTTCTTGTATTTCACCTGTTTTTATTTTGTCCGTGTTTATTTTGTACCTTTGCTTCCATGGCAGTAACCTATCGGATTCTCCATGCTGAAAAATGTGCATAATGTGTTTTAATGCAAGTATATCGGTAACTGGTCGTATATTCGAACTCAATATTTTACTCGTTGGAATCATAACTGTCATATTACTGATTGACATTCTTATGACATAATACTGTTGTTTTTCCTCTAAGAATTCTTTTTCTTCTATGGCTTCAATTATACCTGCTCCGTGCATTGGATAAACAATGTTATCGCCAATTTGAAACATATCATCCACCTCCATATATGGTATCCTTCTTAAGATTACCATATATGGAGGTGTAATATCAAAATTTTAATAATAACATGATCGAATTTTTGATGTCAATAACTTTTTTGAAAAAACAGATCAAGCAAAAACAATAGGGAACGTGTCGGATTTCCAATCAGGAAAAGGTCAATTGATCCGTGTGAGCAGTTTTTCATTGGCTCAATGACATCACAGAAATGATTTGAGTAGAAATAAGAAGGAACGATATTTGTGAAATGTCAGCTAAAAATATTAAAAGTACATGATTAAGTTCTAATTTCTTTACCGATTTGATATGGATAACGGCCCACTTACTTAATGATGCATTTTCACTTATCTTGCGAACAGAAAAAGGTTTGTGGATATTGAACATTTTGCCACCGAGATTGGCATTATTATCATGGAAATTGACAACCTTCAAATGGGTATTGAGGTGAAAAGAAAAATAAAGAAAGGAGAGATTATAAATGAAGACCAGAACATAAAGAAGTGAAGGGGAAAGAACAAGGTTAATTGAAAAGCAAACTATATAAAATAGTTTGCTTTTCTTTTTGTTATGAATTCACTTCTTTTTCTTTCTCTTTAATGACTAATAAAACACCGCTCAGAATTAAAAACGAACCTATCCAAAATGTCCCGCCTATTTGTTCTCCAAGCAGAATCCATCCGAGTAAGGTTCCAACCAGAGGCTGAAAAAAGAAAAAGAGGCCTCCACTTGAGGCATTTAATAATTGTAAGCCTCGGTTCCACAATAAAAAAGCACAAGCGGTTGAAACAATTCCCAAATACAAAAGACCACCTAGAATTTTAGGGTCAAGCAGTTGTGATGTAAAAATGGTGCTAGGTTTTACAAAAGGAGTTAGCGCCACAATGGCAACAAAAGTTGAATATGTTGTAACAAGTATTGGTGAATAACTGCTTGGAACGCGTTTGATCAGCACTGACATAAGTGCCCATGTAAGGGCTGCAACAAGCAGAGAAATACCGCCAAGCTGATGAGATGTATCAATATGTCCGTTTCCCACAATAAAGAATACACCTATGGTCGCTAAAATAATTGAGGTTCCTTTTTTGATAGTCAATGGTTCTTTAAGTAATAGACGAGCAAAAATAACCATGAACGCTGGTGTGGAGGACGTAATAATTGCTCCCATTTGTGCTGAAGACAACATCGTTCCATATTCTTGTGTAACAATTGAAATGGTGTTGCCAACAATTCCAATGGCCACAATTAATAAAAGATCGCGCTTATGAATTTTCCAAGATTGTTTCCTTATTAAACCAACAATAAGAAGCGCAAGGATGGCGATGACATACCTGGTCCAAACCAATTCAAAAGGCGGAATCACTGCGACAACAACCTTAACCACAACATACATGCCACCCCAGATACTAGCGGCTAAAGCTAAATATATAGAACCTAACAGGGTATTTTTCATTTTTTTGTTCCCTCCGTATTTAAAATTAGGTCAATAAATGCCCTAACGGAGAGAAGTAGTCACTTTACTCCATTAAGGGCGGAGAAGTGCTACTGGAACATCATTTTCAAATAGTGGAGCTAAAAACATGTTATGATCACCTCGATTTTTAAGAATGACTATCATTATACAATGTTGGTTATAAAGCCGTAAACACCTTAAGGGGACTCCATTTATTAATAGAATAAACTTTATGAATTCATTTTTTTGTATGATAATGGCGTCATATTCATCGCTTGTTGAAATTTACTTATGAAATAACTGGTACTGTTAAATCCAACTTGATAAGACACTTCTGTCACATTGGATTCAGGGTGTTGCAGTAATAATAAGCTTTTTTGAATTCTATAATCCATTACATAACGTAATGGCGTCTTATTCAGCATTCGTTTAAAATAACGGCAGCACTCAGAACGGCTCAGTTGGCCAGCTTTTGCAATGTCCTCTAATGTGATTTTTTCAGCATAATGGAGATGGATCCAGTTTAACATTTGTTTCATTCGATGACTTTTTATCATTTCAGATTGATCGTACTCTAATTGAAAACCATTAACGACCATGTTTTTCCACATTAACGTTAATTGCATCGTAATGTCAATCTCATAGAGCGATGTCTTTTGTTGAATCAATTGATTTATTTTTTTAACAGCATCTAGAATATTTTTTGCCCACTGTTGATTTCCATCCAAAAATAAATAGGGCAAATTGGTTGAAAACATATAGGGCTGAACATAGCTTGAATACAGTTCCTGAGATAAAACGAAATGGGGTGACACATTTAAACAAATATACGTACAATCCGAGCCTTCCTTTTCTTCTGCCATGTGCAGGCAGCCGCTATTGATAAATAATCCATCCCCTTCGTGAACCTCTATTTTTTCTTCATTTATTTGAAAGAGAGCTATTCCTTTTAGTATCAAAACAAATTGGATTTCATCATGCCAATGAAGCGGAATATAGCCATTTATATTTTGATTGATCCTTGTCTTGTAACAGGCAACTGGTAATTCTACCGTTCGGTGCTCTGTTAATTCTTTTAAATTTTGATCGATCACAAAATACTTCATTCTGACTTATCACCTCAATATATTTATATTTTTTCATTCAATTTGAGTATTTTTTATCCTGTTTTGCATTTATTATAACACTATTATTATATTTATTAGTGAGGAGTCATGTATGAATACTTCCAATAGAAGAATGGGATTGTTCTATGTTATCACAGGGGCGACATGTTGGGGAATTGGAGGCACAGTAGCCAAAAAACTTTTTCAAGAATATCAAATTGATGTCAATTGGCTTGTAACGACACGCTTGCTTACGGCTGGAATGTTACTTTTAATGCTGCAACTGTTCAGAAAGGATCGGTCTCAGGTTATTGAGGTTTGGAAAAACAAAGCGTCGGCTGGCCAGCTTCTTATTTTTGGCCTATTGGGAATGTTAGCTGTGCAGTACACATATATGGCATCCATTCAACATGGGAATGCTGCCGTTGCTACATTATTGCAATATTTATCCCCAGTAATCGTCATTATCTACACGCTTTTGCGAAAACAAACGGTTCTTGTCAAACAAGATATCATTACTGTTGTGCTTGCTTTAGTGGGTTGCTTTTTTTTGTTAACAAATGGTTCAATGTCTCAACTTTCAGTGCCGGCAGCTGCAGTAGTATGGGGAGTTTTATCAGGATTCGCGGCAGCTTTTTATACTTTGTATGCCGTTGGTTTATTAAATAAATTTGATTCTCTTGTCGTTGTAGGTTGGGCTATGATTATTGGCGGTTTTGCATTGGGTTTTATCCATCCGCCATGGCAACTGGATTTTCAACGATTAACTGCTGAGGCGTATGCATATATTTTATTTGTGATATTATTTGGAACAATGATTGCGTTCTGGTTCTTCATAAAAAGCTTGGAAAGCCTTTCTCCCAAAGAAACAAGCCTATTAGGCAGTTTAGAACCTCTATCCGCTGTTGTAACAACTGTCGTTTGGTTAAAAGCGCCATTTGGTTCTTTTCAATGGATTGGTGCTATTTGTATTATAGGGATAACTTTAATATTGGCTTTACATAAAGAGCCTTCTATGCAAAGTGAAAAATCGATATTAAAGATTAGGAATCATGCAAATCGGGATATATAGGGGCTTTTTTTGCTTACATGACCGGTCCGGCAATGAAAAACACTGGTGGAGTTTGAGCCCTCTCGGCAATATCAAAAATACCAAGGGTTTTGACGCCCTTGGTATTTTTTCTTCAAGAACCTTCAATTTTTCTTCTCTGATCAAAAAACGTATTCCTTTTTTGTAATTGGTATCCAAATTTCACTTTTAAAAGATGGTGATGTTACATCCTTATGCTCGTTCCACAATATTTCTGGACCTTCTATTTGTTCGTAATTTGACGATGGAAACCATTCGGAATAAATGCGTCCCCATACTTCTTGCAGTGTATCCGGAAATGGCCCGATTGATTCGAATACAGCCCATGTTGAGGCAGGAACTTCAAGCCGTGAGAAATTATCTGGACACTGTTTCGTTGTGGCTGCGCCAATATAGTGATCGAGCTCTCCTTTTTCCTCTGTCCGACCTTCAGAAAAATTGGTGGATGCACTAATGAGGCCTGATGGTGCTACATTAGAAAGCTCTTTTAGTTTATTTATTGCTTTTTCATCTAAACTTTCCCACATAGATGCAATCTCCGGATTAATCCCTTTAAAAATAATAGGAACTCTTTTTTTAATGCCAATGATGCGAAATGCCTCTTTTTCTTCAATACGGTAGTTCATTTCATTTCCTCCTTTAATTGTTAGCTGGAAGGTCATTCGTGGATAAGCTTTAAGGGAATGGCCATTAAGTCTGGCTTTTGATGGGTTTATGCCATGTAAATTTTGGAATGCCCGTGCAAAAGAATCAGGTGAGTTATAACCGTACTTTATTGCAATATCAATCACTTTTACATTGCTGTCTTTCAGTTCAAAAGCTGCAAGAGTAAGACGTCTGCGACGAATATATTCCGATAATGAAATACCTGCAAGGAAGGAAAACATCCTTTTAAAATGATATTCAGAGCAGAAAGCAAGCTTTGCTGCCTCTTGAAAATCAATATCGTTAGTGAGGTTTTCTTCAATATACTTTAACGCCCTATTCATACTTTTAAGCAAATCCATTTATTTGGCCTCCTTTAACCAAAGAATAACAGGAGTGAAATGTATTTATCCGACATTCTGTGCACAGTTTTGCAGGATGACTTATATGAAATAAAGTAAGTGATTCACTTGTATTTGTACAGGTTTTATTGAAGCATGCTGTTCATAAAAAGGCATCAATAAAGAAAGTTATAATTGTCTTATAAGCAGCACATTCATATAATTGAGTGAAAAAGGATGCGTATCATGCCTATCAATTCTTTTGAAAATTATCCGATGAGCTGGAAGCCATCGATTGATAAAGCTGAAAAGCCTATTTATAAAGCACTTGCAGGGCAATTGGAACAGGATATTTTAAACGGAGTTTTATTACCTGGAACAAAACTTCCTCCACAGCGAGAATTGGCCGATTATTTAGATTTAAATGTGAGTACGATTTCCAAAGCATTTAAAGTGTGTGAGTTAAAGGGGCTGCTGAGTGCGACTGTAGGGAGCGGCACATTTGTATCGTATGATGCGTTGTCGAATGCGTATTTACTTGAGGATACAAAGCCGACACATTTAATTGAAATGGGAGCAATACTTCCAGATCACGCTTCATATGAGCCCTTGTTACACCAACTGAAAAACATGATTCAGGAGGAGGATTATGAAAAATGGTTTAGCTACGGCCGGGCAGGCGAAAGCCTTTGGCAAAAAGATGCAGCTGTAAAGCTCATCCAAAGAGGCGGATTTGAAACATCCGTTGATCACATTTTATTTGCAAATGGAGGGCAAAATGCGATTGCTGCGACATTGGCGAGTCTTTGTAAGCCTGGAGATCGCATCGGTGTTGACCATCATACGTACCCTGGATTAAAAACTGTTGCATCATTGCTTAGTGTGCAAATCGTACCGATAAAATCAGAAAACGATGAAATGAGTCCGGAGTCACTTGAATATGCGTGTAAAAACGAAAATATTAAAGGTTTGTATTTAATCCCGGATTATCATAATCCGACGACTTCCTTTATGTCTGTTGAGAATCGAAGAATGGTTGCAGACATTGCAAAGAAATATAATCTATTTGTTATTGAGGATGCATCGTACCATCTTCTCAACAAAAATCCGCTTCCGGCACTCGCCTCATTCGCACCGCAACAGGTTATTCATATTGCAAGTTTATCAAAATCGTTAGCGCCAGGCCTGCGTTTGGCTTATGTAGCAGTGCCGAGACAATATAAGGAGCCAATATCGAAGGCGCTTTATAATTTAAATATAACCGTTTCCCCGCTATTAGCTGAACTTACTGCTCGCACGATTGTATCAAATCAATTTGAAGTCTTAATTGAGAGTCATCGTGAACAAACCATTCGCAGAAATCAACTCGTAAACCGATATGTTGCGGGATATACATGTTTAGGTGTTGAAACAGGCATTTTTCGTTGGTTGTTGTTACCGGGTAAAATGTCTGGTGCCGAATTTGAAGAATTGGCTGCTCGACATGGAGTGCAAGTGTATGCGGCTGAACGCTTTGTAGTGGGAAATAGTTGTCCTGAAAGGGCTGTAAGGGTTTCTGTCTGTGCACCAAAAACACTTGAAGAGCTTGAACAAGGATTAATGATCCTGAGACGTTTGCTAGATGATCTTACCTAATATTGTTTGCCATACAATTATGACATTGTATGGCTTTTTTGTGCGTGTTATGATGATCCACATCTAGAGGGAGGTTTATACAAAATTGGCTTTTAGAAAGGAAGGTCAGATGATGTTAGACAAGGACAGCGTAAAAGCAATAGATGTTCAAACTGCTTCATTACAAAGCTACATCGGTTCACCAGAAAAACAAAAATCGTTATACAAGCGTACACTATTCGTTGTGAGTATCTCACAAATTTTTGGCGGTGCGGGGCTGGCGGCAGGAGTGACTGTCGGTGCGCTTATTGCACAGCAAATGCTTGGCACTGATGCGTTTGCTGGTCTGCCTTCTGCGTTATTTACTTTAGGGTCAGCAGGATCTGCATTAATTGTTGGAAGACTTTCTCAACGTTATGGCCGTCGAACAGGTCTTTCGGCTGGCTTTATGATTGGCGGACTTGGAGCAATAGGCGTTATTATGGCAGCAATCATAAATAGTATTTTCTTGTTATTTATTTCGTTGCTTATTTACGGTGCAGGTACAGCCACTAATTTACAGGCCCGTTATGCTGGTACAGACTTAGCAAATCATAAGCAGCGAGCGACTGCTGTTAGTATAACCATGGTTTTTACTACATTTGGCGCAGTGGCAGGTCCAAGCTTAGTGAATGTGATGGGGGATTTCGCTCTTTCTATTGGAGTTCCATCACTTGCTGGCCCTTTCATTTTAGCCGCAGCAGCATATATTTTAGCAGGTGTGGTCCTTTTCATTATGCTTCGTCCAGATCCATTAGTTATCGCAAGAACAATAGAAGCGGCAAATGAAGAGCCTGGTGATAAAGGACATTTGGCGGCAACTGAGCATACAGAAAACAAAAAAGGGATAATCGTTGGGGCAACGGTTATGGTTCTTACCCAAATAGTAATGGTAGCTATTATGACAATGACACCGGTTCATATGAGACATCATGGGCATGACTTGGGGGCAGTAGGGCTTGTTATTGGTTTTCATATAGGTGCTATGTATCTCCCTTCACTGGTTACAGGTGTTCTTGTAGATAGGTTGGGACGTACCGCAATGGCTATTTCCTCTGGAACAACGTTGCTTTTGGCAGGTGTAATAGCAGCATTTGCTCCGGGAGATTCTATGGTTCTTCTCGTCATTGCTCTTTCTTTACTGGGATTAGGGTGGAATTTTGGTTTGATAAGCGGGACTGCCCTTATTGTAGATTCAACTGATACTGCCACACGAGCTAAAACGCAGGGGACAGTGGATGTTCTGATTGCGTTGTCAGGGGCTGCTGGCGGAGCATTATCTGGAATGATTGTGGCAGGTTCAAGTTACCTAGCATTATCATTTGCTGGAGGGATGTTGTCCTTATTACTCATTCCAGTGGTGGTATGGTTTAGGGGACGATAAAGGATAGGATTGTTTAATTTACATTAATTTGTTATATTGTTAGATAAAGTCTATTGCGTCGTATTGCGTCGTCTAATAATCTAACTAACTATAGTTGCTCCATTAAATCTAAATCAGCAATTTTGGTATAAAGACTTGTGACCAGGATTCCTTATAGCTGTGTCACTCACTGCATATTCTTTAATTGAATCACATAAAATGGTTATCGGATTTGAAAAAGGCAGGATTACTCGCTTTAGGTAAAGGAGTCATCACGTTGTTAAAAAGGTTTTCTCTTGTTTTTGTTACACTAATGATGTCTATCGTTGTTGTTTTAGCGGCAGCTAAAGAGTCGCCTGGAGATTATGTCATCTCATTTGATGAACCTATTATCTTGATGATCTCAATTGGAATCGTTGTATTTTTATTTATCCCTCCATTAGTCATGTCCTTTTTTGGCAATTTGGTTGTAAGAATAATATCTGGTGTATACCAATGTTTTATCGTTTTCACTTTTCTGGGGCTCATTCCAATTGGATTTCTTATTCCCAATGGCTTTTTGACAATTCTAGTTTCTATTGCAGGAACTTTAGTCAGTATAGCTAGTGTTGCCGTAACCTTATGCATTGGCAAGAATAAAAAAGATATATAATAATCGAATTGTTATTTTTTCAGATTGTCAGTGAAATAATTATACAAGAAGAGAAGGCTTGTGGGCCTTCTTTTTTTGTTGTTGCATCATCCCCACTTTAAGCTTAATCTATTGAATAATAAGAGAAGGAACCTATAGAAGAATAAAATAAA
Organism: Bacillus sp. PS108; assembly: GCF_037963335.1. NCBI lineage: Bacteria > Bacillati > Bacillota > Bacilli > Caryophanales > Bacillaceae > Bacillus > Bacillus sp. PS108. The sequence goes on from NZ_CP150155.1 coordinate 541,011, forward strand.
TACCGAGATGTCAAAAATAAAACTGAACTTCATTATTGTCAATTCACGTAAATGTAAAAAGCTTGGAAAGAGGGGAATTCCTTCATGACAAATAGCAGAACGAATCCGAAGGTTGATGAATTTTTAAGTAAAGCGAAAAAGTGGAAGGAAGAATTTGAGAAGTTGAGAACCATCATTCTTGACTGTGAGCTGACTGAAGATTTTAAGTGGATGCATCCTTGTTACACATACAATAATAAAAATGTCGTTTTAATACATGGGTTTAAAGAATATTGTGCGCTTCTGTTTCACAAAGGTGCCCTATTACAGGATGCCCATGGAATTCTCATTCAACAAACGGAGAATGTACAGGCGGCGCGCCAGATTCGGTTTACAAATGTTCAGGAAATAAATGAGCTAGAAAACATTTTGAATGCCTATATTCACGAAGCCATTGAAATTGAAAAAGCTGGTTTGAAAGTGGAAGTTAACAAAAATATTGAATTGAACATTCCTGAAGAACTTCAAAATAAATTCGATGAAATCCCTGCCTTGAAAACTGCTTTTGAAGCATTGACCCCGGGACGGCAAAGAGCATACACTCTTTATTTTTCTCAAGCCAAACAATCCAAAACCCGAGAATCGAGAGTCGAAAAATATGTGCAAAAAATTCTCGATGGAAAGGGATTAAAGGATTAGGCACGCCAAGGTTCAGGCTAAAGGAATAGCATCATAGCGTAATAAGATACTTTCTATAGAAGAAAAACAAGCATAGTAAGATGCTTGTTTTTTTCTTAGGACAACATTCACTTACTGCTGAAATGCTTCTTTAGATTAACATTGTATGCCACTGGACAGCGCTATAAAATATTAATGCAACACCTAGAAATAGCTCAATGGCACGGCTCATCACATTTAGAATGCCTAGGAGAACTAATAGAACCGGAAGATTTTTAGCAAGTTACTACACTCCAAACTTTGTTTTTTGTATTAATATACCTTATTAACCATTGTTTTTAGTCAGGTGCAGACAAACGAATACTGATTAATGAATCATCATGATATCGATGATCCGCTTGATTTTTTCATTGTCACCTGTATCAACATACACTGTTTTTCTGTTTTTTATGATATTCTCAGTCACTTCCCGCATAACGCCTTTTTCTACATCATCAGCGGAATCCCAGCGTAAAGGCACATTATATACATGAATCGTGCCATCCCCATTGCCATGATAAGTGACTGATCCATCTACTAAACGAGAACCTGCTAACTGGGTCACATCTTCTGGATAGCTGGCACTTGTATCATCATTAGGATTAATTGGCTCGCCAGCCGAAATATGTCGAACATTTAATTCATCTATCTCTTGATTAGGTCCAAGTTGAAGCCAAACTCTGGCATATTCAATTTTTTCCGAAGAGTATGCTGCCAATACATTGTCTTCTTTGCTTTTCTCTTCTGCTGAAGAGGTATCATTTGCAGCTTTTGTTGCAGATTCTTCTGATTCTGTTATCGGCTCCGCTTCATCCTTGCGTATTTTGGTGTTGTCTTCAGGCTCAGTGTGTTTTTCGTCAGATTGCACAGCAGAAGCTTGATTTGAAGGTTGTTGTGCTTCTTCATCCTTACTGCCCGTACATCCAGCAAGCAAAATCATGAGCAGCAGGGCAGTAATACAAAAATATATCTTTCTGTGTTTCTTCATTCTTTCATTCCTCTCCATTAATTCAGGTCAGCTTCATATATAAGTTTATGTATCTAAATATTACCATGGAATAGATAGGATGATATTGAAAACTGTTTAAGAAGAGGAAACGATCTTGAATAGCATCGCGAAAACTTAAGAATTCTTAAGAAGTTTTGCCCCTTTTTCTGTGTTTTCAAGCGGGGACATGATGAAGGATTTATAACGTAAATATCCAGAGTTGAAAAAATTATTGGAGACTTACAATTATAAGTTTTTGGCGCTGGGGATGATTTGTCCAATAGCTCCAACAGATGTCGTTTGTTTTTTATCGGCAGCTGTAGGAATCAAGTATACCACTTACATTTTAACGGTTATCGTTACGAATATCCCTTTATTGATATTTTCGAGTTTCATTGTGATCAATTTTAGTGAGTCATTAATGGGAACTGTATTGGTTGTCGCATCATTTGTTTTGGTTTCTATTGTATCCATTAAAATGTGGAACACCCTTAAGCATAAACGGAGCACATAGAAATGCCACGAGACTAACCATTTATAGCTTATAAGCACCTGTAGAGATTTAAGTTCTTTCGGTATCCAATAATACCAAGGGTATAACTGCCCCTGGTATTATGTTCTGCTGCACATATATAAACCCTCCATTTTCGTTTGTAGATCCTTTTTAATTTTTGTATTTTAGGTTGAATGATCACCAGAAGAAAAATGAACGCATGATCTGAAAAGCTGTTTTGTCGCAAAATAAATAAATCAACCAACGATAACAATCTCGCTACTACGATAGATTTTGATTACTGTATATAATCGTTTTTTAGTAAATGCTCTTTCATTTTTTGTATAGCCTTCGCTTCGTCAGATCCATTTGCGTGTATATATATTTCGGTTCCTGGTTTAATTCCTAAATCCATAATGTCCATGATGGCTTTTGGCGCTTGTTTGAGGTTAACAGTTTTCCCTTGGTATTCAAGAAAAATGTCTGATGTAAACCGATGAGCTATACTGACTAACAGGGTAGCCGGTCTCGCAAACCCTGTTTCCTTAATGATCGTAAATTGTCTTTTAATCATTCTTCACCTCATTACATTCTGCCTCTTGACGGATTTATAGTTGGGCTGCAGATCAAATTCGAATTTAGAGTACCTTTAGGATAAGTGATCTAATTTCATCATTTTCTCTGCATTTTGAAATAACACCCTTTCTTTGTGTTTACAAAATAATTCTCAACTAACTAAAATGGACAATAACTTCATTCGGGAAAAAGCATGATTCACTATCAGCTTTTATTTATTATTGTAAATACAAACATGGTGTGTACAATGGTTACATTCAGGCGATTTGTTGATTATTCAACATTCCACTCTAAATTGTTGATTATCTTAAGAAAGTTTGGTGAAAAGCTATGTCCAAAGTGGATAGAAGAATAACCAAAAGCCAAGAGGCTATTAAAATAGCTCTGATTGAGCTGATGACTGAAAAAAGTTTTGATCATATTACGATTAAGGAAATTTCTGAAAGGGCAAATGTAAACCGGGGAACAATCTATCTTCATTACTTAGATAAATTTGATCTATTAGAAAAAATTATGGAAGAGCATATAAACAACATGGGGGATTTTTGTGAGTCGGCAGCTGAAATGGACTGGATTGAATCGACTGTACACTGCATGGAATACCTTGAGAGTAATTATTTATTCTTTTCGACGATGTTAGCCAGTGAAGGCGCTCGATATTTTCGCAGTCAGTTCCTTAAGTTTAATATCGAAGAGTTCAGGAAAGATGTAGATGTAACGAAAGGCAAGAATTACGGCCAAAGTGAAGATGTCATTGTTGAATTTATAGCAAATGCTTACGTAGGGGTAGTGGAATGGTGGTTAAAAAACGAAATGCCTTATCCGCCTCGTGTCATGGCAGAAAAAGTGGGGGATTTGTTAGAGCGGATTTTATAATGGCGTCAGGTAAATGGGTGTTGCGAATCGTTAGGAACAAGAAGGTGACTTATTTGTCTAAGCGAGAGATTCAAGTCTCCTCGATCGCATACAAAATACCAAGGGTTGCTGGCCCTTGGTATTTTTATACTTTCATGCATTTTTGAAGTTTATGCTTAAAGGTCTGCCTTACTTTGCAAATCGCCGTGCAGCCGCAACGCACATGATAACGGCGATATTTACTGCTACGAGTGCCCAGCCCACTTTCTCGTGCAGAATCACTGAGGCAAGCAGCAGTCCAAAAAAAGGCTGGAGAAGCTGGAGCTGCCCAACCGCCGCAATTCCGCCTTGGGCAAGACCTCGATACCAGAACACAAAGCCGATCAGCATGCTGAATAAGGATACATATGCAAGACTGAGCAATGCGGGAACGCCGATCGCCGACCATGAGTCCGGCGTAAAAAAGAACGACAATGGCAGCATAAGAGGAAGCGACAGAACGAGTGCCCATGAGATCACCTGCCAATTCCCCAGACGCCGTGAAAGCCTTGCCCCTTCCGCATAACCAAGACCGCATACGACAATAGAAGCCAGCATGTACGCGTCGCCAAGCGGGGATGAACCTCCCCCCTGAATGAGGGCGAAACCTGCTACTAACAAGCTGCCAACGGTTGAGAAAATCCAGAAGACGGGCCGAGGGCGTTCACCCCCGCGCAGTACGCCGAAGACCGCCGTTGCGAGTGGAAGAAGTCCAATGAAGACAATGGCGTGTGCGGATGTGACATGCTGAAGCGCTAAAGCTGTCAGCAACGGGAAACCAATCACTACGCCAAACGCTACCACTAATAATGAAATGAGGTCTCTTTTGGCAGGATGCTGCTGCCGGAAGATGAGAAGGAGACCTCCCGCCAGTACACCAGCTATCGCAGCGCGGCATACGGTGAGGAACAGCGGATCGAAGTCCGACACAGCCAAACGGGTCGCAGGCAGCGAGCCGCTGAAAATGAGTACGCCTATAAAACCATTTATCCAGCCATTTGTTCGTTTGTTCATTACAATCACTCCACATATCTTTCTTGTTCATTGTCTGTATTTTCTTAACAAAACCAGCAGCTAAGGATTACAATGACTATAAACTGGAATTGGCCTTTTATAAACAGCCAGTTTTCATAAAAAAATGCATACCAGTTAGGAGAACAACGCGCAAATGGATATCACGCCTTTTTTGGATAGAACTCTGGATATTCCGCTTTATCAGCAGCTTTACAGATATTTTAAAGAAAACATGCATCGGGGCCGTATTCAAAAAGGAATGAAGCTTCCTTCAAAAAGACTCCTGGCGAATCAGCTTTCCATCAGCCAAGCGACTGTAGAACGTGCCTATGAACAGCTCGCTGCTGAGGGCTATATTGTGAGCAAGCCAAGAAGCGGGTGGTTTGCTGATTATCATGATTCTGATTTTGCTTATGATAGAATGCCAAGCACAACACCCATTCAACAAGAAGCAGAAGAAAATAAACAATGGATTGATTTTCATTATGGGAATGTAGATTCTTCTTACTTCCCTTTTTCCGCATGGCGAAAAAGCATGGTCAATAGCTTAGACCAATATGGACACGAGCTTTATCGGCCGGGACATGTTTTAGGAGAGTTTGAGCTGAGAACACTCATTGCAGAGTACCTGTATCAATCTCGGGGTGTTCATTGCGGCCCTGAACAAGTGATTATAGGTGCCGGGAACCCTATTCTGCTGCAAATCTTGTGCCAAGTTTTTGAGCCGAATATTTCTATAGGGTATGAGGATCCTGGTTATCCAAGAGCACGCAAAATTTTTGAAGCCAATCGCATGAATATTGTTCCGATACCAGTCGATGAGGAAGGAATCTGTATACAGAAGATCAAAGAACAGCAGCCAAACCTTGTATATGTCACACCTTCCCATCAATTTACGCTGGGAACAATCATGACGATCAACAGAAGAATTCAGCTGCTCAAATGGGCGGCCGAAAATCAATCCTTTATCATAGAGGATGATTATGACGGGGAATTTAGGTACACAGGACAGCCGGTTCCTTCTCTGCAAGGGCTTGATCAGCATAACCGTGTCATTTATATGGGCACTTTTTCTAAGTCTCTTTTGCCCTCGCTGCGTATCAGCTATATGATTCTTCCTTCGCCTCTTTTAAAAAAGGGGCATGAAATCACGTCCTTATATAAGCAAACAGTGTCCTGCCACAGTCAGCTAACCCTAGCTGAATTTATAAAAAATGGAGAGTGGCAAAAACACATCAACAGAATGAGAAAACTTTACCGCAAAAAAAGAGCCATTGTATTAGAGGCAGTGCAAAGGGAATTAGGAGAGCATGTCAGAATTCGCGGAGAAAACTCTGGGCTTCGTATCTTACTTGACGTTTATTTGCCATTTGGTGAAAAAGAGTTAATTGAGAAGGCGAAAAAACATGGAGTAAAAATTTATCCTGTTTCTCTTTCTTATCAACATCATCCTCCTACAAAAACGGTCTCGCTCGGGTTTGCAGGAGTTTCTGAATCCGACATAAGAGAAGGCATAAAAAAACTGAAGGCTGCCTGGAAGATATGAGGGAGCTTTCAGTTTAGCAAAACGGCCAAGTGACGACTAAGTGTTGAGAGCTGTTCAATATTTTTTAAGTATATGATGAGTGCCTGCAGTTCAGGCCACGATACGTCTGTTTAGCGAAAAACAGAATTTTTTATTTGCTCATCACAGTGCTAAAATAAACAAAATAGACAATTGAAAAAATAGAGGTGTAAGAATGAAGTTAGATGAGTTTACAATTGGCCAGGTCTTCAAAACGAAATCATTAAAAGTATCAAAAGATGATATTATGCGGTTTGCGGGTGAATTTGACCCTCAGTATATGCATGTAGATGAAGAAAAAGCGAGTAAAGGCAGATTTAATGGAATTATCGCTTCCGGCATACAAACACTGGCCATATCTTTTAAACTTTGGATTGAAGAAGGTTTCTATGGAGACGATATTATAGCCGGAACAGAGATGAATCATATGACATTCATAAAACCCGTATATCCGGATGATGAATTGTTTACAATTGTTGAGGTTCTTGATAAGCAGCCAAAGAGAAATGAATTGGGAATACTCACTGTATTGCTATCTACTTATAATCAAAAAGAAGTAAAAGTGTTTGAAGGTGAGTTATCTGTATTGATCAAACGATAACTCAGAAAGCCCGCTTTTCGCGGGCTCGATTGAAGCAGATGGGTGAAAGATGTTAGCGAGTTTCCTTTGAAAAATAAGAGGTTAAAACATCATAAACAATAGGCAAAGAAGTAAATCCCTCATCTTCTAGAAAATGACCTCCGTGCTGAACTTCATATAACGCAGCATCAATTTGTTGTGCCAGATCCTTGCTGAATGAAAAAGGCACAATTTGGTCGTCCTTAGAAGCAATGACAGCACGGTGCTTCGCGGACTCAATGATTGTTTGATGATCAAACGATCCCTGTGTAAATTCATCTAACATCTTTAAAGTGGGCAATGATTTGGCAAAGCCGGAAACAAGTATGATTCCGCCAAGCTGTTTTCGTAATTGAAGATGTTCCAAAAATCTCAAAATGGCGGGGCAACCTAAGCTGTGCGCAACCAAATACGTATTTTCATGTAAAGTGTGCTGATATAAAGAGAGTGTCTCCAGCCGATCCTCAAGTCTTGGCTGGAGCGGATTAGGCATGTTTAAAATGTCTGCTTTGACCCCATCTGCGAGCAGGCGTTTTTTCAGCCAAGGGAACCAATGATTTGTTGAGGAGGCTCCGTAGCCATGAATGATATAGACTTGTTTTGTCATTTTTTCCTCCACACGAAGCATTTTCATTCAGTATAAAATTCCTCTCAATGGGAAACAAGTACGCACTTTTTTGTAAGTAGTTTTACATATGAGGCATTCCTTGTGCCATTCCCCACTTACACATTTCATCTATGAGGGGATACAAAGATCGCCCTCTGTCAGATAACGAATACTCTACTTTCAGTGGGGTTTGAGAAACCTCAGTCCGATGAATAAGGCCGTCAGTTTGCAATTCCTTAAGCTGTGCGCTTAACATTTTATGGGTGATTAAGGGCACAGCTCTTTTCAGCTCGCCGTATCTCATCGTTTTTTCACACCCTAACTCATAGAGAATTCTCATTTTCCATTTGCCCCCTATAAGAGATAAGGTGTATTCAAATGGGGCTTGTTTACTGCGGCACAGGTTATTCATTGTAATCAAACCTCCTTTTTTAAGTATCATATCAGAATAAATTAGGATTTTCGGTGTTGAAGTTTGAGGGCGATTCACGATCTGAAGTGAAAGGGGCCGCTTGCTCAACAGGCGGCACGGTACATGAATGTTCTAAGTCAAAGAGGGTTACCTTACTGTTAATTACTTTATTTAAAAAAACGCATGTTTTTAGCTGAAAATATCTATTATGGTATATTTAAATATAACGAAATATTTGAGAAATGAGGAATGGTATGAATACAACCAAAAAACATAAGAAATTTAAAGCGAAAATGATTTTCCAAATCATCATGGTTATCATTGGAGGAATCATAGCGGCGTATGGACTAGAAACAGTGCTCATTCCAAACAGTGTATCTGATGGAGGGGTGACGGGTCTGAGCATCGTTGGTTCACAGCTATTCAACTTGCCGCTGGGGATTTTGATTGCTGTGATCAACATTCCATTCGTCTGGTTAGGATATAAGCAAATAGGGAAAAGCTTTGCATTATTATCAATTATCGGAATCGTATCGCTTGCCGCGGGGACAAGCTTTTTCCACCACACACCCGCTATCATAGAAGGAGATACCCTGTTAATTACCGTTGTCGGCGGGATTATCCTTGGATTTGGAATGGGGCTGGCGCTGCGTAATGGCGGCGCATTAGATGGTATTGACATGCTTGCTGTGCTGCTATCCCGAAAGCTGCCCTTCGGAACGAGCGATCTCATTCTATTCTTAAACCTATTTGTGTTTATTTTTGTTTCCACAGTATTTGGCTTACAAGGGGCATTGCTTTCAGTCATTGCTTACTACATTGCATCCAAAGTGATTCATGTTGTGGAGGAAGGCTTAAGCGGCTCTAAAACCTTTCAAATTATTACAACCCAACCTGAATTAATGGTAGAGACAATACGTGATCAATTAGGCCGAAGCGCCACATATAAAGAAGCTTACGGGGGTTTTTCCCACGAGAAATTTAAAGAAATCACATGTGTCATCAACCGTTTAGAAGAAACCAAACTAAAGGAAATTATTAATGATATTGATAAAACTGCCTTTGTTACCGTGTATGATGTAGCTGAAGTGAAGGGCAGCAATTTTAGAAATCTCAATCATCATTAGAAAAAAGAATGACCTTAACTGACATGCCGCCGATAAATATAATCAAAAACACTTTTTGAGGGCTTGAGGGTGTAACCGTAAAGGTCTGAATTATAGAAATACCAAGGGTGTCAAAACCCTTGGTATTTTTTCTGCCAAAAATAAGCCATTTTGGTGAAAGATTATTTCTCTGTGGCGAAATAAAGCAAAGCGATGACCGGAAAAGCGATACCAATCCATAGTGCTGTACTCCAGCCGCCTGAGGCATATGCCCATCCTCCAATAGATGACCCTATAGCACCGCCTAGAAAGAAGATTGCCATGAATAATCCGTTTAATCGACTGCGAATTTCAGGCGCCAACGAAAAAATGGCACGTTGACTGAGCACAAGGTTTGCAGATACGCCCATATCTAACAGAATAGCGGCAGCCACTAGAACTGTTATGCCGAAGGGGGAGCTGCTCTGAATCATGAGCGGCAGTAATAAAGAGACAATGACAACACCGAGAGCGATTCCAGTGGCAATCCGGGTCAAGCCGCGATCAGCCAGACGGCCGCCTATTGGTGCAGCGACTGCACCCGCAATGCCTACCAATGCGTAGAGTGCTATTGCCTTCTGAGAAAAATGAAAAGCAGGACCGGACAATAATAAAGGAACAGTCGTCCAAAACAAGCTGAAAGCTCCAAATACAAACCCATGATAGATGGCACGGCGGCGTAAGACTGGAGTCGTGCGCAGCAGCTTCCACATTGAACCGAGTAATGCCGTATAGTTTGTATTTGTTGTTGGTTTTCTGGCAGGTAGCACTTTTGATAATACGATGGCCAGGACAACACTTACTATGGCGGACAAAGCAAATATTGCATTCCACCCCCAAATATCAGCGACTAGACTGGATATCGGCCGGGAAAGCATAATACCGAGTAATAAGCCGCTCATGACATTGCCAACAACCCGGCCGCGTGCAGCGTCTGATGCAAGGTATGATGCAAATGGAACAAGCACTTGGGCTGCGATTGATCCCAATCCGACGAAAAACGCAGCTGCTAAAAACAGTGTTCCATGCTTCACAAATGCTGTTAGTGTCAAAGCCGCTGCGCTTAGAAGGAGCGATGCAACGACAAGTTTTTTGTTTTCGATAATATCTCCTAAAGGGACAAGGAATAGTAAGCCGGCAACGTATCCGATTTGGGTGAGTGTGACGATCAATCCAGCACTGCCTGGAGAAAGTCCAATTGCCTTACTAATTAATCCGACCAAGGGTTGTGCATAGTAAAGATTAGCAACAATGATACCGCATGCTGTTGCGAGAAGAAGGGTTAAACTGGGTGAGATCCTCTGACCTGCTTGTTTGTTTCCATTAGCCATAAGAATGAACTCCTTTTTAAGTGGTTTTTTGAGTGTAATCATGACTTCTCAACACAAGTGATTTTATAAACTGAACGTTCAGTTTCATTGATTAAGGAAAATAATATACTAAACGTTCAGTTTTGTAAATAGGTTTCTGTTTTCTTTTTTTATTCAGATTAAGTATACTGAACGTATAGTTTATATTGCGGGAAGGAATGATTCATGTGCAGAGTAAACGAGGGCGGCCGCGTGATGAAGGAACGCATAAGGCGATTCTCTCTGCAGCCTATGACCTATTGCTGGAAAAAGGCTTCGATGCGGTGACAGTCGATAAAATTGCCGAGCGTGCGAAAGTGAGTAAAGCAACGATTTATAAATGGTGGTCTAACAAGGCTGCCGTTATCATGGACAGCTTTCTTTCGACCGCGACGGACAGGCTGCCTGTGCCTGATACAGGGTCGTCAGTACAAGATATAGTAACCCACGCCACGAATTTAGCTAGGTTTTTGACAAGCCGGGAAGGAACCGTTATTAAGGAATTAATAGGTGCAGGGCAGTTGGATGAAAAATTGGCAGAAGAATATCGCACGCGATTTTTCCAGCCTCGCCGCCTCCAAGCGAAAGGCCTTCTAGAAAAGGGGATTCAGAAAGGTGAATTGAGAGAGAATCTTGATATTGAAGTAAGCATAGATCTCATTTACGGACCAATTTTCTATCGTCTGCTTATAACAGGGGATGAGGTGAATGATTCCTATGTGCATGATTTGGTGATGAACGCGTTTAAGGGAGTTCAAGCTACCTCTGCTACAGAGAGTATGTAGCTGATAAGAACTGCAAAAGCTGCGGATTATATGACAAATTGGTTCCATCGTACAGTGAAATATAAGATTTTTGTTGCTGAGCGGAATCATCGAGGGAAAAGTTCTCTTATCGGATGTCGAAAAAGAAGTCATTCAATCGTGAATACATATTATTACATTTCCTTTTCATCGATTGGAACAAGTGTCCTGTACTTCAATGGAATATCGCAAAGTTGGAGTATTTAAAGAACAGGGGAAAATCGATGGCCATTATGTAGGTGTCATGGCAATGGAAAAAATACTTGCAATGTAAACAGGCCTCTAAAGAGACCTGTTTTTTAATATCCAGAGGATCTGTCTATTTTCATCTTGGGCTCTATGACTACTCCCATAACTGAAATAGTCTAATATTTATACCGGAATATTTGATGTTCCAAATATAAGGGATTGTTTATATAAATAAAAGTTTATATAATGACGGGGGCGCTAAGGAAACGCGGGGAGCGACTCAGGTTTTCGTTTCAAAGTTTTGATCCTTAAGATATACGGAGCGCTACATATGGAAACGTAAAGGGGAATGTATAATCATTTGGCGTGTATATAACGATTTGCTTATATATTGATTTGGGAAGGAGGAGCTCATATGACGATTGATGTTGCGGCGATGACTCGTTGTTTGAAAACACTTAGTGATCAAACTAGGCTTATAATGATGAGATTATTTCTTGAAAAAGAATATTGTGTCTGTCAATTGGTTGATATGTTCGAAATGAGCCAGCCCGCCATAAGCCAGCATTTGCGGAAATTAAAAAACGCAGGTTTTGTGAATGAGGACAGAAGAGGCCAATGGCGTTATTATTCAATAAATGGTTCCTGTCCTGAGTTTGATACATTGCAATTGATCTTACATCAAATTGATCAAGAGGATGAATTGTTAAACCATATCAAACAAAAGAAAACTCAAGCGTGTTGCCAGTAAGGAGGCATTAGATTGACATCAATGATTTTGGCAGTATTCATCTTTTTATTAACTCTAGTATTGGTCATATGGCAGCCGAAAAATTTATCTATAGGGTGGTCAGCCTGTGGAGGCGCAGTTTTAGCTCTAATAGCAGGTGTTGTCAATTTTCATGATGTGTTAACTGTGACAGGGATTGTTTGGAATGCGACCTTGGCTTTTGTGGCCATCATACTGATATCGTTAATTCTTGATAATATCGGTTTCTTTGAATGGGCAGCGCTTCATATGGCTAAGGCTGCAAAAGGATACGGTGTGCGGATGTTCGTTTATGTATCTCTATTAGGAGCTATCGTCGCCGCGTTATTTGCAAATGACGGTGCAGCTCTTATATTGACACCAATCGTATTAGCGATGGTCAGAGCATTACATTTTAATGAAAAATTAGTTTTTCCTTTTATCATTGCCAGCGGATTTATTGCGGATACCACTTCGCTTCCTTTTGTAGTAAGCAATTTGGTCAACATTGTTTCAGCGGACTATTTTCATATTACGTTTATTGATTATGCATCCAGAATGGTTGTCCCGTACCTGTTTTCGCTGCTGGCGAGCATCATTGTACTTTACCTTTTCTTTAGAAAAAGCATACCAAAACGCTATGATCTGACTGAGGTTAAAAAACCTGTTGAAGCAATTAAAGATCAAAACATGTTCAGACTGTCATGGTATATCTTAGGGCTGCTGTTAATTGGATATTTTGCAAGTGAATTTTTTTCTATCCCTGTATCAGTGGTAGCGGGCAGCATTGCAATCATTTTCTTAATCGCTGCGCAAAAGAGTCCGGCCGTCCATACAAAGAAAGTGGTGAAAGAGGCGCCATGGGCTATCGTATTCTTTTCAATTGGCATGTACGTTGTTGTGTATGGTGTCCGAAATGCCGGATTAACGGATGTCCTTTCAGATGTGATTCAAGCCGCAGCTGATCAAGGATTGTTTGCTGGGACAATTGGAATGGGCTTTATTGCGGCGATTCTTTCTTCCATTATGAATAACTTGCCGACTGTTATGATTGACGCATTGGCCATTGCCGGTACAGATACACATGGGATGATGAGAGAAGCGCTTATTTATGCAAATGTGATCGGTTCAGATTTAGGGCCTAAAATAACACCGATTGGTTCCTTAGCGACATTATTATGGCTTCATGTTCTTTCGCACAAAGGTATGAAGATTTCCTGGGGCACGTATTTTAAAACAGGAATTATCCTCACGATACCCACTTTATTGATCACACTTGTCGGCCTGTATATTTGGCTGCTGATAATCCATTCTTGTTTCTAAAAGGACAAGGTCACTATATCAAGGAAAACAATGCACTGGTAACTCTTGCCGCAGCCAAATGGCTGAAGGGTGGGGGAGAAAATACCTTGGGGCTAAGTGGAATGTGTACAGCGCAGGAATCGAAGCTCAAGGATGACATCGAGTGCTGTCAAAGCAATGAAAGAAGCAGGGATTGATATTTCAAATCAAACATCGGAGAAATTTGATGATCCGGCAAAAGCACACGGAACAGAAGAAGTGTTTCCAAAGGGTCCGTGATGAAATTGGTGACCGTTTAAAACAGTTTGCTGTAACTGGGGAATAAAGAATCGATATACTAGCGTTTCCTTGGGTTATATAATGCAATGTGTTGTTCAACAGGTGTCTGCGAGCTGAGTGCAGACACCTGTTTTTATTAGTCTGAGATTCGTAACAGGGAAGTTATTTAGCTGGTGACAGAGGAAAATTGATTTGTGAACAGAATCATGAAGGAGACGGTGTTTTAAAGGAGTTGTCTGTTTTGCAGGAATTAACAAAAGAAAAATACAGTAGCTTAAAAACGATGTTTGATGACAAATATTGTCCCACATTTGTCTATTCAATATTAGACCAAACCATTCCGGGAGCTGTTTATGCAGATGATCAAACCTTTCCTAAATCGTTTTTTATAGGAACTGAATCAGGCATTTATTTTATAGCGGGAGACCAAGGGAATCGGGATTTTCATGATTTCATTGCAGGATATTATGAAGAACAAGTGAAATCATCAAAACGATTTACCTTGTTTTCTTCCAGTGATACATGGGATAGCGTACTGAAACCCATACTGAAAGATGACTTGAACCAAATGAGAAGAGCTGCATTTTCTTATCAACCAAAATATTCCAAAAAGACTTTGCAACTGCCAAAGGGGCTTGTATTGAAAAGAATAGACGAAGACATCATTTCACACAGCACAGCGTTTAACAGCGCTTATTATGAGGAGTATTGGAATTCTGTCTCACAGTTTGCTTCAAAAGGTTTTGGATTTGCCGTATTACATGGCAATCATGTAGTAAGTGAGTGTACTTCTATATTTTTAGGGCATAATCGAGCGGAAATGGATATCTATACACTTGAGGAATATAGAGGACTGGGGTTAGCTTATTGCGTAGCAAATAGGTTTATAGCGTTTTGTATGGAAAATGGGATTGTTCCTAGCTGGGATTGTGATATCTGCAACAATTCGTCCATTGCATTAGCAGCTAAACTAGGGTTTAAGACGGTAACGGAATACACTATTTACTACTCTGGCTAACCTTAATGAAAAAACCTTAAAAGGAGATACCAACCGATGTTGGTATCTTTTTTGTTTTAGAGTTTTTTTACCCTTTTAGCAGAAAAATGGGTGATGAAAATCTTATTCATTTTATTTACTTTTAGGTAGGTAAAACATACCCCGCCAACTGTAACCACTCCGCCTAGCAGAGAGAGCAGTGTGGGTATTTCGCCGATCCAGATCCAAGATATGATCAAGGCTAAAGCCGGTGTAACATAAAGTGAAAGGGTTGCTTCTGAAGCACCGACGAGTGAAGTGACATATGCTAGTGCGAAGTAAGGAATAACCGTCGGCAATAATCCTAAGTAAACGATAGACAAAGTTGCGCTTATTGAAGCGTTCATCATCTCTTCGCCTAAGCCTGGCAGAAACACAAGCATAGGTATTGTTCCGCCCCAAATGGTGAATGTAACGAATGGAATAAAACCATATTTTTTTATATAGCGGGCTTGAAAAACGAAATAAATACTCTCCGAAAATGCTGCCAGCAGGATGACCAAGATACCGCTCATTGAATATGTAAAGTCTCCCGCCCCAAATGCAATCAATAATACACCCAATAAACTGATCATAGAGCCAAGCCATTTCGTAAATCCAAAATGCTCTTTATAAAACAGGCGGGATAGCATGGCTGAGAAGATCGGTGCCGTAGTAACGAGTAAGCTTGCAACTCCGGCACTAACTGTTTTTTCACCGATGTTCAGCAAAATGTGATAGAGTGCAAATCCTAAAAATCCTAAAAGAAAAATGGCAGGAATGTCTTTCAAGTCGGGTAGGCGCATCTGAGTCAAAACAGCAAAAAGCAATAATGCCATAGAGCCGATTAACAAACGACATAAAGCAAGGTGTTCTGGTGTGTACCCTTCTAGTCCTGCGCGAATTCCCGGAAAAGCAGATGCCCATAAACCAATCATGAGACTATGAGATATCATTATTTGAACTGTTTTCTTTCGCATTCCTCTCACTCCTCTTTACAAAAACCAACCAGTTATTTAATATGTTTTTATATTAATAAAGATTTGGTGATATGGCTTCAACCAGTTAAACGGATTTTGACCCAACCAATTTATTTTAAGGAGACCGATTCTATGAGCTTTCCAGAAGAAAAAAAGATGAAAAAGCTCCCTAAGTACAGACAAATCGTTCATTTTATTAAAGAGAAAATAGGAAATGGCGAGTGGCCGATTGGAAGCAAGATTCCAAGCCAGCGCACGCTTGCAAAAGATTTTCAGGTAAATCGGAGCACAGTGATTACAGCGTTAGAGGAATTGATGGCCGATGGGCTAATAGAAGGCACAATGGGGAAAGGCACAGTTGTTATCAACAACACATGGACACTGATGGCTAAGAATTCTGCTCCCGATTGGGATCAATATGTCACCTCTGGCATTCAGATGCCAAGCCGAAAAATCGTTCAAGAGATAAATCAATCAGAATCAAATACAGACCTTATACAGCTCAGTAAAGGTGAACTTTCAGCTGAGATTTTTCCTTTGGCTGTTATGAAAGAGATGATGGAGAAGGTATCTCATCACATGGAGGCATTCGGTTATGAAGAACCAAAAGGTTACTTACCTTTGAGGGAGGCATTAAGCAACTATTTAAAAACCATTGGAATCAACGTCTCATCTTCTTCCATTCTGATTGTCTCAGGAGCGTTGCAAGCCTTGCAGCTGATATCAATGGGGCTGTTACAAAGAGGATCAACCGTTTATCTTGATCAGCCCTCTTACCTTTATTCATTACACGTATTTCAATCAGCTGGTATGAAGCTGACTGGACTTCCTATGGATAATGAAGGACTTTTGCCTGAAAATGTTCATTTAACAAGAGGAGAGCGGGGAAGGGCTATCTTATATACAAATCCATGTTTTCACAATCCGACTGGTATTCTTATGTCTAAAAAGCGGCGTGAAGAGATCCTGGCAGTAAGTGAGAATACACAGCTTCCTATTATTGAAGATGACATTTATCGTGAGTTATGGATCGATGAAATTCCGCCATATCCTATTAAAACAATTGATAAAAATGGACACGTACTGTACATAGGAAGTTTATCGAAAACATTAAGCCCAGGTTTGAGGATTGGATGGATCGTCGGACCGGAACCGGTGATTGAACGTTTATCTGACATTAAAATGCAAACAGATTACGGATCCAGTTCGCTATCCCAGAGAGTAGCGGCAGAGTGGTTTACTTCCGTCCACTACCAGCAGCATGTAGAAAAGGTTAGGCAGCAATTAAAGGTGAGAAGAGAATTGGCCTTGAGTGCTTTAGAAACTCATTTGAAAGATGTGGCGACATGGAATATCCCAAAAGGAGGTTTTTTTGTCTGGATAAAAATATTGCCTTCCATATCAATGAAATTACTTTATACTAAAGCCTTATCAAAAGGGATTCTGCTCAATCTCGGCAGTATCTATGCTCAGGAAAAAGGGAATTATATTCGCTTATCATATGCTTATGCATCTCTTGAAGACCTTCAAAAGGGGATTTATGAGTTGGGTTTAATGATAAAAGAATTGGCAAGCAGGTAACTTTTATATCCTTAAATGGATGTTTCACTAAAAAAGAGATCAAGCCTAATGATCGCTTGATCTGATAATAACAAGGGTTACTAGAATAGACCAAATCATGGTTCGGTCTTAAAATAATCATGTCTCTGAACGAAAAGTCTTTCCGACTTCTCTTCCTAAACCAAAATAATGTCTGAAATTATAGATAAGCGGGCTCCATTTGGAAGGGTTGATATGGTTTTCGTCCAGAATGATACTTTCCTCGGCATGAAAATGCAGTGCCTGCGTCTCTACAATTGCGAATGACGATTCATATTCTGGAAGCCGAATGTGTTTCACTTCGGCTTCGATTTGGATAGGGCATTCTTTAATTCGTGTTGGTGATACTGTTTTTGATTGTAAAGGCGTTAACCCTGCTGCCTCGTATTTTTCTTTTTTATATGTAAATCCGAGCTGCTTCTTTAAAGGCGGTATACTCTTTTTTCCGCTATAAGATGAAATTCTTTCAATGTTTTCCCATAATTCCGGGCCAGGCAAGTTTATGACACACTCTTTGTGTCTTTCCAAATTGTCGATGGCTTTTCCTCCCAGTCCTACTCCAAGGATTATATAATGTCCAAGAGCCCAAGAAGAAGACATAGGACTAATATTAGTGGTTCCATCCTCATTCAATGTGGTTAGAAGAAATGTCGAGGTACCATAATACATGATCTTGGGTTTGATTTCCTTAAATTGACGAGTGTCTTGTTTTTTGATGTCCAACGTTTTTTCCTCCTTGTCACGCTTACATTTATATTGTAAAGGATTAACATTTCAACTATCATCGAAATATGAATGTAAGGAGGAAAATCATGAATCCTAATATTGCAAAAATCTCTTCGTTGCTATCAGATCCCTCGCGTTCTTCCATTCTTCTCAGTCTGATGGATGGCAGGATACACCCTGCGGGAGAGCTTGCATATCTCGCTAACATTAAACCTCAAACCGCCAGTTTTCACCTGAATAAATTGCTTGAAGCAAAGCTGATTAGCGTAGAGAAGCATGGGAGACATCGGTATTACAGATTGTCTGACTCAGATGCTGCAAATGTGATCGAACAATTGCTTCATATTGCGCCTAAAGCAAAAGTCAAATCTTTAAAAGAGTCAAAAGAGAAAAAGGACTTGCATTTCGCCCGTACCTGTTATGATCATTTGGCAGGTTATGTGGGCGTGCAAATGGCACATTCATTAGTTGAGCAGGGGATGTTAAAAAAAGTTGATTTAAACTTTGAGGTGACTTCAGAGGGTGCTTTATTCTTTTCAAAGTTAGGCATCAATGAAGAGCAACAACGGAATAAGAGGAGAGCCTTTGCCCGCTGCTGTTTGGATTGGAGTGAACGGCAGCATCATATTGCAGGAGCATTAGGAAACGCCCTATTGGTGTGCATGTTAGAAGAAGAGTGGATCGTTCGTATGCCTAAAACGAGAGCGATTAGGATTACACAAAGCGGGAAAATCGCGTTTGAAAAGCACCTAAACGTGAAGATTTAGGATGTTGAAACGGAAACATCAGATGATGCGGTACGAAATCTAGGGAGGAGTAAGATTTGTTCTAATCTTACTCCTTCTTCTTATTTTGAAGCAGCTCGATTCCCCATTGCAATCGAGATGCGGTTCCAACTGTTTATTTGATTAATGATCAGAACAAGGTCAACATATTGTTTCTCATCATAATGTTCCCGCACCCGATGATATAGCTCATCAGGAACCCTTTTAGATGGAATGAGCGTGATGTGTTCAGATAGTTCGAGAGCCGCTTTCTCTTCAGGTGAGTAAAAATCACATTCATTCCAAGCATGTAAACAGTAAATTCGCTGTTCAGTTTCTCCCATTTTGCGGGCATCGGACGTATGCATATCTATGCAGAAGGCACAGCCGTTCATTTGAGAGACTCTGATTTTGATTAGTTCTCTCGTCGTTCGGTTAATTGAGGATTGTTTCGTGTATTTCTCCATATCCATCATGATTTTCATACCTTCAGGTGCAATCTCATAGTAGGACACTCTTTGACTCATAAGGCAAGACTCCTTTCCATAGAATACCTAGATTGTATCCCGGTATTGATCATTTTACCAATGTGCGGTTTGAATGACAGCTGTATCACCGTCTTTTGGAAAGAAGTTTCTTTGAATAAAAATAAGGGTAGCCAGCAATGATGAGTGGAGCTGCTAATGCAAGCAGTATCCATGAGCCTGATTGGCTGTCTCTAGTGACTCTAATGAATATATAAGTACCGATCAGAAAATATAATAAAGCACCTAGAAACCAATACATGTTCAATCTTCTTTTTCCTTGCTTTTTGGTTGCGCATTTTTGTCTGTCATATGGCTTAATCGATCAGGGTTCTGATTTTTTAATACCTTCTCAGTCCGGATTCCTTTTCTCTTTAATGATAAAATTGTGAGATCAATCGATTTCAATGATGATCATTCCTTCAATGAATAGTAAGTTCCTTATGATTTTAAAGGTAAATTTGAAAAGATAAAACGTACATAGAGGCAGAACGTTCATGTACGTTTGGGCAATGATCACTTATTGGAAACTCTAATGTTTCCCTGCACCTGATATTGTTGTGTTCCTTCTCTTCCTATAAAATGATTGGATACATGTATGTTTGCACGTTGAAATATGGGTTCGATTTTCATGAATCTCTATTCGGTGAAACAGGTAAAGGAAGTGGATAAGGTTTGCTTATAAGGAATCCTTTCAAAGATAAATATTACTCACATGATAGGCGGGCATTAAACATGCTTGCACTCAGAGTGCCGGGCCTGGCTTTTATTCTCATGATCTATATAGCCTCTATCGTGCTGCAATTTGTTTCTGGGGGCTGGTCCATTTTATTGCTTTATGCGTTTACCATATTAATCGCCATTTTTGCTTTGCTTCATTGGCACTCATATCGCTGGGTTAAGAAAAGAGTGATTCTGTATTTCGCGGTACAAGGTTTGATCACCTTTGCACTTGCTAATCTCATGACTGGCTTCTTTATACTTGTGATTATCGGCCTTTATGCATTTTTAATTGGACAAATTATAGGAATGGCAGACAGAAGAAGGACTTTTCTCATTCTTTATCTATTGCTGCTGCTGGTCATAAATTCGGCATTTCACCTTCATAAAGGTGAAGTTTTGCATTTTATTGTTATTGCTGGGCCAATCATGATTGTCATCATCACTTATGCTGCAACATTTTTTGCCCAAGTCGATGAAAAAATAAAAGCTCAATTGACTCTTGAAAGGCTGGAGCTGGCTCATCAGCAGGTAGAACAGCTGACGCTGCAGAACGAAAGACAGCGGATGGCCCGAGACTTACACGATACGCTTGCTCAAGGTCTTGTCAGTTTAAATATGCAGCTGGATGCGATTCATGTTCATCTCGCCAAAGGCAACACAGAGAGAGCGAAGGAAATCATACAACAATCGATGAAAAGAGTGAAAAGCACATTAGCTGATGCACGTTCAGCTATTGACGATCTCCGCAGCAAATCAGAAGAAATCGGTGTTTTAAAAGAAAGAATTACCTCGCTAATGGATCATTTTATAGAGTCGACAGGCATGGCTTGTTTATTAGATTACAGATTGCACCAGGTGCTGGATGTGCGTACAGCTGAAAACTGTTATTACATCATTGGAGAATGCATGACGAATGCGGCAAAGCATGCTGAGGCGAAAACAATCTGGATATCCATTTGGGATGATGAAAAGGGAAGGCTCCATTTAACAGTTAAGGATAACGGCAAGGGATTTGATGTTGAAAAAGGAAAGAAAAAGAGAGGACATTATGGGCTTCTTGGCATACAAGAACGCGTCAGGGCAATAAATGGCCAATTCAATATCAAGAGTACAAAATTGAAAGGAACACAAATTGAGATCACTGTACCAATTCAGGGAGAGATGCAAGATGAATAAGGTTTTAATCGTTGATGACCATCTTGTCGTGAGGGAAGGTCTGAAGCTTTTAATTGAAACGAATGATCAATACACCATTATAGGAGAGGCGGAAAATGGAAAAGTCGCAGTCCGTCTTGCAGATGAATTAGAACCGGATATCATTCTGATGGATTTGTATATGCCGGAGATGAGCGGGTTAGAGGCCATTAAACAAATAAAAGAAAAACACGATACCCCCATCATTATTTTGACTACATATAATGAAGATCACTTAATGATCGAAGGGATTGAATTAGGAGCGAAAGGATATCTGTTAAAGGATACGAGTTCAGAAACCCTTTTTCACACAATGGATGCAGCGATCAGAGGAAATGTGCTGTTGCAGCCTGATATCCTCAAACGTCTGCAAGAAATCCAATTTGAGCGGATGAAAAAGCAGCGCAATGAGACGCAGCTGACAGAAAAGGAAGTCATTGTTCTAAAAGCAATTGCTAAAGGTCTTAAAAGCAAAGCGATTGCCTTTGATTTGGGCGTCTCTGAGCGAACAGTAAAGTCCAGATTAACGTCCATTTACAATAAATTAGGCGCGAATTCAAGAACTGAGGCAGTAACGATTGCCATGCAAAAAGGTATTCTGACAATAGACAACTAAACTGCATATTTGAAAATTGCCCAAACGTACATGCCCGAATGTACGTTTTTTTCATTTCATTGTCAACTACAATGAGAAAGAATGTGATCAAGCAATGTGTTGAAAGGAGATTATCATGTCAAAAATGTTATATACATTAGGAGGATGGGTTGCTCGCAATCGCATAAAAGCAATTTGTGCGTGGATCGTTGTGTTAGTTGCTTCGATAGGCCTTGCAGTCACCTTGAAACCAAGTTTTTCTGAGGATATGTCCATACCTGACACACCTTCGGAAAAAGCGATGGATGTGATTCAAAAAGAATTTCCTCACGGTCCTGATAAAGGGAGCATACGGGTTATTTTCGGTGCTGGTGATGGGGAGAAACTTACTGGGAAGCCAGCAAAAAAAGCAATAGAAGATACGCTCAAAGAAATCAGTAAAGATGATTCTGTTGACTCGATTGCAAGTCCTTTTGTGACAGGGACAATCGCGAAAGATGGCACAGTTGCCTATGCTGATATCAAGTATAAATCATCAGCAGATGATATAAAGGATTACTCTATCAAACACTTAAAAGACAGTTTGAAAATGGCTGATGATGAAGGATTGCAAACTGAGCTAAGCGGAGATGTACCGGGAGCCGAGATGGAGATAGGCGGTGTCTCTGAAATTGTCGGCATTATCTTGGCTTTTGTCGTTTTAGCCATTACATTCGGTTCTTTATTAATAGCAGGTTTGCCGATTTTAACTGCACTGATTGGTTTAGGTGTAAGTATTGGACTGGTTTTGATTGGGACACAAGTATTTGATATTGCTTCCGTCAGTCTTTCATTAGCCGGAATGATTGGCCTTGCTGTTGGTATTGATTATGCTTTATTTATTTTTATGAAACACCGCCAGTTTTTAGGCGAGGGCATACAAAAGAATGAATCAATTGCGAGAGCCGTGGGAACAGCGGGAAGCGCAGTCGTTTTTGCCGGACTTACTGTTATCGTTGCACTTTGCGGATTGACTGTTGTTAACATTCCCTTTATGTCTGCGATGGGGCTGACAGCAGGGCTTAGTGTACTGATGGCTGTCTTGGCTTCCATCACACTTGTGCCTGCGGTCTTATCGATTGCAGGGAAGCGGATGATTCCGAAATCAAACAAGAAAATAGAAAAACAAAGCACTGAAACAAATGTCTGGGGACGCTTTGTCACCAAAAATCCTATCATGCTAAGTGTATGCAGCATTCTGATTTTGATCGTCATTAGTATCCCATCTATGCATTTGGAACTGGGCTTGCCTGATGCTGGGATGAAAGCTAAGGATAATCCGGATCGCCGGGCATATGACTTGCTTGCCGAAGGCTTTGGAGAAGGATTTAATGGCCAATTAACAATCGTAGCGGATGCCACAAATGCTACAGAAAATAAGGCGGAGGCTTTCGCAGATGCAGTGAAAGAAATAAAGGGTTTAGACCATGTAGCAAGTGTCACCCCTGCAATGCCTAATAAAGAAGGGAACTTTGCCATCATTACGGTCGTTCCGGAAACAGGTCCAAATGATGTCACAACGAAAGATTTGGTACACGATGTACGCAGTTTGTCAGATAAAAACGGAGTAGATTTGCTTGTTACTGGATCGACTGCAGTGAATATTGACATTTCAGATCGATTGAATGATGCGATACCGGTGTTTGCTGTACTTATTGTTGGCTTTGCGTTTGTATTGCTGACCATCGTTTTCCGTTCGCTGCTTGTGCCGCTTGTTGCTGTTGCAGGTTTCGTGTTGACGATGACAGCCACTCTTGGGATCTGTGTATTTGTCTTGCAAGACGGGAATCTCATCGACTTTTTCAAAATACCTGAAAGAGGGCCGATACTCGCCTTCCTGCCGATTTTATCGATTGGGATTCTGTTCGGGTTAGCCATGGATTATCAAGTATTCCTTGTCAGCAGAATGCGTGAAGAATATGTAAAAACAAACAATCCAGTACAAGCCATTCAGGCTGGATTAAAACACAGTGGTCCTGTTGTTACAGCAGCCGGCTTGATCATGATCTTCGTTTTTGCAGGATTTATCTTTGCAGGCGAAGCTTCTATTAAAGCCAACGGATTAGCTCTTTCCTTTGGTGTGCTCTTTGATGCCTTTATTGTAAGAATGACACTGATTCCAAGTGTCATGAAGCTGATGGGGAATGCAGCCTGGTATTTGCCGAAATGGTTAGACAAGATGATTCCGAATGTGGATATAGAAGGGCATCAACTGACAAAGGAAATACAGCCGGAAATAGATCATGAACAAAAGAAACAAATCAGTGTGTAATAGAAAAAGCAGATCTTTAATGATCTGCTTTTTTTGCATATGGTAGTATTTAGAAGATGAAGTCGGCAGTTAAAAGGAGACACTTATGGCGCCATCACTCATTTTCGATATGGATGGAACTTTGTTTCATATTGGCAGAAGCTGCATCATACTAGCAGGCATCCCAGGAGAAGTGATATGATTTTTTGACTTTGCATTCACTACTTGATGCCAAGGATCTTGAGAATCCTTCTTGAAAATAAAGGATTTTACAACTGATCATATAAGAAACCTAAAGAAACAAGCACACAAAACCAGCTGCGGGTTTTGTCCAAGAAAAATAGAGTCCATGAGAGAGACTCTATTTTTTGAAATGCCCGGCTAGAAGTATATTGCAGGTCTTTATGAATGCAAAACACTATCTTATAAGCCCTTACCGTGAAATGCCTGTTTCTGCATTGAAAAAACGCATTACACGTTCATTTACGTAAGCGGGTTGTTCCATCGATAAAACATGTCCGGCATTTTTAATGACTTCCGCCTCAATATCAGGAACGAATGAAGAGGCTCGGTGCAGGGCTGAGTGGGGATCATAGATGACTTCATGTTCACCAAGTAATAATAGGATAGGAACTCTTGCTGAACGTAATTCCTCATCGGTAAAAACATACGGAAATCCGTCTGCTTTAGGATTTGGATTTCTTGATCCATCCTGCCACATTACCCCTGCCTGAAACTGCTTCACAAAAATCGGGTGCAGCACATTCTGATCATTCATCATCCAATTTAAGAATGTTTCAACTCCATTTGACGCTGTAAGGCCAAGAGCGTATTTGTAGAAATCGTGATGAAATGGCAAAAACGTTTCTGCCGGACTCAGTATAGCTGCGCTTTTTACTCTCTCAGGCATACGTAAAAGGAAATTCATCGTATGGAGACCGCCAAGCGAAAGTCCGATCATGTGGGACTTTTCGATCCCCAGATTGTCAAACACATCAAGAAGCCAATTGGCGTAATCCGTTCTTGTACCGCTTACATTCTCAGGAATACTCTTGTTTTTATCACCTATGATATCAACTGCATAAGTTCTGTATTTGCTGCTCCAATCGGCGATGTTGGGATACCACATCGTCGAGCTGAATAATGCTCCGTGGAGTAATACAAGCGGCGGGGCATCCTCTGGGCCGCTTGCAATCACATGTGTTTGACCAAAACGAGTAGATATATAGAATGATTTGCAACGGACCGGCCAAAGACTAAGACTTTCATTATAAGTTTGATAATAGCGGATACCGTTGTCACTTAATTCGGGAATACTAGATGAATGGTTTGACATACAAATGCCCCTCCCAACATTGTTTAAATGAATGTGCCGTTTCGTGATGGGGAATCTGATTTTGATATAACAGACTTTATTTACAATATAATACAGTTGTTGTTAGACGTCAAATCCAAGATAAAAAGGAAATAAAACGATTGGAACAGATTATTGAAAATCAATATAACAGAATATTAACCTCCTTTGTGGAGCCGCTTCATTAAAACCGCAATCCAAATGCATGAATCACAAAAATCACAACAGGAGGGATCAAGAGGGAAGGCAGCAAATTCAATGTTTTGAACTTCTTGATTCCAAGAATGCTTAGACCTGAACTGAGGATGAGTATGCCTCCCACAATTGTGATTTCATTAATAAGGTCTGTATTGATTGCGCTCTCCATTACTTTAGCAAATAAATAGATGGAGCCCTGCCAGGCAAATAATACAATGGCTGCAGCCGCTATTCCAAAACCAAAAGTTGAAGCGAGCACAATGGAGGTGATCCCATCTAACATCCCGTTTGTCAGGAGGTATGTATAATCTCCATGCAAAGCGGCTTCAACAGGGCCCAATATTGACAGCGAACCTATACAAAATAATAAGACCGCAGTAGATAAGCCCTCTGCTAAATTACTTTTAGAAAATTTGTTCACCAGCTTGTTGAATCGTAATTCTAAATTGATGATCTGGCCTAGCAAACCTCCAATGGCTAAACTCACGATGAATAGAATGGGATATTTACTATCAGGCAAATGCTGTGTAATGGCGTTGATCCCCAGCGCGACTGCAGCGAATCCCATTGCCTGCATCAAAATATCCTGGTATTCATCTTTAATGCCTTTTTTGAATATCCCTCCGATTATGCTTCCTGCAATGATCATCACTGTGTTAAAAATCGTTCCAAACATAAGCTTTCTCCTCCAAAAATCATTCCTGCATAAAAAATAAACCCTCTAGTTAGTAGAGAGTCAAGGGAGATCAAAACATATTCATGAGATTATTTGATGGGCAGCAGGATTTCAGTCACGTAATTATCTAGGTTATTCGTAATGCCATAATCAATGAGTGTGATTTCGATTGAGTCCCCTGCTACTTCATAATGATGTTCTTTCATATATGCCAGTAATTTTTTGTAGTATGGTTCGGCTTCTGGATGTGACCCTTTAAACCTAATTTGCAGATATTCTCTTGAAGGAAAGATGATTTCTGAAGAAGTTTTTTCATTTTCATCTTCAAGAATCATAAATATACTGGAATATTTGTCAAACTGTTTTGCTTTCACATTTGCTGCAGAAATGGATAAACCGATCTTGCCTATGAATATATCTTCGTTTACATTCAGGTGGGTTCTCAATTCAGCTAACGAATGTTCGATATCATGACCGAGAACATATTCATGCTGCAAGTAAGCCACACGCATTGCGGGAAGTTTGATTTTTGAAATTTGATGTAACGGCATGTTAACGGCATCTTCTATATGTGTGATGCGTCGGGAGATCTTTCGTTCGATGCGTTCCAATTCTTTCTTTTTGCGATCAATTTCAGCCTGCTGGCTTTTTAGTAAATGAAGAAGAGTGTTTGTATTTTGAGAGTTATAAAAATCAAGAAGCTTATTGATTGGCAGGCCTAGGGCCCTCAAATACTTGATGGTATCAAGCCGCTCAAACTGTTGGGTAGAATAATATCTATAGTTCGTTTGCTCATCTTTATATTCCGGTTTCAAAAGGCCGATTTCATCATAATACCGAAGAGCAGAGATTTTCACATTGAATAACTTTGACACTTCTCCAATCGAAAAAAATTCCTTCATTCTAACAACCTTTCTGTGCCTATGATTGATATACACACATTATATAGTACGGCGAGTTCTAAAGGTAAAGTTTGCATCATAAAGAAAAAGCTCCTTCTAAAAAGGAGCTTTTCACTCTTCGAAATAAGGATTTACATGGATGAGCACTTCTTCTACATCTGAAAACTGTCTTTTGATTTCATTTCGAATTTCGCGGGCAATATCGTGTCCCTGCTTAATTGTCAAATCATGATCCAAAGATAAACGGACATCAAGCAATTTATAGTGGCCATGTTCTCGCGCGCGGATTCTATCAATTCGTTTTACTTGATCACATTGAAAAATAACAGCTTTATATTCCTCTATCAGCTCGGGATCAACACTCTTTTCCATGAGCACATCAACAGACGGCCTGATTAATTCCATTGAAATCTTAAAAATGAGGTAAGCAACGATTGCACTGGCAATGGCATCGGCGTACAACAGATAGGACCATCCGCGGGTGTTTCCGATGATAGCCAACAGGACGCCGATAAAAGCGGCAAGAGAGGCAACGATATCGCCTTTATGATCGTACGCAATCGCTATAATCGCTTTGCTGTTCCATTTTTTCCCTTGCTTTATAGAATAACGATATAAGATTTCCTTAGCCACGTACGAAATCAGAGCCGCAAACAATGCGCTGTATTGGGGAACGCTTGGCCCTTTAACAAAGGACAGAATCGCTTCTATGAGGATATAAACGGATACGATCACTAAGATAATTCCTACAATCGCCTCACTAATGACTTCAGCTTTTCCGTGACCAAAAGGATGGTCTTGATCGGGCGGTTTATTGGAAATTCCGATCACTGCCAAGACTGCAATCGAAGCAACGACATCTGCCGCGGAATGTATTCCGTCTGCAAACACGGCTTCACTATCGCCTACCAGCCCAAAAAAGACCTTTCCTGCCATTAAGATCAGATTGGCGATCAATGCAATCAAAGCAACTTTTCTGCTTATTTGTTCTCTTTCACTTGCCATTTTTTCCTCCTATAAAACTGCACAAAAAAATAGGAGTGCTCTATATACGCTCTCCGTATCCTTTCCTGTGTAATCACTTTGTTTATCATACCAATTCAATTTCGAGTGGGTCTATAGCAACGTTGTTTCCTGTTTACTAATAAATAAGGTGACAGAAAAAAAGTTGGAGCTATGCTAAAAGGTCATACAGCAAACAAATGAGTTCTTATGTAACAACAGTGATGATTCGCTATTAAAATGCTGCCGTCAGTGAAAAATTTCCACCTAATTTTCAAAAACCTATTGACATGAGAAGATCTGTATTTTACTATTATCTCATATTCAAGATATTTTAATTCAAGATATTTGGTCGAAAAGATCAGCGATCAAGCGCAACTCTAAGTGTTCAATCCGTTGTCATTTCTTTTACACAATATTCAATATGGATTTTTTATAATATAATATCTCGAATTCGAGATAAAAGGGAGTGTATCGTAATGGCTGAATTTATACAGTTAGTCAATGAAAGACGATCTGCAAGCAATTTTCTTTCAGGTCATCCAATCACAAAAGAAGACCTCAATGAAATGTTTGAATTGGTTGCATTGGCGCCATCGGCTTTTAATTTGCAGCATACAAAATATGTGACGGTTCTTGACCAGGACGTAAAAGAAAAGCTGAAGCAGGCCGCAAACGGACAATTTAAAGTGGTTAGCTCTTCTGCGGTTCTCTTGGTATTAGGGGATAAGCAGGCATATCAACAAGCGGCTGATATCTATGAAGGTTTAAAGGTATTGGGGATATTAAATAAGCAAGAGTATGACCACATGGTGCACGACACTGTTTCGTTTTATGAAAACAGGGGAGAACAATTTAAGAGAGATGAGGCGATAAGGAATGCTTCACTTTCTGCGATGATGTTTATGCTGAGTGCTAAGGAAAAAGGCTGGGATACCTGCCCGATGATCGGCTTTGATGCGGAAGCCGTAAAACGGATTTTGAATATAGACGACCAATTTGAGGTTGTCATGATGATTACGATTGGAAAAGAAAAAACAGAGAGCAGAAGACCACGCGGCTACCGGAAGCCTGTGAATGAGTTTGTTGAGTATATATAAAAGGAGCGGATAAAAATGGCTAAAAAAACGATGGGAATTCATCATATTACAGCGATTGTCGGTCACCCTCAAGAGAACACAGATTTCTACGCAGGAGTGCTTGGGCTTCGTTTGGTCAAGCAAACTGTCAATTTTGATGACCCAGGTACGTATCATCTTTATTTTGGGAATGAAGGCGGGAAGCCGGGAACAATCATTACCTTCTTTCCGTGGGCCGGAGCCCGCCAAGGCGTCATTGGAGACGGTCAAGTTGGTGTGACTTCGTATGTCGTGCCGAAAGGGGCTATGGCATTTTGGGAAAAGAGACTAGAAAAGTTCAACGTTCCATACACCAAAATCGAGCGCTTTGGGGAACAATATGTAGAATTTGATGATCCTCATGGACTGCACTTAGAAATCGTGGAAAGAGAAGAAGGAGAGGCTAATACGTGGACTTTCGGAGAAGTAACGCCCGATGTTGCCATTAAAGGTTTTGGGGGTGCAACCCTATTATCAGCGCAGCCTGACAAAACCGCTGACCTTTTAGAAAACATCATGGGGCTGGAGCGAGTCGGCAAAGAAGGGGACTTCGTTCGTTATCGTTCCGCCGGTGATATCGGAAATGTGATTGACCTTAAGTTAACGCCTATTGGCCGCGGGCAAATGGGGGCCGGAACGGTGCATCACATCGCTTGGCGGGCTAACGATGATGAAGATCAGTTAGATTGGCAAAGATATATTGCTTCCCACGGATATGGTGTAACTCCTGTTCGGGATAGAAACTATTTTAATGCCATTTACTTCAGGGAACATGGGGAAATCCTGTTTGAAATCGCAACTGATCCCCCGGGCTTTGCACATGATGAAACACAGGATACAATGGGCGAAAAACTGATGCTGCCTGTGCAATATGAACCGCATCGCACACAAATTGAACAAGGGCTGCTGCCGTTTGAAGTAAGAGAGTTAGATTGATTTGACACATAAAAAATAAAGAAACATATATTCAATTGATGATTGCTGGATACTGTCAGCAAAGAATTAGATAAAATCAAAGATGAGGAGAGATACAAATGGAAGATGCAGGACTGTTGCTTATTCGTATAATGATTGGTGTGGTGTTTTTGTTTTATGGGACACAAAAATTATTCGGCTGGTTTGGCGGATACGGGATTAAAGGAACCGGACAATGGTTCGAGTCAATTGGGGTGAAACCAGGAAACGTTGCGGCCGCTCTATCAGGTCTTGGGGAGTTAGTAAGCGGAATTCTATTTATTTTAGGCGTATTCCTCCCGCTTGGAGCTGCTATCATAACGATCATTATGTTAGGTGCCATCGTAAAAGTCCATGGAGCGAAAGGTTTTGCGAATGGCGCGGGAGGTTTTGAATATAACCTGGTGCTCATTGCAGTTTCCGTGGGGGTTGCACTCATCGGTTCAGGAGCTTACGCTTTGCATTTTTAATAAGAAAGTATGTAAGAACAGTTGCTGCTTGTCAGTGTTCTTTTGTTTTTACATTTTCCGGCAAGATTGCAGGTACTCTGCAAGGCAAAAAAGCTGATATCATAAATAAAAATCTGTATAGTGAATGATACGTATTGATGAGCTTGGTCATGAAAAACAGACCTATTTGAAGGAGTAAATGGATGAAAGAGATGACAGAATTACATTCATTAGATTCTATAGAAAATTTTATTAAACAGCACAAATTCAGTTTTATTTATATATCAAGGCCTGGCTGTACAGTATGTCACGCAGTTCTGCCCCAGCTCAGAATAGTATTGGATCAGTTTCCAAACATCAAATTGGCGCATATCAATGCTGACGATGTAGCAGAGGTCGCCGGCAGATTTTCAGTTTTCACCGTTCCTGTGCTTCTTTTGTTCATTGATGGGACTGAGTTTCTAAGAGAAGCCCGTTTTGTTCATTTTGAACAGCTTGAACAAAAGCTGAAAAGGGTTTATCGATTATATGAAGGCGAATAAAGAAATAAGGCAAAAAAAAGAACTCAAATGAGTTCTTTTTTTTTGCATCAATTTATTCTTCACTAGGCGAAGAAGGGTTATCAACCTGCCCTTGATCACTTGTATCATTATCACAACTTGCTGAAATAATAATTGAATGAGAAGGAGAGTAATCTCCTAATGTGAAATTGACACCGTAATTTTTGCTGTTCGCAGTATGGCTGTTTTGCAAGTTTTGTCCGATATCTGTATTGGCGTTTTGTGTCATTCCATTTATCGTGAGATTTGAGATATTGATTTGAGATCGCATGCTTCAAAAACTCCTTTCACTCAGAAGTAGCCGTCATAGAGGACGCTGGCAGTCTATTTACTTCTATGATATTGCGTTTTTATATCATTGCATCAACATAATGGTAAAAATAATAGCGAGTGAATGAGTCTCTTTTGAAGATGATCAACCTATCAGCAGAAATAAAGCCGCCTGATAAAGAGGCGGCAGATCGTTATATGTCATCTATGAATTTGATGTATCGTTTTTCGTTTGCCTAAAGGATAAGATGGTCGTTTTTAATGATGAGTAGGAGCCTATAGCAGCGTAGCCATAAAACCAGCCCATAAATACGCCAGAAAAGAGGCTGTGTCGATGGCTTATGAAAACAGAAATGACAAGGCCTGTTATTAAGGCAACTGATGGTACAAAAGTTTTGGGGATTTTCAATAATATTTTGAGGATTTGGGTTATCAGTATGATGATTGGAATAGCTATCACAGCATCCCAAAAGTTTGTGTGAATAATTGGAAAATCCATACGGCACCTCATGAAGTGTTCATTTCTTATGTTTACGCTAAAAGCTTGGAAAGCAGTTCTTGGACCGCATTTGTAACATGTAGGGCTTGATTGGCGGAGCTTGTTTGGCTTAAAGCATTGGATTCAAAAACCAAACCTGTATTATTCCCTCCGGAACCATCTGTCTCTTTAGAAACAGAGAAAGGGCTGATGGAGAATGCAAAACCGTTATTAAAAACGCTGTTTCCGGATATCGAATGAATATAAACTGGGAATTTCATCATTCATCTCTCCTCTCCGTTATGACTGTTTATACAATATGGTGTGAGAGCAGCAATTGCTTAAACAAAACGGCAAAAACTTTCAGTAAGAGACAAAAACCTGCAAAATGCCACAAGCGCCTTTTGTTAATGCAGCTTTTTAGGGACGTTTTTTTTATTTTTTTTGCCAACTTCATCAAAAATATTCTGATTGCCAGACTGGGCTTGTCCGTCCTTATTTATGAAATCGGGGTGAATGAGTTTTTTCAGATCCCTGACTGTTAAAGGCTTGGCGTCATCAGTCAATTCAATTCCTAATTGTCCGTTGGCCTCTAATGTCGCTATTTTAACATCTTGTATAGCCGTAACGCCGTGAAGCCTTAGCTGCATTTCAAGCTGGTCAGCTGTAAGTCTCATCTTCTTTAAGTTTTCGATATGAAGCTGTCCGTTTTCAATTACGATTTTTGCTTTTCCGGTTAACATCTTTTCAATGGTGTTCGATTTCATTTGGATCCATTCCATAACGATGAGTGTGCTTGTGAAAATTGCCGCTGCAATTAATGTTTTGAAGAGGCTGTACTCAATGATTGGCTGAACGATAATAGTTCCGATCGAAATCATGACAACCGTTTGAGTTGACGTCATTTGTGCGATTGATTTCCTTCCTGAAATTCTCAGCAAAATGACCCCGGCTACAATGAGAACAAGAGATTCCCAAGTGAAATTCATGCTACCACCTGACCAATGATGAATTAGATTTGTCATGGGATTGGCTTTTCTTCCGGCCAATCGCAATTTAATATATCCGAAAGGCAGTCGGTTCATTCTGTCCTGAACCGAACAATATTTTTGGTATAGATGGATATATTAAGCCAAACAATGATAGCAGCAGGAGTTTTGGCCAAAACAATCTGGGAAGCGGGGAGCACCATAACATGATTGAACTTGAAGTTGTCATTAGAACGGTTGCCAGCTTTGGCTTGCTGTTAATCGCAGAACGAATTTTAGGCAAACAGACAATCTCTCAAATGACGATTTTTGATTTTATTGCGGCGATCACACTAGGGGCGATTGCTGCCGGATTAGCTTACAATACTTCAATAAAACCGCACAATATGGCCATTTCGTTTAGTATTTTTGTGCTAACGATTTTTCTAATTTCGTTTCTGTCGATAAAGAACAGGAAGCTGAGGAAATTTTTTGCCGGAGATCCAACAGTGCTGATTCAAAACGGGAAGATACTTGAATCAAATATGAGGAAAATGCGTTACACACTTGATTATTTAAATCAGCAATTACGGGAAAAAGAAATATTTAATATCGAAGAAGTTCTTTTTGCCATTCTTGAAACGAATGGTCAGCTGACTGTGTTAAGAAAACCGCAATTCCGGCATGTGACCAAACAGGATTTAATGATTGCGGTAAACCAAGAACAAAGGCTTCCGATAGAACTTATTATGGACGGAGAAATCATTGAGAATAATTTAAAGCAGAATCGTTTGACGGAATCCTGGCTTTTGGAAGAATTGCGAAAAAGAGACATAAAGGTGAAAGAGACCGTGTACGCAGTGCTGCTGGGTAATGGGGATATTTATGTGGATCAATATAAAGACCATATATCAGTCCCTATGGATAAGGAATGAAGGAACAATCAATCTTAAAGCCCCTTATTGAACGCAACGGTTTCAACTTGTCTTGGGTACGAAATATGCAGAAGCCCGTTTAACAGCTGAATCTGTAACAAATGAGTTTCAGCGGCTTCGGGAAGCTGAATGATTCGCTCAATTTCTCCGTAATACCGTTCACGCAGCACTTCCATTTCGGCTGGAAAAACAGGCGTGATCGTTCCTTTGATCAGCAGCTGGGTTTTAGACAGTAAACGGATCGTTAATTCTTCCTCATACACACCGGGCATTTCCACAATGATAAAATTATATTCCTCATCTTGATAAAAGTCGTAAACAAACGTAGAAGCTTCGGAATCAAAAAAATGTTCCGGGGCTTTATATTTGAGCACATTTGTCCAAAAGTCACTTTGTTTATATTCATTCGTAATCTCAAGCCACTTTCGAATTTTTTCGAAATCCATATGAGATTCTCCTTAAATTTGATTTGAAATCGGCGCAGAAGGGTTTCCGATTTGGTCTTGGTCACTAACGTCTGAATCAATATTTCCAGTGTTTAAAAGTGAAGACGTAGGCGAAAGATCCCCTAAGGAAAAGTTTGCTCCAAAATATTTGCTGTTCGCAGTATGGCTGTTGTGCACAGTCGGACCGACATCTATATTTCCGTTTTGCGTGACGCCGTTGATCTTAATATTTGCGATATTAATTTGATATGGCATAGACGAAACCCCTTTAATCTAAAATTGGCGGTGGTGCAATCGGAGGAGCATTAACGTTGGATGTATCAGAGTTGCCGATAGATGTCTGGTCATTTACATCAGGATCGTTTAAGAAGTTTTCCATTACGGATTCTGTAGGTGATGTATCACCGAAAGAAGAGTTGGTCCCTTGAGATTTTTGATTGTTGGTAGGGCTGTTATAAGCAGCTTCGCCTATTGTAATTGAACCATTGCCCGAAATACTGTTGATCTTCAAATAATATAGGTTGATTACTGTAGACGGCATCCCATCACACCCTTCCATCTTTCTGTACAGTACATTATGCGCCGCTGCACCCAATTGTTCCTTGCATTTACGGGCAAAACTCTATCTGGCCCTGGAGTGATGCTCGTTAGAAAAAAAGAATAAAGTTTGTCACAGCCTGAATGTCAATCTATTTGGCAAATACTTATCAGTGAATGAAAAGCCATTGATATAGGAAGCAATGAATTGATTCAGTTATTCGAAATGCATGAGACCCTTTAATAAAGAAAGCTGGCAAACAGGATCAGTTTGAAATCATTGACAATGAAGCTAATGCCATGAAATAATACTCGTTAGTAACATTACTAGCGAGTATTATTTTTGGGGGGGGGTCCTCGTTGAAAAATAAAAAAGGACGTAAAGGAGAAGAAAGCCGGAAACGGTTACTCAAAGCTGCCGCTAATGAATTTTCGATTCGGGGATTCCATGACACGAAGATAAGTGAGATTGTAAAAAAAGCTGGGTTCACACAGCCTTCATTTTACCTGTACTTTCAAAGCAAAGAAGCCATCTTTGCCGAGTTAATAACCGATTTTCACTCTCGGGTCAAAAAGCTGACAGAGTCACTTCTTCTGGAAAACGGATTAAACACGGAGGATGTGACAAAACGGGTGCTGTCTGCTTTGGAATCTGTTTTTCAATGTCTGGCTGAGGACAAGGATTTAACCAAGATCGGCTTTTTTCTTAACCCGGAAGCAAAACAAATGAAAAAAGACTTGGCGATGGTTTTGAAAGAGAACTTAGAAGCAGAACAGCGGCTTGGCTATTTTCACTCTGAACTGGATATGGAAACTGTCGCTGAGTGTTTGGTCGGCATGATTGAACATTTAACCGATTCATTTTTGTTAACCGGAATCAAAGATCCGGCAAGCCTCGCAACAGAGGTTGTGAATCTTTTGATATACGGGATGCTTCCGAAAGGGAATGACGTAAGATGATATCTATTATTCTGAAAGTCAGTTTGGCAGTTTTTATGCTTGCGGGAGGCATCATAAAGGTAAGCCGTGTTCCCTTTCAAGTTGAGCATTGGCGGCATTATCAATATCCATTATGGTTTCTGACTGTTACCGGCATTCTCGAAATAGCCGGGGCACTTGCTATGACAGCGGGAATTTGGAATCGGTATGCAGCGATTGGAGCAGGTGTTCTGTTTGTCGTTCTCATGGCGGGAGCCATTCATGCGCATACGTTTCGAGCAAGACAATCGGTCATCATGACGATACCAGCGATAATCTGTTTGATTGTTTCTATCATGATCATCATGGGGAGTTACACGTAAGCTTTTTCACTATTGTTTAAGAACAAGTCCATTTGCAGGAAATCTCCTTTTCTTATCGAATAATAGAAAGTCCAGGAATTAACTGAATCAGTAAAATAGAGCTCCATTTCTGCGTTATTCGTCCGGTGTCAGCTGGGCTTTTTTTATAAAGGAGGAATACAGGATGGCATTCACTTTGGAAGACATGACTGAGGAAGAGTTCGAAGCCTTTCGCGGGATGTCCGTGCAAAATTATGCGAAACAAAACATAACGTCAGGAACTTGGACGGAAAAAGAGGCGTTTGAGAAATCGGAGCAGGCATATGAGAACATGGTTCCGAATGGGCGAGACAGCAGCAATCATTATTTTTGGAACATCACAAATGACCAAGGGGAAAGAATGGGCTGGCTCTGGCTGTATGCTGATCCGTTTCATCCGCAAAAGGAAGCGTTTATCTATTCCTTTGGATTGTATGAAGCCTTTCGCGGAAAAGGACTTGCTCAATTGGCGCTTCAAACACTTGATGAAAGAGCAAGAGAGCTTGGTGCGGAAAGGCTGGCTCTACATGTATTTGCACACAACGAGACAGCCGTCTATCTTTATCAGAAGATGGGCTATGCCTTGACCAATATACGTATGCGGAAACAGCTATGCTGAAAAGTCGCTTACGTTACCCAAACACAAGATGCCTATCTGGAAGCAGTGGCAGGGTACTATAAGTCATCATTAGAAACATTAAGGTCATGGGAAGGCTTGAACATATAAAGAAAAAAGGACAACAGCTGTTGTCCTTTTCAATGCCGCTTGAACTTTCTCCCTCAGTCTTTTTTGTCTTGATGATCCAGCTCTTTTATTCGTTTCGTAAGCTCATTGAAAGCCTGATCAAGCTCCTTATACCCTTTATCATTTGGCGTCATAAAACTGAGCTTTCCCAGCACTTCTTGTCTTTCTGTCTCAAGCTTTAAGCGAAGCTCCTCCCGCTCATTTCTTTCTGAAGGAGCGGCGTCATTTAACTGCTTTTCGATGCCGTTGTTTGAGATGACGAGTTTACTGTTTGTTATTTTTTCAAGAAAGTATCGGTCATGTGAAACCGCCAGCAATGTGCCGCTGTATTGTGACAGTGTTTCTTCCAGCTGTTCGCGTGACGGCAGGTCGAGATGGTTTGTCGGCTCATCTAAAATCAGCACGTCTTTTTCCTCCAGAATATAGGCCATCAGCTTGATCTTTACACGCTCACCCATACTCATATGCTTGATCGGTTCAGTCCATTGGGCGGCTGTAAAACCTAAGTGCCTCATCAGATTTTGAACGTGCCCCCTTGCTTTGAATGTTTCATTCTTAAATAACTCTTCCGGTGTTTGTTCTAAAGGCAAATCAAACACCTCCTGCGTTAAATAGCCGATGTTTGCGGACGGCGACACCCATACGCTTCCTTCTGCTGTTTCCTGTCCAAGAATGATGTTCAGTAATGTCGTTTTTCCGCTGCCATTGGGGCCTATGATCGCAACCTTTTCGCCGTGCTGAATTGTAAAGTTTGCGTTTTTAAAGAGAGTCCTTTCTCCAAACGCTTTTGTTACATTCTGAACTTCTAAAAAACGTTTTCCTGTTTTGTGGGTTGTATCGATTGAAAAGCGGACTGTATATTCTGGGGTAACGGGTTCCGCCTTTGCTTTTTCCAGCTCTTTTTCAAGCCGCTTCTGCTTGGATTTTATCTGGGCATCCGTACGCTT
This sequence comes from Bacillus sp. PS108, assembly GCF_037963335.1. NCBI lineage: Bacteria > Bacillati > Bacillota > Bacilli > Caryophanales > Bacillaceae > Bacillus > Bacillus sp. PS108. The sequence continues at coordinate 578,957 of NZ_CP150155.1, forward strand.
CGCTTTTACCCGGTGATATTCTTTAAACCCTTCCTTTTTCGTCGATTGAGCATGGGCTTTTTCCGACCAAGAAGCGAGCTCATTCATTTGTGCTTCAATCCGTTCAACCATTTTTTGCTGCTTTTCATATTCACGCTGCTGGGTGAGTCTTTTCTTCTCCCGGAACTTCATATACCCGGAGTAATTCCCTTTGAATTCAATCAGCGTCTGATCCTCAAGCGACCATATTTTTGTTGCGGCTTCGTCTAAAAAATATCGATCGTGAGAAACGAGAATCACCGTGCCGCTATAATGTTTCAGCTGTTGGATGAGAAATTGCAAGCTTTTTTCATCAAGGTGGTTTGTCGGTTCATCTAACAGCAGCAGATCTGCATCCTCCGACAGTCCTTTCGCCAGCCGCGCTTTCAACTTTTCACCGCCGCTTAACTGATGAAAATCACGAAGAGGCACATGCCATTTCTCCAGTAACTTCTTTTCGGCAGGTGTCTGATCCGCAAAGGAATACGCCGCGGTTTCCTGTTCAACCAAAGCCAGTTTTATATCCTTCCGAAGGATTTGTCCCTGTGCAGGGGCTAAGTCATTGTGAATGAGGTGCAGCAGCGTAGATTTCCCAGCACCGTTTTTGCCGATAATCCCAATGATATCTCCTTGCTGAACACTTGCATTTACGTTTTTAAAAACAGTCAGATCCTTCACTTCATAGCTGACGTTTGTTAATGTTACGATCTCTTTCATCCATATCCCTCGCTTTAAAGGGAGAATAAAAAAATCCTCCCAAATGTGTTGGAAGGATTAGCCGTGCCTGTGCATGATCAAATAAGCTATTTTTTATAAATAGCAGTGTCGTATATATAGAAAATGGGCAGACTAATCCTATTTTTTGATTTGAAATATTGATTTCAAACGGTAAAAATAAGATTAGTTAATCATTGTCCACCCATCATCCCTTCTTGTTTTGATTACAAACACTATAGCATACCTTCAAATTCAAAAGCAAAGGTCATTTTCATCAAAAAAACTCCTGCTCTCATTTTTGAGGCAGGAGTTTCGGGTGTTATTGATGCTTCGCTTTTCTCACTTTATAAATCACAATCAGCAAAATAAACCAAACCGGTGTGACAAATAAGGAAACACGAGTATCCTGTGCCAGTGCCAGCACAACCAGAACAAACGCCAGGAACGCAAGAATCAGGTAATTTGTAAACGGATAAAGCGGAAGCTTAAACTTGTTTGTTTTCGCTAATTCAGGCCTTGTTTTGCGGTATTTCATATGGCAGATGACCGTAATCCCCCAAATATAGATAAAGCATACGGTTGAAATGCTTGTGATCAGGGTGAATACGCCTTCTGGCATGATGTAGTTTAACGTAACACCGATTAAAATCACGATAGCTGAAAAGAATAAAGCATTTCTAGGCACTTTACGCTGAGTCAGTTTCGCCATTGACTCAGGCGCATTGTGATCTTTCGCCAGGGAATAGACCATACGGCTTGTACTGAATACAGCGCTGTTGCACGCTGAAGCAGCGGATGTCAACACAACAAAGTTGATAATACTTGCAGCCCCGACGATGCCAACAGCGACAAATACTTGTACGAATGGGCTTTCGCTGGGATTGATGACATCCCAAGGATAGATGCTCATAATCACGAGAAGAGCCCCGATATAAAAAAGCAGCACACGGACAGGAATATTGTTGATCGCCTTAGGGATTACTTTTTCAGGGTTTTCTGTTTCACCGGCCGTAAGCCCGACAAGCTCAATGCCAACAAAAGCAAACACAACCATCTGGAACGAGAGGATAAACCCGTGCATGCCATTCGGGAACAGGCCTCCGTGGCTCCAGAGGTTTGTGAAGCTGGACACTCCTGAGCTTGTGGAAAAGCCTTTGAAAATCATCACAAGGCCAATGACGATTAACGCCAAAATGGCAATGACTTTAATCAAAGCAAACCAAAATTCTAATTCTCCAAAAAGCTTGACTGTCGCCAGGTTCATAATCAGTAAAATAATAAGAGCGATCAAGCCGGGCACCCATTGCGGCACACCCGGGAGCCAATATTGAGTGTAGAGCCCGACTGCTGTCAGATCAGCCATCGCAATGGAAATCCAGCAGAACCAATATGTCCAGCCGGTGATAAATGCTGCCATATCGCCTAGGTAGTCTTGTACAAAATCCACAAAAGAGTGATAGTTCAAGTTTGATAACAGCAGTTCACCCAGCGATCTCATAATTAAAAAGCAAATGATCCCTGTGATCATATAAGCAAATAAAATCGAAGGTCCGGCAAAATGAATCGATTTGCCCGAGCCGAGAAATAAGCCTGTCCCAATGGCTCCGCCGATGGCGATGAGCTGGATATGCCTGTTTTTCAAGCCTCTCTGCAACGTTTGCTGATTTATATTGTCTTTCGTCATGTCGTCTGTCACTTTATGTGTTCCTCCATTGAAAATTGTTTATTGAGTCAGCAATCTATTTTTAATGATTATTATAACACTAAAATTTCTATCTTTTTTACTAAAAAAGGATTGATGAAAAGAATTTTAATGTGATTTGGACTATTTCCCGAAAAAAGCGGCTCCATTTAGGGAGCCGCTTTCTTATGCTTTTTCAGTTTTTTTCATAAACAGGTAGAGCCCGTAATCTGTCGGTGCGGATGCGTAGCCTGCCTGCCGCAGCATTGCTGTGATATTGCCGCGGTGGTATGTCCCGTGGTTGACAACGTGGGGAAGCAGTTCGGAAACAGTTGTTTTCATGATTCCGCTTGAGGGATTCTGAATCTGGAGTGGCTTATTGAGCTGTTCTTTTTGCTGTAAAAATAGTATATAGCGCTCGGATAACCTCAGAAAAAGGTCTTCCATTTCCTCTATTTCTTTAGCCTCTGTCTGTTCTTTAAGCTGTTCAGCTAAAGCCAACGCATCGCTCAAGTTTTTGCCGGAAAACACTTCAATCCAGCCGAGATCAGAAAGATAAACATGAGACAATACATGGGATATTGACGGAAACACGCTTTGAATTTCTTGATGGTATACCTCTTTTGGAAGCTCTTTTAATCGGTTGAATATTTGTTGATTGGCCCAGACGTTATATTCATACAACTTGAATGCCAAATCTGACATGTTAAAATTCCCCCTTTCGTGTGTATAGCTTCCATTATACACGAACATGAGTTCTTATGTAGAGTGCTCGAAAATAAAATTTGTTGACATATATAGTTTAGAGGAATAAACTAATTGACATTGAACATAAAGTTTAGCGGGGTAAACTATAGTGAGGAGGGGAAGATATTGAATGAACAAAAGCTATGTCAGGCGATAAACCTGTTTGTGGAAGTCCTGCTTGAAGGGACAGAATTTGTGCATCGTGAAATCAATCAGGATGTCTTCAAGCATATCTCAAGGGAACAGGCAGACCTGTTGAAAATTTTAAAAGTCAAGGGCCCAACCTCTCCCGGCAGCCTGGCCATGTACCAAAATGTACATAAGAGCGCGATCTCTAACAGACTGAAAAAGCTGCTCGAAAAGGGATTGGTTCAATGGGACGACTGTCCGGAAAAAAGTGATAGGCGCTCTAAGCTTATTAACATTACACCCAGTGGTGAACACATACTAGAAGAATTAGATTCTGCCATCTTTAACGCGCTCAAACCGCTGATCGATGATATAGATGAGGAACACTTACATTCCATCATCGAGATATTCACCATTTTAAAAAGCAAATTTAAAGGAGGAGATTCTGCCGAATGAGAGCAATCATCAAATTCAAGTGGGCAATTGCAGCCATCGTATTAGCACTTACCGTCGTTTTGAGTTTGTTTTCTCCGAACTTAACGGAGCTGGCCAATCAAAAGGGGCAGGCCCAGCTTCCCGCTGATGCTGTTTCAGAAAGGGCAAACGCCATTTTAAAACAAGCGGGAGAAGACAATAATTCGATCAGTGTCGTCTTTACATTAGACCATGCTCTAAAGAAAGAAACAGAGAATCAGCTTCGGATAATGATCGATAAAATCAAAAAGATCGACGGTGTAGAAGAGGTAACATCTCCTCTGTCAGCGGAAAAAGAAGTCAAAGACCAGTTGATGTCGAAAGACAAGAAAACCGTTCTCATGCCTGTCACGATTACAGGTTCTGATAAAAAGGCGGAAAAAATTGCGGACGAGATTTATCAAATCGTTCCTGATGATTTGACGGCTTATATTACGGGAGCTTCCCTTATCAACCAGGATTTCGCTCACAGCTCAGAGGAAGGGCTTAAGAAAACGGAAGTGATAACAGTCTGCCTGATCATCGGTTTACTGTTGATCGTGTTCCGATCTGTTGTGACGCCTTTTATCCCGATTGTGGTTGTCGGTTTTTCTTATCTGATCAGTCAATCCATACTGGGCATCCTTGTATACAGTGTTGATTTTCCTATCTCGACGTTTACGCAAACCTTCTTAGTCGCGATCTTGTTCGGCATTGGAACAGATTACTGCATACTGCTTCTTACACGATTCCGTGAAGAATTGGCAAACGGGCATGATAAAAAAGAAGCGGCGCTTACCGCTTACCGCACAGGGGGAAAAACCTTATTTATCAGCGGATTTGCGGTATTGATCGGATTTTCCGCCTTAGGATTTGCGAAGTTTGCGATTTTCCAATCCGCAGTAGGGGTAGCAGTCGGTGTGGGAATTTTAATGATCATCCTCTACACACTGCTGCCATTATTTATGGTGACGCTGGGAGAAAAATTATTCTGGCCTTCTAAGAAAGTGCTGTCACACAGTGATAACAAACTATGGGCGTTTCTCGGCAGACACTCCGTTGCGCGTCCGTTTCTGTTCATTGTCATCACGGTGGTGATTACGCTTCCGTTCATCTTGACCTATGATGACCAGATTTCATTCGACTCAACTGCGGAAATCAGCAGCGATTATAAATCTATAAAAGCTCTCGAGGCCATTAAGGATGGATTCGGGGAAGGAAAAGCGTTCCCGATCAATGTTGTCGTAAAAGGAGACAAAGATCTTACAACAGCTGATACAATCCCCTATCTAGGAAATATCAGCAAAGCGATCGAGAAAGTTGATCATGTTGACTCTGTTATGACCATTACGCAGCCGACTGGTGAAAAAATCAAAGATTTATATATTGATAACCAGCTAGGATCGGTATCAGACGGGCTGGATAAGACGGTAAAAGGGATTGCCGATGTCCAAAGCGGATTAACGGATATAGAAAACGGATTGAATCAAATGGCAGGGCAAACCGGCTCGGCCTCAAATGGAGGGTCTGGCGGTTCACTGGGCGATGCGGCAGATGGCTTGGGCAAAATCAATCAGCAGCTGCAGCTTGTGAGCAAACAGATTTCCCAAACCGGCAATATCGCACAGACCGTGCAGCAGCTTACGGCAATCAGCGGACAGCTTGGCCAGATTCAAACCGGTCTTGAACAAGCGAACCAGCAGCTCTCAGGCCAGCAGGCACAAGCCGGAACGCTGACAGAAAGCCTGAAGAAGCTGTCCGAAGGCGTGAGGAGCGCAAATCAGGGCCTGACGAAAGTCTCTGACGGTATTACAGCTTCCAGTGATATGTTAGAGGACATGAGCAAAAGTCCAACTGTAAGAGATACAGGCATATTCATTCCTGATCAAGTAATGAAGGACAAAGACTTTAAGAAGTCAATTGACCAGTATTCCTTTGCAGACGGCAAAGGTGTTCAATTAAGTGTCGTTCTGGATTCAAATCCGTACTCAGAACAAGCTATTGCGACAATAAACCAAATCAAAAAAGCTGTCGCAAACGAAGTTGACGGCACTCCTTTGGAGGATGCACAGATCGTATACGGCGGGGTCACGAGTATGAATGCGGACTTAAAGGAGCTGTCCACAACGGACTTCTCCAGAACAATGGTGATTATGATTATAGGCCTGTTTATCGTGTTAACCATTTTGTTCCGCTCAATGATCATGCCGATTTATATGATCGCGTCATTGCTGCTGACGTACTATACGTCGATATCCATAACAGAATTAATTTTTGTAAACGGCTTAGGAAACGCGGGTGTCAGCTGGGCAGTGCCATTCTTCAGCTTTGTCATCTTGATCGCGTTAGGGGTAGATTATTCGATCTTCTTGCTGGATCGATTTAAGGAAGAGGTGCACCTTGGCATTGAGCAAGGTGTCGTCAGGTCAATGAGCAAAATGGGATCTGTCATTATTACAGCTGCCATTATATTGGCCGGTACGTTCGCGGCGATGATGCCTTCAGGTGTTAATACACTGATGCAGGTGGCAAGTGTTATCATCATCGGGCTCTTGCTTTACGGCCTTGTCATTCTTCCGCTTTTCATCCCGGCAATCATTGCGACCTTTGGAGAAGGAAACTGGTGGCCGTTCGGCAGGAAGAAAGGAAAAGAGTAATCGAGAGAAGAGTGATGAATGGTCATCACTCTTTTTTCATGATCTAAACGACGAACTTCAGACGTGTTACCCAAAAAAGGTCAGACGATCAAACGGCGGCTGGGTACTTAAAAACAAAGAGCCCGGAAAACATTCCCGGGCTCTTTGTTTTATTTCCATTCTGCAATTGTATCAATCGGCAGACGGTAGGAAGCATAGCCTTCGTCTGCTGCTTTTCCGATAGAAAGTAGCATAACCGGTACATAACGTTCTTTATCTAATCCGAAGGTTTCCGCGATGTTTTCTTTATCGTATCCGCCGATCGGGTTTGTATCGTAGCCATGCGCGCGTGCAGTCAGCATCAGCTGCATGGAAACAAGACCTCCATCAATCAGGATCGTTTCACGGTTGACCTGTGCCGGAAGCTTTTCAAAATGTGCGGTCAGCGCGGCGATTTGTCTGTCTTTGACCTCCTGCGGCATGTAACCAAGTTCCACGGCTTTTGAATAGATTTCTTCTAAGTAGTCTGCATTGTTCATGTCTGCAAATACAGCGATGACAGCAGATGATGTTGTGACCTGTGTTTGGTTAAAGCTTGCAAGCGGTGCGAGCTTTTCTTTTCCTTCCGGGCTGTCAATGACAAGAAAACGCCATGGCTGCGCGTTAACAGAAGATGGCGCAGTTGTTGCTTCCTCTAAGATCTCTGTCATTTCCTCTTTGCTGATTTTTACTGCCGGATCATAGTTGCGAATAGAACGGCGGCCTTTCATAATTTCCATAAAATCGTTTGTTTTGATCATGTTGATACACTCCTCTTAAGCTTCGATATTATTTATATTGTTTCGCATGCGCGCCAGCACATCAATGAGCAGGCGGCGTTCTTCTGCGCTTACATTTGCGAGCATTTCCTTCATGAAACGCTCCTTTTCCTTCTTAGAAGACTCAATTCGCTCTCTTCCTTGGTCTGTTAACCGAACAAGGGTGATGCGGTTGTCCTCAGGCTTGCGCCGCCTTGATACCATGCCTTTAGCTTCCAGCTGTTTCAGGTGTCTGGTAACGGCTGCGCTATCGATATTTACTTTCTTTTGAAGGTCGCTTTGACTGATCTCATCTGCATGATAAAGCAATGTCAGCAATTCCAAACGAGATTGGCTGATGCCCGTGCATGCCTCGAACTTCACGCCAATCACCTTGTTCACGCCTTGCAGCTGATATAAAATCTCGGCTTCCTCTGAACAAAATGACGCCAAAACCCATCCCTTCTTTCCTGTCAAAACTATTAATTGATATATCAATGATTGACACGTCAATTAATATACAACGATTGATTTCATCTTGCAAGCTATTTGCACTCTAGAAAAACCTCCCAGCGTATAAAATTCGCTAGGCTAGAACTTAGCAAAAAAAGCTGGCCGCTTCTTCAGATGATGCTGATCACGATGATTCCCCGCATCATTCCCTTTATAGGTGTTCGGAATATCACTTTGCCGAGCCCGTGCTCAAGCGGCTTTCACAGGCTGAAAGTTATGATACAATATACAAATGTTTCACAGCTTCAATCCATAGTTGGAGCTGACATCCATTATATAAGGGACTAGGTTGAAGGGAAGGTTTGATAACATGCTGCACAATCCAACTGGAAAAGAACGCTTGGCACTAGCGTTTCTGCTCGGCATGCTTGCTATATTGGGCCCGCTTAATATAGATATGTATTTGCCAAGTTTTCCTGAAATCGCGGAAGATTTATCAGCAAGTGCTTCACTTGTTCAGTTAAGTTTAACAGCCTGTCTGGTCGGGCTTACGATCGGCCAGCTGATTGTCGGGCCGGTCAGCGATGCGCAGGGAAGACGAAAACCGCTATTAATCTGTATTTTTTTATTTGCGTTATCTTCTCTGTTTTGTGCACTGTCGCCCAATATAACAACTTTAGTGGCTGCGCGTTTTTTACAGGGCTTCACTGCTTCTGCAGGGCTTGTGCTGTCTCGCGCAATCGTCCGCGATGTGTTTACCGGAAGAGAGCTTTCTAAATTTTTCTCGCTGTTAATGGTCATTACCGCGGTGGCGCCAATGGTTGCGCCTATGACAGGCGGTGCCATTTTGCTTTTGCCGTTCGCAACGTGGCATACAATTTTTCACGTCTTAATGATCATCGGATTTTTACTAGTTCTTCTGATTGCATTGAGGTTAAAAGAAACGCTTCCGCCGGAAAAACGGATTCCAAGCTCAATCGGAACATCCGTCAAAACGATGGGCAGCCTGCTGAAGGATCGATCCTTTATGGGGTACGCGTTAACTGTCGGATTTATTCACGGGGGAAGCTTTGCATATGTGTCTGGTACGCCTTTTGTATACCAGGATATCTACGGGGTGTCTCCGCAGGTATTTAGTATTCTTTTTGGCATTAACGGGCTGGCGATTATATCGGGCAGCTTTATCATCGGACGCTTTGGCGGAATCATTCATGAAAAAAGCCTGCTTCGTATAGCGGTCATTACGGCTATGATTGCGACGGCTGTGCTATTAACCATGACCATGATTCACGGTCCTCTTGCTACATTAGTCATATCCATTTTCATTTACATGATTACGATCGGCATGGTTCTGACCAGCACGTTTACCCTAGCCATGGAAAAGCAGGGGCACCGCGCCGGAAGTGCAAGTGCGCTGCTTGGGATGCTCCCGCTGCTCCTCGGTTCAATCGTGTCACCGCTTGTAGGCATTAATGAGACAACAGCCGTTCCGATGGGAGCCATCATGTTTGTGACAGCTGTCATCGGCTCACTGGCGTTTTTTGGATTAACGAAAGAACGAGTAGGGCAGAATTCATAAAAAAACCTGACATGACGTCAGGTTTTTTGTTTTATTTAGAATAACAACAGCAGGCCTGCAATCGCCGGAGTCAAAAAGATGGCTGATTTCAAAACCACCTTTGGCATGAGGTTGGTGAATTTCGCGCCTACATAGGCACCGCACATTGTCCCGACCAGAACTTTGACAAGCAAAACGTAATCAACAAAACCTTCTGTGATATATCCGATGCCTCCACCTACAGCCAGAGGGATGATCACAAGCATCGTCGTTCCGACAGAATGACGAATGGACAGATTCAGCATAATCATTAAACCGATTTGAATAAAAGGTGCCGACCCGATGCCGAATGTGCCGGAAAGAACGCCGGCTGCAATTCCTAAGATGACCGCTCTCGTATACGTTGAAAGAGTGCTTTGATTCACTTGAGCCTTCTCTTTTAAAATAAATAATCTGATTAAAATGAGAATTGCTGATAAAAATAACATTCCAGCCGTCAAATAATGAAGCAAATCAGCCGGAATAAAAGATGTCAGCTTGGCGCCGAAAAATGAGCCAACCGCAGCAAAGCCTCCGACTATTAAGCCAATTTTCATTTGAATGTTGCCCTCGCGATAGTGGCTGTATGCCCCTGATAAGCTTGTAAAAGCCATGCCGGCAAGCGAAGTGCCTAAAGCCGTATGAATCGGGATATGGAAAAGAAGCGTTAAAAGGGCAATGACAAAGCCGGCTCCACCGGCGCCAATAAAGCCTAAAATAATTCCTAGAAGAAACATAACAAGAATAATGAGCATATTTTTTCCTCCATTGAAAAGATGTAAAAATGTAATCGTGCGCTATTCTGGCGGAGGTATGGTGTCCTATTGACGAAGAAAAACACGCCGTTTTTCGGTTGCCAGTAGTCCGTCGACCGTCGTTCAGCAAACATATCGTACCTCAAATTCAGGGATCTGACAAGGCAGTTTGTTGCTTCCCATTACCATCTGTTATATGATTTTGATGAAGAAAAGCCCTTGAATATATTCAAAAGAGGTATTATATATGGACGATTTTAAATTAGATAAGCCGACTCCCTACTACCTGCAATTTTATAACCAGCTAAAAAAAATGATCTTCAACGGGACATTTAAGCCTGGGGAACGGATAAACGAAACACAGCTGGCGAAAAGCTTTGGCGTCAGCCGCTCTCCGATAAGGGAAGCCATGCGATTGCTTGAGAAAGATGGTTTGTTAAAAGCGGATGACCGAAATGGATTTTCGATCACGTCATTAACTGCAAAAGATGTAGATGAGATTTATAAAATCAGAATTCCGCTAGAGCAGCTGGCAGTCGAATTAGTCATAGACGAAGCGGACGAAGAAGAGCTGACCATACTCGAAAAACAGCTTGAAGAAACAGAGAAAGCCATTCACAACGGCACGGAAGATACGGAAATCATTCGTTTAAACCAAAAATTTCATGAGCTGCTGGTTGATTTCAGCCATAACAGACATTTGAAAAATTTGCTTGAGCATGTAAATGATCTGATTCATTTTTGCAGAATCCTTAATTATACCGGCGACCACCGCGCAGAAACGATACTGCGTGAGCACCGCAGGATATTTGAAGAAGTGAAAAAGAAAAACAAAGAAGCAGCCAAACAACATGTGCTGGCTCATTTCAATCATGACTGTGAGCATTTGAAGCATGTGCTTGAAGAAGGTAAAGAGAATTGATTTGTATGATCCGGTACCAAGGGAGAGCAGAACCCTTGGTATTTTTTTATGTATTCACCACATATCTAAGAGGCCCCGTTAATAAGATTTTATGATGGTTTGACTAACGAATAATGGGGGTTAAATATGTTTATCCATATCGTCGGGCCTGGTGATTCTTTGTTTTCGATAGGCAGAAGATACGGTGCTTCTGTTGATCAAATACGGGGTGTGAATGGTTTAGATGAAACGAATATCGTGCCGGGGCAGGCTCTGCTTATCCCTCTTTATGTATATACAGTCCAGCCGAGAGATACGCTTACCGCCATTGCAGCTAAAGCGTTTGTGCCATTAGAGCGACTGCGAGCGGCCAATCCGGGCATCAGCCCAAATGCTTTACAAGCGGGAGCAAAAATAACGATTCCTTCGATCTCAAATTACATTGCGGGAACGTTAAGTTTTTATGTGCTCCGAAACCCAGACCTCGATCGGGAATTAATCAATGATTATGCGCCATACTCGTCTTCGATTTCAATTTTCGAATACCATATTGCACCGAACGGCGACATTGCAAACCAATTGAATGATGCGGCCGCTATTGAGACAACTTGGCAAAGACGAGTCACGCCGCTGGCAACAATAACGAACCTTACATCAGGAGGCTTCAGTACGGAGATTGTTCACCAAGTGCTAAACAATCCGACAGCGAGAACCAATCTGGTCAACAACATTTATGACTTAGTTTCCACAAGGGGATATGGGGGTGTGACAATCGATTTTGAACAGGTGAGCGCCGCGGATCGCGATCTTTTCACTGGTTTTTTACGCCAGCTGAGAGATCGCCTTCAGGCGGGAGGGTATGTGCTGACGATAGCTGTTCCTGCAAAAACAAGTGATAATATTCCATGGCTGAGAGGCTACGATTACGGGGGGATAGGAGCGGTTGTCAATTATATGTTTATCATGGCTTATGATTGGCATCATGCCGGAAGTGAGCCGGGTCCTGTAGCGCCGATTACTGAAATAAGGAGAACCATTGAGTTTACGATTGCGCAGGTGCCGAGCAGAAAAATCATTATCGGAGTCCCGCTCTACGGGTACGACTGGATCATCCCGTACCAGCCGGGCACAGTTGCTTCAGCGATTTCAAATCAAAACGCAATCGAAAGAGCGATGAGGTACCAAGCTCCGATACAATATTCAGCCGAATATCAATCACCGTTTTTCCGGTACAGTGATCAGCAGGGGCGGACGCATGAGGTATGGTTTGAGGATGTCAGGAGCATGAGCCGGAAGATGCAGATCGTCCGCGAATACAGATTGCAGGCTATTGGCGCTTGGCAGTTAACGCTGGGCTTTACACCGGGCCCATGGCTTCTGCGGAAATTCTTTACGATCAGAAAAGTGTAAAAAAAGACACCAGAGCTTGGGTGTCTTTTTTTTGATTAAGTCCAGAGCAGCAGAATAGTTCATTCATTTGTACCTTGCATGGGTTGTGTTCCCATTTTACGATTAGTAGTAGTCTGATCAAACAAAGAGTCAGAATACGATTTGAGAAGGAGTTGTCTACATGAAGACAGTATTGATTTTGAATTTTCCTGCGGAAGGCCATGTGAATCCTACCTTAGGCATTACAAAAGCGTTTTCCGATAAGGGATATGATGTCCATTATATATCCACTGAAAAATATAAAAAACGATTAGAAGCAGCGGGAGCAACGGTCCATCTTCACCGGGATCTGCTGCGAACAACACCTATTCATGTCGGTTCGCCCAATGGCATTCTTGATTTCGTGAAAATCCATATCAAAACGTCATTGGACATTTTACAGATTGTCAAAGACTTATCTAAGAGCATTCAATTTGATTTTGTTTATTATGATAAATTCGGCGCGGGGGAATTGGTAAGGGATTACTTAGATATTCCAGGGGTCTCTTCATCGGCGTCTTTCTTGTTTGGCGAGGAGCACCTGAAAATCCTGCCGCTGCATCCGGAGTCTGGAGCGCCGCTTGAATTGGATCAAGAGTGCGAAGACCTTTTGGCAAAAATGAAAGAAACGTACGGTGTTGCCCCGAAAAACCTGGTTCAATTCATGAACAATAAAGGGGAATTGAACGTAGTGTATACAAGCCGTTATTTTCAGCCAGAAAGTGATCGTTTCGGGGATGAATGTCTATTTATCGGGCCGAGCTTTCCAAAGAGAGCGGAAAAAACAGATTTCCCGATTGAACAGCTAAAAGATGAGAAGGTCATTTATATTTCAATGGGGACTGTACTGGATCATACAGAGGATTTCTTCAACCTTTGTATTGATGCATTTTCAGGCTTTAACGGAAAAGTCGTCATCGCTGCCGGAGAAAAAGCGGACCTGACCAAATTAAAGCAGGCGCCGGAAAACTTTATCATTGCTCCGTATGTCCCTCAGCTGGAAGTGCTGGAGCAATCGGATGTTTTCATTACACACGGCGGAATGAACAGCGTAAACGAAGGCATTCATTTCAGCGTGCCACTGGTTGTCATGCCTCATGACAAGGATCAGCCGATGGTGGCGCAGCGTCTCTCTGAACTCCATGCAGGCTATGTCATCTCTAAAGATGAAGTCAATGCCCAAATATTAAAACAGGCCGTAGATGAGGTTTTGCACAACGATCAGTATACGGCAGGCATTAAAAAAATCAATCAAAGCTTCAAAGAATGTATGGACATGGAAGAAGTGATGGAGCGGATTGATGAGTTAATTCGCCAAAAAAACAAATAAGAAAAAGAACTCCCGTACCTTGTACGGGAGTTCTTGATTTAAAACTTGATTTTGATTTTTTGAGCATCACTGATTTTCTTATGGTTATGGTCAAAGACGTCACTTGTCGTGATTTCGATCCACTTGATCTCTTTTGTTTTCATCTCAGCATCCGCGGCCTTATCATGAGCATGGCGGCTTGATGCGTTCACAATAAAGCCGAGATTTCCAGACTTTTCGGCGCCGCCTTCCAATTCGCCGTTTAACTCTTCAAGATAAATATCTTTGTTCCAATCAAAGGTTTCGCCCGTATTTGTTTTCATCAATGCAATCGGCGCAACATTTACTTTTTTTGAAGAGGTGTTCTTGATATCAACGAAAACCTTAACGAAATCAAACTCTTCATCGTGTGTTAACTCATGAAAGTAATCAATCATGCTGTAGTCCGGGCGCAAGTGGATCAGCTTCATTTCTTTTACTGTTAACTCCACGTCGCCAATCTTATAGGTTTTGTTCACTTGTTTGATATCTTTTAAGACAGCTTTTCCTTTATCATCTGAAAACGTTTGGCCGACCTTAAGCAATGACCGGTCATCAGTTACCTGGGAATTAGGCTGATAATTATCTGTGCTGTCCTTCTGGGATGAAGTGCTTTGCGGCTCAGCTTTTACTGTTTTCTCCCCGCCTGCATGCTGTTTTTCAGTACTGGCGTTTGATGAGCAGCCCGCAAGCATGATAGCAAAAACGAAAATTGAAAGAATTCTTCTCATGATGATTCCTCCATTAAAAAGAGATCCCGTTACTTCATACAAGCAACGGGACACCTTGTATTCTTTTACTTATCGTTAATCTTAATGTTGTATTGTAAAGCCTTGAAAACATTTTTGGCGATTTCTGTATTGTCGATTTGGCCGGCAAATGTCTCACTAGACGGACCGTATGCATAGACGGGAACATCTTCACCGGTATGTCCGCCTGTTGTCCATCCAGTGTGAGAGCGTTTATTAAAAATGTTCTCGATTGCATTATCGATATCCAGCACTTCCTTCGATTTTGCCGCTTCTTCGACAGATTGAATTTCGGCTTTTGTTAAAGCCAATTTCTTTTGATCGATATATGTTTTCAACGTTTTTTCAACATCCGCGCCGTCAGCGATCTTTTCTGCCATAAAGTCTGGTGTGCGTTTTGCGGCTTTAATGGGTTCACTGAACCAATTGTAGATGCCGTCCGCACCGATGGAATATCCGCCGGTTGAGTGGTCAGCCGTTGCGACAACCAATGTGTGCTTGTCTTTTTTAGCGAAATCAATAGCCGCCTTATAAGCTTGTTCGAAGTCTTCCATCTCGCTCATGGCGCCGACGATATCATTGTCATGGCCCGCCCAGTCAATTTGGCTGCCTTCCACCATGAGGAAGAATCCGTCTTTATCCTTGTTTAATTTTTTAATGGCTGTGTTTGTCATATCTTTAAGTGATGGAATATCCTTCGTACGGTCAATCTTTTTAGGAAGGCCGCCGTCAGCGAATAGGCCGAGAACTTGGCTGTCTTTGTTTTTCAGCATGTCCTTACGGTTATCCACGTAGCTGTACCCCGCCTTTTTGAATTCTTTAATCAAATTACGGTCCTTACGGTCAAAATTGCTCTTTCCCCCGCCTAAAAGGACATCAATTTTGTGCTTGCCGTTGACCATCTCATCAAAATAATCATCCGCAATTGAGTTCATATTTTTTCGGCTGTGGTCGTGTGAACCAAAAGAGGCCGGAGTGGCGTGTGTAATTTCTGAAGTGGCCACAAGTCCTGTTGCTTTTCCTTTTTCTTTCGCAGCTTCAAGCACCGTTTTGGCTTCTGACCCGTCGTTATCAACGGCTATGGCATTATTGTATGTTTTAATTCCCGCAGACATAGCCGTTGCCGCCGCTGCAGAATCCGTTACATTTTGTTCAGGATCATCGGGGTAAGTTGTTTGCTGGCCGACAAGATACTGATCAAAAGCCGTAGGCTCCACAACTTTTGTCTTTTTATTATCCTTTAAGTATCGATAAGCAGACGTATAAGACACACCCATACCATCACCAATCAGAACAATAACATTCTTAATTTCGTCGTGGTTCCCCTTTTTCTTTTCCTGGGCGCTGGCTTCAGGCACACTGCCGCTGGCTAAGCTGCTGAACGCAATTGATGTTAAAACCGCGATAGGCAGTAATTTCTTCGGGAATTTTTTCAACTGGATAACCTCCTAAATATAGATGAATCTCAATGACAACCCAATTATATTTTTAAACTGTTAAGCTAGTATTAATGGATTTTAAAGATTGGATTTACAAGAATAATGAACTGCTATCAAGAGAAAGGAAAGAGTGATAGTACTATAGAAATAAATTGGAGGAATAGATACTGGCCGTGGATAGGCGGACTGAAATCTGCTATAGTCGCATACAAACAACCCGCTTACATCTTGAACAATTTTAAGTATTATGTTGGAAAGAGGTATTGTGTAAGCACATGTCTGAGCAGTTCATATGGAGTGGCATCATTTTATTTTAGGAGGGAACAACATGGACGTTTTTTCTGAGTATTTAGCGGGGATTGATGACCCGTTCCACCGAGAAAGAACGGAAGAGGTGTTAACTTGGATAAAAAATAAATATCCAAATTTACATACAGAAATAAAATGGAACCAACCGATGTTTACGGATCACGGTACATTTATTATTGGCTTTAGTGTTTCTAAAAAGCATTTAGCTGTCGCTCCTGAAAAAGTAACGATAGCGCACGTAGAGGATGATATTGTGAAGGCCGGATATGATTACACCGAGCAGCTGATACGTATCCCTTGGAACGGTCCAGTTGATTACACGCTACTTGAGAAAATGATTGCGTTTAATATTCTGGACAAGGCGGAATGCTCCACTTTTTGGCGGAAATGAAAAAAGTAGAAAAGGCATAACATATGAGCTGTATAAAATATGCTATTCCTTTTCATTTGTCTATTTTTCGTTTTGATCATCTATTGCTGCTTTTCATCAAACAAGGTCTTTTCATTGAGCGTAAGCTGACTCGCAGAATAATGATTACCTTGTTTCCATTTCACTTCAATGGTTATATCATGGCCTTCAAGCTCATGTTCATCTAACCGCTCTAAAAAAGAAACAGACTTTTCTTTTGCGCTTCCATCAGAAAAAGTGCCTCCGGAATAGTCACGCATTGGAATTTCTGTGTTAGAACTCAGCAGAACTTCATCATCTTTTTTTACAATCAGTGATTCCAAATAAGTGTTGTCTATTTCAATTGTATCACCGATCCAATAAAGTTTGCCGCTGTATTCATTCGGTGCATCTTCATTTTTTGTGAAAACAGCTTCCCAATTCTGATCTTTGCTTTCTCCCTGCCAATTCGGATACTCCAAACGAACATGATGAATCAGGTGATAGGAAAAAAAGATCAAGCAGAAAGCGATTAATAGGAATGCCGTGAAAATGAGAGGGTATTTATAATGACTGGACATAAAAGACTCCTATTCGTTTAATCAATTACCTTCGAAAATAGAATTTCATCCCGAATCAAAATGCCGTTTTCAGCCACCTCGGGAATCTCCGGCTTGAGTCGGCGCGCTTTTTCAACTGCGTTCGGAAACACTGCGGCGAATTGATAGCCTCTCTTTTGATAAAACGCTATCGCATTTACATTATCATTCGTTGTGATAAGCTTTATTCGTTGACAATGTGCATGTTTAGCCTTCTCTTCAACCTGCTGAAGTAAAGCTGTGCCGATTCCTTTATTTTCAATCATACTATCTAATGAAATAATTTCACAATCTTTCCCATCTATTGTGTATGTAATACAGCCAATGATTTCGCCGCTTTCATTTACTGCGGCAAATCCATCTAATTCATCACACCGAAAAATGCCGCTGGAAATCGCCATCTCGGGTGTACCCCAATGCTTGGCAAAAAAATCGGTCAACATATGTTTCGCTATCTCATTGTTTGGGATGATGATCATCATAACACTCCTCTATTGAAAGATTGCATATGTACTATCAATATAAACAATATATAACAAAAAAAATAGATGTTGAGGTGACGGCATGGAAATCAGCGATATCATTTACGGGCAGCACCATATAGACGGAGTGCTGGAAGAGCTTATCAAAAGCGCTCCTGTGCAAAGATTAAAAGGAATCTATCAAGGCGGAGCAAGCTTTTTAGTCAATCGAAAGTGGAATGTGACCAGGTATGAGCACTCCATCGGCGTGATGCTCCTCATCAAAAAGCTCGGAGGAACGATAGAAGAACAGATTGCGGGTCTGCTCCACGACGTATCACACACAGCTTTTTCTCATGTGGTCGACGTTGTCTTTGAAAATCAAGCAGAAGACTATCATGAAAACATCTTTCAACAAGTCATTGTTCACTCTGAAATCCCGGACATTTTACAAAAACACGGCTATCATACTGAAGAACTTTTATCTGACGATTCAAGGTGGACATTGCTGGAACAGCCCGCACCGGAGCTGTGTGCTGATCGGACAGACTATACGCTGCGTGATATGTACCGATATGGACACATTAACCTGCACGAAGCGCAAACCTTTTTGGATCATCTTATTGTGAGAAACGGAAGGATGTTTCCTGATAGTATTGAAGCCGCCGAATGGTTTGTCAGTGTGTACTACAAGGAAGTAATTGATTTCTTTTTGAATCCTGTGAATGTATATGGATATGAATATTTAGCGCGAGCATTGAAGGCAGCGCTGCGGCATGATGTCATATCTGCAGAGGATCTGCTGAAAACGGACCAAGAGGTACTGAACATCCTGCGTGCATCAAAAAATGAAGAAGTCCTGAGCTTGCTTACATCCATTCATCCCGGCATACAAGTAATAGAGGATGACATCCAGTACGATTTCCATCAAAAGAAGAAAATGCGCCTAATCGATCCATCCATTTTTCTTGATGACAAATGGATCAAATCCTCAGGTGTTTCTGAAAAGGTGAGGAAAATGGGTGAGGCCGCTTATCAAAAAGCAAAAAAAGGTGTGTATATAAAAATCTTAAAGCAGTAATTGCCGCCTGACAGCGGCTTTTTTTATGTTTGGCTTTGCAAACAAAGGGGAATAGGACAAACTGCGGGAACGCTTTATGAGAATATCAGCGTATTTACATACCGTTCGGGGGTATAGTATTATCGAGAGGGCATGTTTTCATTGTCTGCGGGCAAAAGTTACAGGAAAAAAATGAAGCAAAGGAGAATGAACATGAAAATCTCTAAATATGCACTGGGAATTCTGATGTTATCTCTAGTTTTTGTTTTATCAGCATGCGGCAATAACAACAGTACGAAAGAAAGCACACATGACAATCATTCAGACTCCTCAACACATGAAGAGATGGACCATTCCGGATCAGCTGACGTTCCAGAGGGATTACAGGAATCTAAAAATCCGAAATACAAAGTAGGCAGCCAAGTAATCATCAATACTTCTCATATGAAAGGCATGAAAGGTGCTGAAGCTACGGTAACAGGCGCCTATGATACAACGGCGTATGTTGTTTCTTATACTCCGACTAATGGGGGACAGCGTGTGGATCATCACAAATGGGTGATCCAAGAAGAAATCAAAGATGCCGGAGATAAAACGTTACAACCCGGAGATCAGGTGATTTTAGAGGCTTCTCATATGAAAGGCATGAAAGGAGCAACAGGCGAGATCGATTCCGCGGAAAAAACAACTGTATACATGGTTGACTATACATCGACAACAAGCGGCGAAAAAGTGAAAAACCACAAATGGGTCACCGAAGATGAGCTTTCAGCTAAATCATAAAAAATCCTCCTTTTACAAGGAGGATTTTTTTGCTGTCTGAACAGGTCTTGTTAAAGAAATGAAAGCAAACAGGACAGCGATGATCACAATTGATCCGCCGCACCATGCTGTTGACACCACAGTACCCGTCTGATCCAAAACAACACCGCCAATGGCTGAGCCAAGGGCAATTCCGACTTGGAGGGCCGATGTGTTAAAGCTTTGCTGAATGTCAGACGAATCAGGTGCAATTTCAATTAAATAGCTTTGCTGAGCCGGGGCGAGGCTCCAGCTCAGAAGACCCCAAATCACCATGACAGGCAAAAAGAAAATCATAGACGATGTAGACAGCGGCAGTAAGAACATAATAATGGCAAAGGAACCGGTCACCAGCAAAATGCTCTTAAAGGAACCAAGCCGGTCAGATAGCGCTCCTCCGAAAGGGCCTCCGCATACAGCAGATATCCCGAAAAGGAAATAACAAATGCTGACCCAGAAAGAGCTCAGGTGAAGGGTCTCTTCTAAAAACGGTGCAAAGTAAGCGTAAAGCGTGTAGTGGCCAGCTAATGTAAACATCGTGACGAGGTGTGAACTCGCGATTTTCAGATTACCGATCGTCTTGAGCTGTTCCCGGAAAGGAATCATTTTCTCCGCCGGTATTCTTTCAAAGAAGATTGAAATAATCAGCATGGAGATCAGCGCCAACAGGCCGATGCCAAGGAACAAAATCCGCCACCCGAAGGAATCGCTGATTAAGATTCCGACCGGCACGCCTAATGCGATAGCAGAGCTGAATCCCATAAAAATAATTCCGATTGCGCGGGCTCTGTATTCAGGCGCTACAATTTTCGGGGCAATTGTTAAAGAAAGCACAACAATCAGCCCTGTACTCATTGCTGCCAATACCCTAGATACCATCAGTGTTGCGAAATTAGGGCTGAAATAGGCGACAAGATTGCTAAGGAAGAAAACAAATAAAGCAATTAGATATAAGCGCTTCCGCTCAATCCTCGCAGTCAATGCCAAAAGCAGCGGCCCAGATACTGCATATCCCAGCGCAAACACACTGATCAGCTGTCCGGCTGAAACAATGGAAATGTCTAAATCATTTGCGATCTGAGGAAGAATTCCCCCCACAATTAACTCAACCAATCCGACTGCAATCGTAGAAGCTGCAAGCAGGAAAACTTTGAAATTCATAACAAACTCCTTTACTTAAATGTTTTGATAAATAAAAAAAATCCTGATTACAAAAAATGTCATAAACAAATTTTGTAATCAGGATTTTACGGTTCCTGGTAGACACCCTCAAACCATATTATTGAGGTTATACAAGTGATAATAGCTATTTAATTGATTCGTTTCCGTTGATGAGTGTACCACATTATGAATGAATCTTCCATAGAAAAATTTACAAAATGATGAACCGGACAAGTGTATGATTATATTTATTTTATAAAAGTATAGACATTTAAAAATAAATGACTATAATAATCCATGTAAGCGTTTTAATCACAAGGGGGGATAGCAGTTGAAAAAAATATTACTCGCGTGCAGTTCAGGAATGTCTACCAGTTTATTGGTGACAAAAATGAAGGAATACGCACAGTCTATCGGTGAGGAAGCGGAGATTTGGGCTGTTGGCCAGGATAAAGCAAAAGAAGACATGAGAAAAGCGGATGCCGTTTTGATCGGTCCACAAATGAGCTTTCTGAAAAGCGAGCTCCAAAAAGAAGCAGATCAATACAACATTCAAGTTGAAGTCATTGACATGATGGCCTACGGAATGGCAGATGGGAAAAAAGCGTATGAGCAGGCATTGTCCTTAATGGTGAATCAATAATGGAACAGATGAAAATCACGAATTTAACAGACGAGCAAATCAGTTTTCAGCTAATCCTGCACAGCGGAAATGCCCGCAGCTGCATCATACAATCACTGCGCGCCTATAAAGAAGGGAACAAGGACGAGGCTGATGCCCTCATTGCCAAGGCGGAGCAGGATTTATCCGCGGCCCATGACATTCACTTTCAAATGATACAGAAGGAATCCGGCGGAGAAGCAGCAGCTTTTTCATTGCTGCTTATGCATGCAGAGGATCATCTGATGTCAACATTATCCATGAAAGAATTAGTGAAAGAGATGCTTGATCTCTTTAAAACCAAGAATATATAAAAAATCGGGGTGGATAGGGTGTTCGAGAAAATCAGCCAATTCCTTGTTCCAATTGCAGGGAGGTTAAACAATAACCGCTATTTGCAAGTGTTGCGTGATGCATTTATGCTGGCTTTCCCGCTGACGATATTCGGGTCCATTTTTGTCGTGTTAACGAATTTGCCGTTTCTAAACAAAATCATGAACGCCTCAATGCTTACGTCGTTCCAGTCTCATTTCGGCATTGCCTCCACGGCGACTATGGGCATTATGTCTGTCTTTGTTGTGTTCGGGATAGGCTATTACCTGTCAAAAAGCTATCAGGTCGAAGCTGTATTTGGCGGAGCGATCGCTTTGGTTTCCTTTTTGCTCTTAACGCCATTTATCGTTCAGCCGGAAACAGGAGATGCCGTTACAGGGGTTATCCCGGTCGACCGTCTCGGTGCAAAAGGGATGTTTCTTGGGATGATTACGGCATTTCTTTCTGGCGAAATCTACAGAAGAATCGTTCAAAAAAACCTGACAATCAAAATGCCAGCCGGCGTTCCGCCTGCTGTAGCAAAATCATTCGCCGCACTTATTCCGGCTTTTATCACATTGACCGTATTTTTGCTGATTAACGTAATGGTGACTCTGTTTTTTAAAACAAATATGCACGACGTCATTTATCACGCGATTCAGGCTCCGCTTGTCGGACTTGGAAGCGGTATCATTCCAACACTGATTGCCGTGTTTTTCATTCAAATTCTTTGGTTTTTCGGACTGCATGGACAGATCATTATCAACTCCGTGATGGACCCGATTTGGAATACACTGCAGGTAGAAAACCTTTCTGCTTACACGGCGGGAAAAGAAATCCCTCATATTATTTCAAAACCGTTTATGGAGATTTATACAGTAGGGATGGGCGGAACAGGGATGACGCTTGCGATTGTGTTTACCATTCTCATATTCATGAAAAGCAGGCAGATGAAGCAAGTATCAAAACTTGGCCTTGCTCCCGGTATTTTTAACGTCAACGAACCGATTATCTTCGGGCTTCCGATTGTCATGAATCCGATCATTATTGTGCCTTGGGTGCTGGCGCCGATGGTTGTTACGCTCGTCACCTATTTGGCCATGTCAGCGGGGCTCGTTCCGCCTCCGACTGGTGTGACAGTGCCGTGGACGGTTCCATTATTCATTAATGGCATCATGGCGACGAACTCAATCATGGGGGGCGTGATGCAGCTTATCAATTTGCTGATTGTCTTCGTGATCTGGTTTCCGTTCCTAAAAGCAATGGATAAATTAAATCTGGCAAAAGAAAAAGAACAGGCTGTGCAGGAGACAGCTGCTCAGCAAAATGATAACAGCATAAAAATGTGACGTAAGGGGAGAGAGACTTGGCACATACAGAACAATATCGTTTTCCAAAGGATTTTTGGTGGGGATCATCCGCTTCAGCAACACAAATGGAGGGTGCCGCCGACAGAGACGGAAAAGGCCAGAATATATGGGATTATTGGTTTGAAAAAGAACCGCATCGTTTTTTTGATCATGTCGGCCCCGCAGACACATCCCAATTTTACGACAACTATAAAGAAGATATCAGGCTGATGAAGGAGCTTGGCCACAACTCGTTCCGGATGTCGATTTCCTGGTCACGTTTAATACCAAACGGAACGGGCGAGATCAACGATAAAGCCGCAAATTTCTATAACAATGTCATTGATGAGTTGATCGCTAACGGAATTGAACCTTTTGTCAATTTGTTTCATTTCGATATGCCGATGGCGCTTCAAAAAATCGGCGGCTGGGTAAACAGAGAGACGGTTGACGCGTATGAAAACTATGCGAGAACTTGCTTCCGTTTGTTTGGCGGCCGGGTGAAAAAATGGTTCACGCATAATGAACCAATCGTTCCCGTAGAAGGCGGATACCTATATGATTTTCATTATCCAAACAAGGTCGATTTTAAAGAGGCCGTCCAGGTTGGATTTCATACGATGCTATCAAGTGCCCGTGCCATTCAGGCTTACAGGGAGATGAAGCAGGACGGAAAAATCGGTATCATCTTAAATTTGACCCCTTCATACCCGAGAAGCAGCCATCCGGCGGATGTAAAAGCCGGGGAAATCGCAGACGCGTTTTTTAACAGATCCTTTTTAGACCCATCTGTCAAAGGCGAATTTCCCAAAGAGCTGGTTGACATTTTGAAGCGTGAAGGTTTTATGCCAGATTACAACGATGAAGATCTTGACATTATCAAAAAGAACACGGTTGACCTGTTGGGAGTGAATTATTACCAGCCGAGACGTGTGAAAGCGAAAGAACATCTTCCGAATCCCGACGCTCCTTTTTTGCCGGACAGGTATTTTGATCCCTACGTCATGCCGGGCCGCAAAATGAATCCGCATCGCGGCTGGGAGATCTATGAAAAAGGCGTTTATGATATTTTGATTAATTTAAAAGAAAACTACGGCAACATCGAGTGTTTTATCTCTGAAAACGGCATGGGGGTTGAAGGTGAAGAGCGCTTCAGAGATGAACAAGGCATCATTCAAGATGATTACCGGATTGAATTTATAAAAGAGCACCTCAAATGGATTCACCGCGCCATACAGGAAGGCTCAAACGTAAAAGGCTATCACTTATGGACGTTCATGGACAACTGGTCTTGGACAAATGCCTATAAAAACCGCTATGGGTTTGTATCAGTCAATCTTGAGAAAGACGGAGAAAGAACCGTCAAAAAGAGCGGAAAATGGTTCAAAAAGGTTGCTGAGCAAAGCGGTTTCTAGATTTTCCTAAAGGTCAAGATCTTCCGGCAATCATCATAACGAATAGAGATGACGAAAATCCGCAACATTGATGAAATAGGGAAAAGAACTTATGATATCCGTAAAAGCTTATGTGACATCAGACTCTAACAGCTGCCGGAGGATGCCAATGAATAAATACGAAATTATTGCAAATGAAATGAGAAATAGAATTAAAAATAACGTATATCCGATCGATCAGCCCATTCCTGATGAAGTATCTCTTGCAAAAGAATTTAACTCAAGCCGCATGACGATGAAGAGAGCCTTGGATAATTTAGTTGCTGAGGGTCTGCTGTTCAGAAAACGAGGCCATGGCACGTTTATTATTCAATCTGCAATACAGGATGACCATGTACATGTAGTCAGCAATGAGATTCTCGGATTGACCAACTTGCTGAAAGATAAAAAAATCCAAAGCAAGGTCATTCAGTTTGAAGTGCAATTTCCCACTGAGGAAGTGGCCGCCCATTTGTCTATTGATCAGAAAACACCGGTTTATTATGTCGTTCGGCTGCGAATTGTAGAAGGTGAACCCTATGTATTAGAAAAAACATATATGCCGACTCATTTAATACCGGGCATTAATGACGATGTCCTTCATGATTCGATCTACAATCATATTACAAATGTGCTGCAGCTCAAAATCGCCGGAACGCATCGGAAAATCAGAGCCTGCAAATCTGATCATATTGACCAGCAGCATCTGGGCTGTAAACAGGATGATCCAATTCTGGAAGTAGAACATGTGGGCTTCTTAGATACCGGGATTCCATTTGAATATTCCTTTTCACGTCATCGGCATGACAAGTTTGTTGTGACTTCTGTAAACATACGGCGCTGATTGCGGAGACAACAAGGAGGCCATCTGCATGCTTGGCGGTATTGAAGCAGGCGGCACAAAGTTTGTTTGTGCTGTCGGTAGAGAAGATGGAACGATCATTGACAGGATAGAATTCTCCACAAAGATGCCGGATGAAACGATAGAGAAAGTGATTCAATATTTTCGCCAATTTTCATTACAGGCAATCGGCATCGGCTCCTTTGGTCCCGTTGATAACGATAAAACCAGTCAAACATACGGTACCATTACGGCCACGCCGAAAGCGGGCTGGAGACACTATCCCTTTTTGCAAACCGTTAAGAACGAAATGAAGATCCCAGTCGGTTTTAGTACAGATGTCAACGCTGCGGCGCTGGGTGAATTCCTTTTCGGTGAAGCGAAGGGTCTTGACAGCTGCCTGTATATAACGATTGGCACTGGCATCGGAGCGGGGGCTATTGTAGAGGGGAGGCTCCTTCAGGGGCTGTCACACCCAGAGATGGGCCATATTTATATCCGGAGGCACCCGGATGACGTATACCAAGGGAAGTGCCCTTATCATGGAGATTGCTTTGAAGGCTTGGCTTCCGGTCCCGCTATCGAAGCCCGCTGGGGAAAAAAAGCCGCGGATTTATCAGATATAGCACAAGTCTGGGAACTGGAAGGGTACTATATTGCCCAAGCACTGGCTCAGTATATTTTGATCCTTGCACCTAAAAAAATCATTCTTGGCGGCGGCGTCATGCAACAGAAACAAGTGTTTTCTTATATCTATCAATATGTACCAAAAATCATGAACAGCTACTTAGATTTTTCTGAATTATCAGATGATATAAGTGATTATATTGTACCTCCACGTTTAGGCAGTAACGCCGGAATCATCGGCACGCTAGTTTTAGCGCATCAGGCCTTACAAGCAGAGGCAGCATCCGGGGAGGTGCGATCATGACGCATCCATTATTTTTAGAGCCTGTCTTTAAAGAAAGACTATGGGGAGGGACGAAGCTTCGTGACGCTTTTGGCTACGCAATACCCTCACAAAAAACAGGTGAGTGCTGGGCCGTTTCTGCACATGCCCATGGCCCGTCGGCTGTAAAGAACGGCCCGCTGGCAGGAAAGACACTAGATCAAGTATGGCAAGATCACCCAGAGATATTCGGGTTTCCGGATGGTAAGGTGTTTCCGCTGCTGGTAAAGCTGCTGGACGCCAATATGGATCTCTCCGTGCAAGTCCATCCTGATGATGATTATGCAAAACTGCATGAAAATGGCGACCTTGGTAAAACGGAGTGCTGGTATATCATTGATTGCAAAGATGACGCCGAACTAATTTTGGGACATCATGCAAGCACAAAGGAAGAGTTCAAACAACGAATAGAAAGCGGTGATTGGAACGGGCTGCTGAGGCGAATCAAAATCAAGCCCGGAGATTTCTTTTATGTGCCAAGCGGTACACTCCATGCTTTATGTGAGGGAACCCTTGTCCTTGAAATCCAGCAAAATTCTGATACAACGTATCGCGTATACGATTATGACCGCTGTAATGACCAGGGCCAAAAAAGAACTCTTCATATAGAAAAAGCCATGGAAGTCATAACGATACCGCATATCGATAAAGTGCATACACCGGAAGTAAAAGAAGTTGGTAACGCTGAGATCATTGTTTATGTGCAATCAGATTATTTCTCAGTGTACAAATGGAAGATTAGCGGCCGAGCTGCTTTTCCTTCACATCAAACCTATTTGCTGGGGAGTGTTCTGAGCGGATCAGGACGAATCATAAATAATGGTATTCAGTATGAATGCAATGCAGGCTCACACTTTATTCTGCCTGCGCATTTTGGAGAATTTACAATAGAAGGAACATGTGAATTCATGATATCTCATCCTTAATGAATGGGGGAGTTGCATTTGTTTAAGAAACATACGATCTCTTTGCTCATTATATTTTTACTTGCGTCTGCTGTTTTAGCACAACCAATTGAAGCGCATACTGTGTCGCCTGTGAATCCTAATGCCCAGCAGACAACAAAAACAGTGATGAACTGGCTTGCGCACCTGCCGAACCGAACGGAAAACAGAGTCCTTTCCGGAGCGTTCGGAGGTTACAGTCATGACACATTTTCTATGGCTGAGGCTGATAGAATCCGAAGCGCCACCGGGCAATCGCCTGCTATTTACGGCTGCGATTATGCCAGAGGATGGCTTGAAACAGCAAATATTGAAGATTCAATAGATGTAAGCTGCAACAGCGATTTAATGTCGTATTGGAAAAATGGTGGAATCCCTCAAATCAGCTTGCACCTGGCGAATCCTGCTTTTCAGTCAGGGCATTTTAAAACACCGATTACAAACGATCAGTATAAAAAAATACTAGATTCTTCAACAGCAGAAGGGAAGCGGCTGAATGCCATGCTCAGCAAAATTGCTGACGGACTTCAAGAGCTGGAGAACCAAGGTGTGCCTGTTTTGTTCAGGCCGCTGCATGAAATGAACGGTGAATGGTTTTGGTGGGGACTTACATCATATAACCAAAAGGATAATGAAAGAATCTCTCTATATAAACAGCTCTACAAGAAAATCTATCATTATATGACCGACACAAGAGGACTTGATCATTTGATTTGGGTTTACTCTCCCGACGCCAACCGAGATTTTAAAACTGATTTTTACCCGGGCGCGTCTTACGTGGATATTGTCGGATTAGATGCGTATTTTCAAGATGCCTACTCGATCAATGGATACGATCAGCTAACAACGCTTAATAAACCATTTGCTTTTACAGAAGTCGGCCCGCAAACAGCAAACGGCAGCTTCGATTACAGCCTATTTATCAATGCAATAAAACAAAGATATCCTAAAACCATTTACTTTCTGGCATGGAATGATGAATGGAGCCCAGCTGTAAACAAGGGTGCTTCAGCTTTATATCATGACAGCTGGACACTCAACAAGGGAGAAATATGGAGTGGCGATTCTTTAACGCCAATCGTTGAGTGAATCAGTAATGTACAATAAGAAGGTGCTCAAGAAGTTTCTTGAGCACCTTCCCACTGGATTAAGCATTCATATCGCCTAACCCAGGACTGTGTTCATTTGGTATTTCAGGAAGCACTGGTACGGGAAACCCTGCCGGAGGATCTATTACTTGTAACTCTCCGCCATTTCGGCTTGGAGATTTCCCTTGATAGATTTCACTGATTCTCGTTTCATCCAACCTAAAGTTAAACTGTGCATTATGGTAGCCTAATTCGACATACTTTCTGCACTCAGGATATTTATTAATGTCATAATTCGGTACAGGGAGGAGCTTCGCCCATTCAACGCCCAATGTCTCGAGCGCTTTCGCGAATGCATTCTGGTGAGCATTGTCGCGTACAATCAGAAAAGCAAGTGTTTCGCGGAACGTCTGATTAGAGCTCATTTCATAAATTCTTGTTTTTTGCAGCACACCTGTCGACTCAAGAAGCAGGTTATCCAGCAGGTCAGTAATTAAGTTTCCGTGGTTATACACCCACGACCCGTTCCACGGATTGCCCCCTGCATCAACAGGAAGGGAACTTTGCGCACCAATAATATAATGATGAGGATTAGCATGTTTAACGGCTTCATTAAGTGGTGCTTGATCTGCACCTTGACTGCCGACACCTTCACCGCCCGATTCATCTAATAAAGCATTGATTGTGTTTTGAACCAGTTCAACGTGGGCAATCTCCTCTAAAAAAATGCCGCGAAGCAGATCGCGGTACTGTTTCTGCTTTCCTCTGAAATTAGAGCTTTGGAAAAAAAACTGCATCATTGTACGCATTTCTCCGTAATGACCGCCTAATATCTCCTGCAGGACCTTAGCAGCTGCCGGGTCTGGCTTGTCCGGTTTAATGATATTAATCAGTTCCTCTTTGTAGTAATACATAACACGCCTCATTTCTTCTTAAGAGATTTTCTTATATTATTTGTAAGATGAGATAAAATATATACATGATAAGCATGGGAAGACGTGAAAGAAGAAAATAAAAAAATACATGAAAAGTGTTGACCAAATAAAACAGGAATGGTATATTATTAAACGTCGCTGATGAACAGCGTGAAACAAAACAGAAAAACATAAAAGTTTTTCTAAGGTGTTTACAAGATTTTAAAAATGTGTATAATAAGAAAAGTCGAATTGAAAAAGATTCGAAAAAACATTTTAAAAAAACTTCTTGACTTCACTATCAAATGATAGTATGATAGTTAAGTCGCTTGATAAGCGCCCGTAGCTCAATTGGATAGAGCGTTTGACTACGGATCAAAAGGTTAGGGGTTCGACTCCTCTCGGGCGCGCCATTTAAGATACCACGCGGGTGTAGTTTAGTGGTAAAACCTCAGCCTTCCAAGCTGATGTCGTGAGTTCGATTCTCATCACCCGCTCCATTATTGAATGATCTTTGAAAACTAAACAAGACAAAACGTACCTGTTAATTCAGTTTTTAAAAATCGCACAGCGATGTGCGTAGTCAGTCAAACTAGGGCCTGCACGACGCAGGTCACACAGGTGTCACCGCGAGATGCGGTGAACTTAACCTGTGATCCATTTATCGGAGAGTTTGATCCTGGCTCAGGACGAACGCTGGCGGCGTGCCTAATACATGCAAGTCGAGCGGGCAGATGGGAGCTTGCTCCCTGATGTTAGCGGCGGACGGGTGAGTAACACGTGGGTAACCTGCCTGTAAGACTGGGATAACTCCGGGAAACCGGGGCTAATACCGGATGGTTGTTTGAACCGCATGGTTCAAACATAAAAGGTGGCTTCGGCTACCACTTACAGATGGACCCGCGGCGCATTAGCTAGTTGGTGAGGTAACGGCTCACCAAGGCAACGATGCGTAGCCGACCTGAGAGGGTGATCGGCCACACTGGGACTGAGACACGGCCCAGACTCCTACGGGAGGCAGCAGTAGGGAATCTTCCGCAATGGACGAAAGTCTGACGGAGCAACGCCGCGTGAGTGATGAAGGTTTTCGGATCGTAAAGCTCTGTTGTTAGGGAAGAACAAGTACCGTTCGAATAGGGCGGTACCTTGACGGTACCTAACCAGAAAGCCACGGCTAACTACGTGCCAGCAGCCGCGGTAATACGTAGGTGGCAAGCGTTGTCCGGAATTATTGGGCGTAAAGGGCTCGCAGGCGGTTTCTTAAGTCTGATGTGAAAGCCCCCGGCTCAACCGGGGAGGGTCATTGGAAACTGGGGAACTTGAGTGCAGAAGAGGAGAGTGGAATTCCACGTGTAGCGGTGAAATGCGTAGAGATGTGGAGGAACACCAGTGGCGAAGGCGACTCTCTGGTCTGTAACTGACGCTGAGGAGCGAAAGCGTGGGGAGCGAACAGGATTAGATACCCTGGTAGTCCACGCCGTAAACGATGAGTGCTAAGTGTTAGGGGGTTTCCGCCCCTTAGTGCTGCAGCTAACGCATTAAGCACTCCGCCTGGGGAGTACGGTCGCAAGACTGAAACTCAAAGGAATTGACGGGGGCCCGCACAAGCGGTGGAGCATGTGGTTTAATTCGAAGCAACGCGAAGAACCTTACCAGGTCTTGACATCCTCTGACAATCCTAGAGATAGGACGTCCCCTTCGGGGGCAGAGTGACAGGTGGTGCATGGTTGTCGTCAGCTCGTGTCGTGAGATGTTGGGTTAAGTCCCGCAACGAGCGCAACCCTTGATCTTAGTTGCCAGCATTCAGTTGGGCACTCTAAGGTGACTGCCGGTGACAAACCGGAGGAAGGTGGGGATGACGTCAAATCATCATGCCCCTTATGACCTGGGCTACACACGTGCTACAATGGACAGAACAAAGGGCAGCGAAACCGCGAGGTTAAGCCAATCCCACAAATCTGTTCTCAGTTCGGATCGCAGTCTGCAACTCGACTGCGTGAAGCTGGAATCGCTAGTAATCGCGGATCAGCATGCCGCGGTGAATACGTTCCCGGGCCTTGTACACACCGCCCGTCACACCACGAGAGTTTGTAACACCCGAAGTCGGTGAGGTAACCTTTTAGGAGCCAGCCGCCGAAGGTGGGACAGATGATTGGGGTGAAGTCGTAACAAGGTAGCCGTATCGGAAGGTGCGGCTGGATCACCTCCTTTCTAAGGATATTATACGGAATATAAGACCTTGGGTCTTATAAACAGAACGTTCCCTGTCTTGTTTAGTTTTGAAGGATCATTCCTTCGAAACGTGTTCTTTGAAAACTAGATAACAGTAGACATCACATTCAATTAGTAACACAAGATATCACATAGTGATTCTTTTTAACGGTTAAGTTAGAAAGGGCGCACGGTGGATGCCTTGGCACTAGGAGCCGATGAAGGACGGGACGAACACCGATATGCTTCGGGGAGCTGTAAGCAAGCTTTGATCCGGAGATTTCCGAATGGGGAAACCCACCACTCGTAATGGAGTGGTATCCATATCTGAATTCATAGGATATGAGAAGGCAGACCCGGGGAACTGAAACATCTAAGTACCCGGAGGAAGAGAAAGCAAATGCGATTCCCTGAGTAGCGGCGAGCGAAACGGGATTAGCCCAAACCAAGAGGCTTGCCTCTTGGGGTTGTAGGACACTCTATACGGAGTTACAAAAGAACGAGGTAGATGAAGAGGTCTGGAAAGGCCCGCCATAGGAGGTAACAGCCCTGTAGTCAAAACTTCGTTCTCTCCTGAGTGGATCCTGAGTACGGCGGAACACGTGAAATTCCGTCGGAATCCGGGAGGACCATCTCCCAAGGCTAAATACTCCCTAGTGACCGATAGTGAACCAGTACCGTGAGGGAAAGGTGAAAAGCACCCCGGAAGGGGAGTGAAAGAGATCCTGAAACCGTGTGCCTACAAGTAGTCAGAGCCCGTTAACGGGTGATGGCGTGCCTTTTGTAGAATGAACCGGCGAGTTACGATCCCGTGCAAGGTTAAGCAGAAGATGCGGAGCCGCAGCGAAAGCGAGTCTGAATAGGGCGCATGAGTACGTGGTCGTAGACCCGAAACCAGGTGATCTACCCATGTCCAGGGTGAAGTTCAGGTAACACTGAATGGAGGCCCGAACCCACGCACGTTGAAAAGTGCGGGGATGAGGTGTGGGTAGGGGTGAAATGCCAATCGAACCTGGAGATAGCTGGTTCTCTCCGAAATAGCTTTAGGGCTAGCCTCAAGGTAAGAGTCTTGGAGGTAGAGCACTGATTGGACTAGGGGCCCCTACCGGGTTACCGAATTCAGTCAAACTCCGAATGCCAATGACTTATCCTTGGGAGTCAGACTGCGAGTGATAAGATCCGTAGTCGAAAGGGAAACAGCCCAGACCGCCAGCTAAGGTCCCAAAGTATACGTTAAGTGGAAAAGGATGTGGAGTTGCTTAGACAACCAGGATGTTGGCTTAGAAGCAGCCACCATTTAAAGAGTGCGTAATAGCTCACTGGTCGAGTGACTCTGCGCCGAAAATGTACCGGGGCTAAACGTATCACCGAAGCTGCGGACTGTTCTTCGAACAGTGGTAGGAGAGCGTTCTAAGGGCTGTGAAGCCAGACCGGAAGGACTGGTGGAGCGCTTAGAAGTGAGAATGCCGGTATGAGTAGCGAAAGAGGGGTGAGAATCCCCTCCACCGAATGCCTAAGGTTTCCTGAGGAAGGCTCGTCCGCTCAGGGTTAGTCGGGACCTAAGCCGAGGCCGAAAGGCGTAGGCGATGGACAACAGGTTGATATTCCTGTACCACCTCCTCACCATTTGAGCAATGGGGGGACGCAGGAGGATAGGGTAAGCGCGGTATTGGATATCCGCGTCCAAGCAGTTAGGCTGGGAAATAGGCAAATCCGTTTCCCATAAGGCTGAGCTGTGATGGCGAGCGAAATATAGTAGCGAAGTTCCTGATTCCACACTGCCAAGAAAAGCCTCTAGCGAGGTGAGAGGTGCCCGTACCGCAAACCGACACAGGTAGGCGAGGAGAGAATCCTAAGGTGATCGAGAGAACTCTCGTTAAGGAACTCGGCAAAATGACCCCGTAACTTCGGGAGAAGGGGTGCTCTGTTAGGGTGCAAGCCCGAGAGAGCCGCAGTGAATAGGCCCAGGCGACTGTTTAGCAAAAACACAGGTCTCTGCGAAGCCGTAAGGCGAAGTATAGGGGCTGACGCCTGCCCGGTGCTGGAAGGTTAAGAGGAGCGCTTAGCGTAAGCGAAGGTGCGAATTGAAGCCCCAGTAAACGGCGGCCGTAACTATAACGGTCCTAAGGTAGCGAAATTCCTTGTCGGGTAAGTTCCGACCCGCACGAAAGGCGCAACGATCTGGGCACTGTCTCAACGAGAGACTCGGTGAAATTATAGTACCTGTGAAGATGCAGGTTACCCGCGACAGGACGGAAAGACCCCGTGGAGCTTTACTGCAGCCTGATATTGAATGTTGGTACAGCTTGTACAGGATAGGTAGGAGCCTTGGAAACCGGAGCGCCAGCTTCGGTGGAGGCATCGGTGGGATACTACCCTGGCTGTATTGACCTTCTAACCCGCCGCCCTTATCGGGCGGGGAGACAGTGTCAGGTGGGCAGTTTGACTGGGGCGGTCGCCTCCTAAAAGGTAACGGAGGCGCCCAAAGGTTCCCTCAGAATGGTTGGAAATCATTCGCAGAGTGTAAAGGCACAAGGGAGCTTGACTGCGAGACCTACAAGTCGAGCAGGGACGAAAGTCGGGCTTAGTGATCCGGTGGTTCCGCATGGAAGGGCCATCGCTCAACGGATAAAAGCTACCCCGGGGATAACAGGCTTATCTCCCCCAAGAGTCCACATCGACGGGGAGGTTTGGCACCTCGATGTCGGCTCATCGCATCCTGGGGCTGTAGTCGGTCCCAAGGGTTGGGCTGTTCGCCCATTAAAGCGGTACGCGAGCTGGGTTCAGAACGTCGTGAGACAGTTCGGTCCCTATCCGTCGCGGGCGCAGGAAATTTGAGAGGAGCTGTCCTTAGTACGAGAGGACCGGGATGGACGCACCGCTGGTGTACCAGTTGTTCTGCCAAGGGCATCGCTGGGTAGCTATGTGCGGACGGGATAAGTGCTGAAAGCATCTAAGCATGAAGCCCCCCTCAAGATGAGATTTCCCATTCCGCAAGGAAGTAAGATCCCTGAAAGATGATCAGGTTGATAGGTCTGAGGTGGAAGTGTGGCGACACATGGAGCTGACAGATACTAATCGATCGAGGACTTAACCATATTTTTGAATGATGTCACACCTGTTATCTAGTTTTGAGAGAACACTCTCAATTTGTTTGGTGGCGATAGCGAAGAGGTCACACCCGTTCCCATACCGAACACGGAAGTTAAGCTCTTCAGCGCCGATGGTAGTCGGGGGTTTCCCCCTGTGAGAGTAGGACGCCGCCAAGCATTACTTTTATCATCGCGGGGTGGAGCAGTTCGGTAGCTCGTCGGGCTCATAACCCGAAGGTCGCAGGTTCAAATCCTGCCCCCGCAACCAAATATATGATTAAATAAGGAGTGCCCCCTAAGGGTACAACCAAAATAATCTTATACAAATATGGTCCGGTAGTTCAGTTGGTTAGAATGCCTGCCTGTCACGCAGGAGGTCGCGGGTTCGAGTCCCGTCCGGACCGCCATTAATGTAAACGAAACGATCATGTTTTCGTTTTTTTTTGTGTTTTCTTTTACTGTATCTTCTGCTTGGTGTCATAGCCAAGCTTTCTTTATATCGGGAACATCTTGGATATTTCAGCAAAATTCGATAAACTAGGAAGAGCACATATAGGCATAAGCAGGGTTGAAAGGAGATTTTGGTTCATGGATGAATTTGATTTGATACATAGCATTACTCCGCGGACCATTCACCATTCTTCCGTTGATGTAGGAATAGGTGATGATGCAGCGCTCTACACTGCGAAACACGGCGTTCAGGAAATTGTTTGTGTTGATACTATGGTAGAAGACGTGCACTTCAAATTACACTATTCCTCACCTGAAGATATCGGGTATAAGGCGTTAGCCGTTAATGTAAGTGATATTGCCGCGATGGGAGGCATTCCTAAGTTTTATCTGGTATCACTTGCGGTACCTTCAAAATGGACTGAATCTGAAATCAAGGCGATGTATGAAGGAATGAATGAACTGGCGAAACTATATCATATGGATCTGATTGGCGGCGATACAGTTTCTACCGCTGACAAATTAGTCGTTACAGTCACTGTGATCGGTGAAATTGAAAAGGGGCAGGCCTGTTTGCGGAGCTTGGCAAAACCGAATGATATTGTGTTTGTAACCGGTGAAATCGGTTCTTCTGCAGCAGGGCTTTCTTTATTGCTGGAAGAGACTAATCCTCAAAACTCATCTGTGGAAATAGATTACTTTATCCACAGGCATAAACGGCCTGAGCCAAGAGTAAGTGTCGGCAGATTATGCTCGAGTTTTAAGCGGACAGCTTTAAATGATGTTAGTGACGGATTGGCTAGTGAACTGAACGAGATTGCAGAAGCCAGCTGTGTTTCAATTGAAATTGATGAAAGCATGCTTCCAATTCATTCTGATTTGCCTAAGCTTCATCCTAACTGGAAAGAATGGGCTTTGTTTGGCGGTGAGGACTTTGAGCTGACAGGGACGGTTTCAAATGAGGAGTGGGAAGTGTTGAAGCAACAGTGCGCAGCACGTCAACTTCCCATTACAAAGATTGGCCATGTCAGGGAAAAAACAAAATCTAAAGTGATCCTAAAAACAGATCAAACATCAATGATCTTAGAGAAAAAGGGATATAATCATTTTAAATAAGACGGGTGACTTGTGTGAAGCAATTAAAATGGAGAACTGTAAATCCAGAAGAAACAAAAGCAATTGCCAAGCTGACGGCATCGTTTGCTAAACCGGGAGACGTCCTGACATTAGAGGGCGATTTAGGTGCAGGAAAAACGACTTTTACAAAAGGTTTTGCAGAAGGGCTGGGAATTACACGTGTTGTAAACAGTCCGACTTTTACAATTATAAAAGAATATAACGATGGCTTACTTCCTCTTTATCATATGGATGTGTATAGAATGGAAGATGAAAGTGAAGATTTGGGACTTGATGAATATTTTCACGGACAAGGTGTCTGTCTCGTTGAATGGGCTCATTTAATTGAAGAACAGCTGCCGCAGGAGCGACTGCAAATTGTCATCAAAAGAGCTGGTGATGATGAGCGGGAAATTACCTTTACTGCTGTCGGGAATCGGTATGAAATGCTTTGTGAGGAGTTAAGTAGACATGACAATATTAGCAATTGATACATCAAATTATACATTGGGCATTGCGTTGCTTCGAGAAGACACCGTTATAGCAGAATACATTACATACTTGAAAAAGAACCACTCTGTAAGAGCGATGCCTGCTGTTCATTCATTGCTGAATGATTGTGATATGGCACCGCAGGACCTTTCTAAAATTGTCGTTGCAAAAGGCCCAGGTTCATACACAGGAGTAAGAATAGGTGTGACGTTGGCCAAAACACTTGCCTGGTCTTTAGACATTCCAATAAGTGCTGTATCAAGTCTTGAGACGCTTGCGGCAAATGGCCGGCATTTTGACGGTCTGATCAGCCCAATCTTTGATGCTAGACGGGGACAGGTGTACACAGGTCTGTATCAATATAAAAATGGGCTTTTAGAGCAAGTTGTTCCAGATCAAAATGTGATGCTGGCAGATTGGCTGGAGATGCTAAAAGAAAAGGACAGTCCTGTTTTGTTTTTAGGTCACGACACTTCTATTCACAAGCAGATGATCGAGGATGTTCTTAGAACAAAAGGATTCATTGGAACTGCCGTCCAGCATAACCCGCGCCCTTCAGAATTGGCTTTTCTCGGGAAGGAAAAGGAAGCAGCTGATGTTCATGGGCTTGTCCCGGATTACTTGCGGCTGGCAGAAGCTGAAGCGAAATGGATTGAAAGTCAAAAGTAGGGTGATAGGATGAAAACAAAAGCAGCGGTCAGAAATATGCGGCTTGAAGATATAGATCACGTATACGAAATCGAAGCATCCTCCTTTACGTCTCCTTGGACGAAGGATTCGTTTTATCATGAGCTGCTGGAAAATCCGTATGCTCATTATCTCGTGATTGAAAAGGACGGCCATGTTGCTGGGTATTGCGGGATTTGGATTGTGATGGACGATGCCCAAATTACAAATATAGCGATAAAACCAGAGTATCGCGGCCAGTCTTTAGGAGAAACGCTTTTTCGCTCAGCTGTTGAACTGTGCAAAGAAAAAGACGCAAGGCGGCTTTCGCTTGAAGTGAGGGTTTCGAATCATCCTGCTCAAAGCTTATATAAGAAATTCGGGATGCAGCCCGGCGGAATAAGAAAGAACTATTATACTGATAACGGGGAAGATGCGTTAATTATGTGGGTGACGATAAATGAGTGAGCAAAAAGACATGTACGTATTAGGAATTGAAACAAGCTGTGATGAGACTGCTGCAGCTATTGTGAAAAACGGGAAAGAGATCATTTCAAACGTAGTAGCCTCTCAAATTGAAAGCCATAAGCGCTTCGGAGGCGTTGTTCCGGAAATTGCTTCAAGACATCATGTTGAACAAATCACTTTGGTTATAGAAGAGGCGTTTCGCAAAGCTGGCATGACGTATAGTGATATTGATGCGATTGCAGTAACAGAAGGTCCGGGACTGGTGGGGGCGCTTCTTATTGGAGTGAATGCCGCTAAAGCATTGAGCTTTGCACATAACATTCCGTTAGTAGGCGTTCATCATATAGCCGGTCATATATACGCGAACCGTCTTGTAGAAGACATCGTGTTCCCGGCACTGGCATTGGTCGTTTCAGGAGGCCATACAGAACTGGTTTATATGCAGGAACATGGATCATTTGAAGTCATTGGGGAAACCCTTGATGATGCGGCAGGAGAAGCCTACGACAAAGTGGCGCGGACGATGGGATTGCCATATCCGGGTGGACCGCAAATTGACAAGCTAGCTGAAAAAGGGAATGACAATATTCCGCTTCCTCGCGCATGGCTTGAAGAAGGCTCTTACAACTTCAGCTTTAGCGGATTGAAGTCTGCGGTGATCAATACGCTTCATAATGCATCCCAAAAAGGGCAAGAGATTGCTCCGGAAGATTTGTCTGCCAGTTTCCAAAATAGTGTGATCGATGTCTTGGTAACCAAAACGGCGCGCGCGGCAAAGGAATATGATGTCAAACAGGTCCTTTTAGCCGGAGGAGTAGCTGCAAACAGAGGCCTCAGAGCTGCATTAGAAAAGGAATTTGCCCAGCATGAAGGGATTACGCTTGTCATTCCTCCATTAGCTTTATGCACGGATAATGCTGCGATGATTGCTGCTGCTGGTACAATTGCTTTTGAAAAAGGAATTCGCGGTGCATATGATATGAATGGCCAGCCCGGCCTTGAATTGACTTCTTATCAAAGTCTCACGAGATAATAGCGTGAGACTTTTTATATGTTTGTTATTAACAGATAATTCACAATTTATCCACATGTCTGTGAGTAATTATAGAGATATAGATGGATAAAGGGCTGAAGTCGCTGTTAATAAAGTGAATAAATTCAGAATATTTTGTGGATATTGTGTATAAAGCGCTTACTTTGTTTATTTATTAGGGGATGTTCTGTGGATAAAAAGCACCTCTAAAAAGAGGTGCTTGACTTTTTTAATCTTCTTCTGTGGATAGTTCTTCCCATTCGGACAAAAGAGATTCCAGCTCCTGATTAAGCTTCTCATTGTCTGCATGGATAGCTTGTACTTTTTCATGATCCTGATAGACTTCAGGGTCACATAGCAATTCATCATTGCGGCTAATGTTCTCTTCAATGGTTTGAACAGTGGTTTCAATTTCTTCAATCCGACGGAGTCGTTGGCGCTCTTTCTTTTTCCATTCTTTTTCTTCCTCGTAGGAACGTTTGGAGTCAGACTTCACTGTAGCTGGCGTTTTATCAGTTTCCTCTTGCTGATTCATTTTCTCCAATTCAAGCTGCTCTGTTTTTTTCTCTGTATAATAATCGTAATCTCCTAGATACTCCTCTATATGGCTTGAAGAAAGCTCCAGTACTCTTGTGGCGATTCTGTTAATAAAATATCTGTCATGTGAGACAAATAACAGTGTGCCTGGATAATCAATCAGCGCGTTTTCGAGAACTTCTTTGCTGTCTAAATCCAGATGGTTCGTCGGTTCATCAAGGATGAGAAAGTTGGCTTTTTGAAGCATCAGCTTAGCTAGAGCCAATCTTGCTTTTTCGCCTCCGCTCAGTGAATGAACTGGTTTCAGCACATCATCTCCGGAGAATAAGAAATTTCCGAGACACGTTCTGATTTCTTTTTCTGGGAGCCCGGGGTACTCGTCCCACAGCTCATCAAGGACACGTTTAGAGGAAGTCAGCTCAGCCTGTTCCTGATCATAATAGCCGACACTGACATTTGAGCCGTATGAGATCGTTCCTTGATCTGGTTTTAGGGTGTCTATCAATGTTTTCAGTAATGTCGATTTACCAATTCCGTTAGGGCCGACAAGCGCTGCGCTTTCTCCTCTTGTGAGCATGAATGACACTTCTGTTAAAAGCGGCGGCTGGTTTTCATAGCTGATTGTGAGATCCTGAACACGAAGGACTTCATTTCCGCTCTGTTTTGTAATATCAAAATGAAAGTTTGCGGATTTTTCATCGCCAAGCGGTTTTGACATGACTTCCATTCGCTCAAGCTGCTTTCTGCGGCTTTGCGCCCTTTTGGTGGTAGAGGCTCTCGCCAGATTTCGGTCTACGAAGTCCTGCAGCTTTGCAATCTCGTCCTGCTGCTTTTCATACATTTTCAGATCTTTTTCATACTGCGCGGCTTTTTGGTCGAGATAAGCGCTGTAGTTGCCGTGATACTTTTTGCTTTCTGCTCTTGATACCTCGTATACCTGGTTTACTACTTTGTCCAAAAAGTAGCGGTCATGCGAAACGATGAGGATGGCGCCTGAATAGCCTTGTAAATAATGCTCAAGCCAGGTAAGCGTATCAATATCCAGATGGTTTGTCGGCTCATCGAGAATGAGCAAATCAGGCTGTGTTAACAGAAGCTTACCTAAAGCCAGTCTTGTTTTCTGGCCTCCGCTGAGGCTTTGAACCTGTGTAGAATCGTCAAAATGGCTGAAGCCGAGACCATGCAGCACAGATCTTACATCCGCTTCATATTGATAGCCGCCTTTATCTTTGAATTCCTGCTGAAGGCGGTCGTAGGTTTTCATGATGCTTTCTAATTCACCCGGGTCAGCTGCCGCCATTTTTTCTTCTATAGCCCGCATTTCCTTTTCCATTGCTTTTAAGTGGTCAAAAACAGTCAGCAGCTCTTCTTTTATGGTAAGCTTAGAATCCAAGCCAGTATGCTGGGCGAGATATCCCATTGTAATATCTTTCGGTTTAATAATTTCGCCCTTTTCATACGAAAGCTGGCCTGCGATAATTTTAAGGAGCGTGGATTTTCCGGCGCCATTTCTTCCTACAATGGCGATGCGATCACGATTTCTGACTTCCAGCTTTATATTGTTTAAAATAGTATCAGCACCAAATGATTTGGACAGCTGATTAACTTGTAAGATCATCATATTATTTCACCTCTGCTATAATAAGTTAAGTGTAGCTTATGAACCAGAAGTCAGCAAACAATACATTGGCCATATAAGACATAGAGAAGAAAATAGTGTATGATCTGTTTAAGGAGCGTTTTAATATGAATGGATTTTCTCATTTTAATAAACAGGGCAGAGCCCAGATGGTGGATATTAGCGAAAAATCTTCGACTGTCCGTACTGCGGCGGCTGTTTCAAGCGTACACATGAAGAATGAAGTGTACGAGAAAATACAAAGTCACGATATCGGCAAAGGAGATGTACTGGCTGTCGCACAGGTGGCAGGCATTATGGCCGCAAAGCAAACGTCGAATATCATTCCGATGTGCCATCCGCTTTCATTGAGCGGGGTAGATATATCGTTTGACTGGAAAATAAAAGAAGCAGAAGTTATACTTCATATAAAAGCACAGGTCAAAACGAAAGGGAGTACAGGTGTAGAAATGGAAGCGCTCACTTCTGCATCGGTGTGCGCTCTTACCGTTTACGATATGTGCAAGGCCCTTGATAAGGGGATGGTCATCGGCCCTACTTTCTTGCTGGAGAAGACAGGCGGGAAAAACGGTGACTTTAAAAGAGAACTATCCGAGTATAATTTGGAGGACCAAAAATGAATAAGGATCAATCAAAAATTCCGCAGGCGACGGCGAAACGGCTGCCGCTTTACTATCGCTTTTTAAAGAATCTGCATGCGTCAGGAAAACAGCGTGTATCATCCGCTGAACTTAGTGATGCCGTAAAGGTTGATTCTGCCACGATTCGGAGGGATTTTTCCTATTTTGGAGCTCTTGGCAAAAAAGGATACGGATATAATGTGGATTATTTGCTGTCTTTTTTCCGAAAAACGCTTGATCAGGATGAAATGACAGACGTCATCTTGATTGGTGTCGGGAACTTGGGAACGGCATTTCTTCACTATAATTTCACAAAAAATAATAACACAAAAATTTCTATGGCTTTTGATATAAATGAGAGTAAAATAGGAACTGAGGTAGGCGGCGTGCCCGTCTATAACCTTGATGACCTTGAACAACACGTAAAAGATGAATCAGTTGCCATTCTTACAGTGCCAGCAGTTGCCGCTCAATCCATTACAGACAGATTGGTCGCATTAGGAATCAAGGGAATCCTTAATTTTACGCCGGCCCGTTTGAATGTGCCGGAACACATTCGAATTCATCATATAGATTTAGCAGTTGAGCTTCAGTCACTGGTTTATTTTTTGAAGCATTATTCAGTTTTAGAGGAAATCGAATAGAGGGAAAGGAGGAGCCCAAATATGCCGATCGGTCCTGGAAGCCTTGCTGTTATCGCAATCGTTGCTCTGATTATCTTCGGTCCCAAAAAGCTGCCTGAATTGGGTAAAGCAGCGGGAGACACACTTCGTGAATTCAAAAACGCTACAAAAGGATTAACGAGTGATGAAGAGGAAAAAAAGAAAGAAGATCAGTAAGTTAGGATGACACGAATGAAAGTGAATCAAATGTCGCTGCTGGAGCATATTGCTGAGCTTCGAAAACGGTTGCTGATTGTAGCGCTGGCGTTTGTCGTTTTCTTTATAGCTGGATTTTTTTTAGCGAAGCCGATTATTGTGTATCTGCAAGAAACAGATGAAGCGAAGCAGCTTACGCTTAACGCGTTTAACCTGACAGACCCGCTTTATGTGTTTATGCAGTTTGCGTTTATCATCGGCATAGTCCTGACCTCGCCGGTTATTCTTTATCAGCTTTGGGCTTTTGTGAGCCCGGGTCTCTATGAGAAAGAGCGCAAAGTAACGCTCAGCTACATTCCGATCTCTATTTTGCTGTTTTTAGCGGGCTTATCTTTTTCATATTATATTTTATTTCCTTTTGTTGTTGATTTTATGAAGCGGATTTCTCAGGACTTGAATGTCAATCAGGTGATCGGAATTAATGAATATTTTCATTTTCTTCTGCAGCTGACGATTCCGTTTGGACTTCTGTTCCAAATGCCGGTCATCCTCATGTTTTTGACCAGGCTCGGAATTGTGACACCGATGTTCTTGGCGAAAATCAGAAAGTATGCGTATTTTACGCTGCTGGTGATCGCAGCCCTGATTACACCGCCTGAGCTTCTGTCCCAT
Source organism: Bacillus sp. PS108 (assembly GCF_037963335.1). Taxonomy (NCBI): domain Bacteria; kingdom Bacillati; phylum Bacillota; class Bacilli; order Caryophanales; family Bacillaceae; genus Bacillus; species Bacillus sp. PS108. The sequence goes on from NZ_CP150155.1 coordinate 621,889, forward strand.
ATGATGGTCACAGTCCCGCTTTTGATTTTATATGAAATCAGTATTCTGATATCGAAGGCCGCTTATCGGAAAGCGCAGAAAAGCAGTGCTGCCGATCAGGACGTGTCTTCGGGGCAATAATAAAAAATCCATTTCTCATGCGAGAAATGGATTTTCTTTATTTTTGGTTCTTTTTGATTTTAAATGAAAAGGCGAACATCTTAAAAGAAATGCTGATGTTGTAAGCGGCGAACACCATCAGCAGGATGGAGTAAAATGACCACATGCTGCCTGGCGAGCTTGCGGCAAGATAAGTAAAGATGCACCCTACGGCAAAGTAGATCATTCCCCAAACTACCGGGTTTCTCATAAAAATAATCCTCCAATAATCAATTGCATTTGTGTGCTCTGCTGTTCAAGGTAATTACGAACAGGCTCAAGCTGCATGATGACGACGAATGTATTCATCATTAAATGGGCGAAAATCGGCACCCATATCCGTTTTGTTCTCGCATATAAAAAGGCAAAGGTAAAGCCCATTGCTGTATATAGAAGGAGATGCTTCAAATCAGCGTGAACAATACCGAAGATAACCGAGCTGATCAGTCCTGCGAAAAAGAAATTCGTTTTTTCGTACAGCGCGCCGAAAATGATTTTTCTGAAGATGATTTCTTCTAATATAGGCCCGATGACGGAAGAAACGATAATCATGAGCGGGACTGCCTGAATGACATCCAGAATCGCTTGTGTATTTTCTGATTCTCTTCCGATGCCAAAAACATAATATTCAATAGAGCCTGCTATTCCTTGAGAGAAAAGGGCAATGAAAAAACCGGCTATCGCCCAAAGGATAGAAAGTCCGATTGAGTCCTTCTGTCCGTTTCGCAGCGTTTCTTTCGGAACGGTTCTCAGAATGAGCAGAACAACAACGAGACAGGCGATAAAGCTGATAACGGACCATAATCCTTGTGCATGCAGCATATTTTCATCTGTAGGCTGTCCTCCGGCATAACCGAATTTAAATAACAAGGGAATCGCGATTAATGCGGAAAACTGCATGATGATATATGTCAAAATAATAAACCAATACTGTTTTCTCAAATGGTATGTACTCCTTTGTTAAGTGGGTTTCGTTCATCTACAGCTATTGTAACATAATCGGTACGGGGGTGAAAAAGCTAACGGAAAAGGGAGCGGAAAAGAATGATGTAAGCGTGAAAAATTTTTTATCTTATCACTTGAAATTGGAAGGGAGATTCTTTATTATAAGAATTGTGTTAGCACTCTTTAGTGCTGAGTGCTAAAATTACATATTCATACTATTGAGGAGGTTATTACATTGTTAAAGCCATTAGGTGATCGCGTTGTCATTGAACTCGTAGAATCTGAAGAAAAAACTGCCAGCGGAATTGTGTTGCCGGATTCTGCAAAAGAAAAACCGCAAGAAGGCAAAATCGTGGCAGCTGGTTCAGGTCGCGTGTTAGAAAGCGGAGAGCGCGTTGCTTTAGAAGTAAAAGAGGGCGACCGCATTATCTTCTCAAAATACGCAGGTACTGAAGTGAAATACGAAGGTACTGAATACTTAATCTTACGTGAAAGCGACATTTTAGCTGTTATCGGCTAATTCTTAAATAAAAACATTTAAAAATTCGAGGAGGTACTGTAAACATGGCAAAAGATATTAAGTTTAGTGAAGAAGCTCGCCGCGCAATGCTTCGCGGTGTCGATGCACTTGCTGATGCTGTTAAAGTAACTTTAGGACCAAAAGGACGCAACGTGGTTCTAGAGAAAAAATTCGGTTCTCCGTTAATCACAAATGACGGTGTAACAATCGCTAAAGAAATCGAGCTAGAAGACGCGTTTGAAAACATGGGTGCTAAGCTTGTTGCTGAAGTAGCCAGCAAAACGAACGACGTTGCCGGTGACGGTACAACAACTGCAACAGTTCTTGCGCAAGCAATGATCCGTGAAGGCCTTAAAAACGTAACAGCAGGCGCTAACCCTGTAGGCGTGCGTAAAGGGATGGAACAAGCTGTAGCGGTTGCGATCGAAAACTTAAAAGAAATTTCTAAGCCAATCGAAGGCAAAGAGTCTATCGCTCAGGTTGCTGCGATCTCTGCTGCTGATGAGGAAGTCGGAAGCCTTATCGCTGAAGCAATGGAGCGCGTAGGAAACGACGGCGTTATCACAATCGAAGAGTCTAAAGGCTTCACAACTGAGCTTGAAGTTGTTGAAGGTATGCAATTCGACCGCGGATATGCGTCTCCTTACATGGTAACTGACTCTGATAAGATGGAAGCGGTTCTTGACAATCCTTACATCTTAATCACAGACAAAAAAATCACAAACATTCAAGAAATCCTTCCTGTGCTTGAGCAGGTTGTTCAGCAAGGCAAACCATTGCTTCTGATCGCTGAGGATGTTGAAGGCGAAGCACTTGCAACACTTGTTGTGAACAAACTTCGCGGCACATTCAATGCAGTGGCTGTTAAAGCTCCTGGCTTCGGTGACCGCCGTAAAGCAATGCTTGAAGACATCGCTGTCCTTACTGGCGGAGAAGTCATCACAGAAGATCTTGGCCTTGACCTGAAATCTACTCAAATCGCTCAATTGGGACGCGCTTCTAAAGTTGTCGTTACTAAAGAAAACACAACAATCGTTGAAGGCGCTGGCGAAACAGACAAAATTTCTGCCCGCGTGACTCAAATCCGCGCTCAAGTAGAAGAAACAACTTCTGAATTCGACAGAGAAAAATTACAAGAGCGTCTTGCGAAACTTGCTGGCGGCGTAGCTGTCATCAAAGTCGGAGCTGCGACTGAAACTGAGCTGAAAGAGCGTAAACTTCGCATCGAAGACGCCTTGAACTCAACTCGCGCAGCTGTTGAAGAAGGCATCGTATCCGGTGGTGGTACAGCGCTTGTAAACGTATATAACAAAGTCGCTGCAGTTGAAGCTGAAGGCGATGCTCAAACAGGTATCAACATCGTGCTTCGCGCGCTTGAAGAGCCAATCCGTCAAATCGCACATAACGCTGGTCTTGAAGGATCTGTCATCGTTGAGCGCCTCAAAAACGAAGAAATCGGCGTAGGCTTCAACGCTGCAACTGGCGAATGGGTAAACATGATCGAAAAAGGTATCGTTGACCCAACGAAAGTTACACGCTCAGCTCTTCAAAACGCTGCGTCTGTAGCTGCAATGTTCTTAACAACTGAAGCCGTTGTCGCTGACAAGCCAGAAGAAAACACTGGCGGCGGAATGCCTGATATGGGCGGCATGGGCGGTATGGGTGGAATGATGTAATTTAGCCTATAAACCCCCTTGTTTATCAAGGGGTTGCAGTTAAAAAACATCATTTTAGTCGCTCCAACCTTTCCGAAAATAAAATTAGAGGCTTCTCATTAGTTCAGCAAACTTTTGGGAAGCTTTTTTCTGTCTTTTTAATATGTAAATAAACTTGGATCTCATCTTCTGTATGTTCAAGCCGACTTAAAATTTGAAATAATTCCACACCAGTTTCAGTAACAATGAAGGATGAAAGGAATTTGGGAAAAGGACATTAAATGGAAAATTTTACAGAATATTTAATAATTAATGATTAGCGCAACTATCTTCAATTATTTCAAATCTAACCAAACATACTCTTGAATCTTGTTAATCTAACAGGTCTTTTCTTAAAAGTCAGTTGCTATGAACATGCCAAGTACCAAGGACAGAAAATGATAATTAAATTTAAAATAAAACTTATCGAAAAAAGGAGATAGAATGGATTTGGTAATTATTCAGCATGGTCAAGGTGAACATACTTACTAAGAAGATTACTAATACCAGAAAACTAATGAGGACATATTAATAATAAGTCTTAATAGAAGAACCCTGCAAACAGCATTTATTTTGAGTGAGAATCTAAATTGTCGCAAGATTGTAAGCCCCTATGTATCTCCTGGAATTTTTCCTACTCATCCAGAATCGAAAACACTACCTTGATACAATAATTGAATTAGAAATCATAAAGCGGGTTATCCGACTGTTGAAAACGATATGGTGTTTCCTTTAAATAATGTCAGATGGAAGTGACTTAACTTCGGCTGCCACCATACTTCAAGAAGGGATCTTCTCCACGTGGGGTTCCACCAAAAAAAGGAGATAATAATAAAGATAATCCCGTTTAAAACCCTCATAATATTCAGGGAAAAGATACCCTCTTAGGTTGGTCATCCAATTATCATCGTATACATTTAAAAATCAAAAAACTTTTTTTTGAAAAAAAAACAATTTTTGGTTGATTCGCTATAATAAAATAAATATAATGGAGACAGTCATCTATGAATAACCAAATAATAGAATAAATACCGAATTATTGATCGCCTTGTTCACGCTTTTAATCTATTACTTAAGAAGGAGGAAAGTTTTATTAATGTTTTTCAGCACAATTAAGCAACTTGAATATCTAGATATAGAAGAAATTTTTGACTACTGTTCATTTTATGAAAAACAATCGCCAACGAAGAACTATAGTACTCTTAAATCAAAAGACATAGTCACTGTTTTTTTTGAACCAAGTACTCGTACCCAATTAAGCTTTCAAAAGGCAATTCATTCATTAGGGGGGAATCTTCTTTCTATTTCAGATATTTCTCAAACCCGTAGTAACATGGTGGACTCTGAAGATTTATACGATGCACTAAAAGTAATTTCGTATTTTGCAGATTGTACTGTTTTTAGAAGTAAAACATCTATACTTGATATACAAATAACAGATATTTACCAACAAGATAAACATTTTATAAATGCTGGGGATGGGAGAAATGAACATCCATTACAAGCATTAGGGGATTGTTGGTTGATTTCTAAAAAATATAATAATAATTTTAATTTTCCATTTGGTTTTATAGGAGATTGCTCTGCTCGGGTTTTTAGATCAGTCTTTTTTTTACTTTTTAAATTAGGAATTAAGGAATTTCACTTTTATTCAACAAATTATGAAGAAATGCCCAGTGATATTACGGAACATGATAATAACATTAAACTTGTATATCACGACAACATTGATTCATTGCTCAGATCGGTAGAAGTAGTAGAGGTTATCCCTTATAAGATTCCATTTAATACGCCTATAGAACGAAAGAATGATAAAGAAATTGTTATTACAGAAGAATTAATAAAGAAATTTAACCCATATATGACTATTCTCCATCCGGGTCCTAGGAACTTCGAGTTATCTGCCACTGTTGATAATCTAAAGAATTCATTATTTTTTGAACAAGCTAGAATATCAACATTTATGAAAATGTCTGTTTTAACTTATTTGTTTCAAGATAAATATTCAAAAGGGTTGCAAAAAGTAAAATAATCAAGAAATGAGGCGGTTTTTTGAAGAAGAAATGGTTAACTATCGGTGTGAATGCTGGAGAAATTAAAACAATTGATAAATTATTAGTCGATAACAATGATATACCTGCCTATATTAAAGACTTTCACTTTCCTCATTATGATGCAACTGCTATTCCATCTGGCCGTATTCCGGTACCTTTCACCAAAGAAGAAGTAGATTATTTCATTAAAACTTGTAATTATAATGACATTAATACTACATTAATTTTGAACTATGGGAATTATAATATTGAAATGATTAAGAGAGCTTTTGAAGACTTTTATCTTCCGCTTGGGGTCAACTCTGTTGTTGTCTCTGATATAGAATTGATCAAGCAACTAAAGAAAGAATTACCTGAATTACATATACAAGGTTCATGTTTATCCTTTAGAGATACTGTTGATAGTTTATTGGAAGAAGCAGCTGCAGGTGTTGAATTGCATAACCCGGCAGTTTGGACAATAAGAGATATGGAATTTATTAAAGAAGTAAATGCTCGGGGTCTGAAGCAAAAACAAATGATGAATGAAGGTTGCGCGCGTAAATGTCGAATAGAGAAATGGCATCGAAAAGAAGTATCTAGAGGAATGCAACATAGTCTAGAGCATACTTGTGGTAGAGCATTTCCGGACATTTATACTTTTTTAATGGGTTCCTGGGTTACATTAAAACAACTTAAAAGAATGGAACAATATATAGATGTACTAAAACTACCTAGGAATACTTTTGACGATATACCAACTGACTTAAAGAAATTTATAGAACTATATGATACTGGAGAACCATACAATATTTTAGAATATGTTTCAACACCACTATTAGCTATAAAGAAAGAAAATATCATAATGTCTGACATTTTTGATGATGCTTTTTTTGATAACACAGTATCTGATGAGGTAAACAAAGAATTTCTAGAAACATATGCTAGTAAAATTGAACATATTCCTTTCTTTCAAAGGACGAAAAAACCTAAAAAAATATATACTCTTTAATAAATATAAACGCTCAATTTAAATAATTATAAGGGAATAGGTATGCATTACTACCTACTTCCTTCGGCTTTTTATGAAAAACTGATTACTATTAAATTCTTAGGTTACTAATCTATCTTGAGATATTGTAAAAAATAAAAAGGGTGAAATTATGAAAATAGTTACTTTTGAAGGTTTACCCCTTGTTGGGAAGTCAACTACTGGAAAAATTATTTGCGAACATTTTAACAATAAAGGATTCAATAGTGTGTATAGGCATGGTCAGATTACAGAGAATCGAAGTGCTAAAAAATGTATAGAAAAAGCTTTCAGGTGTCTTGAAAAATGGGATTATATAAATAAAGAAGGATTATATGATTTTATAAATTATCGTTATGAACAAATTTTTATAGACTTTTTAGAATTTATAAACAACTATGATAAATTTTCAGATATTGATTATTTATTTTTGGATAGATATATCTGGGGACATAACGTAACTGCTTCTATTTTTGGATTCAAGAAGAGCTTTCAGGAACTTGAACTACAATTTGATAAGTTTATAGAAAAAGAGATTTTATTGACTTGTAATTATGAAGAGAGAAAAAAAAGAGCATCAATTAGAGTGAAAACTAATAATATCACAGAATATTCTTTACGTAGTAAAGAAATACATAGATTTATGCAAAATATTCACATCGCGTCTTCTAATAAAAATTATAAAAGTAAAATAATTTCAAGTAATTCTTTGAAAAACTTAAAAGAAGATATTATAGGAGAGATCGATGAAAGAATCTCTTCATAAAAAAGATGATAAAATAGAAGTCTATAAAATGCCGTTATCACCTACTAACTTATATTCTAATTTCTGTATACTAATAAATGGTAAATATGAATATTTCTACAAAAGGGCAGTTGACCCTAATGCACAAAAGTATTTTGAAGATGAAATTCAAATTACCATAAAACTGAGTGATATCAATATCTCACCCGAAGTTTGCTACTTTGATTTAGAAAAAAAAGTTATAATGTCTAAATATATCAAAAGTGATTTGGATAAGTTATCTCCTCAGAAGTTAGAATATATAATTAATAAACTAAAACAATTTCATAGTATGAATTTATTGACTAAAGACTCTTTCTATAATCTTAAAAAAAAACTATGGTTAGATCGTTTTGAAAAATTACCACAAAAAGTAAAGGAGGATTTTAAGCATGTAGCTGGAGTTATAGCAAATCAAAGCGATTTCTATGATAAAGCAGATATTGTTTGGAGCCATAATGATCTCCATAAGAGTAATATATTAGTTAGTGGAAATAGTGCATTTTTAATTGACTTTGATCAATCAGGGGCTAATTCTAAATATTTCGATTTAGCTACACTTTCCTTATCACTGGAACTCAGTGAATATCAAGAGCATACGCTTCTAAATATGTATTCAAATTGCTATAATTATGAAAAATTCACCAAACAAAAAGTTATTGTTGCAGCACAGTATGCACTGTCGGTAATTACTCTAATAAACGACATGGATTTAGTTACAGTAAACAAACATAATAGTAGTATTCCATTTTTATGGGAAGGTGAATTTAGTTCTAATATTGACAATGATAGATTTAATTTAGCGTATAATTTTTTGAATTATTTCAATTTGTTGATAAAAAAAGAGAACGTTTTAAGGATTTAGATATTGAGTATCTATTACAATTAGGGGTGAAAAAAAGCAATGATTATTGTTACTGCTGGTCCAAATATATTTAAAAAAGGAATTATTTCTGATTTATGTTCTTTAGGGGTAGATATATTAAGAATTTCTTCTTCTAAGCAGCCACCTATTGAACAATTGGATAAAATATTACCTGAATTAAATAAAGAAGTCAAAATAATTGTTGATTTTCCTGGAAGTAAGTATAGATTAAACAACCCTATCAATTTTCAAGTTTCAAAGGGACAAGTTTTAAATATAAAGAAAGATAGTGATTTATTAAGTTATAATGGAACATTATCTATTTATCCGAAAATAGAACATAAATTGACCCAAAGGAGTTTACTTATAATTGGAGATGGAGAAACTGCGTTTACTGTACTAAAAGATGACCCTCAAGAATTTGAAGTTAAGGTTGAAAGAGATGCTATTTTGGGTCCACGTAAAGGTATAACCCCATCAAATATTGAAATAAAGTATGATGTATTAACCGATATAGATTATAAAAACATGGATTGTCTGATAAATAGCAATATATCCGGTGTGATGATTTCATTTATAGAAGAAGCTAAGGATATAAGAAAAGTAAGAGAATTTATTCAGGATAGATATGGAAGAACTGTCGATATATATGCGAAAATTGAAACTGAAAAGGGCGTTAATAATCTTGAAGAAATATCAGAAGAAGCTGATTATGTAGTTTTAGCCAGAGGGGATTTATTAATTACAGCTGGGGAAGTGAAATTTCCCATATTACAACATCAGTTTTTAGAGAAAATGAGGTCTAATTTGAATAAGACAGTAATAGCTACAGAATTAGCTCATAGCGTAGGTAGCAGTTATTTAATGAGTAGATCAGAATTATCTTTCTTATATTTATTAGGTTCTATGGGTTACAAAAATTTAATGCTTGCTACAGAAACAACTGTATTATGTGATCCGTTATTAGTATACCAAAAAGTTTCAGACCTAATTAATATCTACGCTTCTTAGATATTTTGTTGAATGTACTTTTTTAGTTTATGATAATTAATAAAGGAGAAATAGATGATACCAATAGAGAGTGATCTTTTAAGGAAATGGAAATCCATCGTTGGAGAAGAGAATATTATTAATTCAAGGATGGAATTGGAACAAATCTTATATGATGTAGGACATTTTAAAAATCGTGAAGTTCTGGCTGTTATTAAACCTTCTAATGGACTGGAGTTACAAAAGCTTATTATTACAATGAAAGAATCCCATATTTCAATTCCTTTGTATCCTATCAGTACAGGGAAAAATTGGGGACAGGGTTCGAGAAAACCAACAGGAACAGAAAAATGCGTTTTAATAGATCTCCATAGGATGAATAATATAGTAGAAATCAACCTTAAATATGGATATGCAATTATAGAACCAGGAGTAACACAATGGGAAATTTCTCAATCTTTACAGAATACACCATATAAAATTAATGTTACGGGCTCATGTAAAGACTCATCCATTATTGGAAATATTATAGATAGAGGTCTAGGATTTAATAGATTAAGGGAAGATGATTTAATAGCATTTGAAGTGATTTTAGGGAATGGAAAAAGAATAAAGATTGGACATTTTTCTCATAATCCTGCAGCAGCATTAACATGGGATATTCCTTTTTACGCTGGTCCAGATATGACTTCTCTGTTTTTACAATCAAATTTCGGTATTGTTACATCCGCTATTATTCAGCTAATTCCCAGAAGCGAATGTAATAGAATGGTATCTGGTAGGATTTCAAGATCAAATTTGAAGCATGCTTTGGATTCGATAATAGATTTGAAGAGGGAAGGGTTGTTCAAATCTATTATTAAAGTTTATAATGAATCTGCAATGAAAACGTATAATGTTCATTCTAATCCTGAAAAAGAAATGTTTGGATTTTATGGATTTTATACTGGTAGAAAGAGGGTAGTTCAAGCCTTAGAATCTATTTTAGTTGATGAGTTGATCGCTAATAATATAGAGGATATTCAAATAACTAAAGAGGATAATGTATCAAAAGAGAACAGTACTATGTTCAATTGGTATTTAGGAATTCCTGATCAATGTGAATCAATTCATACAGCGTTTGAAATCAATCATTGTAATGGTGATGAACATTCAAAAAAAATGTGGATATTCTTTTTACCTGATTTACCGGCATCCGGACAAGATGTCGAACAAGCGTTAAACATAATACAAGAAGCAGCATGTAAGTTTTCAGTAATTATAAATTCCACCATAAATATTATCACGAATACTAGTATTCGCTTAGTGATCTCGATTCGTTCTAGCAGAGAAAAAAGAGGAATAGAAGCAGCTCGGAAAAGTTTAGAATATTTATATAGAGAATTCCAATCAAGAGGATATTTTCCATCACGATATGACATTGATCATCGTAATGGAAAGGAGATATTTGGAGAGGGAGAATATCTCGAAACACTAAAGTCTTTAAAAAGTGCTCTTGACCCAGAAGGTATTATCGCGCCTTCTCACTATATTCCATAACTTAAAGAAAAGCCAATATCCTGTACGACAAACAAAGAAACTAAAACTACGTACTTATCTTTAAAAGATAATCTCAAATTCTATTGAGTTATCTTTTTTAGTAAATTGTAGTATGTTTATTTAAGAGTTATATAATTTTTTATTAAGGTACTCATCTAACGCTTTCCTAATTACTTCAGATTCACTGTAATTATTCTTATTAGAATAATAACTAAGTTTTTCTAATTGAGTTGTTCTAAAATATACAGATTTTAACTTCATATTTTCAGAAGTTGATACCTCAATATTATTAGGCCCTTTTAGCTTTGCTGAGAATAGAGCGTCATATGCAAAAGATAATAGCTCTTCTCTTTTTTTACACATATCTGGATAAACAGAAACCCCCATACATACGGTAATTTCTTTGTTTAATATCATCTTAAGTTGATTTTGAAAATCAATCTTTTGTTGCATTATAGTAAACAAGGAAAAATTGGCATCGTAGATTAGTAAACAAGCAAACGCATCTCTACCGATTTTACAAAAAAATGATTGTTCCTGTCCAAATGTCTTTTTTAAGGCTGATAAAATATTATTTAATACATCCAAATCAATTGACTCTCCAAAAATATCTTTAGAGTTATCTATATCGATAATAAACATTATTATTTTTTTTTCACCTAAATCTAATATCAAATCTTTTAGTTGGTCTTCTTTTAGCCATCCTATATTTCTAACCACAAAAATCCTCCTTTTTACAACTTTAATAATACTATTTAAATATATATCATAGATTGAATCAATATCATAATTCGTATTTTAAAGAAACAAAGACCTACATAGTCTGATCTAAAAATAGGAACCCTGCTATTTTCCTTCCACGCCGTTGTATTCTGTTAAGATTGGATCCCCGATGAGAAGATTCCATTGGCCGAAATTGAAGATAAATCGTTATGATAATTCTCTTCGCCCATAAACACCTAAATGACTGAATAATAATTCTCCACCCTGTTTATGCAATCGGATGTACCCACATTCATCTCATATAAGGCAGTTTCAAGCTTTTTAATTCAATATCCTTTTTTAATAAGCCGAGTGTTACTACCCCTGCCACGGTGTAGAACTTTACTGGAAGTTAAAATATGCCCATTTCATCTACTTTCTGTACTACATATATAATCGTGAATGACTGACTGACTCATTATAAGCTATTTTTACTGATACCTTGTTTAGCACATATCTAGAATAAAGATTGAGACCCACTTTAATTTATTGGCTTTAACCGTTCATGTTTTAACACACTTGTATCCTTGGTAGGCAATAATAGAAATACCTTCTCCCTATCTTCAAAAAACACTGAGATGAAAGTTCCTTTCTGATAATGCTTCCGGAGCGAGCTCTTTCCCCTTTTCCCCAAAGCTCCTTTCTTCCCCTCCGTCAAAGGAGCTTTATCGAAATCCACTTGTACCCTACCCGGAATGGATTCTGAGTGATAACGCTCCTTGATCAAACCTCATTAAAAGCTCTCTATTTACGCCTAAAAACATAATTGCGAATTGTGCGGTAAGAACCTTAAAACCCACATTTATTGTAATAGTTCTCAAATTCTTTTAGCTATGCTACGAAATTCTATTTCTTCTTCAAATCCCCCTTTTTCCACTCATCTATAATAAACTCCTACTAATCCTATAACTGGCGATACTATCTGTTTGTCTCCCCTCTTTGGTTTTACATTAAACTCCTCCATATCCGCATATTTGTTTACTGTTCTGGAATCCCTTCTAGTTCTATTTGCCACAATCGAATAATCATAATGTTTATTGTTATCCTCATGCCCTAATATAAATTATCTCGCCATTGCCAACATCTCATTGGTACCTCTTGCGATATGATTTCAACAGAAAGTGTATTGTTATTTAGATGTTGGCAAGTGTTGTTTTTAATGTTGCTATTGCCTACATATTTATAATGCCATAAACAACGATTCATAGTAAATGTCTAGATTTTTCCCTCAACTTTAAATAAAAACGTATCTTGACGCTGGGACCCACTTAGTATTGTTCAACATAAACGGTTGCATATTAAATATGCATATGTTAATATATATATAAACATACACATATACATATACATACGCAAATATATATATATATATATATATATATACAGGGTGGTGAACATATTGTTTTTAAATGATAAAAAAATTGATAAAAAAATTGATAAAAAAATCATTACTGAAAATATCTTGTTTGAAAATGTGAAATATGTATATTTATCTGGTTCTATTATGGAAGGTTTCGGAAATGAAACGTCAGATATTGATGTTTATGTAGTGGTTGATGGATCATTAGAGGTAAAAGAATCAGAAAAATTCAAAGGTCGCTCTATAATTAATGAAGATGATCATGTTATAAATAATTTTATACATCAAGGTCTTCGTTTTGATTATGAATATATAACTTGTGAAAAATGGTTTCAAATAATAAAAAAAGTAGAGAAGCTTGAAATAGGGAATACAGGATCGGCAACACTTTCTTCAGATGAATATGACCTATTACATAGACTAAAGTATGCTAATCCTATTTTAAATAAGGTTAATTTTCTCAAAATTCAGGACTCTATAGATTTTCAGAAATTAGATTTATATATTGCTTCTGTAAAATCTGAAACTTACAGTAATCTGCTTGAAGATGTAGAAGGTGCATTACTTTCTAAAGACATAAAAACAGCCTTTATTATGACTAGACTATTAATAGATGAAACATTAAATGCATTCCTAGCAGCATTTGGAGAAACAAATCCTAAAAATAAATGGATCTTTAAAAAATTATCTAATTATGCTAGAAACTTCAATGAAAGAGATTTAGTTAATACCTATATGAATTTATTAATTCACCCTAGGGATATAAAGAGCGATAAAGATCTCATATCATATATCAAAGAAGGAATACGTTTTAGTCAAAAATTAAACATGCGTACACAAAATGAAATATTAAAACAAGGGAGTAGAAGCTAATGAAATTTTCACAAAATTTATTTGCTAATTATAGAGTCATTAAAAATACGGCTTACGTTGTTATAAAAGATGATGCTTATATTCTAGACGAAGTAGGTCAATTAGTATGGAAATTAATAGGTGATGGCAACACTTTACAAAATGTGGTTCGTGAAGTAACTGAAACTTATTCAGATAGCGGGGATAACATTAATAACATTGAAATGGACGTAAAACAATTTATTGAGGAATTGTTGAAGAATAAGTTAATCGAAGAAATACTCTAATTCACTGAGGTAATTTAGACTTCTCAAGGTCGTCATAATGGAGGTGAAACTATGTACAAGAAGCCAAAACTAATCAAAATTAAATTACCTGCTGGCATGACTAATGTTTAAGATATAATATAAATTAAAAGTGGGCTTTATCCACTTTTCACTAATTATAAAAGTGGTTATAAACAAATATGATGGCGACCTTGAGAAGCCTAATTTATGTTTTTTAAGTGGGTGTTTCCAGTGTTATTGGAGTATATTATATATTTTATACTAGTTTTTATTACTCTATTTTTATCTAAAGTTATCAGAGCATATTGTCGAGGGTCACTTTTTAAGGATATTATTAGACTTGCTTCTTTCTTTTTACCATTTTTTATAGTTGTTTATTATTATGGAAAACTTGATTTATCATTAGAAAGAAACACTTTCTGGGGTTTTATTACAGCGGTAGGTATCTCTATATTATCCTTATCATTACAATATAAAAGTTTTATTCCTTATTTAGATAAAGAGTTCTATGGATTAGTTCCTATATTCAAGAAAAGACAGCTAGTATCATTAGAGATGGGTTTATTGCTAAGCCCTTTTTTTGAAGAACTTCTTTATCGGTATTATATACCTAATAATAATGTAATATTTGATTCTTTTTTTTCCGGGATCCTATTTTCTGTTGCACATTACTTCAATGACTATTCAAAAAGTGATTTGCAAATTAGAGATTACATCAACTTATTTATTTTAGGGTGTGTGTGGTATTTATCATTCTATATTACAGGGAGTATAATTCCGTCTATGATAGGGCATTTGATTTATAATTTACCAAATATGATAATTACTTATTATCGATATCACTTCCGAATAAAAGATATAGGAGGGGTGTATAGATGATGGAAGAAAAAGAATTGAAAATATCTCTTTCTGAAAAAGAATATAATTTACTTGTTAAAACTAAATCAAATGATACAAAGGAGGTTCGACAAGTAAATCATTATTTTGATACTAAGAATCTTACTTTTAAAAAAAATAATATCACCTTGAGAATGAGATCAGAAACTAATTCTATTCAATTAACTCTTAAAATCAAATCAAAAGTTCAAAATCAAATTGTTCACTCAGAAGAATATAATTATGACCTTACTAAGAAACAATATCGCCAAATACTTGAGTGTCCTATTTTAATATTTAATATATTAGGTTCTCAAGCCAGTCAATGTATTTTTTCACTAGGTATCAAAGCTGGAGATATTATGTATTTAGATAAGATAAAAAACTTAAGAATCTCTTATGAAATAAAAGGTAATATTGTTTTTCAAATAGATAAGACTTATTTTCCAAATAATAAAGTAGAATACGAATTAGAAGTGGAAAATTTATCAAGTGCCGAAGGTGTTCTTATGCTGTTAAAAAAGGATTTCGGGATAATAGCTAAAAATCATAATCCAGCTAGTAAGTATTCGAGATTCATTAAATATCTAAATACTGACACTGTATAATTTTGTAGTAAAACTAGGAGAGTAAAATGGAAAAGAGTATATTGAAGAATATAAGTTTCCTGAATTATCTCGCTATTTCATTTTTTATAAGAGGCGGAGATGCAATTTTTAAGATTGCTCTTATCTTATATATAATTAATATGGGGGGCACTACCGGTACTGTTGGAGCATTACTTATACTTATAGTCTTACCAGCAGTATTATTTGGACCTTTAACAGGAATTTTCTCAGATAGATATAATCAAAAAGTTATAATACATTTAGCTAATATATCGAGAATCATTATGTTAGCCCTTATTCCTTTAGTTTCAAATATTAATATACTATACATAGTTGGGTTCCTTATGTCAGTTGCTACTTTATTTTCCGTGCCAAGCCAAAAAACAATATTACCATTGATAGTTAAGGTAGAGTATATTTCTCAAGGAGCGGGTTATCTTGCTTCTACGAAGAGTATTATAGATACTCTGATCCCTATTTTTGGATCGGGTCTGGCTTTAATAATAGGTTTTACTCAAACTTTTTACATTAACGCAAGTTTTTATTTAATAGCTTCTGTTTTATTAATATTCCTTAAATTTAATAGTAAGAAGTTAATTAACCATAATCAAAAGAATGTTCTTGTCGAAGCTATTGATGGGTTTAAATATTTATTCTCAAATGAAAGTTTAAAGTTAATAACTATTGCTTCAATCTTCACTTTGGGTTTAAGTGCTGGATTAGATATTTTAATCCCGATCTATATTTTAGTTGATATGCAATTATCAGAAACTCTATATGGTCTACTTATTGGAATTCTAGGAGCTGGCATTGCTATTGGAGGGATAATAATACCTAAATTAAAATCTCGATTTCATTTATCAATTTTAGTTATTTTTGGTTTTTCAATCATGCTAGAGGGTGGAAATTATTTAGTCTTTAGCTTAGTACCTTATTCGATTATTTTAAATATGGTTGTAATGTTTGTCTCGGGATTATCTTCAGCAGGATTTCTTATAATGGTTGATTCTTATATGCAAACTAAGGTCCAGAAGGAGTATTTAGGTAGAACATATTCTAGTTACTTTAGTATATCAAACATTTTCAGTGTATTAGTTATGGGAATAGTTAGTATAAGTACTGATAATATTGGGATATCCAAGGTATTTTTGCTTTGCTCCTTAGGGATTCTTATGACAGGTATTTACACTGTCTATTTGAGTTTTGTCTGGTTTAAAAAAACTAACCCAGATGTGAAAGAATTAAAAATGTAATCATTTCATTATAATAATATATGCATATCTTTAATCACTACCACTTCACTTTTGTCCTGTTTTGGTTATAAGACGGTTAGTTATTGGGGTATTAAATAACTTCGTATTATGAGGTCATCCAGATTTTCTGGTTGACTATTTTTGTGAATTAACACCTTATTCAAGTAAAGTGAGGGTAAATAGTCCCTGACTTTATTTTAAGGCAGGCATCAAACAGCTCAAAAGTACTTTCTTAACAAACTTGGTCACATTAATTAGTCACTTTTTAATTAATAATGCCATTGATAATTTTTCCCTCGATAACTAACTTTGATCACTGACCACAACGATTAATTCATACTTACTTTTATAGGGTAGTTAGAAATAAAATTATAGATTTTTGTTTATAGTAATATATGATTGTACATTGAATAACCTGAAACCAAATATATGCATATTGGTTATTTTAAATAATAGAAATTCAGCTAAAAAATATTCTAGTACTAAAAGGTGCTGAAAGGGTATCTATTATTATGTGTTATTGAATGAATAATCTACCAGGAATGAATGTTCTGAAACGCATGATATAAGGATTATACAGTTGAATATTTTAATGTGAAACTTCAAAATCAATGGGCGGTATGATGTAATTAAACGGCGAAAATCTTTAATATACCAAGGATTTTCCCGTTCATCTGAAATGCTCATAACATACTATCAAAAAAAGAAGTTGTGAGAGGTTTATTCTAAGATTGACCTCATACTTTCCTAACTACAATGTGATTTCACCATTTCCTTCAACCACTCTACCCAGTTCTTCCACCTCTCCCCGAATCCCAATCGCAGGCTCCCACGAATCAATCAAACGAATCACACTTTGAATAGCTTCAATCGCTTTCGTTTTCTCTCCTTTACGGTTCAACAGCTGCGCCATCCCGTAAAAATAATAGATCAACTCAACCTGATTGGCGTTATGTTTGTCATAGAGCATTTGCTCAAAGGCTTCTTCCGCTTTCTCAAATTGACCACATTTCACGTAAGCGACACCCAGATTGAAATAGGCTTCTATCGTTTTTTCGCCGCCGTACGTGGAGCTGATTTCATTTGCCGCTTCGTATAATTGAATGGCTTCTTCATGATGACCTCTCGCAAAGCTTAAGTCACCGCGAACCAATAGAACTCTGTGTTGAATGGTAGGGGAAATCAGTTGATCTTCAATTTCGCTTAAAATGGTCTCTGCTTTTTCCTGTTGCCCGGCTTTTAAAAACAGCCTTGCTTTGAGTGCATGTCCCCAAACCTTTAGATCATAGGCATCGTGAGCGTCTGATTGTTCCAGAATCCTCAGCCCGGCTTCAATTTGCTGTAAGGCCCTGTCTAAATCATTGACTTCCATCAGAGCCCAGCCTGCTGTGTCGATTCGGAAGTACGCTTCTCGTGTGTGTTGGCCTAAGTGATGGGCGGCGTCGGCCGCTTTGCGTCCGTATTCGATTCGCAGGGGCAGGTTGATTCTGCTTAGAAAATGGCTAATGCGGGTGATGAGTTCGATTAGGATTTCTTTTTGTTCAGTTTCACTTGCCCATTGGATGACCTTTAAGATGTTTGGCCATTCTTGTTTCATTTGATCTAAGTTCCGTCCCAGCAGGTAGCTCCAATAGATAGAGTTGGGCTGTTCCCGCTTTAAATGGGTTTCGGCATAATCAACATAATAGTGCGCCCAGCGATTGCGGGCTTCTTTTTCATATTCGTGCTGTTCGGACAAGTGCTGTTCTCCGTAAGCGACAACGGTTTGGTGCGCTAAGTATTGTGTCCTGCCTTGGCTTCGTTCCGGCTGAATCAGCGCATATGACCGCATTTGTTCAATCGCGTAATGAAAACGGCGGGTGTCTAATCCGGCCGCTGCCGCCAGGCTTTTTTCATCAGGCGGCTTGCTGAAAAAGCAAAGCGCCTGCCAGAGCTTTCGTGTATCTTTGTTGCATCTGTCCCAGGTGCGGCCAAAGAGGAACTCAAACAATTCCAGCAGTGTGTAGCCTGCTTTTCCAAGCTCATGAATCAGCTGCTGAGCCGGAATGTCATCGTCTGACATATAGGCAATGCTGAGTGCCATGGCTTTCGGGTTTCCGGCAGTCGCTGAAATGAATTCGTTTTTTAGGTCAGACGATAGGTGTAACAGATGCTCCAGCTTTTCCCGTTTATGTGGGAGGTTGCATGTTTGTAAGCATCGGTGCACTTCTTGCTGAAAAAAATCCAAGGCATCTGTTTGCTCAAGGCCGCTCAGCTGAATAGCTGTCATTTCTCCGAAGCTTTCCCGATAGGTCTGCTTTACGTTTTCCCGTGCTGTGAGGAGGACTTTCACGCCTTGCGGAAGGCTGGTGATAAATTCATGAATGTCACGTTCTGCAGTATCAATGCTGTCAACGATCAGCAGGATCGGTTTTTCTCTAGTGTAATTAGCTAACGCATTGCGGACGACGAACCGTTTTTCATTGATTGATTTATCGATTTGTTCTGTGCGCCCGAGCTGATAGGCGATCGTATTTAAAAAATCGCTAAAGCTCAATCCTTTCCAATCAGCGCTGACCCAGATGATGCTGTTGAATGCGGGCCAATCTGAAGTATCGCCGACACAGGAATAGGCGGCTTCAAGAGCGACTGTGGTTTTTCCCATACCAGCCCAGCCGGTGATTAAACAGACTGGTGACGGAGAAAGCATCCATTGCCGTATTGCTTCCATATCAAAGCTGCGCCCGATAAAGCGTCCGGACCAGCGTGAGGGTAAATTATGAGTGATAGGCTGTTCTGTAAGCGCATTCGTTTCATGGCCGGGTCTGTCATGAAACAGCCGTTTTACTACATTTTCAATTTCGTCTTCACTCGGAGCCCCGAATAATCCGTCTTTTCGCAGTATTTTCGCTTTTTTCAAACAGGATGCTGCCCATACAGGCAATGCGGGTTTGATGACTGGGATAGTGGTGGCTTCCAGCAAGTCGGTCAACCACTCGATATCCAAGTCGGTCTTTTCGAGAATGATCCAGATCATTCCGAACAGTTTTCCGTCGTCGATTCTTCCGGGAATGTAGTTTGCCCCCATCTGTCCGATCCAGCTTTTGATCGTGTTTGGGGAGACTCCCAGCTGGAGTGCGATTTTATCTATGTAAGACTGTCCTGTTTTTTCATTCTTTTTCCTTCTGACTTTATAATCAGGATGAAGTTTTAGCGTTTTGACGCCAGGTGCCAGCAGTTGTGCAAATTGTTTTCGGTTTTCAAGTTCAGCCATAAGCCTGCACCTCCTATTAGTACTATTTTATCAATCCAGCGTTTTTTGTATATGAAAAAATAAAAGTACAGTGCCGCTGTCCTTTTATACAGCAGGAAAGGCTGTTGAACGTGTTGAAAAGCAGATAAAATGGGGGCAGTAACAGAGAAAACAAAAATGTATGCACTTACATTTTATTTTCTAAAGAAAGGAACTTGCCAAATGACTCACACAGTACCTCAGAACATGAAAGCGGCTGTTATGCACAACACAAGAGAGATCAAAATTGAAACATTGCCTGTGCCTGACATCAATCATGATGAAGTGTTGATTAAGGTGATGGCTGTCGGAATTTGCGGATCTGATCTGCATTACTATACAAATGGCCGAATAGGCAACTATGTTGTGGAAAAACCATTTATCCTTGGGC
The DNA here is from genome assembly GCF_037963335.1 of Bacillus sp. PS108. Taxonomy (NCBI): domain Bacteria; kingdom Bacillati; phylum Bacillota; class Bacilli; order Caryophanales; family Bacillaceae; genus Bacillus; species Bacillus sp. PS108. The sequence goes on from NZ_CP150155.1 coordinate 642,087, forward strand.
ATGAATGTGCGGGAGAAATTGCCGCTGTCGGATCATCTGTCGATCAATTCAAGGTGGGAGACCGCGTCGCTGTAGAGCCGGGTGTTACGTGCGGACGATGTGAAGCGTGCAAAGAAGGGCGTTATAACCTTTGTCCGGATGTACAGTTTTTGGCCACGCCGCCAGTAGACGGCGCGTTTGTCCAATATATTAAAATGCGTCAGGACTTTGTTTTCTCTATCCCAGACTCACTTTCTTATGAAGATGCTGCTTTGATCGAGCCGTTTTCTGTCGGCATCCATGCGGCGGCCAGAACGAAGCTACAGCCCGGATCAACGATTGCGATTATGGGGATGGGCCCTGTTGGGTTAATGGCTGTTGCCGCAGCTAAAGCATTTGGGGCAGGCACAATCATTGTCACCGACTTAGAGCCGCTGCGGTTAGAAGCTGCGAAAAAAATGGGAGCGACTCACATTATTAATATACGTGAACAGGATGCACTTGAAGAGATTAAAACGATCACGAATGATAGAGGCGTTGATGTTGCTTGGGAAACAGCAGGGAATCCAGCGGCATTGCAATCCGCACTGGCTTCTGTGCGCCGGGGCGGAAAATTGGCGATTGTCGGTTTGCCTTCACAGAACGAGATTCCGCTCAACGTGCCGTTTATTGCGGATAATGAGATTGATATTTACGGGATCTTCCGTTATGCCAATACGTATCCGAAGGGAATCGAATTTCTTGCTTCAGGCATTGTGGACACGAAGCATCTAGTAACGGACCAATATTCGCTGGAGCAGACGCAAGATGCAATGGAGCGGGCGCTTCAATTTAAGAATGAATGTTTAAAAGTGATGGTGTATCCAAATCGCTGAGTGAACAGGGAGGATCTTCGTATTCTCCCTCTTGTTTACTGGAAATGAAAACGGATTCTTGGGGTGGGAAATGATGATTGAAACAGAAAAAGTAACGGCAATGATAGTGAAGCATCAGTCAAAATCCAGTACCGGACTGTCCTGGTTTGAACGAATCGGTTATGGATTCGGCGATATGTCGTATAATATTATCTTTCAGTTTGTAAACGCATACTTATTATTTTATTATACAGACGTCGGCGGCATTCAGCCTGCGGTGATCGCAACTTTGTTTCTTGTTGTGCGTGTGCTGGATGCTATTTTTGACCCGATCATGGGATTGATTTTAGATAAAACGAATACAAGGTGGGGAAAAGCAAGGCCATATTTGCTGTGGGTGGCATTTCCTTTTGCGCTATTCACATTCTTATGTTTCACGACGCCTCATTTCGGTGAGACCGGAAATATGGTATATGCGTATGTCACTTATATTCTGCTTGGGATGTCCTTTAGTATGCAAACGATCCCGGTGAACAGCTTAACGGGGCGGATGACGAATTCGGTGGAGGAACGGACGGTTCTGACCACAACCCGGATGATTTTGGTGTATATCGGCATTCTTTTATCCATTTCCTGTGCGACACCGCTTGCAACTGCTATCGGAGGAGAGAATCAGGCGTTTGGGTTTCAAATGACGGCGCTCATCTATGCGGCTGTCAGCATCGTTTTGAATCTATTTAGTTTCTTTACTGTACGGGAGCGAATTCAGCCTAAAAAGAGAAAAAAACAAGGGATCAAAAAGACATTCTCCGTTTTATTCCGAAACAAACCCTTGCTTATGTTAATTTCATCCTTTTTGGCTTTTGCGATCGGGTTTAATATTAAGCTCAGCACGATGGTGTATTATTTTACGTATAACGTCAACCATAAAGAGTTCGTATTTATGGGCACCGTTTTATTTTTCGGAGCAGCGCTGATCAGCAATTTGTTTATTCCTTTCTTTTCTGAGAAGTGGGGCAGAAAACAAGTCATGATCATCACGGCAGCTCTATCGCTTATTTCTTATGCCGGCCTGCATTTTACGCCGTATTCTTCCATTACACTCATTTTCATTTGGCTTTTCGTTTCGGGATTTTTCACAACGCCTTTAAATACGCTTGCTTGGGGAATGGTGGCTGATTGCGTCGATTATGCGGAATGGAAAACCGGAGTTCGCGCGGATGGTGTTGTGATTTCGAGCATGAGCTTTATTAATAAGCTGGGTGTTGCGTTAGCCGGGTCTTTTTCGGCCATTTACTTAGGAATCGCCGGGTATGTGGCGAATACAGACCAGACAGTTGCGTCATTGAATGCGATTAAAAATATGAATGCTTTGATTCCGGGATTTTTCATTTTGCTTTCTATTATTCTTATCGCCTTCTATCCTTTAACGGAAAAAAGATATAAACACATCATCTCTGAGCTGGAGCAAAGGTCTGCGAGATAAATATATGTAAAATTTTTAATATTCAATGTTGTATTTACGGCAGAAAGTAATATACTGAGACTGTAATCTAGACTTTATAAATGAGTGTGATAATATGCGTAGTCATTCTGTAGTTTGTATTGGGGAATTGTTGATTGATTTCTTTTGTACCGATGTTGACGTTGATTTAATGGAAGGGCGCCAATTCCTGAAAAGTGCCGGCGGGGCACCGGCGAATGTGTCGGCAGCAATTGCCAAGCTGGGCGGAGACGCCGCTTTCAGCGGAAAAGTAGGAAAGGATCCGTTTGGGTATTTTCTGAAGCAAACTTTGGACGCTGTACACGTCGATACCTCTATGCTGGTGATGGATGAGAAAGCGCCTACAACGCTTGCTTTTGTTTCATTAAAACAAAATGGAGAGCGTGACTTTGTTTTTAATAGAGGCGCGGACGCTTTGTTTACGCTGGAGGATATTGACCAGGAAAAACTAAACGAAGCGAAAATCCTTCATTTCGGCTCTGCAACGGCACTGCTATCAGATCCGTTTTGCTCAGCCTATTTACGGCTGATGTCGAGTGCGAAAGACAATGGACAGTTTATTTCGTTTGACCCTAACTACCGTGAAGATTTATGGAGGGGAAGAGTCTCAGAGTTTGTAAGTGTTGCGAAAAAAGCGATCGCTGTAAGTGATTTTGTGAAAGTCAGTGACGAGGAGCTTGAGATTATCAGCGGTGTGAAGGATCATGAAAAGGGTGTTGCGATCCTTCATGAGATCGGAGCCAACATTGTCGCTGTGACACTTGGGAAAAGCGGAACGCTTCTTTCCAATGGAAAAGACCATGAAATCATTCCAAGCATTCCGGTGACATCAATTGACTCAACAGGGGCGGGAGATGCTTTTGTCGGTGCGGCTTTATATCAATTGGCAAATACGGATCAGATTCAATCTGTAGATGCTGATTTTGTGAAACTGCGTGAGATTGTGGCGTTTGCCAATAAGGTCGGAGCTCTTGTGTGCACTAAAATTGGAGCGATTGATGCACTGCCGAGCTTGGATGAGATTGAAGTTTCTTTGTAAACATTGAAGATGTTTCTTGAAAGTCTTTGGACTTTTGGAGGCATCTTTTTTTATTTGCCTACTCTCGTACAGGCCATTTTCGAGCACCCGCTTGGATAATTCCCAGCAGCAATTGACGACGTTCCTTTATTGAATTGACGGCAATTTGAAATGTTTGCTTTGATAAAGCCGGTATGCCTGATTGTTGAAGCTTTGAGATGTCTGGTTCCGGCGGCGCTTGTTCTGCAGGATGGATATAGGCAGTATGAACGGTGTCCAGGTAGTTTTTGATACTTGAGCGCGCTTCTTTGATGTGAAGCTGATTCGGCTGATATTGTTCAGGAATTCCGTATTTGAAAATGGTTAGAGCCTCATCCAATACAGCAACAGCTATAATGGATGATTCCTGATGCTGCGTGCTGTGGTAAAAATGAAGGATGGGGAAGGCGTTATGCTGAGCGGTCAGCTTTCCCAGTTCTGATGAGGCAGCGACAAGAAGAAAATCAATGTCGTGAAAATCTTTGCCATTCCATGCATTATGGACGATTTCTGTTCCGTCATGTCCTAGACTTAATACACTTTGGGCAAAGGAGCGTTTTTGATTAACCGCACTCAAGACGGAAATCAAATACGTGACAGAAAACGTGATGGTAAGCAGTCCTTGAGCTGTTTCAATAATCGTGACAAGCTTCCATAGGCCTCCGTTCGGAGCGAGGTCGCCATTTCCTAATGTAAACATGACATAGCCGGAAAAATAAATTCGGTCTGACCAGGAAGCCGGTTCTTTTGATTGAGTTTCCATAAGTGAGTGAGGGTCACTCGAGTAAATCAAAACCCACCCGCTCCAAAATAGACTGATCCATATCACTAACGTCAGGCATAACAGCAGAGGACCAGCCATACTTAGAACCTTTGCGTGGTCACCGCTGATTTTGCGGCAGCCCTTCCACAGCCAGGCAGACAGGCATCTTGTGATCGGGCCGGCACCGCTCTCTAACCATAACGTGGTCCATAAAAAATCAATCATCCCCGCTGTCAATAATAAAAGGCCTGCAATGATATAACCCTCATTCATTTTGGTTGCCTCCCTTAAGTCAGCCTTCTTTTATTTTCTTCTCTATTTCCTTTTATCCTGAGTCTGAAACAATTGAACGAATGTTTGATTTTACAGAGAAAAATAGGTGGGAGTTACCCAATACTTACTCATTTTTCGATATGAACAGAAAATCACAAGATTTTTGACTTGATTCACACATTTTCATGAAGAAAAACGTTCATTTTCCCCTTGAATTGGTGATTTTCCTTTTATAGAGTAAAAAATTTTCAGAAATTTATATTGACTGAAAGCGTTTTTATAATTATGATAATATCAGATATAACAAAAATGTCACTATAACATCACTACAATTGAACTATTAAGTGACTAATAAATACCAAATGAACGAGGTTATGCACAAAGAAATGACCATTGTTCTTTTAACGAGAAATGAAATCGCTTCCATAGGGATTGACATGCTAAGAAGAAGGGAAGGTTATGAGGTTATTGGATAAAAACATGAACAACTATTTTCTGAAGCCTGCTTACGAAATGTGAGGAAGGCAGCAGCCCTGGAATAAGTTTTTGACATACGCATTTTGAAAAAGACTGGGGGAAACAGTATGAATAAACAAGGAAATCAAATGTCATTTTTACGTACAATTATTTTAGTCTCCACTTTCGGCGGGCTTCTTTTTGGCTATGATACCGGTGTGCTCAATGGAGCTTTGCCGTATATGGGAGAGCCGGATCAGCTTAATCTCAATGCCTTCACAGAAGGCCTTGTCACCAGTTCACTTCTTTTTGGAGCGGCACTGGGTGCTGTGTTTGGCGGCAGGATGTCTGATTTTAACGGCCGCCGCAAAAATATTTTGTTCCTCGCTGTTATATTTTTTATTTCAACGATTGGGTGTACGTTTGCACCAAATGTTACGGTCATGATTATTTCCCGTTTTGTGCTCGGTATTGCGGTTGGGGGTGCATCCGTAACGGTGCCTGCCTATTTAGCAGAGATGTCTCCTGTGGAAAGCAGGGGACGGATGGTGACGCAGAACGAATTGATGATTGTATCAGGACAGCTTTTGGCCTTTGTTTTTAATGCGATCCTTGGAACAACAATGGGAGACAACTCCCATGTGTGGAGGTTTATGCTGGTCATTGCGTCACTTCCAGCCTTGTTCCTGTTTTTCGGCATGATCAGAATGCCCGAGAGTCCCCGTTGGCTTGTTTCTAAAGGAAGAAAAGAAGATGCTTTGCGTGTATTGAAAAAAATCAGGGACGAAAAACGGGCAGCAGCTGAGCTGCAAGAAATTGAATTCGCTTTCAAAAAAGAAGACCAGCTTGAAAAAGCGACATTTAAAGATCTTTCAGTCCCATGGGTGCGCCGTATTGTGTTTATTGGATTAGGGATTGCGATTGTACAGCAAATTACAGGTGTGAATTCGATTATGTATTATGGGACTGAAATTCTAAGAAATTCCGGTTTCCAAACGGAAGCCGCTTTAATCGGAAATATTGCGAATGGCGTGATTTCGGTATTGGCAACATTCGTCGGAATCTGGCTGCTGGGAAGAGTGGGGCGCCGGCCGATGCTGATGACAGGCTTGATCGGTACGACAACAGCATTATTGCTAATCGGGATATTCTCACTTGTACTTGAAGGATCACCGGCACTTCCGTATGTAGTCCTGTCATTAACGGTCACATTTCTTGCTTTTCAGCAGGGCGCCATTTCACCAGTGACTTGGCTGATGCTATCTGAAATTTTCCCGCTTCGCCTTCGCGGACTGGGAATGGGTGTTACGGTATTCTGTCTGTGGATGGTGAATTTTGCAGTCAGTTTCACGTTTCCGATATTGCTGGCAGCTATCGGGCTGTCCACAACGTTCTTTATCTTCGTTGGATTAGGAATTTGCTCTGTCTTGTTTGTGAAGAGGTTTTTGCCGGAAACGAAAGGGCTTTCGCTTGAGCAGCTGGAGGAAAACTTCCGCGCTTATGATCACAGCGGGGCAAAGAAGGATTCTGGGGCTGAAGTGATTGGATAATTTAAAAAAGAATCCGCACCCGAGTGCGGATTCTTTTTGGTTTCAAATTAGTTAGGTCTAACAAGGATTTTGACTTGGCTTTTCTCTTTAATAAGAGCCCCGAAGCCTTCCTCGATCAAATCATCTAGTACGATTTTTTTCGTTACGAGTTTGTCGGCTGAGAAATAGCCTTCTTTCATTAATGACAATACAGCCGGGAAGATGTCGCGGTATCCGATAATTCCTTTTACTGTACGTTCTTTGATTACGATATCGTTCGGATGGATTTCAGCACCTTTTTCCCAAATGCTGACGATGACGGTTTCACCGGCAATTGTAGTGGACTGGATGGCTTGTCGTAACACCACTGGGACACCAGTGACTTCGAATGCTACGTCAACACCGCCTCCTGTACGTTCTGCAATCTCAGCGACTACATCGTCTGTTTTAGACGGATCAACGATGATCGCGCCAAGCTCCTCAGCTTTTTGCTGGCGTTCAGGAGAAAGCTCAACAGCGTAAATATCAGTTGCACCGGCAGCCTTCAGCGCTTCAATGACAAGAAGTCCGATCGGGCCGCAGCCGAATACAGCCGCTTTGTCGCCTGCTTTGAGTTTGCTTGAGCGGACAGCGTATAGAGCAACTGCAGAAGGTTCAACGAGCGCGCCTTGTTCATATGATAATTCATCAGGAAGTTTGAACAAAAGCTCTTCATCCACAGAGACGTATTCAGAGAAACCGCCGCCTCCGCCGGCTAAGCCGAGGAATCCCATTTGTTCATCAAGGTTGTAGGCGCCTTGGTGGCCGTGTGTAGCAAAAATCGGCTCGACTACAACGCGGTCTCCAACTTTATAATTTTCAACGCCTTCTCCGACTTCGACAACTTCACCGGAGAATTCATGCCCCATTGTGACAGGTGCCGTTTCATTTGTTAATGGGTGCGGTTTGTCAACCGGAATAAAGATCGGGCCGCCCAGATATTCGTGTAAATCACTTCCGCAGATGCCGCACCATTTGACTTTGATCTTTACTTTTCCCGGCTCCGTTTTTGGCTCTTCGATATGTTCAATACGGATATCCTTTTGGTTATGCCATCTTGCTGCCTTCATGGATTACCACTCCTATAACTTTTGATGTGAGTAATTCCGCACCGGTCAATATGAACTGTTCACAAAATCGCCATTTTTAAAACCAAAAAAGAAATGAAATTTTTATATAATATAATCTACGTTTTTTTGAAAAAAGAAACTTTAAAGAAAAAAGGGTCTCGCACACTCTTTTTTCTTTATATGAGAGTATCAATTGTTTACATAGCTATGAATTTGGTTTGAACAATACGGTAATGGTTCGTTCATATTGAATGCGACAACTACTCTATCAATAATTATAACGCTAATACCGCTATTATAATAGGATAATCTTCCATGGTTTAATTTAGCAGAGGCAACTTTTTGACTTTGTAACATTACTGTAAGGATATTGAAATAAAAAATAGCTGGTTGATCGTGTATAATCTTCCTAGATGTTAACAAACAGGGGGACGAAATGTTGAAGAAAGTCATTTTAGCCGCTTTTATCTTAGTAGGAAGTACTTTGGGAGCTTTTAGTTTTTCATCAGATGCCAGTGCGAAACATGTGAACGGAAATATTACTTGGTATAATGGAGTCGGGAAAAAAGGCTCTTCAGGTAAGAAACTTGGACATTGGGATTGTGCGACCAAAATCGGATTTGATGTTCCTAGAAACGGGACAAAAATCAGAGCTTATGCAAAAGCAAAGCCTAAAAAGGTGATTACGGTTTATAAAAATGATGTTGGCAGAATGCCTAATGCAGTGCTGGATGTTAGCCCTAAAGCGTTTAAAGCGCTTGGATACCCATTAAGCAAAGGTAAAGTAGCGGGGCATTACAGCTATTAATGTACATATATAATCTGGAAAGCAAGAAGTCACATTCTTGCTTTTTCTATTGGTGGAGATAAAAGATGAAAAAAAGAATCATATTATTGTTAGCAGTGATAATAGCGGCAGCTGCCGCGGGGGTTGCGTTTTATGTTGCAAAGGATAAAGGCCATGAGAAGGCTGCTGATGTTTCAGTCAATACCGATAGCGGTGATGAGCTGCTGGTTTCAATTACAGATACGGATCTGCTGACAAAGTATTATGAAAATGACAAGGTGATCCATGAGGAGAAGCTGACCAGCTATCCGGCATTTGCCTTGGATCAAAAACAGCAGGTGCTCTATTATACGGGCAATAATGAACAGAATGAAATGAGGCTTTTTAAACTGGATCTAAAGTCTAATAAAAAGACGGTGCTTTATAAAGGCGCGGAGAGTGCGGACAGTTTGTTTTTATCAAAGGACCGTTCAACCATCTATTTCCGCTTAGGAAAAGCGGACGAAAGCAATTTTCGGATCGCCGCTTTTGATCTGAAAACGAAAAAGTACAAAAATCTTTATCCTGCCGCTAATGATCAGGATAACACCGTCAGCAGCTTCTTTTATAACCAAAAAAACGATTCATTTGCATTGCTTCATTATTCTGTAGAAGAAGACTACAAGAAAACAGATGAAGCAAACGAAAAGGGCATCGACCCTGAACCGACAACGATTCATTTTGCGGAAGGCCGCCAAAATAATTTTAATGAGCTGAAAAGCCTGAACCAATTTATCAGCGATATTGCTGTTTCTGATGATGATAAACGTATTTTATTCACATCATATACGCAAAAAGGAACGGAGCAAACCGCTTCTATTCAAATGCTCAATGCGGATACGAAAAAATATGAAGGCATCATCTCAAATCAAAAATCATTTAAGCTGTTAATTGACGCACAGCCTCAGTTTTCTAAGGATGGGAAGAACATTTATTTTCTTGCCGAAGCCAAGGGGGCTAAAAAGCTGAAGGACGAAACAGGGCGTGAAGCTAAGGTGCGGACGATTTATTCCTATAGCCTTGAAAATAAGACCTTCAAAAAAGTATGGGAAAATCCGAACGGCATCATCAACAGCTTTTCTGTGATTAACTAATAAAAACCACTCGGCTTGGGCTGAGTGGTTTTTTTAATGGATGAGGTGCAGGGCTAATGATCCGAGCCATTTAAAGATATGAATCAGAGGGACCGACAAAAACAGAAGTTCAACATAGAAGTTCATTGCAACATCCAGCTTTTTGAACGCAGCTCTTTTTTTCAAGTCTTTTTGCTGCTGGTTTGGGATCACGTTATCGCTCCTCTTATATCCATATTACACCATTAAAACAGACGAAAAAGCCCTAAACGTTTACAGTTTTGGGCTTCTTTCTTCGTATTTGGCCTCTTGCAATGAGAGGTTTTTATTCTGAAATATAGAATTTTGTCTCCGTTCGGGGTTTGTTTGCTTATTGCTTGCAGGAGTCTGCATTTGTTATAGGGAAGAACTAGCTTGTTTTCGTTTGGCTGTTGTTTTGGAGATTCACTAATGAACGGATGCCGTCGACCATTTTACTTCCGCACAAAGGGCACAATGGCGTATCACTGCTGGCGAAGTTTTTTCGGGTCCAGCCATTACAGTCTTCTTTTGTGCATTCCCAAGTACTCACATCTTCTTTTGGCAGCGGTTCTTGATTTCGTTTGTTATAGTAAGACATAAAGTCACTTCTTCCCTCATGTATTTTACTGCACATTTCCTATTGTCTCATACTTTTCCCTAATCTCCTAATTCCTTTTTCTTTATGACTTTCCAATAACCCCATCTAAAAAGGAGAGGAGTGTGCTGTTAAAAGCATCTGGCTCTTCTAGAAACGGGCAATGGCTGCTTTTAGAAAAGGTAACGAGTGTTGCGTTCGGAATATTGCTGCGCAAGTGTTCCCCAGCTGCTGTAGAGAAAAATTTCTTGTCTTCCCCGAAGCACAACAATGTCGGCACATTGATGTTTTGGAGGGTGCCCCGGTAATCAGCGGCGGTTTGGTTAAATAAAATCGTGCTAGAAATGGCAGCCGGCTGTTTGAGGATTTCTGCCAGCATCCATTCTGTTTCGGTCTCGGCAGGCGGTTCTGCGAACATATTTTGGATGAAGCTTTCGTAGAAAGGCAGCGGGTCAGTTTGAATGGCGTGCATCGCTGTTTTTAAGCCGTCAAAATCAAATGGACCGTGTTCCCAGCCCTCCCATTGATAGTCGGAAGCGGATTGATCGATGATCACAGCGGCTTGAATATTATCATTCCCAAATTGATTGAGATAATCCCATACGACAAAAGCGCCCATTGACCAGCCGGCAAGAACGACATGGTCAAGCTCCATTGCATTTAGAAATTCCCTTATGTCACGGGCATATTGGGAAATGGTGTGGCCGTGAAGCACTTTGTCAGATTCGCCGTGTCCTCTAAGATCAAGACGAATACATTGATAATTGGCATTGGCAGAAAGCGCCGAAAATTGTTTGTGGAAAAATTGTCCGCTCATCAGCACCCCATGTATAAACAGGATCGGCGTCCCGCTCCCGTGTGTTTCATAGTAAAGGCGTGTCTGATCTTCTAATGTGATGTATGGCATGTTTCTCCTCCTTTAGTTTCCATCATGAGTATGGCTGGCTGCTGTTGAGCTGATGATGACAGCTGTCGCGGCTGCCTGCTGCGCTTGAATGGCTGTTTCGATAGCGGTGTATAGTCCTGATTCCATCAGCAGATTTTTCTCCATATGCTCACTGAGATAGAGGCTGACAGCAATTTTAAAATTCATTTCCTTCTGCCATTTAAAAGCTTTTTCCTGGTTTAATTCGTCAGTGATGCACAAAACGGTTTTGATATCTGGCTCTTCCAGAAATGTGAGGAGAGCAAGGTCTGGATAATGATAATCCTTTGGTTTTTTGACAGATTCAGTGATTGATTGATATATCTGTTTGCAAGCGGAAACCAGCATTTCGGGCTCTTTTTCACTTTGCAAGGCCAGAATATGGCTGACCTGATGTAAGTACTGTCCTTTTTTAAAGCCGTTGGCTGCCAGCAGCTGATAGCATGTTTCCACCTTCTGTAGCGCCTGCAAACCTTTTCCGTTTTCTCCAAGCAGTATGGCAAGCGGAACATTCTGAGTTGAAGTGAGGAAATAATGATTTTTCTTCATCTGCTGATAAACTGCTAGCCCCATGTTCATCTGTTCTTTTTGGTTTGTCGTTTCAGATTTTCCGGTGAGCAAGATCAGAGCGGAAAGGTATGTGAACATATCCCGATTATATCCTAGCTTCACCATTTCATTGTATACATCGATAAAAGTATGAAATGTTTGTTTTGCCTCATGCTGAAAATGAATGTCCAGAATAGATGCAACAGTAAAGCGGTGGTGTGAATTGAGTGTTGAGAAGCTGCCGATGTTTGATTTGATATAGCTGCTCAAATCATAAAAGCGCTGAAAATCAAACTCTCTTTTATTCACAATATATGCAGAAGAAATGAGCATTAATATCTGATCGTGTGAAACTTTCCATTTTAATTTTGATTTTAATTCAGCATAAATGGAAATGTATTGCTTTATTTTTTCATGTAGGTCGTGTGTCAGCATAAAAAGCAGCTCCTTTTTGCTGTTTTTACGTAATACGATAAATAGGGCCAAAGGTTTCACAAAGAAAAAACTTGCCTGCTAGAGGCAAGTTTGTCGGGTTATTTATGGGGATCAGTTATATCCATCGGTCTCATCATGTCATAGTCTTCATGCTCTAGAATATGGCAATGCCATACGTATCGTCCGCTGTACGGACCGAATGTCGCCGCGATTCTCAGGACTTCACCTGCATGCGCTTGAATGGTGTCTTTCCAGCCCTTTTCACTTGGCGGCGGCGGGACAGCCGGACCGGTATAGGACAATTCCCCGCTTTCTTGATAACGGGCGATATCAAACGGCCGACGGTCTAATACACGGAAGGAGACTAGATGCAGGTGAATCGGATGTGTTCCGCGTGTCGGGTTGATAATGGACCATATTTCAGTTGTGCCCACTTTTGGTGCTTCTGTGACGGGATCGTGCCAGCGTTTGTTATTAAGCAGAAGGACGGGTCTGCCGTATTCGTCCTGGGTGCCTGCCAGTTTTAACGTTCTGATGTTTTGTATTCTTTCATGCTGTACCGAAGGGTATGAGGCGAGGTACTTCGGCTTTCTGCTTTCGTCTTTTTGTGCCAATGGTTTTGTGACTCTGAATTGCATGATATTCGCATCTGTTTCAGGATTGACGTCACCGCCGCAGCCCGCGCTGTTTGCCAAAATGATTGATTCTCCTTCATATGCTGTGAAGTCAATGATAATATCGTAACGTTCAGCAGGCGCAAGGCTGAAAGAATTCAGTTTAACAGATCGCGGCAGGAGCCCTCCATCTGAACCAATCTGAATAAACTCTCCGCCATTATCGAGTGACAGGTTATAGGTTCTTGTATTGGAGGCGTTGATGACACGGAATCGGTATTTCCTTGGCTCGACTTCCAAGTATGGCCATACCTTCCCGTTGACGAGTATGGTTTCTCCGCAAAAAGCCGGAACGATTGAAGGATTAGGCAGTGACGGAGAAGGGTTTTCCGGTGCGCTCGGATAAAACAAAGAACCATCCTCATTGATCGTGCGGTCTGTGATAAGAAGCGGCACATCGTATTCGTCTGAAGGCAGTTTTAAGCGTTTTTCCTTTGGGTCATGAATGATATATGCACCGACAAGTCCGGCATAGACATTTAGCCTGGTGAGCGCCATGGCGTGATCGTGATACCACAATATAGCCCCGCGCTGCTGGTTTGGATAATGATAAACCTCTCTTTTGAAATAAGGTCCTGTTTGTTCAAAGTCTTTGGAAAACCAAGCCTCCGGATACCCGTCACTATCATCTGGCGTGACGCCGCCGTGTAAATGAACAACAGTCTTTACCTCTGGCTCTTCATGCTGGCTGTCACTGTGATGAATGGTGTGATCAATCGGAAGGAAATGCGTGGAAGGAAGGTTATTCATCCATTTTACATATACGTTTTCATTTCTTTTAACCTCAATGGTCGGCCCCGGAAATAAGCCGTTGTAGCCCCACAGGCGGGTTGGAGGGAGATCGCGATGGAGCTGATGGGTGCATTCCTCCATGGTGACTTCGTAGTATGTTTTTTCTTTTGATTGCTGTACTGGCTTTAGTGTATCTGGGATTGGGAGAGCATCCACAAATTTTTCAAGTGTCATTTTCATCTGTCCTTATCTAAATTTTCCAAATTGGTACTATAGTTAATGACAATAAGGACGTGATGGTTACAAAAAATCTTCGTGCTGCAGCCCGCCCGAAGAAGAAAATAACAAAATCCTAAACGGCAGGCCGTTTAGGATTTGATCAGCATTAAGGCAGGATATCGGGCTGCTGCTGTGTGACTGGGTTGGCAGCCGCTTTCTCGCTCACCTTGCGTTTTCTGAACACAAGGTAAGAAATCAGAACGATTCCCGTGATGACGCCTGTCAGCAGCAGCTCGTCTCTCATGGAATCAATAAACGCCATGGACACTAAAATTCCGCAAATGGCGATGATGGTCAAGTAGGTTAGGAAAGGGAAGAGCCACATTTTGATCTTCAATGCTTCCGGGTTTGTTTTTTCGAGTTTTTTCCGCATTTTCAGCTGGGAAACAGCGATGACAAGATAGACGAGTAAAGCGATTGCGCCTGATGAGTTGACTAAGAATAAAAAGACGGTATCCGGTGAAAAATAGTTCATTACGACCGCGATATAAGAGAAAAATGTCCCGGCCACAATGGCTTGTACGGGAACGCCTTTTTTGCTCAATTTCATAAAACGGCGCGGCGCTTCGTTTCTTTCTGCTAGTGAATACAGCATTCTGGATGTGGTATACAAACCTGAATTCAGGCAAGAGAGTACGGCTGTGAGGACGATAAAGTTCATAATCTGTGCGGCTGCCGGCACTCCTATATGCTCAAGTACAGCGACGAAAGGGCTTTCTAAAATATTTGCTGAATTCCATGGCAACAGCGCCACGACAATGGCGATTGAGCCCACGTAAAAGACGATGATGCGCCATACAACGGATCTGGTGGCTTTTGTCACAGATTCGATCGGGTTGGATGTTTCCCCTGCTGCAATGGCAACGATTTCAGTTCCCATAAAAGAGAAGATGACAACGACAATGCCGAGCAATACGGAGCTGATGCCCTCCGGGAAAAATCCGCCTTTGCCTGTAAGATTCGAAAAACCGACTGGCTCACTGCCCGGTGCAAAGCCAAAAATAAAGGCAAAACCAACGATTAGAAAAGCAATGATAGTCACAACTTTAATGAGGGAGAACCAATATTCAAACTCACCGAAAGACTTAACGGAGTAGACGTTTGTCAGGGTGAGCACAATGGTCAAGATCAAACTTGTCAGCCACAGCGGAATATCATGGAACCAGTATTGAATAATGCCAGCACCGGCAATGGCTTCGATCGCGATGACGATCACCCAGAAAAACCAGTACAGCCAGCCGATTGTAAATCCTGCCCACGGTCCGATGGCGTCGTGAGCGTATTGAGAAAACGATCCGCTCGTCGGGTTTACGGCAGACATCTCACCGAGCATTCTCATAATAAAAATCACCAATAATCCGGCTAACGCGTAAGAAACAACGGCACCCGGACCGGTCGAGTGAATCACTGAACCGCTGCCTACAAATAGGCCGGCTCCGATTACACCGGCAATCGAAATCATTGTCATATGGCGGGTCTTTAATTCCTTTTTTAATCCTGATTGAGATTGGTTCATAAGTTACCTCCTTTTAAAATGCAATCATTACTGAATATTATGATAATTGAAACTCTATCATAAATATACAGTTTGTCGAAAATTCATGTGAGAAAATATAACGTTTTATTTCAAATTTGTAGTGTTTTGTTTGCGCTTTCAGCGAATGTGTGGAAAAAATGTTTCGTTTTTTATTTGCTGTGTGATTTTGTGTACTATTTACAATTCGATAGAATGCGAGAAGCGCTGGTGTCATTGGATCTGATGGGCTTTTTGGCGGAGCAAATAAATTGGATGAGAGAAAAAGTGTTCCATCGTCACTATTTTTCTGTGGCGGGTGAATCATGTTTCTGTAGACCCACTGCGGTTCAGCTTTGTAAGATAATAATAGGAAAATGTGAGCGGGGAGGAGGTTTTGTATGGAGAGATATGATGAACTGAAAAAGGGAGAATCCGGGGCGCTGGTCAGCATTGCCGCGTATCTTGTTCTTTCCGCAATTAAACTGATCATCGGTTATCTTTTTCACTCGGAAGCACTTACGGCAGACGGGTTAAATAACACAACTGACATTATTGCTTCTGTTGCTGTGCTGATTGGCCTGCGCATCTCTCAAAAGCCTCCTGACGAAGATCATCCATACGGCCACTTTCGAGCGGAAACGATTGCATCGCTTATCGCATCGTTTATTATGATGGTTGTCGGCCTGCAAGTGCTGTTCAGTGCCGGAGAATCTATTTTTTCTGCTAAACAAGAGACGCCGGATATGATTGCGGCTTGGACGGCAGCGGGCGGGGCAGTCCTGATGCTGATCGTTTATCGGTACAATAAAAGGCTGGCCAAAAAGGTGAAGAGCCAGGCGCTCCTTGCTGCGGCTGCTGATAATAAATCAGACGCATTCGTCAGTATCGGCACATTTATCGGCATTGTGGCTGCTCAATTCCATCTTGCTTGGATTGATACGGTCACTGCGTTTGTGATCGGTCTGCTTATTTGCAAGACCGCATGGGATATTTTTAAAGAGTCATCTCACTCTTTGACAGATGGATTCGACATAAAGGACATTTCCGCTTATAAACAGACAATCGAAAAAATCTCCGGTGTGAGCCGTTTAAAAGACATAAAAGCAAGATACTTGGGCAGTACGGTTCATGTTGATGTGGTGGTTGAGGTATCGGCTGATTTAAATATTACGGAAAGCCACGATATAGCCAATGAAATTGAGCGGAGAATGAAGGAGGAGCATGCGATTGATTATTCGCATGTTCATATGGAGCCTTTAGAACACAAATAATTGAGCTTCCTGCCACAGGAAGCTTCAGCGTGTCGACAAACCCTCGCATTCGTTGTCAGGTCTGCGCTTCGGTGCTCACGAATTAGAACATTCGCTCCGCTCCTATGCTCGTCCTTCCTAGACTTCAAGGGTTTTCAATCACGCTGAAAAGATGACAAAACCCTAAAATGAAAGCCATTTTAGGATTTTGTCAACAATCTGGAGCTTCCTGCCACAGGAAGCTTTTTTGTGTGTTTTGGCCAGCTTTATTGGAAACAATTTGCTAGAATCGTTTTTTTATACAGATTGCTTTTTGTGGTAAAGTTAGGTTACATTATGATGAATTTTGTAGATGACTAGGAGGAAAAGAATGGCATATCAAGAAGACCTGCATCCTTTGCTGGGGAAAGCAGTTGAACATATTAATAGAGTAATGGTTGGAAAACGAGACATCGCCATACTCAGCTTAGCAGCCCTTCTTGCCAAAGGGCATGTGCTGCTTGAGGATGTACCCGGAGTCGGAAAAACGATGATGGTCCGCGCGCTGGCAAAGTCAATCGGCGCCGATTTCAAAAGAATCCAATTCACTCCGGATTTGCTGCCATCTGATGTAACAGGGGTATCTATCTATAATGCGAAAACGATGGAGTTTGAATATCGTCCCGGCCCAATTATGGGAAATATCGTGCTGGCAGATGAAATCAACCGTACCTCTCCGAAGACACAGTCGGCTTTGCTCGAAGCGATGGAAGAGGGGAGCGTCACGGTAGATGGCCATACGATGCAGCTTGCCGATCCGTTTTTTGTGATGGCAACGCAAAACCCGGTCGAATATGAAGGGACCTATCCTTTGCCGGAAGCTCAGCTTGACCGTTTTTTATTCAAACTTCGGATGGGTTATCCGTCCTTTAATGAAGAGCTTGACGTCTTATCTCTTCAGGAAAAAAGCCATCCGATTGAGACGCTTGAGCCGGTTATTGCAAAAGAAGACTTCATCTGTTTACAGAGGGAAGTGCAAAATGTCCGTGCTGATAACAGCATTAAGGAATATATCGTTGAAATTGTGCAGAAAACGAGACAGCATCCTTCTGTTCAATTAGGCGTCAGTCCGCGCGGCTCAATCGCCCTCATGAAAGCGGCACAGGCATACGCGCTGCTGCATCATCGCGACTATGTCATACCGGATGATATTCAATATTTAGCTCCTTTCACGCTGCCGCACCGGATGATGCTTCATCCTGAGGCAAAATTTGAAGGGATTCAGGCAGAAGCGATCGTAAGGGAGATCATGTCAGCTGTGAAGGTGCCGGTTCAAAGGTCGTCGGTCCGCTGATGAATAAGAAATGGCAATGGCTCATATATGGTTGGAAGCTGATTATATTAACTTTATTGACGGCTGCTGTTTTTTCTTATGCGATGTTTCAGGGCGGCTTTGTCAGCTGGTTTTTGTTTTACGCGTTTCTCCCTTTTGTCTTGTATGCCGGGCTGTTGGCCTTGTATCCGCTCCGTTCTTTTCAGGCTTCAAGGCAAATGGATAAAACACAATTGCATGCGGGGGACAGGCTGGGCGTAACGGTTACGCTGAGAAGAAAGCTGCCATTTCCGCTGATGTATATGGTGATTGAAGATTGCCTGCCAGAAGGTATCGAGTCATTAAATCGAGACGGAGCCGCGGCCAAACGGCTCGTTTTTCCTTGGTTTAAACGGAGCATGACGATGTCGTATGAATTAGCTCGGGTACCGCGCGGAGAGCATCACTTTCATTCTGTCAGGGTGCGAACCGGGGATGTTCTTGGCTTGATTGAAAAAACTGCATTTTTTGAGCTGGATGATACCCTGTTTGTTTATCCATTCTATCAGCGTTTTTCCTATCAGGTGAATGAGAGGCATCAGGAAGACGGTGTAAGCGGTTCTTCTCCAATTCATGAGCACCATTCCTCAGTCGCAGCAAGTGTGCGGATTTATCAGCCGGGAGACCGGTTTGCTGCGTTAGATTGGAAGACTTCTGCACGGCGGAGCCAGCTGATGACGAAGGAATTTGAGCCTTCTCGCAGCAAAAATCTGTTTCTGCTGATGGACCGTTTTTCCTCAGACGCATTCGAAGAGGTCGTTTCAGTGACAGCTTCGATTCTTCATTCTGTTTTAAAAAACGGCGCGGGCGCTGGCTTGGCTTCCATCGGGAAGGAAAAAAACATTTTCCCTATTCAGGAAGGGGATCAGCATTTTAAGCACATGCTTCGGCATTTAGCCATCGCTCATTGTGATGCGGCAGACCCGATAAGCCGATATGCACGGGAAGAGCTGGGAAAGCCATCTGTTCGCCAAGCTGATCAAGTTGTTGTCACGGGACAGTTAACGGAAGATATGCTGCACCTCGCAGAAATAGGAGGCGGCCGGGTTACGGTGATACTGGCAAAAGAGAAAGATGCTGAGCTCTCTCAAGCTGAAAATGTCATGATTGAACGCATGATGAAACGCCAAATCAGAGTTCGGGTCATGAGGGGCGGGCGAGTTTCGCGTGTTGTTTAGAAAGAGAGGTGACTGGTTCACATGCCGCACGATGATCACAAGGGAAGCCGTTTGAGCTTGCTGTTATTTTATTTTCTGGCTTTTTTATTGCTGTGGGAGTGGCTCAGGCCGCTTGACAGTTTTACTGAAACGAAACATACAGGCTTTTTTAGTATCTTTATCGGCTTGACGTTTCTGCTGACTTTTTTCAGGATGAGGTGGTTTGTCACCGTTCCTTTTTGTGTCATATTTACATTGGTCTCGATACACATCCTGTTTTATCAAGGATCTATATTCGACTTGAGCTGGGTCAGCTCTTTTTTGCAGGATGTCTATCTGAATATCACGCTGATTCAATCAGGGCAATGGAATGACATGATTCCTTCATTTCGGACCCTGCTGTTTTTTGTGCTACTGTGGCTGCTGGTCTATCTCCTGCATTATTGGGTGATTTACCAGAGAAGAATTTTGTTTTTCTTTTTGATGACAGTAGCGTATATTACGATTCTTGATACCTTTACGCCATATGATGCCACTTTTGCCGTCATCCGTATCGTGCTGATCGGCTTCTTTATGCTGGGCCTTTTATACTTGGAACGCATTAAGCTGATGGAAAGAATCACACTGCCAAAAACATCTGTCCTGAAATGGTTTCTTCCTTTATCTGTATTGGTTTTGGCTGCAACGGGATTCGGACTCGCCGCTCCAAAATCAGAGCCGGCCTGGCCTGATCCGGTGCCTTTTCTTAAAAAAATCACTCATCAAGACCGCGTGTCTGCAGGGGAAAGCAAAATCGGATACGGGAATCATGATGAATCACTCGGCGGCCCGTTCCAGCAGGATGCTACACCTGTTTTTACATGGCAGGGAAAAGAGCGTACGTATTTCCGTGTGGAAACGAAGGACACGTATACCGGAAAAGGCTGGATTGAAACAGACACAGGCATGTCGTATCAGCTTAGCAATGGAAAAGTTGAAAATCTGTGGTTTGACCATAAGGTTGCGACAGAGCGCCGCACCGTCCGTGTAAAAGTCGATAAGCACTACGGGTATAACCATCTGATGTATCCGATTGGTGCGGAAACCATTCAGCCAAAGCAGGCTGTCTCACTTGAAATGAACGGCAACACGGAGCAAATTTCTCCGATCAGTGAACAAGCCGGTGAAATCAGAAATATGGGAAATTATACTGTAACGTACAATTCCCCGGTCTATAAGCTGGATGAACTGAGAAAGGTAAAAGTGAGAAAAAACAGTGAGGAGTACACATTCAGCGATCGCTACATGCAGCTTCCAGATTCACTGCCAGAGCGGGTGAGAACCCTTGCGATCAAACTGACTCAGGATCACGACAATATGTTTGATAAGGTGAAAGCGGTTGAGGACTATTTAGGGTCAAATGCGTTCACATATGAAACAGAAAACGTGACCATTCCTAAGAATGATGAAGATTATGTCGATCAATTTCTCTTTGAAACGAAAATGGGTTATTGTGATAACTTTTCTTCCGCCATGGTGGTGCTCTTGCGCTCGGCCGGGATTCCGGCCCGCTGGGTAAAGGGTTATACGTCCGGCGAATACAAAGAAGTAGGAAACAAAAATGGCAACATCTACGAAGTGACAAATAACAATGCCCATTCCTGGGTAGAGGTGTATTTCCCGGAACAGGGCTGGGTTACATTTGAGCCGACTAAAGGGTTTACAAATCCGGCTGAATTTACTTCTTCTGAAACAAAGGACTCTGGCAGCGATAACAGCAGCTCGCCGAAGAAAGCAAAACAGAAAGAAGAGAAAAAACAGCCGCAAAAAGAGGAAAAACAAAAGGAAAAGCGGGAGCCAGCTGTTTCTAAAAAGCCGTCCGCTTCGCATACCAATGCCGGTGCGGGCTTGTATGCAGCGCTTGCGGTTCTTGCAGTCCTCCTGGTGGCAGCTGTATTGCTGTATGTTTTCCGCTCGTTATGGATTCCTGTTTTCGCCGTGAGGAAATTGAAGCGGCGCAGCGATCAGCACGCGTTTTTTGAGGCATATGGCGCGCTGCTGAAACAACTGAAGAGAAAAGGACTGCCGAAACGAGACAGTGAAACGCTGCGTGATTATGCAAAACGAATCGATGAAAAATACGACATAGAAGACATGTCAAAGCTGACATTAAGCTATGAAAGGGCGCTTTACAGAAATGAAGATTCTTCGGCGCTATGGAATGATTCGAGAGAGTTATGGGAAAATTTAATTAAAAGAAGATGGTCTTGACCGCTTATCGACGTGTTGTTAGAATTAGTGAATATTATCGGAGTCTGGGAGCGAGTTGGCCTGACTCCGGCAAACGGCCTTGCCAAAGAGGGCGGAGCGAGCTTCATATCTGTCCTCGTTTTTTTCTGTGTCAAAAAACTTAGAGGAGATTAGGTGACAACCATGACAAAGTTAGTGAATGAAATGATTCTTGTCCTTGATTTCGGCAGTCAGTATAACCAGCTGATTACACGCCGTATCCGTGAATTCGGTGTTTACAGCGAGCTGCATCCACATACATTGACGGCTGAAGAAATTAAAAAAATGAATCCAAAAGGAATTATTTTATCCGGCGGTCCAAACAGTGTGTATGATGAAAACTCTTTCCGCTGTGACGAGAAAATCTTCGAGCTTGATATTCCTGTTTTGGGAATTTGCTACGGCATGCAGCTGATGACTCATTACCTTGGCGGTAAAGTTGAAGCGGCAAGCCAGCGTGAATACGGAAAAGCAAACATCCGCATCGAAGGCACACCTGATTTGTTCAAAGATCTTCCAAACGAACAAGTGGTTTGGATGAGCCACGGCGATTTGGTTGTAGAAGTTCCTGAAGGCTTCACTGTTGACGCGACAAGCCATCATTGCCCGAACTCAGCGATGAGCAAAGCGGACAAAAAATGGTATGGCGTTCAGTTCCACCCGGAAGTGCGCCACTCTGAATACGGCAATGATCTTCTGAAAAACTTTGTATTCGGTGTTTGCGAATGCGAAGGCGAATGGTCAATGGAGAACTTTATCGAAATCGAAATGCAAAAAATCCGTGAAACGGTCGGAGACAAACAGGTTCTTTGCGCGCTAAGCGGCGGCGTTGATTCCTCTGTTGTTGCTGTTTTGATTCATAAAGCGATCGGCGACCAGCTGACTTGTATCTTTGTAGACCATGGTCTTCTCCGTAAAGGCGAAGCTGAGGGTGTTATGAAAACATTCAGCGAAGGCTTTAACATGAATGTGATTAAAGTAGACGCAAAAGATCGATTCTTAAACAAACTAAAAGGCGTTTCTGATCCTGAGCAAAAACGCAAAATCATCGGTAATGAATTCATTTACGTGTTTGATGATGAAGCGGACAAGCTCAAAGGCATCGACTACCTTGCACAAGGTACGCTTTACACAGATATCATCGAGAGCGGTACAGCAACGGCACAAACGATCAAATCTCACCACAATGTCGGCGGACTTCCTGAAGACATGCAGTTTGAGCTGATCGAGCCGTTAAACACGCTTTTCAAAGACGAAGTGCGCGCGCTTGGCACAGAGCTCGGCATTCCGGATGAAATCGTATGGCGTCAGCCGTTCCCAGGACCGGGACTCGGAATCCGTGTTCTTGGCGAAGTAACAGAAGAAAAACTTGAAATCGTTCGTGAATCAGATGCAATCTTGCGTGAGGAAATTGCAAATCACGGCTTAGAGCGTGATATCTGGCAATACTTCACTGTTCTACCTGACATCCGCAGCGTTGGTGTTATGGGTGACGCAAGAACATATGATTACACAATCGGAATCCGCGCCGTTACATCAATCGACGGCATGACATCTGACTGGGCGCGTATCCCGTGGGATGTGCTTGAAGTTATTTCGACACGTATCGTAAACGAAGTGAAGCACATTAACCGCGTGGTGTACGATATTACAAGTAAGCCGCCTGCGACGATTGAGTGGGAATAAGAATCAATTAATGGAAACCATCTTTTTGGCAATTTTGCCGGGAAGATGGTTTTATTTGTTTATTACGAACAAAATCCGATTTTGTGTGACTATTGTTCGCTTTTTGTATTGTTTTTTCAAAATGAAGTTGGTACAATAGACACAGAAATCAAATAAGATGAATTCGTATAATCGCGGGAATATGGCTCGCAAGTCTCTACCAAGCTACCGTAAATGGCTTGACTACGTAAACATTTCTTTCGTTTGATATAAATAAAACACGTTTATTTATTCGAACTGAAATCTGTCTGTAGTCAAGCGTCCCAAAATGTATTGGGGCGTTTTTTATTTGGCGTTTTCAGGACAGAATAAATAGCAAAGAGTGAAGGGAGTCAAATAGCTTGAAAACGTTTTTTCAGTTTGATGAGCTGGGCACCAGCTATCGCAATGAAATCATTGGCGGATTAACGACTTTTTTATCTATGGCATATATTTTGTTCGTCAATCCGATTACGCTTGCTTTGGAGAGCGTGAAAGATTTTCCGGAGGCGCTGAGAATTGACCAGGGTGCGGTCTTTACGGCGACAGCGCTGGCGTCTGCAGCAGGCTGTATCTTAATGGGATTAATAGCGAGATATCCGATTGCCATTGCGCCTGGTATGGGGCTGAACGCGTTTTTTGCGTTTTCTGTTGTCCTTGGTATGGGTATTTCATGGCAGGCAGCTTTGTCCGGTGTTTTTATTTCAGGTCTTATTTTCGTTGCTCTTTCTTTAACAGGTTTTCGTGAAAAAATCATCAACGCCATTCCGCCTGAGCTGAAATTGGCAGTCGGTGCGGGGATCGGCCTGTTTATTACATTCGTTGGCTTACAAGGCTCAGGAATCATTACTGCAAATCCTTCTACGCTCGTCACGATCGGAAACATTCACAGCGGACCTGTGCTGTTAACGATTTTCGGTGTGATTGTCACGGTTATTTTAATGGTGCTTCGCGTGAACGCAGGCGTGTTTATCGGGATGCTATTAACAGCGGTAGCCGGCATGATTTTCGGTTTGGTTCCGGTTCCGACTCAAATTATAGGCAGTGTGCCAAGCCTTGCGCCGACTTTCGGA
This sequence comes from Bacillus sp. PS108, assembly GCF_037963335.1. NCBI lineage: Bacteria > Bacillati > Bacillota > Bacilli > Caryophanales > Bacillaceae > Bacillus > Bacillus sp. PS108. Next base: position 666,039 of record NZ_CP150155.1, read on the forward strand.
CAAGCGTGGATTCACCTCCCGGATATTTTCTCTGTACAAATGCTGATCGTTATTTTAACATTCTTGTTTGTCGGATTTTTTGATACAGCTGGTACACTTGTTGCTGTGGCAACACAAGCTGGTTTAATGAAGGAAAACAAATTGCCGCGTGCGGGCCGTGCGCTTTTAGCTGATTCATCTTCTATTGTGATCGGTGCCGTGCTTGGTACGTCTACAACAACTTCTTACGTGGAATCAAGCTCAGGTGTCGCTGCGGGTGCCCGTTCAGGATTTGCCGCAATTGTAACAGGGATTCTCTTTTTACTGGCTACGTTTTTCTCTCCGCTTCTATCAGTCGTTACGTCAAATGTAACAGCGCCGGCGCTTATTATTGTGGGTGCATTGATGGTGGCGCCGCTTGGCAAAATCGCTTGGGATAAGTTCGAGGTGGCCGTTCCTGCTTTCCTTACCATGATCATGATGCCGTTAACGTACAGCATCGCGACTGGTATTGCCATCGGGTTTATTTTCTATCCGATTACAATGGTGTGCAAAGGAAAAGCCAAAGAGGTTCATCCAATCATGTACGGGCTGTTTATCGTATTTATCCTGTACTTTATCTTCTTAAAATAAGAATTGAAAAACCAGCTGCACCGGCAGCTGGTTTTTTTGTTGCAAAAGATAAAACCATTTCATACGATATACCGTCATGTAGATGTGCCGCCATGCTTTACTTAAATGGAAATGACTTGACTGTTCAGGAAGGCTTCGGTACCTTATATAAGTGTTTTATTTTCTTGCTGAATGGTATTCCGCCGTATTTTTTTGATAGGAGTTGCTGACATGACGGAAGAAAGAAAAGAAACGTTTGAAGAAGAAATTAACCAGAGTGAAAGAATAGATGCAGATGAAGAACCGCTATCGAGAATGTCCAGAAAGGCGAGCCGGCAAAGCAAGCAGAAGCAAAAACAAAAGCAGAAACCGCGCCAGGAACGCGGTGAATCAACTGTTAAAGACAAGCTTGTGTCTGTTTGGGCAGCCATCAACAGATATTGCGGTTTTGCGTTCTCGATTTTAAAATCACCGGCGAAAACTGTCGTAACGGATGGTTTTTCTCATTATAAGTACGGTCTGATTTCAATGCTTATATTCAGTATCATTTTTTCAATTGGGAATTGGTTTCAGTTAAAGGCAAGCTGGAATCGGCCGCTCGGTTTCGGAGAACGCCATCATGCTTTCTATGACGGGTTTTTAGTTGTTCTTGTGTATTTGCTGATCTTTTTCGCGGTAATGGTCTTTGCTATATGGGCTGTCTCCCGCTATATGATGAAGCAGAAGGTGACGTTCAGAGAAGCGGCTGCCGTATTGGGTTCATTGCTTGTACCGGTAATTGCTGTTTCAATCCTTTGGCTGATCTTTGCGATCGTAAATATTCCAATGCTGACAGTACTGTTTACGGTGCTGATCTTGTTTTCCATCTTTTTTATCATCGCGCTGTATGTACAGCGTGTGTACCAGGCGGCACAAGATGCACCAATTGATTATATCTATTGTGTATTTGCAGTGGTTGCGATAGCGCTGCTGTTTACGGCAGTGACTTGGCCGTTTATTTCTGAATATTTTACGGCGTCGCTGATTCCGCTTTAATGAAAAAACCGGCTAATCCTAGCCGGTTTTTTTATGTCACACTTTTTACAAATATATCTAAAAAACATAGTTGATTTGTAGGATTAACCCGTGTATGATGGGGAAAATGCTGAAAACGTCCAGCGCAAAAACCTTTATGTTTAAGGAGGATGATGGACATGGCTGATGTACTTCGCCGAGCAATTAACCAAAAGAAGCAATTTTTAAAAACCAAATTACTGCTCTCGGAATTTTATCAAGGAAGAGGGGAACAGCTTGCGGACTACACGCTGAGTGAGCTTGAGAAAGAATACAAGTCCCTTCAGAAAATGAAAAAAGAGATCTGACAATAGATATAAAGAGGTGAGTCTGCTGAAAAGCGGGCTTTTTTGTTTTGATTTTGAAAAGGCGAGAAAGAGGGTAAACTACTACTGTTCAACTCATAAAAGCATGTCGAAATATTTTGCTTAAACTTACGGGCGAAGCTAATTGTAAACGGCTCATTTCTCTAGTAGAATATGAATGCTTTGTGCAAGCTGAAGAGTAGGGGGATGAATAAAATGATGCAAACCATCTTATCAAATGGGATAGCCATGGTTCTCATAATTCTCATTATTAATATTGTCTATGTGTCATTTTTTACGATAAGAATGATTTTAACGCTGAAAGGACAGCGTTATTTAGCGGCCGGCATCAGTACGATTGAAATACTGGTTTATGTGACAGGGCTGAGTCTGGTGCTCGATAACTTAGATCAGATTCAAAATGTGATCGCGTACGCGCTCGGTTACGGTCTTGGCGTAATTGTCGGCATGAAAATAGAAGAAAAATTGGCGCTTGGCTATATTATGGTCAATGTGATTACGAAGGAGCTCGATCTTGATCTTCCGAAGCAGCTCCGGGAAAAAGGCTACGGCGTGACAAATTGGGTGGCAGGCGGGCTTGAAGGCGACCGCACAGCCCTTCAGATCCTGACGCCGAGAAGATATGAACTCCAGCTATATGATACGATTAAAACACTTGATTCAAAAGCCTTTATTATTGCGTACGAACCAAAAACAATCCACGGCGGCTTCTGGGTCAAAGCGGTGAAGAAGAGGAGAATTAAAGAATAATGGCAAAGCCGAAGAAGAAAAAGTTTGAAGTGACAGAGCAGCAAACGATTGATGCGGTGCTTCAGCAAATGAAAGAAGAAGGATATCTGCCTGTAAGGCGAATGGAAGAGCCTATTTTTATGGAAAAAAAGGAAAATGGGTCAATTCAGATCGTTCCGTGCGGGAAAAAAATCGTATTTGAAGGGAAATTGATCTAAAACACGAACATTAGTAGAATGAATTTTTGTATCGTTCGATAATATCGTTGACATTATCCATGTCCGTTGTTAAGATAAACATGAAATCAAAACACGACCTCATATAATCTTGGGAATATGGCCCATAAGTTTCTACCCGGCAACCGTAAATTGCCGGACTATGCAGGAAAGTGATCGATAAAACTGACATGGATATATCGCAGAAGCGAACGACTGACGATACATGTACCATGCCCGGTTTGTATTGCTTCCTCATAAGTGCAATGCAGAGCGGGTATTTTTTATTTTCTGAAAACAAAAGCATTAGAAGGTGGGGAACAGAATGCAGCCGCTAGTAGGAATCATCATGGGAAGCACTTCCGATTGGGAGACAATGAAACACGCATGCGACATACTTGACGAACTCAATGTTCCGTACGAAAAAAAGGTCGTTTCCGCTCACCGGACGCCTGATTTCATGTTTGAATATGCTGAAACTGCTAGAGAAAGAGGCATCAAGGTGATTATTGCCGGTGCCGGAGGAGCGGCGCATCTGCCAGGGATGACGGCTGCGAAAACAACACTGCCAGTCATTGGAGTTCCGGTTCAGTCCAAGGCGCTGAACGGAATGGATTCACTTCTTTCCATCGTCCAAATGCCTGGAGGCGTGCCTGTTGCGACAACATCCATCGGCAAAGCGGGTGCTGTGAACGCAGGCCTGTTAGCGGCGCAAATTTTGTCAGCATTTGACGAAGACCTTGCCCGTAAGCTGGATGAGAGAAGAGAAAATACAAAACAGACGGTGTTAGAAAGCAGTGATCAGCTTGTCTAAACAAATCATCTATCCGGGAGCTGTAATCGGCATTATCGGTGGCGGCCAGCTTGGGAAAATGATGGCTGTGTCCGCCAAACAAATGGGGTATAAAGTCGCGGTCGTTGATCCGGTGAAAGATTCGCCGTGCGGGCAGGTTGCGGATGTCGAAATTACCGCTCATTATAATGACCGTGAAGCGATTCGAAAATTGGCTGAAATCAGCGATATCATCACATATGAGTTTGAAAACATCGACTATGATGCGCTGCATTGGCTAAAAGATCATGCGTATCTCCCGCAAGGAAGTGAGCTGCTGCTCATTACCCAAAACCGTGAAACAGAGAAAAAAGCAATTCAATCCGCGGGCTGTGAAGTCGCACCGTACAGCATCGTCAAAACAAAGAATGAATTGAAACAGGCGGTACAGGAGCTCGGGTTACCCGCAGTTCTGAAGACATGCCGCGGCGGGTACGACGGCAAAGGCCAATTTGTGATAAAAGAAGAGGCGCAAATGGAGCAGGCAGCCGGTCTGTTAGAACACGGAACTTGCATTCTTGAAAGCTGGGTTTCTTTTAAAATGGAACTGTCGGTGATCGTCGTCAGATCGGTAAACGGTGAAATTTCAACATTTCCGACAGCTGAAAACATTCACCACAACAATATTCTTTTCCAAAGCATCGTGCCCGCACGGGTAGAGAAAGGGATTCAGCAGAAGGCTGCTGATCTCGCAGTTAAGCTTGCAGATGAGCTTAACCTTGTCGGACCGCTTGCTGTTGAGATGTTCCTGACAGAGGACGGAGAGCTTTTGGTCAATGAACTGGCGCCAAGACCGCACAATTCTGGGCATTATACGCTGGACCTTTGCGAGACGAGCCAGTTTGAGCAGCATATCAGAGCGGTATGCGGGCTTCCGCTTGGGAAGACAGATTTGCTGAAGCCGGGCATGATGGTGAATCTTCTCGGCGATGAAGTAAAGCTTGTTGAGGAAGACCCGGAGCTTTTAAAAGAGGCAAAGCTATATATATACGGAAAACATGAAATCAAAAAAGGCCGCAAAATGGGGCATATTACATTTATGAAGCAGCCTGAAGACGAATGGATTCAGGAGATCACAAATAAATGGATGAATAGAGACGGAGGACAAGCAGAATGATCGAACGTTATTCAAGACCTGAAATGTCCGCGATTTGGACGGATGAAAACAGATTTCAAGCATGGCTGGAGGTAGAGATTCTTGCCTGTGAAGCGTGGGCGGAGCTTGGCGTCATTCCGAAAGAAGATGTAAAGGTTATGCGCGAAAACGCGTCATTTGACATCAACCGCATTTTAGAAATTGAAAAGGACACGCGCCATGACGTTGTCGCTTTTACACGCGCCGTTTCCGAATCACTGGGCGAAGAAAGAAAATGGGTGCACTACGGATTAACGTCAACTGACGTTGTTGATACGGCTCTTTCCTACTTATTAAAACAGGCAAACGATATTTTGCTCAAGGATCTTGAGAGATTTGTTGACATTATAAAAGAAAAAGCGAAAGAACATAAATACACAGTCATGATGGGGCGCACGCACGGCGTACATGCTGAGCCTACAACTTTCGGCTTAAAACTTGCGCTTTGGCATGAAGAAATGAAACGTAATCTTGAGCGCTTCAAACAAGCGAAAGCAGGCATCGAGGTTGGAAAGATTTCCGGCGCTGTCGGCACATATGCGAACATTGATCCATTTGTTGAACAATATGTCTGTGAGAAGCTCGGATTGAAAGCAGCACCGATTTCCACTCAAACCCTTCAGCGTGACCGCCATGCTGACTATATGGCAACACTTGCTTTGATCGCGACAAGCATCGAGAAATTTGCTGTGGAAATCCGCGGACTGCAAAAGAGTGAAACACGTGAAGTAGAGGAATTTTTCGCGAAAGGGCAAAAGGGTTCATCTGCAATGCCGCATAAACGAAATCCGATTGGCTCTGAAAACATGACAGGCATGGCGCGCGTGATCCGCGGCTACATGATGACAGCTTACGAAAATGTTCCATTATGGCATGAGCGCGATATTTCTCATTCTTCAGCAGAACGGATTATTCTTCCGGATGCGACAATTGCGCTGAACTACATGCTGAACCGCTTTTCCAACATCGTGAAGAATTTAACGGTCTTCCCGGAAAACATGAAGCGCAACATGGACCGCACTCTCGGCCTTATCTATTCTCAGCGTGTGCTGCTTGCTTTGATTGACACAGGCCTTACACGTGAAGAAGCCTATGATACAGTTCAGCCGAAAGCAATGGAAGCGTGGGAAAAACAAGTGCCGTTCCGCGAACTTGTTGAAGCGGAAGAGAAAATCACGTCACGTCTTTCTCCAGAAAAAATTGCTGACTGCTTTGATTACAATTACCATCTGAAAAATGTTGATCTGATCTTTGAACGTTTAGGTTTAGCATAGAAGAAGCTTTTAGCGGCTTCTTCTAAGCCGCCGCAGTTTGAAAATTCCCAACATTCGGGTTAGGAGGCCTTCCGTGAATATTGTGAAGAATGAACTTTTATACGAAGGAAAAGCAAAAAAGATCTACAAAACCGATGACGAAAACACGCTGTATGTCGTGTATAAAGACTCCGCCACTGCCTTTAACGGCGAGAAAAAAGCAGAAATCAGCGGGAAAGGGCGCTTAAATAACGAGATTTCAAGCTTAATTTTCAAACACCTTCATGCAAAGGGCATTAACAATCATTTTATCGAGCGCATTTCGGAAACGGAACAGCTCATTAAAAAGGTAACGATTGTGCCGCTTGAAGTCGTGGTCAGAAATGTTGTGGCAGGAAGCATGTCCAAACGTCTCGGCATTCCAGAAGGCACGGAGCTTGAGCAGCCGATTATCGAGTTTTACTACAAGGATGACGCGCTGGGTGATCCGCTCATCACCGAAGATCATATTTGGCTTTTGAAGGCGGCGACTCCTGAGCAGGTAGAAACCATTAAGTCCATTACAAAAACAGTAAACGAAGAGCTTCAAAGCATTTTCGACGATTGTCATGTCAGATTAATAGATTTCAAGCTTGAATTCGGTCTAGATGCAGATGGGCAAGTGCTTTTGGCGGATGAAATTTCACCTGACACATGCCGCTTGTGGGATAAAGAAACGAACGAAAAGCTGGACAAAGATTTATTCAGACGCAATCTGGGAAGCTTAACCGACGCATACGAAGAGATTTTCAAAAGACTGGGAGGCATTCATCATGTATAAAGTAAAAGTTTATGTCAGCTTAAAAGAAAGTGTACTAGATCCACAAGGGAGCGCTGTCCAGCATGCCTTGCACAGTATGACTTATAACGAAGTTCAAGATGTGCGCATCGGGAAATACATGGAGCTTACCATTGAAAAATCTGACCGTGATCTTGACGTGCTAGTGAAAGAAATGTGCGAAAAACTTCTTGCAAACACAGTGATTGAAGATTACAGATACGAGGTTGAGGAGGTAGTCGCACAGTGAAATTTGCGGTGATTGTGTTACCCGGCTCCAACTGTGATATCGATATGTATCATGCTGTAAAGGATGAGCTCGGCCATGAAGTGGAATACGTCTGGCATGAGGAAACAAGCCTTGACGGCTTCGACGGCGTGTTAATTCCGGGAGGATTTTCTTACGGCGATTACTTAAGATGCGGCGCCATCGCCCGATTTGCGAATATTATGCCAGCTGTCAAACAAGCAGCGGCTGAAGGAAAACCTGTTCTTGGCGTCTGCAACGGATTCCAGATTTTACAGGAGCTTGGGCTGCTGCCAGGCGCAATGAGACGCAACAAAGATCTGAAGTTCATTTGCCGTCCGGTTGAATTGATTGTTCAGAACGACGAAACCTTATTCACAGCTTCCTACGAAAAGGGAGAATCGATTACAATCCCGGTTGCCCATGGTGAAGGGAATTTCTACTGTGATGACGAGACGCTTGCTACATTAAAGGAAAACAATCAAATCGCTTTCACATACGGCTCTAATATTAATGGAAGTGTCAGCGACATTGCCGGTGTCGTGAATGAGAAAGGCAATGTATTAGGCATGATGCCTCACCCTGAGCGCGCGGTCGATGAACTGCTTGGAAGCGCCGACGGTCTTAAATTGTTCCAGTCTATCGTGAAAAATTGGAGGGAAACTCATGTCACTACTGCTTGAACCAAGTAAAGAACAAATAAAAGAAGAGAAACTGTATCAGCAAATGGGTGTCAGTGATGATGAGTTTGCATTGATAGAATCCATTCTTGGAAGATTGCCGAACTACACAGAAATCGGAATTTTTTCTGTCATGTGGTCTGAGCATTGCAGCTATAAAAACTCAAAGCCGATTCTGCGTAAATTCCCGACAAGCGGCGAGCGTGTGCTGCAGGGGCCGGGGGAAGGCGCCGGAATCGTGGATATCGGTGATAACCAAGCGGTTGTGTTCAAAATTGAATCACATAACCACCCATCAGCTCTCGAGCCTTACCAAGGCGCTGCGACTGGCGTAGGCGGAATTATCCGTGACGTATTTTCAATGGGTGCACGCCCAATCGCTGTATTGAACTCTCTTCGATTTGGTGAACTGACTTCACCACGCGTGAAGTACTTGTTTGAAGAAGTAGTAGCGGGTATCGCCGGATACGGCAACTGTATCGGCATCCCGACAGTCGGCGGAGAAGTGCAGTTTGACAGCAGCTATGAAGGAAATCCGCTCGTCAACGCAATGTGCGTCGGTTTAATCAATCATGAAGACATCAAAAAAGGCCAGGCAAAAGGTGTCGGCAACACAGTAATGTACGTAGGAGCGAAAACTGGGCGTGACGGCATCCACGGCGCTACGTTTGCTTCTGAAGAAATGTCAGACTCGTCTGAAGAAAAGCGTTCTGCTGTCCAAGTCGGCGATCCGTTTATGGAGAAGCTTTTGCTTGAAGCATGTCTGGAAGTCATCCAATGCGACGCCTTAGTCGGCATTCAGGATATGGGAGCTGCCGGTTTAACAAGCTCAAGTGCAGAAATGGCAAGTAAAGCCGGTTCTGGCATTGAAATGAACCTTGACCTGATTCCTCAGCGCGAAACAGGCATGACCGCGTATGAAATGATGCTTTCTGAATCACAAGAACGGATGCTTTTGGTTATTGAGCGCGGACGTGAGCAGGAAATCATCGATATTTTTGACAAGTACGATCTTGAAGCGGTTTCTGTCGGACATGTGACAGATGATAAAATGCTTCGCCTGACACACAAAGGAGAGGTTGTGTGCGAGCTGCCTGTTGATGCCTTGGCAGAAGAAGCACCGGTTTACCATAAGCCTTCTCAAGAGCCTGCTTACTATCGCGAGTTTTTGGAAACGGACGTTCAGGCTCCGCAAATTGAAGATGCGAATGAAACGCTGAAGGCCCTTCTTCAGCAGCCGACGATCGCGAGTAAAGAGTGGGTTTATGATCAGTATGACTACATGGTGCGCACGAATACAGTTGTCGCTCCTGGGTCTGATGCCGGTGTTCTCAGAATCCGCGGAACGAAAAAGGCGCTGGCGATGACGACAGACTGTAACGCGCGTTATCTCTATCTTGATCCTGAAGTCGGCGGAAAAATTGCTGTTGCTGAAGCGGCACGCAACATCATTTGTTCAGGCGCAGAACCGCTTGCGGTCACAGATAACCTTAACTTCGGAAACCCGGAGAAGCCGGAAATCTTCTGGCAGATCGAAAAAGCGGCAGACGGCATAAGCGAAGCATGCAATGTTCTCAGCACACCGGTTATTGGCGGTAACGTATCGCTTTATAACGAATCAAACGGCACGGCGATCTATCCAACACCAGTTATCGGCATGGTTGGCTTAATTGAAGATACAGCACACATTACAACGCAGCATTTCAAACAAGCGGGAGATCTCGTATATGTGATCGGTGAAACAAAACCAGAGTTTGCGGGAAGCGAGCTGCAAAAAATGACAGAAGGCCGTATTTACGGCAAAGCGCCGCAAATCGATCTTGATGTAGAGCTGTCTCGTCAAAAAGCACTGCTTGACGCGATTAAAAAAGGCTTCGTTCAATCTGCGCATGATGTGTCTGAAGGCGGCTTAGGCGTAGCGATTGCGGAAAGTGTCATGACGACGGAAAACCTTGGCGCTAATGTGACTGTAGAAGGGGAAGCGGCGTTATTATTCTCTGAATCTCAATCCCGCTTCGTCGTTTCAGTGAAAAAAGAACATCAAGCTGCGTTTGAAGCAACTGTCAAAGATGCGGTTCATATTGGTGAAGTAACAGCTGACGGAATTCTGGCGATTCAAAACCAAGACGGACAACAAATGATTCATGCGCAAACGAAAGAGCTTGAACGCGTATGGAAAGGAGCTATCCCATGCTTGCTGAAATCAAAGGCTTAAATGAAGAATGCGGCGTTTTTGGGATTTGGGGACATGAAGAAGCCCCGCAAATCACGTATTACGGTCTCCACAGCCTTCAGCACCGAGGACAGGAGGGTGCGGGCATCGTAGCGACTGATGGTGAAAAGCTGACGGCTCACAAAGGCCAAGGTCTGATCACTGAAGTATTTCAAAACGGCGAACTCAGCAAAGTAAAGGGAAAAGGCGCTATCGGGCACGTTCGGTACGCAACGGCTGGAGGCGGCGGATACGAAAATGTTCAGCCGCTCCTCTTCCGTTCCCAAAACAACGGCAGCCTGGCGCTTGCTCATAACGGAAATCTTGTCAATGCCACTCAGCTGAAGCAGCAGCTTGAAAATCAAGGGAGCATCTTTCAAACCTCTTCGGATACAGAGGTTTTGGCTCACCTGATCAAAAGAAGCGGACACTTCACGCTGAAGGATCAAATTAAAAACTCGCTTTCTATGCTGAAAGGCGCCTACGCGTTCCTGATCATGACCGAAACAGAAATGATTGTCGCACTTGATCCAAACGGGCTGAGACCGCTATCCATCGGCATGATGGGCGACGCTTATGTGGTCGCATCAGAAACATGCGCATTTGACGTCGTCGGCGCAACGTACCTTCGCGAGGTAGAGCCGGGAGAAATGCTGATCATTAATGATGAAGGCATGAAATCAGAGCGTTTTTCCATGAATATCAACCGTTCCATTTGCAGCATGGAGTACATTTATTTCTCCAGACCAGACAGCAATATTGACGGTATTAACGTACACAGTGCCCGTAAAAACCTTGGAAAAATGCTGGCTCAGGAATCCGCAGTTGAAGCTGACGTCGTAACCGGGGTTCCGGATTCCAGTATTTCAGCGGCGATCGGCTATGCAGAGGCAACAGGCATTCCGTATGAGCTCGGTTTAATCAAAAACCGCTATGTCGGCAGAACGTTTATTCAGCCGTCCCAGGCTCTGCGTGAGCAAGGCGTCAGAATGAAGCTGTCTGCGGTGCGCGGGGTTGTAGAAGGCAAACGCGTCGTGATGGTGGATGACTCTATCGTACGCGGAACAACTAGCCGCCGGATTGTCACGATGCTTAGAGAAGCGGGTGCGACAGAGGTGCATGTGAAAATCAGTTCACCGCCGATCGCTCATCCGTGCTTTTACGGCATTGATACTTCCACACATGAAGAATTAATCGCGTCTTCGCATTCTGTTGAAGAAATCCGTCAGGAAATCGGAGCCGATACCCTCTCATTTTTGAGTGTGGAAGGGCTGCTGAAAGGCATCGGCAGAAAATACGATGACTCGAATTGCGGACAGTGTCTCGCTTGCTTTACAGGAAAATATCCGACTGAAATTTACCAGGATACAGTGCTTCCTCACGTAAAAGAAGCAGTATTAACCAAATAAAACTTGAAAAATGACATAAAGGCAGCGCAGTTCGGCTGCCTTTCTCTTTCTGCCCTCGTTCGGGGAGATATTTAGAAAAGCGCCTTAAAGGAGTGAATAGGATGTCTGAAGCATATAAAAACGCAGGAGTTGACATCGAAGCCGGATATGAAGCTGTAAAACGAATGAAAAAACACGTGGAGCGCACGAAACGGCTTGGCGTTATGGGCAGCCTTGGCGGTTTTGGCGGCATGTTTGACCTGTCTGAGCTTTCTTATCAAAAACCAGTTCTCATTTCGGGAACGGACGGTGTCGGCACAAAATTAAAGCTCGCTTTTTCCATGGATAAGCATGACACGATTGGCGTGGATGCTGTTGCAATGTGTGTCAATGACGTGCTGGCACAAGGGGCAGAGCCGCTGTTTTTCCTCGATTATTTAGCGGTTGGCAAAGCGGACCCAGTGAAAATTGAACAGATTGTACAAGGTGTTGCGGAAGGCTGTGAGCAATCAGGTTCAGCCTTAGTCGGCGGTGAAACGGCTGAAATGCCGGGACTCTATACAGCTGATGAATACGATATTGCCGGTTTCTCAGTCGGAGTGGCAGAAAAGGACGAAATCGTGACTGGAGAAAACATTGAAGAGGGCCATCTGTTGATCGGCCTCAGCTCCAGCGGCCTTCACAGCAACGGCTTTTCCCTTGTCAGAAAAGTGCTTCTGGATGATGCGGAGCTGGACCTCGATACAACATATGAGCCGTTTGAACGCCCACTTGGCGAGGAATTGCTTGAACCGACAAGGATTTACGTGAAGCCTGTGCTTGCCGCGGTCAAAAGCGGAAAAATCGACGGCATGGCGCACGTGACAGGCGGAGGATTTATTGAAAATATTCCGCGTATGCTTCCGGAAGGCTTAAGTGCGGAAATTGATCATGGCTCATGGCCGATCCCGCCAATTTTTTCTTTCTTGCAAGAGTACGGCAAGCTGAAGGAAGAAGACATGTTCAACGTCTTTAATATGGGTATTGGTTTTGTTTTGGCTGTCAAAGAAGAGCATCTGACAGATGTGATCGGAACGCTTGAAAGCCATGGCGAAAAAGCCTATTTAATCGGGCGTGTGAAAAAAGGTGAAGGCGTCACATTCGGCGGTGCGGCACTTTCATGAAAAAGTTTGCGGTATTTGCATCAGGAAACGGTTCAAACTTCGAAGCCATCGTCACGCGTTTGAAGGAGGAGAACTGGGATGCGTCAGCAGCACTACTCGTTTGCGACAAACCGCAGGCGAAAGTCATCGAACGGGCGGAAGCATTCCATATTCCATCCTTTGCATTTGAGCCCAAGTCTTATGAAAACAAGGCTGCATTTGAACAAGCCATCATTGAACAGCTTCGTCTTCACGAGGTTGAATTGGTTGTTCTTGCCGGTTATATGAGGCTGATCGGTGATACGCTCCTTCAAGCATATGGAGGAAAAATCATTAACATTCACCCGTCGCTTCTTCCGGCGTTTCCTGGAATCGACGCAGTCGGACAGGCATACCGGGCGGGTGTGAAGGTGGCCGGAATCACCGTGCATTATGTCGATGAAGGAATGGATACAGGTCCGATCATCGCTCAAAAGGCAATCGAAATTGATGAACATGATACATTGGAAACAATCGAACAGCGGATTCACAAGCTTGAGCATAAATGGTATCCGAGTGTGATTAAACAGCTATTAGGATTAAATAACAGAGGTGAAAAGGCATGACCATTAAACGTGCGTTAATCAGTGTTTCAGATAAAACAAATCTCGTTCCTTTCGTAAAAGAACTGACAGAGCTTGGCGTTGAAGTCATCTCCACAGGCGGAACGAAAAAGCTTCTTCAAGAAAACGGTGTGGATGTGATCGGAATTTCTGAAGTGACAGGCTTTCCTGAGATTATGGACGGCCGGTTAAAAACCCTTCACCCGAATATTCACGGCGGTCTTCTGGCGGTTCGCGGCAATGAAGAGCATATGGCGCAGATCAATGAACACGGGATTCAGCCGATTGACCTCGTTGTCGTCAACCTCTATCCATTTAAAGAAACGATTTCTAAAGAAGACGTCACGTATGAAGAAGCAATCGAAAATATCGACATCGGCGGACCTGGCATGCTGCGTGCGGCATCAAAGAACCATCAGGATGTCACGGTTATCGTCGATCCGGCCGATTACAGCCCAGTGCTAAATCAAATCAAAGAAGAAGGCAGCGTATCTCTTCAGAAAAAACGCGAGCTCGCGGCAAAAGTATTCCGTCATACTGCGGCATATGATGCACTGATCGCTGACTACCTGACAAATGTTGTCGGTGAAAAAGAACCAGAGCAATTCACTGTGACATTTGAGAAAAAACAATCGCTTCGCTATGGAGAAAACCCGCATCAGGAAGCAACTTTCTATCAAACAGCTCTTCCTGTCAAAGGCTCCATTGCGCAAGCAGAACAGCTTCACGGAAAAGAGCTTTCTTACAACAACATTAAAGACGCGGATGCGGCAGTTCAAATCGTTCGTGAATTCACTGAACCGGCTGCGGTTGCCGTGAAGCATATGAACCCGTGCGGCGTGGGAACAGGAAAAACGATCGCCGAAGCGTTTGACAGAGCGTTTGAAGCGGATAAAACATCTATCTTCGGCGGCATTATCGCGTTGAACCGTGAAGTGGACAAGACAACTGCCGAAGCGCTTCATAACATTTTCTTAGAAATCATCATTGCGCCTTCATTCAGCCAAGAAGCGCTCGACGTCCTGACTGCGAAGAAAAATCTCCGCCTGCTGACGCTTGACGTATCTGCTGCTGTTCAAAAGGAAAAACAGCTGACATCCGTTCAAGGCGGGCTATTGATTCAAGATTTAGATATGCACGGCTTTGATGATGCTGAGATCAGCATCCCGACAAAAAGAGAGCCGAATGAGCAAGAGTGGGAAGACTTGAAGCTTGCTTGGAAAGTCGTGAAGCATGTGAAATCAAATGCGATCGTTCTCGCAAAGGACAACATGACAGTCGGCGTGGGAGCAGGCCAAATGAACCGCGTCGGATCGGCAAAAATCGCAATCGAGCAAGCAGGGGAAAAAGCGAAAGGCAGCGCGCTCGGATCTGATGCATTTTTCCCAATGCCGGATACTGTTGAAGAAGCAGCAAAAGCAGGCGTTACGGCTATCATTCAGCCGGGGGGATCTGTGCGTGACGAGGATTCCATCAAAAAAGCGGATGAATACGGCATTGCCATGGTATTCACCGGCATCAGACACTTCAAACATTAAGGGGATGAAAACGACGTGAATGTATTAATTATCGGTAAAGGCGGAAGAGAACATACACTGGCGTGGAAGGCAGCGCAAAGCAGCCTCGTCGAGAATGTATTTGCAGCTCCTGGAAATGACGGCATGAAAGCTTCCGCACAGCTTGTAAACATTGAGGAAAGCGACCACGCAGGGCTTGTCTCGTTTGCAAAAGAAAACCAGGTCGGCCTAACCATTGTCGGCCCTGAGGTTCCTTTAATTGAAGGTCTGGTGGATGAATTCGAAAAAGCGGGTCTGCGCGTGTTCGGCCCGTCAAAAGCCGCGGCGATCATCGAAGGAAGCAAACAGTTCGCTAAGGATTTAATGAAGAAATACGACATTCCGACCGCAGAATACGACACGTTTACATCCTTTGATGAGGCGAAGGCATATGTTCAGGAAAAAGGTGCTCCGATTGTGATAAAAGCAGATGGACTTGCGGCTGGAAAAGGCGTTACTGTGGCTATGACAGAGGAAGAAGCAATTGCGTGTCTGCATGACTTTCTTGAAGATGAAAAGTTCGGTGATGCGAGCGCGTCCGTTGTCATTGAAGAATATCTTTCTGGTGAAGAATTTTCTCTGATGGCCTTTGTCAAAGGGGAAAAGGTGTATCCAATGGTGATTGCCCAGGATCACAAGCGTGCGTTTGACGGAGACAAAGGCCCGAATACGGGCGGAATGGGCGCTTACTCTCCAGTTCCGCAAATTTCGGATGAAACGGTCCGCCATGCTGTAGAAACGATCGTGAAGCCGGCCGCAAAAGCAATGGTACAAGAAGGCCGTTCCTTCACTGGCGTTTTGTACGCTGGATTGATGCTTACTGAAAACGGCTCGAAGGTCATTGAATTTAATGCCCGTTTCGGCGATCCGGAAACACAGGTCGTGCTTCCGCGCATGGAATCTGATCTGGTACAGGTGCTTCTTGATCTTTTAGATGATAAGGAAGTTGACTTAAGATGGAAGGATACCGCGGCAGTGAGTGTTGTGCTTGCATCAGAAGGGTATCCGGAAAGCTATGCAAAAGGCACGCCGATCGGCAGCCTTGCAGCAGAAACTGAGCAGGTTGTGGTCTTCCATGCCGGAACGAAAGCAGAAGGCGGAGAGTTCGTTACAAACGGGGGGCGCGTCGCCAATGTGACAGCTTTTGATGAATCGTTTGAAGCGGCTAGAGACCGAGTGTACAAAGCGGTTGATGAAATATTCAAACCGGGACTCTTTTTCAGAAAAGACATTGGGGCACGCGCTTTACAGGCTGCCCAAAAATAAGTGAGGAAAACCCGCAGATGAAGCTGCGGGTTTTTTTATTATGTAAAAGCGGGGTGGTGAGCGGAAGAAGAAAGGACAACGAGCGTGGTTGGTTTTCCATGGGCCATCGAGGCGTCAATAAAATCCTCAAGCGTATGTACCGATTCAGTCACGACCTTTGTCACATAGCTGTACATACCCGTGATGCGGTGGTTTTCTGCTACATCAGGATGCGATGTTGCAAAGGCGGCGTAGTGCTTACAGCTTTTTGGCTCCATGAGAATAAAAGCGGTGACATGCTTGTTTAGTTTTTCATAACAGATATTCGCGCTGTACCCGGTAATCACTCCTTTGTCTTCAAGCTTCCTGACACGCTCCGCCGCGCTTGGCGAACTGAGTCCGACAAGCTTTCCCAGCTCAACCATCGTTAATCTGCCATTTCGCTGCAAATGCGAGAGAATCTGAAGGTCTGTATCGTCCATTTGTCTGGCTCCTTTACATATTTAGGCGAATGAATGAAAATTCCTTTGATCGTAAGGCAATGCTGTTGACTTACCTTCATTGTAGCATATGGATGCCGTCTTATTTTTTCTATAATAAAGCCATCAATCAGAGAGGAGGCATCATGTTGCCAGAATTACAGCGCTCTATTACTTGGGTACAAGGGACGGCGTTAACGATTGGGGCGGTTTTAGGATGCGGGATATTAATCCTGCCGTCTGTCACCGCGGACACGGCCGGCCCCGCTTCTTTATTTGTTTGGGTGTTCATGTCCTTCTTATCCTTTTTTCTTGTCGGCACGCTGGCCCGGCTTGTGAAAATAGCGCCCAGTGCGGGAGGAATCACGGCTTATGTGCAGCTGGCCTTTCAGAAAAAAGCCGGGGCTATTTTGGGCTGGATCATGTTAGGGTCCGTTCCGATCGGCGTTCCCATCATCGCTTTGACTGGCGCGCATTACGTCAGTTACATCACAGAGGCTTCCGATTGGCAGATTACTTTGATTGCGGGCTGCATGCTGATTGTCTCAATTTTGCTTCATATGAGAGGCATTCAACTATCAGCAAACATCAGTACAATCGTTATTTGTGTCATCGTATTTCTGCTTGTCACTTCTATTGCTGTGTCATTGCCACACGTCACGATAGCAGAATTCAAGCCGTTTCTTCCGCATGGCTGGTCTGCCGCGGGATCTGTTTCAGTTATGATTTTTTTCTCTTTTGTAGGCTGGGAAATGATTACCCCGTTGGCTGAGGAATTTCATCGCCCTGAAAAAGATGTCCCGCTCAGCTTGTTTTTGGCAGCGTCTTGTGTGGCAGGGCTGTATATCTTGCTGTCATTTGTGACGGTGGGAACTCATTCATACGGAGAGAATGGAGAAATTGCCTCGCTTGCCATGCTCATCTCAAAAGGAGCAGGGGAAAGCGGTGTATATGTTACGGTATGTTTAGCGCTGTTTATTACATTCGCCACCATCCATGCCAATATTGCTGGTTTTTCAAGAATGGTGTACGCATTGGCGAGAGAGGGGCACATTCCTGTATATTTTGGAAAACTCAGTGCGACAAAACGTACGCCTATTCGCGTTTTGACAGCGATGGCCGCAGTGTTTGGCTTAGTGCTTGCGGCGCATGGCCTGTTTCAAATCGATTTGACGACTCTGTTGAAAGGGCCGAGCGCGGCTTTTATCGCATCTTACATATGTACAATGGCGGCAGCACTGAAACTCCTGAGATGGAGAGATTCAGGCTGGTGGATGGCGCTCGGGGCATTTGTGGCGTGCGCAGTGATTTACTCATTCAGCGGCTGGGCGCTTCTTTATCCGGCAGTGCTGGCAGCTGCAGGATATTTCTATATGAAAACAAAGGGTGGGCATAAAAAAAAGCTTGATCACGTTTTGTGATCAAGCTTTTCCGTTTATCCGTTTTGATGCTCGTTATTTCCAGAATCACTGTGTTGAAACATGTAGGTCACAGGACAGAAGCGCAAGATTCCCGAACCCGCTTTCATGGCCCCCATAAAGATGTAAAAGAGATGCATTCTGCACCAAGGTTTTTTCGTAAACTTTGCACTGGCGGCTGACATAATCGTCAATCCGCAGGCGATTCTGAACACGGCATTGATGAGACTGATGTTTGGCTTCAAGGAAATCCGCTCCTTTTACTTAAAAAAGTTTTTTTACCGAACCTTCAAAAATTTGTAACGTTTTTATCGTGCGTGATGAGGAAGGATGTGATACCATGAGTCTAATACATGTAAAGGAGAGTATGTGAATGTCCGAACGCACCTTTAACTGGAAAAACAAAGACATCAGGGCACAGGTTGATGTTGTAGACTCAAAGCTGCTTCCAACGCTCCTTTTACGGAATGCTCTCGTCTTAAATCCATATGTAAAACAATGGCTGAAAAAAAACATTTGGATTTATCAGGACCGCATTGTTTATGTGGGTCATGAACTTCCGAATAGAGCCGAAGAAATTCATACGATTGATTGTGAAGGAAAATACATTGTGCCAGGTTATATTGAACCGCACGCACATCCTTTTCAAATATATAATCCCCAAACACTGGCGGAATATGTGTCTCAATACGGAACAACGACATTCGTGAATGATAACTTATTTTTGCTTTTGCAAAGCGGAAAAAAGAAAGCGCTTACGATTTTGAATGAACTCAAAAAGCAGCCTGTCCAGTATTTTTGGTGGTCACGCTATGACCTCCAGACCGAGGTTCTGAACGAGGACCACGTCCTTCCATTTGACGTCAGAAAACAGTGGATTGAACATCCGGATGTGATTCAAGGCGGAGAAATGACCGGATGGCCTCGCCTGGTAGATGGTGATGATTTAATGCTCCACTGTATGCAAGCTACAAAGAAACAGAGAAAACGTATTGAAGGGCATTTTCCCGGCGCTTCTGATAAAACGCTTACAAAAATGAAGCTGTTCGGTGCGGATTGTGATCATGAAGCGATGACAGGTGATGAAGTGATGAGAAGGCTGGAACTGGGCTATTATGTTTCCCTTCGGAACTCTTCCATTCGCCCCGATGTAAGAAAAATCTTGCAAGAGCTGCATGAGAAGGGCTTCCGCTATTATGACCACTTCTTTTACACGACAGATGGCGCAACCCCGAATTTCTATAAAGGCGGCATGACAAACGAGCTGATTCGCATTGCGTTAGAAGAAGGCGTACCTGCAATCGACGCCTACAATATGGCATCATTTAATATCGCAAAGTATTACCAAATGGATGATTATTTAGGAGTTGTCGGACCGGGCAGACTGGCATCGCTAAACATACTGGAAGATCCGTTAAATCCGAATCCAGTGACTGTTCTGTCAAAAGGGACCATTCTGCGTGAAAACGGCTGTGATTTGAAGGCGTTTACAAAGACGGACTGGCACAAAGGCGGTCTTGTCCCGCTTGAGCTTTCATATGATATGACGATGGATGACTTGCAGTTTTCTATGCCGATGGGCGTGAAAATGCGGAATGCGGTTATTATGGAGCCATATATGATTGAGATCGACAATTCGATGGAACAGCTCTCGTTTGACCATGATGAAAGTTATTTGACGATGCTCGACAGACACGGGAAATGGCGCGTCAATACGATGATAAAAGGGTTTGCCTCAAGCGTGCAGGGATTTGTAAGCTCCTTTACGACGACGGGCGACATTGTCGCGATTGGAAAAAATAAAGCGGATATGCTGCTCGCTTTCGCCCGCATGAAAGAAATCGGAGGAGGAATTGTTTTAGCGGAGAACGGAAACATTCTGCATGAAATCCCGCTTGCGCTGTGCGGCTGCGCCTCTTCGGAAGCGTATGAAGACGTGCTTGAGAAGGAACAAAAGCTGAGAGATCTTTTGACTGAAAGAGGCTATGAGTTTTGCGATCCTATCTATACGCTGCACTTTTTGCAAAGTACGCACCTTCCGTATATACGCATTACGCCAAGAGGAATATTCGACGTCATGAAAAAAACTGTACTCTTTCCATCGATAATGCGTTAAAATATAAAAGAGCAGGGAGCCGACATATGAAAAAATGGATGACAGTTTGCGCGCTGTGTTTCGTGTTTTTTCTGCTGGTATCCTGCCAGCAGAAGGATGCTGTCCCGGATACTGCAAAGAAGCTGAAAGCTCCTTTAACGGGGCTAAAGACTGAACAGAAAGTGACTGAACGCCGCCCTGTTGCTGTTGTGGTGAACAATCACCCGAAGGCGAGGCCGCAGTCGGGTCTGTCTAAAGCCGACATTGTCATAGAAGCGCTAGCCGAAGGGCAAATCACAAGATTTCTGGCCATTTTCCAAAGCCAGATGCCTGAAACTGTCGGACCTGTGCGGAGCGCGCGGGAATATTTCGTCACTCTCAGCAATGGCTTTGACAGCATATTTGTCCATCACGGCTGGAGTCCCGGCGCCAAAAAGCAGCTGGAATCCGGAGCTGCCGATTATATGAACGGATTGGATTTTGACGGAAGCTTATTTTGGAGAGCTGATTTCAGCAAACCGCCCCACAATTCCTATACGTCTTATGATTACATAAAAAAGGCGGCAGAACAAAAGGGTTATAAGCTGAAGCAGGAAACAAATCCGCTGCTGTTTCAAACATCAGATGCAAAACCTGCAAATGAATCTTACAATGTTCGGGTAGATTATGGAACAAATAACGTTACAAATCTTGTCGAATACAACTATGATAAAAAAGCTGAATTTTATACAAGAAGCTCTGATGGTGTCATAACGACAGACCGGGAAACCGGAAAGCCGGTTGCAATGCAAAATATTTTCATTGTTGAAGCCAGCCATCATATTATTGATCAAGATGGAAGGCGGGACATCGACTTGGAATCAGGAGGAAAAGGTCTGTTGTTTCAGCACGGAAACGTCATTGAAACAGACTGGAAACAAGTGAATGGCAGAATTGTGCCGGTAAAAGACGGCAAGTGGCTTCCGTTTGTGCCAGGAAAGACTTGGATCAATATCGTACCTGATCTTGATGCGGCTTCCATTAGTAAAGGAGAAGGTGTGTAACGATGCAAATCGATAAATTACGCGGCAAAGAGCTGGACCAGTTATTTAACTCGATCTTATCGCTGAAAGACCTGGAGGAATGTTACCGATTCTTCGATGATCTATGCACAATTAACGAAATTCAATCGCTGGCTCAGCGCCTTGAAGTGGCGCGCATGCTTCGCGAAGGAAACACGTATCATAAGATTGAAACAGAAACAGGCGCTTCCACGGCTACGATTTCCCGTGTGAAACGCTGCTTAAATTACGGAAATGACGCTTATGAAATGGCGCTTGACCGTGTGAAGGAGACGGAAACAGAGTCTTCTTCCAAATAAAAAACCGCCCTGCCGTCTGGCAAGGGCGGTTTCTTTATGAAACAAATTGATGGATCAGGTTGTCGATATTGATGATACTGCCATCCTCTTTCCGATAGACAACATGCTCCTTGGAAAAATGAATCGGCGAATTAATCCCTGCTGCGGCTGCAAGGTTAAATAGTCCCTCGCGCAATGAAATAACGTAGTTGCAGACACGATGCTGTTTTTCCTCAACGCTCAGTGCTTTTTGCAATTTCGGATCTGTCGTCGCCACACCTGCCGGACAGGTGTTGGTGTGGCAGACGAGAGCGCGGATGCAGCCAACGGAAAACATCATGCCGCGTGCGATGTTAACAAAGTCAGCGCCGAGGGCTAAGGCGACCGCGATTTTATCAGGAGTCAGGAGCTTTCCGGAAGCAAAGATTTTCAGCTGGCTGCGCAAGCCGTACTGTTTAAGAAGCGTGTCCACAATAGGCAGCGCTGTCATAATCGGAAGGCCGACTGTATCCGCGAGCTCGTAAAAGGAAGCTCCGGTACCGCCTTCACTTCCGTCGATCGTGATAAAATCCGGATGCTTTCCGCTTTTCTGCATATGAGAGAAAAGCTCATGCAATTCTTCAGGATGCCCTGCGACCAGTTTGATGCCGACTGGCTTTTGTCCGACATCTCTAAGTTTTTCAATAAAGTCGAGCATTTCAGGAGGGTTTGAGAATTCATAAAAGCGGTTCGGGCTGTCAATCGACTTTCCAGGTTCGACATTCCGAATGTCTGCCACTTCCTCTGATACTTTGGCGCCGTCCACATGGCCGCCGCGGGTTTTCGCTCCTTGTGCCAGCTTTAGCTCAAACGCTTTAATCTGGTCAATCCTGCTTTTTCTTTTAAATTCCTCCCACGAAAATTCCCCGTTTCTTTTGCGCACGCCGAATAGGCCCGGTCCGATTTGGCAAATGATATCGGCGCCGCCCTTTAAGTGATATTCAGACAATCCCCCTTCACCTGTATTCATCCAGGTGCCGCCTGCCAGATGGAGCCCTTTTGAGAGCGCCGTAACAGCCCGTTCTCCAAGAGAACCGTAGCTCATGGCAGACTGGCCGACTAAGCCCTTCACATAAAATGGCTTCTCGCATGTATGCTCGCCAATCACCTGTACATCATCAGGATGGAGAAAATACGGGTCTGCCTTGATATGTTCGGCATGCTCCTTGCGTTTGAACAGATTGTCAGCATCCATTTTATAGATTTGGGTTTCAATTTTTGGCGTTTGATTTACGTGCATTTCTTCCCTTTGTTTTGGAAACATAGCGTTACGGATATAATAGCCAGGTTTATCAAAATCTCTTACAGATCCAAAGCCCATCATTCTGCTTTTGTATTTGCCGGAGATGACGGTTTGCTCATATTCCTTTCGTGAAAAAGGCTGCTCCTCATTGTCATTGCTGTATAAATACTGTCTGAGCTCCGGCCCGATTTTTTCAAGGATATACCGAAACCTTCCGATGACGGGATAGTTGCGAAGAATTGAGTGCTCCTGCTGTTTTTCATCCTTTATGTAGATCCAGGCAAACAAGACGATCGGGATAGCGATGATCCCTATGATAAATGCGATGAGTGCTATTATGATGGTTTCCATCTCTCAGCCTCCCTTTTTATGTAACCATTTCCACAGTTGAACACTTTCCAAACAATAGCAGAAGGAATCTGGTGAAAAATGTGTGCTTCTGCCGATACAGGACTCACCATGCAGGTCTGCCTCCTGCTCTCTTTTTTTATGAAAAAAGAATCAAAACACCTTTTTCAGTGAATAACGAGATTAACGGCTTTTTCCGTTTTTCCGCGCTATGTGAATTTGTTATAATGTTTAAATGGTAACAAACGAATGGAGGAACGTATGACGTGTACGATGTAACGGAGTGGAAGCATGTCTTTAAACTCGATCCAAATAAAGATTTGCCTGACGAACAGCTGGAGATTCTTTGCGAATCAGGAACGGATGCGGTCATTATCGGAGGCAGTGATGGTGTGACAGAGGATAATGTCCTGCGGATGATGTCTAAGGTAAGACGGTTTTTGGTGCCGTGTGTCCTAGAGGTATCAGCGATTGAAGCGATCGTTCCCGGCTTTGACTTATATTTTATTCCGAGTGTATTAAACAGCAAAAACGCGGATTGGATTGTCGGAATGCACCAGAAAGCCATGAAGGAATACGGAGAACTGATGTCTATGGAAGAAATCGTGGCGGAGGGCTACTGCATCGCAAATCCAGATTGCAAAGCCGCGGCACTGACTGAAGCGGACGCCGATCTGAATATGGATGATATTGTCGCCTATGCGCGTGTGTCGGAGCTGCTGCAACTGCCGATTTTTTATTTAGAATACAGCGGCGTGCTTGGAGACATAGAAGCTGTCAAGAAAACGAAGGCTGTATTGGAAACGTCCACCTTGTTTTACGGCGGCGGCATCAAGGATGCGGAAATGGCCAAACAGTATGCAGAGCATGCGGACGTGATCGTTGTAGGCAATGCGGTGTATGAAGATTTTGACAGGGCTTTGAAAACAGTAGCGGCTGTGAAAGGCGAGTAGTAAATTGTACGGATTTGGTTTATGATAGAACATATGTTTTGTATAGGCGGGTGAACAAATTTTGAATTATATTAGCAATCAATTACTAAGCGGTTTAAACCCCGTTCAGCAGGAAGCAGTCAAAACAACGGACGGGCCCCTTTTGCTGATGGCGGGAGCGGGAAGCGGAAAGACGCGTGTCCTGACACACAGAATTGCTTATTTAATGGCAGAGAAGCATGTGGCGCCGTGGAACATTCTGGCGATCACATTTACAAATAAAGCGGCACGCGAAATGAAAGAACGTGTGGAAAGCATCCTTGGACCCGGCGCGGACGATATCTGGATTTCCACATTCCACAGCATGTGCGTGCGGATCTTGCGCAGAGATATCGACCGGATTGGGATCAACCGAAATTTCTCCATCCTTGATACGGCTGACCAGCTTTCAGTGATCAAGGGGATTTTGAAGGAGCGCAATCTTGATCCGAAGAAGTTTGACCCGAGAAGCATCCTCGGTACGATCAGCAGTGCGAAAAACGAATTGACCGAACCGGAGGAATTCTCTAAAGTTGCTGGCGGCTACTACGATCAGGTGGTCAGCGATGTATATGCTGATTATCAGAAGAAGCTATTGAAAAACCAGTCGCTCGATTTTGACGATTTGATTATGACGACGATTAAACTGTTTGACCGAGTGCCTGAAGTGCTTGAATTTTATCAGCGCAAATTCCAGTACATCCATGTTGATGAGTATCAGGATACGAACAGGGCGCAATACATGCTCGTTAAGCAGCTTGCCGAGCGTTTCCAGAACCTTTGCGTTGTGGGGGATTCTGATCAGTCAATCTACAGATGGCGCGGCGCGGATATCACCAACATCCTTTCATTTGAAAAAGATTATCCGAATGCAAGCGTGATTTTGCTAGAACAAAACTATCGTTCAACGAAACGGATTTTGCGCGCGGCAAACGAGGTCATTAAAAACAACTCTAACCGCAAACCGAAAAATTTGTGGACGGAAAACGACGAGGGCATCAAAATTTCCTATTATCGCGGTGATAATGAATTCGGTGAAGGACAATTTGTGGCCGGTAAAATTCATCAGCTTCACAGCTCAGGCAAGCGGAAGCTGTCGGATATCGCCATTTTATACCGGACAAACGCGCAGTCCCGTGTGATTGAGGAAACGCTTCTCAAAGCGGGTTTGAACTATAACATTGTCGGCGGCACAAAGTTCTATGACAGAAAAGAAATTAAAGACATTCTTGCGTACCTGCGCCTCGTATCCAATCCGGATGACGATATCAGTTTCACGCGCATTGTCAATGTGCCGAAGCGCGGAGTCGGCGCGACATCACTTGAAAAAATCGCTTCGTATGCGGCCATAAACGGCTTGTCCTTTTTCCAAGCGATTCAGCAGGTTGATTTTATCGGCGTCAGTGCCAAAGCGGCAAACGCGCTTGACAGCTTTAGACAGATGATTGAAAACCTGACCAATATGCAGGATTACTTATCCATTACAGAGCTGACAGAAGAAATTCTTGATAAGACGGAATACAGAGAAATGCTGAAGGCCGAGAAATCGATCGAAGCCCAAAGCCGTTTAGAAAACATCGACGAGTTCCTGTCTGTTACGAAAAACTTTGAACAGAAAAGTGAAGACAAGACACTCGTTGCGTTCCTGACAGACTTGGCGTTAATCGCAGATATTGATCAGCTCGACCAGAAGGAGGAAGAGTCAGGCGGCAAGGATGCAATCACGCTGATGACACTGCACGCCGCGAAAGGACTGGAGTTCCCGGTTGTTTTCTTGATGGGGCTTGAAGAAGGCGTCTTCCCGCATAGCCGTTCACTCATGGAGGAAGCGGAAATGGAAGAAGAACGCCGCCTTGCGTACGTTGGGATTACAAGGGCTGAACAGGAGCTTTATCTGACCAATGCTAAAATGCGCACCTTGTTTGGCCGGACAAATATGAACCCGGAATCTCGCTTCATTGCTGAAATACCGGATGATTTATTGGAAAACCTAAATGAGAAAAAAGAAACGAGAGCGACGTCTGCGAGAAAAATGCAGCCGAGACGCGGCCCTGTTTCACGCCCGGTATCCTACGCCAGCAAAACAGGCGGCGACACCTTGAACTGGGCAGTCGGAGATAAGGCGGGCCATAAAAAATGGGGAACAGGAACTGTCGTCAGCGTGAAAGGCGAAGGAGAAGGGACGGAGCTCGATATTGCCTTCCCGAGCCCTGTCGGCGTGAAACGCCTGTTAGCAGCATTTGCTCCTATTGAAAAGCAGTAATTGAAGAGGAAAGGAAGAAGCAGATGGACAAAGAAACAGCGAAGCAGCGGGCAGAAGAACTGCGCCGCACCATCAACAAGTATAGCTATGAATATTACACCTTAGATGAACCGAGCGTCCCAGATGCCGAATACGACAGATTGATGCAGGAGCTGATTGCGATTGAGGAGGAGCACCCAGACCTCAGAACGCCTGACTCTCCTACGCAGCGCGTCGGCGGAGCTGTGCTTGAAGCGTTTCAGAAAGTCACCCACGGCACACCGATGCTCAGTCTGGGCAACGCCTTTAATGCTGATGATCTTCGTGATTTCGACCGCCGTGTGCGCCAAGCCGTCGGTGACGATGTGGCGTATAATGTGGAGCTGAAAATAGACGGTCTTGCTGTTTCTCTCCGTTATGAAGACGGCTATTTTGTCAGAGGGGCCACAAGAGGTGACGGAACGACGGGAGAGGATATTACGGAGAATCTGAAGACGATCCGCAATATCCCGCTTAAAATGAACCGTGAGCTGTCGATCGAAGTGCGCGGCGAGGCGTATATGCCGAAGCGTTCGTTTGAAGCACTCAATGAGGAACGGATTAAAAATGAGGAAGAACCGTTCGCCAATCCGCGAAATGCCGCGGCGGGATCTCTCAGACAGCTCGATCCGAAAATTGCAGCGAAACGAAACCTCGATATCTTCGTCTACAGTATAGCGGAGCTTGACGAGATGGGTGTAGAGACGCAAAGCCAAGGGCTTGATTTTCTCGACGAACTCGGATTTAAAACGAATCAGGAACGAAAAAAATGCGGCAGCATAGAAGAAGTCATTACGCTGATCGATGAGCTTCAGGCGAAGCGCGCGGACCTGCCGTACGAAATAGACGGCATTGTCATTAAAGTCGATTCTCTCGATCAACAGGAGGAGCTCGGTTTTACGGCGAAAAGCCCGCGCTGGGCCATCGCGTATAAGTTTCCTGCTGAAGAGGTCGTGACGAAGCTTCTCGATATCGAATTAAATGTCGGCAGAACGGGTGTGATTACGCCGACTGCGATTCTTGAGCCGGTAAAAGTTGCCGGCACAACGGTCTCAAGAGCATCCCTTCATAACGAAGATTTAATTAAAGAGAAGGACATTCGGATTTTGGATAAGGTTGTCGTCAAAAAAGCGGGCGATATCATCCCGGAAGTTGTGAATGTCCTCGTTGACCAGCGCACAGGAGAAGAAAAGGAATTCAGCATGCCGACGGAATGTCCTGAATGCGGCAGTGAACTCGTCCGGATCGAAGGAGAAGTGGCGCTTCGCTGCATTAACCCTGAATGTCCGGCGCAAATCCGGGAAGGGCTTATCCATTTCGTTTCCCGGAATGCCATGAACATTGATGGGCTCGGCGAACGAGTGATCACACAGCTGTTTGAGGAAAACCTTGTCCGCAATGTGGCAGATTTATATAAGCTGACGAAGGAACGAGTCATCCAGCTCGAGCGCATGGGCGAAAAGTCCACTGAAAACCTGATCAGCTCCATCCAAAAATCAAAAGAAAATTCGTTAGAGCGCCTGCTGTTTGGGCTTGGCATCCGTTTTATCGGATCAAAGGCCGCAAAGACGCTTGCCATGCATTTTGAAAGCTTGGAGAACCTGAAAAAAGCCTCTAAAGAGGAACTTCTCGCGGTAGATGAAATCGGTGAAAAAATGGCTGATGCTGTGATCACCTATTTTCATAAAGAAGAAATGCTTGAACTCTTGAATGAACTTCAGGAGCTGGGCGTAAACACGCTCTACAAAGGCCCGAAAAAAGTAAAAGCAGAGGACAGCGACTCTTACTTTGCTGGTAAAACAATTGTTCTGACAGGAAAGCTGGAAGAGCTGTCAAGAAACGAAGCCAAAGCGCAAATCGAAGCGCTGGGCGGAAAGCTGACTGGAAGCGTCAGCAAAAACACAGACTTAGTCATCGCCGGAGAAGCGGCGGGAAGCAAGCTGACAAAAGCACAAGAGCTGAACATTGAAGTGTGGAATGAAGAACAGTTAATGGGAGAGCTAAAGAAATAAGAGGAGTGTTTTCTATTGAAAAAGACGTTGGCATTGGCGGCAACGGCGGCAGTATTAATGCTGTCTGCCTGCTCGTCAGGTTTCGGGGGGGAGAAGGAGGAAGAGATTACGCAAAAGACGGCGAAATCGTCAGAAAAAGCGATTGTCCCGAAATATAATATCTCTGACTCCTATTACAAAATGGTGCTGCCGTTTAAGGCAGGCAAAGCGCGCGGCTTAACAACGGAACAGCTGAATACAAGGCTGGACATTGACGAATTTGAAACAGGGCTGATGCGCCTTGCCCAAGATTCTTTCTCAACTGACGATTATCTGTTCCAAGAAGGACAATATTTAGATGAGGATACAGTATTAAGCTGGCTGGCACGGAAAAAAACGGGCTCTGATTTGAAAAAAGCCGAAAAAGAAGATAAGAACTTCAAAAATGAAGGCTTGAACCCGGCGCTCCCGAGTTCTGGTTCAACAGAAGAAAAGAACGAAAGCAGCCCGATTTATTTAGCATCCATGCTTGAGCACGATTATTTAGTCAGAAAAGACAAGAATTCTATCCAGCTTGGCGGCGTCATGATCGGACTGGCGTTAAACTCCGTGTATTACTATCGTGAAAAAACTGGCGACCCGCAAAAAGAAGTGGAGATTAAGGACAGCACGCTCCGCCAGCAGGGAGAAAAAATTGCACAGGAGGTTATTAACCGCCTCCGTAAAAAAGATAACTTGAAGAATGTGCCGATTACTGTCGCACTCTACAAGCAGGCGTCAAAAACATCGATTGTGCCGGGGAACTTCATCGCCAAAACAGAGGTCAAAGCAGGCTCTACTGATATCTCAAATTGGGATGATATTAATGAAAAATATGTATTCTATCCGGCAGATACAACCACAGCAGAAAAATACCCGGATGACACCGAGGTCTTTAAGCGGTTCAAAAACTCAATTGAAGAATATTTCCCGAACTATACAGGCGTTGTCGGTACAGCGCTGTATGAAAATGATGAAATGAAGAAAATGAAGATTGACATACCAATGCAATTCTACGGAAAAAGTGAAGTTGTCGCGTTTACCCAGTTCTTAACGGGTGAAGTGATGGACTACTACTCTAAGAGCTCAGTTGATGTCGAAGTCAATATCACGTCCTCAGACGGACAGGAAGCGGTCATTATCCGCAATGCCGGAGATAAAGAGCCGACTGTTCACATTTATGACTGATAGAAAACCCTTGTGCCATATTGGCACAAGGGTTTTTATGTTACAATTAACAGGAAAAGGGAAATTGTTTCCGCTTCTGCCGAAACACAAATCAAGGGGAGGTATGTTGATGCTGGAAATCGTGTGAAAACAATCATTATCAAATCTATAGCAATGAAAGGATGTTAGACGTGCATAAAGATATCAAAAAAATATTTCATGAAGAGCAGGTTTTGGCAGAAGCTGCAGCGAGATACGGTTTCTCAAAAGATCAGGTGCGTTTTCTGGCTGATGCGGAAAACTATGTATATGAATGTATGAAAGACAATCAACCTTATATTTTAAAGATTACCCATACGATTCGGAGATCTTCTGATTATATAATGGGAGAGATGGAATGGCTCCGTCACCTTGCAATAGGGGGAATTTCAGTAGCCAAACCGCTCCCGTCGCTGAACGGAAAAGACGTAGAAGCAGTGCCGGACGGAAACGGCGGGTCATTTTTATTGAGAGTGTATGAGAAAGCTCCGGGGCAAAAAGTGGATGAATCGGACTGGAATGAAACGCTATTTTATGAGCTTGGCAGATACACAGGCAGCATGCACAGCCTGACAAAAAGCTACAAATTGAGCAATCCCGCTTTCAAAAGACAGGAATGGGATGAAGAGGAGCAATTAAAGCTGAGAAAATATGTGCCTGAAGATCAGATAAAGGTGTTTCAGCAAGCCGATTCTTTGATGAATGAACTGCGGAGGCTCCCGAAAAGCCAGGACAGCTACGGCTTGGTGCATGCGGATCTGCACCATGGCAATTTTAACTGGGATCATGGCAAAATCACGGCATTTGATTTTGATGATATCGGCTACAACTGGTTTGTTAACGATATTAGCATTCTTCTCTACAATGTCCTGTGGTATCCTGTTGTGCCATATGATGATAAAGCTGCGTTTACAGAAGAATTTATGACGCATTTTATGAAAGGGTACTGGGAGGAAAATGAGCTTGACCCTGCATGGCTGATGATAATACCTGATTTCCTCCGCCTTCGCCATATGCTGATTTACGGATTGCTGCATCAGATGTTTGACCTTAACACAATAGGAGAAGAAGAAAAAGAAATGCTGGCCGGTTTCAGAAGAGATATAGAGAATGGCACGCCGATTACAGCATTTGATTTTTCAGCACTGGTGTAGATAGAAAAAGCCAATGGGATTCCAGTCCCATTGGCTTTTATAATGTATCACACTTCACGCCGACTACGCCTTCAATGGCTTTAATGTCATAGTAGACATCGGTCGTGTATCTGTTTTTATGGACGCGGACCTTCACTTCCATAATTGGAAAATCCTTTTCGCCCAGGTCGTCGATCCGAACGGAGTGTGCTTTGATATCTCTTCTTTTCATTTCTTTTAAAATCTCTGTCATTTTGTCTTTATCAGAAAGCGACATTCTGATGCGGATGTCTTTTTCCTGCAGGCGGTCGGGGCCTATTTTTCTGACCACCCATGGGAGAAATTCCACGCTGATCAGGATGAACAGAAGACTGGCAAACGCTTCTTTATAAAAACCGGCTCCCGTAGCAAGCCCGAGCCCCGCTGCCCCCCAGATCATGGCCGATGTCGTCAGGCCGGAAATGACATCATTGCTTTTTCGCAGGATGACACCGGCTCCGATAAACCCGACGCCGGAGATGATTTGTGCCGGCAGACGAAGCGGATCCATCATGATGCGGTAGTATTTAGGGAAATGATATGCCGCATTAATACTGACGATCGTCAGCATGCATGAGCTGACTGCGATGACAATACAGGTTTTTAATCCGAGCGGCTTATTTTTTAATTCGCGTTCAAGCCCGATGACCATGCCAATCAATGTGGCAATGCCCAATTTCAATAAAATATCAGGATCAATATACCAGCTCAACAGCAACTTCCCCCTTCTCTATGGTGTTTTTAAATAAATATGATTTTCTCACAGTATTTATAGCAAAACAAGAGCACAAAAGCCACCAAGCTGCGCTTGATGGCTTATTGCTTACTTTTTGCGTTTTAACAGCTTTTCCATGACACCGAATAATCGGTAAGAGGCTTTTGCAGGACGTTTTGTGATCATGCTGACAATGATGCCGGCAATCATACTGAGAATAAACCCAGGGATGATTTCGTACACACCGGTTGATTTTGCCAGGCCGGTTGTAATCCAGATCAACACGGTCGCAGCCCCGACAATCATGGCAGCAAGCGCGCCCCATTCGTTCATTCGCTTCCAATATAGACTGAGCAGAATCGCAGGTCCGAAAGCTGAACCGAAGCCGGCCCAAGCGTATCCGACCAAATCAAGAATGGTGCTGTTCGGGTTCAATGACAAGAGTACCGCGATAACGGCAATGACTAAGACGGACAATCGCCCGATCATGACCAATTCTTTATCAGAAGCTTTTCGTCTGAAAAATGACCGGTATAAATCCTCTGTTACAGCACTTGCTGTAACCAAGAGCTGTGAGGAAATCGAACTCATGATGGCAGCCAAAATAGCTGACAATAAGAACCCTGTAATTAATGGGTGGAACAAGATTTTAGAGAAGATAATGAAGATCATCTCCGGATCTTTTACAGCAACTCCGAATTTATGGGCGTATGCAACACCGATTAAACCCGTCAGCACGGAACCTAGAACTGTAATGATCATCCAGCTCATGCCGATTCGGCGTGCAGGCTTCAAATCTTTAATGTTTTTAATCGCCATAAATCGGACGATGATATGAGGCTGGCCGTAGTAGCCCAAGCCCCAGGCTAAATAGGAAATAATGCTAATGACGCTCGCGCCTTTAAAAATATCCAATAAGTGTGGGTTAACAGCGCCGATTTCATGGAGAGTCGGAGCAACGCCGCCCACATGGGTAAAAGCAACGATCGGCACAAGCACTAGTGCTGCAAACATGATCGCACCCTGCACGAAGTCAGTCAGACTGACAGCAAGGAAACCGCCAAACAGTGTGTATAACACGACAACTGCGGTGGTCAGAAACAGGCCTAATTTGTAATCCGCACCAAAAGCAGATTCAAACAGCCGTCCGCCAGATACCATACCGGAAGAGGTATACAATGTGAAAAAGATCATGATGATCAATGCAGATACGATTTTCAGCAGTGATGAAGAATGCTGGAATCGTTTATCAAAGAAATCAGGAATCGTAATCGCATCATCCGCCGCTTCCGTATAAGCACGCAGCCTTGGAGCCAGCAGCAAGTAATTTGAGTACGCCCCGATTGTAAGACCTAAAGCAAGCCATAAGGTGGACAGCCCTGTCGCAAACATCGCGCCGGGAACACCCATCAGCATCCATCCGCTCATATCGGCCGCACCGGCAGACAAAGCAGTAACGAATGGTCCGAGGCCTCTTCCTCCAAGCATGTAATCATTGATGTCAGTGGTTTTCTTGAATGCATACCAGCCGATTAACAGCATGGCAATAAAGTAAATTCCTAAAGATATAATAATTTCAATACTCACGTTTTACCCTCTCTTCATTTCTAATAATGTTGCATCACCTCTCAAATTGATGGTGCCAGTTAAGCAGCCTGGCGTAAGTGCAAAACAAAAGAAATTCCTTTGCGGGTGCACTTGGTAACTTAACCTAACAAAGTATTCCCGGCCATTCAAGCGATGAAACCTTGATCATGAGCGGGGAAAACCGTTGCAAACCTAGAAGGGAATAAAGAATAAAACGCTTTCAAGAAATAATTAAAGTAAAAATATTCAGAAAAATATTTCGTTTCTCCTTCTCCTCATTTTAGTATAAAATATATAGGGTATTGTTTCGAAAACACAGGCCTGTCTCAAGGCGTTTTGTTGCTTTAAAGGGCTTGTTTTTGATATGATCAGTATTATATGACTTAACGGAGAAATATGTGGAGGTGGATCATATGTCACGAATTTCAATAGAAGAAGTAAAGCACGTTGCGCACCTTGCAAGACTTGCAATTACTGAAGAAGAAGCAAAAATGTTCACTGAACAGCTCGACAGTATCATTTCATTTGCCGAGGAGCTTAATGAGGTTAACACAGACAATGTGGAGCCTACAACTCACGTGCTGAAAATGAAAAATGTCATGAGAGAAGATGAAGCGGGTAAAGGTCTTCCGGTTGAGGATGTCATGAAAAATGCGCCTGACCATAAAGACGGCTATATTCGTGTGCCATCAATTCTGGACTAAAGGAGGGACACAAGAATGTCATTATTTGATCATAAAATCACAGAATTAAAACAGCTCATACATAAAAAAGAGATTAAGATTTCTGATCTGGTTGACGAATCTTATAAACGCATCCAAGCGGTTGATGATAAGGTACAAGCCTTTTTGGCATTAGATGAAGAAAGAGCGCGCGCATACGCGAAGGAGCTTGATGAGGCGGTTGACGGGCGTTCTGAGCACGGTCTTCTTTTCGGTATGCCGATCGGCGTAAAAGATAATATCGTAACAAAAGGGCTGCGCACAACATGCTCCAGCAAAATTCTCGAAAACTTTGATCCGATCTATGACGCTACTGTCGTTCAGCGCCTTCAAGACGCTGAAGCGGTCACAATCGGAAAACTGAACATGGACGAATTCGCCATGGGATCATCTACCGAAAACTCAGCTTACAAGCTGACGAAAAACCCTTGGAACTTAGAAACAGTTCCCGGCGGTTCAAGCGGCGGATCTGCGGCTGCGGTTGCTGCGGGAGAAGTTCCGTTTTCTCTTGGATCTGACACAGGCGGCTCCATCCGTCAGCCGGCATCTTTCTGCGGCGTTGTCGGATTAAAACCTACATACGGACGTGTATCTCGTTACGGTCTGGTCGCATTTGCGTCTTCATTAGACCAAATCGGGCCGATTACACGTACGGTTGAGGATAACGCGTTTTTACTTCAAGCGATTTCCGGCGTAGACAAAATGGACTCCACGAGTGCAAATGTGGACGTGCCTGATTTTCTTTCTTCATTAACTGGCGACATCAAAGGACTGAAAATCGCCGTTCCGAAAGAATACCTTGGTGAAGGTGTCGGCAAAGAAGCGAGAGAATCTGTCCTGGCAGCGCTGAAAGTCCTTGAAGGTCTCGGCGCTACATGGGAAGAAGTGTCTCTTCCGCACAGTAAATACGCGCTTGCGACATATTACCTGCTGTCATCTTCTGAAGCGTCAGCGAACCTTGCACGCTTTGACGGCATCCGTTACGGCTACCGCACAGACAACGCGGATAACCTGATCGACCTTTACAAGCAAACGCGCGCTGAAGGTTTCGGAAATGAAGTCAAACGCCGCATCATGCTCGGAACGTTTGCTTTAAGCTCAGGCTACTACGATGCGTACTACAAAAAAGCGCAAAAAGTGCGTACGTTGATTAAGAAGGATTTCGAGGACGTATTTGAAAAATATGATGTTATTGTTGGACCGACTACACCGACACCTGCGTTTAAAATCGGTGAAAACACGAAGGATCCGCTCACAATGTACGCAAACGATATCTTAACGATTCCGGTCAACCTTGCCGGCGTACCGGGAATCAGCGTGCCATGCGGATTAGCAGACGGACTTCCGCTCGGCCTGCAAATCATCGGAAAACACTTTGATGAAAGCACTGTATACCGCGTTGCTCATGCATTTGAACAAGCGACAGACCATCATAAAGCAAAACCTGAACTGTAAGGGGTGAAAAGAATTGAACTTTGAAACGGTAATCGGACTTGAAGTCCACGTTGAGTTAAAAACAAAATCAAAAATTTTCTCAAGCTCTCCAACGCCATTCGGCGCGGAGGCGAATACGCAGACAAGCGTTATTGACCTCGGATATCCGGGCGTCCTGCCTGTTCTGAACAAAGAAGCCGTTGAATTCGCAATGAAAGCCGCTATGGCGCTCAACTGTGAGATCGCAACGGATACGAAGTTTGACCGCAAAAACTATTTCTATCCTGACAACCCGAAAGCGTATCAGATTTCTCAATTTGATAAGCCAATCGGCGAAAACGGCTGGATCGAAATTGAAGTCGGCGGAAAAACAAAACGCATCGGCATCACGCGCCTTCACCTTGAAGAAGATGCCGGAAAACTGACACACACAGGCGACGGCTATTCTCTTGTTGACTTCAACCGCCAAGGAACGCCGCTTGTTGAGATCGTATCAGAGCCGGATATCCGCACGCCGGAAGAAGCGTACGCGTATCTTGAAAAGCTGAAATCCATCATCCAGTATACAGGCGTTTCTGACTGTAAAATGGAAGAAGGCTCACTTCGCTGTGACGCCAATATCTCTCTTCGTCCGATCGGCCAAGAGGAATTCGGCACAAAAACAGAATTAAAAAACTTGAACTCCTTTGCGTTTGTTCAAAAAGGCCTTGAGCATGAAGAAAAACGCCAGGAGCAGGTTCTTCTTTCCGGCGGCGTCATCCAGCAAGAAACTCGCCGTTATGATGAAGCAACGAAGAAAACCATTCTTATGCGTGTCAAAGAGGGATCTGACGACTACCGTTACTTCCCAGAGCCGGATCTAGTCGAGCTCTACATTGATGATGAATGGAAGGAACGCGTAAAAGCAAGCATTCCTGAGCTTCCGGATGAGCGCCGCAAGCGTTATATCGAAGAGCTTGGCTTGCCTGCATATGACGCGATGGTTCTGACGCTGACAAAAGAAATGGCTGATTTCTTCGAAGAAACCGTTCAAAAAGGCGCTGAAGCCAAACAAGCGTCTAACTGGCTGATGGGTGAAGTGTCAGCTTACCTAAACGCTGAGCAAAAAGAGCTTGCCGATGTTGCCCTGACACCTGAAGGCCTTGCCGGCATGATCAAATTGATTGAAAAAGGAACCATTTCTTCTAAGATCGCGAAGAAAGTGTTTAAAGAATTGATTGAAAAAGGCGGCGACGCTGAGAAGATTGTGAAAGAGAAAGGCCTTGTTCAGATTTCTGACGAAGGCGTGCTTCTGAAGCTTGTCACTGAGGCGCTTGACAACAATCCTCAATCAATCGAAGACTTTAAAAACGGAAAAGACCGCGCGATCGGCTTCCTAGTCGGACAGATTATGAAAGCGTCCAAAGGACAAGCCAACCCGCCGATGGTCAACAAAATTCTGCTTGAAGAAATTAAAAAACGCTAATAAAAAAGCAGCCCTTAGAGGCTGCTTTTTTTATGGTCAAATTGAGATAAAGACAGAGATGAGGGCCCGAAGCCTTTCAACTTCTTTGTCGTTGGTTCCGGTCAAATTGGACAGCATGCCTTTAATAATCGGCTTGCGCGGTTTATCCTGAGTCAATTCTTCCTCGATAACATCAAGTGACACGGTGATATCCTCGGGCAGCGTGCTGTTTTCTTTCACTTTCTGAATGTCCTCAAGCAGCTGGTCTTTTCCCGCAGGCATCGGGTTGAAAATGTCTTTTGATACAATCGGATTGAGTGCAGAACGGCTCAGCCCCTGTACAAGATCATTCAGTCTCTCAATAATAAAGGCTGAGATTTCTTCTGCATCGATATTAAGCTCACCGTTAAATACCATCACGTTCATATAGGAATGCACAATGCCTCTTGCCATGATGGACAGATCTGCGACATACCGCTCGATTCCTTCGCCATAGGATACCAGCAAGGCGTTCCGGTACAGCTTATCCGTCTCCATGGTTACTTTGTAAAAGTATTGCTTGATTTCTTGATTTTCCGGAATGATATTTTCGGTAAGCAAAAGAACGATAAAATCTTTATGATCGCGAAAATCCTCAAATTGAGCGCCAATTTGCTTTTTTAACACTTCCTTAGGGGGCTTTCCGGCGA
The DNA here is from genome assembly GCF_037963335.1 of Bacillus sp. PS108. NCBI lineage: Bacteria > Bacillati > Bacillota > Bacilli > Caryophanales > Bacillaceae > Bacillus > Bacillus sp. PS108. Next base: position 703,274 of record NZ_CP150155.1, read on the forward strand.
GATCTTCTTCTATATTTTTCATTTTGTTCATAGACATACCGATATAATATTCACAGGCAGATAACAGCAGCGCTTCTTTCGATTTGAAGTGCAAATAAAAAGCGCCCTTCGAAATGCCGCATTCACTGGCGATTTCTTGGATCGTCGTAGCTGCGAATCCTTTTTTCGCAAATAAACGAATGCTGGTTTTTATGATTCTCTCTTTTTTTTCATTCATGACGTGCTTCCCCTTAATCCTTGAAAAATTTAGTAAAATTTTCTGGTATATGAGTTGACGTTGTTGCGTTATAACGTTTAGTATTATATAGAATGACCAGTCAGTCAATAAAAAATGTAATGGAGGATATGATGAATCACGTTATTAATTTCGTTCTGAAAAACAAATTCGCCGTATGGCTGATGACGATTATTGTAACGGCAGCCGGCTTGTATGCGGGTATGAATATGAAGCAAGAGTCTATTCCTGACGTGAACATGCCTTACTTGACGATCAGCACGACATATCCGGGTGCGACACCAAGCCAAGTGGCTGATGAAGTGACCAAACCGGTTGAACAAGCCGTGCAGAACTTGGACGGTGTCAGTGTTGTGACTTCGACGTCCTATGAAAACGCATCGTCGGTCATGATTGAATATGATTATGAGAAAGATATGGACAAAGCGAAAACAGAAGCAGCTGAAGCGTTAGAAAACGTCAACCTGCCTGATGACGCGAAGGATCCGGAGATTTCACGCTACAGCTTGAACTCATTCCCGATTCTGACGCTGAGCGTGTCCAGTGATAAAGATAACCTGCAAGAGCTGACGAAACAAGTGGAGGACAGCCTTGTTTCTAAGCTTGAAGGCATAGAAGGCGTTGCGTCCGTCCAAGTATCGGGCCAGCAGGTGGAAGAGGTTGAATTCTCTTTCAAAGAAGACAAACTGAAGGAATACGGCCTTGATGAAGATACTGTGAAGAAAGTGATTCAAGGTTCAGATGTGACAACTCCGCTTGGATTGTACACATTCGGAAATGAAGAAAAATCTGTCGTCGTCAGCGGCGATATTGAAACAATTAAAGATTTGAAGAATATGAGAATCCCGACGGCATCAGCTTCAAGTGCAGGCAGCAGCGCAGCATCTCAAGCGGCGGCGCAGAGTGCACAGGCAGCCCAAAGCGCACAAGCGGCAGCACAGGCGCAGCAAAGCGCAAGCACAGCAGTGCCGACGGTCAAGCTTTCTGACGTTGCTACAATTAAAGATGTGAAAAAAGCTGAATCCGTTTCACGCACAAATGGCAAAGACAGCATCGGCATCAACATCGTCAAAGCAAATGATGCGAATACGGTAGAGGTTGCCGACAATGTCAAAGCTGAGCTGAAGAAGTTCAAAGAAGACCATAAAGGCTTCAATTACAGCGCAACTCTCGACATGGCGGAGCCGATCACACAGTCAGTTGACACGATGTTAAGCAAAGCCATCTTCGGTGCTATTTTTGCGATTGTGATTATTCTCTTATTCCTAAGAGATATCAAATCAACATTAATTTCTGTTGTTTCAATTCCATTATCATTGCTGATCGCACTCCTTGTGCTGCAGCAGCTTGATATCACATTGAATATTATGACGCTCGGCGCAATGACCGTTGCTATTGGACGTGTAGTCGATGACTCCATCGTTGTGATCGAGAACATTTATCGCCGAATGAGACTCAAAGATGAGCCGCTCCGCGGAAAAGCATTGGTTCGTGAAGCGACGAAGGAAATGTTTAAACCGATCATGTCATCAACGATTGTGACAATTGCGGTATTCCTGCCGCTCGCACTTGTAGGCGGACAAATCGGTGAGTTGTTTATTCCGTTTGCTTTAACGATTGTTTTTGCGCTTGCCGCATCCCTGGTGATTTCAATCACGCTTGTGCCGATGCTCGCACACAGCCTGTTCAAAAAATCATTAACGGGCGCGCCGATTAAAGCGAAAGAACACAAACCTGGCAGACTTGCAAACATCTATAAAAAAGTATTGAACTGGGCGCTGAGCCACAAATGGATCACGTCTATCATCGCTGTTCTGATGCTCCTTGGAAGCTTGTTCCTTGTACCGCTAATCGGTGCCAGCTACCTGCCGTCCGAGGAAGAAAAAACGATGCAGCTCACATACAGCCCAGAACCGGGTGAAACGAAAAAAGAAGCCGAAAATGAAGCTGAAAAAGCGGAAAAAATCCTGCTTGACCGCAAGCATGTCGATACGGTTCAGTATTCATTAGGCTCTGGCAGCCCGCTTGCCGGAGGAGATTCTAACGGTGCGTTATTCTATATCAAATATGAAAGCGACACACCTGACTTTGATAAAGAAAAAGATAACGTTCTGAAGGAAATCCAAAAGCAATCTGACCGCGGAGAATGGAAGTCACAGGACTTCAGCTCTTCAGGCAATAACAACGAATTAACATACTATGTGTATGGCGATTCTGAAAACGATATTAAAGACACGGTCAAAGACATTGAAAAAATCATGAAAGATGAAAAGGATCTGAAAAACGTAAACTCAGGCCTTTCCAGCACATATGATGAGTACACATTTGTCGCTGACCAAGAAAAACTAAGCAAACTCGGTTTAACTGCGTCTCAAATTTCTCAGGCCTTAATGTCACAAACATCACAAGAACCGCTCACAACAGTGAAAAAAGACGGCAAAGAGCTTGATGTGAACATTAAGACAGAAAAAGACGAGTATAAGAGTGTGAAAGATTTAGAGAATAAAAAGATCACTTCCGCGACTGGCCAGGAAGTCAAAATCGGCGATGTGGCAAAAGTGAAGGAAGGATCAACATCAGATACCGTGTCAAAACGTGACGGAAAAGTCTATGCAGATGTCACAGGTGAGGTTACCTCTGACAACGTCACAGCCGTATCAGCTGCTATCCAGAAGAAAATTGATAAGCTAGACCACCCTGATAACGTATCGATTGACACAGGCGGCGTATCAGCGGATATCGCTGATTCCTTCACGAAGCTCGGTTTAGCGATGCTGGCAGCAATAGCGATCGTTTACCTTGTGCTCGTGATTACCTTCGGCGGAGCACTAGCGCCATTTGCGATTCTGTTCTCATTGCCGTTCACAGTCATCGGTGCCCTGGTCGGACTTTACGTATCAGGTGAAACGATCAGTCTGAACGCAATGATCGGTATGCTCATGCTGATCGGTATCGTTGTCACGAATGCGATTGTCTTAATTGACCGCGTGATTCATAAGGAAGCGGAAGGCCTGTCTACGAGAGAAGCGCTCTTGGAAGCCGGCTCTACACGACTCCGTCCGATCCTGATGACAGCCATTGCGACAATCGGTGCCTTGATTCCATTAGCCCTCGGCTTCGAAGGCGGAAGCCAGGTCATTTCAAAAGGACTCGGCGTCACGGTTATCGGCGGTTTGATCAGTTCAACGCTTCTGACGCTCTTGATCGTGCCAATCGTATATGAAGTATTGGCGAAGTTCCGCAAGAAAAAACCGGGAACAGAAGAAGAGTAAAAAACAAAAAGCCTCAGCTCTGCTGAGGCTTTTGTGCGTTTTCACCTGTAAGATTATGTACATTTTGTTGCGATTTTTTTAACTCATAGTATAATTAAAGGTTGTTAGTGTAAAAATGGATCGGATACTCTTAAGTAGGATGATGAGATAATGAAACGTGCACGCATAATATACAATCCGACTTCAGGACGGGAGATCTTTAAAAAGCATCTTGCCCAGGTCCTGCAAAAATTTGAACAAGCCGGCTATGAAACCTCCACCCATGCAACGACATGCGCAGGAGACGCTACACACGCTGCCAAGGAAGCGGCATTGCGTGAGTTTGACCTGATCATTGCGGCAGGCGGAGACGGAACGATCAACGAGGTCGTCAACGGGCTTGCGCCTTTAGACAACCGTCCGACACTCGGCGTGATTCCTGTCGGCACAACGAACGACTTCGCCAGAGCGCTCGGCATTCCGCGCGAGGATATTTTAAAAGCGGCAGATACTGTCATTAACGGCGTTGCCCGCCCGATTGATATCGGACAGGTCAACGGCCAGTATTTTATCAATATCGCCGGAGGAGGCCGTCTGACGGAGCTGACGTACGACGTGCCAAGCAAACTCAAAACAATGCTAGGCCAGCTTGCTTATTATTTAAAAGGAATGGAAATGCTGCCTTCACTTCGTCCGACAGAAGTCGAGATTGAATATGACGGCAAGCTGTTTCAGGGTGAAATCATGCTGTTTTTGGTCACGCTGACAAACTCCGTCGGCGGGTTCGAAAAACTCGCGCCGGATTCCAGCCTGAATGACGGCATGTTTGATTTGATGATACTAAAGAAAGCAAACCTTGCTGAATTTATCAGGGTCGCCACGATGGCACTTCGCGGTGAACACATCAACGACCAGCACATTATTTATACAAAAGCGAACCGCGTGAAAGTCAATGTATCAGAAAAGATGCAGCTGAACCTGGACGGCGAGTACGGCGGCATGCTGCCGGGCGAATTCGTGAATCTGTACCGGCACATTCACGTCGTCATGCCGAAGGAGAAAGCGGAACAGCTGGATGACTAAAACTTGGCTTTGTAAGCCAAGCTCAGAATGTTGACAAAATCCTAAAACAGTTTTCGTTTTAGGATTTTGTCATCTTTTCAGCGTGATTGAAAACCTTTGAAGTCTAGGAAGGACGAGCATTGGAGCGTACTTCCGCAGGATGCGGTGACAGCGGCGTTTGAGCAGGACGCTCTAGTTTTTAGCCGCTGGTCTTTTTACGTGAGCACCGAAGCACAGGCCTGACAACGAATGCGAAGGTTTGCCTACACGCTGAAACTTGGCTTGAATAGGCCAAGTTTTTCTTTCGCTTAAAACTAGAGGTGATTATAGATGAAAATGAAACCCCCAGTAGAAAAAAACGAATACTACGACGTGACATTTGAGGATTTGACACATGAAGGAGCGGGCGTCGCAAAGGTCCAAGGCTTTCCGATCTTCGTGCCGAACGCCCTGCCGGAGGAAAAAGCCCAAATCAAAGTCACACGTGTCAAAAAAGGGTTCGCCTTCGGCCGCCTGATTGAGCTGAAGGAAGAAAGCCCGCATAGAACGGACGCCCCATGCCCGATTTACAAGCAATGCGGAGGCTGTCAGCTTCAGCACATGACCTATGAAGGCCAGCTCTTGTTTAAACAGAAACAAGTCAAAGACGTCTTAGAACGCATCGGCAAGCTGGACCTTTCAAAAGTCACCGTGCACCCGACACTCGGCATGGAAGACCCTTGGAACTACAGAAACAAAGCACAGGTGCCGGTAGGAGAACGGGAAGGCGGACTCGTCGCCGGATTTTATCAGCAAAGAAGCCATGACATCATCGATATGAGCGCCTGCCTGATCCAGCAATCCAAAAACGACGAAGCCGTCCAAGCCGTCAAAGACATTTGCGCAAACTACGGTGTCAAAGCCTACAACGAAGAACGCCACAAAGGCTGGCTCCGACACATCATGGTCAGATACGGTGTGGTAACGGGAGAAATGATGATCGTCTTCATCACAAGAACGAACGATTTTCCGCACAAAGCGAAGATCATCGAAGACATCACAGCGCAATTCCTGCACGTCAAATCCATCGTGCAAAACATCAACCCAAACAAAACAAACGTCATTTTTGGCAACGAAACAAACGTCATCTGGGGCGAAGAATACATCTACGACCTCATCGGAGACGTCAAATTCGCCATCTCCGCAAGATCGTTTTATCAGGTCAACCCGGAGCAGACAAAAGTGCTCTACGACAAAGCGCTTGAGTATGCTGAGCTTCAAGGGGAAGAAACCGTCATCGACGCCTACTGCGGCATCGGAACGATTTCTCTCTTCCTGGCAAAGCAGGCGAAAAAAGTGTACGGCGTAGAAATTGTACCGGAGGCAATTGAGGATGCCAAACGCAACGCTGAATTAAACGGCATCACAAACGCAGAGTTCGCGGTCGGGGAAGCGGAAACCGTGATTCCAAAGTGGTATGAAGAAGGCATCACGGCCGATACGCTAGTCGTAGACCCGCCAAGAAAAGGCTGCGACGAAGCCCTCCTGCGGACAATTGTGGAGATGAAACCGAAGCGGGTAGTGTATGTGTCCTGTAATCCTGGAACGCTTGCAAGGGATTTGCGGGTGCTTGAGGATGGCGGGTATGAGACGCGCGAAGTGCAGCCTGTGGATATGTTTCCGCATACGAATCATGTGGAGTGTGTGGCTGTGCTGGAATTTAGAGAAGGCAACTAACCCTTGGGTGTTGTTGCCTTTTTTGATTGTTCTAAATGGAAAGGCTAAACTTCATGGTTTTTCTTGAATAATTTTATAGTTAGATCACTAATTTTAGATATATGCCACTCAAGTGAGGTCATCGTTTTGTGGATTTCAAGCAGAAGTTGATCAGCATCTTGAACATCAACATTCTATCACCTTGTCACCTATTTCTTCAGAAAAAGAGACACAGCCTAAGCTGCGTCTGTCTTACCCAAGCGTTCCGTTTTCTGAAATAGTCATTTCCTTGTCAAAGATGGCTTTGTCTGCTAGGGAGTTCGTTGAATCGTTTGCAGCTTTGCTTGTCATGTTTCTGGATGCTACGTTTACTTCATTTCCTAAGGAAGAACTGATAAAGCTTACACCGATCAAAACAATTACAGCGCACAAAGTCAGTTTAAATTTCATACAAACAATCCCCTCTCTGAATTTGTTTGCGGGCATGAACCATCTTTTTGAAACAGATAACAGAATCATCCATCTGCCCAATTTCAGTATAAAACTTTGCGGCTAATAATGCCAACTCTTCCATATAAGGATACCCTTGGGATGTCTCTAATTTGTTGAAAACATTTAATAAAATGGAAGCTTCTCCTTTTTTGATAAACAGCGCCTGCAATCCTTCAAACATAATTTTAAATAGGTCATCGCCGAATTTACATGCGAAGCGTACGCCTTTTCTGAAACAATCCATTGCCTGTTCTTGTTTATGTTGAAGAAAATAAATTAAGGCTAAATCGTGGTAAGCTTGTGTCAAGTTGTTGAAATTTGATTTTTTAAATTGGAGTATCGAATTCTCCATGTATTTTGCTGCTTTCGTCAATTCGCCCATTTTAAGATAACAATTTCCGATATTGAATAAAGCTTGGCCGTAAATCCGTTTGTTTTTGCTTTCAAGCAGTCGTGCGCCTTTTAGTGCCTGTTCAAGGTGAGGGAGCGCCTTTTCATGACTTTCTAAATCGTCGTAGTTTCCTGCGATCACAAAATGGCATTGTATGCGGCGGACTGAGTAAAGGTCGTGTGTTTTATAGATGTTATACGCCTGAGAAGAATAGTGCATGGATACGTGGGTTTGTTTCATATGATAAAACACTTCAGCCATTTTAAAATAAAATTCCGCCCGCTCGATTTCATCCGAAATATAAGGAATTGTATTTTCCGCTTTTTGATAGAATGTAATGGCACTTAAGAAATTGCCCTCTTTGAATTCATACATTCCTTGAAAAAAGTAATAGTAGTATTCAACGAGCTTCTCCATCTTCCTGTTGCTGCCTTCAATTCTCTTTAAACATTCTGATAACTCCATTTGGTTTCCTTCAGATGGAATCACATAGTCAATCATAAGCTGATGGCGAAATGCAATGAGCTGATAGTAAATCAAGAGGTCTTGGTCTTCTTCCATGATGTCAATGTCCCGTTCGATCTCAGCTTTAAGCATTTCAGCATCTGTCACATTAAACTTTTGAATATGCCGGTTCCATTCATTAATTTTTATCCCAACGTGCGGAGACGAAATCGTGCCCAAACTGCTCACCCTTCCTCTTCTCACTAATTATGTAAATTTTATCAATACAGAAATTTAATAGGAAGGGGTTGAGAGACCGCAAAAAAAGTTTTCGGTGCTGTCCGCAAAAGGGAGTTTGGGTGTTTTGGTGTTATATTTGGTTTTGTGTGGGTTAGTGCAATCTCAATTTTTGAATTTTAGATTGCGGTGATTATGACTTACCAGTTTCATCATACTTTTTAAGAGCTTTTCAGTTTTATGTATTTCTCTGAGCATGGGATTCATGTAGTCGCTAGCTGATTCTAGGTATGCTCTTGTCAAAGTGTCTAGTTTATTTCTAACTTTAGAGAGGTCTTCTTCGAATTGTTCCTCTGTTGAATGTTTGATAAATTCTTTTGCCTCTTCATATCTTTTTAATATGTTTTTCACCATTGGAGTTGGATTCTTTTGATTTATTGTTTTTATTACAGTGATTGTTAAATTATTTGTTTTATTAATTCTTTTCTTACTGTCAAGGTGATGCTCCTTTTATAAAGTGAGATGAGATAAAAATAAAGCCCTCAAGTAAGAGGGCTTTATTTTTATTTAGAATTTTTTACTTAAACATAGGGTACTGCACCAATAAATTTAAATGTATAGTTTTTTGCGTTTATTTCTTTCTCCCTGCCGTCATATTCAAAATTATACAAAAGAACAGCAGCATTGATTTGTTCAGGAATTGCGGTACCTACTATGTTCTCAAATCGAGGTAAGATGACACTATCGTACGAACAGCCGCCAATTAGTTCAGATAAATTATTACAATTTTTTTCATGTGCAACTTTTTCTATAAAATCTTCATCTAATTCATCGATATCTATATCAAAATCAATTAAAAATTGGGAAGGGATAAAATCACCTTCATCTTCATTGTAATCTAATTCAACATATTTACTTAATGATTCATCATCATTTATACTTCCGATCCACAATGATACGAAATTTTGACGTTCCATATTAACCTCCTATTATTTAATCCTTAATCCTTCTGGCAGGGCTGCCGCTCCACCTTTTAGCCTATAGTTTGCCCAATTGTTTAATCTTCGGACAAACATATTATAGTTTAAGGATGAATCAATAATTCCTAGCAATTCATTATGAGCAGCGGTTGAACCCAATCCTCCGTGTTTACCAACTGGATTCACAAACTCGACTTTGTTTATGGCAGTTCTTAAATCTCTAATTTGTTCAGCTGTAACTCCCCAATGTTTGAAAGTAGGGGCCCGAGAAACTAAATGCCATTCGTGCATGCCGCCGGGTGCTCTCAATTGTCTTTCAATTGCTCTTCTAATTTTCTTATCTGTCCAAAGCTCATCAAGTTGCTTCGTTGTTAATGAGTTGAACCAATTATTAAATTCACCACTTTTTACTGTAGGAATTATTGTTTTTCTAGGTTTCTTTATGTTCTGTGTTTTTCTTTCAGTTTTTTGTAAGGCATTTGATTTCTGTTCTTCAATTTCTTTTTTCAGAAGCGATGTATTCTTTACATTATGCGTATTCTCAATATCCTGAGCAATCCCTGCAAAAGCGACTTGATTTTTACCTTTTAAAGCACTGCTGAAATCTTTTGTTTTCCGGATTCCTGTCTTTACATGTTTAGTAGTAGCTTTTTCTCCAGCTTCAAGCACTTTATCGACTTTGGCAGCACCTGCTTTACCAAGTTTACTTGTTACTTTCGCAACAGAGCCAGCACCTTTTAGTCCGACGAGGCTCCCGACCACATAGGTAATATAATGAGATCGTGAGTATGCATCACCGTTAACCATTTTATCATTCCATGAATCTGCTATGTTTGTCCATATGATTTTTGCATAGGAAGGTGTCTTCAATACAGTTGAAATTGTTTTGGCTAATTTTTGTTCTTCGGAGAGCTGGGAAAACTCCCACGCCCCGACAGCTAAATCTTTAACACCAGTCACAGTATCCTTAGCGACATCGTAGAGACCGACTCCAACTCCTTTCAGAACTTCCCATGTGGTTTCACCAACTTCTTCGAGCTGTTTTGCTTGCTCAAGCTGCACCACATACTGTAACTGTGCAGGCTCAAGGTTCTCATACCCAATCTTCTTCGCAATTTCTAAATATTCATCAGGGTCAGATACCCCATCCGCAAGCTTTTTCTTCAATTTCTCAATCTCGCGTTCCTTCGCTTCCTCTTTCTTAATCTTCAAGTAAGCATCCGTCCGCTTTTCAATGTCGCCTTTTTTCTTATGTATGTCACTCTCACGGTACGCCTTGGCGTTGTAGTGGATGGGTGTGGCATTTTTGCCTTTGCCCGTTGCTTCTTGGAGCTTTTGGAAGTCGGATTTGATGAATTGTTCGTTTGGTTCTGACAGGGCGTATTCTGTTTTCAGGTCTTCGTCCAAGGCGTCCAATTTTTCCAGTGTTTTTTTGCGTTTGTCATTGGCATCCGCAAGCTCATCTTTGAAGGTTTCTGTTGAAAACAGGTCGAGCCGGAGGATGTCGTCGATATCGTTTAAGATGTCTTTCATCGCTTTTTTCTGTTCGGACATGATGGATTTTGATTTTTTATTTGCATTTGCCAGTTCGTGCTCCAGGAAGGATTCTTCGATGTATGCGTCAGAGAGGCCTTTGTCTTCGGCGGCTCCGGCGATGCTGTTGAAAAATGCGATTTTCATGTCGATGTAGTCGATCCACTGGTCTGTGACGCCGACGTGGTCGTGATAGAATGCTTTGATGTTGCTGGCGCCTTTTCCTGAGAATTCGCTGTCACTGAGATCAGCGACGCTTTTTAACGTTTTTCTCAAGTTGACCATTTGCGTTCTTAGTTCTTTGTACTCTTTTGCACGGTCTGTCGCTTCCGAAAGCAGTGTTTTCGCTTCAAATACTTTCATGACCATTTCCCTTCTTTTGTTCACTCAATATCAAAATTTTACCACGGGGCGGGATAAGGGTGGGGGTGAGAACGTGTTTTGATGGAAAAATGAGTCATTTGGCATGTGTCTTTATTCGTGGAGGGATTGGCAGAAACATGGTCGAAATGTATTGTCGCTACACATTTTTTGGAAGTTTGTATTCTATATTATTTTTTAAGGAGCATGGTGATGAAGAAAAAATGGATTACATTTGGTTTATTAGGGTTAATGGTATGCATCATACTGTTTGTTCAGTTACGCAATAAAGACAGTATTACTGTCCAATCTTCCGCCATCCACCCCGAAGAAGACCGCATCTTTTTTATTTATTCCAATCCTTTTATAAAAGAAAGCGTGCTGCTCTCAACCTCTACAGGCGAACGGTTTAACAGGCGCATGTTTAAGGTGGCGGATGTGCCTTATATTCAAACGAAATCTTATGCATCAACAGACCTTGTATTATTGGCGGAACACGAGCCTTTTTACTACACGCTGGAGAAGGAGGCGATCAAAGAGCATCCGCTGTCAGATCCATTTGCGTTTTGGTATGAGGGGAAGGATGTCTCTGTTAAGGCCTATAATGTTGATACGACGGGGAATGAGATCCACATAAATGATAAAAAAATGAAAAAGGAATATAGCCTTACCTTGCCTTCGCTTGTCACGATGGGAGCCAGTGATGAGAACTATATTTATATTATTCAAAGCATGGCTATTTACGTGATTGACAGAAAAACAGAGGAAATGATTGAGACCCTGAGCTTAGCCTCGTACGCTGATCAATTCGCAGAATCGGAGGAATTTATTGTCGCTAGTTCGGAGCATGAACTGACTGTGATTGAAAAAGGGGCATGGAAAACGACATATATTCCGTATCCAGATGATCTTAAATACGCTGATACCGTATACTATGACAAAGAAAGCGGCAGTTTTTACGTTACGTACGAGGACAAAGAGGGTGAGGCGAACTGGTTGGAATTTTTGAAGGATTTTTCTTTTCACACATACAGCTTGAACTTCCCTTATATGGAGGCGAAGTTTAAGGGGAATCTATTGTATATTGTCGCCCAGGCATAAAAAGGGCATCGGCGGGTATGTGGGTGTGTTTGATATCCATTCTAAGGAGATGCTTTATCAGTTTGATTTGCCTGAGGAACAGGTGAAGGTGCAGGATTTTGTTGTGGTTGAGTAAGCTCATTTCACTCTCTTTCTGCTTCTGTAAAAATGAAATGTACAAACTGACAAAAGACCTATAAAATTAAAAAGCTACCATGAGAGAGCAGAAGGGTGAGAGAGACAATGAGTTATAAATTAGGTGCGATGCTTTTATCGATACTATTCCTATTATCGGCGTGTTCTAATAGCGGATCTTCTGATAAGGATCAAGAAAAGCAAGCCGTGAAGAAGGCGAGCGTTGCGAAGCTGACGGAGCAGGAAGTAAAATCAGCTTTGAAAAACGATATAGATTCGATCTTCAATGCATTTGATAAAGCGGGAAAGGAAAACGGCTGGAGCACGGCAAACAAGGCGGATTTCAACAAGCTACGGCCTAGTGTGCTGCCTTATGCAACAGAAACGTTTGCAGATCAGACCTTAAAGGATTTGGCCGGAGAGTACTTTTGCGAGTGTGATGCTCCTTTTCAACCGGGCACTGATTTCGATGTGCGTTTTACATATAAACAGAACAAGAATAAGATAGAGGCTTCATCAATAGATCCGGCAACAGAATTAAACAACATGGGCACGTTATGGACGTTTGAATTGGTGAAGGAAGATGTCGATTGGAAGATCAACAAATGGGACAGCAAGTCGCTTCAAGGGGATGATATCAAGCTGACAAAAGAAGAAGCGAAAACGATTCTGTCTAGAAACGGTGAAACGGCGGAATTTGTGAAGTCCTATGAATCGAAGGCTGCCGGCGGAACAGCTTATCTTTTCAATGTGAAAAGTTCAAATGGGGAAAGACAGGCGGCGATCAGCTCAAAGGATACCAGTATAGTGAGTGATAATGAAGACGAGACTGAGGCTCCGGAGCAAGAAAAAGTTCAAACGGCTGAGGAAACCGAGTCATCAGATAACGCGGATACACAGAGCAGTGAGCAGGAAAAGAGAAACACAAAAGCAGATTATGCTGCCAAATTGTCTGCGGCAGAAAAGAAAGAAAAGCACAATGACTATCAAAGTGATTATCAGATGATTGAGGATTACGGTTATAATTATCAAATGTGGGACGGATTGCTGAACGAGATATACGGTGTGCTGCAAAATCAGCTTTCTGCTTCAGGCATGGCGGCATTAAAAGGGAAACAGCGCCAATGGATAAAGGATAGGGATGCTGCGGCCCAGAAACGATATGATGAGGAGGGCGGCGGTTCATTATCCCGAGTCGTCCAAACGGAAGAGCTTGCCAAACAGACGAAAGAGCGCTGTTACGAGCTGGTGAATACGTATATGAAATAAGATTGACATGGGACCCTTGCATAAAGGGTTCTTTTTTACGAAGAAAAACAAATTGACAGGATGAAAAAACAATTTCTTCCTTCTGTATTGTTTTCAAAATTTGGGATTGATAGAATATGACATATCTCATAGAGAAGGAGGGAAGCCGTTGAGTCAAGCCATACCGTCTTCGCGTGTAGGTGTTAAGATTAATGAATGGTATAAAATGATTCGCCAGTTCAGTGTTCCGGATGCTGAGATTCTGAAAGCGGAGGTGGAGCAGGACATTCAGCAGATGGAAGAAGACCAGGATTTGCTGATCTATTATTCTCTGATGTGTTTTCGTCACCAGCTGATGCTTGATTATTTGGAGCCGGGACAAACATACGGGAATCGCCCTACAGTGACAGAGCTTCTTGAAACGATTGAGACCCCTCAGAAAAAACTCACAGGCCTTTTGAAATATTACTCTTTGTTTTTCCGCGGCATGTATGAATTTGATCAAAAAGAATATGTGGAAGCGATCGGGTATTATCGCGAGGCGGAGAAAGAACTGCCGATTGTGTCTGATGAAATTGAGAAAGCCGAATTCCATTTTAAAGTGGCCGAAGCGTATTATCACATGAAGCAAACCCATGTGTCGATGCACCATATTCTTCAAGCCTTGGACATTTATCAAAACCATCCCCTATACAGCATTAGAACGATACAAAGCTTGTTTGTGATCGCCGGCAACTATGATGATTTCAAACACTATGATAAAGCGCTCCCGCATTTAGAGGCGGCGCTGGAATTGGCAATGGACATTCAAAATGACAGGTTTATCGCCATTTCTCTATTGAACATCGCGAACAGCTATGACAGATCAGGAGACGATCAGATGGCTGTAGAACATTTCCAAAAAGCGGCGAAAGTAAGCAGAGAGAAAGTCCCTGATCTGCTTCCGAAAGTCTTGTTTGGGTTAAGCTGGACATTATGTAAAGCGGGCCAAACACAGAAGGCGTTTCAGTTCATAGAGGAAGGATTAGACCATATCACAGCACGTTCTCACAAATTTTATAAAGAATTGTTTCTGTTCTTGCAGGCCGTGTACAAGGAGACTGTTGATGAACGAAAAATTCATGATCTTTTAAGCTATTTCGAAAAAAAGAACCTGCACGCTTACATTGAAGCATGTGCCCGGAGTGCTGCCGCTGTTTTTGAAAGCAGCTGTCACTTTGAACAAGCTGCTGCGTTTTATCGGAAAGTGCTAAAAGCCCAAGAAGATATTCTAAAAGGAGAGTGTTTATATGCCTATTAAGAAAAAAGTGATGATGTGTCTGGCTGTTACTCTAGTTTTCGGAAGCATGTCGTTTCCAACCCTGACAAACTCCGGCGGATTTAAGGAATCAACAGATCGAAATACGACGTTTATCGATCATTCCCCTTACAAACTTAGTGATCAGAAGAAAGCCCTTAGCTAGGGCTTTTTCTTGCTTTACGGAAGACGTTCCATTTTCCACATCGCGGCATTCCTTCTATTTCTAACGCAAGACACTCGAAACAACCAAACCATTTGAGGTATAATGGATAAAGTGAATAACAGTATTTAGATTGATATATATGAAAGAGAGTGGAACATCATGGGCCGTAAGTGGAACAATATTAAAGAGAAGAAGGCGTCTAAGGACGCAAATACGAGTCGGATTTATGCGAAGTTTGGCCGTGAGATTTATGTGGCGGCGAAACAGGGCGAGCCTGATCCGGAATCCAACCAGGCGCTGAAGGTTGTGCTTGAGCGTGCGAAGACTTACAGCGTGCCGAAAAACATCATTGAACGTGCGATCGAGAAGGCGAAGGGCGGAGCGGAAGAGAATTACGATGAGCTTCGTTATGAGGGCTTCGGGCCGAACGGATCAATGATTATCGTTGATGCGCTGACGAATAATGTAAACCGTACGGCGCCGGAAGTGCGTGCGGCGTTCGGGAAAAACGGCGGAAACATGGGTGTGAGCGGATCTGTTGCTTACATGTTTGATGCGACGGCTGTAATCGGTGTGGAAGGCAAAACGGCTGACGAAGCGCTTGAAATCCTGATGGAAGCGGATGTTGATGTACGTGACATTTTAGAAGAGGATGACAGCGTGATCGTATATGCTGAGCCTGATCAATTCCATGCGGTGCAAGAGGCGTTTAAAAACGCGGGTGTCGAGGAATTTACAGTAGCGGAGCTGACAATGCTTGCGCAAAGTGAAGTAACGCTTCCGGATGATGCAAAGGAACAGTTTGAAAAATTAATTGATGCATTAGAAGATTTGGAAGATGTTCAGCAGGTATATCATAACGTTGATTTAGGTGAGTAAGGAGTGAGCAGGCTGTTATGGCCTGCTTTTTTTGTCCCGGAAATTGTTTTAGCTGTATGTAGGCGGCCGCCTATACGATCTATAAGATATTCTCATACTCTGGACTGTAACCTATGTGAAGGAGAGAGTGAATATGACTGATACAAGACATATGTATGGCGGACCTGGTTTTGGTCATTATCAGGGCTTTGGTATTGGCCACCCGGGCTATGGCATGCAAAGCACAGGCTATCCGGGCTATGGCATGTATGGAGGCCACCCGGGCTATGGCATGCAAGGCTACCCAGATCACGGCATACATGGAGGAGTCGGCAGCTATCCGGGATATGGTGGGTACGGCGGTTACCCAAGCGGCGGCTATGGAGGCTCTCCGGGAGCTGGAAGCTATCCGAGCATGCACCATGAAAATGATGGACATCACCACTATTATTACCATCATCATGATGGAAAAGATAATCTTCATCACCATCATCACCATGTTGGAAAGGATAATCATCACCACCATCATGATGGTCATTATGGCCACCATCATCACCATATGGGCCACTGGGGAAAAGACGGTTATAAATAAAGAAGATGATGATAAAAAGAGGACACTCTTGCAGATCAAGAGTGTTTTTTTAGCTTTTTTCTTGACTGTTCAGTCTGAAAAATGGTAACATTTGTTTCAGGAGGTGATCATTTTTTGGGGAGGAATAAAGAATTTGATACGGCGCTTGTTCTTCACAGGGCGATAGAGGTTTTTGGAGAGTATGGCTACGAAGGAACGTCTCTTCAGGATCTGCTCTCTCATTTAGGCATTGCGCGCCAAAGTTTGTATGATACGTATGGAACGAAGCGTGATTTGTTTTTGTCCGCTGTGAAATCGTATCTTGAAGGGAAAAACGCTGCCGTTATGGAAAGGCTTGAAGCGCCAGGATCTGTAAAGGAAGCCATTCGTGATATTTTTCAGGAGGGTGTCAATGCTCTGAGAGATCCGGAACGGGCGAAGGCGTGCTACATTATTAACAGCGCGATTGAACAGATCCCGCATGACCCTGAGCTTGCCCGGTATTTTGAAAGACAATCCAAGCAGCTTGAGGACGCTTTTTATCACGGGCTTTTAAGAGCGAAGGATCAAGGAGAATTGAATGGCGAAGATACTGATATATCTGCGCTTGCCCGGTACCTGAATCAGAGCAGGCTGTCACTGACATTTATTGCAAAAGTGACGGCAGATATGGATCGGCTTCAGGACCATGTTGACGTGAGTTTATCAGTGCTTGATTAACATGTGGTAAAGGATTCTTTGCCCATGTATGTACTTTTTGGACTGAATAGTCTAGAAATAAAAATGAGGTGATGATGAATGTTGATGAATGAGTTTGAAAAAGCATGTGAAACATTGAGAAAGTTTATGGCTTATATGCTTGAGAAGGACATGAAGAGCTGGACGGAGCTTTGGGATGAGAATGCTGTATTTGAGTTCCCTTATGCGCCGGAGGGATCACCAAAAAGAATAGAAGGAAAAGCGGCCATTTACGATTATATTAAAGATTATCCTAAGCAGATTCATCTTTCTTCATTTACCGCTCCGACAGTGTACCGTTCAGCAGATACGAATACGATGATTGCGGAGTTTCAATGTGACGGCCATGTGGTTGAGACTGGGCTGCCTTATCGCCAAAGTTATATCAGTGTCATCGAAACGAGAGATGGCCGCATTGTGCGTTATAAGGATTATTGGAATCCGCTTGTTGTAAAAGAGGCCTTTGGAGGATCATTTTTGCAAACAGAGGAGAGTGGGAAATGATGAAACAGAATCCGATTTTAATCACGGGCGGGACTGGCACAGTCGGCAGCCGAATCGCCAGCCGTTTAATAAAGTTGGGATACAGAGTGCGTATTGCAAGCCGAAAAAAGGGCGCGCTTGCAAGCGCGGAGTATGTGTATTTTGATTGGAAGGATGCCTCCAGTTTTACGCCTGCTCTAGAACAGGTAAAAGACATCTATCTTGTTGCTCCGGTTGGTGTACTTGATCCGGCTCCCTATGTGCTTCCCTTTTTAAAGGAAGCAAAGCGTCTCGGCGCAAAGCGGGTAGTGATGCAAAGTGCGTCTGTTGTCTCCGAGAACGGTCCCGTGTTTGGCGCGCTTCACCAGGCAGTGCGCGAGTTTCCAGAATGGACGGTGCTGCGGCCCTCATACTTTATGCAAAATTTCATCAATGTCCAGCATCGCATGTCTATTCAAACGGAGGGGCGCATCACAACGGCTTCGGGTGAAGGAAAACTTGGGTTTATTGACGCTGATGACATCGCAGAAACAGCCGTCAGGGCTTTGATTGATGATGTTCCTCATCAAACACATCATATTCTGACAGGTCCCGAGGCGCTGAGCTATGCCGAAGCGGCGGAGATCATTGGAGCTGCGGCGGGACGCCGGGTGGAGCATGTCAGCATTTCTCGTTCCGAGCTGCAGCATAAAATGGAGGCAGGAGGTTTGCCCGCGGATTATGCCCATTTTATGGCGAAGCTTGATGAGGCAATCAGCCATGGTGCGGAACATCGGGTAACGGATACAGTGAAGCGTGTGACGGGAAAAGAACCTCGTTCGCTGTCAGAGTTTGCGGCTGCTCATGCTGCATATTGGAAACACTGACCTCATTTTGGACTGAATAGTCTAGAAAGACCTTCGGCGCTTCCGAAGGTCTTCTTATTGAAAAAGCTAAGTCGTGTTTTAGTCATAATCATGCCTCCTGCCTCATACCTATTAAGGTCATTGTTTTTGAGAAAGGAGGAGCCGGAATGAAGGATATGCAGCCGTTTACGCCTGTCAAATCATATACGCCCTTTCACAGCCGTTTTGATCCCTGTCCGCCCATAGGGAAGAAATATTACAGAACGCCCCCTAACCTTTATATGACCTTTCAGCCTGAGCACATGGAGCAGTTTTCGCCGATGGAGGCTTTGAGGAAAGGCACCCTTTGGAAGGATCTCTATGATTTTTATGAAAACCCTTATCGAGGGGGAGACGCACATGGCAAAAAAGGTTGACGCCGAATATTATCGTCAGCTTGAGCAAATACAGGCTGCTGATTTTGTGCTTGTTGAGCTGAGTCTTTATTTAAATACACATCCTCATGATGAAGATGCGCTGAAGCAATTCAATCAATATTCCGGCTATTCAAGGCACTTAAAAAGACAGTTCGAATCCTCTTACGGACCGCTTCTGCAGTTCGGCAACAGCCCCGCGGGCAAGGATTGGGATTGGGGAAAAGGGCCATGGCCGTGGCAAGTATAAGGAGGAATGCCTGAATGTGGGTGTATGAAAAGAAGCTGCAATACCCTGTCAAGGTCAGTACGTGCAACCCGACGCTGGCGAAGTATTTGATTGAGCAGTATGGCGGAGCGGACGGCGAGCTGGCCGCAGCTCTCCGGTATTTGAACCAGCGTTATACGATTCCTGATAAGGTCATCGGCCTTTTAACAGATATCGGCACGGAGGAGTTTGCCCATTTGGAAATGATTGCGACCATGGTCTATAAGTTAACAAAAGACGCCACACCGGAGCAGCTGCGTGAAGCTGGGCTTGGCGATCATTACGTCAATCACGACAGCGCGCTTTTTTATCATAATGCGGCGGGCGTGCCGTTTACCGCGAGCTATATCCAAGCGAAGGGCGATCCGATTGCCGATTTATACGAAGATATTGCCGCAGAAGAAAAGGCGCGGGCGACGTATCAATGGCTGATTGATATTTCGGATGATCCTGATTTAAACGATTCCCTGCGTTTTTTGCGTGAGCGTGAAATCGTACACTCTATGCGCTTCAGAGAAGCGGTTGAAATTTTAAAAGAAGAACGGGATAAAAAGAAGATTTTCTAATAGGCAGATTGGCCTCTCTTTCATACACCCTTTTACATACAGAGAAAATGGTCTGTTTTTGCAGTTTGGTCTGCATTATAATCAAGGTGTGTGTGCAAGCTTACTTTTTGATTGGGAGGCCTTTATGTCAGCTTTTAAGATTGAGAACGAAACGATTGCAGATGGATTTTACGCGTGTCCGGCCGTCTATGAGGATGCAGAATCGATTACCGGGTTGCTCGTCCGAACAGCTGAATGGCTCCGGGATCGGGGTTCTAACCAATGGAGCGGACTTCTAAAAGGGCAAGATATACATGATATCACGGGGTCAATTGAAAAGGGACATGTGTTTGTGTTTAAAAAAGATGAAGAGCTTGCGGCTGTCGTGATGCTGCTGCCTGAACCGAGCGAGTGGGACCGGGCGCTTTGGGGAGACGATGGGCATGAGGAGTCCATTTATTTGCATCGCCTCGCAGTAAGCCGCCGGTTTGCGGGACAGGGGCTTGGAGCCCGCGTCCTTCAATGGGCGGAGACGGGCATACACTTTCCGGAAAAAACGCGGATCCGGCTTGACTGTGTCGCTGATAGCGACGCCCTGCATTCCTTTTATCGGCGTATGGGATATGAATTCATGGGTGCTGATGCGTCCGGATATCATTTGTTTGAGAAAGAGATTACGGCAGAATAAGCGTCCTTTGCAGGGGGCTTTTTTGTCTTTTTCTAAAAGGGAGGGCAGGCGATGTGTGGGCAATATTATTTGTGACAGGGATCGTGACGGCTTGTCTGTTTGCTGGCGTATCCGTTTTGATGCGGATGAGATTTCCTGACAAAAGTCGGCCGGAATGGATGTTGGCCGGGCTGATCGTCCTTGGTGTGTTTCTGATCTGGTAGAGCCTCGTGTATGTACGCGGCTGGGAAGGGGCTGCGCTCGGAATGCTTGGATTCAATGTCATTTTCGGAGCCATTGCCGGATATTTGATCGATAATGCCATCCGGCGTTACAGGAAAAGATAAGGCTGCTGCCGTCTCTCATCATGTCGAAATTTTCACAGACCGGCAGGAATTTTCTTTCGAAAGGAGAAATACATATTACTTTAAAATGAAAGCGTTTTCCGAAGCAGGAAGGTGATGTTGATGATACACAGTGTGACAAATGGGCTGAATCGTTTTTGTACGTGGGTGATGAGATTGGCCTATTTGAATGTGCTTTGGATTTTGTTTTCTCTTGCAGGCCTGGTTGTGTTTGGGCTGATGCCCGCTACTGCCGCGATGTTTACAGTGGCGAGAGAATGGGCGAAGGGGAATACAGATGCCCCGGTGTTTTCTGTCTTTTTTCGGACGTTTAAAAAGGAATGGCGGGCATCACAGATCCTCGGGCTTATCGTTGTGACGGCTGCCCTGTTTCTGTTTGCGGATATGCGGATAGCGGCTCAGATGGACCAGCCTGTGCTCGTCAATGTATTCCTGAGCATTAGTTTGATTTTCGCGTTTGTTGTGCTGTATGTGTTCCCGGTATTTTCTCATTTTGACGTAAAAATCAGAGAGGTGCTGAGCATCAGCTTTTTGATTGCTTTCAGCCGTCCGGCGGTGACACTTTTGATGGCAGCGGGCGCTGTCGGTGTGCTTTGTCTCGTTCTGTTTCATGTCACGTTTCTATTGTTTTTCAGCGGAAGTTTACTCAGCCTGATCTTAACGAAGCTGTCCTTTAAAGCGTTTCGGTCAATGGATCAGCGGCAGGAGAAAGAAAAGGCGGCATGAAGAAAAGAGTTGCTGGCTGGTACAGGCGGATGAAGATTAAGGATAAGCTGTTTGTGTTTCTATCGTTGATTATGGCCGTATCCTTTCTATTTGTATACAGCGGGGTCCAGTATGCCTTTCATGTGTATGATGAGCAGATTTACCGCAAGTCCTCGGAGGTGCTTCGCATGTCTTCTGAAAGGATCGAAGACGAGCTGAAGAAGATAGAGGATGTGTCATATGAAATCATTACAGACGAACAGATTCAGCGCATCCTGAGCATGCAAAATCGGGATGATACGTATGATCAATATCAAATGAAGCAGGAGCTTTGGGATCAGCTTGCGGGATATGCCAGTGATGAAAAGTACATCGATTCCATTCATTTGATTGATGCCCGCGGCTCAGAGTATTCAGCCGGAAGCAGTTCTTCAGATCTTTTGCAGCAGGAGCAGGAAGAGGTATTTAAGCGAGCGAAAGCGAAAAATGGAAGAAATCTTTGGATGACGCTCGGCGGGTCAGATCCTGTCCTGATTTCAGCACGGCAGATCAGGTCCTATCACCAGCTGAGTCTGAACGGCTTGGGCATGGTGCTGATCCAAGTCAATGTAAAACAAATGATTCGTGATGTGCCGAAGGATTGGGGCGATTCAGTCGGAGACATTATGATTGCTGACCAAGGCGGGAATTTGGTGTATACGGCACATGCATCAGCGCATGTTCCTGAGGCAGCAAAAGAGACGCTGAAGCACCCCGGTTATGACTTGATAAAAAAGAATGGCAAACGTTACTTTATTTCTTATCTTCAATCATCCTACCAAAATTGGAGCTACTATAACGTTATCCCCTTTGATCAGATGTTCGCGAAAATTTCCTTTATGAAAACAGTGATCGGCACATGCTTTCTCCTCTTTTTCTGTGTGGTTTTGCTTTTCGGAAGGAAAATCGCCAACAGCATCACGGAGCCGATTGAACAGCTTGTGACCGCGATGAAATCGGTACAGCACGGCGGCATTGAAGCAGGTGTGTCGCTTTCTCTGCCGGAACATACACAGGATGAGGCCGGCATGCTGAACCGTCATTTTACTGTCATGATGAAACGGATTAATGAGCTGATGGAAGAAAATGTGGAAAAACAGCTCATCATTAAAGAAACCGAATTGAAAGCACTGCAAGCCCAGATCAATCCGCATTTTTTATATAACACGCTCGAGTCCATCAATTGGCTGGCCAAGGCGAATCAGCAAAAGCAAATCTCAAAAATGGTGGAATCGCTCGGTTTTCTTCTGAGAAACAGCATACATATGAAAAAGGATATCGTGACCATACAGGAGGAGGCGGACATTTTACGTCACTATATGACCATTCAGCGATTTCGATTTGAAGAGCGCCTGAATTTCACGTTGGATATTGACGATGAGGTGAAGCATTGCCTCATTCCGAAACTGACGCTCCAGCCGCTTGCGGAAAATGCGATTCAATACGCGCTTGAACCCTTTACAAGGCCATGCGCCATCCGGATTCAGGCGAAAAAGGCAAAGGAATGTGTCTGTATTACGGTCGAAGATAACGGCCCTGGCATGGATGGACGGATTCTTGAATCAACGGGCGGAAGAGGAATCGGACTTTGGAATATTCGCGAGCGCATCAGCCTGACATTCGGAGAGCCATACGGCTTGCGGATTCATAGTGAGCATGAAAAGGGGACGAGGATTGTGATCACAATACCGTGCCGAAATGAGGTGGTGTGATGTATAAAATACTGCTGGCTGATGATGAGAGGATTATCCTTGATGGAATGGCAGGAATCATTGAGTGGGAGTCGCTTGGCGCCTCATTGATCGGTAAAGCGCAGAACGGACATGAAGCATATGAAAAGATTGTACATAAGCAGCCGCATATCGTCATCACAGACGTCAAAATGCCCGGCATGGACGGGCTTGAGTTGATCAAAAAGGTGTCAGCCATCAGTCCGTCGGTGCAATTTATCGTCCTGTCCGGGTTTGGAGAGTTTGAGTACGCAAAGGAAGCCATGAAATATGGGGTGAAGCATTATTTGCTGAAACCCTGCAATGAACAGCAGATTATCAGCTCGCTGGAGGAAATCATTGCTGAGCTGAAGCGGCAAGATGTGCACAAAAAGAAAACAGCCCATCTGAAACACGAGCTGGACCATATCCGTTCCTTTGCAGCCGATCAATACTTGGAAGGCTTGATCGCAGGTGTAGCCCAGTTGTCTCCGCCGCCTTCACTTGCCGGAAAAAAGATCCGCCTCTTGATCTTAAAAGGGGAACAATCTATTGATGCTGTAGCCAGAGAGGCACTCGGATCGGCACTGACAGCGGTTTGCAGCAGCGGAGAATGGACAGTGCTCGCCGTAGAGGAGAACGCCGCTGAAAAGGCGGCGAAGGTTTTTGCGGACCGCAAGATGGCCATCAGTCAGGCGGGAGAACTCCGGCACGCGGGGCAGCTGTTTCGTGACACAGCTGAAGCGTCTGGTGACCTGCATGGGAGCGCAGTGATTTCAAAAATGATCAGGCTTATTGCCGACGAGCTCGGAAATCCGAATCTGTCCTTAAAATGGGCGGCGAAGGATATGCTGTTTATGAATCCTGATTATCTCGGGAAGTTATTTAAGCAGGAAACAGGCGAGAAATTTTCACAATATGTTACACGAGTGCGTCTTGAACATGCGATAAAACAGATGAAAATGAGGCGGGATGCGAGTGTATCAGAAATTGCTGAAGAAATCGGGTTTGGCGATAATCCGAAGTATTTCAGTCTTGTTTTTAAAAAATATACCGGTCTGACACCGTCAGAATTCAGAAGAAAACAGGGAGGCGCTTCCGCAGGATAGCCATCTCTGTTTTTTTGACTTTCGCCACTGTTTTTTGAGTGTTTCGCCTTATCCGAACGCTTTAAAATAAAATGTAAGCACTTACATTAAAGGGGGGATTGGTTTGAAGAAGATTTGTTACGTTCTGTTATCGCTTGTCTGTGTCTTTATTTTCAGCGGATGTTCTGTGGGCGAAGAGGCATCGGGGAAAAAAGAAGACATTACGCTCAGAATCGCGTGGTGGGGCGGGCAGCCAAGGCATGATTATACAACAAAGGTAATTGAACTTTACGAGAAAAAGAATCCTCACGTCCATATTGAAGCGGAATTTGCGAACTGGGATGACTACTGGAAAAAGCTTGCGCCCATGTCTGCCGCCGGCCAGCTTCCTGATGTCATTCAAATGGATACCGCTTACTTAGCCCAATACGGAAAGAAGAACCAGCTGGAAGATTTAACGCCGTATACAAAGGATGGGACGATTGACGTCAGTTCA
Source organism: Bacillus sp. PS108 (assembly GCF_037963335.1). NCBI lineage: Bacteria > Bacillati > Bacillota > Bacilli > Caryophanales > Bacillaceae > Bacillus > Bacillus sp. PS108. Next base: position 727,670 of record NZ_CP150155.1, read on the forward strand.
ATCGACGAGAATATGCTGTCGGGCGGAAAAATCGACAATAAGCTTTATGGATTTACGCTAGGTGTCAACGTGCTGTCTGTGATTGCCAATGAAGATTTGCTGAAAAAAGCCGGTGTGTCTATCAATCAGGAAAACTGGACGTGGGAGGATTACGAGAAGCTGGCGTATGATCTTCAGGAAAAAGCCGGTGTCTACGGTTCCAACGGAATGCATCCGCCTGATATTTTCTTCCCTTATTATTTGCGCACAAAGGGTGAGCGCTTTTATAAAGAAGACGGCACTGGCCTCGCGTATCAAGATGATCAGATGTTTGTCGATTACTTTGAACGGCAGCTGAGGCTGGTGAAAGCGAAAACGTCCCCAACACCTGATGAAAGCGCACAGATTAAAGGGATGGAAGACGATTTTATCGTCAAAGGCAAATCAGCGATTACATGGAACTACTCCAATCAATATTTGGGCTTTGCCCGGCTGACAGACTCGCCGCTGTCTCTCTATCTGCCGCCGGAGCAAATGAAGGAAAAGGCGCTGACATTGAAGCCGAGTATGCTGTTTTCCATTCCGAAAAGCTCTGAGCATAAAAAAGAGGCAGCGAAATTTATTAATTTCTTCGTGAATAATGAGGAAGCGAACCAGCTGATTAAAGGCGAGCGAGGCGTTCCAGTCTCCGACAAGGTGGCGGATGCGATTAAACCGAAGCTGAATGAGGAAGAAGCCAACATCGTGGAGTATGTAGAAACCGCGTCAAAAAACATCAGCAAAGCCGATCCGCCAGAGCCTGTGGGAAGCGCGGAGGTCATCAAGCTGCTGAAGGATACGTCAGATCAGATTCTGTATCAGAAGGTATCGCCGGAAAAAGCCGCCAAAACGTTCCGAAAAAAGGCCAATGAGATATTAGAGAGGAATAATTGACGGGAAATGGGGCTGACGCAATGAAAAAAAGCCGGAGTATAAGAAAAGACAATCTGGCGGGATATGCTTTTATTTCTCCGTTTATCATCGGGTTCCTATGCTTTACGGTGATCCCGATGGGGGCGTCCCTGTTTCTGTCCTTCACGAGCTATGACTTGTTTACGGCGCCGAAATGGATCGGGCTCGACAACTTTAAGGAAATGTTTACGGGTGACGAAAAGTATTGGCAGTCTCTGAAGGTGACATTTACGTATGTGCTTGCCGGGGTTCCGCTCCGCCTCGGCTTCGCGCTTTTTATCGCTGTCATTTTAAACAATGCAGCAAAAGGAACGGCCATTTACAGAACGCTCTTTTATCTGCCTTCGATCATCGGCGGGAGCGTCGCCGTGGCGATTATGTGGCGCAATATTTTTGGCAATGACGGGGTCATCAATGCGCTGCTGTTTTTTGTCGGGATTGATCAAAAAATTCTTTGGTACCAGAATCCGACAAGTGCACTGTGGACATTGATTCTGCTGTCCGTCTGGCAGTTCGGGTCGTCAATGCTGATTTTTCTGGCCGGGCTGAAAAACATTCCGTCTTCGTATTTGGAAGCGGCAAGTGTGGATGGGGCAAATCGGGTGCAGCGTTTCTTCAAGATCACGCTTCCGATTCTTACACCGATTATTTTCTTTAACCTAGTGATGCAGACGATTTCTGCTTTTATGACATTTACACCTGCCTATATCATTTCGAAGGGCGAGGGCGGGCCGCTTGACGGGACACTTCTCTATTCGCTCTATTTGTTCCAGCGTGCGTTTAACTATTTTCAAATGGGCTACGCATCGGCGATGGCGTGGGTCATGCTTGTCATTGTCGGGCTGATTACGCTCATATTGTTTAAAACATCGTCATATTGGGTTCATTACGAGTCAAAGGAGGAATGACGGATGGAGCCGGTCAACGAGCCTGTCAGAAAAGCCCCGGTTTTAGAAAGAAAAAAAGCCGGGCGCGTCAGTCCCAAACGCATACTGTTCCATGTTTTTACGGCAACGCTGGCGGTGTTGCTGCTGTACCCGGTCATTTGGCTGTTTGTCAGCTCGTTTAAAGAAAGCGCCAGTATTTTTACAACCTCACATTCTCTCATTCCCGACCCTTTTATTCTCAGTAACTATGCTGAAGGGTGGAAGGGTATCGCGGGACAGCCGTTTCTGACGTTTATTAAAAACTCGGCGATCATTGTCGGACTGTCAACAATCGGTGCCGTCCTGTCATCGGCTGTCATTGCGTACGGATTTGCGCGTATTCCGTTTAAGGGAAAAAAATTTTGGTTTGCGTGCATGATGGGGACGTTAATGCTGCCTCATGAAGTGTTGATGATTCCGCAGTATATTATGTTTGCGAAATTAGACTGGCTGAATTCCTTTAAACCAATTGTCGTTCCGCAATTTTTCGGGCATGCGTTTTTTATCTTTCTGATGATCCAGTTTATCCGGACGATTCCCGAGGAGCTGGATGAAGCCGCGCGAATCGACGGATGCGGGCGCTTTGCCTGCTTTTGGCGGATCATTCTCCCGCTGATTGCCCCCGCGCTTGCGACGTCTGCGATTTTCTCCTTCTATTGGAAGTGGGAGGAGCTGATTCAGCCGCTTTTGTATTTGAATAAGCCGGAGCTTTACCCTGTTTCACTTGCGCTGAAGCTTTTTCTCGATACAGAGTCGGCTTCGAACTGGGGCGCGATGTTTGCCATGTCGGCCGTCTCGTTATTGCCTGTGATTCTTGTTTTCTTTTTGTTTCAGAAATATATCGTTCAGGGCATCAGTACGACCGGATTAAAATAAAAAGGAGTGTTGCAGATGGCACAGCTTATCTTTGATGATGAAAAGGTGACGTCCGTTATTGACCGGATCGTGAAACGGACATTTCAGATGGATTTTGCGTGGGATTGGCCGGGCGGCGTCGCGTTTTACGGTGTGGCGGAGGCCTATGAAGCGACGGAAAACGAGGAATATATCAATCTGTTAAAAACGTGGGTGGATGAACAGCTGGAGGATGGGCTGCCGCCGCTTTCGATCAACGGAGTTTCCATCGGGCATACGCTTTTGTTCCTCCACAAGGTGACGGGTGATGACGTGTATTTGGAAACAGCGGCCGAAATGGCGGAATATGTGCTGCATAAGGCGCCGCGCTTTGGCGAGGGTATCCTTCAGCATACGGTGAATGCAGCAGAATACGTATTCCCTGAACAGGCATGGGCGGATACGCTGATGATGGCTGGGCTGTTTATGCTGAGAATCGGGCGGATCATGGAGCGTGAGGATTATTTTGAAGACGGCCTGCGCCAGTTTCACGGACATGAGGATGTGCTTCAGGACCCTGTCACGAATTTGTACTACCACGCCTGGGACAACAAAGCGCAAAATCATCTGTCGGGGATTTATTGGGGCAGAGCGAACGGCTGGGCGGCACTCACGATGGCAAAGGCGCTCCCCCTTATTGAGGTGACACATCCTTCCTTTATGATCATCGACGGATCGCTCAGAGACCAGCTGAGCGCGCTTGTCCGGCTTCAGGATGAATCAGGGCTGTGGCATACGATTTTGGATGATCCGGATTCTTATCTGGAGGTTTCGGCATCAGCGGGTATTGCTTCTGCTCTGATGTCGAGCGGAAAGCTGTATACAAAATATGTGCAGAAATCGCTTGCCGCCATTTTGGATGCGGTGGAAGAGGACGGACGGGTCAGCAAGGTATCAGCCGGGACAGCCGTCATGAAAAATGCCGAAGGATACAAACAGGTGCCTTACAAACGAATACAAGGATGGGGGCAGGGACTTGCGCTGACGTTTCTTGCTGATGTTTTGAAAACGAAAAAACGCGTGTATCAGTAAAGACAGCGGCGGGGGGAAAGGGATGAAAAAACAGCCTCAACAGAAGGAACGGGTTTCTCGCTGGAAGGGAACGTATTTCAAAAGAAACTTTGTCTTCATTTTGCTGATTGCCTGTATTCCCGGATTGCTGACTGGCGGCGCAATCTACTTTCTTTCGATCGACAAGGTGGAGAAAGAGCTGCAGAGATCGCATGAAACACAGGTGGCGCGTGAGGTCAGCCGAATGGATGAGAAGCTGGGAGTGCTTGAACTGGCTCTCACCCAGATGGCCTACGATTCTTCACTGATGAACGGATTGGCCGAGAGGGATTTGGAGAAAGATTATACGTTCTCCTATCAATTAACGAAAAAGCTGTTTCTTTTGCGGGATCAGCAGCCGCTGATCGAGCAGGCTTCCATCTTTCTGAACAGCCCCCGGCCACTTGTGCTGAGCCCTGAATACAGCGCTTTGACAGAACAAGAGGGCCTTCGCAAGTATCGCTCGCTGCTTGCCACAGACCACAGCATTTATTGGAAACGGTCGGGAAATCAAGCGATGCTGATCCAGCTCATTCCGGGCGCGGCTGAGAAACCGTTCGGCGTGATCATGCTGGCGGTTGATCCGAAAGAAATGGAATCAATCCTGCAAAGCTTGTCCCCCTATCCTGATGGCAGTGCGCTGCTTTTAGATCAAAATCAAGAGGTGCTGTTTCATGAAGGGGAAAAAGATTTTGAAAAGACTTTACTTCAAGAGATAAAAAAACAGCCTGCTGAGAAAGGCCATTTTCAGATGGAATGGGAAGGCAAGGTGTATTCTGTCTCCTTTGGAGAAATGAACCGGATGCATCAGCAATGGACCTTTGTGTCAGCGGCGCCTCTTTCAGCTATTACAGCGCCGATGGTGTTTTTATCAAAAGTGATCATCGTGATGCTGGTCATTTGCATCGGTTTGGCGGTATGCATGACATGGTATGCATCAAAAAAAATCTATCGTCCCATTCAGCATTTGCTTGGCTTGTTTACCGGAGGAGAGAAGAAAGTATGGCAGGCGTCCGGGCAGGATGAATTCAAGTGGATTGAAAAGAGATGGCAGGATCTATCCCTTGAAAGCCGGAAGCTCCAAGAGCAGCTCCTGCGGCAGACGCCCCATATGAAAAAGAGTTTTTTGCAGCACCTCTTGCAGGGGGATTTTTACTATGACAACGAGGAAAGCCTCAGATTGCGGATGGAGGAGGCTGGCTGGAACATCGGCGGAAACGTGTTTCATGTGCTTGATCTACAGGTGACAGGGCTCCGCTGTGAAAAAAGCATCTTCCGTGAAGGTGATGAACAGCTTGCCGTGTTTACCCTGACTAATATCGCTGAGGAATTGGCGGCTAAACGCGTTTTTCAGCTCTCCATACTTGATATCGGCCGGCTTTCTATCACCGTTCTTGTGATGAAAACAAACAGCTCTGATCTGAAGGCGTATATAACGGAGCTGGCACGCCAATTTGGGGATGTAACCGGACTATGCCTGACCTCGACATTGAGCAGCAAAACGGAGCGTATCACGGAAATTCCTTCTTTATTTCAGAATGTGAAAAGCGGCAAATCCCGCAGGCAGTTTGCTAACCGGGATCAGGTCATTGATTTGCAGGCCGACTTTCCTCAGAATGAGCAGTTCGCTCCTTATTACCCCTTTGAGATGGAAAAACAAATTGTTCAGGCCATCCGGCTGGAAAGAAAACAGGAAGCCAAGGAACTGATAGATGGATGTATGAGGGAACTGGCGGAAAAGGCAGCCATAGACAGGCATGTGCATTCCGCCCTGATTCAGCTGTTTTCCCGCATTCAGGAGGATATTTTGCATTCCGGGCTCAATCCCAGCGAATTATTTCAGCACCGGAATCCGTTTCTTGATATTTCAGAATTGCGCGAACCTAATGAAGCGGCGGCCTGGCTGATGGATGTAGTGGTGACGCCTTACCTTTCCAAGCTTGAGGGCAGAAAAAACAGACAGCAAAAGCAGCTGGCAGAACGTGTGATTGCGATGATTCACGAACAGTATATGGCGGACATTTCATTGGAAAGCTGTGCCGATGCGCTTGGCATGAATTCATATACGTTAAGCAAGGCATTTAAGCAAGTGACCGGCATTAATTTTATCGATTATGTGACCCAGATCAGAATCGAAAAGGCGAAAGAACTGCTGGTCAATACGAATAAAAAAATTCATGACGTGTCAGAAGAAGTCGGCTACCGCCACAATTACTTTAACCGGATTTTTAAAAAACAGGTCGGCATGCCGCCGGGTGTCTTCAGGCAAATGTATCAGGAAACGCCGTGAAAGGAGAGAACATGTGATGAAAAAACCGATTCAAGTATTTTTAGCGGGAGATTCCACTGTGAGTGACTGCCCGCCTCATGAAGCGCCGATGGCGGGGTGGGGGCAGGTATTCGGGCAATTGTTTTCTGAAGGTGTGCTGGTCCGCAATCATGCCAAAGGTGGAGCGAGCACCAATTCTTTTGTGGAGGAAGGAAGGCTTCAAGCAATTGCCGAACGCATCACACAAGGCGATTATTTGTTGATTCAATTCGGCCACAATGACCAAAAACCGCGGGGGACGAAGCCGTACTCCACATTTCAGCAGTTTCTTACCTTGTTTGCAGATACGGCACGCGAAAAGGGCGCGCATCCTGTGTTCGTCACATCGGTGCAGCGCCGCCGCTTTGATGAAAACGGACGGATCGAGCATACGCTCGGTGAGTATCCCGATGCGATGAAAGCACTGGCGAAGGAGCTCGATGTACCTGTGATTGATCTGCTTGCGAAAACAAAGGTGCTGTATGAAGCATACGGGCCGGAGGAGTCGAAGCGATTGTTCGTTTGGTTTCAGCCGAATGAACATCCGAATTACCCGGACGGCATTGAGGACAATACGCATTTTTCGGAAGAAGGTGCAATGGAGGTTGCGAAGCTTGTGGCAGAAGGCATTGAAGAGCTCGGACTTCCGCTTAAGGACCATCTTGTGAGCCGGGAGGGGAAAGAACATGTATAAGGAAGGCGCGTGCCTGTACCACAATCCGCTCCGGTCAGTTAGTGATGTAAAGGACTGGCGGATGGAGGGAGGCGGACAGATCTCATTTGACGATCACAGCTTGCACCTGTCACATGTCCAGGACGAAGCGCACTTTGTCTTTTGGTGTCCGGAAACCTTTCCAGACGGCATCATTGTGACATGGGACTTCTCTCCGATCGAGCAGCCGGGATTGTGTATGCTGTTTTTTGCCGCTGCGGGTATTCGCGGCGAGGATTTGTTTGACACAAGTCTCAGGAAAAGAACAGGAACATATCCTGAGTATCATTCAGGAGATATCAATGCCCTCCACCTGTCGTATTTCCGCAGAAAATACCCGGAGGAAAGAGCGTTCCGCACCTGCAATTTAAGAAAAAGCCGCGGTTTCCACCTCGCCGCAATGGGGGCCGATCCGCTGCCTTCTCCAGACGACGCTGATTCTCCGTATCGTATGAAGCTGATCAAAGACAAAGGCTATGTGCACTTTTCAATCAATGGTCTGCCCATTCTTGAGTGGATGGACGACGGCAGCACATATGGGCCTGTGTTAACAAAAGGAAAAATCGGGTTCCGGCAGATGGCCCCCATGAAAGCCGTTTACAGGGATTTTGCCGTACATCAAGCGGTGAGAAGATGAAGACGACTGTAACGGATGCGCTTTATGCAGGCTGCGAAGCGGTGGTGAAAATAGCATGGCTCAACGGGCTGTGGCTGTTGTTTACACTTTTGGGCGGCGTTCTTTTCGGATGGGCGCCGAGCACAGCTGCGATGTGTGCCGTTATAAGGAAATGGCTGATGGGGCAAAAGGATGTCCCGGTATTACCGTTATTTCTCGATACCTATAAAAAAGAGTTTCTCAAGGTTAATGCGATCGGATTGGCGTTTTCGGCTCTTTTGATCATATTGTCTGCCAACTATCATTATTTTTCTGCCAGTACGAATTGGCTGTCCTTTGCCGTAACAAACTGCACGCTGCTTGCAGGGCTTTTGTATATCATCGCGCTGATGTATGTGTTTCCCCTTTATGTGCATTACCAGCTCCCGCTTCGCAAATATATTCCGCAGGCACTGCTGTTTGGTGCCATGAGACCGCTGACAACCGGCTGTATGCTGATCGGGTGCGGATTTGTCCTTTATTTGCTTTATACGCTTCCTGGCCTGATCCCATTTTACGGCCCGTGTTTATTTGGGCTTGTGTTGATGTTTTTTGCTCTTAGGGGATTTCAAAAGACGGAGGCCCAGCACCATCAAGCCGGGTAACAAAAAAATGACAAATACGCAAAAAAGTGCAGTGTCCGAAATAGGCAGATGCAAAAAAGTGAAATTGAAGACAGCTCACACAGCGCATAAAATCCAATTTAAGTAAGCGCTTACAGATGAATGAGAAGGAGCTGTCTGATGATTACACAAAGGAAACGCATGTTTACCGCTGTTATGTTGCTGGTCTTGTTGGTGATGGGAGCCTCTGTATGTCCTGTGAAAGCTGAAGGGGCAGCGCGGCAGATGGAAGCGCTGAACCGGGGGCTTGTAGCGGTCAAGACGGACGGGGGCATTTTTGTCAGCTGGCGGTTTCTTGGAACCGAAAACGCATCTGTTTTGTTCAATGTGTACAGAGACGGGCAAAAACTGAATGCTGCGCCTGTCAAAACCACGAACTATGTGGATAAAAACGGATCGGCGGGCTCAACGTATACGGTTCGGGCTGTTGTAAACGGTGCCGAACAGCCGTCTTCTGAAAAAGCCTCCGTATGGGCGCAGCCGTATCATTCCGTCCCGCTGGATAAACCGGCTGGCGGCACGACGCCAAAGGGTGAAGCTTACACGTACAGCGCTAATGACGCAAGTGTTGGCGATGTGGATGGTGACGGGCAATACGAGCTGATCCTGAAATGGGACCCGTCTAACTCAAAAGACAATTCACAGGATGGCTATACGGGTGACGTGCTGATTGACGCGTATAAACTGGACGGCACAAAGTTATGGCGGATCAATCTCGGCAAAAACATCAGAGCGGGCGCGCACTACACCCAGTTTATGGTGTATGACCTTGATGGTGACGGAAAAGCGGAAGTGGCAATGAAAACGGCAGACGGGACAAAAGACGGCACGGGCAAAGTAATTGGAGATGCCAATGCAGATTACAGAAATGAACAGGGGCGTGTGCTTTCAGGCCCTGAATATCTCACTGTGTTTCAAGGTTCAACCGGGAAAGAGCTTGTCACCGCAAATTTTGAACCGGCGCGCGGCAATGTGTCGGATTGGGGAGACAGCTACGGCAACCGTGTTGACCGTTTTCTCGCCGGCATTGCCTACCTTGATGGACAGCGGCCGAGCCTGATCATGACCAGAGGGTATTACGCTAAAACCATGCTAGTTGCCTATAACTTCAGGGATGGAAAGCTGTCAAAGCTTTGGACGCTGGACTCCTCAAAGTCAGGAAATGAAGCGTTTGCCGGACAGGGGAATCACAACCTGAGCATCGCGGACGTTGACGGGGATGGAAAAGATGAGATTATTTTCGGCTCAATGGCTGTTGATCATGACGGGAAAGGCATGTACTCGACCGGCTTAGGCCATGGGGATGCCCTCCATACAGGAGATCTTGATACGGGCCGGCCGGGGCTTGAGGTATTTCAAGTTCATGAGGACAAAAATGCAAAATACGGCTTATCTTTCCGGGATGCTGCAACAGGAAAAATCCTTTGGGGCGTTTATGCCGGCAAGGATGTAGGCCGGGGAATGGCTGCTGATATTGACCCGCGTTATCCGGGACAGGAAGTGTGGGCAAACGGTTCTCTCTACTCAGCGAAAGGGGTCAAAATCGGAAGCGGGGTTCCGTCCTCGACCAACTTCGGCATCTGGTGGGACGGCGATCTGCTCCGGGAACAGCTGGACAGCAACCGAATTGATAAATGGGATTATCAAAACGGCGTATCGAAAAATGTGCTGACTGCATCAGGCGCAGCGGCTAACAACGGCACAAAAGCAACACCAACGCTTCAGGCTGATCTGCTCGGTGACTGGCGGGAGGAAGTCATGTGGAGAGCGGAGGACAGCAGTGCACTGCGCATTTACACGACGACCATTCCGACTGAGCACAGGCTGTATACGCTGATGCACGATTCGGTGTACCGGCTTGGCATCGCCTGGCAAAATGTCGCCTATAACCAGCCGCCGCACACAAGCTTCTTTTTAGGAGACGGCATGGCGGAACAGCCAAAACCAAATATGTATACGCCTTAACTGAAAGGGGGAAGGAACGGGCTGCGCGCAGCCCGTTCCCATCAAATGAAACCAAAAAAGAGGCAAATGGAATACTTGACCAGAGGTTTGATTGCGGTAAAGACAGAACAGGGCGTGTTTGTCAGCTGGCGTTTTCTCGGCACGGATCATGAGACGACGGCTTTTCACCTTTATCGAGATGGAAAGCGGATCACCCGCGATCCAATCGCTGAAAGCACTAATTTTCTCGATCAAAACGGAACGGCTGACGCTGTTTATCAGGTGGCGGCCGTCAATAAGGGAAGGGAAGAAAAACTGTCCAAAGAAGCTTCCGTCTGGCGGGAAAATGTACTGGAGGTTCCGCTTGCCAAACCGGAAGGCGGTATCACGCCGGACGGAAAGCCGTACACCTACAGCGCCAATGATGCCAGCGTCGGGGATGTGGACGGGGATGGAGAATATGAAATCATCCTGAAGTGGGACCCGTCCAATTCAAAAGACAACGCCCATGACGGGTATACCGGGGAGGTGCTCATAGATGCCTATAAACTGGACGGCACCTTTTTGTGGCGCATCAACCTTGGCAGAAACATCAGGGCGGGCGCTCATTACACGCAATTTATGGTGTATGACCTGGATGGTGACGGAAAAGCAGAAATCGCCATGAAAACAGCTGACGGCACAACAGATGGGAAAGGACATATCATCGGTGATGAGCATGCCGATTTTAGAAACGAACAGGGCAGAATTTTGTCCGGTCCGGAATATTTGACCGTGTTTAAAGGAGAAACCGGTGAGGCACTCACGACCGTGGAATATGAACCGCCCCGCGGCAAGCTGGAGGATTGGGGAGACGGATATGGAAACCGGATGGACCGTTTTCTCGCCGGGATCGCTTATTTGGATGGGGAGCGGCCAAGCCTTGTTATGGCGCGCGGCTACTATACGAGAACCGTGCTCGTGGCATACGATTTCAGAAACGGAAGGCTCAAAAAACGATGGGTATTTGACTCCAACCAGCCGGGACATGAAGCATACGCAGGACAGGGGAACCACAGCTTGAGCGTGGCGGATGTCGATGGAGACGGAAAGGATGAAATCATATACGGCGCAATGGCGGTCGATCATGACGGAACCGGCCTGTACTCAACGGGGCTCGGGCACGGAGACGCGATGCATGTAGGGGATCTGAACCCGTCACGAAAAGGGCTTGAAGTGTTCCAGGTGCATGAGGACGCCACGAAGCCGTACGGACTGTCACTGCGAGATGCCGGAACCGGTGAGATATTATGGGGCGTCCATGCTGGAACTGACGTTGGCCGGGGCATGGCGGCTCATATTGACCCAAGCTACAAAGGGTCGCTCGTCTGGGGAATTGATCCGCCGGGCAATGATGGCATGTCGTATGGGCTTTTCACGAGCAAAGGCGAAAAAATCAGCGACAAAGCGCCCGCTTCAGCCAATTTCGCCATCTGGTGGGACGGTGATTTGGTCAGAGAACTGCTTGATCATGACTGGGACGGAACGATCGGCAGGCCAAAGATTGAAAAATGGGATGCTGAAAACGGCTGTCTGAAGACGATATTTCAGCCGGCCGGCGTGCTGTCCAACAACGGCACGAAAGGAAACCCGGTTCTTCAGGCCAACCTGTTCGGAGACTGGCGGGAAGAAGTGATATGGAGAACGGAAGACAGCAGCGCGCTCCGTATCTATACAACGACACATCTCACCCGCCACCGCTTTTACACGCTGATGCACGATCCGGTTTACAGGCTCGGCATCGCCTGGCAGAATACCGCCTACAACCAGCCGCCGCATACGAGCTTTTACCTCGGTACAGGGATGAAAAAACCGCCGAATCCCGCCCTGTACATAGCGGGCAGCAAAGCGGAGTCGCCGCTGTAGGAGGGCTAAGGATAAGAAGCAGCTGTATAAAAAACGAGGGGGAATGAAAAATGGCAAATCATATTTATCTTGCCGGCGATTCGACTGTTCAAACGTATGGAGACAGCACAAATCAAGGGGGCTGGGGGCAGTTTCTCGGCTTGCATCTGCCGGAGCATATTCAAGTGATCAACAGAGCGATCGGGGGAAGAAGCTCGAAAACATTTGTGGAGGAGGGCAGGCTTCAGGCAATCCTTGATGTGATCGAGCCGGATGATTGGCTGTTCGTGCAGATGGGCCATAATGACGCGTCGAAAAATAAGCCGGAGCGCTATACCGAGCCCTACACGACCTATAAACAATATTTAAAACAGTATATCGCAGGCGCGCGAGAAAAAGGCGCCCATCCGCTTCTCGTCACCCCCGTAGCCCGCTTTCACTACGAAAACGGCGTGTTTTTGAACGATTTTCCTGATTACTGCATTGCCATGAAGCAGACGGCTGAAGAGGAGAATGTCCAGCTCATTGATCTGATGGAGAAAAGTCTCGCTTTCTTTACTGAGAAGGGCGAGGAAAAAGTGTACACCTATTTTATGATTTCAGAAGGGATTAATGATTACACGCATTTTACAAAAAAAGGCGCAAATGAAATGGCGAAACTTGTAGCAAAAGGCATAAAGGAGCTCGGCCTGCCATTGACAGAATCGATCATCAAAGAAAGGTGAAAATGGGATGAGAAAACTGTATCATGGTGCTTGCTATTATCCGGAATTATGGGATGAAGAGACGATTCAGCAGGACATTGACATCATGCGTGAAGTTGGCGTAAATGTTGTGCGGATCGGCGAATTTGCCTGGTCTGTCATGGAACCTGAAGAAGGAAAAATTGACGTCGGTTTTTTCAAAGAAATCATCGCCCGGCTGTATGAAAGCGGGATCGAAACGATTATGTGCACGCCGACGCCTACCCCGCCAATTTGGTTCTCACACGGCCGGCCCGAACGCATGCATGTCAATGAAAAAAGAGAGATCATGGGGCATGGCTCCCGTCAGCATGCCTGTACGAACAACCCGTATTTCCGAAAAAAAGCCGCCATCATCACCACAGCCATCGCCAAGGAGTTTGGCCGGCTCCCGGGGCTGATCGGATGGCAGCTAGACAATGAGTTTAAATGCCATGTTGCAGAATGCATGTGTGAGACATGTTTGCGCTTATGGCATGACTGGCTCAAAAATCGCTACGGGGTGATTGAGCGCTTGAATGAAGCTTGGGGAACCGATGTGTGGAGCGAAACCTATCAGACGTTTGAGCAAGTCCCGCAGCCGGGACCGGCCCCGTTTCTGCATCACGCTTCCCTAAGCACCATGTATCAGCTGTTTTCGATGGAGATGATCGCTTCGTTTGCGGATGAACAGGCCAAAATCATCCGCTGCTATTCAGATGCGCCGATCACGCATAACGGATCAGTCATGTTCAAAGTGGACAATGAGCGAATGTTTCAGAATCTCGATTTTGCCTCCTATGACACGTACGCTTCGCAGGAAAACGCCTCTGCCTTTTTATTGAACTGTGATTTATGGAGAAATCTGAAACAGGGGCGCCCGTTTTGGATTTTGGAAACGAGTCCGTCGTATGCCGCCTCGCTTGATAGCTCCGCTTACCCGCACGTAGACGGGTATTTGCAGGCCGAAGCCGTATCGTCCTACGCCTTAGGAAGCCAGGGATTTTGCTACTGGCTATGGCGACAGCAGCGTTCAGGCAGCGAGATTTCCCACGGTTCGGTTCTCAGTGCCTGGGGCGAACCCGCCATTGGCTACCAAAATGTGCTGGCGGTTGAGCGGGCAAGAAAGGAAATCGAGCCTGTTATTCTATCGACTGAACCCGTTCAAGCCGAGGCGGCGATGACTTACTCTGACAGAGCAAAAGCATTTATTAAAACTGAGCCTCACCGGGGACTCCGGCATCGTTCGCTTGTGACGCATTTTTATGAACGTATTCTCAACACGGGGATTCACCGTGATCTTATTCCGGAAGGCGCTCCACTGGACGGCTATCGCTTGCTGTTTACGCCATTTGTGCCGTATTTGTCTTCTGAATTTATCAAAAAAGCTTCGGCATTCGCTGAAGCGGGCGGCATCTGGATCACCGGGCCGCTGACAGGAGGGCGCACATGCGAGCATACCATTCATACCGATTGCGGACTTGGCGAACTTGAGAAAACGTCAGGGATCAAAACACTGTTTACCTTTCCGATGAATGAGAACGTGAATGCAGGAAAAGCGTTTGGCATCACGGCGCCGCTCGGACTATGGAGCGCGGTGTTTGACACAGAGAGCGGAAACACCCTTGGCACGGTTGAATCAGGACCGGGGGCGGGCCATGCATTTCTGACGGAACGGAATTACGGCGAGGGGAAAATTGTCATGCTGGGCTCGCTTCCATCCGGGAAAGAAGGGGATGCGATGCTGGAAGCGCTCGTTAGGCATTACGCGGAGGAAGCTGTTATTTCCAGCCGGTCGGATGTTACGCCCGGCACGATCGTTGCCCCGCGCAAAGGCGATAACGGCCTTGTGTGGATCATCGTGAATATGGATGGAAAAGGAGGAAGTGTGACACTGCCGGAAGCGGGAACAGATCTGTTGACGCACCGCTTGGAAAAGGCGGGGAGGCTGGCGGTCGGACCGCATGAATACCGTGTGATTCAATTTGACAATCCCAGCTGATTCTTTGCATCGAATCAGCTTTTTTCTATGGAGGGAGCGACCGATGAAAAAGATCAAATGGTTATCAGGACAGCCAAAGGTGATAAGCGGTGTGACGTGGGGCGTGCCATGGAAAAAAGGAGAATTAAAAAAGGGTGACCGTCTGGCGCTTATGAATGAAAACGCGGAAACGCGATATGTGCAAAGCGAACCGTCGGCCTATTGGCCGGACGGGAGCATCAAGTGGACAAAGCACGCGGCGGTGTTTGGCGGTCAGGAAAACCAAAGCTTTACAGTGCACAAAAGAGAAGTGCCGCAGCCAACTGAATCGCTCAGCATTCATGAGACAGAGCATGATATCCAAGTGGATACAGGAGCACTCGTTTGTACCATTCATAAAACAGGATCTGATTTCATTCAATCATTGCAGATCAATGGAAAGCCGATCGCCGCAGGCGGGAGGCTCGTTGCGATAAGAGAAACGAGAAAGGAGTCAGCGGCGGAAACGGTTCTTTTTCAAGAAACGTCTGTCAGCTTTATCAAACGGGCGGCGATTGAGCAGAGCGGTCCTGTCAAAGCAGTAGTCAAAATCGAGGGAGTGCATGTGCTCCATAAAACGAATGAAGAATGGCTGCCGTTTGTCATCCGATTGACGTTTTATGCCGGGCTGTCTGAGATCGGCCTTGTGCACACGCAGCTGATTGACAGGAGCGGTAAACAAGAATTCATTAAGGGGCTCGGCATCGAATTTGCCCTTTTTTTGGAGGGAGAGCCGTACAACCGCCATTTCCGGTTTGCGGGAGAGAAAGGGATGTACAAAGAACCTTCCCAGCTGTTTGGCACACGGAAATTCAATGAACGATATCCGCTTTATGAAAAACAAATCAATGGCGAAATGCTGTCTCCAGATGAAGAGCATAAGGAATGGTTTACACATGGCACACAGAATGCGGTTTGGGACGATGTGAAGCTTGTTCAGGATTCAAGCGATCATTACAGCCTGTCAAAACGGACCGGAAAAGATTATGCGTGGATCGGCATGCTGCATGGCTGTCGGGCGAAGGGGCTTTGCTATGCGGGCGGCGAAAATGGCGGTGTGGCTCTCGGCCTGCGGTATTTCTTTGAGAAATATCCTTCAGCACTGGAAATCACAGGTCTTGCCGGCAGCCGCCCCAAAATGACTATCTGGCTTTGGCCTCCGGACGGCGAAGCGATGGATTTGCGGCATTATACAGGAAACACCCACGTGGCCAGCGCGTATGAAGGCTTTGATGAAATGCGCTCTGATCCGACCGGCATTGCGAACACAAATGAAATCAGCCTGGCGTGCTTTTCGCACATGCCGTCTGACGAAGTTCTCGATGCGCTCGCTGACAAATGGCAGGCGCCGCCGCTCATTGTATGCGAGCCGGACGTTTATTACGAATCAAAAGCACTCGGGGTTTGGAGCATCATTGACACATCCCATCCGCTCAAAAAAGAGCTGGAGGAACATCTCGATGCGGCCTTTCTGTTTTATAAAAAGGAAGTAGAGCAACGCAGATGGTACGGTTTTTGGCATTATGGCGATGTCATGCATACGTATGACCCGATCCGGCATATGTGGCGGTACGATCTCGGCGGATACGCATGGCAAAACAATGAGCTCGTTCCGACCCTATGGCTGTGGCAGGCGTTTTTCCGCTCAGGCAGAGAGGATATCTTCCGAATGGCAGAAGCCATGACCCGCCATACGAGTGAAACGGACAGCTTTCACCTCGGTGAATATGCCGGGCTTGGCTCACGGCATAATGTTGTGCACTGGGGATGCGGCTGCAAGGAAGCGAGAATCAGCATGGCCGGGCTTCATAAATTCTATTATTATCTGACGGGTGATGACCGGACGGGAGATCTTTTGACAGAAGTGAAGGATGCCGATTATGCCCTTGTCAAAACCGATCCGATGCGCGCTTTTTACGAGAAAGGCAAGCACCCGACTCACGCCAGAACGGGACCGGACTGGGCGGCGTTTTGCTCGAACTGGCTGGCGGAATGGGAGCGGACCGAAAATCCGGAATATCTCAAAAAAATCGAAACGGGAATCAACTGTCTGAAGCGGCTGCCGCTCCGCTTATTATCTGGCCCGACATTTGAATATGATCCGGCGACCTCGATGCTTCATCACATGGGAGACGGCATTGCGGGCGGATATCATATGATCATTGCCTTCGGCGCGCCGCAAGTGTGGATGGAGCTGGCTGAGCTTCTTGATGACCGGGAATGGGAGGATATGCTGAGTGAATTCGGCGAATTTTACACACTCAGTGATGAGGAAAAACGGAAAAAAAGCGGAGGCGCTCTTCATGACGGGCATTTTCACTGGCCGATGTTCGCCGCCGGTATGACAGCCTACGCCGCGAGAAAAAAACAAGATCCTCATCTCGCCGCCAAAGCGTGGAATCTTTTGCTAGAAGATAAGCTCAGCCATACGCCGCTTCCGATCAAACCGGAGCGCATCGAGACATGGACGCAGCTAGAGGAGCTTCCATGGGTGACAACGAACACTGTCTCTCAATGGTGTTTAAATGTCATAGCGGCGCTGGAACTGATCGGAGATTCCCTTCCGGCAAAAAAAGAAACATCGGGCAAAAAAGGATAACAGCCGGAATTTCATAGGAGAAATGGTGCAAAAAATGAAGATTGCAAGAATTTATGTAAGCGCTTTATATTGAGAGGGGCAAAGGGGAAATGCAAATTGAAAAAAGGGGGACTTACGCAACATGAAAATAAGAATGCGAAAAAAATGGATGGCCTTGCCGCTTGCTGCCATGATGATCGCCGGATGCAGCCATTCGGAAACATCCAATTCAGCAAGCGGTTCGAAAGATACGATCAAAATTATGGCGCCGCTCTTATCGCCGGAAAGCCCGAGTGATAAAAGCCCTTCATTAAAAGCGCTCGAAAAATACACAGGCAAAGAGATTAAGGTCACATGGGTGCCTGATTCATCCTACAACGACAAATTCAACATCGTCATGGCTTCAGGAGAGATGCCTCACGCGATTGTCATTAAAGATAAGTCAGCCGGCTTTATCAAGTCTGTCAAAGCAGGGGCGTTTTGGGAGCTGTCTCCTTATTTAAAAGACTACAAGAATTTAAGCCAGGCAGATGAAAAGATTTTGAAGAACAGCTCGGTGAACGGCGAGGTGTACGGAATCTATAGAACGAGGGATCTGATCAGGGCGTGTATGATCATCAGAACCGACTGGCTGAAAAATGTCGGTCTGGATATGCCGGAAACGCTTGATGATTTCTATGAAGTGCTGAAAGCCTTTAAGGAAAAAGATCCTGACGGAAACGGCAAGGATGATACGTACGGCATGGTCGTGCCGAAATGGATGGGACTCGGCAACGGAAGCCCATGGGATGTTCTGCAAATCTGGTTCGGCGCTCCGAACCGCTACGGTGTTGAAAACGGAAAGCTGATTCCGGATTTTACAACGAAGGAATACATGGATGCGCTCACGTTTTTTAAAAAGCTCTATGATGAGGGATTGATCAATAAGGACTTTGCTGTCATGGATTCTGCGAAGTGGAATGATCCGGTTGTAAAAGGAAAAGCGGGTGTCATCGTTGATACAGGCTCAAGAGCGTCTCAAATCCAAAGCGCGATGGAGGAGGCGGATGAGTCGAACAAGGATATCATTGATATCGTCGGCTCGCTTGAGGGACCGAATGGCAAGCGCACCTTCCCGACATCTGGTTATTCAGGCATGATCGCGATACCAAAATCAAGCGTCAAAACCGAAAAAGAGCTGAAAGAGGTGCTGTCCTTCCTCGATAAGATGAATGATAAGGAAGCGCAGATTCTCACGAACAACGGAGTGAAGGGCCGTAATTACGAGCTCAAGGACGGCGTATTCACCTCACTTGAAAAAAATAACAAATCTCTTCTGTATGAGCATGAAGGCTTGGCACAGTTCAGCATGTCGATTCCGAAAAGCGAGTATTACATCGAAGACCAGAAAACCAAGCTCTTCCAGCATCGCAAGGACATCATAACCGAAGGAGAAAAAATAGCCGTCTTTAACCCAGCTGAGTCGCTTGTATCTGATGTCTATACCCAAAAAGGAGCCCAGCTTGACAACATCATCCTCGACGCGAGAACACAATTTATCATTGGAGAAATTGATGAAAAAGGGTTCGCTGATGCAGTGGAGCTTTGGAAAAAAAGCGGCGGCAATGACCTGATGAAGGACTTGAACAAATTGTACCAATCGTCAAAATAAACCGATGCGCCTGCCTTTCGGCGGGCGCCCCGGTATCACGAAAGGAGAACAGATATGGAAACAGTGCCGAAGAAGGGAGATTCACCTGTTCTCACCGCTGGAAAAGGCATCAGCTGGATGGCTGCGCTCAAACGGGACAAATGGCTTTATCTTCTTCTTATTCCCGGTCTGCTTTATTTTTTGATTTTTAAATACTTGCCGATGTGGGGCGTGCTGATCGCTTTTAAAGACTATTCGCCATATCTTGGCTTCTGGAAAAGCGAATGGGTCGGTTTTGATTATTTCAAAGACTTTTTTATGAATCCGGATTTTTTCCGGCTGCTGCGCAACACCCTCATGCTGGCGAGCCTGGATCTTTTGTTTGCCTTTCCCGCGCCTCTCATTTTAGCCCTGCTTTTGAATGAGGTAAGAAAGGCCGCGTATAAAAGATGTATCCAAACCTTTATTTACGTACCCCATTTTGTATCATGGACAATTGTTGTCAGCATCACCTTCGTTTTCTTTACTGTCGATACAGGTGTGATCAACAAAATGATCATGAGCCTGACAGGTGAGCAGATTTCTTTCTTGTCGGATGCAGACTGGTTCCGGCCGATGATTGTGATGCAAAGCATTTGGAAGGAAACAGGCTGGGGAACGATTCTATTTTTGGCAGCGCTTGCTACGGTTGATCAAGAGCAGTATGAAGCGGCCATCATGGACGGAGCGGGGCGGTTCAGGAGAATGTGGCATATTACGCTGCCGGCGATCAGAAGCACCATTATCGTTTTGTTGATTTTAAGAATCGGCAGCTTTTTGAATCTTGGCTTTGAACAGGTGTATTTGATGACGAACTCACTCAACCGCAGTGTGGCTGACATCTTCGACACGTATGTGTATATGATGGGGATTACCCAAGGGGCGTATAGCTACAGCACGGCGGTCGGTTTGTTTAAATCAGTTGTCGGGATTATCTTGATTTTTGGCGCCAATTACATTGCGAAAAAGTTTGATCAGGAAGGATTGTTTTAGAGGAGGGAGAGGTATGGCTGAAATTCACACGATGCACAACACCAAAGCCGGACGGGTGTTTGACGTCTGCAACATTCTGTTTCTCGGCGGTGTCGGCGCGATTACCATTTTGCCGTTTTTATATATTATCGCCGGTTCCTTTGCGACAGAAGCGGAACTCGCCCAGCGGAGCTTCTTTATTTTCCCGAAAACCTTTACACTTGATGCTTACAAGTATGTGTTTTCGACACCGACGTTCCTTCGAAGCATGGGCGTGTCCATCTTCATCACGGTGGTTGGGACGGCTGTACAGCTGTTTTTCACCTTCACGATGGCGTATCCGCTGGCGAAGCGGCATGTGAAGGGACGGAATCTGCTGTTGAATCTGGTGATTTTCTCCATGCTGTTTTCAGGCGGCATGATTCCGACGTATCTTGTCGTAAAATCACTTGGCCTTTTGGATACGTATTGGGCATTGATTCTGCCGATGGCGATTAATCCGTTCAACCTTATTATTATCAAAAACTTCTTTCAGCAGCTGCCGCGCGAGCTGGAGGAATCAGCAAAAATTGACGGCTGTTCCGAAATCGGCGTCTTCTGGCGGATCGCCCTGCCCCTGTCAAAGCCGGTTATTGCGACCTTTGCGCTGTTTTATGCGGTCGGGATTTGGAATGATTTCTTCCACGCTCTCTTATATATCAATGACAGTGCAAAATGGCCGCTGCAAATGGTGCTTCGCCAAGTCACGATTTTATCGGATTTAACGGCGACCAATGGCGATACGATGCAAAATGCCGTTCCGCCGGAGCAGGGAATTAAACTCGCTGTCATTGTCATTGCGACGCTGCCGATTTTGGCGGTCTATCCATTTTTACAAAAACACTTTGCAAAAGGAATGCTGATCGGTTCGGTGAAAGGCTGAGAAAGGGAGTGTTTCATATCAGTACATTAGATCAGATTAAGATTGCCTATATCGGCGGGGGGTCCCAAGGCTGGGCCAGAAGCCTGATGAGTGATTTGTCGATTGATGAAAGGATGTCAGGCACGGTGGCGCTCTATGATCTTGATTTTGAAGCCGCTCAGAAAAATGAAGTGATCGGCAATCACAGCGGGAACGGCAAATGGAGATATGAGGCTGTTTCTACTTTGAAAAAGGCGTTATCAGCCGCGGATATCGTCATTATTTCCATTTTGCCGGGATCACTGGATGATATGGAAGTCGATGTCCACTTGCCTGAGCGCTGCGGTATTTATCAGTCTGTAGGTGATACTGTCGGGCCTGGAGGGATCATCAGGGGCTTGCGTGCTGTGCCGATATTTGCGGAAATTGCCCGGGCAATAAGAGACTACGCACCTGAATCATGGGTCATTAATTATACAAACCCGATGTCTGTCTGTACAAGAGTGCTGTATAAAGTGTTTCCCGGCATCAAAGCGATTGGCTGCTGCCACGAGGTATTCGGGACGCAAAAGTTATTGGCGGAAATGGTCACGGAAAGGCTGGGGATTGAGGTGCCGCGGCGTGAAGATATCCGCGTTAATGTGCTCGGCATTAACCATTTTACATGGATCACAAAAGCCTCTTACCGCCATATTGACCTGCTGCCTATATTCCGTGAATTCAGCGCGCACTATGGGGAATCAGGAGGATATGAGCTGGAGGGGGAAAGCTGGAGGGACAGCGTCTTTTGTTCGGCACACCGTGTTGCGTTTGATTTATTTGAAACGTATGGCGCCATCCCTGCTGCGGGAGACAGGCATCTGGCAGAGTTTCTTCCCGGCCCATACCTCAAACAGCCTGAAGTATGGAAATTTCATCTCACACCTATATCATTCAGAAAACAAGACAGAGCTGAGAAACGACAAGAAACAGAACGGTTGATCGTGCAACAACGAGGCGTTGCTGAGAAAGCTTCGGGAGAAGAAGGCGTGAATATCATAGCGGCTCTTCTCGGATTGGGTGAACTCGTCACAAATGTAAATATGCCGAATCAAGGCCAGGTCTCAAACCTTCCTATACAAGCCATTGTCGAAACAAACGCATTCATCACAAGGAACCGTGTCCAGCCGATTTTGTCCGGAGCGCTTCCGAAAGGTGTGGAAATGCTGGCGGCTAGGCATATATCCAATCAGGAGGCAGTGGCGGAAGCAGGTTTAACAAAGGACACTGGCCTCGCGTTTCAAGCCTTCCTCAATGACCCGCTTGTCAAGATTGACCGCAGTGATGCAGAGCAGCTTTTCAATGACATGCTCCAATGCATCATGCAACGTTGAGCGGAGTTTTTCCGGTTTAGAAAGGAAAGCATTGACCATACTGATAGTATTATCAAGAAGTAGGTGCTATCAATATGGGAAATTATTTAAGTGTTGCGGTAGAACTGGTCTGCGGTTTAGGCATTTTATTTATCATCTTAAAGCTTCTCGGGAAAACCCAATTTTCTCAAATTACGCCGTTTGACTTTATCTCTGCTTTAATTTTAGGAGAATTGGTCGGAAATGCCGTTTACGATCATGAAATCAAAATCAAAGAAATTATTTTTGCTTCGCTATTGTGGGGCGTGCTGATTTATATTATTGAATTTATCACGCAAAAAATGAAATCATCGCGAAAGTTCTTGGAGGGCGAGCCGAATATCGTCATCCGCAAAGGGGAGCTTCAATATAAAGTATTGAAGAAAAATAAGATGGACATTAACCAGCTGCAAAGCCTTTTGAGGCAAGCGGGGAGCTTTTCGATTCAAGAAGTAGAATATGCGATTTTGGAAACAAACGGGATGGTCAGTGTGCTTCCAAAATCCGACTTTGACAAACCGACCAATAAGGATTTGCAGATTCCTTCGAAGTCTGTTTCCCTGCCGATCACTTTAATCATAGATGGAGAGATTGTCCGGGATAATCTGAAGGAAGCAGGTGTGGATGAACAGTGGCTGAAGCAAGAATTGAAAAAGAAGAACATTGATAAGACGGAGGACGTGTTATTTGCAGAATGGCATAAAAATAAGCCGCTGTATACCGTAACATACGAACAAAGCAGATCAACATGACTCTTAGAAAAAAGCTTGCAGCAAGGCGCAAGCTTTTTATTGATTGTATGTCCCTTGTTTGACAGCACGTACATGGTACATGCTCACTTCAGTGCTGATCAGATAGTCAGGCTTTGGTTTGCCTTTGTTTGCTTTATGGCCAGCGATATGCGCATCGCTTTTTTCCCATTGCTTCCAGCGATCCTCTGATTCCCAGCGAATCATGACAACAACTTCTTCATCACCGCGGCGCACATTTTTCTCAAGCACTGTCACATCAATTAAACCTTCTTGTTTTTCAATGATTCCTTCAGCGCTGAAACGTTCTATGACTTTATCTGCAAAGCCTTCTTTAACCGTCATTTTTCTCAACTGTACAAACATTTGTCTCACTCCAATCATTCTCACATATGAATAATTGTAAATGAAATTCATTCTCATTGTCAAAGAAAGCGCAGGGCGGAATCGAACCGCCGTGCGCAACAGTTTATTCTTTTAATAAAAACACATTTCCGTCTTCGTCCTTAAATTGAACGAAGGTGCCCCACTCCATTTGATTGGGCTCACCGAGAAATTCTACACCATTTGTCTTCATTTTCTCGTATGTACCAAAGATGTCTTCGCATTCAAACACAATAGAAGCCTTCATTTGCTCTGAGCCTTTCATCATGGCTTTCGGGTAAATGACTAAACGAGTCTCGGCTCCTTTTGGCGCAACCTCCAGCCAGCTTGCTTCAGGTCCCATTGGGTGGTCCGCTGCAATATCAAAGCCTACCTTCTCTGTCCAAAATTGCTTCGCTTTCTGCTGGTCCTCGACATATACAGCAACAGTGCCAATTTGTTTGATCATAGGGAAACCTCCAAGTTGAAAAGATAATAATACTATAACCTGTTTACGGACGAAGTAACATAAAAAAATCAGCCGGGAAACCGGCTGATTATTAAAATGAGCAGCTCACAACATCGATGTGATTTGTGTCTAAGGCGAAATAAACCCAGCGGCGCCGTGAGGAATCCCAATAAAAGCCGCCGACGGATCTTCTGCCAAGGATGATCGGGTAAAACCAAAATGAGCGGCCATTGGTTAACCAGACATAGGTAAATCGGAAAAGGCAAGGACGAATGGTGATTGGTTCAACTAACAAAACGGCTCCTTGAGAACCCTGCGGTTTTGGGGGTTTCGCTGGTATTTGGGAAGGAGGAGGTCCCTGCGGCGCACCGTCGAAGCCTGGGCTGGCACCGCTGCCAATACCAGGGCCGGAGCCGCCGCCAAAGCCTGGAACAGCGCCACCGCCAATGCCAGGGCCGGAGCCGCCGCCGAAGCCCGGAACAGCGCCGCTGCCAATGCCAGGCCATGGATATCGGTATTCATATTCAAAAGCAGGCCAAGGCTCATAAAAATGCCCCGCAAACATATAAGGATCAACATAATACATGTGATAACGTCCTTTCTCATTGTAAACTGTACATTGCAGTTTATGCGGGCGGACTCTTATTGGTGCATTCGCCTAAGGATATGAAGCAGGAATGCTCTCAGAGAGCAGAATCATTTGATTTTTCTCTAGTCTTATTCACAATTCCGATTTATCATTTTATAATGAAAGTGCTTCTATTACGAAAAAGGAGACAGACCGTGAATATCGATCAATTATTATATCAATATATCATAGACAACACTGCGGATATTACTGAGAAATGGTTCAGTTTGCGTTGCCAGCTAAAAGGCGAGCTATATTCCGCCAGCCATTTAAGTGAAGAAACGAAAACACTTTTAACCGAGCAGCATACATTTACCAATATAACAATCGCAAGCGCATTTCTGGAGGATCAAACCGATTTTCAAGAAAACATGACAAAATGGGCGCAAAACGTTGCGAAAAACAGGGTAGAGCAGGATGTTCAAGTTCATGAGGTCGTAGAAGCCATATCCAATTCAAGAATCTCATTCTGGGACGCAGTCGTCACATTTATAAAAGAGAATCAGGAGATTGTGACAAATGAGGATGCAGACCGATGGAACCGCATTGTGAATCAGTCGTTCGATAAGCTGATTATTGAATTCTCCGAGCAGTACCAAAAATTCATGCTGATGAGGCTCACATCTCAGCAGGAATTGATCTCAGAGCTTGGCTGCCCGGTTATTTCCATTGCCGATGGAATCGGGATATTGCCGCTTATCGGCTCAATTGATACAAAACGGGCACAAGTCATTTTAGAAACAGTGCCGGTCCGCTGTGTCGAGAGAAAAATCACAAGCCTCGTCGTTGATCTTTCGGGTGTTCCGATTGTGGATACCATGGTGGCTCAGCAATTGTACAACCTGTCTAAAACACTTTTCTTATTAGGCGTCAAAGCCGTATTTTCAGGGATTCGCCCTGATGTGGCCCAAACATCGATTCAATTGGGGCTTGATTTTAGTGAATATGAAACGTACGGCACGCTGAAGCAGGCATTAGAAAACATGGGTGTCCGCTGTATTGTTGAGGAATTGGAAGAAAACAAATAGGAAGTTTCCAGGCATATGAGTGTCCGTCACCGGGTGATCATATGCCTTTTTGATTTGAACAGAAATCACCATTGATTTATCGAAAAAAACATAATATTATAATTCTTATAAGAATACTATGAATTAAAACCTATTCAACAGGGGGGAAGGTCTTTTGGTTTCAAAATCAACGATTGATCCGGAAGTGATTGAAAAAATCATCAGCTCGCTGGAAACACTCGATTTCGGCACAGTTCAGATTACGGTTCATGATTCTCAGATTACCCAAATTGAGAAAATAGAAAAGCACCGTTTTTCGCTGAAAAGGAAAGAATCAAAATGATAATGTAAAGGGCGTTTGTTTTCATTAAATTCTCCTTAAAACATATACATATTTCATCCAATTTTTATATAATAGACCTTTAAGATCATTTTTTAGGAGGATTTTTGACATGCAAGCTACGGTTCACGAGAGTAAGCAATCGATCATGCAACGCATTTTGACAGTCTTTGTCTTCACATTGCTGATCGCGACTGTCGGCCTTTTTATCGGCCAATTTGTTCCTGTCGCTTTGATGCTGCCGCTATCTATTCTTGAAGTGGCGATGATTATTCTGGCCTTCTGGATGCGCAGAAGAAAAGCGGTCGGGTATGCGTTTGTATATACATTCGCGTTCGTTTCCGGCATTACCTTATTTCCGATCGTCAGCCATTACGCTTCCATCGCCGGCGCCTATGTCGTGCTTGAAGCCTTTGGCTCTACATTTGTCATTTTTGCCGTCTTAGGCACAATCGGAGCAAAAATGAAGAAGGATTTATCCTTCCTGTGGTCCTTTCTGCTGGTAGCGGTGCTCGCCCTCGTTGTGGTAGGGATTTTCAACATTTTCAGCCCGTTAAACTCAGCGGCGATGATGGCGTATTCCGTGATCGGAACCATCGTCTTTTCCCTTTACATTTTGTATGATTTGAATCAAATCAAACACCGCCACATTACGGAAGACTTGATTCCGGTTATGGCGTTATCGCTGTACCTAGACTTTATCAACTTGTTCATCAACCTGCTCCGCTTCTTCGGCATTTTGAGCAGTGATGATTAATGAAAAAGCGCCTGTCTTTGGATAGGCGCTTTTTTTCCATACATAAAAAGGGCAGATGGAGTGTTTATGAGTATCCTATCATTTTAAATACGCTGGAGCAGGTCACAGTGCTGGAGCCATGGTACGAAGACCCGTCATCATCGGCGGAGACGCCGCCCACGCCGGTGCGCCAACCCTGGCACAAGGAGCGGCAATGGCGATCGAGGATGCCATCGTCCTCGCCGAAGAACTCCAAAACCACGCCGACCACGAAACAGCATTACAGGCGTACTATAAAAGAAGAGCCCCACGAGCGCTCAAAGTCCAGAACCTATCATCTGAAATCGTCCGCCGCAGGCTGAAAGGAGAGCCGGGAGCGGAAGAACTGATTGGGGAGTGCTATGCGGTGTTGAGGGAAGGATATTAAATAGTAAAAGTCCAGATAACTTGGCTTTTATATTTTCTTCTATAACTAATTAGTATATAAACTATTTTTTTCAATTGTAGTATAATTCATGTAAGATTACAAAATTTATCATATAAAAAATAATATCTAAGCTTTAAGTAGACTATAGATGTACTGTGTTACAAACACACGCACTGACGTGTTCGTTATACTTAGAAGGATTAACTTTAAAAATGTTGAAATTCAGGGATTGTAGGGGGCTATAACGTTGAATTTAATATCAAAAAGAAAGTTGTCAGAAGCTGTCGGTTGGTCAGAGAGTGGCGGGAGAAGGTGGATTAATTACTTTAGTGACTATATTCCACAAACTAAGAATGGAAATAGTATTTTATATAATGAAAGTTCAATAAAGGTTTTAAAAATTATAAAACAGCTCAGTGAAAGTGGTCTAACTCAAAAGGAAATTTTAAAATTAATCGTAGAAAAAGGACTGCCCAAGGATATTTACGAAGTTAATGAAATAACTAAGAATGTAAATTCTAACCCGAATGATATACCCTTATCAAGAGACATTATGATTCCCTTTTTGCTTGTAATTAGAGACAAAAAGCCCTATACTTCAAGCTATATAAACGAGGAGTTAACTAAATATTTTATGTTAACCGAAGAACAAAGATCGCGTTCTTACGAGAATAGTAAAGATTCTATTTTTATAACTAGGATAAGACAAGTAAGGTATGGATTAAAAAAATCCAATTACATAGAGGAAATAAGTCAATCAACCTACCAAATAACCCAAGAAGGGTTATCATTGATAAACGACAATCGTAATGAAATTCAAGAAGAAATTGAAGATATGGAGGAAGTAAAAGATCCATTTGAAGTAATGACAGAAAAGTTTGATGATATTAGAAAAGAACTGGCAAAATCAATTATTCAAAAAATTAAAAAAGCCCATTGGAAAAAACTTGAATACATTATTGTTGAATTACTAGTAGCTATGGGTTATGGTGACGGTAAAATTACCGGTAAAACAAATGACGGCGGAATTGACGGTATTATAAAAGAAGATAAATTAGGATTAGATAATATATATCTCCAAGCGAAACGTTGGGATAACCCTATTGGAAGAGAATTGGTTCAAAGTTTCTCTGGTGCACTTGATGATATGGGAGCTAAGAAGGGAGTTTTTATTACAACTTCATACTTTACGAAAAATGCAATCGAGTATGCAGAACGATTGCAAAGCAAGAAAATTGTTCTTATTGACGGTGAGACTCTTGCAAAACTTATGATTGATTATGATATTGGAGTTAATATTAAAGAAAAGTTTTTTGTGAAGAAAATTGATTTTAGTTATTTTGACGAGGAATAAAGATTTCTATTAGTTTGCTAATATAAGCATTTACTTTATTTAATTGAATCGAATCCGACATAAAGAAGGAGCCCAGTTTTTTCAAACTCCTTCTTTATTTGTGACAATCTCATTTAAACTTACGAATTGTAATACCTTTCCTAAAAACAAAATCCGTGATCCACATCAAGTATTGCTCAATGTAAAGATATACTCATAATGTTCTGTTTAGTTTCAATCTCCTAAATTTTTTTTGCTTATTCTTTCTACAATCTCCCTCAAACCCTCAGGCTTATAAAACTCCACCGGTGAACTGCCTTTCTCAAACGAAATCGTCTCGGCTTCAATCAGCGCGACATAGCGCCCGTTTACTTTTGCGAGATGAATAGAATCGCCAAAATCCGCTAGCAATCCCTTAATCTCTGTTTCTCCGACTTTCATTTTCAGCTGGGCCTCTGGCGTGTGCTCGATGATTTGGGCGGAGGCTTCGATGACTTGATGGGTGTCGAGGCGCTCTTGGATTTCCCGTTTTTCGCTTGCTTCCCAAATTTCAATGTCGTGCTCGAACTGCTTCAGTTCTTCGCTGTTGTCTTCAAATGTCTCGTAGACGTGCTCTTGTACCATGTTCATGACCTGATTTTTCATGATTTCCGGCATCGATTCTCTGTACTCGACGAATTTCAGAAAGTCCTCAAAATAGCGGGCGTGCGAGGCCTGGTGGATTTTCAGTTCACCTTCCTCGACCATTCCTTCCTCTGGCATGTACGGGTATTGGATGCTTTTCATGTTTTTTGTCGTGATCGCCATTTCGACTTTTTTAATGAGAGAAGACGCGTCAGAGATGCGGGCGACCTTCGGCTCAAAGTCACATTTCATAATGAAGACAAATGACTCGTCAAAGTATTTTCTCGGCACGGCTGAAGCGACGAGAAACACGCCGCCGCGGACTGCGCTTGTGTCGAGGTACGTGCGGACGAACTGCTCACTCAGCTCATTGAAGTCTTCTTTTGTTTCCGCCAGACGCGCGCGGTTGAACATGTTGTAGTTTGGGTTGGAATCAAGCTCGTGGCCGGGCTCGACGATAAAATGGCCGATTTTCGTCGGCACCTGCTCAGACTGCGGATGACGTTCTGCTTTCCGTTTGACGATTTTTTTCAGTTCCCCGTCGAGAAAGTCCTTCAGCTCGCTTTCTTCAAATTCACTCGTATCAAGGGTCTGGAAGTGCTTGAACTGCTTGTTCGCCTGCTCATCTTTGCCTTCCACCTGTATGACATAAAAGGATAAAAACCGAATTTCAAAATCCATATATAAACTCACCTTATTCGCGTATTGTACAGCTTCTCAAGTATAGAAAAAACAGCGATCATGCGTCAATTGGGAGAACGGAATAATCATGACCATGAAAGGGAAATGTAGTCAAATAGAAGGCATCTCATACGGAAAGGAATGGTTCGATGAAGGAAACAAGCCCGATTCCTCAGCCGAAGACGTTTGGGCCGCTCGGCAATTTGCCTTTAATCGATAAAGACAAGCCGACGCTTTCGCTGATCAAACTGGCGGAAGAACAGGGCCCGATTTTTCAAATCCATACACCCGCGGGCACGACCATTGTAGTGTCCGGCCACGAATTGGTGAAAGAGGTTTGTGATGAAGAACGGTTTGATAAAAGCATTGAAGGCGCCTTGGAAAAGGTCCGCGCGTTTTCCGGTGACGGATTGTTTACGAGCTGGACGCATGAGCCTAACTGGAGAAAAGCGCACAACATTCTGATGCCGACGTTCAGCCAGCGGGCCATGAAGGACTATCATGAGAAAATGGTTGATATCGCTGTTCAGCTCATTCAAAAATGGGCAAGGCTCAATCCGAATGAAGCAGTCGATGTCCCGGGAGATATGACCCGGCTGACGCTCGACACCATTGGGCTATGCGGGTTTAACTACCGCTTTAACAGTTACTACAGAGAAACGCCCCACCCGTTTATCAACAGTATGGTGCGGGCGCTTGATGAAGCGATGCATCAAATGCAGCGGCTTGATGTTCAAGATAAGCTTATGGTCAGAACAAAGCGGCAATTCCGCCATGATATTCAAACGATGTTTTCGTTAGTCGACAGCATTATTGCAGAGCGCAGGGCGAATGGAGACCAGGATGAAAAAGATTTGCTCGCCCGCATGCTGAATGTGGAAGATCCGGAAACGGGTGAAAAGCTCGACGACGAAAATATCCGCTTTCAAATCATTACGTTTTTGATTGCCGGCCATGAAACAACGAGCGGCCTGCTTTCCTTTGCGACTTATTTTTTATTGAAGCATCCTGACAAACTGAAAAAGGCGTATGAAGAGGTCGATCGGGTGCTGACGGATGCAGCGCCGACCTATAAACAAGTGCTGGAGCTTACATACATACGGATGATTTTAAATGAATCACTGCGCTTATGGCCGACAGCTCCGGCTTTTAGCCTTTATCCAAAAGAAGACACAGTCATTGGCGGAAAATTTCCGATCACGACGAATGACAGAATTTCTGTGCTGATTCCGCAGCTTCATCGTGATCGAGACGCTTGGGGAAAGGACGCAGAAGAATTTCGGCCGGAACGGTTTGAGCATCAGGACCAAGTGCCTCATCATGCGTACAAACCATTCGGAAATGGACAACGGGCCTGTATCGGCATGCAGTTTGCCCTTCATGAAGCCACACTTGTGTTAGGCATGATTCTAAAATATTTCACACTGATTGATCATGAGAATTATGAGCTTGATATCAAACAAACCTTAACACTTAAGCCGGGCGATTTTCACATCAGGGTTCAAAGCCGTAATCAGGATGCCATTCATGCAGACGTTCAGGCAGTTGAAAAAGCCGCGTCTGATGAGCAAAAGGAGAAAACGGAAGCAAAGGGCACATCGGTCATCGGTCTTAACAACCGCCCGCTTCTCGTGCTGTACGGCTCAGATACCGGCACCGCAGAAGGCGTCGCCCGGGAGCTTGCTGATACTGCCAGTCTTCACGGCGTAAGGACAGAGACAGCACCTCTGAACGACCGGATTGGAAAGCTGCCGAAAGAGGGAGCGGTTGTCATTGTGACCTCGTCTTATAATGGAAAACCGCCAAGCAATGCCGGACAGTTCGTGCAGTGGCTTCAAGAAATCAAACCGGGTGAGCTTGAGGGCGTCCATTACGCGGTATTTGGCTGCGGCGACCACAACTGGGCGAGCACGTATCAATACGTGCCGAGATTCATTGATGAGCAGCTTGCGGAGAAAGGCGCGACTCGGTTTTCTGCGCGCGGGGAAGGGGATGTGAGCGGTGATTTTGAAGGGCAGCTTGACGAGTGGAAAAAAAGCATGTGGGCAGACGCCATTAAGGCATTCGGACTGGAGCTTAATGAAAACGCCGATAAGGAACGAAGCACGCTGAGCCTTCAGTTTGTCAGAGGGCTGGGCGAGTCTCCGCTGGCTAGATCGTACGAAGCCTCTCACGCATCCATTGCTGAAAATCGTGAACTTCAGTCTGCGGACAGCGATCGAAGCACCCGCCATATCGAAATCGCATTGCCGCCGGATGTTGAATATCAAGAGGGCGACCATCTTGGCGTATTGCCAAAAAACAGCCAAACCAATGTCAGCCGGATTCTTCACAGATTCGGTTTGAAGGGAACCGACCAAGTGACATTGTCGGCAAGCGGCCGCAGTGCGGGGCATCTGCCATTGGGCCGTCCTGTCAGCCTGCATGATCTTCTCAGCTACAGCGTCGAGGTGCAGGAAGCAGCCACAAGAGCGCAAATACGTGAACTGGCGGCATTTACAGTGTGTCCGCCGCATAGGCGCGAATTAGAAGAACTGTCAGCAGAGGGTGTTTATCAGGAGCAAATATTGAAAAAACGAATTTCCATGCTGGATTTGCTTGAAAAGTATGAAGCGTGCGACATGCCGTTTGAACGATTTTTAGAGCTTTTACGGCCGTTAAAACCGAGATATTATTCGATTTCAAGCTCTCCAAGAGTGAATCCGCGGCAAGCATCGATCACAGTCGGTGTCGTGCGCGGCCCGGCGTGGAGCGGCCGTGGCGAATACAGGGGTGTGGCATCAAATGATTTAGCTGAGCGTCAAGCCGGTGATGATGTCGTGATGTTTATCCGCACACCGGAATCCCGGTTTCAGCTTCCGAAAGACCCTGAAACGCCAATTATTATGGTCGGGCCAGGCACGGGAGTCGCGCCATTTCGCGGTTTCCTTCAAGCCCGCGATGTTTTAAAGCGGGAGGGCAAAACGCTCGGTGAGGCTCATCTCTATTTTGGATGCAGGAACGATCGGGATTTTATTTACCGAGATGAGCTTGAGCGGTTTGAAAAAGACGGAATCGTCACTGTCCACACAGCCTTTTCCCGAAAAGAGGGCATGCCGAAAACATATGTCCAGCATCTCATGGCTGACCAAGCAGATACATTAATATCAATCCTTGACCGCGGTGGCAGGCTTTATGTATGCGGTGATGGCAGCAAAATGGCCCCGGATGTGGAGGCGGCACTTCAAAAAGCGTATCAGGCTGTCCATGGAACCGGGGAACAAGAAGCGCAAAACTGGCTGAGACATCTGCAGGATACCGGTATGTACGCTAAGGATGTCTGGGCAGGGATATAGATAAAGAAGACTGGAGACATCCAGTCTTTTTAGTCCTTTCGAAAAAATGGTGATCGCGCTAAACATTGATGCATACAATAACTTCAGTCCGCCGGAAGGGCGGGCTGTCTGCAAAACCTATTTTTCGTTTTTGCTAGTTTATGTTATTCTTATACTCGGTATCTATTTCTTTTTTCAAAGGCACACATGACAAAAGAAATCCTTTTTTTATTTCCGAGAAAAAAATGTGAAACGAAATGAAGGTTTCTTTCGTCCAGTGATTGGTTTCCAAATGGTTGTAATAAAAATGATATGGTGCGAAACATAAATATTCCGGCTTGCCGCGGTGTATTTA
The DNA here is from genome assembly GCF_037963335.1 of Bacillus sp. PS108. Taxonomy (NCBI): domain Bacteria; kingdom Bacillati; phylum Bacillota; class Bacilli; order Caryophanales; family Bacillaceae; genus Bacillus; species Bacillus sp. PS108. The sequence continues at coordinate 760,875 of NZ_CP150155.1, forward strand.
TTGTTGTGTGATGCCTTGATTTTGTTTGGAAAGAAGGAATTGGAAGGCAGGATATAAAGAGCAGGTAAATATGAATGAAGAACTTAAAGTGTTTAAGAAAGTAGAGGTTGCCATGAAGAAACTTTTTTCTTACAAACTTAGCTTTTTTGTGCTGGCTGTTATACTGTTTTGGGCAAAAACGTATTTATCCTACAAGACTGAGTTTAATCTTGGGGTAAAAGGCACAACTCAGGAGATCCTCCTGATATTTAACCCATTCTCAAGCGCCGTCTTCTTTTTAGGACTGGCTTTGCTGGCGAAAGGGCGTAAATCAGCCATTATTATGCTGATTATCGATTTCTTGATGACATTTGTGTTATATGCAAATATTTTATTCTATCGTTTCTTTGACGATTTCTTGACGTTCCCGAACATTAAACAGTCCGGAAACGTTGGAAACATGGGAGACGGGATTTTCAGTATCATGGCCGGTCATGATATTTTCTATTTCTTAGATATTATCATTTTGATTGCGGTATTGATCTGGAGACCTGAATTAAAAGAATACAAAATGAAAAAACGCTTTGCATCTTTAGTGATCCTTTCTGGGATCGCACTGTTTTTCATCAACCTGCACTATGCGGAAAAAGACCGTCCGCAACTGCTGACAAGAACGTTTGACCGCAATTATATTGTGAAATATTTAGGTTTATACAACTACACCATTTATGACGGTGTACAGACGGCTCAAACAGAGACGCAAAGAGCCTATGCAAGCAGCGATGATTTAACAAGTGTCGAGAATTACACGACGTCTCATTATGCGAAACCAAACGCCGAGTACTTCGGCTCTGCCAAAGGCAAAAATATCATTAAAATTCACCTCGAAAGCTTCCAGTCATTCCTGATTGACTACAAGCTAAACGGTGAAGAGGTGACGCCTTTCTTAAATAAACTTGCGCACGGCGGGGAAGATGTGACGTATTTTGATAACTTCTTCCATCAGACAGGCCAGGGAAAAACATCTGATGCCGAGCTGACAATGGATAACTCGATCTTCGGTCTTCCTGAAGGCTCCGCGTTTGTGACGAAAGGCGAAAACACCTACCAGTCGCTTCCTGCGATTTTAGACCAGAAGGAAGGCTATACAAGCGCCGTCCTGCATGGTGATTACAAATCGTTCTGGAACCGTGACCAGATTTACAAACATATCGGATATGACAAGTTCTTCGACGCAAGCACGTATGATATGTCAGATGAAAATGTGATTAATATGGGGCTTAAGGATAAGCCGTTCTTTACAGAATCGATTCCAAAGCTTGAATCTCTTAAACAGCCATTTTATGCGCATTTGATTACATTGACAAACCATTATCCGTTTAACCTTGATGAAAAAGACGCGTCTCTTAAAAAAGCGACAACAGGCGATAACACAGTTGACAGCTACTTCCAGACAGCGCGTTACCTTGACGAAGCGCTTGAGCAATTCTTCAAGGAGCTGAAGGAAGCCGGCCTGTATGACAACTCAGTCATCATGATTTACGGTGACCATAACGGTATTTCTGAAAACCATAACCGAGCGATGAAAGAGATTCTTGGAAAAGAGATCACAGATTATCAAAACGCACAGAACCAGCGTGTGCCGCTGATGATCCGCGTTCCTGGCAAAAAAGGCGGAGTGAACCATACGTATGGCGGCGAAATTGACGTCATGCCGACACTTCTGCACTTAGAAGGAATTGATTCTCAGAAATATATCAACTTTGGTACTGATTTATTCTCTAAAGACCACGACGATACGGTGGCATTCAGAAACGGAGACTTCGTAACGCCGAAGTACACATCAGTCGACAATATCATTTACGATACGAAGACAGGTGAAAAACTGAAAGCGAATGAAGAAACGAAGAATCTGAAAACAAGAGTGAACCAGCAGCTGAGCCTTTCAGACAGTGTCCTGTACAAAGACTTGCTGAGGTTCCATAAACTAAATGATTTCAAAGCCGTTGATCCGTCAGACTATCATTACGGCAAGGAGAAAGAAATCAAATAAGATGAAAAAGAGCCTTGAGCGGGCGCATTGCCTTCGCTCAAGGCTCTTTTTTTGGTTATACAACCAACTTGAAAAAATAGATTCCATTTGGTCACCAAGGCTGGCTTTCTCTCATATCATTACAGTAGATTTTGAAACCGGATTGAAATCGGACAAATTATCGGGGAAATGCCTTGATAGATTGTGAAGATGTACCAGGTTTCGAACTCAATATTCATAGAGATGAGGGGTAGAGATGAAAGCGGTCATTCTCTGCGGCGGAAAAGGAACGAGAATGAGTGAAGTCACGAATGACATTCCTAAACCGCTCGCCATGATAGGCGGCAAACCGATTCTATGGCATATTATGAAAATTTATCAGTACTACGGAGTAAACGAGTTTATTCTGCTTTTGGGCTATAAAGGAGAAAAAATCAAGGAATACTTTCTCGACTATGAATGGAAGCACAACAGCCTGACACTCGACAGCTCTACGGGAGAGGTACAGATGCTGGGGCAGCCTGAAACGTGGAAAATTACGTTTTTGGAGACTGGGGTAGATACGCTGACAGCCGGAAGAATCTTGCAGGCGAAAGACTATATCGGTGATGAAACATTTCTGCTCACCTATGGAGACGGGCTGGCCAATATCAATCTTTTCCATCTCATCAGCTATCATCAGACAAAAGGTGCTGCCGCGACTGTCACCGGCATTGACAAAGTCTCGCAGTTTGGCACCTTGACAGTTGAGGATGGCATGGCGAAAACATTTTCTGAGAAGACATCAAGTGATGGAATCATCAACGGCGGATTCTTCGTTCTTAGTCCAAAGGTTTTCGATTATTTGCCGAAGGACGGGAACACGATGTTCGAAGATGAACCGCTGAAGAACCTTGCCAAAGATGGGGAGCTTGCTGTGTACCGCCATTACGGATTTTGGACGGCCATCGATACGTATAAAAATCTCTTAGAAGTCAACAAAATGTGGAATCAAGGACAACAAGTATGGAAGGTATGGTGAATTGATTTGAGTTTCTGGAAAAATAAAAACGTATTTGTCACGGGATGCACAGGTCTTTTAGGAAGCTATTTGGTGAAAGAGCTGATCGAACAGGGCGCAAACGTTACGGGGCTAGTCAGGGATCATGTGCCTCAATCCAATCTTTATCAGGGAGAACATATCAAGAAAATGAACATCGTGCGGGGCTCTCTTGAGGACTTGGCTGTGATTGAACGCGCGCTTGGCGAGTATGAGATCGACACAGTCTTTCATCTTGCTGCACAAGCGATTGTCGGCGTGGCAAACCGCAACCCGATTTCTACCTTTGAAGCGAATATCCTCGGCACCTGGAATATTCTCGAAGCCTGCCGCAAGCATCCGTTAATTAAGCGGGTCATTGTCGCTTCAAGTGATAAAGCTTACGGCGATCAAGAAAACCTTCCATACGATGAAAACATGCCGCTGCAAGGCAAGCACCCGTACGACGTCTCAAAAAGCTGCGCAGATCTGATCAGCCACACCTATTTTCACACGTACGGGCTTCCGGTCTGCATTACGCGCTGCGGAAACTTATACGGCGGCGGAGATTTGAACTTCAACCGCATCATTCCTCAGACGATTCAGCTTGTGCTGAACGGGGAAGCGCCGGAAATCCGAAGCGACGGCACATTTGTACGGGACTACTTCTATATTGAAGACGCCGTTCAGGCTTATCTGCTTCTTGCAGAAAAAATGGAAGAAAACAATCTTGCCGGAGAGGCCTTTAACTTCAGCAATGAGATCCAGCTGACCGTACTTGAACTGGTAGAGAAAATATTAAAGAAAATGAACAGTAATCTGAAACCTAAGGTGCTGAATCAGGGAAGCAATGAAATCAAACATCAATATTTATCCGCGGAAAAAGCAAGAAAGCTGCTGAATTGGACACCGGCCTACACTATTGATGAGGGACTTGAAAAAACGATTGAGTGGTATACGGAATTCTTCAAAAAGTAATGTGAAACGAGGTGAACAAGACTGTGACCAGCGCGTATTGCACCGTTTTATCAAAAGGAAGATTATATCAGGCAGTAGCTTTGTTTAAGTCGTTAGAGCAAGTTGATCAAGACAGTCCCATTTTTATACTTTGCATGGATGAAGATACGCACCGCGTGTTACAGAAGCTGAAGATGAAGCAGCTGAACCTTGTGCCGGTGGCCGCTCTTGAAAATGAATTGCTGCTGAAGCTGAAGGAAACTAGAGATCAAAGTGAGTATTGCTGGACGATGAAGCCGATCTTTCTGCAAGCTGTGCTGAACAGCAATCCTGAGCTGGAGCGTGTGACGTATATTGACGGGGATCTCTTTTTCTATGCAGATCCATCGCCGATTTTTGAAAACCAGCCGGACTGCTCGGTGCTGCTTTCACGGGGGGATATTGTAATCCCTTCTTTTGAGAAAGAGCAGATTGACATGCTGCAGCGTCTTTTAGGCAGATATAATTCCGGGTTTATCAGCTTCAAGCATGATGATGCAGGCACGGATTGCTTGGAGTGGTGGAAGGAACGCTGTCTTGAGGAATGCAAAAATGCACCGGGTGAAGGGAAATTCGGTGATCAGGGCTATTTGGATTATATGTCTGAGCTGTTTCCGAATGTGTGTGACATTACAACACCCGGCGTGAACATTGGGCATTGGAATTATGGGCAGCATACGTTTTCCTGGAAAGATGGCCGGATCGTGCTGGAGGATGGCAGTCCGCTGATCTTTTATCATTTCAGCGGATACCGAATCGTCAGCATCAATGAAATCAAACAGATTCATGAAACAACCCGCACAGATCTGCCGTTTGTGCATGAACTGTATCAAGAGACACTGCCGCATATCATTCAGCACATGAAAACGTTAGACCCTGAATTTAACGGTTTTGCTTCAAAAGATGACAACAAATAAATGAGTAAATACAGGAAGTGAAAATGAAGTGAAAGCAAGCGTTATTATTCCTGCATATAATTCAAAGGAGCGCCTTTACAACAGCCTTCTGTCACTAAACCAGCAGGAGTGCGATGAAGAATTCGAAGTCATTGTAGCGGACAATGGCTCTGAGGACGGGACGCTCTCGATGCTTGAGTCATTTCAAGCTGATTTTCCGCTGATCTTTACACGGATTAAAGAAAACAGGGGCATTGCGTACGGACGAAATCAGGCGCTTCGCAATGCCAGAGGAGACATCCTGATTTTCCATGACAGCGATATGCTTGCGGCAAAGGACCTTGTGGCAAAACATATTAAAGCCCATGAGAACGAAGAGAATCTCGTCGTGTGCGGGTTGTTTTGGAAACGGATCTACAGTTTTTACTATGAACGATTTGAAGAAGAACATAAGGAACAGCTCGCAAAGCTCACAGGTGAAATGCCGAAGAAAGACAAACAAAAGCTGCTGGAGGAAGCGGACATCAAAAACGGAAGCTTTCTTGATAAAAGCTTTGACCTCGATACCGACTTTATAGACGTGCTCAAGAAGATTTTAGATGAGTACGGCGATGACTTGAAAGGCTATCATATGCCATGGCGCTTTTTTATCACGAATAATTCCTCTGTGAAACGCAAGCATGTGGTTGACCTCGGTTTATTTGACGAAGGCATTGTGCGGTACGGGTTTGAGGATTATGACCTCGGGATCAGGCTTCATCAGGCCGGATTGACCTTCAGGCTTCGCCGTGATATTGTCAGTGTTCATCAGGAACATCCAAGCAATTGTAAATCTGTAGACGATATTCGGGCAAACATTGCCTATATGTGCGATAAATACAATAACATCCGCTCCTTAGACGTTCATCTCGCTTTTAATGGGCCGTTCCCGCCTGACATGACGAACAGAATCATGGCTGATATTCAAAAGCTGCTGGAATCACAGAAATATGATATACTGCTGAATCTGTTTCTTGAACTTCTGCATGTTGTTAAAGAGCGCAACATTGATCCGGATTGGCGAAAGAAATCCCCAAGGGTGACGGCGAAAAGCTTTGATTTGCAAACTGTCCGCAAGCTTCTGCCTAAGGCGAAGAAAAAGCTAGGCGTGAACGATTTTGCCAACGCACTGTATGCGCTTGTCAACGATTTGCTGCACGTGGATCTTAGATCATTGGATGTGGTATAAGTGAGTACATTTCATTTTTCAACGATAGTGTCAAGGACACATATCTTTAAGCTCATGCCTATGATTCATTCTCTCCATGAGCATTGCGATGATTTTCATTTATATGTGCTGTGTGTCGACCAGAAAGCGTATGAATTGCTTCAGCACGTTCCATGGGAGCATGTAACCTTTGTGCAGCTGCATGAAATGGAAGACCCGGAGCTGTTGAAAGCGAAAAGCAACAGAACGTTTCATGAATATTGCTGGACGTTAAAGCCTGCCTTTTTGTTTCATGTGATGAGCAAGTGGGATGACGCTGAATACTTTGCCCATATGGATACGGATCTATTTTTCTTTTCTGATCCGGCACGTATTTTTGCAGAAAACCCAACGGCGTCTCTGTATTTGACTGATCATCGTAATTCGCCGCGCTTCATGTCCTACTACAACCGAACCGGACGCTTTAATACAGGCTTTGTCGGCGCCGGTAATACAAAGGAAGCATATGAAGCGGTGTGGCAGTGGAGACAGGACTGTATTGAATTTTGCACGGTCGAAATGGATACGGAACGAAAGACATATGGTGATCAAAGATATGTGGAGAAATGGCCGGCGCAGTTTAAAGGTGTTCATGTTGTCAAATCAATAGGAGCCAATACAGCGCTTTGGAATATCGAAAACTATAAGGTCGGGCAAAAGGACGGCCGCGTGTATATAGATGAAACGCCGCTGATTTTCTATCATTTCTCTGGGTTTACACTGGTGACAGAAAAAGAGTTTAATCTTTGCTGGTACTACCGGATTGAAGACGAAGCGACAATTGAGATGATTTATATGCCGTATATATTAAATCTGAAAAGATGGATTGATGAAATACAGTCGGCGTTTCCGGACTTTGCGGATGGCTTTATCCCGAAGCACGCAGTGCCTGACACTCATTTTATCCAGCTGGATTAAAAAAACCCTGCCGCCTGGCAGGGGTTTTTTCAGCTATGCCATTCTCTCAGCTTCTGGTCACTTGGCAATAGGAAGGCAAGGATGCCAAGAACCGGGAGAAAGGCAATGGCGATCATCGTCGGGGTCAGTCCCGCGGCGTCAATCAGAGCGCCCAGCGCCACAGCGCCGATTGCGCCCATCCCGAAGGCAAGCCCGACGGTTAAACCGGACATTGTGCCGATTTTTCCAGGAACTAGCTCCTGTGCGTAGACGACCGTTACAGAAAAGCTCGACATCAGAACCAAGCCAATCAATGCGAGCACGCCATAGGCGAGAACCGGGCCGGCAAATGGCAGCACAATCGCCAGCGGCGCCGAGCATAACAGCGAACCGAGAATAACGAAGCGTTTTCCAAAACGGTCTGCAAGCGGGCCGCCGAGAAACGTGCCGATTGCGCCGAACAGCAAGAAGACAAAAATATAGCTTTGTGCCTGCTGAATGCTTACGTGATATGTATCCATCGCGTAAAACGTGTAAAAGTTACCGATCGCACTCGTATACCAAGATCGAGCAAAAATGAGAAATATAATAATAATAAGAGCAGATACAACAGATTTGGTGATGGCCGTGTTTTCAGCCGTTTTCTTTTGTTTGCCTGATTTCTGGGCAAGGCTGCCGAGACGTGAGGCGTACCATTTCGCGATATACATGAGAAACATAACAGCAAGCGCGGCGACAAGCGTGAACCAAACAGCGCCGAATTGCCCGAGCGGCACAAGGATCAGCGCGGTGATCAGCGGCGCCATCGCCTGGCCTGAGTTTCCGCCCACCTGATAAATCGATTGGGCGAGCCCGCGTTTTGTGCCGGCGGCCATATACGCCACACGGGAGCCCTCCGGATGGAAAATGGCCGAGCCTAATCCAATGAAAAACACACAGCATAAGATCGTTATGAATGACGGGGCAAATGCAAGGCCCAAAATGCCAAGCATGCTGGCGGTCAAACCGACTGGCAGCGCATACGGCCGCGGCCGTTTATCGGTATACCAGCCGACAACAGGCTGCATGACGGATGACACCATGTTTAATGTGAAAGCAATGATGCCGAGCTGTGTAAACGTCAGGCTCATGGAGCGTTCCAAAATAGGGAACATGGCCGGAATCACAGCCTGAAGCGAATCGTTGAGCATATGGCAAATTCCGATAATAATCAAAATCGGATACACCGTGGTGCCTGGTTTTTGAACTGTTTTTTCTTTTAACGGGGCGGCGATAGCCAATTGAGTCTCCTCCTTACATATATAACCAAAGCATACCACCATATTATTCATAAGGTGAAGAATTTATCAAGAGGAAAAAAGATTCTTATGAAAGAAATACCGTCAGCCTGATTAGCAGCTGACGGTATTTTCGATATTCAAAATGTGATATAGCTCTTCAAGCTTACGAATCTCATAGGTTGGTATGATCTCTGGCACATTCGGCTTCATGTCAGGGTTCATCCAGCAAGTATCAAGCCCGGCGAGCTGTCCGCCTTTGATATCAGCAGTTAGTGAATCCCCGATGATTAATGTGTGCTCTGCTGAAAACTGAGGAATCCGTTCAAACACGTAATCGAAATATTCCTTCATCGGCTTTTGGAAGCCTGTGTCTTCAGAAACGAAAATGTCCTTGAAGAATGGAAATAATCCTGAATCACGGAGACGCTTATATTGTGTGTGAGACACGCCGTTTGTCACGATGTACAAATCAAACTGTTGCTGCAGATTTGAGATGAGATCAAATGCACCGTCAATAAGCTGATGTCCTTCTTCAAGAAAGCGGCGGTATTTTTGCTCAAGCAAGGTGCCGTCCGCCTCGTAACCGTACTCCTTGAGCAAAGCGGAAAAACGCGTGTTTACGACTTCATCCCTTGTCATCTTACCTTCTTCAAAGGCTCTCCAGAGACCTTGATTGATGGTTTTATACTGCGCCTTCATGTCATTTGTTAAAGGAATGTTCTGATCTTCAAACAGCAAACGCAGGGCTAAAGCTTCTGCCGCTTGAAAATCAAGGATGGTATCATCTACATCAAATAATAAAGTGCGGTATCGTTTCATCTGTGTGTCTCCCTTTCCTCATATGTATTCAAAGTATAGCACATAAAAAAAGGAAAAAGCCGGCGGGTGAGGCACCGCCGGCTAAAAAGAGATTATTTGTTTAATAAGCTGTGTTTTCTCGAATATAGGAAGTAAACCAGCGTTCCGACAGCGATCCAGATGACAAATGAAAGCCATGTGACGCCGGGAAGGCTGTACATGAACCAAATGCAGATGCCTGCGCTGATAATCGGCACAACCGGAACGAACGGCACTCTGAAGGACGCCTTGATTTCAGGATGTTTCTTTCTTAGCACAATGACAGCAATAGATATGACCGTAAACGCGGCAAGTGTTCCCATATTCACCAGATGGGCCAGCGTTCCGAGGTTAATAAAGCCGGCGATTCCCGCTGCAACGATCCCTGTCAGCCATGTATTGCGGAACGGGGTTTTAAATGACGGATGAACCTTTGCGAACAATCCAGGCAGAAGGCCGTCTCTGCTCATGGCAAATGTCAAACGAACCTGAGCGTACAGCAAAGCGAGCATCACCGTCGTAATCCCGATAATCGCACCGACAGAAATAATTCCGGCAACAGCGTCCTGGCCGACGAATTTCAGCGCAAAGGATACAGGATCTCCGACATTCAATTTGGCATAAGGCATCATGCCTGTCAGCACAAGCGATACCGCGATGTACAGCACCGTGCAGACAGCTAGAGCTGAAATAATGCCGACGGGCATGTTTTTTTGCGGATTTTTCACTTCCTCTGATGCGTTAGAAACCGCGTCAAACCCAAGGTACGCGAAGAATACAGTGGCAGCGCTAAGTATGACGCCTTTCATCCCGAATGGCATAAAAGGAGACCAGTTGTCCGGTTTCACATAGCCGATGCCGACAATAATGAACAATAAAATGATCGCGATTTTCATCAGTACGATGACGTTGTTAAAGCGTGTGCTTTCCTTGACGCCTCTGCTGACAATCGCAGTGATGAGGAGAATGATCACCGCAGCCGGAAGGTTAAATACGGCGCCCGCCGTGCTTCCCGGCGCTCCTGTCAGTGCAGCCGGAATATGAAGATTGAAGCCGGCAAGCAGTGATTGAAAGTATGAAGACCAGCCGGTGGCAACCGCCGACAGTGCAATGACATATTCAAGCATGAGATCCCATCCGATCAAAAAGGCGAGCAGCTCTCCAAGTGTCACGTATGAGTATGAGTACACGCTTCCCGAAATCGGAATGGAAGACGAAAACTCAGCATAACAGAAAGCAGCCAGCGCACAGGCGAGCCCCGCTAAAATAAACGATATGATGAGGGCGGGACCTGCACCGGTCGCTGCCACTGTTCCTGTAATGACAAAAATCCCTGTACCGATGACACAACCGATACCGAGCAAGGTTAAATCAAATGCGCTTAACGTACGGGCAAGGCTTTTTGACTTGCTCTGCGCACTCAATGTTTCAAGCGGTTTTTTTCTAAATAATGAACTCATCAAAAGTTCCTCCTAGAAATATTCAAAATATTCTAATCATTATATGCAGTTCTTGTTGTATTATATTGTCGAAATTTGACGCAGTCAATAAAATATTTTTCTGCTTTAAATGATAGAAGCGAAACAGCGTTGTCGTATCATAGGATAGTAATTTTTACTAATCGTATATTCAATTTTATGCAAGATGAACCGATAGAAAAAATAGATTCGCCCATATTTTGATTTGCGGTTATAAAGGAGATGCTGACCATGTTTCAATATGAAGAGTTGAATAAACAGTTTATCGGCGGGAAATGGCAGGAGGGCAGCAGCCCAAATGTATTGGAAAACAAAAATCCTTATACTCAAAAAACATTCACAACATTCCGTAAAGCGACTGCTGACGATGTAGATGAAGCGTATCGGGCAGCGGCGCTGGCAAAGAAAAAATGGGATGCGGTCAACCCGTTTGAGAAAAGAACCATTTTAGAAAAAGCCGTCACGTATATTGAAGAAAATGAAGAAGCCATTATTTATTTGATTATGGAGGAGCTTGGCGGAACAAGGCTCAAAGCAGCTTTTGAAATCGGTCTTGTCAAAAACATCATAAAAGAAGCGGCAACGTTCCCAATCCGCATGGAGGGGAAAATTCTTCCGTCCACAATAGATGGCAAGGAAAACAGATTATATCGCGTGCCGGCAGGCGTTGTCGGTGTCATCAGTCCGTTTAACTTCCCATTCTTTTTATCTATGAAATCAGTGGCGCCTGCACTCGGAGCCGGCAATGGCGTTGTGCTAAAGCCGCATGAGGAAACGCCGATTTGCGGCGGTACGCTGATTGCGAAAATTTTTGAGAACGCGGGAATTCCGGAGGGGCTGCTGAATGTTGTTGTCACAGACATTGCTGAAATCGGCGACAGCTTCGTTGAGCATCCAGTGCCGCGGATCATCTCATTTACCGGTTCTACGAAAGTCGGCAGCTACATCGGACAGCTTGCGATGAAGCATTTTAAAAAGCCGCTTCTTGAGCTTGGCGGGAACAGCGCCTTCATCGTACTTGAGGATGCAGATATAGAATATGCGGTCAATGCGGCGGTGTTCAGCCGATTTACACATCAAGGACAGATTTGCATGTCAGCCAACCGCGTGCTTGTTCATTCTTCTATTTATGACAAGTTCCTTGAGCTGTACCAGGCAAAAGTGGAATCGCTGAAAGTAGGCGACCCAATGGATCCTGATACGATTATCGGGCCATTAATCAACAGCAGACAGACAGACGGGCTGATGAAGACTGTTGAGCAAGCAATTGAAGAAGGCGCTGTACCAGTGAAGCTTGGCGGATTTAACGGGACGATCGTGGAACCGACGATCTTAAAAGACGTCAAACCGTTCATGAGCATTGCCAAGGAAGAGCTGTTCGGACCAGTCGTCTCCTTTATGAAGTTTGATTCAGAAGACGAAGCGGTGGATATCGCAAACGAAACCCCGTTTGGCTTGAGCGGTGCCGTACATACGTCAAATCTTGAGCGCGGCGTGGCTTTTGCGAAACGCATTGAAACAGGCATGATTCACGTCAATGACACGACCATCAATGATGAACCGAATGTAGCCTTCGGCGGTGAAAAGCAATCAGGCCTCGGCCGTTTAAACGGTGAGTGGAGCCTCGAAGAATTTACAACGCTGAAATGGATCTCGGTCCAGCACGAAAAACGCAGCTTCCCTTATTAATGAAAAGGAGTGAATGGAATTGACCATAAATACGGAAAAAGAAACCGCAGATATTCTGGACGCATTTATCAAAGTAGCCCCTTATTTAAACAGCCTGGTTCAGGATGATATTACAATCGGCATTTATGATACGGAAAAACTGCTCGTGAATATACCGGCCAAAACCTTTTCGCTGAACGTAAAAGCCGGCGATCCGCTGCAGGAAGGGGATATTATCACAGATGCCATCCGAAGCAATCAGAAGAAGACGAGCATGGTTCCGAAAGAATTGTTCGGCTTCCCATTGATCGCGCGTGCCATCCCGCTGCACGACGAGAATGGAAGAGTCATTGGAGGCGTCGGCCTCGGAACGAGCCTTGAGGAGTCGTCAAAGCTGCATGATGTGGCGGAAAGCTTATCAGCTGTCGTTGAACAAACGGCCGCGGCTATTTCCGACATTTCTGAATCAATTAACGGGTTTTCAACTCAAATGTCGGGCATTTCCTCTCAGGCGAAAAAAGTAAGCGAAAGCGCCGGTGAAATCGCTGATATTTCAGTAACTGTTAAAGGCATCTCGGACCAAAGCAATCTGCTTGGCTTGAACGCCGCGATCGAAGCGGCAAGAGCAGGGGAGTCCGGAAAAGGCTTCTCTGTCGTCGCAGATGAGATCAGAAAGCTGGCGACGCATTCAAAAGAAAATGTCGGCCAAATTGACCAGATTACGAAAAAAATCCACAGCCTGCTAAAAGGGCTGGAGGAATCCATTGAGTCAATTAATCAGCATACAGACGGACAAGCCGCTGCCGTTGAACAAATTTCCGCCACAATGCAGGAGATTTCAGGAAGCGCACAGCATCTTGCAAAAATGGCCGAAAAAGCGCTTGAGGAAGAGTAAAAGACCGGGGACAAATGTCCCCGGTCTTTTTCTATCCTGCATTTCCATGAAATTCGTCTGACGTTTTACTAGTTTTATTCCAGCGGCTGATTTAAAATGTACACATGAACTTACGTGAGGATTGATAGGAACCATGAGCATATTAAAAGCGGAAAATCTTTATAAAACATACGGAGATAAAACATTATTTGACCATATCTCCTTTCATATTGAAGAGAATGAGAGAATCGGATTAATCGGGCCGAACGGAACAGGAAAATCAACGCTGCTGAAAGTGATTGCCGGCTTGGAATCTATCGAAGAAGGAGAAATCACGAAATCTGGAAGCGTGCAGGTCGAATTTCTTCATCAAGACCCGGAGCTGCCTGCGGGGCAAACAGTGCTGGAGCATATCTATTCCGGTGAATCGGCTGTGATGAAAACCTTGCGTGAATATGAAAAAGCGCTGTATGAACTGGGGAAAGATCCCGAAAATGAACAGCGCCAGAAACACCTGCTGGCAGCACAAGCGAAAATGGACGCAAACAATGCATGGGATGCAAACACCTTGGCAAAAACTGTATTGTCTAAGCTGGGCGTCAACGACGTAACAAAGCCAGTCAATGAGCTCTCAGGCGGCCAGAAAAAACGGGTAGCCATTGCCAAAAACTTAATTCAGCCCGCTGATCTGCTGATTTTAGACGAGCCGACGAACCATTTGGATAATGAAACGATTGAGTGGCTTGAAGGATATCTAAGCCAATATCCCGGCGCCGTCATGCTGGTGACGCACGATAGATATTTCTTAAACCGTGTCACCAACCGCATTTATGAGCTTGAAAGAGGCAGCCTCTACACGTACAAAGGCAACTATGAAGTGTTTTTAGAAAAACGCGCGGAACGGGAAGCGCAGGCTGAGCAAAAGGAAACGAAGCGGCAAAACCTGCTGCGCCGCGAACTGGCTTGGCTCAGACGAGGAGCGAAAGCCCGCTCCACAAAACAAAAAGCGAGAATTGACCGGGTGGAGTCGCTTAAAGAGCAGAAAGGCCCTCAGTCATCAGGTTCACTCGATTTTGCCATTGGCTCGCACCGTCTCGGAAAACAAGTTATTGAAGCGGAGAACGTTATGATCGCTTATGACGGCCGCATGCTCGTCGACCGTTTTAATGAACTTGTCATACCAGGTGAACGGATCGGGATCATCGGGCCAAACGGCATCGGGAAAACAACGCTGTTAAATGCCCTTGCCGGCCGTCATACGCCGGACGGAGGCGATATTACGATCGGACAGACGGTCAGAATCGGCTACTATACTCAGGATCATAGTGAAATGAACGGTGAGTTAAAGGTCATTGACTATATAAAAGAAACAGCGGAGGTCGTAAAAACGGCAGATGGCGATATGATTACAGCTGAACAAATGCTCGAGCGTTTCCTCTTCCCGCGTTCGATGCAGCAGACGTATATCCGCAAGCTGTCCGGCGGGGAAAAACGCCGTTTATACTTGCTTCAGGTTCTCATGCAGGAGCCGAATGTCCTGTTTCTCGATGAGCCGACGAACGATTTGGATACTGAAACATTAAGCGTTCTTGAGGATTATATTGACCAGTTCCCTGGCGTCGTCATCACCGTATCCCATGACCGCTATTTCCTTGACCGCGTCGTCGACCGTTTGATTGTATTTGAAGGAAATGGCGTCATTTCCCGCTTTCAAGGCTCCTATAGCGACTATATGGAGGAGTCAAAAGCGAAAAAAGCGGCCCCAAAACCGACAGCTGAGGAAAAAACGGCTGAAGCCGAGCCGAAGAAAAAACGGAAAAAGCTTTCTTACAAAGACCAGCTGGAATGGGATGGCATCGAAGATAAAATTGCCCAGCTGGAAGAAAAGCATGAGCAGCTCGAAGCTGACATCGCCGCAGCAGGCAGTGATTTTGGCAAAATCCAAGAGCTGATGGCCGAGCAGGCGAAAACGGCGGAAGAGCTTGAGGCTGCGATGGACCGCTGGACAGAATTGTCCCTCATGATCGAAGAACTGGAAAGCTAAAAAGCGTGGCCGCAGCAGGCCGCGCTTTTTTTCACATAATGGACAAAAACGAACCGGCCTGCTTATGTTAGGATAAAATTGTGTGTCAGCGGCACATGGAAAACTAACGGAGATGATGAAGTATGACATGGGCGATCGTGATGTTAATTCTCATGAGTCTGGTGAAAATCGTATTAACCTGTCTTCCTACAGGCGTCATAGAATGGCTGCTCAGCAAATTTGAAGTGCACGCCAAGCTTAGTGGCGAAAATGCGAGTCTCTCTCTAGATGGAAAACGTCTCGAGGGTACAGAGAAGCAGAAAGTGATTGATCAATTTAACGAAGCTATCTTCCTGGAAAAATATTATATCTATCCAGGTGATGAAGAGCGTTATTTACATCCGGAAAACGGCGGCACGCCGCTGGTGATAGATACAAAAAAAGGAAACAAAGACGTGAAGCTGTTCGTGTACCGCTACGACGACCATATCGACGTCGTGAAACAGTACAAGAAGAAAGTGATCGCGTATCGAGTGCTTTCTGAAAGCCTTCAAAAAGAGTCTCTGTCAGTGGCGGGAAGTTTAGCTTAAACAGGTAAGTGAAAGACGGGTGCTGTATGCTGCTCGTCTTTTTTATTGTTTTTTAAAACTTAACGTTTACGTTAAGGTTCAAAAGGTGTATAATGGTAACAGAAACGGCGAAGGGGGATTTACCTTGGAATGGATGAAGATTGATCAAGTGGCCAAAAGAAGCGGACTGACAAAGCGGACCATCCGGTTTTATGAAGAAATCGGCTTGATTCCGGCGCCGAAACGGACAGACGGCGGTGTAAGACTTTATTCAGAGGATGATATGGAGGAGCTTGAGAAAGTCATCAGCACAAAAGAGGTGCTCGGTTTTTCCCTTCAGGAGCTTCAGCATTTCATGGAAACCAGCCGCCAGCTAGAGTTAAACAAAGAGGGGTATTTGTTGTCACTGGATCCTAAGGAACGGAAAGAAAAACTGGAGGAAATTCAGGAAACCCTGAATCACCAGCTGGATTTGATTGATGAGAAAATCCGCACATTTCAAAGCTTTAAAGAACGCCTGCAGGGCATGAAAGGCAAAGCGGAACGTGCCATTCAATCAATCGAATGAAAAGTTTGTTAAACGCTATTTTTGTAGCGTTTCTTTTAATGGAATAAAGATGGAGGTCAGGTCAAATG
This sequence comes from Bacillus sp. PS108, assembly GCF_037963335.1. Classification (NCBI taxonomy): domain Bacteria; kingdom Bacillati; phylum Bacillota; class Bacilli; order Caryophanales; family Bacillaceae; genus Bacillus; species Bacillus sp. PS108. Next base: position 777,304 of record NZ_CP150155.1, read on the forward strand.
GATAAGACAACACAAGTGAATCAGAAAACAGGCTTGCTCAGCCAGCCGAAAGCGGTATGGGCTGTCGCATTTGCCTGTGTGATTTCTTTTATGGGAATCGGGCTGGTCGATCCAATTCTTCCGGCCATTGCCGCACAATTACATGCTTCACCTAGTGAAGTATCACTCTTGTTTACAAGTTATTTGCTAGTAACCGGATTTATGATGTTTTTCTCAGGAGCCATTTCCAGCCGCATCGGCGCAAAATGGACGTTAATTCTCGGACTTATTTTTATTATTGTGTTTGCGGGGCTTGGCGGCAGCTCAAGCTCAATCGCTCAGTTAGTCGGCTATCGCGGCGGCTGGGGATTAGGGAATGCTTTGTTTATTTCAACAGCGCTTGCGGTCATCGTCGGCGTATCAGTCGGCGGCAGCGCCCAAGCGATTATTTTGTATGAGGCTGCGCTCGGTCTCGGGATTTCTGTCGGGCCGCTTGCAGGCGGAGAGCTTGGAAGTATTTCATGGCGTGCACCGTTTTTTGGAGTATCTGTCCTGATGTTTATTGCGTTAATCGCGATTTCTTTCATGCTTCCGAAGCTGCCGAAACCGGCGAAACGCGTCGGTGTGTTTGATGCGATGAAGGCACTCAAATATAAAGGCCTGCTGACAATGGCGGTATCGGCATTCCTATACAACTTTGGATTTTTTATTTTGCTAGCTTATTCTCCGTTCGTACTGGATTTAGATGAACACGGTCTTGGATATGTCTTCTTCGGCTGGGGCCTTCTGCTGGCGATTACGTCAGTCTTTACGGCGCCGCTCGTGCACAAAGCGCTGGGCACAGTGCGTTCGCTCGTCGTTCTCTTTATCGCCTTTGCGGCCATTCTCGTTATTATGGGGATCTGGACAGACCATCAGACTTTGATTATTACATGTATCGTTGTCGCCGGTGCTGTCCTCGGTATGGTGAATACGATCATGACAACCGCTGTGATGGGTTCTGCGCCGGTTGAACGTTCAATCGCGTCTTCAGCCTACAGCTCAGTCCGCTTCATCGGCGGCGCGCTCGCTCCGTGGATTGCGGGAATGCTGTCAGAACACTTTACTGCAAGCACACCATACACAGTAGGCGGAATCGTCGTTTTTGTCGGCATGCTTGTCCTTCTCATGGGACGTAAACATCTTGCTGGAATTAAGGCGGGGCATTAATAACGAAAGACACTGCGCATATGCAGTGTCTTTTTATTAGTTATAATGCATCATAATCGAATTGGTGAAGGAAAGGACAACCTTTATGACACAATTTTACTATTTTTCGGCTGAAAACTCCCTTTAGAAACCGGTTTTTTCGGTCAGCAAGAACGGCGTTCGCGGAAAGGGCATCCGCTTCGGTCAGACATTGATGCGGCTGGGATTTATCTTGGAGAAGCTGAGAATGTGTCCGTTCATTTACGATTGCCATTTCAAGTGATGGTTCATGCTGTAGAGGGGACGTTTGCCATGAAGGCAAAGCCTGACGAATATGATCAGAAATGTTTAGAAACGCTCTATCAATACATACACAGCGTCATGAAAAACAGCTTTTCTGTAGAGTGGTCACCGCTTGTCTGCCAAAAGAGGGCTTGACACTTGATGAATTCACATCTCCATTGCAGCTCATTTTAAAAGACAGAGAGCTTTTGAGAATCGTTCAGAATAAATGGCAGTAAAAACCCGCCCTTTAGCAGGCGGGTTTTTTTATAAATTAAAGCACTTTCGTCGTCCAAGACTCGCAGTTCCACGTTTCTGTCGCGATATCCACATAAAAATCTGGCTCGTGGGAAATGAGCAGAATGGAGCCTTTATATTCTTTCAGGGCGCGCTTGAGCTCTTCCTTGGCATCGACATCCAAGTGGTTTGTCGGCTCATCGAGCACCAGCAGGTTTGTTTCTGAGTTGATTAGCTTGCACAATCTGACTTTCGCTTTTTCGCCTCCGCTTAATACGGAGACGCGGCTTTCGATATGCTTTGTCGTCAGCCCGCATTTTGCCAGAGCGGCACGGATTTCATACTGCGTATAAGAAGGGAATTCGCTCCATACTTCTTCGATGCACGTATTGTTGTTTGTTTCCTTGACCTCTTGCTCGAAATAGCCGGTATAGATGTGCTCACCGCGTTCAACAGAGCCTTCGAGCGGCTGGATTTCACCAAGCAAACTTTTCAGCAATGTCGTTTTTCCGATCCCATTCGCGCCGTAAAGGGCAATTTTTTGGCCGCGCTCCATGCGGAGGTTGAGCGGACGGGACAGCGGGGAATCGTAACCGATCACGAGATCCTTCGTTTCAAAAATCAGTTTGCCTGACGTTCTCGCCGGCTTAAAGTGGAATTCCGGCTTTGGCTTTTCTGCCGCAAGCTCGATCATATCCATCTTATCGAGTTTCTTTTGGCGGGACATCGCCATGTTTCTCGTGCTGACACGCGCTTTGTTGCGGGCAACGAAATCCTTCAGCTCCGCGACTTCCTGCTGCTGCTTTTTGTAGGCCGCTTCAAGCTGCTGTTTTTTCACCTCGTAGACTTCCATAAACTGATGGTAGTCGCCGACATAACGTGTCAGCTCTTGATTTTCAACGTGATAAATCAGGTTGATGACACTATTCAAGAACGGAATATCGTGGGAAATCAGGATGAACGCGTTCTCGTATTCCTGCAGGTAGCGTTTCAGCCATTCAATATGCTGTTCATCAAGATAGTTGGTCGGCTCATCGAGAAGCAGAATTTCCGGCTTTTCAAGGAGAAGCTTAGCGAGAAGGACCTTTGTGCGCTGTCCGCCGCTCAAATCGGTGACATCTCGCTCTAAACCGATATCGCTCAAACCGAGACCGCGGGCGATTTCTTCCACCTTGGAATCAATGACATAAAAATCATTGTTTGTCAGCGCGTCTTGAATGACGCCGACTTCTTCAAGCAGCTTCTCGAGCTCGTCGGGATCAGCCTCGCCCATTTTGTTGTAAATCTCGTTCATTTCCTCTTCCATCGCAAATAAATAATGGAATGCGTCTTTCAGGACGTCGCGAATAGATTTTCCTTTTTCCAGCACGGTATGCTGATCCAGATAGCCGACACGGACATTTTTTGACCATTCGACTTTTCCCTCATCAGGTTCAAGCTTTCCGGTAATAATATTCATGAAGGTTGATTTTCCTTCACCGTTTGCGCCGATCAAACCGACGTGCTCGCCTTTTAACAGGCGGAAGGAAACGTTATTAAAAATGGCCCGGTCCCCGAAGCCGTGGCTTAAATCCTTTACAGATAAAATACTCATGTTTACACCTCTATCGTTATCAAACACGCACAATCGGCGTGTAATATTCACCCTTTTGATTATAAAGGAGGATTCGGAATGTTGAAAGGTATAGGAAAGAAAAAGAAAAATTGCGTTCCGGGCGAGGTTTTGAGATACTATGGAATAGATTTCAGGAATTGAGGAGAACAAAATGACGCAAACTTGGCCATTTTTACATAATGCACAATCATTTATACAAGAGAATTGGAATGCTTCCGGCTTTCAAACGCCAACCCCTGTTCAAGAGCAGGCAGCCCAGCTGATCATGGACGGAAAGGATGTCATTGCAGAATCGCCGACAGGCACAGGGAAGACGCTGGCGTATGCGCTGCCGGTCTTGGAGCGGATCAAACCAGAGCAAAAGCATCCGCAGGCGGTGATTTTAGCGCCTTCCCGTGAGCTGGTGATGCAGATTTTTCAGGTGATTCAGGATTGGAAAGCGGGCTCAGAGCTGCGCGCGGCTTCCTTAATCGGCGGGGCGAATGTGAAGAAGCAGGTCGAAAAGCTAAAGAAACATCCGCATATCATTGTCGGCACGCCAGGCAGGGTATTTGAACTGATTAAAGCAAAGAAACTCAAAATGCATGAAGTGAAAACGATTGTACTTGATGAAGCGGATCAGCTTATCCTGCCGGAGCATCGCGAGACGATCAAACAAATTATTAAAACGACATTAAGAGACCGCCAGCTTCTATGTTTCTCTGCCACGCTTAAAAAGGAAACAGAGGATGTGCTCCGCGAATTGGCGCAAGAGCCTGAGGTGTTGAAGGTGCAGCGAAGCAAGGCAGAGGCAGGGAAAGTGAAGCATCAATATCTCATTTGTGACCAGCGTGACAAAGTAAAGCTGCTGCAAAAGCTGTCAAGGCTTGAAGGCATGCAGGCACTCGTATTTGTGAGAGACATTGGCAACCTGAGTGTATATGCGGAAAAGCTGGCATATCACCACGTTGAACTCGGCGTTTTGCACAGCGAAGCGAAAAAAATGGAGCGGGCGAAAATCATTGCCGCATTCGAAAACGGAGAGTTTCCTCTTTTATTGGCGACTGACATTGCCGCACGCGGTTTAGACATTGAAAACCTGCCATACGTGATTCATGCTGATATTCCAGATGAAGATGGCTATGTCCACAGATCAGGACGAACAGGCCGGGCCGGAAAAGAAGGCAACGTGCTGAGCCTTGTGACAAAATTGGAGGAATCAAAGCTGAAAAAAATGGCGAAGAAGCTTGGTGTTGAGCTGAGTGAAGCTGTGTATGCAGGCGGAAAACTGAAGACGAAATAAAAAGGAGGGCGGAAAGCCCTTTTTTTGTTGTAAAATAATAGAAAAGATTTTGCGCAGAGGTGGGAAAATGGCTTCAATAGACAGGTTTCAAGTAATGCAGGAGCCAGAGCTGAAAATACTTGAACACTGGTTTGAGAATGAGGATACCAGACGGAGAATGGATGGGATGCTGCCATTAGATGAGTGGTACGCACGAGTAAATAAAGATAAACACGATACTGTCATCATGGCGTATGATGGACAGCTGCCGGCAGGGATGGTCGTTATTGAGTTCGGAGAGGAGCGGACGTATATTGGATTGATCGTCAATCCTTTGTACCGGCTTCAAGGGTATGGAAAACAGATACTGCAAAAACTGCTGAATGACCCTGAATTTAAAAGCGTGCGGGAATGGGTGGCATGCATTGAAGAAGACAATCGAATCAGTTTAGCTTGCTTTCAAGCAGCAGGATTCACTTTAGAAGACACGGAACCTGATGAAGATGGTTTTCTTACGCTGATTCTTCGCAACTGATCTCATCGAAACACAAAAGGAGGGCAAAAAGCCCTCCCGTTTTCATCTTCATTCAGCTCGGATCACTGACCTTGATCAGCTGTTTCCCTTTATTTTCTCCCTTAAATAAACCGAGAAACGCGTCAGGAATGTTTTCGAAGCCTTCTGTGATGGTTTCCTCGTAATGGAGTTTACCAGCATTCAGCCATTCGGCCAGCTGTTTTGCTCCCTCAGAAAAACGATCGGAGTAGTCGCTTACGATAAAGCCTTGCATCAGCGACTTCGTTTTAATGAGTTTTGATTGGACACGAGGGCCCATGTCATCTGCTTCGCTTTTTGCGTTATAGGAAGAAATGGCGCCGCACACCGGAATGCGGGCAAATTCATTGAGCAGATTCATCACCGCGTCTGAAATCGGTCCGCCGACATTGTCAAAATACACATCGACACCGTCAGGACAAGCGTTTTGAAGCGCTTTTTGGATATCATCCGCTGTTTTGTAATTGATGGCTTCGTCAAACTGAAGCTCCTGTTTTAAATAGTCGATTTTTTCATCAGAGCCCGCGATGCCGACGACTCGCGCGCCTTTGATTTTGGCAATTTGCCCGACTGTTGAACCGACGGCTCCAGCAGCTCCGGAGACAACCACGGTTTCGCCTTCCTTCGGGCGTCCGATGTCCAGCAATCCGAAGTATGCTGTTAAGCCGGTCATTCCCAAAATGCCGAGATAGGCCGAAGCGGGAGCAAGGCTTGTATCAATTTTTCGCAAGGCAGACTCGCTCACAGCGGAAAATTCCTGCCAGCTGAGATTTCCGATGACGATATCGCCTTTTTTCAGATGATTCCCGTCTGACACAACTTCAGCGATAACCCCGCCAGAAAGCGCTTTATCCAAGGCGAACGGCTCAACATATGACTTCGTATCCTGCATACGGCCGCGCATATAAGGGTCAACCGAAACATAAAGCGTTTTGACAAGCACTTCCCCTTGCTTGGGTTCAGGAACCGGAATGGTTTCAAAGCGAAAGTCTTCATGAACAGGAATACCTTGTGGACGTCTTGCTAATTGAATTTGCTGCTGAGATGCTGTCATTTTCATCCTCCTATCACTTGGTTGACACCACTGTAACATGGACAGGAGAGGAAATACAAAAGGTAAGCTGGCATACAAAAAAGGAGAGGGGCTCCTCTCCTTTTCATTTCGCCCGTAGTTTCGGGCACAGTCCTGTCGGCAGGCACATTGGCTTCTGGTCGATCGGGCTTCTCATGATGCAGCATTCCAAGCCGAAGACTTCACGGAAAAATGGCTGGGTGAACACATCTTCCGGTGTTCCGGCGTTGTATATTTTTCCGTCCAGCACACTGATCAGATAGTCAGCATATTGAGCGGCTTGGTTTAAATCATGGAGCACCATGACAACGGTGCGGCCATGGTCGCGGTTCAGCTTTTTCAGCAGTTCAAGCACTTCAATCTGGTGTGAGATGTCTAAATACGTGGTCGGCTCATCAAGCAAAAGCAAATCAGTGCCTTGCGCAAGTGCCATTGAAATCCAGGCTCTTTGTCTTTGGCCGCCTGAGAGGGCATCCAGCGTCCGATCCTTCAGTTCAATCATGCCCGTTGCTTCCAGCGCCCACTCTACCATGTCATGATCCTCTTGGGTATGCTTGGATAACAGCTTTTTGTGAGGATGTCTGCCAAAATAGCATAATTCCTCTACCGTCAATCCTTCAGGAGCCTGAGGAGATTGTGGAAGAATGGCCATTTTTTTTGCGACTTCTTTTGATGGCTGGCGGTGGATGTCTTTTCCTTCTAGTAGCACTGTACCGCTTTTCGGGGCCATCAGCCTGGCGAGCGATTTGAGGATTGTTGATTTACCGCAGCCATTAGCGCCGATGAGCGCAGTGATTTTTCCTTCTTCTATCTTTAAGTCGACTCCGTCAATAATCACTGTACTGTCATATGAAAGAGTGAGCTGGTCTGCAGCCAGTTTTCCCATGGTATCCTCTCCCTACTGTTTCCTCGCTTCGAATTTCAATAAATATAAGAAATAAGGCGCGCCGATCACGGCTGTCAGTATTCCGGCAGGTATTTCAACCGGAGGCATGATGCCGCGCCCTAACGTATCTGCAATTAATAATATAATAGCACCAATCAATGCCGATGCAGGCAGTAAATATTTAGCTTTTTCTCCGGTAAGCCGTCTGGCGATATGCGGAGCAAGCAAGCCGATAAAACCGATTGAGCCGACGACGGCTACACAGCTTCCCGCCAGCGCCACCGCGGTGAAAATCAGGATGAATCTCAGCCGGTTTGCGTTTTCTCCGAGACCCTGTGCAAGCTCATCCCCGAGTGACATAAGATCCAGCTTCGGTATGAGTATGCAGACGATCGGAAAAAGAATCAAAAGCCATGGCGCAAGCAGCTTGACTTCTTCCCAGTTTCTTCCCCAAAGGCTTCCTGTCAGCCAAATGAGTGCAGCATTCACGTCGCCCGGAAACTTGACCATCATATATTGCATTCCGGCGTGGCAGACCGCGCCTAAAGCAATGCCTGATAAAGCCAGTGAAGAGGGCTGAATGCTCTTTTTTCGGGCTATCATTAATAATAGTACAGCAATAATGGCGGCTCCGGCAAATGCGGAGAACGGAAGCACGTATACCGGCGACTCAGGAAAGATGAGAATCACAGCCATCGCTGCAAGTCCGGAGCCTTTTGAAATGCCGACAACGTCCGGGGAAGCGAGCGGATTTCGGATCACACCCTGTAAAATCGCTCCGGCAGCGGCAAGCCCAGCACCGGCCAAAATCGCTAATATAATGCGGGGCAGACGATATTGCTGGATGATAAATTCAAAGGAATGATCCAGTCCCAGCAGATTCGTCACTACCGCATCAGGTGAAATGTATAATGCACCGATTCCAATGCTGATGACGGACAGAACGATTAAAATCACGGCCAATATGAGTATCGCCAGCAAGGGGCGTTTTTGTTTTCTGGTTGTTTTCCTCATTTCAGATGCCGCCCTTTCCTTGCCAAATATAAGAAAAACGGCGTTCCGATAATCGCGGTGACAATGCCGACCGGTGATTCATAAGGAAATGCAATCCATCTGGCCAGAACATCTGCGTACACCAGCAAAATGGCACCGAACAGTGCCGAAAACGGAAGCACGTATTGATAATGTTCTCCGATCAGCTTGCGGACAATATGCGGGACGAGCAGCCCGACAAAGCCAATCGGCCCGGCGACGGCTACGGAAGCGCCGGAAAGGATTAAAATAATCAAACTGATCAGAATCCTGATGCCGTTCATATTTTGTCCAAGCCCTTTTGCTGTTTCGTCTCCGAGACCGAGAACAGAAACAGAACCGGAAAATACGAGGGCAAGCCCGATGCCAATGACAGAAAAAGGAGCGATGGTTATGACGTCCTGCCAGTTGCTGCCGTCGATTGCGCCTGTCATCCAGTACAGAACATCCTCACCTGACTCATTTAAAATAATGATGGCCTGTGTCATAGAGGAGAGGAACAAGTGCACGGCCATTCCTGACAGCGCCAGCTTGACAGGCGTCATTCCGCCGGATGAGGCAATCATATACACAATCGCGCCGCCTGCTGCCGCACCCGCAAAAGCGAATATAACAGATGAATAGGGCGATGCCGGCAGAATGACGAGAGAAGCAACGACAAAAAGCGATGCACCCGCATTCACACCGAAAATTTGGGGTGAAGCCAGAGGATTTCTGGTCATAGCCTGCATCAGCGCCCCTGCTACAGCTAGGCTGGCGCCGACAAAAACGCCGATTAATGTGCGGGGAAGGCGAAGAGTAGAGATGATGAGCTGTTCCTTTGAACCGTCCCATACAAAAAGATATTTCAATGAATCTATGATGCCGATGTCTGAGGCTCCTACTGAAAGATTCAGCCCAAGCCCAAATATAAAAATAATCAGTGCAATGATGAACATCATCAGTCTTGATGATGAGCGCCGTTTGGCTGAATGATACAACAGTCTCACTTCCTTACTGCGTCTGGTTGCAAAAACGAAGAAGCAAGGATTTCCCTCGCTTCTCATTTGTCCTATTTATTATACACTTTTTTAAGCACATCTTTGGCGCTTGTTTCACTAGACTTGATGCCTCTGAATCTTGTCCAAGTGTCACGGTCCGCATCATAGACTTGTCCATTTTTCACCGCTTTGAGATTTTTCCAGAGCGGGTTCGTTTTCCACTCATCTACAATGGTTTTGCCTTCGTTGGCTGAGATGAACAAAATATCAGGATCGATTTTGCTCAATTGCTCAAGGCTGACCTCTTGATAGGCGTTATCTGACTTCACAGCGTGTGTAAAGCCTAGCATTTTAAAGATTTCTCCGTCATAGGATGATGATGTATGAAGCTGGAAGGAATCCGCTCTTGCAACGCCGAGAACGATGTTGCGGTTTTCATCTTTCGGAAGTTCGGCTTTTAGATCGTTGATGACTTTTTTGTGCTCGGCAAGCTTTTCTTTTCCTTCATCTTCTTTATTTAATGCTTTAGCAATGGTCGTAAAGCTGTCGATCGTTTCGTCATATGTCGCTTCACGGCTTTTTAATTCAATCGTCGGGGCGATTTTTTTCAGCTGTTTATAAATGTTTTTATGGCGCTCAGCGTCAGCGATGATTAAATCAGGCTTCAAGGAACTGATGACCTCAAGATTGGGTTCGCTGCGTGTGCCTACAGATGTGTAATCAATGGAGCTGCCGACAAGCTTTTTAATCATATCTTTTTTGTTGTCATCGGCGATGCCCACCGGCGTAATGCCGAGGTTGTGAACGGCATCCAAGAATGAAAGCTCAAGCACAACCACCCGCTTAGGTGTGCCGCTTACTGTCGTTTTTCCTTCTTCGTCATGGATCACTCTGGAATCCTTAGACTCGCTTTTGCCGCTTCCGTTGTTATTCTGGCTTGATGAACAGCCGGATACAATGAGGCAGGCGAGCAATAAAACACTCATGATGGCAATCAACTTGTTAGAATAGGTGCGCATGTCATTCTTCCTTTTTTCAGATTTAGTAATGAGAATCATTATCACATGTAACACTATAATAGCATGGCTTATCATGTCAATATTTTTTTAGTAAAGAAAGCTGCGTTTTTTACTGCTTTCTCATGAAAGCATCATCAGACACAAATAAGTGGTATGAAGCGTTACCGTGTCTTCGAGACAAAAACGCATGGGCGTTGGCTTTAGAGGTTTCGAACATATCAGCAGTGACATAAGGAAGGAGAGTGCTGAGATAACCGGACAATTTCTTTTCTATTTCATCTGTTAGTGCAAATTCAATGTCGCCGATATTCATGATAATCGAGAAAACAAAGTCGATATCGATATGAAAATGTTCCTCGGCAAAAACCGCAAGCTCGTGAATTCCTGGTGAACATCCGGCACGCTTATGGAAAATCTGTTTGACTAAATCACTCACAATCCAAGCATTGTATTGCTGTTCTGGTGAAAAGTATTGCATTAGACATACCTCCTGCTCGTACGGATAAAGGCAGCGTTTCATGGTCGTGTGCTCCGTGCAGCGGCTTCTCCTTAATTTTGATTTTTCTGAAAATAGGTCCCGTTCCTATCACTTTACCATGGACGGAAAACAAATAGCTACTACCATTCCTCCTGTTTTTCTCTTTAATGTTCTGGAATCTGTTTCAGGTACAGACGATCGGGTATGAAAGAAATATAGAAAACATGAAGGAGGAATATCGACATGAAACCAGTTGTAAAAGAGTATACAAATGACGAACAGCTCATGAAGGATGTAGAGGAATTGCAGAAAATGGGTGTTGCGAAAGAGGATGTATACGTCTTAGCTCACGACGATGACAGAACGGAACGCCTGGCTGACAACACGAACGCCAACACGATCGGAGCCAAAGAAACAGGTTTCAAGCACGCGGTGGGAAATATCTTCAATAAAAAAGGAGACGAGCTCCGCAATAAAATTCACGAAATCGGTTTTTCTGAAGATGAAGCCGCTCAATTTGAAAAACGCTTAGATGAAGGAAAAGTGCTTCTCTTTGTGACAGATAACGAAAAAGTGAAAGCTTGGGCATAAAGCAAGGAAAAAACCAAAAGGCTATGACGGCCTTTTGGTTTTTTTGCGGTCTTTGCGGTGTTATTTTGCAGAATGCCGCAATAGGATAGCGGAACATTTTCGGTTCTGCATGTCCCTCAATTTGCTATTATATTTTTGTGATAAATTGGAATAAAATCTCACAAAATAGAAAATGGGGGTACATAGTGGATGAAAAAAGTGGTGTTAGCTACGGCTCTGTTTTTAGGATTGACTCCAGCTGGCGCGAACGCAGCTGATTTAGGCCACCAGACGTTGGGATCCAATGATGGCTGGGGCGCGTACTCGACCGGCACGACAGGCGGATCAAAAGCATCCTCCTCAAATGTGTATACCGTCAGCAACAGAAACCAGCTTGTCTCGGCATTAGGGAAGGAAACGAACACAACGCCAAAAATCATTTATATCAAGGGAACGATTGACATGAACGTGGATGAAAATCTGAAGCCGCTTGGTCTAAATGACTATAAAGATCCGGAGTATGATTTGGACAAATATTTGAAAGCCTATGATCCTAGCACATGGGGCAAAAAAGAGCCGTCGGGAACACAAGAAGAAGCGAGAGCACGCTCTCAGAAAAACCAAAAAGCACGGGTCATGGTGGATATTCCGGCAAACACGACGATCGTCGGTTCAGGGACTAACGCTAAAGTCGTGGGCGGAAACTTCCAAATCAAGAGTGATAACGTCATTATTCGCAACATTGAATTCCAGGATGCCTATGACTATTTTCCGCAATGGGATCCGACTGACGGAAGCTCAGGGAACTGGAACTCACAATACGACAACATCACGATAAACGGCGGCACACACATCTGGATTGATCACTGTACATTTAATGACGGTTCGCGTCCGGACAGCACATCACCGAAATATTATGGAAGAAAATATCAGCACCATGACGGCCAAACGGATGCTTCCAACGGTGCTAACTATATCACGATGTCCTACAACTATTATCACGATCATGATAAAAGTTCCATTTTCGGATCAAGTGACAGCAAAACCTCCGATGACGGCAAATTAAAAATTACGCTGCATCATAACCGCTATCAAAATATTGTCCAGCGCGCGCCGAGAGTCCGCTTCGGGCAAGTGCACGTATACAACAACTATTATGAAGGAAGCACAAGCTCTTCAAGTTATCCTTTTAGCTATGCATGGGGAATCGGAAAGTCATCTAAAATCTATGCCCAAAACAATGTCATTGACGTACCGGGACTGTCAGCTGCTAAAACGATCAGCGTATTCAGCGGGGGAACGGCTTTATATGACTCCGGCACGTTGCTGAACGGCACACAGATCAACGCATCGGCTGCAAACGGGCTGAGCTCTTCTGTCGGCTGGACGCCGTCTCTGCATGGGGCGATTGATGCTTCTGCTAATGTAAAATCAAATGTTATAAATCAAGCGGGTGCGGGTAAATTAAATTAAGAAAGTGAAAAACACAAAGGGTGCTAACCTTTGTGTTTTTTAATTAATTAAAATGTTTATTAACTTAGTTAAGGAGTAGAATGGGAAAGGGGATCGGAAAACAAGTATATAGGAGGAGACCTATTTATGGCTTCAGAAAAAGACGCAGGAAAACAGTCAGCAGTAAAGCTTGTTCCATTGCTTATTACTGTCGCTGTGGGACTAATCATCTGGTTTATTCCCGCTCCGTCCGGACTTGAACCTAAAGCTTGGCATTTGTTTGCGATTTTTGTCGCAACAATTATCGGCTTTATCTCCAAGCCCTTGCCAATGGGTGCAATTGCAATTTTTGCATTGGCGGTTACTGCACTAACTGGAACACTATCAATTGAGGATACATTAAGCGGATTCGGGAATAAGACCATTTGGCTTATCGTTATCGCATTCTTTATTTCCCGGGGATTTATCAAAACCGGTCTCGGTGCGAGAATTTCGTATGTATTCGTTCAGAAATTCGGAAAAAAAACCCTTGGACTTTCTTATTCACTGCTATTCAGTGATTTAATACTTTCACCTGCTATTCCAAGTAATACGGCGCGTGCAGGAGGCATTATATTTCCTATTATCAGATCATTATCCGAAACATTCGGATCAAGCCCGGCAAATGGAACAGAGAGAAAAATCGGTGCATTCTTATTAAAAACCGGTTTTCAGGGGAATCTGATCACATCTGCTATGTTCCTGACAGCGATGGCGGCGAACCCGCTGATTGCCAAGCTGGCCCATGATGTCGCAGGGGTGGACTTAACATGGACAAGCTGGGCAATTGCCGCGATTGTACCGGGACTTGTAAGCTTAATCATCACGCCGCTTGTGATTTACAAACTGTATCCGCCGGAAATCAAAGAAACACCGGATGCGGCGAAAATCGCAACAGAAAAACTGAAAGAAATGGGACCGTTCAAAAAATCGGAGCTTTCCATGGTTATCGTGTTTCTTTTGGTGCTTGTGCTGTGGATTTTTGGCGGCAGCTTCAACATCGACGCTACCACAACCGCATTGATCGGTTTGGCCGTTCTCTTATTATCACAAGTTCTGACTTGGGATGATATCAAGAAAGAACAGGGCGCTTGGGATACGCTCACTTGGTTTGCGGCGCTTGTCATGCTCGCCAACTTCTTGAATGAATTAGGCATGGTGTCTTGGTTCAGTAATGCCATGAAATCATCCGTATCAGGGTTCTCTTGGATTGTGGCATTCATCATTTTAATTGTTGTGTATTATTACTCTCACTATTTCTTTGCAAGTGCGACAGCCCACATCAGTGCGATGTATTCAGCATTTTTGGCTGTCGTCGTGGCAGCGGGCGCACCGCCGCTTTTAGCAGCGCTGAGCCTCGCGTTCATCAGCAACCTGTTCGGGTCAACGACTCACTACGGTTCTGGAGCGGCTCCGGTCTTCTTCGGAGCAGGCTACATCCCGCAAGGCAAATGGTGGTCCATCGGATTTATCCTGTCGATTGTTCATATCATCGTATGGCTTGTGATCGGCGGATTATGGTGGAAAGTACTAGGAATATGGTAGAAAGAAAAAGGCAGACGCGGTCTGCCTTTTTTTATTTTCACTCCTTCGTAAGAAAATGGATTTTGAAAAATGAGAAAATTCCCTGTGAAAAATGGTATGATCTAGGTAGAAAGGACGGCTGGTGCTGTGGTGAAAAAGCGGTTCCATTTTTCCCTGCAAACAAAAATAATGGGGCTGATTGCGGCTCTGCTGGTCTTTGTCATTGGTGTGCTGACCATTACGTTAGCCGTTCAGCATACACAGGGAGAACGGAGACAGGCAGAGCAGCTGGCGGTTCAAACGGCGAGAACCATTTCCTATATGCCGCCGGTTAAAGAGCTCATTGAGAGAAAAGACGGACATGCGGCTCAGACGCAAGAGGTCATTGAACAAATGAAAGAACAGACTGGTGCGTTTGCCATTTATGTTTTGAACGAAAAAGGAGACATTCGCAGCGCCTCTGGAAAAAGCGGATTAAAGAAACTGGAGCGCAGCAGAGAAATTTTGTTTGGCGGTTCGCATGTTTCTGAAACAAAAGCGGATGGACGAAGAGTGATCAGAGGGAGCGCGCCGATTATAAAAGAACAGAAGGGATACAGCCAAGTGATCGGCAGCGTGTCTGTTGATTTTCTGCAAACGGAGACAGAGCAAAGCATCAAAAAGCATTTGAGAAATTTGAGTGTGATTGCTGTGCTTGTACTGCTGCTCGGATTTATTGGCGCCGCCGTGCTGGCGAAAAGCATCAGAAAGGATACGCTCGGGCTTGAACCGCATGAGATCGCGGCTCTATATCGTGAGAGGAACGCAATGCTTTTCGCGATTCGAGAAGGGATTATTGCCACCAATCGTGAAGGCGTCGTCACCATGATGAACGTATCGGCGGCCGAGATGCTGAAGCTGCCCGAGCCTGTGATCCATCTTCCTATAGATGACGTCATGCCGGGAGCAGGGCTGATGTCTGTGCTTGAAAAAGGAGAAATGTTGCCGAACCAGGAGGTAAGCGTCAACGATCAAGTGTTTATTATCAATACGAAAGTGATGAATCAAGGCGGGCAGGCGTATGGGATTGTCGTCAGCTTCAGGGAGAAAACAGAGCTGAAGAAGCTGATCGACACATTGACAGAGGTTCGCAAATATTCAGAGGATCTCAGGGCGCAGACTCATGAATTTTCAAATAAGCTTTATGCGATTTTAGGGCTGCTTGAGCTTGGGGAGTATGATGAAGCCATTGATCTGATTAAAGAGGAATATGCGATGCAAAATGAACAGCATGATCTTTTATTCCATAACATTCATTCGCAGCAGGTGCAGGCCATTTTGTTAGGGAAAATAAGCAAGGCATCGGAAAAGAAGGTCAAGCTGGTGATTGATGAGAACAGCTCACTCGCGCCTCTTCCTGCGCATATCGGCTTGTCCCATCTTATTACGATTATTGGCAATTTAATTGATAACGCTTTCGAAGCTGTAGCGGAGCAAAGCGTGAAGGAAGTTTTGTTTTTTATCACGGATATGGGCCATGACATTGTCATTGAAGTATCAGACACAGGGCCCGGTGTGCCGTCAGAGAAAATAGAAGCTGTGTTTGAGAGAGGATATTCTTCAAAGGGGATGAGGAGAGGCTACGGTCTGGCCAATGTGAAAGACTCAGTGCGTGAACTGGGCGGCTGGATCGAACTGGCGAATCAAAAAACTTGCGGGGCGGTATTCACTGTGTTTATACCGAAGGAGAAACAAAGGGGGAATCCATTTGATTCACATCGCGATTGCGGAGGATGATTTTCGAGTTGCGCAAATCCATGAGAGATTGATTAAACAGCTTGATGGATTCAAGATTATCGGCAAGGCGGCTAACGCAAAAGAGACATTGGCGCTTTTGAAGGAACACAAGGTTGATTTGCTTCTGCTGGATATTTATATGCCGGACGAGCTTGGGACCGCGTTGATTCCTGATATACGAAGCCGATTTCCTGAAGTGGACATTATGATTATCACAGCGGCAACAGAAACCCGTCATTTGCAGGAAGCGCTAAGGGCGGGGATTGCCCACTATTTGATCAAACCCGTAACAGCTGACAAGTTCAGGCAGGTGCTGCTTCAGTATAAAGAAAAAAGGAAGCTGCTCATGTCTCAGCCGGAGGTCAGCCAATCCATGATCGACCATATTTTTGGGAACAGTGTGAAGACAGCTTTGCCGGCAGAGAATTTGCCGACTGGCATTAATTCGATTACACTGCGAAAAATTAAGGAAGCGCTTCAGACTGCGTCAGAAGGATTGACAGCGGAGGAACTTGGGGAAAAAATGGGGGCGTCACGAACAACTGCCCGCCGTTATGCCGAGTACCTTGTGTCAAAGGAAGAAGCAAGAGCCGAGCTTGAATACGGGATTATCGGCAGGCCGGAGAGAAAATATTATTTGGCGGCGGATTAGATATGAAAAAATCTATAATCCTATTGATTATTCTATTGATCTTTATGCAGGGTGATATCAGGCAGGCGGCTGCGCCGCGCCTGCCGGACGGGCCGATAGAAATTGTCGTCCCTGCCGAACCTTCTGGCGGCTGGGATGTCACAGCGCAGGCGATCCAATCAGTTTTGAGGCAGAAGCAGATCGTGAAGGATGATGTTCATATCGTCTATAAATCCGGCGGCGGGGGAGAGAAAGGCTGGAAATATGTCAACAAAAGCAGCAAACAAACCATCAGCATGACGTCCAGCTTAATATTGAGCAATGATCTTCTCGGGCAAAGCAAATTAAAAATGGCCGATTTTACGCCGCTCGCCATTCTCTCCAAGGAATGGCAGACGGTTGCATTGCCAAAAGGATCAGCGTTAACAAATGGCAAGGATGTGCTGAATGAGATCAATATGCATCCCGGCAAGGTGAAAATCGGCTTTGCCCCGGGGTTTGGCAATGATGATCAGCTCTCGTTCGTCAGAGCGGCAGATATGTACGGCATTGACCCGTTTGACATTCAATTCTCACAGTATGACAGCAGCGAACAGCTCATTCAGGCGCTGATCAGACATGAGATAGAAGCGGCTTCCATGACACTTTCTGAAGCGAAACCATATGAACGAAACGGCGATATCACGTTAGCCGCTGTAACGTCTGATAAAAGACTTCCCGGTTTTCCATATGTACCGACGTGGAAGGAGCAGGGAATCCCGTTTGTTTTTTCTCATTGGAGAGGGATTTTGGGCCCGAAAAATATGTCTGAGGAAGAGATTTCTTACTGGGATCAAGCGCTAAAGAAGGTCACCTCCTCACCTGAATGGAAGCGGAAAATAAACGAACAGGACTGGGAAAGCTTTTATTTGAACAGCAGGGAAACGAAACGGTTTTTAGAAGAGCAATCTGCTTTTTATCAAAGCATCATGACAGGAAATTAAGATCCCGGCATCCCGGGATTTTTTTCATGCCGAAAATTGATCAAAAAGAACAAAACGGTTTTAAAAAATTAAAAATACAAAAAAACCAAATTATTTACTTGCGGTTGGTTTTCTCATACGATGGCAAAAAGGCAAGACAAAAAGGGGAGTAGGGAGAAAAAATGTAAGCGGATTCATTTAAGGAGGAATGGATGTGTTAGCAATCTTAGGCTTTCTCATGATGCTTGTGTTTATGGCATTGATCATGACAAAACGGCTTTCTGTTTTAACAGCATTAGTTTTGACGCCGATTGTGTTTGCACTTATCGCCGGATTTGGATTTACTGAAGTTGGGGACATGATGATTTCGGGGATTCAGCAAGTCGCGCCGACTGCGGTCATGATTATGTTTGCGATCTTATATTTTGGAATTATGATTGATACAGGCCTGTTTGATCCAATGGTTGGCAAAATTTTAAGCATGGTCAAAGGAGACCCTTTAAAAATTGTTGTCGGGACAGCGGTTCTTACAATGCTCGTCGCCTTGGACGGAGATGGCTCGACAACGTACATGATTACGACAAGCGCCATGCTTCCGCTCTATTTGCTGCTAGGCATCCGGCCAATTATCCTGGCGGGAATCGCGGGAGTCGGCATGGGAATCATGAACACGATTCCATGGGGTGGTGCGACGCCGAGGGCGGCGAGTGCGCTGGGTGTTGATCCAGCTGAGCTTACAGGGCCGATGATTCCTGTCATTGCAAGCGGGATGCTTTGTATGGTGGCGGTTGCGTATGTGCTTGGAAAAGCGGAACGAAAGCGCCTTGGTGTGATTGAACTGAAACAGCCAGCCAATGCCAATGAACCGGCGGCTGCGGTTGAAGATGAGTGGAAGCGGCCGAAGCTTTGGTGGTTCAATTTATTGTTAACGCTTTCTTTAATAGGATGTTTAGTATCGGGTAAAGTCAGTTTAACCGTACTGTTTGTCATTGCGTTTTGTATTGCGCTGATTGTGAATTATCCCAATCTCGAGCATCAGAGACAGCGCATCGCGGCGCATTCCAGCAACGTGCTGGCTATCGGTTCAATGATTTTTGCCGCGGGGGTGTTCACGGGGATTTTGACAGGCACGAAAATGGTTGATGAAATGGCGATCTCGCTCGTGTCCATGATACCGGAACAAATGGGCGGATTGATCCCGGCGATTGTTGCCTTAACAAGCGGCATTTTCACATTTTTGATGCCGAATGACGCGTATTTCTACGGGGTGCTGCCGATTTTATCAGAAACAGCTGTCGCATACGGTGTGGATAAAGTGGAAATTGCCAGAGCCTCTATTATCGGCCAGCCGATTCATATGCTGAGTCCGCTTGTGCCATCCACTCATTTGCTTGTCGGACTCGTCGGAGTTTCTATTGATGACCATCAAAAATTCGCATTGAAATGGGCGGTTCTCGCAGTGATCGTCATGACGGCTATCGCTCTATTGATCGGTGCGATCTCTATTTCCGTATGATAATTCAGGCGTAATGACACACACTAACGGCATACAACATTCCGGAGGTGTCATTATGAGTGATCCTTATATGCCGCTGACTTCAGTCAGAAGCGGAACGGGGTTCGAAGCGGCAAAAGGGGTGCACGGCCTGACTGTGCAAATTGCGAATGTCTATTTTATTCAGCTGCCTTCTGAACCTCACTCATTTGTTTTAATTGATGCCGGCATGCCTCAATCAGCCGGCATGATTGTCAATGAAGCCAAACAAAGATTCGGTGAAGGGTTTCAGCTGAAGGCGATTATCCTCACACACGGGCACTTTGACCATATTGGGGCAATCGAAGAGATCCTTGAGCATTGGGATGTACCTGTTTATGTCCATTCTCGGGAAATGCCTTATGTAACAGGTAAAGAGGATTATCCTCCGGCTCGTCCTGACAGCAAGAGCGGGCTGGTCGCCAAGCTGTCGCCGCTGTTTCCGCGGCACTCCATCGATATTTCCTCACATGTCCAGGCACTGCCGGAAGACGGTTCAGTTCCTTTTCTTGACGAGTGGATGTGGATCGCGACACCAGGACACACGCCGGGCCATATTTCGTTATTCCGCGATGACGGCCGCGTGCTTGTGGCAGGTGATGCTGTTATTACAGTGGAACAGGAGAAAATGGCTGACGTCTTGATACAAAAACAGGAGCTTCACGGGCCGCCGGCTTATTTCACGCCTGACACAGAGACGGCCGCGGAGTCCATTCTAAAGCTGGCCGGTCTTGAACCGGAAGCGTTATTGACAGGGCACGGCATACCGATGACCGGCAAAAACTTTCGAAGTGACTTAACTGAATTGGCAAATCGGTTATCGTCTATTTGACACCCGCACCACGCGGGTGTTTTTTATTGTTTTCCAGGAAGTTGCAGAAAAATCATTTGTCTTGCCGCTTAAAAACGATACAATGAAAAGCATGAAGTGATGTGAAGGGGAGAGTTTGTTGGAAGAAAAAGAAATACTCTGGAACGAAGCGAAAGCGTTTATTGCCGCATGCTATCAGGAATTGGGAAAGGAGGAGGAAGTGAAAGACCGTCTCGAGGACATTAAAAGTGAAATTGACCTGACCGGAAGCTATGTACATACGAAGGAAGAGCTGGAGCACGGAGCGAAAATGGCTTGGAGAAACAGCAACCGCTGCATCGGCAGATTGTTCTGGAATTCGCTGAATGTTATTGACAGACGAGACGTCCGGACGAAGGAGGAAGTGCGTGACGCCCTCTTTCACCATATTGAAACCGCCACCAATAACGGGAAAATCAGACCGACCATTACGATTTTCCCTCCGGAAGAGAAGGGTGAAAAGCAAGTCGAGATCTGGAATCATCAGCTGATCCGGTACGCTGGATATGAGTCAGACGGAGAAAGAATCGGCGACCCGGCTTCCTGTTCCCTGACAGCAGCCTGCGAAGAGCTCGGCTGGCGCGGAGAGCGAACGGATTTTGACCTGCTGCCGCTCATTTTTCGCATGAAAGGCGACGAACAGCCTGTCTGGTATGAGCTGCCGCGTTCACTTGTGATCGAGGTTCCAATCACACATCCGGACATCGAGGCGTTTTCTGATTTGGAGCTGAAGTGGTACGGCGTGCCTATCATCTCTGATATGAAGCTTGAGGTCGGGGGCATTCATTATAATGCCGCGCCATTTAACGGCTGGTATATGGGCACGGAGATCGGAGCGAGAAACCTCGCAGATGAAAAGCGGTACGACAAGCTGAAAAAAGTAGCGTCCGTGATCGGCATCGCCGCTGATTACAATACGGATTTATGGAAGGATCAAGCGCTAGTTGAATTGAATAAAGCTGTGCTGCACTCGTACAAAAAGCAGGGTGTCAGCATCGTTGACCATCATACAGCGGCAAGCCAGTTTAAACGGTTTGAAGAACAGGAGGAAGAAGCGGGCAGAAAGCTGACGGGAGACTGGACGTGGCTGATTCCGCCAATTTCACCCGCTGCCACTCATATCTTCCACCGATCCTATGATAACTCAATCGTTAAGCCGAACTATTTTTATCAAGATAAGCCTTATGAGTAAACAATAGAAAAGCGATGATGGCCTTCAAGGCTGCGGGATTCAGTCACAGAGATGTCGGTAACCTTTGAGAAAGGGCTTCCGTTCTTTACAGCCTCAACAAACGATTGCAGGGCGTTTTCCGGACCCTCTGCCAAAATCTCGACACGCCCGTCATCACGGTTTTTGACCCAGCCGGCCAGTTTTCGCTTATCAGCTTCCATTTGAACAAAATAGCGAAAGCCCACACCTTGAACCCGGCCGTCTACAATGATTCGGTATTGAAGCATGTAAAAACCACCTTTTCTTTTTATGATAATCAATCATTTTACAACCTGTAAAGGGGATGTGTTTGTATGAAACCAGAGCGCTATTCAGTTCTTTCTCTTAATCTGGGAAAACCGCAGACGCTTGAATATGACGGAAAGAAAATCGAAACCGGCATCATGAAGCGGCCGGCTGAATCAGCCGTCATGCTGTATCGGGAGAATTTTGAAGGAGACGGACAGGCGGACCTCGTCAACCACGGCGGACCTGATAAGGCTGTCTGTGTCTACCCGGCGGAGCATTATCCGTTTTGGGAAGAGTTCCTCTCAAGACCGCTGTCAAATGCCGCATTTGGAGAAAATCTGACGGTCGCGGGCCTGACTGAGGAGAATGTTTGCATCGGGGATGTGTTCAGGCTTGATGAAGCTGTTGTTCAGGTCAGCCAGCCGCGCCAGCCGTGTGTAAAGCTGGCGAAAAAGTTTGGTGTAAAAGAAATGGTGCTGAAGGTCCAGCAAACCGGCTATACAGGGTTTTATTTTCGCGTGCTGGAGGAGGGCAGGGTGTCTCCCGGCGCGAACCTTGAATTGCTGTCCAGAGGAGAGAAGGGCATATCCGTCCAGTTCGCCAACCGCATCAACTACCATGATGCAAAAAATCTCACCGCCATTGAACGGATTTTAAGTGAGGCTGCACTATCGGAAAGCTGGAGAGCGTCCTTTATGAAAAAAAAGGACAGGCTGCTGCCGGTTGAATAGAAAAAAGCCGCGCATATCAACGTGCGCGGCTTTGCCATATTTAAGATTGTTTTTTCTTTGATTCAAGCAGGTTGGCAAGAAAATAGGTTTTATAGCTTTGAAGCTTTCTTCCTTCATGGTGCGTGATCCCCTGCTTTTTTAGTTCTGCCACATACCAGCCTTTACTGCCGTAATGCATGTCAGAAAACTCCTTTCCCTATCTGATTTCGAAACGATTGGCATTGTAACATCTATAAAAAGATGCTGAAAAGAGATACGGGGAAAACTGAGCCTTTCGCACTAGATGTACGAATGTTCTTCTGTATGTATATGCGGAGCAAAAGCCGAATATGATTTAATGGCCGGTTAGTTTGATCATGACAACGCCAAATGTCATAATGGCGAAAACAATGCCGATATATGTGAGCATCCCGTTTTTTTTCTTAATGCCATAAACGGTCATAATGATGCCTTCAATGAAAAAAATGATGCCGAAAATAATAAACCACATGCAGATAAAGGCTCCTTTCACTGACATAATAGTAGTGTAGCATATCTGAAAGAGCCGGGCTGTGACAATATCAAGAAAGCCGGGCGCATATCGCCCGGCTCATGTTTTATTGTTTATCAACCAATTTGACCAGAAGCTGTGCCAAATGTTCTTTCTCATCTTCGTCTGCAACGCTCCAAAGCTCTTGCAGCAGCATTTCTTCACCGTTTTGCGGCTCTTCATGCTTTGCGAGGTAGTCTCCCAGGATCGCAGCGCTTTTCACAAGCTTGCCGTCATCCAATCCCAGCTTTTTGCCTCGGTTGACTTGTTTTTTCAGGTAGCCTTTAAATTCCTCAAAGTCTTTTAAAATGTCTTCTTTTATTGTGCCATGCATCGCGTTCATTTCGTTTTCAATTTGGATTTTTTCTTGATCTCTGTGCATTGCAAGACCTCCTCGTGCAGAATAATGATGTTTTACCTGCTATTGGAGGAGGTTAAACCTGCCGGAAGCCCGGAATGTGTTTTACAGTTTCGTCAGGATAATCGGTTCATCTTTTGTGATGACGATCGTGTGTTCAACTTGGGCAACCATGCTTTTATCCGGCGTCTTGAACGTCCAGCCGTCTCCAGCTTCAACAATCGTTTCTGCTTTCGTTGAAATAAACGGTTCAAGCGCGATGACTGTGCCATTTTTGAACAGCGCATTATCAAACGGATCATAATAGTTCATGATGTGGTTCGGCGCTTCATGCAGGCTTCGGCCGATTCCGTGGCCGGTCAGGGTTTTGATGACGGTAAAGCCTTGAGAGCGTGCTTCATGATAAACGGCTCTTCCGATCTGGTTTTGGCGCTTGCCCGCTTTTGCCTGCTGAAGCCCCTTTTGAAATGCGTTTTCCGCGCATTGGCAAAGCTTATGAAGGCGTTCTTCTCCTTCACCGAGCACAAATGAGATGCCTGTGTCGGAATAGAAGCCGCCAAATTCAGCGGAGATGTCGATGTTGACAAGGTCCCCTGCTTTTAAAATTTTGGATGTGCTTGGTATGCCGTGAGCCACTTCATCATTTACGCTGATGCATGTCACGCCTGGAAAATCGTATTCCTTCTCAGGAGCTGAAACGGCGCCGTGCTCATCAAGCACAGCTTTTCCGATAAGGTCAAGGTCTTTTGTGCTCATGCCGGGCTCTGCCTTCCGCTTCATTTCTTCACGCGCAAGCGCGACGATTCTTCCGATTTTTTTCAGGCCTTCTAATTCTTGATCGTTTGTTACAATCATCTGTCATTCCCGCTTTCTTTTTAAATAATCTAGATTAAGCTTACCACAACTGTCTTAAAAATAGGAAACACACGGACCTGGGAAAAAAGAAATACCCCCGGGAAAATTGGTATAGATCACTAGATATCTTATATGGTATATTTGAAAAAAAAGGGTATGAGGGGGATGGGTATGCTTTCATTTTTACAAAAACTCGGGAAGTCATTTATGCTCCCGATTGCGGTTCTGCCTGCAGTTGGAATTATCCTTGCGCTTGGCAGAGAGGATGTATTTAATATCCCGTTTGTCTATCAGGCGGGGACGGCGGTTTTTGATCATCTGCCGCTTATTTTTGCGATCGGTATTGCCATCGGCATTTCAAAAGACAGCAATGGGGCAGCGGGTTTATCAGGGGCGATATCGTATCTGATGCTTGACGCGGCAACAAAGACAATTGATAAAACAAATAACATGGCGGTGTTTGGAGGGATTATTGCCGGTTTAATTGCCGGTTACACCTATAACCGCTTCAAGGATACCAAGCTGCCTGAATATCTCGGGTTCTTCAGCGGCAGACGGCTTGTGCCGATTATAACAGCCATTATTACGATCATTTTAGCGGGCATATTCGGAGTCGTCTGGCCGCCGATTCAATCGTGTATAAACTCATTTGGAGAGTGGATGCTCGGGCTCGGCGGCATCGGGGCAGGCATATTCGGCCTTTTCAACAGGCTGTTAATTCCGCTAGGCCTTCACCATGTGCTGAACAATATTTTCTGGTTCCAATTCGGAGAATATAACGGAGTGACAGGGGATCTGGCGCGCTTTTTCGCGAAAGACCCAACAGCGGGCACATATATGACCGGATTCTTCCCAATCATGATGTTCGGTCTTCCGGCGGCGTGTCTGGCTATGGTTGTGACTGCGAAGCCGTCTAAACGGAAAGCGACGGCTGGAATGATGATTGGGTTTGCTTTAACAGCGTTTATCACAGGGATTACGGAGCCGATTGAGTTTGCATTTATGTTTTTATCACCGCTTTTATACGCTGTTCACGCGGTCTTAACCGGGTTATCTTTATTTATCGTCAACTGGCTCGGCATCCGTTCAGGCTTCTCTTTTTCAGCCGGAGCTATCGATTATGTGCTCAGCTATGGAATCGCAGAAAAACCGCTGCTTCTGCTTTTGGTAGGTATATGCTATGCGGCAGTATACTTTATCGTGTTTTATGTACTGATTAAGGCTTTGAATTTAAAAACGCCTGGACGGGAAGACGATGATGTAGATGAAGTGCTGGATGAAAATACTGTCCAGGATGTAAATGAAAACATCATGCTGAAAGGGCTCGGCGGAAAAGAAAACCTTCAAACCATTGATCATTGCGCCACAAGGCTGCGACTGACTGTGAAGGATACCGCTTTGGTGGATGAAGCGCTGCTAAAGAAAGCAGGCGCAAAAGGGGTTGTCAAATCAGGGGGGCAATCGGTTCAAGTCATTATTGGCCCGAATGTGGAATTTGCGGCGGAAGAATTGAGAGCTGCTGTCAAATAAAAAAAGCGGAGAGGGCAACCTCTCCGCTTTTTCTTATTTATCTTCGTTATCCTTTGACGTTTCGGAAGAATCTTCGTCATGTTTTGTGTAATCATAATCGGAAGGGTTCACCTTCTTAAAACCTTTCGGCTCGTAGAACCGCAGCAGGTCTCCGTTTATGATTTTATCGGACATTTCAAGTTCCTTCTTGACGAGCGAGTCTTCTGACTTGTCGACTTCAGATTCATCGAGTTCTTTTCCGGTTTTCGTGTCGTAATACTTACCGGATATTTTCGTGTACTTCGGTGAAATAAAGTCTCCGTTTCGGAACGGAATCACTTCACGGTGTTCTTTCGATAAAATATCAGAACCGGACATCAGATAGTCCTTCGTATCCACTCCGAGCAGATGCAGAATGGTAGGAGCCACATCAACGTCTCCGGCATATTTATGAACTTTCTCGCCCTTCACGCCGGCAGCGTGGATAAAGAGCGGCACCCGTTGAAGCTGGGCATTGTCGTAATCAGTGATTTCATCCTTGCCAAGCACTTTCGCCATCGCTTTATTGTGGTTTTCAGAGATGCCGTAGTGGTCTCCGTACATCACAATAATCGATTTATCATATAACCCGTCTTTTTTCAGATCATTGAAGAATTGTTCAATGGACTGATCAAGGTAATGGGCTGACTGGAAGTAGTTATCGACGACAGAGTCACCAAAGTCTCCAGCCGGGAAGTCTGTATCCCCCTCATCCATTCCGAATGGGAAGTGGTTAGACAGGGTAATGAACTTCGTATAGAACGGCTGCGGCAGGCTTTCCAGCAGCGGCATTGATTCTTTGAAGAACGGTTTGTCTTTCATGCCGTAGTTTTTCGTGTTTTCTTCGTTCATGTCATAGTAAGCAGAATCAAAGAATTTATCAATGCCTTCCGCCTTGTACATTTCGTTACGGTTCCAGAACGTCTGCGTGTTCCCGTGGAAAGTAGCAGATGTGTAATTCTTAGACTTCAGAATCGCCGGAACGGATTGCAGCGTGTTTTGCGCTTTGTTTACGAAAACTGAACCTTGAGCCAGCGGGTACAGAGAGTTTTCCATCATAAATTCAGCATCAGATGTTTTACCTTGTCCCGTTTGGTGGAAAAAGTTATCAAAGTAGAACGTTTCGTTATCATGTGCCAGTTTATTTAAGAACGGTGTCACTTCTTTGCCGTCAATTTTATAGTCGATGATAAATGACTGCAAAGATTCAAGTGAAACGTAAATGACGTTTTTTCCTTCCGCTTTGCCGAAATACACGTTATTCGGCACATCGTAATTGGCTTTCATGTAGTTTTCCACTTCCGTCACGTCGCTGGAATCGGCAAGCGCGCGCTGGCTGTTGGACTTGATATTCTGTACAGCGTCATAAATCGTGAAATTGTATGTTCCCAAGTATTTCACAAGATAGTTCCGGTCGAATGATCTTGTCAGCAATTCAGGACGGTCTGATTCCGCAACTGCCAGGTTGATCAAGAACACAAGAATTGAAGACGCAAAAATAATTCGGAACGATTTTTTGCTTGACGTTTCGGCAGGCTTGTTTACTTTGATCGCCAAGATGATCAGGATGATCGTATCGATAAAGTAAAAGGCGTCAGTCGGTCTCATCAGCGAAAATGCGCTGTCTCCGAGTTGGCCGCCGTTTGTTTTAGCCTGCATAATGACCGGAATTGTAATAAAATCATTGAAAAATCTGTAGTACACAATGTTGGCGTACAGTAAAAAAGACATTAAAAAATGAATCACTATAATGGCTGTCTGCTGTAATTTTTTCTTGAACAAGAGTCCAAAGCCAAGAAAGAACAAGCTTGAGCTAAGAGGATTCACAAAAAGCAATATTTTTTGTATCGTGTTGTCTATTCCTAAGTTGAAGTTCAGGACATAACCGACATACGTTTTGATCCATAACAGGACGACCGCGATTAAGAAGAAGGCCAGTCCTCTTTCTTTTATAAATGTTTTCATTGTTACACTCCTTTTTTCCGATCCAGTTCGAGCGAAACGATAGAAAAAACGAACGTATCCAATATAACACGAATCAGCAGATTAGAAAAGTGAAAATCGTATGAGGGAGAAAGTGGCGAAAAACGCCTTCGAATCAACGTTTCGCTTTGATATTACCAAATGTAAAACAAGGTATCTTTCTAGAAATAAAGGAATAAAATGGTACATTGAGAATTGTATGATAAAATATAAGGTATAGATAAAAAGAGGTGAAATGATGGATTTTTCCCATATTGTGTCTGAAGATAAAATTAAGCGCGCCATCAAAGACGGGGACTTTCAAAACCTCCCGGGAATGGGGAAGCCGCTGCCGAAGGATGACGCGGCACACTTGCCGGAATCGCTGCGCATGGGCTATCGTATTTTGAAAAACGCGGGAATGGCAGAGGACGAGGGCGCGCTCAAAAAAGAGCTTATGACCATCGACCATTTAATCGAAAAGTGCTATGACGAAAAAGAACGCGAGCAATTAATCAGAAAAAAATCTGAAAAGCAATTGCTGCTTGATAAGCTTGTCGACAAAAAAGGCATGTTTTCAAAGCCAGCATCCGCTTTTTATAAGAATAAAGTATATGGCCGGCTTGGACGAAACAGACCTTCTTCCAGCTGATTGGTCTGATCTGCAGGATGGCGATTGATAAAAGCCATCCTTTTTATGTTCCAAGTTCTATGTCAAAAGGTTTATGTTTTTCCATCTATGGGAAATGACCCATAAACGAAAAAAGGGTGATGGGATGGAACGACTATTAGTATGGATAGAGCATATATCTGATTGGCTGTGGGGCCCGCCGCTAATCATCCTGCTGACGGGAACGGGGTTGTATTTCACTATTTTACTGAAAGGTTTTCAATTTCGCTATCCTTTATACATTTTCAAACAGACAATCGGCAGCGTAGGAAAAAAGCCGAAGGGAGAGGGCACAGTCACACCGCTTCAGGCATTGACCTCAGCCCTCAGTTCAACGATCGGTGCAGCGAACATTGTCGGTGTGCCCGCCGCTATTATGTTTGGAGGGCCAGGAGCGGTTTTTTGGATGTGGCTTATTGCCTTATTTGCCATGGCGATTAAGTTTTCTGAAAGTGTTCTTGCTGTTCATTACAGAGAAAAAAATGAGCAGGGTGAATACGTCGGGGGACCGATGTATTACATAACAAAAGGGCTGCGCATGAAATGGCTCGGCGTATTCTTCTCTGTTGCGCTGATTGTGGAGCTGATTCCCAGCATTATGGTTCAGGGAAATTCGGTTTCAGTCTCGCTTGCCGAGACGTTTTCTTTCAATAAAATATACGCAGGAATCGGAATTGCATTTTTGATTGGGTTAGTGGTGATAGGAGGGGTAAAGCGGATCGGAAAAGTAACAGAGTTTGTCGTGCCTCTTATGGCAGGGGCATACGCAGGTGCCGGTCTCCTGATTGTTCTCATGAATCTATCATCAGTGCCGGCGTTTTTCTCTCTCGTTTTTTCAAATGCGTTTACCTCTTCTTCAGCAGTTGGAGGGTTCGCAGGTGCTGCGTTGGCGGAAACCGTTCGCTGGGGATTTGCCCGCGGGCTGTATTCTAATGAAGCCGGAATGGGAACAGCCCCGATTGCACATGCGGCAGCAATGACTGATCATCCTGTGCGGCAAGGGTTTTGGTCTGTGATCGGCATTGTCATTGACACCTTGATCATCTGCACGACCACCGCTTTTGTCGTTCTTGCATCTGGTGTCTGGACAGGGAAGAACGCCTCAATTGACCCGGCAGCACTGACGACGGCTGCATTTCAGCATTATTTCGGTTCTGGCGGAGGGTACTTCGTTTCGGTTTCCCTAGTCTTCTTTGTCGTATCAACCATTATGGTTGTCATTTTTTACGGCGTAAAGCAAGCTGAATTTCTGTTCGGGCGGCTGGCAGGACACGTGATTAAATTCGTATATTTAGCGGCTATTATCATAGGTGCCGCAGGCGGAGCAAAAGCCATTTGGGGCTTTTTGGACTTAGCATTGGCTTTTATTCTCGTTCCAAATGTGATTGCGCTGTTGTTATTGAGCAGAAAGGTAAAAGCGCTGTACACCGAATTCTTTACATCTGAACAGTACTACCTGAAAGATATAAGAAAAACAAAACAGAATCCTGTTTATCAAACAAAAGAAGCTAAAAATTCCTAGTGCTTTGCTTTGGCGCTGAACAACGCTTTGCTTTTTATGATCAAATAAATGAGTAAAGGCAGCAAAAGAGAAATCACTACATTAATGATTGGTTTGATTCTGTTAAAGTCGATTAGCTGATTTGTATTTAAAAAGAACCAAAAGCCGCATACGACTGAGAACATGCCGGTTGGTGTATACATGGCTTTCGGGTCGATTTTTGAGTGTAAAAACGAAAGGCCGTATACCACGATATATAGGGAACCTGCTATCTTCACCATAATGACTGGAATCCAAAAAGCCGCGATGATCAGGTCTGAGCGATCCAGAAAATCCGTAATGCGGATCTGCCTGATGACCATATAAGCAGGATCAAAGAAAGTAGATGTCAGGTTGGGACCAAAGACAGAAATTGAAGAAAATAACATCACGGCCAGCAATAAAGCGCCCAGCAGTATCGCGAAAATGGTGTATTTTAGCGGGACGCTCCGGTTTGAGAAGAGAAGCGGAAGGAT
The DNA here is from genome assembly GCF_037963335.1 of Bacillus sp. PS108. Classification (NCBI taxonomy): domain Bacteria; kingdom Bacillati; phylum Bacillota; class Bacilli; order Caryophanales; family Bacillaceae; genus Bacillus; species Bacillus sp. PS108. The sequence continues at coordinate 807,352 of NZ_CP150155.1, forward strand.
AATCAATTCCCCCATTGTCCCAAACGCGTAATAGCCTGATTGAAGGTATGGGATTAGACCTTCAAAAACAGGTGTCAAGTTTTGAAGCTCAATTTGTGTGGCCAGCGTAAATGGAAGGAACAAGACCAGGATGCCGAATGGAAATAGGAATATCTGCGCCATTCTGGTCAATGTTTCTTTTCCCTCTCTGGCAATACAGATCGCCACAAAGATAATAACACCGCCAAGAACAGCCATTGGTGTTCTCGGGAGAAATAAAATGTTAATCAAATTGATGAAAAAACGGATGTCATGAGCATTGATTAACAGGAAATACAAAGAAAACAGTAAAATGATAATCCGGCCTGCGATTGGTGAGGAATCGCTCAGCAGCTCATAGATATTTTTATCCTGATGCTTTTTCATCAGCCTATGCATGAGCCAGAGTGCCGGAATCACGATGACAACGCCGAGGATGTAGCTGTGCCAGGCATTTTGTTTTGCTGATTCGATCATGAGAATCGGAGCATGCTTTAATCCGACTGCTAACGTATACAGAGCTCCGAAAAATAATCCTTGGTATGCAGAGGTCTTGTCCATAAAGCACATCCTTTCTGTCATGTTCAAAACGGAATATATTTAAACAGGTGCCCCAGCCGCGGAAGCAGGGGATTCACTCTCATATAAATCCATAGAAAAGCACTTCCTGCAATCAGCAGGCTGAAGGCCCATTTTGTTAGATTGTTAGCGGAACGAAAATTCTTCCATTCATATGCGTATATGGCAATGCACACAATCAATGTCTGTACGATATAGCTGATCATGCTGACGCACCTCCATTAATGGCTGATCGTTTTGTATAGGACACCGCCCTGCTCAATCGTCACAATTGGGACGACGTGAACCTCCATATCCTTATATACCTCTTCCCATTCCTTTTTCAGCAGATTCTTCGTGGTTGCCGTGCTTCTGATGGTCCTGTCTTGAAAGCCGGCCGGGTCCGCCTTTAGCTTTTGCAAACGATGAACGGTGCTGATCACGTCCTTCTTTATGGTTCTGTTTAGTGCTTTTTGAATGATGTAATACTGGTCATTTTCTCTCGTCTCATAGGTTGATTGGTTTTCCATAATAATTCCTTTGGCTCTGATCTCGATTGTCATTGACAGCTTTCCGTTTTTTTCAGCGGCATGAAAGGATGCATTGGACTTTTGAAGCTGAATGGATGCTTGCCCCATTTGATTCGGCAGGTCTACTATGAATTCTGGCTGGCGGGCTTGATTCAGCAACATCAGGGCTGCTGTCATGTGTTCATCTTTGAAAATATCCATCAATCTGTCCTTTTTAAAGATCGCAAGCCCGTCAATTTTCAAATTAGATTTGCCTTTCCCTCCAGGTTTTGTTTTAGATGCAGAGATGACCGGTGCATACGGATCACTGCCTATTTCTACTAGATCAGACATGAATCTGCTTAAGAAAACGGGGCGGCTCGTTGCGATAATGGCCAGCTCCCGAATCATTTCCGCCGGAAACTGTTCAAGCTGAACATCGGTATTTAAAATGTCCCGCGCTTCTCCCCGGCTGACTAAAATGAGCGCCGTTAATCTGTTCTGCGGATTTCGCGTTAAAATATCAAAGACTGGGGCAACGCCGTCTCTCGCCATATCCTCTCCAATAATGACTGTACGTCTGTGGGACGTATTGATTGTCCGTGACAAGGAGGTTTGCAGCTTGTTGTTCGCTTCTCTGATCGTAGTGCCGGAAGCTGAATCAACATACCATGTTTTTGAACCGGCAGTTCCGCCGCCGCCCCCTGTTTGTCCGCCTAATTGGCCGACCAAGGGAATCTGCATGGCCACTCGATACTGATCTTTTTTCTTATCAATGGCTGAGCTGACAACAAATGCAATGTCATTGATTTCTGTCCGGTCCCAGCACCCCGTTAGAAGGATACAAATGAGAAGCGGCAAAACACACTTATATATTGTTTTCTTCATCTTTTGGGTCCTCTCTTTTCGCTCCCTTCTGTCCGTTGCCGCGCGAATACGTGCCCGGCCTTCTGGTCATCGTCCACCAAGGCGCCCTGACAAAAATATCTTTTACTTCATCTCGTTTAAACGGAGAAATCCCGGATAAATAAGGAATGCCGAAAGATTGCAGCTTGCATAAATGAAGCACTAAGATAATCGTGCCGAGCATAATGCCGAATATCCCAAAAATACTCGCCAAAAACATAAGCGGGAAACGAAGCATCCTGATGGAGATAGCTAAGTTAAACCGCGGAATTGTAAAAGACGCGATCCCTGTTAACGATACGATGATCACCATGGGGGCAGACACAATTCCCGCTTCAACAGCTGCTGTCCCAATGACTAGGGCCCCGAGAATACTGACGGTCTGGCCGATGGTTTTCGGCAGGCGCACTCCCGCCTCACGGAGAGCCTCAAAAGAAATTTCCATAATCAATGCTTCTATGATGGCGGGGAAAGGAATCGGTTCACGCGCAGAGGCCACACTGAACATTAAGTTTGTCGGCATTAAGTCCTGATGGTATGTAATAACGGCAACATAAATAGCCGGCAAATATAAAGCAACGAATAAAAACATATAGCGAAGCCAGCGGATTAAGTTAGACATCAAATAACGCTCATAGTAATCTTCACTGGCCTGCATAAGCTGCCAAAACGTAATCGGGCCTGTTAAGACAAAGGGCGTATTATCTGTGAAAATGGCAAATCGGCCTTCGAGAAGCTGGGCGGCGACGGTGTCCGGCCTTTCTGTGTATTGCAGCTGGGGGAATGGCGAGTACGTGTCGTCTTCGATAAATTCTTCAATATATCCGCTTTCTAAGACAGCATCAATCTTTATCTTTTTGATTCTTTTTTTTGCTTTGTCAATGACCTTTGGATCGGCAAGCCCGTCAATATAGGCCAAGACAACATCGGTTTTGGTTTTCGTGCCGATTTTAAACGAGATCATTTTAAGCTGAAACGTTTTGACGCGAAAGCGCACAAGAGCGGTATTGACCCTGAGGCTTTCAGTGAAGCCCTCTCTTGACCCTCTGATGGTCGATTCTGTTATCGGCTCTTCAATGCTTCTTCTTTGTCCGCCTTTTATATTTAAGATCAGCCCTTTTGAGTGCCCGTCGGCAAATAAAACCGCGTTCCCCTCAATGATGGATGCAGCCACTTTGCTCATACTCGTTTCTATTGCAACACTTGAAATTGATAGAGTATTTTGCAGCGCCTCTTCATGTTCATTTATTTGTTCCGTCAAATGCATTAAGAAAGGGCGGAGGGCGTGATCCTGAATATGTTCAGATTTTACAATTCATTCGATATAAACAATAAATCCGCACAGCCCGTTTCCAAAGTCAAATTGTCTAAATACGATGTCTGAGCAGCCTTCTGTTAATAAGGTCAGATTATCGAGGTTTTCCTTCAAATCGGGAGAGATCGGTCTGTCCTGATTGTCTTCAAGCTCTTTGATGAGCTGAAGCGCTTTGTCGCGTTTATTCATAGAGGCTCACCCTGCTTTTTAATGTCATATTCAATAAGTGCTTGTGACTTTTAGGGTAACCTTGTCTGTTTCATATAATTCAGACTAGGATGAAAGCGCTATAAAAAAGTGTTGACTACCTGTATATACAGGAATACAATATGATTATAAGTTGTATATACAAGTTATAAAAACGGATACGGAGGGGTTGGCATGGGGGAACTGAACAAATCGGCACGTCAGATTGTCGAAGCAGTCGGCGGTGCAGAAAATATTGCAGCGGCAACTCATTGTGTTACACGTTTGCGTTTTGCTTTAATAGATAAAAGCAAGGTTGACCAAGAGATGCTTGATCAAATTGATGTGGTAAAGGGATCATTCTCGACAAACGGACAGTTTCAGGTCGTAATCGGCCAGGGAACTGTCAATAAAGTATATGCTGAACTGGTTAAGGAAACGGGGATTGGCGAGTCAACAAAGGATGAAGTGAAGAAGGCCTCAGAAAAAAATATGAATCCTTTGCAGCGTGCTGTGAAAACGCTTGCAGATATTTTTATTCCAATATTGCCTGCGATTGTCACGGCGGGTCTTTTAATGGGGATCAATAACATTTTAACGGCGGAAGGCATTTTCTTCAGCACAAAATCGATTGTGCAGGTTTATCCGCAGTGGGCGGATCTTGCTAATATGATTAACCTGATTGCAGGCACGGCCTTTACGTTTTTGCCTGCGTTAATCGGATGGTCTGCCGTCAAGCGGTTCGGCGGCAATCCGCTTCTCGGCATTGTGCTCGGAGTTATGCTCGTGCATCCTGATTTGCTGAATGCGTGGGGATATGGCGCGGCAGAACAAAGCGGAGAGATCCCGGTATGGAATCTATTCGGCCTAGAGGTGCAGAAAGTCGGCTATCAGGGCCAGGTGCTCCCAATTTTGCTTGCTTCTTATATGCTGGCGAAGATTGAGGTATTTTTAACAAAACGCACACCTGAGGGCATACAGCTGCTCGTTGTCGCACCAATTACGCTTCTTTTAACGGGATTTGCCTCTTTTATCATTATCGGCCCGATTACATTTGCGATCGGTAATGTACTGACTTCAGGGCTTATCTCGGTGTTCGGTTCTTTTGCCGCACTGGGCGGTCTGTTATATGGCGGTTTCTACTCAGCGCTCGTGATTACCGGTATGCATCACACGTTTCTTGCAGTCGACCTGCAGCTCATCGGATCAAAGCTCGGCGGCACCTTTTTATGGCCGATGCTGGCGCTTTCTAATATCGCACAAGGTTCGGCAGCTCTGGCCATGATGTTTATCGTGAAGGATGAGAAACAAAAAGGCCTCTCCCTCACATCAGGGATTTCTGCTTATCTTGGCATTACAGAGCCTGCCATCTTTGGGGTGAATCTGCGATACAGATTCCCGTTTATCATTGCAATGGTCAGCTCTGGCCTGGCCGGAATGTATATTTCTTCTCAAGGTGTGCTGGCAAGCTCCGTCGGTGTCGGCGGCGTGCCGGGGATTTTCTCAATCATGAGCCAGTACTGGGGCGCGTTTGCAATCGGGATGGCTATTGTATTGATCGTGCCGTTTGCCGGAACATACGCGTATGCGAGATTCAAACATAAATAACAAATGGGGAGCGGGACGTGTTGAACGTTCCCTTTTCCCGTTTTCAATTTAAATATGGTGGTGGAAACAGATGAAAACAGAACAAACGCCATGGTGGAAAAAAGCTGTGGTTTATCAAATTTATCCGAAAAGCTTTAACGATACGACGGGAAACGGTGTCGGCGATTTGAACGGCATTATTGAAAAGCTGGATTACTTAAAAACACTTCAAGTGGATGTGCTATGGCTGACGCCGATTTATGATTCTCCTCAGCATGATAATGGGTATGATATCCGTGACTATTACTCGATTTATCCTGAATATGGTACGATGGAGGACTTTGAGCGCCTGCTGTCCGAAGCGCATAAAAGAGACTTGAAAGTCGTCATGGATCTTGTCGTCAATCATACGTCAACAGAGCACAAATGGTTTCAAGAGGCTATTTCGTCAAAAGACAGCCCGTATCGTGATTTTTATATATGGAAAGACCCGCAGGAAAACGGTTCTCTTCCGACGAACTGGGAATCGAAATTCGGCGGCTCGGCATGGGAACTTGACGAAGCGTCGGGCCAATACTATTTGCATCTGTTTGATGTGACGCAGGCTGATTTGAATTGGGAAAATGAAGAGGTCAGAAAGCATGTCTATGACATGATGCATTTTTGGTTTGAAAAGGGAATAGACGGCTTCAGGCTTGATGTCATCAACCTGATTTCTAAAGATCAGCGCTTTCCGGATGCGGAGGACGGCGGCGACGGCCGCTCTTTTTACACTGACGGGCCGCGGGTGCACGAATTTCTGCATGAAATGAACGAAAAGGTGTTTTCGCATTACGACAGCATGACGGTCGGTGAGATGTCTTCAACAACCGTAGACCACTGTATCCGGTATACGAATCCTGACAATAAAGAACTTGATATGACATTCAGCTTCCATCATCTCAAGGTTGACTATCCCAACGGCGAAAAATGGGCCTTGGCGCCGTTTGACTTTTTGAAGCTGAAGGAGATCCTATCCGACTGGCAAACGGGGATGCACGCAGGAGGAGGATGGAACGCTCTGTTCTGGTGCAATCATGATCAGCCGCGCGTTGTATCAAGATATGGAGATGATGGCGCATATAGGGTGAAATCGGCGAAAATGCTTGCTACGGCCATTCATATGATGCAGGGCACGCCTTATATTTATCAGGGCGAGGAGCTGGGGATGACGAATCCGAAGTTTACTGACATCAGCTCCTATCGGGATGTCGAATCGCTGAACATGTATCACGCCTTTAAGGAAAAAGGAATGGCTGATCAAGAGATCACAGCCATTTTACAGGCGAAATCCCGTGACAATTCCAGAACCCCCGTTCAGTGGGATGCTACGGAGAATGGCGGTTTTACAACGGGCACACCATGGATACCGGTTGCAGGAAATTACCGGGAAATCAATGCTGAAGCGGCGCTGAGGGATCAGAATTCGGTGTTTTACCATTATCAAAAATTGATTCGAATTCGCAAAATGTATGACATTGTGACAGAGGGAACGTATGAGTTAATCGCAAAGGATGACCCGAACATTTTTGCGTATCTCAGACACGGCAGCAATGAAAAGCTGCTCGTGATCAATAATTTTTACGGGACAGAGGCGGCCTTTACACTGCCGGACTCTTTAGCGCCTGACGAATGGAAGGCAGAGGTGCTGTTGACGAACGATGAAGCAAGGGAAGGGCTTCAGAACATGACGCTTCGCCCGTATGAGTCCATTGTTTATCGTTTAACGAAACCGTGTTAAACTAAGCTGGGTGGTCCATAATGAAGGTGAATAAATTCATCACAATTTATAAAGACATCGCACAGCAAATTGAAGGCGGCCGATGGAAAGCGGAGGAGATTCTTCCGTCTGAACATGAGTTGACCGCACAGTACGGTACATCAAGAGAAACGGTCCGAAAGGCGCTTCATATGCTCGCGCAAAACGGTTATATTCAGAAAATCAGGGGAAAAGGCTCCGTCGTGCTCAATCGTGAAAAAATGCAGTTTCCCGTTTCGGGCCTTGTCAGCTTCAAGGAGCTCGCGCAAACGCTTGGCAAAGAAACGAAAACAACTGTACACAAATTCGGGCTGGAGCCTCCGTCAGAGCTGATCCAAAAACAGCTCCGGGCCAATCTGGATGACGACATCTGGGAAGTCATCAGGTCTAGAAAGATTGACGGGGAACATGTGATTTTGGACAAGGATTACTTTTTCAGAAAGCATGTCCCTCACCTGACGAAAGAAATTTGTGAAAACTCCATATATGAATATATAGAAGGAGAGCTAGGTCTTTCGATCAGTTACGCCCAAAAAGAAATTGTCGCCGAGCCGTGTACGGACGAGGACAGAGAGCTGCTCGATTTACGCGGCTATGACCATATGGTCGTGGTGAGAAACTACGTCTTTTTGGAGGATACCAGTTTGTTTCAATATACGGAAAGCAGACACCGTCTCGACAAATTCCGATTTGTTGATTTTGCGCGGCGGGGGAAATGAGAGAGGCGCCTGCCTGCGGCAGCGCGCTTTTTTGTTTGGTATCAAAATTGATACTATCCAACAAAAATGTGCGTACTTTTACTTTTTATCATAATGGCTACAATAGAGATGAGAGTAACCTAAAGGAGAGGTGTTTTACATGGCAGATCTAAAGAAACAAATTCTGGATGCATACAATTTCAGGCATGCGACTAAGGAATTTGACCCGAATAAAAAAGTGTCAGACAGCGATTTTGAATTTATTTTAGAAACAGGAAGACTGTCTCCGAGCTCACTCGGCCTTGAGCCTTGGAAATTTGTCGTCGTCCAAAATCCGGAGTTCCGCGAGAAGCTTCGTGAATACACATGGGGCGCACAAAAGCAGCTGCCGACCGCAAGCCATTTCGTCCTGATTCTTGCGCGTACAGCGAAGGATATTAAATATAATGCGGACTACATCAAACGTCATTTAAAAGAAGTAAAACAAATGCCTCAAGACGTGTACGAAGGCTATTTAAGCAAAACAGAAGAATTCCAGAAAAACGATTTGCATTTGCTTGAAAGTGACAGAACATTGTTTGACTGGGCATCAAAACAAACCTATATCGCGCTTGGCAACATGATGACTGCCGCTGCGCAAATCGGTGTTGATTCCTGCCCAATCGAAGGCTTCCAGTACGATCACATCCACCGTATTCTTGAAGAAGAAGGCCTTCTGGAAAACGGAAGCTTCGATATTTCTGTGATGGTGGCATTTGGCTACCGAGTGAGAGACCCTCGTCCGAAAACAAGATCTGCTGTTGAAGATGTTGTGAAGTGGGTTTAAATAAAGAAAGCTGCTCGCTTAGCGAGCAGCTCTTTTTTTATGCCTGATTCGTTCTATTCTGTTTTCTCCTCTGATGTAAGTACATTGCCGTTCCGAGTGCGCTGATAAGAAATCCGGCCAACAGTATCGAGTACATGGATGTGGCTGTGTCCGGAAGCAGGCCGCCAGCCGGACCGTCTGTTCCTGATCCGCCCGAACCGTTTCCTCCAGAGCCGTTAGTCGGTTGAGTGCCGGGAGGCGTATCATTTCCTCCGTTTCCGTCAGTCGGCTGTTTTCCGCCTGGTTTGTCGGAGCCTCCGCCATGACTGCCGTCATCACCGCCTGTCGGTTGGTCGGACGGGAATGCCGGCGGTTTGTTGTTCGAACCGGAATTTAAGATCGTGTATTCGCTGAAGTGGTTTGTATATCCTGTCACCATATCATCGTCAACTGATCCGTTATCTGTCTTTGTGAAAGCTCTCTTTTTCCTGTCGACGTGATAAATGGCAGGGTTATGAGCTTCTTCAATATCAAACATGCGAAGCGAAAGCTGTACGGGCTCCTTGAATGATTTTATTTCTTTTCCTTTTTGCTTTACTGTAAAGTCATATACATCTGCCAATGACACATTCAATTCTCCCGTCGACTTGATTCCGATTGCAGTGTCTGCAGTTTTAAGGTTCGCCATTGGCATCTTCATGCTGTACCAGTAGTTGAACACCGTCAATGAAGGATCTGACTCTCTTTCTTTCAAAAGTTTGACCTGATCTTTTTTTACTTTGAGATTGATAGGCTTCTCTTGTGATCCTTCATGTGTTCCGTAATAGACAAGCGGCGTGTTGGCATTTTTAGCGTAAATCTCAAATTTGTCTTCATCAAGTGTCCAGCTGCCGTCCTTCTGCTTTGTCGGCAGGAATACTTCTTTGATCCGTCCTTCAACTTTAGGAGAGACCTTGTTTCCTAGTTTTTTCAGCTGTTCGGTGAAAATCTCATAATCAACGTAGCCAAGGTCTTCACCATGGGAGGCTTCTGTAAAGACAGAATATCCGTCTCCTCCGGCACCGACAAAATTATTTGTTGCCACGCGGTAGGTATCATCCGTATTTATAGCAACTTTGTCTCCGTTAGGCGATTCAATTTTCACTTCTAACACACGGTGCCCAGGTTCGTTGTTTAATGTAAAGGTATATTCGATTCCGGCCACCTGAGGGAAAGCGCCGCCGCCATTTTCCACATTGCTTAGGCCTTGTTCAAGGGCTTCTTTAATTTGTTTTCCGGTTAAATCGGCCACGTAAAGCGTATTGCCGAACGGCATCACGTTGAGCACCTCGCCGAGTGTGATATCACCTTTGTCAATGCCGGCTCTGATGCCGCCGCCATTTGTTATCGCTATTCTGGCGCCGGCTGCTTCTTTCGCTTTTGCCAGCATACCGTCCGCGATGAAGTTTCCGAGATTCGTTTCTTTCGTGCGCACATGCTCACGCTGGCCGTCAAGCGCCACATCCGTATAGCCGACTTTTTCATTTTTTACGTCTTCTAATTCACTTTTGAACTGATCAAGCTCTTGTTTTGCTTCTGCGTTTTCTTCTGTATGCTCATCAATTGGCAGCACGCTCTGATTTGATTTGTCTGTTTGCACAACGCCATTTTCATCAAACGCGACATCAACGCGCCCCAAGAATTGGCCGTATTCTTTTGCCTGTGCCACGATCGTCGGTTCTTCGTTGTTCACGACCTCCATTTTGTCTACGAGGGTGTGAGTGTGTCCGCCGATGATCAAATCAATGCCTTTTACTTTTTTGGCTAGCTCAAGATCCCGGTTATGCCCGATGTGGGTTAAAGCAATAATTTTATTTACCTGTTCTTCTTCTTGAATCGCTTTGACGGTGTTTTGTGCTGTTTCAAAGGCATCATTGAATACGATGCTTTTGCCCGGGCTTGATGTGGTGGCTGTATCTTCTGTTGTCAGGCCGAATACGGCGACTTTCTCCCCGTCAACGTCTAACAGAATGTAAGGGTGAATGCCGGCCTCTTTCTTTTCACCTGCCGTAAAGGTTTGCGGCTTTTTGACAAATGATTTCAGCTTGGGCTCATTTGACACATCTACGTTTGCACTGACAATCGGAAATTCCGGCGCTTCAAAGAGATAGCGGTTCGCCGGATCAACGGTTGCGCTGTTTCCGCTTAGAAAATCAGAAAGCACTGTCGGGCCTTTGTCAAATTCATGATTTCCGAAGGTCATGGCGTCATAGCCCATCATGTTCATCATTTTCAGATCGGCCAAACCGTTCCATTTTGTAAAATACAGATCGCCGGAAAACACATCTCCCGCATCAAGGAGAATGTTGTGATTTGTTTCGCTGCGTACTTCGTTGATTTTCGTCATTCGTCTTGCTGCATCATCGAGATGTGCGTGCGTATCATTGGTGTGCATGACGGTCAGGTCCCACAGTCCGTCTTTAGGAGGATCTGGATTTGAATCATCATCGAATTGCAGCTTATACACACCATAGCCTTCATTCGCAGACTTGCCTACATAAGCGACGTCGTCTGCTTTATCGGCAAATGGCTTGGCCAAAAGCGAGGATTCAAACGTCAGATTCGTGCCGGAAACAGGCGCGATTGACCAGTTGTTGTCTGCTTTTGGATTGACTGTTTTTTGTTCAATAATATAGTCCATCAGCACCTGCCTGTTTTCAACCGCAGAGCCGTGGACAATTTTATCGCTCGTCAGATGAGGGAACCCGCCGCCTCCGGACGCACGATAGTTATTGGTGACCACGAGAAATTCCTGGCTTGGGCTGATCGGCTTGCCTTCATAGGAAAGATTGATGATCCGGGATGAATCCGCATTGATCACTTTTCCGTTCTCATTGTATTTAGCCGGTTTTGTCACATCGACCTGATATGTGACACCGTCAATCACGTCAAAATTATAGGAGCGGAAATTCTCGTTCAGCAAGGCCTGGTCGCCGCCTTTAGCTGGATCAATTTGATTGAATTGGCCTGCTGACATCTCCAGCCAGTCCTTGACCTCGCTGCCTGTCAGCTTGACGATTTGAACAGTATTATCGTAAAGATACAAGTCACCGACATTTTTAATCGCAAGATCTCCGGCTGGAATGTTTGTATAGTAATTGGCTCCGTTTCTGCCGCCTGCTTTAAACGGCGCTCCAGCGGATAAAATCGGCAGGTTCTTGTACTCGGTATCCTTCATTTCTTTTTCAGCGTACCACTTTTGCGCGTCAGTCACGATCTGAATGGAAGGATCATCTTTGACCTGTGCAAAGAAGCTGTTAATATCTGCTTCGGTTTTGCCGACTGGCTTTCGGACATACTCCAGTGTGTTTTGGTGTGTTTGCTGAATGGTGTTTGTAACGGTTTCGTTTCTTGATGTGACGTTGCCAGCAATAGATTCAATACTTCCTTTGGAATCTGCTACTTTCCATGAGCCGTCCGCCTTTTCAAGCTTGAGGTCAATCACGCCTAAATATTTGCCCCAGCTGCTTGGCATGACGACAGGAATGCCGTTAATTGTTCCCTTTTCCACATTGAACTGAGCAACACCCGCATACTCGGCGGAAGGAAAGAGTCCGTGCTGATGGCCCGAGATAATCGCGTCAATGCCTTTCGTTTTAGTGGCAAGGTCAAACACGGCGTTTTCTGCGCCTGATGATTGCGCCTGCTTTTCAATGCCGGTGTGGGCGAGGGCAATAATGACATCTGCGCCTTCCGCCTTCATTTTCGGGATCGTTTCATTGGCGGATTCTACGATATCCTGCACCTGAACTTGCCCCTCGAGATTCTTTTTGTCCCATGTCATGATTTGCGGCGGGACAAAGCCTATGTAGCCGACTTTTACTTTCTGCTCATTACCGTTTTCATCAATGAGGGTTTTTTCATTAATCATATACGGCGTATAACGGTTTTCGCCGCTAGTTGTTTTGACGTTGGCATTTACAATCGGGAAATCGGCTCCTTTGATTGTGCCGTCGAGAAAGTCGAGCCCGTAGTTGAATTCATGATTGCCAAGCGTTCCGGCGTCGTATTTCAGCGCATTCATGACGCTGATAATCGGATGGGTTTTCGTGCCGGAGATAATGTCGTCTTTTTGATATTTCACCGCGTATTCACCCAGCGGATTCCCTTGAATCAAGTCGCCGTTATCCACAAGCAGAGTGTTAGGGTTTTGCTCGCGGTGCTTTTGGATCAATTGCGCTGTTCTTGCCAGACCGAAATCCGCCGTTTCTTTGTCGCTGTAGTAATCGTAATCCATCATGTTGGCATGAATATCAGTTGTAGCCAAAATACTCAGATGCACCTGAGGAGCCGCGCTTTCTTCTGCATGAATGGGTGGTGTTGGGAGGATTAGGCTAAGTATCATAATTGGGGGCAAAAGAATACGGAGAATGTTTTCGACGTGTGTTCGTCTTTTCTGTATTCTCACCAGTTCTCCACCTTTCAACGAAATTTGTGTTACAGCTCCTATTGTAAGAATATTTTGTAACTATTTGTAGGTGTTTCTTTATGATTATTGTAAAAGGGAGAAAAATGAGTACTATGTAGCAGCTTCAAGCGACAAATACTGGGTATTTATGCTTATCGTTTGTCCATATTCGCAAAATGTTTATTTTAGTGTGGCTGGGGTAGAGTGTTTTATGTAGACATATAAAGCGGGAGGTTATGAACCATGGGGAAAAAAATTGCAGTTGTTTTGACAGATTACTTTGAGGACAGCGAGTACACTGAGCCTGCGAAAGCCTTTAAAGAAGCGGGACATGAACTGACTGTCATCGAAAATGAAAAAGGAAAAACAGTAAAAGGCAAGCAGGGAAAAGCGGAAGTGACGGTTGACGCGTCCATTGACGACGTAAACCCTTCAGACTTTGATGCGCTTTTGATTCCCGGAGGATTTTCACCAGACCAGCTTCGCGCTGACGATCGTTTCGTCCAATTTACAAAAGCGTTTATGACTGACAAAAAACCGGTATTCGCCATTTGCCACGGCCCGCAGCTTTTAATCAATGCGAAAGCGCTCGACGGCCGAAAAGCGACGGGCTATACGTCCATTCGTGTTGACATGGAAAACGCCGGTGCCGACGTTGTGGACAAGGAAGTGGTTGTTTGCCAGGATCAATTGGTCACTAGCCGCACACCGGAAGATATACCGGCATTTAACCGCGAGTCATTGGCATTGCTTGAGAAATAAGAAAAAACGGACGCTCTTGGGCGTCCGTTTTTTGTTGCTTAGGCTTGAGCACCTGTCAGTTTCTTGTACCTGTAATACAAGAAAGCAGCTGCAGCCGTTCCGATGACCGCAATGCCGAAGTCGAATATGAAAATATGAGCGATGCCCCCCGCTTTTGCGATAAGCCCTGTTGCAATCGGCAGCAGAATCGATGCAAGACTTGAAGCGGTCGCTACAATTCCGGTAACGGTTCCTTTTCGCTTCCAGAAAAGCTCTGTCATTAACGTAATGGTAATTTGAAACACACCCGCAGTTGAAAAGCCTAAGAAAAAGGCAGTGATGTCCAGCACAACTGGGATATGAACGGTCAGCATGACTGCGAGCGTACATAAAGTAATAATAGGATATAAGAGCGTTATGAAGACAGGTTTGACCCATCTATTCAGCAAAACGGCTAATAATAAAACAGATGCCAGAGATCCTATACTATAATAGCTCAGCAATTGTACAGATGCTGATTCAGCTAAACCGGCTGCCTTTTGCGCGTAGCTCGGGAGCCAGATTTGAGAAACCGTAAATAAAGCCGTGGATGTAAAACCGATGATAATCAGTGCGGTGCCTTCCTTCTGAAAAACGGGTTCAGACAAGAAAACGGGAGATTCCTGTTGGCCGCTATTAGTTGGTTTCTTATGTTTTTTAGGAAACGAAAGCGTTGATAAATAAATAATATTCAGGAGATAGACCGCTGCCGGCAGATAAAAAGCAAATCCGTAAAACATGCTGTGGTCTGATAAAAATGTGATCAAAAGCGGCAAAAGTGCGGCCCCGACAGACATAAAGGCTTTGACCAAGACATTCGCCGAACCGGAAGCAGACGGAAAGAGCTCGGTTAGGGCCGGATATGTTCCGGCATCCATCGCTGAATTTGCGACTCCGGCTAATAAGGCGAACACAAACGCCAGCTCATAGCTCGGTGATAAAGGAATACCGACTAAAAAGACGGCCATAATTCCCGCAGAAGCGACAACAAGCGGCTTTCTGCCGATTTTATCTGATAGAACGCCGGAAATGCCGTATGTCAGCAGTTTGCCAAACCCGATAGCGGCAATGACATAACTGATGCCGGTCGGATCGGTATTCCACTGTTTTGTTAATGAAGACATATTGGATGCGAGAATGATGTTGACCATCCCCAGAAAGAAGTAGTTGATATACATTCCGGATGCTGTTTTGATAGATGTCGTTTGCATGCTTGTACTCCTTCAAATCTTATTCGAACACTTTGCTGTTTTGGTTTGGGGAAATGATAAAAAAGACTCGCCGAGTTTCCGGCCAGTCTCCATTATTTACGAAGCGAGGCTAATTCTTGAGCAATCGCCTGCATTTCACTTGGGCTGAATGATTCTTTTTTCATCACCATTCTGTGAAGGTACGTGAGGTCTTCAATCTTCTCATCACTGAAATCCTCCGCTTTGATTACGCCGACGTTCAGCATGTTCAGCTTTTGGGAAATCTCTTCAATCATTTGAGTTAATGTTTCTGTATTTGGGCTGGACAAAGGGTTCCATCCTTTCTATGCGCAATATAGGTATGTTTTATTCTAACAGAATTCCATCAGAAAAAAACCCTATTCTAAAAGCAGGCTGTTCATTCCAAAAAAGTGAAGACATCAGTTGAAAAGAAAATGAACATCCTACTAAGATATTCATGAAGGTTTCTTTTTAGAGAAATAGGGGCAAAGAATAGGGAGGTTGGACAACATGATAAGCGTGTTATTTGTTTGTTTAGGAAACATTTGCCGGTCTCCGATGGCGGAAGCGATTTTTCGGGACCTTGCAGCCAAAAAAGGATTAGAGGAGAAAATCAAGGCGGACTCAGCGGGAATCGGCGGCTGGCACATCGGCAATCCGCCGCATGAGGGAACGCAGGAGATATTGCGCAGAGAAGGAATCAGCTTTGATGGCATGCTGGCGCGTCAAGTCAGCGAACAGGATCTGGCCGATTTTGATTACATCATTGCAATGGATGCAGAAAATATCGGAAGTCTCAGAAGCATGGCGGGATTTAAAAACACCTCACATATCAAAAGGCTTTTGGACTATGTTGAAGATTCAGATCTTGCCGACGTTCCCGATCCTTACTACACAGGGAATTTTGAAGAAGTCTGCCAATTAATCAAATCGGGCTGTGAGCATCTCCTTGCGTCTATTCAAAAAGAAAAACAATTGTGAGTGAAAGGAGAATTTGCATGAACAACGAACGTTTAATGCTGAAAGGGATATTTCTCGGAGCTGCGGCAGGTGCGGCGTTATCACTGCTCCATAAGCCGACAAGACAGGCGTGCGGCATGAGATGGCTGACATGCAAGCATAAACTTTCACTGTATAAAAGCAATCCGGAGCTGTTAAAAAACACTGTTATCACAAAAGTGGATGAGGCCAAAAAGCTCGCCCAAACGCTTTCAAAGGAAGTCGACTTTGTGAACCAGCAGGTGAAAGAGCTGAAGAAAACAACGCCGCAAGTGATGGAACTCGTGCAAGAAACGAAAGAGCATTTTTCAAAAAAATGATCAAACATGCGAGGTGAGACGACATGAGTTTTTTGAAAGAGCTTTTCAGCAGATACACCCTTCATGAAGGACAAAGTAAATCAGCGGAGCTGGCGTATTTTTTTCTATTATCACTGTTTCCGTTTTTGATTTTTATGCTGACGCTCACCGCGTATCTTCCGCTTTCTACTGATGATGTTTTAGGAGTCATAGAACAATATGCTCCCGCCAGTGCGATGTCTCTCGTTGAATCCATTACCCATCAAACCTTAAATAATCGAAATGGCGGTTTGCTGTCATTCGGGATTATCGCCGCATTATGGTCTGCGTCTAATGGAATGAACGCGATCGTCCGGTCGCTAAACCACGCGTATGATGTGGAAGAAAACCGCTCTTTTATCATTGTTCGTCTAACCTCGATTTTTTTGACGATTGCCATGGTATTTACGATTTTAGTGGCTTTGCTTCTGCCGGTATTTGGCCGGGAGATTGGAAGGCTCGCTTCTGACTTTGTCGGCGCGTCGGATCTGTTTTTATCCGTCTGGGCCGCCATTCGCTGGGGTGTCAGCCCGCTTGTGCTTTTGATTGTTTTTTCCGCGCTGTATGTGATTGCGCCGAACAAAAAGCTGTCTCTCCGGTTTGTCATGCCGGGTGCGGTCTTTGCGACTATCGGCTGGATCATTGTCAGCACATTGTTTTCATTTTACGTCAGCACGTTTGCGAACTATAGCGCCACTTACGGGAGCATCGGGGGAATCATCGTTCTGATGATTTGGTTTTACTTGAGCGGCATTTTAATTATCCTAGGCGGAGAAATCAACGCTCTTTTACATAAACGTAAAAAGCTTCCTGATGAAAATCCCTACCAATAGCGCACCCTATAAACGAACTTCGGTTCAAAAAGAAGTCGGGGGGATATCGTGATGACCAAGCATACGAAAAAAGGCGGAAGCCATAACAAACAAAATTCGAAAAGCAAATCGAGCCATAAAACAAGCGGAAGCGCCAACGGACAAAACGGCTACCATTAGCATAAAAGCCTCCTGACATGATGTCGGGAGGCTTTTTGATTAAGAAGATGAAGAATAGGTTTCAGCCGGTGACCAGCTTTTCGGTTTGCCCAGCACAAGGGCCAGCCACACAGCGCTAAGCGTGAGAGTAATGAAGTAGAACAAGTTTGCGCTTTCAAATGTCTGCATATACCAGCCGCCGGCAACCGGGCCGAGGATGCTGCCGAGACTGAATGTAATGCCGCAAAGCAGGTTTCCCGCCGGCAGGAGGTGAGGCGGGAGAAGATCTGTCATATAGCTGATGCCAAGTGTAAAGGTTGATCCGACTGCCATTCCTGCAATAAAAAAGCAGCCGCCGATCACGTAAGGCGAAGGAAATACACCGGCGATGAAAAAGCAAAGAGCCCCAGTCAGCAAAATCACCAGCAGCACATTCCGCCTGCCGTATCTATCGCTGAGGATGCCGAGCGGAAACTGAAAGATAATGCTTCCAATCGCAAATGCGGGAAGGATGATCGCTACTGCGTCTACTGATATCCCCAAACGGAGCGCGTACACCGGAAAGCTTCCGTTCAGCGCCGTTTCCAGAAAGCCATAGCCAAATGTAGGCATAAAGGCAACCCACCCAAACAACATGGCCTGATAAAATCGCCTGAAACTATTGTCTGATTTGGTTTCATGAGGACTGGTTTCCGGGTATGCATTTTGTAGAAAGAAAACAAAAAGCCACGCAAACAGACTGATGCAGCCGGACACGATAAAAGGAAGCGACGGACTCAGTTTGACAAGCGGCACCATGAACGGGCCTGCGGCAAAGCCAAGGCCAAAGGAAAGCCCATAAATAGACAGGTTTCTTCCGCGATTTTGTTTTGATGACATGGAGGTCACCCACGTTTGCGTAGAAAAGTGAAGCATGTGGTCGCCGATTCCAATGAACAGGCGAAGCAGGAACCAAACCCAAACTGACTGAAGCCAAATAAATCCGAATAAGCTTAAAATGACAATGCTTCCGCCCATGACGATCAGTGGCTTGAACCCGAGCTTTCTGAGCGGCGCTTCCATAAACGGCGAAGCCAAAAGCACACCGATATACAGCCCGGTCGCGTGCAGGCCGTTGATAGCAGCGGATTCTCCATTTGTTTCAAAAATGATTGAAATGACAGGCAGTAGCATGCCTTGTGAAAACCCGGAAATGGATACGAGCAAGACAAGGATAAAGAAATGAAATCGTGACATCGTGTCAGTTCTCCTTATGTGGAATCTATGTTGATCGTACAATGTTTTCCAAAAGCAGGCAACCTGAAAAAAGCCTATATCACGCTATACATTTGCCCTCGTGTAATCATGAAGGTTTTTGTGAAGAATAAAAATAAAACAAGTCATAAAAAAGGAGCTATTTCACCATGAATCGTATCTTTTTTATTTTAGTGGCGGCCGGTGTTCCGCTTTCTGTGATTGGCAGTTTGATGCATTGGCCTTCCGCGGTTCTATTTGCAGTTTATTGCGTGACGATTATCGCGCTTGCAAGCTATATGGGGAGGGCGACAGAATCACTGTCCATCATTGCAGGACCGCGTATCGGCGGTTTGTTGAATGCAACCTTCGGGAATGCGGTGGAGCTGATTATTTCCCTTTTTGCATTAAAAGAAGGCCTGACAGGAATCGTGCTTGCCTCTTTAACCGGTTCAGTGCTGGGGAACCTGCTGCTGGTAGCGGGCCTATCGTTTTTTGTCGGCGGTTTAAAATATAAGCGGCAGGAATTTAATATCCATGATGCCCGCCATAACTCCGGGCTTCTGATTTTTGCCATCATTGTCGCCTTTGTGATTCCGGAGGTATTCTCTGTTGGTATGGGAAACGCCAGCAAGCTCAATTTAAGCATCGGCATCAGCATCATTATGATTCTGTTGTATGTGGCGGCGCTGTACTTTAAACTTGTCACGCATCGGGGCGTTTATCAGCCGAATAATGCCGCTCAGTCTGAAGAAGAGGAAGAGCCGGAATGGTCAGGGAAGGTTGCGACGATTGTCTTGTTTGCGGCAACGATTGTGGTTGCATACATATCCGAAAACCTGGTCCATACCTTTCACTCGGTTGCTGAACAGTTCGGGTGGAGCGAGCTGTTTATCGGGGTCATCATCGTGGCGATTGTAGGAAATGCGGCGGAGCACGCGTCAGCGATTATTATGGCCTTCAAAAATAAAATGGACATTGCGGTTGAAATTGCAGTCGGCTCTACGCTGCAGATCGCTATGTTTGTCGCACCGGTTCTCGTCATCTGTTCTATCTTTTTTCCGACAAGCATGCCGCTTGTATTTACATTGCCGGAGCTCGTCGCGATGGTATCAGCGGTTCTCTTGATGATCGCGATTTCGAATGACGGGGATTCCAACTGGTTTGAAGGGGCGACACTGCTTGCTGCATATGTCATTATGGCGATCGGCTTTTTCCTTCTTTAACCTGAAAAAATGATGGATAACAACAAAGCGGGATGAAAAGACTAAGGGAAAATGCCATAGAAAGAGTGATATGATGAAAAAGCTATTTCATTCCACACTTATCGTGTTGTTATTCTTTAGTTTTTTCGGTGTTCAGCCCATCCACGCGAAAAAGCAGTTTAAGGTTCCTAATTCTGTCGCAAGCATTTCAAAGGAAAACACGTATCCGAATGCTTCACAGGATCAGCCAATGCTTCAGCCGAGCAAGCTGGCAAAGGAATTGCTCGATCATTCTGAGGTGAAGATTGAAAATCCGCATCTCATCAAAATGCTGAATGAATCCAACATATCCGGCACACCGCTTGCAGTAGGGTACCGGGCGACAATATTTCTCGGGAAATGGGCGCTCGGCTATGAATCAAATGAAACAGTCGCAAACTGGGAATATAAAAAAATCAATACAAACCGTGCGGATAACCGCGGCGGGAAAGAAACGGCTGAAATGCATTATGCCCAGGAACAGCAGTACAGAGTGAAGGGCGGCCTCACAGCTAAAGTTCCAAATGCTGAAGATGTCAAAAGCATGATGATGCAAAAAGCAATGAAGAAAACGAACCTTCCGCTTGCATTTGAGACGGTCATCGGGGCTGGCACAAAACGGGATCAGATTTATAAAGTCGCTCCTAAAAAAATCGGTTATTTACATGCATATGCACCGGCTGTGAATGAAAAAGGAAAAGTGACTTACGGAGAAGTGTACTTAGTGCTGAAAGGAAATAAACGAAAACTCGTCGTGAAAAATGTCACGTCACAGGGCATCGGCGCGTGGATTCCGGTTCAAGATCATGTCACATTTGGCTTTCAGCTTTCCTCACTGCCAAGATAAATAAAAAACTGATTCCAACTCGGAATCAGTTTTTTTGTTTATTGGGTTCTCTCGATTCGGACCGCTTCCTCAAGCATTTGCACATTGTTTTGGTAGAGCTGGCGAACGAGAACCCGTCTGACTGCAAGGCTGGCACTGAAATAATCATCATCTTTCACCATGCCTTTAACCGTAAATTCGACGCCGCGATTGATTTTATTCAATGCGGTGATGCCGTGGATTTGAAACGGTTCTGTCGGATTGCCGAATTCATCCCGCTTCAATGAATCACGAAGCTCTTCATTCAGCATGTCACATGCCTCTTCCAACACGCTGTACACGCGGTCCGGATCTTCTTTAAAGCTGATAAGAAAGGATTCGGTAATCCGCATAAAATCAATATTATAGTTCTCTATTTGTCTGACCTCGCCGTTGCTGATGGTGAGCAGCTTCCCGCTCCATTCCCGGATTTGCAGCGAGCGGAGGCCGATTTCCTCCACTGTCCCGTTGAACAAGTTGTTGACGGTGACATAATCGCCTTTGTGCAGCTGGCGTTCATATATTAAGAACACACCAGCCAGCACATCTTTGATCAGCGATTGGGCGCCAAAACCGATCACGATACCTGCTACGCCCGCCCCGGCCAATATCTTGCCGAAATCATGCACAAATAAAGAAATAACGTAAAAGATAAAACCAATTGTCGCCGTATACTGGGTGACAGAACGGACAAGGCTTTCAATCGTTTTTTCCTTTTTTTCTTCAATAAAATCCGTCCGTTTAAAAAATAGCTGTACCAGCCGGTTGATGATAAAGACACTGATCCAAAGGATAACGGCAACGAGGAGAATATCGACGATTTTATTTTGAAAAACCTCCGTAAGTGTTTCTTTCATCCGCATCTAACTCCTGGCTTGACGTTTTGTGAAGTCTGTATCCTGATAATAACTGTTTTTGACAAGAACATTCGGTCCGAGGCACCGGACATTCGGGCAGTGGCAACTTAGTTCTTTCGCAAGCTTGGTCTCTCTCCACTTTTCATAGGCAGAAGGGAGGCTGTCCGTCTGAATGTTGCCAAGCGGCGGGGTATCACCGAAATCGGTCACGATAATGTTTCCGTCGAAAATGTTCACATTCAGGCGGGATCGGCCGTCAGGGTCATTTCGCACTGTGACGTTTTTCGCCGCGCGAAGCCGGCGAAGCAGCTTTTGGTCGTCTTCGTCCGGACTGCAGGCATAAAACGGCAGCGTTCCGAACAGCATCCACGTATTTTCATCACGAATATCCAGCAAGCGGTGAATGGCCTGTCTCATCTCTTTCAGGCTGAGGGATTCAAGAGCGCTTGCGAAATCGCTTGGGTACATTGGGTGGACCTCGTGACGCTGACATTTCATATCTTCTGTGATTTGGCGGTGAATATGCTCAATATGCGGAAGAGTTCGTTTGTTCAGCATCGTTTCCGCAGATACCATTACTCCGGCATCCACGAGCGTGCGGCTGTTTTCGATCATTTTTTCAAAATAGCGCGCGCGCTGTTCGAAGGTCGGTTTTCTGTCCATCATGGCAAAGCCGATTTCAGCAAAATCTTCAACTGTACCCCAGTTATGAGAAATATGTAGTACATCGAGATACGGAATGATCCATTCGTACCGCTCGATGTCGAGGGTCAGATTTGAATTAATTTGTGTCCGCACACCCCGTTCATGGGCATATTTCAATAAAGGAACAACATATTCTTTTACTGATTTCAACGAAAGCATCGGCTCTCCGCCTGTGATGCTGATGGATCTGAGGCGCGGGATTTCCTCCAGCCGTTTTAACAGAAGATCTATTGGCAGAGCATTCGGGTCTTTAGGCTGCAATGTATAGCCTACAGCACAATGCTCGCATCTCATATTGCACAGTGTCGTCGTTGTGAATTCAACGTTTGTCAGCTGCATGTCTCCGTATTGGTCAACATCCATATAGGCTTCCCAAGGGTCAAACTCGGGCGTAATCGGACGCAGCTTCGTGTTTTGTGTCATGACTATCTAACTCCTTTATAAATGGGCATACTAACGCTGCCAACAGTTAATTTTAGACCTGATTTGCCAAGATCGCAAGTAGCGCGGCGATTGAAAAACGGCAAAAAATGAGCTACCATAATAAAAAATGAATGGAGGAACAGAATGGGGAACGCCGTAAACAATAAAGATCAGCAGATTGATTATTTAAAGAACAGACTTGACATGTTTATGAACGTCATCGATTCATTAGACCCTGAAGCAACCGACGTTGAAGATATAGACAGGCTTATCAGTATGCTTGATGACCTGGAAGCCAAATACGAACGTTTTAAAAAAGATTGGGAATAAAACCGCGTGCCCGCCGCGGTTTTTTTATTGGCATAAAGCAACAGTATAAAACAAAGCCCCTATCTGTAAAATAAGAAAAAATGCAGAAGGAGCGCTGGCCATGAAGTGGATGTGTTCAATATGCTGCGCCGCCGTATTGCTTGCCGGAGGTGCAGCACAGGCGGAAGCGGTGCCGAATGAGCCGATTAATTGGGGCTTTAAACGAAGTGTCAATCATCAGCCGCCAGATGCCGGGAAGCAGCTGAACAGTTTGATTGAAAAATATGACGCGTTTTATTTAGGGAATACAAAGGAAAAAACGATTTACTTAACGTTTGATAACGGATATGAAAATGGCTATACGCCAAAAGTGCTTGATGTCTTAAAAAAACATCGCGTAACAGGAACGTTTTTTGTCACCGGGCATTTCGTAAAGGACCAGCCTCAGCTGATTAAACGAATGTCAGATGAGGGCCATATTATCGGCAACCATTCCTTTCACCATCCGGATTTAACGACAAAAACAGCTGATCAGATTCAGGATGAGCTTGATTCAGTCAACGAAGAGGTTTATAAAATTACGGGAAAGCAGGACAACCTGTACTTGCGCCCGCCGCGCGGCGTGTTTAGTGAGTACGTACTGAAAGAAACGAAACGCCTCGGCTATCAAACCGTTTTCTGGTCAGTCGCTTTTGTTGATTGGAAAATCAATAACCAGAAGGGGAAGAAATATGCCTACGATCATATGATCAAGCAGGCGCACCCGGGAGCTATTTACCTGCTTCACACTGTATCAAGGGACAATGCTGAAGCACTGGATGATGCGATCACAGACCTGAAAAAACAAGGCTACACTTTTAAAAGCATTGATGATCTGATGTTTGAGAAAGAAATGAAGATGCCGTCCTTGTAATGAGAAAAGCCTCTCCTGAAACGGAGAGGCTTTTCTTTATTTTATACATTTAATCAGTGCGGCCCAATCCAGATCTCCGAAGCCTTGTTCAATCCCGCTTTCAAAATGGCTCTTGGCCAGCTCGGCAAGAGGAAGATTTGCAGAAACCTGTTTTGCGGCGGCGAGTGCCAGGTTGGTATCCTTCAGCCCTAATGACATTTTGAAACCGGCCGGCTCAAATTTCTGCTCGGCCATGATGGTTCCGTAATTTTGGTAGACAGGGGAGCCGAAAAGCGCGCTGGCAATTTCTAAAAATTGTTTTTGTTCTAAGCCGTACTTCTCCATCATTAAGAAAGATTCAGATAACGCCTCCAGCATAGACACGAGTAAGAAATTGATGCTGATTTTCGCTGCATTTGCTATCTTGCTTTCTTCGCCGACGTCAAATATCTGCTGGCTCAGGCTGTCGAGCAGAGGCTTGGCAGCTTGCTTTGCTTCCGCCGGTCCGGCTGTTATGATACGGAGCGCGGCTTTGGCTGCGGCATCCGGTCTGCCAAGGACAGGAGCGGCGAGAAAAAATTGTCCTTTCTCTGCATGAGCCGCTGCGAGCTTTTCTGAGAACTCAACACTGATTGTGCTCATCGAGATGTGAATGCCGTTCTCTGCTAATCCTTCAAGCAGCCCGTCTTCTCCGAATGTCACGGTGCTGACAGAATCATCATCTGCAAGCATTGTGATGACAATATCAGCGGATTTTGCCGCCAGCCGCGGCGTATCAGCTGCCTGTGCGCCTTCTGTGACAAGGTCTTCTGTCTTTTGTTTCGTCCGGTTATAGACAGTCAATTCGTAGCCTGCTTGAAGAACATTTCGGGCAATGGGCTGTCCCATATTGCCGAGTCCGATGACAGCAATTTTCAATCTAATCACTCCCTGAATATTTTTTCCATTATAAACAATATGAACAGAATATGCATAGCGATCGGCTTACAACAAAAAAGAACAGCTGCTCGCTGTCCTCATTTAAAAATATTGAACCATCCTTTATGTACAAACCAAATCAGCATTCCAATCACAAGCGCGGCCATCAGGCCAAGTACAGCGAAATATCCGTATTTCCAATGCAGTTCCGGCATAAAGTCGAAGTTCATACCGTATACACCGGCAATAAAGGTGAGCGGGATGAAAATGGTTGATACGATCGTCAGTGTCATCATAATCGCATTCATCCGGTTTGAGTTTAGCGTCACGTAGCTGTCACGCAAGTCGGACGTCATGTCACGGTTGGATTCCACAATTTCAGACAACTTTAACAAATGATCATATATGTCGCTGAAGTAGGCTTTCGTTTCCCGCTGCTCTTTCACATGGTCAAGGCTTAAAATCCGATAGAGCAAATCACGCATCGGGATAATCGTCCGTCTCAAATGCAATAGGTCTGTTCTGAGATCAAACACCTCATTCATCAGCGTTCCATACGTTTTGTGGGGACGGCTTTCTTCAATTTCATTCAGCCGGTCTTCGATTTTATACACGAGAGGAAAATATTCATCAACAAGCTGATCCATGATCATATAAGAAATATGCCCGGGTCCTTTTTTCAATATGTCCGGTGAAGCATACAAACGCTCCCGGACTTTAGCGATACCGGGCGTTTCGTGTAAATGAAAGGTGACGACAAATTTTTCGCCTTGAAAGATATCGACTTCCTCCGTCTCAAGTGTTTCCTTATTCAGCGCATGAATCACGTAAAAACGATAGCCGTCATAATGGTCAAGCTTCGGCCGCTGCATATGCTGGAAGCAATCCTCAATGGCAAGCGGGTGAAAATGAAAAAAATCTCTCAATAACGCCGTTTCCGTATCCTCCGGGCCGTAAAAATCAACCCAGTACCATGCAATATCAGGCTGTTCCACTCGTTCGATCGGTATATTTTTCAGCAGCTGATGCTCTGTTGTGATTGCGGTAATGTTGATCATAAACAACCCTCCACCTGCCATTATATCATGCGGTCTTTATGAGAAAAGTATACGGTACTCTCTGCCTAATTCAAGCGGCATGTTATACTGAACAAAAACGGAAAAAAGGGTGGATCTCATGTGGAAGGAAAAAGTATCTGTCACGCCTCCGTATCATTTTGACCGCGTGCTGGACAGGCTGTCTTTAGACCCCCTCAATGCTGTTGATCGAGAGGCGAGGGAAGTCCGTGTGCCAATCAGAAATCAAGCGGGGGACGTATGTATTGTAAAGGTACAGGCGTTAGGCCATGCGGGCGAGCCTGAGTTCCTCGTCAGCGGGGAAACGGATCAGGGAGAAATGATGAAGGAAATCAAGCGGATTTTTCAATGGGAAAATCATTTGCAGCACGTTCTGGATCATTTTTCAAAAACGAGCCTGTCCGCCATTTTTGAAGAGCATGCCGGGACGCCGCTTGTTCTGGACTACAGCGTGTACAACTGCATGATGAAATGCATTATCCACCAGCAGCTTAATCTTTCCTTCGCTTACACGCTAACAGAACGGTTTGTTCATGCGTTTGGCGAGCAGAAGGATGGCGTGTGGTGCTATCCAAAGCCGGAAACGATTGCGGAACTCGATTATCAGGATCTGCGTGATCTGCAATTCAGCATGAGAAAAGCGGAATACACCATTGATACATCAAGGATGATCGCAGAAGGCACACTCAGCTTGTCAGAGCTGCCGCATATGGCGGATGAAGACATTATGAAGAAACTGATCAAAATCAGGGGTATCGGCCCGTGGACCGTGCAAAACGTCCTCATGTTCGGACTTGGCCGTCCCAATTTATTCCCGCTTGCCGATATCGGCCTCCAGAATGCCATCAAACGCCACTTTCAGCTGGACGATAAGCCGGCAAAGGATGTCATGCTGGCGATGAGCAAGGAGTGGGAGCCTTATTTAAGCTATGCGTCTTTGTATTTGTGGAGGAGTATAGAATAATTCGTCTGACAATGAAGGAAATCCTGCAAACGTGTTATACTAGAAAGATGTGAAAAAACCATTTCACTTTCTGCCATCCGCAGAAAGCTTCATATAGAAACGGAGAGAACAACGTGAACCAACAAAAGAAACAGGCGCCCGTCGAACTGAAGGTCGGACAAACTTTTCCGCTGACGATTAAGCGTCTCGGCATTAACGGAGAAGGTGTTGGCTATTTTAAGAAAAAAGTCGTCTTCGTGCCCGGCGCGCTTCCTGGCGAAGAAGTTGTTGTGCAGGCCACAAAGGTCCAGCCGAAGTTTTCGGAGGGCCGCATTAAGAAAATCCGCAAGGCATCTGAGCACCGGGTGGCACCGCCTTGCCCTGTTTATGAACAATGCGGCGGCTGTCAGCTTCAGCACCTTGCATACAGCCAGCAGCTTCGGGAAAAACGTGATATCGTCATTCAGTCTCTTGAACGCCATACGAAGTTTAAAGTTGAAAACATGGAAATCAAAGAAACGATTGGCATGGACAACCCGTGGAATTACCGCAATAAAAGCCAATTCCAGATCGGGCGCTCGCAAAGCGGCAGCATCATCGCCGGCTTATACGGTCTTGATTCTCATGACATCGTTCCGATTAAAGACTGTATCGTTCAGCATCCGGCAACGAACAAAACAACAGGCATCGTCCGCCGCATTTTAGAGGACTTCAATGTGTCTGTTTATAATGAAAGAAAACGAAAAGGCGACGTTCGCACGATCGTGACGAGAGTCGGCTTTGAAACAGGCGAAGTGCAGGTCGTGCTTGTAACCGCAAAAGAAACGCTTCCGCACAAGGAAGAAATCGTCAAAGCGATTCAAAAGCGATTGCCAGAGGTCAAATCCATTATTCAGAATGTAAATGGTGCGAAAACCTCAGTGATTTTTGGTGAGAAAACAAAACCGCTCGCCGGAAAAACAGTGATTCAAGAAGTGCTCGGCGACGTATCTTTTGAATTGAGCGCCCGCGCTTTCTTCCAGCTCAATCCGGAACAGACCGTCAAGCTGTATGATGAAGTGAAAAAAGCGGCGCAGCTGACCGGAAAAGAAAAAGTCGTTGATGCGTATTGCGGCGTCGGCACTATCGGCATGTGGGTTGCGGACGGAGCAAAGGAAGTCCGCGGCATGGACGTCATCAAGGAATCAATTGACGATGCCAAGAAAAACGCCAAAAAACACGGCATGGCAAATGCCACATACGTAACAGGAACAGCCGAGCACTGGCTCCCGAAATGGACGAAAGAAGGCTTCCGCCCGGACGTCGTCATTGTAGACCCGCCAAGAACGGGCTGTGACAGCACGTTCCTGGACACGATCAAAAAAGTCAAACCGAAACGCTTCGTCTACGTTTCCTGCAATCCATCCACGCTTGCGAAGGATTTGCAGACGCTGTCGAAGGACTATCGCGTGGACTATATTCAGCCTGTCGATATGTTTCCGCAGACGGCGCATGTTGAAGCAGTGGCGAGACTTGTATTGAAATCGTCTAACTAAAAAGAACATTTCCCAGTCATAAAATAGTTTTCCTAATAAGACCTGGATTTCGGTAAAATAAACAATTCCGATTTCCGGGTCTTTTTCGTGCGCAGCCCTTGTCCTAACTGTCTTTCCCCAATTTTATCTTCCTTCTTTTCTCGGAGATCTTTATTTTAACTGGCGAAAAGAATTGAAAAAACGTGTTGAAAAGCGGGTGAAAAAAAGCGTTATTTAACCGGAAAAATTTCCTTCCAGTATGATTAAAATACATGAGTAAAATGATGTAAAATCATAGATATATTTTTCATAATTTGTAAAATTATATATTAACTTGCAGTTATTACGTGTGAAATATTGATTATAGGAATATAAGGAAAGGTATGGCGTATATCATTTCAAGAGTCATTCGATGTAAAAAGTTGAAACATTGTAATAAACGAAAGAGGTGAAAATGATGGCCAACCCCATTTTAAAATGCATAACGTATGAGCACTACAACAATTAAATAATAGTGCCGAGACGATAACAACTATTACAGTAATACCTACAATGGTTATATCCTTGCGACAATCATGCTTCATAATATAATGATTTTAGATTGACACTTGGCTAAAAAGTATTGCAGAGAAGGAAATGGATAATTAAATGGATAAAGTATATAAAAGAAGTTGGTTTCAAACATTTTTGGCATTTTTAGTATCTCAGCTTTATTTTAATTTTGTAGAATTAACGGGATGGGGTCCTAAGTATAGAGAAATGAATGGATTCCCAGCAAACATAGTTGAACTAGATTTCTTTCAAACATATCTTTCATTCTATGATAATCCATGGTTTAATATTATTACTGTTTTCTTGGGAGTTTTCACTATTATACAAATAATTACAGGGATAACAAAGGATATTCGAAATTAAAGCAATAACTTCTGATGCCTTATTTAATGATGAAAGAAAATGAACACTTTCTTAATTATCTTATGAGTGAAGACTGCGACATTTAGTCAGCAGTCTATTTTATTGGTTCTGGATCAGGATTACCGAATTATAACCCTATACAAATATATAGTAGGTTGCCACTTGCTGCGTTGGTTATTTTCTAAATCATGAGCAAATCCCAAATGATTCAGATTGAAGTTCTTGAATTCTTTTAAATAAGGATTTATTTTCTCTTCTCATCCTCTTTACTCCATGTGATTCACAAGTGGTAGCAGCTTAAGTAGAGTTTTTTTTATTCTCTTGAGTACTCAGTTATACCACCCCCAACTCAATTTGCTTTATCTCTATTAGTTTTTCCGCAAATATGATATAGAGATACGGATATGGTGTAGTGTTAAATATCTTATCTTCAATAACAGGGCAATTATTTTGCGTTGGTAATATGGAGAACTCATATGATATTCTATTTAGGTTGGAATCCTTTTTATCCAAAAGTTCAAAAGTAAGGCCACTAAGAAAGACGAAGGTCAGCGCGAGTTAACCACAATATAAAAAATAGGGTAGATAATTATCCCACGTGAAATGTTCAAAATTTACTATAGATTGATAAGAAATGCTTTCGCATGCGATAAGTGTAAAAAGAAGCATGGTCAGTTTTTTAATATTGAGATACAGGTCTAGCTGTATCCTCTAATGAAAGGATTTGATTTTTGTTATGACAGAAAATTTCTGGCGTGAATTGCCACGGCCATTTTTTGTACTGGCACCAATGGAAGATGTGACAGATGTTGTTTTCCGGCATGTAGTAAGTGAAGCAGGCAGACCGGATGTGTTTTTTACAGAGTTCACAAACTCAGAGAGCTATTGCCACCCGGATGGGAAGGATAGCGTGCGCGGCCGTTTGACTTTTACAGAGGATGAACAGCCAATTGTGGCCCATATATGGGGAGATAAGCCTGAAAACTTCCGTAAAATGAGTATTGGCATGGCAGAGTTAGGATTTAAAGGACTAGATATCAATATGGGCTGTCCTGTGCCTAATGTGACACAGAACGGTAAGGGAAGCGGTCTTATCCGCCGGCCGGAAGTTGCAGCAGAGTTAATACAAGCAGCAAAAGCAGGGGGATTGCCCGTAAGCGTAAAAACAAGACTTGGTTTCACGGATGTAGACGAATGGCGCGAGTGGCTGACACACATACTGAAACAGGATATTGCCAATCTTTCTATTCATCTGCGCACAAGAGCAGAAATGAGCAAAGTAGATGCGCATTGGGAACTCATCCCGGAGATTAAGAAACTTCGTGACGAGGTGGCACCAGATACATTGTTAACAATAAACGGGGATATCCCTGACCGCCAAACTGGCTTGAAACTTGCTGAACAATACGGTGTTGATGGAATTATGATTGGGCGTGGTATTTTTACAAATCCATTTGCCTTTGAAAAGGAGCCGAAAGAGCATAGCAGCAAGGAATTGCTTGATCTCTTAAGGCTGCATCTGGATCTTCATGATAAATATTCAGCATTAGAAGCCCGTCCGTACAAGCCTCTTCCTCGCTTTTTCAAAATTTATCTCCGCGGGTTCCGAGGGGCAAGTGAATTAAGAAATCAATGCATGAACACAAAGTCAACAGATGAAGTGCGTGCATTGCTCGACGACTTTGAGAGAAAGTATCTTGATGGGATAGAGTAACTGCAGTGCTTGATTCAAAAAAGGCTAACAAAATAAAGGGATTTTTACACAATTCTTGACTAAAATACCTGGATTTTCGGTAAATCCGGGTCTTTTTTGTACGCAGCTTTACTCAGCCTGTCTTTTCTCTAATTTATTGTAAGAAAATAATGGTATATTTAGTGGAGATATCTTATAAAGGGGGAGAGAAAAATGAAACGGCTATGCATCATCCCCTGCGGCAAGAAAAAAATCTGGGACGTCCAGCCTGATGCCGGGCCGGTAAGAGCAGAGGACGCTTATCTCAGCCCGTTTCATCAGGCGTGCGAGCGGTATGCGAAAGCATTTTTCGATGAGTGGGTGATTTTGTCGGCGAAGCATGGCTTTCTTCGCCCTAGTGATCTCGTTTCGGGAAATTACGATGTCACTTTTGGCACCGGTCATCCGGAAATCATGACAGCGGACGAGCTAGGCCGTCAATTTCACGAAAAAGGCTTTTCTGATATCGAAGAGCTAGTCATGCTTGGCGGAAAAAAATATCGAAGCATTCTAAACGCCGTCATCGGAGAACACCAGCATATCAGCTGGCCGCTATCATCATACAAAGGCATAGGCTACATGCTCCAAGCGCTGAACCGGGCTGTTGAAGAAAAGCATGAACTGTAGCACGTACATATGAGGAAAAGAGTGGGAACATGAAAAAACTTGTGTTTGGCTTGCTTGCCATTGTGTTATTCGGATGCGGACTATATATCTATCATGTATGGTTCGGTGATCCATTTTCGAAAAATGCTGCAGAACAGAAGCTAGTGTCTTATGTGAAACAAACCTATCCTAAGAAAGAAATCAAGATCACGAATGGGGTATATAACGCTAAAACGTCTGAATATGTATTTGAAGCAACCTCCCAATCTCATCGCTACCCAATGTGTACGAAGGGATTTCTGCATCCTAAAGTAACGTGCGATGGAATTGAAGAAGCGTATACCGAATCAGTAGCAAAACATGTAAATGAAGAAGCAACGAAGGCAATCGAAGCAGATCTGAAAAAAGCGGTTCCTCGATTTATAAAAGCTGATGCTGCTTTGAGTATCGAAAACGGACAGTTCACGTTAGATACAAAATGGAACAAAAAGCTGGCTGAAAAAGCGCCTATGAGCATGACGATTCAGTTAGACGCCAGCGGGTTATCAAAAACAGATGCCGCAAAGATGGCGGAAACGGTCAGAAAAACGCTTAATGAAAAGGGATATACATACTCAAACGGCACGATAGACTGTATGCAGAAGGACGGGGACGGCGGTATTGGATATGTCAAATATTCAATTGATTTTCTTTCAAAAGCAGCTATTCAGTCAAACGATGCAGAGGAACTAGGAAGTTAAAAAGATTTCCAAGGAAATAAATACGTCGATCATTGTCAAAGGCCGGGTGATATCCGGTCTTTTTTTTGCATGCTGTAAAACGAGACAAATGAATCAGTTTGAGACAAAACGAGACACACGTCTCAAACTGTCTCCAAAGTGAAGATGAGAAGACTGATTTTACGGGCTCAAAAGACTGGCACACTTCTTGCATTTATAATGGTGAACCCTAAATAGAAGGAGGCGCACAAAATGAAATTGTTAAAACGAGAAGGCTTGTCATTAACTGAGGAAAAAGCGCTGTGGATGTACCAAAAGATGCTGGAGATCAGGGGCTTTGAAGACAAAGTGCATGAACTGTTCGCCCAGGGAGTGCTTCCCGGATTCGTTCATTTATATGCCGGTGAGGAAGCCGTGGCTGTAGGGGTGTGCGCTCATTTACATGATGGCGACAGCATTACAAGCACCCACAGGGGACATGGACATTGTATCGCCAAAGGCTGTGACCTGGACGGCATGATGGCGGAAATTTTCGGGAAAGCGACCGGATTGTGCAAAGGCAAGGGCGGTTCTATGCACATTGCGGATCTTGATAAAGGCATGTTAGGCGCAAATGGAATCGTCGGGGGCGGCTTTACGCTCGCATGCGGATCAGCGCTCACGGCTAAATATAAACAGACTAAAAATGTAAGCGTTTGCTTTTTCGGGGACGGGGCAAATAACCAAGGTACCTTCCACGAAGGGCTGAATTTAGCGGCTGTATGGAACCTTCCTGTCGTATTTGTTGCTGAAAACAACGGCTATGGCGAAGCTACCCCATTTGAGTACGCATCAGCCTGTGATTCAATCGCCGATCGGGCGGCTGCTTATAACATGCCGGGGGTTACAGTTGACGGCAAAGATATTTTAGCAGTTTACCAGGCAGCCGAGGAAGCGATAGAAAGAGCAAGAAACGGCGGCGGCCCGTCTTTGATTGAATGTATGACCTACAGAAACTACGGCCATTTCGAAGGAGATGCCCAAACCTATAAAACGAAGGATGAAAGAGTTGAGCACCTTGAAGAAAAAGATGCCATTCAAGGTTTTAAAAACTACCTTTTAAAAGAAACAGATGCTAATAAGCTGTCAGACATTGAACAGCGTGTCAGCGAATCGATTGAAAAAGCCGTCTCGTTCAGCGAAGACAGCCCATATCCAAAAGATTCGGAGCTGCTGACAGATGTGTATGTGTCATATGAAAAAGGAGGAATGTAAGAGATGGCGAGAGTCATAAGCATGTCAGACGCGATCAATGAAGCAATGAAGCTTGCGATGAGAAAAGACGAAAATGTGCTTTTGATCGGTGAGGATGTCGCCGGGGGAGCGGCGGTCGATCATTTGCAGGATGATGAAGCATGGGGCGGTGTATTAGGGGTCACAAAGGGACTCGTACAGGAATTCGGGCGTACAAGAGTGCTGGACACTCCGATTTCTGAGGCAGGCTATATGGGAGCGGCTATGGCTGCGGCATCAACCGGTTTGAGACCGATTGCCGAGCTGATGTTTAACGATTTTATCGGCACGTGCTTTGATCAGGTGATCAACCAAGGGGCGAAATTCCGTTATATGTTCGGCGGAAAAGCGCAAGTGCCGATTACCGTCCGCACCACATACGGAGCAGGGTTCCGGGCCGCTGCCCAGCATTCACAATCGCTGTATGGCCTTTTCACGAGCATCCCTGGACTGAAGACAGTTGTTCCATCCAATCCGTATGATGCCAAAGGTCTTTTGCTTGCAGCAATAGAAGATAATGATCCGGTGTTTTTCTTTGAAGACAAAACGTCCTACAACATGAAGGGCGAGGTGCCGGAAGATTATTATACAATTCCCCTCGGAAAAGCGGATATCAAACGCGAAGGCAATGATGTTACGCTCTTTGCAGTCGGCAAGCAGGTCAATACTGCGCTTGAAGCGGCTGCACAGCTTTCAGAGAGGGGCATCGAAGCCGAGGTCCTTGATCCCCGCAGTCTGTCTCCTCTGGATGAGGATGCGATTTTCACATCGTTAGAAAAAACAAACCGGCTGATCATCATTGATGAAGCCAATCCGCGATGCAGCATTGCCACGGATATTGCTGCGCTTGTCGCTGACAAGGGCTTTGATTTGCTTGATGCGCCGATTAAACGGATTACAGCGCCGCATACACCGGTTCCGTTTTCACCAGTGCTTGAAGATCAATATTTGCCGACACCAGATAAAATTGTCAGCGTCACGCTTGAATTGCTTGGCGAGCCGGCATTGAATTAAAGGGGGGACACAAATGGCGGTAAAAGTAGTGATGCCAAAATTGGGAATGGCCATGAAACAAGGGGAAGTATCGATATGGAATAAAAAAGTAGGCGACCCGGTTGAAAAGGGAGAAAGCATTGCCAGCATTCAATCGGAGAAAATTGAAATGGAGATCGAAGCGCCTGAAAAAGGAACGCTGATCGATATCAAAGTGAAAGAGGGAGAAGAGGTTCCGCCCGGCACAGCTATCTGCTATATCGGGGACGCCAATGAGTCGGTGCAGGAAGAGGCGGGGGCGCCTGTTGCTGAAGACAATATGCCGCAAGCCGTCCAGCCCGTCAAACAAGAAAACAAACCCGCAGCCTCCAAAAAAGATCGAATGAAAATATCTCCAGTCGCCAGGAAAATAGCAGAAAAAGCAGGATTAGACCTAAAACAACTGAAAGGAACTGGACCAGGCGGACGAATCGTGAAGGATGACGTAACAAAGGCTCTTGCTGAACAGAAAAAAGATCAAGCAAAGCCTGTTTCGGAGCAGAAAGCGCAGGAAATCCCGGTGACAGGCATGAGAAAGGTCATCGCTGCCCGAATGCAGGAAAGCCTGGCAAACAGCGCGCAGCTGACGATCACGATGAAAGCTGATATCACCAAGCTTGCCACTCTTCAAAAACAGCTTTCACCAACTGCGGAAGAGAGATACGGCACAAAACTGACGATCACTCATTTTGTCTCAAGAGCCGCCGTTCTCGCTCTGCAAGCTCACCCTGTGCTGAACAGCTTTTATCAAAATGAGCGCATCATCACACATCCCCATGTGCACCTTGGTATGGCTGTAGCCTTGGAAAATGGCTTAGTGGTGCCTGTCATCCGCCATGCTGAAAAGCTATCGCTGATTGAACTGGCTCAATCCATCTCAGAAAATGCCAAAAAAGCACGCGAGGGACGTGCGGGAAGCGAAGAACTGCAAGGATCTACTTTCTCCATTACAAACCTTGGCGCGTTTGGAGTTGAGCATTTCACACCGATACTAAATCCGCCGGAAACAGGCATTCTCGGCATCGGAGCAAGCTATGACACACCGGTGTATCAAGGGGAGGAGATCGTCAGAAGCACGATCCTGCCACTCAGCCTGACATTTGATCACAGAGCGTGTGACGGCGCCCCTGCCGCTGCATTCCTGAAGGCGATGAAAACATATTTGGAAGAACCCGCAGCATTAATTTTATAGGAAAAGCAGGTGAAAACGACATGACATTAGCCATTATCGGCGGCGGACCTGCAGGCTATGCGGCTGCGGTTTCCGCGGCACAGCAGGGCAGAAACGTGCTGCTCATTGACAAAGGCAAGCTTGGGGGGACCTGCCTGAATGAAGGCTGCATCCCGACAAAGTCTTTGTTAGAAAGCGCAAACGTTCTTGATAAAATCAAGCATGCCGACAGCTTTGGAATCGAACTTCCGGCAGGTGCGATATCAGTCGATTGGAGTAAAATGCAAAGCCGAAAACAACAGGTTGTCAGTCAGCTTGTCCAAGGCGTTCAGTACCTAATGAAGAAAAATCAAATACAGGTTGTAAAGGGAACAGCCTCCTTTCTTTCTGAAAGAAAGCTCTTGATCGAAGGAGAAAACGGAAAAGAAATCAGAGAGGCGGACCAAGTATTGATTGCCTCCGGGTCAGAGCCAATCGAGCTGCCTTTTGCCCCATTTGACGGCGAATGGATCCTCGACAGCAAAGACGCGCTTTCTCTTTCCGAGATTCCGTCTTCACTAGTCATTGTCGGCGGCGGTGTCATCGGGTGTGAGTATGCAGGGCTGTTCGCCAGATTGGGATCGCAGGTGACCATCATTGAAACAGCAGACCAGCTGATCCCGGCTGAAGATGAAGATATTGCCCGTCTCTTTCAGGAGAAACTTGAGGAAGACGGTGTCGAAGTGCATACTTCATCCAGATTAGGGCGGGTGGATCAAACGGCCAAAACGGCAATATGGAAAAGCGGTCAGCGAGAGTTTAAAACGAAGGCCGATTATGTGCTGGTGGCGATCGGCAGAAAACCCCGTCTTGACGGATTGCAGCTGGAACAGGCCGGAGTTGATTTTTCTCCAAAGGGCATTCCGGTGAATGGGCACATGCAGACGAACGTGCCTCATATTTACGCGTGCGGAGATGCTATAGGGGGCATTCAGCTCGCGCATGCCGCTTTCCATGAGGGCATCATCGCTGCTTCTCATGCTTCCGGAAGGGATGTCAAAATCAATGAGAAACATGTGCCGCGCTGCATCTATACGTCCCCGGAAATCGCGTGTATCGGAATGACAGAACGACAGGCAAGAAGCATATACGGGGATGTGAAGATCGGCGAATTTTCATTTTCCGCAAACGGCAAGGCGCTCATTAAACAGCAAGCGGAAGGAAAGGTCAAAATCATGGCTGAACCGGAATTCGGCGAAATCGTGGGTGTCTCGATGATTGGCCCGGATGTAACCGAGCTCATCGGCCAAGCGGCAGCGATCATGAATGGTGAGATGACGGCAGATATGGCGGAGCATTTTATCGCCGCCCATCCGACTTTATCGGAAACATTGCATGAGGCGCTGTTAAGCACGATCGGCCTTGCGGTACATGCATAATAAAGGAAAAAGCAGGCGCATGGATATAAGGCGCCTGCTTTTTTATTGTTGAAAGCGCTTTATTTTTCCCCTACAATAGATGAAAACGGCGTGTAAGGGAGGAGCGATCAAGGAAATGAATTCGGTCCCAAACGATTTGCAAACCTGGAAACGTTTTGTGAAAGACGGTGTGCTTGACGAAGCCCGATTAAGAAAACGGATTGCAGAGTCATGGCATCGCTGCAAAAAAGCTGAGGTCAATCCTTATTTAGAAAAAGGCCCGAAGGTTTTACAGCAAACGGAGCTGGATCAGCAGTCAAAAAAACATTCATTCTTCTTGACGACCGCAAAGCCTTACCTCGAAAAACTGCTGCCTGCCATAAAAGAAATGGAAATGATGGCGCTGTTAATTGATTCAGACGGTGTTGTTCTGGCATTGGACGGCCATCCGCGCGCGCTCTATGAAGCCAAACGCATCAATTTCGTCGAAGGGGCATGCTGGACAGAAACGGCTGTCGGAACAAATGCGATTGGCACGGCGCTCCACATCAGCGAGCCGGTTGCAATACAAGGATCAGAGCATTACTCTATCGCTTCCCATCTTTGGAACTGTTCAGCTGCTCCGATTCACCATGAGGATGGCAGCCTTGCGGGTGTAATTGACATATCATGCCCGGCGGCAGGCGCGCATCCTCATATGCTTGGTATTGCCACGGCGATTGCCTATGCCGCTGAACGGGAACTCGCAGCTAAAAGCCGTGAGAAAGAGCTGGAGCTGATCAGCCGTTTTGGGGAGAGAGCTGCATCCAGTGTGCCGATGGTGCTCTGTAATACCAAGCAGCACATCATCAGTGCGAGCATGCCGATTCGAACCTCAATGCCGGATTGGCAGGGCCGGCACCTGTACGAGTTGAAGGAACGGGGCTATTCAATCGAAAATGCTGTCACCATAGGAGATGGCGGCACTTGTTTTTATCTTTCGGAACAAAAGAAAAAGAAGGCGTTTCGATTCAATGGAGTGATCGGGCAAAGCGGCCGATCGCAAGCGATGCTGATGCACCTTGAACGAGCAGCTGCGACGGATGCATCGGTCTGTTTGTCGGGTGAAACGGGTACGGGGAAGGAGGTCGCGGCTCGCGCGCTTCATGAGAACAGTGAGAGACGGCACGGTCCGTTTGTTGCTGTCAATTGCGGAGCGATTCCGTCTGATTTGATTGAAAGCGAACTGTTCGGATATGCAGAGGGCGCTTTTACGGGAGCGAAACGAAATGGCTATAAAGGCGCCTTTCAAAAAGCGAATCAAGGCACATTATTTTTAGATGAAATCGGAGAAATTTCCCACTCGATGCAGGTTGCACTTTTACGGGTGCTTCAGGAACGCAAGATAACGCCAATCGGCGGGACGAAAGAAATTCCGGTTGATATCAGAGTTATTGCCGCCACACATTGTGATTTACGCGAGCTTGCCGAAAACGGAAAAATCAGAGAGGACTTGTTTTACCGTCTTCATGTCTATCCAATTGAACTCCCTCCATTACGCGATCGCACCGAGGATATCCCGGATCTCTTTGAGTACTACAAACAGAAGAATCATTGGCCAGGCGATCTTCCTTCTGATTTTTGTAATGTGCTGAAGCAATGGAAGTGGCCGGGGAATATCCGCGAGCTGTTTAATGTGTTTGAACGTCTTTCTATCAGATTTCCGGACGGCCGGCTGAGAGATGAATCGCTTCCCGCTTTACTGGAAGCCGCTGGATTGCCGGCCAGCTCTGCAGAAAAAAAGCCGGCTGCTGCCGGCGTGCTTACTTTTCGTGAGCAAATCCAAAAGGATATGATGATCAAAGCGCTTGAATCTGCAAAAGGAAACGTCTCTCAAGCCGCAAAAATCAGCGGGATCCCCCGAAGCACTTTCTACAAACGCCTGAAAAAATTCAACTTGTCCGCTGAATCATAAAGCATACTTCCTTCAGGAAATGGAAACGTTATGTATTGAAGGAGGGTGTTACGATGAATATTCAAAGGGCGAAAGAAATTGTAGAATCTCCCGACATGAAGAAAGTAACATATAACGGCGTTCCTATTTACATTCAGCACGTAAATGAAGAAACTGGAACAGCAAGAATTTATCCGCTTGACGAACCGCAAGAGGAGCATGAAGTGCAGCTGAACAGCTTAAAAGAGGATTAAACAAAAATGGCCCGCTTCATAAGCAGGCCATTTTGTTATCCGCGCGGCGCAAATAAAATGACACAGACACCGATGAGACAAATGAATGCGCCGATCCAGTCATACAGATCAGGTGTTTTCCGGTCAACAAGCCATCCCCACAGGACCGCAAGCACGATGAATACCCCGCCATAAGCGGCGTATACACGGCCGAAGGAAGGGAAGGACTGGAATGTCGGAAGAATGCCGTAGACAATCAAGATCAATGCTCCGGCGATCCCGTAGCCGGCTGGCTTTGCCTCTCTCAGCCATAGCCAAACCAGATATCCGCCGCCAATTTCAGCAAGCCCCGCCGCGAGAAATAAAAGAATGGTAATCAGCATCATGAGCACTCCTCAATTTGCATTTATCTTTCATTATAGAGGAGGAGAGCTTTTAAAGCTTCGGATGATTCTCAAATTCCTTCAAATACGCTTTTCGCTGAACCTCTGTAAATTGGCTGATCCAATTGTTTTGAGCCTCTTCATTCAAATGGGGAAGGATATAGCGTTCAACCGCTTCGAAAAACAACGGATTCGCGATGATGTTCCAGGTCGGGATTCGAACGATTTTGCCGTCTGTTTTCTCGATGATAATATCCTCAAAAAAGATTCCTTTCAAACTGTATTGATGGCGTCCCATATAAAGCCGCTTCACCTCGGAAAACAGCACGCTGCGCTTTCTCGAGAAGATTTCGCCACTAGGTCCGGTCTTTATGGTGAAAATGACATTTCCACGGCTTGTGAAGGCAGGAAAAGCCATAAAGAATGTGATCAATCCATAAATCATAGCCAGTAAACCGCCGCCCAAATAAAGCAGGGCATATTTAGATTCAAACGTGAGAGCTTCAGACACCAGCCAGACGCCCACAATAAAGGCGCCCCCTGTAGCGAGGAACAGCCAAGCCCTTAGAAGCATCATGCTTTTTACTTCAATCATGTGCTGCCCCTAAAGCTTCGGATGATTCTCAAATTCCTTCAAATACGCACTGCGTTGGATGTCTGTAAACTGTCCGATCCAATTGCTTTTCGCCTCTTCACTCAAATGGGGAAGGATATAGCGTTCAACCGCTTCGAAAAACAACGGATTCGGAATGATGTTCCAAGTGGGAATGCGAATGGTCTTCTGATCAACGGTTTGGATCAATATATCTTCTTGGAAGATTCCTTTTAGACTAAATTTATGGCGGCTCATCTCAATTTTCTTGATATCAGTAAACGTAACAGACACTTTGTCAGTGAACAATTCTCCATTTTTTCCTGTCTTGATGCGGAAAATGGTATTTCCCCGCGGGGTGAAAGCCGGAAAGAAGATGATAAATAAATATAAACAAAACAAGGTGAACAGAAAGCCAGCAGGTATGGCTAATAGGTAATATTTCGTTTGAAACGTAATACCCATATAAAAGAGCCACAAACATGCTAATCCCATACCGGCAGATCCGACAAAAGCCCATATTCTCAGGAACATTTTGCTTTTGACTTCAATGATTTCTTGGTTTTTCAATGCTTTTCTCCTTTTGTTAATTCAATTCTTATCATTGTGAAATGATTTGATTTACAACATCCTTATGAGCAGGGAGGATAGAAAATTCATTCTGGGTGATGCCTGTGACAAGCCAAGTATGGTGGGCCCCCGGCAGGACAAATGCCATGTCAGCCACTTCAGGAGTGTTATCTTTGCCATATGCCAGACGCATAAGTGTATCCATTTTCCCTTTCCGCAAAGCCAAATCATTTGTAAATCGGGTAACGTCCTCTTGGTGGTCATGTTTTTCAAGGAACTCTTTTAGATATGAAGGGTTGTCTGAAGCGCCCTCCAAGAGTTTTTCAAATTCATTTGATGTCAATGTCACAATCGATTCTCTTTTATCCTCTGTATCTATTATATGTAAAAACTCATCTGTCTTAGCAAGTAACCCTTCACTTGATTCCATTTTTGTAATGCGATGGACTTGTTCATCAAAAAGGAGTTCGTGAGAGTAGGTGCCGAATTTTGATACATGGCAGGACACATTCTGTTCGGCGCCTTGCCCGTTAAATTTAGAAAGCTTCACTGTATAGTCAGCGTCGTTTAATACATGGATAAACGGACAGTACTCGTCCTTTAACCGATATTGATGGTTCCGATATTCCGCTGCATCCTTAGCTAAGAGTGAGCGGCAAGCTGCTTCGAACAAAGCGCCGAGCTGTTCATCTTCTATTTCCGGAAAATAGGCCTGCTTCAAGGCCATCCCCTGTTCAAAAAACCCTTCGCTGTAAAAGCAAAATAAGAGTTCTTCTATGCTAATTGTAAACTGCTTCATTGTTTATTCTCCTATCCAAATGAAAATTTCCCTTTAAGGAAATGGGTTGCGCCGTGTATGAGCGAATCCGCTGTTTTCTTTGCTTTTTCCATTCCTTTTTTCGCGCTGTCTATCCCTTTATGTATCGATTTATTCGCCGCATCTATGCCGTCATTCACTGATTTGACGACTTTGCCGGCTGATTCCAGCCCTTTTTTGGCTGTATCAACGACAGCATGGATCGGTTCTTTCAGCTTTAAGGCTGCTTTTTCGGCAAAACCGGCTGTATATTTGGCGATTTGTTCTCCGACGACTCCGCCAATGTATGAACCTGCTGCCCCAAGAAGGACAGTACCCACAGGTCCTGCAAAGCTTCCAATTGCACCGCCCACAACAGCACCAGCTGTGGCACCGCCGGCAACAAAAATCGTATTATTCACAGCATTCCCGACGGCCTTGGCGTTTTCACGCTTGAGAACTTCGGGTTTGTCCTGGTATTTTGCATAATTTTCAGCAATTTTCACGCCTGCTCCGAATGTTTCGGTCGCTCCGGTAATCAGTGTGGCGGTAATGGCATTTCCTTTCGCGAATCTCAAGCCCGTTTTTCCCACATCCTTCAAAGTGGAGCGTACGCCGGCTTCATTAAGAAATCCTTTTGTGTAGCTTCTGACGCTGTTTGAAAAATCCACCGTGTCCTGAGGAAAGTATTTTGTAAACTTTTTATGTACCAAATCTGAAAATGGACGGTTGGTCTTTTTTAACAAATATTTAGGATTCAAAAGCACTCTTGCCGCTTTTTGATAACGTGAGCTGTCAACGGCCCTAGAAATATCCAAGAGCAGTTTTGAGTGCTGGGCTGTATGCAAGCCGCTTGGCTGTTTCACAAATTTCGTAAGCCCTAATCCGTAATATTTTCCCTGCGTCAGCATAAGAGCGGTTAAGCTTGTCATCGTACCGTATTTGTCGTAGGCATTGTAGAGCTTTCGCAAAATATCATCTTGTTCCACAAATTTATCGCCCGTTTTTCTGATGAAAATCTCATTGTCACTCAGCTTGGTGACGAGCGCTTTTCCTGAGCTCCACGCATCGCCCACTCCGGAAAAACAGCTGCTGTAGCGGGGATCGCATTGCAAAATCATCTGCCCCAGCTCCACATGCAGGTCCTTATATTTGTTTTCCATATCAGTTAATTCAGTGACAACATCATTTGCAAGCTGTTCGAGCTTATCCGGATCAACTGCAATGTTTCCTGACACACCGTTCACCTCCCGAGTTTATGTCTTTCCTCTCTTGCTTTACGCTCCAGTTCTTCCATTCTGGCAATTTCAGCTTTTCGTTCTTCTATTTTGACAGCGGCAGCCTTCAGCTCTTGGCTTGTTTCAAGCAGCTCCTGTTCGAATTGATCGTAGGCGGCTTTCGTTTCCTCGAAATCCTGGTCAAACGAATCTCTTGATTTGCCCTGCCAAGCATCTCCCATTGCAGATAACCGGGATTCAAGCAGCATTTTGGAGCTTCTGACCTCTTCTGCGGCCGCACTGTACTTGTTTGCCAGCTCAATGACTTTATATGAGTCCAACTTTTGTCCCCTGCCTTTTCTAAATTCACGCACAATTGGATGTTTTATATAAATGATTATAAATAATTCGGCATGTATCCGAATCGTACAAAAGAACCTTTTCATAAGAATTGGAAGGGCGTATATTCACTTAAAATTCACAGTTGGTGAGACTTTAAGATTACAAAAAAGGTAAAAAAAACAAATCCCTCAGACATAAGGCAAATGAGAAATTTCCCGCTCTATGGGAAAAAACACTAAAGTTGATCAAATGACCTAAGTGCGCCAAACGTGTTACGGGACGGGCTATCTCATGGTATAAATGGAATTGTAAACGTTATCAAGGAGGTCGTCATATGAAGAAAAAATCATTCTCAATCGTAATAGCGGGCGGAGGGAGCACTTTCACTCCAGGGATCGTACTCATGCTCTTGGACCATTTGGAGGAGTTTCCGATCAGAAAGCTGAAGCTGTATGATAATGATAAGGAGAGACAGGATCGAATTGCAGGCGCCTGTGACGTTTTTATCAGAGAAAAAGCGCCGGATATTGAATTTGCAGCGACGACTGACCCGGAAGAAGCTTTTACAGATGTCGATTTTGTTATGGCGCACATCAGAGTAGGGAAATACGCGATGCGTGCGCTTGATGAGCAAATTCCGTTAAAGTACGGAGTTGTCGGCCAGGAGACGTGCGGGCCGGGCGGGATCGCATACGGTATGCGTTCGATCGGCGGTGTGCTTGAAATATTAGATTACATGGAAAAATACTCGCCTGATGCTTGGATGCTCAATTATTCCAATCCGGCGGCAATTGTGGCTGAAGCTACGAGACGCCTTAGACCGAATTCTAAAATTCTCAATATCTGTGATATGCCGGTTGGGATCGAAGACCGGATGGCGCAAATTCTTGGCTTATCCTCAAGAAAAGAAATGAAGGTCCGCTATTACGGATTAAATCACTTCGGCTGGTGGACATCAATTCAGGATCAAGAGGGCAACGATTTAATGCCGAAGCTGAAGGAGCATGTATCTCAATACGGCTATATTCCGAAAACAGAGGCTGAAGCGGTGGAAGCGAGCTGGAATGACACATTCGCCAAAGCGCGTGACGTACAGGCCGCAGATCCTGATACACTGCCGAATACGTATTTGCAATATTATTTGTTCCCGGATGATATGGTGAAAAAATCAAATCCGAATCATACGCGGGCAAATGAAGTGATGGAAGGGCGCGAAGCTTTTATTTTCAGCCAATGTGACATGATTACACGTGAGCAGTCCACAGAAAACAGCGAAATCAAAATCGATGACCACGCATCATATATCGTTGATCTTGCCCGGGCGATTGCCTACAACACAGGTGAAAGAATGCTGTTGATCGTTGAAAATAACGGCGCAATTGCGAACTTTGACCCGACTGCGATGGTCGAGGTCCCATGCATTGTCGGCTCAAATGGGCCTGAACCGATTACCGTCGGCACCATTCCACAATTCCAAAAAGGGCTTATGGAGCAGCAGGTATCCGTTGAGAAGCTG
This sequence comes from Bacillus sp. PS108, assembly GCF_037963335.1. NCBI lineage: Bacteria > Bacillati > Bacillota > Bacilli > Caryophanales > Bacillaceae > Bacillus > Bacillus sp. PS108. The sequence continues at coordinate 851,883 of NZ_CP150155.1, forward strand.
ACTGTTGAAGCGTGGGCGGAGAAATCGTTCCAAAAGCTGTGGCAGGCGCTAATTTTGTCAAAAACAGTGCCGAACGCGCGTGTGGCAAGACTCATTCTCGAGGATTTAATGGAGGCCAACAAAGACTTCTGGCCTGAGCTTGATCAAAGCCCGACCCGTATATCATAACTGAAATTCCCCCATTTTCGAATCTTTAATTGTATATAATAGAAAGAAAATGGGGGGATCTGATATGCAGCTCGAAGAACTGATCAATCAGCACTACAGCAAATTGAATGACAACGATTTTCATATTTTAAAATATATATTGAATCATAAGCACACATGCTATCACCTTGGAATCGACGCGCTGGCCAAAGCTTGCAGTGTATCGCGTTCCTCAATTTTACGGCTTGCCCAAAAGCTCGGTTTCAGTGGCTACAGTGAATTTCGCGTCTTTTTAAAGTGGGAAGATCAGCCGGAAGAAGGCGAGAGTATGAGTTTTGAAAAGCTGCTTGATGATATTGAAGCAAATTTGAAGTTCTTAAGGACAAAGGACATGACGGACATGTGCCAGCTGATTGATGAAGCTGACCGCATTTTCGTCTACGGTTCTGGAAATGCGCAAAAGATATGCGCCCGCGACCTGCAAAGAATGTTTATTCCGCGCCATCGCTATCTTATTTTAATTGAAGACACAAATGAATTTAATCTGATGCGCGGGGATTTTAAAGTGAACGATCTGTTTATCATCATTTCTCTTTCCGGAGAAACACCGGAGCTGATTCCTCAGGCAAGAATGCTTTCTGCAAAGGGTATTCCCTTTATTTCCATTACGAATTTAAAAAACAATGTCCTCGCCCAGCTGACTCCGCATAATCTTTATGCGACAAGCAAACCTGTGACATTAAGCGATAAAACGGAAATTGTCGCTTTTGCACCGTTTTTTCTCGTTGGCGAAGCATTGTTCCGCGCATATGTTGATTACAAAGAGGCAGAAAAAAATGACAATGAGTAGCAGGGGGTTCTGGTATGATGCAAAAAATTCAGCGCTTTGGAAGCGCGATGTTTGTGCCTGTTTTATTATTCGCGTTCGCCGGCATTATCGTCGGTATCAGCACGCTCTTTAAAAATAAAACCCTCATGGGCCCGCTCGCCGATCCCGACGGTTTTTGGTATCAGTGCTGGTATATTATTGAGCAGGGCGGCTGGACTGTTTTTAACCAAATGCCGCTCTTATTCGCCATCGGCATCCCGGTTGCTTTGGCGAAGAAAGCTCAGGCACGCGCTTGTTTGGAAGCGCTTACTGTTTACCTGACATTCAACTATTTTGTCAGCGCAATATTGACGGTATGGGGAGGAGCATTTGGCGTCGACATGAATCAAGAGGTCGGCGGAACGAGCGGATTAACGATGATTGCGGGCATAAAAACGCTCGATACCAACATTATCGGAGCCATCTTTATTTCTTCGATTGTCGTCTTTTTGCATAATCGCTATTTTGATAAAAAACTGCCCGATTTTCTCGGCATCTTTCAAGGCTCAACATATATCGTGATGATTTCCTTCTTTATTATGATCCCAATTGCCTTGGCTGTGTCTTATATTTGGCCGATGGTTCAATCGGGAATCGGCTCGCTTCAAAGCTTCCTGGTTGCTTCTGGGGCGGTGGGCGTTTGGATATACACGTTTTTGGAACGGATTTTAATTCCGACCGGCCTTCATCACTTTATTTACACGCCGTTTATTTATGGCCCGGCTGTAGCGGAAGGCGGGATCGTCACGTATTGGGCACAGCATCTTGGCGAATATTCGCAAAGCGCCAAACCGCTGAAGGAGCTCTTTCCGCAAGGCGGATTCGCGCTTCACGGCAACTCGAAAATCTTCGGTATTCCGGGTATCGCCCTGGCTTTTTATGTGACAGCCAAAAAGGAAAAGAAAAAACTCGTCGCAGGGCTGCTGATTCCTGTCACACTGACAGCGATTGTCGCCGGTATTACAGAGCCGATTGAGTTTACGTTCTTATTCATTTCACCTTTCTTATTTGCGGTTCACGCCGTGCTTGCCGCCACAATGTCGACAGTTATGTATATGGCCGGCGTCGTCGGAAATATGGGGGGCGGACTGATCGAAGCGGTGACCTTGAACTGGATTCCGCTCTTTGGAAGCCACGGTATGACATATGTATATCAAATTTTGATCGGACTCTCGTTTACAGCAATTTATTTTTTCGTCTTCAGATTTTTAATCCTCAAATTCAATATCGCTACACCAGGACGGGAAAAGGATGAACAGCAGGAAACAAAGCTATATTCGAAAAAGGAATACAGAGAACGAAAAAACAAGGATGAAACGGCCTCCGCTGCTGAAACGGCTGATGACACCGCTTTTCTGTATATTGAAGCGCTGGGCGGAAAAGACAACATCACTGAAGTCACAAACTGCGCCACCCGCCTCAGAGTCAGTGTCAAGGATGAAACAAAGGTTGAACCCGACAGCGTATTCCGCGCGCTTGGCGCACACGGCGTTGTCAGGAACGGGAAGGCGTTTCAGGTAATTATCGGATTAAGCGTACCGCAGATGCGGGAGCGTGTGGAAAAAATATTGAATCAATAAAGACTGCCCTCCTTTTCGGGAGGGTTTTCGTTTGCCGTCAAAAAGACCGCCATAGTAAAGTAAAGAAAGAGACAATCGAGTAAAAAGGGGTTTGGAGGCTTTTACATGCAAAAGGCTTTGTCGTTTTTAAAACCATATTCATTGCTGGCGGGGATTGCTCTGATTCTTATGTTGACGGAGCTTGCAGTTGAACTGATGCAGCCTTTATTGATTGCAAAAATCATCGACGATGGGATATTGAAGCAAGATCTGCGGCATGTATGGATATGGGGCACGGTCATGATCGGGCTGACCGTGTTATCCTTTGCGGCGGGGATGCTGAATTCCTTTTATGCCGCCCATGTCAGCCAAAGCTTTTCCTATGATACGAGAAAAGGGCTTTTCCAAAAAATCCAGTCCTTCTCCTATTCCACATTTGGACAGTTTTCGTCCTCTTCTTATATTACAAGGCTGACAAACGACGTCACACAGGTTCAAAATATGATTTTTATGAGTTTGCGGTTTATGCTGCGGGCTCCCTTAATGATTGCAGGCGGCATTGTGCTGTCGCTTGCCGTTAATGTGAAACTCGGCTTTTTTCTGCTTGTGACCATTCCGATCCTGATCTTGTTTTTGCTATGGGTATTAAGGAAAGGCGGGGCACTGTTCCGCTCAGTGCAGAAAAGGCTGGATCAAGTGAACACCATCATGCAGGAAAATTTAATTGCAATCAAGCTGATCAAAGCGCTGCTTCGCGGCAGCCACGAAGTCAAACGATTTATCAAAGCCAACACAAGGCTGATGGAAAAAACGGTTTCGGCCTTTCAGCTTGTGGAATTCACGATGCCTGTACTGATGCTTTTGATGAATCTCTGCATCCTTTTGATTTTGTGGGCGGGGTCCTACAGTATTACGAGCGGAAGCACTCAGGTTGGCGATGTTGTTGCGATAATTAACTACGCAACACGAATTACAGGCGCGCTTTCGATGTTTCCGTTTTTGATTATGATTTTCACCCGGGCGAAGGCTTCAGGGGATAGAATCGGTGAGGTGCTTGAAACAGAAGGCGACGAGCGGGAGGAAGGCACCATATCTGATCGTTTGTCAGGACGGATTGAGTTTCAGCATGTATCCTTTCGCTATCCTGAAATGGACAGAGAAGCGCTCAGGAATGTCTCATTTTCCGCAAAGCCAAGAGAAACGATCGCGATTCTCGGTGCGACGGGCTCGGGCAAGTCCACGCTTTTTCAGCTCATTCCGCGGCTTTATCAGCCGGATTCAGGCCGCATTTACATAGATGAAAAGCCGGTTCAAGATATTCCGGCTGAAGGGCTGCGCAGGCAAATTGGATATGTACCGCAGGAAGTCCTCTTGTTTTCCGGCACAATCAAAGAAAATATCGCTTGGGGCAAAGAAAATGCTTCACTAGATGAAATAATGGATGCGGCCAAACATGCGCAAATTCATGAAACGATTTTGAAGCTCCCAAATGGATATGACACAGTTTTGGGGCAAAGAGGCGTCAACCTGTCCGGCGGCCAGAAACAGCGAATTTCCATTGCGCGGGCGCTGATTCGAAAACCGGCTATCCTTCTATTAGATGACAGCACAAGCGCACTTGATCTGCAAACGGAGGCGAAGCTGCTTGAAGCAATCAGCACATACCATTGCACAACTTTGATCATTACACAAAAAATAACCACGGCGATGAAAGCTGATCAGATTTTGCTGCTTGAGGACGGCGAACTGATTGAAAAAGGCACTCACAGTGAGCTGCTTTCTGAATCTCAGTTATACAAGCGCATTTACGAGTCACAATTCGGAAGGGAGGGGAGCGAGTCATGCTAAAAGACATCCGCAAGCCTTTCCAATATCCCAAACTGCCAATTGACAAAAAAGAAGGCGCGAAAAAGCGGGCGAAAGCAAAGGATACAAAGGGCACACTGAGACGAATCTGGTCTTACTTGGCTGAAAGAAAAGGACTGCTCATACTTGTCATGCTAATGGTTGTCATCAGTGCCATATTCGGGCTCCTTGGTCCCTTTGTGATCGGAAAGGCCATCGACCATTTTATCGTCGGGAAAACGGTCAGCGGCTTGATTCCTGTTTTGCTTCTTCTGCTCGCTATCTATATCATTCAGTCCCTGTCGCTTTGGTTTCAAAACTATTGGATGATTACGATCTCGCAGGGCACGGTTTTCAGAATGAGAAGCGAATTGTTCACCCATCTGCATGAGCTGCCGATTCCATTTTTTGATAAACAGCGGCACGGCGAGCTGATGAGCCGGGTGACGAATGACATCGAAAATGTCAGTTCTACCTTAAACACGTCAGTCATTCAAATTTTGTCAAGCATGATCACCTTTGTCGGGACGATTGCGGTGATGCTGTACATGAGCCCGCTCCTTACATTGATTACGCTGACCATTATTCCGGTGATGGCAGCGAGCCTGAAATGGATCACCAACCGAACGGGAAAGCTGTTTAAAGAACAGCAGAAAAACCTTGGTGATCTGAATGGGTATATTGAGGAATCTGTTTCAGGCGCAAAGGTCATCAAAGCATATTCACGTGAGAAGCAGATTACTGCTGAATTTCTCGAAAAAAACGCTGCACTCAAGACGTCGGGCTTTTGGGCGCAGACGATTTCCGGGTTTATCCCGAAGGTCATGAACTCTTTGAATAACTTAAGCTTTACAATGATAGCGGCAATCGGCGGTTTGTTTGCGCTGAAAGGCTGGATCTCGATCGGCTCCATCGTCGTCTTTGCCGAGTATTCAAGACAATTTACACGCCCTTTAAACGATCTGGCCAACCAGTTTAATACGATGCTGTCCGCAATCGCCGGCGCTGAACGGGTGTTTGACGTGCTTGATGAAAAAGAAGAGCGCGAGGATGAAAAGAACGCCGTGCATCAGCCCATCCAAACAGGCAGCATTGAATTCCGGGATGTGTCCTTCGGTTACGATAAAGGGCAGCAGACACTGAAGCATTTACAGTTTACCGTGCCTGCGGGGCAGTCCATCGCGTTTGTCGGACCGACGGGGGCGGGGAAGACAACCGTCACTAATCTTCTCGCCCGTTTTTACGAGCCTAACGAAGGAAAAATTTTAATCGACGGTACAGATATTAAAACCCTTACTAGAGCAAGCCTGAGAAAAAACATGGGGTTTGTTCTTCAGGATTCTTTCTTATTTCAGGGAACGATCAGAGAAAACATTCGCTACGGCAGGCTTGATGCTTCTGATCAGGAAGTCGAAGCCGCTGCAAAAACAGCGAATGCCCATAGTTTTATTGAAAGGCTGCCAAAAGGGTATGACACCGTGCTGACGCAAAACGGTTCGGGCATCAGTCAAGGACAGAAGCAGTTGATTTCTATAGCGAGGGCGGTGCTTGCTGATCCGGTTCTTCTCATTTTGGATGAAGCGACAAGCAACATTGATACCGTTACAGAAGCCAACATTCAAGAAGCGCTCGCCCGTTTAATGGAAGGAAGAACAAGCGTCATCATTGCCCACAGGCTGAACACCATTCAAAGAGCGGACCAGATTGTGGTGCTAAAAGACGGTGAAATGATTGAAAAAGGCAGCCATGATGAGCTGATTCGGCAAAAAGGATTTTACAGTGACTTATATGAAAGCCAATTTGAGAAATAGACCTTTGTCCTGCACAGAGGTCTTTTTTGTTACAGTTTTATAGTACTTTTATTTCATTTTCGTAAAATGTAACAAAATTACTTGACGTAAACAAGTTATGTATATATACTAGCTTACATTAAGTAAGTGATAACATTTATCAAGGAGGATAAAATGAATAAATCATTTGAAATTGGCACATTACTTTTAAGAGTTATTACAGGCATTATCTTTTTTGTTCACGGTTTATCAAAGTTTCAGGGAATGGAGGGCACCATCCAATTTTTCGGCAGCATAGGCCTTCCAAGCTTTATGGCGTATGTCATCGCAGCGATTGAACTCATTGGCGGAGTGCTTGTCTTCTTCGGATTGGCTACACGTATTGTCGGTGTACTGTTCGCTCTTACACTGATCGGCGCCATCATCACTGTTAAGCTGAAAGCGCCATTCATGGGCAATGCAGAATTTGATTACCTTCTGCTTTTGACATCCATTCACCTGGCGCTTACTGGAAGTCGATTCCTGGCGCTGGACCCATTTGTGTTTAAAGGAAAAAAGAACGAAAACGTTTCAGCATAAGAAAAGAGGCATGCAGCATGACCAGCATTCATGAGGATACACACATTGGCTATGCCAAACTCACAATTCGCAGTCTGGAGCGTTCGCTTCAGTTCTACTGTAACGTCATCGGTTTTCAAGTCTTAAAAAAGACGGATCGCCAAGCGGAATTAACGGCTGACGGGAAACGCGTACTGCTTATTCTTGAAGAAAATCCGAGCGCTGTCGTCTTGCCTGAACGGTCTGTGACAGGCCTTTATCACTTTGCGATTCTTCTTCCGGACAGGAAAGAACTTGGGATCGCGCTCGCCCGCCTGATTGAACACGGCATTGCTATCGGACATGGAGACCATGCTGTCAGCGAAGCGCTCTACCTGTCTGATCCTGACGGAAACGGCATTGAAATGTACGCTGACCGCCCCCGCAGCACGTGGCAGCGTGATCGGGAAGGAAACTATGTCATGACGACAACCGCTGTTGACATTGAGGGCCTTCTGGAAGAGGCAGGAGATGAGCGGAAAACATCGCTTCCGAACGATACAATCATCGGACACATTCATCTGCATGTCAGTGATTTGAAAGAAGCAAAGGCGTTTTATACAGATGTACTGGGCTTTGACATTGTCGGAAACTATGCGGGCATGTCCGCCCTCTTCGTTTCAGCCGGGGGGTACCACCATCATATCGGCTTAAACATTTGGGCGGGAAGAAATGCGCCGCCTAAACCGACAAATGCCAGCGGACTAGATTATTACACTGTTGTCCTGCCTCACCAAGTGGAGCTGGATTTGGTGGCAAACCGAGTCAAACATGCCGGGTATTCGATTGAAGAGACGGAAAACAGCTTTCGTGTGAAAGACCCTGTTTCCGGCGCCTATATTACATTTGTGATTTAACTGCAATCCCCTTGCCGAAATAACGGCAGGGGGATTTTTTATTTTCCAGAAACTCCTGTCAAAAATGCCCTGAGGCAGGTATGATAAGAAGGGAATTGGGTATCGGGAGTGATGAGCGTGAAAGCTCTTTTTTTTACGAGAATGTTCACCTTGATGGTGAGCTGTTTAATGTATCTGTCCATTGTGAAAGAGGATAACTGGTTTGGATATGTATTTATAGCAGCAGGTGCTGCCATGTATGCAGCCAATCATGTTTTGCTGACAAAAGAGACAAATGCCATCTGGTTCTGCCTGATTGATATTGCAATCGGCTTTTCGTTCGGATTTATCTTTCCCGGCACAGGTTTGTTCATTATTATGCTTTGTCCGGTTGCGGTCGCCTTTTTTCTGCGGGGGTTTCCTAAAAGAACAGCATGGTCTGTCTTATGTCTTTCCTCTATTTTATTTTTGACCGTCCTCATCCGTACATATGCGATGTTCGGCAATGAATTTGTCATTGATCATTTGACTAGCATGACATTCGTTGTCTTCTGCGGTGTCGTGGGCAAATTAATCCGCAAGCTGTTGGATGCGCAGGATACGGCAAAACAGCAGTTTCAGGAACTGACGGAGTCCCATCTGGCGCTGTCTGCTGCACATCAGGAGCTCCATTTATATGCGAAGCAGGTTGAAGAGCTGACTGCCATTTACGAGCGGAACAGAATGGCGCGGGAAATCCATGATACAGTGGGGCATAAAATGACGGCCCTTCTCGTCCAGCTGCAGCTTTTGCGTGAATGGCAAAAAAGAGACAGCCAAAAAGCGGATGAGACAGTAGGTGTCTGTGAAACACTTGCCCGTGAAGCGCTTGATGATGTCCGCTTATCAGTACGCACCCTGCAAACTGAAAACGATCCTTCGCTAATCGAATCGCTGAAACAGCTGACAGAGGACTTTTGCAAAAATGCAGGAGTCACAACAGAATTTGCGGTCAGCGGTGATCCTGCAATCATCCCGCTGTCTCTCCATCCGACCCTGATCAGAACGGTGCAGGAAGCACTGACCAATGCCAAACGGCACGGCGGCGCCGCAGCTTGTTCGATACAGCTTGCCTGCACAACGGACAGCATCAGCCTTGTCATTAAGGATGACGGCAAAGGCAATCCCGAGGCAGCACTTGGTTTTGGTCTCTTGAATATGAAAAAGCGGGCAGCGGAACATGGCGGAATGATCCGCTTTGAAAGCGAACAGGATCAAGGATTTACTGTGAATGCAGAATTTTCACTTGCCAATAAAAAATGGAGCTTCAGGCCCGTGCAGCAAAAGGAGAGTTTATCATGATTAAGATCATCATTACCGACGATCAGGATATCGTCAGAGAAGGGCTGGCATCCCTGCTCCAGCTCAGAGAAGAGCTCGATGTGATCGCAACAGCGCGAAACGGACAGGAAGCCTTCGAAAAGGCGAAAGAGCTGGAGCCGGATATCGTGTTAATGGACATCCGCATGCCGATTTCCAACGGGGTGGAGGGAACAAAATTAATCACAAGCTCGCTGCCCGGCGTAAAGGTTTTGATGCTGACAACCTTTAAGGATTCAGCGCTGATTGCTGAAGCGCTTGAAGAGGGAGCAAGCGGGTACCTGCTGAAGGATATGTCGGCAGATACGATTGTAAAATCGGTGATGACTGTTCATTCTGGCGGAATGGTGCTTCCGCCGGAATTGACTGCCCAAATGCTGAATGAATGGAAGCGTGAAAAACAGCTGAAAGGAATAAATGAGATAGAAAAACCTAACGAGCTGCTCGACCTGACCGAGCGCGAAATCGAAGTTCTGGCTGAGCTGGGGTACGGGCTGAATAACAAAGAAATTGCCGAAAAGCTTTACATTACAGAAGGCACAGTCAAAAACCACGTTTCAAATATTATCAGCAAGCTGGCTGTCAGGGACAGAACCCAAGCCGCCATTTACTCGGTCAGATATGGTGTATCTGTCTTTTGACATATGACGTTTTGCATATACGCTTCTCTGAAAAGGCCTTTTACAGGCCTTTTTTTCATGCCCTATGTTCTATCTGCCGCTACATGCCGCACGCCTTTCTTTCTTCTACAATGGCAATGGATCAAAAAAAGGAGTGAGACGACGTGCTGCAAGCAGAAAACATCAAAAAGGCATATGGAAAAAAAACAATCGTGAAAGGTATTTCTTTTTCCCTCCAAAAGGGGGAGTCGTTCGGTCTGCTCGGGCCAAACGGTGCGGGGAAATCCACAACCATTTCGATGATTTCCGGCCTTGTCCCGCATGACAGCGGGAACATCACGGTGGGCGGCTATGTCATCGGAAAAGAAACGGCCAAAGCGAAACAAAAAATCGGCATTGTTCCGCAGGAAATTGCATTATATCCGACGCTGACGGCTCATGAGAATCTTATGTTTTGGGGGAAAATGTACGGACTTACGCACGGTGAGGCCAAAAAAAGATCGGCTGAGGTCCTTGAATATGTCGGTCTGACTGAGCGGGCTAAAGATAAGATTGAAACATTCTCCGGGGGGATGAAACGAAGAATCAACATCGGTGCGGCTTTAATGCATAAGCCCGAGTTGCTGATTATGGATGAACCGACTGTCGGTATTGACCCTCAATCGAGAAATCACATTTTAGAAACGGTCAAACAGCTCAACGAAACGGGCATGACGGTGATCTATACGAGTCATTACATGGAAGAGGTTGAGTTTTTATGCGATCGGATCGGAATTATTGATCAGGGGGAAATGATTGCGATTGGCACAAAAACTGATTTGTGCAGCCGCCTTGGGGGCGATACCATCATTCAGCTCACGGTCAGCGGGATCAATGAAGCGTTTCTTGTGGCGATCCGATCTCTGGCCCATGTGAATGATGTAACAGTACATGAATTAGAGCTCAAAATTGACATTTCTGCGGCTCATCATGAGAAAGTCGTCACCAGCCTGCTTGCTGAAGCTGCTGCTCATCATATAAACCTGCTGTCCCTTCAGGTGCAGGAACCGAATCTGGAGCGCCTGTTTCTGAATCTGACCGGCCGCACGTTGCGGGATTGAGGAGGGACGGCAATGAAAAAAAGCATATGGATCGCATGGAAAGATGTCAAAATCAGAATCACGGACAGAAAAGGGTTTATGATGCTTATCCTAATGCCGCTGATCCTAACGTGTATTTTAGGGGCGGCGCTCGGATCAGTTGTTGACGGAGGCAGCCGGATTGATGACATCAAAGTCGGCTACATTCAATCAGACCAGTCAGATGCAGCGAACATGTTTACAAAAGATGTTCTCAAAAAAATGAAGTCGATAAAGGCCACAAAAGCCGGCAGCGAAGACAAGATGAAGAAGCTGATTGATGAAAAGAAAATCGATGTAGGCATCGTCATCCCGAACCATTGGGAAGCCGGCAAAACCTCAGCTGTTGTTTATGCCGCACCTGATCAAACATTGAAAAGTTCCATCATCGAAACAGCTGCAAGCTCTTTTATAGAACAATATAAAGCGGTAAAGGAAGCCGCGTCAGCCTCAATGGACTACATCAGCAAAACGGAAGCTGTAAAGCAAGGAAAACTTGACCCTGCACAGTTTGCAGAAAAGCTGGCAAAGACGCTAGAAAAAGAAACAGGTGACAAGCTTACTATTGCGGAAAAATCTGTCGGCAGCAAAGCCGTTACCAGTTTTCAATACTATTCGGCGGCAATGCTTTGCATGTTTATGCTGTTTCATATCACAGTCGGGGCGAAATCGTTTTTACAGGAAAAGGATACGGAGACGCTTGCCAGAATGCTGATGACGCCTGCGCAAAAATCCGTCATTCTCTTCGGAAAATGGCTTGGGACGTATCTGTTTGCCATCATACAATTTTTCATATTTCTGATCGTCACAATCAATGTATTTGGTGTGGACTGGGGCGGTAATCTGCTGTTTGTGAGTGTACTCGGGCTTTCTTACGCCGCAGCTGTATCTGGTATTTCAATGCTGCTTGCGTCGTGCATCAGCGATATGAAATCTGCAGACTCGATAGGCGGCTTCGGCATTCAATTGCTTGCGGTTCTCGGCGGGTCCATGCTGCCGCTGTACCAATTTCCGGACGTCTTGCAGTCTGTATCCAAAGCGGTGCCAAATCGCTGGGCGCTTGACGGCTTTCTTTCTTTAATGGAAGGGGGAGGCTGGGCTGACCTTCAAAAGCCTGTGCTTCTTTTTGCGGCGATCGGCCTTTGTTCACTTGTAATTGGTATCAGACGGCTTCATACAAGATAAGGAGGTACAAAAGGTGAAAAAAATCATAGCCATTTGCGGCATTGAGCTTTCTCTCATTTTTAAGAAGCCACAGAACTATTTGATCATGTTTGCTGCCCCGCTTTTGCTTACCTTTGTATTTGGGAGTATGCTCGGCGGCAATGATGATAAGGTGCGGCTTGCAATCGTTGATCAGGACGATACGATTCTCTCACAGCATTATATTCGGCAGCTGAAGGCACACGATGATATGTATACATTCGAAAACGTGCCTGAAAACAAAGCGTCAGAAAAGCTGAAACAAAAGAAAATTGCCGGGATCATCGTCATTTCCCGCTCGTTCCAGACACAGCTGGAAAAAGGCAAACATCCTGAGCTGATTTTCCGTCACGGCCCTGAGCTGTCGGAAGCGCCGATGGTCAAACAATATGCAGAAAGCACATTGGCAACGCTCAATATTCAGGTGACCGCGGCAAAAACGGCATCGCAGACAGCGGGAGAGAACTGGAAGGCTGCGTATAAAACCGTTTTCGCCAAAAAACATGAAGATACAGTTCCGGCTGTAACACGGCAGACGCTCAGTGATAAAAAAGAGGGTGCGGAAGCAAGTGACACAGCCTCCAGAGCAGCAGGTTTTTCCATCCTGTTTGTCATGCTGACCATGATGGGAGCGGCTGGAACCATTTTAGAAGCAAGAAAAAACGGCGTATGGTCCAGATTGCTTACAGCCTCTGTCAGCCGAGCCGAAATCGGTGCTGGGTATGTGCTGTCCTTCTTTGTCATTGGCTGGATTCAATTTGGCATATTGCTTCTCGCAACCCATTGGCTGTTTGGCATCAACTGGGGGAATCCGGCTGCGGTTATGGTGTTGGTGTCGCTTTTTCTGCTGACCGTTGTCGGCATTGGATTGATGATTGCGGCCAATGTCAGAACGCCAGAACAGCAGCTTGCGTTCGGTAACTTGTTCATCATCGCAACATGTATGGTGAGCGGGATGTATTGGCCGATCGACATTGAACCGAAATTTATGCAATCCATCGCTGAATTTCTTCCGCAAAAGTGGGCGATGAGCGGGCTGACAGAGATTATCGCTAACGGTGCCCACGTCACAGATATTCTCGGAATCTGCGGCACTTTGCTTGCATTTGCTGCGATCACTTTCGCAGCGGGGCTTAAGGCGCTCCGAGCCTAAAAAACATCTGCCGTTTAGGCAGATGTTTTTTTGCATGTGGGTACATTCGTATGGGTGTAGCCTGAACTGCGGTTAATCCTTATCTATCATAGCTAAAATTGATTCCAGCCAAGAAACGTAATTTTTCTCCCGCTCCAGCGCTTTCGTTAGCACAAGATAGTGGCCGAAGTCCGGTGAAGAAAATGACATCGGCTCTGCTGAAGCCATAAGCTTTTCATAGCTTCCCTGTAAGTCAGAAAGCTTGGCCTGTCGTTTTTGCAGCTGGTCTTTGAACAAATCAGAAGCCTCCTGGCGCGATAGACAAGAAATGAAATAAGCCTTCAGCATAAATTCATCCTTCACCGTCTCGGGTATCGGCTGGTGGCGGATCAGCCAGTCATGCAGCTCCTGCTTTCCGCTGTCTGTCAGGGTGTACATCTTTTTCTCCAGCTTTGTGCCCTGAATCGTTGTCCGGAACGTGATAAATCCTTCATCCGTCAGCTTTTTGAGCTCAGGGTAAATCTGGCTGTGCTTGGCGCTCCAAAACTGGCCGAGCTCCTCTTTAAAATAACTCGTAATATCGTATCCACTCAATTCGCCTTTTCGCAAAAGCCCTAATATGGCGTATTTTAATACTCTCATGCTATCCTCCGTGTCTGGCTGTTTCGCAAAACAGATAAGCCGGTGCTCAACTGTGATTCTAACTGCCTATTTCCCTTATTATAGAAAAGGGAGGAAGGGAACACAACCGGGCTCTTTGGAAATGAAGATAAAAGGTTTGTCAGAAGGTATCCGATTTATCTCCGTCAATATAAAAGAGATTTAAATTTAATTTTCAGAAAAAATATTAACCATATTGATTTTTTATGTATAATAGGAAATTGGTGGTGTAAACATTTTAAGGGGGAATAAACGTGAAAAAAGTACTTATGGCATTCATTATTTGTTTATCGCTGATTCTATCTGTTTTAGCCGCTCCGCCGTCTGGCGCAAAAGCTGAATCAGTACATAATCCTGTCGTTTTTGTTCATGGAATAAGTGGTGCATCATACAACTTTTTCGCTATTAAAAACTACTTAATTTCTCAAGGCTGGCAAAGCAACAAACTGTATGCAATTGATTTTTATGATAAAACAGGAAATAACCTAAATAACGGCCCGCAGCTTGCTTCATATGTTGACCGTGTTTTAAAAGAGACGGGGGCAAAAAAAGTAGATATTGTGGCTCATAGTATGGGAGGCGCCAATACGCTGTACTATATTAAATATTTAGGCGGGGGCAATAAGATTCAAAATGTCGTAACGCTTGGCGGGGCTAATGGTTTAGTGTCATCAACGGCGCTGCCGGGTACAGATCCTAATCAAAAGATCCTCTATACATCTATTTACAGTCTCAATGATCAAATTGTCATCAATAGCTTGTCTCGGTTACAAGGAGCGCGAAACATCCAGCTTTATGGCATCGGTCATATTGGCTTGCTCTCTAATAGCCAAGTGAACGGCTATATCAAAGAAGGGCTGAATGGCGGAGGCCTCAATACAAATTAATATCTTCAAAAAACAACCTGCTGTCTCCGTTACAGTGGGTTTTTTCGTCTGAGAAAGCCATAGGGTCTTATGACCTTAGTCTATCATGCATACGTCAATTTATGACATCAGGCACTTTTTCAAATAGAGCGGACATGTTAAGGTACAACCATCGATTTCTATCAATTTGAAATAAAAGGAGCGCTGTTATGCAAATTAAAGAAATTTTTATGATCCGCTGCATTTCGTGCTTAAGTGTCGTCTTGCTCCATATCATTTCAATGGTCCTGATGCTTCAGGCAGAAGCTCTTGCAGATATTTCTCACACTGTTGATTCTTTCCGCACACTCCTGATGTTCAGCACGCCCGCTTTTATTTTCATCTCTGAATTTTTACTGGCCCGTTCTTATCCTGATGGGGTGCCTGACGGTTTTTTAAAGAAGCGGGGAAAAGTGATTTTTGTTCCTTTTCTATTTATCGCGGCCATCGATGCGCTGCTGATGACCAGTGCGATGGGGGGAGAGGTAACCTTTCTCGCGTTTGTGCAAAAATATCTGGCGAACGTATTCTTAGGAAACTTTATCGGATACTTCATTCTCGTCATCTTTCAATTTTACATGCTGCATATGATGTTTCATGAGTATTTGAAAAAAGCATCGCCGAAATGGGTGCTGTCTATCTCATTTGTGGTGACAGCCGCTTATTTAGGCTATTTCTCCGCAGCCAGCCCGGCTCCTGCTTCTGATGAGGGCGGGGCATTTCCGTTCTTCTGGGTTCCGTTCGCAGGCTGGCTTTTCTACTTTTGTCTAGCCTACTATTGCGGAAAAGAATACAAGCGTTTTTTAGCGTTGCTGAACCAATACCGCTGGGTGGTGTACGGCGCCGCAATTGCTTCTGGGGCGCTGGTTGTCACTGTTTCTTATGTGGGTGAAATCGGCATGATCAGCTCGAAGCGGCCTGATATCATGCTGTATTCAACAAGCATGATTTTTCTGTGTTTTCACTTGTTCTCCAAAATGAAGCATGTGCCGAAAATCATGATGTTTATCAGCAACTATTCCTTTTCGATTTATCTGCTTCATGCCTATTTTATGATTATAGGCTACGTGTTGCTTTTGAATATGCCCGAAATTCCTGCCGTACCAGCTGTTCTCCTGTTGTTTGCCGTGTGTACAGCCGGCCCGATTATGACTTCATGGGCGCTGAATAAGTTCAAATATGGGTATTTATTTGTGGGGAAAATTTATCAGCCAAAACAGAAGAAGGTAACAGTCGAAGTGCGTGATCACGCAGGGTGAAAAACAAGCGGCAGGGGGGGCTCCTGCCGCGTTTCTTTACTTCTTATCCGCTTGCAGAACTGTTTTTAAATATAGTTTTGCAGACTCAGCAAGTCCAGATACATCAGCTTTTTCTTCATCGAAATACAGGGCGTTTTGAATGATGCCGTCATTCATATTGAGGAAAAACTTGGCGATAGTCGCAAGAGGCTGAAGCGGCTGAAACTCTCCCTGATCGATCCCTTTTTGCAATAGCTTTGAAAATCTTTCCACAAAAAGATCATACCTTTTCTCCAAATACTGCCTACGTTCCTCATTCCGCCAAGCTGTCACTAAATATTCAAATTGCACCGGCGCCAGCGTATCTGCTACATCACGCAGGCCCTCAGTCAGTTCATCCAAATAGATTGAAATGGCGGACCAAACACTTTGGTGTTCAGCTGATTTATCAAGCTTTCGGAGTCCTTCATCCAGCCCTGTTTCAATAATGCGGCGAAACATCTCCTCAGTGCTTGAAAAATAAAGATAGACACCGCCCCGGCTGAAACCTGACTCTTCTACAACGTCCTTCATCGTCGTTAATTCGAATCCTTTACGTTTAAAAACCGTTTTGGCAGCCTCTAAAATCTTTGCCTGTCGTTTATCCTTGTGCTCCTTTGTTACTTTTGGTGACAAGATATCGCCTGCTTTCTGAAACTTTCTTACCTACAAGTGTAATCAACCCAATCAAGATCAGCAAGCAGCCACAGACAAGAAAAGCAAGTGAAACACCGATCCATTCCGCCAGCATGCCTCCGCCCGCCATGCCGAGGATGGAGGCGAGGGTTGTCGCGCTCTGAATGGCGCCAAACACCCTGCCGCTGTAATCAACCGGCACTGTTGTTTGCACGAGAATTTGAAATGGAATATGGACCAGACCAAAAGCCGCTCCCATGATGAAAAAAGCGAAAATAAAAAGAGCAATGCCGGCAATTCCCATTCCACTCAGAAATGGCACGCCTCCAGTTGCTAGTCCAAGCAGAAAGGTCCCAGCTGAGAAATAAAGAAAATAAGAGGTGATTCGCCGTCTGCCGGCAATTGCCGCCGTAAGGAGCATGCCGGCTCCGCTGACGGCCATGCACCAGCCTGCAAGCTCAGGCGGAGCGCCTGAAAAAGAACGGATAAGAATGATAGCCTGGGAATCACCAATCTGCAAAACAAAGAGAACGACGCAAGCTGTGAGTAAGCCTATTAAAAGAAGCGGCATCCGTTTCAAATACTGAAGGCCTTCTTTAATAGAAGCAAGTGCTGATGTTTTTTCTTGAGGTGTATTGGCTTTTTGTAAAAAAGCATCTTTGGGGAGGAAAAACAAAATGACAGCGGAAAGAAGAAAGGCGCCGGCGTTAATATAGAAAACAGAATGTATAGAGACAGCAGCGATCAGCATGCCGCCAAGGGCAGGGCCGAAGATTTTTGCACTGTTATCAATGATGCTGCTGGCGGAAACAGCCTGCTGAATGTGTGCTTCCGGAGCCAATTCCTTAAGCTTTCCGTTTTTAGCAGGTGAAAAAAGTGAAGAAAAACAGCTCTGAAGGCATAGCAATACGTAAAGCTGCCAAAGCTCACTGACATAAACGCAGCTGATAACGGTGAGGGCACGTCCGATTTCAGACAGAAACATGATCGTTTTTCTGTCAAAACGGTCGGCAAGCAGACCCGATACAGGTCCGAGTACAATGACAGGCAAAGCAAACGACATCATTAAAAGCGACATATCTAATGGAGAAGCATGAAGCTGAAAAGCGGCTAATGTTAGCACGGCCAAAATGTGAAGCCAGTCTCCAAGTGAAGAAATGGTTTGCGAGGCTAACAGTGTCATCAGTCCTTTTTGATTGCGAAACAACGGTTTTTCCATGATTCATCCTCCTGATTATTAAAATGACACTAGTGTCGTTTTTATTGTATGGGAAAAAGACACAATATACAATCTTTTTCTTGTAAAATAAAGGAGAAGAGTGAAAAGAAGGGGGAACATTCATGACATCAGTCAATCTAAGCTACCCAATAGGAGAATACAAGCCGAGGGAATCCATATCGAAGGAGCAAAAAGATAAATGGATTCAAGTACTTGAAGAAGTGCCGGCAAAATTGAAGCAAGCTGTAGAGGTCATGACGGACAGCCAGCTTGACACACCGTACCGGGACGGTGGATGGACCGTTCGGCAAGTTATTCATCATCTGGCTGACAGTCATATGAACAGCTATATTCGTTTTAAATTGAGCTTGACGGAAGAGACACCGGCTATCCGTCCGTATGATGAAAAAGCATGGTCGGAGCTAAAAGACTCGAAAACGGCAGATCCGAGCGGCTCACTTTCGCTTTTGCAGGAGCTACACGGAAGATGGACGGCTCTGCTCCGCACCCTGACGGATCAGCAATTTAAGCGCGGATTTTATCACCCTGATACAAAGGAGATCATTACCCTGGAGAACGCGCTCGGCCTGTATGTCTGGCACTCACATCACCGTATCGCTCATATTACGGAGCTTTCCAGACGGATGGGGTGGTCTTAACGCTTTTGCCGGCGGAAAGCCGGAATACTGATAGCAGCAATCACCAGAAGTGAGATCACAGCAGCCGCTGCATATAAATGATCATAGCCGCTGGCGACACTCGCATGAATGGCGTCGCTTATCGCGGTTTTGACTTCAGGAACGGGAATGCGTTCGATTTGTTCTTGTAAAGAAGAAACATCAGAACTGTCGATCTCCGGAATCATCTGCATCGCCTTTTCTGAATATCCGCTGTCCGATAAGCGGCTGTTGATCTCATCACCTATTTGGTCAAACCCGGCTGTGATAAAACCTGCATATAGAGTAGGCGCCAAGGTCAGTCCAATTTGCCTTACTAATGAAAGCGTGCCAAGAGCTGTACCCTTATTTGTTTTTGCCGCTTCTGATACAAGGACGTTCAGCGGAGCGCCTAACAGAAAGCCAAAACCGATCCCAGCTGCCACACTTGCGATCACAAACTCCCATTTTTCCGTCACCCAGAGCGGAAATAAAGCAAACCCCGCACATGAGATGATTCCCGAAAGAATAACGGTTTTTACAGGACCTTTTTTGTCGGTAAGCGCTCCGCCAAGCCAAGCGCCGATTCCGGAAGCCAACGCAAGCGGTGTCATCCAATAGCCTGCTTTTGCGGCAGGGACACCCAAATACTGCTCGACATATGACGGGATAAAAATGACTGCCGCCAAGAGCCCCCCGGATAACAAACCGATGATAAGCGTGCGCTGAAACATATGGTTTCGCAGCAGAGAATACGCCAAAATGGGATCGCCTCCTCGCATTTCAACTCTCTTTTCATACGAGATAAGCGCTGCAAAACAGAGCATGCCAAAAATAATACATCCATAAACCTCCGGATTCCCCAAGCTGTGTAAGAGATTTGCCCCGTCAAGGTTCGTCATGCCGTACATCACGGCTAAAATCGACAGGGATAGAAGGAAGATTCCGGCCGCGTCGAGGCGCTTAGCTTCAGGTGCTTTTGTTTCCGCGATAAAGTATGCGCCGAAAACAACCAATAGCACGGCAATCGGCAAATTAATCAAAAATAGCCAATGCCAAGACCCGGTCCAATCAAGCAGAAAGCTTCCGATATTTGGCCCGAGCACAGCGGCCATCCCGTTCATTGCGCCAAGCAGCCCAAGCGCCTTCCCCTGTTTTTCCTTTGGGAGGGTCGCGAGAATGTGAGAGCTGCCGATGATGAAAATCCCGCCGCCTCCAAGCGCCTGAATCAGCCGCGATATCAGAAAGAGCGGGAAGCTTTGGCTCAAAGCAACAAGCAAAGAACCAAGTCCGAACAGGCAAACCTCAATGAGAAAGAGTTTTTTTCTGCCGTAGCGGTCGGAAAGCTTTCCGACGATTGGCACACTGACGCTAAGACCGAGCGTATAAAGAGTAATGCCCCATGATCCCCAGGAAGGAGAAACGGCAAACGACTCGTTTATCGTTGTTAAAGCAGCTGAAATAATTCCGTTATCTAGCGCAGCCATAAATACACCAATCGTAAACAGGCTGATCGCCCACTTTTGGCCTTTCTGCTCTGTTAATGCTTCAGGCATATTCATCAACCCCTTTTTTATTCACTAGAAGTATATTATTCATTTTAAATGAACTAAATGTCAAATAAAAAAAGCCTGCTCCCGCAGTTTGCGGATGACAGACTTACAGATTTATTCTTTTTTCGCTTTTTCTAATGCTCTTGAAAGGATAGACAGCCCTTCGGAAACAGCCTGCTTTTCTTCAGGGGACAGCAGCTCTAATGAACGCTTCAATTTCAGGTGGCCTTTTTCATACAAACCCCGGAAAATCTTTTTCGCATTCTCTGTCAACTGAACAACTACAGAGCGGCGGTCCTCTTCAGAATGTGAGCGTTTGACAAATCCTGATTTTTCAAGCCGGTCAAGCAGCCCAGTTGTATTGGACAGAGAAGCCCCCATTTTTTCAGCAATGTCGCTCACTTTCAATGTTCCATGGTTGTTTAATAGCATCAGCACTTTCATTTGCGGCATGCTCATATCCAGCTTCATCCACTCGGACACATCACCGAGCCCGGCGGACGTTAAGACTTTCATATAGAGCACCCATATTTCCCGTTCCTCCGATGAAAGAATGTTTTCGTTTAATACTGTTGTATCGTGTAAATTATATTCCATTTCATCACTTCCTCATCATTCACTCCTCTTACCATATTACTCGATTTTCACTCCTGAAAGAAAGTGAGCAGAAACCGCATGCGGGACTTTGTCCGAAAAATAACGGTAGTGTATAATGAGTTGGAGATTATTGGGGGAGAGGATCGAACTAGAATATGATTGGAGAGACCATTGCTGATTAAAAAGAATGCTTTATCAATATTAAAAATCGTTTTTCCTATTGCTGTTTTGCTATTTGTTATTTATCAATCGAAAAAAGAACTGACAAATCTGTCATTCAAACGTACGCTCATGGTCATCAACGGACTGGAACGAACGGACTTATTCATGCTTGTGTTGATCGGCTTGCTGGCTGTTGCGGCCATGTCGCTGTATGATTACGTCCTGAAATACTCACTGCGCCTATCGATCACAAACGGAAAAGTATTCAGGGTTTCCTGGATCGCCAATTCATTTAATAATGTGCTGGGCTTCGGCGGTTTAGCCGGCGTCGGGTTAAGAATGATGTTATATAAGGAGCATACGAAAGACCATAAGGCACTCGTGAAAGGAATCGCCTGGCTCACATCATCTATGCTGCTCGGATTATCTGTTTTCAGCATTTTCGTCGCTGCGAGAGTGCTGCCAGTTGATGAAGTGATTCATGAAAAGCCTTGGCTATGGGCGGTCGTTATCGGTTTTGCGCTGATATTGCCGCTGTCTTTGGCGGTGTCCAAAATAAAAGACCGCAAAGCTGGGGATGAAAAGAATGCGGATAAAGTGAAAAATCCGATTTTCGCATATATTGGAGCTTCAGTTGTTGAATGGCTCATGGCCGGGATCGTCATCTATTTTGCTTTGTTCGCTATGGGCATTCATGCAGATATCAGGTATGTGTTCGGGGTGTTCGTCATTGCGGCGATCGGAGGAATGATCAGCCTCGTGCCGGGCGGCTTCGGCTCGTTTGACCTTTTATTTTTGCTGGGGATGGAGCAGCTTGGCTATCATCAAGAGGCCATCGTTACTTCTATTGTGTTGTACAGGCTCGCCTACTCATTTATCCCATTTATCTTGGGACTGTTCTTTGCCGCCGGCGACCTGACGGAAAATACAATGAAGCGGCTCGAAACGAACCCGCGCATCGCACCGGCAATTGAGACGACAAACGTTCTGCTTGTTGTTCAGCGTGCGGTATTAGTGAGAATTTTGCAAGGCTCGCTTTCCCTTATTGTGTTCGTAGCAGGTCTGATTGTCCTGGCCTCAGTTTCCTTGCCGATTGACCGGCTGACGGTTATACCGCACATTCCGCGCCCGGCGCTTTTGCTGTTCAACGGCCTGTCCTTAAGCTCAGCGCTCATTCTGCTGATTTTGCCGATCGAGCTTTATAAACGGACAAAACGTTCCTATACGATGGCCATTACAGCGCTTGTCGGCGGCTTTGTGTTCAGCTTTTTAAAAGGGCTTAACATCAGCGCGATATTTGTACTGCCGATGATTATCGTATTGCTTGTGCTATTGAAAAAACAATTTGTCCGCGAACAGGCATCCTATACACTGGGACAATTGATATTCGCTGTGGCGCTGTTTACTGTGGCGCTCTTTAACTACAATCTGATCGCGGGCTTTATTTGGGACCGGATGAAGAAGGTGCTGCGTCACGAGTATTTCGTCCACAGCACCTCGCATATTACACATGCAACCATCATGGCGATCATTATTGTGCCGCTGTTCTTCTTTATATTTACAGTGGTCTATCATAAGAGAACGAAACCGATCGGAGAGCAAGCTGACCCTGAGCGTCTTGCTGCGTTTCTTAATGAAAAAGGCGGCAACGCGCTGAGCCATCTTGGTTTTCTTGGAGATAAGCG
This sequence comes from Bacillus sp. PS108, assembly GCF_037963335.1. Classification (NCBI taxonomy): domain Bacteria; kingdom Bacillati; phylum Bacillota; class Bacilli; order Caryophanales; family Bacillaceae; genus Bacillus; species Bacillus sp. PS108. Next base: position 874,307 of record NZ_CP150155.1, read on the forward strand.
GTTTTATTTTTCTAGTGATGGGAATGCACTGCTTCTGTTTGGGAAAATCGCCAGAAGGCTGGTCGTGCTCGGCGATCCGTCTGGCCAAAGAGAATCATTCCCGCTCGTGCTGGAAGAATTTCTGAACGAAGCGCATCAGAAGGGATTCAGTGTTTTGTTCTACCAAATTGAACGAGAGGACATGGCGCTGTATCACGATTTTGGCTACAACTTCTTTAAATTGGGCGAGGAAGCATATGTAGATTTAAATACATTTACCTTGACTGGGAAGAAAAAAGCCGGCCTTCGGGCAATCAATAACCGCTTTGAGCGGGAGGAGTATACTTTCCATGTGGATCATCCCCCATTTTCTGATGCGTTTTTGGAGGAGCTGAAGCAAATCTCAGACGAATGGCTCGGCTCGAAAAAGGAGAAGGGATTCTCGCTCGGATTTTTTGATCCTTCCTATTTACAGAAAGCGCCGATCGCCTATATGAAAAATGCAGAAGGAGAGATCGTTGCATTCGCAAATGTCATGCCGATGTACCAGGAAGGAGAGATATCGGTCGATCTGATGCGCTATCGCGGCGACGCTCCAAATGGCATTATGGACGCATTGTTTATCCGCATGTTTTTATGGGCAAAGGAAGAGGGCTGCACGTCATTTAATATGGGAATGGCACCCTTGGCCAATGTCGGCACTGCCTTTACATCCTTCTGGTCCGAAAGGTTTGCCGCTGTCATTTTTAATAATGTCAGATACATGTACAGCTTCAGCGGCCTAAGAGCCTTTAAAGAAAAATACAAACCGGAGTGGCGAGGGAAATACTTAGCGTATCGGAAAAACAGATCTCTTTCTGTCACCATGTTCCTCGTTACACGTCTGATTGGCAAAAGCAAAAAAGACTCCGTCTAATAAGACGGAGTCTTTTTTTATTTCGTTTTTAAAAAGTAGGTTTCAATATCATCAAGCAGGTAGTTTGCGGCTTTAATTCCGCCTGCGGTTGTCCATACGACGTCATCGACTTCATGTGCATTACCTGACTTCACGGCCTTCAGGTTTTTCCATAGTGAACTGCTTGTCCACTGATTGGCCCATTTTTCATTTTCCTTTGCATTATCGGCTTTATAAGTGAAATAAAACAGCACATCAGCATCCATATCAGGAATAGATTCTTTACTGTCAGTTGAGAATGTAAATTGGTCCTTTTGTTTCTTAAACAGCTCCACTTGTTTTTCAGGGCGTTTGAAGCCAAGCTGGTCTAAAATAATCCCTGAGAATGAATCGGTATAATAGATTCTTGATTCACCGGATAAAAAGCGTACGACTGAAACTGTTTTGTTTGTCTGGTCGCCCAGCTTGTTTTTTAAATCAGAAACACGTTTATCAAAATCGGCAATGACTTCCTTGCCTTTGTCCGCCTTATTCACCGCGTTGGCGTATAGAGTCAGGTTATCCTTCCAGTTCCCGGCCAAAGATTCAGCAAAAACAGTCGGCGCAATCGCATTTAACTGATCATAAATTTTTTCCTGGCGCACTTTGTTTCCAATAATCAAATCAGGCTTTAATTCTGCAATGGCTTCCACATTCGGTTCCGTTTCAAGACCGACGTTTTTAACACCTTTCATGTCATCTTTCAGATAGTCATACCACGGGTCGCCCTTCCATGACTTTACGGCTCCGACCGGCTTAATGCCAAGCGCTAAGAGCGCCTCTGTTCCTTCATTAGTTAAAACAACAATCCGTTTTGGATTGGCGGGGATGTTGTCTGATGTCCCCATTGCATGTTTGACCGTTCTTGTTTTGCTGCTTGACCCCTCGCTGTTGCTTGAACTTTCTGAACTATTACAGGCAGAAAGTACCATAAAGGCCATTAAAAATACGAATAGCATGCTGATATGCTTTTTCATCTTTTTCCTCCCAATATTGAAATTCATTATCATTTAGATCATAATAAGCAGTGTTAAGAGTGTCAATCCCTAATTGAGGATTATTCTCAAAAACAAACATTACATAGTAAATAACTAGGAGAATTAGATCATGATCTGCAAAAAGGCATCTTCAAAATGGATTGTGTTAGTATGTCTGATTTTCATTTTACTGGCGGCTGTCTGCGCAAGCGTCGTGTATGGCTATACAGGTACGTCATGGAGACAGGTCTATCAGGCGTTTACTTCCTTCAACGGAACAAATGAGCATGTCATCATCAAGGATGTCAGGCTTCCGCGCGCTTTGGTTGCGACAGTCGTCGGCGCCTCGCTTGCAGCCGCGGGCGCTCTCATGCAGGCGCTCACAAAAAATCCGCTTGCGTCACCGGGGATTTTCGGGATTAACGCCGGTGCAGGTTTTTTTATTGTTGCCGGATCGTTTTTTCTGCATATTCAGTCACCTCAGGCATTAGTATGGAGCTCGTTTCTGGGGGCAGCATTTACCGCCGCGATCGTCTATGCAGCAGGCTCGCTTGGGAGGGAAGGGCTGACGCCAATCAAACTGACGCTGGCGGGAGCTGCCATGGCAGCCATGTTTTCTTCTCTGACACAGGGCTTGCTGTCTGTCAACGAACTCGAGCTTGCCCAGGTGCTTTTTTGGCTGACTGGCTCTGTGCAGGGCCGGAGTCTGGAGCTGTTGATGACGATGTTTCCATATGCAGCGGCAGCGCTTGTAATCTGCTTCTTTCTCGGCCAAAAAATTAATCTCCTCGTTATGGGAGAAGATGTGGCAAAAGGACTCGGCCAAAAAACAGGCCTGTTAAAATTTGTGATGGCGCTTTGTGTTGTCATGCTTGCAGGGTCCGCTGTCGCCATTGCCGGGCCGATTTCTTTTATCGGCATCATTATTCCGCATTTTGCCCGCTTTGTCGTTGGTAATGATTATCGCTGGGTTCTGCCATTTTCCGCTGTTTTGGGTGCCATTTTGCTTGTTTGTGCGGATATCGGTGCGCGATATATCATTATGCCTCAGGAAGTTCCTGTCGGGGTCATGACCGCCATCATCGGAATGCCTGTGTTTGTGTACATCGCAAGAAGGGGGGCGAAGCTATGAAACTTCGTTTTGGCGTTACTGCGGCTGAAAAGAAAGCATGGATCGTATTTTTGGTTTTACTGGGGTTAACAGCTGCTGTACTCATCATAAGCGCTGGTCTCGGACAAAGGTTTATTCCTCCCTGGGATGTAGCAAAAACATTCTTTGGTGCAGGTTCCAAGCTGGATGAACTGATGATCATGTCGTTCCGCATGCCAAGAATTTTGACGGCTTTATGCGCCGGTGTCTGCTTGGCAGCGGCAGGCGCGATATTGCAGGGGCTCGTCAGAAACCCTCTCGCATCTCCGGATATTATCGGAATAACAGGAGGAGCGGCGGTAGCGGTCGTGCTTTTAATGATGTTCTTCTCAGACCGCAGCAGTTCACTTACGATCAGTCTGTCATGGCTTCCGGCAGCTGCATTTATCGGCGCATCGGCTGTCGGGCTCATCGTCTATTTACTGGCATACAAAAATGGCGCCTCCACATTTCGGCTGGTGCTTATCGGAATCGGATTTTCAATGTCGGCGCAGGCGATGACTACTCTGCTAATGATCAAAGGCCCGATTTACCGGGCATCACAAGCCAATGTGTATATCACTGGGTCAGTTTATGGGTCAAACTGGCAGCATGTAAAAATAGCTATTATCTTATCTGTCATTCTCTTATTCATTTGTTTTGTCGCGCTAAAAAATATGAATATACAGGTGCTGGGTGAAGATATTGCGGCGGGTGCAGGAAGCGCTGTGCAGCGAAATCGTTTTTTCTTGCTCCTTTTGAGTACGGCTCTTACGGGTTGTGCAGTTTCAGTTGCCGGCACAATCGGTTTTGTCGGGCTGATGGCGCCCCATATTGCAAGACGGCTTGTCGGCTCATCTTATGGCGCGCTGCTCCCAGCGTCGGCACTTATTGGAGCTCTGCTCGTTTTAACAGCTGATATCGTCGGCAGAACCTTATTTGCTCCGGTGGAAGTGCCGGCCGGCGTCTTTACAGCGGCTATCGGCGCACCTTATTTTATTTATTTGCTCTATAAAACAAGAAATTCTTAATCGTTACACCCATTTTCTTAAAAAAGAAAATGGGTTTTTTTGATAATGACTGAAGATTCGTAATTATTTTTGCTATACTGACAGAGACATTGATAAAGAAAGGGCGGCAGATGAATGAAAGAAGCAGAGGTATTAAAATATGAAGCATTTACAAGCAGTCCCGGCAAAGGAAACCCCGCAGGCGTCGTTTTGCAGGGAGACGATTATACGGAAGACGAGATGCAGATCATAGCTGAGCGTGCCGGGTATTCAGAAACCTCCTTTATCCGAAAAAGCGAGTCGGCCGATCTTGAACTCCGTTACTTTACACCTGGACACGAAATGAATTTGTGCGGTCATGCGACAGTTGCTTCTCTTTACGCATTATGTGAGAAAGGAATGCTGGAGAGCGGTAAAACGTACAGCATCCAAACGAAAGCGGGTATCCTGCCTGTGAAGATTTCTGAAAAAGATGGCCGTATTCATATCACGCTTGAACAGGCCTCTCCGCAATTCAAACCATTTACAGGCGATCGGAAAAAACTTGCGGACGCACTGGGTATCACCGAAGAGGATTTTCATGAAGACCTTCCGATTGTGTTTGGCAGCACTGGCATATGGACAGCCATCGTTCCGCTTAAATCATTGGAGGCTTCCAAAAAATTGGTGCCAGATAACAAACAATTTCCGGCAGTGTTAATTGATCTGCCAAAAGCTTCAGTCCATCCGTTTACCTTTGAAACCGTTCATCCCGATAGCGACCTGCACGGACGCCACTTTTCATCCCCGTATTCGGGAACGATTGAAGACCCCGTGACCGGCACAGCATCCGGCGTGATGGGGGCTTATATGAAACATTATGGCAATGCCGAGCAGCATAAATTTATCATTGAACAAGGGCAGGAAATTGGAAAAGACGGAAAAGTGGAGATCGAAATGAACGAAGCCGGCGGCCATGTGAAAGTGAACATGACAGGAACAGCCGTTTACTCAGAAACCCGTATTCTTAAAATCTAATACGGATGATGGTTTACAAAAAGATGCACTTTCCGTTATCATTATGAAATGATAATCATTTTCAATTGCATAGGAAGGTGAGACGGTATGCCTCAAACCGAACAAATACATCAGCATTCAGTACTGCGGGACATCATACGCAGCAGAAGATCGATTCGAAAGTTTAAACAAGAGCCAGTACCTTCAGCAGTCATTCTTGACATGCTTGAAACGGCAAAATATGCGCCAAATCACAGAGTGACAGAGCCATGGAGATTTATTTACGTTTCCAGTGAGACAGGTAAAGCGAACCTCATCAATACATTTGCAGCGTTCTCTAAGAAATCCAAGCCGGATATGACAGAGGAAAAGCTTCAAAATTTCAAAAACACACTTGGGCGCGTTCCAGGATTTCTCCTCGTCGTGTTTCAGGAAGATGAAAACGAAAGAGCGCGGGACGACGATTTTGCGGCAACAAGCTCGTTAATTCAAAATCTTCAGCTTCTTGCTTGGGAAAAAGGAATCGGCATGGTTTGGAAAAGCGGAAAAATCCTTTATGACAAAGAAGTCCATCAGGCCTTTGGTTTGCAGGATAATGAGCGTTTCGCCGCCATCATACAAACAGGTTATCCTGACGAGGCGCCGGAAGTGAAAAAACGCACACCGATCCGCGACCGGTTTACTGAAATGTAAAAAGCCCCTTGTCTCAAACGGAGACAAGGGGTTTTTCATTAACGAGATTTCTTTTTCGCTCTGTTGTCGGCTGCTTTCGCACGCTCTTGCGCTTCGCGGTCATCTGCATCAGCAAGCTCGGTTGAATATTCTTCGTAAACGCCGTCAGTTTCCCTTTTTAATGCATCGGGAACTTGTGGAAGCTTTTGTTTGTTTTTATCACGGTTTTTGTGGATATGATTTCTGCCCATATCAAATTCCCCCTAAAAAGTGATATCAAACAAATATAGTATTTGGTTTTAAGGGGCTATGTATTCCTACTTCCGCTTAGCAGCTTTTTCCGCTTTTTTAAATTCGCCTGAATAAAGAACTTCCTGCATTTTTTTCAGGTTGGCGCCTTGCTGGTGCTTCTCCCTCTTTTTTTCCATAAAAAGGACCTCCTTCAACCATGTTATTCTTAAGGTTGACGCTTCCTGCTGTTTTTATACAGTCTTTCGGTCCGCTATCAGCTGTGAGAGTGCAAATTCAAGATCCGAATATGTAAAACGAAATCCAGAGGTTATCGCTTTTTTCGGAAGAGCGCGCTGTCCTTTCACAATCAAAAGACTCATTTCACCCAATGCTTTTGATAAAAAGAATTCCGGGACGGGGAGCCAGTGCGGGCGGTGCTTCACCCGTGCAATCGTTTTTCCGAATTGCTTCATGTCCACAGGATTGGGCGCGGTGACATTCATTGGGCCTGAGATGCCGGCGTTTTCCACCGCATATCGGATCATCTGGGCCGCATCCTCGACATGAATCCATGACAGCCACTGCCTTCCCGTTCCGATCGTTCCGCCGGCCAGAAACTTATAGGGGAGAACCATAAGCGGTAAAGCGCCTTTTTCTCCAAGCATCACGCCAAATCTCGCATAAACTGTCCGGATGCCCATCGCTTCAATATGCTGTCCTTCCTTTTCCCACAGGTGTGCAGTATGGCTGAGAAAATCCTCATCTGACGTTGCAGAATCCTCTGTGAAAGTTTTCTCAAGGCTTGTGCCGTAAATGCCCACGGCACTGGCTTGGATCAATGTCTTCGGCTTCTCCTTCTGTTTCTGAATAAGCCGCTGCACTTCACGCGTCGCATTGATACGGCTGGAGAGAATGTGCTGCTTTGTTTTATTTGTCCAGCGGCCAAAAATCGATTTTCCCGCAAGGTTTATCCAGACATCAATATGAGGAAGTTCCTGCTCCGGGGCGGCTCCTTCCGTCAGCCATTGGACATATGTCATATTTTTTTGTTCAGTTTCCCTTGCGTTTCTTGATAAAATATAAACATGGTGTCCCTGGCGGGTAAGAACGCCTGTCAGATGCTGGCCGAGAAAACCGGTTCCGCCCGTCATTGCGATATTCATGAACATCTCTCCTCATCGTTCTAATAAATATACTTTACCTCATTGTAATAAAAGAAAACGCGTTTCAGGCCTGAGAAGGGAGATTAAGATGCCGTTTATTACAAAAATATCAACGCAAAAAAAGAATACGGAACGCTTCAATATTTTTCTGGATGATAAATACGCCTTCAGTGTGGACGCGGATGTGCTCGTGAAATTTGAGCTCAAGAAGGGAAAAGAACTCGATGATCTTGACATCATTGAGATTCAATACGGCGATGAAGTGAAGAAAGGCTTCAACCGTGCGCTTGACTTTTTATCCTATCGAATGCGGTCGACGAAAGAGGTCGAGGACCACTTAAAGAAAAAAGAAACCTCGCCCCCCGTCATTGCGGAAGTCATCCATAGGCTTAACGATTACAAGTACTTAAACGACCAGGAATTTGCCGCAGCCTATGTCAGCACTCACAAAAAAACAAACGGAAAAGGCCCTGATGTTTTGTTCAGAGAGCTAAGAGCGAAGGGAATTGATGACGATACAATTAAGGAGGCGCTAAGTTCCTTTTCCTTTGAAGATCAGACAAGAGAAGCGGTCAAGCATGTTGAAAAGCTTCTCAAAAAAGATAAAAAGCTTTCGACGAAAGAATTCAAACAGCGCGCCCAGCTGCAGCTTCAGCGCAAGGGCTTCTCATTTGATGTTATCAGCGCGGCGATGGATCAGATTGAATATGAAAATGATGAAGACACAGAGAAAGAAGCGCTGCGCCTTCACGCGGAAAAAGCGTTTAGAAAATACCGCTATGACGGCTCATATGAAAGCGCCATGAAGGTCAAACAATTTTTATTCCGCAAAGGATTCTCACTCGATTTAATCGAGCAATTACTGCAGGAAGAGGAGTACTGAAATGGAGAAACGATACAGTCAAATGACACCTCACGAACTCAATACCGAAATCGCATTACTTTCTGAAAAAGCAAGAAAAGCCGAACAGCATGGAATCATAAACGAACTGGCAGTGCTCGAACGGAAAATTACGATGGCAAAAGCATATTTACTGAACCCGGAAGATTACTCACCGGGAGAAACATATCGTGTGGAAAACACTGAGGACGAGTTTACCATCAGTTATTTAAATGGCGTTTTCGCATGGGGATACAGGACCTCTTCCCCTCAACAAGAGGAAGCGCTGCCAATCTCAGTATTGCAAGAAAAAGAATAAAGCGTAACAGGAGGCTGATGATCAGCCTCTTTTTGTTTGCAGCACATTTACACGAATTCTTAAAGAAAAAATCATTGAATTCACTTGAAAAATCTTTTAAGATGAAACTCGTTGTTTTTTAAAATCAAAGGAGGCGATGACGTTGAGTATCAAAAACCCATCTGTAAAATTTATTATATTTGTTCTTATGATTTGTACATTTTCAATCGGCTATACAGAATACGCGGTGATGGGTATTTTGACGTCGATTGCCAATGACTTTCATATACAGGTTTCATCCGCAGGGCTTCTTGTCACGGCTTATGCGGCAAGCGTTTGTTTGACAGGACCGCTCGTCACCATCATTTCCGTCAAGCTTCCGAGAAAGCCTGTGCTTCTTGGGCTTATGGCGATATTTATCCTTTCAAACCTGATGAGCGCACTGGCGCCGAATTTTGCGGTATTGGCCATTTCAAGAATTTTATCTGCGTCCATTCATGGCGCTTTCTTCGCGATTGCCATGGTATTCGCAAGTGAAATGGTTCCGCCGGAAAAGCGTGCTGCAGCTGCTGCTTCAATGAACGGCGGACTGACAGTGGCTCTAATGCTTGGTGTTCCATTCGGCTCTTATCTCGGAGATGTCCTGAATTGGAGAGCGGTGTTTTCCATCATTACGGCACTTGGTGTCATCGGATTTTTAGGCCTTATGGCTGCCGTACCGAACAGAAAACCAAAAGTGATCCCAATGCTTATGAATGAGTGGGGGGTTTTTAAACACAAACAAGTGCTGTTTTCCTTCGCGATTACCATTTTAGGCTATTCCGGTGTCTTTATCGCCTACACCTTTATCGAACCCATTTTAAGGCATTCAGCCGGATTCAGCACGGTTGGCATTACAGGTGCTCTCTTTGCGTATGGATTGGGAGGCGTTGCCGGGAATTTCTTTGCTGGAAAAGTACCGCTGCCTTTGCTGACTCGGACGATGATCGGCGTAATGATCGGTTTAATCGGTGTTCTGGCTGTATTTCCTTACATCGCCATTTACCCGGCTGCAGCCATTTTGGCAACGTTCCTATTCGGGGCATGCGCATTCGGCACGCCGCCTCTTTTGCAAACAAAGGTCATTTCATCATCTGAGGGCGGCACGACCATTGCCGCAGCTGTCAGCGTATCAGCATTTAACCTTGCCAATGCCCTTGGTGCATGGATCGGCGGAATGATTTTAAACGGAACAGGCTCTTATTCCTGGCTGTTTGCAGGCGGTGCGCTTATGACCGCATGCGGACTTGTGCTTTCTACCTTCGCACACTTATCAGAAAAGAAGAGCGTCTACGAATATCAAGTCAATAAAGGGTAAAAACAGCTGCAGTGTATGCAGCTGTTCTTCTTTACCGTTTGCCTGAGGCTCTCATTCTTTCTTGAGGATGCTGATTGATAGATCCGTCAGCACGCTTTGAAGCATAGTCGTCCTTTGCTCTCGGTTCACCCTGAAATTTGTTTTCGTTTTCGTAAGGAAATCCTTTTTCTTTATTTCGGACCATGTCATATCCCCCTAGGTTCGAGATCAAAAAGTTGCGTCTTTCCAGATGAAGACGTAAGGTTAGTATATGGAGAACACCACGTAATAAAGCGTTATTTTTTTCCTGAAGAAAGGAGACTGCACACATGAATATGTACATTGAGAAACTGACTAATCTGCTTCTGGAAAAGAACGAGATGATCAGCTATATACAGGCAAAAACGTGGGTGGAATTGTTATGGAGCGATTTCGAAGCAACCTATGCAAAAGCCGGACACGCCTATCAAGGTGAAAAAATGACTGAAAAAATCGTCACACAATGGATTGAAAACTATGGCGGCCAGCTCCACCTTTTTCAAAGCTCCCGTAACGACGTGAATGATTACTTAAATCAAAGCAGAGGCCTTTTGCACTAAAAACCTGCCGTTAACGACCGGCAGGTTTTTTCATTTTCTTAAAATTACCTTAACAGGAAGAAATCATAAACAAAACATGTTTCACCAGCCTGTCAATCAGGGAATACCACTAATATCTTGTCAAAATGCGAGGAGGAGCTTTATATGAAAAAGAAACAAGTAATGCTCGCTTTAACAGCTGCCGCAGGACTGGGTTTGACAGCACTTCATTCCGCTCCCGCAGCAAAAGCTGCGCCCCTTCACGACATATCTGTCAGCATGCCATCATCCGATTCTTACATCATAAAAGCAGGAAAGCTGAATGTCCGGACTGAGCCAAATCATAAAGGTGACATTCTCGGCACTGTATCATCAGAACAAAAGGTAAAAGTCGATAGGTTCATAAATGCCGATTGGGCTCAAATTCATTTCAAAGGAAAAAAAGCGTATATTTCAACTCACTTTTTAATGAAAACCGCAAGCCAAGCGAAAACAACGAAACAGACAGCCTTCTATACACCGACGCCCGAAAACGGAAAAGCTAAGCAGCTCTCATCTGGAACAGAGGTGACAATACTCGGGTGGGGATTTAGTGAAAACGGAGGATTTGACTTCACTTGGGCGTTCGTGGATTATGGCGGTGTAATAGGCTATATTCACACAAAGGATTTACAAATGCGATAAAAAGGCAGGCCGAGGCTTGTCTTTTTGCCTATGCATGAAACATTTCTTCTTTCTGCACGTAACAATGAGAAAGGAGATGAGGATATGACGGGTTTAGTCGGCGGAGGGCTTATGATCATTGCGGGCATACTGATCAAACTGTTTCCTCCCAAATCGATCAACAGTGTGTATGGATACAGAACGAGACGCTCAATGTCAGATCAAAGATTATGGAATGAAGCGAACCGTTACAGTGCATCATTAATGATCCTGTCAGGCTTGGTGATTGCGGGAATGGGTTTGCTGCTGGGATCAAACTTGATTATTCTTCAGCTTATCCTGCTGATTGCCGCCTGTGTCATAACATTTATGCTAACGGAGAAAAGGCTGAAAATCATGACGCACAGTCAAGGAGGAGATTGAAGTGGACGGAGTTAAATGCCAGTTTGTCAATACGAACGGAATCACGCTCCACGTTGCAGCCGCAGGACCGGAAGACGGCCCGTTAATTGTCCTGCTCCATGGATTTCCTGAGTTTTGGTACGGCTGGAAAAATCAAATCAAACCGCTTGTTGATGCGGGTTACCGGGTCATTGCTCCTGATCAGCGGGGCTACAATCTCAGTGACAAACCGGAAGGAATTGATTCATATCGGATTGATACATTAAGAGATGATATCATCGGGCTTATTACGCAATTCACTGATGAAAAAGCAATTGTCATCGGTCATGACTGGGGAGGAGCTGTCGCATGGCATTTGGCTTCCTCACGCCCGGAATATCTTGAAAAACTGATCGCGATCAATATCCCGCACCCGCACGTCATGAAAACCGTAACGCCGCTTTATCCGCCGCAATGGCTGAAAAGCTCGTATATCGCATACTTCCAGCTGCCCGATATACCGGAGGCATCACTAAGGGAAAATGATTATGAAACATTAGACAAAGCGATTGGATTATCCGACCGTCCCGCGCTTTTTACATCCGAGGATGTCAGCAGGTACAAAGAAGCGTGGAAGCAGCCGGGCGCGCTGACAGCTATGCTGAACTGGTACAGAGCCCTCAGAAAAGGAAGCTTGGCAGAGAAACCCTCTTACGAAACAGTACCTTACCGAATGATCTGGGGAATGGAAGACCGCTTTTTGAGCAGAAAGCTTGCGAAAGAGACGGAAAGGCATTGCCCGAATGGACATCTCATCTTTGTTGATGAAGCTTCCCATTGGATTAACCACGAAAAGCCAGCCATCGTCAATCAGCTGATTTTGGAATATCTTAAGAACCAATAAGCTAAAATTTCTCTCCATCCGTCTGTCATAATGGCAGACTTTTTCTGTGCGTTTTTTTCATAGTCTGTTTTAAACATGACAAAATAACATTAAAAATCATGAATGTCACCATAAAATTGTAACAAAAAACAGGTTTAAACGACTTTAAAAAAAGGAATAGCCTTACTGAAGATTTGTGTAAAACTCCCCTAAGGCAATACTTAAAAAGAATAATAAAAAGAAGGTGCCTTAATGAAGCAAGGATTAATCTCGATTATTATCCCGTCTTACAATGAAGGGTATAATGTCAAACTCATTCATGAATCTTTAAAAAAGGAATTTAAAAACATTCATTATGACTATGAAATATTCTTCATAAACGACGGAAGTGTTGATGACACGCTTCAGCAGATCAAAGACTTGGCAGCAACGTGCAGCCGGGTAAAATATATATCTTTTTCTCGAAACTTTGGAAAAGAAGCCGCAATTTTGGCGGGCTTTGAGCATGTTCAGGGCGAGGCGGTTATTGTCATGGATGCCGATCTGCAGCATCCGACATATTTGCTGAAGGAATTTATCAAAGGCTACGAAGAAGGGTATGACCAAGTCATTGCTCAAAGGAACAGAAAAGGGGACAGCTTTGTCCGCTCACTCTTATCATCTATGTATTACAAGTTCATTAATAAAGCGGTGGAAGTCGATTTGCGTGACGGTGTCGGTGACTTCAGATTGTTAAGCCGCCAAGCTGTGAATGCACTTTTGAAGCTGAGCGAAGGAAATCGCTTCTCAAAAGGCCTTTTTTGCTGGATTGGCTTTGATCAGAAAATTGTATTTTATGAAAATGTCGAACGAAAAAACGGCACCTCCAAATGGTCGTTCAGCAGTCTGTTTAACTACGGAATGGACGGCGTCGTTTCATTTAATCATAAGCCGCTGAGATTATGTTTTTATACAGGCATTTTCATCCTGCTGCTTTCCATCATTTATATCATTGCCACATTCGTTAAAATTCTGACTAACGGTATTTCTGTGCCTGGGTATTTCACCATTATCTCAGCAGTGTTATTTCTCGGCGGAGTACAGCTGTTAAGCCTTGGAATTATAGGCGAATATATCGGCCGAATCTATTATGAAACAAAAAAACGCCCGCATTATTTGATCAAAGAAGCGAATATCCCGAACAAAGACCTGCCTGAAACGAACGAATTAAAAAACATGCGGCGTCTGACAAAAATGCACTGAAAATACCAAGCGCCATTGGCAGTGCTTTTTTTGCGTGTCTATTATCTTAAAAGCAAGACTGGAGAATTTATATGAAAAGAAAACATATCATGATCTATGCGGCCAGTTTGCTGGTGTCCGTTCTGGCACACGCTTTTTTTGTGAAAGAATGGGCGGAAGGCAGGTATATGACAGGTCCGGGTGACGGGCTTGCGCAAATGATCGTATTTAAAAAATTATTATTTGACCAATATACACACGGGAATTTTTTCTACAATTATTCATTCGGACTTGGCGGCGGCACATTCAGTCAGCTCGGCTATTATTTTTCTGCGTCTTTTCTTTTTCTTGCTGTATCCGCCGCTGTTTGGATGCTTCAAGCCGTCCAGCTGATCGGAGAAGCGGATACGCTTTTTTGGGCTGAGTCAGCTGTTTTTATCAGTATTTTCAAATTGAGCTTGATCATCTTTACGTCCGCTTCTGTTTTTCATTATCTTATTAAGCACAGGGCGGCATCGTTCACGGGAGCCGTGTTATACGGCGTCTCAATTATTTATTTCCGTCACGAAGCGTATTGGGAATTTTTCACCGATACAATGGTTTGGCTTCCGCTGCTTGTGCTTGGCGCAGAAAAAATTATTAGAGAGCGGCGTCCGGCGTGGTTTATCGTTGCGTGTTCGCTGACGTTAATCAACAATTTTTACTTTGCATACATAAACCTTATATTCATCGGAATCTATGTGCTGTTCAGATGGCTGATTAGTTTGGAACCACATGAAGAGAAAAGATGGATTCAAATCAGATTATTTCTCGTTTCAGGCTTCATTTCTTTTGGCATCAGTGCGGTGGCGTTTGTGCCGGTAGTATACGGTTTTTTAAACAACCTGCGCCCTCCATACAGCCAGAAAATAGAGTGGCTCAATTTCGATGATAATATCTTATTTTCGAGCCGGATCATCATTGTGCCGGCCGCTTTTCTGCTGTTTTTGTTTATGATTTCTTTTTACAAAAACCGTGTGTTTCGTCTCTTTGCCGGGTTGAGCCTGCTGTTTATTCTGTTTCATTTCAGTCCGTATGCGGCAAGCGTCTTTAACGGTTTTTCCGCCCCGCAAAACCGGTTTGAATATATTCTGGCCTTTGCCATTGCGGGAGCAGCTGCGGCTGGTTTGTCACAGCTGTCTGAATTGAAACGGAAAGAACTGCTCCCGGCCGCAGCTGTCGTCCTGCTTCTTTACTTGTATCATATTCAAAGGTATAAGCTCGATATATGGAAGCCTGCGAATGAAAGTATTCTATTGCTCTTACTCATGACAATCGCAGCCTTGTTTGCTGCAGCTTTTGCGAAAAAACGGGCAAAAATGGCTGTGTACGGTATAATCATTCTTTCTTCGCTGTTTGTCGCCAACTCCTATCAAAAATACGCGCTCTCAGAAGGCGGCGATTTGGATAGTGTGACAAAAGAATATCTTACAAGTGAGGAATACAGAGGGCGGGAATCATCTGAGCTCATCAGACGTTTACAGAAGGAAAACGATGATCCGCTCATGAGAATCGACTGGATGAACGGGGTCCGCAATAATACGCCAATCATTTACGGGTTTAATGGCTTCAGCGCCTATTCCAGCATTTTAAACAAAGATCTGCTGGCCTTCTATTGGAATGATTTAAGCATCGATATGGGCAGGGAAAGCGTCAGCCGTTACGCGTCATTGGGAGACAGGGCGAATTTATACAGCCTGCTTTACGGCAAATATTATATGACCGAAAAAACGAACGAAGCCAGCGTTCCGTACGGCTTCAAAAAGCATTTAGAAACAGAGCATTATGCAGTTTATGAGAATCAGTACATGCTTCCATTCGTCAAAACAGCGGATGCCATATACAGCGAAAGTGAGCTGGACCGATTGCCCGCTCTTGCGAAAGAACAGGCGATGTTGAAAGGAATCATATTAAAAGATCCATCAGGAAAAACGGAGCAGACACCAAAACCGTCCAATATGATCACCAAGTCGGACATTACCGCAAAACAAGCCCAGTATCAAAACGGGCTGCTAACCGTAACTGGAGAAAACGGAGGAGAGCTGATCATCACCCCGAAACAGCCATCATCCGCTCCGGGAGACTACTATGTCAGCTTTTATTTGAAAAGCAAAGCAAAAGACAGAGGATTTACGTTAAAGGTAAATGATTATGTCACAACAAGGAAATCGAACAAATCGATATATAAAACCGGAGTAAATAATATAACGGTAAGAGTGCCTAAATCAGGCCATATCTCAATCAATCTTCCGAAAGGAACCTATGAGCTGAGGAACATAGCGCTCTATGAAGAAAATTACCAAACGCTGAAAAACGCTGTAATGCTAAATAAAACAGAGAAAGCAGACAAACTGAATTGGAACAAAAATCGACTGACCTTTGCCTATCATCTGTCAAAAGACCAGTACATCATGCTTCCGATCCCATATGAAAAAGGCTGGGAGCTGAAGATCAACGGAAAAACACAGAAGATCGAAAAAGCGGATTATGCTTTTATAGGCTTCAAGGCGCAAAAGGGAGACAATCACATTGAGCTGACTTACTATCCGCCATACTTCAAAATATCGGCGATCATATCTCTCGTCAGTCTGCTGCTTGCTGTTTTCTATATAAGACGTAAAAAGCCCGGCTCTATATAGAGCCGAGCTTTAATTTTTTCTGAAGTTTTTCTTCGCTGAATATCCATCCCGTATAGGACGAACGGATCGTGAGATCATGGCCGATATGAACAATCGCGACAAACGGATAATGGCCTTTGCTCCGATAACGCAGGTCGATAAATCTCACCTCATAATGATCTTTAAACGTATCCACTTCCCACCGGTAAACCGGAGAAAAGGACAGAAACGCCGCGATGTTATCATCCTGCTTTGCCGCATGCATTACATCGGTTTCAGGAACAGGCACCCGATTAAATGTATCCAGAATCACTACATGTCCTTCCATGCTTCTTCCTACATAGAAAGCATGTGCTGTCGTCACTGCGATTCGCCATTGCCTGAATTTCATCGTTGGAGAAATAATAATGCTTTCGATCTCATCATGAATCATCTCATGAAGCTTCCGTTTAATTCTAAGCTGCATGATCAGGCGCACCAAATAATAGCCTGCCAATATGATATATAAGCTGAGAAACGTGATGCCGGGACTCCCGCCTGCATACCAAATCGCGATAGCTGCCAGATGGCTGATAAAAATAAACGGATCAAACGTATTAATCAGCCCGAGCGCAACCCATTTTTTCGAAAACGGACGAATGGCTTGTGTTCCATAGGCGTTGAATATATCAACAAAGACATGCAGAACGACTGCCAGCAGTGTCCACAGCCATAGGTGCAGAAAATCGGCCTGAGGATAAAATAAATACAGAATCGCCGGGATGATGACAGACCAAAACAAAACGGCGGGAATTGAATGGGTAAATCCTCTGTGATTCCTTATATAAACAGCATTGTTTTTAAGCTTTAACACAGTATCAATATCCGGAGCCTGAGAGCCCGCAAGCGTTGCGATCATAACAGCATGAGCCATTGCCGGATCTGATCCGACAACAGGATCAAGCGTCGCAATACCGCCCAGTGCGATGCCCATAACGACATGTGTGCCCGTATCCATAGGTGACCTCCTTGCAGGGTGATCCTGCACATTCACTTTGTAAGAAATTCCCCATTTTCATATACCCAATTTTTAAACTGATTCAATCGTTCTCATATGTTTCCGCTTTTTCTTTATTACTATTTAATGTAACATATTATCGTACTGTGCCCTTAGTGTACAACAAAAAACAGTCTAAAGAAAAGCGGGGCGCGAAAGACTGGGGAGAAACACATATGAACGTACTTGAAGACAAATTAAAACAAAAAGACATACAGCAATTTCGTGATGATTTAATCTCATGGTTTGAACGAGAGCAGCGCGTTTTGCCGTGGAGAGAGGACCAAGATCCATATAAGGTGTGGGTATCTGAAGTGATGCTGCAGCAAACGAGAGTAGAGACAGTGATTCCTTACTTTCTCCGGTTTGTAGAACAATTCCCGACAGTGGAAGCGCTCGCTGATGCTGATGAAGAAAAGGTGCTGAAAGCATGGGAAGGGCTCGGCTATTATTCGCGAGTCAGAAACCTGCAAAGCGCGGTAAAAGAAGTGAAACAGGAATACGGCGGCATTGTTCCTCCAGACGAGAAAGATTTTGGCGGGTTAAAAGGCGTCGGCCCTTATACAAAGGGAGCGGTGCTCAGCATTGCCTACAATAAACCCATTCCCGCGGTTGACGGAAATGTGATGCGTGTCATGTCCAGGATTCTATCTATTTGGGATGATATTGCCAAACCAAAAACAAGAACGATCTTTGAAGACGCCATACGAGCTTTTATTTCCAAAGAAAAACCATCTGAATTTAATCAGGGCTTGATGGAGCTTGGAGCCTTGATCTGTACGCCAAAATCACCCTCATGCCTGCTTTGCCCGGTTCAGCAGCATTGCTCAGCATTTGAAGAAGGCACTGAACGGGAGCTTCCGGTAAAAAGCAAAAAGAAAAAGCCCGGGATCAAAACCATGGCCGCGATCGTACTGACTGATGAAGACGGACAAGTGTATATCCACAAACGGCCGTCTAAAGGTTTGCTCGCCAACCTGTGGGAATTCCCGAATCTTGAAACACAAAAAGGGATCAAAACTGAGCGTGAACAGCTCATTGCTTTCTTAGAAAACGAATATGGCATACAAGCTGATATCAGTGATCTGCAAGGTGTAGTCGAGCATGTTTTCACCCACCTGGTATGGAATATTTCAGTGTTTTTCGGTAAAGTAAAACAAGTGTCGGATACCAGCAAGCTGAAAAAAGTAACGAAAGAAGAGCTCGAGCAATTTGCGTTCCCGGTGTCACATCAAAAAATCTGGAAGATGGCAGGAGAAGCAGCCGCCATCTCGGCTGCTCCGTAAACCATTCTTAATCGTAAGAGACGCGCGTGCCGTGGCTGTAGTCCGCTTCATTGCGCTTCATTCCGCCGCGCGCTTCAATTTCTTGCGTTAATTCCCGGTATTTTGATTGGCCTTCTTCGTTCAAATAAGGCATAATTTGCTGAAAGGCATGATGAAAATAAGCGAGTTCACTGTTCTTCCAATCTTTTTTGGAAACCATGTTCAATTCGCTCATATCACGTCCGACATACATAACAGAAGACCCCCTTTAAAGTTCTTGCCATTATTGTTTGTGGAAATAAAAGAACTATACGCTACAAGGAGATGAGGAAAAATGGAACAAAATAAATGTGCACTCGTAACAGGAAGCAGCCGCGGTGTCGGAAAAGCGGCCGCGATCAGACTTGCTGAGAACGGCTATAACATCGTCATTAACTATGCACGCAGCAAAAAAGCAGCATTAGAAACAGCGGAAGAAATCGAAAAGCTTGGCGTTAAAGTGCTTGTCGTAAAAGCAAACGTAGGACAGCCTGCAAAAATCAAAGAAATGTTTCAGCAAATTGATGAAACGTTCGGCAGACTTGATGTTTTTGTCAATAATGCCGCTTCAGGAGTACTAAGACCTGTCATGGAATTAGAAGAAACACACTGGGACTGGACGATGAACATTAATGCGAAAGCATTGCTTTTCTGCGCTCAGGAAGCTGCCAAGCTAATGGAGAAGAACGGAGGCGGGCATATTGTCAGCATCAGTTCATTAGGCTCTATCCGCTATCTTGAAAACTACACCACGGTCGGTGTATCAAAAGCAGCGTTAGAGGCTTTAACCCGTTATCTTGCCGTTGAGCTTTCACCAAAACAAATTATCGTCAATGCTGTTTCAGGCGGAGCGATCGACACAGATGCGCTGAAACACTTCCCGAATAGAGAAGATCTGCTTGAGGATGCGCGCCAAAACACGCCGGCGGGACGCATGGTCGAAATTAAAGACATGGTTGATACTGTTGAGTTTCTAGTGTCTTCCAAGGCTGACATGATCCGCGGACAGACAATTATCGTTGACGGCGGACGCTCACTGCTCGTTTAAAAATTTTTAAAAAAGAGGAATAGCTATACGATCACCTGCACATTCTAATGACCGTGGAGGTGATAACAATGGCTAACTCAAATAACTTCAGCAAAACAAACGCTCAACAAGTTAGAAAACAAAACCAACAATCAGCTGCTGGTCAAGGTCAATTTGGCACTGAATTTGCTAGCGAAACAAACGCTCAGCAAGTCAGAAAACAAAACCAGCAATCAGCTGGACAACAAGGTCAATTCGGCACTGAATTCGCTAGTGAAACTGACGCACAGCAGGTAAGACAGCAAAACCAATCTGCTGAACAAAACAAACAACAAAACAGCTAATCACTGAAACAGAAAAAAGCACTTCATCTTCGGGTGGAAGTGCTTTTTTCTGTTTGAAAAACGACAAAACTTGTGGAAGGTCTACAGAATGAGTCAAAGGGTTTGCTTTACGGAGATCGAAATGATTAAAGGAGGAAATGTTTATACTTTCATCAGGCTGAAGGAGGAACCGATGACCGAATTTGAAAAGCTGGTAAGTGAACAGATGAAAACGATGGATAAGCTTCTCGATCTCCAATCAGAGCTCGACCGCTGCAAACAAATTGAGGCGGAACTCCGGCATTTGGAAAGGGATGCAAGGCTGCGTGGGATTCAGGCTGAAATTGCGGTAAAACGGAAACACCTTGCCGATATACAGGATATGTTTCAAAAGCAGACAGAGCAGGTCATTCGTTCATATCGCAGCTCAGAAAAGCCGTCTTCCTTTGTGTAGTGTAGGAATGTGCCATTCCCCGGCCGGAATGGCTCTTTTATTTTCATTTTTCAATTTGTAACGTTATAATAGGTAAAAGACGTTGTCGGTAAGCAAATTTGGACATACTAACTGTAGGGCTTTATAGAAAGTAGGGGAGAAATATGGGCTATCCCAAGGAAGGAGAAACCATTCAAATTCACAGCTATAAGCACAACGGGCTGATTCATAGAATTTGGAATGAGACAACAATCTTAAAAAGTACAGAAATGTGTGTCATCGGAGCCAATGACCGGACGATGGTAACCGAATCAGACGGCCGGACATGGATAACCAGAGAGCCCGCAATCTGTTATTTTCACGCAAGACAATGGTTTAATGTCATCGGGATGCTGAGGGAAGACGGGGTTCATTATTATTGCAACATCAGTTCTCCGTTTGCCTATGATGGCGAAGCAATTAAATATATTGATTATGACTTAGATGTTAAGGTTTTTCCTGACATGACCTACAATATTCTCGATGAAGACGAATATGATGATCATCGGAAAGCCATGAATTATCCAAAAGAAATCGACAGTATTTTAAGAGACTACTTAAATACGCTGCTCCATTGGATTCACCAGCGTCAGGGACCGTTTGCGCCCGAGTTTGTCGATATGTGGTATGAACGGTATTTGCGCTATACAAAATAATGGTTACGTAAAAACCTGTTGCGGGGTACAACAGGTTTTTCACATGGGCTCACACACATCATGATAAAGAGAGAGGGGGAATCAACGTGGGGGTTATGAAACGCTACATGCAATTCGTCAAACCTTATAAGAAGCAAATTTTCGTTACAGTGTTAATCGGGATCGTAAAATTCTCCATTCCGCTTGCTCTCCCATTGCTTCTGAAGTACGTAGTTGACGACATTATTCAAGGAGGCGGCACGGCCAGTGACAAAACCACGTCATTGTTCACGATTATGGCGATCATGTTCGCCTTATTTTTAATTTTGCGCCCGCCTGTTGAATATTACCGGCAATATTTTGCCCAGTGGACTGCCAGCAAGGTGCTTTATGATATAAGAGCTAAGCTGTTTGACCATATACAAAAACTGAGCCTTCGTTTTTACGCGAATACAAGAACAGGGGAAGTCATTTCCCGAGTGATTAATGATGTAGAACAAACAAAGGATTTCGTCATCACAGGGCTGATGAATATATGGCTCGATATGCTGACGATTTTGATTGTAATCTCTATCATGCTCACACTGGACGTTAAATTAACGCTGATCTCTATCGTTTTATTCCCATTATACGGAATATCAGTGAAGTATTTTTACGGCCGTTTACGAAAGCTGACAAGGGAGCGCTCACAGGCTCTTGCTCAAGTGCAGGGGCATTTGCACGAACGCATTCAAGGCATGCCTGTCATCAGAAGCTTTGCGATAGAAGATCATGAACAGGCTCAATTTAATGAGAAAAACGGTCATTTCTTAGATAAAGCCATCCGACACACGAATTGGAACGCCAAAACCTTTGCGGTCGTTAATACCATTACAGATTTGGCGCCGCTCATCGTCATAGCGTGCGCCGGGTATTTTGTCATTAATGGACCGCTGACAGTCGGAACAATGGTCGCGTTTGTCGGATATATTGACAGAATGTACAACCCTGTTAGAAGGCTGATCAATTCCTCTACAACTTTGACACAGTCAATCGCATCAATGGACAGGGTATTTGAATTTATTGACGAGCCCTACGAACTCACTGACAAACCAAATGCGATAAAGGCCGATCAGATTCGCGGAGGAGTGGAGTTTCAAAACGTTTCGTTTCAATATGAGAAGGACAAAGAAAATATTCTTCATGATGTATCCTTAAAAGTAAATAGAGGAGAAACTGTAGCTCTCGTCGGCATGAGCGGAGGAGGAAAATCAACGCTCGTCAGCCTGATCCCAAGATTTTATGATGTAACAAGCGGCAGACTGCTGATTGATGGGACGGATATTCGCGATTATGAAGCAAGAAGCCTTCGCAACCAGGTTGGTATGGTGCTTCAGGATACCTTTTTATTTAGTGAAACGATTCGGGAAAATATCGCGATCGGCAAGCCTGATGCCACACTTGAAGAGATAATCGAAGCCGCCAAAGCTGCAAATGCCCATGAATTTATCATGAGTTTTCCAGAAGGATATGAGACCCGGGTGGGGGAACGAGGCGTTAAGCTTTCAGGCGGACAAAAGCAGCGGATCTCAATTGCGCGGGTATTCCTGAAAAATCCGCCGCTCCTCATTTTAGATGAAGCTACATCAGCTCTGGATTTGGAAAGTGAGCATTACATTCAAGAAGCGATGGACAAACTGGCGAAGGATAGAACAACTTTTGTTGTCGCCCACCGTTTATCGACAATCACCCATGCGGATAAGATTGTTGTCATGGAAAACGGGACAATCATTGAAATCGGAACCCATGATGAACTCATGGACTATGAGAGCCAATACAAGCACTTATTTACCATTCAAAATTTGAACTAAAACCAATCTTATATCCTTTTAACGAAGGATATAAGATTTTTTTGTATATAAAAAAACCCGGCTGTTTAACCGGGTTACTCTTCTGTTTCTATTTCGCAGTCTTTCGGATGATACGTTTGAAAACTTGTGATAAGTGTTTCTAAATGTTCAAGCTGCTCGCGATATTCCACGGCGCTTGCCATAATATTGAGCATGTTGTAATCAATAAGCTCCTCATCCGTATTCTGCTGATTTTTTAAAAATGACTTTGTTAAAAGCTGCTTATACCGGATGCCTTCTTCAACCGCGTCATCATGCGGCTTGATTTTTCCGACAAACCTCATCAAAATCCGTTCGTGCCAGTAAAGCAGGTAATCAAGTTCTTCAGTCAATGTTTCCTGAAACTCTTCCGGCATATGATAGATCTCGTTTTCCAGACGATGCAGCTTCTTCAATGTATCAAGCGCCCGATTTGCAGTAATAATGGCCTGTCTGAACAGGACAAGCTTTCTTGATTTCACATAAGTCGTTTTCTTAAAGTAACTTCTTTCTTCTTTATATAGAAGATATGTCTGATCAAGCTTGATCATTTTTTCTTTCAGTTTTTCAATATCCTCTTTCAAAATCGAATGCTCTGTCGACTGCCGCATGGACAATCTGATCCACTTCATAATTTCTTCGGTGTTTTCGACGGTATTATGAATCAGTTTTGTTTCGTACTTAGGAGGCAAAAACACAAGGTTGACGATAAAGGAAGAAAGCACCCCTAAGATGACTGTGCTTGTTCTGATCAGCGCGAACATTAAAAAGTCGTCACCGGCAGATTCTAATATCGCAATGACTGTTACAAGAGCAATTGAAATTGTATGTTCAATTTTAAGTTTCAGCATGATTGTAATGACAATAACTGCTGTTAACCCGATCATAATCGGGCTGGGTCCGAAAATAAGGCCGAACACTGTGGCAATCACAGCTCCGATGATATTTGCTTGAACCTGGTCAATAATAATGAGAAAAGAGCGGTAAATCGACGGCTGGATCGCAAATATCGCTGCAATTCCAGCGAAAATCGGCGCGGGAAGCCCGATCCACGAAGCCAAATAAAGAGCAAGTGTAATCGCAATCCCGGTTTTGAAAATGCGGGCACCAAGTTTCATTGGTTTGTGCGTGCATTCCTTTCTATAGTAAATTGTGTGACATAGCAAATGGGCTAATCCTTAAAATTCCCGGTTAGTTTATTTGCTAAACAATTAAGTAATATACAGGGATCGATACAAATATTCAAGCTATTTTTCTAGAAAAAGACCAAAATCTTACACGTTGTTTGATTCCATAAAAAAACAGGAGCCCAAAGCTCCTGTTCAAAGTATCTGATTCTAGTTTTTAAGATGTTTAAAAGCATCCTCGACCGCTGCAAGCGTGTCTTTAATATCCTGCTCTGTATGTGCTGTGGTAATAAACCAAGCTTCATACTTAGAAGGTGCTAAATTAATTCCGCGTTCCAGCATCAGCTTGAAAAACGTAGCGAATGTTTCTCCGTCACTCCGTTCAGCCTGCTCGTAATTTTCCACTTTCTCATCAGAGAAGTATACCGTGAGCGCACCTTTTAACCGGTTGACCGTAATGGTGATGCCGTGTGTTTCTGCGTGCTTCAAAATGCCTTCCTCAAGCATAGCGCCAAGGTGATCAAGCTTTTCATACACGCCTTTTTCTTTGAGCACTTCCAGACAAGCGATGCCTGATAGGATGGAAGCGGGGTTCCCTGCCATTGTTCCTGCCTGATAAGCAGGCCCTAGCGGAGCTACCTGCTCCATGATTTCTTGTTTGCCGCCATAGGCGCCAATCGGAAGTCCGCCGCCGATAATTTTCCCGAGTGCTGTTAAATCTGGTTTCACCTGTAAGAGATCCTGCGCGCCGCCATACATAAAGCGGAAAGCCGTAATGACTTCATCGTAAATAACGAGAGCGCCTGCATTATGTGTCAATTCATTTACTTTTTCTAAGAAGCCCTCTTTCGGCTCGACGATACCGAAGTTGCCGACAATCGGTTCAACGAGAACTGCCGCGATTTCACTGCCCCATTTATCAAGAGCCGCTTTATAGCTATCGATATCATTAAATGGTACTGTGATCACTTCGTTTGCAATGCTTTTCGGTACACCGGCTGAGTCTGGTGTGCCGAGAGTAGACGGGCCGGAGCCTGCGGCGACAAGCACAAGGTCCGAATGCCCGTGATAGCAGCCCGCAAATTTAATGATTTTTGTCCGGCCTGTATATGCGCGAGCCACGCGGATGGTCGTCATAACGGCTTCTGTACCCGAATTGACGAATCTTACTTTGTCCATAGCGGGAATGGCTTCTTTGAGCATCTTTGCAAATGTAACCTCGTGTTTCGTTGGTGTTCCATACAATACACCGTTCTCTGCCGCTTTTTTAATCGCTTCTGTAATATGTGGGTGGGCATGTCCTGTAATAATCGGACCGTACGCCGCTAAATAATCGATGTATTTGTTGCCGTCCACATCCCAAAAATAAGCGCCGCTTGCTTTCTCCATTGCAACAGGAGAACCGCCGCCGACTGCTTTATATGATCTAGACGGGCTGTTTACACCGCCGACAATGTGCTGTAATGCCTCATTGTGAAGTTCAATTGATTTTGTATGCAAGAATAAAAACCTCCTATATCTCCATGCGTCCTTTCTATTGTAGCATGCTTCCGAACAAGAACAATGGCTTCGGGCTTCAGATTCAGCTGAGATGGTTGTAATCCGGACAAGAATTGGATACGCTTAATAAAAAAACATCCGGAGGTAACGTAATGACTATAGAAATCGGACAAAAAGCGCCTGATCTTGAGTTAAAAGGCGATCATGGGGAAACAGTAAAATTATCGGATTATAAAGGAAAGTACATCGTGCTTTATTTTTATCCAAAGGACATGACACCGGGATGTACAACTGAAGCATGCGATTTTCGGGACAGTCACGAAAGCTTCGCCGAACTGGATGCCGTCATTATTGGCGTCAGCCCGGACAGCCAGGAAAAACACGGAAAATTTAAAGAGAAGCATAACCTGCCATTTCTGCTTCTTGTTGATGACGAGCATAAGCTGGCGGAAGCGTTTGATGTGTGGAAGCTGAAGAAAAACTTCGGAAAAGAGTATATGGGAATCGAACGTTCCACTTTTTTAATTGATAAAGAAGGCCGGCTCATTAAAGAATGGAGAAAAGTAAAAGTAAAGGACCATGTAGCCGAAGCGCTTCAAACCCTCAAAGATATGTCGGAAAAGTAAATCTCTATGAGCCTATGCTTACTTTTACCCTGATATCAATTGACAAATTATCGTAGAAAGAGTTACACTAATTATAAACATTACAATGTAAGAATTTTTTTTAGAAGAGAGGTGCATGACGGATGGCTGCACATGAACTAAAAGAAGCCTTAGAAACGTTGAAGGAAACCGGAGTTCGCATTACTCCTCAACGTCATGCGATTCTGGAATATCTCGTTAACTCTATGGCTCATCCAACAGCGGACGATATATATAAAGCTCTGGAAGGGAAATTTCCTAACATGAGCGTAGCGACGGTATATAACAATTTGCGTGTGTTCCGAGAATCAGGTTTGGTAAAAGAGCTCACATACGGTGATGCTTCCAGCAGATTCGATTTTGTGACATCTGATCACTATCACGCGATTTGCGAAAACTGCGGTAAAATTGTGGACTTCCACTACCCGGGCCTTGATGAAGTGGAGCAGCTCGCTGCCCACGTCACGGGCTTCAAGGTCAGCCACCACCGTTTAGAAATTTACGGCGTCTGCCAAGAGTGTTCGAAAAAAGAAAATCATTAAAAATAAGCTGACCGCACGAAACGGTCAGCTTATTTTATTTCGACATTTTCTTTTTATTATAAGACTCATCAAATTCTTTTCCTTCTAATCCCTTATCTAAAGTCAGCGGCTCTCGGCAATGCATGCACATATCGACTCTTCCTAAAACCTTTGTCTCTTTTTCACAGCCCGGACAAATGACGCGAACCGCTTTGGTCGAAAGCATTCCGATCCAAAAGTAAACTATCGTGCTGAGACCGATGGATAAAAGCCCAAGTATCATAAACAAACTAGAAAGCAAAACTGACTCTTTGAAAAAGATCCCGATGTACATAATGATAAACCCAACGAAAACCAAACTTAACGCAAATGTTCTGATTTTATTAATTTTGCTGGAGTATTTCGCCATGTCCATCCCCCTCTGATTTAACTATAGCACAAACCCGATGGGATTTTCTTCATGTTTTCGGTTGAACTGGAATTTACATATGGAGAGTTACTGTGAAATTGTTTATAATAGTTCAATGTGTTTAGAAAAAAGGAATTTCGTTTTAACCATAGAATTGAATCAAATAGAGAATAAAAAAATTTGAACAATTGCATTGGAGGAATAGTGATGGAAAATCTTCTCCGTCCAATTTACCAAGAAAGAGCAAGTCACCCCAATACATTGGCTGTCATTATGATTGAGAGAAGAAACAAAACATCTTCCTTAACAGATAACTTTGATGCAGCTTTGCTGGTAATTGTAAAAGATGCTGATGATCCAGTTTTTATAAAGCATTATGAATTTGATCATCAAACAGCTTCTTTGCATGTGGTAACAGATTCTCAGATTCAAGAATGGATTTTGCTCGGAACAAATAGAAGAATCATAGATTGGATTGTAAATGGCAGAGTTTTGTTTGACCGTAATGAATACGTAGTTGAACTGATTGACAGGCTGAATACATTTCCGTTTGCCGAACGTAAACTGAAGATCGGACTCGAATACGGCAAATTAATCAGAAGGTATGTTGAAGGGAAAGCTTTTTTTGAAGCCAATCAATTTTTAGATGCCTACAACGCCGTTGTTCATGCGCTGCATCATTTAGCACGTATTGAAGTAATCGACAGAGGATTCCATCCCGAAACCACGGTGTGGAGCCAAGTGCGCCAGATGGAGCCGCAAGTGTACAAATTATATTCCGAGCTGATTGAAAGTCACGAGAGCCTGGAAAAAAGACTTGAATTATTATTCTTAGCAAATGATTTTCTCATCCATTCCAAAGCCGAGATCGGTTCGGCGCATCTTTTCGAAGTAATGAAAGAAAAAGACATTTGGCAATTCGGTGAGCTTCTTCAACATCATGACCTAAAGCACTTTACCCAAGATCTTGGCGTTATGCTTGATTACTTGACAGAAAAGGGACTTATCAACGTCTGCCAGATAGAAACGAAAGGACAGGCTGTCTATCACCGAGGATATTCTTTTAAAAAAGGTGTTGACTCTGATTCTTGACCGTGTTATATTATTAAACGTCGCTGATGCGCTTCTGAGAAAACAAGCTCACAGCGGCGGGGAAATAAATCAAAAAAACATTTGACAAAAGAAAGTCAAAATGTTATATTAATAAAGTCGCTTCAACAAGAAGTGAAAATGATCTTTGAAAACTAAACAAGACAAAACGTACCTGTTAATTCAGTTTTAAAAAAAATCGCACAGCGATGTGCGTAGTCAGTCAAACTAGGTCCTGCACGACGCAGGTCACACAGGTGTCGCCGCAGGATGCGGTGAACTTAACCTGTGATCCATTTATCGGAGAGTTTGATCCTGGCTCAGGACGAACGCTGGCGGCGTGCCTAATACATGCAAGTCGAGCGGACAGATGGGAGCTTGCTCCCTGATGTTAGCGGCGGACGGGTGAGTAACACGTGGGTAACCTGCCTGTAAGACTGGGATAACTCCGGGAAACCGGGGCTAATACCGGATGGTTGTTTGAACCGCATGGTTCAAACATAAAAGGTGGCTTCGGCTACCACTTACAGATGGACCCGCGGCGCATTAGCTAGTTGGTGAGGTAACGGCTCACCAAGGCAACGATGCGTAGCCGACCTGAGAGGGTGATCGGCCACACTGGGACTGAGACACGGCCCAGACTCCTACGGGAGGCAGCAGTAGGGAATCTTCCGCAATGGACGAAAGTCTGACGGAGCAACGCCGCGTGAGTGATGAAGGTTTTCGGATCGTAAAGCTCTGTTGTTAGGGAAGAACAAGTACCGTTCGAATAGGGCGGTACCTTGACGGTACCTAACCAGAAAGCCACGGCTAACTACGTGCCAGCAGCCGCGGTAATACGTAGGTGGCAAGCGTTGTCCGGAATTATTGGGCGTAAAGGGCTCGCAGGCGGTTTCTTAAGTCTGATGTGAAAGCCCCCGGCTCAACCGGGGAGGGTCATTGGAAACTGGGGAACTTGAGTGCAGAAGAGGAGAGTGGAATTCCACGTGTAGCGGTGAAATGCGTAGAGATGTGGAGGAACACCAGTGGCGAAGGCGACTCTCTGGTCTGTAACTGACGCTGAGGAGCGAAAGCGTGGGGAGCGAACAGGATTAGATACCCTGGTAGTCCACGCCGTAAACGATGAGTGCTAAGTGTTAGGGGGTTTCCGCCCCTTAGTGCTGCAGCTAACGCATTAAGCACTCCGCCTGGGGAGTACGGTCGCAAGACTGAAACTCAAAGGAATTGACGGGGGCCCGCACAAGCGGTGGAGCATGTGGTTTAATTCGAAGCAACGCGAAGAACCTTACCAGGTCTTGACATCCTCTGACAATCCTAGAGATAGGACGTCCCCTTCGGGGGCAGAGTGACAGGTGGTGCATGGTTGTCGTCAGCTCGTGTCGTGAGATGTTGGGTTAAGTCCCGCAACGAGCGCAACCCTTGATCTTAGTTGCCAGCATTCAGTTGGGCACTCTAAGGTGACTGCCGGTGACAAACCGGAGGAAGGTGGGGATGACGTCAAATCATCATGCCCCTTATGACCTGGGCTACACACGTGCTACAATGGACAGAACAAAGGGCAGCGAAACCGCGAGGTTAAGCCAATCCCACAAATCTGTTCTCAGTTCGGATCGCAGTCTGCAACTCGACTGCGTGAAGCTGGAATCGCTAGTAATCGCGGATCAGCATGCCGCGGTGAATACGTTCCCGGGCCTTGTACACACCGCCCGTCACACCACGAGAGTTTGTAACACCCGAAGTCGGTGAGGTAACCTTTTAGGAGCCAGCCGCCGAAGGTGGGACAGATGATTGGGGTGAAGTCGTAACAAGGTAGCCGTATCGGAAGGTGCGGCTGGATCACCTCCTTTCTAAGGATATTATACGGAATATAAGACCTTGGGTCTTATAAACAGAACGTTCCCTGTCTTGTTTAGTTTTGAAGGATCATTCCTTCGAAACGTGTTCTTTGAAAACTAGATAACAGTAGACATCACATTCAATTAGTAACACAAGATATCACATAGTGATTCTTTTTAACGGTTAAGTTAGAAAGGGCGCACGGTGGATGCCTTGGCACTAGGAGCCGATGAAGGACGGGACGAACACCGATATGCTTCGGGGAGCTGTAAGCAAGCTTTGATCCGGAGATTTCCGAATGGGGAAACCCACCACTCGTAATGGAGTGGTATCCATATCTGAATTCATAGGATATGAGAAGGCAGACCCGGGGAACTGAAACATCTAAGTACCCGGAGGAAGAGAAAGCAAATGCGATTCCCTGAGTAGCGGCGAGCGAAACGGGATCAGCCCAAACCAAGAGGCTTGCCTCTTGGGGTTGTAGGACACTCTGTACGGAGTTACAAAGGAACGAGGTAGATGAAGAGGTCTGGAAAGGCCCGCCATAGGAGGTAACAGCCCTGTAGTCAAAACTTCGTTCTCTCCTGAGTGGATCCTGAGTACGGCGGAACACGTGAAATTCCGTCGGAATCCGGGAGGACCATCTCCCAAGGCTAAATACTCCCTAGTGACCGATAGTGAACCAGTACCGTGAGGGAAAGGTGAAAAGCACCCCGGAAGGGGAGTGAAAGAGATCCTGAAACCGTGTGCCTACAAGTAGTCAGAGCCCGTTAACGGGTGATGGCGTGCCTTTTGTAGAATGAACCGGCGAGTTACGATCCCGTGCAAGGTTAAGCAGAAGATGCGGAGCCGCAGCGAAAGCGAGTCTGAATAGGGCGCATGAGTACGTGGTCGTAGACCCGAAACCAGGTGATC
>NZ_CP150155.1:907500-3070000 GCF_037963335.1 Bacillus sp. PS108
GCCATTATTGGAGAGCTGTCCGAGTGGTCGAAGGAGCACGATTGGAAATCGTGTAGGCGGTCAACTCCGTCTCAAGGGTTCGAATCCCTTGCTCTCCGCCACTGATACTTATACATAATTACAATTGAAAGTCTGGGCCCGTTGGTCAAGCGGTTAAGACACCGCCCTTTCACGGCGGTAACACGGGTTCGAATCCCGTACGGGTCATTATATGATGGAGGATTAGCTCAGCTGGGAGAGCATCTGCCTTACAAGCAGAGGGTCGGCGGTTCGAGCCCGTCATCCTCCACCATTATATCATCGCGGGGTGGAGCAGTTCGGTAGCTCGTCGGGCTCATAACCCGAAGGTCGCAGGTTCAAATCCTGCCCCCGCAACCAAATTTCAAAATGGTCCGGTAGTTCAGTTGGTTAGAATGCCTGCCTGTCACGCAGGAGGTCGCGGGTTCGAGTCCCGTCCGGACCGCCATTTAAATACTTAGGCTCGGTAGCTCAGTTGGTAGAGCAACGGACTGAAAATCCGTGTGTCGGCGGTTCGATTCCGTCCCGAGCCACCACCTATGCCGGTGTAGCTCAATTGGTAGAGCAACTGACTTGTAATCAGTAGGTTGGGGGTTCAAGTCCTCTTGCCGGCACTGTTTTTTCAAAATTTAATGTGGAGGGGTAGCGAAGTGGCTAAACGCGGCGGACTGTAAATCCGCTCCCTCAGGGTTCGGCAGTTCGAATCTGCCCCCCTCCACCATTTATAGGGGCATAGTTTAACGGTAGAACAGAGGTCTCCAAAACCTCCGGTGTGGGTTCGATTCCTACTGCCCCTGCCAAATTTATGACATCTTGAGATTATGGCGGTTGTGGCGAAGTGGTTAACGCACCAGATTGTGGCTCTGGCACTCGTGGGTTCGATTCCCATCAATCGCCCCATATTATCATTGGGCTATAGCCAAGCGGTAAGGCAACGGACTTTGACTCCGTCATGCGTTGGTTCGAATCCAGCTAGCCCAGTCTCACTTTTTATATCAACTGCATATAATGTATTAAGTCCAGTAAAAATGCGGAAGTAGTTCAGTGGTAGAACACCACCTTGCCAAGGTGGGGGTCGCGGGTTCGAATCCCGTCTTCCGCTCCAATTACGGCGGCATAGCCAAGTGGTAAGGCAGAGGTCTGCAAAACCTTTATCCCCGGTTCGAATCCGGGTGTCGCCTTCTTATTGCCGGGGTGGTGGAATTGGCAGACACACAGGACTTAAAATCCTGCGGTAGGTGACTACCGTGCCGGTTCAAGTCCGGCCCTCGGCACCAATTTCACTTACATGGTAAGTTGAATTGGTGTTTGTGTTTTATTATTATAACTAATCATATTAATGATCTACATAAGTAGATCATTTTTTTAATGCTTTGATTTATCATAACAAGTTAAGTTCCGAGGCCTATTATAAAGCGGCTGTATAGCTAGTCTTTCAACACTTTTATTTTATATTTCCATAAAAACTTTTTTGAAATACGTTGACACTTTATGAGATCCATGATATATTTATATTCGTCGGTTAGATACGACGTAAAACTTGCCGGTGTGGCGGAATTGGCAGACGCGCACGACTCAAAATCGTGTTCCTTCTGGAGTGTCGGTTCGACCCCGACCACCGGTATACTGAAAAACCCGTTTCTTAACAGGAACGGGTTTTTATTTTTTATACTTACTCAGCGTATTGGTCTAGGATCTCTTCTAGCACCTCTTCTAGCTCTTCGGTATCTTCAAGCTCTGATTGGCTGAAACGGACGCGTACAAGCTGTTCTCCGTCATTATACATCTCTTCCAGCCACCCTCGGAGTCCTCTTGCTCTGCGGTCGACTTCGAAAATGATTTCCAAACCGTCTTCGTCTAAAAGGAAAATGAGCTCTAATTCATCAAGCATCTGACGATAATATCCGGAAGTCGGAACGAATTCGAATTCTTGAACGAACGGAAGACGACGCTGGAAGTAGGGCGCTTGTTCGCAGTCTGCTTCGTTAAGACGGAAGCCCAGGTTTTCGATTGCTTCAAGCACATTTTCAATCCAAGGGTGCGCTTCAACAAAAATGCGGTCATGATCGGATTTATCGATACCGCCTTGAATGTCAAGGTCTGTCACCACGGCAACCTCTACTTTCCCTACAGTGATCGGCGTATCTAGAGGCAGAGTGAATGTGAACGGAAATTGATGCTCTTCACCAGGCTGTATGGTAAATGAACCAGTGACCCGGAAAGAATGAATTGTAGCGTATTTCCGGTGCTCTTCATCGTCTTTTACAATGACATACCGTGTGCTAAGCTGTAAATCGATATAACGGATGTCCTGAGCGATTTTTCCGCCTTTGACATGTACCGTTCCCTGTACTTCTTCTCCTGGAAAATATGCGTCTTTTTCTAAAATTGTATCTACTTTTGCAGCTCCAATTCCGGCACTTGCCGCAAGCTTCTTAAAAAATGACATGTTAGATCTTCCCCTTTTTCTTTTTTCTCAACAGATATACGTAAGAAGGAGGAAAAAAGATTCGTTTGATTCATACTTTTTTCCTATTATTCGTCTCGGCCTAGGGACAGACTAAGAATAATATTGAAAATAAAGGAGTGGATGGAAGTGAATAAAGAAAGTTTGGTTGCAGATGAATTACACAGAATGTTTTTGGCCGGTGAGCTGCAAATCACAGTAGAGGAGGATATAAACAATATTTCCGAAAGGCTGAGAAACGGCGATCTCAGTTTAGACCGATTAAGCGGTGAAGACGCGTTTATAAAAGAAACGGTAAATGAGGCTTTAAGAAGAGTGGAGCAATAAAAAAGAGACGGCATCTCATCTTTGAGATCCCGTCTCTTTTTGTGGTCTTTACTGCAAGATAAAAGCGTAATTGCTCACCCGAGCCACCCCTTTTCTAACAGAAGATCTGACAGTTCATCATGGAGATAAACAGTTGTATCTAATTGATCATGCAATGCTCTTCTGATGTGGGGATTTTCGGCTTCTGTTATTGCGACAGTGTATTTGTTAATGCTGGTTTTTATTGTTGTTAACAAATCAAGAATATCTTTGGGACAAAGACTTTGTTCAATGGGAAACCACCTCCTTTGTTTTTTTAGCAGCTCCTGATAAGAAAGTATTTGGCTTTGTTTCTTGCTTCTATACAAAATGCTATAATAAGCAACAAATTTTGTTGGGGGGTGTGATGATGAAGCAGATTATTGCGATGGGGGGCGGGGGTTTTTCGATGGATCCGGATAATTTGTCCCTCGATCAATATATCCTCAATCAATCAAAACGAGAGCAGCCTCGTATTTGTTTTTTGCCGACGGCGAGCGGAGATTCCCAAAACTATATTCAGCGGTTTTATCATGCATTTAAAACACTGGATTGCGTGCCGTCTCACTTATCTTTGTTTAAGCCGCCATCAACAGATTTAGATTCTTTTGTTATGGAAATGGACGTGATTTATGTTGGCGGTGGAAATACGCGGAATTTACTTGTGTTATGGAAAGAGTGGGGGCTGGATCATATTCTCAGGGAAGCATGGAAGAACGGTGTGGTTGTAGCTGGATTAAGTGCCGGTGCGATCTGCTGGTTTGAAGAAGGGGTGACAGATTCAGCCGGACCGCTGACAAGTTTGAAAAGTTTAGGTTTTTTGCAAGGGAGCTTTTGTCCCCATTATGACGGGGAAAAGGATCGGAGACCGGCATACCACCGGCTGATATCTAACAAGTTCTTATGCAGTGGCTATGCAGCGGATGATGGGGCTGCTCTCCATTTCATAAATGATCAGCTGTTTCAGACTGTGAGTTCAAGGTCGGGTGCAAAGGCATATCGGGTGATGATGGCTGAACATGAAATAGCTGAAATCCCGTTGCCGGTCAAATATTTAGGGTGAAATTGGCTGAATATTATCTATATTCCTCTTTTTTTCAGATTGATTTTATGATAAGATGAGTGCGAAATCAATAGTTACTGGGGGTGCCCGCTTTCGGGCTGAGAGAGAAGGTAAGCTTCTTAACCCTTTGGACCTGATCTGGTTCGTACCAGCGTGGGGAAGTAGAGGAATTGTTTTTGTTATTGTCGTGCTGGGCAATAATATGTTTCTTTCTGACTGTAACCGGGTTCATTTATATGAATCCGGTTTTTTGTGCTGGTTATGGGCTTGATTTTGTCCTTTCAAACGTAGAAAGGGGAAGGAAAAGTAATGCAAAACAATTCAGTGCAGCAAGCCAACATTTCCATTATGTCAAGTTTTTCAGGCAGCAAGAAGGTATACGTGGAGGGTTCTTCTTCGGACATCCAAGTGCCGATGAGGGAGATTCTATTGAGTCCGACGACGGGATCGTTCGGCGAAGAGGAAAACGCGCCTGTGCGTGTCTATGATACAAGCGGACCGTATACGGACCCTGAAGTAACCATTAATATTCAAGAAGGATTAAAGCCGCTCCGCCAAAAATGGATCACAGAGCGCGGTGACGTGGAAGAGTATGAAGGTCGGGCTATAAAACCAGAAGATAACGGTTATAAAAAAGCAAAACCAAACGTAAGCTATCCAGGATTAAAGCGGAAACCGCTGAGGGCGAAGGCAGGTCAAAATGTCACACAAATGCACTATGCAAAAAAGGGGATCATTACACCTGAGATGGAATTTATCGCCATTCGTGAGCATGTGTCTCCTGAATTCGTCAGAGACGAGGTAGCCAGCGGCCGGGCGATTATTCCTTCAAACATTAATCACCCTGAAAGTGAGCCAATGATTATCGGCCGGAATTTTCATGTGAAGATTAATGCAAATATCGGGAA
This sequence comes from Bacillus sp. PS108, assembly GCF_037963335.1. Lineage (NCBI taxonomy): Bacteria > Bacillati > Bacillota > Bacilli > Caryophanales > Bacillaceae > Bacillus > Bacillus sp. PS108. The sequence continues at coordinate 912,302 of NZ_CP150155.1, forward strand.
TTCAGCGGTTACGTCATCCATTGAAGAAGAAGTGGAAAAAATGACGTGGGCCATCCGCTGGGGAGCGGATACGATGATGGATCTCTCTACCGGAAAAGATATTCATACGACGCGTGAATGGATTATCCGCAATTGCCCCGTGCCTGTGGGAACTGTTCCGATTTATCAGGCGCTTGAAAAAGTAAACGGCGTAGCTGAGGATTTAACGTGGGAGATTTATCGTGATACGCTAATCGAGCAGGCAGAGCAGGGAGTGGATTATTTTACGATTCACGCGGGTGTTTTGCTTAGGTATGTACCGCTGACTGCCAAACGGACAACTGGTATCGTGTCACGCGGGGGAGCGATTATGGCGCAGTGGTGTCTGGCTCATCATCAAGAAAGCTTTTTATACACACATTTTGAAGAAATATGTGAGATTATGAAAATGTATGATATTGCTTTCTCTCTTGGGGATGGTTTGCGTCCCGGATCAATTGCTGATGCCAATGACGAAGCGCAGTTTGCTGAATTAGAGACGCTTGGAGAGCTGACGCAAATTGCCTGGAAGCATGATGTTCAGGTGATGATTGAGGGTCCTGGCCATGTTCCGATGCATAAAATCAAAGAGAATGTCGATAAACAAATGGACATTTGTAAAGAAGCGCCTTTTTACACATTGGGGCCGTTGACAACGGATATTGCTCCGGGATATGACCATATTACTTCAGCGATCGGAGCGGCGATGATCGGTTGGTACGGGACAGCAATGCTTTGTTATGTAACGCCGAAGGAGCATTTGGGGCTGCCAAATCGTGATGATGTTCGTGAAGGAGTCATTACATATAAGATCGCTGCGCACGCTGCGGATCTTGCAAAAGGGCATCCCGGAGCACAAACCCGGGATGATGCGTTATCGAAAGCCCGTTTTGAATTCCGCTGGCGGGATCAGTTTAATTTATCTCTTGATCCGGAGAGAGCCCTTGAATACCATGATGAAACTCTGCCTGCTGAAGGAGCAAAAACCGCTCACTTTTGTTCCATGTGCGGTCCGAAATTTTGCAGCATGAGAATTTCACAGGATATTCGGGATTATGCGAAGAAAAACGATCTCAGTGAAGCAGAAGCCATAAATAAAGGATTAAAAGAAAAAGCAAAAGAGTTTGTCGATACGGGAAGCAATTTATATCAATAAAAAAGATGAAGATGGAGAATGCTCCATCTTCATCTTTTTAGAAAAACAGAGAACGTCGAAGCGGCGGAATGCTCTGTTCAAAACGGAATACATTTTCGGGATCATATTTCGTTTTGACACGGCGGAGTCGTTCAACGTTTTCGCCGTAATATGTTCTTGGCCAGTTTCTGATTTCAATATCTGGCCAATTTACGTAGTCTCCCATCGTTTCTCTCGAAAGGGACGTTCTCAGCCCCTCAATCCAGCGGACGTTTTGTCTTTTTTCTCCAGGGGATGTCCAGTTTGTTAAGTATTCCTGGGCAATGATTGCGTCACGATAATAAAATGCCGTTTGGTCGGGAGGGATCCGTCCGGCTGCCCCGCCGAGTGCTTGCTGCCAGACACTGGCGTTTTGATTCGGAGCGTGCTCTAAAAAGTGTTTAATCGTTGAGATCGCACGTTCTGATAATGGCTTTTCAATGAAAGAGCCGGAGCGTTTCATTTTTTGAGGCTGATTGCCTCCCGGGCTGTTAAAAAAGGTTACCGCTTCAATGAATGGCGTTGTTTTTACCATTCCGCTTATTGGGCTTCCTGCTTTCAATAAAGGCTTTAACAGTTTTTTTAACTCTGTTTTTGGACCGACAAATTGGCCGAGGGCTTCTATGCGGTTTACTTCTTTAGGCCAAAACTCTATTGATGATGTAAGCCGGTCATCTGTATACGGGGCCCAGTGCTGCCACGTGTTAAATACTTCCTCAAAATCATCCCATCCCCATGTAATAGAAAAAATCGACACTTGAGAGATGGGCACTGCTTTAAATGTCATGGAGGTGACTATGCCGAAATTGCCTCCTCCGCCTCCCTGAGACGCCCAAAATAAGTCTGGATGATTTGAACAGCTGACTGTAATCAGATCAGCGCCCTCTTTTTCGTCTGCTACGATCATCTCAAGCTGCACGAGGCTGTCGCAAGTAAGGCCGGCAGCCCTTGTTAAAAGTCCAATTCCCCCTCCGAGAGTTAAACCTGTGAGCCCTACATTGGCAATGGTGCCTGCGGGAAGCGTCAGGCCGTATTGCCAGAGTGTCCGATAGACTTCTCCCAATTCAGCCCCCGCTTCAATATAGGCCAGCTTTTTATCCTGATTCACAGTTATTTTTTTCATTTCGCTTAAATCAATAACAAGACCGTTATTTAAAAGGGAAAAGTTCTCATAGCTGTGTCTGCCGCCTCTAATACGGAAAGGCACACGGTTTTCACGCGCCCATTTCAGCGCATTGAGTGCATCCTGTTTGTTTTGGCAAAACACAATGATGTCAGGATACCTTTCTAAGCTTAGGTTAATATTGGTTCTTGCTTCGTTATAGTCCGGATCATCCCGTGTCACGATACGTCCGGTCAATTTTGTCTTTTCCACACTCCCACATCTCTTTCTCTCGTATTCTAGTTTCTCTAGCTTATGCGTCAAGGGAAAAGAGTGTATAAGGAAAAAGCGGGGATGCAATCTGATACAGTGTCAACTCCCTTAAAAAATAGTTGACAGGTCGGTATTGTATGAATTAACATGGTCAGTACAAATTTTTCAAATTTATCGCGCTGATCGGAACACCGAAGGCTCTTATCGTTTAGATAAGGGCCTTTTTTGTATGAAAAAGGGGGGATTATTGATGGGAGTCAAAAAAGAAAAGGGGAGAAAACGATTCAGGAAGCGAAAAACCTACGGGAATCAGATTTTGCCGCTTGAGCTGCTGATTGAAAAAAACAAACGAGAGATTATAAACAGCGCGGAACTCATGGAAGAAATTTATATGAAGATTGATGAGAAGCATACGCAATGTGTAACTAAATATAAAAAAACCCGCTGACTACAACGGGTTTTTGCATTTCTCCATTAAGAATCTTTTTTAATCGGCAATCCAAGGCCTTCTGCCACGCGTTTTCCGTATTCAGGATCCGCTTTGTAGAAGTGCTCGATTTGGCGCAGCTTGATTTCTTCTTTTTCTACCGGCTTCATGGCATTAACGATATTTTCAACAAGGCGGGTACGTTCATCTTCACTCATTAAACGATACAGATCGCCGGCTTGAGTGTAGTGATCGTAGTGATCGTAGCTTACGCTGTCAGCGATACCTTGTACCGGATATGCTGCTTGCTTATCCTCAGGTGACTCTTTTGGACCGCCGAAGCTGTTAGGCTCGTAATACACAGATCCGCCGCCGTTATCATCAAAACGCATTTGCCCATCACGCTGATAATTGTTTACTTTGTTGCGTGCGCGGTTGATTGGCAGCGCTTGATGGTTTGCACCGACACGGTAGCGGTGTGCATCATGATAAGCAAAAAGTCGACCTTGAAGCATTTTATCCGGTGAAACATCAATACCAGGCACGAGGGTTCCAGGTGAAAATGTCGCTTGTTCTACCTCTGCAAAGTAGTTTTCCGGATTTCTGTCTAGAACCATGCGTCCGACCTCGATTAACGGGTAGTCTTTTTGAGACCAAACTTTTGTGACATCAAACGGATCGAAACGGTACGTATTTGCATCTTCTAAAGGCATGATTTGCACATATAGTTTCCATGCAGGATAATCACCGTTTTCGATTGCGTTGAAAAGGTCTTCTGTATGGTAATCAGGGTTTTCACCGGCAATTTTTGCTGCCGTATTGACATCAAGGTTTTTCACGCCTTGTTCTGTTTTAAAGTGATATTTAATCCATACGCCTTCGCCTTCGGCATTTGTCCATTTGAATGTATGGCTTCCGAAGCCGTGCATGTGGCGAAGTGTCGCAGGAATTCCGCGGTCAGACATCAGGATTGTCACTTGGTGCAGTGACTCTGGTGAAAGTGACCAGAAATCCCATACAGCCGTAGGGTTTTTCAGGTGTGTTTTTGGATCTCTTTTTTGTGTATGGATGAAATCAGGGAACTTAATCGCATCGCGGATAAAGAATACAGGCGTATTGTTGCCGACGATGTCGTAGTTTCCTTCTTCAGTATAAAATTTAACAGCAAATCCGCGCGGGTCGCGAACTGTGTCAGCAGAGCCAAGTTCACCGGCAACTGTTGAGAAACGGATGAACAACGGTGTGCGTTTGCCGACTTCAGAAAGGAAAGCGGCTTTCGTGTATTTTGTTACGTCGTTTGTCACTTCAAAATATCCGTGTGCGCCTGCTCCTTTGGCGTGAACAACACGTTCAGGAACACGTTCTCGGTTGAAATGGGCCAATTTTTCGAGTAAATGTACATCTTGAATTAAAGTTGGTCCGCGAGAACCGGCAGTCATTGAGTTTTGATTATCTCCAACCGGAGCGCCCCAGCTAGTTGTCAGTTTATTTGAACTCATGTTATCACCTCTTGGAATTTATAAGAACATAATATCATCTCTAAGTAAAAAGTCAATATTATTTTATAATTATTATAAAATAGTTATCTCTATTAATCGATATATAGTATCGAAATTGTTGAAAAACCTTGTTGTAACAGCTTTTTATGACACTTAATAATTTTTGGAGAAATAATTTTTCCTTCTCTATTTGCGAAACAAGCAGAGTAAGTGATAAACAAGGATATCAAAAATCGTATTTAAAAAAGAGTTGACATATCGGAATAATTTGAATTAACATGTTATTCAAACAAAAAAACAATTGGGCAGCTGATCGGACCGCCGAAGGCTCTCATCTCTACAAGAACAGAGATGGGGGCCTTTTTGTTTTTTTTGAAGGCGGGGTTGGCAGAAAGAGAGGGATAAAAGTGGCTGTGACCATCAGCATCAAAGAAAAGGCATTTGTTCAAGAAGGCCGCAAAAACACGGTCTTAGAAAACATAGAATTATCAATCGCACCAGGCGAATTTCTAACGCTTATCGGACCGAGCGGGTGCGGAAAAAGCACCCTGTTAAAGATTATTGCAGGGCTTGATTCTGAATATGACGGGAGTGTGGAAATTAACGGCCGTAGCGTAACAGCTCCGGGTATTCAGCAAGGATTTATTTTTCAGGAACACCGCCTCTTTCCTTGGCTGACTGTTGAGCAGAATATTGCAGCCGACTTGAATTTGAAGGACCCAAAAGTCAAACAAAAGGTGGATGAACTGATCGAGATTGTCAGATTGAAAGGATCGGAAAAAGCATATCCGCGCGAGCTGTCAGGCGGCATGTCACAAAGAGTAGCCATCGCCCGGGCCCTGCTGCGGGAGCCTGAGGTGCTGCTTTTAGATGAACCGTTTGGTGCACTCGACGCTTTTACAAGAAAACACCTGCAGGACGTGCTGCTGGATATATGGAGGAAGAAAAAAACAACGATGATTCTCGTGACTCATGATATAGATGAATCTGTTTATTTAGGAAATGAGCTTGCGATCCTTAAGGCCAAACCGGGGAAAATCCATAAGCTGATGCCCATTCACCTGGCGTATCCGCGAAACCGGACGACTCCGGATTTCCAAGCGATCAGACAGAGAGTGCTGTCGGAATTCGAGAAAACAGAAGATTTGGAGTACGCAGAAGGATCAGGGATATAGAAAGGGCGGAAGCGGAAATGAAAAAAGGACTCATTGTATTGGTTGCCGTTATTTTTCTGCTCGCAGGCTGTGGAGCAAATGGAGCCAGCGGTGACCACAAACAATTGAAGGAAATTCGTATTGGTATTCAGCAAAGCTTAAGCCCCCTTTTGATTGCAAAAGAAAAAGGCTGGTTCGAAGATGCATTTGAAAAAGAAGGCATCAAAGTGAAATGGGTGGAGTTTCAAAGCGGTCCGCCCCAATTTGAAGGCCTTGCGGCAGACAAACTTGATTTTTCTCAAGTCGGTAATTCGCCTGTGATCGCTGGACAGGCGGCAGGCATTGACTTTAAAGAAATCGGTTTGTCTCAGGACGGCTTGAAAGCAAACGGCATCCTTGTCAATCAAAACAGCGGCATTCAAGACGTTAAGGGCTTAAAGGGGAAGAAAATTGCAGTCGCCAAAGGCAGCAGCGGGTTTGATTTTTTGTATAAAGCGCTTGATCAAGTGGGGTTGTCAGCTAACGATGTGACAATTATTCAGCTTCAGCCTGATGAAGCAGCTTCCGCATTTGAAAACGGATCTGTTGATGCCTGGTCCATTTGGGAGCCGTACTTGTCCTTAGAAACAATGAAACACGGAGCAAAAATCCTTGTGAACGGAGAAAGCACAGATTTATATTCACCGGGTTTTACTTTAGTAAGAACAAAGTTTTCAGAAGAGCATCCAGACGAAGTGGTCCGTTTTCTGAAGGTGTTTAATAAAGCCGTTGTATGGCAAAAGGAACATCTGGATGAAGCAGCGGACTTATATTCTGACATTAAAGATCTCGATAAAAAGGTCGTCGAAAATGTGCTGAAAAATACTGAGCCACTTAATGAGATCATCAGTGACGACATTGTGAAAGCACAGCAGGAAACAGCAGATTTTCAATTTCGAACAAAGGCGATAGATAAGAAGATTGATGTGAAGGATGTTGTCGATAACACTTTTATCAAAAAAGCATTAGAGGAGCATTCCTCAGGAGGTGATCAATGATGAAAGCAGAGGCTGCGGGCTCGCTGCCCAAAACGAATGCGGAAGCGGTGCGAAAAAAGCCCGGAAGGAAGAGATACGGCTGGATGAAGGGGCTTTTACTACCCGCTGTCATCATTGCCATCTGGCAGGTCATCGGCGGGCTGGGGGTTGTGTCCGCTACAGTGCTGCCTACACCTGTTACGATTGTTCTGACCTTTAAGGAGCTTATTTTGTCCGGCGAACTGTTCGGCCATCTGCAAATCAGCATTTATCGGGCGGCACTTGGTTTTTTGCTTGGCGCGGGGCTTGGATTGATGATCGGGATTTTGGCCGGATTTTCCAAACGGACGGAGCTGTATCTTGATCCGTCGTTGCAAATGCTTAGAACCGTACCTCATCTGGCCGTCACGCCGCTGTTTATTTTATGGTTCGGATTTGACGAAGTATCTAAAATTTTGCTGATTGCGCTCGGTGCCTTCTTTCCTGTCTATATCAATACGTTTAACGGCATCCGCGGGGTTGACGCGAAGCTGTTTGAAGTCGCCCGGGTGCTTGAATTTAAATGGCATCAGCAGATATCCAAAGTGATATTGCCGGCAGCCCTGCCCAATATATTGCTAGGCATTCGCTTATCGCTCGGCATTGCATGGCTCGGGCTCGTTGTGGCAGAGCTGATGGGCTCAAGCTCGGGAGTCGGCTATATGATCATGGATGCGAGACAGTTTTCACAAACGAATAAAGTCTTTGCAGGGATTATCATTTTTGCAGTGGTTGGAAAGCTGACGGATTCCTTCGTCAGGCTGCTTGAACGAAAGCTGTTAAAGTGGAGAAACAGCTACGAAGGATAAAAGATATAAAGGGGAGATGAATATGGAAATTCTTTGGTTTATACCGACTCATGGAGACGCGAGATATTTAGGATCTGAAAGTGATGGACGGACTGCGGATCATCTTTACTTTAAACAAGTCGCGCAGGCGGCAGACAGGCTGGGATATACAGGAGTTCTTCTGCCAACGGGAAGATCGTGCGAGGACCCGTGGCTTACAGCGTCGGCACTGGCAGGAGAAACAAAGGACTTAAAGTTTTTAGTCGCGGTAAGACCTGGTTTAATGCAGCCTTCTCTGGCAGCCAGAATGACATCCACCCTAGACCGCATTTCAGACGGCCGGCTGCTGATCAACGTTGTGGCAGGGGGCGATCCGTATGAGCTGGCAGGCGATGGCCTGTTTATCAGCCATGATGAGCGCTACGAGGCAACAGACGAATTTTTAACCGTTTGGCGGAGACTTTTGCAGGGAGAAACGGTTTCCTATGAAGGAAAGCATATAAAAGTGGAAAACAGCAATCTGCTTTTCCCGCCGCAGCAAGAGCCGCATCCGCCCATCTATTTCGGTGGTTCGTCACAGGCTGGAATTGAAGCTGCCGCAAAGCATACAGACGTGTACTTGACATGGGGTGAGCCGCCTGAACAAGTAAAAGAAAAGATAGAAAGAGTCAAAAAGCAAGCGGCAAAAGAAGGGAGATCCGTTCGATTTGGCATTAGGCTGCATGTCATTGCCCGTGAAACTGAACAAGAGGCATGGGAAGCGGCAGAGCGCTTGATCAGCCACTTGGATGATGACACCATTGCCAAAGCGCAGGCAGCTTTGAGCCGTTACGACTCTTCAGGCCAGCAGCGGATGGCCGTCCTTCATCAAGGCGATCGGACGAAGCTTGAAATCAGCCCGAATCTGTGGGCGGGGATCGGCCTGGTCAGAGGAGGGGCAGGAACAGCTCTTGTCGGTGATCCGCAGACGATTGCCGACCGGATAGCGGAGTACCAGGCACTCGGCATAGAATCGTTTATATTCTCCGGCTATCCGCATTTAGAAGAAGCGTATTATTTTGCAGAGCTTGTATTTCCGCTTTTGCCGTTTGAAAATGATCGGACGAGAAAGCTTCAGAACAAAAGGGGAGAAGCGGTAGGAAACACTTATTTTGTCAAAGAGAAAAATGCATGAGTTTAACTAAAATACAGCCCCCCGAACATGGTATGATATTCAAAAAAAGGGGGCTTTTTTTCTGAAAACATTGAGAAGCGCGGCAGTCATTTGCCTCATAGCTATGCTGTCAGCATGCGGACATTCAAAACAGATGGAAATCAAAGCGGCGGACATATCAGATCTTGAAAAAAACAGAATGGATGTCGCAGCTTCACAGGCATTCACTGCCGAAGCCGTCAATATCGGTGAAGGTATTTCTTCAGCTGACATGTACATCGAACATTATCAAAAGGGAAAGCTTGTTGAGAGGTTTGGACCGGTTCGTGCAGATTATTCAGAGGAAAAAACTGATACCATACAATTTGTTTATTTTGAGAATGAAGAGGGGGAAGGAAAGAATAAACATACCACCATTCATTTTGGCATTGTGGATAAACAGGGAACTATAGCGGCTGATTCATCGGTGAAACGCGACGATAGCACAACACAGGAAATGACTCAGAATATTTCATCGCCGGAACCGATTACTTTCGAGAAGCCTGCTTTGATCGGCAGCAGTATTAGAGGGACTGACGAGACAATGCACACCTCTGAACATAAAAAAGAGCTCATTAAGCATCAAGATGCGTTACTGTATTATGTGGAATTGCATCATTAGAATGGGCGGCTTCAGGCCGTCTGTTTTACAAAGCGGTATGCTTGCTTTTTTGAATGGTGAATGATACATTTTAAATCGTAACAATTTCGATTTAAAGGGAGGCTATGTGACTTGGCTAAAAAATCAAAAGTGGCAAAAGAGTTAAAACGCCAACAGCTTGTTGAGCAATACGCTGGTATTAGACGCGAGTTGAAGGAAAAAGGAGATTACGAGGCACTCAGCAAGCTGCCAAGAGATTCAGCACCGGGAAGGCTTCACAACCGCTGCATGGTAACGGGGCGCCCGAGAGCATATATGAGGAAGTTTAAAATGTCCAGAATCGCTTTCAGGGAGCTGGCCCATAAAGGCCAGATTCCCGGTGTGAAAAAAGCAAGCTGGTAAGAAAAAACTCCGGCCGATTACAGCGCGCCGGAGTTTTTTTCGTTTTTCTTGAAAGAGATGACGTAGGAAAGGTGCTGGATGATCATGATGATAAACACAATAATAATAGGGAAAAACGGAATGCGCGATTGAAATAGCGGATAAAAAATGAGAAGAACCGCTGCGGCAGGCAGCGAGAAGTAGACAGCGATATATGACGCGCGACATGCTTTTGCCGTCATCATCTGCTCTCTTTCATCCTGCTCTTCAAACTCATCAGGCAGAAGTAGCTGCTTTCTGGCAGGGCGGCTTTTTTTCTGTAAGTACAAATAAACCGCAGACGCCGCAACAAACAGAATAAAGGGAGTGAGGTTTAAATCAAATACCATCCCGCCGCTCTTTGTGCCGAAAAAAGATGCTATGCCTTCTGAGGCTTCAAAGTATGAAATCAGCGCCCAGCATGCAAGGCCAAATAAAACAAGGTGAAAAGCTGCTTTTGTTTTCATGCTCATCTTAGTTTTCCTCCTCTAACCAAAAGACATCCTCCATTTTCATGGAGAAGGCTTTGCAGATTTTCAGTGCTAACAGCAGTGAGGGAACATAATCGCCTTTTTCAATCGCTGCCACAGTCTGTCTTGTGACGCCGACCGTTTCTCCGAGTTTTTCCTGAGAATAGCCGAAGCGTGCCCTCAGCTCTTTTACTTTATTTTTCATCATGACGTCTGTCCCCTTCACAATCTCGATTGATTATATTGTATAGTATACTTAACATTATGTAAATGGAACTTAACAACTTTACAAAAAGATAACTTTTTTTCGACAAAATTTTTATATTCCCTTGACGAAAAATAAATAAACATGTAATATAAAAAAAGTCAGAGCGGTACTGTTGCTGACAATCACAAATGCGGGTGTAGTTTAGTGGTAAAACCTCAGCCTTCCAAGCTGATGTCGTGAGTTCGATTCTCATCACCCGCTCCATACATACGTTATTAACGCAGTGTTTCGTTTCTCAGATAAACGAAGTATTGCGTTTTTTTATGTGAAAAAGAACACGGTATTCGTGTTCTTTTACGTAAGCCAATGTACTGTATGGGTGCCGCCGTGAATTTGTTCAAACATTTTCGTTAATGATGATAAGAGGTTAACAGCGCTGCTTTTCTCAATCGATGGCGGGAAAAAAATGATTTGCAGCATATTCTTAGTCTCGTTTGAAACGGGATAGTGGTTGACGCTGTTTTTGAAATCGCCAAAAATGCCGTTTTCATCAGAGAAAAGCAGTATGTTTTCTTTTTCTCCCAATGAGATCCGGACCGGCTCATGAAGCTTTCCGGCATCATAAATCATAATAGGCAGAGAATATTTTAATGCGAAAAAATCGATTGTGTCATGGGCCGAGTCTTTACTTTCCATGAATTGTTCCTTGGATATCGGGACCAGCATGTCCTCCATTGGGGTTGTTTCTCCCTCAAATGAAGGGTTAAGCTGTTTAAAGAGTTTCTGCCATTCCTTGACGAAGGATTCATCGGATATACCGCCGTCCGCATAGTCGAAAAACAAGGATTCTTGAAACAGGCGGAGTCTGCCTTTCAGCATTTGCGGTGAGGAGCCGACTTCGATATTCTCATAAATGACAGCAGCTGCATGTAAGCCGGCCGCACGTTCAGTAATAACAGAATCAAGTTTGATATTCACTAGCATTCACTCCAGTTACGTGATATCAACCTATTATAAACGCTGTATCGTTTTATCACAAAGAAAGGAGGCTGTGCAAAACATGAACGTTTATCAGCTCAAAGAAGAATTAATTGAATACGCGAAAAGCATTGGCGTGGACAAGATTGGTTTTACGACCGCTGATACTTTTGACAGTTTAAAAGACCGTTTGATTCTTCAAGAATCACTCGGCTATCTCTCCGGCTTTGAAGAGCCGGATATCGAAAAAAGGGTGACGCCGAAGCTTCTTTTGCCGAAAGCGAAATCAATAGTGGCAATTGCTCTCGCATATCCTTCCAGAATGAAGGATGCGCCGAGAAGCACGAGAACTGAGCGCAGGGGCATTTTTTGCAGAGCCTCCTGGGGAAAAGACTATCATGATGTGCTGAGGGAAAAGCTTGATCTACTGGAGGATTTTCTAAAAAGCAAGCATGAGGATATCAGAACGAAGTCAATGGTTGATACAGGTGAATTGTCTGATCGCGCCGTTGCGGAACGTGCCGGAATTGGATTCAGTGCGAAAAACTGTATGATCACAACACCCGAGTATGGCTCTTATGTGTATTTGGCGGAAATGATCACAAATATCCCTTTTGAGCCTGATGTGCCGATTGAAGATATGTGCGGGTCCTGCACGAAATGCTTGGACGCCTGTCCGACGGGAGCACTGGTTAATCCCGGGCAGCTTAATGCGCAGCGCTGCATCTCTTTTCTGACCCAGACAAAAGGATTTTTACCTGATGAATTCCGGACAAAAATCGGAAACCGCCTGTACGGGTGCGATACGTGCCAAACGGTATGCCCTCTCAATAAAGGGAAGGATTTTCATCTTCATCCGGAAATGGAGCCTGATCCTGAGATTGCCAAACCGTTATTGAAGCCGCTTTTGACCATCAGCAATCGGGAATTTAAGGAGAAATTCGGGCATGTCTCAGGTTCTTGGCGCGGAAAAAAACCGATTCAGCGAAACGCCATTCTCGCGCTTGCGCATTTTAAGGATGCTTCCGCACTGCCTGAATTGACGGAACTGATGCACAAGGATCCGCGTCCTGTCATCAGGGGGACAGCCGCATGGGCAATCGGAAAAATCGGAGACCCCGCATACGCGGAAGAGCTTGAAAAAGCGCTGGAAAAAGAGAAGGATGAAGAGGCAAAGCTGGAAATTGAAAAAGGAATTGATTTGCTAAAAGCTTCAGGCATGACTAAACGAGGCTTGTCCTGACATACGTATAGAGCAGAAGGAAAAAACACTTGAGATCATCCAAGTGTTTTTTCTCTATAAAAAAGTATGGCGGGTGGGGTGAGCTTGAAGCACATTTTAGAACAATTAGCGGAGGAGCGGCTGGGCTTTCTGGTTAACGGGCATGCTATGAGACAGGAGTCTCAAGTCGGAGACCTTAAAGTCATGGAGCGTAAGAAAAAGCTTCTGGAAAAACGTAAAGTTGACATCATAAAAGCGAAAGCAAAGGCCGTGATTAATCATGTGCGGGTTGAGGATGACGGAACGACCTGCCTTTCGTATACCATTCATTACGAATACGTGTGTAAGGAACAAGATGACAGCTTGTATATAGAAGAGCACATAGAGGAGCGAATGGCTTTCCTGTATGATCACATTTTGATTAGTGATCAGGAAATTGCGAAAAAGCCGGCTGGATTTCATGAAGAGACCAGTATTATTGACTATTCTGAAGCTGAAGAGGAAAGAGAAGCGTTTGGCAGGGCTTTTCAATACGATCGTCTCGGCGCTGTCCAATATGCCGAGAAATTTTGGAACAAGCGCAATCCTGCTTATAAAAATTTCAGCGATAACTGTACAAATTTTATTTCTCAGTGTCTTCATGCAGGAGGCGCGCCGATGCGCGGTCATCCGAACAGGGGATCAGGCTGGTGGATGAAACAAAGCTCATGGAGCTACAGCTGGACGGTGGCGCACTCTATGAAAATGTATTTGTCGAATTCAAAGGCCGGACTGCGTGCGGTGCGGGTGAAATCAGCGGAAGAACTGATGCCGGGCGATGTGATTTGCTATGACTTCGAAGGAGACGGCCGGTTTAATCATACAACGATTGTCGTGGCAAAGGACAAAGGCAATATGCCGCTTGTCAACGCCCAGACTTATGACAGCAGGATGAGGTATTGGTCATATGAGGATTCTACGGCATACACGCCGTCAATACGATATGCCTTTTTTCATATCGTTGATGATACGACAAAAGAGTAATTAATGTTATAATGATGGGCGGATAAGAAAAACAGAGGTGAACATTGTGGCATTACATGTCGTTTTATATCAACCAGAAATTCCCGCTAACACAGGGAATATTGCACGTACTTGTGCAGCAACCAATACAACGCTACACCTGATTCGTCCGCTCGGCTTTTCAACTGATGATAAAATGCTGAAGCGTGCCGGACTAGATTATTGGGAGTTTGTTAACGTTGTGTATCATGATTCGTTAGAAGAATTGTTTGAGGCATATAAAAAAGGCAAGTTTTTCTTTATTACAAAATTTGGCCAGCAGCCTCATACATCATTTGATTACACTGATCTTGACGAGGATTATTTCTTCGTGTTCGGAAGAGAAACAAGCGGTTTGCCAAAGGATTTAATTCAAAATAATATGGACCGCTGCCTGCGTCTTCCGATGACAGAGCATGTCAGATCGTTAAATCTGTCCAATACTGCCGCGATTCTTGTTTATGAAGCGCTGCGCCAGCAAAATTACCGTGATTTAAAATAGTGAAAAACCCGCTCATCGATGATGGGCGGGTTTTTTTGCGGATGTTGAAATGCTTTGTTTCGTTTTTGGGCTTAACAACGTAACAGTGTTATGTTACAATGTACCCATCAAAGGAGCTGGACTTATGGAAGAACAATTAATCTCTAAAAAAGAATTACTTGAAAGAACATCGATTTCATACGGTCAGCTGTATCGATGGAAGCGGAAAAACTTAATACCTGAGGAATGGTTTATTCGTAAATCCACATTTACAGGGCAAGAGACGTTTTTTCCGAGAGAGGAGATTTTAAAACGTATATCAATGATTCAAAAGATGAAAGAAAATTTGTCTTTGGATGAAATGAGGGAAATGCTGTCGCCGAAAATGAAGGATGTCAGCATGACCGCTGATGAATTGCTTCATAAAGGTTTGGTTTCAAGGCCTGCTCTTGAAGCCTATTCAGAAGACGGAGGAAGTCCGGTTTTTTCATCCAGCGATTTGCTTTCGCTGTTTGTGCTTGAGGGCCTGCTGCAGTCTGGAAATGTCAGCCTTGCAGAAGCAAAAATGGCTGCAGAGGTATTAAAGAAGCATGATACTGAAGAGATTGAAAAACAGACGGAGCTGATTGTGCTCCGCAAGCTCGGTGTCACAACTTGTTTTATAGCGGCTGCGGCGGACAGCATTTTGTTTGAATCATCCGTAAAGGTTGTGGAACGGGTAGATTTATTAAAAGCTTCAGAGGAATTAAAAACAACATTTATGCAGGAGGGCCATCAATGGATGTAGTGGAAAAGCTGGTGATAAATGGATCAGGAAGTTCTAAGGGAGGAACATTTCAATCAGTTGAGATTAATGGCAGCGGGACAGTGGCCGGGGACGTGGAGTGTGACACTTTTTCTTTTAATGGAAACGGAAAAGCGGACGGCAGCGTCAAAGCGAAAGCGGTAACTATCAGCGGTTCAGGAAAGATACATGGAGACGTTGAAGCAGAATCTATCCGGATGAATGGCACTGGTTTTATTCAAGGAGAGGTATCTGCAAAACAATTGAAAATCGCTGGATCATCAACATTTGGCGGCACTGTCAAGGCTGATGGAATTGACATTAGCGGAAAAGCTGTCATGGAAGCAGATTGTGAAACAGAAACCTTTCAATCAGAAGGGAAATGCAAAATCAGCGGGCTTTTAAATGCAGACCAGGTGATCATTAAGCTTTCTGCAGGGGAAAGCTATGCGCGGGAGATCGGCTGCCGCCATCTTCAAGTGACCTGCAGAAAAGGAATGCTGAATTTGCTCAGATTGATGCCGCAGCCTGTTCTAACAGCAGAGCTGATCGAAGGTGACGTGATTGAATTGACAAATACAAAGGCGAAAACCGTGCGCGGTAATAAAGTGATCATCGGCCCGGATTGCCAGATTGAAACTGTCGAATACAGCGGGGACTATACCTGTGATCCAAGCGCGTCAGTTAAAACATCCACAAAGTTGTAAGGAGGATCGTAATGGAGACAACAAAACTGGGAAATTTAAAATTATATGGCGCTGGGCATGCCGCAGGAGGCGCGTATCACAATGTCAGCATCAAAGGAGAAGGTATAGTTGGAGAAGGGCTGTCTGCTGTAGGCTGCCGCATATACGGAACGGGCCTTTTTCTCGGAAAAGCAGAGACTGAGCGGCTGCGTGTGCTCGGAGAAAGTGAATGTAAAGGCGATCTGACAGCCGGCAAAATCAATATATATGGGATAATGAAAGTCAGCGGCTCACTTCAATTTGATCGATTCAATCTGAAAGGCCAGACTGAAATTGGCGGGAATATGACTGGAGAATCCTGCGATGTGAAAGGGAAGCTTAGCGTAAAAGGTGATTGTGAAACAGAAATGTTCCATGTCACAGGCTGTGTTGATGTATCGGGGTTATTAAATTCGGGTGAGATCAAGCTGGGATTGAGCCATGATATAAGCCATGTGCAGGAAATCGGCGGAACAACAATTACAGTGAAAAGACGCGCGAGTTTTTTTAACCGGAAGAAAGTGAAGCTGATCGCCGATGTCATAGAAGGCGATCGGGTTTATTTGGAGAATACCGAAGCGGCAGTCGTCAGGGGAAAAGAAGTGATCATCGGGCCGGGATGCAGTATCGGAACAATTGAGTACGAAAACAAATATGAATGCGATCCGCATTCACAGATTAAAGAAAAAACAAAACTGTAAAACATTGTTCTGTTATACAAAAAGGGTGCTCTTTCAGGAGCACCCTTTTTTATTCTTTTCCAGGCTTGCTTTCGTATCCTGCGGTAAAAATTGATACTAAAAAAGTGACAATGACACCCATCATGATGATTGTTTTCACCGTCTCTCCCCCTCTTCAATTTTTCCGTGCTGTCCGAGTCTGGATGATTCTGTATTTTTCTTTATTATGAACGGTCGCAGTCTGCCTTGTCAACGATGTATGAGTATCTTTATTTTTAAGAAACCAAAGCATGTATCACGAGA
The DNA here is from genome assembly GCF_037963335.1 of Bacillus sp. PS108. Taxonomy (NCBI): domain Bacteria; kingdom Bacillati; phylum Bacillota; class Bacilli; order Caryophanales; family Bacillaceae; genus Bacillus; species Bacillus sp. PS108. The sequence continues at coordinate 928,897 of NZ_CP150155.1, forward strand.
TGGCGGCATAGATTGTATCAAAGTACCTTATTTGCATAGTGTATCAAACATGATAGAGGAGGTCCTTATGGATATATTAAAGAAAATTGAAAAGTACAGAGAGGAAGAGCAGCGGCTGAAATGGGAAGGAACTTTCGCCGATTATTTGGAGATTATTAAAGAAAATCCGATGGTCGCGCAATCTGCTCATTCTCGAGTTTTTAATATGATAAAAGACAGCGGGATAGAGGAGATTGACGGACGCAAGAAGTACAGTTTTTTTGACCGCGAGCTGTTCGGGCTTGAAGAATCTCTGGAGCGTCTTGTGGAAGAGTATTTTCATCCGGCTGCCAAACGTCTAGATGTCAGAAAGCGGATTCTATTGCTGATGGGGCCTGTGAGCGGCGGTAAATCCACGCTGGTCACAATGCTTAAAAAAGGTCTCGAAGCGTACACGCTGACAGATAATGGCGCTGTATATGCGATTAAAGGCTGCCCGATGCACGAGGACCCTCTACATTTAATCCCCCATCATTTACGCGATGACTTTTACAGAGAATACGGCATTAGAATAGAAGGAAGTCTTTCTCCTTTAAATGTCATGAGGCTGGAGGAAGAGTACGGAGGAAGAATTGAGGATGTGAAGGTGGAGCGCATCTTCTTTTCAGAAGATAAGCGTACGGGAATTGGAACATTCAGTCCCTCTGATCCGAAATCTCAGGATATTGCCGATTTGACGGGGAGTATTGATTTCTCAACAATCGCCGAGTACGGTTCAGAATCAGATCCGCGCGCTTATCGATTTGACGGAGAGCTGAATAAAGCGAACCGCGGGATGATGGAGTTTCAGGAGATGCTGAAATGTGATGAGAAATTTCTCTGGCATTTGCTTTCCTTGACACAGGAAGGGAATTTTAAAGCTGGGCGGTTTGCGTTAATTTCTGCTGATGAGCTGATCGTGGCTCACACGAATGAAACGGAGTATCGCTCATTTATTTCTAATAAGAAGAATGAAGCCCTGCACTCAAGAATCATCGTGATGCCGGTTCCTTATAATTTAAAAGTGTCTGAGGAAGAGAGAATTTATGAAAAAATGATTGCAGAAAGCGATGTGGCGGATGTTCATATTGCCCCGCATACGTTGAAGGTCGCCGCGATGTTCTCAATCCTTACCCGGTTAAAAGAGCCGAAGCGGTCGGATATTGATCTGGTCAAGAAAATGAGACTGTATGATGGGGAAAGTGTGGAAGGATATAACTCTGTCGACGTTGAGGATATGAAAAAAGAATATAATGATGAAGGCATGAGCGGAATTGATCCGCGGTACGTGATCAACCGGATTTCTTCAACGATTATCAGAAAAAATATGGAATCGATTAATTCTCTCGATGTCCTTCGCTCCTTAAAAGAAGGTCTTGATCAGCACCCATCAATTTCAAGCGAGGACAGGGAGCGGTATTTGAATTTTATTTCTGCCGCCCGCAAGGAATATGACGATATTGCGAAAAAGGAAGTTCAAAAAGCGTTTGTGTATTCATATGAAGAATCAGCAAAAACACTTATGGACAATTACCTCGATAACGTAGAGGCCTATTGCAATAAAAACAAGCTTCGTGATCCTTTGACAGGAGAGGAAATGAACCCTGACGAAAAGCTGATGAGATCCATCGAAGAGCAGATCGGCATTTCGGAAAACGCCAAAAAAGCGTTCCGCGAAGAAATTTTAATCCGCATCTCAGCCTATGCGAGAAAAGGCAAGCGGTTTGATTACAATTCCCATGAAAGACTGCGTGAAGCTATTCAGAAAAAGCTGTTTGCTGATCTGAAGGATGTCGTTAAAATTACGACCTCAACAAAAACGCCGGATGAGCAGCAGCTGAAAAAGGTAAATGAAGTCGTGGCCCGTTTAATTGATGAGCACGGCTACAACTCGACGAGCGCCAATGAGCTGCTGAAATATGTCGGCAGCCTGCTGAACCGATAAGCAACGTGACCCGTCCGAATAGGGCGGGTTATTTTGTCCCATTTTCTAAATAGTTTGTCAATTAAACATGCATATGTGCATATGATGAATATAAATCTTTTCGAAAGACTTGTTTCATAATCTGGCACAAGCCGGAATACGTATGTATCACGACCACAAATGGTTAAGGAGGGGAATTCATGTCCCAAAATGACAGCGGCCATTTTTTGATTTCTGAGGAAAACTGGTCCCTCCATCGCAAAGGCTTCGATGACCAGCAGCGCCACCAGAAAAAAGTGCAGGAAGCGATCAAAAACAATCTTCCGGACCTCGTAACTGAGGAAAGCATTATTATGTCTAATGGAAAAGATGTAGTGAAGATCCCAATCCGTTCACTTGATGAGTATAAAATCCGTTATAACTATGATAAAAATAAACATGTAGGGCAAGGAGACGGCGAGAGCCAGGTTGGAGATGTTGTGGCCCGGGATGGATCAGACAAAAAACAAGGGCCTGGAAAAGGGCAGGGTGCCGGTGATCAGGCAGGCGAGGATTATTATGAAGCGGAAGTTTCATTAATGGATTTAGAAGAAGCGCTTTTTAAAGAATTAGAGCTTCCAAATCTCCAGCAAAAAGAGCGGGACAATATCATTCATACAGATATCGAGTTTAATGATATCCGTAAAACAGGATTAACCGGTAATATTGATAAGAAAAGAACGATGATGTCAGCCTTTAAACGAAACGCAATGTCAGGAAAACCGTCGTTCTACCCAATTTATCCGGAGGACCTGAAATATAAGACGTGGAATGACATCACAAAGCCCGAATCAAAAGCCGTCGTTTTAGCCATGATGGATACAAGCGGCAGTATGGGGGTTTGGGAAAAATACATGGCCAGAAGCTTCTTTTTCTGGATGACCCGTTTTTTGCGGACAAAATACGAGACTGTGGAAATTGAATTTATTGCCCATCATACAGAAGCAAGAGTGGTCTCGGAGGAGGATTTTTTCTCAAAGGGAGAAAGCGGCGGAACCATTTGTTCTTCCGTATATCGGAAGTCGCTTGAGCTTATTGATGAAAAGTACAATCCCGCCCGCTATAACATTTACCCGTTTCATTTTTCTGACGGTGACAACCTGACATCTGATAACGCGCGCTGTGTGAAACTGGTCAATGATATTATGAAGAAGGCCAATCTATTCTGCTACGGCGAGGTCAATCAGTACAACAGGCATTCAACGTTAATGTCTGCATATAAAAATGTAAAAGATGAGAAATTTAAGTACTATATTTTAAAACAGAAATCTGATGTTTTTCAGGCTCTAAAGAACTTTTTCAGAAATGAAGAGTCTGGTGTAAGCCATCAATTTTCGTAATGAAAAGCCCATTTCAGGGCTTTTTTTTATTTAATAAAAGCAAGAAAACGCTTGCGAAAAAAATACGGGAGAAAAAGAAATTTTTCCTTTGACAAATCTTCTTTCATTTATTAATATTTTATCTTGTGAACTATTATTGAGGAATGAGGTGAAAAGGAGTTGACTGAATCAGAACGTGCTTTGCTCACTTTTGAACAGCTCTTCGATACGTCTCGGGCGATATATAAAAAACAGAAGAAGATATTGGAGATTGTGCTTGAGCCTTTTGATATTACAGTCCTTCAATATTTGCTGATGTTTAAAATTCATCAAAGCGGAAGCACCCCGCTAAGCAAGCTGGCAATGTCGCTTGATCTTAAGCCTGCTTCTGTGACGCGGATGACAGATATTCTGTATAAGCGCCAATTGATGAATCGATATGACAGTCCGGATGACCGCCGTATCGTCATGATTCAGTTAACCGAAGAGGGGGAAGAACTGATAGAAAAAGCCGCTGTGCAATATGCAAAAATGGGTGCTGGCTTGTACCAAAAGCTTGATACCTCCCAGCTGCAGTATTTGCGCAAACTAGCCGGAAGCTTAACGAAGCTTGCTGAAGGCTGTTCAGAAAAAAGCGGTAATTAAAAACTTCTCACATATTTTCACCAGCTTTCCGCAAAATGATAGAGGATGAAACGAAAGGAGAAAACAAAATGAACAGAGGACGTTTAATTCTGACCAACATTATCGGTTTGATTGTTGTTCTTGCAATTATAGCTGGAGGTGCTTACTACTATTATCAAAGCACAAACTACGTAAAAACAGATGAAGCAAAAGTAGCGGGCGATATGGCTGCTATTACTGCTCCAGCAGCAGGTAAAGTATCTGACTGGGATCTGGACGAAGGAAAAACAGTGAAAAAAGGCGACACAGTTGCAAAAATCAAAGGTGAACAAACTGTTGACGTAAAATCCATTATGGATGGCACAATTGTGAAAAACGAAGTGAAAAACGGACAAACCGTACAAGCTGGTACAACAATTGCACAAACGATTGACATGGACAACCTATACATCACAGCAAATATTAAAGAAACAGATATTGCGGATATTGAAGTAGGAAATAGTGTAGACGTAGTAGTTGACGGAGACCCTGATACAACATTTGACGGTACTGTAGAAGAAATTGGCTATGCGACTAACTCAACTTTTGATATGCTTCCATCTACAAATTCAAGCGGAAACTACACAAAAGTAACACAAAAAATTCCTGTGAAAATTTCAATCAAAAACCCATCTGATAAGGTGCTTCCTGGAATGAATGCATCTGTTAAAATTTCTGAGTAAAACAGATCAGTCATCAAACCATGAAAGGAGGTTGTCTTAGATGGCTACAGGCAAAGAAAAAAATGCAAAAAACCCTATGTCATTGCTGATTGTGCTAATGGCGGGTTTATTTTTGGCAATCCTAAACCAAACACTGCTTAATGTTGCAATGCCGCACTTAATGACTGAATTTGGCGTAAGTGCAACGACGATTCAGTGGCTGACAACAGGTTACATGCTTGTTAACGGTGTATTGATTCCGTTATCTGCTTTCCTGATTACACGATTTGGCCAGCGGAGTCTCTTTCTCGTCGCGATGTTTTGTTTTACGCTCGGTACGTTAGTCTGCGGTATCGCACCTAACTTCTCTACAATGCTGATCGGCCGTTTGATTCAGGCCGTGGGCGGAGGTATCTTGCAGCCGCTCGTTATGACAACCATTCTGTTAATTTTCCCGCCTGAAAGCAGGGGGAAAGGAATGGGGATTTTCGGGCTAGCGATGATGTTTGCTCCAGCGGTCGGCCCGACTCTTTCCGGGTGGATTATTGAGCATTATACATGGCGCATTATGTTTTACGGACTTGTGCCGATCGGCGCAATTGTTATCATTGTGGCTTTCTTCATCTTTAAAAATATGGTGGAGCCGCAAAAAATCAAACTCGATACTCTTGGCGCAATCCTCTCGATTGTCGGATTCGCTTCCTTATTATACGGAGTCAGTGAAGCCGGATCTGACGGCTGGACCGACCCGATTGTATTGTCTACAGTTATTATCGGAGCCATTGCAATTGTTGCTTTTGTGGTTCAGCAATTGCGTCATGATGATCCGATGCTTGATTTCAGAGTGTTTAAATATGACATTTTCTCACTCTCGAGTGTCATTAATATCATTATTACAGTGGCACTTTACACTGGTATGTTCCTTTTACCGATTTATCTGCAAAACCTGGTCGGCTTTACGGCGCTTCAATCCGGTCTGCTTCTGCTTCCGGGTGCGATCGTTATGCTGATTATGTCACCGATCTCAGGTATTTTGTTCGATAAATTCGGACCGAGACCGCTTGCGATTATCGGGCTTCTCGTGACAGTGGTAACAACGTATCAATACACGCAATTGACAATTGATACACCATATACACACATCATGCTGATCTATTCAATTCGTGCATTTGGTATGTCTCTCTTAATGATGCCAGTCATGACAGCCGGGATGAACCAGCTTCCTGCCCGTCTGAACAGCCACGGAACGGCGATGAGCAACACGCTTCGCCAAATCAGCGGATCAATCGGAACAAGTTTAATTACGACGATTTATACAAACCGGACGACATTCCATTATTCACAAATTGCAGATAAAACAAGCACGGCGGACCCGAACTTCCTCCATGCGTTCCAAAATGCAGTTTCGAATTTAATGGTGAATATGAATGTGTCTTATGATACGGCGAAAACATATGTGTACTCACATATTTATAAACACGCATCACTCGATTCCAATGTCATGGGGATAAATGATGCCTTTATGTGGGCAACCTTATTCTGTGTAGCAGGTTTGATTTTAAGTATCTTCCTGCGTGACGTCAGAAAAGATAAATTGCGTAAGAAGAAAAAAGAGGAGCTTTCATTACTTCCTGCTCCAAAAGAAGCTAAGGAATCTTAATCTGTAAAGGGAGGTTTCCTGAATGAAAATTTATGTAGTGTATGATAGTGAAGGCGAACATACTAAAGTGCTTGCAGAAGCGATTGCTGAAGGCGCGAGAGAAAACGACACGGCTGAAGTGTTCATCGACCATGTAGATCAGGCTGATATCCGCAAGCTTAAAGATATGGATGCGATTATTTGGGGATGCCCAGGGCATTTCGGAACAATCAGCTCCGGTCTTAAAACTTGGATCGACAGACTTGGCTACTTGTGGGCTGAAGGCGAGCTGATCAACAAAGTCGGTGCTGTCTTCTGCACAACGGCAACGACACACGGCGGCTTGGAAATGACAATGCACAATTTAATCACGCCGATGTTCCACCAAGGCATGATCGTTGTCGGACTGCCTGGCAACGTGCCTGAAAACGCACTTTATGGCTCTTATTACGGAGCAGGTGTCACTTGTCCGGTAGACAGTGATGAGTTAATGTCTGAGGAAGGTATTCAGCTTGGACGCGCGTTGGGAAGACGTGTCAGCCAAGTCACAGGAAACCTAACAGCAGGACAGTAAGGAGAGGTTGAAATGGCCATTATTATAGCAATAATTGCTGCTGTCATTGTCATTGCGGCCCTTATTACATTTAACGTCCGCAACGCCTCACCTGGACCTGAGAAGCAAGAAGCAACCGATAGAATCGCACCTCCAGAAGAGGAAAAAAACGAAGCGCATTACCCTGCTGAAGCAAGGGCTGCCGAGCATACGCCATCCGTTGTCAAAAACGATTCTCCAAAAGAGAAGCGTGACACAATGGGTGATGATATTTACAGGCAGGCGCTGCAAAAGTTTAAGCATTCTGATGAAGTTCATGCAGAAGAAGAGGTCACTGAGGAAAGTGACAAAATGCAGGACCGCAGCTATCGTGATGCGCTGCTCTCTATGAAAAATAAGAAAAAGTAATGAAAAAGGCAAATCCGTTTACTCATGCGGGTTTGCCTTTTTTGCTGTTTCCATCAATTATGTTTTTATCAAATAAATCCATGGAATATGTTGTATTCCACCTTGATCTAGTGTACTATGTTACTCATACACCGAGGATTTTTTCCGGGAGGTAAAGACATGAATTCTTTTTTAGGTTTATTAAAGAAAGATATCAAGCTTTCAAGAATGTGGCTGCTAGTATGGATATGCGGAATCATTTTCTTATTGGGAACAGGCCATATTATAGCTTCTCGCACGAAAGAACCTCTAGTCATTTTTGGTTTTTTTGTTGCAGTTGCTTTTTTTCTGCTTTTCTTATCTCCTGTTTTTGTGTTTTATCACCTTCGCAAGGAAGGGAAATCACAGCTTTGGCTGTACAATCCAAATGGCGGCTTATGGCTGTTTTCTTCTAAATTGGCAGCATCTTTGCTCTATCAATTTGTGATTCAGTTGGCATTAACAGCCTATGGCATATGGATGTATCATATGCTCTCTGTAAAAAATCTGCTGGAGCATCAAGTTGATATAACGAGTACAGTGGCTTTGCTGAATATGTATGGGCTTATTTCTTCGTTAGATATGTCAGTAACAGTCATTGTGTTTTGGACTGTTTTTCACTCTCTCAGAAATTGGCGCGGAATGCGGTGGGCTGCGATGGTTCTGTTGGTTGCAGTGTGGTTATTCTTCGATGAATACATCATAAGCCCTTTGGTTGAATCTCAAAAGCATTTCTGGCCTGTAACAGTCTATTGCAATTTTGATTTCCACTTCCACAATGTTTGGAGATTGGAACTAAAACCTATCCATCTGTCTGTGCTAGGGTTGCCTATTACTTTAGTCATCACATTCTTGCTGCTTATCATGGCTTCAAAACTGCTTGATCGTAAAGTAGAGGTGTAAATATGGACAATCAATTCCAATCCTCGAAACCGATTTATCTGCAGATCGCTGATCAGATCTTTTATAGGCTGGTCAGGAAGGAGCTGCTCCCAGGAGACAAGCTTCCTTCAGTAAGAGAAATGGCGATTCAAACTAAGGTAAATCCCAATACAATTCAAAGAACTTACAGTGAGATGGAAAGGCTGGGTATTGTGGAGACAAGAAGAGGTCAAGGGACGTTTATTGCGGAAAAAGCAGAAATCGTAGACGAGCTGAAAGACAAGCTGACACGAGAGGTGCTGGAAGGATTTGTCAAGCAAATGAAAGAGCTGGGGCTAACGAAAGAGGAAATGTTAGAAGGGATTAAAACATTCACAGAGGGAGGCTAAAATGGAAATCAAGCTAGAACATGTATCAAAAAAATACGGCCGCCATACGGCCGTCAATGATGTGTCAATCACCCTATCATCCGGACGGATTTATGGCCTGATCGGACCGAACGGCAGCGGCAAGTCAACGACCCTGAAAATGATGGCTGGCCTTCTGTTTCCGACTTCAGGATTTGTAAAAGTTGATGAAGAGCAGGTTACGAGAGAAATGGTGCGTCAAACGGCTTATCTTACTGAGCTTGATATGTTTTATCCGCATTTCACTGTTAAAGATATGGTGAATTTTTATCAGTCGCAGTTTCCTGATTTTCATACAGAACAGGTTTATAAGCTATTGAATGAGATGCAGCTGAATCCGGAAAAAAAGATCAAAAAGCTATCAAAAGGAAATCGGGGCAGGCTGAAAATCGTTCTTGCTTTAGCGAGACGGGCAGACGTCATCTTGCTTGATGAACCTTTTTCCGGGCTTGATCCGATGGTCAGGGATTCCATCGTAAACAGCCTTGTGTCGTACATTGATTTTGAGCAGCAGATTGTCGTGATCGCGACACATGAAATTGATGAAATTGAGACTTTGTTAGATGAAGTAATCATCCTCGCCAATGGAGAAAAAGTTGCGCAGCGTGAAGTAGAAGATATTCGTGAACAGGAAGGCATGTCTGTTTTGCAATGGTTTAAATCAAAAATGGAAGTTTGCTAGAAAGAGGAGGAATATGATGAAAACAGTGTTGGAATTGAAAAACGTGACTAAAAACATCAGAGGCCGAACGATCATTGATGATCTCAGTTTTACGATTCGTGAAGGCGAGGTATTCGGTTTTTTAGGACCAAACGGAGCGGGGAAAACGACAACCATCCGGATGATGGTGGGGTTAATGAAGCTGTCGAAAGGTGATGTCCTCATTTGCGGCCAATCAATTACGAAAGAATATGCCAAGGCGATTAAGCATATCGGAGCGATCGTTGAGAATCCCGAGCTGTATAAATTTTTGAGCGGATATAAAAATCTCCAGCAATACGCAAGGATGGTCAAGGGTGTCACGAAGGAAAAAATTGATGAAGTTGTTGAACTGGTCGGTTTAACAGACAGAATCCACGACAAGGTGAAAACATATTCTCTGGGGATGAGACAGCGTCTTGGCTTGGCACAATGCCTTTTGCATGATCCGAAAGTGCTAATTCTGGATGAACCGACAAACGGCCTTGATCCGGCGGGGATCAGAGAAATCAGAGATCATTTAAAGAAGCTGACCCGAGAAAGAGGAATGGCTGTCATCGTTTCAAGCCACCTGCTGTCAGAAATGGAACTGATGTGTGATCGAATTGCGATTCTGCAAAAAGGAAAGCTGATCGATATTCAAAATGTAAAAGATGAAAACATTGATGAGAATGATACATATTTCTTCCAGGTTGAGCAGCCGAGTGAAGCCGCTACTGTTTTAAATCAGTACGATTTGCTGAGTAAGACAAATGGTGTAGAAATCAAACTGGCTAAAGAGGAAGTCCCTGCGGTTATTGAATTGCTGGTGATGCAGCAAATCCGTATTTATGAGGTCAAGGTCATAACAAAATCATTAGAGGACCGTTTCTTAGAAATGACAGGTGAAACAAAAGAGGAGGTTCAGCATGCTTAATTTGATTTATAATGAGTGGCTCAAAATTTTCAGCCGTGCCGGAACATGGGTGATGATCGGAATTCTGGGGCTGACAATGGTTGGATTTGCATTTTTGGCGAATCATTTTTCTGCTAGTGAATCAAATTCCCATTGGAAACAAGAGCTTCAAGCACAAAACGCCGAATTAAAGAAAGAAATCAAAGAAGATCCTTCACTGAAAGATGGGTATAAAGAAACAATCACACTCAACGACTATCGCATCGAGCATAATATCCCTAGTGACACGGGCTATACGGCATGGTCTTATGTAACGGATTCGGCAAACTTTACCATCCTTACCGGTCTGTTTACTATTATCATCGCGGCCGGAATTGTCGCTAACGAATTTAATTGGGGAACGATTAAGCTATTAATGATTCGGCCGCTCAGCCGTTTTCAAATTTTGATGTCCAAATATATTACAGTTCTCCTGTTTGGGCTCCTGTTGCTGTTGATTTTATTTATCGGTTCTACTTTATTAGGGTTGATCTTCTTCGGGACGGGTGGTGAAACCGCCGCGAACATTCATTTAATCTATAAGGATGGCCATGTCATTGAGCAAAACATGATGGGGCATTTGGCCACAACGTATCTTTCTGAATCCGTCTCGGCTTTAATGGTGGCGACGATGGCGTTTATGCTGTCTGCGGTATTCAGAAACAGCTCTCTTGCGGTTGGTTTTTCCATCTTCTTGTTGGTTGCCGGTACGACTGCAACTGCATTTATTGCAGCGAAATTTGACTGGGCAAAATATATATTATTTGCTAATGTCGACTTGACTCAGTATGTGGATGGCACACCGTTAATAAAAGGGATGACTATGACGTTTTCTCTCGTCATGCTAGCGATCTACTTTATCATCTTCCTGTTGCTTGCTTTCGGAATCTTCATGAAGCGGGATATTGCAAACTAATAAAGAAAGCTGTTTTGCTTATGCAAAACAGCTTTTTTGTCAAAATAAAAACTGCAGGTTTGCACCTGCAGTTTTTCATATCAATTTATGCTTACGCTTCTTTAGTAACGTTAGCAGCTTGTGGTCCGCGGTTTCCTTCAACGATTTCAAAAGAAACAGCTTGGCCTTCTTCTAAAGTTTTGAAGCCTTCGCCTTGAATAGCAGAGAAATGAACGAATACATCGTCTTGACCTTCTACTTCGATGAATCCGAAACCTTTTTCAGAGTTGAACCATTTTACTTTACCTTCTAACATGAAATTTCCTCCTAAAGCGATCATAACGCTTAAATTCACTATTCTTGCTCTTAACAAACTTTCAAGACGAAAACTCTTACAAAACTTTCTTCTTAAAGATAGTTCGAACAAAAATAATTACCTTTACTCTACCAGTAATCTTCAGAAAAAACAACTGCTTATTGAAATTTTTTTCGGAAAATACCATATTTATTTTTCAATTTGATATTTATTTACGGAAATTCATCTGTTTTCTCGATATGTGATCATACGTTTGCCTTAGTATTCCTTCATTTTGGGAAGATAAGTAATAGGAATTGACAACCTTATTGGATATGAGTAAGGTAAAAGTTAATCAATATTACAAATGACAACGTTTATCAACTAAGAGAGCGTATGTTTTTTATGTCTGATATTGCTTGCATGCTCTAATACATAGATAGGAGTATGGTCACAATGAAAAAGTGGCTTATATGCAGTTTCGTCCTTGTTCTTCTCGTTTCATTTACTGCATGTTCACCGTCTGCAGAACATGAATCGATAAAAATCGGGATTGCTGAGTCTGACGGGGCAATATGGAACTATATTGCTCAAAAGGCTGAAGAGGCAGGGCTGGATATTCAGCTGATCCCTTTTTCTGATTATGCGGAGTCTGATATCGCACTTGCTAACAAAGAAATTGATGCCAACGCCTTTCAAACCATTTCATATTTTCAGTCGTTCACTGAAAAATACAAACTTAATTTGGCACCGCTCGGGACGACATACATAACGCCCATGGGCATTTATTCAAAACGATATGAACGAATCCGAGATATATCGCGGGGAGCTGTCGTTTCTGTTCCGGATAAAGCGTTCGATTTTGGCAGGGCGCTTACGGTGCTCCAGGAAGCGGGTTTGCTAACGCTGAAAAACGGATTTAACGGAACAGGTTCAGTTGATATGATTAAAGATAATCCGAGACACCTGAAATTAAAAGCTGTCCGGCAACAGGATGCAGTGAGCGGTGCCGACGTGTTTGTCATGAAACCATCAGAAGCAAAAAAAGCGGGCCTGAACCCGAAAAAGCATACGCTAAAGAGCGGCGGACCCATGTCTGAGGAAGAGATGAATTTGATTGTTGTCAGAGCGGAGGATCAAGATCGGGAAGCGCTGCAAACCATTCTTGAGCTTTATCAAGCTGATGATACAGCGGCATTTATAGAAAAAGAATACCAGGGAGATCTTGTCCCGGCTTTCCTGCCTTTGAAACGTCTTTCAGATTGGAAGAATGAATTCGAACATTGAATTCATTCTTTTTTTTCTGAAAAACACACTCTGTTCCGTCCCGTTTCTTTCGCTTTGTAAAGCATTTGATCGGCAAGAATGGGCAAGGATCCTGGCTGTTCCGTATTATTGGGGTAATGAGCGGCCCCTAGTGATATCGTAACTGAAAGCTCTTCGCCGTTTGTTAATACAATCGGTGCATCACTTACAGTTCTCCTGATCCGTTCAGCGATCCGGGCTGCTTTATCAAGAGAACAGTTCGGCAGGAGCACGGCAAATTCTTCACCGCCGATCCGAGCGGCAGGATCAGTATTTCGGATGCTCTGCTTCAGACGTAACCCCAGCTCTTTGAGCACCTGATCTCCTTCATGATGGCCATATTGGTCATTGATGGTCTTAAAATGATCGATATCCATATAAATCAGTGCAAATTGAAAATGCGGGGTATCGGCCGCCTGCTGATACAGAGCTTTCGTGGTTTCTTCAAACTTTCTTCGGTTATACACGCCTGTTAAAAAGTCAAAGTGCGCCTGAAACTTATATTGTTTAAAAAGAAGATGTGCATTTGTTTCATGATCAATAATATATAAACTGAGCATGCCGCCCGCTATTGATATGATCCAAAAATACAAATGAAGTTCGTATGAATGTAAATCTATAAGAAAATAAAAGGAAAAGGAGATCAAGCTATTTGTGATTATTAAAAGATAGAAAGCATGTTTTAGTTGAACTTTTTTTCTTCTAGAAACAATGAGTGACGGAATGGCAGCGATACAAATGATAATAACCGAGTATAGTGCAGATGTGTTCATCGTAATCAGCAAGCGGCCTGCAGTGATCATGGCCAGGGCCGTTGCCGTTGAAACCCAGCCTCCATAAAGAGCGGCAATCATAATAGGGATATTTCGAAGATCAATAATTGAATGCTGATAGGTAAATCCAAAAACCATCAGAATAACCCCGAGCAAACCGCAGGCCAGTCCTTTAACAGCTTGAAAGGATATGCTGTCTTTTTTATGTACTATCCTTTCTTTAAACAGGTGGGTGAAGAGATAATTAAATGTGATTAAAATGGTCAAATTTACAAACAGTTCTTTCAGCAAATATTATCACCCTTATATAAGGTACTAAAGATGGAAGGGAAAGAAAAGAACAAAAAAGGCATTATATAAGGTTTTTTTACTTGAATTGATAAGTTAAAATAATTCGCACTTGACCCATAGGAATTAGTGTAATATAGTAAATGAGAAAATTTGAAGGGAGAGTTTACCTGCTTTGGAGACTTTACTGGTTGTATTACATGTATTTATTTTATTTTTACTTATCTTAGGGCTCTTTGTTATGCAGAAAAAACATGTTTCCTTCTCTAAACGTGTATTTACTGCGCTGGGGCTGGGGATTGTATTCGGATTTGCGCTTCAGCTGATTTACGGCCCGACTTCAAATATAGTCATTCAAACAGCCGACTGGTTTAATATTGCCGGGGGCGGATATGTCAAATTGCTTCAAATGGTTGTCATGCCGCTCGTCTTTATTTCGATTCTCGGTGCATTTACAAAGCTGAAGCTGACAAAAAATCTTGGAAAAATCAGCGGTTTGATTATCGGGATTTTAGTAGCAACAACAGCAGTTGCTGCAGCTGTCGGTATCGCGTCCGCGCTTTCATTTGATCTGCAGGCGATTCAGGTTGACCAAGGAAGTACAGAGCTTTCACGGGGGCAGGAGCTTCAGCAGAAATCAGAGGATATGACAGCGAAAACGCTGCCGCAACAGATTGTTGAACTGCTGCCTGGAAACCCGTTTTTAGATTTTACGGGAGCTAGACCGACTTCAACGATCGCTGTCGTTATTTTTGCCGCTTTTCTTGGAGTGGCATTCCTCGGCGTAAAAAACAAACAGCCGGAACAGGCAGAAACATTTAAAAAACTGGTTGATGCCGTTTATGCCATTGTCATGCGTGTTGTCACACTCATTTTGAGACTGACGCCTTATGGTGTGCTGGCCATCATGACAAAAACGATTGCCACGAGTGATCTTGACAGCATTCTAAAACTGGGCATGTTCGTGATTGCTTCATATGCCGCGTTAATCACTATGTTTATCATTCATTTGCTGCTGCTGACGTTCAGCGGCTTGAATCCGGTGATTTATTTGAAAAAAGCGGTGCCTGTACTTGTATTTGCATTTACGTCAAGGTCTAGCGCGGGTGCTTTACCGCTGAATATTAAAACACAGAGAAGTATGGGTGTACCGGAAGGAATCGCAAACTTTGCCGGTTCGTTCGGCCTTTCGATCGGCCAAAATGGATGTGCCGGCATTTATCCTGCAATGCTGGCGATGATGATTGCTCCGACTGTCGGCCAAAATCCATTTGACCCGGTGTTTATTATCACTGTTATCGCAGTTGTTGCTATCAGCTCCTTCGGTGTTGCCGGAGTCGGCGGCGGAGCGACATTCGCGGCGCTTCTTGTTTTATCATCATTAAACATGCCTGTCGCGCTCGCTGGTTTGTTAATCTCAATTGAACCGTTAATCGACATGGGGCGTACTGCTTTGAATGTCAGCGGAAGCATGACATCCGGTCTTATTACAAGTAAGGTCACAAAGGAAATTGATCAAGGGGCATTTCATGATCAATCCAGAGTGATTGAAGCTGAAGAAGCGTAACGTATGAAAACGTGTAATCCAACAGGATTACACGTTTTTTTAACGGCCGGGTTCTAAGTCCTCTAGCATTTCCATCATCGTGTTGTCGTCCATGACATTCATTGCGCTTTGTTCAAAATGAATGGGTTCAGCATAATGCGGCTGTCTTTTTTTCGCGGCTGACTCAGTTTGCCTAGTTTGAGACTGTGTATGCTGATGCTGTGGTTGCTGCTGTCCGGCGTGCTGGTGCTGACGGCCATTTTGCCGCTGGCTTTGATGTTGCGAACGGTCTTGGTTATCCCCGCTGCCTCCGCCAAATGCTTGTTTGACTATGTTTCCTACATTAGAAGCATCAAATGTGTTATTTTCTGAAATTCTTCTGTTCATTTGTCCTGTGATAAACCCGCTGATTCTTTGGCGGATCTGAGGTGATAATGCAGCAATAAGCATAGTTGATCCTATGATCAATGCTGCGGGGCTGATTCCTCTTCGCTGGTTGAACAACATGATCCCTCCTTTGCAGTGTATTCATATTTTCCCCCTCGTTAGACAAATTAACCGTTATATTTCCCGGGAAAGCATTTCCTCCAGATTTGCATGCATAATTAAACCCAGTTAGAAAAACCTATAAGTAAAGTGATAAAGGAGGAATTCACATGTTTGGAAAAAAACAAGTCCTTGCGTCTGTGCTTCTTATCCCTTTGCTTATGACTGGCTGCGGTGTGGCCGACCAAGGTGAGGGCAGACGTGATAATAATGATGTAAGAAACGTAAATTATCGAAATCCGGCCAATGACGATATGCGGAATGTAAACAATCGGGATAACGTTGACAATAATGTTAATGATAATGTCAATAACAATCGTGTAAATGACGATAATAACAACGACCGAAAACTTGAGGTTGCTGATGAAGCAGCTGATAAAGTAACAGACCTAAAAGAAGTAAAGCATGCCGATATCATTGTGGCTGGAAATCAAGCCTACGTTGCAGTCGTTTTAACCAATGGAAATAAAGGTGCAGTAGAAAACAATCTGAAGAAAAAAATAGCCAAAAAGGTAAGATCTACTGACAAAAACATTGATAATGTTTACGTTTCAGCTAACCCTGATTTTGTAGAGCGTATGCAAGGATATGGAAAACGTATTCAAAATGGTGACCCAATCGCCGGATTATTTGATGAATTTACACAAACTGTACAGCGCGTATTCCCTAACGCTGAATAAATAAAAAAAGCCGCACAATTTGTGCGGCTTTTTCTTTGCGTTAATGACACACTGCGAACTCAGGCTGCATAGAGTAAAAATAAAAAGGTACAAGACGGACCGGCTCAGGGAGGGAGACGTTTGCGGGATGGCATAGGAAAGCGTGCGGCATCCGCTCTATTCCTGTGCGGAGTCCTTGTGATGCTGGCTGTAAGCTCAGCCATCGTATCAAGCGCGATGTATATCCTGTCTTTTCCAGGTCAGGCATCTGGAATAACAAAAGAACAAGTGACGAAGCACATGAAGAAAGAGTCATTCAAACAGGCCGATATTTATTACACTTCTAAGGAAAAGTCCTTACTGCCATTGACGAAAGAAACGCTTGAATATGCGGTCAGTATTAATCAGATTATGATTGGATATTCGAATCAAAAGCCTATTGACATTATTTTTTTTCCTAATGAAAAACAGATGGAGGCTTACTCCGGTTTATTGGATGTAGTTGGTTTTTATTCTGAACGGGAGCAGCTGATCGGATTGTTGCCTGAAGAGAAAAAGAAACTGTTAGAAGGGGACGAGGTAGCGGTTTATTTGTACCAGAGATTGTTGATTCATGAATACTCGCACCATGCGTTTCACCAGAAATTGAAGGAGCTTGAGACGGATCCCGATGAGTTTCCGTTATGGTTTCATGAAGGGTTAAGCGAGTGGATTGCGAACTATGAATTGCTCATAGATCCGATCACGTTTTCTGTCGTGCCCTTTGACCGTTTGCAGACTGATCGAGACTGGCAGGAAGCCAGAGCCGAATATGATACTGATGTCTATTTGCAAAGCTTTTATATGATCGATGAGCTGACGGACAAATATGGGAAAGACATTATTTCAGAAATGATTAAGGAAACAGCAAAAAAAGGGGACTTTGAAAAAGGGTTTAAATCAGCAACAAAGGAAAGTCTTGATCAATTTGAAAAAGATTTTAAGAAAAAATTCGAAAAAAACAGTGCGGCATTGGATAGTTTCTATCCAATGCCTTTGTTATTAGTGAAGTCCTTGCTGACCCATTCCGCCTTGTGTCGGAGGCATTTGTCCTTGGGCAGGGGCGAATGAATTTCTCAGCTGTTCCATATCCTGCGCATCAAGCTGAGGAACCTGGTAATAGCCGTGTTTGTTTTGGTATAGGAAAATTTCAAATGCCATTTCAACATACTCCTGAATTTGCGCAGACAGTACGCGTCTTACGGCCGGATTTGTCATTTCCAGAGAAGCCATCGTCAGCATAGAAGCTTGTGCTTTAATCGCGCAAAGCATTTGTCGGCTGATGATGCTGTCATCAATATCATTCATGGATTGAACAGGTTTTTTAGGCTGTGACGGCTGCATGCCGTAAACAGCCTGGTTGTCCTCCTTCATCATATAAGTTGCTGTTTTTTGTGAAGGTTCGCTGCCTGTTTTGAAGCATTCTGCAGTTATATTGTATTGAGATGTAATGAATTGATGTTGACGATCAAGGATGTTTAATAATTCTTGATCCTTACAGAATTGTCTCAGCATCATAAACTGATCTAGCACAGTAAGTGTTCCGGAAAGCACCTCATGCATATCAAACATTTCATGTCCGCCGTGGTTTTTATGCGGTTTGCCAGGAATACCTTTGTTCATTTGGGATTGCTGCTGCTGATTGAACTGATCCAAACCGAATTCCTCCTTTTTTTTCAGATCAGCTGTATTTTGTGTCAGTCTGCCGTGTATTATGCAGAAGCCTGAAAGGAATTATATGCTGTCTGTCGAAATGATAAGCAGACAAAATCGTTGTCATTATGTGTATATTAAGGGAGGAAATATGATGAGGCGTATTCTGCATATTGTGTTGATCACGGCATTGATGTTCTTAAATGTAATGTACACGTGCGAAGCTGTAAAGGCAGCTGCAGCTGAACCGCAACAGCCTATATCGATTGAGAAGGCAATACAGCAAAAAGAAGGACAGGCGCTTGTCGAAGGATATGCAGTCGGCCAGGCTGTTTCCCCGCAGCATTATAAGCTGACAAGCCCTTTTTCAAATGATTATAATGTTGCGCTGGCAGACCGTAAAAACGAGACATCGCCCGAACACATCCTTCCTGTGCAAATCCCCTCCGCCTTCAGAAGCCAATTTGGGCTGCAAACTAATCCGCTTCTTCTTGGGAAAAAGATAACGGTTCAAGGAAAGCTTGAAAATTACTTTAACACGACAGGACTTAAAAACGTTCAGTCGATGAACGTAACCGATGACACGAAAACTCCGCCGGCTGAACAGCCAGTGACCATAAATGAAGCACGGGGAAGGCTGAATGAAGAAGTAACGATAAAAGGGATCATTACAGCTGATCAAAACGCAATCGGAGGCGGGAAACTGTCGACCTTTTTGCAAGATGAAACAGGAGGCATTAACATTTATTCGCCATCCCCTGAACAATTTCCCGAATTAAAAGAGGGTATGGATGTCACGGTGACAGGGAAAATCACGTCTTACCAGGGGCTGAAAGAAATCGTTCCAAGCTCATCAGGCATCAAAATCAACCAGTCAAATCAATCCCTCCCAGCCCCCAAACACTTAACAATCAATGAACTTATTAACGGCAGCCTAGGTGATAAGTATGAAGGACGCCTTGTGAAACTAACCGCTTTTGTTTCCTCAATTCCAAGTTCTCCTGCCGGCGGCGGTTACAATGTAACAATGATTGATGACGACCATCATGCAATGACGCTCCGGGTTATGAATGAAACAGGGGTGATAGACGAGCTTGATGAGGGCCAATGGTATGAATTTACCGGTGTGTTAAGCAGATACCAAACCTTTCAGCTGCTTCCGCGAAAATCGGCTGACCTGAAGCTGCTTGAAGAGCAGCCTGCACCTCCGTCTGCGGAGGGAGAATATGAAGGGATTGTTGACCGGGTAGTTGACGGCGATACCATTCATCTCAAATCTCCGGTGCTTGGAACGACAAAAATCCGGTTTGTAAATGTAGATACACCCGAAACATATCACACACCAAAAAATGACGCAGATGAAAATCAATTAAGATTTGGCAAAAAAGCATCTGACTATCTAAAAACGGTTCTGTCCCCGGGTGATAAAATTACTGTCAAGGTCGGGAGTGAAGCCAAGGACAGCTATGGCAGATTGCTTGGACAAGTCATAACCGAATCAGGTTCCAACGTAAACTTAGAGCTTGTAAAAAATGGCTATGCTCCGACGTATTTTATTTGGCCGGTTGACAATGAAGAGGATTATCAGCAGTTTCAGGCCGCAGTAGCCGCTGCAAAAAAAGACCAAAAAGGAATTTGGAATGAAAACGATCCGCTCATGGAAATGCCGTTTGAATTCAGAGCCAGAGAGCAAGGGAAAGGCTTAACAAGATATGTGGGGGACTCGTCGAATAAAACATATGTGCAGCCAGCTGACTGGAAGAAGGTAGCTGTGGAAAACAGAATTTTCTTCGCTTCAGCAAGTGAAGCGGAGAGCGCGGGATATAAAAAAAGGCAAACGGCACCTCAAGAACATGTGCCGCTTAGAATTCTCAGCATGAATGATTTGCATGGCAAAATCGATCAGCAATATGAGCTTGATCTTGATGAAAATGGAATTGCAGACGGCACGTTTGGACGCATGGATTATGCCGCCGCATATTTAAAAGAAAAAAAGGCTGAAAAGAAAAACTCGCTGATTGTGCACGCGGGAGATATGATCGGCGGAAGCTCTCCAGTTTCCTCTCTTCTTCAAGATGAACCGACTGTAGAATTAATGGAGGACATCGGATTTGATATCGGAACCGTGGGAAACCATGAATTTGATGAAGGCACGGATGAACTGCTGAGGATCTTAAATGGCGGTGATCATCCGAAAGGCACAAGCGGATATGATGGACAGAACTTTCCCCTTGTATGTGCCAATTGTAAAATGAAATCAACTGGAGAGCCCTTTTTGCCGGCTTATGACATCATAAATGTGGAGGGCGTACCCGTTGCTTTTATCGGGGTTGTCACACAGTCGGCAGCTGGCATGGTTATGCCTGAAGGAATAAAAAATATCGAGTTTACAGATGAAGTGACAGCGGTGAATAAGGCGGCCGAAGAGCTCAAGAAAAAAGGCGTGAAGGCCATCGCGGTTCTCGCACATATGTCAGCTGGACAAAACGGCAACGCCATTACCGGTGAGTCTGCTGATCTTGCAAACAAAACAGATTCTGAAATTGACATGATTTTTGCCGCGCATAATCATCAGGTTGTTAACGGTGAAGTGAATGGAAAACTGATTGTTCAAGCGTTTGAATATGGAAAAGCGATAGGTGTCGTTGATGTAGAGATCGATAAAACGACAAAAGACATTGTCAAAAAGTCCGCGGAAATCGTATATGTTGATCAAAGTAAAATCGAACCGGATGTCAGCGCGTCAGCCATTTTAAAGAAATACGAAACAATTGCGGAACCGATTATCAGTGAGGTAGTCGGCGAAGCCGCTGTTGATATGGAAGGGGGGTATTCAAATGACGGCGATACACCTCTTGGAAACCTGATTGCGGATGGTATGAGAGCTGCCATGAAAACGGATTTTGCTCTTATGAATGGAGGCGGCATACGTGAAGCGTTGAAGAAGGGCCCGATTACGTGGGGAGATCTTTACAACATTCAGCCGTTTGGAAATGTGTTAACGAAGCTTGAGATTAAAGGAAAAGATTTAAGAGAGATTATCAATGCTCAAATCTCGCCGGTTTTTGGGCCTGACTACAGCATCAGCGGGTTTACGTATACGTGGGATAAAGAAACCGGAAAAGCAGTTGATATGAAAATGGCAGATGGCACCGAGATCCAGCCCGATGCCACATATACATTGACCGTCAACAACTTTATGGCGACTGCGACAGGAACCAAATATCAGCCAATCGGACTGCTGGGAAAAAATCCGGTGACTGGGCCAGAGGATTTGGAAGCGGCAGTTGAGTACGTGAAGAGTTTTGATGAGCCAATTGCGTATACAAAAGAGGGAAGAATTAAGCTCGCTGCAGCCAGTGATATTGAAGACCCTGTAACAGAAGACCCGATTACGGAAGAGCCTGGAGATGATCCGGGGACGGAGGATCCGATTAAAGAGGATCCAAGGCCAGATGAAGATTTGCATGATATAAAAGAAACTCCGGGAACAGCACCGGTTCATCAGCTTCCGCCTTCAGCCATTTCGAGATTCAATGAAATACCAATCAACAACACAAAAACCGCTGATACTGCTAATAGCATCAGCACATTGCCGTTACAAACCGAGACTGCGGAAAGCGGGTCTGATCATCAGCTTCCGGATACGTCAGCGGGCTACTATAACTTTATGGTGATCGGTGCGGCGGTGACATTGTCCGGAACTTATCTATATGTCAGAAGAAAAAGGAGCGCCTCCAGAACGTGAAAAAAGTTATTCCACTATTTATCATTGCTGCCGGCCTAGTGATCACAGGCTATGGAGGCTTTAAATTGATCGATACGAATATGAAAACGGAACAGACATTAAAAGAAGCAAAACTGGCGGCTAAAAAGCCGCAGGAACCTTTGGGGACAAAAAATAGCGCAGATCAAGCAAAGAACAAAGCATCATTTAAGCCTGAGACCGGCCAAGCGAGCGGCATTTTAGAAATACCGAAAATCAATGCAGAGCTTCCGATCGTGGAGGGCACCGATGCTAATGATTTAGAAAAAGGTGTCGGGCATTACAAGGACAGCTATTATCCTGATGAAAACGGACAAATTGTGCTGTCGGGGCATCGGGATACCGTGTTTCGCCGGACGGGAGAGCTGGAAAAGGGGGATCAGCTCCGCATTCTCCTGTCATATGGAGAATTCAGATATGAAATTGTAAAAACAAAAATTGTCGATAAGGATGACACATCTATTATCACCCTCCAGCATGAAAAGGAAGAGCTGATTCTGACGACCTGCTATCCGTTTTCATACGTCGGAAATGCCCCGAAACGCTATATTATATATGGAAAACGAGTGACTTAAAAAGCCGAGGCAGTGCCTGCGGCTTTTCTTCATGAAAAATATGTGCGGCAAAGGTTTTTCATATCAGCCGGGAAAGGGGCTTCAGCAACTATGAGCTCGTCTGTTATCGGGTGAACCGCTTGTACTTTATTGGCGTGCAGTGCCTGCCTGTTTACCAGCTTGCTCCCGCCTCCGTAAAGCGAGTCTCCTGTCAACGGATGTCCGATGCTCGCCATATGAACACGGATTTGGTGTGTTCTGCCTGTTTCCAGCTCTAATTCAACGAGCGACAGCCGTTCTTTCACATTGCTGGCCATTACCTTGAAATGAGTGACGGCTGTTTGCCCGCCTGGTGAAACCCGGCGTCTTGTCGGGTGTGACCGGTCTCTGCCGATTGGTGAATTAATTGTCCCTTTTTTCGTTCGTAGCTTACCTTCAGCGATGGCGGTATACGTACGCTTCAGCGTCTTTTTCTCTAACTGCTGGTCTAAGATGGCGTGTGCCAAACGATGCTTGGCAAAAACGATAGCGCCAGATGTATCCTGATCAAGACGATGGACGTGGCGCACCTTACATGTTTCGCCATTTATCTGATAATGATAAGCGATCAAATTAGCCAGTGTGCCGGTTTGCCCATCCTCATTCGGATGCGTCGCAATGCCAGCGGGTTTATTGACGATGAGCATATGATTGTCCTCATATAAAATATCAAGCTCGCCATACTCCGGAATGACCGAAGATGCTTCACTTTCCTGAAGATCAATGAAGACGCGGTCTCCCTTTTTTACAATCATATTGTTTAAGACCGATTCGTGATTGACCTTTATCTGTTGATGGGACATCCAGTCTTGTATCACTGGTTTAGAAGCTTTGAGCGCTGTTTTGAGTACGGAAAACAGCCATTGGCCGTCCTGTTTTTCATTGATGAGGATCTCAAGCCCTCTGCCTTTTTGGTTCATGTTAAATGGCTCCTTTTCGAAGCGGAAGGCTGCTGTTTCTCATAGGAAACACTTACCTTAGCTTTCGCGTTTTTTTCTGTGCTATTCTTGAGTAAGACTTAGGATATTCGATGGCAAGAAAGGTGATTGACGTGAGAATTGTGAACGCAGCAACTGCAGAACAGGAGAGCTTTATCAAGGAGCTGTCTATGGAGCTGATCCATGATGTATTTCCTCTTTATTTCTCCGAACTGGACATTCAGCGCTTTAAAAAGAAAGGCGTTCTGTCTTTAAATAACCATTATTACCAAGGAACATTAAAAGAAGCATTTCAAATTATGGCTTGTCTGCAAATGATACATATTATCCTGACCAAGCCTTCGCCGCACTCTGATTTGAGTGATCAGGCGATTTTTGAAAAAAACAGCAAGATGCTGAATGATTTTGGGATTTATTTTCCGTTTGCTTTTTCTGACTTTCAAAAGAAGACTAACAAAGCCTTTTTCGGTCAAAGAAGGCTGATATAATCATGCGGCAAGGGCTTTTCTATTTTTAGAAAAGCTCTTTTTGTATCAGAGAAATCATATCATAAAACCTTTCCTCTAACTCCCTTTTTAAACGGCTCGTGTCTGAACATACTAATGATTGAAAGGGGTGCTGACAATGAGTTCAGTTAAAGATACAATGACAACGCAGGTGGCAACCGTTTCTCCGAATCAAACGATTCAGGAAGCGGCTTCTCTAATGAAACAGCATAACGTCGGGGCGATCCCCGTTGTAGACCAAGGTGTTTTAAAAGGAATGCTGACTGACCGTGACATTGCATTAAGAACTACAGCTCAGGGCCGTGATGGCCAGACACCCGTTTCAGAAGTGATGTCAACAGAACTCGTATCAGGAAACCCTAATATGAGTCTGGAAGACGCGTCGCAGCTGATGGCCCAGCACCAAATCCGCCGCCTTCCTATTGTAGATCAAAACAATCTAGTCGGGATCGTTGCGCTTGGAGACCTGGCAGTCAATCAGATGTCGAACGAGTCTGCGGGATTAGCGCTGACAAACATTTCTCACCAAAACATTCATTAATAAGAAAGAGCTTGCAGTGTGCAGGCTCTTTCTTCACATAAAACCTTACTTTTTGAAAGCAGACTTGTTTCGGGGTATAGTTGAGTGTATACATATGTCTCAATTTGTACTAAAGGAGTTGTATCCAGTGATTAAAGCGTTAATTTTTGATTTTGACGGGCTTATTCTAGATACAGAAACACACGAATATGAGGTTCTTCAGGAAATATTTGAAGAGCACGGCTCAGTGCTGCCGCTATCTGTCTGGGGAAAGGTCATCGGAACTGCTGCGGGTTTCCGGCCTTTTGACTATTTAGAAGAGCAGATCGGGAAAAAGCTGAACCATGAAGAGCTCACACAATTGAGAAGAGAGCGGTTTGCTAAACGCATGGAATCAGAAAAAGCGAGACCTGGTGTCGAAGCGTATTTGAATGCGGCAAAGGATTTAGGCTTAAAAATAGGCCTTGCTTCCAGCTCTGATTATAAATGGGTGTCCGGCCATTTGAAGCAAATCGGCCTGTTTGATGATTTTGAAGTTATTCAAACGGCTGATGATGTGGAAGAGGTGAAGCCGAATCCTGAGCTCTATTTATTGGCGGCAAAGAACCTGGGGGTATCGCCAGCGGAATGTCTCGCGTTTGAGGATTCTGTCAATGGTTCGATTGCTGCGAAACGCGCAGGAATGAAGTGTGTCATTGTCCCGAATAAAGTAACGGGCACCTTGATGTTTGAAGACTATGATCACAGGCTTGAATCAATGGCGGAAATGGAGCTCGCCCTATTGCTTGATCATCTGAACTCACAAAACTAGAAAGGAGCGAGTAGGTTGTCTGAGAAATTAGATTTGACCCGTTTTGAAAAGAAAATGGTTATCCGCAATATCGAAGAGAAAGACATCGACAAGATTATCGATCTTCAAAAGGACTGCTTTCCAGGAATGGAGCCTTGGAAGCGGGAGCATTTAATCAGCCATTTGGAGCATTTTCCAGAAGGACAGTTTTGTGCAGAATTCGAGGGTGAAATTATCGGTTCGTGCTCAAGTCTCCTGATTAACTTTGATGAATATGATGACCGCCATACGTGGCAGGACATTACAGATGACGGTTATATCACCAACCATAATCCTGACGGCTTGAATATGTACGGAATTGAAGTCATGGTGCACCCGAAATACAGACGAATGAAGATCGGCCACCGTTTGTACGAGGCGAGAAAGGACTTAGCCAGACGCTTAAACCTGAAAAGCATCATCATAGGCGGACGGATTCCAAACTATCACAAATATGCAGAGGAAATGACAGCGAGAGAGTATGTTGAACAGGTGACACGCCACCAAATTTACGATCCGGTTCTTTCTTTTCAGCTGATGAACGGCTTTACCCTTATGCGAATTAACCCGAACTATCTCCCGGATGATACAGCTTCGATCAAGTATGCGACGCTGATGGAATGGAATAATGTGGATTATCTACCGCAGCAGACAAAACGCTATTATAAATCGGCGTTCCCTGTTAGAATTTGTGTGATTCAATACGAAATGAAGAAAATTTATTCCTTTGAGGAATTTGCGAATCAAGTAGAATACTATGTCGATGTTGCTTCCGACGCAAGATCTGATTTTGCGGTGTTCCCGGAAATTTTCACAACCCAGCTGATGTCCTTCCTTGAGGAACGGTCACCGAGCTTGGCGGTGCAGAGAATTACCGAGTATACAGAAGATTACATCAGCCTGTTTACTGACTTGGCTGTGAAGTATAACGTCAACATTATCGGCGGATCTCATTTCGTCGAAGAGGAAGGCAAGATCTATAATATCGCTTACCTGTTCAGACGGGACGGAACAATCGAAAAGCAATACAAACTCCATATTACGCCGAATGAACGCAAATGGTGGGGGATCAGCGCAGGTGACCAGGTTCGCGTGTTTGATACGGACTGCGGAAAAATCGCGATCCAGATCTGTTATGACATTGAATTTCCTGAGCTTGCCCGGATTGCGGCTGATAAAGGAGCCAAAATCATCTTTACGCCATTTTGTACAGAAGACCGTCAAGGCTATCTGCGTGTCAGATACTGTTCGCAGGCAAGAGCGGTTGAAAATCAAATTTATACGGTTATCTCGGGAACGGTTGGAAACCTTCCGCAAACGGAAAACATGGATATCCAATACGCCCAGTCAGGCATCTTTGCCCCGTCTGATTTTGAATTCGCCCGAGACGGCATTGTTGGCGAAACAAACCCGAATATTGAAATGGTCGTCATCGGCGATGTTGACCTGGAAATTCTCAGAAGACAGCGCCAAAACGGTACAGTGCGCCAGCTAAAAGACAGACGGCGTGATATTTATCATATTCAATATAAAAAATAATTCCCAAAAAACCCGCCTGAATTGGCGGGTTTTTTAAAACAAAAGCGGAATTGTTTAGGTGCTTTCTTTAAAAAAAGTAAATTGTATAGTGGAGGAGCCTTATGGAGTTTCTGTATTTTCGCCATTTCCTATATCATACAGAAATCGGCTAGGCTTCCATTGCTATTGCAATGGCTGTCCAAGTTGTTTCGAGTGCGACCTTTATCAGTACGATGCTGAGCATTGTCACTTTGCCTGTTTTGCTTTGGAAGCTGCATCCTCTTTCTTCTTGAGAAAGGGGATGTTTTATTATTTACGCGGTTTATTGACTCTGACCTGGTCTGGCTTTATATTGAAGGCAGGGGAATCATCACCAAGACATCACATAAAGAGAAGGTCTGTTTCAATTGAATTGGCATTATAGGGAACGCTAATGAAATGGAGATGATGGGGATGGAAAACATTCAGCAAAATCAGGGATTAAAGCAAAAAGATGAGCAATTCGTGTGGCATGCCATGAAGGGAGCGCATCAGGCGGACAGCCTGATAGCCCAGAAGGCCGAGGGGGCCTGGGTAACCGACATAGACGGACGCCGCTATTTGGATGCGATGTCCGGTTTGTGGTGCGTCAACATTGGTTACGGCAGAAAGGAGCTTGCGGAGGCTGCCTATGAGCAACTAAAGGAGCTGCCTTACTACCCGTTAACGCAAAGTCACGCACCCGCAATTCAACTGGCGGAAAAGCTGAATGAATGGCTTGGCGGCGATTATGTTATCTTTTTTTCCAACAGCGGATCGGAAGCAAACGAAACTGCTTTTAAAATTGCCCGCCAGTACCATCTGCAAAACGGCGACCACAGCCGTTATAAATTCATCTCAAGATATCGGGCATACCACGGCAATACATTGGGAGCGCTCTCAGCTACCGGACAGGCGCAGCGGAAATATAAATACGAGCCTTTGAGCCAAGGGTTCCTGCATGCAGCTCCGCCAGATATATACCGGAATCCTGATGATGCAGACACGCTTGAAAGCGCAAATGAAATCGACCGCATCATGACATGGGAATTAAGCGAAACGATTGCCGGGGTCATTATGGAGCCCATCATTACAGGCGGAGGCATATTAATGCCGCCGGACGGATATATGAAAAAGGTGGAGGACATTTGCCGGCGCCACGGAGCCCTTTTGATTTGCGATGAAGTGATCTGCGGGTTTGGACGGACAGGTGAGCCGTTCGGGTTTATGCACTACGGTGTGAAGCCTGATATCATTACGATGGCAAAGGGAATCACAAGCGCGTATCTGCCATTGTCAGCGACTGCTGTGAAACGGGACATTTTCGAAGCGTATCAGGGGGAAGCTCCTTATGACCGTTTCCGCCACGTGAACACGTTCGGCGGAAGCCCGGCTGCCTGTGCCTTGGCGTTGAAAAACCTGCAAATTATGGAGGACGAACAGCTGATTCAGCGATCCCGCGATCTTGGAGCAAAGCTTTTAGGTGAGCTTCAACCTCTGAGAGAACATCAGGCAGTCGGAGATGTTAGAGGAAAAGGGCTGCTGATTGGAATCGAACTCGTCAAAGATAAATTGACTAAAGAGCCGGCTGATGCCGCCAAAGTAAACCAAGTGGTTGCGGCGTGCAAAGAAAAAGGGCTGATCATCGGCAAAAACGGCGATACAGTCGCCGGCTACAACAATGTCATCCAGCTTGCGCCGCCATTTTGCCTGACAGAAGAGGACCTTTCCTTTATCGTGAAAACGGTGAAAGAAAGCTTTCAAACGATATAATATAAAAGTGATTTATTAAAGGAGCACATGATGAGTTTTCACAACCAGCCGATCTTACCGGCTATTCGCAATATGAAGCAATTTGATGAGTTTTTGAACAGTTCGTTCTCTTACGGTGTTATTCTTGATATTCATCTCGGCCAGCTGAAGGGCGTGATCAAAGAAGCGCAAAAGCACGGAAAGAACATGATGGTGCACGTCGATCTCATTCAAGGGATTAAGCATGACGAATACGGTGCGGAATTTATATGTCAGGATATCAAGCCCGCTGGGATTATTTCCACAAGATCGAACGTGATTGCCAAAGCGAAGCAGAAGAAAATTTATGCCATTCAGCGCCTGTTTTTGCTTGATACAAGCGCGATGGAGAAGAGCATGGAGTTTATCGGCAAGCATAAGCCTGACTTCATCGAAGTGCTTCCCGGCATCGTTCCGACACTCATTCAGGAAATAAAAGAGAAAACAGGGATTCCCATCTTTGCCGGGGGTTTCATCCGTACGGAAGAGGATGTAGAGCAGGCATTGAAAGCGGGGGCTGTAGCTGTCACAACATCTAATACCAAATTGTGGAAAAAATATGAAAACTTTTTGACGGAAAATGATTGACACCGCTTTCATGCACTGATACAATTGCACTAGGTTAATACATTGTGATGGAGAACTCGGAGACCACAGCAGCTCTTTACGGCAAATGTTCATGCACCCGTAAAGCGGTTTGTTGTGGTTTTTTTATACTCTTCTTCTCTATCATGCTTTTTAATCGTGACTTTAGGAGGAATGTGCTATGACAGCATTTTGGGGAGAAGTCATCGGTACGATGCTGCTTATCATTTTTGGTGCAGGTGTTTGTGCAGGTGTCAATTTAAAGAAATCGCTTTCATTCCAGTCTGGCTGGATTGTTGTTGTATTTGGATGGGGATTGGGTGTTGCCATGGCGGCATACGCGGTTGGCGGCATCAGCGGTGCCCATTTGAATCCGGCGCTAACGATAGCGCTTGCATTTGTAGGAGATTTTCCTTGGAAAGAGGTTCCGGTTTATATTGCGGCGCAAATGATCGGAGCGATCATCGGTGCGGTGATTATCTATCTGCATTACCTCCCGCACTGGAAGTCAACGGATGATCCCGCTGCCAAGCTGGGTGTTTTCTCAACAGGGCCCAGCATTCCGCATACATTTGCAAACGTTTTAAGCGAAGTGATTGGGACATTTGTCCTTGTACTTGGAATCTTGGCCATTGGGGCAAATCAATTTACAGAAGGACTTAATCCTTTAATCGTCGGTTTCCTCATTGTAGCAATCGGTATTTCTCTGGGAGGCACCACCGGCTATGCTATCAATCCTGCACGTGACTTAGGTCCGCGGATAGCCCACGCTTTTCTTCCGATTCCGGGGAAGGGCTCATCAAACTGGAAATACGCATGGGTTCCGGTAGTCGGCCCGATTTTAGGCGGATCATTCGGCGGCGTATTTTACAACGCTGCATTTAAAGGGCACATCACAAGCAGCTTCTGGATTGTAAGCGTTATATTGGTTGTGGTATTGTTAGGACTCTATGTTTATACGAAAGCACATTCTGCTAAAACATTATCAAATTCTAAATATATTTAATCAAAGGGGAGACATCTTATGGAAACGTACATTTTATCCTTAGATCAGGGGACGACAAGTTCAAGAGCGATTCTGTTTAATAAAGAAGGCAAAATTGTCCACTCTGCTCAAAAGGAATTTACACAATACTTCCCGCATCCTGGCTGGGTTGAGCATAATGCCAATGAAATTTGGGGCTCTGTCCTCGCGGTTATCGCCTCAGTCATCTCTGAATCAGGAATCAGCGCTTCTCAAATTGCCGGCATCGGCATCACGAACCAGCGCGAGACGACGGTTGTGTGGGATAAAGATACAGGAAGTCCTGTCTATAATGCAATCGTTTGGCAGTCCAGACAGACGTCCGGCATTTGTGAGGAACTTCGTGAAAAAGGATATAATGATAAATTCAGAGAAAAAACTGGGCTTTTAATCGATCCATACTTCTCCGGCACGAAGGTGAAGTGGATTTTAGACAATGTGGAAGGCGCGAGAGAAAAAGCGGAAAAAGGCGAGCTGCTGTTTGGAACGATTGATACGTGGCTCATTTGGAAAATGTCAGGCGGAAAAGCGCATGTGACCGATTACTCCAATGCCTCAAGAACACTGATGTTTAATATTTACGATTTAAAATGGGACGATGAACTGCTCGACATTCTAGGCGTACCGAAATCCATGCTCCCTGAAGTGAAGCCGTCCTCTCATGTGTATGCGGAGACTGTTGATTATCACTTCTTCGGAAAAAATATCCCGATTGCTGGAGCGGCAGGCGACCAGCAGTCCGCATTGTTCGGCCAGGCATGCTTTGAAGAAGGCATGGGGAAAAACACTTACGGCACAGGATGTTTCATGTTGATGAATACCGGGGAAAAAGCAATTAAGTCCGAACATGGGCTTTTGACAACAATCGCTTGGGGCATTGACGGAAAAGTGAACTATGCGTTAGAAGGAAGCATTTTTGTCGCAGGCTCTGCCATCCAGTGGCTTAGAGACGGTTTGAGAATGTTCCAGGATTCATCGCTAAGCGAATCTTATGCAGAAAAAGTGGATTCAACTGACGGCGTGTATGTTGTTCCAGCATTTGTCGGACTGGGAACGCCTTACTGGGACAGCGATGTGCGCGGTTCGGTTTTCGGCCTGACAAGAGGGACAACAAAAGAGCACTTTATCCGTGCGACACTGGAGTCATTGGCTTATCAGACAAAAGATGTGCTTGACGCAATGGAAGCAGATTCAAACATTTCATTAAAGACGCTTCGTGTAGACGGAGGAGCTGTGAAAAACAATTTCCTAATGCAGTTCCAAGGAGACCTGCTGAATGTTCCTGTGGAGCGCCCGGAAATTAATGAAACGACTGCACTTGGCGCGGCTTATTTGGCGGGTATCGCTGTGGGATTCTGGAAGGACCGTTCTGAAATCGCGAACCAGTGGAATCTGGATAAACGGTTTGAGCCTGAATTAGAAGAAGAAAAACGAAATGAGCTGTATAAAGGCTGGCAAAAAGCCGTGAAAGCAGCTATGGCTTTCAAATAAAGTAATACTATGGTATAATGGTTACAAGTTAATAAGAACGGTCCTGAGATGAGGAGAGACCACAGCACCAAAGTGTAAGCATGCACTTTGGCTGTTGTGGTCTCTTTTTCTATTTACCGTGACAACAAGGAGGAAACGTAATGATGAAACATCAATTTTCAAGTCTTGAAAGAGATCGCATGCTGACAGACATGACGAAAAAAACATATGACCTATTTATTATCGGAGGAGGAATTACAGGAGCCGGAACAGCTCTTGACGCGGCATCAAGGGGAATGAAGGTCGCACTAAGCGAAATGCAGGACTTTGCGGCAGGAACATCAAGCCGATCAACGAAGCTGGTACATGGCGGCTTGCGCTATTTAAAACAATTTGAAGTGAAAATGGTCGCTGAGGTAGGAAAAGAGCGGGCGATTGTGTATGAAAACGGCCCGCATGTCACTACACCGGAATGGATGCTGCTTCCATTTCATAAAGGCGGCACATTTGGTTCATTTACAACATCTATCGGGTTAAGGGTTTATGACTTCCTTGCAGGTGTGAAAAAGTCAGAACGAAGAAGCATGCTTTCAGCAAAAGAAACGCTGCAAAAAGAGCCTTTGGTAAAAAAAGACGGCTTAAAAGGCGGCGGGTACTATGTGGAATACCGCACTGACGATGCGAGACTGACCATCGAAGTCATGAAGGAAGCGGTGAAATTCGGGGCAGAGCCTGTGAATTACTCCAAAGTGAAGGAGCTTCTTTACGAAAAAGGCAAAGCCGTCGGCGTATTAATTGAAGATGTGCTGACAAAGAAAGAATATAAAGTGTATGCGAAAAAAATTGTCAATGCTACAGGCCCTTGGGTCGATCAGCTCAGAGAAAAAGACCATTCGAAAAACGGAAAGCATTTGCAGCATACAAAAGGCATTCACCTTGTATTTGACCAGTCTGTCTTTCCGCTGAAACAGGCTGTATATTTCGATACACCTGATGGCCGGATGGTATTTGCGATTCCTCGTGAAGGCAAAACATACGTGGGAACAACAGACACTGTTTACAAAGAGGCGCTGGAGCATCCGCGGATGACAACGGAGGATCGTGATTATGTCATCAAATCAATCAATTACATGTTCCCGGAACTGAATATCACTGCGAATGACATCGAATCCAGCTGGGCGGGGCTGCGTCCGCTGATTCATGAAGAAGGCAAAGATCCTTCTGAAATTTCACGGAAAGACGAGATTTGGACATCTGACTCAGGCCTGATCACCATTGCTGGCGGAAAACTGACTGGATACAGAAAAATGGCGGAGCACATCGTTGATCTTGTCCGTGATCGCTTAAAAGAAGAGGGCGAAAAGGATTTTGGACCATGTAAAACGAAAAACATGCCAATCTCTGGCGGGCACGTCGGCGGTTCGAAAAATCTTATGTCCTTCGTTACCGTGAAAACAAAAGAAGGAATTGCAGCCGGTTTATCAGAAAAAGACGCAAAACAGCTTGCGATCAGATACGGCTCTAACGTAGATCGCGTCTTTGACCGGGTAGAAGCGCTGAAAGATGAGGCCGCGAAACGCAACATTCCGGTTCATATTCTTGCTGAGGCAGAATACAGTATAGAAGAAGAGATGACTGCAACCCCTGCTGACTTCTTTGTCCGCAGAACGGGACGTTTATTTTTTGATATCAATTGGGTAAGAACATATAAAGATGCCGTTATTGATTTTATGAGCGAGCGATTCCAATGGGATGAGCAGGCGAAAAACAAACATACAGAAAACCTCAACAAGCTTTTACACGATGCGGTCGTACCGCTTGAGCAATAAATCATAACGGGCTGTCTGCAGCCCGTTATTTCTTTTTACGTGCCGAAAGGGCAAGATCTCAGGTTATCAAGTGACAGAGGCACCCGCTTCATATAAAATAATGGCATAAGCTGATACATAGGAGGACGAATATGACTTGGAGAAAGAGCTATGAACGCTGGAAACAGACAGACCATTTAGATCCGGAATTAAAAGAGCGCCTTATTGAATTAGAGGGAGATGAACAGGCCCTTGAGGACTGTTTCTATAAAGACCTTGAATTCGGTACCGGCGGAATGCGCGGGGAAATCGGCGCCGGGACAAATCGGATGAATATTTACACTGTGCGCAAAGCATCGGCCGGGTTTGCGGCATACATCTCGAAGCAAGGTGAGGAAGCGAAAAAACGGGGCGTTGTCATTGCTTATGATTCCCGCCATAAATCTCCGGAGTTCGCGATGGAAGCGGCAAAAACACTTGCAACACAAGGCATCCAAACATACGTGTTTGATGAGCTTCGCCCGACGCCAGAGCTGTCATTCGCTGTCAGACAGCTGAACGCTTATGGTGGAATTGTGGTAACGGCAAGCCATAACCCGCCTGAATATAACGGCTACAAAGTATACGGGGATGATGGCGGCCAGCTGCCTCCAAAGGAAGCGGACATCGTCATTGAGCAGGTAAACGCGATTGAAAATGAGCTGACGATCACAGTGGACGAAGAAAATAAGTTAAAAGAAAAAGGCTTAATCAAAATCATCGGTGAAGATATTGATAAAGTTTATACAGAAAAACTGACGTCCATTTCTGTACATCCTGAATTATCGGAAGAAGTAGATGTAAAGGTTGTTTTCACACCGCTGCATGGAACTGCAAATAAACCGGTCAGACGCGGTCTTGAAGCACTCGGCTACAAAAATGTAACGGTTGTCAAAGAACAGGAACTGCCGGATTCAAACTTCTCCACTGTTACATCGCCGAACCCGGAAGAGCATGCGGCATTCGAATATGCCATTAAGCTTGGGGAGGAGCAGAATGCAGATATTCTCATCGCGACAGATCCTGATGCTGACCGCCTCGGCATCGCGGTGAAAAACGATCAAGGCAAATATACAGTGCTGACAGGAAACCAAACCGGAGCGCTGCTGCTTCATTACCTGCTTTCTGAAAAGAAAAAACAAGGCATCCTGCCTGATAATGGTGTTGTTCTCAAAACGATCGTCACAAGCGAAATCGGCCGTGCTGTAGCTTCTTCATTCGGCCTTGATACGATTGATACGCTGACAGGCTTTAAGTTTATCGGTGAAAAGATCAAGGAATACGAGGCATCAGGCCAGTATACCTTCCAATTCGGTTATGAAGAGAGCTACGGTTATTTAATCGGGGATTTTGCCCGCGATAAGGACGCCATTCAGGCTGCGCTTTTGGCAGTTGAAGTTTGCGCGTTCTATAAAAAACAGGGAATGTCATTGTATGAGGCGCTCATCAATCTCTTTAACGAGTATGGTTTTTATCGTGAAGGGCTGAAATCACTGACGCTGAAAGGAAAACAAGGAGCAGAGCAAATTGAAGCGATTCTTGCTTCCTTCAGACAAAATCCGCCGCAGAAAATGGCAGGCAAACAGGTTGTCACAGCAGAAGATTACGCTGTAAGCAAACTGACGCTTCTGACTGAAAACAAAGAAGAAGCTATCGACTTGCCAAAATCAAATGTACTGAAATACTTCCTGGAAGACGGGTCTTGGTTCTGTCTTCGTCCTTCTGGAACTGAGCCGAAGGTTAAATTTTATTTCGCCGTAAAAGGGTCATCTTTGGAAGACAGTGAAAAGCGACTTGCCGTCCTTTCTGAAGATGTAATGAAGACGGTGGATGAAATTGTTGAGTCGACGGCAAAATAATTCAAGTATTAGCTGGGTCATTGTAAATGATCCGGCTTTTTCTTTTTCTCATTCAAAAGTCTGAAAGAAAATCATCCCATCAGTGAAGTAATGAAATACAAAAAACTGGTATAATCTTAAATACAAGATCAATGCCGGAGTGAGAAACGTGAGCAAAACGAGGATGGAAAAATTAAAAACGCTTAAAACGATTGCGGAAACCTTAAATCAAGGGCACGATATCAATGCAACACTGGATGAGGTTTTAAAAGAGTTGCTGAGTCTGACAAACCTTCAATCCGGATGGATTTTTCTGATCGAAGAAGATGGGTCTTATACGTTAGCGGCCGACGCTTATCTGCCCCCGGCTTTAAGCCGCAAGGAAAAAGTGCTGATGTGCGAAGGGGAGTGTTACTGCCTGACGAAATTCAATAACGGAGGGCTTAGAAAGGCTGCAAATATCATGAACTGCAAACGCATCGAATCAGCAGATAACCTGCATTGTTTTGACACAGAAGGGATTACGCATCATGCAACTGTGCCTTTAGAAGACGGGGACAGAAGATTCGGATTGTTAAATGTAGCGGCGGCCGGAAAAACCATGTTTGATGAGGAAGAGCTGCATTTACTCGAGTCTGTCGCCTTTCAGATCGGAACGGCAATCCAGCGTATGAGGCTTTCTGAATATCAACAAAAAAATGCTCTTTTAATGGAGCGTAACCGCCTCGCTCAGGAGCTTCACGATTCAGTCAATCAAATGCTGTTTTCCGTCAGTTTAACTGCCAAAGCTGCGAAGACACTAACAAAAGATGAAAATTTACAGCAGATGATTGATTTCATTCAAAACCTATCACAGGACGCGCTCGCAGAAATGAAAGCGTTAATTTGGCAGCTTCGCCCCGGAGGATTGGAAAAAGGGCTGGCTGAAGCCATTAAAAGCTATGGTGCGCTCATTGGATTGAAGATCATTTTTACACAAAAAGGCTGTCCTGTTCTGACTGATGAGCAGGAGCATATGCTATGGCGTGTCGTACAGGAAGCTTTAAATAACTGCAAAAAGCATGCCGGAACGGATACGGCATATGTTAGTCTGACTGCTTCTTTGTGCCATGCGGAGCTGGATATCATCGATCATGGGGCGGGATTTCGCTATGAAGCGCATGCCGATCTGCCTTCACTTGGCATCAAGGGTATGAAAGAGCGAGCGGAAAAAGCCGGAGCTAAGTTTTGGATTGAGTCAGCGCTTGGAACAGGAACAAAGCTGTCCATCAGGCTTCCGCTAACAAGCCGAAAAGGAGGGGCGGTATGAAAATTGTCATTGCTGATGATCATCATGTTGTCAGAAAGGGTCTGCGTTTTTTCTTTGCCACCCAGGATGATATTGAAGTCGTCGGAGAAGCTGCAACCGGAATAGAAGCTCTCCGTGTCATCGAAGAGACAAAGCCGGATCTTGTGCTAATGGATCTGTCTATGCCCGAAATGGACGGCATTCAAGCCATTAAAAAAGCAATACAGCAATTTCCGGAGACGAATATCATTGTGCTGACGAGCTACTCTGATCAGGAGCACGTCATCCCCGCGCTTCAGGCAGGCGCGAAGGCGTATCAATTAAAGGATACGGAGCCCGAGGAATTGGTGAAAACACTAAGACAAGTGCATGGTGGCGAATACAAGCTTTCTACAGCTATTATGCCCCATTTGCTAACACATATGAAAAATCAGCACGACCCGGAAAAAGAAAAATACTATCAATTAACAAGAAGGGAAAAAGACGTTCTGACTGAAATAGCGAACGGGAAAAGCAATAAAGAAATCGCAGCAGCCTTGTTTATTTCAGAAAAAACAGTAAAAACCCATGTATCGAATCTTTTAGCAAAACTTGAAGTGGCCGATCGCACGCAAGCAGCGCTTTTCGCAGTGAAATATAACCTGAATGGAGAGATCTCAAAATGAACATGTTAGTCATAAATGGCACGCCTAGAAAACATGGCAGAACAAGAATTGCAGCATCCTATATTGCAGCTCTGTATCACATGGATTTGATTGATCTAAGCGAGTTTGTATTGCCGGTTTTTAACGGTGAAGCGGATCAATCTGAACTGTTGAAGGTACAGGAGCTTAAGCAACGCGTTACGAAAGCGGATGCGATTGTATTATTATCGCCTGAATATCACAGCGGCATGAGCGGCGCTTTAAAAAATGCCTTGGATTTTCTAAGCAGCGAACAATTCAAATATAAGCCCGTTGCATTATTGGCAGTAGCGGGAGGCGGAAAAGGCGGCATCAATGCGCTGAACAATATGAGAACTGTGATGCGGGGTGTCTACGCCAATGTCATTCCGAAGCAGCTGGTGCTTGATCCGGTGCATATTGATGTTGAAAATGCTACAGTGGCTGAAAACATTAAGGAAAGCTTAAAAGAGCTTGTTGAAGAACTCAGCATGTTCGCAAAAGCAGGAAATCCCGGCGTCTAAACGCCGGGATTTGTTTATGTGAGAAGGGCTATTTGATCTTCATAAGTCAGCTCTGTGGCATGATCAATATATCGGAGAAGGGAATACAGCATCTTTTCTAAAACGGCGTAATCCTGTTCAAAATGATACGCATGCAGAAAATGCTCAATTCGTTTTGATAACAAATCGTCCTCTGTACGCACCATTAAAATTAATAAATTATCCCATTGAGAACGATGGGTGTAATAAAGCGCTTTATCGTAATCGGCATAATCCATGAATCGCTTCTCCTTTCTTGGGTGAGAAGTTCATGATTAGTTTATGCCGCATCCTCTGTTATTGACGGGGCAAAACTTGCCGTCTGCGTCAGTAAAGGGGTAGCAATATGAGGGAGACATAAAATCAAAATGCCTGAATGAAGATATCGCTTTTGGTAAACCTATGAGGGAATATATTCTGGGTACAGGAGACTGAAAAAATGAAATCCCTGCCGTATACCATCGCGCTTCTTTTTTGCGGATTGATTATCGTGTCAATGGCTGCAAAAGGTCATTCAACGGACACAGACGAGTCCGTTCAAAAGTGGGAACAGCTTGCCTGGAGCAAAATTCAGGATGAATATAAGGGCGCTTCATTTTCTGATTATGCTTATATGGGGCGTACAGAGGTGAATGATCAGCAGACGAAAGATGTCTTTCGGGTGACAGTCAGACAGAAAGATGACACTTTTTCTGTTCGGGCCGAAGTCTATTTTCATCCGGTGACAAATCATATGATCAGCATCAACGTCTTTAGGCTCTAATAAAAAACTGTACAGCCGTTAAGGCCGCACAGTTTCTATTTTTAGAAATATCGTTTTGCACCGAGATAGCGCTGTTTCCAGTAAGAGTTGTTCATATTGGAAATGACAACTCCGGAATCGTTGGCATTTATGAATTCCCCGTTGCCTAGGTAAATTCCGACGTGGGAAGGGCCGGCTTTATATGTTGTAAAGAAAACAAAATCTCCGACAGCAGGCTGGCTAACTGATTTCATTGTGTTCCAATATCCCGCTGCCGTTAATCTAGATACGGATGTGACTTTGTTCAGTACATAGTAAATGAATCCGCTGCAGTCAAACCCGGACGGTGTCGTGCCCCCCCAGCGATACGGAACCCCAAGCTGCGCTTTAGCGGCCGAAATCATTGTGTTAATCTTCGCACTCGTTGAGCTGGTGGTGTTTGAAGAACCGGATGAAGACGATGATGAAGCTTTTCCGGAAATGACCAGCTTTTGGCCAACCTGCAAGACATCCGTTTTTAAATTGTTTTTCTCACGAATCTGCTGAGCTGTTACATTAAATTTTTGAGCAATTACCCATAAGGAATCACCGCTTTTCACCGTGTATGTAGTCGTCGTGCCGGAGCTTGCATTTGACGAAGAAGACGACGATGATGAAGAGCCTGAAGATGCTTTACCTGTCAGCTTCAATACTTGTCCAACGTACAGCACATCTGATTTCAGATTGTTGATATTTCGGATTTGCTGTACAGTCAGGTTATAGTTGTTTGCGATTTTCCAAAGTGAATCACCGCTTTTAACGGTATATTTAGTTGTTGCTGAAGTTTGGTTCGATTTGGATGAATTGTCTTTAGAAGACGTATCAGAGCCGCTTGATTTTGTTTTCAACACCTGATTCACGTAAATGGTGTCTGATTTTAAGTTGTTCAAGACCTTCAATTCAGCGATGGACATATTGACTTTGTTTGCAATTTTCCAGAGTGAATCTCCAAGCTGCACCTTATATGTTCCCGTAGAAGATGAGGAACTTGAACTCTTATTAGAACTGCTTTTTGAACTGGAGCTTGAACTCTTATTAGAGTTGCTTTTTTTACTGGAACTAGAGCTTGAAGAAACTGTACCGGACACCTTTAATTTCTGCCCAGCACGAATTAAATCGCTGCTTAGTCCGTTTAATTTTTTCAGTTCCTGCACGGTCATTTTAAACTCATTTGCGATCAGCCAAAGTGAATCTCCGCTTTTCACTGTGTAAACAGAACTTCCGCTCTTCTTGGTTGTTGAGCTTGAAGTAGATGAAGAAGTGCTGGATTTGCTGCCTGGAATAGTAAGCGTCTGGCCGATCGACAGAACAGTAGTCGAAAGATGATTGGCGGATGTGAGGGCCGCCACACTTGTGTTATAGGTTTGGGCCAGTTTCCATAAAGAATCTCCGCTTTTTACCTTAATCGTTGCTGCTTCAGCTGGTGTCACTACTAAAGTTGTGCCGACAATCGCAGATGCTGTCAGCCCTGCTGCTAATTTCTTTTTCATCTTAGCTCTCCTTTTTCCCCCAATGATTTTGCATTTGCTGTTTCTTTTTTATATCGGCACATTTGTCTCATCGTTTTGCCTTTTTATAAAAATAGCCAAATTATCTTAACAATAAGGGGGAAAAAGGGCATAAAAAAGAAGGAATCTTGATCTATTCCTTCATTTTTAAAAGCTTCATGATATCTTCTTTGTTTTTGACGAGGTCGCGCAGTGTATATTTGTCTAAAACTGCGAGGTAGGCTAAAAGCGCTTCATTCAGCACATGTTTTAAGCCGCAAACCGGGGAAATAACACAGAGATTCTTGTTCGCATCAAAACATTCAACAATATTAAAATCGTCCTCCGTTTTTCTGACAACCTCACCGATGTTGATGTCTTCAGGTTCCATGCCTAATCGTATGCCGCCGCCCCGTCCGCGTATCGTTTCTACGTAGCCGAGCTGGCCGAGCCTGTATATGACTTTCATGAGATGATTTTTTGAAATAGAATACGTTTCGGCAATCTGTTTTATATTTGAAAGTTCTCCGGGACGCTCTGCAGCCAGAAAAATCAACACTCTTAATGAATAATCTGTATAATTGGTTAACTTCATAATAAGACCTCAGAATAAGACATTTTCTATATCTTATCATAATCGATTGAAAAATGAAAAAAAAGGAATTAAAAAAACATGCACCCAGCTGGGTGCATGTTTTTTGCTTACATGTCATTCGGTGGATTTTGGTTTTTTCGGTTTTTTTCGATTTCTGTGTTTTGCATTTTGCGTTCAAATGTAGACAGATAACGTGATGCAAAATCCTTACCGCCAAGGCCGAAGGATAAACCGAAAGCGAGTGCGAAGCCGCTAAGAACGATGATAAACGCGGAATTGACGATTGTCGCAGCGACACCAAGCTGATCCAGGGCCATAAAGAAAGCAAGTGCGATAATCGTATATTTAGCAATAGGCGCTAAAGACTTGAATTCCTGGCCTTTTATCATGCTTGAGAGCACTTTTCTCACCAATTCTCCTGCGTAAAGGCCGAGTCCGAGAATGAATACTGCGACAAGGACATTCGGCAGATACGCGATGATGCCAGTGGCAATTTCTACGAGGAAGTGCAGCCGAACAATTTGAAGCGCCTCAGCTGTAAAGAGCAGAATGACAATGATTTGCGCAATCATACCGACAACTTGAGACAAGGACAGCTTTGCAGGCGTTCCGGCTTCCATGCCCATTTTCCTTAAGACAGAATCAAAGCCTGCGCGATGGAGCAGTCCGGACACCATGGATTTCACCCATTTTCCTGTCCAGATACCCGCTAAAACAAGCACGATGGCAATCATGATGTTCGGAAGCATGTTTAAAATCGTATTCAGCATAG
Source organism: Bacillus sp. PS108 (assembly GCF_037963335.1). NCBI lineage: Bacteria > Bacillati > Bacillota > Bacilli > Caryophanales > Bacillaceae > Bacillus > Bacillus sp. PS108. The sequence goes on from NZ_CP150155.1 coordinate 970,432, forward strand.
AGACAGCCGGTTTTGAAATGCCGGCGACATCCAGCTGATCAAGCGCTGAAATGACAACCGGAATCATAATCAGCACATAAGCGATTGTTCCAATGACTGCTGAAAGGCTTGTGTCTTTTAAGTAAATTGATAAACCCATACGTGCCGCGAATCTTTCCGTGCCGATGCTTGCAAGGAAATTCGTAATGATATCACGGACAAGGCGGGCAACAAGCCAGCCGATTAATACGATAAGCGCCGCTGCAAATAATTTCGGCAGAAAAGCGAGCACGCTTTCCATCATATTTGTAAAAGGACCTGAAATGCCGCTGATTTTCAAAGAAGATAAGACCCCTGGCAGAAAAACAAGCAGCACGAGATAAAAGACAATTTGTGAAGCGGTATTGACAGCCTGGTGAATATCTTTTCCTTCAGACACCAAATTCCACTTGCGCAGTTTGTCACTCGTGTTCAGCTTCATCCCGATTTTTTTGACAAGGAAGCTTAAAACAGAGGCTGCAGCCCATCCTAACAGCAGAATGAGTCCAGCTTTCAGCACGCTTGGGATCGCGGCTGCAATCGCCGAAAGCATACTGACAAACGGCGATGCCACTGTTGTCAGGTGCAAAATGTTAAAGAATAAAATAAAGACGATGATCAGTGCGATAAAATAAACGACCTTGCTTATGACTTTTTCCGAGGAATAGCGTGAAGGCTTTTTCCCAGCAAAGAGCTTGTCGTCGATTTTTGTTTTGCTGAGTCCTTTGTATACCGCTTTTTCAATGATTTTAGCAATAGCCCAGCCGATTAATAAGACGAGTAAAGCAATGATTACGTTTGGCAGCTTACTGAGATAAGAAGAAAACACGTCTGCTACATTCAATTGGTATCGCTCCTTTTTCGTAGTATGGTGTGTGTTTACCCACTTATCCAATAAGCAAACAGATGAATGTGCCGGGGGGAATTTTTTCTTGCCCGAGTGAGACTATCATCTTTTGTCTGGCGGGCTCATACATTATAGATAAGTCCAAGTAGGGGGGATTCGGTTGAACGCGGAGGAGAAGAAGGGATTACAGCGGGCAATTGAGGAAATTACCGAAATTGCAAAAGGATTCGGCCTTGATTTCTACCCGATGAGATATGAAATCTGCCCGGCTGAAATTATTTATACATTTGGCGCGTACGGGATGCCGACAAGATTCAGCCACTGGAGCTTCGGCAAGCAGTTTCACAAGATGAAGCTGCACTATGATCTAGGGTTAAGTAAGATCTATGAACTGGTCATTAACTCAGATCCATGCTACGCTTTTTTGCTGGACAGCAACTCACTGATCCAAAATAAATTGATTGTCGCACACGTTCTTGCTCATTGCGATTTCTTCAAAAACAACTGCCGTTTCCAAAACACGAAGCGCGATATGGTGGAAAGCATGGCGGCAACAGCTGAACGGATAAAACACTATGAACAGGTTCACGGGATAAAAGAAGTCGAATCTTTTTTAGATGCAATCCTTTCGATTCAGGAGCATATCGATCCGTCGTTGGTCCGACCAAAGCTCCAATGGAGTGTGGATGATGAGGAAGAGGAGATTGAAGAGGCAGCCACGCCTTACGATGATCTATGGTCATTGGATGAAAAGAAACCGAAAAAACAAGTGAAAAAATCGAAAAAACCGTTCCCGCCGCGGCCTGAAAAAGATATCCTGCTTTTTATCGAGGAGCATTCCCGGGAGCTGGAGCCATGGCAGCGTGATATATTAACGATGATGAGAGAGGAAATGCTTTATTTCTGGCCTCAGCTGGAAACCAAGATTATGAATGAGGGCTGGGCTTCCTATTGGCACCAGCGAATTATACGTGAGCTTGATTTAACCTCTGATGAAGCGATCGAGTTCGCCAAGCTGAATGCAGGTGTCGTTCAGCCGTCCAAAACAGGCATTAATCCTTATTATTTAGGGCTAAAAATATTTGAAGACATTGAGGAGAGGTACAACAACCCGACGGAGGAAATGAAGAAAATGGGCGTGCAGCCTGACTCCGGCCGGGAGAAAATGTTTGAGGTCAGGGAGATTGAATCCGATATCTCTTTCATCCGCAATTATTTAACCAAAGAATTAGTCATGCGCGAGGATCTTTATTTGTTTCAAAAACAGGGCCGAGATTATAAAATCATCGATAAACAGTGGAAGTCGGTGCGCGACCAGCTCGTAAGCATGCGGGTAAATGGCGGTTTTCCATATTTGACAGTAAACGACGGCGATTATATGAAAAATAACGAGCTCTATATTAAGCATTGGTATGAAGGAATAGAGTTAGATTTGAAATATTTGGAGAAAGTGCTCCCTTATTTATTCCAGCTTTGGGGAAGAAGCGTGCACATTGAGTCTGTGCTTGAGGATAAGGAAGTCATGTTTTCCTACGACGGAAAAGGTGTTCACCGCAGATATTTATAAAAAAGAGGATGCAGCGTTCTGCATCCTTTTTATTTTCCAGTTTTTAAAATCTTAAATATGATGTTTGCCTGGTCCGTATTGTTAATCAATCCGCGGAATTTTTCTTTTCCGGGGCCGTACGCGTATACCGGTACTTCTTCGCCGGTATGATCGGTACTCGTCCATCCGCTGTTGGAGCGAGTATTAAAAATCTTGATGATGGCTTTGTAGGCCCCTTTGCTTTTGTCAGCCTGTGCAGCTGCTTCAACGCTTTTGATTTCTTCAGATGTGACTTTCAGATTGCCATAGCGGGCGAGCACATCTTTAACCGGCTTGCCTTCACTGATTTTTTTGGCCATGAATTCAGGTGTTTTCTTAGCGGAGAGAATCGGTTCTGCGTGCCAATTTTTTTCCCCGTTTGCGCCAATGGTAAAGCCGCCGGTTGTATGGTCAGCAGTTGCAATCACAAGTGTATGTTTGTCTTTTTTCGCAAATTCAATCGCGGCTTTATAGGCCTGTTCAAAATCTTTAACCTCGCTCATGGCTCCTACTGTATCATTGTCATGGGCCGCCCAGTCAATCTGGCTCCCTTCGACCATCAAGAAAAATCCTTTTTTATTTTGGTTCAGGCGATCAATTGCTGAAACCGTCATGTCTTTGAGAGACGGTGTTTTGCTGTCACGGTCGAGCGCTTTAGCAAGCCCTTTATCTGCGAAAAGCCCGAGCACCTGCTGATCTTTATTTTTCTTCAATGCTTGTTTAGTTGTCACATAGCTGTAGCCGGCTTGTTTGAATTCCTTTGTCAAGTTTCTGTCCTTGCGGTTAAAATAAGATTTTCCGCCGCCGAGCAGCACGTCTATTTTATGTTTGCCTTTTATTTTGTCATCCATATAGCTGTTGGCGATTTGGTCCATGTTTTTCCGTGATTCATTGTGGGCGCCATATGCGGCTGGAGTGGCGTGGTTAATTTCAGACGTGGCGACAAGCCCTGTTGACTTGCCTTGCTGTTTGGCCTCTTCAAGTACAGATTTCACTTTTTTTCCGTTTTTATCGACGCCAATTGCATTGTTATATGTCTTAACGCCTGTCGCTAATGCTGTTCCGGCTGCTGCTGAATCTGTAATATTATAGTCAGGGTCATCCGGATGCGTCATCATCATGCCTGTCAGGTTCCGGTCAAATTCTGTTAACTTCGGGTTATTCGGTGTGTCACCGTTATTTTTCATGGAACGGTAGGCTCTTATGTAAGGCGTCCCCATGCCGTCGCCTATCATCACAATGACATTTCTGATCTCAGCTTTGTCTTGTTTTTTGGCGCTGGCCTTTTCTGTTTGCTGCAGCTCAGCTCCGGCAAAGATTCCAGCTGTAAGGACAGAAACAGCGGCGATTGGCAGAAATTTTGATTTCATATTTTGAAACAAATTCATTTTTTTCATGCCTCCTTTAATGTATTCCGTTTATCATGTTAGGAAAATTTTGTTAAATGCGGCTGTTGATCATGTAAACAATAAGTAAAGCCTTGTAAGGAAATGAAAAAACGCTTTTCGTTATCTTGCCTTATTTGATGTAAAGCATTCATTTTTCAGAAAAATCTTTACCTCTCTGTCTTTGCATGATATGTTTGTTTAAATAAAAAAACTGCGGATAACCGCAGCTCTCCTCGAATATTCTTTATCACTCATTTTTCCGATATGTGAGCCGACCCCGAAAGTTTTTCATTTATTTCCTTTATGTTGAAAAACATCCCATAAAACATGACAAAAGCACTCGTTTTTTGTCACCTTTGCAACGAAAATGAAATATTTAATACCCTTAAAAACTTTTTTTTAGAACGAATAATTAAGAAATTTGTCACATGAAGTCAAGACTATTTCTGATGGGAATCTATCCTTATAATAGAAATCAATAAGATTAATTAAAAAAGAGATACATATATAGAGAGTTAACATTTGGGGAGGAAAATATGAAAAAGCAAATCATTACAGCTACGACAGCAGTTGTTTTAGGATCGACGTTATTTGCAGGAGCGGCATCTGCACAAAGCATTAAGGTGAAAAAAGGCGACACGTTATGGGATCTTTCAAGAAAATACGACACAACGATCAGTAAAATTAAATCAGAGAACCACCTTCGTTCAGACATTATTTATGTGGGACAAACTTTATCGATTAACGGCAAATCTACAAGTTCAAAAAGCAGCAGTTCTTCTTCCTCTTCTTCTACATACAAAGTAAAGAGCGGGGACAGCCTTTGGAAAATTTCAAAAAAATACGGCATGACAATCAATGAACTGAAGAAGCTGAATGGCTTAAAATCAGATTTGCTTCGTGTTGGACAAGTCCTGAAACTGAAAGGTTCAACTAGTTCAAGCAGCTCCAGCTCATCAAAAGTGTCATCGTCTTCCACTTCTACTTATAAAGTGAAGAGCGGAGACAGCCTTTCTAAAATTGCGAGCAAATATGGTACTACGGTTAGCAAATTAAAAAGCTTAAACGGCTTAAAATCAGATGTAATCTATGTCAACCAAGTATTGAAGGTGAAAGGAACAAGCACAAGCAGCTCAAAACCTGCTTCATCTTCATCATCTTCAAGCAGCAAAACGTCATCTACATCACTTAATGTGAGCAAACTGGTTTCTGATGCAAAAGCGTTAGTCGGAACGCCATATAAATGGGGCGGAACGACAACTTCTGGCTTTGACTGCAGCGGATTCATTTGGTACGTACTGAATAAACAAACGAGTGTGGGCAGAACAAGCACTGCAGGATACTGGAGTTCTATGAAGAGCATTGCCAGCCCGTCTGTTGGTGATTTCGTCTTCTTCACAACATATAAATCCGGCCCTTCTCACATGGGGATTTACATTGGAAACAACAGTTTCATTCATGCAGGTTCTGACGGCGTACAAATCAGCAGCCTGAACAACAGCTACTGGAAGCCTCGTTACCTCGGTGCGAAAAGATTCTAATTTTAGAGAAAACCCGTTCATTGGAACGGGTTTTTTTATTAGACGGAGCATAGGCGTTTTGGTTGCTCCTAAAAATGAAAATGTGATAAAAAATCCAAGAATTTTTTTTCTTTCTTATTTTCATAAAGGGCAATCGCGTAAGCGCCGGCATAGGGCAGCTGTACAGACTGATAAGGAATTCTGATCATCTGTTTCTCTGCTAACTCACGCTTTACTGTAGATAAAGGCAGAAATGAAACTCCGAGTCCTTCCTTGATAAACCGTTTCGTTATATGTGTTTGAGTGACCTTCATTGTTCTCACAAATGGAAATGTCATTCTGACTTGACGGAGCAAGTCGTCCCAGTAATCAGGATGATTGTGGGTCAAAAGCAGGTATTGTTCGAGCACCTCTTTGGCATCAATTTCGTTGTCTTCTATGAAACGCTTATCGGGCGGGGCAACAAGGACGACAGGGTCTTTGTATAAGCAGTGGCAGCTTAAAGAAGAAGACTGTACCTTTAAACAGCTTAGTCCGATATCTGCTTCCCCGGCTTTAATCAGTGACGCGATTTCCGCTGATTCGAAAATCGTAACCGCCATTTCTGTTTCCGTATTCATTGCTGTGTACCGCTTCATGACAGAAGGAAGCACAGTATCTGCAATAAGCGGAGAAACCGCGAGCTGTAAGGTTTGAGAGTAGCCTTGTCTCACTCTGTGAAGCTCTGCCATGCTGTTTTCATAATCATCAAGAAGCCTGAGCGCATACGGCAAATACGCCCTGCCTTCATCAGTCAGCTGGATTTGCCTGCCTTTACGCTCGAACAGCTTGCAGCTGATTTCTTTTTCTAATTGCTTGATATGTACGGTCACAGTGGGCTGAGATAAGAAAAGTGTTTCCGCCGTTTTTCGGAAGTTCTCATATTTTGCAGCGGTCACAAAGGTGTGAAGCCATTTGAAATCCATTTCTATTCTCCCTCTGATTAATATTTTTAATTAATTCCCTTTAAAATATTCATTATTTTTTAAATATTATATTTACTATAATAACAGAAAAGGATAGGGGGAATACAAATGGTACATTACGGATTAAAGGGAATTACATGTGTGGAAACATCAATCAGCCATATTGATGGTGAAAAAGGGCGTCTGATTTACAGAGGACATCATGCAAAAGACATCGCACTGAATCATAGCTTTGAAGAAGCGGCTTATTTGATTTTATTTGGAAAACTGCCTTCAACTGAAGAATTGCAGGTATTTAAAGATAAGCTGGCTGCGGAACGGAATCTTCCGGAACATATTGAGCGCTTGATTCAATCACTGCCAAACAACATGGACGATATGTCGGTGCTGAGAACGGTTGTTTCAGCATTGGGGGAAAATACGTACACATTCCATCCGAAAACAGAAGAAGCAATCCGGCTGATTGCAATCACGCCTTCCATCATTGCATACAGAAAAAGATGGACGCGCGGTGAACAAGCAATTGCACCTTCTTCCCAGTACGGACATGTCGAAAACTACTATTATATGCTCACAGGCGAACAGCCTTCAGAGGCAAAAAAGAAAGCGCTTGAAACCTATATGATTCTGGCCATGGAGCACGGCATGAACGCATCCACTTTTTCGGCACGAGTCACGTTATCAACAGAGAGTGATTTAGTGTCAGCCGTCACGGCTGCTCTCGGCACGATGAAAGGTCCGCTGCACGGAGGCGCTCCTTCTGCGGTGACAAAAATGCTTGAAGACATTGGAGAGAAAGAACATGCTGAAGCATATCTGAAAGAAAAACTCGAAAAAGGAGAGCGCTTGATGGGATTCGGCCACAGGGTGTACAAAACAAAAGACCCGCGGGCAGAAGCTTTGAGACAGAAAGCAGAAGAGGTGGCCGGCAATGACCGTGATCTTGATCTTGCGCTGCATGTAGAAGCAGAAGCGATTCGTTTGCTTGAAATCTACAAACCGGGACGAAAGCTGTACACAAATGTTGAATTTTACGCGGCTGCAGTGATGAAGGCCATCGATTTTGACGATGAATTGTTTACTCCGACCTTTTCAGCAAGCCGAATGGTAGGGTGGTGCGCCCATGTGCTGGAACAGGCAGAAAACAACATGATTTTCCGCCCGTCAGCGAAATATACCGGTGCCATTCCCGAGGAAGTTCTTTCATAACATATTTTGGCGTTTATTCATTTCTTTCATGTGGTAACGTTCAGTATCAACCACATGTCTAGGAGTGATGAATGTGAACCCAATGGACAGACAAACAGAAGGACAAGAACCGCAGCATCAGGACAGACAGCCGGGCATTGAGTCAAAAATGAATCCGCTGCCGCTGTCAGAGGACGAGGATTATCGAGGAAGCGGAAAACTGAAAGGAAAAGTCGCGATCATTACTGGAGGCGACAGCGGAATAGGGAGAGCAGCAGCTATTGCCTTTGCTAAAGAGGGGGCTGATATCTCCATTCTATACTTAGACGAGCATTCGGACGCAGAGGAAACACGTAAACGGATCGAAAAGGAGAATGTCCGCTGCCTGCTTATCGCGGGAGATGTCGGGGACGAAAACCATTGTGAACAAGCTGTGCAGCAAACAGTCGACCATTTTGGTAAACTCGATATCTTAGTGAACAACGCCGCTGAACAGCATCCCCAGGACAGCATTCTCAATATTTCAACAGAACAGCTGGAAAAAACCTATCGCACAAATATTTTTTCCATGTTTCATATGACGAAGAAAGCTTTGCCTCACCTGCAAGAGGGGAGTGCCATTATTAATACGACATCGATTACCGCTTATGAAGGGGATACGGCGTTAATTGATTATTCCAGCACAAAGGGTGCGATTGTTTCCTTTACGCGTTCCATGGCGAAGTCGCTCGCAGATAAAGGCATCAGAGTGAATGCGGTGGCGCCCGGTCCGATTTGGACACCGCTTATTCCGGCGACATTCCCTGAGGAAAAAGTGAAACAGCACGGCTTGGATACCCCAATGGGAAGACCGGGACAGCCGGTTGAGCATGCAGGCGCCTATGTTCTGCTGGCGTCTGACGAATCTTCCTATATGACAGGGCAGACCATTCATGTGAATGGCGGCCGTTTTATTTCAACGTGATCAACGAAAAACCAGCTCCAGAGCTGGTTTTTTTTGTGATGAGAAATTTCAAAATAAAAAATTTGTCGATTTTTCTAACAATTTTGTTTTCATTTTTGCAATTTTATATATAATATTGAGTAGGAGAAAGGAATGATTCGCGACCAGGACAAATATAGTAGAAAAACAGAAAAATGACCATTGTTGCTCATGAATTCAGAAAATTCAAATAAAATATATAAAAATAGATGATCGGGAGTTGAAGGGGAATGAAAGGGAGCGTTTTTAGGAAGAAAAGCATTCAGGATTTAATCGCTGCGACGAGCGGGGAAAAATCTTTAAAAAGAGAATTAGGGGCATTTGATTTAACGTTGCTTGGAATCGGCGCCATTATTGGCACAGGGATTTTTGTTCTGACGGGAACAGGCGCAGTCACGGCAGGTCCCGGGCTGACGATTTCATTTGTTGTGGCGGCGTTGGCTTGTTTATTCGCCGCCCTGTCTTACGCGGAATTTGCGTCAAGTGTGCCTGTTTCAGGTTCGGTGTATACATTCACTTATGCGACATTGGGAGAGCTTATGGCCTTTATTATCGGGTGGGATTTAATTTTAGAATACATGCTGGCGGTAAGTGCAGTGTCGGTCGGCTGGTCTGGTTATTTCCAATCGTTTTTATCAGGGCTCGGCATTCATCTTCCGGTTGCTTTAACAGCGGCACCGGGCGCAGTGAAAGGCACCTTTACCCTGTTTAATCTTCCTGCATTCGTCATTGTAATGGCGATCACATATTTGCTTTATTTAGGCATCAAAGAATCAAAAAGAGTCAACAATATCATGGTTATCTTGAAGATACTGGTTGTTCTGCTGTTTATCGCGGTGGCAGCCGTTTACGTGAAGCCGCACAACTGGCAGCCGTTTATGCCAATGGGCTTTGGCGGCGTGTTCAGTGCAGCGGCGCTCGTATTCTTTGCTTTTATCGGATTTGACGCTGTATCCTCTGCTGCGGAAGAAACGAAAAATCCCGCGAAGGATCTGCCTAAAGGCATTATTTTCTCTTTACTGGTCTGCACGATTTTATATGTCACCGTATCAGCCATCATGACTGGGGTTATCCCGTTTGCTCAATTTGCGGGTGTGGATCATCCGGTTTCTCTTGTTCTTCAAAGCGCAGGGCAAAATTGGGTGGCAGGCATCATTGATATTGGCGCCGTGTTGGGAATGACAACAGTTATGCTCGTGATGCTTTACGGGCAGACCCGCGTCATGTTTGCCATGTCGCGTGACGGACTTGTGCCGGGTTCACTTTCTAAAGTGCATCCAAAGCACAAAACACCTTATGTAGCCACTTGGTTTTTCGGAACGATGTCGGCGCTTCTCGGCTCACTTGTTCCGCTGGATGAACTTGCAAAGCTGGTGAACATCGGGACGTTGTCGGCATTTGTCCTGATTTCTGTGGCAGTTATCGTTTTGAGAAAGAAACAGCCTGATCTTCCGAGAGCTTTTAAATGCCCGGGAGTTCCCGTGATCCCAGGCCTGGCGATTCTGTTCTGCCTGTTCTTGATTTTAAATCTGGGATGGGTGACGATTGTCCGCTTCCTAGTGTGGCTGTTAATCGGCTTGGTAATCTATTTCCTGTATTCAAGAAAGCATTCAAAATTAAATCAATAACCTTTTGATAAAGAGAGCGGCCATACAGGCCGCCTCTTTTCTGTTCTTGGCAAATGAATCTATAGAAATGAAGACAAAAATAAGAGATAATATAGGCTGGAAAGGAAGTGACGTTTATTGTCTGAGCAAAAGCCAGTCCAATGGGCTTCGAAAATTGGTTTCGTCATGGCAGCGGCCGGCTCGGCTATCGGCTTGGGCGCGATTTGGAAATTCCCTTACGTAGCGGGGACCAATGGGGGTGGAGCCTTTTTTCTTATCTTCGTGTTATTTACCATCCTCTTAGGCTATCCGCTTTTGGTGGGGGAATTTATTTTTGGAAGACGGAACCAGACGAATGCCATTGATGCATATAAAAAAGAAGCGCCGCGATCAGCTTGGTTTCTTACGGGGTGGATCGGCGTAGCCGCGTGTTTCTTAGTGCTGTCGTTTTACAGTGTAATTGGGGGATGGATTTTGCTGTATATCGTAAAAACGGCGTCAGGCTCACTGTCCGGGCTTTCTCAAGCACAGTATGGCGCTCTTTTTGCTTCTATTATCCAAAATCCGGTGCAGACGCTCGCGGCTCAGCTTGTCTTTATGGTACTTACTGTCATCGTTGTCGCAAGAGGGGTTCAAAAAGGGATTGAACGGGTAAGCGCGGTGATGATGCCGATTTTGTTTTTATTGTTTATTCTGCTCGTTCTTCGGTCTCTTACGCTTAATGGTGCAATGGAAGGCGTAAAGTTTCTGCTTGTGCCTCATTTCGGCGATCTGACTCCGGAATCCATATTATTCGCGCTGGGACAGGCCTTCTTTACGTTAACACTGGGGGTTTCGGTGATGGTGACCTACAGCTCCTATTTGCCGAAAACACAAAATATCCCTCGTTCGGCAGCCTCCATTGTCTTGATGAATATCATTGTGACACTCTTGGCAGGTTTGGCTATTTTTCCGGCGGTTTTCTCATTCGGTTTTCAGCCAAATGAAGGACCGACACTGCTGTTTACAGTGCTTCCGGCCGTTTTTGAACAGCTTCCGTTCGGCACGTTGTTTTTTATCGGCTTTCTCGTTGCATTTTTATTTGCAGCCTTAACCTCAGCATTTTCGATGGTTGAAATTATCGTTGCCACAATCGGAAAAGGGGACGAAAAGAAGAGAAAAAAACTGTCATGGACGAGCGGGCTTTTGATCTTTTTGGTCGGAATCCCATGCTGCTTGTCTTATGGCGTTTTGAGTGATGTGCACCTATTTGGCAAAACGTTTTTTGATATTGCCGACTTTACCGTCAGCAATGTTTTGATGCCTTCAGGCGCTCTGTTAATTTCTCTATTTATCCCGCTGAAAATTTCGAAAAGCGAACTCTTGGCTGAAATGCGAAATGGATCAAATGCAGGTAAAGCATTCTTTTACACGTGGTTTTATTTGCTTCGTTTTATCGTGCCGCTTGCCATTATTATCGTGTTCTTAAATTTAATCGGAATTTTATCATTTTAAAAAAACAGGCTCCGTTTCCGGGGCCTGTTTTTATTTAATAAGTTGATATCAACGGTGCCCATGCCGTTTTCAGTTTTTGGATGCCGAGCCTGATGTCCTCTTCTGACAAACCTCCATAACCGATTAAGACAGAAGCAAAAGGCGTCTGTTCTTTATATGAGGGAGACACGGGATAGATGGTTACACCGTGGTCTGCGGCTGCTTGTATTGCTTCTTCCTCACTTGCTGGAAACAAAAGGCGCAGCAGAATGTGAAGCCCCGAGTTTTTACCGAGAATCTCAACGGTGTTTCCTAGTTCAGAGCGGATGGCTTCTAACAGGATAGCGTGTTTTTTTCGGTATAAGCTTCTCATTCTATTTATGTGTTTTTGCCACTCTCCGGTTTCGATGAAGTCTGCCAGTGTCAATTGCGAGTGGACAGAGACGGTCTGCTTCATTAACTGAGCACTGTTTTTGATCGGTTCCATGAGTTCAGGGGGCACAATCATGAAGCTGAGCCGCAAGGAAGGCAGAAGTGACTTTGAAAAAGTGCCAAGATATATGACTCTGCCATTCGGATCAAGACCCTGTAAAGACGGAATTGGATGGCCGCTGTAGCGAAATTCTCCATCGTAATCATCTTCTATAATGAATGAATTTGTTTCTGCCGCCCATGCCAGCAGCTCCTGTCTGCGGGTAATCGTCATAATGGTCCCAATCGGAAACTGATGCGAAGGAGTCGTATACATGAGATAAGGATTCTGACGGTAGAGCTCATCCGGCAGGACGCCTTCTGCATCAGAACAAATCGGAGTGACATCCATGTGATTTGCTTCAAACATCCTTCTTGAACGGTGAAAGCCCGGTTCTTCAAAGCCGATTTTTGTACCTGGCTTTAGCGAAAGGCAAAGAATTTGCAGAAGCACGGTGGTTCCTGCGCCGATGATAATCTGGCCGGGCTCGCAATTTACTCCCCGAGACAGCCTGACGAATCGGGCAATCATGTGCCTGAGTTCGTATTCTCCTTGAGGGTCGCCAGAGGTGTGAAACGATCCGGAATAGCGATCAAGACTTTTTACTATGCTTTTTCTCCATGCGTTAAAGGGAAAGAGGGTCGGATCAACGTTGCCTTGATGGAAGTCAATAGCAGGTGCGTTCTTTTCATGTAATCCCGGCTGTACAGACTGCTGAAAATGGTCAGGAGCTGTCGGGAAGCCTGGTTCTACTTCCGCCGCGAACCAGCCGATTTTTGGCTTGCTTTTGACATAGCCCTCAGCAGTTAATTGCTCGTAAGCTCGTTCTATAGTTGCCGTGCTGACATCGAGCAAGCTGGAGAGCCTGCGTTTTGACGGAAGTCTTGTTCCCTTTGTGATTCGCGCATGTGAAATTTCTTGTTTAAAAAAGGTATAAAGCTGTTCATACAGCGGTGTTTTGCTCTTTTTATCAAGAAACGGCGTGATATCCATCTCGTGTCTCCTTTTTATCTGGCATGGTTATTTTTTCTTATATTGGCTATTTGGCAAATGCCATTTATTAGCTATGATCATTGTAACGAAAGGAAAGGGGATTGAGAAGATGATCCATATGAAACAATTAACCTCGAAAGAAGAATGGGCTGAGTCGTATCCGATTATGAGTGAATTGAGAACAGAACTGGATATAGAGACGTATTTACAAAGGCTTGAAGCCTGTGTGCAGAAAGAATCGTATATGCTGTTTGCCTTATATGAAGATACAGCAATCAGAGCGCTGTGCGGGGCTCTGCCGAGAGTTTCCATTCATAAAGGAGAGCACTTGTGGATTGCGGATCTTGTTACAACGGCACCTTGCCGATCAAAGGGATACGGCAAAATGCTTTTGGATTATGCCTCAGACTGGGCGAGAAAAGCCGGACTCGGTTTTGTCAGTCTTTCATCTGGCCTTCAGCGTAAAGACGCACATCGATTTTATACAGATAAAATGGGTTTTACTATAGAAAGTTATTTGTTCCGAAAACCGGTATAACGAAAAAAGACGCCTGAAAAGGCGTCTTTTTTAAAAGCCAAACTGTAAATTCGTATCTACAGATACAATGGTATACACACAAATAATCACAAAGAGATTAAGGATGACGCCGAGCAGGCCTGGACCTGTGCGCCCTCTCTTGATGAAGAGTTCAACAACGCCGAACGGAACGGCAGCCATGGCAAACGGAAGCATTTGATAGGAATAAAACGTGACGTTGCTGATAATGGCCAAATTCAGCAACAGCAGGGACAGAACCGCTGTCCCGACAGAGATCCAGCCGAATACATTGTGTTCTTTAAAAATTCTTACCAATTCCATAATTCCACCTCGCCGACATTCGCTGATTTTACAGATTTATTTTTCAGCATGCGCTGGATTTCCTTGGTTGGCCCTGTAACGACCGAACCGTATACATTGACACCGTTTTTCTCTACATAATCTAATCGGTTATCTACATTCAGGTCTTTCCGTTTTGAAATGACCTGAGCCCATTTTTCGTGTTTGGACATGAATTTCAGGGCGTTGATAAACTGATCGCCATTCGACTTGCCTTTTGTATTAAGGGCGGCCAGGAACTTTGAATCCTTTCCAGGATAGCCAAGAGGTTCTGTGGAAGCTGTCTTATTTGTGTTTTTCTCTGTTTCGATTGCGTTCCACAAAAAGCTCACATCATAGCCTTTGAATTTGTTATACACGTCTTTTGTCGGATATGCACGGTCATATGAAAGGTAGACCTCTGATACCGTTCCTTCAGGCAATGTGCTTAACGTTTTTTCTGCTTTTGCGGTCGTTTGTTCAGACTTGTTTGAAGGATGTGTAAAGTAATGGCCGGTTTTATTCACTTCTAAGTCATAGTAGTTTACTGCCGGCGCTTTTACTTTGTTATAAAACATTTCAACCCGTTCATTCCCTACGGCAGCCGTCTTCGTGCCAATCTGCTTTTGCAGCGGGAATTCCGTATTCATTCCAAATAGCTTCACTTGGCTTTTTAGTCCGGAAGTATCAACAAGAACATTCGGCATGGTCAGGGCTACAGTGACTGCGGCAGTTTCCATAAACTCATTGCCGGTGCTGTGTTTTCCACCCATTCCGTAATAGAGGTAGCTTCCCAGCGTACAAAGCGGCAAAATCATCAATGTCGAAATGACGGCAAGCACAGAAATTCGCAAATAAGACTTGCGTTTGCCGTAGGCTAAAATCGCTTTTTGTTTTTCAGGACTGATGCTGAGATCCCAATCGTTATCGTCCTCTAGTTCGCTGTCAATCAGTTCCTGATATACTTCGAGCTTCTCGAGTTCTTCCTCAAATGCAGTCATTTCCTGGTCGCTCATTTCCCCATTTTTATATTGATCAAAACGCTTTTTAAATTCTTCATTCATCATTAACACCTCTATTATAAAGTGCTTTCAGCCGCTGTCTGGCACGAAATAAAACACTTTTAAAATTCGCCTCTGAAATATTCATAATATGGGATGCTTCTTTGTAGTTTAACTCTTTTAAATAATATAGCGTTAAGGCCTCCCGATAATTATCGGGGAGCTCGGACATATAACCAGTCAGCACTTCCTTTATCTCTACCTGATGGGCAGGACTTTGAACAGCATTTTGAAAGAGGCTTCCGATTAAGTCATCAGAAATGGTTACTTCTTTCTTATGCTTTCTGACGTAATCAATGAAGGCGTTTCGCGCCACTTGAAAAAGCCAGGGCTTTACTTTGCTGTGATCATAGGAGTGAATGTGTATGTATGCCCGCATAAAGGTTTCCTGCAGCAAGTCTTCAGCAAGATGCTTGTCTTTTGTCATGGAGAGCAGGAACCTGTAAACATCATTCATGTACATTTGGTAAATTTCATCGATCGTCACTGCCTTTTCTCCCCTCTATGTTATACACGCATAAGAAAGGTTTAAAGTTGCACATTACATGCAAACGGCTTTTTTATACCTAATCAAACACCATTACTATATAGTACCCAAAAATGGCCGCAAAAGATAGTGCGGAGAAAGGTTTAACATTTTTTCCAGAGGGGAAAAGATAGTGAAAAAGTGAAGGAGTGGCACAATGGAATATACCAGTATAGCAGATACAGGAATAGAAGCCTCCAGAATCGGCCTCGGCACATGGGCCATTGGCGGAACGATGTGGGGAGGCACTGACGAAAAAACATCGATTGAAACAATCCGCGCCGCTCTTGATCAGGGGATTACACTGATTGACACCGCACCGGCTTACGGCTTCGGGCAGTCCGAGGAAATTGTCGGAAAGGCAATCAAAGAGTACGGCAAAAGAGACCAGGTGATTCTCGCAACGAAAACGGCTCTGGACTGGAAGAACAACCAGCTGTTCCGCCATGCGAACAGAGCGAGAATTATAGAGGAAGTTGAGAATTCTTTGAATCGGCTTCAAACAGACTATATTGATCTTTATCAGGTGCATTGGCCCGATCCGCTTGTGCCAATTGAAGAAACGGCTGAAGTCATGAAGGAATTATATGATGCGGGAAAAATCCGGGCGATTGGCGTCAGCAATTTTTCAATTGAGCAAATGGATACATTTCGCGCCGTCGCACCTCTCCATACGATTCAGCCTCCATATAATCTGTTTGAAAGAGAGATGGAAGAGAGTGTCCTTCCTTATGCGAAAGATAACAAGATAACAACATTATTATACGGCAGTTTATGCAGAGGGCTGTTAACAGGCAAAATGACCGAAGAGTATACATTTGAGGGCGATGATCTGCGTAATCACGATCCAAAATTCCAGAAGCCCCGCTTTAAAGAGTATCTTTCTGCTGTCAATCAATTGGATAAGCTGGCGAAGACACGTTATGGAAAATCAGTGATTCACTTGGCTGTCAGATGGATCTTAGATCAGCCGGGAGCGGATATCGCTCTTTGGGGAGCAAGAAAGCCTGGGCAGCTCGAGGCCCTATCTGAGATTACAGGCTGGACGCTGAACAGTGAAGATCAGAAAGATATCAATACTATATTGGAAAAAACGATATCAGATCCTGTCGGACCGGAGTTTATGGCCCCGCCGACCAGAGAGGAAATATAACAAAAGCTGAGGGCGAATCCTCAGCTTTCAGCGTGTCGACAAACCCTCGCATTCGTTGTCAGGCATGCGCGTCGGTGCTCACGAATGATGAAGGGACAGCGGCTAAATGCTTAGGCGTCCTGCCCAAACACCGCTGTCATCACATCCTGTGAAAGTCTGCTCCATGCTCGCCTTTCCTAGACTCAAGGGTTTTCAATTACGCTGAATAGATGACAAAATCATAAAATGAAAACCATTTTATGATTTTATCAACAATCTAAAAGCTGAGGGCGAATCCTCAGCTTTTTGGCGTTTTAACGGGAGAAATCTTAAAAATTAGTACCAGGTAATAAAAAATATTGTTATAATAGATGATAGAAAGAATCATTGATTACGACAAAGGAAGTGCGATATGTATAAGTTTTGTGCAAATGCTTTAAAAGTTATTCTTTCTCTTCGCGGAGGAGTGAAGGTGTATAACAAAGAAAACCTTCCGGCCGATTCAGGTTTTGTCATCGCGTGTACACATTCCGGCTGGGTTGATGTGATTACACTCGGAGTCGGGATTCTTCCTTATCAAATACACTACATGGCGAAAAAAGAGCTTTTTCAAAATAAATGGATCGGTTCGTTTCTGAAGAAAATTCATGCCTTTCCGGTAGATCGGGAAAATCCCGGGCCAAGCAGTATTAAAACGCCGATTAAGCTGCTGAAAGAAGGAGAGATCGTCGGTATCTTCCCAAGCGGAACAAGAACCTCTGAGGATGTGCCTTTGAAAAGAGGTGCGGTGACGATTGCTCAAATGGGGAAAGCGCCGCTTGTCCCCGCTGCATATCAGGGCCCTTCAAGCGGAAAAGAGTTATTCAAAAAAGGAAAAATGAAGCTGATTATCGGTGAGCCTCTTCACCAGGCTGATTTTGCCCACCTGCCTTCAAAGGAAAGACTTGCAGCAATGACAGAGGCTTTGAATCAGCGGATTAAAGAACTAGAGAATAAACTTGATCAGCTATAAGGCGTTCTGAGAGATTGCCCTGAACTGTGAAAATAAGAAAAGCACCTTATACAAGGTGCTTTTCTTATTATGCTTCCTGCTGGTTAGCTGTCTCCAGAAGTTCTTCTTCTTGAAGCTTTTTCACTTCAATATATGCGACGTGGTGGCCGTCAATTTCATTAATGATGAATTCGCAGCCCTCTTCGATGATGGAATCATCTTTTTCAACATCGTATTTTTGAGTAAGGAACCAGCCGCCGATCGTATCGACTTCTTCGTTCTCTAAATGGATGCCCAGCAGGTCGTTTACTTGGTCAATTAACACTTTTCCGTCAAGAATATAATGGCCTTCGCCGATTTTGCGGATTTCGCTAATTTCATCAATATCAAATTCGTCGCGGATTTCACCGACAATTTCCTCAATGATGTCCTCAACCGTCACGAGTCCGGCAGTACCGCCGTATTCATCTGACAAAATGGCCATGTGGACCCTCTCTTTTTGCATTTTGACAAGCAGGTCTTGGATTGGCGCAGATTCAATGACATGAATGATCGGGTTGACGAATTGAGAAATGGTGGAATCAACAGATACCTCACCGCTGATGCAGGCGGTCAGCACTTCTTTAATGTTAATAACCCCGATAATGTTATCTTTATCGCCCTCTTCCACAGGGTAGCGGGTATATTTTTCAATCTGAATGATGTCCATCATTTCAGAAATCTTGATATCATGCGGAAGGCTGACAATTTCGGTCCGCGGAATCATAATTTCTTTCGCGAGCCTGTCGTCAAATTCAAAGATTTTATTCACATATTTAAACTCTGATTGGTTGATTTCACCGCTTTTATAGCTTTCAGACAAAATGATTCGCAGCTCTTCTTCTGAGTGTGCCAGTTCGTTTTCTGAAACGGTCTCCAGGCCAAATGCTTTGGTCAATAACCGTGCGGAATTGTTCAAAAGCCAAATGAATGGGAACGCGATGCGGTAAAACCAAATCAGCGGTTTCGCAAACAGCATAGACACTGCTTCCGCCTTTTGGATAGCGACTGTCTTAGGTGCAAGTTCTCCGACAACAACGTGTAAGAACGTGATAATGGCATACGCAAAAATAAACGATATGACATGTGAAAGGGAACCTGGAACGTTCATTTGTACGAAAAGCGGGTGAAGCAGCCTTTCGATCGTTGATTCACCTAAAACCCCTAATCCGATGGAAGTCAATGTAATTCCGAGCTGACACGCAGATAAATATTCATCAAGATGCGTGGTCACTTTTTTTACGGCTATTGCTGCTTTATTTCCTTCCGCGATCAGCTGATCGATCCGTGAGCCTCTGATTCTGATAATGGCAAACTCAGATGCCACGAAAAATGCCGTCAGGGCGATTAAAACAGCAACTAAAATCAAATTCACTATGTCCAATTAGAACCTTCACTCTAGCAATGAGAATGAAGGTAACACCTCCTGTTAGATAAAATGGTTTTAACTTAACAGCAGCATAAATGATTGGAACACGGCGAGCTTTTCAGGCGGGAGTTTGCTTTTCAGCTTGTCACGATCCTCGGGCTTCAGCCGTTCAAACCGATGCAAGATTCCGGAGATGTTTTGATTCATATGATCAATTTCTAATGCCAGATTTCCAATTTCATCATCAAGTTTAGCTGAAGAGGGAAACTGGTTCTCCAGTCGATCTTTAATATCGGACAGGGCCAATCGCTGCTTCTTGCAATCTACAATAAATATAAGTCGTTTGAGTGCATTTTCGTCGTAGTAACGGTAATTTGAACAGGATCTGGCCGGCGTAAGCAGACCGAGATTCGTATAATAATCAACTGTCCGTTTCGTTACTCCGGCGAGTGCCGCTAGTTCACTGATGCGATAAGTCTCAGCCCCATCTATATCCCTCCCAACCATCACGTTATAGTTATGAGAATAGTTTAATATATGAACGGTGTCTTGCACAAGTTTATTGTTTTTTTTTAGACCGGAATTGGAAGTTGTGGAATTCATCATCTGATTGAAGTAACATAGGAAGATAGAATTTTCAAATTTTTATATGCGGAAGGGACAGATGAAATTGGCTGGGTTATCCCGGGAAGTTGAAGAAAACTTAAATAAAGGATCATGGATTCGCAAGCTGTTTGATGAAGGTGCAAGGCTGAAGAAGGAGTTCGGGGAAGACCAGGTATTTGATTTTTCACTCGGCAACCCGATTGTTGAACCGCCTGAAGCTTTTAAGAGAGCGTTAATAGAGGAAGCTGAAAAAGGCAGCCACGGATACATACAAAACCAAGGGCTTCTTGCAGCGAGAGAAAAAGTCGCGCAATTTCTGGGCTCGCGTTTTGAAGCTGATTTCTCAGCGGAGCGCATCGTCATGACGGTGGGCGCGGGAGGCGCTTTGAATGTTGCGTTAAAAAGCATCGTAAACCCTGGGGAAGAGGTCATTATTCTCGCACCTTATTTTGCCGAATATAAGTTGTATATTGAGAACTACGGGGGAAAGGCCGTCAGTTGCCCATTGACAGGTCGGTTTGAGATCGACATTGAAGCGGTAAGGCAATCGATCACTCCACAGACGAAAGGGCTGATCCTCAATACACCGCATAACCCCACAGGCACGGTTCTCAGCCAGAAAAATATAGACGATTTAGGCGCTTTATTAAAAGAAATAGAAGAGAAGAGCGGCCAGACGATTTATGTGCTGTTTGATGAACCGTACAGTCAATTAATCTATGATGAAGAACTGGCAAATCCGTTTCAATCGTACTATCGTGTGATATTGGCCAGCTCATTCAGTAAAGATCTAGGCATAGCCGGGGAGCGGCTCGGGTATATCGGATTGGACAGCCGAATGCCGGATGCGGACCTTTTGATCAACGCTTTTGTGTATTGTAATCGAACGCTTGGATTTGTGAATGCCCCTGTCATGATGCAGCGGGCTGTGGCACGAATGGATGATTTAAGAGTAGACGCGAGCGCTTATAAAGAGCGCCGGGATTTAATGGTAGACATTTTAAAAGAAGCCGGTTTTGAATTTGAAATGCCAAAGGGAGGTTTCTTTGTTTTTCCGAAATCGCCGATTGAAGATGAAGTTGCATTTTGTGTGCATGCCGCCCAAAAATACAAATTATTAATTGTGCCGAGCAGCGGTTTTGGAATGAGCGGGCATTTCCGATTATCCTTCAGTGTGCCGATCGAGCAGATTAAAAACTCACGGGACATTTTCATTTCTTTATATAAAGATTTTGCTTAAGAAGGCAAAGAAAAGAAAAGAAAACAGTTTTCAAGGCTGTTTTCTTTTTATATCCGCAAAATCCTTCCTCTTCCAATCCAGACAGGCGCAGAATTGACAAGCAGGCATGCAGTTAAGTCTTTCTTCATGATAAAAGTCTAAAAATTAAAAATCATTTTTGGAATGAGTTGTGTTACAATAAAATATACAATTTATAATCAAACTTTGACTTTTGGAGGTGGTATGATGGGGCCCGCTGCTTAGGCAACAATACACCGCGTACCTCAATGTTAAGGAAAAATGATTATATCAGGAGGTGACTCCTTATCCTTTGTTGAGAGGATAGGGTTAAATGGACGATATTGACAGTCTGATTTTAATTGGTGTGCTCATTGCTTTAACCGCGTTTTTCGTTGCAAGCGAGTTTGCGATTGTTAGAGTAAGGAGATCCAGAATAGATCAGCTTATCACAGAAGGAAACAAACGGGCGATACTCGCAAGGCGTGTCATTACAGATTTGGATGAATATTTATCCGCATCCCAGCTAGGCATTACATTGACATCAATCGGGCTTGGCGTACTGGGTGAGCCGGCCTTTGAACGGCTGCTGCATCCACTGTTTGAACCGCTCGGCTTGCCAGACTCGGTTTCACATGCAGCCTCTTTTGCAGTCGCGTACGGCTTGATCACGTTCCTGCACGTTGTTGTAGGTGAACTGGCCCCGAAAACGGTCGCGATTCAAAAGGCAGAACAGCTGACTTTACTGATAGCGGGCCCTTTGCGTTTATTCTATTTGCTCCTGTTTCCGTTTATTTGGATCCTCAATGGATCGGCGCGGTTTTTATGCGGGATGTTCGGTTTGAAGCCTGCGTCAGAACATGATGGTTCCCATTCTGAGGAAGAACTCAGGATGCTGTTATCTGAGAGTTTAAAAAACGGAGAGATTAATCCGTCTGAATATAAATATGTGAATAAGATTTTTGAATTTGATAATCGGATCGCCAAAGAAATTATGATACCGCGGAAGGAAATGGCTGCTGTGTCAACTGAGATGACGATGGCCGAGATGCTTGAAGTCATGCTGAAGGAAAAATACACGCGCTGGCCAGTCACAGATGGAGACAAAGACAGTGTGATCGGTTTGGTCAATACGAAGCATTTGTTTTCTGATTTGCTGTTTATGACAGAAGAAGAACGAATGAAGATGACGATCCATCCGTATGTGAGGCCGGTCATCGAAGTGATTGAAACGATCCCGGTTCATGACTTGCTGATTAAAATGCAGCGCGAGCGCATTCATATGGCAATATTGTCGGATGAATACGGAGGAACCTCGGGACTTGTGACGACAGAGGATATTCTTGAGGAAATTGTCGGAGAGATCAGAGATGAATTTGATGAAGATGAACAGCCGCTGATCCAAAAGCTTGGCGACGGCCATTATGTGATGGATGGAAAGGTTCGGATCGATCAGGTGAACAGCCTTCTTGGCGCATCGATTCAAGAAGACGTCGATACGATCGGCGGGCTGATATTAAAAGAAAACATCGATATTGAGGCTGGTGAATCCATTCGCATCGGTTCATATACGATAAAGGTGCTGAAGATGGACGGCCGATTAATCAAGCAAATCGATATAAAAGAAGAAGCCGGCAACACAACCGGGATTACGGCGCACCACAAGCTGCCGCTGCCCGAGCCTGTGATGCTGAACAGTGCAACCTTGAGCGAGAAATAAGCTCAAGGTTTTTTTACATTGTGATTGTCCAGCCGCACCAAAATGCCAAAAGCGACCCGCAAAGTGTCAGGGCGATGTACAAGATGCTTTCTATTACACGTTTGGCCATAAGGAGTTGAATACTTTCAACGCTGAAGGTGGAAAAGGTCGTAAAGGCGCCAAAAAACCCCGTGCCGATGATAAGCGAGACCGAAGCATTTGCAACGTGAAGTCCTGTAATTATTCCGAGCCCGAGAGCACCGAGAATATTGACTGTCAGTATGCCAATGGGCAGGCTCAGACCTTTGGTTTTGGCGGTTATGACATTGCCAAGCCAGAAGCGAAGCATTGCGCCAAGTCCGCCCCCTATGAAAATACCCGCTAGTGTCATCTTTCCTGCAGCCCCTTTCTTTGCTGAATGCCTGCTATGCGCCGTCCCGCAAAAACACCAATCAGTGCAAATATGATCCCTGATATCAATGAGGCTGCCACATATAAAAGAGCCAATGAGGGTTGTCCTTGCAAAAGCATCACTGTTTCCTTAGAAAACGTGGACATTGTTGTGAAGCCTCCGCAAAAGCCGGTGCCTAAAAAAGCCAACAGCAGAGGCCGTTTTGCACCGATCATAAAAAATCCGGTCAAAATGCCTAATAGAAGGCTGCCTGCCGCATTTTCCAGCCAGGTTGCCGCCGGGAACTGACCGGTGTGTATCCATAAGTTTAATCCGTATCGGAGGCAGGCGCCAAGCGCGCCTCCGATAAAAACCGCGCTATATATTTTCATGTTTGCCATCCTTTATGATGAAATCCGGGTAATCTGTAACGATGCCGTCCACGCCCATGGCTTGTAATTTTGCCGCTGTCTTTTGATTGTTGACAGTCCATGCAAATATGTTTAAGCCATTTTTATGGACGGAGCCGATCATCAGACGGTTGAGCCGTGTGTATTTTATATTGACATAGTTTGCAAAAGAGCGGAAGGCCTTCATCTGATTTCTGGACAGCATGCCAAAGTTGGGCCTTGTAATGACCGCTGTCGGAATCGAAGGATAAAGCTCGCGGAACCTTTGGACGGAGCGGTACTGAAAGGACTGAACAATATTATTGATAGAAAAAGAAAATTGCCCTAATAGCTGTCCCACCTCTTTTTCAATTCCGACTTGAGACGGATGGCCTTTTAGTTCAATTAAAAGGCCGATTTTTTTGTGGTAGCGCTTGAGCACCGCTTCCAGGGTCGGAATACGCTCTCCTTGAAAAGCGGGACCGTACCAGCTTCCTGCATCGAGTTTTTGCAATTCCTCCAAGGTAAAATCCTTAACAAAGCCCGATCCGTTTGTTGTTCGGTCAACCCTGTCATCGTGTATCACAACAATCTGCCTGTCTTTTGTAAGCTGGACATCCAGTTCGATCATATCTGCGTTCATTTTCACCGCAAGGTCAAATGCGGCAATCGTATTTTCCGGAGCGTAGCCGGATGCTCCGCGATGGGCAATGATGTACAAGCTAAGTCAGCTCCTCGTATGGGCATTTCTGTTATTGTATCAAATCCATATATGCACCGCGATACAAACTGGTGAATTTTTTCTGCCATATCGGAATGGTCCGGGCTGAGGAATGCGTATAACTAAAAAAAGACACTCAGCGTATCAGAACACATTTCGTCAGAAAATTAGGTCTTTCGACATGTTCACAACAAAATATGATCCTTTATAATAGCAAAAAAGGAGGCGAGATCATGGGAAAAGGGAGAATCAGAGTGGAGGAAAGAATTAAAGCCGAAACGGATGCTGAAATGCAAAAAGCAACTCTCCTTGATCAGACACAAACGAAAAAAGGTAAGTGACTGTCCCTATTGAATCTGGCTGATAGATGAATTGAGAAATGACCCCGGCGTTTCGCCGGGGTTTTGTGCTGCAAAAGACATTTAAATGAACATCTTTACGAATATTTTAGTATAATAAACAATTGATTGGGATAGAGGGGAGACAGTCATGCCGGATTATCTGCAGCAGTATTTTACGCTTGATAACATCATACAAATCGGCATCAGCTTGGCGATTTTGCTGGTGTTTCTTATACTTAGAAAATTATTCACAAGATATTTTTTTAACCTGCTTTTTAATTTGACAAACCGGCCGAAAACAGAAATTTTTAAACAGGTGGTTCTGGCGTTTGATAAGCCGGCCAGATGGTTTTTTGTTGCCCTTGGGCTGTTTTTAGCGATCCGGTATTCACCGTTTTTAGATGAGCAAATGCCGGTCATCAGCAAAATATACCGCTCACTGATTGTGGCGCTCTTGTGCTGGGGTCTTTGTAATTTGACCGCAACATCGTCGTTTATCTTCCATAAGGTGAATCAGCGCTTCGAGCTTGACATGGATGACATTTTGGCCCCGTTTTTATCCAAATTGCTCCGTTTTGTGATCATTGCGCTCAGTGTCAGTGTGATCGCTCAGGAATTCAATTATGATGTCAACGGATTTGTAGCGGGCCTAGGTCTTGGCGGGCTGGCTTTTGCGCTTGCCGCGAAGGATACCATCAGCAACTTCTTCGGCGGTATTATTATTATTACTGAAAAGCCGTTTACAATTGGTGACTGGGTGGAGACGTCGACAGTAACAGGATCAGTCGAGGATATTACCTTTAGGAGCACGAGATTCAGAACAGCACAGGGGGCGCTTGTAACGGTGCCGAACTCTACGCTGTCGATGGAAGCGATCACGAACTGGACAAGAATGACCAAACGCCAGATTACGTTTTCCATCCATGTGTCCTACGCTACGCCGATTGAGAACCTTGAACGCTCCATTCATTCTCTCAGAACAATGCTCTTAGAGCATGAGGGCGTTGATAATGAAACAATCATGGTCAACTTCGATACGTTTGCCGACAGCTATTACAATTTATTTTTTAACTTCTATACAAAAACGACGGTTTGGGCTGAAAACCTTAATATTAGAGAGGATATCAACTATAAAATTATTGAGATTTTAGGTGCAGAAGGTGTCCAGTTTGCATATCCCGGCCAAATGGTTGTTGTCAAGCAAAAGCACGAAAGCGACCCATTCCAGGTGAATCTAAATAAAGAGGAAAAGGAACGGGCTTAAAAGAGAGACTTCGTCTGACAGAGGCGGAGTCTTTTTCATGGTAAAATAAGAGAAAAAGGCGGTGTTGAGTTGGAAGCATTCAAAAGTATTCTACATGAAGCACAGCGAATTGTTGTGCTGACCGGAGCGGGAATGAGCACAGAATCAGGGATCCCCGACTTTCGTTCAGCAGGGGGCATTTGGACGGAGGATGCCTCAAGAATGGAAGCGATGAGCCTTGATTATTTTTTAAGTTATCCGCGTCTGTTTTGGCCCAAATTCAAAGAATTGTTCCAGATGAAAATGAGCGGCAGCTTTGAACCGAATGAAGGCCATTTGCTTTTAGCTGAGCTGGAGAAGCAAGGGAAGCAGGTCGATATTTTCACGCAAAACATTGACGGTCTTCATAAAAAAGCGGGGAGCAGGCATGTGTACGAACTGCATGGTTCTATCCAGACAGCAGCTTGTCCGGCATGCGGCGCCCGATATGATCTTCCCCATTTGCTGGAGCGGGAGGTGCCGGAGTGCACGGCGGCCGGAAACAATGGGGACATTTGCGGAACGGTATTAAAAACCGATGTGGTTCTCTTTGGCGACGCCGTCATGCACTTTGACACCCTTTATGAAAAGCTGGATCAAGCAGATCTTTTATTGGTTATCGGCACGTCTCTCGAAGTGGCTCCGGCTAGATTTGTGCCTGAGGATGCAAGCCTGGTGCCTGGCATGAAGAAAGTCATCATAAACCTTGAACCAACGTATTGCGACAGCTTGTTTGACATGGTCATCCATCAAAAAATCGGCGAGTTTGCCCGAAGTTTGGGCGTGAAAAAGTGAGCCGCTTTATGCGCCTCACTTTTTTATTCATGAACAGGAACCATTGTGTCCTCTAACACTCCGAAGGAATAGCCTTTTTCTTTTAATTTATTGATTAGTACCGGCAGCGCATTTACAGTAGCAGGAAGATCATGCATGAGAATTACATTTGGGCGGCTTGAAGAGCTGTGTTCCATATTCTCAAGCTGCTGTAATACGGCGGTCACATACTGTGAATTCCGGTATTTCCAGTCCATGCTGTCGATCGTCCAATCCCAGTACACAAACCCATCTTTCTCCAGATTGCGAATTTGTGAGGCGGTTAGTGACGGCTTGCTTCCGTATGGCGTTCTGACAAGATCGGTTTTATATCCTGTAATGTCCTGCAGCGTGTCACGCGCCTCCTGCATTTCTTTTAGCGGAGATGTCGGTGTTTGATAGAACAATCTGTTATTGTGGGTAACGCCATGTAAACCGAGTGCGTGGCCTTCCTTTTCTGCTCTTTTCACAGCCTGCTTGAATTCGTTCATCCGCGGTGACAGCATAAAAAACGTCGCTTTTACATCAGCGCTTTTCAGTACGTCGAGCAAGCGGGTTGTAACAGCTGAAGGGCCGTCGTCGAAGGTTAAGTAAACCGTTTTATCTCCCAAGTTCTGCTTTGTCTGCAGATGTTTGATCAGGAGATCGGGGGAGTCGTTTTTCAGCTTAAGGCTTTCCTTCTCATCTCGAAGCTGGCCGTTTGTTGTGACAGTGACTTCCTTTGCTTTCGTTGAACTGTTGGAATAACCCAAAATCACCATAAGCAAAAGCAGCACACATAAAACTGCTAAACTTGCAAATTTAAAAGCAAGCGAAACTGCAGAAGGAGAAGCCTCTCCTCTCGTTTGTCGCATAACAATCTCTCCATTGGCATAAAATCTCTACATAATGCTGTACAGCAGGCAGCTTATGAAGATGCCTTATGTTTACAACCTATGTATTACCAGTCAAGTATACAGGAATAAAACTGGAAAGCACATAGAAAATTTGTCGAAATGTCAGATTTTAAGGAAAAAATAAACTCCTTTCCGCTATAGATCTCTTGATCTTTCTGTTTTTCAGCTTGTCCAATATGGTAGAATTAGTGACAATGACAGCTTGAATGACATCAGGGACATCTCGAAAAGGGAGGGCTTTTATGAAGGTTTTAGTCAATGGCCGGCTGATTGGGCGCAGTGAAGCATCAATCGATTTGGAAGATCGCGGTTATCAGTTTGGTGACGGCATCTATGAAGTGATCAGGGTGTACAAAGGAGTATTGTTCGGCTTACGTGAGCATGCAGAGCGTTTTTTCAGAAGTGCTGCTGAAATCGGAATTTCACTGCCAGTCAGTATAGAAGATCTCGAGTGGGACCTGCAAAAGCTTGTACAGGAAAATGCGGTCAGTGAGGGAGCGGTATACATTCAGACAACAAGAGGTGTGGCCCCGCGAAAACACCAGTATGAAGCCGGCCTCGAGCCGCAGACTACTGCTTATACGTTTACGGTGAAAAAACCGGATCAAGAGCAGGCATACGGAGTGGCAGCCATTACAGATGAGGATCTTCGCTGGTTAAGATGTGATATCAAAAGTCTGAATTTACTGTATAATGTCATGACGAAGCAAAGGGCCTATGAAGCGGGAGCATTTGAAGCCATTTTACTTAGGGACGGCGTTGTTACGGAGGGTACATCCTCTAACGTTTATGCGGTTATCAACGGCACGGTGCGAACACATCCGGCTAACCGGCTCATTCTCAATGGAATTACACGGATGAATATTTTAGGACTGATTGAGAAGAATGGGATCAAACTGGATGAGACTCCTGTCAGTGAAGAAGAGTTGAAACAGGCGGAAGAGATCTTTATTTCGTCAACGACGGCAGAAATTATTCCGGTCGTGACGCTCGATGGACAATCGGTCGGAAGCGGGAAACCCGGACCGGTGACCAAACAGCTTCAGGCTGCTTTTCAAGAAAGCATTCAACAGGCTGCTAGCATTTCATAAATGAACGAAGAAAAGAGCCCGCTTTTTACAGCGGGGCTCTTTTTATTTTTTAACAAATCCAATCAAAATGGAGATCATTGGCGATATATAGAGGAAGAACGTAAATGGGATGTAGTCTATGACTGGAACACCAAGTGCGCTCGCCATAAATGCGCCGCTGACGCCCCAAGGAATCAATGGGTTAATTAATGTTCCGCCGTCCTCTAATGATCTTGTCAGAAATTTTCGCTGGATGTTTCGTTTGTCATATAAAGATTTAAATGATTGTCCCGGTATTAATATCGATAAATACTGTTCGCCCGTTGCCAAGTTGACGCCGATGCTTGAGCAGACAGTTGCTGCAACAAGACGGCCTTTTGAGCGGATGCCTTTCATGACGCCTTCCAATAGTGCAGAAATCAATCCGATTTTCTCCATCAATCCGCCGAGTGCAAAAGCAATCATAATGAGAGAGACAGAGCCCATCATGGATTGCAGTCCGCCTCTGTTAATAATTTTAGCGGCTGCCTCATTGTCAGTTTCGAAAGTTGTGCCATTTTGTAAAGCTGTCATAAACGCCTGCAGGCTGCTGTCGGGTACAAAAATAGCAGTCAAAATTCCCGAGGAAATAATTCCGGCAGTCAGAACGGGGATTACTGATACCCGTTTTATTGCCAGCAAAACGACTAAGAGCGGAGAAAGAAGGGCCCACGGTGTCACGTTTGCGGCATCTTTTATTCCGGTTATGACCTGCTGAATATTCTCGGTTGAAGCAGCGTCCGCTGACACTGATGAACCGAGAAAGTAAAACAGAACGACAGTGATGAGCAAAGCTGGAATGGTTGTGCCCATCATATGGCGAATGTGTTCAAAGATCGGTATTTCGCCTATTCCGGCTGCAAAGTTGGTTGTGTCCGACATCGGCGACATTTTATCCCCAAAACAAGCGCCGCATATGACTGCGCCTGCTGTCCATTCAAGCGGAACGCTAGCCGCGCTCGCCACGCCGATCAGCGCTACTCCGATTGTGCTTACAGTTGTCAGGCTTGAGCCAACAAGTGTGCTGATGATCATACATGAAAACAAAGCAGTCAACAGAAGGTGGCTTGGTTCAATAAAGGATAGGGCATAAACTGTCACAGTCGGTATTGCGCCGCTGTACATCCAGGCGCCGATTAAGATGCCGATCAGCGCTAGAACAATAATCGGCTGTACGCCGTTTTTGATCCCGTCTACAATCCCTTTTTTAATACTCTTCCAGGAAAATCCAAACCATAAAGCTGCTGCTGAAAGCATGACAACACTTAAAAACAGCGGGATATGAGGTTCTACATGAAGCAAGAATAAGCAAGAAATAATAATGCATAACATCAATATAAATAAACCGACGGCTAACGGAAACGTCAGCTTTTTTTGAGAATCCAAAATAACACCCCATATTTATCTTTAATGCTTTTGTGCTTTTGGGCACGAAAGCATTATAACAGAAAAAAACGAAAATCTATGTTTTTTCACAATTATGAATATAAAAGAAGTGAGCACAGGGCGTGCTCACTTTACAATCAGGACGGGTATATCCGATTTCGCTGAAAGCTTTTCACTTACACTTCCGAATATTAGCTTTTTCAGCCTGTTTTGGTCTCTGCTTCCGGTTACGATCATATCGGCAGAAATGCGGTTTGCATGCTCGATAATTGATTCAGCCGGATCGCCTTCTAATATATCGATATCTCCATCTGCCTGCTGTTCATTAAGCATCATTCTGGCTTCGGCGATGACTTCTTCCGTACGGTCTTCATAGATCATTGTCTCAGGTGATGTTACATCCGATATCAGCGGATCAGGAACACTTGTCATGCCTCCGCTGATATAGCTTGCCTCAGCTGCGGGTCTGGGCGGGTCTATGACGGTCTGATTGTCTTTCATATCATGTGAATGGGCGACGGTAATAGCGGCATTTACGGTTTTAGCAAGATCAATGGCTGTCTGAAGCGCTTTCTTACTATTTTCACTTCCGTCAAACGCAACGATGATACGGTCAGCATGGAACATCCTTCTCACCCTTTCAAAGCGTCTTACAACACTACTACCCGAATTTGAGCACAATTAACCTTTTCCTATTCAAGTAATGATTGACAATAAAAGGTTTTGTTTATATGATGATAAAAAGATGAAATCAGAATGGAAGGAGGGTTTGCTATGCCAAGGAATTTGCGTGTTTATCAAACAGTTTCATATTGGCGCGGCAAACCTTTTGTTCTGTTTTCGTGAACGGTTTTTTAGGTGGGACCGCGCGCTGAAAAGCGCTGTGCGTAACATATCGGTTAAAAAAGGCATGGAGCTGACGCTTCATGCCTTTTTTATATACAAAATCTAAGGAAAGACAGGTGTATGGGATGTGAAGGTAAATACAGAGGCGAGGGCTGTTCGTGCCAAATTGGATGAAAAAAGCTGCAAGGAAAAAATAGAAGGCGGCTGATGAGGAGATGGGGATAGATGTTTTCAGTTTTGAAAAAGCTTGGCTGGTTTTTTAAGGCGTACTGGCTGCGCTATACGATTGCGATTGTCCTTTTATTAGCAGTCAATGTCATTGAAATGTTTCCGCCTAAGCTCTTGGGGAACGCCATAGATGATATGAAAACAGGGGCATTTACTGCGGAAGGGCTGCTGTTTTATATCGGTATCTTTTTTGTGCTGACGGCGGCCGTGTATATCATGTCTTATTTTTGGATGCATCAGCTGTTTGGCGGAGCGAATCTGATGGAGAAAATTCTTCGTACGAAGCTGATGGGGCATTTGCTGACTATGTCGCCGCCGTTTTATGAAAAAAACCGGACAGGCGATTTAATGGCACGAGGGACAAATGATCTTCAGGCCGTCAGTTTAACGACAGGGTTTGGCATCTTGACGTTAGTCGATTCTACGATGTTTATGATGACGATCTTTTTGACGATGGGGTTTTTGATCAGCTGGAAGCTGACCTTTGCCGCCATTATCCCGCTTCCAGTCATGGCGATTGCAATCAGTCTATATGGAAGTAAAATTCATGAGCGGTTTACTGAGGCCCAAAACGCGTTCGGGGCGCTGAATGACAGAGTGCTGGAATCTGTTTCAGGCGTGCGGGTGATTCGCGCGTATGTTCAGGAAACAAACGATGTTCGCCGGTTTAATGAAATGACCGCTGATGTTTATCAGAAAAATATGAAAGTGGCTTTTATTGATTCACTGTTTGAGCCGACGGTAAAACTGCTTGTCGGCGCAAGCTATCTGATTGGGCTCGGCTACGGAGCGTTTCTTGTATTCCGGAACGAGCTGACGCTTGGAGAGTTAGTGTCCTTTAACGTTTATCTCGGCATGATGATTTGGCCGATGTTTGCAATCGGTGAACTCATTAATGTGATGCAGCGCGGCAATGCGTCATTAGATCGGGTAAATGAAACTCTTTCTTATGAAACGGATGTGACAGATCCAAAACAGCCCGCTGATCTTAAAGAGCCTGGAGATATCGTTTTCAGTCATGTCAGCTTTACATATCCAAGCTCAACAAGTGACAATCTTCAGGATATTTCATTTACGGTGCGAAAAGGGCAGACTGTCGGGATTGCAGGTAAAACCGGGAGCGGAAAAACGACAATTATTAAGCAGCTTTTGCGCCAGTATCCTCCAGGTGAAGGGAGCATTACATTTTCAGGTGTACCGATTCAGCAAATCCCTCTTGACCGTCTCCGCGGATGGATCGGATATGTGCCTCAGGATCATTTACTGTTTTCACGGACTGTAAAAGAAAATATTTTATACGGAAAACAGGATGCAACTGATAAAGAGGTTCAGCAAGCCATTGCCGAAGCACATTTTGAAAAAGATTTGCACATGCTTCCGTCCGGTCTGGAGACAATGGTCGGTGAAAAAGGCGTGGCACTGTCAGGCGGGCAGAAACAAAGAATTTCGATCGCGAGAGCACTCATGGCGAATCCGGAAATCTTGATTCTGGATGATTCACTTTCCGCTGTAGATGCCAAAACAGAGGCTGCAATTATCAAGAACATCAGAGAAAACCGCAAAGGAAAAACGACATTTATTTTGACGCACCGATTATCCGCGGTAGAGCACGCTGACCTGATCCTTGTGATGGACGGCGGCGTCATTGCTGAGAGAGGCACGCATCAAGAACTGCTGGCCAATAATGGGTGGTACCGGGAACAATATGAAAGACAGCAGCTGTTCACTGCGGAAGAAGGGGGAGCAGGGGCATGAAAATAGGAAAAACGTTATGGAGATACGCACTTCTTTATCGAAAATTGCTGATCACAGCCGTCCTTTTGCTAACTGTTGCCGTCGGTGCAG
Organism: Bacillus sp. PS108; assembly: GCF_037963335.1. NCBI lineage: Bacteria > Bacillati > Bacillota > Bacilli > Caryophanales > Bacillaceae > Bacillus > Bacillus sp. PS108. Next base: position 1,003,233 of record NZ_CP150155.1, read on the forward strand.
AACTGACTGGGCCCTTTATTGGCAAAAAAATGATAGACGACCATATCCTCGGCATTGAGAAAACATGGTATGAAGCTGCGGAAAAAGATAAAAATGCCGTTCAGTTTCACGGCGTCTCATATGTCAGAGAGGACCGATTGCAGGAGCCTGTTTCAAAAGCAAAAGAAGCACATATTTATCAAGTGGGAATGGCGTTCTATTTTGTTGATCAGGCTGTCAGCTTCGACGGGAATAGAACGGTTTCTGACGGGAAGCTGACGATCACAAACGGAGACAAGAGCCGGACATATGCTGCCGAAAAGCTGACTAAGCAGGAACTTTTCCAGTTCTATCAGCCGGAAATAAAGGGAATGGTGTTACTGATCTGCCTGTATGGGGGCTTGCTTGTGTTTTCGGTATTCTTTCAATACGGACAGCATTATCTGCTGCAGATGAGCGCCAATCGGATTATTCAAAAGATGAGGCAGGACGTGTTTTCGCACATACAGAAAATGCCGATTCGCTATTTTGACAACCTTCCGGCCGGAAAAGTCGTTGCGCGGATTACCAATGATACGGAGGCTATTAGGGATTTATATGTCACAGTGCTTTCAACATTTGTGACAAGCGGAATCTATATGTTCGGGATATTCACGGCTTTGTTTCTGCTTGATGTGAAGCTTGCGTTTGTATGTCTGGCAATTGTGCCGATTATCTGGCTGTGGTCGGTCATATACCGGAGATATGCGTCATATTACAACCAAAAAATCCGCTCGATCAACAGTGACATTAACGCAAAAATGAATGAGTCAATTCAAGGCATGACCATTATTCAGGCTTTCCGCCATCAAAAGGAAACAATGAGAGAATTTGAGGAATTAAATGAATCACATTTTTATTTCCAAAACAGGATGCTGAATTTAAACTCCTTAATGTCCCATAATCTGGTCAATGTCATCCGCAATCTTGCGTTCGTCTGTCTGATCTGGCATTTTGGCGGTGCGAGCCTGAATGCGGCGGGGATTGTTTCTATCGGTGTGCTGTACGCGTTTGTCGATTATTTGAACCGGTTATTTCAGCCGATCACAGGCATCGTCAATCAGTTTTCAAAGCTGGAGCTTGCAAGGGTCTCCGCCGGGCGTGTTTTTGAACTGCTTGAAGAAAAGAATACGGAAGAAGCGGGTGAACCGGCGAAGGAGCGCGCGCTGGGGCGGGTTGAATTTCGTGATGTGTCATTTGCGTATCAAGAAGGTGAAGAGGTATTAAAGCATATTTCCTTTACTGCGCAAAAAGGCGAAACCGTAGCGCTCGTCGGCCATACCGGATCAGGAAAAAGCTCGATTTTGAATCTTCTGTTTCGTTTTTATGATGCGCAAAAAGGTGATGTCTTAATTGATGGAAAAAGCATTTACAACATGTCAAGACAGGAACTCAGATCCCATATGGGTATTGTGCTTCAGGACCCGTACTTATTCTCGGGCACAATCGGATCTAACGTAAGTCTGGATGACGAAAGAATGACTGAAGAAGAAATAAAAAATGCACTGCGGCAAGTCGGTGCTGAGCCTCTTCTTAAGAAGCTTCCGAAGGGCATTAATGAGCCCGTGATTGAAAAAGGCAGCACGCTATCCTCTGGAGAGCGGCAGTTAATTTCTTTCGCTAGAGCTTTGGCGTTTGATCCCGCGATCTTGATTTTAGATGAGGCAACGGCGCATATTGATACAGAGACAGAGGCCGTAATCCAGAAGGCGCTTGATGTCGTCAAACAAGGACGCACCACCTTCGTCATCGCTCACCGGCTTTCAACAATCAGAAATGCTGATCAGATTTTGGTTCTTGATAAAGGAGAAATTGTTGAGAGAGGGAACCACGAGGAACTGATGGCATTAGAAGGCCAATATTATCAAATGTATGAACTGCAAAAGGGACAGAAACATTCCATTGCATAACGCTCAAAAAACCCAAAACAATCGTGTTTTGGGTTTTTGGTTTATGTAGTCAATAAGCCAGTCCGACACGGTATCCGACATACTTACCTGTAACAAGCTCACGATATAAAAAGTCCGCAGTATCGCCGACCGAAATGCTTGTGCCGCCCTCAGGCAAAACGTTACGCTCCGTACGATAAACGCCGGTTGCTGTTCCGTCCGGGAGGTAAGTGGGGCAGATGATTGTCCAGTCTAATGATGATTGTTTAAGCATTTCGTATACTTTTGCATGCTCCTTGGCTGCGCGGGTCTGCTTTCGTTTCGATTCATTTGTTTCAAACCGGTATTTTCCCGGTTCATATCGGGAATCTAGGATCCCTGCGGTGCCGATCGTAATAAGCCGTTTGATATGCTGTTCCTCCATAGCGGAGAGAATGTGTGCCATAGCAGTTGACAAGGTATCATCACCATCTGTGCCTAGACAGCTGATCACGATTTCAGCATTCTCCATTATTTTTTTCACATCTTCTAAGCGGCGGGCGTTCCCCATGACGGTTCTGTCTTTTGAAAGGGGAAGATCAGCATGTTGAGATCTGATCAGAGCGAAAATATCAAATCTTTCATCTGCTGCAGCTTGTGTTAAAAAGGCTTGTCCGACGCGGCCGCTGGCTCCTAATAAAGCGATTTTCATTAAAAAACCTCCTCGCCTTTTATTATAAAAGGATGTTCTCAGTTTGAACAGCGCGGGAAAGAATACCTGTACAAATAAACAGAACGATGGGAAACATATTCATGAATCATGGATACACTTACGAATTGAACCAGCTCCCAATTCACAATGGTGATGAATGACACCCCGATTCCCTCCCTTTTTTTCTAGGATATGTGGAGCAGGAAAAAAGGGTGACAAAATAAAGAGAGCGCGGAAACCGCGCCCTCTATAGCCATATATTGAATTGTTATTGAACTCTGCCGCCCATTTGCTGCTGAGCGAAAGATACTAAACGTTTTGTGATTTCTCCTCCGACAGAACCGTTAGCGCGAGAAGTTGTGTCCGCTCCAAGGTTAACGCCGAATTCAGAAGCGATTTCAAGTTTCATTTGATCGATAGCCTGAGCTGCGCCAGGAACTAGTAAGTCATTTGATGAGTTTTGGTTAGCCATGTGTAAAATCTCCTTTTTATTTAGTATGGTTGGGTTAACTGGAGTTGCACCAATCTGTGAACCCTTCTCGGGTGTCACTGCCGCCTCGGCGTAACCCAATGCTTTGCCGGCTTGTTACTACGTATTATGTTAAAATTGCCGGAAACTCATGCGGAGAATTGTGTGGTAAATCTTGAGAAAGAAAAAAAGCTTAGCCGTTTAGGCTAAGCTAGTCATAAATATGAAAAAGCATCAGTTCATGTATCTCGTTTGTAAGAGCAGGCTCGTCAGCGCGGGCGGGAAACAAGTCTCCCCATTCAATTTCACCGCTCTTATGATAGATGCCTTCATAATGGGTCCCTTTATAATAAAATGAAATTTTCCATCCGGGCAGCTTTTCTTTTGGGAACAAAGGTTTCCAGCTGAAATGAGAAATCATTACGGCCACGCTCCTTACATTTGGTATCAATTGACCTAAATAAAAACGGCTTATGTTCATTGTATCATTGTTTCAGAACATCATTGAAGAGGCCTAAATATGCAGTTTGTCCCAGCTTTGGATAAAGATAAGCCCGCTTTATTAAAAAAGCGGACAGTTACGAAGGCCACAATGCTTCAGGAGATGTGATTGCCTTTTCAGATAAATATGACGCGTATTCAAAACTTCTTCGTTTTGTAAGAGAATCAACATGATGCAAATTTGGATGAGAAAAAATGCTTCGGCCCGGGCGCGAATTCGCTTCAAACATCCATACTTTACCGTTCTGATCAATGCCAAAATCGAAACCAATCTCCCCGATAAACCCCTCGATATGATCATGAAGGACATGGCTTGCAGTCAGTGCCGCTGCAGAAAGCTTTTTAATGACCTCAACTCTTTCAGCGGGATCATCGTATACTTCCGCAAGTGTCTTTACAGTGCCGCCGTTAGAAAGATGTGTTGTAATGCTGTTCTTTCCGGAAATTTTTACGGCGATTGCTGTCACTGTCCATTTTCCTTTTCTGTTTTTATTGGTATGGACACGGAAATCCGCTGGTTTGCCTTGAAATTCGATGAGATCAACACCTTGCTGAATGAGAAAGTCGGACGGGTTGTGATGTTTTTGAAATTCTGCAAGGAATGAGGCGGCATCGGAATAATCAATCGAAGTAAATGTTTTGGCGTCATTTGTATGCTTTACCGTCAGGCCGCCATCTGTTCTTGTCAGCTGATAAATGCCGGTGCCGAGTGCTCCATTTGCCGGTTTGATATAGACTTTTTTGTATGCGCCACAGAGCTCATCAATCAGCTCCACAGACGGTGTCAGCTCGGATCTAGGCAAAAAGGGTGCCGTTCTCGGATCTTTTTCGAGCAATTGATGAACGTTCCATTTATTGAAAAACGTTTTATTAAACCATGGGATCTGATATTCATCGATCAGCCTCTTTTTTGTATGTTGCAAGAGAAGTGAATCTTCAATTTTTCGGTTCGGCAAACGGTCATAAACGACGTTCGGCAATGGAACGATTTTTTTCTCCCAGCCGTTTTCCCTGTAAAGGAGGCCTTCAATCGTGCCTTCCTCCCAATTGATTTGGTGCGCGCCAAAAACGAAGCAGTAGCCCCCGGCTTGCTCGTGTAACGTGACAAGTTTAGAAAAAAAGAGGGAACGATCCTTAAATGGGCGTTCAAGAGATACAGTAAACCCTGCCGTAAAGATGCCGACTAACGGCCCGATATGCACTGTATGATCATGAATCAGTATATCTGCCCTGCTTCGGTGGGGAAGCAAAAGCTCATGAAACAGATTTTCAGAGAGAAGCACGGTTTGTTCCAGATGCCGTCTGTAAGCAACGTGGCATCTGACAACCTTCGTTCCGAATGCGGCATGCAAAAGTCCGTCTTGCTTCAGCGAAGAGGGCAGAAACAGGGTGTTTTCACTGGTTTTGTCTATGCCGATCAAAAACCGTTTAGGATTCACGCGGAAGAACTCCTTTCTGGCTTTGCTCAGAAAACAGATATTGGCAGCGTTTTAGGGGACAAGTGTACAGCTGTTCTTTTTGCTCGGGAGAGACACGCAGGATTGACTTCCTGCCTGGTTTGGAATTGATATCTAAAATCCAAATTCTCCCGTCCTTTGCAAGACATATATCAAGACCGAGTTCAAACAACGGCCCATAGCGCTCGTCAAGATAATACGGAACCGATTGGGTAATTGAAAACACATCATCTAGTAAAACCACTTGCTGTTTTTTCGGTATATCTTCAAACCAGGAGTCAAATGTCAGCGCATCAGATCCGCCTGACAAATTGGCCAGCAGCCCGTGTTTGTATCCGCGTCTTACTGCCTTTCCGACTGTATTCCATTCACCTGCTTCGTTTTTTTCCATAAACAGACGAATATCACAAGGGTATTGTTCCTTATCTTGAATGTTTAAGTAAGGCTGGAGCAAATATTGATGCTGAAGCACTTTTTTGCACCATGTTTTAAAAGAAGTCTGGTTGGAAAACGTTTTTGTCTGCTTATCCTTTCCGATGTGATAAGTAGCAGTGATGTTTTTCTTGCCCAGCTTCAAAAGAATCACGCCTCTGCCTCCCGCGCCGAATGCCGGTTTAAGGATGCAGGCTTTTTCTTTGGATAAAAAGGAGTGAATTTGTTCGTAGCGGTTCACCTTTATCGTTTCGGGAATATAGGGATTGATTACAGAGTGCTGCTGCAAATCGTGAAGGACGGTCCACTTATCGGGAAGACCCCGCCCGATAAATTCCGTTTTCGGATATTTTTTGAGCCACTCAACGATTGGTTTTGCTTTTTGGGAATGTGAATCCTTGCCGTAAAAACAGCGATCATAAATATAATCTGGAATCGCCATTTCAGTTTCGTTCCATGTGCTGCTGGCCGAATGATAGACCGATGCTTTGACACGCAAAGTGTCAGGTGAAATATCAAATGGTGTAAACCGGATGAAACGTATGCCGAATTCGGGTGCTCTTTTGGCCAGTTCTGCGGAATAATCCGCTTCATGCTGGCGGGATAAGGACATAAAACCGAGTGTTATCATGGTGAGACTCCCCCTTTTATTCAAAAGCTGCCGGCGGGTGTCCGCAGCTTTACACTAAATACATGTAAGACGAACGCAGCTGACGGTATTCTACTTTACAGAATACGATTCTCCACCTTGCCCTATTCCAAAAGAACAAGCTGATTTTCTAAGAACAGGAATTTGTCTCCTCGTTTGCTAAGTGATTGCATGAGCCTCTATAATACGTATAGGTACATAATCTATATGAAAAAAGTTGAAGCACAGATGGAGGAAGATGAATAGGAATGGGTATTGCAGGAACCTTTATTTTTATGATCGTGATCGGCGCTGCCATTGGAGCGGTGACCAATCATTTAGCAATTCAAATGCTGTTTAGGCCGTATAAAGCGTACTATTTGTTTGGGAAACGAGTTCCTTTTACGCCCGGGCTGATTCCAAGACGGCGAGATGAACTTGCAAAACAAATGGGACTGATGGTAGTCAATCATCTCTTAACCCCTGAAGGCATTAAAAAGCGGCTCGTCTCTGATGCAGCCAAAACGCAGGCTCTTCGAGTGGGGGAACAGCTGATTCAAAAGCTGTCACTTTCTGAAGTGACAGTAAAAGAAGCGCTTGAAAAAGCCGGGATGAAGCGCCCCGAAAAAGCTGCTGATGCATGGATCAGCAGCTGGACCGATGATAAGCTGAATGAGCTTTTCCGCCAATACGGGGACCAATCGTTAAAAGAGCTGGTGCCTATAGAGGTGCAGGAAAAGCTTGAGGAAAAAATTCCGATGATTTCAGGATATATATTGTCACGGAGTGTCAGTTATTTTGAAAGTGATGAAGGAAAAATCCGTCTTGGCAATATGATTGATGACTTTTTAAAAGAGCGCGGCATGCTTGGAAGCATGGTGCAAATGTTTCTTGGCAATTCAAGCCTTGCGGATCGCGTGCTGCCGGAGCTGCTGAAATTCTTGCGCAATGAGGAAACAAATAAATTGCTTTCTGATCTCTTAAAAAACGAATGGGGCAAGCTGAGGGAGTATACGTTTAATGAAGCAGATGAAAAATGGAATGCAAAGGCGCTCATTTTCAGTTTGAAACGAAGAGTGCTGCAAGCATTTTCGACTGCCCCTTTCTTCGACAATACGATTGGCACGCTTACCGTCCGCTATGAATCTGAGCTGACCCAGCAAATGCTGCCGGCACTGTTAGACAAATTGCTTGAAGGGATTTCGTCCAACCTTGAAAGTGTCTTAAAACGGTTGCGTCTTGAGGAAATCGTCAAGGAGCAGGTGGATCAGTTCCCGGTGGAGCGTCTTGAAGAAATGGTGCTGTCCATTTCAAAAAAAGAATTTAAAATGATTACCTATTTGGGGGGGCTTCTCGGCGGAATTATAGGCGCGATTCAAGCATTGTTTGTCATCCTTTTTTAAGAAGAAATGGGTTTTGATTAATGAAAGGAGCTCCATAGTCTGTTATAGTGGAGTGGTATGTCAAACGGCAATGATGAAAGGAGCTATTTACAATGGCTGTTAATTTTTATGATGTAGCGTATGATCTGGAAAATGCATTACGCGGGAGCGAAGAGTTCACCCGTTTAAAAAACCTTTACGACGAAGTTAACGCAGATGAATCAGCGAAGCGCATGTTCGAAAACTTCCGTGATGTACAGCTTAGACTCCAGCAAAAACAAATGGCAGGAGAAGAGATTACACAAGAAGAAGTGACGCAGGCTCAAAAAACAGTTGCGCTTGTACAGCAGCACGAAAAAATTTCTCAGCTGATGGAAGCGGAGCAGCGCATGAGCATGCTGATTGGTGAATTGAACAAAATCATTATGAAGCCTTTAGAAGAGCTTTACGGCAGTGTTGAAGGCTAATAAGCAAAATCCCTTCTTGGATAAGAAGGGATTTTTTATTCATTCAGCAAACTTGGAAATCCAATGAATCTTTTACCTCTCCATTGATGATCACTGATAATGTATGAATTCCTTTGTAGTGCTTTCTGGTGGTTAAATCCTTAAAGGATTGGTTTCTTGTGTATGACTTCGTTTCGTTTTTTCGTATAGTTGTTTCTGTTATTTTAAATACTTTCTGATGACGCTGGCCTCTTGCTTTTACAAAATCAATTGCGTACTCAATTCTTACTTTTTGATCCCTGTCTGAATGAATATAGAAAGAAAATTCAAGGCTTTCGCCAATAACTATACGTTTGGGCAGGCATGTTAAATCATGTAGTTGTATCGAATCAGCATTTTCATAACCAAAAAGCGCTAAGGCCTGTTTATCACCCTTTTTTAATAAGGTCCGATAGGCGTGTTTGATAATCCAGTCTGTATGGGGATGTGTTCCGTACCATTGATCTGCGACTTTTCTCAGTAAATGAGGATGCGTTTTTGATATATCATTAAGGTTGTTGGCCACGCTTTTTCTTACATATAAGGACTCGTCCTGCATCAGCTTCTCAAGGATCGGCAATACGGGGGAAGGGTCCGATTTCAAAGCCGATATCGATTTTCCCCATGGCAGGCGGGGCCTGCTGCCTTCGCTCGCAAGTCTTCTTACGTGTTCATTTTTATGCTCAGACCATGCAAGCAATTGTGCAACCATCTTTTCTTGATCTAACAGCAAAAAAGGCCTTACAGCAAATTCTGAGGTCGAATATTGCGTAAAGTATTCCAATGCCTTTATTGATTCTTCCCAATGCGCTAACCCGTACTGTTTCACATAATCTGGAAATAAAATTCCGCTGAGTCCTTTAAAATGAGGGGCTGTATCCCGTAAAATTGTGAGCGCTTCAACGTATTGTTTTGGCAAAGTTTCGTATAAAGAAACTGTCACGCGGCGCATCCGCTCTTTTAAAGTGAGTTCAGGCCAGTCCTCCAGCCGTAAAGTATCCAAGAATCTGTTTTTGTTAAAATCAGGATAGGATGACCTTACATGATGGATCAACTGAGATATCAGTTCTTCATTATATATTTCTTTTAAATCAGCCATATAAACACCGCTTTTTCGTTTATTATTTATATTGTATGGGAATGTACGTTCTGGATCAAGTGTATAGTCCTAAAAATTAACAACTGATCCTACCACGGATATACAAAAGTTGGTTACTTTTTTTAGTTAAAAAAACCCTTGTCATCGGAAAAGAAAACTGAGATAATAACATTGAAAGCGCCTACACTTACCTATTTCAAATGGATACGGTCGCATATCATGCCGTTATATAGAGGGGATAAGCAACAGAGAGTAAGTGTTCGGAGCGCATCATTGGTCAAACAAGGGGTTCCTGATACATGATTTTTCGTAAATCGAAATAACGATATTAGGGAGAATGGCTGCTTCGATCGTATCCTATCAACAAGCCATACATAAAGTCTGCTGAGCCAGGCTTTTTTTGCTTTAAGAAAAGGTTGTTCTAAACACAGAGACAGGGTCATATCCTATACACAAGTACAGTCATCAAGGAGGGGGACATCTCTGTGTCAAAACAATTGCTTGCCTTAAATATAGATGGAGCGCTGCTTCGGTCGAACGGGAAGATTCATCAGGCAACGAAAGACGCGATTGAATATGTAAAGAAAAAAGGGATTTACGTCACACTTGTGACCAACCGTCATTTTCGCTCAGCACAGAAAATAGCGAAATCGCTAAAGCTTGATGCCAAGCTGATCACCCATAGCGGGGCATATATCGCTGAGAAAATTGACGCCCCGTTTTTTGAAAAAAGAATTTCTGATGATCATACCTTTAACATTGTTCAAGTGCTGGAGAGCTATCAATGTAATATTCGGCTTCTTCACGAAAAGTATTCCATCGGAAACAAGAAAAAGGTGAATTCGAATTTATTGGGGAAAGCACTCATTCATCCGTCTGACCCGATCTTTTATCCAGTCCAGTTCGTTGAATCATTAAGCGATCTCCTCATGGATGAGCCGGTGAGTGCACCCGTCATCGAGGTGTACACGGAGCACGACATTCAGCATGACATTACAGAAACGATTACAAAAGCCTTCCCTGCAGTGGATGTGATTCGCGTAAACGATGAGAAGCTGAATATCGTCCCGAAAGGTGTCTCGAAGGAAGCGGGTTTGGCCCTCGTCGCTTCAGAGCTGGGCCTGAGTATGGATGATGTCGTGGCCATTGGGCATCAGTATGACGATCTGCCGATGATCGAACTTGCCGGTCTTGGGGTAGCGATGGGGAATGCCGTTCCGGAAATTAAGAGAAAGGCAGATTGGGTTACAAGGTCCAATGACGAGCAAGGTGTCGCTTATATGATGAAGGAATATTTCCGAATGCAGCAGCGAAAAGGATTTCTTGATAAGTTCCACATGAAACGTGTGTAAAAAAGCCGCTCGCACCCTGACAGGTGCGGCGGCTTTTTTGCCGGATTGATTTTAGCAGTTTATTTCTGTACACTAAAGAAAGTTTTGAATCTGATAAATTAGGTGATGAAGTTGCAAATTAAAATAGAAGGCATACATGATGACCGCCTGCATCGGCCTCTGCAAAATATTGCAAATTTATTTTATGAAGAGTGCGAGCTTGCGTATGGCGGAGAGGAGCCCGCAGATTTTGTCATTTCTTTAGCGTTGTCACAAACGGATGAGCATGTGACGGTTTCGGGAGAAGTGAAGGGAACTGGCATAAAGGAACAGCATACAAAATTCTTTTCTCCCGGCATGACTGAAAAAGAAGCTTTTAAGCAAGTGAAAAACACAATTTCTTATGTGTATCTCAATCTTCTTCAGGCGCATACGGGCATTACGCAGAAGTGGGGAATCCTCACAGGAATCCGGCCCACAAAGCTGCTTCATAAAAAACTGCAAAGCGGAATGTCCAAGGAGCAAGCACATGCTGAGTTGAAAAAAGACTATTTAATTCATGATGAAAAAATCATGCTAATGCAGGAAATTGTTGACCGTCAGCTGGCGGCAGTTCCGGATTTGTACCGAGTAAAGGATGAAGTCAGCATTTATATCGGCATTCCGTTCTGCCCGACAAAATGCGCGTATTGCACATTCCCTGCGTATGCCATCCAGGGACAGGCAGGCAGAGTCGGCTCATTCCTATGGGGACTGCATTACGAAATGCAGAAAATCGGTGAATGGCTGAAGGAGCATGATGTTAAGGTTACAACCATTTACTTTGGCGGCGGGACGCCGACAAGCATTACAGCGGAAGAGATGGATCTGCTGTATGAAGAAATGGTCCGCTCCTTCCCGGATGTGAAAAACATTCGTGAGATTACGGTGGAGGCCGGTCGTCCTGACACGATTACAGAAGAAAAACTCGCCGTTTTAAACAAATATGACATTGATCGGATCAGCATCAATCCGCAATCCTATGAAAACGAAACGCTAAAGGCGATCGGGCGGCACCATACGGTTGAAGAGACCATTGAGAAATATCATCTGTCACGCCAGCATGGCATGAATAATATCAACATGGACTTGATTATTGGTTTGCCTGGGGAAGGCGTGAAGGAGTTCAGGCACAGTCTTTCAGAAACAGAAAAACTGATGCCGGAATCCCTTACCGTTCATACTCTTTCATTTAAACGGGCGTCAGAAATGACGAGAAACAAGCATAAGTACAAAGTTGCCGGCAGGGAAGAGGTTTCTCAAATGATGGAAGACGCGGTAGCCTGGACGAAAGAGCATGGGTACGTGCCTTATTATTTATACCGCCAGAAAAACATTCTTGGAAACCTTGAAAACGTCGGATACTCTTTGCCGGGACAAGAAAGCATCTACAACATTATGATTATGGAAGAGGTGCAGACGATTATTGGCATCGGCTGCGGCGCTGCTAGTAAATTTATTGATCGGGATACAGGGAAAATTACGCATTTTGCGAATCCGAAAGATCCGAAATCGTACAATGACCGCTTCGAGCACTACACGGACGAAAAAATCAAATATTTAGAGCAGATTTTTGAGAAAACGACAAAGCAGCACTGATCACAGTGCTGCTTTTTTTATCCCTGTTTTTTTGCGGGCTGAACCTCAGGCTTCCATTTAAATACCTTGTTAAGCAAGCGGTAAATTCGTTTTGATTCCTTTGTGACAAGCGGTCCCAAAATCGCCAGAATGAGGACATATAATGCGGCAAACGGCTTTAATGTGGCTGACAGTCCGCCGGCTATTCCGAGATTCGCAACGATAATCGAAAATTCTCCCCGCGATACGATCGTCAGCCCGATATTCGATGAAGCCTTATGAGAAAGCCCTGCGCGTCGTCCTGCCACCATTCCGGCGATAAAATTTCCCAGAATGGTCAAAATCACTGCACCCAACGCAAGCCAAACCGCTTCACCTAGCGAAAACGGATCGATACTGAGGCCGAAGCTGAAAAAGAACATCGCACCGAAGAAGTCGCGAAACGGAACAACGAGGTGTTCAATCCTATCGGAATGCTCTGTTTCTGAAAAGACCAAACCGAGCAGCAGCGCGCCGATTGCTTCTGCTACATGAATCGTCTCGGAAAACCCGGCGATAAAAAAGAGCGCTGCGAAAATGACGATAATAAACACTTCGTTTGAGCGAATGTCCAACAGTTTGTTCAACAGCGGCGGGAGTTTTCTTGCTGCGATAAAAAACAGCAGCATATAACCGAAGGCGATCAAAATGGACAAGAGTGCACTCCCTACGGATGTCGCATCACCTAGTATAAGGCCGGAAACAACGGACAGATATACGGCAAGGAAAATATCTTCAAACATGATGATGCCGAGAATCAATTCGGTTTCCGGATTGGCGGTTCTTTTTAAATCAACGAGCACTTTTGCGACAATCGCACTTGACGAGATTGTGATGACGCCTGCGAGGATGAGGACTTCCAGAAAGGAAAATCCGGTGATAAACCCGTAAAGCAGTCCGAGGCTGAAGTTAATCAAAATATAAATCGTCCCGCCGACCGCGATTGATTTTCCTGATTTGATTAACTTCCCGACAGAGAATTCGAGTCCGAGATAGAAGAGGAGGAACAGTACGCCCATTCGCCCGAAAAACTCGATGATTTCACTGCTTTGAATAAATGTTAGATCAATAATCCCCATTTTCGGCGCGTGCGGTCCAACAAGCATTCCCAGCACAATCAGAAACGGAATAATCGAAAATTTAATTTTATTGGCGATCACACTGGCGATTGCCACAAGCACAAGTGCAGTTCCGACTTCAAATACAAGATGGTCCATCGGGGCTCACACGCCCTCTCCAGAAAGAAAATCGTGAATCAGTTTCTTCAGATGCTTTCTCTCACCTGAGAGGACAAGGGTGTCATTTTCTTCAATAATCGAATCGGCTCCGGGATTTAGGAGCTTTTCCTGGTTGTGTTTGATAATCGCAATAACAGTGACATCGTAATTCTGGCGGACATCAAGCTCTCCGAGTGTGCGCCCGATCGATTTGGCGCCTTTTTCGACCTTAAACCATTCAATAATAAGATCGCTGAAGGCCATTTCAATGGACTCCAGAGCTTGCGGTTTATAGACCATGCCCCCGAGAATAGCTGCAATTTGCCTTGCTTCAGAATCATCCAATGAAATATTTGAAAGAAGCTCATCCGGGTCCCGGTCATTAAACCGGTAAATTTCCCTTCTTCCGTCATCATGAATGATAATCGTCATTTTTTCGTGGCTTCTTGTTTCGATTTCAAACTTTTTGCCGATGCCCGGCAGATCGTTTTCTTTAATATTCAATGAAAATCCCTCCGAATGTAGTGTTGGCAGTATGGGGTGAGTTACTAATAAAACTTGAGCAAATTATATTCGGAGGTAATTAGACTGGTATTTGACAGGGACGGCCCAAGCCTTTTCCAGCCTGTTTATCAGCGGTTCGTCAAGTGGTTTGACAGAGAGCTGCCTGACAGACTGCGCCAGCGGGCTGTACTCTTTGATCAGCTCAGCCGGGTGCATGCTGCCCGGCGACGGCGTTTTTGCCGATTGTGTTTCCTGCGGATATGAGGACATAGGCACATAGCTGTCAGTGCTTGCTTCAAACTGGGAAGGCAGAACCACGTCCGAAGGGGGAAAGTACACCATAAATAAACTTAACAGAAAACTGATCAGCAATTTATCCATGTTCCTTTCCTCCCTTCTCGTCAAGATATCCCTTCTTTTTCACTATATAAAACTTTATGTTTCCATTCAAACAATATGCATTTTTCAGTATCTATTGACCTTGAAAAATAAAAAGGTTTATTTGAGGATGGCGGGGAATGTATAGGAGAAAGAAAAAAGCAAGCGCATACATGGAGGTGCTTCATATGGAGTTTGTTCAATATGCATGTAATGGGGCCGTTGCAGAGATTATCCTGAATCGGCCTGATGCCCATCACGCCCTGAATGAACAGATGCTGTCTGAATTGAAGGAGGCAGTCGAAATGGCGGCTGCAAGCGAGGCGCTCATCGTTCTCCTGAGAGGAAGCGGGAAAGGCTTTTCGGCCGGCGGTGATATCAGGATGATGACGTCAGAGCATGACTCTGATCAATTTAAACGGCTGATGGATACGATTGAAGCTGTCACCCTGAATTTATATCAGATGAAGAAAGTGACAATTGCAGCCATTCATGGTGCTGCTGCGGGACTGGGCCTGAGTTTGGCGCTTTGTGCGGACATTGTGCTCGCTGAAAAAAACGCCGTTCTCGCGATGAATTTTATCGGCATTGGGCTTGTTCCGGACGGTGGAGGACATTATTTGCTGAAGAAAAGAATCGGTGAAGCAAAAGCGAAAAAACTGATTTGGAGCGGAAAAAAACTATCTGCCTCGGAAGCTGCCGATATGGGGCTTCTTGATGGGACATTTGCCGGAGACCCTGCCGAAGGCGCAAGACCCATTATCGAAACCCTGTTGGCCTCCCCTCTTTTGGCGATGATCGAAACGAAAGCTATTTTTCAAAGCCTCCAGATTGAAGAACTGAAAAAAGTGCTATCCCTTGAGCGCAGCGCCCAAGAGAGAATGAGAAGGACCAAGGATCACCAAGAAGGAATCCGTGCCTTTTTAGAAAAACGGGAGCCGAAGTTTCAAGCGTAACAGATCAGCCGGAAAGCTGATCATCTGTGAAACAAAATCAGCTTTCCGGCTGCATTGACTAAACGATGAGTATGACTATGAAGCTCTTTTTCTTTTAAGAGGGCTTCACCATGCGTTTTTGCCGCTTCTTCATGTTCTGCCTCGAATCGCTCGTTTACCAGCGTGTTCCCCGAAGGATCAAATACGGTAAGGAAATAATCAGCCATCAGGTTTCTCCTCCATTTTAAGGTTTATCAGTCTTTCTTCATTTATATTCTAAAAAGGAAATCAAAATCCTTTATTATGCTTTATCCAAAATTAGTATATAATGGGTCAGGGAAGGAGGAGATTCAGTGCTTACAATTGATCACGTAACGAAGACATTTGGAGATTATAAAGCCGTTGACGGATTGGACTTAGATATTCCGGAACAGCAAATGTTCGGTCTATTAGGCGCAAACGGAGCGGGAAAAACAACGACGTTTCGCATGATCCTAGGATTATTAAGCATTACGGAGGGCTCAATCAGGTGGAAGGGCCGTCCTGTGAATTATCATATCAGCAACAAAATCGGTTATTTGCCGGAAGAGCGGGGCCTTTATCCGAAAATGAAGGTAAGGGATCAGCTCGTCTATCTTGCCAGATTAAAAGGGATGGAGAAGCGGGAGGCTGTAAAAGAGCTCGGTACATGGCTTGAACGCTTCAATATAACAGATTACGAGAATAAGAAGGTGGAAGAGCTTTCAAAGGGGAATCAGCAGAAAATCCAATTTATTTCAGCAGTTTTGCATAAGCCTGAGCTCCTGATTCTTGATGAACCATTCAGCGGCTTGGACCCTGTCAATGTTGAGCTGTTAAAAGAGGCTGTGATCTCGCTGAAAAACAGCGGTGTTTCTATTTTATTTTCAAGCCATCGGATGGAACATGTGGAGGAGCTTTGTGAGAACCTTTGCATATTGCAGAAAGGAAGACCGGTCGTGCAAGGCAAGCTGAAGGAGATCAAGCGTTCTTTCGGTAAAAAGAATGTTACCATTCACTCCGATGACGATCTGCGCTTTTTGCAGTCCCATGAAGGCATTCTTCAATGGAAGGAAACGGCAGACGGTGTCAAGCTGCAGATTGCCAATGAAGACATTTCTCAAGAGATTTTTGCTATGCTCCAAGGAAAAGGGTTTATCAGAAAGTTTGAGCTTGAAGAGCCGTCACTGCATGATATTTTTATAGAAAAGGTGGGGGCCGTCTATGAATAAATTTTGGATCATGCTTTCTCATACATACAAAAATAAGATTATGGCAAAATCCTTTATTATTTCGACTGTCATCACGGTGCTGCTTGTTTTAGTTGTAACAAATCTGGAGTCGATCATTTCTTTGTTTCAAGGTGACGATGCGAAAGAAAAAATCGCCGTTGTTGATGAAACAAACGAATTATATCCGGTTTTTTCTAAGCAGCTGAAAGCGGTGGATACAGACGGCGATCTTGATGTGAAGCTGTCGAAGCAATCGGAGGATGAGGTCACAAAGCAAGTCAAAGATGAATCACTCGATGGCATGCTCATCATCAAACGAGATGAAAAAGGGACCATTTCAGGAACATATAAAGCGTTAACGATTTCTGATGAAAGCACGTATCAAACGCTGCAGCAGGCGCTGACGCAAACCAAAACAGCTGTCGGAACAGCGGAGCTCGGCGTGTCGCAGGAAACGATCAGCAGCCTTTATGCGCCTGTTACTGTGGGGCAGAAGGCGCTGAAAGAAGGGGCAAAGTCTGAGGAAGAGCTTGGCCAGACGGTAGGGCTTGTTTACATTATGCTGTTCGTCATTTATTTCTCGGTGATTATGTATGCCAGCATGATAGCGATGGAGGTCGCAACCGAAAAATCTTCGCGAGTTATGGAAATCCTGATCTCAAGTATGCCGCCGATCCAGCAAATGTTTGCAAAGCTGCTTGGTATCGGGCTTGTCGGGATCACACAGCTTGCTATTATTATAGGAGCCGGCTCTCTGTCGCTTAAGCTGAACCAAAAGAGCGAAACGGCTTCATCTGTCGGCGGATTCCTTAATTTGACCGACGTATCTGCAACCACTGTCATCTATGCTGTCATTTTCTTTTTGCTCGGATACTTTTTGTACGCGACACTTGCCGCGTTTCTCGGCAGTGTCGTCAGCAGAATAGAGGACGTGCAGCAAACGATCACGCCGATGACGCTTTTGGTTGTCGCCGGTTTTATGATCGCGATGTTCGGTTTGAATGCGCCTGACGCAGGATTTATTACGGTAACTTCGTTTATTCCGTTCTTTACGCCAATGATTATGTTCCTGCGCGTCGGCATGCTTGATATTCCGTTCTGGCAGGCGGCTGTCGGAATCGGAATCACACTGCTCACCATTGTCATACTGGCCGTTATCGGCGCCAGAATTTATAAAGGCGGTGTATTAATTTACGGCAATTCAAGCGCGTTCAAAGCGATCAAACAAGCGCTTCGTTTAGCGAAAAACTGATTGGAAAACAGCCTGGGGATTCTCAGGCTGTTTCTTTATTGACAGAACGTGCATTCGCAAGAATTCGGTGCTAAAATAAGGGTACTTCATCCTGGAAAGGAGCAGAATGTTGACTGATCTAACCTTTATTCATGCGGCAGATCTTCATCTTGACAGCCCGTTTTACGGGATATCGCATCTGCCGGAGCCGATTTTTGCCCGGATTAAAGAAAGCACGTTTGCAAGCGTGAGACATATGATAGACGCCGCAGTGAGAGAGCACGTTGATTTCATTTTGCTTGCGGGAGATCTGTTTGATGAAGCCAATCGAAGCTTAAAGGCTCAGCTCTTTTTGAAAAAACAGTTTGAAAGACTCAGAGAGTGCGGAATTTCGGTATACGTCATCTTTGGGAATCATGATCATCTTGGCGGGGAGTGGACGCCGATTGAATGGCCTGAGAATGTCCATATTTTTTCGTCCGCTGTTCCAGAAGAAAAATCATTTTTTAAAGAAGGCAGGCGCATAGCAAGCATTTACGGCTTCAGCTATCAAGCCAGAGCAGTGACGGAAAACCAAGCCGCCCGCTATCGGAGATCAACTGACGCACCGTTTCATATCGGCATGCTCCACGGCACGCTCTCAGGATCTGAAGGACACGATCCGTATTGCCCGTTTACCCATGACGACCTCGTGAAAAGCGGGATGGATTATTGGGCGCTTGGCCATATACATAAACGCCAGGTTCTATCTGCCGATCACCCGGCAGTCATTTACCCGGGAAACACGCAAGCACGCCATATGAAGGAGACGGGAGATAAAGGCTATTATCTCGTTCATGTGACAGACGGAGATATATCTTATGAATTTCAGAGAGCGCATGATGTTCTGTGGGAAAAAGCGGCGGTTGATGTGACGGAGGCAAATAATATGACCGCTCTCTTCCAAATGGTGGAGGACACGTTTTCGAAGCTGCGGAAAAAGGGGAGCCCTGTTTGTGTAAGGCTTGTTTTACAAGGGACGGCGCCGGAATGGCTGCTGGAGGCGCCAAAAGGCACCTTGGATGAGTTTCTTGAAGCTCTTCAGGAACAAGAAGCGGAAGAGGAACATTTCGTTTGGCCTCTTAGATTGGACGATGAGACAGAAAACGAAGCAAACCTAACAAACCTTGATCCTTTTTTTGGCGGTTTATTTGAAGACATTGATCGCAGCGATCTGTCAGACGTGCTGGAAGGGCTTGAGCGGCATCCAGTGTATAGAAGGCACGCGGACCGGTTTAGCCAAGAGGAGGTAAAGGAAATAAAAGAGCAGGCACAGATATTATTGAAAAGACAGCTTAAGGTGCTTGATACATGAGGCGGTGACAGCTTTGCGAATTATATCTTTACATATCTACCAATACGGAAAATTTTCCAATCGGACCTTTGACTTTTCCGCCTCTCCTGTCCAAGTCATCTACGGATTAAATGAGGCAGGAAAAACGACGATGATGTCATTCATTGAAAGCATGCTGTTCGGTTTTCCGAAAACGAAAAAGTATGAACCGAAAACAGGCGGTGTCTACGGCGGTGTTCTTGAAGCTGAACATCCTGAGTATGGGGTGCTGAAGATCGAACGGACGAAAGGGACTGCCGAAAAACTAAGCGTGTACACAGAAAAGGGCGAAGTAAAGCAGGGAGATGTTTTAAAGCAGCTGTTCCAGGGCACAGACAGGTCGTTGTACAAAGCCATATATTCGTTCGACGTATTCGGGCTGCAGGAAATTCACGCCTTTAATCGGGACAAGATAGGGGAATTTTTGCTCTTTTCCAGCTTGTTTGGTGCTGAAGCCGTATCAAAGCTTGATTCAAGGCTGACGAAGGAAAGCGAAAGGCTCTATAAACCAAATGGGCGAAACCCTCAATTGAATCAGGAGCTGGAAACGCTTAAGCAGCTGGCAGTTAAGCTAAAACAGGCTGAAGCAGAGGAAGCGGGCTATCATCAGCTTCTCGAGGAAAAACGAACGCTTGAAGCCCGCCTTGCAGCCGCGGAAACCGAATTGAAAGAGACGGCGGGACATATCCGAATGATTGAGGGAGCGATTGAGCGAAAGCCGCTGCTAAATGAAAAAGCGACACTCGAACAGGTGATTGCAGAATTTCCGGAACACGCAGGACAATTTCCTGCTGACGGACTGCATCAGCTGGAAAAATATGAATCCCATCTTCACCCGAAATCAGCACAGCTTGAGGCGCTTCGGGTGAAGATGGCGGAGTTGGACAAACAGAGGCAAAAGCTTATCCCCGATAAAGAACTATTGGCGAAAGAAACGCTGATACAAGAGCTTTCGGCAGCGTTTCATATGTACCAATCCTGTGGAGAACAGCTGGCAGCCATTCAGGCACAGCTGCGCCAGACGTCTGCGCAGACAGCGGCAGGGCTGGAACAGCTCAATAAAACGGATGAAAATGAGCTCCTGAATATGAACACCTCATATGATTATGAATGGCAGCTTCAGCAAGCGGTGCAGCAATATGTACAGGCAAGAGACAGAAAACGGCAGCTTGACGAGACATTTGAACTTGCCCGGCAAGAGCTGGAAGACGCGGAAAAGGCCGTTCGTGCCGCTTCGTCCGCGATTCTTGAAGACAGCCAAAGAAAAGATAAAGAAGCTGCTCTTAGAGCATATGATGAAACACAGGGGCAGCACCAAGAGCAAGCGAAGCTCAGAGAACAGCTAACGTTTTTTGAAAGACAGCAGGCTAAACAGAAAAAGACTGTCATTGCAGCTGGTATGTTGTTCATCGTTCTCTTTTCTCTGCTGCAGCAATGGATTCCCGCCATAAGTTTCGGCGCTGCACTTATTGTGTATTGGCTTGTATCAGGAAAATCGTCTTCTCGAAACAGCCGAGAGACAAGACAGCCCATGACAGATATTTCACCAGCAGAAGCTGAAATGCTTAGAGAAGCGTTATGGGAGGATGACCGCAATAAGCAGCACCTTCTCACACAGCGTGCAGCGCTCCAGCAAAAAGAGGCGGCGTATGAAAGGGTCATCCAGCAGTTTGAACAGTGGGAAGCCGAAATGGCGCCGTCCTTTACACAGGTTGAGCGTTTTATGAATGAGCTCGGATTTAAGGAAGATCCATCATTTTTGCTTGATGCATACAGCTTAATGAAGGATGTTAAAAAAGAAGTGAAGAAAAAGCATGAGCTGACCATAGAAGCAGGCAGGCTGAAAAAGCACCGGAGAACATTCGAAGAACGCGTCAGTATGCTTCTTCCCGTGAATCAGAGTCAGGATATCTCCATTTCGGACGCCCTTCACACATTGCGGAAAAACATTGAACGTGAAAAAGAAATTGAGAAGCAAAAAAAGGAAATTGAAACAGATATTCATTATACAAAGGAACAGATGCTTGAACTTGAGCAAGAAATACAGTATTTCCACGCACAGATTGAACAGTTATTTGCCGCGGCTGCTGCAAAAGACAGAGATGCGTTTTTTGCCATAGCCGCCATCAGCAGGCAATTGAAGGATACGGAGAACAAGCTTCATCACGTAAACGCACAGCTTCAAGGCGGGTACCCGGAGGAACTTGAACTGGCGGATTCCAATACGCTTTCTGAATTGAAAGATAAGCAATTTGTTGAGAATGAAAGAAAAGAGCGGCTGACTGAGGAGATCGAGCGGCTCCGCAGCCAAATCGCACTGCTCTCAGTCAAACAGGAACAATTAGAGGCCTCGGGATTGGTGTCAGACCTCAAGCTTCAAACCGAAATGCAAAAAGAACGTGTAAAAGAAACGGCTAAAAAATGGGCCTCGATACAAATGATCAAACAGGTGATCAGAAACAAATTAGAGCGGCATAAAAAAATCGAGCTTCCGCGCCTTCTAGAGACGGCAGGAGAATTCTTCCGCCCTCTGACTGACGGAAACTACCAAACCATTTATTTTTCCGAAACGGATGATTCGATCATGGTTATGCATCGCGATGGAACTGTCTATCATGCGGAAGAGCTGTCACAAGGGACCTGTGAACAGCTGTATACAGCGATCCGATTTGCTTTGGCCGTTACGCGCCAGGATGGGTCAAAGCTTCCGTTCCAGCTTGACGACAGTTTTGTTCATTTTGATCAGGAAAGGCTGAAACGTGTATTACATGTTCTGTATGATTTATCCAAAGGCGGTAGGCAGATTTTGTATTTTACATGCCATGAGCACGTAAAAGATGCATTTCATAGCAGCCAAATCATCCATTTGGTGTCATAAAAGAGGTTCTATAGCTGAAAATCGGTATGTGATATACTGGTATTATGTAAGATACGGAGGGAGCTTTAATAGAATGGCTAAAGGGATTATGCTACATGAGGTTGGCGAACAGGTGGACCAGTATCTATTGATTAAATCCTCGACGAAAGGGATTGCAAGCAATGGAAAACCGTTTTTGACGCTGATGCTGCAAGACCAGTCAGGCGATATTGAAGCGAAGCTGTGGGATGCCAAGCAAAGTGATGAAGTGACCTATGCGCCGCAGACGATTGTCAAGGTCGTCGGCGATGTTCACCATTATCGCGGACGCACCCAGCTGAAGCTAAGAAATATCAGACCGGTAAGCGAGCAAGAAAACGTCAATATTGATGATTTTTTAGAAACCGCGCCGATTCCGAAAAATGAAATGATGGACACCATCACTCAATATATATTTGAAATGAAAAATCCGAATATCCAGCGAATCACAAGGTTTTTGGTTAAAAAACACGAAGCTGAGTTTATGGATTATCCGGCGGCTACGAAAAACCACCATGAGTTTGTCTCAGGTTTGGCGTATCATGTTGTCTCTATGCTGAACCTGGCGAAGGCAATAGCAGATTTATATCCTTCTCTTGATCGTGATCTGCTTTACGCCGGTGTCATCCTGCATGATCTTGGAAAAGTGAAGGAGCTGTCCGGCCCTGTTTCCACTTCATATACGGTTGAAGGCAATTTGCTTGGCCATATTTCCATCATGGTGACAGAGCTTTCAAAAGCGGCTGAGGAGCTTCAAATCGATTCTGAAGAGGTGTTAATTCTTCAGCACTTGATTTTGAGTCACCACGGCAAAGCGGAATGGGGCAGCCCGAAACCGCCAATGGTGAAAGAAGCGGAAATTCTTCACTATATAGACAATCTGGATGCAAAAATGAATATGATGGACAGAGCGCTTGAGCGCGTGAAGCCGGGCGAGTATACTGAACGTGTATTTGCACTGGAAAACCGTTCCTTTTATAAACCGACATTTCATAAATAACTTAAAAAGGACTGATGCTGACATATTCAGCTCAGTCCTTTTTGATGCGTCTTTCCCGCACATAACTCGTCTCATTCCCGCATATGGTTAAGAATAAAGAATCTATGCAAAGGGGGAGGAGCCCGTGTTATTTTTTCCATGGTGGGTGTATCTTTGTATTGTAGGCATCATTTTCAGCGCATATAAACTTGTGGCGGCAGCCAAAGAGGAAGAAAAAGTAGACCAGGCTTTTATTGAAAAAGAAGGGCAGATTTATATGGAGAGGATGGAAAAGGAGCGAGAACGCCGCAGTTCTCAGCAGCATGAAGAAGAAAATCAAAACCATTCCATCGCATAAAAAAAGCTGTGCGGCTCAATGAGCCTGCACAGCTTTTTTATTATTTAGAATTGCTTGAAGATGAAGAAGTGCTGTTGCTTGTTGAAGATGTATTAAATGTGTCTTTCAGATCTTTATCTTTTACTTCGATGTCAGCCTTCTTCATGACTTTTTGAACAGCTTCCTGAACGGCATTGCTGTTATTTAGTTTTTGTTCAAGCACTTCAGATTTCAGTTCTTTTTTCATATCATCGTATTTGCCGCGTTCTTCAGTCTTTTTGATGATATGGTAGCCAAATTGTGTTTTCACAGGATCGCTGACTTCGTTTGTTTTTAACTTGAATGCAGCTTTTCTGAATGTGGAATCCAGTTGTTCGTTATCTTTTGAAATCCAGCCAAGTTCGCCACCGTTTGTAGCTGAGCCTGTGTCTGTAGAGTATTCCTTCGCAAGGGCATCAAATTTCTCGCCTTTTTTCAGCTTTTTCTCTATTTCCTCAGCTGTCTTTTTGTCAGCGACAAGGATGTGGCTTGCGCGAATCTGGCCTTTTAAGCCTTCCCAGTATTCTTTAATTTCATCATCTGTTACTTTGATGTTATCTTTAGCCGCTTTTTGTGTCAGCAATTCATATTTTACTTGTTCTTTCAGGTAATCCTTGCCATATTGCTTTTCGAGGGCAGTATATTGATCGCCAAGCTGCGTTTTATATTCTTTCAGCTTGTTGTCAATTTCTTTATCCGAAACTTTATACTTCTTGTCCAATACTTTTTCTTGCACTAGCTGTGTCAGTACGCTTGCGCCAGCTGTTTTCTTCATGTTTGTGTAAAGCTCGCCTTTTGTTACATCGCCTGCGTCTGTTTTTGCGATGACTTCTTTGTCGCCGCTGCTGCAAGCACTGAGAGCGAGGATGCTTGTAGCAGTGATAGCTGCTATTGCGATTTTCTTCATTGTTTTCAAACACTCCTAATCATTCCAAATTAAATTACCTATGCGTATCATAACATATTGTGGCTTTCTGTAAAAAGATTTTAAATAAAGGGCATTCGTCTAGTCAAACTTTTGCTGATGACATACTTATATATTGATCAAGAAAAGGAGGTATGTAACATGAGCGGAGGATACTCTAACGGATTCGCGTTGCTCGTAGTACTGTTCATTTTGCTTATCATCGTAGGTGCAGCTTACATCTACTAAGCAGCCCGAGGATCGCTTGCAACATAAGCGATCCTTTATTTTCACTAGCGCCTAATCGTTTCAAACATGAATTGCATAACATGTAATTGGTAAATAAAGCTTATTACAGGAGGTGCTTTTTAAGATGGGTGAAGTATTTGCAGGCGGATTCGCTTTATTGGTTGTGTTATTTATTTTATTGATTATCATCGGCGCTTCTTGGCTGTACTAATCAACATAAAAAAGCATAGCTGCTTCATCAGCAGCTATGCTTTCTTTCGTATTTACACTGTAAAGGAGATCTCCACAAACGAAGAGATCAGTAAAATTAATATAGATACATTAATAAATCGGAATACCTTATCTTGCCGCTCTTCAGGAATCTCTCTGACAAGGCATAATGTATTGGTGAGCCTGTTTATGAAATATAAAATAAACACGGCAGCCACGATAAAATAGAATAAAATGATGGGAGATTCCCCCTCTCTCTGAACTGTCCCATATTACATTACCAAATATTTATTAAAAAAGATAGAATGCAAATTGAAAAATCGCCACCAGCACCAGGGTTTGACTACTTTTCAACAAGAATATCCAAGCCGTCAGCTTCCTGATCAATAAAAGCGGTTTTCGGTGCTTTTATCAGCTTGAGAGCCAGCAGGAAATCAGGCAGACAGTAGCCGGCGTGAATGCCCGAGATCATGCAGAAATAATGAGCATGATTCGGAAATGCCAGTGCTGCGTAAAACAATACCGGTGTAATCAGCAAGAACGGGCTGACGAGTGAAATCAGCATTGTTGTTTTTGGTATACGTTTCCATGTGCGCATGCGCAATATGTAAAACTTTTTTTCTATTTTTCTTTTTTTGCAGATGATTGGCAGGACATGGATGACTTTATGTACAAATAAAATAACGACGAGCAAACCGCCGAATAAAGATACATATTCATCGCTTAAGCTTGTGCCAGGCCGCAGCAGCTCAAAAGCTAAAAAGGTAGATATAAAAACCAAAATCATAAAACATACAGCAGTTAATATTATGCGAACGGCGCCATAATCCTTCATGAGATTTATGGTCTTCCAGCAATTCATCAAAGTCATCCTTCCATACATCTTGAATAGAATCTCAAAATAATTTACTCCTCCCAAGAGAAAAAATCAATGCTTTTTTAAGAAAAAATATCATCCGGCAGGTATTTTTTTGAAACAAGCAAACAAACTGCGAAATATGGGGTTAGAACTTTCTTCTCAGTGAATTATCAGCTAAAATAAGATTAAAGATAGAAAGAAGTGGTGTGGATGGATTCGATGGATCATCGCATTGAGCGATTAGAATATTACATACAATTATTAGTGAAAACAGTAGATATGGACAGGTACCCCTTCTATGCGCTTCTCATTGATAAAGGGCTGAGCAAGGAAGAAGGGGAAGCGGTTATGAGGATATGCGACGAATTGTCGGAAGAGCTGGCAACACAAAAAGCGCAAGGATTTGTAACCTTTGATAAGCTCCTTGCGCTTTTTGCCGGACAGCTGAATGAAAAATTAGATGTTCATGAAACAATTTTTGCCCTGTATGAGCAGGGGCTTTATCAAGAGCTGATGGAAGTCTTTATCGACATCATGAAGCATTTTGATTAACTGTTTACAGGTTCAAGCTCTTCAGCCGGTTCATCCGCCGCACTGTCCTTTGCTTTTTTCTTCAGTTTTCCGTTTACGCTTTCAAAGTCATTGTCAATATTGGTGAGTGACGTTTCGAAAATTTCCATAAAATCATCGCCGTAGATATGGCGTATCATACACATCATTTCTGCCACTTCAGGAAATTTTCCGAATAAATGATACAAAGGCTGTGACCCTTTAAAAACAGCGTTGCGTGTCGGATCAAATTCCTCAAGCAAGCTCCAGAATACCTCGGTACCTTCCTCAGTCAATTGGACATATGTGTTCCGTTTATCATTCAGCCGTTTGGAGAACCTTAAATATCCCCGTTCTTCCAGCTTTTTTGAAAAGTTGAATGCGGTTGATACGTGCATGACCCCGAATTTCGCGATTTCAGAAATGGAAGCTCCATTCAATTGATACGCAATCCATAAAATATGATGCTCATTAATATTCAGGTCATACGGTTTGAGCCATTGCTGCCAATCCTTCTCGATCGATTTCCAAAGAGCCTTGCTAAGCTGAGCCATTTTCTGGGTGAAAACCAGAGCTTCTTTCACATCATAGGGCGGTTCCACTCGATTCATTACGTCACCTGCTTCTCTTTTTCTTTTTCTCTATTATGCCAATAAAATAAAGATTAATAAAGATGAAAATGTAAGAATTTTTTAATAAATTCACAAACCATTGCGACGAAAGGGTTTTTCGGCCAAAAAAAATACGGGTCCAATTTTGGCCCGCATTTTTTTCTTTTGAATAGGATATTAGTTTTGTAAGGTTTTCTCCAGCTGTCTGATTTTCTCTTCGATATCGGCAATTTCTTTTTGCAGATCCTGCTGGTGAGGCTTGATCTCTTCCTGCCATTTTTTAATTGACGTTTGGAGCTCGCCGCCCACGTCTTTAATAACATCCGTGCTTTCTTTTGCCGCTTTGATCAGCTGGTCTTTTAATGCAAGCCCGTCTGACTTTAAGCGTTTGATTGTTTCTTCAAAAGAATCATAATTGGTTTTCATTTTTTCACGCAGCTGCTTTCCTGAGGAAGGTGCAGTAAGAAGAACCGCTGCTCCTCCGATGATGCCGCCTACGAATAGTCCTGTTAATAGAGAACGTCCGCTCGCCATTACAATCACCCCGTCTTTTTCTTCAAAATAGGATTCATTCAGCATGTTGAAATCCTGAACTTCTATACATAGCTTGCTTTATTTTAGCATATTTTTTAAGTGAAAAGGAGGGAGAAGGTTGTCTGTCTTTTTGATTGTATTATCCTGCATCACCTTTGCCTTCGCTTCAGGCGCTGTTTACTATATCAAACTTCTCAGCCAGGCTGCTTCTTATCCACCCAAGAGGGTTATCCGGCAGAAAGCGCTTGTTTGTTCAACCGGAACCGCCTTTACACTATGTCTTATCTTTTTCACAAAACTCCTCGCTTAAAACATGCTGACATGCTGCGGGCACTCTGTTCAAAAAAACCTCTCCCGGAAGCGGAAGAGGTTTTGTGTGACAATTATTTAGCAGCTTCCATAAAGCTTGAACGCCTTAAAATGGTTTGCACAATCGGATAAATAATGATCATTGAGATTGTATTCAGCACAGCGGCCGGCAGAACAACAGCCGCGAACAATGCGGCGAAACCGCCCGGTAAACCGACGATCAATAAAGCTGACGATAGAAACACAATTCCTGATAAGATGGTCCCGATCACTGTCAGCACAGCGGCTGCACCTGTTTTCCGGCTCTTTCTGAACAAGAGAAACAGGGAGAAGAACAGAAACGCTGATACGGGTTTATCAATGATGTTAGGGATCTGTCCGGCTGGAAACGCGGTTGTAAGCGCGGAAATGATTCCGGTCACGATCCCGATGACGAGTACATTTTGCACCCGCGGGAACAGCAGAATGCCCATGAACATCATGATCAGCATCATATCTGGTTTCATGCCGCCTAAAAAGGGCGGAATAATGGAATGAAGCGCTGCGCCGATTGCGGCAAACAGAGCCATAATGACTAACTCTTTTGTTTTCATAACTATGCTCTCCTCTGCTAAGCTTTTTGCCCTCCAATAATATGCTCATCATTTATTGCGAAGGCTTTACAGAATGTGTTATGCAAACAGTATACCAAACGGACGGTTTGCATAGCCAGACTTTTTACTCATTTTCCTGCTGGAATTTCTTCATGAACGCAGCTAATTTTTCACAGTCTTCGAGAGAGACCGCGTTATAAATAGACGCGCGGCAGCCTCCCACCGAACGGTGTCCGCCAAGGCCGATCATCTTCTCATCTTTTGCTTTCTGAACGAATGTTTTCGTTAATTCGTCATCCCGAAGCGTGAAGGTGACATTCATGCGTGAGCGGCTGTCTTTTCTGGCATGTCCTTTATAGAAGCCGTTGCTTTCATCAATACAGCTGTAGAGAACCTGCGCTTTTTGTTCATTGCGCTGTTCAACAGCTTCCACACCGCCGTTTTCCTTGAGCCATTCCAGAACAAGGCTCAGCATATAAATCGCAAATGTCGGCGGAGTGTTGTAGAGTGAATCCGCTTTGACATGCGTGGAATATTTCAGGATTTTTGGGACGTTCGCATTTTCATTTTTCAGCCAGTTTTTTTTCATGATGACTACAGTCACGCCGGAAGGGCCGAGGTTCTTTTGGGCGCCTCCGTAGATCACGTCAAATTTGGACACATCGATTTTTCTGCTCAAAATGTCGCTGGACATGTCGGCGACGAGCGGAATTGGGAAATTCGGGAACTCCTGCCACTGAGTGCCGAAAATCGTATTGTTGGATGTGATGTGTAAATATGCGCCGTCTTTTACATCCGTAAGGTCAACCTCTGGAATATAACTGTAATTGTCTGTTTCACTTGTAGCGGTGATAGACGTGTTCCCGAACAGTTTCGTTTCTGCCAGTGCTTTTTCAGACCAAGCGCCGGTCATCACAAAATGTGCGGTTTTTTCAGGTGTTAAAAAGTTCATCGGAAGCATTGAGAATTGAAGGCTTGCCCCGCCTTGAAGAAACAAGATATCGTAATCTTCCGGAATGCCCATCAGTTCGATTAAGAGGCTTTTCGCTTTTTGGTGCACCGCTTCATACTCTTTGCTGCGGTGGGAAAGCTCCATAACAGACATGCCGGATTCGTTAAAATCAATAAATTCTTTCTGTGCTTTTTGCAGAACTTCCAGTGGAAGCGCTGCAGGACCTGCGTTAAAATTCGTTGTACGTTCCATTATGATCTCTCCCTGTTTTCCACGTTAATGTATAAAATAATACAATTATCCTATCACAAAAATTCAGTTTTTTGATAAAAAATTAGAATTATCAAAAGAAATTGACGGATGTTTGCGAAATGTTCACAAAATAAAATAACCTCATCTTATGATGAGGCCAGGCGTTTTGCGATAGAGGAAGAGATGTTCTGCAGATCCTCCGGTTTATAATCATCAGCATGCGTTTTCCAAACCGCTCCGAATCCATCTCCTTTTCCGTAGCGAGGGATAATATGCATATGGTAGTGGAACACAGATTGTCCAGCTTTTTCGCCGTTATTGTTCAGCGTATTTAAGCCGATCGGTTCAAATTCATCCCGGATAGCGCGGGCGATTTTTGGAACAGCATGGAAATATTGTTTTGCTAATTCATCTGTAAATTCATATACATTCTCAATATGTGTTTTCGGAATGACAAGCGTATGGCCTTTTGTCACTTGGCTGATATCAAGAAAGGCAAGTACATGTTCATCTTCATACACCTTCGCGGATGGAATGTCGCCGGCGATAATTTTACAAAAGATACAATTTTCTGCACAATGCATGAGGGTTCCTCCTTATGAAATTGTTTAGTATGTATACACTCATCGTACCACAGAAATGCAGAAAATAGAAAACAGGATGAACGGCGAGCGTTCACCCTGAATGCAGAGGAAGAGCTTATATGAAGAAAATGTGTTATGCCTTTGGTAAGCACCTCATTTGTCAATAAAATGAAGACTTGTTTAATGCCTAACGATTCCTGCGATAAACACCTCATTTGACAATTTGCTTCATACATGAAGAATTCATCAATTCAGTGAAGAGAAATGGTTTGAGCATTGGACATGTTTATTTTCTATCCAACTGTTTCTAAGACGTCTTTGACAAACACCTCATTTTTCAGTTGATATGCTTTTCCTCTACAACTATTATGATGTCCAGAACCCTGTCTCTTTATGACAGCAAATTCATCATTTGTTAAAAGGGAATTGTTTCAAATCAGGCCTTGTTTTTGGTACTATGAAGAAAAACACTATAAGGGGAGAAACTATGTCTCTGCTATCGGTAAAAGACTTGACCGGCGGATATACAAGGAATCCGGTTTTAAAAAACGTATCATTCACCCTTGAACCGAATCAAATTGTCGGATTAATCGGGCTGAATGGTGCTGGTAAAAGTACAACAATCAGACACATCATCGGGCTGATGGACCCGCATAAAGGTTCAATCGAATTAAACGGTAAAACGTTTGCTGAGGATCCGGAAGGCTACCGTTCACAATTTACCTATATACCTGAAACACCTGTTTTATACGAAGAATTGACGCTGATGGAGCATCTTGAACTAACAGCCATGGCATATGGACTGTCAAAAGAAACGATGGAGAAAAGGCTGCCTCCGCTTTTAAAGGAATTCCGAATGGAAAAGAGGCTGAAGTGGTTCCCGGCCCATTTTTCTAAAGGAATGAAGCAGAAGGTTATGATTATGTGCGCCTTTTTGGCAGAGCCTGCGCTCTACATTATTGATGAGCCTTTTCTAGGGCTTGATCCGCTTGCCATTAACGCGCTGCTTGAACGGATGAATGAAGCGAAAAAAGGCGGGGCGAGCGTGCTGATGTCAACACACATTTTGGCAACGGCAGAACGCTATTGCGATTCGTTTATTATTTTACATAACGGCGAGGTGCGGGCGCGCGGCACGCTGTCAGAGCTCAGAGAGCAGTTTGGAATGAAGGACGCGGCGCTGGACGATTTGTATCTTGAGCTTACAAAGGAAGACGCTGGCCATGAATAATATGCTTGATATTTGGCAGTCGCGGCTGCAGGAGCATATCAAAGAAACAAGAACATACATGAAATATATGCTCAACGATCACCTCGTCATTGTTTTGATTTTTTTTCTAGCGGGCGCTGCAAGCTGGTACAGCAAATGGATACGGGACATTCCCGCTCACTTTCCGTCCTTTTGGGTGATGGCCGTGCTGTTTTCGCTCGTGTTGACAAGCTCTTATGTGCGAACGCTTTTGAAGGAGGCTGACCTTGTTTTCTTATTGCCTCTTGAAGCAAAAATGGAGCCTTACTTGAAGCAGGCGTTTATCTACAGCTATGTGTCTCAGCTGTTTCCGCTTATTGCGCTGAGTATCGTTGCGATGCCGCTTTATTTCGCAGTCACACCGGGGGCTTCGCTCGTATCGTATGCCGCGGTCTTTGTCCAACTGTTGCTGCTGAAAGCGTGGAATCAGGTAATGGAATGGAGAACGACTTTCCAAAACGACCGCAGCATGAAACGGATGGACGTCATCATTCGCTTTGCGGCGAATACACTCGTTCTTTATTTTGTTTTCCAATCTGTTTATATGTATGCGCTTCTCGTCTATGTCATTATGGCTGTTCTTTATCTGTATATGTCTTTCGCAGCAAAACGGAAAACATTTAAATGGGAAAGCCATATTGAGTCCGAATTGAGACGAAAGCAGCGTTTCTATCGGATTGCCAACCTGTTTACTGATGTGCCGCATTTGCGAAAGCAAGCCAAACGCAGAGCTTATCTCGACTTTTTGCTGAGGCTTGTGCCGTTTGAACAGCGCAAAACATTTGCCTATATGTTCACCCGCGCCTTTTTGCGTTCGAGTGATTATTTGGGCATTCTTGTCAGATTAACGATCGTTTTCGCGCTGATCATTATGTATGTCTCAGCCAGCCCGCTGATTGCCGCGGTTTTGACTGTGTTTGCCATTTTCATTACGGGCATTCAGCTTCTGCCGCTCTTCGGCCACTTTGACCATCTGGCGCTTCAAGAGCTGTACCCTGTGAAAAAAGAAACAAAGCTGAAAAGCTATTTCTCTCTATTAAAAACTGCACTTAGTATTCAAGCGCTGCTGATGTCTGTTGCATCTGCCTATGCAGCCGGCTTGACCGGTTTTCTGTACGCGCTGATCGGTTCTGCCGTTCTGATTTTTGTTGTTTTGCCTGCTTATATGACAACCAGGCTGAAAAGGCACGGAAAGCTGTGAACTGAAAAGAGGTAATCAAATGACAGATAATCAGCTGCTGATGCAGGAAGCTTTGGACTGGAAAATGCATTTTTTGCGAAAGGATTCCATGTTTGAACGCTTTTCGAAGCGTGTCCAGACGAAGGTGAATGAACGGATTCCTGAAAAAATCCATACGGTCGTCACCGAGAGTGTGAGAAAAATGGTAGAAGCGACAATGGCCGGCTCCAATATCATTACTTATAAAAAGGATACAAGTGCACTGTCGCTCAGTGAAAAAAATGAATTGGCGAAAAAAACGATTGTTTCTTATCAGAAAGTGGCAGCTGCTGAGGGAGTCGGCACCGGAGCGGGCGGCATTTTTTTAGGCATTGCTGATTTTCCGCTGCTGCTTTCAATTAAGATGAAGTGTTTATTTACCTTGTCTTCCATTTACGGCTTTGATGTGAAGGATGCACAAGAAAGGATGTTTTTGCTGCTCGTGTTTCAGCTTGCATTTTCGAGTGACGATGGCCGTAAATCGCTTTTTTCTGTCATCGAAAATTGGGAGACGGAGAAAAAGAGCATCGACTGGAGAATGTTCCAGCAGGAATATCGCGATTATATCGACGTCGTGAAGCTTTTTCAGCTTTTGCCGGGCGTAGGAGCGGCAGTCGGCGGAATTGCCAATTATAAGCTGCTTGCTCAGCTTGGAGAAACGGCAAGACATGTTTTTCATCTGAGGATATTAAAGGAAACAGCCGGAGAATAAACACTCCGGCTGTTTTTTTATAGCTGATGATAGGTGATCGCAGCGCCGGCAAGGACCTTGGCCGCTGTCAGCATGGCTTTTTCGTTGATATCAAATTTCGGATGGTGGTGGGAATAAACTCGGTCTGGCTGTTCGGGAGCGGCACCTGTAAAGAAAAAAGTGCCTTTCACGTTTTGTAGGTAATAAGCAAAATCCTCGCCGCCCATTTGCGGTTCACCGTCAATGACCTGCTGAACGCCCTCGGTATTCTTTGCGGTGCTCACCAAGTGGTTCGTTTCTGCAGGATGGTTCACAACCGCTGGATAACCCTGTTCATAGGTGTACTCATAGGACGCGCCGTGCATGCTGCATATTCCTTTTACAACCGCTTCAATTTCTTTCTCCAGAATGTCCCGGACATTTTCATCAAAAGAACGCGCTGTGCCGATGAGTACTGCTTGGTCTGCGATGACATTAAACGGATTGTCGGCGATGAAGGAGCCTGTCGAAATGACGGCGGATTGAATCGGATTGACTTTGCGGCTGACAATGTGCTGCAAAGAGGAAACGATTTGCGAACCGATCAGGACGGCGTCTTTTGTATCATGCGGATGAGCGCCGTGGCCGCCCTTTCCGAAGACTTTAATCGTAAATCGGTCCGCCGCCGCCATGACGGCGCCGGGGCGGCAAAGAATAGTTCCGAGCGGCTCAGTTGCCCAAAGATGAGTGCCGAATATCACATCCGCGTTTTCGAGACAGCCGTCATCAATCATTGGCTTTGCGCCTCCCGGATAATATTCTTCTGCATGCTGGTGGATCATCACAAATGTTCCCTTCAGTTCATGTCTGTTTTGGTGAAGGACCTTGGCCACTGCGAGAAGAGCTGCGGTGTGGCCGTCGTGGCCGCATGCATGCATGACACCAGGCACTTTGGAGGTGTAAGGGACATCTTTTTCATCTTGAATGGGGAGAGCGTCAAAGTCGGCCCTCAAAGCGACTGTAGGGCCGGGTTCGCTTCCTTCTATATATGCTAAAACCCCTCTGCCGCCAACGTTTGTGCGGATTGGGACTCCTAACGATTCATAATAGGAAGCAATAAATGCGGCGGTTTTTTCTTCTTGAAATGAGAGCTCAGGATACATATGAAAATGGCGCCTGATCTCAACCATTTCTTCAAAACAGCCGTCGAGCTGTTTGTTTATCTCTTTCTGCAGTGTGGATATGGACAAAGCCGCTTCCCCCTTTTCTATGTTTTCCATGATTGTATAGAAAAAGTCTGAATATTTCAACTCGTGCTGTTTTAAAGCATCATCACAGCTGCGAGGGTTGTCACCAAAAGGCCAATCGCGACGGGAATGAAGTTTTTTCTGGCAAGCTCAAAAGGATCAACTTTGCAAATGGCCGCGGCGGGAATCAAAGCCCATGGGACCAGTGTGCCTCCGCCCACCCAGATGGCAGAGATTTGTCCGAGCGCGGTCAGAATAGCGGGATCGGCATGGAGAGCGGACGAAAAGAGCTTTGCGATGGAGCCGGCGAGAGAAATGCCAGAAAATCCTGAGCCGTCAAGGCCTGTTATGGCTCCAGCGGCAGTTAATGCAGCGGCGGCAAGCTCCTTTGACATAGGCATCATATGGGATAAAGCAATGCCAAGATCGTTGACAATGCCGTGGGAACCTTTAGGGAGTGAAGTGCCCAGTATACTTTCATAGCCTGAGTCGCCAAGATAAAAGAAAGCGGCAATCGGGATGACGGGGCCGAAAACCTTAAAACCGAACTTAAATCCGTCAATAAAATAGCCGGTGATTTTTTCAAGCCCTTTATGCTTATACACGAAAAAATGAACGGTAAAGAGGATACAAATTGCAGACCCGCCAATTAACGCGGTTGCATCATTTCCTTGTAGGTTAAACAAGAGCATGCAGGCGATATCTGCAAGAAAGGCAAGCGGAATCAAAAAAGCCAGTATGGACCGCAGGCGTTTTGGCAAGTACAGCGAGTTGTCTTGTTCGCCGGAAAGAACGGGGGAAAAAGAAGCGGGATGCTCCTGTTTTTTGCGTTCGCGCTGAATCATGATAAAGGCAGCAGTTGTTGTTGTCACACCCATAATCAGCACAAGCGGAATACTGGCCGAGACGACATCACCGACTGGAATGCCTGCTGCATCCGCAGTCAGCTTTGGCGCCGCCTGAATGACAAAGTCTCCTGACAGGGCAAAACCGTGTCCGAATAAGTTCATGGCCATGGCCGCGGCAAGAGGCGTCAAACCGGCACGTGCGGCTGCGGGGAGCAGGACGGCGCCGATCAAGGCGACACCCGGAGAAGGCCAGAAGAAGAGAGAAATGGCGAACATCAGGCCTCCAATCAGCCAATAGGCAGTCACAGGCCCTCTCACAAGGCTTGCAAAGGGAGAAATCATCGCTTCATTTATCCCTGTTTTTGTTAACAAATCACTCATTGAAACGATAAAGCAAATGATGAAAATCGTGGGCAGCAGTTCGCCGGCCGCATAGATAAAGCTGTGGAATAAACTGCTGACAGAAGCTGAAAGTGAATGGCTGGCCCATAGCGATATGATAAAAATGCCGAATAGAGAAATAAATGTCGTGTCTTTTCTCAGCAGCATAAATAGGATAATTGCACCGATAAAAAACACATACAGAACATGGACAGACAAAATCCCGACTTCCATCATCGATCACTCCTTCCGCTTACAGATTATTCATAGGCGGGCGGAAGGTGCCGGGACAGAGGGGAGGGTTATGATGGAAGATGAACATTGATCTGTTTCAGCTGCTCAATCGATGATGCCTTAATACTCTATTCGCTTTTTGCAGATGTTTTGGGAAGCATTCAGGAGAAAAAATGACGCACCCTTCAGCAAGCCAGTTTTTTCTATAGGCGATGATGCTTTCCGATGGCTCTAAATATGAATCATCCTCGTGCTGCATCTCGTAATCATCAAATCCGAACTGAAAACCGCAGCACGGGCAGATTTCATGAGAATGATTGCCTTCATGATCATATGGCGGTTCAGCCAATCTCTTAAACCCACAGACTGGGCAAGTATGCTTCATTTTGCTTTCCTCCCAATAAAATAAGCTGCCGGACATGCCGGCAGCTATTCGACAGCGAAATATGTGGTGACATAGGAAGGCCGGGAGAAGATCGACGTTGTGTCAATTCCGGCAGATGTATCGCGTTTTTTGTGGGCTTCTTTGTAAGAACCGGACTGCTGCCAGTCTTGAAAGGCGCTTTCCGTTTCCCACAAGGTCAGAATGACATAGGTGTCACTGTCAAGCGGACGGAGCACTCGAATTGCTTCAAAGCCAGGCTCATTTTCGACTTTTCCCGCTCTGTTTTTAAATCTGTTTTCAAACAGCGGACGCCCTTCCTGAGTGACGGCAATATTGTTCAATACTGCAAAACCGGGATGTTTGATCTCTCCGACTTGGTCAATGACTTCATAAGCGTGTGGTGCCTGGAAAACGGTATCTCCGTTTGTTTCATGAATTAAAATGGCGTTTTCCTGCCCCTGCATCAAAAGGATATTTTCTGAGGGATGCTTCTCTACGATCGTTTTTAAAAAATCGGCTGTCCCATATGTAATATAAACCTTCATATCAGCCACCTCCTGCTTGCTAGTATATCAAAACAATGGTATAAGTTTCTATTGGCGAGTGCTTCGAACATAATTCCAAACAATTTTTCCCATACTACCTTTAGAAAGGCGAGGTGAGTTCATGTTTAAGATAAAGAAAAAGAAACTTTTTATACCTATCATTATTTTAGTGTTAACTGCTTTTCTCGCTTTAATAGGATATATTTCAATTATTTTTCTCGGCCATTATGTCATAGATGAAAAAAAGCTTATTCTTCATGCTTCTTCAAAAATTGTTGATCAAAACGGAGATGAGGTTGCAAGCCTGTATACAGAAAATCGCGAACCGGTCTCGATCAATGAGATTCCAAAGCAGGTCAGAGAAGCGTTTATCGCTGTTGAGGATAAAAGATTCTATGAGCATCACGGCATTGATGCAAAATCTGTCGGAAGGGCAGTGTACCGCGATATATTAGCAGGTGGTAAGGTGGAAGGCGGAAGCACAATCACCCAGCAGCTTGCCAAAAATATTTTTCTGACACATGACAAAACGTTTCTAAGAAAAACAAAAGAAGTGATCATTGCGATTAATCTTGAACGGGATTACAGCAAGGACAAGCTGCTTGAAATGTATTTAAACCAGCTTTACTTCGGACACGGGGTCTACGGCATACAAGCGGCGTCCCACTATTATTTTAATAAAGAAGTAAAAGATTTGACTGTATCTGAAGGCGCTGTTTTGGCCGCTATTCCGAAGGCGCCTTCTACTTACTCTCCGATTTTGCACCCTGATAAAAATAAGGAGCGGCGTGATACAATTCTAGGCATGATGAATGACCAAGGCTATATTAGTGCGAAAGAGGCTGTCACCGCGCAGGGCCGGACGCTTGGACTGCATGTGAAGAAACAGTCGGAAACACCTTGGTTTGACAGCTACATTGACCTTGTGATCAAAGAGGCGGAAGACAAGTATTCCATTTCCGGAGAGCAGCTTCTTCAAGGCGGATACACGATCAAGGTGCCGCTCGATTCGAAGCTGCAGAAGACGGCTTACCAGGTGATGAAAGAGGGAAGCTATTATCCCGGAACAGATCAGAATGCCGAGGGAAGCGCGGTCTTTATTAATAACAAGACAGGCGGTGTAGAAGCGGCCATCGGCGGAAGGGATTACACATCCAAAGGATATAACCGTGTCACAGCTGTCCGCCAGCCGGGTTCCACATTTAAGCCGCTTGCTGTATACGGACCGGCGATGCAGGAAAAGAAATTTAAGCCATATTCTCTATTGAAGGATGAGTTGCAGTCCTACGGAGATTATACGCCGAAAAACTACGACAGCCGGTATGAGGGCGAAGTCACTATGTCTGACGCCATTATGTACAGCAAAAACGCGCCGGCTGTCTGGACGCTGAATGAGATCGGCGTCGAAACAGGAAAATCTTATTTGAAAGAAAACGGCATTGATATCCCTGATGAAGGACTTGCTCTCGCTCTAGGAGGCTTGGAAAAAGGCGTTTCGCCGCTCCAGCTTGCCGGCGCGTTTCATACATTTGCCTCGAATGGAACGTATACGGAACCTTTCTTTATCTCGAGCATAATAGATGAAGACGGAGAAACAATAGCCGATCATAAAGAGGAAGGAAAGCGGGTTTTCAGCAAGCAGACGTCTTGGAATATGACGAGAATGCTGCAGCAGGTAGTCAAAAAGGGAACGGCCACGTCCGGCGCCTATCACGGCGACCTGGCGGGAAAAACAGGTTCTACATCTTATACAGGCGTCTCCGGCGCGACAAAGGACGCCTGGTTTGCAGGCTATACGCCGAAAATAACCGGGGCAGTCTGGATGGGCTATGACAAAACGGATCAAAGCCATTATTTGAAAGCCGGGAGCTCATACCCGACGCGGCTGTTTAAGGATATTTTGACACAGGCAGGAGAAACCGGTCATGTGTTCACAAAGCCTAAAAACGTTAAAGAACTGGAAAGCCCGATTGAGCTGAAGCCGGTCAAAACACTCACAGCCGATTACACATTTAAAGCAGCGGGGCTCTTTACTATTGAATTAAAGTGGGACGCTCAAGAGGATGATCGGGCCGTATACAGAATTTATGTAAACAAGGGCGGCGAGGAGACGCTTCTTGATTCGGTTGAAGGGAAGGGAAGCTATGAAATTCCTTATGCCAACTTATTTTCGGGCGCGTCTTATAAAATTGTGCCTTATAATACACAGACAAAAAGAGAAGGGGAAGGAACCGATTACGTTCAGCCAAAATTGTTTTCCTCTTAATGGAATTCGGCGATTTTTTGAACTTTGAGCTACATTTCTATACCATTTGCCTAAAACAAGGTATAGTGTAATAAGTCAAGAAATACGAACGTATGGTTGCCGTATGAAAGGTGGAAATCAGATGAGTAAACGAGAAACGTTTAACGAGACGTTTTTAAAAGCTGCGCGGGGAGAAAAAGCGGATCAAACGCCTGTGTGGTATATGAGGCAAGCAGGGCGCTCACAGCCGGAATACCGCAAGCTGAAGGAAAAGTACGGATTGTTTGAGATCACACATCAGCCCGAACTTTGTGCGTATGTCACAAGACTGCCGGTTGAGCAATACGGAGTCGATGCTGCAATCCTTTATAAAGATATCATGACGCCGCTGCCGTCAATCGGTGTGGATGTTGAAATCAAAAACGGGATCGGTCCTGTGATTGATCAGCCAATCCGGTCTCTGGCGGACATTGAAAAACTCGGCCAGATTGATCCGGAACAGGACGTGCCGTACGTGCTTGAGACGATTAAACTGCTTGTCAATGAGCAGCTGAACGTCCCGCTCATCGGTTTCTCAGGTGCGCCTTTTACGCTTGCAAGCTATATGATCGAAGGCGGCCCGTCGAAAAACTACAATAAAACAAAAGCCTTCATGTACAGCATGCCAGATGCATGGAATCTGCTGATGTCCAAGCTTGCCGACATGATCATCGTGTACGTGAAAGCGCAGATTGAGGCAGGCGCAAAAGCGATTCAAATCTTTGATTCGTGGGTCGGCGCATTGAATCAGGCAGATTACAGAACATACATCAAACCCGTGATGAACCGGATCTTTTCAGAGCTCGCAAAGGAGAATGTGCCGCTGATCATGTTTGGCGTCGGCGCAAGCCATCTCGCAGATGATTGGCATGACCTTCCTCTCGATGTTGTCGGGCTTGACTGGAGACTCGGCATTGATGAAGCCAGATCAAAAGGAATCACTAAAACAGTGCAGGGCAACTTGGACCCGTCCATTTTGCTTGCGCCATGGGAAGTCATTGAGAAGAAAACGAAGGAAATACTTGATCAGGGTATGAAATCAGATGGCTTCATTTTCAATCTTGGCCATGGGGTATTTCCTGATGTCAGTCCCGAGGTTTTGAAAAAACTGACAGCGTTTGTCCATGAATATTCACAAAACAAAAAAATGGGTCAATATTCCTAAGCATATCTTTTGGTATCTTAATGATATCCTGTCAAAATGTTTGTATCAGATCATTAAAGAGGGTGTAAACAGTGAGTAGAAAGAAAATGGGGCTTCTCGTGATGGCGTACGGCACGCCTTATAAGGAAGAAGATATTGAACGTTATTATACACATATCAGAAGAGGCAGAAAGCCTGAACCTGAAATGCTTCAAGATTTGAAAGACAGATACGAAGCGATTGGCGGCATTTCACCGCTTGCCAAAATCACAGAAGAGCAGGCACATAATCTGGAACAGCACTTGAATGAAATTCAGGATGAGATTACGTTTAAAGCGTATATCGGACTGAAGCATATCGAGCCGTTTATTGAAGACGCCGTAGCAGAGATGCATAAGGATGGCATTACAGAAGCAGTCAGCATCGTGCTGGCGCCGCATTTCTCCACGTTCAGCGTTCAGTCCTACAACAAACGCGCCAAAGAAGAGGCTGAAAAACTCGGCGGCTTAACGATTACGTCAGTTGAAAGCTGGTACGATGAACCGAAGTTCGTGAAATATTGGGTTGACCGAGTGAAGGAAACATATGCGTCAATGCCTAAGGATGAAAGAGAAAACGCAATGCTCATCGTATCCGCACACAGCCTGCCGGAAAAAATCAAAGAATTTGGAGACCCGTACCCGGACCAGCTGCATGAATCGGCGAAATTAATTGCTGAAGGCGCAGGCGTTTCCGAATATGCTGTCGGCTGGCAAAGTGAAGGGAACACGCCTGATCCTTGGCTCGGACCCGATGTTCAGGATTTAACACATGATTTATTCGAACAAAAAGGCTATCAAGCATTTGTATATGTTCCTGTTGGGTTTGTCGCGGATCACTTAGAAGTGCTTTATGATAATGATTATGAATGCAAAGTGGTTACTGACGATATCGGCGCAAGCTATTACCGGCCGGAAATGCCAAATGCCAAGCCTGAATTTATTGATGCTTTGGCAACAGTCGTATTAAAAAAATTAGGACGTTAAAGAAGGCGATGAACATGAGTGACGGCAAAAAACATGTAGTCATCATCGGCGGCGGCATTACCGGTTTAGCCGCCGCCTTCTATATGGAAAAAGAAATCAAAGAAAAGAATCTGCCGCTTGAGCTGACACTTGTTGAGGCAAGTCCGAGAGTCGGCGGGAAAATCCAGACTGTCAAGAAAGACGGCTATATCATCGAAAGAGGGCCAGACTCATTTCTGGAACGAAAGAAAAGCGCCCCGCAGCTTGTTAAAGACTTAGGTCTTGAGCATTTGCTTGTCAACAATGCGACCGGACAATCCTATGTGCTTGTAAACCGCACCCTGCATCCAATGCCGAAGGGCGCTGTAATGGGGATACCGACAAAAATTGCGCCGTTTGTTTCTACGGGTCTGTTTTCTTTGTCTGGGAAGGCCAGAGCTGCAATGGATTTCATCCTGCCTGCGAGCAAAACAAAGGATGATCAGTCATTGGGAGAATTCTTCCGCAGACGTGTCGGAGATGAAGTGGTCGAGAACTTAATCGAGCCGCTTCTATCAGGGATCTACGCAGGCGACATTGACAAGCTCAGCCTGATGTCGACATTTCCGCAATTTTACCAGACGGAACAAAAGCATAGAAGCCTGATTCTCGGCATGAAAAAAACAAGGCCTCAAGGCTCAGGCCAGCAGCTGACGGCAAAAAAACAAGGGCAGTTCCAGACTCTGTCAACCGGTTTGCAGACCCTTGTAGAAGAGATCGAAAAGCAGTTAAAGCTGACGAAGGTGTATAAAGGCACAAAAGTGACCAAACTCAGCCATAGCGGCTCTTGCTATTCGCTCGAACTGGATAACGGCGTCACACTTGATGCTGATTCAGTAATTGTGACTGCTCCGCATAAAGCGGCTGCGGGAATGCTTTCTGAGCTTCCTGCCATTTCTCATTTGAAAAATATGCACTCCACATCCGTGGCAAACGTCGCTTTAGGTTTCCCTGAAGGCTCCGTCCAAATGGAGCATGAGGGCACGGGTTTTGTCATTTCAAGAAACAGTGACTTTGCGATCACAGCCTGTACGTGGACGAATAAAAAATGGCCGCACGCAGCGCCGGAAGGCAAAACGCTGCTTCGGGCATATGTCGGAAAAGCCGGAGACGAATCCATTGTCGATCTATCAGATAATGACATTATCAACATTGTGTTAGAAGACTTAAAGAAAGTCATGAACATAAACGGCGAGCCGGAAATGACATGTGTCACCCGATGGCATGAAAGCATGCCGCAGTACCATGTCGGCCATAAGCAGCGTATCAAGGAGCTGCGTGAAGCACTTGCATCTGCGTATCCGGGTGTTTATATGACAGGCGCTTCTTTCGAAGGTGTCGGCATTCCCGACTGCATTGATCAAGGAAAAGCTGCCGTGTCTGACGCGCTTACCTATTTATTCAGCTAAAACCTCCGCTTTATCGCGGAGGTTTTTTTGATGTGCAATGGCAATATTGTGTAAAAAAATGATTGAATTGAACGGCAGGTTATGATACATTTGCATATGTACTTAATGACTAAAATGTTCAAACGGTCAGTTTCGAGGTGAATACAATGTCAATAGATCGAAAAAAGCTCATTTTGGAGGCGGCTACAAAGTCTTTCACGCAGTTCGGGTATAAAGCGACGACAATGGATCTTGTCGCAAAACTTGCGAACGTGGGGAAGGGAACCATTTATACTTTTTTCAAAAACAAAGAAGAGCTGTTTGACGAGATTTTCACTACTTTATTAAAGGAAATGAAGCAAAAAGCGGATGAAGCGATGGAGCCGAACCTTCCGTTCCATGAAAATGTGCACAGAGCGCTGTTTGCCATTCTGGAGTTCAGGAAAACACATCAGCTGACGATTAAAATTTTCCAAGAGAATGCCGAGATTGGTACAATGGCAGTTCAGGAAGTGATCCAGAAAATGGAGCGAGCCATCCTGTCTTATATCAAAAGCAAGATTGAAGACGGGATCAAAAGCGGCGCAATCAAGCCGTGCGACCCTGAACTGACAGCCTTTGTGATGCTGAAGCTTTATATCGCGCTCATTTTTGACTGGGAAAAACAACACCCCCCGCTTGATAAAGAGACAATTGCGGGACTGCTTGAATTGTATGTTGTCAAAGGATTGTCAGCGAACTAGATAATCCTTTCTCTTTGCAAGAAAATGACCATTTTTCATGATGAGTCAGTTTTAGAATGGAGGCATCAGGATGAACACAATACGAAGTCAGTGGAAAGACATCGTAACAAGTAAAAAATTATTGATTCCCATCATCGCCATTTTGTTTGTCCCGCTTATTTACAGCGGCGTATTCTTAAAGGCTTATTGGGACCCGTACGGCACAGTTGACCAGCTGCCTGTCGTTGTCGTCAACCAAGACAAGGGAGCAACGTATGAAGGAGAAAAACTTCAAATCGGTGATGATCTGGTCAAAGAATTAAAGGATAATAACAACTTTGATTGGCATTTTTCCAATGATCTCGACCAATCGTTAAAGGACTTATTGAATCAAAAATATTATTTAGTTGTCGAGATTCCTGAGGATTTTTCTAAGAATGCCAGCACTGTATTAGACAAAAATCCGAAAAAATTGGATCTGAAATACCATACAAATGCAGGTTCTAACTATGTAGGGGCAACGATCGGCGAAAAAGCGATTGATAAACTGAAAGCCTCTGTTTCAAAAGAAGTGACCGAGCAATATACGAAAGTTATTTTTGATAACTTTAAAGATATCGCAAAAGGTTTGAGCGACGCGAGCAGCGGCGCGAAAAAAATTGATGACGGCACAAAGGATGCGAAAAACGGAAGCGCCCAGCTGAAAGAAAATCTGGCGAAGCTGAAGGAAAGCACCGCTACCATCAGTGACAAAACAGCGCAGCTTGCAGATGGAGCGGCTCAGGTGACGAGCGGCAT
This sequence comes from Bacillus sp. PS108, assembly GCF_037963335.1. Lineage (NCBI taxonomy): Bacteria > Bacillati > Bacillota > Bacilli > Caryophanales > Bacillaceae > Bacillus > Bacillus sp. PS108. The sequence goes on from NZ_CP150155.1 coordinate 1,047,172, forward strand.
CCAATCACTTGACAGCTCGCTCGGTAAATTCCAGGACAGCAGCAACCAGATTTATGATAAATCTGGCCAGCTTGCAGCAGGATCAGGCGAGCTGACAAGCAAGATGAATGAACTTCTTGCCGGACTTCAAAATGTGCAGAAGGGTACGCCTAATCTTACTAACGGGCTGGATCAGCTCAACAGTAAAGCCCAAGAAGGTTCTGAGAAAGCAGCAAAAGCGGAAAAGCTCATTAATGCGCTCGATTTAACGAAGCTTGAAACTGCTGTAAACAATCTGGAAAAGTCAGAAACTGCAATGAAGGAATTCAAAAAACAGCTGACTGACTTTGAAAACAGCTTAAAAAACCGTGATCAGGCATTCAAAAATCTCATCAATTCGAGTGATTTCTTAACAGCGGAGCAAAAAAGCCAGTTGATCAGCTCTGTTGAAAAGCAGCTTCCGAAAGTTGATGCGCCTGATTTTGATGAAATTTTAAGTGGGCTTCCTTCAGCTGATCAGCTGCCTGACATCGCAACGATAAAAAGCTCTCTTGAAGACGTGAAAGCTCAGGTGGCGCAGGTGAAAGCCATGCCGGAAGCTACATCTAAGCTTTATAACGGCGCAAAAACAATCCAAGATGCAATTGACAGATTAACTGAGGGAGCTGATAAGATATACAATGGTTCACAGAAGCTGACAGATGGCCAAACTAAACTGACAGCGGGCATCGGTGAATATAATAAGCAGTTCGCAAAAGCAAAAGCGGGCTCAGAGCAATTGGTGACAGGAAGCAGCCAAGTATCCGGCGGATTGTTTAAGCTGTTAGACGGGTCTAAACAGGTCCAAAGCGGATCATCAAAACTTGCAGACGGATCTGCATCACTTGATACAGGTTTAGGCAAGCTATTGGACGGCACAGGAGAGCTGTCTAGTAAGCTGAAGGATGCGGCTGACCAAACAGGAGATATCGATGCTGATGATCAAACATACGGCATGTTTGCGGATCCGGTTAAAACCAAAGATGATGCCATTCATTCCGTTCCTAACTATGGAACAGGGCTGACACCTTATATCCTGTCAATGGGCTTGTATGTCGGCGGCATCATGCTGACGGTTGTCTTCCCGCTGAAGGAAGCGTCAGGACGTCCGAGAAACGGTTTTGAGTGGTTCTTCAGCAAATTCAATGTCATGATGCTTGTAGGAATCATTCAATCATTGATTGTGGCGACGGTTCTTCTATTGGGAATTGGTCTTGAGGTAGAGAGCACGTGGAGATTTTACGTGTTTACGATCATTACGAGTCTCGCTTTCCTGGCGATAATTCAATTTTTGGCTACAACGATGGGCAACCCGGGGCGATTTATCGCAGTCATTATTTTAGTGCTGCAGCTGGGAGCGAGCGGAGGAACCTTCCCGCTGGAATTGCTTCCGAATTTCTATCAGGTCATCCACGGCGCATTGCCGATGACCTACAGCATTAACGGATTCAGAGCAGTCATTTCAAACGGTGACTTTGGCTACATGTGGCAGATGGCCGGCGTCTTAATCGGCATTGCCCTCGTCATGATTGCACTAAGCATTACTTACTTTACAATGTTAAGCCGGAAGGAAGAAACATCAGAAGAACAGCCGGCTTCATAAAGAAAAAGAACTTGTTTCCTTGGAAACAAGTTCTTTTTTTGTTACATTCCCCATTTAATAAGCAATCCTGTATAGGTTAATCCGCCGCCAAACCCGAAAAGCAAAACGATTTGATCTTTTTTCAGCTTCCCGGCTTTCACTGCGAGATCGAGCGCCAAAACAATTGAAACCGAAGACGTGTTTCCGTAGTGCTCAACACTAGTGAGCGTTTTTTCAATCGGGAACGGTGTTTTTTCACAAATTGACTCGATCATGCGCAAGTTGGCGCTGTGAGGAACAAACCAATCGAGGTCATCGGAGCTGAGTCCTGCTTTATGTAAAAGCCGTTCAAATTCGCCAGGGACGGTTCTTGCGGCCCATTTATATACCTCGCGTCCGTTTTGCACCATTTTTCCGGAACCGACAAGCTGCACACCGTTTATTTCATTTCGCAGTCCGGCACGATACAAAATATCGCCGCCGTTCCCGCTTGTTCCTTGTACAGACGCAAGAAATCCCGGCGTCTCTTCATCTCGTTCTACTAACAGCGCACCCGCGGCATCGCCGAACAGAACGCATGTCGTTCGATCGGTATAATCCGTTACCTTTGATAACGTCTCTCCGGCGATCACGAGAATTTTATGATGAAGGCCTGATGTGATCAATCCATTTGCCAAATGGAGGCCGTAAGTCAGCCCGGCGCATGTCGCATTAATATCCAGCGCGCCGGTGCTTTCCCAGCCGAAATATTCCTGTATGCGGCATGCTGTACTCGGAAAGGCGTAATCGGATGTGGTGGTGGCAACGAGGATCATATCGACATCATCAAGTGTTCCTTTATAACGGCTCTTGAGATTCTTCACCGCTTCTATGCATAAATCAGAGGTAAATTGATGTTCATCCGCAATCCGGCGTTCTCTCATTCCTGTGCGCTGAACGATCCATTCATCAGAGGTATCAACGATCTTTTCTAAATCTGCATTGGTTAAACGTCTGCTCGGCGCATAGGTGCCGATAGCTGTAATTTTTGCTTTTGACATATGAATCACTCCTTATGGTCAGATTATAACACTAGATATTAGTATCTGGTACTAAAAAGAAGGTTTTTTTACAAAAAAAGAGAAGTGTAGAATAGGGAATCTATGAAAAAGAAAAAGGAGGCTGAAAAATGGTCAGTCAAGAAGCAGTAGTCTTTTTGGCATTATCCGGGGCTATTGCGTTTCTGTTGCCAATCGGGCTGATTGTATGGTTTAAGCGAAAGTATGGCGCCTCGCTTAAAGTGTTTTTTATTGGCGCTCTCACGTTTTTTGTCTTCGCTCAGCTGCTGGAAGGCGGCGTTCATGTTTATGTGCTGCAAGTGAATGAAATGACGAAAGAAGTGATGCAGCATCCATTATGGTATGGCATTTACGGCTGCTTGATGGCCGGCATTTTTGAGGAGTGCGGAAGGTATATGATGATGCGATTTTTTATGAAGCGCCATCATACCTGGGCGGATGGTCTGGCTTTCGGGGCCGGCCATGGCGGGCTTGAAGCCATCCTGATTACAGGCTTGTCCTCTATCTCACTTATTGTATACGCATTTGCAATCAATAGCGGGACGTTTGAACAGCTTTTGGTCAATGGCGACGTCAAACAGGCGCTTTTGCCGATACAGGAGCAGCTGCTGCATACTCCTTCGTATGAATGGATGCTGGGCGGAATAGAAAGAATCAGTGCCATTGCCGTCCAGATTGGTCTGTCTCTGCTTGTTTTGTACGCGGTTAAAAACCGCCGGCCGCTGTTTTTGCTGTATTCTATTCTTTTACATGCACTGTTTAATGTCCCGGCGGTTTTATATCAAAGAGGAATCATAGAGCATGCTGCAGCTGTTGAAATCATTGTTGCTCTTATAGCGGCTTTATCAGTTTATTGGATTGTAAAAGCAAAAAGGGTGTTTCAATAAAAGGTCCAAGCAGCAGCAATGCCCGCTTGGAAAAATGTGAATGGAAATATTCATTAAGCATGGGTCATCAGAATATTTCTGATTCAGTCTTTAGCAATGACAGCAAGAATGTCTGTGTTTTTTACAAGAGAAACAATGGTGTTTCTTTTTCTTCTTCTCGCAAGGGTCATGGCATTCTTTCTTTTTCTTGCAATGGTCGTGGAAATCTTTATCGAACCACTCGTCAAAGAACCAAAAATCATCGAACCAATCGTGACAACGACATTTCTGTTCATGTGAATGACGACAGCACATAGAAATCCCTCCTCTTCCCATGCTCTCTACAGCATATGAGAGATTGATAGGAAAAGATTGGACGGGTCCCTCGGGAAAAGAGTATATTTTAAGTAGAAAATAAAAGGAGGAATGCCCTATGACGTCCGTACGTAAAACGATGGAGCTCATTAAAGAACTTGTATCGATCCCAAGCCCGACAGGAAATACATATGAGGTGATCAATTATATTGAAAGCCTTTTAAAAGAATGGAAGGTAGAAACGGTTCGGAACCACAAGGGCGGCTTAATTGCAACGCTTCCAGGACGCGACACATCCCGGCATCGCATGCTGACAGCGCACGTTGACACCCTCGGCGCTATGGTGAAGGAAATTAAAGCGGACGGCCGGCTGAAAATCGACTTAATCGGCGGGTTCCGCTACAACTCGATTGAGGGGGAGTATTGCCAAATTGAAACCGCCTCGGGAAAAATGTACACAGGCACAATCTTAATGCATCAAACGTCTGTGCACGTATACAAAGACGCGGGAAAGGCTGAGCGGAATCAAGAGAATATGGAGATCCGCCTAGATGAACCTGTTCACTGCCGGAAAGATACGGAGGAGCTTGGCATTGGCGTCGGAGACTTTGTGTCGTTTGATCCACGTGTCGAGATCACATCAAGCGGATTTATTAAATCGCGCCATTTGGATGACAAAGCAAGCGTCGCCTTATTGCTCCGCTTAATTCATGAAATTCAAACAGAAGACATTGAGCTGCCGTATACAACCCATTTTCTTATTTCCAATAATGAAGAAATCGGTTACGGCGGGAATTCGAATATTCCTCCTGAAACAGTTGAATATTTGGCGGTTGATATGGGCGCTATTGGTGACGGGCAGGCGACAGATGAATATTCAGTATCAATCTGTGTGAAGGATGCGAGCGGGCCGTATCATTATCAGCTCAGAAAGCATTTAGTTCAATTAGCCGAGAAGCATCATATTGACTATAAGCTTGATATCTATCCGTACTACGGGTCTGATGCGTCAGCAGCGATCAAATCCGGGCATGATATTGTGCATGGCCTCATAGGGCCGGGAATTGACGCTTCCCATGCATTTGAACGCACCCATAAATCATCTCTTCGCCATACCGCTAAGCTTCTGTATTACTATGTACAGTCACCAATGGTATAAGGGGGAGGACCAATGAAGATTTATAAGCTGAAAAGCACATTCGGCTGGGAAGGTGATGACGGGTTGGGAGAACAGCTGATTCAGCAGATCCTTGCCGGAGAAAAAACCGCCACGTGCGCGCCGAAATCATTGTATTCAAAAGATGAATTGAGGGACGTTTATCAAACAGCGGGTCAGCTTGTTACCGTTTATGATAAACATGACAATCCAAGATGCAATATAAAAGTAACAGATGTCTTTGAAACCATCTTTGGTGCGCCTGATATGAGGTTAGTCAAAGGAGAGGGCAATGGAGACCGAATTGAGGAGTTTCAAGAGGATCATCGGATGGCATGGGCGGAACTGATCAAAAGCGGTGAACTGGAGCTGAATGAGGATACTGTTTTGATTACAGAGCTGTTTGTGCTTGTTAAAGATTAAAAAAGCCTGCGGGGCAAGAACCCCGCAGGCTTTTCATTAACCAGAAATGGTTGCGTTTTGTTCTGTTTTCGATTGGGACATAACAGTTTCTGCTTTCGCAGGATTAAACATGCCTTCCCATTTAGACATCACAACGGCAGCAAGCGCGTTACCAGTCAGGTTGACAACTGTTCGTGCCATATCCATGATGCGGTCTACGCCGGCAATAAAGGCAAGTCCTTCAGCCGGAACGCCGATGGTGCCAAGCGTTGCAAGCAAGACAACAAAAGAAGTACCAGGCACGGCAGCCATCCCTTTAGATGTCACCATTAAGACGAGCACAAGCGTAATCTGGTGCCAAATCGTCAAATCAATGCCATATACCTGTGCTAAAAAGAGTGCGGCAATCGATTGATAGAGAACGGAACCGTCTAAGTTAAACGTGTAACCGATCGGAATGACAAATGAAACAATGCCTTTCGGACATCCGATTTTCTCCATTTTTTCCATGATGCGCGGAAGAACCGTTTCAGAGCTGGACGTACTGAACGCCAGTAAGATTTCGTCCTTCATGTAAGCAAGGAACTTGAAGATGCTGATGCCGGCAATTTTTGCGACAATCCCGAAAATAACAATTAAGAAGAAAGCAAGCGCGACATAAACCAATCCGACGAGCTTTCCGAGAGAGATAAGAGAACCGAGTCCGAATTTAGACACAGTCACTCCGATAAGAGCGAAAACGCCGAATGGCGCCACTTTCATCACAAGGTTTACAACGTGGAACATGGCATGGGATACACCTTCAAAAAAGGCTAATACAGGCTTGCCTCTTTCACCGATTGCGGAAATACCCAATGCAAATAGTACTGTAAAGCAAATGATGGCTAGAAGATCCCCTTCGACCAATGACTGGAAGAAGTTTGTCGGCACAATATGGAGGAACGTTTCTGCCACTGATTTATTACTTTGTTCTTTTTCAGTTTCAACATATTGACTGATGTCCGATTTTTGAGCTTCGTGTATATTAACTCCTGTACCCGGATGGAAGATGTTTGCAAGGGCTAGTCCGAGAATAATGGCAAAAGTCGTGATGATCTCGAAGTACAGAATCGTTCTGAAGCCTAATTTACCGACTTGCTTTCCATTTCCTGCACCGGCTACACCGATGATTAAGCTGGAGACAACAATAGGAATCACTATCATTTTGATTAAGCGTAAAAAGAGATCCCCGATTGGCTGCAGGTAAGTAGGCAATGCTGGGTTGCCATACCAAATGACGCCAACAATGACACCTAGAATAAGTCCAACGAATATTTGTGTGGCTAATCCAAACTTAATTCTTTTCATAGATTACCTCCCAAAAAACAAAGTATCAACATATATCATGAATAGACATATATTTAATCTCACTATTAGATCAAATTATAATAGATAAGAAATCAATTCGTCTATAGTAAATTATATTTCGAAAATAAAGAATATTCAATGACATTATGATAATCACCAGAATTATCTAAAAACAGGTGAGCTTTGACCTAACCTGACTATTATTTCAAAATTAAGAGATATGTGAAAAAATAAGAAAATCCCACGCGTAAGGCGCGGGATTTTCGCTCATTACAAATCGTTTACTTTTATACAGTCATTGCAGATATTACCATAACACTCATGCTGCTCTTCTATCTTTTTTCCGCATTCCGCACACTTTTTCGAAGGCAGGTTTCTAAAAAATTCTGTGATTTTCCCCAGCATAACCAATCCCTCTTTCCCCTTTGTAGTGATTTCATTGTAATATAACAGATCACAAAAATCAATAACTGTTTTGATACAATGTTTAAAACATGCTTTTTTCAAGAAAAATGGGTATATTGAAGGAGGATCAATTTTTTTTGAAAAGATAGGAGGACATTATGAAAGTTACAGTTATCGGATGCTATGGCGGTTTTCCGGCCGCAAATGAAGCGACGTCAGGCTATTTGTTTCAGTCAGGTGATTACTCTCTGCTTGTTGATTGCGGCAGTGCCGTTTTATCTAAGCTGTTCGGATATGTGCCGGCGGAAAAGCTGGATGCGGTCGTTCTGTCTCATTATCACCATGACCATATCGCTGATATCGGGCCGCTGCAATTTGCCAAGCAAGTCGGTTCGTTTCTCGGTAAAGGAGAGCATACGCTTCCGATTTACGGACATGATGCTGATATAGAACAGTTTCAAAAGCTTACATATAAAACACATACAAAAGGGATCGCCTATCAGCCGGATCAGCCGTTGACTGCCGGTCCGTTTACGATCACCTTTTTAAAAACGATTCACCCGGTGACGTGCTATGCCATGCGGATTACTGACGGCAGCCACACTGTCGTTTATACTGCTGATTCCAGCTATCAGGATTCATTTATACCGTTTTCGAAAGATGCTGATTTATTGATCTCAGAATGCAATTTTTATGCCGATCAAGACGGAACAAGTGCAGGCCATATGAACAGCCTGGAAGCCGGGCGCATTGCAAAAGAAGCGGGAGCGGGAGAACTGCTGCTGACCCATTTGCCGCATTTTGGCGTGCATGACAATCTTCGCAAAGAAGCGAAAACCGTTTTTAGCGGAGAAGTGAATATTGCGAAATCAGGTTTTGTGTGGGAAGGATAAAGGAGGAGCACCATGTTATTTATAGACAATCAAAATATCAATGATCCGCGGATCAATCTTGCTATCGAGGAGTACTGTGTAAAGCATTTAGACCCTGAACAGCAATATTTGCTCTTTTATGTGAATCAACCGTCTATTATCATTGGGAAAAACCAAAATACAATAGAAGAAATCAATACAAAATATGTAGAGGAAAACGGGATTATCGTCGTCCGCCGTTTATCAGGCGGGGGAGCTGTGTACCATGATCTGGGGAACTTGAACTTCAGCTTTATTACCAAGGATGACGGGGACAGCTTTCATAACTTTAAAAAATTCACTGAGCCGGTGATTCAGGCGTTACATCAGCTTGGGGTTGAAGCTGAATTAAGCGGCCGGAACGACATTGTAGTGGATGGCCGGAAAATATCCGGAAACGCTCAGTTTGCAACGAAAGGCCGTATTTTCAGCCACGGCACCCTCATGTTTGATTCAGCCATTGATCATGTTGTATCAGCATTAAAGGTGAAAAAGGATAAAATTGAATCAAAAGGCATCAAATCGATCAGAAGCCGAGTAGCAAACATCAGTGAGTTTCTCGATGATAAAATGACCACCGAAGAATTCCGCAGCCATTTGCTTCGCCATATTTTTAACACAAACGACATTGGAAACGTGCCGGAGTATAAGCTGACGGAAAAAGATTGGGAGACCATTCATCAAATTTCGAAAGAGCGCTATCAGAATTGGGATTGGAACTACGGCCGCTCGCCGAAATTTAACCTTAATCATTCGAAACGTTATCCGGTTGGATCGATCGATTTGCGCCTAGAGGTCAAGAAAGGCAAAATCGAGGACTGCAAAATCTTCGGAGATTTCTTCGGTGTCGGTGATGTATCTGAAATTGAAAACCTGCTGGCCGGAAAACAATACGAACGCAGCGTCATCGCTGATGTGCTCGAAGGTGTGAATCTCAAGCATTACTTTGGGAACATTACGAAAGAGGATTTCCTTGATCTGATTTATTAAGGCAAAACACATCGTTTGAAAGAGCGGTTGTGTTTTTGAAATAATGGAGGCAGGAGGGATTCACATGAAAGTGTTTTTAATCGGAGCGAACGGACAAATCGGGCAAAGACTTGTCTCTTTATTCCAAGATAATCCTGATCATTCCATCAGAGCGATGGTCAGAAAAGAAGAACAGAAAGCGTCTCTTGAAGCTGCCGGTGCAGAAGCTGTGCTTGCGAATCTGGAGGGCAGCCCGGAAGAAATCGCCGCTGCGGCAAAAGGTTGTGACGCGATCATTTTCACAGCCGGTTCCGGCGGCAGCACAGGCTATGATAAAACGCTGCTGGTGGATCTCGATGGAGCGGCAAAAGCCATTGAAGCTGCGGACATTGCCGGAATCAAACGGTTTATTATGGTCAGCGCCCTGCAAGCCCATCACCGTGAAAATTGGAATGAGGCACTCAAGCCTTATTATGTGGCCAAGCATTATGCTGATAAAATTCTTGAAGCGAGCGGTTTAACCTATACGATTATCCGTCCGGGAGGCCTTCGCAATGAGCCTGGAACGGGAACTGTTTCAGCAGCGAAGGATCTGGAGCGGGGATTTATTTCCCGTGAGGACGTTGCAAAAACGGTCATTGCCTCTTTAGATGAGAAGAATACGGAAAATCGGGCCTTTGATCTGACAGAAGGAGATACGCCGATTGCCGAAGCATTGAAGAAACTATGACAGTATTGACACTCAGGGCTTTTTGCTCTTGAGTGTTTTTTTCTGTTTCTCTATAATGGAGGAGAAAGCTTGGCTTCAATAATGAATGACTATTCATTCACTTTAAGGGGTGGGAGAATGAATCTTGTTTCAAAATTGGAAGAAACAGCATCTGAGAAGCCCGACAGCATCGCATGCAGGTTTAAGGATCACATGATGACGTATCAAGAGCTGAATGAACATATTCAGCGATTTGCGGACGGCCTTCAGGAAGCCGGTATGGAGAAAGGGGACCATCTAGCTTTGCTGCTTGGCAATTCGCCTGATTTTATCATCGCGTTTTTTGGCGCTTTAAAAGCTGGGATCGTGGTTGTTCCCATCAATCCGTTGTACACGCCGACAGAAATTGGTTATATGCTGACAAATGGTGATGTAAAGGCGATCGTTGGCGTTAGCCAGCTTTTGCCGCTTTATGAGAGCATGCATGAATCGCTGCCAAAGGTTGAGCTCGTCATTTTATGCCAGACGGGGGAGGCCGAGCCGGAAGCCGCGGACCCAGAGGTCAGGATGAAAATGACAACGTTTGCAAAAATATTGCGGCCGACATCTGCTGCTAAACAAAACCAAGAACTTGTCCCTGATGATACCGCGGTTATTCTATATACGTCAGGAACGACTGGAAAACCGAAAGGCGCGATGCTGACTCATCAGAATTTGTACAGCAATGCCAACGATGTCGCAGGCTATTTGGGAATGGATGAGAGGGACAATGTGGTCTGCGCTCTTCCCATGTTTCACGTGTTTTGTTTAACCGTCTGCATGAATGCACCGCTGATGAGCGGCGCAACTGTCTTGATTGAGCCTCAATTCAGTCCGGCATCTGTTTTTAAGCTTGTTAAGCAGCAGCAGGCGACCATTTTTGCCGGTGTGCCTACAATGTATAACTACTTGTTTCAGCATGAAAACGGAAAGAAAGATGATTTTTCTTCCATCCGGCTGTGTATATCGGGAGGCGCGGCCATGCCAGTCGCGTTGCTGACGGCGTTTGAAGAAAAATTCGGCGTTACCATTTTGGAAGGCTACGGGCTCTCGGAAGCATCACCCGTTACGTGCTTTAACCCGTTTGACAGGGGCAGGAAGCCGGGCTCCATCGGGACAAGTATCTTACATGTCGAAAACAAGGTCGTAGATCCGCTCGGACGCGAGCTGCCCGCTCACCAGGTCGGCGAATTGATCGTGAAAGGCCCCAATGTGATGAAGGGCTATTATAAAATGCCGATGGAAACAGAGCATGCATTAAAAGACGGGTGGCTTTATACGGGGGACTTGGCAAGACGGGATGAGGACGGCTATTTTTACATTGTTGACCGAAAAAAAGACATGATCATTGTAGGAGGATACAATGTGTATCCGCGGGAGGTGGAAGAGGTGCTGTACAGCCATCCGGACGTCAAGGAGGCGGTTGTCATCGGCGTGCCGGACCCCCAAAGCGGGGAAGCGGTAAAGGGATATGTGGTGCCGAAACGCTCTGGGGTAATAGAGGAGGACATCATGCAGCACTGCGAAAAGCATCTGGCAAAATACAAGCGGCCTGCCGCCATTACGTTTCTTGACGATATTCCGAAAAATGCGACGGGGAAAATGCTCAGACGGGCACTGAGAGATATTTTGCCCCAATAAAATGAAAAAGCGAAGCGGTTAGCTTCGCTTTTTCATTTTCAATCCTTTGCTTCTTTTTTAATAATATTTAGCAGCGCCTTTGTATCATTTTTGCTCAATTTGTAGTATGTGCCATCCTTCGAAAAAACGGCTTGCTGGCTGCCGTCAATCCATAGTCTGAATGAGTCATACCGGTCTTTATGAAACTTGATTGTCCCTTCGTAATCAGGGGCTGATGTTTTTTCTGTCTTCACCTGTTTTCCCTGATTCATAATATCCAGCATATCTTTGACGTGCTGTCTTTTTTCAATCTCGATATCTTCCTGGCCGCTTGAAGACAGTGTGATCAAATCCGCGTCTACCGATTGATACACATCGCCTGATCGGCTGTAAAGATAAAAAAATGCTATAAACACAAGACCGATTACCACGATGGCTGCCACTATTTTTTTCATTTGCATCACTCCAAACATTGTTAGTTTTCCCAGCGATCGGGTTTTCCATGCTTAAAAGGATGGAAAAGTGCGGAACACAGCTTGGTTCTAAGAATTTGAATTTATGATTACAATAGAAGTAACGGGTTGATGTGAGGAGTGAGGCGTTATGCGCAAGTGGATTGCGGCAGCAGGACTTGCTTACGTGCTGTACGGGCTGTTTTTTTATTGGTATTTTTTCCTGTCGGGTGATTCCGCAATACCGGAAGCCGTGAAAGGGACGCAGGCTGATCCGGCTTCTTTCATGAAGCCGTCTGAGTTGGCAGTGGCCGAGCAGTATTCGAATATCAAGAATTTTTTGTTTTTTATCGGGGTACCACTTGATTGGTTTCTGTTTTTTGTTCTGCTGGTCAGCGGTGTTTCAAAGAAAATCAAGAAATGGATGGAAGCGGCCGTGCCTTTTCGGTTTTTGCAGACCGTTGGTTTTGTGTTTGTGCTTTCGCTGATTACAACATTGGTGACGCTGCCTTTAGATTGGATAGGCTATCAAGTATCGCTTGACTATAACATTTCCACACAGACTACGGCCAGCTGGGCTAAGGATCAGGTTATCAGCTTTTGGATCAGTTTCCCAATCTTTGCGCTTTGCGTTCTCGTTTTTTATTGGCTGATCAAAAGGCATGAAAAAAAATGGTGGTTATACGCCTGGCTGTTAACAGTGCCGTTTTCGCTTTTTCTGTTTTTTATTCAGCCGGTCATTATTGATCCTTTATACAATGATTTTTATCCGCTGAAAAACAAAGAGCTTGAAAGCAAAATATTAGAGCTGGCAGATGAAGCCAATATTCCGGCTGATCATGTATATGAAGTGAACATGTCAGAAAAAACAAATGCGCTGAATGCCTATGTTACAGGAATCGGGGCCAACAAACGGATTGTATTGTGGGATACGACGCTGAACAAACTTGACGATTCAGAAATTCTGTTTATTATGGGCCACGAAATGGGCCATTATGTCATGAAGCACGTTTACATCGGTCTGGCTGGCTATTTGCTCGTGTCGCTCGCCGGATTTTATGTCATTGATAAGCTTTACAAGCGGACGGTTCGCCTAACCCGCAGCATGTTTCATTTAGAAGGGCGGCATGATCTTGCGGCACTTCCGCTGTTATTGCTTTTGTTTTCTGTTTTGAGCTTTGCGGTGACGCCTTTTTCTAATGCTGTCTCGCGTTATCAGGAGAATAAGGCTGACCAGTATGGGATCGAGTTGACAGAGAACAGAGAAGCCGCTGTTAAAACGTTTCAGGATTTGGCCGTGACGGGGCTGAGCCAGGTTGATCCTCCGGTGCTTGTGAAGATTTTCAGAGGCAGCCATCCTTCGATCATGGAACGGATTCAACAAGCGGAGAAAGAAGAGAATGCGCCGGAACATCAGGATGCTGACAAATAAAAAGAAGCAGGTATGGAGGAACCTGCTTCTTTTTACTATTATTGTGCAGCTGCTTGTACGTTGATTAACCCTTTTCCATAGTAGAAAGAGTTTCCAAGATATGTTGCAGTGCTTTCTAAACGATCACGGACTTGCGCGTTTGTCCAAGTCGGGTGCTTAGAAAGAATTAGCGCTGCTGCTCCGGCAACGTGAGGAGTCGCCATGGACGTGCCGTTGTAAGCACCGTAAGTGCCTCCAGGAAGTGTGCTTTGGATGGATACGCCAGGAGCCATCACATCAAGCTCAGAACCTGCGCTTGAGAATGAAGCTCTTTGGTTGCTGCTGTTTACCGCACCTACCGCAATAGTAGAAGGATATTTTGCAGGGTAGCCGACTGTGCTTGAGCTTCCGGACGAACCTTCGTTTCCGGCAGCGGCAGCAACGACGATACCGCTGGAAACGGCTTTGTCAACGACTGTTTTCAGCGCTGTAGAACCAGTAGGTCCGCCAAGGCTCATGTTGATAACATCCATATTGTTGGAAATGGCCCACTCAATGCCGTTAATAATCCAGCTATATTGGCCGCTTCCTGTTGAATCAAGCACTTTTACTGCATATAATGATGCGCTTGGCGCTACGCCCAGAACACCGATTGAGTTATTAAGAGCGGCAATCGTACCGGCTACATGCGTACCGTGAGAACTGCCGTCCTGGTATGGGTTTGTTTCAGAAGGTACGAAGCTTGCTCCGCCTCTGACGTTTAAGTCAGGATGAGAAGAGTCAATTCCGCTGTCAATAACAGCTACTTTTACGTTAGAGCCTGTGTAGCCTTGAGAGTGAAGAGCCGGCGCTTTAATTTGAGAAATGCCATAAGGAACAGATTGCGCATATTCATGTGCAATATGATCTTCTTCCACATATGCAACGCTCGGATCTTTTTTCAATTCTTTTACAGCTTTTTCATCCAATGTTGCTGCGGCCGCGTTAACATACTTAAATTGCTTTTGAACCTTTCCGCCTTTTTCAGAAATAACATCCTTTTTCTTGGCGGAACTCATGGCACTCATTGTCTGCTTAAATCCGACAATGTATTTCTTTTCTGTACTGCTTTTTCCGGCAGCCTGCGCAGACATGTTGCTGAACGCCATCGTAAAGATTAACGTTAACGCAAACAACAAGCTGATCCACAATTTTTTGCTTCTCACTCTTTACCCTCTCCTTTTAAAAAATTCAGAGTAGACTTACTTAAAAGACTATTCTGTGAATTTATTGTAATAGATGGAATAATATTTTAGTAGACCCATTTTTTTGAGATGATTTTATCTCTATTTAGGTATATCATCTCTCGCTATTTCCGTAGAGACTCGAAATAACTATTTTCATATAGAAAAGAACGAAAATAGACATGAGTAAATGTTCATTATGCTGAAATGTCATGCTTTTTTAGGTTAAATGCTCCTGAGTCCCTGCAAATTCCTGTCGAAAAAATTCGTTCAAATGACCTGCATATGCTTCCGTGAGAACAATGGATATTATCGTGATATTTTTTCAAAGCATGATGATAAAAGTATTCTGAAAAATAAACTTTACAGAAAAGGGATAGAATGAAAAAATTATTGAGAGGGAGGAAGAAATAAGATGAACATTCGCCAAGCAAAGACATCAGATACGGCCGCCATTGCGCCGTTGTTTAACCAATATCGGGAATTTTATAGACAGGCATCCGATTTGCAAGGGGCAGAGGCTTTTTTGAAAGCTCGTTTGGAAAATCACGAGTCTGTTATTTTGATAGCAGAAGAAAATGGAGAATTCATAGGCTTTACCCAGCTCTATCCAACGTTTTCTTCTGTGTCAATGAAAAGGATATACATATTAAATGACTTATTTGTCGTTCCTCATGCGCGTACAAAGGGAGCCGGCTGCCGGCTGCTTTCTGCCGCAAAGGATTATGCAGAGGAAAACGGGGCAAAATGTTTAACACTTCAGACTGAGCACCACAACCGGAAGGCAAGAAGCTTGTATGAGCAAAACGGCTATGAAGAGGATACCGCATTTGTCCATTATTCTCTCAATGTGCCGGCGAAGTGAAAATGGCGGCTTGATGATTTGGTTTTTTGAACGTTCTTCGGTTACGATATAAATGAAAAGGAGTGTGCCGAATGTCAACGTTATTTCAAGCATTGCAGGCAGAAAAAAATGCCGATGATGTTTCAGTCCATGTGAAAACCATATCAACAGAGGATTTGCCGAAGGATGGTGTCCTGATTAAAGTTGCTTATTCCGGCATTAATTACAAAGATGGTCTGGCCGGAAAAGCAGGAGGCAATATCGTCAGAGAGTATCCGCTTATTTTAGGCATTGATGCTGCGGGTACGGTCGTCTCTTCCAAAGATCCGCGTTTTGCGGAGGGGGATGAGGTGATCGCGACAAGCTATGAGCTCGGTGTCTCCCGTGATGGCGGATTAAGTGAATACGCTTCGGTGCCTGGTGACTGGCTGGTGCCTTTGCCACAGAATCTTTCGTTAAAAGAAGCGATGGTGTACGGAACGGCGGGATTTACTGCGGCGTTATCAGTGCATCGGCTTGAACAGAACGGTCTGTCTCCGGAAAAAGGCAGCGTGCTAGTCACAGGAGCAACTGGCGGTGTCGGCGGAATTGCGGTATCGATGCTGAACAAGCGGGGCTATGATGTGGTGGCAAGTACCGGAAACCGGGAGGCGGCTGATTATTTGAAACAGCTTGGTGCAAGCGAAGTAATCAGCAGGGAAGATGTCTATGACGGAACGCTTAAGGCGCTGTCCAAGCAGCAATGGCAGGGAGCGGTTGATCCAGTCGGCGGAAAACAGCTTGCCTCGCTTTTAAGCAAAATTCAATACGGCGGATCTGTCGCAGTGAGCGGCTTAACCGGCGGAGGAGAAGTTCCGGCAACGGTGTATCCTTTTATTCTTCGCGGAGTAAGCCTGCTCGGAATCGATTCAGTATACTGTCCGATGGACGTCAGAGCCGCTGTTTGGGAGCGCATGTCTTCTGATCTCAAGCCTGATCAGCTGCTGACCATCGTGGACAGGGAAGTATCATTGGAAGAAACGCCGGGTGCGTTAAAAGATATTTTGCAAAATCGCATTCAAGGAAGAGTGATTGTGAAGCTTTAACAAGATCAGCTTGCAGAGAATGTTATTTTTCTGCAAGCTTTTTTGTGGACAGGCTGATCAGCTGCTGAACTGCTGTGTCGCGAAGCAAGATTTTCATGTAAGCGGAACTTTCTCTTCCCATTTTAAAAATAATTGGTGATAATGATTCTCATTCCGTGTTATACTACTCTTGGACATCTTAACCATAGAAACTACCAACAGGAGAGACTGGAACATATGAAAAAAACACTGATTATTCTTACAGTTTTACTTCTTTCTGTCTTAACGGCTGCTTGCTCGTCTTCAAGCGGCAATCAAAACAGTAAAGAACATAAAGTAGCGGTAACACATGATTTAGGGAAGACAAATGTGCCTGAGCATCCGAAGCGGGTTGTTGTTCTTGAGCTAGGTTTTATTGATACACTGCTTGATCTCGGCATTACGCCTGTCGGGGTTGCCGATGACAACAAAGCGAAGCAGCTGATCAACAAGGATGTGCTGAAGAAAATTGACGGCTACACATCTGTCGGCACTCGCTCACAGCCAAGCATGGAAAAAATCGCTTCATTAAAACCCGATTTAATTATTGCTGACACGACCCGGCATAAGAAGGTGTACGATCAGCTGAAAAAAATAGCGCCGACGATTGCGCTTAATAATTTAAATGCTGATTATCAGGATACAATTGACGCTTCACTTACGATTGCAAAAGCAGTCGGCAAGGAGAAGGAAATGGAGAAAAAGCTGACGGCGCATGAAGAAAAGCTTAGCGAGACAAAGCAGAAAATCAGCGCGAACAGCCAGTCCGTGCTTTTGATCGGAAATACAAATGATACGATTATGGCCAGGGATGAAAACTTCTTTACATCAAGACTTTTAACACAGGTCGGCTATCGATATGCAATCAGTACGTCAGGTAATAGCGATTCAAGCAATGGCGGCGACTCTGTGAATATGAAAATGACACTGGAGCAGCTGCTGAAAACAGATCCGGATGTGATCATCCTGATGACAGGAAAAACAGATGACCTCGACGCCGACGGTAAACGCCCGATCGAAAAGAATGTCCTTTGGAAAAAACTGAAGGCAGTGAAAAACGGGCATGTATACCACGTGGACCGTGCGGTGTGGTCTCTGCGCCGCAGTGTAGACGGGGCGAATGCCATTTTGGACGAGCTTCAAAAAGAGATGCCGGCTGCTAAGAAATAAAAGAAAAGACAGGCAAACGCCTGTCTTTTTCTTATTTGATAAAGCCGGATAAGTGGCTGTTGATATTATAGTCTTTTATCCGCCATTTTTCTTCTGCAAATTCAATGTTGCTGAGGCAGGCGTTGACGAGGCGCGTGCTTTGAAGCTCAGGGTCACCGCCGGATATTTCCGTCAGCAGTGCGTGAATTGCCGCACCGTGCGCCACGATCAGTACCTTCTGGTTTGGGTACGCCTGGTTCACTTTTGCCAAACCGCCCATCAGCCTGTCAGTGAGTTCTTCTAAGGTTTCCATATTCGGATAGATGTTATCTGGATAGCGCTTTGTCCGTTCCTCCAGCGGCATGCCCTCCGCGTCGCCGTAATCACGTTCCTTAAAATCATCCATCTCGACAATCGGAAGATGCAGATATTCATTAATAATTTCCGCGGTTCTTTTCGCTCTTTTCAGTGGGCTCGTCACGATAATATCCCAAGAAAAGTCCTTTACATATTCTCCGGTTTCTCTTGCTTGGCGTTCACCTGTTGTGTTTAGCGGAATATCGGTTTTTCCTTGGCATTTTTGCTGCAGGTTCCAATCGGTTTCTCCATGTCTTACTAAGCAAACGGCTGTCATAAAATCCCCTTCCTGACTTTATTCATATCGCTATTATACTAAATCGAAAGCATGCATCCTATAAAAAACCTATGCAAGAACTTCAAATAATAAAGACAGCCCGATTCCGCCGCCGCTTCCGATGGCTGCAACAGCATATTGACAGTCTGTCCGTCTTTTCGCTTCATAAAACAATCTGGTTACCAGAGCTGCACCTGATGCACCGTATGGATGGCCAAGAGCTAATGCGCCGCCGCGCACATTGATTTTTGAAAAGGGAATGCCGAGTTCATGCGAGCAGACACAAATTTTGACGGCAAAGGCTTCATTGATTTCAAATAAACCGATATCCTCAGGTGTTACATCGTGTGTATGTAAGAGGTTACGGATCGCATCAACCGGTGCCGCGGGCGGATAGTTGGGGTGAATCCCACTGACTGCGCTGCCGATAAACCGGAGCACAGGCTTAAGTCCCAGGGCTGCCGCTTTTTCTTCTTCCATTACCAAAAGAGCGGCTGCTCCGTCTGCTATGCCGCTGCTGTTGGCTGCTGTGACTGTTCCGGAGCTGGTGTCGAAAACCGGCTTTGCACGGGGAATAATCGCTTCTATTGGCCGCGTTTTCAAAAATGCTTCGTCCGTCTCCAATTCCCCGAGAGGAACAATTTCTTCACGGTAAAATCCTCCATCATGCGCGTTCCTGCTGCGTTGATGGCTGAGAAGGGCGTACTCATCCTGCATGCTTCTGCTGATGGAATAGCGTGCAGCCGTATATTCTGCCGCAATGCCCATGTCTGGATCGCCGATGGCATCTGGAGAAAAGCGGGCCCGTTCTGAAAAAGGGGATTGGCTGCTGCTTTCTGAGCCGCCCGCGATATACATCGTGCCGGCTCCCACTTGAATAAGGCTGCAGGCATAGCGCACAGCTTCAAGGCCGGAGCCGCACTGTCTGTCAATTGTCATTCCGGGAACCGATAAAGGCAGTCCGGCTTGAAGGGCTGACAGTCTGGCGAGGTTGCCGCCTCTGCCGGTAGCGTTTCCGAGAATGACCTCGTCAATTTGATCCTATAGCTTTCGGCTGAGACAGCGGATGATGGGAGCTGACAAATCCTCCGGCAGGAAGGGCTTCAGCAGTCCGTTTTGATTTCCAAAGATCGTTCGTTTTGCATCAACAATAACCGCATTCATTTATACTGTATACTCTCTTCCAGCCATTTTTTCACGCTGGAACGGGCAATTTTTCCGCTGCTCGTTTCCGGCAAGCTGTCTGCAAACACCCATTTTTTCGGAATTTTATAGGAGGCTAATTTCTGTTTACACAAGGCTTTCAGTGTTCTGGCATTAGCGTTTCCATGAATGACAGCTACAGCGATTTCTCCCCAATACTCGTCGGGAATGCCAACGACAGCCGCGCTTTCAACCTCTGGGCAGGCGAGAAGCACACGTTCAATTTCTTCTGGGAAAATATTTAATCCTCCGTACACGATCATCCCGTTTTCTCTTCCTGATATGTATAGAAAGTCCTCTTCATCAACATAGCCCATATCATCCACTGTCATCCATTCATCTGGTGTGCTGCCGTTCACATAGCCGGAAAACCTCATCGGGCTTTTGACAAATATTTTTCCGATTTCTCCTGGCTGGCAGCGTTCTCCTCCAGCGTTGCGGATTTCGATCCGGACATTATGAAAAGGGCGGCCCGCTGAATGCGGCTTCCGTTTGCTGTCTTCTGGTGAAGAAAACGTCACAAAACTAAGCTCTGATGTGCCGTAAAAATCGTACAGCTTGAGATGAGGCCATGCAGCGGCAAGCTTCTTCTTGGATTCTGCCGGCCAGTCTGCGCCGGATGAAATGATTTTGACGGGACTGTCGGGAAAACCCTCAATCCTTGCGAGGGCGTCTGTCATCGTCGGTACGGTATAGAGAACACTTATGGATTCACGGCTCAGCCATTCCTTCGTTTGAGCAGGGGAGAACTTTTTCAGTAAACAAACGGTTCCTCCGAGAAACAAAGTGCTGACAGCCCCATATAGGAAGTGAGAGGACATTAACGTCCCGGGAATCAATACCGTGTCATTTGATGAAATTGAAAAATCTGTTTCTGTACAGGTAAAGCTCTCTATCCATGAGCGGTGAGATCGCGTAAAGGCCTTCGGTTTTCCTGTCGAGCCCGACGTAAATCCCATATAAAAAGGGTGCTCCGGATCAATGGTAGGCAAGGGATCAGCGGTTGCTTCAGAAATATCTGCCATACAGTTATCCAGCAAAACAACAGGTGTCTGGCTATCTGTCAGTTTGTTTTTGAAAAAGGCTAAAGTAACCACAAGATCCGCATTGCTTATGGACAGCCGCTCCTTACATTCAGCCGGGCTCCAGCGTGTGTCGATGGGAATGGCTGTGCATCCAGCCGCTGCGGCTCCGGCAAACAGCTGTAAAAACGCCAGACTATTTGGGAGCAGGATCGCCACACGATTCGGCGTGCTCGGCTGTGACCGCAGCCAATTTGCGGTTTGAGAGACAAGCCGATCCCAATCATGGTACGTGATTTGCTCCGATTCAGTCTGGATCGCTACACGGCCGGGCGATGTTTCGGCAGTAGATGAATAGGTATGAGTAATTGTCATGTAGTGTCATCCTCCTTTTGTAAACATCGTATCAGAAAGAGACAAGGCTTGAGTGATTTTTATCGCCAGAAATGCAGATACAGCCGCTTTTATCAAATCACCAGGCACATATGCAAGGCTCATGAAGGCGGCCTGTGACAAATCAATATGCATGATAAAAGCTTGTACCGGTATACCAAGCAGATAAATAAAGATGATGCCGAATACGATATGAGTGAAAAAGAGACGCAATACTGTCACCTTCCGCAGCCTGTTAGCGGCTAAACTGATCAGCCATGAAGCGAGGGGATAAGCAATCAAAAAGCCTGAGCTCGGTCCGAAAAACACACCAAAACCGCCTCGTCCGCCGGGCAACAGCGGCGCTCCGAAGGCGACGAGCAGCAAAAAGACAATCTGGCTTAAGATAGCAGACTTTGGCCTGAGAATGCTGCCTGCCAACATGACACCAAGCGTTTGCAATGTAATCGGAACGGGTGTAAAGGATAAGAAGAGAGGGGGCATAAAGCCGAGCACTGCCATCAGCGCGGTGAAAATCGCAATATGCATCATGTCGATTAATTTCAGCATGTGAAATCCTCCAAACAGTAATCAAATATGGTTATACAATAAATGCAGGCAATTATTATGTCAACTGATTTTTGATTTAAGTTTACATAATGAACGCAGAAAAACCGGCCGTATGGCAGACCGGTTTTTGATGGTTATTCTTCTGTCAGGATGACAAGCGAATCAACGGAAGCGGCCACATGGGAAACGGCGCGGCTGACTTCCTGAAGCCCTCCAAGAAAGGCTTGCAGATCGACGTCGATTTTGCCTGATTGCTCTTTGCTGATTTTCATGCTGTGGACGATTTCATCGAATAAGCGGTTAATTTGCGTCATTTTTTCTTTACTTTCGCTGACTAGCTCATTCACGTCTTTGATATGCTTGGATACAATGTTGATTTGTGTATTCGTATTGTTCACAAGCTCAGAAACAGTAGAGACGGTTTTTTTCGTATCCTCAGAAAGCTTCCGCACTTCATTTGCCACGACAGCAAAGCCTTTGCCGTGTTCTCCGGCGCGGGCGGATTCAATAGATGCATTGAGCGAGAGAAGGTTTGTTTGTTCAGCTATGCCTGTGACGATGCCGAAGATTTTTTCAATTTGCTGCGCAATTTCATCCAGCTTGACCATTTCTTTTTCGATTTGGACAAGGCTTGTGTCAATTTTGTTCATCTGTTTTTGCTGGACTTCTAGCTCTTTTTTTCCGCCGATCGACTTTTCTTCAACAGTGCTGGATGTTACAGTGCCGGCTTTGGATGCTTGAGAAATGCCCTCAGATTTGTCCACAAGCTCTTGAACTGATCTGCTTGTTTCTGAAAACAGATTGGCAATCGATCCAGAGGTTTCTTGAATTTTCTGATGAAGAAGGTTTTTCTTTTCTTCTTGTTCATCACGGGTCTGGTTGTACTCGCTTTGAAACGCTTCAAGGACAAGCTGCTGTTCTAAGTTCAAGATTTTTGTTGTTGCTTTAATGGCTTTTAGCAGTTCTTGCTGATTTGTAATGGACGCTTCATAAATGTCAATCATTGACAAAAGAAGCTCTTGAAACGCACCCATATACCATTTTGGCAAAAGGCCGATTCTTAAATGGATGGAGGCGATTCGGTTACGCTTTTCAATGAATTCATCATCGATAACGCCTGCAAACATTTCCTGAATATGCCGTTTTAACGTTTGTTTTAAGCGGTCAACTGAGCTGTGATCATTAATGATATCCATCAATGAGCTTTCATGGTCAAGGTTTTTATAAAACGCATCAACGATATTTACGATATTTTCTTGAATGAGTGGCTGAAGCTGCTCTAACACGTAAAGCTCAGCATCTCCCAACCTGACCATTTTGAGCTGTTTTTTGACATCTGCATGTTTGTTTGTGAGCTGAATGCGGTTTTTTTGTTGTCCGTTTGAATCTGAAAAGTAAGCTGTTTCTTGTTTTCTGTCTTTTTTAAATAACAATACAATGATCCCCCTTGGGAAAAATATAATTTTTACTTTTTGGCTTTTTAAGCCTTTTTCTTTTTTATCGGCCAAGGGAAACATGAATGAAGCTGCAGATGAAAAATATTTGAAAAACCGTTCATTAAAATGAACGGTTTAATCGAGATCTATTTGTTTTAATGGTTTAATGGCCGGACCCTCTACAACTTCGCCAGATGGCTTAAAGCGTGATCCGTGGCACGGACAATCCCACGTATGCTCACTGTCGTTCCACTCGACCTCGCAGCCTAAATGGGTACAAGTCCTATCAACGAGATGGAGGCAGCCTGTCTCATCCCGAAATGCTCCCGCTCGCCTGCCGTTTATGGTGACGGCTTTCCCTTCTCCTGGCGAAATGTCTTCAAATTGGACATCAGGCTTTTCAAGCTTTCCTTTAATCAAATGCTTGGCGACATCGGCATTGTAGGAAATCACTTTCTGCAACCCGGGATTCAGATGGAAACGGGACGGAGTGAAAATGCTTTCGTATGGATTGTCTTTTTTCTCCACAAGGTCTGACAATAGAGTGGCTGCGACTGCTGAGGACGTCATGCCCCATTTTTTGAACCCGGTCGCTACTAGAATATTGTCCTCATTTTCCGACATCGGCCCGATAAACGGGATTTTATCGATCGTCACTAGATCTTGGGTGGACCAATAATATGGAATGCTTTCGATGCCGATGGTGCTTTCGGCCAGTTGTCTCAGTGTTTCATAATGTGTAGACATGGCTTTTCCCTGGCCTGTTTTATGGCTTACTCCGCTGAAGAGAATCAGCTTTTCACCGTTTACAACCGTATAGCGGAGCGCCACTGACGGCTGATCGATACTTAAATACATGCCCTCGGGATACTCGATCTTCGGCTTGATGGCAAGGACATAAGATCTGTCGGAGTACATTCTCGCAGCATATAATCCGCCTCCGTCATAAAAAGGGAAGTGGGAACAGCATATGATAAAGCGGCTCTTAATGGCGTGCCGGCTTTTTGTTACCACTTCGGGCCTTTCGCCTTTTTTGATATCAAGCGCAACGGTCTCTTCATAAATTCGGCCGCCTTTTTGAACAATTTGCTCCAGAAGCGCTTTTAAGTATTGAAGCGGATGAAATTGAGCTTGATTCTTCATGACAAGCGCCAGCTTAGAACCTAAGGGAATTGGAAGATCCTTGATAAGGTCTCTTTCAATTCCGAGCTTTGTGTATGCCTCATGCTCGGTGCGGATTTTTTGAACAGCGTTTTCATTTGCCGTATAAAGATATGCGTCTTGCTCGATCCATTCACAATCAATTTGATGTTCATCCACAATGCCTTTTATGTAATCAATTGCGTTTTGGTTTGCTTCATAATAAAGCCTCGCATGGTTTAATCCGAAATGGCGGATAAATTCGTCGTATATCATGTCATGCTGTGCGGTAACTTTAGCAGTTGTATGCGCAGTGGTTCCGTTAAGAACCTGATTTGCTTCAATCAAAACGACACGGAAGCCTCTCTTCGTAAGTTCATATGCCGTTGTGATTCCTGTAATCCCGCCTCCGATAATGGTGACGTCACATTCAGTGTCCTCTTGAAGCGCAGGAAAAGAAGGCAGGTCAGTTGATGTTTTCCAGTATGTTTCAGGTGCTTCCTTTGCAAAATGTTGATTAGCCAAGCCGTTATACCTCCAATCAGATTTATTCTTAATTTTTCCATATTCTATCTTTTCATACATAGGAAGCAGGCATTGTTCATAACATAATAAGGTTGAAAAGGAGTGATTTCATTGGCGAATCAAAAAAAGAAAACATTACCGCCTCAGCACCAGAACCAGCAGCCTGGTTTTGAATATCTGATGGACCCGCGTCCGGTTTTTGATAAGCCGAAGAAAGCGAAAAAATTAGAGGGCAAAACCGCTATTATTACTGGAGGAGACAGCGGGATTGGACGCGCTGTCTCGGTGTTATTCGCAAAAGAAGGAGCTAATGTGGTCATTGTGTATTTGAATGAACATCAGGACGCCGAGGAAACAAAGCAGTATGTAGAAAAGGAAGGGGTAAAATGCCTGCTGATTGCAGGAGATGTTGGGGATGAAGCGTTTTGCAATGATGTGGTCGGGCAGGCAAGCCAAGTGTTTCCATCCATTGATATATTGGTTAACAATGCAGCTGAGCAGCATGTCCAGCCCAGCATTGAAAAAATCACCAGCCACCAGCTGATCAGAACCTTCCAAACAAACATTTTTTCCATGTTTTACTTAACAAAGGCAGTGCTGCCTCATTTAAAAAAAGGGAGCTCTATTATTAATACCGCTTCAATTACCGCCTATAAAGGCAATAAAACGCTGATCGATTATTCAGCGACAAAAGGCGCGATCGTTACGTTTACAAGGTCCCTTTCCCAGTCGCTTGTTCAGCAGGGCATACGGGTCAATGCAGTGGCACCGGGTCCCATTTGGACACCGCTTATCCCGGCCAGCTTTGCCGCAAAAGACGTGGAAGTGTTTGGTTCAGACGTGCCGATGGAACGCCCGGGACAGCCGGTCGAAGTGGCGCCAAGCTATCTATACCTTGCCAGCGACGATTCCACATACGTCACAGGGCAGACGATTCACGTCAATGGCGGAACAATTGTGAACGGATAATAAAAAGCCAATCCTTGAAGGATTGGCTTATTCGCTCTGCTTGAGCGCTGCATATTCTTTAGAGAGCGTAAGAAACGCATCTTTATCTTTTTCGTCCAAGGCTTTGTTAATTTGGTCCGTCAGCATGGCAAGCCGACGGTTATACAAGGATTCATCGAGCACCATTTGAATGTAAATATCCGTCATTGTGACATCGAATTCTTTTGTTTTTTGCGTGTTGCGGGACTTCATGAGCTCAGTGTACGATTTTTTCTCTTTCATAAAGAATCCCCCCAATGCCTTTTTTATAGTATATGGATAACGGTCGAAAAAATCAATAAATTTTTATAATTTTTAGACAACTAATACTTGGCAATCTATCGACATATCCTGCAAAATGCCGTAAACCGGCAAGTCTTATGAAAGTAAAATCGGTTTATTACTAGTCATTTAGTACCATTAAATATCATTAAAAGATGTTTTTATCTTAAATGTTAAAAAAACCTGTCGTTTTATAAAAACAGATGATAGATTATTAGTATAAATTTTGCAGAAAAAGGATGGAGGCCATAATATGAGTCAGAAAACAGACGCACCTTTAGAATCGTATGAAGTGAACGGCGCAACAATTGCCGTGCTGCCAGAAGAAATAGACGGCAAAATCTGTTCCAAAATTATTGAAAAAGATTGCGTGTTTTATGTAAACATGAAGCCGCTGCAAATTGTCGACAGAAGCTGCCGATTTTTTGGATCAAGCTATGCGGGAAGAAAAGCAGGAACTTATGAAGTGACAAAAATTTCACACAAGCCGCCGATCATGGTGGACCCTTCGAACCAAATCTTTTTATTCCCTACACTTTCTTCGACAAGACCCCAATGCGGCTGGATTTCCCATGTGCATGTAAAAGAATTCAAAGCGACTGAATTTGACGATACGGAAGTGACGTTTTCAAATGGGAAAACGATGGAGCTGCCGATCTCTTATAATTCGTTCGAGAACCAGGTATACCGAACAGCGTGGCTCAGAACCAAATTCCAAGACAGAATCGACCACCGCGTTCCGAAAAGACAGGAATTTATGCTGTACCCGAAAGAAGAGCGGACGAAGATGATTTATGATTTTATTTTGCGTGAGCTCGGGGAACGGTATTAGAAAAATAGGAAGGAGCTGACCGAACAGGGCAGCTCCTTTCATAAAGCTATGCCGTCGGAATTCCTCCGGTGATGCCATATACCTGAGATGTCACATAGCTTGAATTCTCTGAAGCTAGAAATACATAAACATCGGCCAATTCCACTGGCTGCCCAGCGCGATTTAATGGAGCTGGCGGCGTGCCTTGTCCGAATTTCGGGATGTTTTCCGTCGGCTGTCCGCCGGAAATTTGCAGCGGTGTCCAAATTGGTCCGGGCGCAACTGAATTTACTCTGATGCCTTTGGAAGCAAGCTGTTTTCCCAGTCCGACGGTAAAGCCGATAATGGCGTTTTTCGTTGCTGCGTAATCTAACAGCATCGGGCTTGGATTATAGCCTTCAACTGAGGTAGTTGTGATAATTGAAGCTCCCTCCGGCAAATACGGAAGCGCCGCTTTTACAACCCAGTAAAGGGAAAAGACGTTCACTTCAAATGTTTTATAGATTTGTTCAGTAGGCAGATCTTCGATGTTTTCGACTGCTTTCTGTTTGCCTGCAACGAGCGCTAGCACATCAAGTCCTCCGAGCTCCTGCTGCGCCTGTTTGACCAGATCTTGGCAAAAGGATTCGTCGCTCAAGTCTCCGGGGATCAGCACTGCTTTTCGACCTTCTGCTTCGATCAGTTCTTTTACCTCTTCAGCATCTGGCTGTTCCTCGGGCAAGTAGTTAATGGCCACATCGGCACCTTCTCTGGCGTAAGCAATTGCGGCAGCGCGGCCGATACCGGAATCGCCGCCCGTGACAAGCGCTTTTCGACCCGTTAGTTTACCTGATCCTTTGTAGCTTTTTTCTCCGCAATCAGGGACAGGTTTCATGTTCTTTTGCAGGCCTGGCGGTTCTTGATATTGTTCGGGAAATTCATCATGAAAAAATGCTTTTATAGGATTCGTAAGATTTGAATCAGACATCAGCAACGCTCCTTTTCTGTTTGGTGTACATTCGTATGTGTACCCCTGAGCATAAGCAGAAAAACATGTTTTGGCAGTTTGAATAGTGAAGGAAAAAGAAAACAAGAAAAAACAAAGCCTTCTTCCATATTTATCTTGTCAAATAAGACTATATGAATTATGATAAATTCGAGCTATAAATCAACTAAATATTGGGTGTTGAGGGAGTGAATCGTCATGAAAAAAGCGGTGGCGGTTTTGCTGTCACTCGGTCTCGTTTTCGGTTTTTCATACGGAGCTGACCATGTGGCGGAAGCCAAAACAAAGGTGAAGGTCTATAAGAACTGCAAGGAGTTAAACAAAGTATACAAAGGCGGAGTGGCCCGCACATCGAAGGTGAAAAACAAAGGCGGAAAAACGAAGTACAAGCCTTACGTTTCTAAGGCACTTTATGATGCCAATAAAAAGAAAGACCGCGATAAAGATCTTATCGCCTGTGAACGGTAAATAAGAAAAAGCAATCTGGTGTCCAGATTGCTTTTTTTATGCTTAGGCCGCCTGATCGGCCGCAGCGCTTTTCGCCTTCCTTGTCATAAGGCTGACTGCCGTCATGACCGTGATATTCAAAAGCAGGGCGACGATGCCTACATTCAAGTCTTTTGCGGCTTGCGGCAGAGCCGGAAATAAAGTGCCGATCGTCGTTTCCGTCATTGTAATATAAGTAACTGCTCCGACACCTGCAATAATGCCGGCGAAGGCCCCCTGTTTTGTCACCATATTATGCTTGAACAGGCTGAACAAAAGGGCGGGGAATAGCTGTGTGACAAGGCTGTAGCCCATCAAAAGCAACGTAACGATGGTATTCCCGCCTTTGAAGGTAAAATACACCGAAATCAACGCAATCACCGGCACTAAAAACTTAGCAAGAGCCGATACTTGCTGTTCTGTCGTGCGGGGCGCAATTACCTTGTACACATTTTTTGCAAACAGCGTGGAGGCGGACATTAAGATCATAGACCCTGGCACAAGTGCTGTCAGCAGTCCGGCAGCACCGATAATTCCGACAAACCAAGGGTCAAATGCTTGCAGAGACAGTCTCAAAAGCGATAGATCCCCGTCTGCGCCTTTCAGATCTGGAACTTGCAGGATAGCCGCGAAGCCGACGAAAAGGACAAAGAGCAGGACCAGCTGGTACAAAGGCATGATGATGGCGTTTTTACGAAAGACTTTTGGGTTTTCGGCTGAATACGAAGCGGAAAACGTGTGAGGCCACATGTAAAAACCAAGCGCTGTCAAGAGTACGGTTGAACTGAACCAGGCCACACTTTGTCCCGATTCGGGGAGCGTAAGAAAGCCAGGCTTTGCCGTTTCAATCTGCTGAAACATGTCTTGAAATCCGCCGTAGTAATGAATTGGCAAATACACACCTAAAAACAGAACGACAACCAGAATCATGATGTCCTTCACAACCGATATCCAGGCAGACCCGTGAATGCCTGAAACCATAACATAAACCGTGATGGAAACAGCGCCGATCCAGATGGCAGCGGTCGGGGTGATTTTGCCGTACGAGGTTTCCGATACAATCAGCCCGAGGCCTTTCAGCTGCAGTACAAGATAGGGAATGAGTGCGGCGATGCCGACCAGTGAAACGAGAATGCCAAGCAGCGGACTGTTGTATTTTTTTGTGAAAAAATCAGACTGCGACATTAGTTTATGCTGTTTCGCGTACGTCCAAACTGCTGGAAGAAGCCAGTAAGAAAGGATGTAGGCCAGACATCCGTAGGCGATGATATAAAAGGCTGGACCGCCTTTTCCGTAGGCCCATCCGCTGCCGCCGAGAAACGTAAAAGTAGTATAAATTTCGCCTGCCATCAAAAGGAAGACGAAAACAGTTCCGAAGCCGCGCCCTCCGACCGTCCACTGCTCCAGGTTCATGTCTTTTCCTTTTTGGGCGCGTATACCGAGAAAAATACTCAAGAGCAGGACACCGAAAATGATGATGAGAGCTGCATTCATTCTGCTTCCTCCTTTTTATTTTCCTTGTCGAGGACATACACAATCGCCATCAGCGCAGAGGTCAAAAGAGCCCACATCACAATATAGGCAAGAATAAACGGCATGCCGAACACATAGGGGGTCACCTTATTTGCAAAAGGGATGCCGAGTAAGATTCCGATAAAGGGCAAAGCGGCAAGAACGTGAATCAGTTTCATAGAATCCTCCTTCTATTTAGGATTGGGGTGTACAAGCCCAAGCGTACTGAAAATGATGTCGCAGATATGGCAGCACATGTCACTTTTTAGGGTGAAAGGCTGTGGTTCGAATTATAAATAAATTTATTTTGTTTGTATAGTGTGAATTGTCTGAAATTAATGATCTGAATCGCCCGAAGAGGGAACGGGCAGTGTGATTCAAAAGGCTCGGAGTCTGTCCGGGGCAAATAGATAGTATGTTAATAATTCGCTGACCTGCTCACGGATTCGCGGATTAAAATAGCGGTGCTTTTCTTCATAACCGTCGATCACAAATGTATAGAGCGTAAAGGCCTCATCGCGTTCCGTCTCGCGGATTGCAATTTTTCTTTTCCTCAGTTCTTTTCTGACCTCCATCAAATCCTTTTGTGCTATTTTTAATGATTCGCCGATAAGCTGTTTATAAGGATGCTTCAATTTTAATGTGCTTTCTTCAATTCCGGCGAGATCACGGTTAAAAATCGTAATGGCCATGGGTAAAAAGAGAGCCCGTTCAATTAAATCGTATATTTCCTCCTGCAGATTTGGCATGTTGACTCCTTCTTTCTAAGGGAACGTTTGTTCTATTTGTATTCTATATCGGCTGGTGAAATGTTTCAAGACAGAAAAAATCACCAAAACTTTTTAGTTTTCTGCTGATAATGTGTAGAATAAGGATAGACAAACCCGGTAAGGAGTATAAATGTTGGAGCATTTTTTATCCTATTTGACACAAGAACATTTAACTGAATTATTTCAAAGCTATAGGGCTTTCGGTCCGCTCATTGCTGTGCTGCTGCCTTTAATTGAAGCATTTCTCCCGTTTTTGCCGCTGATCGTGTTTGTGGTGGCGAATACGAACTCGTTTGGCTTGTGGGAAGGATTCATCCTGTCCTGGGCGGGATCAACTGCTGGTTCCATTCTCGTCTTTTTGATTGTCCGTCAATACGGACAGAGAAAATTGCTTGGATTTATCCGCAGTCATCCGTCTGTCAGAAAGCTGATGTTATGGGTGGAAAGACACGGCTTCGGTCCCATGTTTCTTCTGCTTTGTTTTCCATTTACACCGTCAGCCGCGGTGAATGTTGTTGCCGGTTTGTCAAGGATCGGAACGCGGCCGTTTATTTTGGCGGCAGCCTCGGGGAAGCTTGTCATGATTTTTATGATCAGCTTCATCGGATATGATCTGCACGCGCTGATTACACAGCCGATTCGAACGGTCATCGCCGTATTGGTGATCACTGTCTTATGGTATGTCGGCAAAAAGGTGGAGCGGTATCTGCATGTAAGAGCCAGTCAGCGTGAGCATGATGGAGGGAGACAGTAACATGAAAAAACGGTTTTGGTTTCTTGCCGGTGTAGTGTCCGTTGTTCTCGCCATTCAGGTTAAAAATGCTGTCTTTATTGATTACAAGGTAGAAGGCGTCAGTATGAACCCGACCTTCCAGGAAGGAAACGAATTGTTGGTCAATAAATTTTCGCATCGATTTAAAACCATCCATCGTTTTGACATTGTCCTTTTTAAAGGCCCTGATCATAAAGTGCTGATTAAACGGGTAATCGGCTTGCCCGGTGAAACGATCAAATATAAAGATGATCAGCTGTATGTGAACGGAAAGCAGGTTGCTGAGCCATTTTTGAAGCATTTGAAATCTGTTTCTGCCGGCAGCCATGTAACGGGTGATTTTTCTTTGAAAGATGTGACGGGAACAAGCAAGGTGCCGAAAGGAAAATATTTTGTCGTTGGAGATAATCGCATATACAGCTTCGACAGCCGGCATTTTGGTCCGATAAGAGAAAAAAATATTGTCGGTGTGATTTCTGATGCCGAATAAAAAGACGCTAATGGAAGAGGCGTCTTTTTGTATGCCGTTTGGAAAAATGTGTTGAAGAAAAATTTGTAAGGAGCTATAATCAAAATTGTTACCTACGTAACAAAATTTATATATTTTTTGATTGGAGGGCCGTTTTTATTGGTTTTTGTTCGTTTTTCATGAAACAAAAGGAGTGGTGAATGATGATGAAATATGAAGCAGTGATTATAGGAGGAGGACCGGTTGGATTTATGCTGGCTTCTGAGCTTGCGATGGCCGGAGTGGGAACATGTGTGATTGAACGGCTTGAAAAACCTGTTCCGCATTCCAAGGCGTTGACGCTGCATCCCCGAACGCTGGAGCTCCTTGAGATGAGAGGGATTTTAGAGCGGTTTGTATCCAAGGGAAGCAAGATACCTTCCGGACATTTTTCAATGCTGGATACCCGTCTGGATTTTTCAGGCTTGGATACGAGCTGTCCTTACACGCTTTTGCTCCCGCAGTCAAAAACAGAAAAACTGCTTGAAGATCATGCACGAAGCCTGGGAACAGAGGTGTTTCGGGGTGCCGAGGCGCTGGCGGTTACGCAAAACGGGGAAGCGGTCCAAACGATTTTTAAGGATCGGGACGGCAGTGTACGGACGATCACAAGCAAGTTTGCCGTTGGTGCAGATGGCGCCGGGAGTACCGTCCGGAAACAGGCGAAAATTGAGTTTCCGGGAACAGACAGCACTGTCACCGCTGCGCTTGGGGATGTGGCGCTCCTTTCTCCGCCGGCGTCAGGCGTGCTGTCCCTTTGCACAAAAGAGGGCGGTGTTATGATTGTTCCGTTATCTTCAGACCGATATCGTGTCGTTGTGATCAGCCCTTATCGCACGCAAACGCCGAAAGATGTGCCTGTGACTGAGGAAGAGCTGAAAGCTGACCTCCTGCGAATTTGCGGAACTGACTTTGGTTTAAGCGACCCTTCGTGGATGTCGCGGTTCGGGAACGCCGCGCGCCAAGCGAAACGGTATCGGGACGGCAGAATCTTTCTTGCGGGTGATGCCGCGCATATTCATTTTCCAGCGGGCGGGCAAGGACTGAATGTTGGCCTTCAGGATGCAATGAACCTCGGGTGGAAACTGGCGACGGCCATCAAAGGCTCTGCGCCTTCATGGCTTTTGGACAGCTACCATGACGAGCGGCATCCGGCAGCTGAAGGGCTCCTGAGAAACACGGAGGCACAGACAAAGCTGATCGATTTCACTCAAGCAGGCCTCCATTTGCGAAGCATGATGTCGGAGCTGCTGGCCTTCCCTGATGTCAATCGATATGTAGCGGGGCAAATTTCTGCGCTCGATGTCAGATATGAAGCTGATCGTACCATGCCGCCGAATCGTTTGAACGGGGCACGGCTCCCTGACATGAAGCTGATTCTTTCCGACGGCAGTTCGGAATGGCTGTACAGCTTTCTCCAAAACGGGTCATTCGTTTTGCTGTCATTGAGGCAGGAAGCTGATGAGCATATCGAAGTGAAAGGCTTACGTACGGTAACCGCCTCGCTTGCAGAACCGAATGAAAAGTTGCGGGATGTGCATACCATATTGGTTCGTCCCGATGGACATGTAGCCTGGGCGGTGGATGCATCAGCGCCCGATTGTGCCGAGGTGATTCAAAAAGGGATCAGCCGCTGGTTTTCCGTCACCAGCCGAATATAATTCAATTCGATTGTTTCATCTGTAACAAAACGGTATGATAGAAGAAACAATCGAATGAAAAAGGATGGAAAACCCGATGAACACAGATCATACAAAACGCAATCTTTTTGAATTGTATGCGGAGCTCATTCATCAGCAGGAGAAATGGGAGGGGCTTATTAAAGCCTTTTTATCTGACGAATTGAGGAAGCTGGATGTAGAGCACGGGAGTAAATCTCAATTGACGATGACAGAAATTCATGTTCTATCTTGTGTCGGGGACAATGAACCAATTAATGTCACGTCGATAGCAGAAAAAATGAATACGACAAAAGCGACTGTATCACGCATCAGCACAAAATTGCTCGGCGCAGGCTTCCTTCGCAGAACACAGCTCAGCGATAATAAAAAGGAGGTCTACTTCCGATTGACGCCTGCTGGAAAAAAGCTGCACAGTTTGCACAAATATTATCATCAGAAGGCTGAACAGCGTTTTTTGTCATTTTTTGACCGCTATACCGAGGAAGAGATTCTTTTTGCGGAACGGCTGTTTCGGGATCTGGTGACAAAATGGTATCCGTCGTCAGAAGAAATTGAAGGGGGTCTCCCGAGCATTTTTAAATAAAAAACACGCACTGCGGTGCGTGTTTTTCGCTTTGTTTCTATCTTTTTCAAGGCTGTAACGTAAATCAGATTTCCTCTTGAAGAATGAAATTCAAGATGTTCAGGAATTTGCACTGCTTATACGATATGTCTATTAGTATCTTTATTTTATACGTTTTCTACTGTGTTTTTGATGCTTTGTTTTCAAGTGAAATAGGGTCTTCTGTTTTAGTTCTCCTAATCTTTACAGAAATACCTACTAGAATGACCGCCATAGTTGTAAATATTCCCATGGTTAATAGGATCGTATCCTGATTTAAACTCCATCCAATTAAGAAAGAGATGATCGCTCCTCCGAAACTTGCCGAGGCAATAAATAAACTTGTAACTTCGTCAACGTACTTCTGAATAATGATTGATGCTAGTGTTAAAGCAATGGGAAATATCCCCGCTATACTTAGGCCAATCAAAAATGTACCACCCAATTGAAGTATTGGGTTACTTATATAAGAGAAAGCAATCAACAAAACAATTAAACAACTACAACTAAAAAGGAGGTATTTAGAAAAATCAAGCCTTCTGCTCATTAAACCAATCAGTATTCTTCCTATGATGATCCCTACCCAGAAAAAGGAGACACTTATAAGACTAATTTGTTCATTGTCTTGGTTTATCATGATTGAAGGTAAAAAGTTGGCAAAATTTGTTTCGATTCCAGCATATAGGAAAGCAAAAAATACAAAAAAGCCTAATTGCTTTGATTTTTTTCTATCTCCTATAAAGTATTGAAATGCTCCTCCATCTGGAAAGGTCACTTGTTGGTTGGCATTCTTAGCGTACTTTCGGTTCTTGGACAAGAAAATTAACCACCCTACAAATAGGACGAATAAAAAGGTGAATATACAGTAATACGGTAAAAACCAGTTATTGATATCTATGAAGGAATTAATTAATAATGGGAAAGATAAAGCGCCTAATCCAAAGAGAACTTCCAGCTTACTCATTTTTTCTGCATTACTTTCGAAATTAGCAATAACAAACGAACCAACTGTCGTTTCTAATGTGCCTGCCCCATATCCTAAGAGAAAAGCCATTACAATAATATAATACCAATCCTTGGTTAGAAAAAAGATACTTAACGCTACAAGCATTATTGTCAAAGCTAAAGTAAGTGTCCTAAAATGACTGTATTTCTTAATCATTAAAGGTGCGATTAATACTCCGCTTAGAAATCCGGTAAACTGAAAAAAGATTATGACCGAAATATCATCTGTTGTCTTGTTAAAAGCCTCTAATAGAAATGGCGTCAAACTCCCTGTTGATATATGGATAATACCTACTGTAAAAAAGAAAGCATATCCAAATAAATATGTCCCTCTTAACATTCATTACACCCCTATATGAAAAAGCAGGAAAGTAAATTCCTGCTTTTTTAGTAACTTCTCTCTTTGAAATACTAGTTGACTGCTGAAACAGACATGGGTTGAGAGTTGCTGTCTTTCTCAAAGAACATTTCTAATACTTCCTGAGATCTAAAACCATCACTAAAAGAAGGGATCTCAACCCAATCATTCTGAGTTGATGCAATCCAATTGATTAACTCGCTTCTAAAAGAATCAGCCCATCCATAAAACTCGTTTGGCGGATCGTTTAATAGGCTTTGCGGTACTGGGCAGTCTACCACGTTCAAGCCATCTATGAGTTTGTAAACGTGAGGATTACTTGTGTGGTATTTAAACTCTTTTTTGTGTCCAACTACCTCAATGCTAAAACCACAGTCTTCAGGTACAGAACATTTTGATGTGATGATATTTACAAATACCTTGTTCTTCAGCTGGCCATAAATTTCTGCATAGTCATCTACAAGTACCTGTTTATCCTCTTTTGTTTTTACATTTGTGTTCATCTTTGCCCTTACTGATTCTGTGATGAAATCACTCTCGAACAAATACCATACCATGTCAATAAGGTGAATACCCAGATCCCCCAATGACCCGCTGGTTTTCTTACTATTGGCGTCATCTCTCCAAGTAAACTTCTTACGTCTAAGTGCACTATTTTTCTTGAAGTGTACTTTTATGGACAGTATGTTACCTAGTTCATTATTGATAATTAAGCTTTTTAAGATATTTACGTAAGATAAATATCTATAATTAAATCCCATACTGGCTCTTACGCTCAACCTTTCAGCGGTATCTTTCATTATGCTTGCTTCTTCAAGAGAAATAGCCATAGGCTTTTCACACAATACATGCTTATGTTTTCCTAATGCTTGCAAAGCATGTTCTTTATGGCAAAAGTTTGGTGATGCTACAATTAAACCTTCTGAGGCATCAATTAGTTCATCTGCGTTTTCAAATGACTTCCCGCCGAAAGTTTTCACAAAGCTTTCCGCATTTTGTTGATTTATGTCATATACCCCTACTAACTCTGCATTTTTTATTGTAGATAAAGCAGTTGCATGCGCTCTTGCAATACCACCTGCACCTATGATTCCTATCTTCTTCATTTTTATTTCCTCCTCATGATCCAATTAATTTTTTTAAGGTATTAGTAATTCCTTTTGAGTACTCACTATCAGTTATAAGGTTGTGCAAGTTTTTGGCTTCCTGTGTTGCATTTTTTAGCAGATATCCATTCCCTACTGTCTGTAACATACGAACATCATTTCCACTATCCCCAAATGCGATAGCTCTTTCGGTATTTAGGTTGTATTTCTCTAACATAAACGTTACAATTTCATTCTTTCCTGTCCCTATGGGGATAAAATCTACATCATAGCTGTCTTCTGGATCGCCTGCTAAGGGATTACACCGATTTATATTTACTGAAACGCCATATTCCTCGCAGATTTTTTCAATTGCTAATAGGTTTTTCTTGTCGTTTATTTCATCTTGTTCCTGATAGTAGAAGTTATGCTTATACCGTGACTTTCCTAATTGAGTTTGAGGATTCAAAAGAATGTTATGATTTTCATGCAGCTGTTTCACAAGTTTTTCAACCTTTTCTTTACTAAACCCTTCATTAATGCGACTGTTCCACTTGTTATCTTGCTGACCGAAGTTATGCTCTGAAAAGTACGTAATTTCAGTTCCAAGATCACTAGCTATAAAATGCGGAAAATATCTAAATTTTCCTCTTCCCATTTTATCGAGAATAGATTCTATACTGCTCCCAGTAACCCATCCGATTATTAGCTTCCCATCTTTACTTTTTTGTTCTAGATAGTCTTCGAGTTCATAGATGTCTTGTTGCTTTTGTTCG
Source organism: Bacillus sp. PS108 (assembly GCF_037963335.1). Lineage (NCBI taxonomy): Bacteria > Bacillati > Bacillota > Bacilli > Caryophanales > Bacillaceae > Bacillus > Bacillus sp. PS108. The sequence goes on from NZ_CP150155.1 coordinate 1,084,273, forward strand.
TCGATTGTATGCGGAAAATACGTTTCATCAAAATCACAAAAAACAATATACTGAGGATGTTCAACCGTGGATAACGTTTTATACTCCGATTTCTTGCTTAATAACATGAAACAGTCCCTCCATTACTCTGTCTTGTTCTTCTAAAGTAAATGACGGATATAAAGGCAAATGCAGTACCTGACTATGAGCCTTTTCCGTATGAACCAATTGGAGTCCTGCATACTTGTCCTGTACTAAAGGAGTTTTTTGCATATGAGACAGTATTGGATAATATACATCTGTTTGAACACCAAAATCTTCATTTAATTTAGTCATGATATCTGCCCGATCTTCTGTTCTTACCTTAATAGGAAACAGATGCCATACATGATCTTCACTTAATTCTGGTAATTCAATAAAGCCTTTATTCTGCAACTCTGCTAATTGGGTAATGTATCTATCCGCCAAGAACAGTCTTTTGAAGTTGTTTAATGAAAGGTACTTCATTCTCTCTAAACCAATTGCTGCCTGTAAATTGTCCATTTTTGAATTAAATCCAAAATTGATGACTTTCTTATTTTTCACATTTACTTCAAAACCATGATAACTAAATTGAATGCATTTTTTAGCGAGTTCTTCATTATCAGTTGCTATTGCTCCAGCCTTGCCACATACACCAAAATTCTTATAGGGATTAAAACTTAATGTAGTGATGTCTGCATACTTTCCTAAGTCTGTCAGTCCAATTCCTTGGCAGGCATCTTCAATTACTTTTAATTTATAACGATTTGCGATTTGACGGATATGCTGCATGTCTGAATGTTTTCCGTATAAATGCACAGGTAGAATAAACTTTGTATAAGGAGTTATTGCTTCTTCAATTTTGTCAGGATCGATGCAGAATGTTTGCGGGTTAATATCTACATAGATAGGAACGCCTCCCAAAGCTAACACAGCATTTTCAGTAGCTGAAAAGCTATTAGCCGGCATGATAACTTCATCCCCTGGGTTTAACCCTAAAGCCAATAAACCTATCATAATAGCATCGGTTCCACTGCTGGTTGCAATTACATACCTTTTATGTAAATATGTAGATAAAACGTTTTCGAATTGCTCTAAATAGGGACCACTCGTAAATTTTCCAGTTGGCAAAACTTCAGTTAATGTATTTAAGATATCTTCCACTTCATCATTGGTTATTAATCTGTCTACAGGCAAAAAAGGGACTTTACTGATTTCACGATTTTTTTGATAGTTGAAAAGATCATGTTCAATATCTATCTTTTCTTTTAATACTTGTTTCCAGCGCTCGTTTACAATACTGTCTTCAATAACAAGTTCTTTTCCTTGTATGTCACCTTTTAAGTGTTTTAGTAGTGACATGTTTTCTTTGCTTTTACCTGAAATCTTAACCTGTTTTTGCATGAACAGTACCTCCAATGATTTTATAATCTAAAAATTTATTACAAATTTATCCTAGTTTCTGAAATCGGTAACATGTCAACAACTTTTTTAAGGAAGGGAAAATATGCCTACAATTGATGAAATAGCAAAATTATGCAATGTGTCTAAAACCACAGTGTCAAGAGTATTGAATAATCATCCGTATGTATCGAAAGAAAAAAGAGATATGATCTTAAAGGCAATTAACGAACTTGACTACACTCCCAATTATTTAGCTCGGAATTTTAGGAGAAATAAGACACAAACGATAGCTTTATCGGTTCCGAGTATCGACCATCCATTTTTTGCTCAATTAATAAAAGGGGTCTCTCATGAAGCACTGTTTAAGAATTACAAGGTAATTGTATTTCAGACCTTTTATGACAAACAGACAGAGCTAGAATTGTTAGAGTTATTGAAGCATAAAGAAGTGGATGGTATTATTCTTGGAACTTTAGAAAATGAATGGGATCAGATATCCCCTTTCTTAAAGTATGGTCCTATCTTATTATGTAATGAATATCATCACTCAGCGGACATCACGATAATTGGGTATGATGAATTTGAAGCCGCATACATGGGGGTAGTACATTTAATTGAAAGAGGGCATGAAAAAATTGGGTTTTGTTTTGATACTCCATATAGCGAAGCTCAATGTCAGAGGAAAGAGGGTTACTTGAAAGCTTTACAAGATTACAATTTACATCATAGAAGCGAATGGATATTCGGCGAAATGTTTAATATCGAGGATGGCTTTCGTGTTTTTCATAAGATAAAGGATCTAAAGGACAGACCCTCAGCAATATTTACAGGAAATGATCAAGTCGCCGCAGGGATTATTAAACAGGCGATGAAAAATGGCTTTAAAGTTCCAGAAGACTTAGCTGTAATTGGTTTTGACAACCAATTGATTTGCCAAGTCGTTACTCCGACCATAACAACAATTGATATCCCCGTAATAGAATTAGGCCAACAGGCTGTGTTGAAAATCATCGAGTCCATTTCGGGTAATGCCTCATTAAACAGAAGAATTATTAAACTGCCAACAAAGCTTATTATAAGAGAATCAACGTAACGATAGATTTCCCTTTATTATTTTATATCTTTATATAAGAAAAAGAGGTTATTCATTTTAACCTCTTTTTCAATCGTAAGTCGTCAATTATTTCTTTCATTTCGGCCTCTGGCAGCACTCACTTCAAATCTGATCCATTAACAACGAAATATCCGCTTATATTTCCCCATCTCGATGGTTTGCGAATTAAAAGTTCTTGAACCCTTTTTTCAACTAGGCATTACTGCCGCTGATTGAGCTCTTTTTGTCTTTTTTTTCACCATGAAGATGGTGAAGCAGGCGATAAAACGGCGGCAGCAGGGCAATAACCAGAATGACGCGAATGACCTGAACCGCAACGACAAAGGTGGAATCAGCATGTAAGGTAACTGACGTCGTCGCCATCTCTGCAATCCCGCCGGGCGCAAATGCCAGAACAGAAGTGATGAGCGAAATTCCTGTCAGCTCGGAAACGATCACGGCGCTCAAAAACATTGCTGCGATTAAACCGACGGACGAGACAAACCCGACGATGATAATACGGGTGACGCCGGCAAACATGCTTTTGTACATCTTAGAGCCGATCGTTGCCCCGAGAAATACTTGTGATACATGGTTAGCTTGTGACGGCCACCATGCCGTCATGTCGTGCCCTGTCACCGCAGCTCCGCCAACATGTACAATTGCTACACCGAGCATGCTGCCGAGCAGCCATGGAGCTGGAAATTTTAAAAATTTCGCAGCTTTGCAAGCTCCCCAGGCAGCGAGAATAAGAATGACGGTCCACAAAACGGGAGCGAGCCTAAAATCTGTCGTTGCAGAAGAAATCGTCTCTGCTGCGGCACTTGCGGTACGATCTTGTTTTGTATAGATCAGAATGACTAAAAACGGAATGGAAAGCACCACGAGCAGCACACGCATCATTTGAACGAGGCTGACTATAGCGGTATTGGCGCCTACTTCCTGTGCGATGCTCGGCATGGCGGAAAGCCCGCCGGGAGCGGTGCCGACAAAGCTAGTCATCATATCCGTTTTGCTGAAACGCCAAAGCACATATCCTGACAGCATGGCCAGCAGGATAGACAATATCAGCATAACGCCGACTGAAAACCAATGGTCTTTGAGAACAGAGAGAACGGATAAATTCAGCTTTTGGCCCAATTCGATGCCGAGGATCATCTGCCCGAGGGCGAGCCATCGTCGGTTAATTCCTTTTTGGTCTGGTGCCATCATCAGCCATGCCGGCCGTATCATGGCGAGGCAGCAGGCGACAATCAGTGTTCCGATCATCCATCCAATTGATATTCCGGTTAATGAAAGAATAAACCCCCCGGCTGCACTGATTGCGATAAACCATAGATCTTTGAGGAGATTTTCGTCTTTCTTCAATGTAAAACCCTTCTTCCTTTTTCACGTAACACTCCAATTGTTCACGTAGTGAATGTATTTATTACTATAGTATATTTTTGTTGATAAAGAAATTATGAATTATTTTCTATAAGCGATTCACTTTTCTTATGACCTTGTGTTCGAGCTTTTCTATTGTGTAAGTCAGAGATAAACCCGCTGTCAGCAGACATACGGCAAGAGCGTAAAAAATCACTTCTCCGCCAAATGATGTCAGGATCAGCCCGCCTGCCAGCGGTCCGATTGAGCGGGATATATCCCAATGCAGACCATAGACAGCATAAAACCGGCCCAGCAAATGAGGCGGCGCCAATTTCGATATGAAGGTCTGGATGTGGGTTAGCCCGATGCTTTCGCCAACCGTCATCACCGCTGCCGTCACTAAAAGCATTGTCAGAGAGGTTGAGCATGCAAAGCCGGCTGCCGCAAGGGAGTAGCAAATATAAGTAATGAAGAGGATCGTTTTCATTGAAAGCTTTTCGGTCCCTTTGACAAGAGGTACTTGGAGAACACAGCTGAATAAAGCTTTTGCTGCTGAATAGATGGTCAGCATGGACAGATAATCAGAAAACATGTTTTTGCTGAACAGCCTGTATGTTGTTTCTGTTTGTGCATATAACATGCTGATGGGGAGAGAAAGCAGCAAAAGAAGCAGGACAGGCCTGTATATCATAAAGCTCGCGGATATTTTCGGGGTAACAGCTGGGTGTAGCGGCTTTGTCTCAGGCAGTTTCAGTGCAGCGATCAGAAAGTAGATAAACAATGCTGCAGCATCTAATGCGAATATCCACACGGGGTTATGATTGTACAGAAGCATCCCCACTAGCGGCCCTGCCGTCAGACCCGCCGAATAGATCGCATTGATGACCGCAAATACTTCCGAACGTCTGCTTTCCGGCGTGCTTTCAGCGATTTGGGCGCGGGAAGCGGGAATGTACAACGATCTTCCGATGCCATTCATGACATAGAGAATAGCGAAAACATACGCATGCTCAGCAAATACAAACCCTGTCATTGCCGCTGATTGAAGAAGCAATGCGGTCAAAATCGCTGTGCGCCGCCCAATCCGGTCCGCCGCCTTTCCTGCAGCGAGCGTCAGGAAAATATCAGCAAATGGCTGAAGGCTGATGATCAGCATTGGCATCATGATACTGCCGTTTAATTGTTCATGCAGATACAGCACCATAAAAGGTCCCATCATTGCACCTGTCAGGCTTGTCAGCAATTCGCCGAAAAAGCGGAGCCGAACGGGAGCGGTATATCTCGATTTTATAGAGTGAAAACTGGCCAACATGTGATCGCCGCCTTTCGCTGTTTGATATAGTAGTAGTGTATAGAAGGGGCGGCGGCCCAAAAAGTGAAGAAAAGAAGAGATAAAAGTTCCCCTTTTGTCGGGAGGTGCGGGGATTGAAGCTGATAGAGCACTACGTGGCGCTTGTAAAAACAGGCTGCGCCGAGTATGGGCAAATGAACGAAATGACGCTTACTGAGATTGCCGACTGTTTATTTTGTACAGAAAGAAATGCAAAGCTCATTTTACATAAGCTGGAGAACAGCAATTGGATTATCCGGGAAAGCGGGGCGGGGCGCGGCCGTAAATCTAAAATCGCGTTTCTTCGGAGGCCTGAGGAACTGCTTCTTCAAACTGCAAAGGAATATACCATGTCAGGAAAGCTTAAAAAGGCAAAGGAGCTGCTTCAGCAGTATCAGTCCGCGTTTCCAGGGCTTCAAAACGAATATAACATGTGGCTTTCAGAGGTATTCGGATTTGTGACGGAGACAGGCGAGAATGGGGCGAAGGATGTCCTGCGGCTGTTCATTACGCCTGAATCTGTCAGCAGTTTGGATCCATGCCAAATATTTTTGCGGTCTGAGGGCCATTTCGTCAAACAGATATTTGATACACTCTTCACGTTTGATTCGGATATGCAGGAGCCGAAGCCTCATTTGGTTCATGGATGGGAAGAGGTCGGAAAAAAACAATGGAGATTTTTTCTTCGAAAAGGTGTGTCATTTCATAATGGACAGCCGCTGACATCGCGGGACGCTGCGTTTACATTTCAGCGCTTTTTGGAACTGGCTGACAACCCGTATAAATGGCTTCTGCACGGAGTGAAACAAGTCTTAGAAAAGGGCCCTTATTGTGTGGAACTCATACTCGATAAGCCGAATGCGCTTTTGCCGTATGCTCTTTGTGATGAACGGCTGTCCATACTGCCGGCAGAACAGGGCGGCGGGAAAAATGGAACAGGGCCTTTTCAGGTGAATCAGCAACACAGCGGGATGCTTGTGCTTGAAGCCAATGAGCGCTACTTCAAGGGACGCCCCTATTTGGATCGCGTTGAGTTTGTGTTTTCTGAGCAAGCCGGAGAGATGAACGGTTTTACCATTCAAGAAAAACAAACATGTCCTGAGCAGCAAACTGTTTTTGATGAGCGGCATGTTCAGTATTTGTCGCTTAATCTAAAAAAGAAGGGGCCTCTTCAGCACCGAAGCTTTAGAAAAGCGCTCCGGCTGCTGATTTCCTCTGAACGGCTCGTTCGTGAAGCGGGAGGGCACCGAAGAATCCCGGTTACGTCCTTTTTGCATCCGAGTTCTTTTGAGTGGGAGGGCGTTTCGCCATCTGAATTGTTGAAGAAAAGCGGATACGAGGGCGAAACAATCGTGCTTTATACCTTTTCGGAAACAGATCATCGTGAGGACGCCGAATGGATTCAAAATATTTGCGCCCAGCACGGTATCAGGCTTACACTTCAATTCTGTGATGCTGCTGATCTGCGACGGCCGGAAACCGTGCAGATGGCGGATATCATTCATGACAGTGCGACGTTTTATCAAGACAGCGAGTTTGGTTTTCTGCATTTGCTGCTGTCGGAGAACAGTTTCTTGTATCAGCATCTATCTGAAAAGCTGACACAGATATGCTCAGGAATGACAGAGCAGATGTTTTCCATGCCTGACCGTTGTTCGAGAATCAACATCTTACGTGACATTGACCGGCAGATGATACAGGAGCTGAATGCGATTCCGCTGTATCAAAATGTGCTCCAGGTGACATCAAGTAAAAATGTAAAAGGCCTGGTGCTTGATGAAGAGGGATGGATTGATTTGTACTCCGTATGGCTGTCCAAATAAAAAGAGGGTTCTTTTTTGAACCCTCTTTTTTACGCTGCCATGCTGCGGCATTGTTCAACACAGGTGAAGCAGGCTTTCGCACATGCTTGGCAATGATCATGATCGTGCTTTCCGCATTCAGTGCCGCATGCTTCACAAATATCGGCGCAAAGTGCACAAATTTCTTTCATAAACGGGCTGTCCGTTTGCATGGCTTTGACCGCCAGCGCGCAAATATCCGCGCATTCCCTGTCAAGCCGGATGCATCCGCTGAGATGATGCTGCACGCTTTCTTCCAAGCATTTAGTGAAACAATGATTGCAAGCCTTCATACAATCGATGCAAGCCTCAATACAAGCTTCAGAATATTGCTCCATGGTGGATTCCCCCTGTATGACAGTATATGGTTTTATGTTTCCCGGCTGCATTTGAAAAAAACAGGGGAGTGTGTTTTTAGCTAAGGGGATATGTACATATACCCTGAACGGGTATATCTAACGTTCCATCAGATAGTATAGGAACCAGACAGCGTGATTTTGTTCATCACGTGCTGCGCGCGTAAAGACGCCTTTCGCTTTTAGGTTTGACGTTTCCTCGGCCGCACGCAAGTAAAAGTCGACGGTTTCTTGTTCATCTTTAAAAGCGGCATCCAGTCCTCTTGTGAAATTGTCCGGGCATTCTTCCGTTTGTTTCGGCATGATGTGTTTGCCGGTAATTGAACCATACAGTGTGGAAAATTCACGGAGGTGGCGAATCTCGTCACGCCTGATTTCTTCAATCTGTTTTCTGACCTCATCGCTGTGGGCGAGTTCGGCAAACTTGCGGTAACATTGAATGGCACTGAATTCTCCGTTGATGGCCTTCTGCAAATTCCGAATCAAAACAGGATCCTCCCTGTATGGCACCGGATAGGGATAGTAGCTGTAATGCAAGGGATTCAACTCCATTCTTAGGAATTGGGCTTCTGTAAAAGTATATGTTGGGCAGGGAGAGATGTGCGGAGATAATCAGCTTTTTATATGTGAAAAGGCCGTTTTTACCAATAGATCAGATTGGTCATTTTCGTCAACATTCGATAAAATATATAGAGATAAAAAGAGAGGGGTCTTCTAATTTGGGAGCAGAGTTTTTAGTAGGCAGGTCCGGGAGTGGAAAAACGAAGCTGATCATCAACAGCATTCAGGATGAATTGCGCCGGGCTCCATTCGGGAAGCCGATCATTTTTCTAGTCCCGGATCAAATGACGTTTTTAATGGAATACGAGCTTGCTAAAACGCCAGATATGGGCGGGATGATACGCGCTCAAGTGTTCAGTTTTTCACGATTGGCCTGGCGCGTCCTCCAGCATACGGGAGGAATGAGCAGGCCGTTTCTGACGAGCACCGGCGTACAAATGCTTCTGCGGAAGCTCATTGAGGAGCATAAACAGGAGTTCAAAGTCTATCAAAAAGCGAGTGACAAAAGCGGGTTTACCGCACAGGTTGAGCGGATGCTGACAGAGTTTAAGCGCTATTGTCTGGAACCGGAGGATATCCGCCGGATGGCGGAAAGCGGAACGGCTTCCGAGTATCGCGGAGAACGTGTTTTATCTGAAAAGCTCCATGACTTATCAATTCTGTATCAGCAAATGGAAAAAAGCCTCGCAGATCAATATCTTCACTCTGAGGATTATTTGACATTGCTGGCAGAGCATATCCCGTTTGCGGAAGATATAAAAGGCGCCCATATCTATGTGGATGGCTTTTATCAGTTTACCCCGCAGGAATTCAGGGTGTTGGAGCAGCTTATGGTTCATGCGGAGCATATCACGTTTTCGCTCACAGCGGACAAGCCGTCATATGAGCGGGAGCCGCATGAACTGGAATTGTTCAGAATGACGGGGAAAACCTATTACCGCCTGCATCAGAAGGCGAAGGAACTGAATTTGGACATTACGTATAAAGAGCTGAGCGGGACTGAGCGGCATACAAAGACGCCGGAATTGGCGCATCTAGAGGCACAGTATGAAGCGCGTCCGGCCATTCCATACGCAGAAAAACAAGAAGCCCTTACTGTGATGCAGGCCGCAAACAGACGAGCTGAGCTGGAAGGAATTGCCCGGGAAATTCACGCCCTAGTCAGAGAGAAGGGATATCGCTATAAGGATGTAGCCATTCTTGTGCGCCAGCCGGAAGACTACAAGGATATGGTGAAGGAAGTTTTCGCAGATTACGAGATTCCTTATTTCATTGACGGAAAAGCATCTATGCTGAACCACCCGTTAATTGAATTTATCCGGTCAAGCCTTGATGTTCTGAAAGGGAATTGGCGTTATGAAGCGGTGTTTCGCTGCGTGAAAACCGAACTGCTATTCCCGCTCAATGAACCGAAGGCCAAAGTGAGAGAACAGGTCGATCAGCTCGAAAATTACTGTATCGCCTATGGTATTAAAGGCGACCGCTGGACAAAGGGCGATCGGTTCCAATACAGGCGTTTTGTGTCATTGGATGATGATTTTGCGCAGACTGATCAGGAAATCGAAATGGAAAACATGTTGAATGACACCCGCGATTGGATTGTTCCGCCGCTTTTTCAGCTTCAAAAACGCATGAAAAAAGCGAAGACGGTTCAAGAGAAGGCGGAGGCGCTCTATCGTTATTTAGAAGAGACGGATGTGCCGCTGAAGCTGGATCAGGAAAGGCAGCGTGCTGAGGATGACGGCAGAATCATTGAAGCACAGCAGCATCAGCAGGCGTGGGACGCAGTCATTCAGCTGCTTGAGGAGTTTGTTGAAATGATGGGAGATGATGAGATTTCTCTTGATTTGTTTCAGCAAATGATAGAAGCCGGCGCGGAGTCGCTTACATTTTCTCTAATTCCGCCTGCGCTTGACCAGGTGTTTGTCGGCAATATGGATTTGTCCAGAATGTATGGCACCTCCTGCACCTTTGTGCTCGGGGCAAACGACGGCGTTCTGCCGGCACGCCCTGATGAAAACGGGGTCCTGTCGGATGATGACCGGGAATGGCTGAAAACGATTGGGGTTGAGCTATCCTCAGGCGGACGGGAGCGTTTGCTTGATGAGCATTTCCTCATCTACATGGCGTTTTCAAGTCCGTCTGACCGGCTTTACGTATCGTATCCGATTGCTGATGCGGAAGGAAAAACGCTTTTGCCGTCGATGATCGTTAAGCGGCTGGAAGAACTGTTTCCGCATCATAAGGAGCGCCTGTTAACAAATGAACCTGAACAGGTCAGCGATGAGGAACAGCTGATGTATGTCGTGAATAAAAGCGTGGCACAGTCCTTTACCGCGAGCCAGCTCAGGTTATGGACTCGGGAATACGACATCAGCGACGTCTGGTGGAGCACGTACAATGTGCTGATGAGTGAGCCGGACATGCTGCAATCGAAAAAGCTGTTCTCAAGCCTGTTTTTCCGGAATGAAGTGAAGCAGCTTGAACGCAGCGTGTCGAGACAGCTCTATGGTGAACGCATTCAGGGCAGTGTCTCAAGAATGGAAACCTTTAACGCGTGTCCGTTTTCCCATTTTGCGTCACACGGGCTGCATCTGAAGGAACGGCAATTCTTCAAGCTTGAAGCACCGGATATCGGCCAGCTGTTTCATTCCAGCTTAAAGCTGATTTCAGACAGGCTACGTGAGAAAAAGCTGGATTGGCGCGATTTAACGAAAGAGCAATGCGAGCTGTTTTCCTATGATGCGGTAGAGCGGCTGGCACCGAAACTGCAAAAGGAAATTCTGCTCAGCTCAAACCGGCATTATTATGTGAAGGAAAAACTGCAAAAAATTGTGACACGTGTGTCCGGCATTTTAAGCGAGCATGCGAAAGCGAGCGGATTCGTACCGATCGGGCTTGAACTGGGCTTTGGAGGAAAAGGGCCGCTTCCGCCGCTGACCTTTCAACTGAAAAACGGCTGTACGATGGAACTCGTCGGGCGAATTGACCGTGTTGATAAGGCTGAAAGCTCAAAAGGCCTGCTCCTCAGGATTGTCGATTATAAATCAAGCGACAAAGGCCTTGACTTAGCGGAAGTATATTACGGATTGGCACTGCAAATGCTGACGTACCTTGATTTATCGATCACACATTCAGCTGACTGGCTCGGGATGAGGGCGACGCCTGCCGGAGTGCTGTATTTCCATATTCATGACCCGATGATTCAATCTAATCTCCCGCTTGGGCTTGACGAGATTGAACAGGAGATTTTTAAGAAATTTAAAATGAAGGGTTTGCTCCTCGGTGATCAGGAAGTGGTTCGCCTCATGGATACAACCCTTCAAGAGGGACGGTCAAATATCATAAACGCCGGCTTGAAAAAAGACGGATCTCTTAGATCAGACTCGGCAGCAGTCGGTGAAAAGGAATTTGATCTTTTGACAAAGCATGTGCGCCGCACCTTCCAGGAAGCGGGCGAACAAATCACCGACGGACGCGTATCCATTGAGCCGTACAAAATGAAGAACAAGACGCCGTGCACATACTGTGCGTTCAAATCAGTATGCCAATTTGATGAATCACTGGAAGAAAACGAGTATCGCCCATTAAAGGCTGAAAAGGACAAGACAATACTTGAGTGGATAAAAAAGGAGGCGGATGGCAATGAACATTCCTAAACCGGCAGACAGCACATGGACAGATGACCAATGGAATGCCATTGTTTCAACCGGCCAGGATATTCTTGTGGCAGCGGCTGCGGGCTCTGGTAAAACCGCTGTGCTCGTTGAACGAATGATTCGGAAAATCACCGCGGAGGAAAACCCAATAGATGTAGACCGTCTTCTCGTTGTGACATTTACAAACGCCTCAGCGGCAGAGATGAAGCACCGAATCGCAGAAGCCTTGGAAAAAGAGCTTGTACAGCGCCCCGGCTCGCTGCATATTAGACGCCAGCTGGCTCTTTTAAACCGGGCCAGCATTTCGACGCTCCATTCCTTTTGCCTGCAAGTGCTGAAGAAATATTACTACTTGATCGATCTTGATCCGGGCTTTCGGATAGCTGATCAGACGGAAGGCGAGCTGCTCGGGGATGAAGTGCTTGACGAGCTGTTTGAAGACGAATACGCAAAGGGTGAAAAGGCGTTTTTTGAGCTTGTTGACCGCTATACGACAGACCGGCATGATCTGGATCTGCAATTTCTCGTTAAACAGGTGTACGAGTATTCCCGATCCCATCCCAACCCGGAGGCGTGGCTGGAAAGCTTTGTTCATTTGTATGATGTATCAGAAAAGAGCGCCATCGAGGAGCTGCCGTTTTATCAATATGTCAAAGAAGATATTGCAATGGTGCTTAACGGGGCGAAGGAAAAGCTCTTGCGCGCGCTTGAGCTGACGAAAGCGCCGGGCGGCCCGGCGCCGCGTGCTGACAATTTTCTTGATGATCTTGCGCAGATTGATGAACTGATTCAGCATCAGGACGATTTCAGTGAACTATATAAGCGGGTGCCCGCCGTCTCTTTTAAGCGTGCCAAAGCAGTAAAAGGGGATGAGTTCGATCCAGCGCTCCTTGATGAGGCGACAGATTTGAGAAACGGCGCAAAAAAACTGCTTGAAAAGCTCAAAACCGACTACTTCACGCGAAGTCCTGAACAGCACTTGAAAAGCCTAGCCGAGATGAAGCCTGTCATTGAAACGCTCGTACAGCTTGTCATCAGCTATGGAAAACGATTCGAAGCTGCGAAACAGGAAAAATCAATCATCGATTTTTCTGATTTGGAGCATTACTGTTTAGCGATTTTGACAGCTGAGAATGACAAAGGTGAACGTGAGCCGAGCGAGGCTGCAAGGTTTTATCAGGAACAGTTTCATGAAGTGCTCGTTGACGAATATCAGGATACCAACCTTGTGCAGGAATCGATTCTGCAGCTCGTCACAAGCGGGCCGGAGGAGACTGGCAACCTGTTTATGGTAGGAGATGTCAAACAGTCGATTTATCGATTCAGGCTTGCGGAGCCGCTTCTTTTCCTCTCTAAATACAAACGGTTTACAGAGAGCGGAGAAGGCACGGGGCGGAAAATCGATTTAAATAAAAATTTCCGAAGCCGGGCTGATATTTTAGACAGCACAAACTTTTTATTTAAACAGCTGATGGGCGGCAAAATCGGTGAGGTCGATTATGACGAGCAGGCTGAGCTGAAGCTTGGTGCAGCGTATCCGGACAATGACGAGACGGAAACAGAGCTGCTGCTGATCGACAACGCAGAAGATACGGATGCAAGCGAGGAAGCAGAAGAGCTTGAAACGGTGCAGTTTGAGGCAAAAGCCATCGCTAAGGAAATTCGCAAGCTGATTTCATCGCCATTTAAGGTGTATGACGGAAAAAAGAAAACACATCGCAATATTCAATACCGAGATATCGTGATTTTGCTCCGTTCGATGCCGTGGGCTCCGCAAATCATGGAGGAGCTGAGAGCACAGGGCATACCGGTTTACGCCAATTTAACGTCAGGCTATTTCGAAGCGGTCGAAGTCGCCGTCGCGCTTTCTGTGCTGAAGGTGATTGATAATCCGTATCAGGATATACCGCTTGCCTCTGTGCTGCGCTCACCGATTGTCGGAGCAGATGAAAACGAGCTGTCTTTGATCCGGCTTGAAAATAAAAAAGCGCCGTACTATGAGGCGATGAAAGACTACCTGGCTGCTGGTGACCGGAACGATGAGCTTTATCAAAAGCTAAATACGTTTTACGGACATCTGCAAAAATGGCGCGCGTTTTCGAAAAACCACTCAGTATCTGAGCTGATTTGGGAAGTGTACCGCGACACCAAATATATGGATTATGTCGGCGGCATGCCGGGTGGAAAACAGCGCCAGGCCAATTTGCGTGTTCTTTATGACAGGGCGCGTCAATATGAATCAACAGCATTTCGAGGCTTGTTCCGCTTCCTGCGGTTTATCGAACGCATGCAGGAGCGGGGCGATGATCTTGGTACGGCGAGAGCGCTCAGCGAACAGGAGGATGTTGTCCGCTTAATGACGATCCACAGCAGCAAAGGGCTCGAATTTCCAGTCGTGTTTGCAGCAGGTCTCGGCCGGAATTTCAACATGATGGATTTAAATAAATCGTACCTGCTGGATAAGGAGCTCGGGTTCGGCACGAAGTATATTCATCCGCAATTACGCATCAGCTATCCGACACTTCCGCTCATTGCGATGAAGAAAAAAATGCGCAGGGAGCTGCTGTCAGAGGAATTGCGTGTTCTCTATGTTGCATTAACGAGAGCGAAGGAAAAGCTGTTTCTGATTGGCTCATGTAAGGATCATCAGAAACAGCTTGCAAAATGGCAGGCATCCGCGTCCCAAACTGATTGGCTTCTGCCGGAATTTGACCGCTATCAGGCGAAAACGTATCTAGATTTCATCGGGCCGGCTCTTGCCAGGCACAGAGACTTGGGGGATTTGGCTGGTGTGCCAGCACACGCTGACATCTCAGGTCACCCGGCTCGTTTTGCCGTTCAAATGATCCATTCCTATGATTTGCTTGATGATGATCTGGAAGAAAGAATGGAAGAAAAAAGCGAGCGCCTAGAAGCGATCCGCCGAGGTGAACCAGTTCCCGGCTCGTTTGCGTTTGATGAAAAAGCCCGCGAGCAGCTGAGCTGGACATACCCGCATCACGAGGTGACGCAAATTCGGACAAAGCAATCGGTTTCTGAGATCAAAAGAAAAAGAGAGTACGAGGATGAATACAGCGGCAGGGCCCCTGTAAAACCGGCTGATGGAAGCATTCTGTACAGACGTCCCGCTTTTATGATGAAAAAAGGCCTGACAGCGGCAGAGAAAGGGACTGCCATGCATACGGTTATGCAGCATATCCCGCTGTCACATGTGCCGTCGATAGAAGAAGCTGAGCAGACGGTTCACAGGCTTTATGAAAAAGAGCTTCTCACTGAAGAACAAAAAGACGCTATTGATATAGAAGAAATCGTGCAATTTTTCCATACAGAAATCGGCGGACAGCTGATCGGTGCTAAGTGGAAGGACCGGGAAATACCATTCAGCTTAGCGCTTCCGGCCAAGGAGATCTATCCTGATGCACAGGAGGCAGATGAGCCGCTTTTAGTGCAGGGTATCATTGACTGTCTCTATGAAACTGAGGACGGATTATATCTATTGGATTATAAGTCGGACCGGATTGAGGGCAAATTCCAGCATGGATTTGAAGGAGCGGCCCCGATCTTGAAGAAACGATATGAAACGCAAATTCAGCTGTACACGAAGGCAGTGGAGCAAATTGCAAAAACAAAGGTAAAGGGGTGTGCGCTTTATTTCTTTGACGGGGGGCACATTCTGACATTATAGCGAGATCCATAAGCTCCGGGATTTGTGGCGGAGCGGATCTCGTTTTCTATATAAAAGAGAGGTGAAAGCATTTGCGGATTTTACATACAGCTGACTGGCATCTTGGAAAAACGCTTGAAGGAAGAAGCAGGCTGAGTGAGCAGGCCGATGTGCTGGATGAATTGAATACGATTGTAAAGGATGAGCAGATCGATGCCATTATAATGGCGGGGGATGCATTTGACACCGTAAACCCGCCAGCTTTAGCCGAGCAGCTGTTTTATGAAAGCCTGTCTGCGCTTAGCGACAGAGGAAAGCGCCCGATCGTCGTCATTGCCGGAAACCACGATAATCCTGACCGTTTGTCCGCCGCTTCACCGCTGACACATGAAAACGGCATTCATTTAATCGGTTATCCGACAACAGAGCCGATTCATATTGAAGTGCCTTCAGCAGGAGAGCTTTTGGCGGTTGGAGCACTGGCGTACCCATCTGAAGCGCGGTTAAATGAAGTGCTATCCGATACGTTTGATGAAAAGCTGCTCCGTGATCACTATGATGTGAAAATCAGGCAGGCGTTTGAGCATATGACAAGCCGGTTCCGGACCGATGCAGTGAAGATTGCCGCCAGCCATATTTATGTGGCAGGCGGAAACCAAACCGATTCAGAGCGGCCGATTGAAGTCGGCGGTGCATACACGGTGGCTGCTGAAAGCCTGCCGGCAGATGCCGCTTACGTTGCGCTCGGCCATTTGCATCGCCCGCAAACGATCAAGCGGGCGCGGACGCTTGCGCGTTATTCAGGATCTCCGCTCGCCTACAGCTTTTCTGAAGCGGGCTATGCTAAATCAGTGACGATTGTGGACGCAAAGCCTGGGGAAGAGGCCACTTGGCAAGAGGTGTTATTATCAAGCGGCAAGCCACTTGTGAAGTGGAAAGCGGCAAATGGATTAAGTGAGGTGTACAGCTGGCTGGATGAAGGCAGAGATCAGAATGCTTGGATTGACTTGGAAATCCGTGTCGCGGACCAGCTGTCACTTGAAGAGATTCACAGGCTGCGGAAGGCGCACCCGGGCTTTATCCATATCAGGCCGGTTTTTGAAGAACAGAACAAAGAGCGGGAACGGATCGAGGTTAAACATGTCTCAATCGAGGACCGCTTTAAGAAATTTTATGAAAAACAAACTGGCGGTGCGGTGCCGGATGAAGAAATGGTGAAGCTGTTTTTAGAGCTTGCATCAGGCGTTGAAGAGGAGGATGCGAAATGAAGCCGATCGCCTTAAGCATTAAGGGACTCCACAGCTTTAGAGAGGAGCAGACGATAGATTTTGAAGGCCTTTCCGGTGCCGGTGTTTTCGGCATTTTCGGCCCGACAGGAAGCGGTAAATCCTCTATTCTCGACGCAATGACGCTTGCTTTATACGGAAAGGTGGAACGGGCGGCGAATAATACGCACGGTATCTTAAACCAGGCGGAAGATACGCTGTCTGTTTCCTTTACCTTTGCGCTTCAGACGAATCACCAAATCTCATACAAAGTCGAGCGTGTGTTTAAGAGAACGGATGAAATGAAGGTAAAAACGGCACTTTGCCGCTTCATCGAAATCAAGGACGAGCATACGGTGCTGGCTGATAAAGCCAGCGAAGTGAATAAAAGAGTTGAGGAGCTCTTAGGGCTGACGATCGACGATTTTACGAGAGCGGTGGTGCTGCCCCAAGGGAAATTTGCTGAATTTCTGTCTTTAAAAGGGGCAGAGCGCAGGCATATGCTTCAGCGTTTATTTAATTTGGAGCAATATGGAGACAGGCTTGTGAAAAAGCTGAGACGGCAGGCGCAGGAAGCCAATGCGAGAAAAAATGAAATGCTTGCTGAACAGTCCGGTCTCGGTGAGGCGAGCTCAGAGGCAGTGGAGCAGGCTGAAAAGGCTCTCGAACAAGCTGAAGCCCAGCTGGAAGCGATGAGGAAGAATCGTGATCAGGCGAAGGAGCGGTTTACAGAGCATCAGGAGATATGGAATGTCCAAAAGGAAAAATCCGCTTATGAAGAAGAGGAAAAACGTCTCGCAGAAGAACAGCCGCATATAGACAGCATGCAAAAACGCCTGCTGGAAGCAGAAACAGCAGCAGCCCTTAAGCCCTATGCGGACCGGTACGCAGAAGCGATCCAGCATGAGGAGCAAGCTGAAAAGGAACAAACGCTAGCCCAAAAGGATTTAGCAGACCGGACAGCTTTCTTTCAGCAAAAACATGAAGAGTATGAAGCGTGGCGCCAGCATAAAAGCGAGAAAGAGCCTGAGCTTTTAGCTAAACAGGAACAGCTTTCACGCTTGCAGGAAATCGAAATCAAACTGAGTGAGGCCAAGCAAGAGGAAGAGCGCAAAAAGGCTGACCTCCGGCAGAAAGAAGAGGCTCTTCAATCTGTCATGAATGAATTAGAGACCGTAACAGACCGCCTGACACGAGGGCAAAACAGACAGACAGAATTGAAGCAGCAGCTCAAATCCCTGCAGGTGACATCAGATGAGCGAAAAAGCTGCCAGCAGGCCGCAGAAATGGCATTGCGCATCAGACAAACCGAGGAGCAAATCAAAAAAGAGAAAAAACGAAGTGACGAATTGAACCTCGTGCTTCAGAAGATGAATGAAGAGAAGAATACACTCGTTCGAAAGACGGAAGCGGAAGAAAACAACATCATTCAGGCATATGAGGCTGTACAAACTGTGTACCATTTGGTGTGCGAAACGGAACGCTCATTAACACATATGACGGAAGAGGCTAGAAAGAGTCAACACACGCTTCACTTACAGCGTGAAAAAGCAAGGGTGGCACTGCTGACAAAAGAGTTAGCCCAAAAGCTGACTGCCGGAAAGCCTTGCCCGGTATGCGGTTCAACCGATCATGATCCATCTGCCTCAGTACATGAAACGTATGAAGCCGACAGCCATCTTGAAGAGGACATCAAACGGACAGATGTGTTATTGACGGAAGCTGCAGCTCTCAGCCAGGAGATTCTTTCAGCCAAAATTACGCTTGAAGAACAGTCCGCGCGCTTTATTGAACAGTGTCCGTTTTTGCAGACAATTCAAACACAGAACCTTGAAGCGGCAGCTTCCTTCGAACATCAGCCGGTGTATGAAGCATTTGAAACTGCCAAATTCGAATGGAAACGAATCAAGCAGGACATTCTTTCTGTTAAGACACGAATGGCACAAATGATTGGCGCCTATCAGGAGTCTTTAAAAAAGGCCGAGCAGCTTAATGAAAAAATCGGTTTTGAAAAAAGAGAAGCTGACCGTATTGAAAGCATCATCAGCGAGCTTCAATCCTCAATGGACAGCAGTCTGAACATGTTTAAAGAAGCATTTCAGAATCAATCTGTGGACGAAGCAGAAAAATGGCAGCAAGCCATTGAAGAAAAGGACCGGGCTGCAGAAGAATGTGAAAAACGAATTGAGAAGAGTATCGCGTTTCTTGCTGAGCATGAAGCACAAAAGGAAAAACTGCGGGAATCTGGACACCGGCTTGAACGGGAAAAGCTGGAGCTTCACTATGCGGCTGAACGCATCAAGAGCGTGATAGCTGATTATGAGCACGAACTCGGAGATTATGCAAAAGGAGATTCGATTCAAATCAAACTCCGCTCTGTCCAGCAGGATCTAAAGCTGTTAAAGGAAAAAGAACAATCTTTATATGAAGAACTGCAAAGCGCCCAAATGAAGCTCAACCAAGCGAAAAGCCGCGCTTCTGCAAGCGAGCTCACTCTTCAAGAGGCGAAGGGCAGATTGGAAAAAGCAAAAGCTGCTTGGCTTGAGAATACAAAAAACACCTCCATTACCCGGACTGAGGAGGTTGAACAAAGTCTCATCCCAGCTGATGAACTTGAAAAGATGAAAACCGGCATAGACCAGTTTATGGATAAACTGAAGCAAAATGCTGCAAACTTAAAACGAGTAGCAGAGATACTTGCCGGCAGAGCATTATCAGAGAGCGAATGGAACGAAACCGTTGCAGCATTACAAGAAGCTGAGGACGCATTTGGCGCTGCTATAGAGGAAAAAGGCGCGGCAGCAAAAGCACTGGCTGTCATTCGCGACCATCATAAACGGTTTAATGAAATTGAAGCTGAACTGAAAAAATGGCAGACGCATATCGACAGGCTGGACAAGCTGCAAGCTGTGTTTAAAGGCAATACCTTCGTCGAATTTTTAGCTGAGGAGCAGCTTGAAAGCGTTGCGAGGGACGCCTCAGCAAGACTCAGTATGCTGACAAGACAGCGCTATGCTATCGAAGTAGATTCAGAAGGCGGCTTCGTGATGCGGGATGACGCGAATGGAGGCGTACGACGCCCGGTTTCCAGTTTGTCTGGAGGAGAGACCTTCCTCACCTCGCTTTCACTTGCTCTTGCGCTGTCTGCGCAGATTCAGCTTCGGGGGGAATACCCGCTGCAGTTCTTTTTCTTAGATGAAGGCTTCGGCACACTGGATCAAGATCTGCTTGATACGGTTGTAACGGCCTTGGAAAAACTTCAGTCAGACAATCTGGCTGTCGGTGTCATCAGCCATGTGCAGGAACTGCGTGCACGGCTTCCGAAAAAGCTGATCGTCCATCCGGCTGAACCGAGCGGCCGCGGTACGCGGGTATCACTTGAGTTGATGTAAGGGAGGAGCGGATATGGCAAAGCAGACTGCCGGAATATGTGAGCTGTGCGGCCGGAGCAATGTCCAGCTGACAGAGCATCATCTCACACCGAAAGAGGAAGGCGGAACGTTTTTGCCGACAGCGATGCTCTGTATTCCTTGCCATAAACAGATTCATGCCTTATATACCAATCAAGAGCTCGCCGTACGTTTAAACGGAATGGCTGGACTCAGAAGCGATCCAGAGCTTGCCCGGTTTGTCAAATGGATCAGAAAACAGCCGCCTGAGAAGCTGATCAAAACAAAGAAATCAAATGAACGAAAAAAGAAAAAATGACTAAAAAGCAGCCCTCTCTTTGCAGAGCGGCTGCTTTTATCCGTTTCCAACCATATCCTGATCGTTGACATCGGGGTCTATATAATTTGTCGCGTTGACTGCATTATTTAATAGAAGGAAATCTCCCGTGTTTCCTGCTCCCGAACCGAGCGCAGATTTTGAAGAGCTTTTCGGAGAAAGGTAAAAGGAATCACCAAAGTTTACGACTCCGCCCGATATGGAATTGATAGCTATAGGCCCGACAATTGCTGGCATAAACGACACCCTTTATCGAAGTCTCTGTTTATTATATGTTCTTGGCGGGCGATTGTGAGCGCGGAGACTGAATCTGTCTGATATGTTTGAGTCTCGCATCACCGCGAATAAGCGAAGCTGATCCGGCATGTAAAACAGAAGAGGCTGAGACCCCTTGAATTTTGATGCTGCGAACATAAATAGCCGGCACCTCGTGGCAAAACGCGCTTTGTACACCTGTTTCGGGGAGCGGCTTCACGGCCTGCTGCTGAAAGATCTGATACTCCTTTTTGTTAAATGAGCCTTCATTATGGTAAAACGTGGACAGAGAACGCTGCACAGCAAATACTTTTACACTCATATCGATTTCATTTGTGTCGCCAACTTGAAACACACTTGCGATCCCGAGAGAATTAAACTTAACTAGTCTGATGCGCGATATGCGTTTAAGCATTATTCTGGCGCAAGCGGAGCAAACGGCCCAATAATAAGAGATTCAGGTGGTGTATCAAAAATAGAAGACAGGTAAATGGATTCAGTGTCTCCGATGTGGAAAACGGAGGAACTGGACACACCGTTCATCCGGATGTCCCCGACTTCCAAGCTGCGGTTGATGACTGTAAAGATCATGCTTGCTCATCTCCTTTCATTTCTGATGGAATATGCTCCAGAAAGTGTTCTACAGCGCGGATGACATCACGCTTCACATGCTCAGCGATATGTTCTGCATATTGTGCAGGCGGTGTATTTTCTTCTTTTTTGATATGGGACATATAATAGTGAATCCTGCTGTCCATTTGTTTTCTGATGTCTTCAATAACATGATGTCTGTTTGTATCGTCAAGTCTGCTGTCATATTGATTTTCAAGCTGTTCCAAAATATCTGGGATTTCCTCGGTTAAGTACATGTCGACATTCTGGCGGATCTGCTGCATGAGCTGAGCGCTCTCTTCCTGCTGCATCATCCCGATTTGCGGTGTCGACTGGCTGACGTCAAAGTTTTGGACGCTGTTCGGGTCAGTCGGATTTAAACCGATGTTCAAAGTCCCGTCGAGCCTTTCGATTTTCAACTGATCAAATTTATACTCCACACGCTCAATGGTAGTGGCCGGCCGCTGTTTCATCGTATTCATTTCAGTTTGAATCTCTTTCAGCTGACGTTCGAGCTGCTGAATGTGAATCGCCTGCTGCTGAACGAAGGAATTCAAGTTTTGCAGGTAAGAGGAAACAGATTGATCATACATGTTCTTCACCTCTTTCATATGATTAACGGCCAGGAGGCTGGAGCGGGACCAATGAACCTGTGTCGGGCTCCTGCAGCTGGAGCGGTTGCCCTGAGCCAGAAACTTCTGGTGCCGGTTCTACATAGCTTCCTGTATTATACAAATTTGACAGTGACTTGATTGATCCGGCGCTCCCGATTTGCAGAATGGAGGAGTTGCTGATTGATTCCAGCCGGAGATAGTTGATTTGAATGGTTTGATTAATATAGAAGTTCATGAGCCTCACTCCTTTTACGCATTGGCCACGATCGGCTGATCAACCGCATCATTGTCATACACATTCGTCGCGTTTTGATAATTCATCACCTTGAGGCTGTCGCCGGTATTAAAGCTGCCAGCACCGGCAAACGTTCTGACCTGAGCCTGAGGAGAAATCGTAATGCAGTCCCCGATGTGAACGACTCCGCTCGTACCAATCGCATTAATTTTAAACGCTCCGACAATGGCCGGCATACGAGCACATCCTTTGTTGAAAAATTAAAAAAAGACAGGTAAAGTGAAATGACAATTCTGATTTCAATTGGGCTATTCACGATAGCTTATGACAAACGCACATATGTGTGAGAGAAATTTAAAGGGGACATATCGGCTCTTGATGAAAGCGTTTTATTTTTTTCGGGCCGTTATGTTTAAACATGGCAAAAGAGGATGTTGGGTATAAATTGAGCGGAAATGCGGCGAAGGATGCCGCTATCCGCCTAGGGTGATTTTTGTTTATTTCTTTGGTGTTTTTGCGTGTAGAATGCTTTTTGGAGTATGTCGTGCTGCGGTATTCGATTTTTGGGCGGGCACATTCTCGCCCTGAGGTATATCCCAGAAGTGCTGAGCAAAAAGCGGAGTTACATGTGGTGTATTCTAATTGTTATAGAAAATGATTTACATACGGGAGTTTTCAAGATATCTCCCAAAAATCATTTCTTCTTTAATCCGGGTATTCAGCAGGATATCCAGCTCTTGGCTGCATTGAATCGTTTCTTTTGAATTCATGCCGTATTTTTGTGCGGTTTCAATTAGTGTGATCCTCATTTCTTCAATTTTACTGTTCATTACGCTATCTCCAATTCTAGATTTTATTTTGATATAAATACAGGATATCGTTAGTATAACCTATTTTGGCTCAAAAGGTTGCCTTTCGTCAATTTGACTAAAAAAGCGACAATTTTTGCTGCGGCCTTTTTAATGGAGAAAGGACTAAAGTCTTGCTAAGTGTGCTTGCAAAAAGTCCTGCCGTTCCTCAATTTCTCTAAGTATGTTTGTCTGCTCCTTTTCGATCTGAAAGGGGCTTTTTTTGATAAAAGGATCATCAGCAGCACTTTGACAAATGTCAAGGTGCCATTCGTTGATGAGAGGAGATAATCGTTCAATAGTAAACGACCGCTTCAGCACGTTTTTCATTAATGTGTGATATTGCGACCGGAAGGCGGGAATGGATAGAAGCCTTGACGAAAGCGTCTTTCCTTTTGTCAGAAGCGGGTCTTCGTCATACCATTCTTGTACGGCAAGCGATCTTGTCTCTATCGGGGAAACGTAAAGCCGGCCGGATTCGTTTAAACAAAATGTGTAGTAAAAGCCTTGATTGGTGCAGGCGTTGCCGATCAGCCACAAAAAAAACAGCTTGACATCCAGATACAATTTAATCCTTTCAGCCAATTCGTCATCTCCGGCTGTGCGGATCAGTATGAAAAATTCATGTAAGAATGCCGAGGAATCATTGTTAAAAAGGGACAACGGAACCCTTGGATCGGCCGTCTTCACTCCGTAACTCGTTTTACTGGCTGGCTGATGGTTATTGATGTTCAAATAAATGCCTTCAGGCTGGCCATTGATGGTCAGAAAGCTGTACGAGGCAGCGGGAGCAGGTACGCCGATCTGGTCAAAAAAACAATAGGCGAGTCTGCGCCGCATCAGGGACGGATCATCCTGTTCTGCATTCAAAAAAAGTGTCCTTTCACCAAGCAGAGACTTTTCCCAGCTGATTTCATAGGATGCCTTTTCCGCTCTGTCACGCTGTGTGAGAAGAATGGGAGAAACAGATCGATCTGTTACGAAAAGCCCCTTGGCAGTACCTTTCCTTTTCAGCTGCTCCCGGTGAAAAAATAAATGCACGCGCTCCATATTCTTTCCTCCTTCTCAAAACGACATTTGTATGATATGTAGAGCAAGCTCGTCCTGAAACGAAATGAAAACGGAAAGGAGAAAAAGGGATTTCAGCATTCGACAGAGAATACATGAAGGAGCATTCTGATTTAAAAGATGATGGAGGAATAACATGAAATTTGCGACAGGGGAACTTTACAACCGAATGTTTGTCGGCCTGATCATTGACGATGAGAAAATTATGGATTTGCAGAAGGCTGAAAAAAAACTGTTTGAACTTGAGACGATTCCGGGATCGCTGATTGAATGTATCGCAGAAGGGGATAAATTCGTTGCGCATGCAAGGCAGCTGGCCGAGTGGGCAAAGAAACCGAATGATGAGCTGGGATCATTTATGTATTCATTATCTGAGGTGAAGCTCCATGCACCCATTCCGAAGCCATCAAAAAATATCATCTGCATCGGCAAAAACTATCGGGATCACGCGATTGAAATGGGAAGCGAGGCTGATATTCCGGAGCATCCGATGGTATTTACAAAATCACCGGTAACGGTTACGGGGCATGGTGATATCGTAAAGAGCCATGAAGAGGTTACCTCTCAGCTTGATTATGAGGGAGAACTTGCTGTCGTGATCGGAAAAAGCGGGACTCGCATTTCAAAAGAAGATGCATATGACCATGTTTTCGGATATACGATTGTGAATGATATCACGGCGCGTGATCTGCAAAAAAGGCATAAGCAGTTTTTTATCGGAAAAAGCTTGGATACGACATGTCCGATGGGGCCCGTGCTTGTACATAAATCAACGATTCAGGAGCCAGAGCGCCTCAAGGTTGAAACAAGAGTCAACGGCGAGCTGCGCCAATCCGGTTCGGCAAGCGATATGATCTTTTCCATTCCGGAATTAATTGAAACCCTCTCAAAGGGGATGACGCTTGAAGCGGGCGACATTATTGCCACCGGTACGCCGTCTGGTGTCGGCAAGGGGTTTACGCCTCCAAAATTCTTGCGGTCAGGTGATAAAATTGATATTACAATTGATCCGATCGGAACGCTGTCAAACCAAATTGGCTGAATAAAACTGGAGGGCGGACCCGGACCCGCCCGTTTTTTCTGATAATCATCTTTGTGACAGAGGACAAGTTCATGGTACTATAAGTGGGGTAATTTATCTGATAGGGGGAACATATATGACACACCTACATATTACGACATGGGTGGTAGCGCTGATTCTGCTTTTCGTCAGCTACTCGCTGTATTCGTCAGGAAGTGCAAAGGGCGCAAAAATCACTCATATGATTCTGCGGTTATTCTATATCCTTATTATTTTGACAGGAGCTGAGCTGTTTGTCCGTTTCGCCAACTGGAACGGAGAATACGCCGGCAAAATGATTCTGGGCATTATCACCATCGGCCTGATGGAAATGCTCCTCATCCGCAAGAAAAAAGAAAAATCAACAGGAGGCCTGTGGGTCGGCTTCGTCATTGTCCTTTTGCTGACAGTGCTGCTCGGTCTGCATTTGCCAATTGGTTTTCAATTGTTTTAATAGAAAAACCTATGAACCCGGCTCTTTGATAGAGTTGGGTTTTTTTATATTTATCCCCTCATATTCCAAATCATTTAAAATAACCTTAAAATTCCCTGTAAGCGGTATCTCGTCCTATGAAATTATGATACCTTCAAGGAGATTCATTATTTTGCAGGAGGGATAACATGAAACGCAGAAAATTCAGCTCGGTTGTGGCGGCAGTGCTTATTTTTGCACTGATTTTCAGCCTTTTTTCTCCGGGAACCAAAGCTGCTGCGGCCGGCGCGATCGATCAGGCGGCTGCTCTGGAAAACGGCAAAGAACAGACAGGCGCCATGAAGGAGCCGGAACAGGTGAAATGGTACAAAGTGACTCCGGGAGCAACGGATATTCAGAAACACTCACATATGGCACTGACCGTAAAGAGTGATTCAGTACTGAATGTATCTGTATATCCAAGTAAGGAAAAAGCGCTTAAAGATGAAACGTTTGAGATGTACCGTTCTTTCACAGCGGAGGATGGAAAAAGCGAAGTCATTTTTCCATACGCGTGGAGCGGCCCTTACTATGTAAAAGTTGAATACCTCGGAGAAGAAGAGCCAGAGGACGGCGGAACGGCAGAAGCAGCTGCAGAAGCCAAGTATACGATCGGGTATAAAGGCACCAAAAAACAGCCGTCAGATTTAGAAGAGGAAGAAGCTTGTCCGGTTGAAATGAGTGTCGATCAGAAGAAATCAGGAAAAGGCATACTGGATAAGCTGAGAGCGATTCGTGATGAGCAGCTGAGCCAAACAGCAGAAGGCAAAGAACTGACAAGCCTTTATTACAAAGCAGCACCGTTTATCGTTGCAAAGCTCGCACTCAATAAAACAGCAAGAAATGAAATCTATCAGGATCTTGTGACATTAAAGCCTTTATTTGACGATGTGTCAGAAAACGGAGCATCATCCTCGTATAAGATCACTGAAAAGGATCAAAAAGCGATCAACCGGCTATATGATAAAGCTTTACAATCAGTCCCGTCATTCCTTAAAGAGGAGATAAAGAAACAAGCGGACCGACTAAATATGAAGCAGCTGCAAGGCAAAACAGCCGGAGCCATTTTAACAGAAAACAATATTGCAGCAAAAAGTGAAGTTCAGACAACAAAGGTTATTTTCAAGGTGAAGGACAATAAAAGCCTCTCATCCGTACATAATGAAATGAAGGGCTTTTCTGCAAGCGCGCAATCGAAAAAAGACATATCTAATGTGAAAAAGGCAAAGAAACTGTTTGACAATCTGTATTCATTTGAACTTCCGAAAGACGAGAAACAGAACGGCGCATATACGGCAAGCGCCAAAAGGGTCAAAAGCGCTGCTGCGACACTATCCAAGATGTCCAATGTAGAGTTTGCGGAACCCGTGCAGGAATACAAAAGCCTGGCAAACGATATTCAGTACCCTTATCAATGGCCGCTTAAAAACAACGGTGAAAACGGCGGTGTCAAAAACGCGGATGTGAAATATGAGCCTGCCAACACATTGCTGTCCAAACGCAAGCTTAACGATACACTCATTGCAGTAGTAGACACAGGCGTAGACAGCACGCTTGCTGATTTAAAAGGAAAAGTAAGAACAGATCTCGGACACAATTTTGTCGGACGAAATAACAATGCAATGGATGATCAGGGGCATGGGACGCATGTCGCAGGCATTATTGCGGCCCAAAGCGATAACGGCTATTCAATGACTGGATTGAATGCCAAAGCAAAAATCATCCCTGTAAAAGTGCTTGATTCCGCAGGTTCCGGAGATACTGAACAAATTGCTCTCGGCATCAAATATGCTGCTGACAAAGGAGCAAAGGTGATTAATTTAAGTTTAGGCGGAGGCTACAGCCGCGTGCTTGAATTTGCTTTGAAGTACGCAGCTGACAAAAATGTGTTGATTGCCGCAGCCAGCGGGAATGATGGAGAAAATGCCTTATCTTATCCTGCATCTTCTAAATATGTGATGTCAGTCGGCGCAACGAACCGCATGGATATGACCGCTGATTTCTCTAACTATGGAAAAGGTCTGGACATCTCTGCTCCAGGGTCTGATATCCCGAGCTTAGTGCCGAACGGAAATGTCACGTACATGAGCGGAACGTCTATGGCGACGCCGTATGCTGCCGCTGCTGCAGGATTGCTGTTTGCTCAAAATCCTAAGCTGAAAAGAACAGAAGTTGAGGATATGTTGAAAAAGACGGCAGATGATATTTCCTTTGAAAGTGTCGATGGCGGAGAAGAAGAGTTGTATGACGATTATGGCGATCCGATTGAAATTCCGAAGACACCTGGTGTAGACTGGCATTCAGGCTACGGGCGGCTGAATGTCATGAAGGCTGTCAGCGCAGCTGATTTACAGCTTAAGGTCAACAAGCTGGAAAGCACTCAAACAGCTGTCAGAGGGAACGCGAAGGAAGGCACACTTATCGAGGTGATGAACGGCAAAAAGAAACTCGGCAGCGCCAAAGCCGGAAAAGACAATGCGTTCAAGGTTAATATCGCGACTCAAAAACAGGATCAAGTACTGTATGTGAAAGCAACAAAAGGCGATGCGAAAACATCGTATAAAGTTGTCGTCGTCAAAGGAAAACCTTCCGGCACACCGAAAGTAAACGCGGTGAAAACGAAGGATACGGCAGTAAAAGGGAAGGCAAACAGCAAAGCGATGATCAGAGTGAAAAACAAATCAAAGAAAGTCATTGCTTCTGCCAAAGCTGACGCAAAAGGAACGTTTTCGGTGAAAATCAAAAAACAAAAAGCCGGAACGGTGCTGTACGTCACGGCTGCGGATACAGATAAAAAAGAAAGCAAGGAAGCAAAAGTTGTTGTTGAAAAGTAACCAAAAAGCGGTGCCTCGATGCACCGCTTTTTTATTTGCGCCCCCGTTGGACTGCTGAATACATAATGGATCGCTTTCCGTTTGAAGCCGTCCATTCAAAACGGTCTCCTGTCCCTTCGCTGCTGTAGTGATGCTGCATCGCGCATTGTGCGGTGTCATTTGAAAAGTGATAAAAGGACACACCCTGCCCCGCTGAAGTATTCGAAAAGACTCCTTTATTATAAGAAAAGACGCAATCGAATACCGATAAGCCGAAGCTGTGCAAGTGCTGCAGAAATGCGAGAAAGGTTTCGTCGTCAAGCGAATCCAAAAGCGCCATGAGCGGCCGCTTGACTGATTTCTCATAGCGGATGCGTTCTCCGCCGGAAAGGGAGATGTTTTCTGCACCGCATGCCAAAACCAACTTGTCCTGAAAGCCGGCTTGCTCCCACTTTCCTTTATGATGGATCCAGATTGGGCTGTGTTGGAGACTGTCCGCCAGCAGTATATCGCCTTCACCGTTTTCGATTAAGCAGATGCCTTCTTCAATGAGGATGGTGCCGTATTCCCACTTTCGTTCCTCTGTATATAACAATTGTTTCCGTTTCATCCATGCTGTCTCCTTTTTCTTCATTCCTCTCTTTTCTTTCCAATTCAAGCCTGTCCCATACAACTCTTTTATGGACAAATCAACTATCTGCCTATAGATGCATAAACTTACTAAGGTGCTGAAAGAAACGAAATTGTTACGAAAGAAACGGGATTGGAGCTGATGTCACATGTGTGGAATTACGGGTTGGGTCGATTTTAAAAAGCAGCTCGTCCAGGAAAAACAAACGATGGACAGAATGACAGACACTCTTTCCAAACGAGGGCCTGATGATTCAAACGTTTGGGGGGAGCACCATGTTTTATTCGGACATAAAAGACTTGCGGTTGTTGATATTGAAGGCGGACGCCAGCCGATGGCGTGTACCTATAAAGGGGATACGTACACCATTATTTACAATGGCGAGCTTTATAACACGGAAGATTTGCGCAAAGAATTGCGGGCGCGGGGCCATCAATTCGAGCGTACGTCAGATACCGAGGTGCTTCTGCACAGCTACATCGAGTGGCAGGAAGACTGTGTCGACCATCTCAATGGCATATTCGCTTTCGCTGTGTGGGATGAAAAGCGTAATCTGCTGTTTGCCGCGAGAGACCGTCTCGGTGTAAAGCCGTTTTTTTACACGAAGGAAGGCTCTTCATTTCTCTTCGGGTCGGAAATCAAAGCAATCCTCGCGCACCCTGATATAAAAGCGCGAGTGGACAGAACGGGACTTTCTGAAATTTTCGGTCTTGGACCGTCCAGAACCCCGGGCACTGGCATATTTAAAGGTATAAAAGAAATCCGCCCGGCTCACGCGCTGACATTTTCCAAAGACGGACTTAATATTTGGCGTTATTGGAATGTTGAAAGCGAAAAACATACGGACAGTTTTGATGACACGGTTGCCAATGTCAGATCGTTATTTCAGGACGCGGTGACGCGGCAGCTTGTGTCGGATGTGCCTGTTTGCACATTCCTATCAGGCGGTCTGGACTCAAGCGCGATTACAGCGATTGCGGCGGGCCATTTTGAAAAGGAAGGAAAAGCACCGCTTCATACTTATTCGATTGATTACGAAGAGAACGATAAATATTTTCAAGCAAGCGCTTTTCAGCCGAATGATGACGGACCATGGATTGAAAAAATGACAGAGGCTTTCGGCACAACGCACCACAAATGCGTCATCAGCCAAAAAGACCTCGTTGATCATTTGGAGGAAGCTGTACTGGCCAAAGACTTGCCGGGAATGGCGGATGTCGACTCATCCCTGCTGTGGTTTTGCCGGGAAATCAAAAAGGACTTTGTCGTCAGCCTATCGGGAGAGTGCGCGGATGAGATTTTCGGCGGGTACCCGTGGTTCCATACGGCAGATGTTGAGTCTGGCTTTCCATGGATGAGATCAACGGAGGAGCGGATCAAGCTGCTTTCTGACTCATGGCAGAAAAAATTGAATCTGAAAGAATACGTAAATGCCAAATATGAAGAAACCTTGGCAGAAACGCCATTATTAGATGGTGAAACGGGTGTGGATAAAGCAAGAAGACAGCTGTTCTATTTAAATATGCTTTGGTTTATGACGAACCTTTTGGATCGGAAGGATCGCATGAGCATGGGGGCGAGCCTGGAAGTGCGGGTGCCGTTCGCCGATCACCGGCTTGTGGAATATGTTTGGAATATTCCGTGGGAAATGAAAATGCATGATAATCGGGAAAAAGGCATTTTACGCAAAGCGCTTGAAGGTATTTTGCCTGATGACATTCTGTATCGCAAAAAAAGCCCGTATCCGAAAACACATCATCCGGAATATACAAAAGGCGTCAGCGAATGGCTGAAAACGATCAGAAGCCAAAAGGACTCCGTGCTCCATACCTTGCTGGACAGAAAACAATTAGATCAGCTTTTAGAAACGGAAGGCTCCTCCTTCAAGGTGCCGTGGTTCGGGCAGCTCATGAAGGGGCCTCAGCTGATCGCCCATCTTGCTCAAATTCATACATGGTTTGAAGCGTATCGCATTGATATTGATGAAGGATAAAGAAAAAGCCGATTCTGCTCAAAGGAATCGGCTTTTTCTTCATATACAATTGCGAGAAAACATAATAGACTTGAAGAAGCAGTGATACATAGGAGTGAAAAGAAATGAAAGAGATAATAGAAGCCTATCAGCAATGCGGCCAGATCGTCAGCGCCCGCGAACCAGCCTGTTACAAAGCATTTTCGTTTCTTCCTCTGAAGCAAAGGCAGGCAGCTTGGGCGGTTATGGCGTTTTGCCATACGGCAGCCAATGCGGATGAGAAGGCGTTATCTGCCATTAAAGCTGAGGCGGAAGATGTTTTTTCCGGTACGTATAAC
Source organism: Bacillus sp. PS108 (assembly GCF_037963335.1). Lineage (NCBI taxonomy): Bacteria > Bacillati > Bacillota > Bacilli > Caryophanales > Bacillaceae > Bacillus > Bacillus sp. PS108. The sequence continues at coordinate 1,115,458 of NZ_CP150155.1, forward strand.
GGGAATCATTTTTTGTGGAAGGCTTTCGGCCATGCCTACCAGACATTTACACTGGACAGCGAGCCATTCCGTGAGTTCATTGCCGCACAGAAAGCGGAAGATAAACCGTTTGGAAACCTTGATGAATTGCTCATGCACGCATACCAGACAGGCGGGGCAGCCGGATTGATGCTTCTCCCGATTATGGCGCGCCGGCATCAGAAACAGCTGACACATGCAGCCGGTTCTCTCGGTTTAGCGATTCAGCTGATTCGAATTCTGAGAGATATCGGCACTGGCCAACAGCAAAAAAGCCGTATCCCTCGGGAAGTAATGCAGCAATTCGGCTATACAGAGGCTGATCTCCAAAAAGGCACCGTGAATAAGGCGTTCACAATGACGTGGGAGTATATCGCTTTTGAAGCAGAAGCCTACCTTGAAGAGTGTCAGGATGCCTTGCCGCTATTTCCGCAGTATTCTCAAAAAACGGTGAAAGCCGCTCTTCATTTGCACCGGGCTGTTATAGAAAAAATCCGGGCGAAGCAGCACGATGTATTTCAACATCACTTCGCTCTCACAGAGACCGAAGTGAAGCAGATTCTCTCTGATATCTAAAAAAACACCCGGCCTTGATTGAGCCGGGTGTTATGCCATACCTTTTTGAATCCAAATACGTGAGCGCCATCTTCTGTACATTAAGATTCCCCGGACCCATTCATCCGCGATAAAAGAAATCCAAATGCCGGCAAGACCGAAACCGAGGTGGATGCCGAAAAGATAAGCAAGCGGGAGGCCGATGCCCCACATTGAAATCATTGCCATGTAAACCGGGAATTTCGCATCCCCCGCGGCCCGCAGAGAGTTAATGATAATGACATTAAACGAGCGGCCTGGTTCAAGGATAATGGTCATGGCAATCAATAGGCTTGCAGTTGCTATAATGTCAGGGCTTTGTGTGAAGAGTCCGATCAGGTCTTTTGAAAAGATCGTCATCAAAACAGAGGTAGCCGCAGCAATTCCGAGTGCCCAATATAAGCTCTTCATGCAGCGCTCATAAGCGGCATCAAATTGTTTGCCGCCGATATAACGGCCGATTAAGATTTGTGTACCCTGGCTGATCGCAGTGCCGAACAGCAAAATAAACATCGTAATATTTTGCGTATACACTTTTGTTGTCAACGCCTGCGCGCCCATGATGGCGATAAAATACGTGACAATCATTTGCGAAAGGTTGTATGAAAGCTGCTCTCCCGCAGAAGGAATGCCGATTTTCAGCAGCTTGCGCAAATGCTCTTTATGCATATGAAAGACTTTTTTCAGCGACATCTTCAGCTGGATGCGTTTGTTGACAATCACAATCATCGCGATTAATCCGATGACGCGGGCGATAGATGTGGACATGGCCACACCGGCAACGCCGAGAACAGGAAAGCCGAACAAACCGAAAATCACAACAAAGTTTCCGGCAATGTTTAAAATGTTCATGCCGATAGTGACAAACATTGTATCTTTTGTGTAGCCGTAGCTTTTTAAGATCGCGCTGAATGTCATGATTAAAGCCTGAATAAAGGACAGACCTCCGACAACTTGTAAAAAGACTTTCGCATCAGGCATCAGTGCGTTTGATAATCCCATCATATGAAGCAGAGGGACAGCCGCGAAAAAGACGACGGCGCTGATGGCCAGGCTGATGAAGAAGTTGGCGCCGATTGACACATAAGCGACTTCCATGGCTTCTTTCTTTTGCCGTGAGCCTAGAAATTGCGAAATGATAACGGTCGTTCCTGTTGCGATAAAGCTGAACATCACGATAATTAAATTTAAAATCTGGTTGCTGACGCCGACTGCTGCCACGCTGTTATCCGAGTATTGGCTGAGCATCAGTGTATCGGCATTACCCATAAACATATATAATGAGACCTCAATGAAGATCGGCCAAGTAAGCGAAAATAATGAGAACGTTTTGTCAGCGGGTTTTTTCAAAGCAGTTGATTTGAAGACAGCTTGTTTCATAGTGTCTAACCCCTTTCGTAAATAAAATCAACGTTTTAAAGTGTACCTCCATTTCCTTATAATAAAAAGGGATAGAAACGATACTTCTTGTAAAAATCCGACTTAAAAAGGAGGATGATTCAAATGCCTCGCATCCTGTTTACAGTCCCGCCTTTTCCGGTATTTATCGCAGCCGGGGAAGGGGTTTTTAAAAAAGGAGAAACCCATGTGAAACGTGTATTCTCCGTGTTTGATCTGATATATGTCAAACAGGGAACGTTATATATAACGGAAAATGAAACATCGTTTTCTGTTGAAGGCGGCGAGTACATCTTGCTTTCTCCCGGTCTTGAACACTACGGGACGAAGGGCAGTGATGAAGCAACCTCCTACTATTGGCTTCACTTCGATGAACATCGTTATGAATTTACGACAAAGGGAGGCAGCAACTGGTCTGAGCTTCAGCAGGAAAAAGGGAGCTTCGAAGAGCCGGCCCGCTACGGATTGGCCTTGCCGAGAAAAGGCAAGGTGCAGCGCCCGCAGTTTATGGCGCAGCAGTTTGAAAAGCTGATCGATTACTCCGCGGAAAACTCTGATTTGCCGCTCAGAAAGCAAATTTTATTTGAGGAGCTGATACTGCATCTTCAAAAAGAAGCGTTCCAAATACCGTCTGCGAAAGAGCGGGTAGCCTGGGAGGCGGCCCGGTACTTACAGGAGCACTATAAGGAAAAGACGACAATCAAGGATCTGTCGCTCGCTCTTCACTATCATCAGGATTATGTGAGCCGCTGCATGCAGCAGGTGCTCGGCGTAACTCCGGCACAATACACGAACCGGGTGAGAATGACGGAAGCGAAGCGTCTTTTATCCTCTACAAATGATAAAATGGGCGTTATTGCGGAAACGGTCGGAATGGAAGATCCGACATACTTTTCAAAACTCTTTAAGCAGATAGAAGGCATTTCACCAATTGAATACCGGAAAATTGTCAGCCGGAAAGTTCAATAACCAGACGAGGGATGAACATGAAAACAACAATTTACGATGTGGCAAAGGCGGCGGGTGTCTCGATCACAACTGTGTCCCGTGTGATAAACAATACGGGGAGAATCAGCGATAAAACAAGGCAGAAGGTCATGAATGTCATGAATGAAATGGCATACACGCCCAATGTCCACGCCGCGGCGTTAACGGGAAAACGAACGAATATGATTGCTCTCGTGGCGCCTGATATTTCAAATCCGTTTTACGGCGAACTGGCCAAAAGCATTGAGGAAAGAGCGGATGAGCTCGGTTTTCAAATGTTGATTTGCAGCACCGATTACGATCCGAAAAAAGAAACAAAGTATTTTTCTGTGCTGAAACAGAAAAAGGTGGATGGCATTATTTTTGCAACAGGGATTGAAAGCCATGACAGTATGTCTGCTTTGGAGGAAATCGCCAGTGAACACATTCCGATTGCCATGATTTCTCAGGATAAGCCGCTTCTTCCGATGGATATTGTTGTGATAGATGACGTTCGTGGCGGATATGAGGCTGCCAAGCATCTTCTGTCACTCGGCCACACGAACATCGCCTGCATTATTGGAGACGGGTCAACGACAGGCGAAAAAAATAGAATCAAAGGCTTCCGTCAGGCGATGGAGGAAGCGGGCGTGCCCATTGATGAATCACTTATCATCCAGACGCGGTTTTCCTTGGAAAGCGGCAAGGAAGAAGCGGGAAAATTGCTCGACAGAAACGCTCCGACTGCTATTTTTGCCTTCAACGACGTATTGGCTTGTGCCGCCATACAAGCTGCGAGAATAAGAGGCATAAAAGTGCCGGATGATCTTTCTATCATTGGTTTTGATAATACGATACTCGCAGAAATGGCGGCTCCGCCCCTGACAACCGTAGCCCAGCCGATAAAAGAGATGGGGCGGAGCGTCATCGAACTGCTGGCAGAAGCAATAGAGGGAAAACGAAAGGCGAAACAAAAAATAGTGCTCCCGCCTGAGCTTGTAGTCAGACATTCTACATCACCGCTCAACACATGAGCCCGCTAATGAGCGGGTTTTTTCATTATGACAGTTGAAGCCAAAAAAACATATTGCGTGTAAACCAAAGGCAGTGTAAAATGAAACCATCTTTTGAGAAAGCGCTTGCACAAAATGGTAGAGCGGATAGAACCGCTGTTTTTTTAGCTGTTAAGAGAAAGCGCTTTCCCGAAGCGAGCCCGAAATGAGATAAAGGAGAGGATGGGACGTGGAACATCAAGTAAGGTGCGCAGTATTGGGATTAGGAAGGCTCGGTTATTATCATGCGAAAAATCTCGTCACCAGTGTGCCGGGGGCAAAGCTGGTTTGTGTCGGTGATCCGTTAAAAGGGAGAGCGGAGCAGGTTGCCAGAGAACTCGGTATCGAAAAATGGTCAGAGGACCCGTATGAAGTGTTAGAAGATACCGGCATTGACGCTGTCATTATCGTAACGCCGACAAGCACACATGGTGATATGATCATCAAAGCTGCCGAGAACGGCAAACAGATCTTTGTTGAAAAACCGCTGACATTAAGCCTTGAGGAATCTAGAGCAGTTTCTGAAAAAGTGCAGGAGACAGGTGTCATCTGCCAAGTCGGCTTTATGAGACGGTTCGATCCAGCATACGCAGATGCCAAACGGCGGATCGACGCTGGAGAAATCGGCAAACCTATCTATTATAAAGGCTTTACGCGCGACCAAGGCGCGCCTCCCGCAGAATTTATCAAACACAGCGGTGGGATTTTTATTGACTGTTCCATCCATGACTATGATATTGCCCGTTATTTGCTAGGGGCGGAAATTACTTCTGTTTCAGGACACGGCAGGATTCTGAACAATCCGTTTATGGAGCAGTACGGCGATGTGGATCAGGCGCTGACGTATATTGAATTTGACTCCGGCGCAGCGGGGGACGTCGAGGCAAGCAGAACCTCTCCATACGGACATGATATCCGGGCGGAGGTGATCGGGACAGAGGGCAGTATTTTCATTGGGACATTGAGAAATCAACATGTGACCATCCTTTCGGCTAAAGGGAGCAGTTATGATATCATTCCAGACTTTCAAACTCGTTTTCATGAAGCCTACTGCTTGGAGCTTCAGCATTTCGCCGAGTGTGTCCGTGATCGAAAAACACCGATTGTGACAGATATTGATGCGACGATCAATTTAGAAGTGGGTATCGCCGCAACCAATTCCTATAAGAGCGGCAGGCCCGTACAGCTTGATGTGAAGCGCGCTTATACAGGTATGTAAAAGCTAATGTGTTGCATTTGAGGCTTTCCGCAAAAAAAGCAAGGACATTTTAGCCCTTGCTTTCTCTTTTCTCATATAAATAGTACATATAATCAGTAGGTACGCCTGAATGGCCCAGCTGTCTCAGCATGGCGGTTACGTTCCCTCTGTGGTAAGTGCCGTGATTGACGACATGCAGGATGGTGTCTGCATAGGTTGATTCCAGTGTACCTAGTTTCGGATGCTGCATTGTGAAGGTCTGTTCTAAGTCCGTCTGGCGGCTGAAGAAATCATGATACTGTGACTCCAGCTCGGCAGCGTGCTGTTTAATCGCTGCCATATTACCTTGCGCGGACTCTAATTTGCCTGCGCTGTCTATAATCTCTTGGTAGGCCACTCCCGAAAGAACATTCAGCCAAATGTAGTCAGCCCTGCACATATGAAGCAGCACGTCGCTGACAGAAGGAAATACGCTCTTTACTTCTTGATAGGCAGTTTCCTCCGGCAGATTTTCGATATGGGTAAATATTTTCTTGTTTGCCCAAGAATGATAGTCATAAAACTGTTTTGCATCAGTCATCAGCATGCCCCCTTTTCTAAGAAATTCGTTTTTTCATCTGTTTCTCCTTCAATTGCAAAAGAGTGACACCCCAAAATATCCTGCCGCTGCCCACATTACCGCTGCAGAGCATTTGTTTACGATCAGCATAAGCCTGCCGCTCGTATCTATCGTCTGAAACAATCGGCCCGCTATTGCAAGGCTGATAAACCAAATCCAAGACACAGCGATGCAGGCGGCCATAAAGAGCCATTTCTCAAGCCCCGAATATTGAAGAGAGCTCGTGCCGATGACGCCGATCGTGTCCAGAATGGCATGCGGGTTTAAAAGAGAAACAGCGGCCGCAAATGCAACTTGCTTTTTTGGTGTGAACGTATGTTTCTCATTTTGGCTTGTGTTCGGACGGCTGTTCCAAGTCACCCAGCCCATATAGAGCAAAAATAAAAATCCGCCGGCCATCATGACTGTCTCAAACACAGGCAGCTCCTGCACAATGACAGACACGCCCGCAACGGCTAATACGATTAACAAGGTATCGCAGACTGAAGCACTGATGACAGCTGGGAGAGCCCGCCAAATATGCTTTTGCCACGCGCCTTGCTGAAAAATAAACACATTCTGCACTCCCAGCGGCAAAATTAAGCCAAACGCGAGCACAATTCCGTGAATGATTGCATTCATGCTGAAAAAGCTCCTTTCACATTTTTTTCAATCATAAGAGAGATTGTCACTAAAGTCTCCAGCCATTTGGTTGGGTTAGAAACCAGCCAAATGTATAATGTGTAAAAAAGGGGGGGCATGACCTTGTCGCAATGGCAGCCAAGCCGAAAGTCGGATGTTCCGCTGCATCGGCAGATCGAACAATATATGAAAGACAAGATTCTTCACGGAGAGTGGGCTGTAGGGACGAAAATCCCCTCACAGAGAACGCTGGCCGACATATTTCAAGTCAATCGCAGCACAGTCACAGCAGCCATAGATGAACTCACGTCTCAAGGCTTGTTAGAGGGAAGAAGAGGCGGCGGTACGAAGGTTGTAAACAGTACTTGGAGCATGCTGGCGGCTGAGCCTCCGCTTGATTGGAGCGATTACGTCCGTTCGGGCATTCATCGCGCCAATTCTTCCATCATTCAAGCTATTAATCAGAACGAACCAAGAGCGGATATCATCAGATTAGGAACTGGAGAACTTTCACCGGATCTTGTGCCTGCTGACACAATTGGACGGATGTTTCAGCAAATCAATCCGGGCGCCCTGTCTTTAGGATATGAGCAGCCGAAAGGAAACCGTCAGCTGCGGGAGGCAGTGGCCGACCATTTAAAAGGAAAGAAGATCCATGTGTCACCGTCTGCAATTTTAATTGTGTCCGGTGCACTTCAGGCACTTCAGCTCATCTCAATTGGACTTTTAAAACGAGATTCTGTCATTTTGACGGAGAAGCCGTCCTACCTTCAATCCTTGCATGTATTTCAATCAGCTGGGATGCGGCTTCGCGGCTTGCCGATGGATGATGAAGGGGTCAAAGCGGGGCTTGTTTCTTCTAATCGAAAACAATATGGAGGACAGCTGCTTTACACGATTCCGTCGTTTCATAATCCGACAGGCACAGTCATGTCAGAGCAGCGAAGGAAAGAGATCATCAGCCTGTCAAAAAAAGAGCAGCTGCCCATCATTGAGGATGATGCGTACGGTGATTTATGGTTTGAAGAAAAACCGCCGCAGCCGTTGAAAGCCATGGATCATGAGGGCAATATTCTGTATCTGGGTACGTTTTCAAAAACGGTTAGCCCCGGTCTGCGAATCGGCTGGCTTGCAGGTCCGGAGCCGGTTATTGAAAGGCTGGCGGACATTAAAATGCAGACAGACTACGGATCAAGCGGCCTGTCCCAGTGGGCGGCTGCCGAGTGGCTGTCACAGGGATATTATGAAGAGCATCTGACTTGGGTACGCAGGAAGCTTAAAGAAAGGAGAGACGCCGCCGTTCATTTTCTCGAGCGGTATGCCGGGGACATTGCCACGTGGCGGATTCCCGCAGGCGGCTTTTATATTTGGGTGACATTTCACAAAAACCTGCCTGTTAGCCGTTTCTTTTATGGATTGCTGAAACGGCAGGTGCTTGTGAATCCCGGCTACATTTATGACGGTGAAGACCGAAACAGCATCAGGCTGTCATATTCCTATGCATCTCTTGGAGATTTGGAAACTGGCATTAAAGCGGCAGCTGAAACAGCACGCCGCCTGATGATGTCCTAGGCTTTGGTTATACGATGACAGCTCCCAGTGCCCTGGCGAAGGCAATCGCGTGCTCAGGTGCGATTTTGCAGCCTTTCAATTTGTCGAGGGAGACATGAAGCTGTTCAAAACGGCACGTGCTGATGTCCATGTTTTGAAGGGACGTGCCGGTAAAGCTGGCGCCTTCCAATTCGCATCCGTCAAAGTGTGTCTGCTGGAGCACCGTATCGCTGCATTCACTTTGCATAAGAGCACAGTGATCAAATCGAACTTGTTTCATATTTGAGTACGAAAATGAGCTGAAATGTCCGTGGCATTCCTCGAATGAAACATTCCGCAGCGTTGCTTCCGCCACATTCATTCCAACCATTTTTGACTGCTTAACTGAAGTTCTGTGAATGACAGCCCCGCTGAAATCGGCGTTTGATAAATCGCATTTTTCAAAGATCACATCGGTCAGTTCAATATGCCGAAAAGACACATCGATAAAGACGACATTTCTGAATACCGTTTTTTCAACACATAGTCTTTCGATATCTTCGCCGCAGATGGTGCAATCTTCAAACAAATGCATGCTGATTACATCATCCTGTGTCACGGCATCATGAAAATCTGCGGTTTGCAGGTTTTCCGGTATGTTCGGTTTTTGAATTGCGATTTTATTCATGTGATGACATCCTTTGCTGCCCGAAAAACAGAGGCTTCCGGGTTCAATTTAATAGATCGTTAAGGAAATTGATACATATAGTAAATCGTGAAGAGCCTTTTCTTGGTACAGCAGCCCGCTTGTTTTGTAAGCATAAATGGAAAGCTTCCTATACGTCAAGGCGTTTACAGGCCGAAAAAGCCAAAGGGAACAGGAGGAATGCGGAATGGGGCATTACATCAAAACCGAGGAGCATGTGACACTGTTTGTAGAGGATATCGGACATGGAAGGCCGATCATCTTTTTGCACGGGTGGCCGTTGAATCATAAGATGTTTGAATATCAAATGAATGAGCTTCCGAAAAGGGGATTTCGTTTTATCGGCGTTGATTTGCGGGGATATGGGCAATCTGACCGCCCTTGGGAAGGCTACGATTATGACACGATGGCCGATGATGTGAAAGCAGTCATTTATACGCTGCAGCTTGAGAATGCGATTCTTGCCGGTTTTTCAATGGGCGGCGCAATTGCAATCCGTTATATGGCAAGGCATGAAGGAGCCGATGTTGATAAGCTGATTTTACTGTCTGCGGCGGCCCCCGCGTTTACAAAACGCCCGGGTTATCCGTACGGGATGAGGAAGCAGGATATTGACGATATGATTGAATTGTTCAAAGCTGATCGGCCCAAAACACTGGCTGATTTAGGGAAACAGTTTTTTGAGAAAAAAGTGTCTCCAGAGCTTAGGCAGTGGTTTCTCAATCTGATGCTGGAGGCTTCCTCCTACGGGACGATCCACTCGGGCATCGCATTAAGAGACGAAGATCTCAGAAAGGAACTTGCTGCAATCAAGGTGCCGACGCTGATCCTGCACGGGAGAAAGGATAGAATTGCGCCGTTTGATTTTGCGAAAGAATTGAAGCGCGGCATCAAACAGTCGGAATTGGTTCCGTTTGCAAACAGCGGGCACGGAGCATTTTATGAGGAAAAAGAGAAGATCAACAGTTTGATTGCGCAGTTCTCCAACTCATAAGAAAAAACCCGACATTGATCGGGTTTTTTATATAATTCCTCTGTTTTGCAGTGCGTTAATGATGAGATCAGCTCCATCGGAAATAGAGGTCTGGTCAGACTCAATGATGAAATCGGGTGAAAGCGGCGCTTCATACGGAGAATCGATCCCGGTGAAATGTTTGATCTCTCCGTTTCGCGCTTTTTTATAAAGCCCTTTTGGATCGCGCTGTTCACAAACATGCAGCGGGCACTTCACATAAATTTCGAAGAACTCACCTTTAGGAAAGAGCGCTCTAACCATGTCCCGATCCTCTCTGAATGGAGAAATAAAAGCCGTTAAAATCATTTGCCCGCTGTCGACAAACAGCTTCGCCACTTCTCCGATCCGGCGGATGTTTTCAATCCTGTCACCAGTCTGAAATCCAAGATCTTTGTTTAAGCCGTGGCGGATATTATCACCGTCAAGCACGTAGCTCTGAATGCCCTTGCGGTAAAGCTTTTCATCGACAGCATTGGCCAGCACCGATTTTCCGGAGCCGGACAAACCTGTAAACCAAAGGACGCAGCTTTTGTGTCCGTTTAAGGACTGTCTGTCAGACTTTGAGATGGCAGCGGGATGCCAAATGATGTTCGGATTGTGTGTCATTGCAATTCCCCGCTGTTTTGCTTGATGGCAACAGGCTGTTGGTGAAGTCCCTTGATCAGCACGGCTGCGACCTCAGGCCGGCTGAATTCTTTAGGCGGCTTTTTGCCTTGGCGGAGAAGCTCTCTCACTTTTGTGCCTGATAAGTGGATGTGGTCTCTCGGGCTGTGCGGACATGTTTTGGAGGTGCCCATGTTTCCGCATTTTCGGCAATAAAAGCTGTGCTCAAAAAACAGCGGCTTGATGCCCAGCTCTTCCTCTGTGAATGATTGAAAAATATTTTGGGCGTCGTATGTTCCATAGTAGCTGCCGACACCCGCGTGATCACGGCCTACAATAAAATGGGTACAGCCGTAATTTTTTCGGACGAGCGCATGGAAAATCGCTTCCCGCGGACCTGCATAACGCATGGCGGCAGGGAAAACCGATAACATGACACGATCCTTTGGATAATAGTGATTAAGCAAAGCCTGGTAGCTCTCCATTCTGATATCGCTGGGGATATCGTCTGACTTTGTTTCTCCGACAAGTGGGTGAAGCAGCAGACCGTCGACCGTTTCTAACGCTGTTTTTTGAATGTATTCATGCGCTCTGTGAACAGGGTTCCTGGTTTGAAAGCCGACAATCGTCTTCCAGCCGAGTTTTTGAAAGGCCGCTCTTGTTTCAGCGGGCGTTGCATAAAACTGTTCGAAAGATTTGTCAGGCAGGCTGCTGACCGTGATAGGCCCTCCGATATAGTAATCCGGGCGCGCCAGCAATTTTTTTACGCCTGGGTGGGCAGGATCGTTTGTTTTAAAAACAGACAGTGCTTCTTGTGTTTTATCAGGCTGGTATATATCGGTGACTGTGATCATGCCGTAGGTAACACCGTCTTTCACAAGCTTGACGTGATCTCCGGCAGACAGCTGTCTTGCTGTTTTTTCTCCGACAGGCAGCGTAATCGGCAGGCTCCACGGCAAGCCGTTTGCCAGCCTCATCTCTTTCACAACGGAATGATAATCTTTTTCTCCCAAAAAACCTGTTAACGGGCTGTAGCCGCCGATCGCAATAAGCTCCAGATCACTCAGTGCAAGCTGATCCAGCTCTGCTTGGCACGCGCACCCTTCAAAATGGCATGCGGGATCACAGCGGTTGATTAATACCCCTCCGTGGGGTTCGTTTCCATTCAACGTGTTCAACCTCCATTTATACGTTTCCTTGTTTTCTTTTCTGCACTTAATGAAAGTTTGACATCAGCGCCTTAACATCATTTCGATTCTCACATCAAGAACCTGCCATCCGCTATTCTTGATGCAGGCCGCATTCTGTTTTCTCCCGTCCGGCCCATCTTCCAGCCCTCTCATCGTTCGGGTCCGGGGAAGGCAGTGTACACATTTCACAGCCTATGCTCGGATAATGTTGATCGTGCAGTTTGTTATAAGGCAAATTGTGCAGGCGGATGTACGTCCAAACGTCATCCCATGTCCAGTGGATAAGCGGGCAAATTTTGATGAGCTCAAACTTCTGGTCCAGGTTTACGTATTGAATATGCTTTCTCGTTGGTGACTGATCCCGGCGCAGTCCTGAAATCCAAGCTGTCATGCCGGACAGGTGCTTTTTGAGCGGTTCGATTTTCCGCAATTGGCAGCAGAGGTTCGGGTTATGCTTCCACAGCTCTCCGCCGTACTTCGTCCCCTGTTCTGTTAAGCTCAGCTCGGGTTCGAGCATCTGGATTGCAAATCCCGGATATCGTTCTTTGACGGTCTCGATCAGCTCATATGTTTCCTGAAAATGAAGCCCGGTATCCAAAAAGATGATGTGTGCGTTTTTGTTGATTTTTGATATTAAGTCGAGAAGCACCATTCCTTCTGCGCCAAAGCTGCAGGCGTACACAATCTTTTCTCCGTACGTTCGGTAAGCCCATTTCAACACATCGAGCTCATCGATCAATTGATCCGTTATCTGTTTGGACAGCATGTCGTTCCAAGTGTCATATGTGATGGTTTCGTTCAATGTTTTCCCCCCGTTTGCATCTGCTTTTTTTATCTATTGATCGAGTTATAGGCAGACTATTCATTTTTTGCATAAAGGTTCAGGTTTTAGGTGCCGCGCCCGCCTAAAATGAGGTGCGGAACCATTAAGAGCCCGGCTGAATATGCTTTTTAGCAAAATGGTTTTATGCCCAAGGAGAGGTAGTATGCCGATTGCCATTTATCAGGGGCATCATCATTCGCTTGCCCCGGCGGACATTAACATCGTCATTGATGTCATCAGAGCCTTTACGGTCGCCCATTATGCGTTTATCGGCGGGGCGAAAGAGATTTTGTTGGTCCGGACAGCTGATGAAGCCTTTGCGCTGAAAGACACCTATCCGGATTATGTTTTGACGGGAGAGGAAAAGGGGGTCGGTATCAGCGGATTTGATTTAGATAATTCTCCAAAACGTATGGCTGGGCAGAATATGACGGATAAAAGCCTGATCCAGAAAACAACAAACGGCGTCACAGCAGCATTGGGGGCGCTGAACGCAAAGCATCTGTTCGTAACTGGATTTTCCAATGCCAAAACAACGGCACAGCATGTGAAAAAGCTCGTCGCAAACGATTGTGTCATAAACATAGTGGCTTCCCATCCATCCGGTGATGACGATATGGCATGTGCGGAGTATATCAAAGGCATCATTGAAGGGACAAATGTGGTAACGGCTGCGGAGGCGATTGAAAGAATAAAAGGCTCTTCTGTTGCGGAGAAGTTTTTTGACTGCCGCCAGCCATTGTTTGATTCGGAAGACATCGTTTACTGTACAAAAGAACTGACGGGCGATTTCGTGATGAAAGTGAAACAAGATGGAGAAGTTCCAACGATAGAGAGGGTCATAATATGAATGATTTTTCACTAGAATTGCCAGTGAGAACAAACAAGCCGAGAGAAACCGGGCAGTCCATTTTAATTGATAACGGCTATCCCTTGCAATTTTTCAAAGATGCGATAGCCGGAGCGTCCGACTATATTGATTTTGTGAAATTCGGCTGGGGCACATCATTACTTACGAAAGATCTTGAAGAAAAAATCAGCACACTGAAAGAACATGACATTACATTTTTCTTTGGCGGCACACTGTTTGAAAAGTACGTAAGCCAGAAAAAAGTGAATGAATTTCATCGGTACTGCACCTATTTCGGCTGTGAATATATTGAGATTTCAAACGGTACGCTCCCGATGACAAATAAAGAGAAAGCGGCTTACATTGCCGATTTTTCTGATGAATTTCTTGTGCTCAGTGAGGTGGGCAGCAAGGATGCGGAATTAGCAAGCCGGCAAAGCTCTGAGGAATGGCTTGAATATATCGTTGAGGATATGGAAGCGGGCGCGGAAAAAGTGATTACAGAAGCCAGAGAAAGCGGAACGGGAGGGATCTGTTCCAGCAGCGGCGATGTCAGGTTTCAAATTGTTGACGACATCATTTCCTCGGATATTGATATCAACAGGCTGATTTTTGAAGCGCCTAACAAAACGCTTCAGCAAGGGTTTATTCAAAAAATCGGGCCGAATGTGAATCTTGCCAATATTCCATTTCATGATGCCATCGCGTTGGAAACGCTGCGTTTAGGGCTAAGATCCGATACCTTTTTTCTGTAAAATAGCGGCTGCGGGGCTCTCGTCGTGAAGAGAGCCTCTGCCTATTATTTTTTATGGCGGTACATAGGCGTGAGATAGGGAAGTGAGGTCAGGCGGATGTTGTAGATGAAGTCGATGACTCTTGTCGATATCACCTGGCATATGAGGGCTTGAATGACGATGCCCCAGTCAATAATAGACGCGGTGACCATAAAAATGATGCAATTCATGATGAGCAGGATCGTTCCAGGATTCCCGCCGCGGTAGATAGAAATCATCAGAGCAAGGGCTCCGAATCCTCCGTTCGAAATTTTATATTTGTATAAAAGTCCGATTCCGAGTCCCAATAACACTGCGCCGCTTGCCAGATCAAGCCACAGGTTAGATGTGATATCAGGAAAAACTGCATCAAAGATCAATACCGAGACAGAGGTGACGGTGATAGAAGCGAGGGTGCCGGTGAATGTTCTCATCTCCAGCCATTTTAAAGCGGTAAAAAGCATTGATACATTCACAGCCCACACTGAAAATCCGTGGGGGATTTGAAACAGATAATGCAATAGCACCGCAATACCTGCTGCACCGCCTGTCGGAATATCATGCGGAAATAAAAACAAGGACATGCCGAGTCCTTGTAGTACGCCGCCTACGACAATCATAAACGTAAGTTTTGCTTTCATCAGCAGTTCAGCCATTAAGTCATTTGCTCCTTTATGAAAAGACTTGTCCGCTGTTTTCATTTTATGAGGCTGTCCATGATTTATGTCTCAAAATAAAGAAATGGCCCAGCTTAATAGGCTGAGCCATCCCACTTGTAGCGATTGACGATCTCCATATTGATCTCTGTGCCAATGCCTTTTCCTTTCGGGATGTGGACCATTCCTTTTGAAGGCTGCAGGCTGACGAGATCTGTAAAAGGATTCTCCATGACGTCCCACTCGATCGGTTCAATGTGATCGTTCTTCATTTTAGACCATGGGGGCAGACAGGCTTGTGCAAATAAAGCATAGAGCCGTGAGAGCGATCCGTCATATGCATGGGCGGATGCTCTGACGCCGAAATAACGCGCGAGCTGGAGGCAGTCCCGAAACTCATCAATTCCGTTGACATGCATGACATCGGGCTGAATGATATCCAAACAGCGCTGTGAAAGGAGAGGCACATATTGCGCCGGGCCTTTCATGTTTTCTCCGCCGGCAACAGGAACAGACAAACGGCTTCGAAGCATAGCGTAATCCTGCGGCTGATCAAAGGGCAAAGGCTCCTCAAGCCAGCCAATGTTCGTCCATTCGGAGAAATAGCGCTCCCATTTAAAAGCCGCAGCGGCATCGTAGCTTTGGTTTGCGTCCAGAATCATCGTAATGGAGCTGCCTGCTGTATGCTGCAGCGCATTGATGTGCCGGACATCCTCCTTGAATGAAGTCCCGCCAATTTTGACTTTGATTTGCTCAAAACCTTTTTTCAACTGGGCTTCAACATTGGAGACTGAGCGGCTGATCCATTGCGGGGAGTCTGAGTACGATTGAAAAGACGCGTACACAGGAATCTCCTCTCTGTATCGCCCGCCCCATAATTCGCAAACCGAACAATCCGCAGCTTTGGCTGCAATCTCTGTCAGCGCCATGCTTACAGCGGAGGCCGCCCGCTGGTGCCATTTTTGAATCGTGCGCACTAATGACAGGCGGCTGCCAGCCTGTTTTCCTAATAGAAATGGGATGATCCGCTTCGTAAAACCGACATGGAGAGCAGGGAGCCAATCAACGCATTCTCCCCAGCCGTCTATCCCGCTTTCGGTGATAATCCTGATGAGATAACAAGTCCGATATCGTTTAAACCCATTGGCATCTCCGTATGGCTTTTCTAATCGATGAAATAGCGGAAAGGTTTCAATCCGTACAATTTTCACACTGGGTGCTACCTTTCCTCAGCGGGCTGGAGCCGATTGCCAGCCATTTTAGGGTCTTCTTTTTCTTTTGTTTCTTCATTGTTTTGCTTCACATGGATGAGCATCATCACAAGAATCCCGACAACGAGAGTCAATCCCGCGATGCTTAAAAACATGCCGGGTCTGGACCATTGCATCAGGCGGCCGAAAATCGGAGGACCGATCGCTACCCCTAAGAAACGTACAGAGCCGTACAGCGAGGTGACAAATCCCCGTCTTTCTTTGCCGACAGCCCCGGTAATGAAACTGTTCACACAAGGAAGGACAAGACCTGAGCCTATACTGCTCAGTACAAGAACACTGATAAAAAGGACAAGATTTTCAATGAATGACAGTGCCGCGTAGGATACGGTCATGAACGCCAATCCAAGTACGATCAGCTTTTTCATTAACGATTGCTTTTGCCCGATTTTGCTTCCTGTTGTATAGGACGTCACACACATAACCAAAAGCGGGATCGCTAAAATTAAGCCTTTTTTCACGCCGTCGGTGTCGTATGTTTTTTCAAGAACATCTGAGAGATAAAACAGGATGCCGAATAAAGTAAACAAACAGGTCGCACCGGCTAAATAAGCGGTAAACAGCCATCTGCCTTCATGTTTAAAGACACTTAACAGCCCTTTTGCATATTGTCCGATTGGTGGCGGTTCTTTTTCCTTTTTCTTTTCTTTAATAAAAATCCAAGTCAGTACGATCGAAATGATACAAAACACAGGAAAGGCAAAAAACGCGCCATACCAGACAAGCAGGGCGATCAGCGAGCCAATGATCGGCGATAGCACTTTCCCCATGCCGTTTGAAGCTTCAACAAGGCCGAGCACCTTGCTCTCCTGGGCGCCTTTAAACAGATCTCCCGTCAGTGCCATGGCAATTGGGCCGGTTCCGGCTGCCCCGATTCCCTGTAACGCTCGTCCTGCCATGACCCAAGGATAGGCATTGTCAAAAAAACCTGCCGCAAACCCGGCTAACAAACCGCCGGCACCATACAAAATTAAGCAGGGAATAATGATGACTTTCCTTGAGAATCGGTCTGCGAGATAACCGACAATCGGAATCGCAAATGCTGCAATCAAGGAAAATACTGTGATCACGAGACTGACTTGAAATTGTGATAAATGAAGTTCAGATTTCATTTTTGGCAAAATCGGAATAAGCATCGAGTTTCCTAGGGTTAATATTAAAGGGATTGAACCGATTGCCACAATCGTCATTCCGTTATTTTGTTTTGATGATTCCATCTCAGAGCACACTCCTTTTCTTCTGCTTAGAATGTCCCTGATGGCTTCGTTTATTCAGCGATCAGACAGCAAAAAACCGAACAGAAGATACCTGTTCGGGAAAAAAGAGGGTTAACCGAGAGCCTGTGAAATCAAAGCATATAAGTGTCCATTTTGAATAGGCGCTTTTTTCTGATAGAACAAAATCGGAGGTTCATCATCTTTATGAAATCCCATTTCTATCAGGCTGTCATGCAGAGACGTGTGTTCACTCGGTATATCGATTCGCATCGGCCCTTGTTTGCCGGCCGCCAGCCTTGTAATTATCTGTGCTGCAACATCTGATGATGGAGCGATGATAGGGCCGAATTTCAAATTGGCCGGTGTCTGTACAGAAAGTCCGTAGCCAATGAGCTGTCCGTCCTGATTTCTGGCGATGATACATTCGCATGAAGCAGAAATAAGCTGCTGCAAAAGGTTTGATCGATCTCCGCCAAAGGCAGCCAGATCCGCCGCGGTTAAGTCGTGAAAGTCTTGTTCTCTAAAGGATGTCAGTTCAGCATCAAGCTTTTTTGTATAAGGTTGAAAACTGTGACAGCTGTACTTTCGCACTGAACCTGCCGTATGAAAACCTGCTTTTTCATAAAGCGGCAAACCTTCTTTTGTGGCGCAAAGCCTGATGGCGGTGTTTTCATCCGTTTGGGTAATACAGGCGTTTACCATACGCCGGCCAAGACCGAGCCGTTGATATTCTTTGTCAACGATCACGAGGCCGATAGAAGCAAGCCGGCCAAACAAAAACAAGCCGATGCAGGAAATAATATCACCGCTGACATTTTGATAGCCGAAAAAGCGTCCTTGCTGGACAAGCAGTGCCAGCTCTTGTTCGCCGTAATCCGGCCACCCGGCTTGCCTGCAAAGCCGCAATAGACTAGGGATATGTTCTTCATGAAGCTTAATCAGCTCATCGATTACCCTCATACAGATCACCTGCTTGTTTCGAGTTTTTTATACATGATGATATGTGTGCCTATGCCGGGAATCTCAAACGGTTCGCCGAGTTCTTCCCAGCCAAGCTTTGAATAGTAGCCTTTCACATGGCTTCTGGCATTGCACCAGACTGCCTGAACGCCGTTCTTTGCCAGTTTCTCTTCCGCGTGTTTGATCAGCGTGCTCCCGCCTTTTTGATCACGATATCCTTCAAGCGTTGCCATGCCTCTCAGCCGATATGCTGGGGATTCTGTTATTAATGGCTGATTTTGCGGGGAAAAAGAAGCGATGCTGATCAGCTTTCCTTCAAAAAACGCGCCGAGATGAAAGGAGCCTTTTGCATGATCCTCTTCATATTTGCATTGTTCAATGGATTGATGGGGACGCAGAATGCGGTGCCGAATTTCATATGTATCTTCCGCGGAAATGGTTTTGACTTCGAGCATAATGTTCCTCCTCATGACTGTTTTTCTATATCGTAACACGAATCCCGTTGAAAAAGACCGCCCGATTGGATCAGACAGTCTTTTAAGGGATTAATGCAAAAAGATATTTTGGCGCTGCTCATCTTTTTGCTGAATATATGAAGTGAGCTCAGCGGTTAAGTCAGATCTGAGGAAAGGCGTTATCAAGTAGATGCCGTTAAACAGCTCGCATGCCGTATCCAGCAGGGAGCGTGCAATTGCAAGGCCTTCCGCCTTTTGCTTTTCTTTATCTTCACCGGCATGGGCCATTTTTTCGCGAATCGTATCAGACAGCTTAATGCCGGGAATTTCATTATGGATGAATTCGGCATTCCGGCTGCTTGTCAGCGGCATGATGCCGATATAGATCGGCGTCTTCAGATGTTTTGTTTCGTTATGGATATCGACAAGCTGCTGCTCGGAATAGACAGGCTGAGAAACAAAATAATCTGCGCCGCAATCTATTTTTTTCTCAAGCCGTTTTACCGCTTTATCCAGATGGCGGACGTTAGGATTAAATGCGGCGGCAACTGAGAAATTCGTTTTCTTGCCGAGCGGTTTTCCAGACAGAGACAGACCTTCATTGAATTGTTTGATCAGCCTGATTAAATCAAAAGATGTTAAATCATATACAGACGTCGCACCAGGAAAATCCCCGATTTTAGAAGGGTCACCTGTAATAGCAAGCACGTCATTCAGCCCTAGCGTATCAAGGCCCATTAAATGTGACTGTAAGCCGATAATGTTACGGTCACGGCACGTAATATGGACAAGGGAACGCATATCGAGCTGCTGCTTGACAAGGGCACCGCAGGCAACATTGCTGATCCGCGGGGTCGCCAAAGAATTGTCGGCGAGTGTCAGGGCATCGATTCCCGCTTCTTTTAATTCAGCAGCAGCGGACAGAAATTTGTCAAAGCTCAGTTTTTTCGGCGGGTCCAGTTCTACGATAATAGAGCGTTTTTTCGCTGCGATCTCATCCAGGCCGGGCTCGGTTCGCTCGTGATGAACAGAAATGAATTCTTTGGCCCGGGTTTTGACTTCTTTTTCCGTAATCGGAGCCAGTCCGCCAACTGCTTCCGCCATCGCCCTGATGTGATTCGGCGTTGTGCCGCAGCAGCCGCCGATAATCCGCGCACCTTGCTTACGGAATTCTGACGCGCTGTTTTGAAAATACGTGCCGTCTGTTTCATAGACGAGCCGTCCCTCTTCAAGCGAAGGAAGACTGCTGTTCGGATAAACGGATAAGAATACGTCATCAAAAATTGGCACTTCGCTAAGCGCTTCAATCATGTGATAAGGCCCGAGCCGGCAGTTAATGCCGACGATATCAGCCCCGAGATCCGCAATCGATCGCAATGCTTCAGAAAGAGGTGTTCCGTCCTGCAATACGCCTTGCTCGTGCATGGAGACATTGAGCATTATCGGAAGATCAGTCTCTTTGCGCGCGATTTTCAGCACTTCACGGGCTTCTTCCAAATCATAATATGTTTCTAACAGCAAGCCATCCGGCTCTTCATGCAGCAGCAGATACAGCTGCTCGCGGAAGCTGCGCTTAATTTCGTCAAGACTGTACGCGTTTTTATTAAATGTGCGTATGCCGCCCATCGTTCCAAGCACGTATGCATCGCCTGCTGAAGCCCGCGCGATCTTTACGGCCTCCTGATTCATTTTTTTGATGTCATCCTCAAGCCCGTGTCTGGATAATTTAATATAGTTGGCCCCGTACGTATTCGTTTGAATAATGTTGGCTCCCGCTTCAACGTACGCTTTATGTATGCGCTGAATTTCCTCCGGCTTTGAAATATTGAGCTCCTCAAAACACCTGTCAATGCCATAGGAGTAGAGGAGCGTCCCCATGGCGCCGTCACCGATTAACACCTGTCTTTGCAAATCTTCTAAAAGTCCCATTGTCTGCCTCCTTTATTCACATCAGCAAGGAAAAAAGAGAAATAAAAAAAGTCCTCTTAAGAAGAAGACTTTGTCAGTGATTTTGTCTCTTCTTATCTTCCAAGCTGTTCGAGCTTGCTGGATTTAGCACCTTGGTCATGGCTGATCGCCATTACACCGGTTGCTGAAGCTTCGTCGGGCCAGTCCCTCTGCTTCTCTTGATAAGAACGGATATGAAATTTTCGTGTCAGGAAGTGCCAAAAGATACCTGGCGTTTTTCCCTTTCTCCAAATTTACCGAAAATAAAGACAATAATCAATAGGAATCAGAAAATTTATCTGAAATTTATAAATTGAACGTCAATTGGCAGATCTGCTCCCCGCACAGCTGAGATAATCTGCTGCAGGTCATCTTTGTTTTTTCCGGTGACACGCACTTGATCATCCTGCACCTGAGACTTTACTTTCAGTCCGGAGTTTTTGATGATCGTATTGATTTTTTTTGCGTTGTCCTTGTCAATGCCTTGAACAAGCTTTGCACGCTGGCGTACCGTTCCGCCTGACGCGTTTTCAACCTTGCCGTACTCAATGTTTTTTGTCGGTACGTTTCGTTTAATCAATTTGCTGACCAGCACATCTTTCAGCTGGCTTAATTTGAATTCGTCATCGGAAACGAGGACGAGCTCCTCTTTATCTAAAGAAATGTCGCTTTTGCTGCCTTTAAAGTCATATCGGGTACTGATTTCCTTCAGTGCAATTTGGATTGCGTTTTGCACTTCAGGCAATTCCACCTTGGATACAATATCAAATGAGCTTTCTTTAGCCATATGAAAACCTCCATAACATTTAACTTATGTGTTGATTATAGTAGAATAAAGAGAAACTTCCAACAGAACAAAGAATCAATTTGTGATGATTGGAAAAAATGTTAACAAAATCCGCAGAGGAATAAGCGGAACAGGAAGGACGATAGCATGAGACCAGGGCAGCAATTAACCTTGAGTATAGATCACCAAACCGACTTCGGTTACTTTTTAACCGATGGGGAAGATACGATTCTCTTACATAACAGTGAAATGACTGAGGATATCGAGGACAGAGACGAAGTAGAAGTCTTTATATACGTCGACCAGCAGGAAAGGCTTGCGGCCACGATGAAAATTCCGGTCATCAGCGCGGATGAATATGGCTGGGTTGAAGTGGTTGATAAAGTGGAGGATATGGGCGTTTTCGTTGATGTCGGTTTATCGAAGGACGCACTAGTCGCAACTGAGCATTTGCCGCCGTACGAAGATGTCTGGCCGCAAAAAGGGGACAAACTTTACTGTATGCTGAAGGTGACGAACCGGGGGCGCATGTTTGCGAAACCAGCGCCGGAAGATATCATCAGCGAACTGTTTACCGACGCTTCAGAAGATCTGATGAATAAAGAGCTGACAGGTACGGTGTACAGGCTGATCGCATCGGGTTCATTCGTGATCACGGATGACGGTATCCGCTGTTTTATTCACCCGTCAGAAAGAAAAGAGGAGCCAAGACTGGGTTCAAGAGTCACAGGCCGGGTGATTCAAGTGAAAGAAGACGGTTCAGTCAACTTGTCGCTGCTTCCGAGAAAACAGGATGCAATGTCAGTTGATGCTGAGTGCATTCTAACGTATATGAGAATGAGAAACGGTGCCATGCCGTACAGTGACAAAAGCCAGCCTGACGATATCAGAGAACGTTTTAATATGAGCAAAGCCGCCTTTAAACGCGCGCTGGGCCATTTGATGAAAAACGGAAAAGTGTATCAGGAAAATGGATGGACATACGAGAAAAAATAGCATGAAAACGGCTCGCCTGCAGCAGACTGCGGAGCGAGCCGTTTTTTTATGTCTAGTTTAATTCATCAACCAGTGTTCTGATTGCCATTTCGCGATCCACATTGTCTGAAATCGCAATCGGCGTAATATCAATGGCGAGAATGATCAGAATCAGGGCACCTGCTGCAGCAACATAAGAAACATAATAGAAATAGTTAGCGGTATCAACAGTGTTGACAAGCTCGGCCTGAACTCTGGATGTATCATCCTTAGAAGCGGCGATTTCCTTTGCAGCTTCTACTTTTTCTTCAACGATTTGACCTGCTTTTTTCAGCAGTTCATCCACTTTCAATGCATCTTTGCTGTAAACAGCTTTCTTCAGGTTATCAAAAAAGTCAGCATCCTCTTTTTTAATATCAGCGACAACCTGATTGGCAAAAGCCTTTGCCTGTTTTGTGTTGAGTTTGTCTGTCATCGCTTTATTAAAGACCTCTGGAAGCTGTTTGCCAACTTCCCCTTGGGCAAACACAAAGCCTTTAAAAATTTCCTCACCTGAATACTCAAGCTGCTTTGCCTGTGCCACACTTTCTTGCTGCTTCACCAAAAACACAGTCGTCACCAATACAACCGACAAAAATACTAGAAACGCCTTCTTCAAACTGAAACCTCTCCCTTCTTGTGTTTTTTATTCCACAACAGTCTGCGAATATATGTAAATTGAATCGTGGAATCGATAGGAGTGAGATACAATATCAAAATGCCGGCCATGATAATGGAAAAACTGATAAGGCCTAGCATGACTGCAAAAATCTCATGCATAAAAACAGCGATGATCAAAATCAATCTCCAATGCTTCTTCGGCGCAAACAGCGCCGCGAAGATGACAATTTGAACCAGCAGCGTCCCCCATGTCGGAATCACCACGAACGGACTTGTTACAATTGGCTTCGTTAACGCCTGAAAAAAGCCGTTGAAGCCAATGGTTTTTTCCTGGGCGAAATAATAGACGGCCGTTCCGTCCACCCATTCCTGCTGAGACAGCTTAGCGACGGTAGAGTGAAAATAAAGCACCGCCACTTGGATTCTGATCACAAAATAAGAAATAAAAGCTGTTATTTTTCCAAGTGTTCTTTTGCCCTCTATAGGTCTCGTACTCCAATGCCATTTTCTCGGATCGGTCAGCGTGATGGGAAGCAGTAAAAAGGTCATGACGGCTGCTGCCTGCTCGCCTCCGTCGATGACGATCAGCGATGACTGCAGGCTGTAACTGACATACCAATGCAGAACCCCGGTGATTCTGGGGCGCCAGCCAATGACAACAAGCACCAGAATGACAATGCAGACCCACCTGAAAAGATTTAACATCATATAGTTATTTTCGCCGAGGCAAAAGAGACTGAGATTCATTTTACAAGCTGGATAGCTGCTGATCCCGCTGGCTGGCTTCATAATGAGGCTCGGGTGATTGATGAGCAGCGTCAGCAGGCTGGATAGCGCAATGATGCTTCGCGCGAGGCCGTATACATTTGTCCACGGGTTTCTTTCGTCCCATCTGGTGATGGTCTGTTTTATGTTTTCGAGCATGAGATCACAACCTTGACTATGCTTTTTACCTGATAAGACGAAGGGGTGTATTTAGAATAGCTCCAAGGAACAATATCCTCTTTCGTCAAATAGTAGCTGCCACAAAGCAGCGGGCGGGGAGCGGGTGTTTTTAATTGCACGGTTTTGGCTTTGCTTTTGCATGCGCCGAGGTCCTTTTCTTTACATGCTGTCCACTGTTCCTTGTCGACTTGGCTGTAGATCACGCCCATTTCAACGCCTTGTGACCGCCCATACCGATACAGGCCGAATAGGTTGTCAGCCCTCATATTGGGCCATCTGACCTTGGCGCTGGCATTTTCAGCCTCATATAAGCCGATTGCAGTATCACGCGGATTTTTGCTGAAAAAGCCCCAGCCCTGAGGGAGGATGCTGGACATGAGAAATTTGGAGTCCTTTGTCAGCGGAATCGGGGTTGTCCCTAAGCTGCCAATAATAGAAAACAGAAATAGCGAACCCCAAAGGATTGAAAAAATGACAAAAAATGATATCGATTTCTGCATTCGACTGCTCCTTTTAACCTGAAGAATCGTTTTTACACTTTTCATAATATAAAAACATTTATGTAATAAAAAGGTTAAAAAGTATGAGAAATTCCATTTTTGTTAAAAGAAAAAACAGGACATTTTACACTGCTATATGTGATTGATATATAGTATTTTTTTCGATATATTTAAACCATGAAAACGAATCAAGTTAATGACCGCTGGATTGTTCAATTTCGAAAAGGGATTTTCGAGCTGGCCATCCTATCCCTTCTGCGTTCTAAACCGATGTACGGTTATGAGCTGACGTCATCCTTAAAAACCACCTCGGCGCTGGCTATTTCAGAGGGAGCGATTTATCCGATTTTGAAACGTATGACCGAGAAGGGATGGATCGAATTTTTTTGGGAAGATTCACTGGACGGCCCGAAAAGAAAGTATTACAAAATGACGCAAAAAGGAGAAGAAATGTTAAAAGAACGGCTGGAGAAATACCTGGAAACCCATCAAGCCTTACTGTCTTTATCGGGGGATTTGCTATGAATGGACAGCTTATCATTGACCGATACATGGAGGAACTAAATGCAGAGCTGGCGAATATGCCTGATGTAGAGAGAGAAAACGCTATCGACGAATTAAAGGGGCATATCACCGCTTTCGTTCAAGACAGAATCAAAGCCGGCCTTAGTGAAGAGGAACTGCAGGAAGCTGTTGAATCTGAATTTTCTCATCCGAAGGAGCTTGCCGAATTGATGATGGGTGATGGGGGAGAGACGAAAAGGAGGAGGTCTTTATTGGGCAAAAGCTGGATTTCGGTCCTTCTCATTGTCACGATTATCGCCCTGCCGCTGCTGCCGTCCGACTTCAGACATCTGCCGCTGGCTGTTTATTTAATGGTGCTCGCCGGATATGTATGGAAGCGGAAAAAATTGATGATGTTTGCAGGTGTCAGAAAAAACAAAATGCGCTCTCAAAAGGAGATTGTCAAGATTTCGCGAGTCGGTGCGGTTTATCTGCTGTTTTTAGCAGTGGTGCTTCTTTTGAGCCCGTTCCTCAATGCGCTTGTCGTCCTGCTGCTGATTGCAGTAAGCTGCGCCGCTTTTTTTCTTTTTCTTAACATCAAGTAATTTTGTAGGAGGCTGTAAGATGGAAATCAGCATCAATTATCTATTAATTGTTATCGCGCTTTTATTCTTTGTGGTTGCCTATTTTATCGGAATCAAAAAACAAACCTGGATGCTGGCTGGGTTTAACGAGGCGCGTATACGGGATAAAGACCGGCTGGCCAGAATAGCAGGCTACTTTTTCTTGAATTCCGGTTTGTTCATATTGCTGAATAGTTTTATCTCATTTCAAGGTCAGGAGCAGCTCATACCACCGCTTATACTGGCATATGGCGCAGGGGTTATTATTTATGTCAATAAAAAATTAGTAGAGTAGAAAAAGAAGGGCAGAGCGAAATATCTCTGCCCTTTTTTGGGGGAAAATAAGAACGAAGCACCACATACAAGTTTTTGTATTTTTGATAGGATGAAGAAAAATGGTAGATTCCAAAATAGGAAGGATGTGGTGTTTTGCGCAACTTGACCAAGACATCTCTATTACTGGCCGGCTTATGCACAGCGGCCCAAATGGTTTTTGTAACACATGCCTCAGCTGAAGAAAGCATCGAATACGACCATACGTATCAAACCCCTTCATACATCATCGAAAAGTCACCGCAGAAGCCGGTACAAAACACAACCCAGAAAGAATCGCTATTTTCCTATCTTGACAAGCATCAAACGCAGTTTAAGCTCAAAGGGAATGCGAACAGCCATTTTCGCGTTTCGAAAACCATAAAGGATCCAAAGACAAAACAAACGTTTTTTAAATTAACGGAGGTTTACAAAGGAATTCCGATTTACGGCTTTGAACAAGCGGTCGCGATGAAGGAAAACAAACAAGTGAAAAGTTTCTTTGGAAAGGTGCATCCGCAAATCAAGGACGTCTCCGTCACACCGTCTATTTCTGAGAAAAAAGCAATACATACAGCAAGGCGTGAGCTCGAGGCTTCCATTGGAAAAATCGAATATCTTGATGGGGAACCAAAAGGCGAATTATATATCTATCCACACGACGGTGAATATGATCTCGCCTACCTTGTGAGACTCTCGACATCTGAACCTGAGCCTGGCTATTGGCATTATTTCATCGATGCCAAAAACGGAAAGGTCATTGAGTCCTTTAATGCCATTCATGAAGCGGCAGGTACAGGAATCGGCGTATCAGGTGATGAAAAAAGCTTTGACGTCACAGAACAAAATGGGCGCTTTTATTTGGCTGACGAAACAAGGGGAGAAGGGATCAATACATTTGACGCGAAGAACCTGAACGAAACCTTGTTTACGCTTTTGTCTCAACTGATCGGGTATACGGGCAAAGAAATAGTCAGCGGCACGTCCGTATTTAATGAACCTGCGGCTGTAGACGCACACGCAAATGCGCAAGCCGTTTACGATTATTACAGCAAGACATTTGGCCGTGATTCTTTTGATCAAAACGGAGCAAGGATTACGTCTACCGTGCATGTCGGAAAACAATGGAACAATGCTGCGTGGAACGGTGTCCAGATGGTATACGGGGATGGAGACGGTTCGAAATTTAAGCCGCTGTCTGGATCGCTCGACATTGTCGCGCATGAAATCACACACGCAGTCACACAGTATTCCGCCGGTCTTTTATATCAAGGAGAACCCGGTGCATTAAATGAGTCCATTTCTGACATTATGGGCGCGATGGCTGACCGTGATGATTGGGAGATCGGCGAAGATGTCTATACTCCTGGTATTGCAGGAGATTCATTGCGGTCATTGGAGGACCCATCTAAGCAGGGAAATCCAGATCATTACTCGAACCGCTACACAGGAACAGAGGATTATGGCGGAGTCCATATCAATTCGTCCATTCACAATAAAGCAGCTTATCTTCTTGCAGAAGGAGGCGTGCACCACGGTGTACAGGTTGAAGGGATTGGGCGTGAAGCAAGTGAACAAATTTACTATCGGGCTTTAACATATTATGTAACGGCATCTACAGATTTCAGCATGATGAAGCAAGCGGCGATTGAAGCTGCCAATGATTTATACGGTGAAGGCTCGGAGCAATCAGCTTCAGTCGAAAAGGCGTATGAGGCTGTCGGCATTCTATGAGCAAACAAAAACAGTCAGGACACAGAGTCTGACTGTTTTTGTTTGCTCATTTTCTTAAAAAGAATATCGCCAATGTTCCTGGACCGGCATGCGAGCCGATTGCTGAACTGATTGGATGCATAATGATTTCTTTCGGCTTGAACGCTTCCTCAATCAGGTGTTTCATGTCCGTGGCTTTTTCTTTGTTCGCGGCGTAGCTGATCCCGACGGTTTGATTGCTCCAATCATCCCCGCGCTCTTTCATAAGCTCGATGATCCGTTTGAAAAGTTTCTTCTGTCCGCGAATTTTTTCCAGAGGCACAAGCTTGCCGTCCTCCATCTGAAGCAGCGGTTTAATATTCAACAGGCCGCCGACAAAAGCGGACGTTTTGGATATCCGGCCGCCCCTCGCGAGATATGTTAAATCATCAACGGTAAAAATGTGTTCAAGCTGGCTGCAAAAGTTCTTTACAGACGTTTCAATTTCTTGTATTGTATTCCCGTTGATACAGAGATCGGCAGCATGCCGGACAGCCAGACCGTATCCTAATGAAGCGCATTTGGAATCAATGACCCGCAAATCGAAATCGGGGAATTCCTCCTTCACTTCATTGGCGATCATTACAGCTGTCTGATACGTGCCGGAGAGACCTGAGGAAAAGGCAATGTAAAGAGCGGGATCACCTGTTTCGGCATATTGCAAAAACACATTTTTAATCGTTTGCGGTGAGGCTTGGGACGTCTTAGGCGTTTCTCCATTTTGCATCGCTTCAAATATTTGATCCGCATGAATTGTGACTGCATCTTCGAATTCTTTATCGCCGAGAGAAACCCTGAGCGGAATAAAGCCAATGCCTTTTTCTTCAAAATAAGAACGAGGCAAATCAGTGGCGCTGTCAGCGATGAGATGAACTGTCATATTGCTTCCCTTCTTTCCGTTATCGCTCGTTATCATGAGAGTTAAGCCAACTATATCATATTAATTTGCCAAAATCGTGTTCAAATATTTGTTTTAAGGGAAAACATAATAAAGAAGAAAGAGCGGAGGAACATGCCATGGTACTAGATCAAACAAAAAAATTACTCATCGTCATCATCGGCGCTTTACTCAATGCTGCCGGGCTGAACTTATTTTTGATACCTGCAGATGTATATGCCAGCGGATTTACAGGTGTTGCCCAGCTTTTATCAAGCGTCGTTGATCAATATGCCCCCTTTTACATATCGACGGGAACGCTCTTGTTCCTCTTAAACATTCCGGTCGGTATTTTAGGATGGCTGAAGGTCGGCAAATCGTTTACAGTGTACAGCATTTTAAGTGTCGCACTCACTACTCTGTTTATGGGGATCCTGCCGGAAACAAGCCTGTCACATGACATTTTGCTGAACGCGGTGTTCGGCGGCGTCATTTCCGCAGTCGGTATCGGCTTAACATTAAAATACGGAGCTTCGACAGGCGGGCTTGATATCGTCGCCATGGTGCTTGCAAAGTGGAAGGATAAACCCGTCGGCACGTATTTCTTCATTCTGAACGGGATTATCATCTTGACGGCAGGATTATTGCAAGGTTGGGAGAAAGCATTATATACCCTGGTTACGCTGTATGTGACAACAAGGGTGATCGACGCCATTCACACTCGCCACATGAAGCTCACGGCAATGATCGTGACGAAAAAGGCGGACGAAATCAAGGAAGCCATTTACGGAAAAATGGTGCGCGGCATCACAACTGTTCCGGCAAAAGGAGCTTTTACGAACGAACAGAAAGAAATGATGATTATCGTCATCACGAGGTATGAACTGTACGATTTAGAAAAGATCGTCAAAGAAGTTGATCCGAAAGCATTTACGAACATTGTTCAAACGACAGGGATTTTTGGTTTCTTTAGAAAAGACTGACGAAAGCAGGTGGAAGTCGTGAAACGGCTGCTTGTGATGCTCCTCCCCGTGCTGCTTTTGATAGGCTGCGGGAAAGATGAGCAGACAGAACCCGATAAGGAGGTATCAGGCGGAATGGAGAATCAAGAGGTTGTTTTATCTATTGACGCAATTCAGGAGCCTGAACAAATCAAGTTTAACATGTCGCTGAAGAACCAAAGCGAACGTGCTATTGAGTTTCAATTCAGCACAGGGCAAAAATTTGAACTTGTCGTGTATGATTCTGAGCACAAAGAAAGATACCGTTATTCGAAAGACAAAATGTTTACGCAGGCTTTTCAAAACCTGACGCTTGAATCTGGAGAAACATATGATTTCTCTGATGTGTGGAAGGAAGTCCCGGAGCCCGGAACCTATGAGGTAAAGGTGACATTTAAGGGCAGGGCGGAAAATCTCAAGCAGGTTCAGGCTGTTCAGCAGTTTGAAGTCAAATAAGAGGCTATGGCGAGTCGCCATAGCCTTTTTTTATTGGAGTTTGTCCAGCTGATTTTGAAATTGATGCAGCTGTTGACGTTCCGCATCTGTCGAATTGGCATACGCAGAAGATACAGCATTTTTGGCTCTCAGAATCGCTTGCTCCTGATCGCCTTCCTCAAAGCCGTTTGTCACCATGACCGCCTGTTGAACAAATGATTTTGCCTGCTGAAACAGTTCATTTCTCATTTAATATTCAACCTGGCTTTCGGCCGAGTCTCGTGCCGCGGCATGCTGGTGAGCTTCTTCTAAAGTAGACCGATATGGAAATCTTGCGGCGTGTAGCCCGATGGAGTCTTTACCCTGCTGAATAAACCTTCTGGATTTGCTTCGTTTACCCATTTTGAGACTGCCCCCTTCCATACTTTGACGAGATGAGTCGTCTTCAATAGTATGGTAGGGCAAAGTAAGGTTTATGAGTGGGAAAAATTAATACGGACCTTCTTTAAAGTGAGAAATATTCTTTCAAAAACCTTGCAACGCCGTCCTCTTCATTTGTAGCCGTTGTTCGGTTGGCAATCTGCTTGACCGCGTCAATTCCATTTCCCATTGCAACGCCGCAGCCTGCAAATTCAAGCATTTCCAAATCGTTATCCTCATCCCCGAAAGCAATGATCCGCTCCCTCGGCACGCCGTAATAATCGCTGATTTTCTGAAGGCCGACCGCTTTATTCATGCCGCTTTTGATAATTTCAATGACATGCCACGGTGCAGCCCATCTTCTATGGTCGATTACCTCGGCATGCACATCTGATAAATATGAGCGTATTGCCGGCACATCCTCTTCTTTTGCATGTATGAGTACAGAAGTCACATCTTCACCAAGATTTTCCCGCAAGTCTCCGACCGTTACATTTGTTGTGTTCATGTTAAAGGCATCTATCAGGTGCTCATCATGGTAATGAAAGTATACGTCGTCAATCACTTCAGCAAGCACGTTATGTACGTTGTAGCTCTCGCTGATATCCACGAGCTGTTTGACAACATCAAGCGGCAGTGACGTATGATACCGTCCCCAGCTGTCGTCTTGCGGATGATGGACAAATGCTCCGTTAAAATTGACAATTGGCGTTGTCAGCTCCATCTGCTGGTAGTACATGGAACTTGAACGATACGGACGGCCTGTTGAGATGCAGACATAATGCCCGTCATCTTTTAGGCGCTGTATCGTCTGAAGGGTGTTTTCAGATATGGTTTTATCATCCTTTAATAATGTTCCATCTAAATCTAATGCGATTAAATAGGGTTTTGTCTCCATGAAAAGCTCCTTTAACCTTAGATTTTGCTTGTTTTGCCTTACTTACAGTGTAGCTTTTTACCATCTTTATTGTCTACATGTTACACTTATGATTATGGTTATCCTAAGGAGGGGCACATTGTGATACAAATTGAGAATCAAACCGTTTCCGGTATTCCGTTTTTACATATTGTAAAGGAAGAGAACAGGCACCGCGCTGTTCCTCTCGTATTCTTTATCCATGGTTTTACAAGCGCGAAGGAACACAACCTTCATATTGCTTACCTGCTTGCGGAGAAGGGCTTCAGAGCCGTTCTGCCGGAGGCTCTGCACCATGGGGAACGGGGAGAAGAAATGGCTGTCGAAGAGCTGGCGGGCCATTTTTGGGACATCGTCCTAAACGAGATTGAAGAGATCGGCGTGCTTAAAAACCATTTTGAAAAAGTAGGCCTGGTAGACGGCGACCGCATCGGTCTCGCAGGCACGTCAATGGGCGGCATCACAACGCTTGGCGCTTTGACTGCATATGATTGGATAAAAGCCGGCGTCAGCCTGATGGGAAGCCCCAATTACGTGGAGCTGTTTCAGCAGCAGATTGACCATATTCAATCTCAGGGCATTGAAATCGATGTGCCGGAAGAGAAGGTACAGCAGCTGATGAAACGTCTCGAGTTGCGGGATCTCAGCCTTCAGCCGGAGAAACTGCAACAGCGCCCGCTTTTATTTTGGCACGGCGCAAAAGATAAAGTTGTGCCTTACGCGCCGACCCGGAAATTTTATGACACGATTAAATCCCATTACAGCGAGCAGCCGGAACGCCTGCAATTTATCGGAGATGAAAACGCTGACCATAAAGTCCCGCGGGCAGCTGTGTTAAAAACGATTGAATGGTTTGAAACGTACTTATAAAGCACTAAGTTATTAACAAGAGCTGAATTTACGTTATACTGTAGAAAAAAGGAGTGAGGGAACGTGGAAGAAGCATTAAAAGAAAACATCATGGGCGCCCTGGAACAGGTTGTCGATCCTGAGCTTGGCGTTGATATCGTGAACCTCGGCTTGGTATATGACGTTGATATGGATGAAGATGGCTTGACGCACATCACCATGACGCTAACATCAATGGGATGCCCTTTAGCGCCGATTATCGTGGATGAGGTGAAAAAAGCATTAGCGGACCTTCCTGAAGTGAAAGACACAGAGGTTCACATTGTATGGAATCCGCCTTGGACTAGGGATAAAATGTCCAGATACGCAAAAATTGCGCTTGGCATTCAATAAAACAAAAAAGGACAGCCTGACATGTGAGGCTGTCCTTTTTTACAGCTGAAAGGAGTGAAAGGAAATGATGTACCTGCTGGCAGTTTTATGCCCGCCGCTTGCTGTTTTGTTTTCGGGAAAACCGTTTCAGGCCTTGCTGAATCTCATATTGACCTGTATCTTTTGGCTGCCGGGCGCGATTCACGCCTGCTTTATCGTCGCCGACCGCCGTGCCGAAAAACGGGCAAGAAGATAATTTGGAAAAATGAGGACGCAGTCATGGTATAATGGTCATAAAAACAGCAGGGAGAGCACTATGAAAAAGAAATTGCTTGCATTCGCGCTTTGTACTGGCGCGTATGCGGCCCTGTTTGCGTACTCTGTGAACTCAGAGCAAAAAACAGCCACAAGCGAGATGACGGATGTCAGCCGCCTGATGCCTGTAAAAATAAAGCAGACAGTGAAAGGGCAGGAAGAGGAAATGCTCATTGACACAGTCAAAGAGGCAAATCGAAAAAACATAAAAATTTCAATCGCCGGGGCCCAGCACTCCATGGGCGGCCATACATATTATGAGGACGGCATCGTTCTCGACATGACGGGCTACAACAAAATCCTGTCACTCGATCAAGAGAAGAAAACCATCAGGGTGCAAAGCGGTGCAACGTGGAATGATATCCAGAAATACGTGAATCCATACGGACTCGCGGTAAAAGTCATGCAGTCACAAAACATTTTTACAATCGGCGGATCTCTCAGCGCAAATGCACACGGACGTGATATTCGCTACGGCTCGCTAATTGATACAGTCAAATCATTCCGGCTTTTAAAAGCTGACGGGATGATTATCACTGTCACTCCAAAAGATGATTTGTTTACGGCGGTCATCGGAGGGTACGGCCTTTTTGGCGTGATTCTTGATGTAACGCTTGAGCTGACAGATGATGAGCTGTATGTCATGAAGACAGAAAAAATGAATTACAGCACATACTCAGACTATTTTTCAAAGCATGTAAAAGGAAATCCAGATGTCCGAATGCATCTGGCGCGAATTTCAACAGCGAAAAAAGGATTTCTGAAAGACATGTATGTCACGAATTACGTATTGGCTAATCATCAGGATCAGCTGTCCTCATACAGCGAACTTAAAGAAGACGAGTATACGGGAGCCACAAAGTTTGCACTCGGCTTGTCAAGACGGTATGAATGGGGGAGGAATTGGCTGTGGGACACACAGCAATCCTATTTCCTGAGCCAGAACGGCACAGAGATTTCACGCAATAACGTCATGCGGTCCGAATCAAAGTTTCTTGAGTATGAAAACAATGACAACACAGATGTTTTGCAAGAATACTTTGTGCCCGTGAAGGAGTATGGGTCCTATATTGATGACCTGAGACAAACGCTGTCGGACGAAGATCTGAACCTGCTGAACATTACGATCCGCTACGTGCAGAAAAATGAAAAGGCCGACCTTTCCTATGCGAAGGACGATATGTTTTCGCTCGTACTATTAATAAACGAGGGCTTTTCAAAAGAAGACCAGGCAGATACCGCCCGAATCATCAGGCGCATGACAGACGTTGCCATCAAGCACGGCGGCAGCTATTATCTGCCTTATATGACCTACCAGACAAAAGCGCAAATGAGACAGGCATATCCGAAAAGTGAAGCGTTTTTTCAGAAAAAACGAACCTATGACCCGGATGAGCGCTTTATGAATTACTTTTATCAGAGGTATAAATAATGGGGAAAAACAAATTAAAATGGCTGACATTATCACAAAGCAGCGTGTTTTTCGCAAGCAGCTTAATCTTTCCGTTTTATATTCTGTTTGTGAAAAATATCGGCTCAAGCTACACACAGTTCGGTTTTTCCTACGGATTGTTCGGGTTGAGCGGAGCGCTTATTTACCCGCTCCTCGGACGGCTGTCTGAAAGGTTTGACAGCCGTTATTTTCTGCTTCTGAACTCGTGGGGGATGGCTGTTCTGCTTTTATATGTCCCGCATATCGGAAGCGTCGTTCAAGTGTATATCGTCCAAGTGCTGTTAGGGCTCTTTGGAGCGATGCAAAAGCATGGAGAAAAAGTGCTGATCGCTAATTTTACAGACAGTGGAGAGCGTGGAAAGAAGATCGGGAATTACCATTTTTGGACAGCTGTCTTTTCAGCAGCAGCCATTATGCTCGGGGGCTTTCTCGCTGACTTTTTCACAGTGCAAATGATTTTTTATGCAAGCTCTATTCTATATTTTTTGAGTGGATTGATGATGATGAAAACAGGCTGACGCGGTCAGCCTGTTTTTTTATGCGGCTGAAATGCGGCACCGCATCAACGTTTTTGTGCTGGAGTCGTGCTGATTTTTTTTGAGCGGAATTCCCATTGAACAGAAAATTTATAAATGAATAAAAATATTAAATATACGATTGAATTAATTTTTATTCATGTTATAATGTTAAATAATTTCACAAAGACCAAGAGGGTGAACTTGTTTTGAAAATAGGAATTGTAGGTGCTACAGGATATGGAGGCACCGAACTTGTCAGGATTCTTTCGCATCATCCTCATGCAGAGGAATGCATACTTTATTCATCCAGCGGAGAAGGGAATGTCTATAGCGAGGGTTATCCTCATCTTACCGGCTTAGCGGATCAGCAGCTGAAGCCGATTGATATGAATACGATCAAACACGAAATAGATATCATGTTTCTCGCTGCGCCGCCCGGAGTATCAAGTGAATTGACTCCAAAGCTGGCAGACGCGGGAATTCCGGTTATTGATCTGTCAGGTGATCTGAGGATAAAAGAACCGGCTGAATATGAAAAATGGTATAAACGGACAGCGGCACCGAAGGCGGTGATTCAAGAGGCGGTATACGGTCTGGCAGAACTGAATCAACTGCAAATTCAACAGGCGAAACTCATTGCCAATCCAGGCTGTTTTCCAACAGCTGTTTTGCTTGGCCTCGCGCCATTGGCTCAAAAGAAACTGCTCGATGAATCTTTCGTTATCGTTGACGCGAAGACCGGTGTTTCCGGAGCGGGAAGAAAAGCATCCATGGGAACTCATTTTTCTGAGCTGAACGACAATTTTAAAATTTATAAAGTCAATGAACATCAGCACACGCCGGAAATTGAGCAGGCGCTGAATGAATGGCAGCCAGGTCTCGGGCCCATTACATTTTCGGCTCACTTGGTTCCGATGACAAGGGGCATCATGGCGACGATGTATACCAGATTAACCTGTGACCTAACCGCAGATGACCTGCATGATTTATATTCGGAATTTTACCAAGATTCATATTTTGTGAGAGTGAGGCCAAAAGGTCAGTACCCGCAAACGAAAGAAGTGTACGGCAGCAATTTCTGTGATATCGCCGTGACCCTCGATGAGAGAACGAACAGAGTCACGATCGTCTCGGTAATCGATAATTTAATGAAGGGTGCCGCCGGTCAGGCAGTGCAAAACTTTAATTTGATGAATGGCTGGAATGAAGAAACTGGACTCACCATCACGCCAATTTATCCATAGAACGGGAGAGAATCGAACCATGATTCAGTTAAGTGAAGATCAAATTGTAAAAGTAACAGGTGATGTATCCTCGCCAAAAGGGTTTCAGGCAAAGGGTGTGCATTGCGGACTGCGCTACTCGAAAAAAGACCTCGGCGTCATTATCAGCGAGACACCGGCCGTGAGTGCAGCAGTTTATACCCAAAGCCACTTTCAGGCTGCTCCGATCAAAGTGACACAAGACAGCTTAAAGCACGGACCGACACTGAAAGCCGTCATCGTCAACAGCGCCATTGCCAACGCCTGCACGGGAGAACAGGGCTTAAAGGACGCATACACAATGCGGGAGAGCTTTGCTTCACAGCTTGGCATTGAGCCGGAGCTTGTCGCTGTTTCATCAACGGGTGTCATCGGCGAGCATTTAGACATGGAAAAAATCCACGCGGGGATCGAACTGCTGAAAGAAACACCTGCGGGATCAGGCGATTTTGAGGAAGCGATTTTAACAACTGATACGGTGATCAAGCAGACGTGCTATGAACTGGCAATCGGCGGCAAAACAGTCACGATCGGCGGAGCGGCCAAAGGCTCTGGGATGATACACCCGAACATGGCCACGATGCTGGGATTTGTGACAACTGACGCGGCAATCGAAGAAAAAGCGCTGCAAAAGGCGCTTCGGGAAATCACTGACGTTTCATTTAACCAAATCACAGTTGACGGAGAAACATCCACGAACGACATGGTATTAGTTATGGCGAATGGCTGCGCCGAAAACGAGTGCCTGACAGAAGACCATCCAGACTGGCCGGTCTTTAAAAAAGCGCTCTTGCTCACTTGTGAGGATCTAGCTAAAGAGATTGCCAGAGACGGAGAAGGCGCGACAAAACTAATTGAAGCCCAAGTACAGGGAGCGAAAAACAATCTTGATGCAAACGTCATTGCCAAAAAGATTGTCGGCTCAAATCTTGTAAAAACGGCAGTATACGGAACAGATGCCAACTGGGGGCGGATCATCGGAGCCATCGGACACTCCGCAGCACAGGTGACGGCAGAAGAAGTAGAGGTTTATCTTGGCGGCCAATGCCTGTTTAAGAATAACGAACCTCAGCCATTCTCTGAATCTATCGCCAAGGAATACCTTGAAGGAGATGAAATCACCATTGTCATCAAGATGGCTGAAGGGGACGGAAACGGGAGAGCGTGGGGCTGTGACCTGACCTATGACTATATCAAAATTAACGCGAGCTATCGCACGTAATAAAGGGGAGCGAAATGAAGAAAACAATCGTTTTTAAATGCGGGGGAAGCGTCATCCGTGAGCTGTCGGAAGAATTTTATCAAAATCTGAAAGAGCTGAGGGCGTCAGGCTGGAAGCTGGCAATCGTACATGGCGGGGGACCGGAAATCACAAATATGCTGAAACGGTTAAATATCAAGACAGAGTTTTCGGGCGGACAGAGGAAAACAACGAAGCCGGTGCTGGAAGTGGCGGAAATGGTTTTATCCGGTTCTGTCAATAAATTTTTCGTTGCTGAGCTTGCCAAACACGGACTGCGAGCCGCGGGCATTTCTGGTAAGGATGGCGGTCTTTTGGAGGCTGATTATCTAGATCCGGAAACATACGGAGAAGTGGGAGAAATCAAAAAAGTCGATGCGTCCATGGTGAACGCGCTGATGGAAAATGGCATCATCCCCGTTATTGCGCCGCTGTCTATGACAAGCGACTGCAAAACGCTGAATGTAAATGCTGATCTGGCTGCTTCAGCAGTCGCCGGAGCGCTTGAAGCCGATAAGCTGATGTTCGTCACGGATGTCGATGGAATCATGAAGGAAAAGCAGCGTCTGGACGTCCTGACCCCTAAGGAGATTCAGATGCTGATCAAGCAGGAAGTGATCACAGGAGGGATGATCCCGAAGGTCAATTCAGCCTTGTCAGCTTTATCAGATCAGGTGTCTGAAGTCATGATCGTAAACGGTAAAGGATCATTCTTCGCAGAACAAACCTTTCAAGGGACAAAAATTGTCAAAGCAAAGGAGGCTGTTTCATGAGCAGCTTGTTTCAAACCTACGGCCGTTGGGATATTGACATCAAAAAAGCAAAGGGAACGTACGTTGAGGATCAAAACGGCAAAACGTACCTTGATTTCATTCAGGGGATTGCGGTATCAAATCTAGGACACTGCCATGAAGCGGTGACAGAGGCAGTCAAAAAACAGCTTGACAGCGTATGGCACGTATCCAACCTGTTTCAAAACAGTCTCCAAGAGCAAGCGGCGCAGAAGCTGGCAGCGCATAGTGCGGGAGATCTTGTCTTTTTCTGCAACAGCGGCGCGGAGGCGAATGAAGGTGCGATAAAGCTTGCCAGAAAAGCAACTGGAAAAACAAAAATCATCACTTTTCTTCAGTCGTTCCATGGCCGCACGTATGCAGGGATGGCTGCGACCGGACAGGATAAAATCAAAACAGGCTTCGGCCCGATGCTTGGAGGCTTTCACTACCTGCCATACAATGATCCTTCTGCTTTTAAAGCTCTTGGGGAGGAAGGCGATATTGCCGCGGTGATGCTTGAAACAGTGCAGGGAGAAGGAGGAGTCAATCCGGCGAGTGCTGAATTTTTATCAGCCGTACAGTCGTTTTGCAAGGAAAAGCAAGCCCTTCTCATCATTGATGAAATCCAGACCGGCATCGGACGGACGGGAAAAGGCTTCGCATATGAGCACTTCGGACTCTCACCGGATATCATCACAGTCGCCAAAGGATTGGGAAACGGCTTTCCGGTCGGCGCTGTCATCGGAAAAAAACAGCTTGGAGAAGCGTTTACCCTTGGTTCTCACGGAACGACTTTCGGAGGAAACATGCTGGCGATGGCTGCTGTGAATGCCACATTGCAAATTGTATTCCAGCCTGATTTTTTGCAAGAGGCTGCTGACAAAGGGGCGTTTTTAAAAGAACAGCTTGAGGCAGAGCTAAAGAGCCCTTTTGTTAAACAAATCCGAGGTAAAGGATTAATGCTTGGAATTGAGTGTGATGGCCCGGTTGCTGACATTATTGCTGAATTGCAGACATTAGGCTTGCTTGTATTGCCGGCCGGCCCGAACGTGATTCGGCTGCTGCCGCCGCTCACCGTGACTAAGGATGAAATAGCAGAAGCCGTCAGCAAGCTGAAACAGGCAATCCCTCATCATTCCGCTGTAAACCAGTGATTTTTTTTCGATATAAAGGCATAAAAATTCATTTTTATAATTAATTATTCATCAAGAGGTGGGCTGTTAGATGGAAGGTTATTTAGTGTTAGAAGATGGGACATCGTTCAGCGGCGAGCTGGACGGTCATGAAAACTGTACGGGAGAAGCTGTTTTTTTCACAGGAATGACAGGCTACCAGGAAGTGCTGACAGATCCATCGTATAAGGGACAGATTATTGTATTTACCTACCCGCTGATTGGCAACTACGGCATAAATGAAAAGGATTTTGAAAGCAAGAAACCGCAAGTAAAAGCAGCGGTTGTCTATGAGGCGTGTGATCACTTTTCTCATTATGAAGCGGTATACAGCCTCAAGGAGTATTTACAGAAATGGAACATTCCGCTGTTAACCCATGTCGATACGAGGGCTGTCGTGAAGAAAATTCGGGCAAACGGGACGATGGGTGCAACAGTCACAGCCTCTAAAGAAGGAGCTGAGATGGCCCTTCAACCCGAGAATGTGGCAGAGCAGGCTTCAGCCCAGGAAATCAGCACATTCGGCGACGGGAATAAACATATCGCTCTCATTGATTTTGGCTATAAAAAGTCAATCGCATCATCACTTGTCAAACGGGGCTGCAAGGTCACTGTGGTGCCATACAAGCAAATGGAGGCCGTATACAACATCAAACCCGATGGCATTGTGCTATCGAACGGACCTGGAGATCCGAAAGCCATTCAGCCATATTTAGGAAAGATCAAAAGCATCATCAGCCGCTTTCCGACTCTAGGCATTTGTCTCGGACATCAGCTGATCGCGCTCGCGTTTGGAGGGAATACTTTTAAGCTGCCATTCGGGCACAGGGGAGCTAATCATCCGGTCATTGACCGTGAGACGAAACGGGTCTTTATGACAAGCCAAAACCACAGCTATGTGGTTGATGAACAGTCGATTAATGAAGAAGAGCTCACGATCAGGTTTCATCATGTCAATGATACGTCAGTTGAAGGGCTTGCCCATAAAAAACTGCCTGTCATAAGTGTTCAATTCCACCCGGAAGCCCATCCCGGACCTGCGGAAAGCGAATGGATTTTTGATGATTATCTAAAGAATGTGATACCAGCAAGGAGAGAAATCGCGCATGCCTAAAGACACCAGTATTTCAAGCATATTAGTAATCGGCTCAGGCCCGATCATCATCGGGCAGGCGGCAGAATTTGATTATTCTGGCACTCAAGGGTGCATCGCGCTGAAGGAGGAGGGCTACCGGGTCATTCTCGTCAACAGCAATCCGGCGACAATTATGACTGATGAAGCCTTCGCTGATGAAATTTATTTTGAGCCTCTGACAGCAGAAAGCCTGACAGCCATCATTAAGAAAGAACGGCCTGATGGGCTTCTTGCCAATTTAGGCGGTCAGACCGCGTTGAATTTAGCGGTGGAGCTTGAAGAAACGGGTGTTTTAAAAGAGCACGGCGTCAAACTTCTCGGCACATCCGTTGACACGATACAAAAAGGAGAAGACCGGGAAAAATTCCGTTCGTTAATGAATGAATTAAAACAGCCCGTGCCGGAGAGTGAAATTGTTGATAACGAGGCCGATGCCCTCCATTTTGCGGAATCCATCGGTTTTCCTGTTATTATCAGACCAGCTTACACATTAGGCGGAAAGGGCGGAGGAATCGCCCCTGATAAAGAAGCCTTTACAGCTATGATTAAGCAGGCGCTATTAGCAAGCCCGATCAATCAATGCCTTGTCGAAAAAAGCATTGCCGGCTTTAAAGAAATTGAATATGAAGTCATGCGTGACAGCAATAACACATGCATTACCGTCTGCAATATGGAAAATATCGATCCGGTCGGCGTGCATACAGGTGACTCTATTGTTGTGGCGCCGTCACAAACATTGACAGACGAAGACTATCAAATGCTGCGGACAGCAAGTCTGACGATCATCTCAGCACTTGATGTTGTAGGCGGCTGCAACATTCAATTCGCGCTTGATCCATTCAGCAAGCAATATTACGTCATTGAAGTGAATCCGCGTGTAAGCCGGTCATCGGCTCTCGCGTCTAAAGCGACCGGTTATCCGATTGCGAAGATGGCCGCGAAACTGGCAGTCGGATACACCCTTGACGAGCTGAAAAATCCGCTCACAGGGTCGACTTACGCAAGCTTTGAACCGGCACTGGACTATGTGATCGTCAAATTTCCGCGCTGGCCGTTTGATAAATTCAAAAACGCAGACCGCAAGCTTGGCACAAAAATGAAAGCCACCGGTGAAGTGATGGCGATTGAACGGAATTTAGAAGCAGCGATACAAAAGGCAGCCGCGTCGCTTGAATTAAAAAATATCGGGACACACCTTCCAGAGCTCAGCGGGTTGTCAATTGATACGCTATGGGATTTGGCAATCACTCCGGATGACCGCAGATTTTTCGTTGTCATGGAGCTGTTGAGCCGCAGCGTCTCGATTGATGACATCCATGAAAAAACAAAAATTGATCCGTTTTTCCTTCATACCTTTGACAACATCATCAAATTGGAAAACCGCCTGATGGAAGCAGGGAGTGATCTCTCTTTTGAATTATTGAAGAAAGCAAAGGAAAAGGGATTCTCAGACGCAACGATTGCCTCGCTGATCGGCAAAACAGAAGAAGAGGTGCGCGCGTTTCGCAAGGAGATGGGCATTACGCCTTCCTTTAAAATCGTAGATACATGCGCGGCAGAGTTTGATGCGAAAACAAACTATTTTTACTCCACATATTTCGGAGAAACCGATGGAGACATCAGCCGCAAAGAGAAAAAACGCGCGCTCATTATCGGATCAGGACCGATTCGGATCGGCCAAGGCGTTGAATTTGATTACAGTGCCGTTCACGGCGTGCTGACACTGCAAGAGCTTGGGTTCGAAACCATCATGATTAACAATAACCCAGAAACGGTCAGCACCGATTATGAAATTGCGGATCGCCTGTATTTTGAACCGATGACAACGGAGCATATTGTAAACGTGGCGGAGCAGGAAAATATTGATTTTGCAATTGTGCAATTCGGCGGCCAAACTGCAATCAATGCTGCTGAAGCGCTCGAAAAAGCCGGCATTACTCTTCTTGGCACATCATTTCAAACGCTCGACGTGTTAGAGGATCGGGATCAATTTTATCAGCTTCTTGACGAGCTGGGATTGAAGCACGCAAAAGGAGAAATTGCTTATACAAAAGAAGAAGCCGCTTCAAAAGCGAGTGAGATCGGCTATCCGGTGTTAATCCGCCCATCTTACGTTATCGGCGGAATGGGCATGATCATTGTTGACTCGCAAGCCCAGCTTTCTCAGCTGCTGAATGATGAGGACAGCATGCCATACCCGATTTTGATTGATCAGTATGTGTCTGGAAAGGAAGTCGAAATTGATTTGATTTCCGACGGCGAGGATGTCTTTATCCCGACATATACCGAGCATATTGAACGGGCGGGTGTCCATTCAGGGGACAGCTTTGCCATTCTTCCCGGGCCGTCCATCACGAGCGGGCTACAGCAGGGCATGAAAGATGCGGCACAAAAAATTGCCCGAAAACTTTCATTTAAAGGCATCATGAACATTCAATTTGTGATCGACAATGGAAACATACTTGTTCTTGAAGTGAATCCGAGAGCGAGCCGCACGGTTCCTGTCGTCAGCAAAGTAATGGGCGTTCCGATGATTCCGCTCGCCACACGACTGCTAGCGGGAGCGTCCTTAAAAGATCTAAATCCGGAAGTTCAAAATCATCATGGAGTTGCCGTGAAGTTCCCTGTTTTTTCTTCTCATGCGATCCAGGATGTGGATGTCAAGCTTGGGCCGGAAATGAAATCAACGGGAGAAGGCATGTGTGTCGCATATG
Organism: Bacillus sp. PS108; assembly: GCF_037963335.1. NCBI lineage: Bacteria > Bacillati > Bacillota > Bacilli > Caryophanales > Bacillaceae > Bacillus > Bacillus sp. PS108. The sequence continues at coordinate 1,158,430 of NZ_CP150155.1, forward strand.
ATGCTAACAGTGCCTTGAAAAAAATCTATACAAGAGTCTGGAGTCAAAAAGGCAGCATTTATTTGCAAAACGTTCCGGAAGATGTGAAGGAGTTAGCAGAAAACGAAGGTTTTACAATACATGAAGGAACATTTGCCTCATGGATGGAACAGGAAGGAAAATCGCTCCACATCAATCTGAGCGGTTCTGAAGAAGCACGCAAAGAACGTTTGGAAGCCATGACGCACGGCATCCCCATCTTTACAGAAGAAGAAACTGTGCGGGCGTTTTTACAAAGCGGTTCTGGCCATCCGCAGCCTGTATCTCTCAAAGACCTCTATAAAAAGGAAGTGGCATCATGCACACAGTGACGCAAACCAGTTTATACGGAAAAGATTTATTGACGTTAAAGGACCTTAGTGAAGAGGATATAAACGTCTTGCTCGCAGAAGCCGGTGAGCTGAAACAAAACAAAATTCAGCCTATATTCCATGGCAAAACCTTGGCGATGATTTTTGAAAAATCATCAACGCGGACCCGTGTTTCATTTGAAGCGGGCATGGCGCAGCTGGGCGGGAACGCCCTCTTTCTAAGCCAGAAAGATCTGCAGCTGGGGCGCGGTGAGACTGTCGCTGATACGGCAAAAGTGCTGTCAGGCTATGTGGATGCCATCATGATCCGGACCTTTGAACATGAAAAGGTGGAGGAACTTGCCAAAGAAGCTGACATTCCGGTGATCAATGGACTTACCGATAAATACCACCCATGCCAGGCGCTGGCGGATCTCTTGACGATTAAGGAGATAAAAGGGAAGCTTAAAGGCGTAAAAGTCGCATACATCGGTGACGGAAATAACGTGGCGCACTCCTTGATGATCGGCTGCGCGAAAATGGGCTGTGATATCTCGATCGCTTCGCCAAAGGGATATGAAGTGTTAGATGAAGCAGCTGAAGCGGCAAAAACATACGCACTTCAATCCGGCTCTTCTATCACGCTGACAGATGATCCGATTGAAGCTGTAAAAGACGCGGACGTGATTTATTCTGATGTGTTTACAAGCATGGGGCAGGAAGCGGAAGAGCAAGAACGTCTTGCTGTCTTTGCGCCTTATCAGGTGAATGCGTCGCTGGTCAGCCATGCCAAGCCTGACTATACATTTTTACATTGTCTCCCTGCGCATCGTGAGGAAGAAGTGACTGCGGAGATTATTGACGGGCTGAACTCTGCAGTGTTCCAGCAGGCGGAAAACCGTCTTCATGTGCAAAAAGCACTGCTGAAGGCTATTTTATATAAAGGGGAATCATCAAAAAACTGCTGAGCCAAACTCAGCAGTTTTTTTGATGGCAACATATTCACAGCCGCTTAGGCGCATACTACAGCAAAAAGGAAAAGGAGGAAAAACAGTGGGACAGCAGCACCAATTCCGGCCCGGACAGAAAGCGCCTAATAACGGTGTCTACGTAGAAATCGGCGAGACAGGGAGCATGGTTAAAAACCCTCAAAAGGTCCATCTGTCAGCAGGGGAAATGTTTCCCGAAACATCAAACCACAACCGGCTGTGGACCTACAAAAGAAAGCCGTGACCACTAAAAAACCCAAAACAATAAATGTTTTGGGTTTTTGGCTTTTTAATGCTGGCTTGCATTTTTGTTCATAGGCATGATTTCTGCTAAAACCATGATTAAGACATACAGTACAACAGCAATGACAGATGATGTTTTGAAATTATACGTAACGCTGTTCATGCTTGCAACCAAGTAGCATGCCATATGTGATAAAAGGAACGTCCAAATAAAGGCAATAATATATCGCACGTTTCCACCTCGTCCTTCTCATTCTATTCTAAAAGTTATCATACCATACAAAAAGCGAAGGGGGAATCCAATTTTAGCAGAAAGTGAGGTGACAAAAGAGTCTGATTCGTCACACTTTAATGGTAAAATATAAAACGTCAATCAGTATAATAGCCAAAAATGTAAAAGGCTAGGACTTTACCTTATTCGTTTCTTTTCTATTTACATAAGATAGCGTGAGATGAAGTGTGAAAGGAGGCGGGCAAGCGATGGGAATAACGGAAAGATACTTTCAACTGGGAACGGAGCATAATGTCATTCATCTGCCCTATCGCCCGAACGGCTTCGGCATCTTTATCTTGGGGGACAGAACCCACTTTGTCGGACATGATTCAAGCTTTTGGCAGCAGCATTATGGCAGAAATCAGCTTCTGAGCATGTTGATGAATGAAGGATACACTCTTTTTAACAGCAATCTGTTCGGAAGGCATTGGGGGGCGGAAAAAGCAGTCACCTATGCCAAACAGCTGATACATTCTGTGCTGAAGCAGGAAATCCTCAATCCGAAGATTCATATTTTAGCAGAAGGCATGGGTGCTCTCGTGGCCGATGAACTGCTTCGTTTTTCCCCGGATCATATCCGCTCAGCCGCAATGTTGAATCCTTGTCTCGATCTTCAGGCACATTATGAATCGGAAAAAGAAAATAAATTTTTCTATAAACAATTTTTGAAAGAAGTATCGAAAAGCTACGGAATTTCTGAAAAAGAAGCGGAAGCGCTTCGTTATAAAACAATTCAAAGCTACCCGAGCGGCGTACCGGTTCATATATGGCAGCGTATGACCGGATCTCCATATCCCTACAGTGTACATGCAGAAGTTTTCAAGGAAAAACAGCAAAAGCAAGGCTCACCGGTCGACATGACATTTCATTTATTTGAGCATCCAAGCAGAATTTATGCATCAATTTGCAAATTCTTTCACAGTCATGAAAAAGAATTATAGAGAATATAATGACAACAGCCTTCTCTTTTGCGGAGGCTGTTTTGTTTTGGGAAATGAAAAACCGGAAGGGCGGCAGATGCAATGGAATCAACGCTGATTGTAGGTGCGGACGAATTTTTCGGCCTTTCATTATGTGAGCGAATGATGGATGAAGGCATACATGTTGACGTTGTTCTGGCGGAAACAGAAGATAAAATGAGACAAATGTACTTAGAAGAAAGACTCATGTGGCTTGGGAGAAATGAACTCTTTCGCCAGCTTGAACACATTGGAGACCAAAATTATGATACAATTTGTATCCAGTTCGGAAGTTTTTTGCCTTTAGACCAATGTGATTCTCCTTATATTTTAGTATATGAAGAAGACCGAAAAGAATGGGAAAAACGTGAAAAAACAGGCTCGGAAAAAACCGTGATCCTGCCGAAAATGTATGGGCCATGGAAAGAAGAAACAGAGGAAGACGGCTATTATACAAATGACGTCGCTGACGAGTTGCTGAGATTCCTGTTAGAACCAAGCCGTCATAGCAAAGATCAGCTTTTTGAATTGCAAGTCACAGAAAAAACCTCAAAAGAAGAAGCAAAAACAAAAATTATCGAGTGGAAAAGACAATTTTCATCAATTTTCGACAAATATTAAGAAAAACCTTCCATGTTTCGAGTTTTCTAGATACAATAAACGTATAAAAATAAACATGTTATAGCTTGTCAAAAGGAGTTGAACATGACTTGATCACAAGGCTTGTCATGATCTTTTCTGTCCTCCTTTTATTGAGTGGATGTGGACAAACTCCGTTCAAAGGAAAAATTGAGAAGGTCGGCATGCTCTTTCCTGATACGATTAATGACCTCGTATGGGGCACAAAAGGGTATAAAGGATTACTGAATATACAATCCAAATACAATGTGGACGTCTATTATAAAGAAGGCGTTAAAACAGAAGAAGATATCATAAATGCGATTGAGGATTTTCATAAGAGGGGCGTCAATCTGCTCTACGGCCATGGGAGTGAATATGCTGAGGTGTTTAACTTGGTCGGCGAAGATTATCCAGATATGGAATTCGTCATTTCCAATGCGAAAGCGAAAGCTGATAATGTAACGAGTGTCCATTTTAGCGGGGAAGCAATGGGCTTTTTTGGAGGAATGACTGCTGCCCATATGTCGAAAACGAATCAGGTCGGTGTAATTGCTTCCTTTACGTGGCAGCCTGAGGTTGACGGTTTTATCAAAGGGGCCAAGTATGAAAATCCGGATATAGAGGTAAATACGAAATATACGGATCATTGGGATGATGATACAACAGCAGTAAAGCTTTATCAGAAAATGAAGAACGAAGGCGCGGATGTTGTGTATCCCGCCGGAGACGGGTATAATGTTCCTGTTATTCAGCAAATCAAAAAAGACGGTCTTTATGCCATTGGCTACGTCACAGATCAATCGGATTTGGGCGAGAATACCGTATTAACCAGCACGGTGCAAAATGTGGACAAGGCCTATGAAATCATTGCTGAACAATTTAATAAAGGCACCCTTGAGGGCGGCGATCATTACTACGACCTGAATACGGGAGTCGTTGAGATGGGAACATTCAGCCCGCTCGTCGACAAAGACTTTCAGCAAAGAATCGCCAAGCTGATCAAAACATACAACAAAACAGGCGAGCTGCCAAAAAACGAATAATGGAGTGACGTCACATGCAGCACGAAAAATCACTTGAATTCTTGCAAATTGCCATGAAATATCTCCCTGAAGCGAAAGAACAGCTTGAGAAATCAGGCATTGAGCTCTCAATGGAGGCCATCCAGCCGTTTATGAATCTATTTACAACGGTAATGGCGGAAGCTTATGAGCTTGGCAAGTCTGACGCTAAATCTGAAACAGAATAAGAAGAAGCCACTTTTTTGAAAGTGGCTTTTCACATGATTTTCTTTTTAATAGCGGAGAGCATGGGCGCAAGCTCCTTTAAAGCGGGCTTGATTTGATCAAGAGAGTTCATAATTGAACCGATTTGGTCCATAATATGCATGTAATTAATCGTCTCTTCGTCGTTTGTCTGAGAAACCTGAGAAACTTCCTCTTGCTGTTCCTCCTCCTTCTCTTCTGTTGGTTTTGCTGCATCGCCGAACATCATTCTTGAAAACACATCCAACTGCATACGCCTCCTTTCCATATACCATACTCTATGAGTAAGATGAACTGATAGTTTAGACGAATATATTGCCATGTGAAAAAAAATAGGATAGAATTAGTACCTGATACTAATAATTGATCACAACCTGATTGATCTTCTAAATTTAAGATATAAAGGAGTCTTCCCTTATGAAAGCTGGAATACTTGGTGTTGGACGTTACATTCCTGAGAAGGTTTTAACAAATCATGATCTTGAAAAAATGGTTGAAACTTCTGACGAGTGGATTCGTACAAGAACAGGAATAGAAGAAAGAAGAATCGCAGCAGATGATGTGTTTTCATCACATATGGCTGTTGCAGCAGCGAAAAATGCGCTGGAACAAGCTGAAGTGGCTGCTGAGGATCTGGATATGATCTTGGTTGCAACTGTTACACCTGATCAGTCATTTCCTACGGTCTCTTGTATGATTCAAGAACAGCTCGGCGCGAAGAAAGCGTGTGCTATGGATATCAGCGCGGCTTGTGCGGGCTTCATGTACGGGGTTGTAACCGGTAAACAATTTATTGAATCCGGAACCTACAAGCATGTTCTAGTTGTCGGTGTAGAGAAGCTCTCAAGCATTACCGATTGGGAAGACCGCAATACAGCCGTTCTGTTTGGAGACGGAGCAGGCGCTGCGGTAGTCGGGCCAGTCAGTGATGACAGAGGAATCCTTTCATTTGAACTAGGAGCCGACGGCACAGGCGGTCAGCACTTGTATCTGAATGAAAAACGACATACAATCATGAATGGACGAGAAGTTTTCAAATTTGCAGTCCGCCAAATGGGAGAATCATGCGTAAATGTCATTGAAAAAGCCGGACTTTCAAAAGAGGATGTCGACTTTTTGATTCCGCATCAGGCGAACATCCGTATCATGGAAGCTGCTCGCGAGCGTTTAGAGCTTCCTGTCGAAAAGATGTCTAAAACTGTTCATAAATATGGAAATACTTCTGCCGCATCAATTCCGATCTCTCTTGTAGAAGAATTGGAAGCCGGTAAAATCAAAGACGGCGATGTGGTCGTTATGGTAGGGTTCGGCGGAGGACTAACATGGGGCGCCATTGCAATCCGCTGGGGCCGATAAAAAAAGGTGAGGTGCACACAAGATGACTAAAAAAAGAGTAGTTGTTACAGGACTTGGAGCATTATCTCCACTTGGCAACGACGTCGATACAAGTTGGAATAACGCAATCAACGGTGTGTCCGGAATCGGTCCGATCACTCGTGTTGACGCTGAAGAATATCCGGCAAAAGTTGCCGCTGAATTAAAAGATTTTAATGTTGAAGATTATATGGATAAAAAAGAAGCCAGAAAAATGGACCGCTTTACACAATATGCGGTTGTGGCTGCGAAAATGGCGGTTGAAGATGCAGATCTTAACATTACCGATGAGATCGCGCCGAGAGTCGGTGTTTGGGTAGGCTCCGGTATCGGAGGACTTGAAACACTAGAGTCTCAATTTGAAATCTTCTTAACAAAAGGCCCAAGACGGGTAAGCCCGTTTTTCGTGCCAATGATGATTCCTGACATGGCGACAGGCCAGATTTCTATTGCATTAGGAGCAAAAGGGGTGAACTCTTGTACGGTTACAGCATGTGCTACAGGAACGAACTCCATCGGTGACGCGTTTAAGGTTATTCAGCGCGGTGATGCAGACGTGATGGTCACAGGCGGAACAGAAGCGCCGCTGACAAGAATGTCATTCGCCGGCTTTAGTGCCAACAAAGCGCTGTCTACTAATCCAGATCCGAAAACAGCGAGCCGCCCGTTTGATAAAAATCGTGATGGCTTTGTCATGGGGGAAGGTGCAGGGATTATCGTTCTTGAAGAACTTGAGCATGCCTTGGCCCGCGGCGCTAAAATTTACGGAGAAATTGTCGGCTATGGCTCAACCGGAGACGCTTATCATATCACAGCGCCGGCCCAAGACGGTGAAGGCGGAGCGAGAGCGATGCAAGAAGCCATTAAAGATGCAGGCATTGCACCTGAAGAAATTGATTACATCAATGCTCACGGGACAAGCACGTATTACAACGACAAATACGAAACAATGGCGATTAAGACCGTTTTTGGCGAGCATGCGCATAAACTTGCGGTAAGCTCTACAAAATCGATGACAGGCCACCTCTTAGGAGCAGCCGGCGGTATTGAAGCGATTTTCTCTATCCTGGCCATTAAAGAAGGCGTGATTCCGCCGACAATCAATATTCAAACACCTGACGAAGAATGTGATTTGGATTATGTGCCTGATGAAGCCCGCAGACAGGAACTTAATTATGTTCTCAGCAACTCATTAGGATTTGGCGGACACAACGCAACATTAATCTTTAAGAAATATCAATCATAATCAAGCCAAACCGGCTGCCCTTAAAGGGTAGCCGGTTTTTTTTGTGTGCATAGGATTAAAAGAGGAGGCGATCACATGAGTGTAGAACAAACATATAGCTGGCTCAGGAAGGCTGATTCAATAGATGATTTGGCGCATTACATTATCCCGCTTTTTTCAGGTGCGGAGAAAAAGAACTGGAAAGGCATTCTGGGACACCTTCAGCATCATGGGATGTTTAAAAACATAAAAGAGGGTATTCAGACTGTTTCCAAGCTGAAGGAAAAAGGTTTTTACGGACATATCCAAAAGGAAGAACAGTACCTCAAAAACAAATGGCAAGGTCCTGATGTACCAATTGTTACGCTGCCGGTTGATGAACGAAACAGGAGAATCCGTTTAGAGTTCGGATCAAAATCAGGACTCGCCTTTCAAGACAAAATGTTCCTTTTTCTTTCGTCAGATTTAGATTTTGGGTCGGTATCTGCCCTTATGACGCATGAGTATCATCACGTTTGCCGGTTAGGTCATCTGACAAAAGAGGAAAAGGATGTCACATTACTTGATACAATCATCATGGAAGGGCTGGCGGAATATGCTGTTTATGAGAGGTTCGGCCGAAGTCAAACGGCTGAGTGGACGACTTGGTATACACCGGAGCAGCTTCAGGCTTTATATGAAAAAAAGATTGCGCCCCATCGGGATATCAAACGGGATAATCGATTATTTCCCCAACTGTTATTCGGCAAAGGATATCAGCCAAAAATGCTTGGATACGCAGTTGGATTCAATATTGTAAAAAAATATTTAACCGCCAGCAAGGCAAGCACCGCAGACGGGCTGTCCATTCCTGCTGAGACCTTTTTGGATGCAATGCTTTAAAAGGATAAAATAATGGAATTTCATTAATAATATTACATTTATCCTAAAAAATTCTTGATTTTGCAAAATGATTGTAATAATATACAACTATAAAATTTTTCGATAATTCAATATTATTTATTATTTCTGAATAAAGGGATTGCTTTCTCTTGAAAACGTTTGACAACAAGAGGGGGGAAAGGGGAGCTAGCATGAGCACACTTTTAGAAGTGAATAATTTAAAGACTTATTTTTTCAGGAAAAAGGAGCCGATCCCTGCGGTTGACGGAGTCGATTTTCACATCAGCAAAGGCGAAACCGTCGCGCTTGTAGGTGAATCGGGCTCCGGAAAAAGCATTACTTCTTTATCAATTATGGGCCTCGTCCAAAGCTCAGGCGGAAAAATCATGGACGGCTCTATTAAACTCGAAGACAAAGACCTCACCTCATTCACTGAAAACGATTATTGCAAAATCCGCGGTAACGAAGTATCCATGATCTTTCAGGAACCAATGACCTCCCTTAATCCGGTGTTAACAATCGGAGAACAAATTACCGAAGTGCTGATTTACCATAAAAACATGAAGAAAAAAGAAGCCCGTCAACGGGCTGTTGAACTCTTGCAGATGGTCGGTTTCTCCCGGGCGGAGCAAATTATGAAAGAGTACCCGCATCGGCTGTCCGGCGGTATGAGACAGAGGGTGATGATTGCCATCGCACTGAGCTGTAATCCTAAACTGCTCATTGCTGATGAACCAACGACAGCGCTGGACGTGACAATACAAGCCCAGGTGCTGGAGCTCATGAAAGATCTCTGTCAGAAGTTCAATACATCGATTCTTCTCATCACACACGACTTAGGTGTCGTGTCTGAGGCTGCCGATAGAGTAATTGTCATGTACTGCGGACAAGTCGTAGAAAACGCTACCGTTGATGACTTATTTTTAAAACCGCTTCATCCGTATACAGAAGGCCTGCTTACGTCAATTCCTGTTATAGATGGAGAGATTGATAAATTAAATGCGATTAAAGGCAGTGTGCCTACACCGGATAATCTGCCGCCGGGATGCCGTTTTGCCCCAAGGTGCCCGAAAGCTATGGATAAGTGCTGGACAAATCAGCCTTCGCTTTTGACACACAAAAGCGGAAGAACGGTGAGATGCTTTTTATATGAGGAAGAGGGTGCCGAACAATCATGACAGCAGCTAATCAAGAAACAATCTTAGAGCTTCGTGACGTAAAAAAATACTTTCCGATCCGGTCAGGCCTTTTTCAAAGAAAAGTCGGTGATGTAAAAGCGGTGGATGGTGTTTCATTTTCGTTAAAAAAAGGAGAAACACTCGGAATCGTTGGAGAGTCGGGCTGCGGAAAATCGACTGCCGGCAGAACGATGATCAGACTGTACAAACCGACAGAGGGCCAAATTCTTTTTAAAGGGCAGGATATTTCCAATCTGTCAGAGGAGAAGCTGCGGAAGAGTGTCCGCAAAAATATTCAAATGGTTTTCCAAGATCCATTTGCTTCGTTAAACCCGAGAAAGACCCTGCGTTCCATCATAAAGGAGCCGTTTAATACGCACAACATGTATACCATGCGTGAACGAAACGAAAAAGTTGAAGAACTGCTTGCAAGAGTAGGGCTTCACCCGTCGTTTGCCAGCCGTTATCCCCATGAGTTTTCAGGCGGCCAGCGTCAGCGGATCGGCATTGCCAGAGCACTCACTTTGAATCCAGAGCTGATCATTGCAGATGAGCCGGTTTCCGCACTTGATGTATCCATTCAGGCCCAAGTGATTAACTTGATGGAGGAATTACAGGAAGAATTTAATCTTACGTATCTATTTATCTCTCATGATCTGAGTGTCGTCCGCCATATCAGCGACAGAGTCGGAGTAATGTATCTTGGCAAAATGATGGAGCTGACCGGCAAGCATGAGCTTTATGACAACCCGCTCCACCCATATACCCAAGCGCTTTTATCCTCCGTTCCGGTTACAAGAAAAAGAGGTTCTGTCAAACGTGAACGCATTGTCCTGAAGGGAGAACTGCCTAGTCCGGCCAACCCGCCAAAAGGCTGCGTTTTCCACACAAGATGTCCTGTTGCAAAATCGATATGCAAGGAACAAATACCAGAATTTAAAGAAGCTGCTCCCAGCCACTTTGTGGCTTGTCACCTTTATAGCTAATGTTGCCCGCACAGCTTTGAGAGGGGGTATGCACACTACATAAACAACAGCTGAGAAGAACGAACATTTAAAAGGGGGAAATATCTAATGAAAAGACGGAAAACCGCACTGATGATGCTAAGTGTATTGATGGTCCTGGCCATCTTTTTATCAGCCTGCTCGGGATCAAAATCAAGCAACAGCAGCGAGAAAAAATCAGCAGGCAAACCGCAGCAAGGCGGGGATTTGGTTGTTGGTTCAACTGGGGAGCCTACGTTGTTTAATCCACTCTATTCTACAGACGTTTCCAGTTCAGATATTGAAGGGATGATCTATAGTACATTATTAGAAACGGATGAAAAACTAAATGTGAAACCTGCTTTAGCTGAGAAAGTAACGGAATCCAAAGATGGCCTGACTTATGATGTCAAAATTAGAAAAGGTGTAAAATTCCATGATGGAAAAGAACTTACAGCCGATGACGTTGTTTTCACTTATAGCATCCCTTTAAACAAGGACTATAATGGTGAACGCGGTTCTGGTTTTGAATCACTAAAATCTGTTACAAAAAAAGGTGATTATGAAGTTGAATTTAAATTAAAGAAAAAGGATGCGTATTTTTACAATGTTGTTTTAGACAGTTACGGTATTCTGCCTAAACACATTTTAGGGAAAGTGCCAGTTGCAGATTTAGGAGAAAATGAATTTAACAGGAAAAATCCAATTGGTTCGGGTCCATTCAAGTTTGTTGAATGGAAGAAGGGCGATTATGTAAAACTTGAAGCAAATGATGACTATTATGGCGGAAGACCGTATTTAGATACAGTGACAGTTAAGACGATTCCTGATTCTAATGCAGCTGTTGCTCAATTAAAAGCTGGGGATATTGACTTCTTTGTTGTACCAGGCACAGACTTTGAGACAGTTAAAACATTTGATAATGTTCAAGTTAAATCAGATCTTGGTTTGAACTACAGTTATATTGGATGGAATGAAAAAAATGAATTATTTAAAGACAAAAAAGTCCGTCAAGCTCTTACGTATGCGCTTGATCGAAAAGCAATGGTAGATCAGGTGTTAAACGGTGATGGAAAAGTTGCAAACGTTCCTGAAAGTCCGCTTTCTTGGAACTATCCAAAAGGTGATGTACCTACATTTGATTACAATCCTAAAAAGGCTAAAAAGCTCTTGGAAGAAGCAGGATGGAAAGATACAGATGGAGACGGTTACCTTGATAAGGACGGAAAGAAATTCTCATTTACCATTAAAACGAACCAGGGTAATAAGATTCGGGAGGATTTAGCAGTTGTTGTTCAGCAGCAACTTAAAGAAGTAGGAATTGAAGCAAAACCGCAAATTGTAGAATTTAGTGCTCTTATTGAACAAACAAGCGCACCGAATTGGGATTATGATGCACTACTGCTCGGTTGGAGTTTGGCTACATTCCCAGATCAATTTTCAATTTTCCACTCCAGTCAATCTAAGAACGGATTAAACAACATATGGTATAAGAATCCTAAAGTCGATAAACTTTTAGAAGAAGCTAAATCAATTACAGACAGAAAAGAATATCAGAAAAAATACGAAGAAATCTATAAATTGATTGCTGAGGACCAGCCTTATTCATTCCTGTTTTATTACAATTATCATAGGGCAATCCCGACAAACATGCATGGATATGTATTCCATCCGAAAAATGACTTATATCATATTGAAAAATGGTGGCTTGAACAATAATAGTTAAATCCCTAGAGAGGTGAGGATTATGCATCCTTTCCTCTTTATCCTATTTTAGAAAAGGGGACAAGAATATGGTTACATATATTGTTCGTCGAACATTAATGTCTCTGCCAATTCTTTTGGGCATTACAATTTTATCATTTGCGATAATGAAAGCGGCGCCAGGTGATCCGATGTCACTTATGATGGATCCGACAATCAGCCAAGCTGACAGAGCCAAATTTATTGAAAAGTACGGGCTCAATGATCCAGAACCTGTTCAGTACTTAAAATGGCTTGGGAACATGCTCCAAGGCGACTTTGGGACATCTATTGTGAAAAAGGGGACACCAGTTTCCGATCTAATCCTTTCACGTTTGCCAAATACTCTGGTGCTTATGGTTTTTTCAACTCTTGTTGCTCTTCTGATTTCAATTCCTTTCGGTGTTCTTTCTGCAAAACGCCCTTATTCTAAGCTTGACTATGGTATAACCGTCACGTCATTTTTGGGGCTGGCAATACCAAATTTCTGGTTCGGATTAATTCTTATTATGGTTCTTTCCGTAAATCTCGGTTGGTTTCCTACGGGAGGTGTCGGCACTTTAAACGCTGACTTTAACATTTTTGATAGGCTCCATCATTTAATTTTACCTGCGTTTGTTTTAGCAACTGCGGATATGGCAGGTATTACTCGTTATACAAGATCAAGTATGCTTGATGTATTAAAGCAAGATTATATAAGAACAGCTCGAGCCAAAGGATTCAAAGAAAATAAAGTGATTTTTAAACATGGTTTGAGAAATGGCCTGCTTCCTGTTATTACAATTTTCGGATTGATGATTCCATCATTTATTGGCGGTGCTGTAGTAGTTGAACAGATTTTTACTTGGCCGGGATTAGGGAAGTTATTTATTGATTCGGCATTCTCTCGAGATTATCCGGTTATTATGGCCATGACTGTGATTTCTGCTGTTTTGGTTGTACTGGGGAACTTGATTGCAGATATTTTGTATGCATTAGTTGATCCGAGAATTGAATATTAAAAGGGGGTGGCACACATGACACATCCAAACACTGCGGCTCCCTCTAATGAGGTAAAGCTAAAAGAAAATATTAGAAAAAAACCAGAAACAATGACTAGGATCTTTTTTGAGAAATTTTTCAAAAATAGGCTTGCTGTTGTTGGGGGTATAATTTTAACAGTTATCATCTTAATGGCGGTCTTTGCTCCTTTTATTGCGCCTTACTCGCCTGAGAGTCAATCTCTTTTAAACAAACTGAAGCCGCCAAACGCTCAAAATCTAATGGGGACGGATAAGTTTGGGCGCGATATATTTACAAGGGTGTTATATGGTGCCCGTGTGTCTTTATTAGTTGGTTTTGCTTCCGTAATTGGTGCGATTACAATTGGTACGGTTGTTGGAGCCTTAGCAGGATACTTTAGAGGAATAGTAGATGCTGTATTGATGAGGGCTGTCGACGTAGTTTTATCTATTCCGGATATTTTTCTGCTTATTACCTTAGTTACAATTTTTCAACCGGGAATGGATAAGTTAATTTTAATTTTTTCTCTGACGGGCTGGACTACAACAGCGAGACTAGTCAGAGGCGAGTTTCTATCCCTACGGTCAAGGGAATTTGTATTGGCTGCTAAAACAATAGGCACAAAAAATCACAAAATTATTTTTTCGCATATATTGCCGAATTGTATTGGGCCAATTATTGTTTCCGCTACTCTAAAAGTAGGCAGTGTCATTCTAGCTGAATCAACGCTAAGCTATTTGGGTTTCGGTATCCAGCCGCCAATTGCTAGCTGGGGAAACATGCTTCAGGATGCTCAAAACTTTACATTAATGATTCAAGCATGGTGGTACCCGTTATTTCCCGGGCTATTTATTTTAATGACCGTTTTATGCTTCAACTTTGTCGGCGATGGTCTGCGGGATGCGCTTGATCCGAAAAATATTAAATAAAAATGAATATCATATCTGTGATAAAATATCACCAAATCAGAAAAAAAGCAGGTCTCCTTTTGTCAGAAAATATACAAAGAGATCTGCTTTTTGTGATTCTTACATAAATCCAGTGATTCCAGATTTCCTCAATCTCTTTGGAATAATTTCTCTATCCCTTGCCTATACTGTGGACAACAGTTTTTATAAAAGTGAGGGGTTAGAGATGTTATTTCTTCATGATGTGTGGGTCAATTGGTTTGAAGGGGAAGAAAATGGCTACAATGTATGCCACTTTCACGAATGGCGCAAGGAAGATACGGTTGAGCTTTTGGATCAGGTGCCGCTGTTAAGGGTGCCGTCAGTACTGTTTCATTACATAGAAAACGATTTGTCAGTGCTTCCGGAAGGTTTGCTTGAAGACGTACATCAGAAATCGTACATTCGGAAAAATCATGAGCGGACAAAGCTTGAGTATTGTTTTGTCGTAACAGACGGAATCGGCATTTTAGCTGTCGACACGATCGGCTACACGATCCCTGTCAGAAAAAGCCGTCTGATCCCAAGACAGGAGCAGCTCGTTTATGAAATGGTAAAAGATGTAGAGCCTGAAGCATATGAATTTGAGCCAAAGAAGCTGGAATCCTCTAAGGAATATCACATCTTATCATTAGCACCAGAACATGTCAGAGGACTGACAAGAAAAGAACGGCAAATCAAGCAGCTGATGTTTATGGCGCTTGACCAATTGAAAGGGCTGAAAAACCGGGCGGAAATCGGCTACTGGTACACAGAGTGGAATCCGCATATGTATGAACAAATCAAAAGGATGAGCTTTGAAGAGATTTGGGACATGCTGTATAACGAAACAATTGAAGGCTGGTCGGACAAGCACCTAGCTTTTTGCGAAAACCTAATAAAAGGACAGCCTTTTTTCGAAAAGCTATGGGAAATGGAAAACGAATCAAAGGTCAACTAAAAAAAACCGCTCTTTGCAAAGAGCGGTTTTTTGATTAGCGTCTTTTTCTTCCAAGACCCATGGCATTCTCCATTTTTTTCAGCATTTTGTTTGCTGTCCGGTTCGCTCGTTCCGCGCCTTCATCAAGAATCCGGTCTAA
Source organism: Bacillus sp. PS108 (assembly GCF_037963335.1). Classification (NCBI taxonomy): domain Bacteria; kingdom Bacillati; phylum Bacillota; class Bacilli; order Caryophanales; family Bacillaceae; genus Bacillus; species Bacillus sp. PS108. The sequence goes on from NZ_CP150155.1 coordinate 1,173,523, forward strand.
TTCTTCAGATTCTACCAGCTCGTAATAGCGGTCCTGGATCGGTTTTAATGCGTTCACCACGACTTCTGCCAAATCACCTTTAAACTCGCCGTAGCCTTTTCCTTCGTACTTTGCTTCAAGCTCTTCAATTGTCGTATTGCCGAGGATTGAATAAATTGTAAGAAGGTTTGAAACGCCCGGTTTGTTTTTCTTATCAAATTTCACAATGCCTTCAGAATCCGTTACAGCGCTTTTGATTTTCTTTTCAAGCTGCTTCGGCTCATCCAGCAATGTAATATAAGCTTTCTGATTCGGATCAGATTTGCTCATTTTCTTCAGCGGATCATTCAGAGACATGATACGTGCACCGACTTTTGGAATTTTCACTTCCGGAATCGTAAAGATGTCGTTGTATTTTTTGTTGAAGCGTTCTGCAAGATTCCGCGTCAGCTCAAGGTGCTGCTTTTGATCCTCGCCGACAGGTACAAGATCCGTTCCGTACAGCAGAATATCAGCGGCCATCAGCGGCGGATATGTTAACAGGCCGGAGACGACAGCTTCATTGCCTTTGGATTTGTCCTTAAATTGAGTCATCCGCTCAAGCTCGCCGATATAGGCGACACACTGCATCATCCATCCGGCCTGCGCATGCGCGGGGACCTCTGACTGAATAAACAATGTTGCTTTTTCTGGATCAAGTCCGACAGCTAAGTAAAGCGCCGCGAGATTGCGGATATTCTTTCTAAGCTCAAGCCGGTCTTGAGGAACAGTTATCGCATGCTGATCGACGATGCAAAAATAGCTGTTATAATCATGCTGCAGTTCGACAAACTGCTTCATTGCACCGATATAGTTGCCGAGCGTCACTGAGCCGCTTGGCTGAATGCCTGAAAAAATCGTTTGTTTCATGAAAACATCAACCTCATTTCTTAAAACATAATAAAAAAGGCTCATTCTTCCCCTGTAAAAAAGGGACGAATGAACCGTGGTACCACCCTGATTATTCCATTAAAATGGAATCACTCTGACGTTTGTAACGGAGACTGCTCCGGCTGAGCCTACTTTTTTCCAGTTCGGTCAGCTGCTCCAAAGTCCATTCCACATTGCCCGTTATCTGCTCCCAGCACCGCAGACTCTCTTCAAACAGGTGAAATGTGTACTACTCTTTTTCATAGCAAGCTTTTCTTTTGATTGCTTCATTATAAATCAATTATAACCAATTGTCATCATGAAAAAACATTCTTTTTTCCAGTAAAATTGTAATAATATAAATAACACGAGTGCTGTAAAATCCTTAAATGATAACTGCTATCAGCGTAAAAACAGGCAGATATTATATGTAAAAAGCAATATGGGCAGAAAACACATGAAAAAGTTTTTAATCAATTTATGCTTTAAATGGTAGAAGGATATTATGTTCATGGAAGAAAAACTAACGAAGTTTAAATATTTTAAATTGATAAAATAATATTGCAATAAATTATTTGTTTCATTATAATGAACTTGTTCACTCTATTGTTACAGCTTTTTTACAAAAATAATCAGAAAAGACGGAACAGAATAAAAGTTGTGGAAACTCAGGTTCATTTGTCTGATATTTCTGAGGATTTAGCCGTAAGGAGCTGAAAATTATTATTAGGGGGTTTGCGAATATGAAAAAACGTTGGTCGATTGTCACGTTGATGCTCATTTTCACTCTCGTGCTGAGCGCGTGCGGCTTTGGCGGCAGCGGATCAAACGGTGAAGGGAAAAAGGACAGTAAAGGAAAGACGACACTTAACATTAATATTAAAACTGAGCCGTTCTCCTTACATCCGGGATTGGCAAATGATTCAGTATCAGGCGGTGTCATCCGTCAGACTTTTGAAGGATTGACACGTATCAATGCAGATGGTGAGCCTGAAGAAGGCATGGCTTCTAAAATTGAAACGAGCAAGGACGGTAAAACATATACATTCACTATTCGTGATGGTGTGAAATGGTCTAATGGAGACCCTGTAACAGCACAAGATTTTGAATATGCTTGGAAATGGGCGCTTGATCCTAATAACGAATCACAATACGCTTACCAGCTCTACTACATAAAAGGTGCTGAAGCGGCGAATACCGGCAAAGGCAGCCTAGATGATGTGGCAGTAAAAGCTGTGAATGACAAAACGCTGAAGGTTGAATTAAATAACCCGACGCCATATTTCACTGAATTAACTGCGTTCTATACGTATATGCCGATCAATAAGAAAATTGCAGAGAAAAATAAAAAGTGGAATACAAATGCCGGAGATGATTATGTATCAAACGGGCCGTTCAAAATGACGGCATGGAAACACAGCGGTTCTATTACTCTCGAAAAAAATGACCAGTATTGGGATAAAGACAAAGTCAAACTGAAGAAAATCGATATGGTTATGATCAACAATAACAATACGGAACTAAAAAAATTCCAAGCTGGCGAACTTGATTGGGCCGGTTTGCCGCTCGGGCAGCTTCCGACAGAATCTCTCCCTTCCTTGAAAAAAGACGGTTCTTTACATGTTGAGCCGATGGCAGGTGTGTATTGGTACAAATTCAACACTGAAGCTAAGCCGTTAGACAACGTCAATATCCGTAAAGCATTATCTTATGCGATTGACCGTCAATCGATTGTTAAAAACATTACGCAAGGTGAACAAATCCCGGCTATGGCTGCGGTGCCGCCGACAATGAAGGGATTTGAGGATAACAAAGAAGGCTACTACAAAGACAACGATGTTAAAACGGCAAAAGAATACCTTGAAAAAGGCCTAAAAGAAATGGGCTTAAGCAAGGCATCTGACCTTCCGAAAATCAAATTGTCTTATAACACTGATGATGCACATGCGAAAATCGCTCAAGCTGTACAAGAAATGTGGAAGAAAAATTTAGGCGTTGATGTTGAGCTTGATAACTCAGAATGGAATGTCTATATTGATAAGCTCCACAGCCAAGATTATCAAATCGGCCGTATGGGCTGGCTTGGGGACTTCAATGATCCTATCAACTTCCTAGAATTGTTCCGTGACAAAGACGGAGGAAATAACGATACAGGCTGGGAAAACCCAGAATTCAAAAAATTGCTGAATCAGTCACAAACTGAAACAGATCAAAACAAACGTGCAGAGCTGCTGAAAAAAGCGGAAGGTATTTTCATTGATGAAATGCCGGTAGCTCCAATTTATTTTTATACGATTCCTTGGGTACAAGACGAAAATCTGAAAGGAACTATTATTACTGGAACTGGAGAAATTTACTTCAGAAACGCGTACTTTCAATAAGTCTTATTTGTGAAAACAATAACCTCAAGGTATATGGGGACCTATTTCCCATATACCTTTCTTACTGAGGAATATAAAAAAGTAAAAACCATGGAGGTGTTCCCCCTTGCTAAAATATATCGGAAGACGCTTAGTCTATATGATTATCACACTATTTGTGATTGTAACTGTGACATTCTTCTTAATGCAAGCAGCACCGGGCGGGCCATTTTCAGGTGAGAAAAAGCTTCCGCCTGAAATTGAAGCAAACTTAAATACGCACTATGGCTTGGACAAGCCGCTGTTTGTACAATACGTCAGTTATTTGAAATCAGTTGCAATGTGGGATTTCGGACCATCATTTAAATATAAAGGTCAGAGTGTTAACGACCTGATCAATTCAGGTTTCCCCGTTTCATTCACTCTTGGAGCAGAAGCTATTCTCCTCGCTTTAGCATTAGGTGTATTGTTTGGAGTCATTGCAGCTCTTTACCATAATAAGTGGCAGGATTATACCGTCGCGATTTTAACGATATTTGGTATTTCGGTTCCAAGCTTTATCATGGCGGCTGTTCTGCAATATGTGTTCTCCATGAAGCTTGGGCTGTTTCCGGTCGCGGGGTGGGAGTCCTGGGCATACACCTTTTTGCCTTCAATCGCACTTGCTTCCATGCCGATGGCGTTCATTGCCAGACTTTCCCGTTCAAGCATGATCGAAGTGTTAAACAGTGATTATATCCGCACTGCGAAAGCGAAAGGGCTGTCTCGTCCAGCAGTTACTGTGCGGCACGCCATTCGAAACGCGCTTTTGCCGGTTGTTACATACATGGGCCCGATGGCCGCCCAGGTCTTAACGGGAAGTTTTATCATTGAAACGATTTTTGGGATCCCGGGTCTTGGTTCCCACTTCGTCAACAGTATTACAAACCGTGATTATACAGTCATTATGGGTGTAACGGTGTTCTTCAGTGTCATCCTGCTATTGTGTGTATTAATCGTAGACGTGCTTTACGGCATTATTGATCCAAGAATCAAGCTTTCCAAAGCAAAGAAAGGAGCCTAGGCCATGCAGAACATTCCAAAAAACATGTTTGAACCAGCCGCAGCGAATGCCGGCGATGCAGAAAAAATAAGTAAAAAGAGCCTTTCCCTCTGGAAAGATGCGATGCTTCGCTTCCGCAGCAATAAGCTTGCAATGGTCGGGCTTATCATTATCATGCTCATTATCCTTATGGCAATTTTTGCGCCGGTGTTCTCAAGGTATGATTATTCAACTACTAATCTTTTAAATGCGGATAAGCCGCCTTCAAAAGATCACTGGTTCGGCACAGATGATCTTGGACGGGACATTTTCGTCCGTACATGGGTAGGAGCGCGAATCTCAATCTTTATCGGTGTCGCAGCCGCTGTTCTCGATTTGCTGATCGGCGTCATTTGGGGGAGCATTTCAGGCTTCCGCGGAGGCAGAACGGACGAAATCATGATGCGAATCGCTGATATCCTTTGGGCAGTTCCTTCATTATTAATGGTTATCTTACTGATGGTTGTTCTTCCGAAAGGTCTATTTACGATTATTATTGCCATGACGATTACAGGCTGGATTAATATGGCCAGAATCGTGCGCGGACAAGTGCTGCAGCTGAAGAATCAGGAGTATGTGCTTGCTTCACAGACACTGGGTGCAAAAACATCCCGTCTTCTGTTTAAACATATCGTGCCAAACGCAATGGGTTCTATTTTGGTCACGATGACACTGACAGTTCCTACTGCGATTTTCACAGAAGCCTTTTTAAGCTATTTGGGACTTGGTGTTCCGGCTCCGCTGGCAAGCTGGGGAACGATGGCTTCTGACGGATTGCCTGCATTGACCTATTATCCGTGGCGTTTATTCTTCCCTGCCGGATTTATCTGCATTACAATGTTTGGTTTCAACGTTGTTGGCGACGGATTAAGAGACGCATTGGATCCTAAGTTACGTAAATAAGGGAGTGATACGGGTGACACGCCTATTAGAAGTAAAAGATTTAGCAATTTCATTTAAAACATATGGCGGAGAGGTCCAGGCGATCCGCGGAGTGAATTTCCATCTGGATAAAGGGGAGACGCTGGCCATTGTTGGAGAATCAGGTTCCGGAAAAAGTGTAACCTCTCAAGCGATTATGAAGCTGATTCCAATGCCTCCGGGTTATTTCAAACGCGGTGAGATCCTGTTTGAAGGGAAGGATCTGGTGCCGCTGTCCGAAAAAGAAATGCAAAATGTCCGGGGAAAAGAGATCGGCATGATATTCCAAGATCCGATGACCTCTTTAAATCCAACGATGAAGGTCGGTAAACAAATTACGGAAGTGCTTTTTAAACACGAAAAGATCTCGAAGGAAGCGGCTAAAAAACGCGCGGTTGAACTGCTGGAATTAGTCGGTATCCCAATGCCGGAAAAGCGGGTGAACCAATTTCCGCATGAATTTTCAGGCGGGATGAGACAGAGGGTTGTCATTGCCATGGCGCTTGCAGCGAATCCGAAACTTCTGATCGCCGATGAGCCGACAACTGCTCTTGATGTAACGATTCAAGCGCAAATTTTGGAATTAATGAAGGATTTGCAAAAGAAAATTGACACGTCCATCATCTTTATCACACACGATCTTGGTGTTGTGGCTAACGTTGCTGACCGGGTCGCTGTCATGTACGCGGGACAGATTGTAGAAACCGGTACGGTAGACGAAATCTTCTACGATCCGAGACATCCGTACACTTGGGGGCTTCTTGCATCCATGCCGACACTGGAAAGTTCAGGAGAGGAAGAGCTGACTGCCATTCCGGGCACACCGCCTGATTTGACAAACCCGCCAAAAGGAGATGCTTTTGCCCTGCGGAGCCCTTATGCGATGAAAATCGATTTTGAACAGGAGCCGCCAATGTTTAAGGTATCTGATACTCATTATGTCAAATCGTGGCTGCTTCATCCCGACGCGCCAAAGGTAGAGCCGCCAGAAGCGGTAAAAGCGAAAATGCGTAAACTGGCAAACACGTTTGAAAAACCTGTCTTAGTGAGAGAAGGTGAATGAATTGACTGAAAAACTATTAGAAATCAAACATTTAAAACAGCACTTTGTCACGCCGAGGGGAACGGTTAAGGCTGTAGATGATTTATCATTTGATATCTATAAAGGTGAAACATTAGGGCTGGTTGGTGAATCTGGCTGCGGTAAATCGACAACAGGCCGAAGCATTATCCGGCTGTACGAAGCAACCGATGGTGAGGTGCTGTTTAACGGTGAAAATGTGCACGGGAAAAAATCGCGGAAAAAGCTGCTGGAATTCAACCGCAAAATGCAGATGATTTTCCAAGACCCATATGCATCCCTGAATCCGAGAATGACAGTTGCTGATATTATTGCTGAAGGCCTTGATATTCATAAGCTGGCAAAAACGAAAAAAGAGCGGATGCAGCGAGTTCATGAACTATTGGAAACAGTGGGATTGAACAAGGAACACGCGAACCGCTATCCTCATGAATTTTCCGGCGGCCAGCGCCAAAGAATCGGGATTGCCAGAGCTCTTGCTGTTGATCCGGAATTCATTATCGCGGATGAGCCGATTTCCGCTTTGGATGTATCCATTCAAGCGCAGGTCGTGAATTTAATGAAAGAACTGCAAAAAGAAAAAGGGCTCACATACCTGTTTATTGCCCACGATTTATCGATGGTCAAATACATCAGTGACCGCATTGGCGTCATGTATTTCGGGAAACTGGTTGAGCTTGCGCCGGCAGATGAGCTTTATGAAAATCCGCTTCACCCATATACAAAATCATTGCTTTCTGCGATTCCGCTTCCTGATCCGGACTATGAGAGAAATCGCGTTCGCCAGAAATATGATCCGTCTGTCCATCAATTAAAGGATGGGGAAACGATGGAATTCCGTGAAGTCAAACCGGGACATTTTGTGATGTGCACGGAAGCCGAATTTAAAGCTTTTTCATGATTCATCAATCCTTCAAGAGATTTCTCTTGAAGGGTTTTTTTGCGTCCTCATAGAAAGTGAGAATGATAACATTTACAATTAGAGGAAAAAGCGGGGGCGAAATACGATTCAATTTCTGCATAACAAAAATGTTTTTGCGCTATTGCTGTCTCAATCTTTTCAATCTTTAGCAGGAGTCCTCGTCACAATCGTTTTAATGGTCCGGGTCTATCAAATGACTGACTCCGTTTTTTTGGCGGGCCTTATTTTATCGTTCATGTCGTTTGCGAGTATAGCAGCAAGCTTTTGCGTCTCTCCGGTGCTTCGCATTCTCGGTTTTAAAAAGGTGCTTGCGGGAGCGAATCTGCTGAGAGCGGTCTTTACAATCCTGATGGCATACAGCGTCACTCATCACGGACAGGCATTCTTTTGGATTACGCTGCTGTTTGTGTTTTGTTTTTCCTTCGCGGGCGCTTTTTTTCAGCCGGCAAGATTTGCGCTGCTGCCGATTATTGTTCCAAAGAAGCAATATATAAAAGCGAATGGTGTGATCTCGCTCTCGAATCAATTGTTCTTAACAGCAGGCTGGGGCCTTGGAGGCCTTCTGACGTACGCCGTCCCTTTTGAACTCGTTGTGGGCGCTGCCATTTGCCTGTTTGTTCTATCGGGAGCTTCCATCAGTGTGCTGCATGTAAATGAAGAAGAGGCTGCAGGAACTGCTGAAACAGCATCTGCCAGAAGTATATGGAAGGATTTAATGATCATCCCTATTGTAAGAGACATTACTGTAATGGACATGATAGAAGCTTTGGCGGGTTCCGTATGGTCATCTGCTATTCTCCTCGCATTTACTGCGGCTGTTTTGCATGAAACAGAGGTGTGGTGGGGGATGTTTAACGCTTCCTATTTTATAGGCGCAATTGTCGGCAGTGTGATTGCCATTCGTTTTTCTTCTTTTTTTGAGCGGAATATGGGCTATGCCATTATGTTCAGCTCGCTTGTAATGTCGGCGCTGACCCTTTTGTTTTCATTTTCTCCAGTCCCATTTTTATGTGCTCTGGCTTGTGCTGCAATGGGGCCTTTTTATCAGGTGCGTGATATTTGCCAGGAAACCATGCTGCAGGAGGTTATTCCCGAGCAGAAACGAATCGGAATCATGGCTGCAAAAAATGCGATTTTGACTCCTTGGTCAGGCGTCACCTACTCCATTATGGGGCTAGTGGCTGATGCTGCTGGTGCGAAAATAGCTTTTATCGCGGCTGCTGCATTATATATCATGACATTTCTGATTGCACTGGCGCAGCCCCGCCTGATTCATTACAGGCGGGAAAACCGAGTTCAATGAGATACACTTCAAAATGAACGGAGCAGCTGGCTCCGTTTTTGCTGAAAAAAAATGAAACCATGGCGGAAGTTCGCACGTCTTTATAGATGTAAGGCTGTTTAAACAAGAAGAAATGGGGTATATCTAAAAGTATGAAGACAACGAACTCATAAGGAGCAAATCAATGAACTGGTATGAAAAGCTTAGCGAGTACTTTCCAATTGAAGAAATGAAATCAAAAGCGCATATGGAAGCTCTTCTGAAAGAGCGAAGCGATATTTATCATAAAGATGAAGGCAAACATCATATTTTAATGTTTGCGGAATTCGATTCTTTTATCTTCGTTGATTATCTGTATGTGTCTAAGGATGCAAGAGGGCAGGGGCTTGGCGGCAAATTGATCGCGAAGCTGAAAAAGAAAAATAAGCCCATATTGCTCGAGGTGGAACCTGTGGATGAAGATGATACTGATACAGAAAAACGCCTGAGGTTTTATCAAAGAGAGCATTTCAAGCATGCTAAGTCAATTGGGTACCGGCGCCGGTCATTGGCTACGAATGAAGTAAACAAGATGGAGATTCTGTACTGGTCACCAAAAACAGAATCAGAAGAAGAAATTCTTGAAGCCATGAAACAAACATATGAAAACATTCATACTTATAAAGACGAGAAATGGTACGGGGAATCGTACGAAAAAACGGATGAAGTCCTGAAACTCATTGATGAAGAAAAACAAAAAAATATTTTCGATCAGTTAAGCTAATTGAGAATTAGAACATATCATGAACATTAAAAATTTGCTGGATTGACACATTTTTTTCTTAGGATACTGTTCACACTTACTTTTTTATAGTATAATACCTGTAAAGATTCCTTTTTTAGAGTAATTTCAATTTAAGAATAAAATAGATGTTCATCCTACTAATTAGAGGAGTGAAGATGAATGGTTACACTATACACATCACCAAGCTGTACTTCATGCAGAAAGGCGAGAGCGTGGCTCGAGGAGCACGATATTCCATTTGTAGAAAGAAACATTTTCTCTGAACCTTTATCAATTGATGAAATAAAACAAATTCTTCGAATGACTGAGGATGGAACAGATGAAATCATCTCAACCCGTTCAAAAGTATTCCAAAAACTGAATGTGAACGTTGAATCTATGCCGCTGCAAGATTTGTACCGCTTGATCAACGAGCATCCAGGTTTGCTTCGCCGTCCGATCATCATTGACGAAAAACGTTTGCAGGTCGGATATAACGAAGACGAAATCAGACGTTTCCTGCCAAGAAAAGTTCGCTCTTTCCAATTAAGAGAAGCACAGCGTTTGGCAAACTAATAGATCGTATCATCAAAAGAAGGCTGAGTCATCAGCCTTCTTTTATTATTTTTCAACCTGCTGGTAATAAATGCTCGCAAGAATGACAAACGCAACCGTCAAAATGGGGAGGAGCGTTTCAACTGTGCCGTGCTGCGCCATAAAAAGCGACAGCTTTTTGTCTCTGACAATCATTTCTCCGCCAGTATAAGCAAGCAGCCCGCTTCCCGCGTAAATCAGAAGCGGTATTTTCTCTAGTGCAATATGGATGAGTTTGCTGCCCCAAATAATAACCGGAACCGATACACACAAACCTATAACAACGAGAGAAAACTCACCGTGTGATGCTCCCGCAACTGCGATGACGTTGTCCAGCGACATAAAGAGATCTGCAAGCACAATCGTTCGTATCGCTCTCCACAGGGAGGTGCTGCTTTTAATGTGTTTCGTGTCTTTTTTTTCAATCAGCAGCTGATATCCTAAATACAGCAGGAAAATTCCGCCGGCGCACTGCAAGAACGGAATGTTCAAAAGATATACTGCTGCACTTGTTAATCCGATTCTCATAGCAACGGCAATAAATGTTCCGAGAATAATGGCTTGCTGTCTTTGCTTGTCCGGCAAATGTCTGCTGGCCATGGCAATAACAACCGCGTTATCTCCGCCGAGGATCAGGTCAATCCCAACAATGACAAGCAGAGAAATCAGATAGTCATGCTCCATGAAGCGGCACCTCGCTTTCAGTCCTTCGCTTGTACTACTACTATATGAGACAGGTCATATTTTATGATATCAGCCGCCTGATCTGCCGTTTTTTAGGCAAAGGTGCATTTTTATTTCTTTTGTGACTGTTTTATCATAAAATAGAAATACAAAGGAATTCACACTGGCCTTGGTTAAGGTTAAGATGTGGACGGAATGGGTAAAGTGTAGTAAAGTACAATTAATCGGGAGCTTAGATGTCCCTTCAACATCTTATATAGAAGGGAAGGTTGGCAAATGGAAATTGAAAGAATTAACGAGCATACAGTAAAATTTTATATGTCTTACGGAGATATTGAAGATCGCGGTTTTGACAGAGAAGAAATTTGGTATAACCGTGAGCGCAGTGAAGAACTTTTCTGGGAAGTCATGGATGAAGTTCATGAAGAAGAGGAATTCGCTGTGGAAGGCCCACTTTGGATTCAAGTTCAGGCACTGGACAAAGGATTAGAAATCATCGTCACAAAAGCCCAGCTTTCCAAAGACGGACAAAAGCTCGAACTGCCGATTCCTGAGGATAAAAAGCAAGAACCAGCATCTGAGGATCTTGACGCCTTGCTGGATGATTTCCAGAAAGAAGAGCAAGCCGTCAATCAGGAAGAGAAGGAGCAAAAGCTTCAATTTGTCTTGCGATTTGGCGATTTTGAGGATGTTATTTCTCTATCTAATTTGAACGTTAACGGAAGCAAAACGACTTTATATTCGTTTGAGAACCGATATTATTTATATGTAGATTTTTGCAATATGACTGATGAAGAGGTTGAAAATCAGCTAAGCATCCTGCTGGAGTACGCAAATGAATCCTCAATCAGCATACACCGTCTTGAAGAGTACGGCAAGCTGATTATTTCAGAGCATGCTCTAGAAACGATAAAAAAACACTTTGCATCATAGCAAACCGATTTCCTTCCGGAAATCGGTTTTTTTTATGCACGAAAATGCCATTTTAGAGATGTGAAAAATCAAAAACATATAGACAAGCGGAAAATACAGCGAACAGGAGTTGATCATCTTTTCCAGAAAGTATACTTCATCTGGAAAGGAGAGATGACAATTGTTTAGTGCTGTGACTGAAGACGGCCAAATGTTTCACCTTCTAGGCGCTCAGCAAAACCAGAAATTAAAGCGGAGACGGTTCTTCTGTCCGGTATGCGGGGGAGAGCTAGCTGTGAAGCTCGGACTTCAAAAAGCGCCGCATTTTGCCCATAAACAGAACAAGTCCTGCTCCATAGACATCGAACCGGAAAGCGCCTACCACTTAGAAGGAAAAAGACAGCTGTATGTATGGCTGAAAACGCAACGGGCTTCACCAATATTGGAGCCGTATATAAGGACAATCAACCAAAGACCGGACGTCATGGCAAGAATCAAGGAGCATATGCTTGCTGTTGAATATCAATGCGCCACTATCGCTCCAGATGTCTTTCAAAAGCGGACAGAGGGCTTCAAACAAGAAGGAATCATCCCACAGTGGATTATGGGATACAGCCGCTTAAAACGGACTGCTTCGTCCTTTTATCAGCTTTCAGCTTTTCATTGGCAGTTTATCAATGCAAGTCCATACAGAGAACTGATATGTTATTGTCCTGAAAGGCGTTCTTTTCTCCGGCTCAGCCACATCATTCCATTCTACACAAACCATTCTTATTCCTCAGTCCAAACGATCCCTATCCATCGGGCAGGTGCAGACGATCTTTTTTTCACTGAACCGAAACCCTCAATTCAATATTCAGGCTGGACGAAAGCGATTCACCGTTTTCGCCATAAACCCCATCGGTTTAACTCTAAGGAAACAAATCGCCTTAGGCAGATGTTTTATGAGAAGCGGCAGACATCTTTTTCTTTTCTGCCGACTGAAGTGTTTGTTCCTGTTAGAAAAGGGGCAGTTTTTAAGAGTCCGGTTTTTGTGTGGCAGGGGTTTCTTTATTTGTTTATGACGGATCTTGGAGGTAAACGTGCGTCAATTCGTTTTTCAGCCGTTTTGCAGCAGTGCAAACTGCACATTCATAATAAGAACATTGCACTCAGGTTCGAATGCAGCGAAGAGTGTCTTTCAGAAGCGGTTAAACAGTATATTGATTTTTTGTGCAAGAAGGGATTTTTAAGGGAGACTCAGAAAGAAGTATATGTGCTGAATCAGCCTGCAGGCGGCATACACTCCATGCAGGATCTCATAGAAAGAGACCGCAGCTGTTTTATAGAATGAGTTTGTCTTATTTGGCTCACCCTAAGACAAAGGTGGTGGGCAGGCTGTGAAAGGCACAAAAGGAAAGGTTTTTCGTGTTTTTACTGCTTTTTTGGCATTCGTTCTCTTCATTACTGCATATGATTTGACAAAAGGCAGTGAAAAACCGGAAGATATTCACAACACAAGTTTATTGAGAAACAGCTGTTTTTTCAATTGGCTTGAATCAAAGAAGACGAGGGGGATCACCATGGCTGAGGAAAAAAAAGCAAACCAACTGCCTGACAGAAGTGAGGTAAAGGCAGAAGACACATGGAGACTTGAGGATATTTTTCCTAGTGATGAGGCCTGGAATAAAGAATTTCAAGCTGTAAAAGAATTAATTCCGAATTTATCTAAGTATAAAGGAAAGCTGGCAGATTCAGCTGATCATTTATACGAGGCTCTTACGTATCAAGATAAAGTGATGGAGCGGCTGGGTAGGCTGTACACATATGCGCATATGCGCTCTGACCAGGATACTGGGAACTCCTTTTACCAGGGGCTGAATGACAAGGCGGGAAACCTGTATACACAGGCCGCAAGCGCGACAGCTTATTTGGTTCCGGAGATTTTATCCATAGAAGAAGACAAACTGCAGCAGTTCATTCTTGAAAAAGAAGAATTAAAGCTGTACTCTCATGCGATTGAGGAGATTACAAAGGAACGTCCGCATGTGCTGAGCGAGAAGGAAGAGGCACTGCTTGCTGAAGCCTCCGAGGTACTGGGGTCATCTTCAAATACATTCAGCGTGTTAAATAACGCAGATATAACGTTTCCGTCCATTAAAGACGAAGATGGGAATGAGAAACAGATCACTCACGGCAACTTTATTAATTTCTTGGAAAGTGAAAACCGTGAAGTCCGCAAAAATGCGTTTGACGCAGTGTATAAAACGTACGGACAATATAAAAACACAATGGCCACGACGCTAAGCGGCACTGTGAAAAAGGACAACTTCTACGCGAGAGTGAAAAAGTACAAGTCCGCGCGTGAGGCTGCGCTTTCTAACAACAGTATTCCTGAGGAAGTATACGATAACCTTGTTAAGACGATTAATAAGCATTTGCCGCTCCTGCACCGCTATATTGCGCTAAGAAAGAAAGTGCTTGAGCTTGATGAAGTGCATATCTATGACCTGTATACACCGCTTGTGAAAGATGCTGGGATGAAGGTGACATACGAGGAAGCCAAAGATTACATGCTGAAAGGCCTCGCACCTTTAGGGGAAGAATATGCCTCTATCCTAAAAGAAGGACTGGAAAACCGCTGGGTGGACGTTTACGAGAATAAAGGCAAACGCAATGGGGCTTATTCATCAGGAGCTTACGGCACGAATCCGTATATTTTGATGAACTGGCATAATAACGTCAATAATCTCTTTACGCTCGTGCACGAGTTTGGACATTCCGTACACAGCTACTATACGAGAAAGCACCAGCCTTATCCATACGGCAATTACAGCATCTTTGTCGCGGAAGTTGCCTCTACGACAAATGAAGCGCTCCTTGGCGAATATTTGCTGAACAATTTAGAGGATGAAAAACAGCGCTTATATATTCTCAACCATATGCTTGAGGGCTTTAGGGGAACGGTCTTCAGACAAACGATGTTCGCTGAATTTGAACATCTGATTCATACAAAGGCGCAAGAAGGCGAGCCGCTTACACCTGAGCTTCTGACAAATGTCTATTACGACCTGAATAAAAAGTATTTTGGAGACGGCATGGTGATTGATAAGGAAATCGGCCTTGAATGGTCGCGTATTCCGCACTTCTATTACAATTACTATGTGTATCAGTATGCGACAGGGTACAGCGCTGCCCAAGCATTAAGCAGCCAGATTTTGAAGGAAGGAAAGCCGGCGGTTGACCGTTATATTGACTTCCTGAAAGCGGGAAGCTCACAATACCCGATTGATGTCCTGAAAAAAGCGGGTGTTGATATGACGTCTCCAGAGCCAATCGAAGCCGCGTGCAAAATGTTTGAAGAAAAACTTGATGAAATGGAAGAGCTGCTGATGAAAGTCAAGCAGTCTTAAAAAAGTAAGCCTGTGCGGAAATGACGCACAGGCTTTTTTAAAACCCTTTAAAGGTTTTCCGGTGATTCAAGCGGTAGAGGGTAAACAAAATAGACAGAAACAGCAGAGGAGAGGTAATATAAAGCGGCAGCATATGCATCATGCCTAAGATATTCAAGCAGAAAAAAACAGCAATGCACACAATTGAGATCAAAGTAGACATCATGGCGGTCCTCCTCGTCCTTTTTCCTTATAAGGATATGAGTGAATGCACTTCGTTATGTTTTGTGACAAAAATATGAACATTAAGCATAGAGGTTGTCAAAAGTCGACATCTTTTGTTATCATAAGGATGTGAAATTGATCACAAACAAACATTACCCCTTTGTTTGACCGTGAAAAATTTCTCCCATCCCCTTTGTTGTCGTTAAGACATATGAAACCGCGCTTATCCCGGCGCGGTTTCTTTAGTGCTAAAAATGGAACGTACGTTTGGTTACGGCATAAAAAAACAGCCTCAAGCATATGCACGCCTGCGGCTATTTTTCACATGATTGATATTCATCAGAATAAGTGCTGAGAGACTTCCAAAACATTCCGTGTTTGGCTTCCACTTTGGCAACCTTTTTAGCAAACGCCAGTTTTTTCATTTCTTTTTCTACCTCTTCAAGGCTCAGGTCATATACAAGAGCAATTTCCTTCGAGGCAACGAAGCGGAAATATTCAATAAAACATTCTAAAGGCGGTGTTTCCGACGGCTTCGGCTCGTCGCCAAGCATCTCAAATAAAATTTCTTCATATACATCATATGAGTAGCTGCCAGGAACTTTAAGCCCTTCATCCTCATGCTGCGTATTAAAAAACGTCAGTGTCGGATTAACAGAAACATCCATCTCAGCAGCAATTTTCATGTCACATTGAAGCGCCTTGACCGCGCTTTGAGAATGCAGATCTTTTTTGAATTCTTCAAGATCGAGACTTGTATTTTCAGCAATCTCCAAAAGCACGTTTTCATCCGTAATATTTTTCTTTGAAACAAATAGGCTCTCCTGCATATTTCTGAGAAATTGCATGCCGGCTTTTCGTCCTTGCAATTCGGCTGCTTTAAAAGCGAGAGCAGCCATATAAGGCGATGAAAGCGGCTGATCCTGTTCGAACCAGACATTGCCGTCACATGACATGCCAGAGCGGCTCGCGATCTTTTCCCATGCTTCTGCGAGAAGATGCTTTTTTCGCTTTTTATTTAAAGCGGTAAGGCTTGCGGAAGCGATAATGCGTAAGGTGAAAAAACGTCCGTATCTGATTTTTAGCTTTTTGATGACGGGCTCTAAGGACCAGCATTCTGGACATAAAGGGTCTACAAACATATAAATTTCAAGCGGCTTTTTTGGATGACCGTGGCAATGGGCGAAGTATAGCTCATGCTGATAGTTTGTCAAGATGATCGATCCTCCGCTTCCGTTTGATTCACCATATGCCTTGCTGTCAACTCCAGCCGGCCAAACAAAAACTCACGAATTTCGCCCTCCAGCCCTACATGGTCCATTGCGTCCTTCATACAGCTGAGCCACGCATCAGCTCTCTCGTTTGTAATTGGAAAGGGAAGATGCCTTGCTCTGAGCATAGGATGGCCGTGCTCCTCAGTATAAAGCGGAGGCCCGCCTAAATACTGAGTTAAGAATTGCTTCTGTTTCCTGGCGGTTTCTGTCAAATCGCTTGGAAAAATCGGCTTCAGCAAAGGATGAGACGCGACACGCTCATAAAAAGTATCAACAAGTTGCGATAGAAGTTCCTCTCCAATCGCTTCATAAGGTGCGTTAAACGATTGTCCCATGTTGACTACTCCTTTAAATATGGCTAATAGGAATCATAAATCCTATTGCAAAAAGTAATTTTCTGTATTTCATTGTTTCATCTAGATTTATTTTAGCAACAAGGCATCATTTCTACAAACAAACTGCCTTTTATGCGTTTGATGACTCATTTCGGCTGACAGCCGGGGTTTGTATTTCATATCATATCACATAAAAATCAGGAATGCGTAAGATTTCACTCCGCAAAAAAACCAGAGGGAAAGAGCACCTCTGGTTACGCGTAATAAGCTGAAGTTATTTTTTTTACATAGTTTTGCGTTTCTTGGAAAGGAGGAATGCCTCCGTATCGGTCAACATTCCCCGGTCCGGCGTTGTAAGCCGCTAATGCCATAGACACATTGCCGTCGTATTTATCCAGCATTTGTTTTAAATATTTCGTTCCGCCCTCCACATTTTGCTGCGGATCAAGCGGATTGGAAACGCCAAGTGAGCTTGCTGTTGACGGCAACAGCTGCATGAGGCCCATCGCACCTGCTCCGCTGACCGCTTTTGCATTAAAGCCTGATTCCTGTTTGATGACGGCGCGGATCAGTTTTTCATCAACGCCATATTTATCAGCGGCTTTTTTAATCGCACTGTCAATAGAGAAGTCTCCCGAACTGATCTGATTTGCTTCATGTTTGTTTGAAGCTGAATCTGCAGCAGCTGTTTCAGTGCTTTCTGCCGCTTTTGTGATTGAACCTGAATTGCTGCTCGTATATGAGTTAAGCCCATACGCTGAAAGCAGTGACGGCGCTGTTGTATTCGCGCTGTTCAGCAT
The DNA here is from genome assembly GCF_037963335.1 of Bacillus sp. PS108. Classification (NCBI taxonomy): domain Bacteria; kingdom Bacillati; phylum Bacillota; class Bacilli; order Caryophanales; family Bacillaceae; genus Bacillus; species Bacillus sp. PS108. Next base: position 1,191,016 of record NZ_CP150155.1, read on the forward strand.
GCTGAGCGGGCTTGGCGATGAAGAAGGTGCTGATTGCTGAGATGTCAGACCGTTTGTATATTGGCTGAGCAAAGAACTGAAACTTGAAAGCGGGCTTTCCGTATTCTGAGTGTCCGTGCTGCTGCGTGCATTAGATATGGACTGTAATGCCTGAAGCTGAAGTAATGCTGCCCAATTCGTTACATTCACGATGTCATTCCACCTTATATAGACTTTCGTTTTTCTTCATAAAAACGCAGAATTTTATTTTTGGTTTCGCGCTGAGGAATGCTGAATTGCTGAAGCAGCTTTTCGAAGGCTTGTCTGCCCTCATGCCAATCCGCCGCCTCAAATTCAATTTCATAGTCCTCTTTATTTAAATATCGGCTGTGGTCTAAAACTATTAAGCCTTTTTCTGTTTCTTTTTCCGCACGGTTTGTTGCTAAAGATCCAAAGTATTGTATGGCATCCGTATCGATCTGAAGCTTGTGCAGCTGGTCCTTCACAGGGCCCTCGGGAACTGAAAATCCAGCGAGATCTGATACCTCTGAAAGCTGCTGGTGCGTTTCCAGAAGCCCCACATCAGCCGGCTCCTTTAATGTAAGGACATACTTTCCGTTTTTTCTGCGGATACGAAGCGCAGCATGTTTTTGTTTCAGCGCGAAGCTGTCTGTATCAAAATAATGATTCTTTTGATCTGTAAAATCTTTTTCTGTCAGCTGGAGTGCCGATGCTATGTTTTTGAATTCTTGTTTGGTCAGCATGTTTTTAAATTCGATTTCAATCTCTTGGCTCATGATGCTCTTCCTTTCCGCCCTGTAAATCTTATTTTTACTATTATCTCTTTAGATGTTAGGTTTATCAATATCGAGCTCGATATGATAAAATGAATCTGTACTTTGTTTAAAAAAGGAGAGCATTATGCAAAACAGAATCGAAATTTTGAATGCAACATTATCGGATGATCAGCTTCGCCTTGCCTGTCAGACAGAAGGAAACGAAGCGCAACGCAAGCCGTCAGGTCAAATGCTTGTTGATTCTGACCACTTTGCTTTTGTATACATACTTGAATTAGCTGATTCTTTTGAATATGTCATTATAAAGGAACATGTATGGCCGGAACTGAAGCAGGCCCATGCACAAAAAATACCGGTTGTTTTAGAGGCAGGAGACCAAACAATTGAACTGGCAGGCCTGCATGAGGAGCTGGAATATCTTTTAGAAAATATAAAAGATAATGCAAACTATGGAGAAGAAATGGAAGAAAAAGTGAAACGCGTGTTTTTATAGAAACTGGTTCGGAATTGGGGGATGTATGATGGATGACAAACAATGGGAGCGTTTTTTAGTGCCGTACCGCCAGGCTGTCGAAGAGTTGAAAGTGAAGCTCAAGGGGATCCGCACACTATATGAATACGAGGACGACCATTCACCGATCGAATTTGTGACCGGACGCGTCAAGCCTGTGGCGAGCATACTTGAAAAAGCGAGACGGAAAAGCATACCGCTGCATGAAATTGAAACCATGCAGGACATTGCTGGCCTTAGAATCATGTGCCAATTTGTCGATGACATCCAAATCGTAAAAGAGATGCTTTTTGCCAGAAAAGATTTCACCGTTGTGGATCAGAGGGATTATATTGCGGAACATAAAGAGAGCGGATACCGATCATACCATCTTGTTGTGCTGTACCCTTTGCAGACGGTATCCGGAGAAAAGCATGTTCTCGTAGAAATACAGATCCGTACACTGGCGATGAATTTTTGGGCGACCATTGAGCATTCATTGAATTATAAATACAGCGGAAACATTCCTGAAAAAGTAAAACTAAGGCTTCAGCGCGCTTCTGAAGCGGCTTCCCGGCTTGATGAAGAGATGTCGGAGATCAGGGGTGAAGTACAGGAAGCTCAAGCTGCCTTTTCAAGAAAGAAAAAAGGAAGCGAGCAACAATAGGTAAAGGGGAAGAAGAGCATGAAATTTGCCGTATCATCAAAAGGAGATCAAGTTTCTGATACGCTGAAAAGCAAAATACAGGCGTATTTATTGGATTTTGATATGGAACTCGATGAAAATGAACCGGAAATCGTTATTTCAGTCGGAGGCGACGGAACGCTTTTGTATGCTTTTCACAGATACAGCGACCGCTTGGACAAAACAGCATTTGTCGGCGTTCACACAGGTCATCTGGGTTTTTATGCCGACTGGGTTCCTCATGAAATTGAAAAACTTGTTCTTGCCATCGCGAAAACGCCGTATCATACAGTCGAATATCCGCTTCTCGAAGTCATTGTGACCTATCACGAAAACGAGCGGGAAGAAAGATACTTAGCTTTGAATGAATGTACGATTAAAAGCATCGAAGGAAGCCTTGTTGCTGATGTGGAAATCAAAGGGCAGCTCTTTGAAACCTTCCGGGGCGACGGCCTCTGCCTGTCAACTCCATCAGGCAGCACAGCCTACAATAAGGCGCTGGGCGGAGCGATTATCCATCCGTCTATCAGGGCGATCCAGCTCGCGGAAATGGCTTCTATTAATAACCGCGTGTTCCGTACGGTCGGGTCACCTCTGCTTCTCCCATCCCATCATGATTGCATGATTAAGCCGAGAAACGAAGTTGACTTTCAAGTGACGATTGACCATTTAACCCTTCTCCATAAGGATGTAAAGTCGATCCGCTGCCAAGTTGCATCCGAAAAAGTGCGGTTTGCGAGATTCCGTCCGTTTCCATTTTGGAAAAGAGTCCAAGATTCGTTTATTGGAAAAGGTGAATAGAAAGAGGACATATCGTGGAGCATTTTTTTATCAGAAAGAACATTACTTCCGCTGAGGACGGGATGACTGTAAAAGAATATGCCGGTGAAATGGGAATTTCGAAACGTCTGCTGACCGATATTAAGTTTGGCGGGGGAGACCTGCAGATTAACGGTGAGCATGTGACGGTCAAATACGTTTTGAAAGAGGGAGATCTTCTTATCGTGAAGTTTCCTGAGGAACAGGTGAGCGAGACGCTGCTGGCAGAGCCTGTTCCGCTCGATATCCTTTATGAGGATGAACATGTGCTTGTGATAAACAAGCAGCCGTATGTGTCATCAATCCCTTCGAGAGAGCACCCCTCCGGCAGCATTGCCAATGGAATTATTGATCATTATCAAACAACCGGAGTGAGGGCGACAGTACATCTTGTCACCCGGCTAGACCGGGATACATCAGGTGTCATGCTTGTTGCCAAGCATCGATTTGCCCACTCCATTTTATCGTCTGCGCAAAAAAACGGCCTTGTGAAGCGCCGGTATGCGGCAGTGGTTCACGGGCGGATGGCACAGATGGAGGGAACAGTCGATGCTCCGATTGGCAGACATCCTGACAGTATTATTGAACGGACGGTAACGCCAGACGGCCAGAAGGCTGTTACGCATTTTTACGTCACATGTGCAAATGACGACATGACCTCGGTGGCATTGCAGCTTGAGACTGGACGAACCCATCAAATTCGTGTTCATATGAGTTATCTCGGGCACCCGTTGTGCGGCGATACACTGTACGGCGGAACGAGACAGGAAATTGGCCGGCAGGCTCTGCACAGCGAGCATCTTTCGTTTATCCATCCGCTGACACAGGAGAACATGACGTTTCATGCTCCACTGCCTCAGGATATGAGAAAACTGATAAAAGGAGAGAATCATTGATTCTCTCCTTTTTTATATGGGGCGAAATCTTGATTCGTCGTAAGGCAGGGAGCTTGGAACAGAGACGGTTTCTATTTCTGGAAAGCGAAAGCCTGTCAGTTGATTTCCGAACACGCAGCCTGTATCAATGTTGATGGTGCGCTTGACCTTCCGAGGCTCTTTCACAGGTGTATGACCGTATACCACCCAAGCCTTTCCGTTATAGGCTGCCGCCCAATCACGTCTGACGGGTCTGCCGTCCGGATATGTTTCACCCGTCACGTCACCGTAAAGCACAAAGTCCTTCACTCTCCGGGTATATTTGCCGATATCGTCAGCTCTTATGCCAGCATGGGCGACAACTAATTCTCCATTATGTAAGATGTCGTAAAGCGGCGCTGTTTCGTACAGCTTCATAAACTGTTCGCTGACTGATTTTCTCTCATCTTTAGAAAGTTCCTCAAGCTCTGCCGCTGTTGTTTCGAGACCATGCATCACTTTTACCGGATTTCCTTTTAAGTAACGATATAATTTATTGCAATGGTTTCCCGGGACATAACGCACAGCGCCTTTTTCGTAAGCGCCGGCTACAAATCGGATGACCTCTATCGATTTGGGCCCTCTGTCAGTTAAATCTCCGGCAAAAACAAGCACCCTGCCTTCTTCATGGACAGGTACTCCATTTTTGATTGTATAGCCAAGCTTTTGGATTAATGCAGTCATTTCGTCATAGCAGCCATGAATATCGCTGATGATATCGTAAGCCATGCGGTATCCTCCTTACCGATTGTTTTATTTATTATGAAGCAAAGTGTTGTGAGTCATCACAAGCTTTTATGTGCAAATTATAGAAGAATCATTTTCTAAACAGGATTAAGACCTTATCACTTTATTTTTCATCATCACCCTTGTTAAAATCGCGTTATGTTTTTTAAAAATGAGGTTTTGTTCTCTGAGTGAGAACTAGCATAACCCTGACTTAAAAAGGAGGTTCTGATTATGGCGCATACATCTGTCGCATCTTTAGTTGTTGTACTTATCGTTGCATTTTTGACACCCATCCTTTTGCATCGGTTTAAACTCAGCATCCCGGTTGTTGTTGCTGAAATCATTATGGGGCTGATAATTGGGAAAAGCGGCCTTAATTTAGTTGTGGAGGGTGACACCTGGCTCCAAACACTCTCTATGCTCGGATTTATCTTTTTGATGTTTTTAAGCGGGCTTGAAATTGATTTTTCGTCGTTTGAGAAAGGAAAGAAAAAGCAGTTCCTGCCGAATGGCAAGGAAGCGCCGAATACGTTTGCTGCGGCATCTGTTATTTTCGTCGGTATTTTTATTTTATCATTGCTCTTGTCCTATGGGTTCGTCTTGGCCGGATTTATCCAAAATGCATTTTTAATGACCCTTATTATTTCAACGATATCGTTAGGCGTTGTCGTTCCAACATTAAAAGAAGAACGGATAATGAATTCGAATATCGGGCAGATTATTTTGCTTGTTGCTGTTATTGCTGATTTGGCTACGATGATTCTTCTTGCTGTTTTTTCTTCTTTATACGGAGAGGACAGCGGAAACATGTGGCTCCTGATGATTCTGTTTGCAGCCGGAGTGGTGCTTTACTTTTTCGGCCGGGTCTTTAAACATCGCTCTTTTGTGCAGTCCATGTCAAAAGGGACGATCCAGATCGGGACGCGTGCCATTTTTACGTTAATCATTGTACTCGTTGCCCTGTCTGAATCACTTGGGGCGGAAAATATTCTCGGCGCTTTCTTAGCGGGGGTTCTTGTTTCCCTGCTTTCGCCAAACAAAGAACTTGTTCAGCAGCTGGACTCATTCGGTTATGGGTTCTTAATACCGATTTTCTTCGTGATGGTCGGTGTGAAGCTTGATATTTGGACTCTTTTCCAGGATAAAACAATTTTAATCATGATTCCGCTCCTGCTGCTGGCGCTGTTAGTCAGCAAAATCATTCCTGTCATGTACCTAAAGAAGTGGTATGATAACCGAACCATTTTCGCGTCCGGTTTCCTGCTGACATCAACGCTTTCGCTCGTGATTGCCGCTGCAACAATCGGCCAGCAGCTTCACGTGATCAGCGCAAATATGTCAGGAGCGCTAATTTTAGTAGCCGTCATTGCAAGTATTTTTACGCCGATCTGTTTTAAAAAGTTATACAAACGGGAAGAGCAGCCGGAGGAGAAAAAGACGATTACGTTCATTGGCGCCAATCAAATGACTTTGCCTGTTACACTTGAATTGCCAGAGGAAGAGTATGACGTGCGTGTTATACACGTCTACCAAGAGAATGCGGAGGAAAAGCTGTCAGAATCAGTGTTTGCTGTTGAAACAATTTCTGACTATGAGCACGAGACGCTTGAATCACTCGGCATTTTTGAAACGGATATCCTCGTTGTGGCGACAGGAAATGAAGATATGAATGCAGACATTGCATTACTTGCAAAAGAAAAAGGCACAGAAAGAGTCATTGCAAGCGTAGGATCACCGGAGCATGAAGCAGCTCTGAAGGAGCAGGGAATCAGCATCTTTTCTATTCTGCTGTCGACAAAAACGCTGCTTCGCGCACTGATAGAAGCGCCTGGCGTCATGAAGCTGCTCACGAACCAAGAGTCTTCGCTGTATCAAATTAATATGGAGAACAGTAAATATGATGGTGTCATTTTACGGGAATTCCCTTTAACAGGTGACGTCATCTTTGTCAGGATCTTCAGAGGTGTGGACAGCATCGTTCCTCATGGGGATACGAGGCTGAAATTGGGAGACCGTTTAATTGTCACCGGATCTCGGGGGTACGTAACGGATCTTAAGAAAACATTGGAAGGATAAATCTTGACCAAATAAGGATTCGTGTTAATATAGAGATGCAGAACAATTCAATATGTATTCGTTTAACCACTAGGGGTGTCCTTCATAAGGGCTGAGATAAAAGTGTGACTTTTAGACCCTCATAACTTGAACAGGTTCAGACCTGCGTAGGGAAGTGGAGCGGTATTTGTGTTATTTTACTATGCCAATTCCAAACCACTTTTCCTTGCGGGAAAGTGGTTTTTTTATTTTCAGAGGGGGAATGATTTGTGAAGTTTTCAGAAGAATGCCGCAGTGCAGCCGCAGAATGGTGGGAGGGGAGCTTTGTCCATCCGTTCGTTCAAGGAATCGGTGACGGAACGCTTCCGATTGACCGTTTTAAATACTACGTACTTCAGGATTCCTATTATTTAACGCATTTTGCAAAGGTGCAGTCATTTGGCGCCGCTTATGCGAAGGACCTTTATACAACGGGGCGGATGGCAAGCCATGCCCAAGGTACATATGAGGCGGAAATGGCGCTTCATCGGGAGTTTGCCGAGCTGTTGGAAATCAGCGAGGAAGAGCGTAAGGCGTTTAAGCCGTCTCCTACTGCGTACTCTTATACATCCCATATGTACCGTTCGGTTTTGAGCGGGAATTTCGCTGAAATCTTAGCGGCCCTGCTGCCATGCTATTGGCTCTATTACGAGGTTGGTGAGAAATTGCTGCATTGTGATCCGGGGCATCCAATTTATCAGAAGTGGATTGGCACATATGGCGGTGATTGGTTTAGACAACAGGTCGAGGAGCAAATCAACCGCTTTGATGAGCTGGCGGAAAACAGCACGGAGGAAGTACGTGCCAAGATGAAAGAGAATTTTGTCATCTCCAGCTACTATGAATATCAATTTTGGGGAATGGCCTATCGAAAAGAAGGCTGGTCTGACAGCGCCATAAAAGAGGTGGAGGAATGTGGAGCTTCACGCCATAACGGATGACAGCAAGCCGGTAAAAGAGCTAGCGAGAATCATCATTACGATTCAGAATGAAGTTGATTTTATTCATATTCGGGAACGTTCAAAATCGGCGGCGGATATTTTGAAACTGCTCGATCTTATTTTTGAAGGCGGTATAGATAAACGAAAACTGGTGATGAACGGGCGCGTGGATATTGCACTTTTCTCTACTATTCACCGCGTGCAGCTGCCAAGCGGCAGCTTTTCACCGAAGCAGGTCAGAGCCAGATTTCCACACCTTCATATCGGGAGGTCGGTGCATTCACTGGAGGAAGCGGTTCAAGCAGAAAAGGAAGACGCGGACTACGTGCTGTTCGGCCATGTGTTTGAAACGGATTGCAAAAAGGGTCTTGAAGGCAGAGGAGTATCTTTGCTGTCAGATATCAAACAGCGGATTTCCATCCCGGTTATAGCCATCGGGGGGATGACGCCGGACAGGTTAAGAGACGTAAAACAAGCAGGGGCAGACGGCATTGCTGTTATGTCAGGAATTTTCTCTTCCGCTGAACCTTTGGAAGCAGCCAGACGATATTCCCGCAAGCTAAAGGAGATGCGCTATGAAAAGGCATTATGAAGCAGTGGTGATTGGAGGCGGAATTATCGGTTCCGCAATTGCTTATTATTTGGCAAAGGAAAACAAAAACACCGCATTGTTTGAAAGCAGAACAATGGGCGGCAGAACGACAAGTGCCGCTGCCGGAATGCTGGGCGCCCATGCCGAATGCGAGGAACGTGACGCGTTTTTTGATTTCGCCATGCACAGCCAGCGTCTGTACAAAGGTCTTGGAGAAGAGCTTTATGCATTATCCGGTGTGGATATCAGGCAGCATAACGGCGGTATGTTTAAGCTTGCATTTTCTGAAGAAGATGTGCTGCAGCTGAGACAGATGGACGATTTGGACTCTGTCAGCTGGTATTCAAAAGAAGAGGTGTTAGAAAAAGAGCCGTATGCGTCTGGTGACATCTTTGGTGCATCTTTTATTCAGGATGATGTGCATGTGGAGCCTTATTTTGTTTGCAAGGCATATGTGAAAGCAGCAAAAATGCTTGGGGCGGAGATTTTTGAGCATACGCCCGTCCTGTATGTCGAACGTGACGGTGAAGCCCTGTTCATCAAGACCCCTAGCGGAGACGTATGGGCTAATCATGTTGTCGTTGCCAGCGGGGTGTGGAGCGGAATGTTTTTTAAACAGCTTGGACTTAACAATGCTTTTCTCCCTGTAAAAGGGGAGTGCCTGTCCGTTTGGAATGATGATATCCCGCTGACAAAAACGCTTTACCATGATCACTGCTATATCGTACCGAGAAAAAGCGGAAGACTGGTTGTCGGCGCGACAATGAAGCCGGGGGACTGGAGTGAAACACCGGATCTTGGCGGATTGGAATCGGTTATGAAAAAAGCAAAAACGATGCTGCCGGCTATACAGAATATGAAGGTGGATCGTTTTTGGGCGGGACTCCGGCCGGGAACAAAGGATGGAAAACCGTACATCGGCAGACATCCTGAGGACAGCCGTATTTTATTTGCGGCGGGCCATTTCAGAAACGGGATCCTGCTTGCTCCCGCAACGGGCGCTTTGATCAGTGATCTCATCATGAATAAAGAGGTCAACCAAGACTGGCTGCACGCATTCCGAATTGATCGCAAGGAGGCGGTTCAGATATGATGCTACAGCTGAACGGTAAAGACGTGAAGTGGGAAAAAGACGCAGGTACAATTCAAGACCTGCTGGCGTCGTATCAGCTTGAAAATAAAATTGTTATCGTGGAAAGAAATAAAGAAATAATCGGTAAAGAACGCTATCACGAGGTTGAGCTTTGTGATCGTGATGTCATTGAAATTGTCCATTTTGTAGGAGGCGGATGAGCATGTTAACAATTGGCGGAAAATCATTTCAATCAAGATTGCTGCTGGGCACGGGGAAATACCCATCGTTTGACATTCAAAAGGAAGCAGTAGCTGTTTCCGAGTCTGATATTTTAACCTTTGCTGTGCGGAGAATGAACATCTTTGAAGCATCTCAGCCGAATTTTCTGGAACAGCTTGATTTATCCAAATATACGCTTTTGCCGAATACAGCGGGCGCCAGCACTGCTGAAGAAGCGGTTCGGATTGCAAGGCTGGCAAAAGCGTCAGGCCTTTGTGACATGATTAAAGTTGAAGTCATCGGATGCAGCCGTTCCTTGCTGCCTGACCCTGTTGAGACATTAAAAGCGTCTGAACAGCTTCTTGAAGAAGGCTTTATTGTGCTCCCGTACACGTCGGATGACGTTGTGCTGGCGAGAAAGCTGGAAGAGCTCGGCGTTCATGCCATCATGCCGGGTGCATCTCCGATTGGATCAGGACAAGGAATTTTAAATCCTTTGAATCTGTCATTTATTATTGAACAGGCGAAAGTGCCGGTCATCGTGGATGCGGGAATCGGCTCGCCTAAAGATGCGGCATACGCAATGGAGCTTGGAGCGGATGGCGTACTGCTCAATACGGCTGTATCGGGCGCTGACGATCCTGTGAAAATGGCTCGTGCCATGAAGCTCGCGGTGGAAGCAGGACGCCTTTCTTATGAGGCGGGCCGCATCCCGCTTAAGCAATACGGAACGGCAAGCAGTCCGGGAGAAGGTCTTCCTGTATGACAGGCAGGTATTCAAGGCAGGAGTTGTTTGCTCCGATCGGCCCATCCGGCCAGAAAAAATTGAAAGAAGCGCGCGCCGTGATTATCGGCGCCGGCGCGCTCGGAACAGCCAGTGCAGAAATGCTGGTGAGAGCGGGAGTCGGCTCTGTGAAAATTGCCGACAGAGATTATGTTGAATGGAGCAACCTCCAGCGCCAGCAGCTTTATACAGAAGATGATGTCAAAAAAGAAATGCCGAAAGCAGCCGCTGCGGAGCGCCGTCTCCGTTCGATTAACAGCGATGTTGATGTGACCGGCCTTGTCATGGATGTGACAGCAGAAAATATCTTCGAGCTGATTAGGGATGCATCAATTATAGTGGATGCGGCTGATAATTTTGAAACCCGCCTGATCGTAAATGATGCTGCGGTAAAGGAAGGGATTCCTTTTCTTTACGGTGCCTGTGTAGGGAGCTACGGCCTCACCTTTACCGTGGTGCCGGGTTCTACTCCTTGCCTGCATTGCTTGCTCGATGCACTTCCGATTGGCGGAGCAACATGTGACACAGCTGGCATCATCAGTCCGGCTGTTTTGCAGGTAGCAGTCTTTCAGGTAACAGATGCACTGAAGCTGCTGACGGGAGAGGAGTGTGAGCCAGTGCTGCGCTCCTTTGACTTGTGGAAAAACGAGCGGTCAGAAGTGAGAGCGGCCAGTCTCAAACATGACGCATGCCCAAGCTGCGGCACAAAAGATTTTCCGTTTTTGTCATATGAAAATCAAACAAAAGCGGCTGTATTGTGCGGCAGGAACACGGTGCAGATCAGATCATCTATTACGAAAGAAGCGGATCTTGAAGCGCTTGCCGGTCAGCTGAGGCAGGCCGGGTTTGAAGTAGCTGCGAACCCGTATTTAATTTCCTGCCGCTCGGATGATATGAAAATGGTGTTGTTCCGGGACGGCAGAGCTTTGATCCATGGAACAAATGATATTGCCCGGGCAAAATCCATTTATCATAAATGGATTGGGTAATAAAAGGAGTGTAGTGTAATGAGTATATATAAAGCATTGACAATCGCCGGATCAGATTCAGGCGGCGGCGCAGGGATACAGGCTGATATTAAAACCTTTCAAGAGCTTGATGTATTCGGAATGTCTGCGATTACGGCGGTAACCGCTCAAAATACGCTTGGCGTTCACGGTGTGCATCCGCTGACTGTAGAGACGTTGAGACAGCAAATTGACGCTGTTGCTGAGGATTTGAGACCGGATGCAGTTAAGACGGGAATGCTCTGGAATGCCGACATGATTGAAGAAGTGGCAAGAAAAATTGACGAGTACGGATTCAATCGTGTAATTGTTGATCCGGTTATGATCGCAAAGGGCGGGGCATCCTTGCTGCGTGATGAGTCAGTTGCCACCTTAAAGGAGTTGCTCATTCCAAGAAGCTACGCGATTACGCCGAATGTCCCGGAAGCAGAAACGCTGACAGGAATGACAATCAGCTCGCTGGATGACCGGAAAAAAGCAGCGGAGCAGCTCGTCAAGATGGGTGCGCAGCATGTCATTATCAAAGGCGGGCACCAGCCTGAAGACAATCACATTACTGACCTTCTTTTTGATGGCAGCATGTTTATGCAAATCACCCATCCTTATATCAATACGAAGCATACGCATGGCACAGGCTGCACCTTTGCTGCGGCTTTAACGGCCCAAACGGCTAAAGGAGACAGCATCCATCAGGCATTTGAGATTGCGGCCAACTTTGTCCGCGAAGCGGTGGAAAATACGCTCGGCATCGGATCAGGACACGGGCCGACAAACCATTTCGCTTTTAAACGAAACAGCTTAAATACAAGCCGATGAGATCACCAGCTGATGGTGATCTCTTTTGCGTTTGCTACGGTATGCGCTTTTCATCTGGACAAGGTTATGATATGATAGGAATTAAGATCAGGTACTAATACTATGTCTTTATTAAATATAGGAGGCTTTATACATATGAATTTTTCACTTGAAGGCCGCAACATTGTTGTGATGGGGGTAGCCAACAAACGCAGCATCGCCTGGGGCATTGCGCGTTCTTTACATGAAGCGGGTGCACGTTTGATTTTCACATACGCTGGTGAACGCCTGGAGAAATCCGTTCACGAGCTTGCTGGAACATTAGACCGCAACGATTCCATCATCCTCCCTTGCGATGTTACAAACGACGCAGAAATCGAAACTTGCTTCGCAAGCATTAAGGAGCAGGTCGGTGTAATCCACGGTATCGCGCATTGTATCGCGTTTGCCAACAAAGAAGAGCTTGTCGGCGAATACTTAAACACAAATCGTGACGGCTTCCTTTTGGCTCATAACATCAGCTCATATTCTCTGACTGCTGTTGTCAAAGCGGCACGTCCGATGATGACTGAAGGCGGAAGCATTGTCACTTTGACGTACCTTGGCGGAGAGCTTGTGATGCCAAACTACAACGTTATGGGTGTAGCAAAAGCTTCTCTTGATGCAAGTGTGAAATATTTAGCTGCTGACTTAGGAAAAGAAAATATCCGCGTCAACAGCATTTCTGCCGGCCCGATCAGAACATTATCTGCTAAAGGTATCAGCGATTTCAACTCTATCTTAAAAGACATCGAAGAGCGTGCACCGCTTCGCCGCACGACAACACCTGAAGAAGTGGGCGATACAGCTGCGTTCTTGTTCAGCGATATGTCCCGCGGGATTACAGGTGAAAATCTTCACGTTGATTCTGGTTTCCATATCACTGCCCGCTAAGCAGGATCTATATCAAGCAATCCCGAATAGGGATTGCTTTTTTATTTCTTCTGATTTTCAGCTTTCTGTCATATAGATAGAATATGACACAATCGGAGGGATGAAGATGTCTAATAAGAAAAGAAACGCGGATAAAAAACCGCTCATGTATATTGTTCAGCCGGATTATGCAGAAACTACAAGGTCATCCATGCAGGAGATTGTCATCAAAAGAAAGGCCGACAAACCCGCTCCGCCAAAAGCTGAGGAAAAGCCGGCTTACCATGAGAAGCAGCAGGAGGAAGCCGTGGCACAGGATGTCCTGCAAGAAGACCAAAAGCCTGCAGCCGAACCAGTGAGTCAGCAAATACAAGAGGTGAGAGAGCCAGAGAACATAAAAAGCCAAGAGGAACAGAAAGCAGAGCCGCAGGCCGTAGAAGAAACCGTCGAACACGAGCCCCCGAAAGCAGAAAAAAAGGAAGAGCCTGCACTTGAGGCCCGGAAGCCTGAGAAAGAACCGGAAGCTGTCCATAGTGCTGATAAAGCGGAGGAAAAAGCACCGCCGGCACGAAAAGTGAAAAAACCGATGAGCAAGATGACGATCCACGAAAAAATTGATTTTTTAACAAAGCTGCCTCATAACATGCCGAGAGCGCTTTGTTTGATTGAAGCCAATGGAAGAACGTACAGGGGCGTGATTGTCGGAAGAAGAAATGATTCCGTCCTGCTTCGAACAACCGGAAACGGAGCCCCAACCGAACTGGCAATCGATGATATTACCTCTTTGCACCCGCTCGGTTTTTAACGAAAAAGAAAAAAGCTGCCCGGCTGATGTTGCCGGACAGCTTTTTTACATAGAGAAAAGCCTGCAGGCTTGCAAGCTTTTCCAGCTTATGATTAATGCTGATGATGTGTACGATTGATTAATCGAGGATTTAAGCAGTTGATTGCGCAGAAGCAGTCTAAGTCAACTTCAATACAGTAGTTCGTTTTTTCGAGTCGGAACACTTCACACACCGTATCTTTATCGGTGAAGTCCAAAATGTGTTTGTGTTCGTCAAATGCGATTAATAATGACAGTGTTGCGCAGCTTCCATGCACTCTTTCGACCCTGAAAAATACTGTATTAAAGCAAGGGCCGTTATCGAGTTCGCCGACATTTCCGAAGGCGACTAATGGCGTTGATTTTGATGTAAATATTGCAAAAGGCACTGTGTCGCCTAACGAATGGCTTACAGATAAAAGCTTAGAGTGGCAGCCGGTCGGGCAGTCTTCTTCAACAGCGTTTTGCAGATCTTCAATATTTTCTACAGCTTCACGCACGCAGCTTGATGTTTTCTGGCTCATATTATCCCTCCTGCCTTATAAATTTGAGACTGGCGAAATGATGGAGAGTCAGCTGCCTCACTCTGGAAGCAGCTGAATGATTTGCACCTGTAATAGAGTTTGGAAGGGGATTCCTCTTTACAAGTGTTTATCCATTGTGATGATGCTTTTTATCTTTATGAGGCGATGTTCTGTCAACTAGCTCTGGTGACAGGCACTGAATCGCGCAGAAGCATCCGAGATCCACTTCAATGCAGAAATCTGTTTTTTCTAGCCCGAAGAAATCCGGGTCGCAAGGATGGCAAACACTTAAGGTATCGCCTTTAACATCGACAGGGCGTAAAATAGACAGTGTTGCGCAGCAATCACATAATTTTTCAACGCGGAAGAAAATGGATTCAAAGCATTGCATATCATCCACAAATCCCCCCACGTTTCCGAATGTGGAGAACAATCCGCCTTTTTTATCAAACAAGAGAAACGGAATTGTGTCTTTACCTGCAATTGTCGGATTCAAAAGGTTTGTATAGCAGCCAGTCGGACACTGTTCCTCAACTGCCTCCTGCTCTGCTAAAATCTTTTCCACTGCATCGCATACACAGTTCTCATGCCGGCCATGGGTTTTTCCGCAGCTCATTGATTTCAGCTCCTTCTTTATAGGGTATTTGACTTTAGTCCTTAACAACATATGTACCCGTGCCCCACTTGGTGTGGGTGAACGTCTATATATTCATCATATGCTTGGAAAATAAGAAAAAGCAGAGCGTTTTTAGCTCTGCTTTTAGGTTCTAGAGGACAAGAGTGATGACTAGGACAGCGATCAGAACGTTTGTAGCTGTAGAGACAAGGGTTGCGATATCGGCATCTACTGTTGTGACGTTTACGCCGCGGGAGCATTCGATAAGAAGTTTCTGGCGGTTTACTTGCTTGTTAGCTGTAAGCTGCAATAAATCTTGTGCGACTAATTCAGCAATAACGCCATCTGCAATGGAGGTGAGAGCTACTGTCAAGACAGCTGCATTAAGCGCTGTTACAATAGATGTTACGGCTTGAACGTCTGTAGATGAAACGTTGATGTCACAAGAGTCTCTAATAATAATCGTCTCATCTGAGACTTGTTTGTTGAGATTTGCCTGAGCTAGATCTTGGTCGATAAAGGCGTTGTTGTCATTGCCAAACCCATTGTTATTGCAGCAAATATCGCAATTGCATTTTCTTTCTTCTTTTTCTTTCTCTTTGTGCTCTAACGGATGGTCACAGTCAGGATCAAGTGCAACCCAAGAGTATGGTCTGCTTTCCATATCTATTCCTCCTTTTCTTTTACTGTTATTAAATGAGCGAGCCTCTTACTTTGACTGAGGCATTTATCTTGATGATGTGCCCTATTTTTTATGATTAATTTGAATTGTTATTGTTTTGCCGTCTTTGTCTGAGCTGTTCAATGAGCTGCTCTCTGCGGCTAAGCGGTTTATCGCTCTTTTGCTCTTGTACGGCTTCTTCTTCTTTTTTCTTCTTGTGTTTTTCAGCTAGCTCCGCTGATTTCGCTTGCAGGTCTTTTACCATATTCAAAAGCATTTCTTTTTCTTCATCTGATACTTTTTTCATTTTGTCTTTTGTGATGCCGTGTTTTACAAATATGTTTTGGACCAGCATTTTCATCATTGGATCAACTTCTGGGAGCTTTTCAAGCTCTTCTTTGATTTTATCGTTATCTGACATTTGTTCTCACCTCAACTTTTAGTTTGTGAAAAGAAAGGGTTAAAGGATGTCGAATTCAAGTAGCATACTGTTTAACACCTGAAGCAAGATTTGTACAAAGGTTATTATTTCGTCTGCAGACAAAGTAATCTTGATGTTTCGGCTGTTGATAATTTTAATGATGGTTCTTTTTTTGATTTGAGAGTTATCGAGAATGAGTATTTCGCTTGCTACTGTGTCGGCCAAGTCCTCGTCGGCAATAACGAGCTGTGTCAGCAGGATAATCAATGTTGTAACCAAGGCTTGTATAGAAAGGGCAGATGTTATATGTGACGTATCTATTGTGATATTTTCGCAATCAATCACTTCGATCTGCTGCTCGAATTCGCTTGATAATTGCTCAAATATGTCAGGATGCAGGGATTCAATTTTTGTTTCAAATGACATAACCTTCACTCCTTTCTTATCCATACTCTATATAATGCAAATGGGGTGCAGAGCGGAATAATAAAAATAACCAATTTTCTGCCGGACAAGATACAATTCATGAAGAATAGGGTTTTCGCATATATGTGAAGGGATCATGATTGGCAAAGGAGTGAACGAGTGGTTATAAATGGGCTGACAATTGTTCTTCTATCGCTTGCGGTCTTTCGGCTCGCCCGCCTGTTGGTGTTTGACACGATTATGGCGCCACTTCGCAGTCTGTTTCATGAAGAGAAGGAAGAAAAGGATGCGGACGGGAATATTCAAACCTATATCGTGATTAAAGGAAGCGGTGTCAGGGCGTTTATTGGTGAATTGCTGAGCTGCTATTGGTGCACAGGCGTGTGGTGCGCCGGCTTTTTGATTTTATGCCAAGCGTTGATCCCGCAAGCGGCGCAGTGGCTGATTTTACTTTTGGCGATCGCCGGCCTTGCCGGCATCATAGAAACGCTCGTATCAAAATGGCTGCAAGAATGAGGCGTTACCACCAGCAACTTTTCACTAGCATCAGCATAAAGTAGCATATATGACATAAGGAAAGGAAGGGGACAAAAATGAACCAACATCATAAACCTTCCCAAAAATCTCCATATACAGATTCATCGTATCAATCAAAAAAGATAAAAAAGAAAGGCTGCGGGTGCGGAAATAAAAAGAAAAAGCCTCAATAGTCTGGCAAAGAAACCGGAGAACTCCGGTTTTTTGTTTTTTAACGGAGCGGCCTCGCTCAGCATATATCATAAGCGGGGGGATAAAAGTGAATGAGTTTGAAAAATGGATAGAAGGAAGATACGAACCACACGAACAAAAGCAAAAAGAGTATGAAGACACGATGGGTCGCATCAGAAAAGACTTGGATGCATTTGATAAAGCCGGTCTGGAATTTGAAGATGAGATTGAAGAGCTGGCTGAAAAAACGGAGGCCTTACTTAAGAAACATCAAGCTCAATATGATCAATCATAAATCCGCAAACGCCCTATGCGAATATCCAAGCCGATCCAAGCAGCTCACATAGTGTATAGAGAGTAAAGGAGGTGCTTATCTATGGGCTTTGGATACGGATTCGGCGGCGGCTACGGCGGCTGTTATGGCGGTTATGCTGGCGGTTACGGCGGCGGCTATGGTTCAACATTTGTTTTGTTGGTCGTATTATTCATTCTCCTCATCATCGTAGGTGCATCTTTCTTTTAAGATGTATTGAGGAAGTACGGGTTATAACCCGTGCTTCCTTGCCTTGTGTTTATTTTTAAAAATGTTGGAAAAGCACATTGTATTATGTGCATTCATACAATACCGTATTACTCCGCCAAAAGGAGGCGCATTATGGATAATCAATTTTTTAAGAACATCGAAAAGAAAACAGGTGTGAAGATGCAGGATGTAATGAATCTTGCCGGATCACTCCAAAACGCTAATTTTAAAGATGAAAATACAGTGCGCAGTGTGATTAACCGCGTAGCGCAGATGGCAAACAGACGCGTGCCAAAAGAATTAGAAGATAAAATTGTGGAATCTATTACAAGCGGAAAAGAAAAGCTTGATTTTGGCACGATTTCTAAAATGATGGATAATAAATAAGTGGATGGCCTGGCTGACTCACTGCAGCGGGCCTTTTTTTACAGTAAAAACCCGGCAGTAATCTGCCGGGCTGTTAATGATGCAAGGGCTGTCTTGCTTTTTGTAGAAGGGGATACAAAAATCTTGAGCGGTTGGCTGTTTTGCCGCGCCTGTTAGCGGGGCAAGACAAATATAAATGCTGTTTCGCCCGGGTCATGGCTACATATAAAAGGCGTCTTTCCTCCTCAAGAGCGGCCTCGTCTCCTTTTCTTGCCGTTTCTAATGAGAAATCGTGCGGAATCGAGCCATCTACAGTGCCTAACACGTAGACTGTTTTGAATTCAAGGCCTTTTGACCGGTGAATGGTCATCAGCTGAACGCCATGTTCATCCGTTCTGTTTTTCTCAGCGGCCCTCATATGGTCTACGTGGGCAAGAAAGTCAGGAATCGTTTTGAACTTCTTGGCGACAACCTTGATGTCGCGCAGGTCATCAGAGCCTTTTTCCAGTTTGTTGCCCTCATTGCCCCGCTTTTTTAAATACTCGGAGAAGCCCATTTTTCCTTCTGCAAAGGTGATGGCTTCTACGGGCTTCATCGTGCGGAGGCTTGCAAAAAACGGTACGATTTTCTTGATTTTGTCCAGCTGGAATGGCTTCAGATCAGGCAATTTGGCCAGCGCTTTGATCATGGTACAGTCCTCTGTGATCGAGAGCGCCTTCAGCGTATTCAAAGCGGACTGTTTTAAAAACAAGGCGGGAAGCAAATGTTTAATCGCCTCGGTGTCATCCTCATTTTGGCTGGCGTACAAGTAGGCGAGAATCTGGCGGACGATCCGTCTGCTGTAAAACGATTGGACGCCGCGGTCAGCTGTATACGGAATTGATGATTGATGAAGCCTTTCATAAATAGCACGGCCTCCGCTGTTTGTGCGGTACAGAACCGCAAAGTCTTCTGGACTGGCTCCATTTTGAATTTTTTCTTTGATATCGGAAACGACCATTGTGGCTTCTTCCTCTTCATCATAAGGATAAAACAGCACAGGGACCTGAATGTCATCGCGGGCCGCTTCAAGCGTTTTGGCATATCTGTTTTTGTTCTTTTTCACAACGATATCAGCACTAGAGACGATCGGGTGCGTAGACCTGTAGTTCGCAGTTAAATAGATCGTCTTCGCTCCCGGATAATCCTTTTGAAAATCAAGAATGAAAGACGGATTGCTTCCGCGAAACGCGTAGATGGACTGGTCATCGTCTCCGACACAGCACAGGTTTTGCTCCGGGCTGGCGAGCATTTGCATGATTTTGTATTGAACCGGATTAATGTCCTGAAACTCATCAATTAAGATATACGTAAACCGAGATTGATATTGTTCCAGAAGGTCAGGCCGCTCGATAAACAATTCATAGCAGGCTGAAGCCATGTCATCAAAATCAAATTGACTGTGTTCTTTTTTCTGGCGTTCATAATGTTCATATAAACGATAAACTTGTTTTTCCCACTCATCTTTTAGAGGGATGCGTTCATTTGGGACATAAGTGTTTTTCCAAAAACCGATCTGCTGCAGAGCTTGGTCAACTGGGAATTCTTTCTCATCGATGCCTTCTTCATAGAGTGCTTTTTTGATATATTGTTCCCGCTGCCACTCCATTTTCAGCAGATGCTCACCGTTCCATTTAGCAGAATTAGAGTGATACAAGATCTTATAAAACAGACTGTGGAATGTTCCTGTCACAAGTCTTCTGACTTTTGCCGGCTGTAATCCGTACTGGTTGGCCATACGCTCTTTCATTTCAGCGACAGCTTTTGTTGTAAAGGTGACAAGCAGCATATTTTCAGGCGGTATGCCTAAGTGTTCGATCATGTGGGCGGCACGGGCTGTCAGCACCCGTGTTTTTCCGCTCCCCGCACCTGCAAGCACAAGCAGCGGGCCCTCTGTTTCCGTGACAGCTTTCAGTTGATCCGTGTTTAAACCGACAGACGGAAAAAGGCTCGTATCGGGTTCTATTGTTTTTGGCACAAATGGTGTTCCTGGTTTAATGCTTCTAGGACGGTGCCATTCCGTAACAGCTGGGGACGGGTCAGCGGCGATCGCTTTTCCCTTGGGTAAACGAATGACACCAGATTCCTGATCGTCTTCTTTTTTTTCCTCTTTAGAGGGCTTCGGTTCGCACGCCTCCTCACATGCCGGAAAATCGCCTGGCTGGCGATGGATAAACTCTGGCGGATCGGCGATGTTAAGCCGTAACAAAACGGGCTTTCCGCAATGAGAACAAAATAAATGTCCTTTTATTCCCTCTTCAAAGAGGAATTGATAATGTTCTCTCGAATATGTATGTAAATGTATGATTCTATCATTCAGTCGGGCGCATTTCAAAAAGGGGTCCTCCCAATCAAAAGGTGTTCATTACAGACAATGACTATCATATCAAAAGAAATGTGTTTCAAAAAGTAAGTTTAAGGGAAAAGAGACAGCAGAGGGGTGGGTATTGTATGATATATGCAGGTCAAATTCAGAACCAGCAATACGCTCAATATGCTAATAGAACGATTGGACATAAGCAGGATTATGCCGGAACCGAAAAAATCAGCTATGTCCCGTTTCAGCGGGTATACAAAGAACTGGAAAAGCAGCAGGAGAATCAAACGGCCGCTGAAAGAAAAGTAAACGAGATGAAACGTAAGCGCTCTCTTTATAAGAGATTGCGAGAAAAAGGAATGGGCACATATATTAATCGATATGTATAAAAAACCGTTCATACGAGAGAACGGTTTTTTATATGCGGAAAAAATCCGGATCTCAAAAGATCCGGATGCGTTCAGTCCTTCATCATTTGTAAGTGCGGAATGCCGGCATCGAGGAATTCTTTTTCAGAAAGCACGCGATACCCGTGTTTCTTGTAAAACGGCACAGCCTGTGTTTGCGCGTTTAAAATGAAACCGGAAGCGCCTCCGTCTGCCGCGGCTTTTTCGAGCGCTTTCATAATGATGCCGCCGACACCGGCTGAGCGGTGGCTTTTCAGTACGCAAATCCGCTCTAACTTGCCGTAGCCGTCCTTCATACGCCATCTTCCGGCACCGACAGGCTTTTCACCGTCATACACGACGATATGCTCTGACTCATTTTCAAGTTCGTCAATTTCTTCTTCAGCAGGCACGTTTTGTTCTTTGACAAAGACTTTTTCTCTTACATAGAATGCATCTTTCAGTTGTTCTTCATTTTTTGCGATAACTGCTTTCAAACATTATTCTCCTCTGCCTAGCAAGAAGGTTTCATATACTGTCCACGATCCGTTTTCCAGCTGGTAAAGCAAGTGGAAACGGTCAACGATTTCTTCATGCGACACTTCCTGCATTTTTAATTGTCCCAGCACATCTGAATGCTCATCGTCGGAAAGGTTTTGGCCGACCGTCACATGCGGAACAAAATTATATTCCTGTTCTCCTGCCAACACACCGGTGTATAGCTTTTCATTGAGTGTTTTTAACTCTTCCGTCGGTTCTGCTTTGATGTAAATGACATTATTGACAGGCGCAAATGAGCTGTATTTTGTCATTTTGAGAACGAGTGGGTGGGACTCTTTTGCGATGTTTCTTAAATGTGATACGAGCTGATCCGCTTTCTCCTCCGCGCATTCAAAGGATGCTCTCAGCGTCAAATGAGGCGGGATTAGAGAGTAGCTTGGGTCATAGCGCTTTCTGTAAGAGTTTGCAAGGTCTTGGAGCTTTTTTGATGGAAATAAAACGATTCCGTATTTCATATTATGTCCCTCCTGGAAATAAAGTATGATAGAGTGTTACAGCATTTTTTTCAGCGCCGGGGTGATGAGCGGCTGCCAGTATGTCCATTTGTGGTCTCCGTCAAATGGCTCAAAATCATAATCGGAAAGTTTCTTCTCCAGCAGCTGTTTCAGCTCCCGGTTCGGTTCTGTAAAGTCCAGAATGTTCCCGTCTGTCGTGTGGACGTCAGTTTCTTTTGTTCCGATTTGGTGATAAATAGAGAGGTGTTTGATATCGCCTGACTGTTTCACGGCTTCTAGTACGTGTTTGTCAACATAGGGAGACTGCATGATGATGTTGCCAAACATATTCGGATAATCAAGCGCTGTCATAAGTGACACGGTTGCTCCGAGCGAATCACCGATCAGCGTTCGGCCGTAACCGATCTGATAGGTTGGATACTCATCATCTGCAAAAGGAACGAGCTCATGGGCGATGAACCGTTTATAAGCCGAAAATTTTGAACCCTCCGGATGATAAGTGTTTCTGCGCTCTTTTACATCCTTATAAGGAACACCGATAATAATGCTCCGGTCTATTTCGCGTTTCGACAGCAATTCCTCAACCTGTCTGCCGATCCTCCCCAGCCTGAAATAATCGTGGCCGTCCTGCGCGATAATGACATGGTATTTATAAAGCGGGGAGTAGTTGGACGGCAGATAAACAAGCAAGGTCATTTCCTCGTTAAGCTCTTTTGAAAAGAATTTCTTTTCTTGCACTGTGCCGTTTTTCGGTGCCATAAAAACATTCCTCCAGGACATCACTATACTTTCTTGCATTTTCAATTATTGTACCATGAATTATTAGAAATTTCTCTCTTTAAACGGTTCGGCACACGAAGAAAAAAGTGTTGAAATAAACTGTGAATTGCGCTAATATAAAACAATCAGAAAATTGAAATCGATATTTCTTATCGTGAGAGGTGGAGGGACTGGCCCTTAGAAACCTCAGCAACCGGCTTGTTTTGCATGTGCAAAGCGCCAAGGTGCTAAATCCAGCAAGCGTTTTTTATGCTTGGAAGATAAGAAGAAGCGTTAAACCCCTTCTTCTTATGAAGAAGGGGTTTTTATTTTGAAAAGGGAAGGTGTCAGCTATATGTCACAGCACGTTGAAACGAAATTAGCCCAAATTGGGAACCGTAGCGATGAAGTCACGGGAACAGTGAGTGCTCCAATTTATTTATCAACAGCATACCGCCACAGAGGGATCGGAGAATCTACCGGATTTGATTATGTCCGCACAAAAAATCCGACACGCCAGCTTGTTGAAGACGCCATCGCTAACTTAGAAAACGGCGCGAGAGGGCTTGCCTTTAGTTCGGGAATGGCTGCTATCCAAACGATTATGGCGCTGTTTAAAAGCGGAGATGAACTGATCGTTTCATCGGACCTATATGGCGGCACGTACCGTTTATTTGAAAATGAATGGAAAAAATACGGATTGACTTTTCATTATGATGATTTCAGCGATGAGGACTGTTTACGCTCTAAGATTACGCCGAATACAAAAGCGGTGTTTGTGGAAACGCCGACAAACCCCCTTATGCAGGAGGCGGACATTGAACATATTGCCCGGATGACAAAGGAGCACGGTCTTCTGCTGATTGTAGATAATACATTTTATACACCGGTCTTGCAGCGGCCGCTTGAGCTGGGAGCTGACATTGTCATTCACAGCGCAACCAAGTATTTAGGCGGGCATAACGATCTGCTTGCTGGACTTGTCGTGGTGAAGGATGAGCGGCTCGGAGAGGAAATGTTTCAGCATCAAAATGCAATCGGCGCCGTCCTGCCGCCATTTGATTCGTGGCTTCTGATGAGAGGAATGAAGACGCTGAGCCTCAGAATGCGTCAGCATCAGGCAAACGCGCAGGAGCTTGCGGCGTTTTTAGAAGAGCAGGAAGAAATTTCGGATGTGCTGTATCCCGGAAAAGGCGGCATGCTGTCCTTCCGTCTGCAAAAAGAAGAATGGGTCAATCCGTTTTTAAAAGCACTGAAGACCATTTGTTTTGCAGAAAGTCTCGGCGGGGTGGAAAGCTTTATTACATACCCTGCGACCCAGACGCACATGGATATTCCTGAAGAGATCCGCATCGCAAACGGGGTCTGCAATCGGTTGCTGCGCTTTTCTGTCGGAATTGAACATGCGGAAGATTTAAAAGAGGATCTAAAACAGGCATTATGTCAGGTCAAAGAGGGAGCTGTTTCATTTGAGTAAACATAATTGGACGCTGGAAACCCAGCTCGTGCACAATCCATTTAAAACAGACGGCGGAACCGGGGCGGTCAGTGTACCGATTCAGCACGCCTCGACTTTTCACCAATCTTCATTTGAAGAGTTCGGGGCATATGATTACAGCCGCTCTGGCACGCCGACAAGAACAGCTCTTGAAGAAACAATTGCCGCACTGGAAGGCGGAACAAGAGGATTTGCTTTCAGTTCAGGCATGGCTGCCATCTCAACAGCATTTTTACTGCTGTCACAGGGTGATCACGTTCTTGTGACAGAAGATGTATACGGCGGAACCTTCCGTATGGTGACAGAGGTGCTGACCCGGTTTGGCATTGAGCATACGTTTGTCGACATGACGGATCGTAATGAAGTGGCGCGGAGCATCAAGCCGAACACAAAGGTCATTTATATGGAGACGCCATCAAATCCGACACTTGGGATTACGGATATTAAAGCAGTTGTTCAGCTTGCAAAAGAAAACGGCTGCCTGACCTTTCTGGACAATACATTCATGACACCGGCACTGCAGCGTCCGCTTGATCTCGGCGTGGATATTGTACTTCACAGCGCGACAAAATTCTTAAGCGGACACAGCGATGTACTCTCAGGTTTAGCTGCTGTCAAGGATGAAGAGCTTGGGAAGCAGCTGTATAAGCTGCAAAACGCGTTCGGCGCCGTCCTTGGCGTGCAGGATTGCTGGCTTGTCCTGCGCGGATTAAAAACATTGCAGGTCCGTTTAGAGAAAGCGAGTCAAACAGCCCAGCGGCTTGCGGAATTTTTCCAGAAGCATCCGGCGGTGAAGCGCGTGTATTATCCGGGACTGGCTGATCATCCCGGCGCTGAAACCCATAAAAGCCAGTCAACGGGAGCGGGCGCCGTGCTATCTTTTGAGCTTGAAAGCAAAGAGGCCGTTAAGAAGTTAGTCGAGAATGTGTCACTTCCAGTCTTCGCTGTCAGCCTTGGCGCCGTGGAATCGATTTTGTCCTATCCGGCAACGATGTCTCACGCGGCAATGCCTAAGGAAGAGCGTGAAAAACGCGGTATCACTGATGGCCTGCTCCGTCTGAGTGTGGGCGTCGAACATGCAGACGATTTAGAACACGATTTCGAACAAGCGCTGAAAGAAATTGCTCCAGTTGCGGTTCGTTAAAAAAGAAGCCGGGGATGGCCCGGCTTCTTTTATTATTGTTCGTCATCAGGATTCAGAATCGCGAGGACTTGATGATCCTCCCAAACGCCATTAATTTTTACATTTTTTCGGGCGATGCCTTCTTTATGAAATCCCGCTTTTTCTAAAACACGCATGGACCCGAGATTACGGGGCATCACACCGGCTTCAATCCGATGCAGTTTCAATTCGTGGAACGCATAATCAACAACCAATCTGACTGCCTCTGTCATAATGCCCTTTCCATTATGGGCTTTGTCTAAAAAATACCCGATGAACGCAGTTTGCAGCGCGCCACGGATGATTTGAAAGAGCGAAACCGTCCCGATTAATCTATCGTCTGACGCTGTAAAGATGCCAAAATGATATTCTTCATCTTTCTCAAGTCTTTCCTGATACTCGGTTATTCGTTTTCTTTGCCCCTCAACCGTATAGTAATCGTCTGCGCGTATCATAGAAAACTGTTCGAAAAAATCCCGATTTTCGCTTTGCAGCCGTAAATTTTCTTCGGCATCCGTTACTTCTAAAGGTCTAACATAAATGGTTTTTCCTTTTAACATACAGTGATCTCTCCGTTCTCAAGTCAGCATTCCTCTTACATTATTCTCAGGGAAATGCAAATATCCTTTTTATAAGAAGGAAGAAAACCAATTTCCCATAAAAGTGCCAACATAGTTGCCGATTAAGTAGCCGAGCGTACCGACAAGCATGATCGGGGCGACAAGCTCCCTCCATCCCTTGGCAATTGCCATCGCAGCCGCAGTCGTCGGTCCCCCGACAGTAGCGTTGACGGCGAGCAGAATTTCTTCAAGCCGTACGCGGAACAATTTTCCGGCAGCTAAGGAAACCGCTAAATTGCTGATCGCAATGATAAACACGAATAATAGAATAAGAGGCGCATTCGTGACGATTAAGCGGAGATCTGCAGGAATGCCGATCACCACAAAAAATAAATAAATCAAAAAGGTTCCAAGTTCCTGAGATCCATTGAGCCTTTCAAAAAAACGCGGGAAAAGAAAAATGATAAGAACAGTTAAAGACGTAAGCACCAGGTACTGATCACCAAGCGTACCGGTCAGCAGGGGATGAGAAAAAATGCTTTTAAAATAACCGGAAACCTTCATACTCACCGCAACAAGCGCGAAAGCAGCACCGGCATTAAATGCGATATCCTTTAAGGAAATATCCTTCCGTTTCCAATAGCTTTCAGCACTGTTTCCGCTGTTTCCATCGGCTTTTACCTTCTCTTCAAACGGCATGGCATAATGCCGCTGAAACCATTTGAGTGCAGGAATGCTGATTAAAATAAAAAACAAAAGCGCCATCATAAAATTATCAGCCACAACGGTAGCCGACACATATTCACCAGGCGTCTCAAATTTTGCCGCCATCGCCGCAAAGTTGACCCCGCCGCCGATATAAGAGGCGCTGATCATCCCGCCGATTTTATCGAGATAGGGAATATGCTGTTTGAGTAGAAAAAAAGCCAGGATACTGCCAAGCACTGTTCCAACGGAGCTAATCAGAAAAATAAACAGCAAACGCCTGCTTTCCTTAAAAATTTGCCTAACATTGATCTGAAACAATAAAAGTGGTATCGCCAGTGGTACCACATAAGACCACACAGTGTCATACACAGGCGACTCAACAGGAAGCACTCCTACATTTGTAAACACCATAGCACCTGCAAGGGCAATAATAGCGCCCGACACAGCAGAAGCCCACTTAAAGCGCTGCTCCAGCCCGATACTCACTGCCGCCCACACCGCAATAAACCCCCATAATACCCAAACATCATCGGAAGAGATCAAAGAATGCAAAACCCCATCACCTCTATTGTTAGAAAATTAAGACATATTATAATAGCCGGGGAACGGAACAGCAAGTCCAAAAAAGTTTTTCTAAAAAAGCAGTTGACGAATATAAGGGAAGGTTATATAATAGAACTTGTCAGAAAGACAACAACATACCCAGCAACACATACATATCATGATTCCGTAGCTCAGCTGGGAGAGCGCTACCTTGACAGGGTAGAGGTCGCTGGTTCGAGCCCAGTCGGAATCATAGCTTAAACCCTTGACTAGCAAGGGTTTTTTACTTTGCTTATTTATTGATTTGTCATCATTCATCGAGTTGGGACCGAATTGGGGGCGAAATTATTTTTTTGAGCTGATTTTGAAGAAGAATTTCAAAATCAACTCTGTTTTTGTGCTAGGTTTCTAGGATCGAACTGGTTAAATTGTTTTACTGTGCTATTTTCGAGTTTCTCGGTAACGTGGCCATAAATATCACTAGTTGTTCGAGCACTGGCATGTCCAGCTCTTCTTTGGATAGCAACTGAGACTTTCGCCAGCTTCCATGAGGAGAGCCACCATAGTATGCCGCAAGTCATGAAGACGAACATCTTTTAGGCCGTACTTCTTTTTTATTTTAGTCCATTTTGCGGTAGGGGTTGTATAATAGTAAGGTTTTCCTTTACCACTGTGAAATACATATTGATGTTCTCCGCCTTCCCAGGCATCGCTAAGCAACAATTTTTCTTTTTCATATGCGATAATATTTAGGCAACTCATCCATATAAAAATCAGGCATTTTAACGAATCGTTGAGAACTTTTTGACTTCGGAACTTTGACATGGGGTTCTCCATTAATTGTTTTAGAAATTGATCTATTTACGTATATTCTACCTTTGTCCCAATCTATATCCAAATTCCATTCGCAAGCAAGAGCTTCTCTTCTACGAAGCCCGCCGATCAGAGCTGCAAGATAATATAAACGACATTTAATATCTATTTCATACAACACTTTAATACATTCAGCTGCTTTTTCTGATTCAAGAAAGTTCATTTCCTTATTCTCAGCTTCAGGTGAACTCAATCCCTCCATAGGATCATCTTTTATCAATTTCCATTCCTTTGTTGCGGATTTAAACAATGCTTGCAGAATTTTAAATATATCTTTGATCTCCTAATCCGCCAGGCTTTCCATTTTTATTAAAGAGTTTCTTTTCGACCCATTTCTCTGCACTGCAAATGATTCGACAGTAGATTTTTCAGGAGCAATATACTCGCCGGCCTCTACTTCAATTCTGAAACGGTCCAGTTGATCTTCGAGATACTCCTGTAATTTCCGTTTAGACTTTAATATTTTTGGATCTTCGATACGAGTCGATTTCTTTTTTCTATCTCTTTTACCGTTTTCATCATATCCATTTTCGACTATTAATCTAAAAGATTTTTCACTGCGCCTTTCAATACTAACCATGTGGCTACCTCCTTGTTCAAATTAATTTGCTTGATAAAGCTTTTGATGCCAGAGAATAGAAAACAGTTTTCTTTTGTACATTTCAAGCCGTTTAGCTGTAAAAGGGTATGTGACGTTAAAGGTATCTCCAATTAACTTTATAGCCTCCGATTGCATGCGCGGCAACGAAATCTTTTCGAGCATGAATGTCGGTACACAAAAGTGATACATGAAACTATTGGCTTGATACTTTTGAAGCTGGCGGAACATACGATTCATATTGAATTGGTTCCCGCAGTGTTTAATCACATGATGCCCGAGCTCACGGACAAAGTCCTCCCATTGTTGTTGATGAGAAGTCCTTGAATTCAAAACCATGCTATAAAGACCATTTATACAAAACATGCTGCTGCCTTTTCGTAGTGTATCCAAATCTGAAAAGCAGCCGCAATCCGTTCCATGTCAACTTCTTCAGGAGTAAACATATTCAATTTTGTATAAATCTTTTTTTACTTCTTCTAGATGAGATAACTGAATTGTCATAATAGCACCACCTGATGGGAATGTATGTTCTGTTTTTAGTGTGAAAGAAAAGCCCTTTGAAGGGCTCTTCGTTACGCTGCTGTCGTCGTTGTTTTGTCTTTTCTTGCGAGTCCCATTATGCCTGAGATAATGAGAAGAACAGCAGGCAGTAAGTAGAATAAAGAAATACAAATCAGGCCACCGATACCAGATATAAGAAGTAAAATTCCACCCAATTTTGCTTTCTTTCTAATAATTACAGAAGCAACAATACCAAGAATGGAGAGGAAGATAGCGCCCCAACCTAAACCGATAATATCGCTTGTGCCAGATGAGTTAAAAGAGGCATCAAGACCACCAACAATTAATGCCAAAAAGGCTCCTATAAATCCAAAAATTCCACCAATTAGACCTAAAACAAATTCAGTTGTTCTTTTCATTTCAAAATCCCCTTACTTAACTGGTACTTTAATTGTTACTGCTTTAGTATTCATGAAGTCATCAGTTGTAACATCACCGAAGTTTAATTTGATTTCTTTAACGCTATTAACATCAATTTCTTTTCCATCAGGAGCTGAAAACTCAAGAACTCCTTCTTGTTTAACGCCGCCTTGAACTTCACCGCCAACTTCTCCATCAGTCAAGAACATGTTTGCTGATAATTGCATGCTGCCAATTACTGCATTTCCTTGGTCTGGATAGAAAGTCAGGACCTTGTCAGTAGTATTTTCAATGTTTATACCAACGTTTATCTTGTCTTTCATGATCTTTACATCGCCCAGGTTAACTTTCATTCCCAGAGCTTCAGCAGATTGTTTGCTTGCATCGACTTTTTTAGAGCCGTCATCTTTAGTCTCTTCAGTTTTTTTGTCTTTTGAATCACTACTCCCTGTAGAGACATCATCTGTAGAGCTACATGCTGCTAACGCAAGCGCTAGTCCCAAAGACATGAATAAAAAGAACCACTTTTTCAACCTAATTCCCCCAGTTCATAAATTAGAATACCTATTAATAATCGGCTAAAACTGCCAAAAATTCAAGAGGATTTCGCCAAAAATGTTAATAGATTCTTAAAATCAACGGGGATAAGATGGTGAATTTACTTAATGGATTACCTCAAAATTTGCGGTTGAAAGAGAATATAACCTCAAAGATTTGAGGTTGAAATGATTTCAACTGAATAGTTTACCTCAAATTTTGAGGCGAAGTGTTCAGAACTAATTAAACTAAACAAAATAAAACAATAATAATAAATAAAGAATAATGTGTTTGTTATGTAATTATTTTTTGCTTCAGTTGATAATAAAAAATAGCAATACTTTTGCTTAAAGGAATGTCAATCATTCTCCCCATTCGGAGATTTGCGACTTTTTTCTTTTTCTTTCAAATACTTAATAAAATCGATAGCTTGTCTTCGTGCTTCTTCTGAAAAATCAGATGCATCTTTAAAGGCGATTTGTAAATCAGGATCTTCGAATAAGTCACTATTAAAGCTGTTAGGTCTTTTACCTGTAAGAATATAATCAGTAGTTACGCCATATAAATTGGCAATTTTCACAAGCATTTCACCATCAGGCTTTCGCAAACCATATTCCCAGTTTGCATAAGTTGACATGGTTTTAAGACCTAATTTCTTTGCAACTAGAGATTTGCTCCAACCCTTTTTTTCTCGTAATTCGGTTAAGACTTTCCCTGTTATATTATCCATATTTATACACCTTTTTTCATTTGGTGTGTAAATTTTAACACGTTTTACACAAGATAAATAAATAGTTACACAAAAAGAATAAAAATATGTTGACTTACCCACCGTGTGTATATTATGATGAGATCAACAAATGTTACACATATAGAGTAAGGTGGTGGAAAGATATTATGCTTAGAAAACTTCGAGATACAAGACTCGCTCAAGGAAAAACTCAGTCTTACATGGCGAAACAACCTGGTTATAGATATGCTAGCGGCTATGCCAACATAGAAATGGGTCGCACAAAACCCAGCCTTGAGAAAGCCCAACAAATTTCTGAGCTCCTAGATGGTGATGTAAATGAACTTTTTTTGATGAAAAGTTACACGAAAAGAGTAAAACTGCAGCGTAGGAGGTGTAGAAATGTCTCGCAACACAATGACCGTGCAGGAAGCTGCTGAATACCTCGGTGTTCATCATGACACGATTTACACAATGGTTCGTGAAAAAGAAATTCCTCACTTCTGAGTGCGCACACGTATTTTCCCCACTAAGCACAACATAGATGCGTGGATTGAAGCGCAGGAACAAGCAAATATGAAACAAGCGCAATAGCAAGGAACCTACTGAACGAAAATTTTCGTTTAGTGAATGACAACTTTTCTAAGGAGGTTCATGAATGAACGAATTACAAAAAGTATTCAATTATCAAGATCAGTAGGTTCGGACAGTTGGAAAGGATGGACAACCTTGGTTTGTCGCAAAGGATGTCTGCAATGTACTAAGTCATTCAAATCACAAAGTAGCAGTGTCCCGGCTCGACGAAGACGAGGTAAGTAAAGTTTACCTCACCGATTCATTAGGCCGTAATCAAAAAACAACAGTTGTCAATGAAGCTGGTTTGTATTCACTTATTTTAACTAGTAACAAACCAGAGGCTAAACAATTCAAACACTCATGAACTCATCCCGCAATCAGAAAAACGGGCGGCTACGTTGCAAATGACGAGTTATTCATCCAAACATACTTGCCGCAAGCTGATGAAAATACAAAGCTGCTTTTCAAAACAACTCTTCACACTATGAAAGAGCAAAGCAAACAAAAGGTTAATGTCGAGCAAGTGCCTATGATCGTTGCTCAGGCTGATGATCTGAAAATGATAGGCAATGACGCAATTATTGCAAAAAGAGACAAGACAAACGGTTGGCTCAATGGGGCGATGGTTTTATTCTTTGTAATCGCAGTTTTTCCGGGGATAGGGGGGTAAGGTATGGCGACAACTGAGCAAATAAAACGCATGAACGATATTAATGGTCTGATAAAGCTAATCGCAAGCACAGACAGACGCACTTTCTACTGAAATACTAGACACAAACAAAAGGAGGGAAATAATGAGGGACCCCTTAGCTTATATAAACAGTGCAAAAATCCTTTGCTCTTTCCCAGTCAGATATAAGAAAGACATGAAGACGTGGATTCAAGGTGTTTCAATTAATGAAGAAAGACAAGAGATTTATGTAGCCAATCAAGAAAACACAGGAACAGTACTTCGTATTGATGTACGGGACCTTAATGGTAAACTTAAGAGTAGTAAAAATATCCCGATTGATAGTAGGTCTTTTACAGAATCTCTACCTTACTTCTATAATAAGAACGATCAACTAAGTTTTATCGTACGACCCAAAAATGAAGAATCTGCGGCTATATTCAACTATGAAACTGGTGTCTTAGGGAGCACCTTTCCTATTAAAGGAAAAGCAAAATCTGACGTTGATGGGGATTACTTTGTCACATCTGATGTATGGACTGACACTATTAAAAATATATACATTTACACTTGGGAGAGTGTAAAAGCAGGAAACCCTGTACTGGTTAATAGTATTAGGACAGAGAACTATGGCAGATTAACTGAAAAATCTCAGGGTATTGTTGTGAACAATGGTTATATCTTCATAACGCAAGGTGCTCAAAAAGGAAAACCTGCCATCACTGTATACAACACAGCAGGACAATTAGTAAATTCCTTCATCTATACTAAAAGTAGTCTTGCAAAAGCTGTCAATAGTAAATTCCCCGGACGGCTACCAGATGCAGTTAACTATGACTACGAAAACGAGGGCGGATGCAAGTACAAAGGGAGACTATCCTTAGCTCAGATCATTGACGGAGAATGCTTTATTTTTGTTCATAATTCCCCTAGAGGCGTTGCGTTAGAAACAGAAATCCCAATCTATAAAGTAGATACTGGCTACTTAAACGTAACTCTGTTAAACGGGTGTAAGACATATGGCGCTGACACTGTGCCAAGAATAAGAAGAATCGGCAATCTGGTAGAGCTAAATGGAGCACTAAAAAATGTATCCAACCTTAATACAGAATACCTTGAGTTTCCTAAGGAATTAGCTCCTGATCGTAACATACAGATGGTGCAGGTTACCAGTTCAGGATACCAGTGTAACTGGCAAGTTCAGCCAAATGGCAGAGTCAAAATTATTAATACCAGGAATCCTAATACAGGGTCAGGTACATGGTACCCATTCATGTTCCATTGGTCCATATAAAATATAGCATTTTATTAAGTGGTTCGGGACGGTGGGTTCCACGTTCAATTATGGGGATGCTCGGTTGCACTTTTATTGTTGAGTGTTATTTTGATCGTCACAATTATCGGCATCTTGCCTTGACTTGGCCTCGGCGCCATTAGCATATTTCTTCTTTTAGGAGCCTTCGTTGGTGGTAAGCGCTTAGAATGTCCGCAATGTGAATTTAAGAACAACTTTGTCATGTATGGAGAACATAACGTAACTTGCCGTAAGTGTAAGCAGAATATAGCGATAGATTGGATGCGGAAAAAATAAAAGCCCTAGCCTTATTGGGACTGACCCCATAAGATGAGACAAATAAAAACACCTTCAAGAATTGAATACGGATGATTGTTATCCGAAATTAGACTTGGAGGTGTTTTTTCTATGGGGACAAGAGTGAGTTATCCGGTAGAAGTGAAACAGAAGGCTGTAGAAATGAGATTGGCAGGTGTACCTATGAAGGAGATTATGCAGGAGTTGAATATTAAGAATAAGACACAGATTCAGACATGGGTTAGATGGCATAAGACTGGGGATACACATCGATTTGAACAGCCTGTTGGAAAGCAATACACTTATGGAAAAGGTCCGGAGTATTCTTCCGAATTAGAGAAACTGCAGGCAGAGATTCGTCACCTGAGACAACAGAATGAAGTTTTAAAAAAGTACAACGAATTGGAAAGGAAGTTGATAGCGAAACATCAGTCGAAATTGTAGAAATGTTGCACAGCACAATGACCGTGCAGGATATCTGTATTCATGTAGGTATCGCTCGAGCGTCTTATTATCGTTAGAAGAAGAATCTAATGAAGGATCATCCCAAGCGCTATTTGGAAAACAAATCGGCACGTTGTGTCGAGAGCCAAGTATCGATATGGATATCGAAAAATCACAGCCATACTAAAAAAGAGAATGTGTATTAACCATAAAACGGTTCAACGTATTATGCAGAAAAATCAGTGGCAGTGCCGGGTTAAGGTGAAAAAGCGTAAGAAGAATGGGCAGCCATATGCCGTGGTCGATAATATATTGGATCAGAACTTTAAGTCTGATCGCCTTCTTGAAAAACTAGTAACGGACATCACATATTTGCCTTATGAACAGAAACAATTGTACCTTTCCAGTATATTGTGAATTTATACAATGGAGAAGTGATTGCTTTTACGATTGGGGATAAGCAGGACACAGACTTTGTATTAGACACACTTGATCAGCTATCAACGCTGCCTGAGAACTGCGTGTTATATAGTGACCAAGGTTCTGTGTATACATCTTACGAGTATCAAAAAGCTGTTAAAACAAAAGGCATTACCATGAGCATGTCCCGCAAAGAGAAGCTCGCTGATAATGCCTCCATCGAATCGTTTCATTCCTCAGTAAAGTCTGAAACGTTCTATCTTAACAGCATTGATCGAACTACGACCGCCATCGTAGAACGCACTGTCATAGAGTACATTCATTATTATAACAATATTCGTATTCAAACCAAACTAAACAACCAATCACCGATAAGCTATCGGCAATTGGCTTTAAAAGGTGTTTTGATCCCTGTCTCAAAAACGGGGGTCAGTCCCTATTGGGTAGAGCTTTTTTCTTTTAATATACTTCATTCTCGCCGATCTTCTCAGCGGCTACATACACCATTTCATCTTTATGATGAAAACTCCCTTATGCGTTCTTATTTCGAAAGCTGTTTAAATAAGTCTAGCCAGTTCTTCTTATAGCGAGCATAACTAAATCGTTTGTATACATCTAACGAATTTTTGGCAAACTTTTTCTGCAGCTTACTGTCTTTCATTAATTCGATCACTTTTTCTGCAGCTTCTTCATAGTTATTATATTCTACTAAGTACCCATCTTTCCCATCTCTAATGAGTGTTTCCGGACCGTACTTCGTTCTGTAACTCACTACGGGCGTTTGATTGGCTAGACTTTCCATAATTACTAAGCAGAATCCTTCGAATCGAGATGTCATAATAGACAGCCCGTGTTTTTGAATTTCTCTATTAACGTTATGAGTAAACCCATGTATATGAACGTTATTTTCTAAATGCAGATCCTTTATCAACGCTTGTAAATTTTCCTTCTCTTTTCCATAACCAAAGATATGATACTCGGCGTCTTTAATTTCGTCGACCACAATACGGAAAGCACGAATTCCGTCCGCAATATTTTTACTGTCCTCCAAGCGAGCTAGTGTTATGGCCGATTTAGGGTTTCGTTCAATAGACTTATCTAATATCGCGCCTTTATCTAGAGTAACAGCATGAGGAATTACAACAAATCGCTCATCCGTTCCGTAATCTTCCTCAACATCTCTTTTTTGCTCTTCAGTTAAGAAAACAATCGCATCGAATTCGTCTTTGTGGTCAAATATCTCTTTGTACACGCGTCTGTATGGAGACCCTTTAACGTGCGGTTTATCAAGATGTGTATTATGTAGTGTTACAATTTTGTGACAATCGTTTCCTACCTTGCGGAAAACATCTAATAAACCTAATTCATCCAGCATTAAAAACGGATTCGTGTAATCCTTTAGGATAGACTCAACCCAATAGACGTGTGCATCAGTTATATGATTGAATGCCTTGTTAATTCCAGCATGAAGAACACACTTTGTTCGTTTCCCTGAAGAGTTTACCCAAACAGATAAATAACAATTTCCATTAATGTCATAGTATTTTTCAAACGCGGGCTTGTTGTTCTGAAGATTATATCTAATCTCACGTCTTTTTCTGCCATTAAGATCATATTCAACTCTATGAGTACGTTGAAGATTAAGGTCACGGTAATCAATGAACTTAAGTCTCATTTTTTCGTCGAACAGCTTGTACTTTACGTAGTTGCCTTCTTTATCATAGTATCTGTAGCCGTTTGTATTAGGACGATCGTCGTCTATATAGTGGGAGAAGCCATCCTCGAACAACTCAACCTCTGGAGAACTAACGTTATCGGAAAGGTGCCCAGGGAGGTTGTAGAAGTGCTCGTGAAAATTGTATACCTCAATATTCTCCGCAAGCCTCTGTCTTTTTTTCATCTTCGAGATTATATGCGCATGATTATTTTGAAAATTAAGAGTAAGAAATGATACAGCCCCTCTTTCAGTAGCGACCATATTGGCGCGTCTTTCAGTTGCAAGAGCCATTCCGGATCTAACTTCGTCTAAGAAATCAATAAGTATAAAATTGTGGTTCATAAAACTCTCCTTAATAATTTATTAATTCCATTATATATTAAATTCATAGGTAGGTGTTAGTCGCATTACCTAATATTCTCTATTTCGATAATTTCCCGAATATCATCGATCTCAAATGTATTTACAATTCGCTCTAAATGATCGATTGAAATACGGACCACGTGATTTCGAGAAAGTTGTGAAATCGCTGCAGGTCTGATACCGACTTTTTCGGCGAATTCCCCTTGGTTTAGTCCATATCGATCCATCAGCATGTCAATTCGAAGAACTACTCGTCTCACTACTACGCCTCCATTCGTTTTATTTAATTATAGTACAAATCTTCATTTTCGCAAAAGCGTAATTTGTTATTGACGATTAATTCGCGTATGAGTAAAAGACGTATTAACAAATATACGTAAAGGCAGAATTGTTATGCATTACTTAGCGGAACACCAAACGTTCGACTCGACGGATCAACTTAACGAATCTGTTTACGAACATATCAAACGCAATACATACGAGCTTAACGATACGGATCGCCGGGCGCTTAAGATGATCGCAAGGTACGCGGTTAAGTTTAACGGAGCGGCTCATCTTAAAGCGGAAACGTTGGCGGGCCTGATCGAGAAATCCGTTAAGACGGCGCGGCGGGCGCTGAATAAATTAGCGGGGCTCGGCATCGTAAAGAAGGTTGCTACTACGCGGAAGATTAACGGAGGAAAAGGCGCGAACATCATCGTGATCCTGCCGGTTAATAACGCTAGTGAAGCCGAGGATGACCAATCGACAATGTCCTATCGCTGACAAGCCGAGAAGCCTACGGAGCCAACAGTTGAAGCGCCGAAAACGAACCATCGGATTTAATTAAGCGTTCTAAAAACAAAAATAACGTATTAGATACGGCGACTGTACTGGCTGAAGCGTTAAAAGGCGCGCTGCCTAACGAAATCTATAACGCAATGGCTCGCTACTTTGACGCAGATAAAATTTATAAATATTACGGAATTCTTTTGCGCGCTAAAGCAAGTGTAGACAGAACGATCAGACTCGAAGATCATGCGGCGCCATTCGTAGAAGCGTGGCATGCAACGATTATGAAAGCGAAATCGCACGAAATTAGACGTTTCGACGACTACCTATACGCTGGGTTTAGGAAGGCGGCTTGGACAGTTAAGGTGCGCGCTTAAACCGTGGCGGATCGCTTATGGAACGTTTCAGAAAGGCGTTTGAATAATATTGCGGGTTACGGTACGTGGACTTGCGCGGTGGCGGTGCTATACGCTATAGTTCGTAATATCGAAATAAAAACCGTTTGACTTACCGATTGACTTATCGAATCACTTGCGGCTACCTTGACAGGGTAGAGGTCGCTAGTTCGAGCCCAGTCGGAATCATAGCTTAAACCCTTGCGTAGCAAGTTTTTTTTACTTTGCTTTAATAAAGGCGGTTTATCAAATTCGGAGTTGTTGGCAAACTTGATTTTTGGCTTCGAATTCATTAACCTGTATAGCATCAAAATTGTTGGGAAATTCAGCTGTCTTATCAGCTAATTTTATTGTTGCATGGCCATATCTATCGAATGTAGTTTGATTACTGGAAAGCGACACAAGATAAGATTGATGAAATCGACAAAGAAGATGCCGAAGCTAAGTATCGGAGGAATTAAAAGAGAAGAATCAAGCCATCCAGGAAACCAAAGATAAAATTAATAAGCTTTCAATGGATGATTCTGATGAAGCGAAAGCTCAAGTCAAAGACCTGGAGAAACAGCTTCAAGAACAGCAGGAAGCATTAGATGAATTCATTAAAGACCGCAGCAATACAAAATGGAAAGAAGCTCTACAAGATCAGCTTGAAAAAGATCAGGACGCCATAAATGATAAGTACGACATTTTAACGAAATGACGAAAGAGCATTTAAGAAGATTGAAGACAAACTTATGAATGGAAAGATAACTGATATCACCAAGCAATTTGAACGAGTTTTCAAAGTTTATTAACAGTAATATGGAGTCTATTTCAAACAACCTTATTGATAAGCTAAAAGAGGCTTCAAATGCACTCTCCGCAGTAGTAAGGGAACACAATCGTTAAAAAAGTATCGTCATTTGATACAGGTGGACACACAGGAACAGGCTTAGGTGCTGGCAAACTTGCATTCCTGCATGACAAAGAACTGATCTTAAATAAGACAGATACAGAGAACATGCTTCAAGCTGTAAAAGAAGTACGTAAGCTATCTAATAGTGATTTAGTAGCTGAGAAGCAAGTTAAACCCGACCTAAGCAAGTACAAAGATATTCTCAGTTCTGTATCGTTTGCAGCTGGGAAACTTGGATTGCCAAACCTAAATGCAAATGTAAAGACGAATGTTCCAAATTCCATAGTGAACAATAACACTGAAAACTCAACGGTTAATAATGATGTAAAACACCAATTTACAATCACTGAAGCCAACAATGCAAAAGAAACTGCAAGCTTAGTTTATAAAGAGTCACAAATGGGCTGAAAAACAAAGGGTTGAATTTTAATATGGTATAACAGGGTCGTATTTCTCATTCGTATATTGAGTGGGAAGTACGTCTTTTTTTGTTTATTTTTCCCTCGGAATGCACCATAATTTAAGAGGAGATGTTTGTGATTATTTAGAAAGGTAGTGGATTATTTGAAAAGTATATTTGATTTAGTTTCTTTTAGTGAAAGGATTGCAGATATACCAAAGTCAGTGGATAATATAATAAACCAATAGTGCAATTTAAAGAGATTCTAAGTAAATCTAGGTTAGTTGTTGATACTGAAACAATAATACATGAAGACTTAAAACCTGTTCTAAATCACACCGCAAATTTTGGTTGGACATATGTGGATCATTTGCCTGCAGATGAATTGTTTTCAAAAGAGTTACTAGATTTAAATAAGGATCAGATTGATGAACACTTTATGTCTTTATATAGTGAGGCAAATAAATATAAGGAAGATTTTCTAGGGACAGCAAAGCAATTTGTTTTTGAAAACGTTAATGAAATTCACCATGATCTACTTAAAGAAATGTACATGGCTTTTGAGAAAGGTTTGTATAAACTATGTATCCCATCTGCGATCTTGATAATCGAAGGGGAAATTAGTGATATTGCCCAAAGTTCAGATGTTGGAAAAAGGTTGATTACTAAATGGGAAACAAAACTGCGTAAGAAAAATAATTCTAAATTTGATAAAGAGAAAACAGATTTTATGGACATTGCAACATATTCCCTTATAAAGTACTTATCAGAGCGTTTATTTATTGGGCATGAATTTGAAGATGACAGGTTAGATTTATTAAATCGAAATTGGATTTTACATGGGAGAGACGATTCGTCTTTGTGGTCAAAAACAGATGTAGTAAGGTTGTTAAACACAATTTGTACGGTGGTAACAATTAAAGATCATAATCACCAAAACAAATAGATGGTTTGATTTGTTACTAAAAAAATCAATGGATTTAAGCTTACAAACAAGAGATAAGTAACCCCCTCACAGTAAAGTGAAGGGGTATTTTTATTGTTTATATTCTGAAGAATCCACGCACCCTGAAAAACCCTGATAGATCATAAGGGTATTTTAGGGTTGATCAGGGCGTAGGGATGTGCTATATTTATAATCATATCATCCCTCAGGGATGTGTGAGGGTCAAGGAGGGACGTAAGTATGTTCAATTATAATGTGAATATTTTTCAAATGAAATCAAAACCTCATGGAATTGAAAGACTGAATGAATTTATTAACACGAATGAAAATGGCCTTTCCTTCGTGGCTATTGGATGGCCAGGTATAGGTGATTTAACCAACAAGAGCAAAAAAGAGATAAGAGACCTTCTGATTGAGAAATATGAATATGAAGGACAACAACTAGCAAATTATTTGGGCGCAGTTAATGCATTTGTAAACACTGTGAAAAATGAAGACTTGGTTTTAATTTCTAATAATCTTGATCAAGTATTTGTATTTGAAGTTGGAAATTATAAGTATGTAAAGGAATATGATAATGATATCGATGGAATGTGTCATCAAAGAGAAGCGAATTTACTTGTAATCCTAAATAAGTCTGACTTGGTACCAGAACTTCAGGAATTGCTCAGGAATAGAGGTACAATTACTCAATTTAAATATCCTTTTGAGAAATCCGGATTGGATAAATGGTTAGAACCTGATAACTCAGAGCTTAATTTTAAATTGGATGATTTGATAAATAAATCCCTAAGCACATTGGAAAAGGAATTGCTGTCTGATGATGCAATGGTTCGAATAAATGCTGCTAAAGAGATATTGCGTTATGCTGCAAAAGAATCATAGTAGGATAACGCATATAGTTTCATTCAAGGCTGTCAATAATTTGACAGCTGATTTCTTTTTCACATTTGGAATTCTTAATCTCCCTATTCAAACATTTTCCGATTACATACGATAATTATTAGAGAATACTTTATATTTTCAATCCTGCATTTAATGGAAAAAATTTAATGATTAGAGGGAAATATGATGACAATTTACGAACAAATAAAAACCGTTTTACATAATAAAGTCAATAAGTTAGTTACACCTCAAGAAGTAAAGAAAACCCTTCAAGAGAAATATGGAACTAATCCGGATAGCGTTATTTTATCTGATTATTGTTATAACCGGTATAATAAGGGGATTTCTTTTAATAAGCACCTCTTTGAATATGTGAATAGAAGTTCGTACAAGTACTTAGGTGAAGATTCTCTATATACGGGACTTATTTTCCGAAAATCAAAAGGAGAAGAAAAGGAAGTTCTCGTAGGCGAATGGGTAAACGGTGTTAAATCACTCCAAGAAGCACCTATAAC
Organism: Bacillus sp. PS108; assembly: GCF_037963335.1. Classification (NCBI taxonomy): domain Bacteria; kingdom Bacillati; phylum Bacillota; class Bacilli; order Caryophanales; family Bacillaceae; genus Bacillus; species Bacillus sp. PS108. The sequence continues at coordinate 1,232,154 of NZ_CP150155.1, forward strand.
TAACCAAATAAATGATCAAGCTGAAATCATTAGTAAAGAACAACTTGTAAACCTTTATAATGAATATAACCAAATCTTGAGATATGAAATGAATATATTAAACTGTAAGCCTACAGAATTGAGACATTTAACTGGTAGGATTGGTGAATTCATTTGCGCAATTCAAACAAATGGCTCTTTAGCTCGCAAAACTAATCAACATGGTTTTGATGTTCTAAGTGATGGCAGACGTATTAGTGTAAAAACAACAGCTCAATCAAGTGGTGATATTCCTATTAATAAAAATACATTTGATAATTTTGACGACTTTTTTGTAGTTCAATACGAAAATGATGATTTTAAAGTTATTTATTTTGGCCCGAAGGAAGAAGTGAAAACAATTAGTAGAGTATCGGGGAGCAAATATGAAGTTAGTATTGGACAACTAAAGAAACTTAATAGGGAGTATCAATTAAATAAAACAATTGTTTGATAACAAATAACCCCTCACAATAATGTGAAGGGGTGTTTTTTAATACTCACATAATTTATCTTCGCATTCAGGTTTTCGGGTAGCATTTACTTTAAATACTCCAACTTCATCATTTGCCTTATCGTATATTCCCCAGATTTTTTTGTCTTTGTTTCCGTTTAAATAGCCATTAATTGAAATACCACCCATTGGATTTACTTCATAATCATTGGTGTATTCAATTGACTGTATATCTTTATAGTTTGTTTCAATAAAATCATTCATTCTTTTTTTAGCCAAAGAGTACAACTCTTCCTTTTGCTGAGTTTCTTGGGCTTCCATTTTTTTGTCGTGTTGTTCCTTCATAAATATCCCTCCAAGTGTTATAATAACCAGAGCTATAAGGATAATTATGTATTTTTTCATAAAACCATCCTTTCTGTCTTACATTTTACATGAGGGAAGGGGTATTGTACATGAATATAAAGACTGACATACCTAATTTAACAGATAAGGAATACTATTTCCTGAGTCAATATACGTATGATGATAAGAGTCTAAAAGAGAGTTATGTGAATAAAGATCCTATTGAGACCACATCTAATAAAGCTTTTTATGTAGATAAAATCAAAAAAGATCCAGATACAGGGCTAGATGTTTACGTATTTGTTCAAGCCAAGAAAAAAGAAGGTAAATGGGTAAAACCAAAAGAACCAGAAAATGTCGTTGTAGGTTTTCAAGGAACAAACCAGGAACAAATTAAAGCTGATGTTATAAGTGCAGATGGCGGCAACGTAGTAATGGGTAAAGACCCGAAAAAGAAAGTCCAATACATAATGAAAAAAGATGCATCTGAAAACTCTAAAGCTATTGCCAAGTATAACGGTAGTATGGAACAAGCAATGATGATTAAGAGTGGAGAATACAAAATTGTCACTAAGACATCTCAATTTGATCAAGGTGATAAGCTCGTTGCCAATGAAGTGAAAAAGTATGCTGGCACTAACACAGTGATTTCCACAACAGGTCACTCACTTGGAGGAGCAGATGCCGAATATGCTGGTGTAAACAATAACGTTTACAGTGTCGCTTTTAACAACCCTTCCATTGTTAAGCTGCATGATGAAGAAACACAGAAGAAAATCAGAAATGGCGAATTTGATCTGTATCACAAAGCAATCATTAATCCTGATGATATGGTGGGTTCAGGTTGGTTTTTAGAATACGACCGACACAACGGAACAACGATATACACGAAAGACCCTAGCATCGCACGTCAAGATCGTGCAAACCGGCTTAATACGTCTCTAGGTATTCCTGGTGTTTTAGGGAGTCTTATTACTTCCTTCTATGGCCAAGCATTTGCAAAAAATCCTGATACTCATAGTTTAAATGATTCGAACTTTAAATTTGATAAGAATGGTAATATCCAGAGTGTTGATGGCAGCAACGGTGTTTATAACCAGAATATCGAATCATTCTCATCTTTCTCAGGCATGAATGGCCAGACAATTAAAGTGGATGCAAAGTATGCAAAAGAATTAGCTAAACGATTACAGGCAGCTATCGAAGACTTAAAAACAAAGAAACAAGCAATTGAACGATTTCCTCATGATCACAGCAAAATGGTTTACGACGTAAAATCTATTTGTGGGAAGAGATTAGGAGAGTTCAAGGATCTAGATCCAAGTGATGTTGATAAAGCTGTATTGTTTCACGCACTTTATGTGAAAGATGGGGCAGCATTTTATGACTCAGAAGAACAGTATCAAACTGAGGCTTCTCTTCATTATTTGATTAGAGATTTAGAGGATATTAGTGAGTTTATTGTTAAAATGGCTGAGGATTTAAAAGATAAGGATAATGAATTAGCAAGCTGGTTACGGTTATAAGGGGGATTTAAATTGCCATATGGAGTTAATATGGATGCAGATGAGTTTTACAGACGGTTGCAACAAAATGAGGAATTAAAAAAAATTGTGGGTTCAAGTTTAAAAACTCATTGCCAGAATCTAAAAGAAGACACAAAAAACGCATCAGACTTTTCTTCAGCTCAACAGGTTATAGCTGAAGTGTATGTTGCTTTACTCTCTTCATTTGAAGGGAAAGCTAAAGAAGCATTAGTGCAAAGGCTTAATGAAAATGCGACAATGCTTACAAATGCCACTGAGAACAGAAGTGTTTTTCTGAGAAGTATTAAAACTAAATAAATTAAAATTTGAAGGAGGATATGTTTTTCGGTAAAAATATTTTTTTTGAAAAAATAAATCTTTTTTCAAAAAAAAATTATTTATTCACTATATATTCATGTTATAATGGTCTTTAGAAGATTACTTTTTAATTCTTTTGAATGTTCTTTTGACTGTTCTTTTTATTTTTCTTGAAAGGACGGTCAAAAGACACTTAATCTTAATTTTCTTACCGATTCTTCCTTCTAAGAATGTCAGTAAACCCATGATAAATAAACCAACATTCAGTAACAAGGACAAAAAGGTAACTATTAAAGAAGATAGATTGATAATAATTGTTAAATATTCTTTGATATTTGGATCATCCTTTCTATGTAGTAGAGGATTATTTTCTCATGTTTAATTATACCATATAAAATTTAAAATAATAGATGTAATTCTAAATATTTAGATAAAAAAGAATCCCCTCACAACAATGTGAAGGGTTTTTTATTTATCGTTTTAAGTATTCTTCTTCCATAAACGTCAATACTTCGCTTTCTAATTCTGCAGGGAAATGGCTATGAGGCGTACCAAGTGTGCCATTATACCTTTTCTTACTTTCCCCAGGTGACTATGACAATACTTTACATACACGTTGAATCGTGGGAATCCCTCATCCGATGGCAATACCTCTTTATCTACAAACTTTAATCTAATACTTTCAAGGAATTACATGCTTCCCTACGTGATCTAAAGCTTTTGGAACGTCTAAATTCATTCCCCACAGAAACAGAAATTTCATGAGAAGTTGTCAATTGAAAGCCCCCTTTATTTGGTATGTAAAAAGCATAGCACATATCAAATAAAAAATGTGGGAGCTCGGTCAGTGTAGATTATTCGAACAAACTTCTCATAATTTTACTCAGTTGTTCAATCTAGCTTCAAGTTCTAACAAACGTTTATTAAGATTTTTTATTTTGTGCTGAGTAAGAAAATAAGAACAACAATAGAGGGTATTGCTGTGATAATGAGGTTTAAAGTATTTTTGATTCTAAACTGTCTGTGTTCTTTTGTTTCAGAATGATGATTTGCTCGCTGACGGTCTCCACTTACCGCTAAACCTGAAATTAGAACGGATATACCTATTAAAATGATTGATACTGTTCCAAATACTGTTTCATAAGATACACTTCCTCTGAAAAAGTATCCAATAAGTCCTTCAATTATTGCTAGAATTAGTCCTAAACCTAGAAATTTCATTACAATCGTCCTTTTCACACCAGTCTTCTTATCTACATTCTACAGAGGCTGATTTTCCTCAAGTCTGTCTAATTTAACGTTAATCTGATTAAATTCCTTCTTTGTTTCTTCTCTAAATGACTTTAATTCAGATGACACACCGTCAATTTTGTTATCAATTTTCTTTATCTCATCCAATATTGCTTGAAGCATATTTGTTTTTCCATCCCGTTCACCTCTCCGTACAGTATAACAGCTATTGCAATACTTTTGTTTAAGCCTGTTCAGATTTATCTTCTACAAACTCTACAACCTCTTGAATAGAACACTCTAGATATTCACATATCTTATGTATTACTGAGAGTGCAACATACTCATCTTTGTTTAATTTTGCCATTGTAGCTGGAGCTAATTTCAAATCGGCTTTTAAATCCTGATTAGTTTTATCTTTCATAATCAAAGTGAGTTTTAATGGTTTATAACTCAATTTTAGTGGTTTCATTCTTTAATATCACCTACGAGAAATTCATTTTGTTGAATATATTATAACACAACATGTATCAGAATAATGCTAATGAATAAAAAAAGTTCATAAAAGTTATTGACTGTTATTTCATTTGGGTATATTATTAATTCATGAAAACGAATCGTAATACGTGAAAGTGAAAAAAGGGGATGTTAAATTGAAACACATAATCATCCACAGAAAAGACTTAGGTAATTTACCCGCAATACTCTTTTATAAGCAGTTCGCAATAGCTGGTGAAGATGGTCAAGTTCATCTTTATCAGGTCTTAAAAAGAGGAGATGGGCTGTATGATAGGCTTCATTCAGATTTCTTGGCCGAAGATATCCAATACAAAAGCCTTGTCACTCTGACTAATGCAGTAGTTGATAAACTGCTTCACACAACCTTATGGGACGCACTCATTGATAATCGGGAGCTAATTTCATTAGAAGGCTTTCAGTTGTTAGACAAAAACAAAACATACTAAAGGGGATAACGACAATGCAAATTAACAGACACACTGTAGGAACTAACGTAGCGAGCTTAGGGACAATCATTAACGAGGAACGCTTTGATGATATAGCTAATCACTTTCACCATTTCATCCTGAACAACAAATCAGAAGAAGTTAATTTCATGGAAACAAGTAATAATGGAGCGCCTACAAAGCGCTTCAACATACATACTGAAATCACTATTCCTGTTTCCTTCAATATAGATGGTGAAAGTAAAGAGGATGCTAGAGACAATTTAGAGGCAATGTTGCAAATGGCAATTAATCATATACATGTGATGTTTGAAATGGGCGGAGGACAAACAGTTATCCCTAGAGTTAGCGACAATTTATGTGAGATGGGTGAATATGACGTAGAGGAAGTTGACGCTGGTGAATAAAACTGAGGTACATAACGAGTGGTTCTGCAAGGTGACTTTTGGAGTATTGTTAGTAGCTGTACCGGCTATATGTATACAGTTTGTAGCTTGGTTTGGATGATTTGGGAGTGCGGGCACACTCCCCATTTAAGAATGCAGCTACTTATTACCTATTTTTATAGTTAAACACTGTGTTATTTTATCTATTTTACTACCAATTGCAGTTCCTTTTTTTCCGAATAGTTTTCCAATTTTTGTTGCCACGTTGTTAATTTTTAAATTCCTGTATTCAATATTAAAATTATTTTTTGAAGAGTCATGTAATGTCTTTATAGTTGCATCGCAAATATATTCTGCAAATTCTTTTTTGTTCATGAAATCACTCCTATTAATTAGGGATATTATACCACATTATAATTTGGAAAATAAAACTTAAATAAAGTCAGTCTATGCTCCTGAATTAAGGTGTTGTCTTTAGTGATGCCTATTTTAAGGATCAGACTACCGTGGAATGCGCTAACACACGTAAAACTTGACAGGGTAGTGACTCAGTCGACGCAAAAAATGAGGATAGGATGCCTTCTGTGTTTCCCTATTTACACATGCATCTGAAAGGCGAAAGCTTCCATTAAGTGCTGACGAAGGATGGGTGTATCGTTTCTGACGATGCAGGACAAGCCATAAGTATCAGGGCTCAGATTTGAGTTTTGAGAAACTGTTAGGGACACCTGGCACAGTAGGCTTGTTTGGGGAATAACCAACGGCAAATAGGGTGAACACACGGATACCACAAGTGGATATACAATCAAGTTTCAGTCGCCTGCCTGAGTTTGTTTATTTTTTTTACAAGCAAATTCAGGCAGATAACTTGTCCAGCCGTTGTCCACAGTCTCAACCAATCAAGCAAAAGATCAAAAGAAAAGTCAAGACAAATAACAAAGAAATTTGTGAGGTTCATTGTGAACCTGGCAAGGTGTAGTTAAGACCACAGCATTTTAAATAAACCTCCAATATTTGCTATAGCACCAGACACCTGACCAATTAGAATGATTACTCGAAAAATAAGTTTCGGTTGTTCAGAAGGACTTTTCTCTTTGAAAAACAAGCGTGTAAAAGAGCTTAAGATAAAAATCAGCGCAAAACCGAAAACAAGTAACACTAAGAGGTTCGGTATATTGTTGAAAAGGTCTTTAAGAATGAAAATAGTTAATGTAATACCAAGGCCAATACACATCTCTAAAGCACCATCATTTTTAGTGAAATTAGACAGTTCAACACCTAAACCACATATTCCCATAATTAAAAAAACTATAGCCAACAATTTCATGGGAGTTTCACCACCGAAGGTACTCCAGGAAAAAAATAGTACGCCGCCTATAATTAAGAAGACAGCAGCTAAACCAAAGCCAAAATATTTATTCTCACCTTTTGGCGAGTTATTAGATTGTGCTTTAATCTCAGACATAAGACTCACCTCCTATGTAAAGTATATCAAAATTTGGAGGGTGAGTTAATATATCTCTCATTTGGTTGCCGTTGATTTAGCTGCAGTCGTATTTCACGACGTCAGAAGTCTGGGTGCACGAATCGTTCAGTCTGCAAAAATGCAGAGTGAGACTATTACCAATTGTAATAGTGGAGAGGTCGTCACCAAAATAGACGACCACCATGAAGTCGTACCCAAAACATATACGACCTCTGTATGCTCGTTGGTGAAATAACAACGACCTGACAAAGAACATGGGCATAAAAGAGGGGAACAAAAAGGTGAGAAAAACACTATCCTTAATTTTACAAATTTTTGATAATATTGATAATAGTTTCAAAAAAATAAAGAGAAAGAAGGATTGTGAAGTATGTTCAAAAAAAGTATATTGGCTTTATCCTCAGTAGCCCTTTCAGTTTCACTTTTTGCACCATTTGCGAGCGCAAAAGAAATTAAAAAAGAAGAGTCAGTGAAGCAAAATGTAATTATTGCTAATGCATATGCTTATACAACTCCACTACAAGAAAATGTTAAGGTGAAAAATCAAGAGGTTAGTGGAGAATTCACTACTCAAGGTATTAAAGGTAAAATTGTCTCTGCGGCAGTAAGAGCCTTAGCTCAAGGAATTCGTAGTGGCTCATGGGTAGTTTCAAAGATTATTGGTTGGTTAGATGAAGGTGCTGCAAAAGCATTTAGAAAGCATGCCGATGATATTGCGGACGAGCTTGATTACATTGCGAAAATACCTGATTTAGCTGTTGATACCGTAAGAAAGAAACTCTATAACTATCTAGTAAATGATTTAGAATTAGATTCAGGAGATGCGTTAGTGATAGCTGAAGCTGTTGAAGGGGTACTTTGGATACTTCTATAATTCACAGGAGGGCTATAAATGACTAATCAATTAGAAGAAAAAGTTGAACTACTTGAGCAAGAAATTGAAGAGCTTAAATGGCAAATCTTAAAGCTCAGTCATGCAAAACTGGATGATCCAAGATACCCTTATTCCAATTGGTTAATTCAGCATAATATTTATAGTGAGAAAAGAAGAGAATTGGAATATGTTTTATCAGTTTTAAATGATCGTATTCTAAATAGTCCTCAGCCACCAGAACAATATCGAAAAGAGATTGAAGGCATTTCAAGTCAGGAATTACATAATGAGAAAGCTCCTGATTTTGCAGAAGTGCGTGATATCTTATCTAAAGTTCTTGGAATTAAAGAAAAGAAAGTGATTGCGCTCCTTAATGCTCTGAAAGATGAAGGTAAATTTAAGGATTTAAGTGAGAAACTTTTAGATGAGATTTATTAAGAATAAGACTCCCTTTTGGGGGTCTTTTTTATTGAGCTAGGCGAGGTAATAGATGGAGTCCTGTTTTGTTACTTGCTAACTAACCCTCAAATTGAGGACTTGTGAAGCTAGCTTTTTGTGTCACCATGGAGTCACAAAAACTTTAAAAACCACTTAGTAACAACAAATATCAATCAGGAAACTAAATCCCATGACCCCTTATGTGACAAGGGTTTAGTCGATTTTTTAGGATTGTTAAAGATTAGTCAGAATACGTGTCTCGTCCTTGACAGGGTAGAGGTAGCTGGTTCGATCCCAGTCGGAATCATAGCTTAAACCCTTGCTGCGCAAGGGTTTTTTACTTTTTATAGGGGCTGTCGGTTTATTAATGCAGTATATGATTTAAATGAAAACTCAGGAATAATATTGAGTTGAGAAGATAAAATAAAAACCCCATTTCTAAAGTCCAAAATGGGGTTATTTCTTAATATCATATTAAGTTGCTGCTCTATCTGCGACCTTATAAGTGGACTGCTCAGAAAGAGCGTATGAAGCGCTGGATACTCCAACAATGCCAAGCAAGAGCGCTAAACAAATTGCAATTTTACATTTTTTCATTTAAATGTTTCCCCCTTTGAATTTGTTTACGTGCTTCAATTGCCATTTGATAAAAATCGACCGCATCATGTCTGTCTTCTTTGTTGGTCAAAAAATCAGCAACAGCAACAGCGTATTCTTCCATATCACCATAAAGGTTTTTCTTTTTGAAGAACTTGAACACTTCTCTAAGTGTTTGTAAGTCAAATGATAAATAAAGACCTTTAACCAGTTTTAATTTCTCGGTTACTTCCTGGTTGTTGTGTCGGGCAGCAACCTTCTGACCTTCCTGGTATAATTCAAACGCAGCCTTTAAATCATTCTTCTTTGCTTTGACATACGCCAGATTAAAAATCGCTTTGGACTCATAAATGTGCTTTCGATTCTTATGAATTTCATAGGCGATTTGAAAATGTTTCTCAGCATTGTCAAGTTCTTCAAGATTATTATAACATAATCCCACATTAAAATGAGCTGAACCAATTAAATGTTGTTCCCCTATTTTTATAGCATCATTTAAGGCTTTTTCAGCTGTTTCTAAAGCGTCCTCATAACACATTTTATCTAGCCAGTTCCCAAAGATAACAAACTGACATTGGACCATTTCTTTGCCATATGTAAGGTTCCCCTGAGCATCTTTTTGCTCTTTAAATATAGAGTATGCTCGCTGGGCATAGTTCATTGAAAAATGAGTCTCTTTCATATAGTAATAGACTTCTGACATTTTGAAATAGAACTCTGCCTTATCTGTATTTGCGTTTTTATCTAATAAATCAAGATATTTTTCGGCTTCGCGATAATATGTTAAAGCAATAACTAAATCTCTCGTTCTAAAATGATACATGCCGGTAAAAAAATGATAAAAGAACTCTATTGTATTGGTGAGGGATTCAGGGGCCATATTTTCCCTTGTCTTTTTGAGATCAGCATAAACACCATCTATATTTTTAACAGAGTCAGGTTCGAGATACGAAAGCATTATTTCGTGCCGCAGCTTTAATAGCTGGAGATAGACTGCTACTTTTTCATTTTTCTCCATCATATCGAATTCTTTTTCAACTTTTTGTTTCATTTCTTTTGCTTTCTCAACTCGACCCTGTTTTATGACAACATACCAATGATTAATGTCTGTAGTTACGTAATGATATGGGATTAAATCCGAAATAGACAATCAAATACCTCCTTTTATTTACATATATTTAATATTATACCACTAAGGACACCCTCTAAAAGAATTATTTTTTGAAAAGTCCATCTATTTAGACTAAAAAAAGGTCAGAATAAACATAAATAAGGACTGTATCATCTGATATGAACTCTTTAGCTTGCTTTAGAATTTAAGAAAGCTGATCTAAAAGGCACTCGAAGTCGTCTAATGATTTATAAATGGCATCTATCTTTTTCAAGAAAATGTTATAATGAAAAGCCATAAAATGATAGGAGGGGGAATTTCGATGCATTACATAACGGCATGTTTAAAAATCATCAGTGATAAAGACCTTAATGAGATAATGAAGGAATTCAAAAAACTTGAGGAAGAAACGAACAAAGAAGAGGGTTGTATTACATTCCATGCTTATCCGCTTGAGCCATCAGAACGTAAAATAATGCTTTGGGAGATTTGGGAAAACGAAGAAGCTGTGAAAACCCATTTCACGAAAAAACACACAATAGACGTTCAAAAACAAGAATTAACGGAAGTAGAATGGTTAATGAAAAGCAATGTGAATGATTGAAAGGCTCTTTAAAAAGAGACATTCAATGACTTAGTATCAGCCACTTGTGACTAAGTAGTAAATTGTTGTCCAACTCTTATTTTTTCTATTTAATATTTTTTGAGACGAAAATGTTTTTTTAAGCTGATTTTAAAATGTATTCAAAGTCAGCTCTGTTTGATTTCATGGATTATATTCTTTGGATAGCTTGTTACCATCATAATGGAGATACTCCGTATAAATTGGAGGTTAAAATAATGAGTCATTCTCAAGAAAAAATTGCACTAATTACAGGAGCAAGCAGTCAAGGGGATATTGGTACGGCTATTTGTCGTAAGTTAGCCTCACAGGGTATACATATCTTCTTTACTCACTGGAACTCTGATGCGGTTTGGATAGAAGAATTTCAACAAGAAATTTTACGTATGGGTGTGCGCTGTGAGGCAATGAAAATTGATTTATCAGATGCACATGCTGCATTCACAATACATGAAAAAATTTCAGATAAATTAGGATATCCTTCCATCCTTATTAATAATGCAGCTCATTCCGCAAGTGATAATTATGTATCGTTAGATGCGAAATCACTTGATGATCATTATGCGGTTAATATGAGATCAAATTTTCTTCTTTGTGTTGAATTTGCCCGTCGGTTTAAAAAGTCTAATTTAATATCAGGAAGAATCATCAATATGACATCAGGGCAGGATTTAGGTCCTTTGCCTGGGGAGTTAGCGTATGCAGCTACTAAAGGAGCTATTTCTGCCTTTACTAGGTCGTTATCACAAGAACTTGCACCATTGGGCATCACTGTTAACGCCGTAAACCCAGGTCCAACAGATTCTACATGGATGACAGATGAAATAAGAAATTTTCTTTCACCTAAATTTCCAATGGGGCGTATTGGCACACCAGATGATGCGGCACGAATGATTGCCTTTCTTGCAAGTGATGAGGCTGAATGGATAACTGGACAAATTATTCATTCAGAAGGTGGATTTATTCGGGGCTAAGCTAATGAAACACGATATACACCAATGTATGATGTATTCCCAAAACTAAATCTAAACTTGAAGCGAAAATAAGGTCCCTTCTCTTTTTAGAGGGGGACCTTATTTTATTCATGCATGTTTTGCATCCAGAAAATCTGGCGGATAAAGATTAATAAACCGTTACATATACTTTTCCGAATACTGCAGTACCTTTAAACAAAGTAATCGTGGCTTTTCCTTTTGATTTAGCCGTCACTAAACCATTTTGATCGACTTCAGCAACTTTTTGGTTATCAGTCCAATAACGAGTAGCTGAATTATTTTTAACAGAATAGGTTTCTCCAACTTTTAGAGGTAAATCATAGTCTTGAATTTTGATAACATGTGTAGGTGAAATAGAAATGTTCTTTACCTCAGTAGGTGTGGAGTTTATTTCATGAGCTGAAGCTACCCCGCTGACCGACAGAGCTAACGCAGAAATCGATAAAGCAGAAACAACAGTTTTTTTGAAATTCATTTTGAAACACTCCTTTAAAGTTTTTTGTCTTGCACTATAACAATTCAATAAAAGTAATTATTTTCCTTGTAAATAAATGTTAATAATATGTGAACGATCAATTTATTTGAGCTAAGAATATTGTGTGCCCTGCACAGAGTTTGTATTTATGATGGAAAATTGCTGAGAGAGAATGGCCATCCTTAAAATGTTAATAGCACACATTTGGGTTATTAGTTTGTTGAGCGTGTGGGAATTTTGTTACCTGCACTTTATCCCCGAAGATACCAAATCACTTTTCTTCATCATGTTCTTACTTTCGTACTCATACATTAGAAAATCTTCGTTCTAAATAGGTGAAGAATTGGAGTATTTTTATGAATTTCTGCTGAATAACGATAAAAAATACATGACATAGCAAACTCAAAGAATATAAAAATCGCATTTTTCCGGAAGCTTCGGTAAAAAACGAAACTTTTGTCTCTATGATTTTATTTTATAATGTAAACGGTTTCTTATATAGTATACTTATACTATCAATTTGCTCAAGTAGATACTGACAGGAAGGATAGAAAAACAGATGGAATACATAAATACAAGACAAAAAGAGATTTTGTATCTGTTGTTATCTGAACCTGATGACTATTTAGTTGTGCAAGATTTCGCAGATAGGGTACAGTGTTCTGAAAAAACAATCCGGAATGATTTGAAAGTGATCGAGGATTATCTCAATGAGCATTCTCATGCACAGCTTATTCGAAAACCAGGGTTGGGCGTTTATTTACATATAGAAGAACAGGAAAGGACCTGGCTAAGCCAACAATTATATACTGAACATTTTTCTTCTAGGCAGCGGAGCGATGAAGAAAGAATGCTGCACATTGCTTATGACTTATTAATGAATCCGAAGCCTGTTTCCGCAAAAGACATTGCCGCTCGGCATTTTGTCAATCGATCTTCCATTAAAAAGGATTTATACGCAGTAGAAGAGTGGCTGAAGCGTTTTGATCTCACACTGGTTTCTAGGCAGCGGCTTGGATTAAAGGTTGAAGGGAACGAAAGAAATAAAAGAAAGGCATTGGCAAGAATATCTGATTTGATCCACAATACAGCGTTTACCAGCCAATTTATTAAAAGTAAGTTTTTACATTATGAAGTAGACTTTGTGACGAAAGAAATCAAATCATTGCAAAAAAAGCATTCCCTCTATTTCACAGACGAAACGTTTGAAAGTTTGTTGCTGCATACATTGTTAATGGTCCGCCGCATCAAAATGAAGCAGCCGATTTCATTGTCCCCAAAAGAAATGGCGGCAGTAAAAAAGAAGAAAGAATATCAATGGACATTTGCTTGTTTACAGCGGCTTGAACCGGTTTTTGCAATTCGCTTCCCTGAAGAAGAAGCCGTGTACTTAACATTACATATATTGGGCGGTAAGGTTCGTTATCCATTGCAGACAGAAGAGAACCTTGAAAATGCTGTGCTTCCTAAGGTTGTAGGGCATTTAATCAATCGTGTTTCAGAGCTGAAAATGATGGATTTTCACAAGGATCAGGATTTGATCAATGGTTTGAACATTCATCTCAATACTGTGCTACAACGGCTGAGCTACGATCTTTCTGTAGCAAATCCTATGCTCAATGACATCAAAAAGATGTACCCTTATTTGTTCCACCTCATCATTGATGTTTTGGAAGATATCAATCAAACTTTTGATCTTCATATTCCTGAGGAAGAGGCAGCATATTTGACATTGCATTTTCAGGCAGCGATCGAACGGATGCAGGGCAGCAGCGAGACACATAAAAAGGCGGTTATCGTCTGCCACATGGGGATTGGGATGTCACAATTGCTGCGGACAAAAATTGAACGGAAATATCACCAAATCGCTGTAATGGCTTGTATTGCAAAGGCCGATTTAAAGGATTATATCAAAAAGCATGAGGATATTGATCTTGTCATATCCACCATTGCGCTGGAGAATATAACGGTTCCCCATATTGTTGTATCTCCGCTTTTAGAGCCTGGCGAAGAGAAGAAATTAAGTGCGTTTATACTTCAGCTGGGCGAATCACACCGCCAAAAACAAAAAACGTTTCAGATGCTGAACAATACGACTCCTTTTTTGGTTTTTTTGCAGCAGGAGGCGGAGCATCGCTACAAGTTAATCGAACAGCTGGCGACAGCTTTGTTTGAGAAAGGCTATGTTGATAAGGACTATGCGGTTCATGCGGTGATGAGGGAAAAAATGTCGGCGACAAATATTGGATCAGGCATTGCCATTCCTCATGCAAACGCTAAATTTATTAAACAATCAGCAATCGCGATTGCCACATTAAAGGAGCCGCTTGAATGGGGAAATGAAAAAGTTTCGCTCGTTTTTATGCTGGCTGTCAAACACGAGGATCAAACCATGACAAAGCAGCTGTTTAGCGAGCTTTCATATCTTAGCGAGCAGCCGGCCTTCGTCCAGAAGCTGACGAAAGAAACCAATGTCATGACATTTTTATCTCATTTGGATTATTAAAAGCAGGGATTATTCCTTGCTTTTTTTGTTATAGGGAAAAATGCCTTTATTACCGGAACCTATGGTAAAAAAAACGATTTTAATGAGCTGATTTCGGTATACAGTTGAGACAAGATCTTATTATTCACACTTTAAAGGAGGTTTCCTATGAAACTGTTAGCGATTACATCTTGTCCGAATGGAATCGCCCATACGTATATGGCAGCAGAAAATCTGCAAAAAGCTGCTGACAGACTGGGCGTTAGCATCAAAGTTGAGACCCAGGGAGGGATTGGTGTTGAAAATAAGCTAACCGAAGAGGAAATTCGCGAAGCGGACGCAATCATTATTGCTGCAGACCGTTCGGTAAACAAAGACCGGTTTATAGGCAAAAAACTGCTGTCTGTGGGGGTACAGGACGGTATCCGCAAACCGGAAGAATTGATTCAAAAAGCTCTTAACGGGGATATACCGGTCTATCGTTCCGCTACAAAATCGGAATCCGGTAATCATCAGGAGAAGAAACAAAATCCAATTTACCGTCATTTAATGAACGGCGTTTCATTTATGGTTCCTTTCATTGTTGTCGGCGGATTATTGATAGCGGTTGCATTAACGCTTGGAGGGGAGAAAACACCTAAAGGCTTAGTTATTCCGGATGATTCCTTCTGGAAAACGATTGAACAGATCGGCAGTGCTTCATTTTCATTTATGATTCCGATTTTAGCCGGCTATATCGCCTATAGCATCGCTGATAAACCGGGGCTTGTGCCAGGTATGATCGGCGGTTATATTGCGGCGACTGGAAGTTTTTATGACAGCGCAAGCGGCGCCGGATTCCTCGGGGGGATTATTGCCGGGTTTTTGGCCGGATACGCTGCACTTTGGATCAAAAAATTAAAAGTTCCAAAAGCCATCCAGCCGATTATGCCGATTATTATTATTCCGGTGTTTGCATCACTGATTGTAGGTTTAGCGTTTGTATTTTTGATAGGCGCGCCTGTAGCTCAAATTTTCGCCTCTTTAACAGTTTGGCTGGCGGGGATGAAAGGGTCGAGCTCGATCCTTCTGGCATTGATTTTAGGGGCGATGATCTCATTTGATATGGGCGGTCCTGTAAATAAGGTGGCGTTTCTGTTTGGATCGGCAATGATTGGAGAAGGAAATTATGAAATTATGGGACCAATTGCTGTCGCCATTTGTATCCCCCCGATTGGTCTTGGCATTGCGACGTTTTTAGGAAAAAGAAAATTCGAGGCATCTCAAAGAGAAATGGGGAAAGCGGCATTTACGATGGGGCTCTTCGGCATTACTGAAGGAGCGATTCCATTTGCGGCGCAGGACCCTCTGCGTGTTATTCCAAGTATTATGGCAGGCTCAATGACAGGTTCTGTGATAGCCATGATTGGCAATGTGGGAGACAGAGTGGCGCACGGCGGACCTATCGTTGCAGTGCTTGGCGCAGTTGATCATGTCTTGATGTTTTTTATTGCTGTGATTGCAGGATCTCTTGTCACTGCTCTGTTCGTCAATGTACTAAAAAAGGATATTACGGCGTCTCCTGTGCTCAGTGAAACTGCACCGCCCTCCGTGCCAAGTGAAGCTGCGGCATCAAATGAAATAAAGCAGCCAATTCAAAGCCAAAAAGCTGAGATGTCGGAATTTAAAAAACTGACAGACATTATCAGCCCGGAATTAATTGAACCAAATTTATCGGGGGAAACGAGGGATGACATCATAGATGAATTGATTCAGAAATTGTCACGAAGAGGTGCGCTGCTTTCAGAGAGCGGGTTTAAACAAGCCATTTTGAATCGTGAACAACAGGGAACAACGGCGATTGGCATGAATATCGCGATTCCGCACGGAAAGTCTGAGGCGGTCAGGGAGCCGAGTGTTGCCTTTGGGATCAAACGATCAGGCGTTGATTGGAATAGCCTGGATGGATCAGAAGCTAAATTAATCTTTATGATTGCTGTACCGAAAGAGAGCGGGGGAAACCAGCATCTCAAAATACTGCAGATGCTATCTCGTAAGCTAATGGATGACAATTATAGGGAGCGGCTGCTCTCTGTGCAAACAACAGAAGAAGCCTACAAGCTGCTAGAAGAAATCGAATAAAGCGGGGGATTTTCATGACGACTGAACCGTTATTTTTCAAGCCTGTTTTCAAAGAAAGAATTTGGGGCGGGACCGCTTTAGCTGATTTTGGCTATACCATTCCGTCACAACGAACAGGAGAGTGCTGGGCTTTTGCCGCGCATCAAAATGGTCAAAGCGTTGTTCAAAACGGAATGTATAAGGGGTTCACGCTCAGCGAATTATGGGAACATCACAGACATTTATTCGGACAGCTTGAAGGGGATCGTTTCCCTCTGCTTACAAAAATATTAGATGCTGACCAGGACTTATCTGTACAGGTGCATCCGAATGATGAATATGCCAACATACATGAAAACGGTGAGCTTGGAAAAACAGAATGCTGGTACATTATTGATTGCCAAAAAGATGCCGAGATTATTTATGGCCACAATGCAACAACAAAGGAAGAACTAACTACCATGATAGAGCGTGGAGAATGGGATGAGCTCTTGCGCCGTGTAAAGGTAAAGCCGGGGGATTTTTTCTATGTGCCAAGCGGTACTGTTCATGCGATTGGAAAAGGAATTCTTGCTTTGGAGACGCAGCAGAACTCTGACACAACCTACAGATTATATGATTATGACCGAAAAGATGCAGAAGGCAAGCTGCGCGAGCTTCATCTGAAAAAGAGCATCGAAGTGATAGAGGTCCCGTCTATTCCAGAACGGCATACAGTTCACCATGAACAAATTGAGGATTTGCTTACAACGACATTGGTTGAATGCGCTTACTTTTTGGTGGGGAAATGGAACTTATCAGGATCAGCAAGCTTAAAGCAGCAAAAACCATTCCTTCTTATCAGTGTGATTGAAGGGGAGGGCCGTATGATCTCTGGTGAGTATGTCTATCCTTTCAAAAAAGGAGATCATATGTTGCTGCCTTACGGTCTTGGAGAATTTAAACTCGAAGGATATGCAGAATGTATCGTCTCCCATCTGTAACATGGCAGGGCTTGAGAAATAAATTTGCGAGTGAAGACGCCTATTCTCCAGCAATGATCTAAATAAAATAAGAGTTTAATAGTTGGAGAAGAAATGTTACACTCTTTTCTGTATATGGTAAAGAATGAAAAAACACGATTCGGTTGGTAGTCCGGATGCATGATTGAGAATGTCAGTAACCTTCCCCTCCTCGGGATGTCCATCATTCTTTAATATCTTTTATGAGGAGGGAATCGTTATGAAATTAACGATTTACTACGATGGTCAGTTTTGGGTAGGCGTTGTTGAAGTTGTGGACAATGGAAAGCTAAGAGCCTTTCGTCATCTTTTTGGCAAAGAGCCGAGGGATTCTGAAGTATTAGAGTTTGTTCATAACCAACTCCTGAATATGTTGGCCCAAGCTGAGCAGGAAGGAGTTCGTTTACAAGGCAGACGTCAAAAAAAGATCAATCCAAAAAGATTGCAGCGCCAGGTTTCAAAAGAGTTGAAAAACGCCGGAGTAGCTTCTAAAGCTCAAGAGGCGATAAAGCTAGAGCTTGAAGCAAGAAAGCAAAAGAAAAAACAAATAATGAAAGAACAACGAGAACATGTAAAAGAGCAAAGGTATATGCTCAAAAAGCAAAAAGCGAAAAAGAAGCACAGAGGTAAATAATCCAAACAAAAGCAGGCGCAGTGCCTGCTTTTGTAATTAAGGACTCTACTTCGTAACATATAGCCAATGTTTATACTCCGCTGATTTATGATTCAATATAAACCCTAACTTCTCCAAGGTTTTTTGTGAGCCTAGATTATCATGTTCACATCTTGCGGTGATCCGGTTTACTGTTTCTTGGCTTAATGCCCAGTTTATTAGTTTTTGGGCGGCTTCCACACAATAACCTTTGCGGCGATGACTTTTATTTGTTGCAAAACCGATTTCAATCATGCCATTCTCGTCTGGATCACCTAAAAATCCAGTTCCCCCAACAATTTCATAATTGTCCTTCTTTACAATAATCCATGAATCAAATCCTTTTGTTCCATTGTTTTTGACTAAAATCTCGCGGAAATAAGGTATCGCTTCAAAAAAATCAGAATTTGGCCATTCACCATTTGTTTCATAGCCTAATTCTTTGATAGCCTGATGATCTAGTTTAGACGCGGCGTCAAGAAGGGGAATATCAATGGTTTTTAATCGTAATCGATTCGTCTCAAGGAGAACCATATATCTAATCCTCTTTTCTTTTTACTGGTAATAATAGTAACATATAACAATTTTCTCTGATACCTTGGCAGTAGAGAAAGATGAAAAAATTGAGGGGAATTGAAAGAGTGACAGGTAAGAGTTTGCCCAGCCCAAAAACGGGTAGGAAAATGCCGATGTTAATGTGTCCCTACCCGTTTTTCTGTTCCTGAAAGCAGGATTTCTGATAACATGTTGTGCTACCTTTTCGCAATCAAATAAAGCGATATGGCTCTTTGGGTTTGAACAGGATTATGAATGATAATGACCCATTGGTTTCTTCGTCTTGGAAAGCTTGCTACCGCATACAATGGAGCAGTATCGCGCGGAGTGAATCCACCATTTATCACGTTGATATCTCTTCCTTCAAGATGACAAACTAAGTATTCACCTGGATTGATGACCTGTTGGTTCGTCCATGCGTAAGAATAAAAGCCGTCTCCAAGATCTTCGGTGGAAGATGGGGGGACAAAGCCATCTACAGTCAATGTGATTTCTCTTCTTCGCTGTCTTTCTGAAAAGTCTGGACTTCTTTGAGGGTTATGAGTATGTGAAAAGTAAGGAATTAACGCAGGGCCATAAAAGTAATGATACAAAGCAACCACTCCTTTATTTTCCATTCATACAAATTGTATGTGGGAGTTATTTGTTCATTCCTGTTTTGTTCCATGTAGACTAATAATGGGCTATAGGCGTCCAAGGAAATCAATTTGTCCTTTCGTTGATTCAATGCTAGTAACCTTGAAAATGCAGGTTAGGATGATAGAATTTACATATTACTGCAAGAAGTTAGACATACATCATTTTGATAGCGGGTGAAAACAATGGCGAAAAAAATGGCAAAAACAAATGCGGTTCGTCTGATAGAACAGCAGAACATCTCTTATGAGGTATTAGGGTATAAAACAGACGGCCAGCCGGTAGATGGCATCTCTGTTGCGGAAAAAATCGGTTATCCTTTGAAATATGTATATAAAACGTTGGTTGCAGCAACAGGAACAAATCATTATTATGTCTTTGTTGTACCCGTTGCAGAAGAGTTAGATGTAAAAAAGGCAGCAAAGGTGACAGGGGAAAAGAAAATAGAAATGATTGCAATGAAGGAGCTGTTAGCGGTAACTGGCTATCTTCGCGGCGGCTGCTCGCCAATTGGCATGAAAAAATTGTTCCCGACCTATATTGATGCATCTGCAGAAACGCTTGATTTTATTATTGTCAGTGCAGGGAAAATCGGTATGCAGCTAAAGTTGGCGCCACAAGATTTAGCCAGATCATGTGATGCCGCATTTGCAGAAATTGTATAGATGCAGATATAGGGGAACGAAAAAGCTTAGTCATATCGATTAAGCTTTTTCCGCATCCCTTTCAAATATGATTTCAAAATAAGCAGCTGCCCCATACCCATCTATACTGGGAGCGAAAATCTGAACGAATCTCCAGCCTCTTTTCGCATAATCATGGATGATTTGCTGGTAGTCTTCTTTAGGCCTTCTTCTCATCGTGCTCAGCTCAACTCTTACGAATTCATATTCTTTCATCGTTTGATCCCTCCTATTAAGGTATACGTAAAATGGAGCGAGAAGTTCCGAAAACCTAGGTTAAGGTCTGCCTCACTAAACACAGGAACATCTTGAAGAGTTAAGGGGCTATAAAAACGAATTTCACCGGGTCAGCAGTCCAAATGAATCTCTTGCTTATTGCATTTGACTGAGTATATAAGTAAAAAAAGAGCGGCCAGAACATATAAGAAGGAGATGATCATTAACGCACTCATAACAGGGTAGTGTTTAGCGGAGTAGATGAAAAAATCAAGCTGTGAAATTTGTTTGGGGCAGCTGACGGCATCAATTCCATTAAGCAGTTTTGAGAGTTTAGCAGTATAGTTCCAATCAAATCGATCTGAAACAAGCTCGCTTCCTTGATACCAATTAACAGCAGCTAAAAACAGAAATATCATAATAGAAAATCCAAGCTGAACAACTAAAAATATTCCCTTCACTTTTGTATGACCTCCAAATCTATGAATATGGGAAAATCAAACAATATATTACCACCGTATGGGTTATTCTTGCAATTTCACTTCCTACAACTCAAACGCAAGTCTATTTTTTTGTTTGGTTTTGGCTTATAATACCTGATGATGGAAAAAGAGTGCGGGTTTATAGATTAGAGAAACAAATGTATTTCTTAGCATTTTTTATTTGTGGAGAGAGTATAGAAGCATTCGATTAGATCTGCTTTTTCACAGAAACGGTTTTCATCTGTTTGCCTGAGCTTTACAATTGGCTGGCAAAAAAACAATGATTTCTTTCAATCGAAACATGCAACGATGCGACACATTTTATATCTTGATGACTTATCTCATTGCCTTTAAGTCATCCTATCGAGAAAGCGATGGTATTTTATGAACAAAGAAACCCTAAAAAACATACTCATGATTTTTTCAATATGCGCAACCCTCCGAGAAACCGATGGTATGCGCATAGCTGATAGCTGGATTTTGAGTGAGATTATACGATTTTTGATTTGCATGGCTGTGTTTTTTGCCGTGACATTTCTATTAGATGCTGTTTTTCCAAACAAAAAAGAGTCACATTAATGTGTGGCTCTTTTTGCATCATCTGATTAGAAACATCATAAATGAATCGATCATCATGATGAAGAATAGCAAGCAAAAATAAATAAGCGAGTAGACAAACATATCCTTTGCCCACTTCACGTCATCGTCTGTTTTGAATCCTTTGATGCTTTTTTTGATCCATATGCCTCCGAGAACCAAGGCGGCTAAGAAATAAAATGGGCTTATATGGCCGGTGCCGAGAGAGAAAGGAAATAATAGCGTGACCGGCACCAGGACGGCAATATATTGCATCATTTTTATTTTAGTTACATGGTTGCCTTTGACTACTGGCAAGAGCGGAACGCCAGCGGCACGATATTCCTCTTTGCGTCTTATCCCAATCGCCCAAAAATGCGGCGGCTGCCACAGAAACATAATCGTGTACAACAGCACTGCTGTCATACTGAAGTCACCGGTTACGGCACAATACCCCATCAATGGCGGCGCAGCTCCTGGGAAGCTCCCGACAAATGTGCTCCACACAGACGTTCGTTTCACCCATACCGTATAGATGATCGCATAAAAAATAAAGGCGGCCAGTCCGAGATAGGCCGTTAATGGATTGAGGGAATAAAGCATGGTAAGGCCTGCGATCCCTAAAACAGAGCCATATGTTAAGATCATGGCTGGCGGCATTTTCCCTGTGACCGAGGCCCTGCTGCGAGTGCGTGCCATTTTTGCGTCCATATGCCGATCAAAATAGTTGTTATAGACAGTGCCGGAAGCCATCACAAACGCGGTTCCCAACATTGCTGTTACCATTGTCATCAAAAAAGCCAAGCCGGTTAACGTTTTTTCTGCGCTTGCAAACGCGATCCAAAACCCGCCGAAGGCTGCTATCGAGTTTGATATGATAATGCCCGGCTTTGCAAGTTTGATAAAATCGTAAATGGTTACCCGGTTCGAAGCTTTTATGTATTTTGTTTCAGATATGGCTGCAGAATCTCTTGTATTCTCCAAAAATAGACGCCTCCCCCAAAACTGCATGCTTTTGTTATCGTAACAAGAGGGGGACAGAATCACAATTATTTCCCATATTTGTCATGATATTGTCATTTTTAAAACAAAAAAATGGGGAGCTGGACTGCCCCCATTTTGATATGCGGCGACTAGTAACCGTAACCTCCGCCATATCCTCCGCCATAACCGCCGCCGTAACCGTGCCAAGGGTAGTAAGGCGGTCGCGGGCGCGGGTAGTAATAAGGCGGGCGCGGATAAAACGGGTAGAACGGATAATACGGTCTTGGATAATAATAAGGCGGATAAAATGGCGGTCTCGGACGCGGATAATAATAAGGCTGTCTTTCATCATAAGGGGTAATTTGTTCAAATGACTGTTCATTCAAAGGGTAATCCAAGAGGAAAACCTCCCTAGCTTTTTTTATTCCTTTTACCATATTCCTGATGCTTAAGTTGGGTGTATGTACATTCATGAAATTCGGTTTTTTTTATGATGAAATTCCTTAAAAAGGATTGACATGAACTTCTAAATCTCATAGTATTACAAATGTGAAATAAATGTTACTGCAATGTTACAAAAACATTTCTAAATAGATACAGTTCCAACTGATGAAGAGTAAATCGAAATGGCTACGAAAGAAGGAGTTTTTGTTGTTGGCAAAAAGAATCAAATGGTTTCATGTATTAATAGCAGTTGTATGTGTGGTGGGCCTTATCGGCTTTTTCCATAATCATTCATTGAAAAAAGAAACGGTCATGAATAAAGTAAGAACTGATTCTCAATATGGGAATGTTGAGATCGCAACGCTTGTGAATGACGGGAAAACTTTTAATTACGCGGTTAACTATCCCGTTTTCAAAAATGAAAAAATGGATTCGGCATTAAAAAGATTCGCAGAAAAAGAGGTTCGTCAATTTCAAAAGGAAACAAAGGACGTTGACCAAGAGCATACGACAAAACGCAACGAATTAAATGTTGATTATAAAATTGTCCATTATGCCAAACAGACAGTGGCGATTGTATTTAATGAATATAAATACATCGGCGGGGCACACGGGCAAACCGTGAAAAAAACGTTTAACTATGATTTTAGTAAACAAGCGTTTCTTTCCATTGATGATATTTTCAAAGAGGACGCTGACTACTTACATAAGCTTTCGTTAATCGCTTATCACGAGTTGAAAAAGAATAAGGACATTGCCGCGGACGATGCACTGTTAAAGGAAGGGACGGCTCCGAAAAAAGAAAATTTCAGCCGCTTTGCCATCAAGGAGGATTATATCGAACTTTACTTTGACATATATCAGGTTGCAGCAGGCTATCTTGGAGAGCAATCGATTGCCATTAAGAAAAGTCTTTTGTCAGACATTCTGAAAGAACAATATATTGATAAAGCAAAAAATAAAAATAAAATCAAAGAACAAAAGCCGAAGCATGAAGTGATTTCTTTACCCAAAGAGGAAACGGTTGATCCAAATCAAAAAGTCATTGCGCTTACTTTCGACGACGGCCCGAATCCTGCGACAACAAATCAGATTCTAGACTCCTTGAAGAAATATAAGGGTCATGCCACGTTTTTTGTTTTGGGGAGCAGGGTTCAATATTATCCGGAAACGCTAATAAGAATGCTGAAAGAAGGAAATGAGGTGGGGAACCATTCATGGAGCCATCCGCTTCTCACAAGGCTTTCAGTGAAAGAAGCGTTAAAGCAGATCAATGATACGCAAGACATCATTGAAAAAATAAGCGGATATCGTCCGACGCTTGTAAGACCCCCATACGGCGGCATTAATGATGAACTGCGGAGTCAAATGAAAATGGATGTTGCGTTATGGGATGTTGACCCGGAAGATTGGAAAGACCGTAACAAAAAAACAATTGTTGACCGTGTCATGAATCAGGCGGGAGATGGAAGAACCATTTTGATTCACGATATTTACCGCACCTCTGCTGATGCGGCCGATGAAATTATAAAAAAGCTCACCGATCAAGGCTATCAATTGGTGACAGTTTCTCAGCTTGAAGAGGTTAAAAAACAAAGAGAAGCGAAATAAATTAAAAAAGGCTGTCCGTACGGACAGCCTCAGCTTGTAGAGAAAACGATGTTTTTTCTACAAGCTTTTTTGTTTTATACTGTTTCTTTAGATATTCATCAGGTTTCAGATGCAGAAAAAGCGCTCCCACATGCCTAGCCTTGCTTGGCTAGGTATGTGGCAATCTTCTTCATGTTCTGGCATGCGGCTGTGAGGAGAACTTGTTCACTCACATTTCGTTTTCCCCTCAACCTGCAATAGCGAAGCCCATGCAGTTGTTTTGAATCTGCAAAGCTTCGCTCTATTTTTTCTTTTCTTTTTTTGTAGAGGTTTTTTCCTGAAACAGACAAGCGATTTTGTCTGACCTTTTCTTTATGATCTTCCCATACATGTCGAGTAATCACTTTCTGCCGATTCTTTGATTTTGTACAGTTTTCAAGCAGCGGGCATGAGGAACATATTTCAGGATTTGATTTGAATGACCGGTAGCCTTTTCGGTCAGTTGTTGAGTATGTAAGTGTTTGGTGATTTGAACAAATGTATCTGTCTTGTTCACTGTCATAATGAAATTTCCATTTTGGAAACAATCCTCGGATAGGATGATAACGTCTATGTGCGATGACACCAAAGATTTGTCGGTCAGATAATCCTTTACAGATCGGAGTAGTTAAATATCCAGAATCAAGGGCGACAGCTTCTACTTGAAAACCAAATCGTGCGATTTGGTGGTCTAATCGGTCAAGATAAGGCACAGAATCATGGACATTTCC
This sequence comes from Bacillus sp. PS108, assembly GCF_037963335.1. Lineage (NCBI taxonomy): Bacteria > Bacillati > Bacillota > Bacilli > Caryophanales > Bacillaceae > Bacillus > Bacillus sp. PS108. Next base: position 1,257,168 of record NZ_CP150155.1, read on the forward strand.
GGATGTGACGTAGGCATCGGTGATAATGTTGTATTTCATATCTGTTGTGCGGTGATCTAAATAGAAAAAACCTTCTGGTTTGTTTTCACGATACAGATAGCCACTTTCCGGATCGGTTGTACTGTGGCGGATCTCTTTTTCAGCTTTCACCTCCTCCTTGGCTGTTAGTGGCTTTTTTCCGTGTTCCTCCCGATCCTCTTGAATGGCTTCATTTAAATCCTTGATATAGTTTTGGGTATCCTGCGCAATTGTTTTTCTTGTGTATTTATGCTTGTTGGCATTGGCTTTAAGGTGTGTGGAGTCGGTGAATAGGACTCGTCCGCCCACCATGTCATGATTGATGGCCTGGAGAACGATCTCATCAAAGATGTCTTGGAAGATGGTAGTATCTTTAAAGCGTGTGCGTCTGTTCCAGCTGATGGTGGAGTGGTGCGGAACTGGATCGTTTATATTCAATCCGAGAAACCATCTGTATGCCATATTGTAGTAAATTTCTTTTTCAAGCTGTCTTTCTGAACGGATACCATAGAGGTATCCGATAAACATCATTTTAAATAAAATAAGCGGATCAAGTGAGGGGCGGCCTTTATTTTCACTGTAGTAAGGTTTAACCTTTTCAATGATGAAAGAGAAGTCTATGTACTGATCAATTTTCCGAAGCAGGTGATCCTCTTCAATGAGTTGGTCAAGCAGAACAAATTCGGCTGCGTTTTGAGAAGAATTTCTTGTGTGGAACATGAGAAAGACACCGTCCTTTTAAGTCTTTCTTTTATTTTATTACAGGAGAATGGATATTTTAAGGAAAATTAAAGGCTGTCGAGATTTTCTCGACAGCCTTTTTTCTATTTAATAAGAGCCTGTGGTGGCCCAAACATTTAAGTTTGGTCCTGAATACTTGCCGAAAGCGTAAGAAGTCCTTGGATCTAAATCATATACCATCGGTGTATAGCAAGACTTTTGGCCGGCCACCGCTTTTCCATTGCCGCCTGCAGAATCACAATTATATCTCTTTCCGTCCGTGTTTCGGGTAATCTCCGCATTTGCTTCAAAGCCAGACGTCAATGTATTATTCATCGTGATTTTTGCCCAAGCTGTTTTACATGTACTGCTGAATTTAAGCTCGACTACTCCGATGACTTGATTGCTGGCATTCACTAAGTTTGAGGATTTTTTTGTAGAGCCGGTGGACGCACAATCATTGTAATAAGGGCTTTTACCATCGTAGGCATGGGTTTCCGCATTGGCGGGTACACCTTTGGCGGCAAAAACAAATACTACTGCGAATAACACCAATGAAGCCTTCGTAAACAGTCTTTTCATATTCTTTATGACCCCCTTAATATAGCAAACAATAAATCATACGGAGGAACAATCAAAACATGCATGATTTTTTGTGAACAATAAAGGCGGCCGGGAGGATGGAGTTATTGGCCGCCTTTGGTGTGAGGTTAAGCTTTTACATCAATGGTTTGTCCGAGAGTCGGATGCTGAATCATCTTTAAGGTTTGATCGGCATTTTGCTGGGCGGTGTCCAGCATTTTTTTCGTTAAAGCGATATTAACATTCTGGGCAAGGGATGCTTGATGCATCGCAACTGATAAAGCAGGAATATCCATCGTTCCACCTCCTATGCCTTACCTATCGGCGGGTTTGTATGATTTTACAGTGAAAAATGGCTTAATTTCTCCTGTTGACCTTTACGCTGCGGCATATCGTATGTTTTTGACAAGGAGGGAATCAGGATGAATCTTGTAATGGAAAAGACCTTTGAGCAATACGAAAAGCTGTTTTCAATGGAAGAACAGAAAAGAGAAGATGAATTTCGGTATACGATGATGAGGCCGTTTGAAAAGATGTGGACCGCCATCCAAGTTCCGCTGAAAGCGAAGGAGCCAAACGGCTATGATGTGATCATGGCTGCGAAAATGCTGGGCTATTTGGATGTCCGTGATACTGAAAGCGGCCAGAAAGCACTGCAAATACTGAAAGAATCACATGTTTCAGAGACAGCTGAATCTGCACTTCGGCAATGCATATTTTTTGCTGAGCGCGAACAGCTGCGGGTGAATGCAGAGGAGATCAAATTCGGCCTTTATATCGCTGATCCAAATAAACTTCAGCTGCAAAAAGGCTACTGCGGGTTTGGCGGGATACCGGGCTTTATTCATGTATGGATTGATCCGAACCGTTATAACCTGCCAAGGATTCCTTCAATTATTGCTCATGAGTTTCATCATAATGTGCGGTTTTCGTATATAGATTTTCATCATGGCTCTGTAAGTGTCGGGGATTATCTTGTGATTGAAGGATTGGCGGAATCATTCGCCAGAGAGCTGTTTGGCACGGAACGATTGGGCCCTTGGGTAACTCGTTTTGATCATGAGGATTTGCAATATTCCATTGATGTGATTAATGAGGTGCTGGATGTGAAAGGATTTTCGGAAGTCAGCCGTTATATGTTTGGTGATCCAATTGCTAACGATCAAGGCTTTAAGCCTGCTGGTTTATCGGCTTTTGCAGGTTATGCGGTTGGATATCATGCCGTTCAGTCATTTATGAATCAACATCACATGACGATAAGCGAGGCCACGCGTTTGGATGCGAAGGCCATTCTTTCTCAGTGCGGATTGTTTTCCAAATGAAAAAAAGCGTCACATACAGCGGCGCTTTTTGATTCCCAAAACTAGCAGTTCTATGGCGGCACAGGCGGCAATTCCGATTGTATATGCTTCGATATCGCTCCATAAAAAACCGTACCCTAGTACAAGCCCGCCAAGAGAAGCATCCCTAATCTGGTCGATCCATTCGGCATGATAGAGCTGGCTGAATTCAATGACAAAACAGAAAGAAAGACTGATAATGCCCGTTATCATTGTCTTCAGCTTCCGAAATAGAAATCCGCATCCCGTAAAGATCATAGCGGCCCACAACGAGTCTCCCAGATAAGTATTGAGGGTATCAGGAAGAACACTGGAGAATGCTCTGGATCCAAGCCCCAGCCCAATGATCAGTACGGTGAAAACTGCATATATCCAACCATTTCGCTTCATTGCGAATTGATACCCCGTCTCTTTTTCATCTCCCTGTATTGTAAGGAATATATCTTTTATTTGTCCACTAAAAAAGCGGCTGAATAGCCGCATAGGGTGTTTATTTTGCTTTTAGGTTTACATGGTCGGCTGTCTGATCTGTGCCTATTACAAAATGGAGTTCATAGCGGCCTGTATCATATACATAATCGATTTCATCGGTAAACGGGACGGTTAACACCCGATTTGCTGGCCCTAATTGCTTCTGCAGCACTTCCGGCGTAACTCCGCCTAAATTCAGCTGCCGTTCCACACCGGTTCCAAAGTAGCGGATTTCTGAAATTGTCATGTCTTTATGATAGGAAAATCCGTAGCCCGGCTGTCCCATATTCCAGTGATATAAATCAAATCGATTGTCTCCCCCGACTGGTCTTTCCGGTTCCCCAAACGCAGCGTGGACATCCCCTTTTGTGCTTTTGTTAATGGTAAGGCCTTGCGCCTGCTGAGGCATTTCCCCTTTATAGGCGGTGTTATAGAGGTTTTTGACAAGCTCAGCGGCTGATTGATTCGTGTTTTCTGAGAGTGTGTTTGTTTGAGCTGCGGCCTTTGTCGGTGCTGAAAAGGACGCAGCCCCAAAGCCGGTAAAACAGCTTGTTACTGCTGCCGCAGCGGTAATAGCAGACATTGTCTTTTTCATGTTGATCCCTCCTTATTGATCTACCATCCCGTTTCCCGGTGTTAGTGCAATAAAACATGTGAGTGCGCTTTGTATGTTTTATTGAGTTGTTGTAAGGGAACTGAAATAGGTAATTCGGTATATAAAGCAAGAAAGGGGAATGGAGATGCCTGGCAAGAAAAAAATCACAATAAACGGCGTTGAAATGGAAGCGTCCGAGGAACAGACGGTGCTGCAGCTTTTGAATAACAGCTCGATTGAAGTGCCGCAAGTTTGCTATCATCCAAGCTTAGGGCCGATTGAGACATGTGATACGTGCATCGTCAGCATCAATGGTGAGCTGAAGAGGTCGTGCTCCGCTGAATTAAAGGATGGGGATATCATTGATACGCTCTCACCTGACGTGAAAAAAGCGCAGGTCATCGGGATGGACAAGATTTTATATAATCATGAGCTTTATTGTACAGTTTGCGATTACAACAATGGGGGATGCGAAATACATAATACGGTGAAGGAAATGAAAATCAATCACCAAAGCATTCCGTTTGATCACAAGCCATACCATAAGGATGAATCCCATCCGTTTTATCGGTATGATCCAGATCAATGTATTTTGTGCGGACGCTGTGTTGAAGCATGCCAGGACGTTCAGGTAACTGAAACGCTGACCATTGACTGGGAGCGGAAACGCCCGCGCGTCATTTGGGATAACGACGTGCCGATCAATGAGTCGTCATGTGTGTCATGCGGCCATTGTTCAACGGTCTGTCCGTGCAACGCGATGATGGAAAAAGGAATGGAAGGGGAAGCCGGATATTTAACAGGCATCAATAACGAAACGCTGCGACCGATGATCGAGATCACGAAAGGCGTAGAGACAGGCTACGGCTCGATTCTCGCCATTTCTGATATGGAATCGGCCATGCGTGATGAACGAATCAAAAAAACGAAAACCGTCTGCACGTATTGCGGCGTCGGCTGCAGCTTTGATGTCTGGACAAAGGGCAGAGACATTCTGAAAGTAGAGCCGCAGGAGGAAGCGCCAGCCAACGGCATTTCTACTTGTGTGAAAGGCAAGTTCGGTTGGGATTTCGTCAACAGCGAAGAACGCCTGACAAAGCCGCTGATCCGGGAAGGCGATCATTTCCGTGAAGCAGAGTGGGAGGAGGCGTTATCGCTGATCGCCAGCAAGTTCACTGAATTAAAAGAGGCGTTTGGCCCGGATTCTCTCGCTTTTATTACATCTTCTAAATGTACAAATGAAGAATCCTATCTTATGCAAAAGCTGGCCAGAGGTGTCATTGGCACAAATAATGTGGACAACTGCTCTCGCTATTGCCAATCTCCTGCGACTGCCGGCCTGTTCCGGACAGTCGGCTATGGCGGTGATTCAGGATCAATTACAGATATCGCGCAAGCGGACCTTGTTTTGATTATCGGTTCGAACACGTCTGAGTCGCATCCAGTCTTATCCACTCGCATTAAACGGGCTCATAAGCTAAGAGGGCAGAAAGTGATCGTCGCGGATATCAGAAAACACGAAATGGCAGAACGCTCCGATTTATTTGTCCAGCCGCGTGCCGGATCGGATATCGTCTGGCTGAATGCGATCGCCAAATATTTAATAGAAAACGGCAAGGCCGATGAACGATTTTTGAGAGAAAGAGTGAACGGACGAAATGAATATGTAAAAAGCCTCGCGCCGTACACACTTGAATATGCTGAGGAGAAAACCGGGATTGATCGAGAAACCCTTATCCAAATGGCAGAGATGATCGGGCAAGCTGACAGTGTGTGCGCATTGTGGGCGATGGGCGTGACACAGCACATTGGAGGAAGCGACACGAGCACGGCGATCTCTAACCTGCTGCTTGTGACAGGAAACTACGGAAAACCGGGAGCAGGTTCTTACCCATTGCGCGGCCATAATAACGTGCAGGGAGCAAGTGACTTCGGGAGTATGCCTGACAGAATGCCAGGCTATGAAAAAGTGACGGATGAACAAGTCCGCCAAAAATACGAGCGTGTGTGGGGTGTGCCGCTGCCGAAGGAGCCGGGTATGACCAACCACGAAATGATTGAAAAAATCCATTCCGGAAAGTTGAAAGCGATGTATGTAAAAGGTGAAGAAATGGGCCTGGTGGATTCCAATATCAATCATGTACACGCCGCATATGAAAAGCTTGATTTCTTTGTGGTGCAGGACATTTTCCTTTCACGTACAGCGGAGTTTGCTGATGTGGTTCTTCCTGCGAGCCCAAGCCTTGAAAAAGAAGGAACTTTTACAAACACAGAACGCCGGATTCAGCGTTTGTATCAGGTGTTTGAACCGCTGGGCGAATCAAAGCCGGATTGGCAGATTATTATGGAGGTTGCCAATAAGCTTGGCGCCGGCTGGCACTATAAGCATCCTGCAGACATTATGGAGGAAGCAGCCAAGCTGTCGCCGATTTATGCCGGTGTCACCTATGAACGTCTTGAGGGCTATAATTCCCTGCAATGGCCTGTAAACGCTGATGGAAAGGATTCGCCTTTACTCTTTACAGAGCGCTTCCCTTTCCCGGACGGCAAGGCCATTCTCTACCCTGTCCAGTGGACAGAGCCTGAGGAATTCGGTGAGGAATATGATATCCATGTCAACAATGGGCGGCTCTTGGAGCACTTCCACGAAGGGAACCTGACTTACAAATCAAAAGGGATTTCGGAGAAAACACCGGAAGTGTTCCTAGAAATTTCTCCTGAGCTTGCGGCAGAACGAGGGATTCAGGACGGAACCCTCGTCAGACTCACATCGCCTTTCGGAAATGTCAAAGTGAAGTGCCTGATTACTGATCGAGTCAAAGGGAAGGAAGTATATCTGCCAATGAACGATTCAGGGGAAGCGGCGATCAACCTGTTAACAGGCAGCCATGCCGATAAGGATACCGATACGCCTGCTTACAAAGAAACATCGGCCAAGATGGAAATTTTGAAGCACGACGGAATCAGCCCGCTGCCTAAGATCAACCACCGCAACGGCAATCCGCAGCCGCAAATCGGTGTGCAGGTTCAAAAGAAATGGGCGCGGAAGGATTATATTTTCCCTGGTGACGCTGTGAAAAGGGGGATGGGCCATAATGGCTAAAGCGATTAAACGAATTCAAAAAATCGAGGTAACAGAAGAAGATCAGCGAAAGCGTGATTTGCGGGAAATTGAAGATGCTCTAGTTGATCACAAAGAAGCGATTCTCGAAACATTGCATATGCTGGGCCATATGAACGAGCGCGGGGTCCTGCCGTTGCTCCGCGGCCTTTTTGGCCAAGGGGATAAAGTTCTTGATATTCTGGTGAAAAAAGCAGATACAGAGGAAACGGCCAACACGCTGAAAAATCTGCTTCTTCTGTTTGGAACACTCGGCATGCTGGACGTGAAGCAGCTGGAGCCTCTCATTTTGAAAGTGAATGCGGGTGTGGCAAGCGCTGTAGAGCAGAAAAACAGCGAAGAAAAGACAGGTTATTTTGATATTATCCGCTCGCTAAAAGACCCGGAAATCAACAAATCAATTACACTGCTCTTTTCCTTTTTAAAAGGAATGGGACAAGATACAAAGGAGCTGGAACGCACGACGCAGCCTCCCGAGCACCAAAAACATCATCAGGAACCTCGAGAGAAAAGGGGAATGAATAAGCGAGATTGACCTCCCACCCGAGCGGCTTCAGCCAGCTCGGGTTTTTTGATGAAAAGGTCTAATGGACTAGTAAAAAATATTCAAATACTAGGAAGAAGTAAGATTGTGATGAATGAGATAGAAATAATCGTTACTTTCTTACCTGTTAAGAAAAGGAAAAATCTGATTATAATAGAAATCGATTACTTTAGATGGGGGAACAATCATGAAAAAAGTCTTATTACTATTATTTGTCTTGACGATCGGGTTAGCGCTTTCAGCGTGCAGCCAATCGAGCGATGCGTCAGAGAAGGAAAAACCGAAAGAGAAAAAATCGCAAGAAGAGCTTGAAAAGGAACTTGATAAGGAATTGAAAAAAGGCGGTGAGCCGAAGACCAAAAAAGATGATCAAATACATAAAATAGGAGAAACATTTAAAGCAGGACATACGAATTTTACAGTGAATAAAGTTGATAGAGTGCAAAAAGGTGAATATATGAATGTTGGCGGAGCTGTAAATGAGGAGACAAAAACAATAAAAGATGATGAGGAACGGCTTATTATAGAAGTTACGATGGAAAATATAGGGGAAGATTCAATAAGCTACAATTTTATCGGGTTTGATTTAAGAGATAAGAATGATCAATCAGTGCGGCCTGTTTTTTCTATAGAAGAGAAGGGCAGAATCCTTATGGGAGGAACACTAGTATCGGGGAAAAAGGTTACAGGTGTACTCAGTTATGTCATCCCTAAAGGAGAACAGAAACATTACACACTGGTATATAATCCTTTTTTAGCTGATACAAATAGCAGTAATACAGAAGAGAGAGTAAAGGACGATATTGATTACTTGGTGAAGTTAGATTAGAAGCTAATTTACAGTTGCACGTTTTTCATCTGTGGAAAACGTGCATTTTTTATAGCGAAACTTGACTTGAAAGGATGAGTGATAAAAGTGCAAACCAAATGGCTGGAACGGGCACAGCGGATTCAAGCGATTGCACAGGCTGGGCTTGCTTTTTCCAAGGATGTGTACGACAGGGAGAGGTACGAAGAGCTAATGAAGCTCAGTGCAGAAATGATGGCGGATTACTCACAGACGGACATTGAAGTTATCACTGATTTATGGAGTGGGGAGAGCGGCTATCCAACACCGAAAGCGGATGTGCGTGGCGCAGTATTCCGAGAGAATCAGATTTTGCTTGTCCGGGAGAAGCATGATGAGCTGTGGTCGCTGCCGGGCGGATTTTGCGAGATTGGTTTATCGCCGGCTGAAAACGTCGTCAAGGAAATCAAAGAAGAGTCGGGGTACGATACAGAGCCGTCTCGATTGCTGGCCGTGCTAGACAGCCATAAGCACTCTCATCCCCCTCAGCCTTATCACTATTATAAAATCTTCATTGCATGCAGCATGACGGGTGGGCTGGGGGAAACAGGGATCGAGACGAATCATGCCGCTTTTTTTCCGGAAGACAGACTCCCGCCGCTCTCTCCAAAACGAAACACACCCTCACAGCTTAGCATGCTGTTTGACTTTTTGCGCCATCCGGACAAGAAAACGATATTTGACTAAAAAAGAAAGAGCCTATGGGCTCTTTCTTTTTTATAATGTAATGTGTTTTTCGTTGGCGAGTTTCAGAAGGGTCAAAATAGAATCGGCTTGTTTATGGCCGAGTTTTTGCTTTAATTTGTTTTCTTCAACTAATCTGCTGCCATAAATTTTAACAGAGGCTTTGTCGACGACAGTATGCCAGTTTTCCTGTTTTTTTCCCTCAACAAGCGGTTTTTCATGTCTCTCAGAAAAAGAGAACACAAAGAGTACGAATGCAAGTGAAAGTAGGATTCCGACAACTTGTTTTTTGTAATCAGTCTGTGCTGCCACGTTGTTCTCTCCTTCATCTTTTACCTTCTATTTAATCATAGAACCAAATTATTTTACATAATGGGAAAGTCATTTTTGGAGTTAGTGCATTTGGTTGAAAACAGAGACGTTTTTTGAGCGGAGCGGTGCAATTGAATCCATATTGGATTTGCGTGCTTATGCCTAAGGTCACGTTGTGAGCCAAAACAGCAGTGCAGAATAGAAAAAAATTGAAAGATTATGGTAAGATGAACGAAATTCGAGGGGGAATATATGATGCCTGCATCGAACATCGTGATCGCCTGCCTGCTGTTATCAATTTAATTATTTGTGGTAGTCCCTCTCTTTTTCGAAAGCGGGAGGTGAAGTGGAACATTAATTGCTGAATTCTTTCAAGGGGAGTGACCGTACATGAATGTGTTAAACCGCCGGCAAGCCTTGCAGCGAGCGCTGCTCAATGGGAAAAACAAACAGGATGCGTATCATCCGTTTCCATGGTACGAATCGATGAGAAAGGATGCGCCTGTTTCCTTTGATGAAGAAAATCAAGTGTGGAGCGTTTTTCTTTATGATGATGTCAAAAAAGTTGTTGGGGATAAAGAGCTGTTTTCCAGTTACATGCCGCAGCAGACAAGCTCTATTGGAAATTCCATCATTAACATGGACCCGCCGAAGCATACAAAAATCCGTTCAGTCGTGAATAAAGCCTTTACTCCGCGCGTGATGAAGCAATGGGAACCGAGAATTCAAGAAATCACAGATGAACTGATTCAAAAATGTCAGGGGCGCAGTGAGTTTGACCTTGTTCACGATTTTTCATACCCGCTTCCGGTTATTGTGATATCTGAGCTGCTAGGAGTGCCTTCAGCGCATATGGATCAGTTTAAAGCATGGTCTGATCTTCTGGTCAGTACACCGAAGGATAAAAGTGAAGAAGCTGAAAAAGCCTTTTTGGAAGAACGAGATAAGTGTGAGGAAGAACTGGCTGCGTTTTTTGCCGGCATCATAGAAGAAAAGCGAAACAAACCGGCACAGGATATTATTTCTATTTTAGTGAAAGCGGAAGAAACAGGCGAGAAGCTGTCCGGTGAAGAGCTGATTCCGTTTTGCACGCTGCTGCTGGTGGCCGGAAATGAAACCACTACAAACCTGATTTCAAATGCGATGTACAGCATATTAGAAACGCCAGGCGTTTACGAGGAACTGCGCAGCCATCCTGAACTGATGCCTCAGGCAGTCGAGGAAGCCTTACGTTTCAGAGCGCCCGCCCCGGTTTTGAGACGCATTGCCAAGCGGGATACGGAAATCGGGGGGCACCTGATTAAAGAAGGTGATATGGTTTTGGCGTTTGTGGCATCGGCAAATCGTGATGAAGTGAAGTTTGACAGGCCGCACATGTTTGATATCCGCCGCCATCCCAATCCGCATATTGCGTTTGGCCATGGCATCCATTTTTGCCTTGGGGCTCCGCTTGCCCGTCTTGAAGCAAATATCGCGTTAACGTCTTTGATTTCTGCTTTTCCTCAAATGGAGTGCGTCAGTATCACTCCGATTGAAAACAGTGTGATATACGGATTAAAGAGCTTCCGTGTGAAAATGTAATAGATAAGGAGACTGGAGATTCATGAAAAAGTACCATATTTCGATGATCAATATCCCGGCGTACGGACATGTCAATCCTACGCTTGCTTTAGTAGAGAAGCTTTGTGAGAAAGGGCACCGTGTCACGTACGCGACGACTGAGGAGTTTGCGCCCGCTGTTCAGCAAGCCGGTGGAGAAGCATTGATCTATCATACATCCTTGAATATTGATCCTAAGCAAATCAGGGAGATGATGGAAAAGAATGACGCGCCCCTCAGCCTTTTGAAAGAATCACTCAGCATTCTGCCGCAGCTTGAGGAGTTATATAAGGGTGATCAGCCTGATCTGATCATCTATGACTTTGTTGCGCTGGCTGGTAAATTGTTTGCTGAAAAGCTTAATGTTCCGGTCATTAAGCTCTGTTCGTCATATGCCCAAAATGAATCCTTTCAGTTAGGAAATGAAGACATGCTGAAGAAAATAAAAGAAGCAGAGGCTGAATTTAAAGCCTACTTGGAGCAAGAGAAGTTGCCGGCTGTTTCATTTGAACAGTTAGCTGTGCCGGAAGCATTAAATATTGTCTTTATGCCGAAGTCTTTTCAGATTCAGCATGAGACGTTCGATGACCGTTTCTGTTTTGTCGGCCCCTCTCTCGGAGAACGAAAGGAACAAGAAGGCCTGTTGATTGACAAGGATGATCGCCCGCTTATGCTGATTTCTTTGGGTACGGCGTTTAACGCATGGCCGGAATTTTACAAGATGTGCATCAAGGCATTTCGGGATTCTTCATGGCAAGTGATCATGTCGGTTGGGAAAACGATTGATCCAGCAAGCTTGGAGGATATTCCTGCTAACTTTACCATTCGCCAAAGTGTGCCGCAGCTTGAGGTGTTAGAGAAAGCTGATTTGTTCATCTCTCATGGCGGGATGAACAGTACGATGGAAGCGATGAACGCAGGTGTGCCGCTTGTCGTCATTCCGCAAATGTATGAGCAAGAGCTCACTGCAAATCGGGTTGATGAATTAGGCCTTGGCGTTTATTTGCCGAAAGAGGAAGTGACTGTTTCCAGCCTGCAGGAAGCGGTTCAGGCTGTATCCAGTGATCAAGAGCTGCTCAGCCGCGTCAAGAATATGCAAAAGGATGTAAAAGAAGCTGGCGGAGCGGAGCGTGCGGCAGCTGAGATTGAAGCGTTTATGAAAAAATCCGCTGTCCCGCAGTAAAAACATAAAAACCGAAATCAATTTGATTTCGGTTTTCTGTTTAAATATTTTTTTTCATCCCGCATCTCCGGCATTCTCTAAGAAATTTTCCGCCTTTTACAGAGCTTTTGAACAGTGTGTAATCACAGTTGTCGCAGCGCCCGCTGCGGGCGTCCGGATATTCATTGAATTCGTAAACGATCGATGTATCGTAGCCTTTTGTTTCATATTCTTCTTTTTTTGTTTCCATGTCGTCCCTCCGTTACAAGACGTGTCTGCTGTTTATCTTACAGCAAGCTTCCGGCGTATTCAATGGATTTTAGAGGTTTGGGTTTATCTTGATTTCTCCCTTGGTTTGCGCCAAAATAGCTTTAATAAGCTTGTATACATAAAAAGCCTATGCAAAGAGGAGAGGAAACGGGTATGGGAAAAGGGTTACTTGGAAAACGTGTGGCAATCGGTGGCTCACGAAAAACGGAAGAAATCAGTACAATCATTGAAAAACAGGGCGGAATACCTGTCATCCGGCCTCTCCAAGGTACAGTTTACTTAGCAGAGAAGCAGGTGGAGCCGGATTTGCGGACGTTTGCGGAAGAAAAAGCTGACTGGGTCATTTTCACGACAGGCATCGGGTTGGAGACTCTTGTCGATATGGCAGAGAAAATTGGACTGAAAGATGAGTTTCTGCAGGCCATTCGCCAAGCGAAAGCGGCATGCCGGGGATACAAAACGCTGTCTGCGTTGAAAAAGCTTGGGATCACACCGGAAGCTTCGGATGAAGACGGGACAACAAGAGGCTTAATCCGTTCTTTGGAGCCTCACGACTTTTCAGGAAAAACAGTCATGGTGCAGCTTCATGGCGAAAAAGCGCCGGCTCTCATGGCATTTCTTGAAGAAAAAGGCGCGTCTGTCCTGCCGATTCTGCCTTATCAGCACATCCCGCCGGAGGAGGAAACGGTGGAGCGGTTATGCCGAGAGCTGATGAACGATGAGATCGATGCCGTTTGTTTTACAACGGCCATTCAGGTTCGTTCCCTGTTTGATTTTGCCAAGGGGCGAGGTTATATCAATGAAGTGAAGAAGGTATTCGAAGAACGCGCCATCGCAGCTGCTGTCGGAAAAGTGACTGCTGAAGCACTGCGGGAAGAGGGCATTACGAGACTGCTTGCGCCAGAGATTGAGCGGATGGGTGCGATGATTGTTGAGCTGGCCAAGTATTATGAAGAAAAGGAATAACAAGTACAAAAAGCCGCTTTTCCCTCGGAAAGCGGCTTTTGTCTGTCATTCATTCTGCTTCAGCTGCTGATGAACGGTGAATAATGATGGGTATGTCAGCACGCTTAAGATTACACAAGTCAGCGCGGCTGAGGCCATCGTTGTAAACACGATTAAGAGTTGAAAGCGTACTGCCTGAATCGGGTCCGCGCCGGCTAGAATCTGGCCTGTCATCATGCCGGGAAGCTGGACAAGACCCAGTGTTTTCTGGCTTTCGAGCGTCGGGATCATACTCATTTTCATCGCTGAAGTAAGAATGCGCTGTATGGATTGCTTCGGTGTGCCGCCAAGTGACAATATTAATTGAATTTCTTCTTTGCGAACGCCGACTTCTGAGTTAAGCCGGTTTAGAAACAAACTCGAGAGCACCATCGAATTTCCGATGACCATCCCGCTGATCGGAATGACATATCGTGCCGTAAGCGGAATGATATGAAGAGACAGCAGAATTCCCTGCGTCACAATTTCTACGATTGCTAACGCGGCAAACACCCTCCAAAACGAACCGATAGTATTTTTCTTTCGCTTGATGACATTTTGCGCCGCCACCGCGAGCATTAACAGCACCATCAGCAGGATAAAAACAGGGTGGTCTCCGCGAAAAATCAGCGACAAAACATAACCGATGATAAGCAGCTGCACCGCGGCCCGGATGGTGGCGATGATCATGTCTTTTTCTACACCGGCTTTAAAGGATTTTGATAAAAACAAGGCGATCAAAACAAAGATCATCGTTAAAGAGAGAGAAAGGTAATCCATTACCGAGTGCCTCCCTTCAAAAATTCTTTCGCTGCTTCATGCTGCGGAGCGGAGAAAAATGTTTCGGTTTCTGCGATTTCAAGCAGCCGGCCATCTGCCATAAACCAAATGGTATCGGCTACTCGTTTTGCCTGCTCCATATTATGAGTGACCCACATGACTGTCCATTTTTTCTCTTGATGCTGACGTTTGATCAGTTCTTCAATCTCAAGAGCAGAAACCGGGTCCAATGCCGACGTGATTTCGTCCAACAATAGAATGGAGGAAGGATTTGAGAGCGTTCTGGCCAGTGACAGTCTTTGCCGCTGCCCGCCCGATAAGTCTCTGGCGCTTCTGTCTAACAGCTCTGACGGCAGCCCTGTAAGAGAAGCCAGCTTTTCAGGAGAGTACAGCTGGGATTGATGCAGCCTTTGTACAAGACTTAAATTGTCACGCACTGTCCCGTCGAGCACGGGAGCCGATTGAAACGCGAGGGCTGCCGTTCTCCTCAGCTCATTGACATTCCATTCTCTTACTTCCTTTCCATATATTTTGATTTCGCCGCTGTCAGGCGTTCTCATTAAATTACACATAGAAAGGAGGGTGCTTTTGCCTGAGCCGGAAGGGCCTAAAACGGCTACGATTGCACCCTGTTGAATGTCTCCGGTGACATCCTGCAGCACATCATAGGTTTGTCCATCTTGTTTATAGCTTTTTCTGACTGATCTGAAGGAGATGGCTGGTATGTTTTGTGTTTGATCGTTTGCTTCCATTACAATAATCACCTTTCAATATAAGTAGGCTGACATTATATTTAACTATAACGTGAAACAGATTCCTTTTGGTAGCACAAATAAAGGAGAACAGGCTTTCACCCATTCTCCTGCAGATGCTACGCAGTCAGATTTGACTGTGCTTTCTTTTTCGGTTTTCTCGGCTGTGAAGCGAAGGTATGTAACATCATCCCCGCTATTATAATGAACAAACCGGCAAATGATAATAGAGATGGGAAAACGCCTGACAGCAGAACAATTTCACCAAGCAGCGCGAAAATCACTTCACCGGATTGAGTGGCTTCAACAGCTGCGAGTTTTTGCGGATTGTCTCTTACCATATCAGTGGCCCAGAAAAATAAAACCGTCGCAATGATGCCTGAGCTGACGGCAACGATAAAGGATTGAACGGTTTGACTTGCTGTTGGAAGGCCATCTGACCACCAGCCGTAAGCTGCTAATATAAGCCAGAATGGAAGGCTTGCCAATGTCATTCCAAGCACGCGCTGAAATGTATCAAGCCGGCCTCCGTATTCTTCGAGCATTCTCCTGTTTCCTAACGGATAGGCAAAAGCCGCAATGACAACCGGCAGCACACTGAAAAGCAGCATCCTCCCAGAAAGCGATTCTGCATGCTGAAGCTGAATCAGAGCCGCTCCAATCAGGATGATCACAGAAGTGCCAAGTGAAACCAGGGGAATCTTTTGGCGAACGAGCTGCGGAGCGCCCGGCATATCTTGTTTGACATAAAACAAAGGAGATAAGAGCACCCCGGCTACAATTGTAATTTGCCAGGTTCCGGCTATGAGCCACCCCGGACCGTATGCAGCCGCAAATGTAATCGGCGCGTAAAAAAGCACGAAGCCGACGAAGCTCCATTTGATCCAATAAAACGGCTTTTTCCTCATCTCTAGTAAGAGAGGCGTGAATGTCCCTCTCATGATGACAATCAAACATAAAAACGGCACCATAAAAATAAAGCGCAGCGAAGAGCTCCAAAGCCAGCTGCCTCCTGATAACTCCATCGCTCTGTTTAATATAAAGGTAACGGCGAAAAAGAGTGAAGCCAATATTCCGATAACGATAGCTTTCATGATATCCCTCATTCTGGCATTATTTTTTTATACTATACTATTCGGTATCATGCAGATCAATGGAATCATGAGAAAAACATCATGTTTGGCGAACCGCTATGTGTGGAAGACAAAAAAGGGAGGTGAAATTGATGGAAAAAGAGACACAGACATACTTCTTTCCGGCTGACGGCAGGATTCCGAATCACCCTGATTTTCCGCTCGTGGTGTATCAAAACGCGCTTAAGGACACCGGACTGGCAGAGCGGATCGTCATCCGGCATGGCTGGTCAAACAGCTGGTCAGGGAGTGTTTTTCCATACCATCATTATCACAGCAATACGCATGAAGTCCTGTTTGCCCTTAGGGGAGAGGCTGTGATTCAGTTTGGGGGTGAAAAAGGGGCTGCCATCCCTTTCAAATCAGGCGACGCAGTCGTGATTCCAGCCGGAGTCGGACATAAAAAGCTCAGCTCAAGCCCCGATTTTACTGTCCTTGGCGCCTATCCCGGAGGCGTTCAGTATGATATGAAGACGGGGAAGCCCAATGAGCGGGAGGAAGCGCTCAAACAGATTAAGCAGGCGGCGTTGCCGGCGAATGATCCGATCACAGGAAAAAGAGAGCCTCTATTGGAAATATGGGTAAAGTGAAGGGGAGAAATTGCTGGATTGTCAATAACTAGTGCCGCAGAAACGATATGACATGAGCTCCATATAAATTAATTTCATAATCGAAGCAATTCACGTTCAAATTTTGTTCAAAAAGTGTTATCATATAGAAGGTAATCGAATTGGAGTTTTTTGTGTTTGCTATTTTCAGAGAGAGTAAAGGATTTTGACTTATTCAATTGTTTATTTTTAGTTAAAAATAATACTGAATATGGCAAGATGAAAAACTGGGTAGTAAACATTTATTTTTGTAAATGATTGTGCACGAATTCACAATCCTTATTCTTATGCCTTAAAAGCGTGAGACAGGGAGAGGCACTACCCTTTCCAAAAAAATCAGCAAACTGCTTATAGTAAAGGAGAATTGGATATGCCAGAAACAATCGATCAAACAAATGCGTCTGTCAGCCAAAGCCAGCAAGATCTTATTGATCAGCTATTAAAGCCAGAAGTTCAAGAATCATTGACTGTTTTAGTTGACCAGCTTCCGAAGCTGACTGAGTTAGTGAATATTTTAACGAAGTCTTATGATTTCGCTCAGTCTGTAGCGACTGACGAAGTGTTAAAGAGCGACACAGTCGGTGCGATCACTGAAATTCTCGAGCCTGTAAAAGAAACAGCGAAAGAAGTAGCTGCGACTGCGATTGAAGCAAAAGACCGCGCGGAAGCAAGCAACGAAACAATTGGACTTTTCGGCCTTCTTCGCATGCTGAAAGATCCTCAAGCTCAAAAGCTGTTCCGTTTTGCTAACAGCTACCTTGAAGTCATGAACGAACGCGAAAACCAAAAATAATCTCAGATTCAAATTGATATAAAGGACGGAGGATATACGATGTCAAAACATATTGTCATTCTAGGCGCTGGTTATGGCGGAGTTCTTTCTGCTCTAACAGTTCGCAAACATTACACAAAAGAACAAGCACGCGTGACAGTGGTAAACAAATACCCTACTCACCAAATCATTACGGAATTACACCGCCTTGCTGCAGGCAACGTGTCTGAAAAAGCGGTTGCAATGCCATTAGAAAAACTTTTCAAAGGCAAAGACATTGATCTTAAAATTGCGGAAGTAAGCTCTTTCTCTGTTGATAAAAAAGAAGTTGCGCTTGCTGACGGTTCTACATTAACTTACGATGCGCTTGTTGTAGGTCTTGGTTCTGTAACGGCTTACTTCGGCATCCCAGGTCTTGAAGAAAACAGCATGGTATTGAAATCTGCTGCCGATGCGAACAAAGTCTTTCAACATGTTGAAGATCGTGTGCGCGAGTACTCTAAAACGAAAAACGAAGCAGATGCAACAATCCTTATCGGCGGCGGCGGCTTAACAGGTGTTGAGCTTGTTGGTGAGCTTGCTGACATCATGCCGAACCTTGCGAAAAAATACGGCGTAGACCATAAAGAAATCAAATTAAAACTTGTTGAAGCAGGTCCGAAGATCCTTCCTGTTCTTCCGGATGATCTTATCGAGCGTGCGACTGCAAGCCTTGAAAAACGCGGCGTTGAGTTCTTAACAGGTCTTCCTGTTACAAATGTAGAAGGAAACGTAATTGATCTGAAAGACGGATCTAAAGTTGTTGCCAACACATTTGTTTGGACTGGCGGCGTACAAGGTAACCCATTAGTCGGTGAATCAGGTCTAGAAGTGAACCGCGGACGCGCGACTGTAAATGACTTCCTGCAATCTACATCTCATGAAGATGTATTCGTTGCTGGAGACAGCGCAGTTTACTTCGGTGCAGACGGCCGTCCATACCCGCCAACTGCACAAATCGCATGGCAAATGGGTGAGCTGATCGGTTACAACCTATTCGCTTACTTGGAAGGCAAAACGCTTGAAACATTCAAGCCAGTAAACTCTGGTACACTTGCAAGCCTTGGACGCAAAGACGCGGTTGCCATCATTGGTGCAAATTCTACACCGCTTAAAGGTCTTCCTGCTTCCTTGATGAAAGAAGCAAGTAACGTACGCTACTTAACACACATTAAAGGACTTTTCAGCCTGGCTTACTAATCCTTTCTATGAATCTGACATTGCCAAAAGCATTCCTTTCCGAGTGCTTTCTGGCAATGTCTTTTTTTTTGTTTATATGCTAACGTTAACATTTCATTTTCAAAAAAGAGATTGATCTCAGAGGAATATAAAGGTAAAATAGATACAAATCAAAATGTTAACGTTAACATTTTGAAATAGAATGAAAGACGGTGAGGACATGGACCCCTTCATGGGCGAAAACTTTTTATTGAAAAATGAAACCGCTGTCAGCCTCTATCACAATTATGCGAAAGACATGCCAATTATTGATTACCACTGCCACTTAAGTCCGAAAGAAATCTATGAAAATAAGACATTTCAAAACATCACGGAAGCCTGGCTGTATGGTGACCATTATAAATGGCGCATCATGAGAGCCAATGGAATTGAGGAGACATACATTACCGGAGATGCGCCTGATGAGGAGAAATTTATGGCTTGGGCGAAAACCGTGCCGATGGCGATTGGCAATCCACTCTACAACTGGACTCACTTAGAATTGCAGCGTTTTTTTGGCATTTACGAGATTTTAAACGAGAAGTCCGGGCCGGCTATATGGAAACGGACAAATGAACTGCTCAAAGGGGAAGGCTTCGGGGCAAGGGATTTAATCGTGAAATCAAATGTAAAGGTTGTGTGCACCACAGATGACCCTGTTGATTCTCTTGAATACCATCTATTATTAAGAGAAGACAAAGACTTTCCTGTCAGTGTGCTGCCTGGATTTCGGCCGGATAAAGGACTTGAGATCAATCGTGAAGGCTTTACTGAGTGGGTGCAGGCGCTTGAAGATGCCGCTGCCATATCGATTACAACCTATGATGAGTTTTTAAAGGCGTTGGAAAAACGAGTGCGATTCTTCCACTCAGCCGGCGGCAGAGTTTCTGATCACGCGATAGATTCAATGGTATTTGCCGAAACAACAAAAGAAGAAGCTGGACGGATTTTTTCTGACAGATTACAAGGAACAGAGGTTTCTTGTGAAGATGAGAAGAAATTTAAGACATATACGCTTCAGTTTCTTTGCGGTTTGTATGCGGAGCTCGATTGGGCGATGCAGTTTCATATCAACGCTTTAAGAAACACGAATACAAAAATGATGAAAAGGCTCGGACCTGATACAGGGTATGATTCAATGAACGATGAAGAAATTGCTAAGCCTTTATACAAGCTGTTGAACTCAGTTGAGATGAAGAACCAGCTGCCGAAAACGATTTTATATTCACTGAATCCAAATGATAACTATGTCATCGCCAGCATGATCAACAGTTTTCAGGACGGTATTACCCCGGGAAAAATACAATTCGGCACAGCCTGGTGGTTTAACGATACTAAAGACGGAATGCTCGACCAAATGAAAGCGTTATCAAATGTTGGCCTTTTCAGCCGTTTTATCGGCATGCTCACCGATTCCAGAAGCTTTCTTTCGTATACGCGCCACGAATATTTCAGGCGGATCGTCTGCAATTTGATTGGAGAATGGGTGGAAAACGGCGAAGTGCCGCGCGATACGGAGCTTCTGGGAAGCATCGTTCAGGGGATTTGCTATGACAATGCGAAACACTACTTTCAATTTCAAGAAGAGAAAGCAAACGTGTAACAAAGTGTCCGCTCAGTATCGCTGAGCGGATCACTATCCGAAAATTCTTAAGACACAGAGGTGGAACATGCGAACTGAACTGGCAAATAAGGTTGTGTCGGTCGAAACGGAAAAAAGGCTTTCATTGAAAGAGAAAATGTCCTATGGTTTTGGTGATTTTGGCAATGGTTTTATGTTTGATCTCGGCCAGATTTATTTATTGAAGTATTTCACTGATGTAGCGGGAATCCCCGCTGCGATGGCCGGCGGCATTTTTTTAGTCAGTAAGCTGTTTGCGGCGATAACAGATCCAATTGTCGGCTCATCAATCGATTATCGCAAAAACATCGGCAAACGGGGGAAATTCAGGCCTTATCTATTAATCGGCAGCCTCGTGCTTGCGGTGCTTACTGTTCTTATTTTTCTGTCTCCCAGTGTATCAACGACCGGAAAACTGATTTATGCATATGCATCCTATATGATTTGGGGCATCGGCTATTCGTTTGTGAATATTCCGTACGGCTCATTAGGGGCAGCGATGACTCAAAATTCTGAGGACCGGACCTCCATTTCGACGTTCCGCCAAATCGGATCACTTGGCGCCTTGTTTATCACGAGTGTGGCCGTGATGCCGCTGCTCGTCAAGTTTGATAATCCGAAGGTCGGCTACCCGGTGGTCATGGGCTTGTTCGCCGCGCTCGGTGTGTTTTGGTTTTATATTTGCTACCGCAACTGCAAAGAGCGCATTGTCATATCGGAAGCACCCAAAGAAAAATTAACACTCTCATCTGTCGTCAAAACATTTATTACAAATAAACCGCTGTTAACCCTTGTCCTGATGACGATTTTTTCAATTTCCGCATACAACATTAAATCCGCCATGCTCGTCTATTTCGCACAATATAACTTGGGCAATGTTGAATTAATGGCTTATATGAACTTCATCATTATCGGTTCTTCCTTTTTGGGCGTCGTATTCCTTCCAAAGCTCGTCAAGATGTTTGGAAAGAAACGAACGGCAATGATCGGCTTTGGCATCAGTGTGGCCGCGGATCTGATCAACTTTATGCTTCCATCTAACGTTTATGTGTTTACAATTCTCGCCAGTATCGCCTTTATCGGAATCAGTATCCCAAATGGCATCACGTGGGCTCTTGTATCCGATATTATCGACTATGGCGAATGGAAATCCGGTGAACGGAAGGAAGCAACGACATATTCACTTTTCAATTTCTCAAGAAAGCTTGCTCAATCTTTGTCTGGCTTTCTCTCGGGGATCGGTTTGGGGATTATCGGCTATGTGCCGAATGCAGTCCAGACAGCACAGGCGCTGATTGGCATCAAAGCGCTGCTTCTTCTGTATCCGGCCATTGCTTTGGCATTAGCGATGATCATTATCGGCTTTCTATATAAACTCACAGACCAGCAGCATGCTCAGATTGTTCAGGATCTTCATCAAAAGAGCTGACAATATAATATAGAGAATATTTAAAATAATTTGTAAATAAAATGTGTTTGTAGGGGTTTCGCTAGGAGAGTGCCCAAAAAACTGAAAAGGAAGGAGGCACTTGCTTGAAAACGATAACAATTGCAGCTGAAGAAGCAAAGGAACTCGTTCGGCAAAAGCTGGCCGGTGCCGGTTTGAATGAACGAGATGCTGAAAAAGTAGCAGATGTTCTCGTGCACGCTGATTTGCGCAATGTACATTCGCATGGCGTGCTGCGCACAGAACACTATGTGAACAGGCTTTTAGCGGGAGGGATCAATCCTGGGGCACAGCCTGTTTTTAAAGAAACGGGGCCTGTGACCGGGGTGCTTGACGGAGACGATGGTTTCGGTCATGTGAATTGCGACATGGCGATGGACCATGCAATTGACATGGCGAAGAAAAAAGGAGTCGGCATGGTCACGGCCGTAAACAGCAGCCATTGCGGAGCGCTAAGCTATTTTGTGCAAAAAGCGGCTGACGAAAAGCTGATCGGAATAGCAATGACGCATACAGACAGTATCGTTGTCCCGTTTGGGGGGAGGACTCCTTTTTTAGGGACAAATCCGATTGCTTACGGTGTTCCGGCTAAGCATAAAAAACCGTTTATCCTAGATATGGCGACATCCAAAGTGGCTTTTGGGAAGATTCTGCAGGCCCGTGAAGAGGGCAAAGAAATTCCTGAAGGATGGGGAGTCGATGAAAACGGAGAAGCAGTAACTGATCCTGACAAGGTCGTCTCACTTTCAACATTCGGGGGCCCGAAAGGCTATGGACTATCGATTGTGGTGGATGTATTTTCAGGATTGCTGGCGGGCGCGGCTTTTGGCCCTCATATTGCCAAAATGTACAGCGGCCTTGATCAAAAAAGAAAGCTGGGGCATTACGTTTGCGCGATCAATCCAGCCTTTTTTACTGACTGGGATACGTTTTTAGAGCAGATGGATGCCATGATCGATGAACTGCAGCAATCACCGCCGGCTGTTGGATTCGAAAGAGTGTATGTGCCCGGCGAGATCGAGCAGCTGCATGAAGAAAGAAATAAGAAAAACGGAATTTCTATCGTCCGGAGCGTGTATGAATTCTTAAAAAGCAGGTGAGAAAAATGAAAGCGGTTCAAGTGCGAAAAGCGTATGATCTGGTGACAGCGGAGGTGAAGAAGCCAGTTCTTTCAAAGGATGATGAAGTGCTCGTGAAAGTCAAGCGAGTCGGCATTTGCGGTTCAGACATGCACATTTATCATGGAACGAATCCGCTTGCTACCCTCCCGAGAGTCATCGGACACGAGGTAACGGGACAAGTGGAGGAAGTTGGTGCGAAAGTACAGAGCCTAAAACCCGGTGATCATGTGGTAATTGAGCCGATTTCTTATTGCGGATCGTGCTATGCCTGCCGCAAAGGGCGCCCGAATGTTTGCGCCAAGCTTTCTGTATTTGGCGTACATGAGGACGGAGGCATGCGGGAATATATTGTGCTTCCGGAAAGGCAGCTTCACGCGGTCTTAAAGGACTTGCCTTGGGAGGAAGCAGTCATGGCCGAGCCTTATACGATAGGCGCCCAGGCAGTGTGGAGAGGCCAGGTGGAAAAAGGTGATACCGTCCTGATCCAGGGAGCGGGACCCATCGGGATCTGTGTGTTAAAAATGGCAAAACTGGCGGGCGCTGCTGTCATGATGACTGACTTGAACAACGAGCGGCTGGCATTTGCGAAAGAAAACGGCGCCGATGCTGTTGTAAATGTCCAAGCAGAAAATGTTGCCGAGCGGGTCCATGAATGGACTGGGAATGAAGGAGCAAACGTGGTCATTGATGCTGTTTGCCTGCCGGAGACTTTTGCACTTTCAATTGAGGCTGTGTCACCGGCGGGACATGTGGTTGTGCTTGGATTTGATGAAAGAGCGGCTCAGATTTCTCAGCTGCCGATTACAAAAAAAGAAGTCACGATAACCGGATCGCGATTGCAGACCAATCAGTTTCCAAAAGTGGTAGAGCTTTTGAATGGAGGCCGGTTAGTGCATAACGGGCTGGTGACCCATACATTTTCAGTTGATGACGTTCATCATGCATTTCAGTTTATTAAGGAGCATCCAGATCAGGTGCGGAAAGCCGTCATCACGTTTGATTAAAATGACTGAATCCGGAGGTGCGAGCATGAATATGACATTCCGATGGTATGGACGAGGCAACGATACAGTCACACTTGAACACGTGAAGCAAATTCCCGGTGTCAAAGGCATCGTTTGGGCTCTCCATCAAAAGCCTGTCGGCGACGTGTGGGAAAAAGAAGAAATCCGAGCCGAGACCGAATATATTCAATCCTATGGTTTTCATGCTGAAGTTGTAGAAAGCGTGAATGTTCACGAAGCAATTAAACTTGGGAACGAAGAACGCGGCCGGTATATTGAAAACTACAAGCAAACGATCCGCAACCTTGCCGGATTTGGCGTGAAAGTGATCTGCTATAATTTTATGCCGGTTTTTGACTGGACACGCACGGACATGTTCCGGCCGCTAGAAGATGGATCGACCGCTCTGTTTTTTGAAAAGGCCAAGGTGGAAAGCCTTGATCCTCAAGAGCTGATTCGGACGGTGGAGGATGCATCTGACATGACACTGCCGGGGTGGGAGCCCAAAAAATTGGCTCGGATCAAAGAGCTTTTTGCTGCCTACAGAACGGTCGATGAAGAAAAGTTATGGGACAATTTATCATTCTTTTTGCAGGAAATTCTTCCTGTTGCTGAGGCCTATGGTGTTCAAATGGCCATTCATCCGGATGACCCGCCGTGGCCGATTTTCGGACTGCCGCGCATTATCACAGGAGAGGCAAGCTATAAGAAACTGCGGGCGATATCAGATTCACCGTCTAATTGTATCACCCTTTGTACAGGTTCAATGGGAGCCAATCCCGCTAACGACATGGTGGAGATCGCTAAAACGTATGCTGGCATCGCTCCATTTTCACATATTCGCAATGTGAAAATTTATGAGAATGGCGATTTTATTGAAACATCTCATTTAACAAAGGATGGTTCGATCAACATTCAAGGCGTGATGGAAGAACTGCATAAGCAGGATTACGAAGGATATGTCAGACCGGATCATGGGCGCCATCTTTGGGGCGAGCAATGCCGCCCGGGATATGGCTTATACGATCGGGCACTTGGCATCATGTATTTGAACGGGCTGTGGGACGCCTATGAAGCAATGGCAAAAAAAGAGGTGGACGTATGATCCCGCTGCATGAGAACCTGGCTGGTAAAACGGCTGTCATCACTGGCGGCAGCGGCGTGCTTTGCTCTGCGATGGCCCGGGAGCTAGCCCGTCATGGCATGAAGGTGGCGATTTTGAATCGGACGGCTGAAAAAGGCCAAGCGGTCGAGAAGGAGATAACGGTGGCTGGCGGCACAGCGTGCGCTGTTGCTGCGGATGTGCTGGACAGGATGTCACTGGAGCGGGCAAAGGAAGACATCCTTGGCCAATTTGGCGCTGTTGATCTGTTAATTAACGGGGCTGGCGGCAATCATCCTGACGCGATAACCGATGTGGAGACATATGAAGAAGCGGGAGAAGGCCAATCCTTTTTTGATATGGATGAGAGGGGCTTTCTAACTGTATTCTCCACCAATTTCACCGGTGCGTTTCTGGCCTCGCAAGTGTTTGGAAAAGAGCTGCTGAAAGCCGATTCACCGGCGATTATCAATCTTTCTTCGATGAGTGCTTATTCACCTATGACGAAGGTTCCGGCATACAGTGCCGCCAAAGCATCGATCAATAATTTTACGATGTGGATGGCTGTTCATTTTGCCGAAACCGGGCTGCGGGTCAATGCGATTGCCCCAGGCTTCTTTCTGACAAAACAAAATCATGATCTGCTGATCAACCAAGACGGAACGTTCACCAGCCGATCTCACAAAATTATTGCGGGAACACCGATGAAGCGCTTCGGAAAACCCGAGGATTTGCTCGGTACGCTTCTTTGGCTGGCGGATGAATCCTATTCCGGTTTTGTCACTGGGATCACCGTTCCTGTCGATGGAGGATTTATGGCTTATTCAGGTGTGTAACGAAAGCGATGCAACAGAAACTGAACCAACATAGGGGTGAGGTTGAGATGTTTTCAAAAGATAAGCTTCCCGTTATCCTTTTTTTGTTCCTGGCAGGGGTGATTAATTACCTGGATCGCTCGGCGCTTTCCATTGCAGCTCCTTTTATTCAGGATGATCTCACATTGTCTGCCACGCAAATGGGCTTGATTTTCAGCAGTTTTTCGATTGGTTATGCGATTTTTAACTTTCTTGGGGGCGTGGCATCCGACCGCTATGGGGCAAAGCTGACCTTGTTTGTCGCGATGGTTGTTTGGTCGCTGTTTAGCGGAGCAGTCGCCCTCGCTTTTGGCTTTGTCAGCCTGCTGATTATACGCATTCTCTTCGGAATGGGAGAAGGCCCGCTTTCGGCGACCATCAACAAGATGGTGAACAACTGGTTCCCGCCGACCCAGCGGGCGTCTGTTATCGGTGTAACCAACAGCGGCACGCCGCTCGGGGGAGCCATTTCCGGCCCGATAGTCGGCATGATCGCAGTGGCGTTCAGCTGGAAGGTATCCTTCGTTCTCATTATGATTATTGGATTGATATGGGCAGTGCTCTGGTTCAAGTTTGTCAAAGAAAAGCCGCAAGAGACGATCAAGGAAGCATCGGCAATAAAAGCAGAAACGTCTCCCGGAGAAAAAATTCCGCTCACCTTTTACCTGAAGCAAAAAACGGTCCTGTTCACGGCGTTCGCTTTTTTCGCTTACAACTACATCCTCTTCTTCTTTTTGACGTGGTTTCCGAGCTATCTTGTCGACGAGCGGGGATTAAGTGTTGAATCGATGAGTGTCATCACGGTCATACCGTGGATTTTAGGATTTATCGGGCTGGCTGCAGGGGGATTTGTTTCTGACTATGTGTACAAAAAAACGGCCCGAAAAGGTGTGCTGTTCTCGCGCAAGGTTGTGCTTGTCACGTGTTTGTTTTCATCAGCTGTCCTGATTGGTTTTGCCGGGCTTGTGGCAACGACTGCGGGGGCTGTCACTCTTGTCGCTCTGTCAGTGTTCTTTCTTTATTTGACCGGTGCTATCTATTGGGCTGTCATTCAAGATGTGGTTGATCAAAACAATGTCGGTTCTGTTGGCGGCTTCATGCATTTCCTCGCCAACACGGCAGGAATTATCGGCCCGGCTTTAACCGGATTTATTGTTGACCAAACAGGCACGTTTTCTGGAGCATTTTTGCTTGCCGGAGGGCTGGCTGTCTTCGCTTCACTTGCTGTGATTCGTTTTGTCCGTCCAATCATCGGCAAGACAGCGGGAACAGAAGCGGAAAACCCTGTGTCTTATTAATCTGGAAATACAGTGGGAGAGGCGGTATGTTTGATGATACAATATACAGTAAATAATCGCAGCCGGTATGATAAGGAAGGGAATTAGATGGTAACCATAAAAGATATCGCAAAACTCGCAAACGTATCCCACACAACCGTTTCCAGAGCACTCAACAACAGCCCTTACATCAAAGAACATACGAAGAAAAAAATATTAGAGCTAGCAGAGCAGCTCAACTATACACCAAATGTAAATGCGAAAAGTCTGGCGATGCAAAAGTCGCATACGATCGGGCTTTTCTTTACAAGCATTACAAACGGAACCTCACACAGCTTCTTTGCAGACACAATCAAAGGCGTCAATCAAGCCATATGTGAGGATTACAATCTGTATGTGCGCGGCATTGATGATCTGAAAAACTATGACTCCGTTACACCGATGAGATATGACGGCATCATTTTAATGAGCCAAAGTGACATTGATAATTCTTTTATTTACCATATTCGCGAAAAAAACATTCCGCTTGTCGTGCTGAATCGTGATATTGATGATCGTACCATCACGAATATTTTGTCCAATGACAAGGAAGGCTCTCAAGAAGCTGTAGAATACTTCATTCAGTCCGGACATCAAGACATCGCCATCATCGAGGGGATCGAAGGCTTTAAATCCTCCCAGCAGCGAAAGGAAGGCTACTTATCTGCACTGATTCAACATCATATTCCGATCAAGCATGAATACAGTGTCAAAGGACAGTACGATATGGAAAGCGGCTTTCAAGCGATGGAGCGGCTGCTGGCACTGCCGAATCCTCCAACCGCTGTTTTTTGTTCGAATGATGACATGGCAATCGGAGCGATGAATGCGATATTCGCAAAGGGCCTGCGCGTTCCTGATGATATTTCGGTGATCGGGTTTGATGATATTGGGTTTTCACAGTACATCACGCCAAGGCTTTCAACAGTAAAGCGCCCAGTGGAGAAAATCAGCGTGCTCGGTGCGCAAAAACTCTTGTCGCTGATCAGCGAGCCCGAAACAAAAGCAGAAAAAATCTTGGAAAACACAGAATTTATGGTGCGTGATTCAGTCAGACGATTGACGACGTGATGTCCCGTTTTTCAGCGGGCATTCTTTATACAGAAAAATGTTAACGTGTGCATAAAAAGAGGGAGGCAATAAGGGTGCAGAAGCTGAATAAAAATGTGTACGATCACTATACTCAGTATCCAGAAAAAATTCTCCAATTCGGAGAAGGAAACTTTCTTCGGGGATTTATCGATTGGCAGATTGATCAATTGAATCAACACACTGATTTTAATGGGAGTGTGGCGGTTGTTCAGCCAAGGGGTTCAGAAAAAATCAAACGATTAAATGAGCAAGATGGATTATATACGCTTTTTTTACAAGGAATGAAAGATGGAGAAGCGGTAAACGAGCATATGATTATCAACTCAATCAGCCGGGGAATTGACCTGTTTTCTGATTATGAAGCATACAAAGAATTGGCATCAAGCGAAAGGCTTCGGTTTATCATCTCCAACACCACTGAGGCCGGGATTGTATGTGATGAAAAAGATCGTTTAGAGGATAGGCCGCAAAGAACATTCCCTGGGAAATTAACTGCATTTCTCTACTTCCGCTATCAGGCTTTTAAAGGAGATCAGACAAAAGGGTGTGTCCTACTCCCATGTGAACTGATCGAGAAGAACGGTGAAAAGCTGAAGGAAACGGTTCTTCATTATGCACATCTGTGGAAGCTGGAGGAAGGTTTTACACAGTGGGTTCATGAGGCCAATACGTTTTGTAATAGTTTAGTAGATCGGATTGTCCCGGGTTTTCCTGTAGACAGCATCGAGGAGATCACGGCAGATCTTGGCTATCAGGATGATTTGATAGTTGTGGGAGAGCAATATTATTTATGGGTTATCGAGGGGCCTGATTGGATTGGAAAAGAACTTCCCTTCGCGGCTGCAGGGCTGCATACAAAGATCGTCAGCGACCTCACCCCATACCGGACTAAAAAAGTAAGAATTTTAAATGGCGCTCATACAGCAATGACGCCAGTGGCTTTATTATACGGCTTAAAAACTGTTAGGGGTGCTGTCGAGCATCCGGTAGTGGGGCAATTTATAAGAGAGCTGATTGATGACGAAATTCTTCCTGTTTTAAAAATGGAAGGTCTTTCTCAGTATGCTGACGATGTGCTGAACCGTTTTAAAAACCCGTATATTAAGCATTACCTGGAAAGCATTGCATTGAACGCCATTTCCAAATTCAAAACGAGAAACCTGCCGACTCTTAAGGAATATGCTGAACAAAGGGGACAGCTTCCTGAACGCTTGGTGTTTTCTTTCAGCGCTCTTCTGTATTTTTATCATGATAACGAGACATTGCAGGATGATCCGGCAGTTCTTCAATTTTTCAAAGAGGTTTGGTGTCAGGAGGATGGCGACATGCTTCGGATTGCCTCAAGAGTGTTAGGCGAACAGTGGCTGTGGGGGGCAGATCTCAATGAGATACCGAAGCTGACTGATAGAGTCGCTGTTTACTTGAATCATATTCATGAGCTGGGCATGCAGAGGGCTCTTGAACAATACTGCATACAAGGGGGAGAGGTACGTTGAAGTCGTTTATAAAGATTCATAAGCAAGATAATGTCCTTCTTGCTCTGCGGGATATCCAAAAGGGAGAGAGGCTGCATGCGGACGGCGTGTCGATTGAAGTAAAGGATGATATAAAAAGAGGCCATAAGATTGCATTGCAGTCTATCAAAGAAAACGACAGCATCATCAAGTACGGGTCTCCAATCGGTCATGCATCACAAGATATCTCGATCGGAGAGCATATTCATGTCCATAATACGAAAACAAACCTGTCTGATATCCAATTATACAGCTATACACCGAGATTTGATGAAAATCCGTATTCTAATGAGAACCGGATGTTTAAAGGTTTTAGAAGAGAAAACGGAGATGCGGGTGTACGGAATGAATTGTGGATTGTCCCAACTGTCGGCTGTGTCAATGGAATAGCAGAAAAAATGCTGCAGCGTTTTGTCAGAGAAACAGGGGATATCGCTCCATTTGATAACGTACTGGTGTTAAAGCATCAATACGGATGCTCGCAGCTTGGCGACGATCATGAAAATACGAAGCAGATCCTGCTGAATGCCATTCGCCATCCAAATGCCGGCGGCGTCTTGGTGTTAGGGCTTGGCTGTGAAAACAATGAGCTGGCAAGAATGAAGGAAGCACTGCAAGATGTGAACCTGGAGCGGGTGAAGTTTCTGGAATCCCAGTCGGTGACCGACGAAATGGAGGCAGGTGTTGCTTTGCTGAAGGAAATTCATGAAGCGGCCAAAGGAGATAAGAGAGAAGACATCCCGCTGTCTGAACTGAAGATCGGGCTGAAATGCGGAGGTTCGGACGGTTTTTCCGGCATAACCGCAAACCCGCTGCTTGGACGTTTTTCAGATTATCTCATTGCACAGGGAGGGAGTACTGTGCTGACGGAAGTACCGGAAATGTTCGGCGCAGAAACCATCCTGATGCAGCGGGCTGCCAATGAAGAAGTGTTTCATAAGATAGTCGATTTAATCAATGATTTCAAACAATACTTTATTAAACATGATCAGCCGGTGTACGAAAATCCTTCACCGGGCAACAAAGCGGGCGGCATTTCTACACTTGAGGATAAATCGCTGGGCTGTACGCAAAAAGCGGGGATTTCTCCTGTCACGGATGTCTTGAAATACGGTGAAGTACTCAAGACAAAAGGGCTGACGCTTTTGAGCGCACCGGGCAATGATTTGATCGCCTCCTCCGCATTGGCGGCGGCCGGCTGCCAAATTGTCCTCTTTACAACGGGGAGAGGCACGCCGTTTGGCACCTTTGTCCCGACGGTGAAAGTAGCGACAAACACCGAGCTGTATGAAGCGAAGCCGCATTGGATTGATTTTAACGCAGGCCTTTTAGCAGAGGATGATGTTCATGAGGAATATGTGCTGCGTGAGTTTATCCACTATATGATTGAGGTGGCAAGCGGCCAGCTTGTGAACCATGAAAAAAATGATTTCAGAGAACTCGCCATTTTTAAATCGGGTGTGACGTTATAATAAGAAAAGGCTATCCTTCAAGCGGATAGCCTTCTTCATTAAATCAATTTTAAACCGCTGACTAAAATAATGGACGCCATAATAAATTGCAGCGGACGCGGGGAGAATCGAGGCGAAAGATGGCTCCCGATCAGTACGCCGGGAATTGAACCGAGGAGCAGATTAGCTGCCAGCATGTAATCCACGCTTCCGAAGCTTGCGTTCAAAATGCCTGCTGCCGTAACAAGAAGAAAAGCATGCGCGATATCGGTTCCGACAATCTGTGACGCTTTCATGTTAAATAAGTAAATCATAGCGATTGCAAATAATGAGCCGGACCCGATTGATGTTAATCCGACGATAAACCCAAACACAACACCAATAAGAATTGTCAGCGCCCGCTTATTTTCAAGCGGCATCAGCTGCCAGCGGTTGGGACGAAGTTTTCTATCCAAAAACAAACGAACGATGATTGAAATGGCAACCAGCGTTAACACATATCCTAGAGCGTGCTTAATAATTTCTTCCTGATGCTGGTGAAAGGCGGGGAACAAATGCAATATGCCAATGGCTAGCGAAGCACTCGGAATACTGCCGATGGCTAAGTATTTTACCAATTTAAAGTTAATCGTTTTCTGCCGCCAATGGGAGGCAACGCCAAACAGCTTTGTGATCGAGTTATATACAAGATCTGTACCGACCGCGATGGAAGGATTAATTCCAAGCACAATTAAAAGGGGAGTTAATAAGGCCGCTCCACCCACTCCCGTCAATCCGACTAAGGCTCCGACAAACAAACCCATCAATATGATGCTTACACTCATGATAAAGGCCTCCTGAAAACCCGACTATTTTTATCAGATTATATATGATTAGGACGCGTTAATCAATTAAATTTTTTGAATTTTTGCACGTTAGTTGCTTGAAATTTTGGTATGCTCAATATCTCTATTCATTTGCCCTATAATGAGTGTCTGGACGAAATCGAGAAGTACTAAAGGCGCAAAAAAAAGATACCTCTTAACAGGTATCTTTTTTCTTGTTTACGCTACATGCGCTGCTGATAGAAAGGAAGCTCAGTGTGGCCCATTTCCCGCACATACACGAACAGGTTGCCTTTATGGTGAATTTCATGCTCCATTGCAAGCTGAAGCAGCGCGCGGCCTGTGACTTTTCTGCCGAAAGCGGATGTCAGATCAATTTCTCTGTCCAGCTGCTCTTCAGTCAGCTGTTCAAGGATAGCGGCCGTTTTTTCTGTATATGTTTTTGCCAGAACATTGAGATCTGTTTCTGTTTCCTCCTGCTTGTTTTGAAATGATGAGGCATTGCCTTCCTTAATGACATTTGCGAACAAGTGGAAAGACGTAAGAATGTGTTTGACCAGTTCTTCTGCTGACATTGATGTTTCTGCCGGTTTGTAGCTGTAATGGTCTTTGCTGATTTTTTCGGCAAGCTCATTGGTCACGTTTCGATGGGATAAAAAATGGCTGACAATTTGATTGGATTGGCTCATTATGATCTCCTCCATATGTAAAAATAAATGGTGCAATGAAATCCTATATCAACGGTTATGAATTCACAAGTAATATGCTGTGGGATGAAACAAAATGCTATGTCAATCGTATATATAACGTTCACAAAACATGAAATGGAGTATAAACATGACTAACATACCTTTCATTTATCAGTACGCAGAAAAAGAGAATGAAAGAGCTGCGGCGGGCTACGGCACTTTCGGTTACCTTATCACACGGATTGAAGAAACGCTTTATAATCAATACGGTGTATTCTATGAGCTCTATGCCAGTGATGATCCAAATACGGAATACTGGGAGCTTCTTGTAGAAGATGTCCGCAGCGGTTCATTGGAGCCTGAGCATGTGGCATATATATTTGAAAAGCTTGAAAAGAAAACCTTTGCTTACGATGAAGATGAGAAAGAACCGGATTATACCGTCCATAAGTCTATAAGAAACAGTGTATACGCGTATCCCGAAAAGGGAGTTGCTTTTGCCAGAATTCCATATTTTCAAGATGGGAGCATTATGAGTTTTGATTGTCTGTTTGCGGTTAACGATGAAAAGATGCGTGCATTTCTGGAGGGAGTCAGACCGCGTCTTTGGGAAAAAAGCAAGCGGAAAGTGACCGTGTTTACGGATGGAGATGGAGGGACTTCAAGAGAGCAGGAAGCTATTGTAAGAGAGGTTCAGCGGAGTCATGTCATCATGAATCCGCTATTGAAAAAAGAGATATACAGATCAATTGATCAGTTTTTTCATAGTGATAAATCGTTTTATCAAACATATGACATCCCTTATAAGCGCGGCATTCTGTTATATGGACCTCCTGGAAACGGAAAGACGACGTTAGTGAAGTCGATCGCAGGCAGTATCGATGCACCTGTTGCTTATTGGCAAATTACTGAATTTACGTCGAGCGAGACAATAGAAGAAGTCTTTCAGGCAGCGAGACGCCTCGCTCCTGCAGTTCTGGTCATCGAGGATATAGATTCGATGCCGGAAGATGTGCGGTCCTTTTTTCTCAATACGCTGGACGGCGCGACATCAAAAGAGGGGCTATTTCTCATCGGTACGACAAACTATCCCGAAGAGATCGATCCAGGTTTGATGAATCGTGCAGGGCGATTTGACCGTGCCTATGAAATCGGGCTTCCGGATGAAGAGCTGCGGCTGGAATATATGAAAATGAGAGGCTTTGGCATCTTTTTGAGTGAAGGAGAAATAAAAAACGCCGCAAAA
Source organism: Bacillus sp. PS108 (assembly GCF_037963335.1). NCBI lineage: Bacteria > Bacillati > Bacillota > Bacilli > Caryophanales > Bacillaceae > Bacillus > Bacillus sp. PS108. The sequence goes on from NZ_CP150155.1 coordinate 1,291,000, forward strand.
CTTACAGAAGGCTTTTCCTTTGCACAGCTGGGAGAATTATATGTATCTTCAGCCCTTCAATGGCACCAAGAAGGGAATCACCATATTGAAACCATGGTGAAAGACATGACAGGAGAGCAAAGAAAAAGCCAGCGGGGAAGCTGGATGGAAAGAAACAAAGTCGGTTTTCACTAAAAGAAAGCACGGGTGTTTGAAAACCCCGTGCTTTTTTGTTGCGGTTAGCCGAAATTCGACAATTGCGGTTATTTTGCGTTCTTCTTTTTCTTGTAAATATGATAAAATATGACATATCTCGGGTAATTCAAAAGGGGGGATTAATTGAGGATGAAGCAGACGATTCCGTCCTCATATGTCGGGCTTAAAATTAATGAATGGTATACTCATATCCGGCAGTTCCACGTCGCTGAAGCCGAACGGGTCAAGCTCGAAGTAGAAAGAGAAATTGAGGATATGGAAGAAGACCAAGATTTGCTGCTGTATTATTCTTTAATGGAGTTCAGGCATCGTGTCATGCTGGATTACATTAAGCCTTTTGGAGAGGACACGTCGCAGCTGGAGTTTTCAGAATTATTAGAAGACATCGAAGGGAATCAGTACAAGCTGACAGGGCTTCTCGAATATTACTTTAACTTTTTTCGAGGAATGTATGAATTTAAGCAGAAGATGTTTGTCAGTGCCATGATGTACTATAAACGGGCAGAAAAGAATCTTGCCCTCGTCTCGGATGATATTGAGAAAGCCGAGTTTGCTTTTAAAATGGCTGAGATTTTTTACAATTTAAAACAAACCTATGTTTCGATGAGCTACGCCGTTCAGGCATTAGAAACATACCAAATGTATGAAACGTACACCGTCCGCAGAATCCAATGTGAATTCGTTATTGCAGGTAATTATGATGATATGCAGTATCCAGAAAGAGCATTGCCCCACTTAGAACTGGCTTTAGATCTTGCAAAGAAAGAAGGCAATCCCCGCCTGATCAGTTCCGCCCTATATAATCTCGGAAACTGCTATGAGAAAATGGGTGAACTGCAAAAGGCAGCCGAATACTTTGAGAAATCTGTTTCTATTTGCAAGTCGGAAAAGTTCGATAATCTTCCGCATTCTATCTACTCTTTAACACAAGTTCTGTATAAACAAAAAAATGACGCCGAAGCGCAAAAAAAGTATCGTGAAGGATTGGAAATCGCCCGTCAATACAGTGATGAATTATTTGTGGAGCTTTTTCAATTTTTACATGCGTTATACGGAAAAAACATAGACACAGAATCAGTCTCACACACCTTTCAATTTCTTGAAGAACATATGCTGTATCCTTATATTGAAGAGCTGGCGCATGATGCTGCCCAATTCTATATAGAAAACGGACAGCCCGAAAAAGCACTTTCATTTTATGAGAAAATGGTGCACGCACAAAAACAAATCCAGAGAGGAGATTGTTTATATGAAATCTAAATGGATGTCAGGTTTGTTGCTCGTTGCGGTCGGGTTCAGCTTTACTCAGGTGATGGTTCATGCAGGTGAAACAGCAAACACAGAAGGGAAAACATTTCATATTGCGGCACGCAATCAAACATGATGCATAAAAAAGACCCTTAGGGGTCTTTTTTATTTCTTCAGCTTCCATTCTTTTATCGTCAGCTCAGAAGATCCACTTGCCACCAGCGGATCCGCATGCCCGATTTCCGCTGCCTCTTCCAGTGAACCTGCTTCGATGACATACGCTCCGCCTGTGGCGTCGCTGAATGGCCCAAACATTTTTAAACGCTTTTCTGCCTGTAAACGATCCAGAAATTCATAGTGCCCAGCAACATGCTCCTGATTAAATTTCTCCGTTCTCATTGTCAGCATTAAATATGTATACATATTCAGACCCTCCATGAACTTCAGTTTAACACATTTATCCATATTACGGTGATAGATGATATGAGCTTTTCGTCCTACGAATGCCACCTATTTATGAAAAAAGAAAAGGAGAGATGATAGGTGAGCATTCCAGTAAAGAAAAATTTGGTTTCTGAGGCGAAATACGCGTTGAAGTGTCCTAATGCAATGTCCGCTGAATACATTACCATTCACAACACGGCAAACGATGCGTCAGCGGCCAATGAAATCAGCTATATGATCGGGAACACAAGCTCGACAAGCTTTCATTTTGCAGTCGATGATAAAGAGGTGATTCAAGGTCTGCCACTTAACCGAAACGCCTGGCACACAGGTGACGGCACAAACGGTCCGGGAAACCGCAAATCAATTGGCGTTGAGATTTGCTACAGCAAATCGGGAGGCCCGAAGTATGAGGCAGCTGAAGCCTTGGCGATTTCATTTGTTGCACAGCTGTTGAAGGAGCGCGGCTGGAGCATCGATCGGGTGAGAAAGCATCAGGACTGGAACGGAAAGTATTGCCCGCACCGCATTTTATCAGAGGGGCGCTGGGATCAAGTGAAGGCGGCAATTGAAAAGGAATTAAACGGGGGCGTATCAGCTAAAAAAGCAGCAGTCTCTTCTTCAGCGTCTGTATATCATGTGAAAAAAGGCGACACATTGTCAGGGATTGCCGCATCACACGGAGTCAGTGTGAAAACGCTGCAAAGCATCAATCATATTACTGACCCGAATTACATTAAAGTCGGACAAGTGATCAAACTGCCTCAGACGGCATCTGCTTCTAAAAGCCATGCCGCATCCTCATATCCGCTCCCATCCGGCGTGATCAAAGTGACAAGCCCGCTGACGAAAGGGACAAAAGTAAAGCAGGTGCAGACCGCTTTAGCCGCTCTTTATTTTTATCCTGATAAAGGAGCGGAAAATCACGGCGTTGACGGCGTTTATGGCCCGAAAACAGCAAATGCAGTGAAACGTTTTCAGTCTGTCAGCGGTTTAACGGCTGATGGGATTTACGGTCCGAAAACGAAAGCGAAGCTGGAGGAAAAGCTGTAAATGAAAAGACGGAAGCTGTGAAGCTTCCGTCTTTTTGCCTTACATACAAACTGCGGCAAGCACCTTTTGAATATCATAAATGCTCTCATCTTTTTTAAACTGCTTTGAGACGGCAGGGAGCTCTGCGCCGGAAATCCAAATTTTCAGCTCTGAATCGAGGTCAAAGCGGCCGGCCGTTTCCACGCTGAATCTGGAAATGCTTTTGTACGGAATCGATTGAAACTCCGTTTTCTTGCCTGTGATCCCCTGCTTGTCCACAAGAATAAGCCGCTTGTCAGTGAAGACAATCAAATCGCGAACCAGCTTAAACGCGGCTTCAACCTTCTCACCCTCAAGTAAAATATGAGCAAGCTCTTCTTTTACAGCAGCCGTTGACAGTGTTGACGCATTGCCGAGTAATCCATCAATAAACCCCATCATATACCTCCTCTGCGTATTCTATCAAATCATACTATAAAAAAGGTTTTCATTCATAGATGAGTAGAGTAAACTGGTGCTGACTGGTAAAGGGGGCGTTCAAAATGGAAGATATGTATGACAGCTTTGCAGCCCTTTCTGCTTCTGAGTCGGAGTACCGGATTATTTATGAGGAGAAAAACGGAAGTGAGCTTATCGTCCTCGGTCCTCACGGCGGCAGAATTGAGCCTGGCGTCAGTGAACTGGTACGGGCATTTTCGGATCGATGTTCCATCTATTTGTTTGAGGGTCTAAAGCAGCGAAACAACCGTTCCTTGCATCTCACTAGCATTCGTTTTGATGAGCCGCTGGCTTTAGAAAAAGTGAATGACCACCATTACGCATTAGCGTTTCACGGGTATTATGATCCGAAAATCCCGCATACATTGGTCGGGGGGGCGGATCGTAAAAAAGCCAAGCTCATTTGTGAGCGTCTGAATGAAGCGGGTTTTAGCGCCGAGCTCACCAATGAGAAAGACCGCCTGGCAGGTGTACACCCAAACAATATTGTCAATCGGACGAAAAGAGAAATGGGACTGCAATTGGAGGTAAGCACGGCACAGCGAAATGCGCTATTCCGCAATTTTGGGTGCCGTGATAAAAGCTACATACAAAACGATTTGTTTGATCGATATGTGGAAGCCGTCAAGCTTGGCTTTTATAAATAAAACTAGACGGGACCTGCACGGTCGGCCTATTCCTTCATACGCTGGGGTTGTGCGAAAGTGTGGGGAGGAATGATTCATGTTTTATCATATAAAAGAGCTTCAATATCAAGCAAAGCCAGCTCATCCTGATCCGGTTTATGCGAAAAAACTTCAAGAGGTGCTCGGCGGCCAATTCGGTGAAATTAGCGTCATGATGCAGTATTTGTTTCAAGGGTTTAACTGCAGGGCGGATACTAAGTATAGAGATTTGTTATATGATGTGGGGACCGAAGAGATTGGGCACGTAGAAATGCTGGCAACGATGATTTCCAGACTTCTGGACAATGCACCCGCGGATGTACAGGAGGATGCTTATAAAAGCAATCCCGCTATTGCAGCAGTCATGTCAGGGATGAATCCTCAGCACGCGATTGTGTCCGGATTGGGGGCGATGGCATCAGATAGTGAGGGCTATCCGTGGAATGCAAAATACATTATCTCAAGCGGAAACCTGCTGGCTGATTTTCGCGCTAACTTAAATGCGGAGGCCCAAGGACGCCTTCAGGTGACACGGCTTTATGCCATGACCGATGATCCAGGGGTAAGAGATATGCTGTCATTTTTGATTGCAAGGGATACCTATCATCAAAATATGTGGTACGCGGCCATTAAAGAGCTGGAGGAGAGAGAACGGGATATTGTCGTCCCGACGACGTTTCCGCGTGAGCTCGAAAAGCAGGAAGTCTCCTATGACCTGTTTAACTTTTCCAGGGGGGATGAAAGCTCACAAGGAAGATGGGCACATGGGGAAGCCTTTGACGGCCGGGGTGAATTCAGGTATATCCCGGCTCCGATTGCGTTCGCATCTGCGCCTCATCTTAAACCGGCGCCCATGTGGCTGCATAATACAGTTCCCCCAATGTCGAAATGTTAGGTTCTCTTCTGGGCTGAGGAATATATCCTTAGCCCGTATTTGATCAGATGTTTTTGCCAATATGATATAACGCTTTTTCCTCAGCGACCTGCAAGTGCTGCTGATCGCCTTCCTCGTACGCATTTGGCCGCTTGTGAGATAATAAATAAGCGAGCCGCTTCTGAAATTGAATACCTGCTTTACGCCGTTCAAACATGTCAAGCCTTTTATCAGCAAATTCCTTTGTTACCCGGAATACCGCCGCAATTGTGGCGAGTGCCTGGCTTCTCCATTGCGGCAGTTCCATCTGCAACAGCATAAAGGTTGGCACACAGAAGTGGTACATAAATTGATTTGCCTGGAATTCTTGAAGCTCTCTGAAGAGCTTGTGCATCTGAAAATGATTGCCTGCATGCTTTAACACGTGGCACAGCTCATGGCCAAAATCCTCCCATTGCTCTTCCCGTGACTTTTTTTGGTTCAATACGATACTGTACATGCCGTCGTATTTCACCATCATGCTCCCCATATCCTCAAAATGCACCCAAATATCCAGATCCTTTGCGATTTTCAGCATGTCAATGTGATGAGGGGATGTGATGCCCAGCCGGCCGTATAAATTTTTAACGTATTCCTCCAGATGTGATAAGTAATCGCCCAATTGAATACTCCCTTTCGAACATTTGTTCTGTTTTTAGCGAGAAAGAAAAGCCCGTATAGGACTGGAAAGTAGTGTAGAAATCTTTCCCTTTTCTTTAAAAAATAAACACTTTTTTCTTTATATCGGTCTACTTTTTATATGTTTTAGAGAACAGAGAACGATTTATTTATTTTTCGGTTTGCGGTTTTTCTCTTTTTCTTTTAAATAGTTGATAAATTCGATGGCCTGCTGTTTGCTTTCTGGGGAAAAATCCTGCATATCGCGGTATGCAAGCTGCAGGTCCGGATCTGAGAACATATCGTCATCGGATTTTTTGTCTTTTCCCGTTAATAAGTAATCAGTCGTTACTTGAAAGTAATCAGCCAGCTTTTGGAGTGTGTCGTAATCAGGTTCGCTTCGCCCATTTTCATAGTGGGAATATCGTGCCCGTGACACACCGATGTGTGATGCGATCTCTTCCTGTGTCCTTTTCCCTCTGAGACTCTTCAATCTGCCGCCTATCATACTATGACCTCTCTTTTTTAAACTCCCTACGTTACTTATGATTATAGATACAAAATGTATCAAAATAAAGTTATGATAAAAAAAGTATCAAAAATAACTTGATGATACAGATTGTATCGTTTATACTTGGTAACATCCGATACAAAATGTATCAAAAAAGATCAGGAGAGTGATCACATGTATCCGATCCAAATCGTTTTTAGTGAAAATCCCATAGATCAGCGCCATCTCGGACAATCCGGCGGCACCATTTCGTTTACCGCATGCGGCCTTCCGGTGTTTCACTTTGAAACGCAGGAACAGTTTCAAGCATACATGATGTTAAAAGGAGAAGCGGCGTACAATGAAAAACGATAAAAGCTATCCTTTTCCGACGTATTCAGGGTTATTGAATTCAGAACATTATGACAAAATTGGCCCGGCGTTATGGCTGTTTCTCTGGTTTATCAGCTCAACAACAAGAGAAATCGAAAAAGACGGCGTAAGCTGGGGCATCGTACTCGGCCATAAGCCGTTAAAAGCGAGAGAAATGGCGGCAGTCTTCGGCGTAAGTGAAAAAACCGTCAGAAGATGGCTGGAGCTTCTCGAAAACCATGATTACATAAAGGCCGTCCGTGCGCCATACGGACTGATGATTTCGGTCAAGCATTCCAAAAAATTCAGCTTCAGATCGGACAATACTGTACACGGGAGTCTAAAAGAACGGCCATTTTCGCCGCAGACACCGGACACAAACGACCGTACAGATATAGATAAAACAAACAAATATACTGCTGCTGATGATGCAGTGGATCACATTGCGAAGCGGTTTACACAATTACGGTCGGCTCAAGAAGGACGCACCGTGTATCCTTCCTCAAGAGATTATCAAGCCATCGCCCGCATTGTTGCCATCGGCGTTCCTGTCACGCAAACAATCAAATGGCTTGAAGAATGCTTTCAGGCTTTTGAAAACCGGCGGACCGCCGCTTCTGAAACAATCAAGGCTTTTCGCTACTGCTCGAAATTCATTGAAGATCGATTTTTCGCGCAGCAAGCCAAAAAGACTGCTGCAATTCAGCATGAGAGGATGAAAAAACATGACAAAACGAACAATCGAACAGATTTTGGACGAGCTGAGAAGAGGGAGACGTCCATTACTGGCGGACAAACCGTCCGAATCAGACGCAAGCAGGTATGATTGCCTGCGCTGCAAGGATCAGGGAGGTTATCTCGTCAGGCAGAATGGCCTGGAAGTCTGGACGATGTGCAGCTGCATAGCAGAACGGAAAGTGAAGAGGCTGCTGGGTGCAAGTGAGATTACCCACGCTTTCAGACAGCTCGGCTTCAAGGAATTCCGCACGGAGGGAAAGCCGCAGGCCATAAAAGACGCATTTGAGTGTACAAAAGAGTATGTTGCCGATTATGAACAAATCAAGGATTGCCGAAAAAACAGCATTGCTCTTTTAGGACAGCCTGGATCAGGGAAAACACACCTTTTGACTGCCGCTGCCAACGAATTAATGAGAACATGCTATGTGCCTGTCATTTATTTTCCGTTTGTGGAGGGCTTTACTGATCTGAAAAATGATTTTGCCCTATTAGAAGCGAAGCTGAACCGGATGAAGCAGGCGGATGTGCTGTTCATAGATGACCTGTTTAAACCGGTTAACGGCAAACCCCGCGCTACAGATTGGCAATTAGAGCAAATGTATTCGGTACTCAACTATCGCTACTTAAATCATAAACCGATTTTGCTTTCGAGCGAGCTGACAATTGAAGCACTTGTACGGGTCGATGAAGCGCTCGGCACGAGAATCTATGAGATGTGCAGTGACTATTTAGTGATTATCAAAGGAGCAGCCTACGAGCTTAACCATAGATTGGAGGGCGTCAGATAATGTGCAAGCTTTGTCAAACAAAGAAAGTCATTGTGGAACATACCGGTATTGGAGTCGTTTTTCATCCATGTCCGAACTGCCGGTCCGGCACTGACTTAACGCCTGTCATTCAAAAGCTGGAGCAAATGCTGACAGCGGGAAAAGCGAGGCTGAATATCTATGATTAAACAGCTGACTGCACTAATCGCTTTGCTGTTTCGGGCAAAGCGAACAGAAAAAAACATTGAACAATGGTATAAGGACGACGGGAAGTGAAAGTGTTGGCAAAAACAAAACAGGCAGAGAAAAGCCCTGCGCCGTGGCGTGCTGTCCCGTGCGGGGATACGAAACCGATCTATATTTATTCAGCTTACAGTGAAGAAGAAAAAGAAAGATTCCCATATTCAAATGGACGGCTGATTGCAGCTGTATTTGACCTCAGCTCGTATTCGCAAAAAAGCAATGCCGCTTTGATGGCAGCAGCGCCTGAATTGCTGGAAGCGTCTAAAGCAGCACTTGATTTTCTGAAAGGGAATTCTATTCATTCAAAGGAGCGCATCATTCAGCTATTAGAAAAAGCTGAAGCAAGCGCTGCACCGAAAAGGGGAGGAAATAAAACATGATTCATCCGAAAAAACTGCTGCATATCGATTCCGTCACGCTTAAGAGCCAGCTGGAGGACGGGAAAATCCGTGTCATTATTGTGGACGGCATCAAGCAAGAAGCATGGATCACAGAAGCGCCAGAGCATGGAAAAACGCTCGTCGAAACAAGAAAGGGCGATCTTGCCCGTGTGGAATTTGAAATCGGCTACAAATTAAATTAAAGCGAAAACAGAATACGTCCAAGACGGAAAGCCTGCGGACACTGATCAACTGCACAGCATTTGTGCGTTGATTGGTGTCCGTTTTTTATTTGCCAAAAATGAGGAGGATCATAGAATGCAAGACTTACTATTTGAATATAAACGCACGCTCAAACAAACAAGAATACAATATAAACCGCTCGCTGAGGCAGATGAATCCGTGCTCTCAGCTGAAGAGCTGAAGGATAAAAAAATCATCAGAAATATGATTACTGATCTTGAATATGTAACAGAATGGCTTGAAAAAGGAAGGCAGCCCGGCATCAGACGGGCGATTGACCGGCGTGATGTTTACCAGCGGCTGATGATCAAGGACCCGAGAATCATCGAATCATTTTCCAGCGCTATGATGTTTGAGCCGGACGGACAGGTATCAGAAGAAGACAGAGATAGAATTCGAGAAGCATTAGCCCTGTTAACGGACAGAGAAAAGGAAATGTTTTTGCTGCATAAGGTAGAATGTTTTTCTTATGAACGGATCGCCGATCTTCTCGGCGTAAAAAAATCGACAGTGCAAACGACGATTAAACGGGCGAGTTTAAAGATGCAAAGACAGCAGGAAGAAATGAATCGATCACTTGCCTGAAAGCTTGTCATACGTTTGCCACCTATAAGTGAATAGAGCATGACACTAAGCGGCTGGCTGATCAGCCACTTTTATGAATAAACAACCATGCTGGAGGTGGCGGTGATGCAGTAGCATGAAAACACAACAGCGCGAACAAGCATTAGCAATCTATCAACAACATCAAGGAAAGATCACAAATCGGGCGATTGCGGACACAATCGGTGTTTCCGCGAAAACAATCGGCATCTGGAAAAAACAAGACAAATGGAAAGAGGCGCTGTTTTCTGCGTCCAAAAACGAACAAAAACAGCGCCCTATAAACAACGATGAATTAAATGAACGCCAGCGGCTGTTTTGCCTGTATTACGTCAAAAGCTTCAATGCCACACAGTCAGCAATCAAAGCGGGCTATTCTCCGGACAGCGCTCATGTGACGGGCAGCCGACTCTTAAAAAACGAAAAGGTCGCTGCTGAAATTAGACGCATTAAAAAAGAAATGGTCAATGAAATGTTTATTGAAGCGATGGATGTGCTGCAGGTTTATATCAAGATCGCGTTTGCGGATATTACGGACTATGTGACCTTTGGAAAAAAAGAGGTCCAGGCTGTCGGGAAATCGGGTCCGCTGTTTGATGAAGATGATAATCCGATTATGAAGGAAATCAGCTTTGTCGATGTCAAAGACTCCGGGCTCGTTGATGGCACCATTGTAACGGAAGCAAAGCTTGGGAAAGAAGGCATTGCCATCAAGCTTGCAGATAAAATGAAGGCGCTTGAGAAGCTATCCTTATATTTTGATTTGTTTCCAGATCAATTTAAACAAAAAATTGAAAATGAGAAGTTGAAGCTTGCCAAACAAAAAGCGGAGAAAACAGATGACAGCCAAGAGCCGATTGAAATTATGATCAAACGAAAAGAGGGCAAGTCATGATTGTAAAAGAAATCAACCCTCATTTCGAAGATTACGTGTTCAATTGGGAGCAGACGTACCAATTTCTCGTCGGCGGCTACGGCTCATCCAAAAGCTATCATACCGCATTGAAAATCGTGCTAAAGCTGCTGAAGGAAAAACGGACGGCCCTTGTGATCCGGGAGGTGTTCGATACCCATCGGGATTCGACCTTCGCCTTGTTTCAAGAGGTGATCGAAGAGCTCGGTCTCACAAAGGCCGTGGCATCTCTTTCTTCCCCGCTGCAGCTGCGATTTCACAATGGCAGCCGGATCATGTTCAAAGGAATGGACAATCCGGCAAAATTAAAATCGGTTCATAACATTTCATTAATATGGATTGAAGAGTGCTCAGAGGTGAAGTATGAGGGGTTCAAGGAGTTAATCGGACGTCTTCGCCATCCTGAGCTAAAGCTTCATATGATCTGTACCACCAATCCCGTCGGCACCTCCAATTGGACGTATAGGCATTTTTTTCGGGATGAACGCAAGAAACGGTTTGTGCTGGATGACAGCGAACTTTACGAAAAGCGGACGATTGTAAAGGGAGATACGTATTACCATCATTCCACCGCTAACGACAATCTTTTTCTCCCGGAAAGCTATGTGAAACAGCTTGACGGACTCAAAGAGTATGATCCCGACCTGTACCGGATTGCCCGCAAAGGACGATTCGGCGTCAACGGGATCAGGGTGCTGCCGCAGTTCGAGGTACTCCCGCATGATCAAGTGAAAAAATGTATCGCAGCCATCAGCAAGCCAATCTTTCGTACAGGTATGGATTTTGGATTCGAGGAATCCTATAATGCCGTCGTCCGGCTTGCTGTAGATCCTGAAAAAAAATACCTCTACATTTATTGGGAGTATTATCAAAATAAAATGACAGATGATAGGACGGCTGAGGAGCTGCGTGAGTTTATTGAGACACAGGAATTGATCAAAGCCGACTCGGCTGAGCCGAAAAGCATCCAATATTTCCGCCAGCAGGGCTTTCGGATGGTTGGAGCCAGAAAGTTTCCCGGCTCCAGGCTTCAATATACCAAAAAGGTAAAACGGTTCAAAAAAATCTTCTGTTCGGACCGCTGTGAAAATGTCATCTATGAGCTCAAGACACTTACGTATGCCAAAGATAAAAACGGAGCTCTGATTGAGGATGAATTCACGATTGACCCGCATACGCTTTCTGCCATTTGGTATGCGCTTGATGATTATGAGGTTGCTGATATGAAAGAGACAGCACACAAACGAATCCGGCCGAACCGAGAAAGGAGGAGGTCATAAATCATGCACAATCAAACAGTCAGAGCAACTGTATTTAAAGCCAATGCCGCGGCTCCTCAGACAAAGCAAATCTATGAAGATGACTTTTCTGAGCTGTACGGAGAGGACATTATCGCTCCGCCCTACAATATCATCGAGCTCAAAACCATTGCCGAATACTCGACTATTCTTCAGCAATGCATTGATGCGTACAGAGTGAATATTACAGGCTTTGGATTCGATGTTGAGTACACATTTGATGTCAACGCAAGTGATGTCGATCAGGCAAAAAAGAAAAGAGCGGAAAAAGACTGGGCCAGACTCGAAGCCTTTTATAAATGTCTTCACTTTGATGAATCAGCTGAAATGATTTTAGGCTATGCCATCGAAGACAGAGAAAAAACAGGCAACGGATTTATGGAAGTGCTTCGCGACGGGGCGGGAAAACCTGCCGGCATCGAATATTTAGATGTGAAATATATGCGTGTATGCGGAGCAGGCGAGCCTGTAGAGGTTTCATTTGTATATGAAGAAAACGGGAAAATGAAAAGGATCAAAAGGCAAAAACGCTTCCGAAAATATGTGCAGATGATCAATGGGAAGAAAGTATTTTTTAAAGAATACGGCGATCCGCGAAAAATGGATATGCGCACAGGTGAATATGTAAACACATTGGCAGAGAAGTATCAAGCAAATGAAGCCATTCACCTCAAAATCGGAAGCGGCGTATACGGTGTACCCCGCTGGATCGGCAATATTGTCAATTTATACGGGGCCCGAAAAGCAGAAGAGCTCAATTTTATGTATTTTAAGCAGGGGCGTCACGTCCCCGCTGCGATTACAGTGGAAAACGGGATGCTGTCTGAAGCTTCTTACCGGGAGCTGCAGGAATACATGAATGATCTTGAAGGCGTGGAAAACGCCCATAAATTTCTCCTGATCGAAGCGGAAGGAATCGCAAAAGAAAAGGATCTCCACGGAGGCGAGGATATTACGCCGGTTTCCGTGGAAATCAAATCCTTGGCGGAAATTCTCCAAAACGACGCCTTGTTTCTTGAATACGATGAAAAAAGCAGAAATAAGCTGCGTTCCGCGTTCCGTCTCCCGCCGCTGTATACAGGCGAGGCCCAGGAATACAACCGGGCGACAGCTGATACTGCTAGAAAAATTACGGAGGAGCAGGTTTTTCAGCCGGAGCGAAAAACGCTCGTGAATAAACTGAACACGCTGCTTTTGCCGGAGCTGAATATCCATGACGTCAGGCTGACATTAAAAGGACCGGACTTTCGTGATCCGCTTGAGATTGCGAAGGTGCTCGGTCCTTTTATTACAGCAGGAGCGGTCTCGCCGAATGATTTACGCGACCTTGCCGGACGGGTGCTTGGCAAAACACTTGAGGAGTGGCCTGAGGACATTTATAAACGGCCTGCAGGACAGGATGCGGAAAAGACAAACCTGGCTGCGCTCATGCAGGAGCTGAAAGAAAGCATCGAAGATATCAAAACGTCCTGAAGGGAGGTGAATCAAGCAGGTGGCGCGAGAATTAAGAAATGCCAAAATCAGCTTTGTCAGTTATGTGGACAAGGCGGCTAACCAGACAGAATTTTTCTTTACGAAGTCAGCTGAACCTCCGTCATTTGAAAAAAAGGTTCGGCTGTTTACAAAAAGTGAGCAGGATGAACAAAAGCTCGTGTACGGAATCGTGTATGAGCCTGATGTTCCTGATGCCCACGGCGATTTTATGACCGCCGAGGAAATTGAAAAAGCGGCGCACGGTTTTCTCGCGGAGGCACGGGAGATTGATATCAATCACAGCTTCGAGGGCGGAACCGGCGTCGTGGTCGAGTCCTATGTGGCGCCCGATGATTTTATGATCGGGTCAAAGCGGATTACAAAGGGCTCATGGGTGCTCGTGACAAGAGCGTCAGACGAGGTGTGGGAACAGATCAAGGCTGGAATCATCACCGGCTACAGCATGGCGGGCACTGCAGATGTATATGAGGAAGAACCGGTTGAAAAAGCGGGATTCTTCAGTGTATTCAAGCAAATGCTTGCTGACAAAACAGGGAAGGAGACTGAAGAAATGAGAAAAGAAGACATGAAAGAATCATTCGAGCATGCGCTTTACCCTCTGCTCAAACGGCTTGAGCGGATTGAAAAAAACACAGACACGGAGGAAAAGCCGGAGCAGACGGGTGATGACGAGCGTCTGAAAAAGCTCGTTGAAGACATGCTTGCCCCGCTGATCGAACGCATCGAGGCTTTGGAAAAAGCGCGAGGCGCGTCTAAGCAGACAGCGGACGATACGGGCGGCAATACAGAGCAAGTCAAAAAATCAATCTGGAGCGGACTGCTGTAAAACCAGTCAAGGAGGAGGAAATCAATTGAGAAATCAAGAGATCATTCGGAAAGCGGAAATGTCGCTTTCTGCTTTAAAAAGCGGCGGGCTTATGAACCCTGCGCAAGCATCGGCTTTTATCCGCATGGTGCAAAACACGCCGACCATTTTCAGTGAATCCCGCGTGATTCAAATGGAAAATGACTCGCAAAAATTTGAGAAAATCGGCTTCGGCCAGCGTATTCTGCGGGCTGCGCAAGAAGGAAAAGCACTGTCAAACGACGAGCTGACAGTTCCAACGACAAGCACTGTCCAGCTGAACACGAAGGAAGTCATTGCGGAAATTAACATTACGTATGACACACTTGAAAACAATATTGAAAAAGACGGCCTGCAGCAGACAATCATGCAAATTTTAGCAGAGCGCGCAGCAGTTGATATTGAAGAGCTGATCGTTAACGGTGATACAGCATCAGCTGATCCGTATCTGGCACAGCTGGACGGCATCCGCAAACAGGCAGTTTCCCATATCGTTGACATGAACGGTGAAGAACTGTCCAGAGCGACATTCAAGAAGGGCTTAAAGGCAGTTCCGCCAAAATATTTGCGCATCCCTCAGGAATTTAGATTCTATACGTCTCACGGCTTAGAAGTTGAATGGAAGGACCGCGTGGCAGACCGCCAGACAAACCTTGGGGACCAGGCTGTTCAGGGCGGCTTGTCAACAGCATTCGGCGTACCGGTCAAAGGAGTATCCAATATTCAGCCGTACACAGTCGGTGAGGGAGACGCGCAATATGACGCTTCGGATATCATTCTCACACATCCGAAAAATATCATTCTCGGCTTCTCCCGCAATATCCGAATTGAAGTCGACAAAGACATCCGCTCCCGTAAATTCATTATTGTCTTAACGGCCAAGCTGGACAGCAAGTTCGAGGAAGAGGATGCCTGCGCGAAATTAATTAACGTAAAAGAATAATAGAAACGAGGTGGTCAGCTCATGCTCATTGAACCGACTGACGTAGCCTCCTATTCGGTTTATGATCGGGTGAAAAACAGGCCGGAAGAGCTGCTGGCGCAGGATATCATCGAGGCGGAAGCAGAAGCGGCTCTCATCACGGGCCACCGCTTTGAAGACAGCTTGTATGATCCGCTGCCCGGTAAGGTGAAGTTGGCTTTAGTAAAGCTTGCCCAGTATTTTGCGCTTGTCAACAGCGATGAATCTGCCTCATCAAGCTATCAGTCTGAGAAAATGGGGGATTATTCCTACACGGTTTCCGGAGAAGGCGGGATTCAGCGGCCTGAGGTGTATCATTTGCTCGAAGAGTTTATCAAGCCGAGCTACATCCCTGAATCCTCCAGACTGAAGGTGAGATCTTTATGAGCTACAGGCAGATGCTCATTCACCGCTGCGATATTTATCATGAAGCAGCCCAAGCGCCGTCTGCAGGCCGATTTGGGATTCCGGCAGACAGGCTGCAGCCGGTGATTTCATATCCGGAGACACCCGATGAACAAGATGTCCCTTGTTATTTTACCGAAAAAACGCAGCAGCTGATTCAGGAGGAGCCGGATCAAACTGTATATCATAGCTTTCTCGTCCATTTTCCGTTGTCAGCGGACATCCGCGTGAACGATAAAATCATTTGGGAGAATCATAAATATATATTAAAGCTGCCGAAAAGGATCAGGCATCATCATTGGGAGGTCGTCGCAGTCAGGGATGAAAGCCTATGAAAATAGCGGGATTGAAACAGCTGAACACGGCATTAAAAGAAGCGGCTTCAGGCGGTTTTTCCAGACAGGCGTCCCGGTGGCTTGAGGAGTGCGGGCAAGATTTTCTGAAGATCGTCCAATCTGAACTCATCAGCGCACAAACGATTGATACAGAAAAACTGCTCAGTTCCTTTGAGAAAGGCGCAGAGGACAATCTCTGGATTGTGCAAAGCGGCGGGCTTTCGCTTGAGGTGGGGACACAGCTTGATTACGCCTCATTTCTTAATGACGGCCATTGGACGTCAAAACAAGATGTGAGATGGGTGCCGGGGCGTTTTCAAGGCTCACGGTTTATTTATGATCCAGCGGCTTCAACGGGAATAGCGCTCAAGAGAAAATGGATACCGGGCACGGGTTACTGGGATCATGCACTGCTTTTATATGAACAGCTGTTTGAAAAATCGCTGGAAAGCAAACTGCGCCAGTGGCTGAAGAAGCTGTAAAGGAGGAGCAGGATGAACAGTGAAACAGGATCGATCATGGCGTTTTTGTACAGCCGGTGGTCTGTTCCCATTTATGAACGCGAGCTTCCTGATCACTTTCAGGTGCCGTCGTTATACGTCCCGCCACCATCTGTTTTCGAGGAAACAGATACGGTCTCCACATTTAAAAAAACCTACAGTCTCAATGTAAAACTGTTTCATCTGGACTCCGTTCAGGCGCTGGATGAAGCGGACAGGCTCGCGGATGCCATCAGAGAAGCGAGAAATATGATTCCGCTGCTGAGTGAATCCGGCGAGAAGACGGGGGATATGGTTCGCATCTCCCAAATCGAGACAAGGGTAGGAGACAGGGGCGAGGCGGCCATGGTGATCAGGTGGAGCAGCCGATATTATTATCACAAAATAGAACAGCCTGTCTTACAGGATATCGACATGAACAGCGGGGTGAAATAAACGGTGTCAAAGTACAAACAACAGAAGAAGGCTGTACATACAAAGAGCCGGGAAGCTCTATTTGATACAGCGGATTTGATTAAGCACGCGAAGGAACTGTTCGGCGTTAAGCCGGATATTCTTCAGGGGGCTTTATTTGGCGTGGATCAACCACGTATGACGAAATCAGAAGCCAACCAATTGATTCAAACATTTCTAACCAAGGAGGTCATGTCATCATGAATGGCGGAACATTTACAACAGGCAAAGAAAAAGAACGTGCAGGTATTTATTTTAACTTTAAAACGACGGCACAGGAGCGGGTATCACTCAGTGAACGGGGAACAGTCGCACTTCCGGTCGCATCAAGCTGGGGCGAAGCGAAAACGTTCGTCTCCATTTCCAGCGTTGAAGACCTAAACAAAAAAGTGGGCCTCAGCATTGATGACCCGTCTTTATTGCTGCTGCGTGAAGCGAAGAAAAATGCGAAAACGGTATTGATGTACCGTCTAACCGAAGGTGTCCGAGCGTCTGCTGATATTGCTGAAGGCGTCAAAGCAACTGCAGTATATGGCGGAACAAAAGGAAATGACATTATCATCCGCATCAATCAAAATGTGCTGGATGCTAATTCTTTCGATGTGACAACATATATGGACGAATCAGAGGTTGATAAACAGACTGTCAAAAAGGCTGAAGAATTAACAGCTAACGGCTATGTCACTTTTACCGGAACAGGCGATCTTTCTTCAACGATTCCTCTCACTGGATCAGAAGGAGACACTGCAGCTGAGACGCTGAATGCATCCGCGGGAATCCGTTTATCTGGCGGTACGGATAAAGCCCCTGTCAACTCCGACTATACAGATTTCTTAGCCGCGGCTGAAACGGAGAGCTTTGATGTGATTGCGCTGCCTGTTGCAGAAGGTGACCAGTTGAAGGCGACGTTTGCTGCTTTCATTAAACGCCTGCGCGACGGCCAAGGACAAAAAGTGCAAGGCGTCACAGCCAATTATGCTGGTGATTATGAAGGCATCATCAACGTAACCGAGGGTGTGCTGCTTGAAGATGGCACGGAAGTTACACCGGACAAAGCAACAGCTTGGGTAGCTGGAGCGAGTGCAGGAGCAACCTTTAACCAATCACTCACATTTGTAGAGTACGAAGGCGCAGTTGATGTGTTACACCGCCTTGACCACGATACGATTGTTGAACGTCTGGGCAAAGGTGAATTTTTATTCACATTCGACGCCCGTGATAAATCCGTCAGCGTAGAAAAGGACATTAACTCACTCGTGACGTTCACAGTTGAGAAAAACAAGAAATTTGCGAAGAACAAAATCGTTCGTGTCCTGGATGCTGTGAATAATGATTTAACACGCGAGCTGAAAGCCTTAATTAAATCAAGAAAAGGCAGCGGAAGCGATATCCCGGCATCTGAAGACGGACTGCAGTATGTAAAAACGATGATCACGCAATACATGACAACGCTTCAGGATGCAGGCGGCATCACTGGCTTTGATTCCGATGAAGATATCACAATTTCAATGAATGAAGATCGTGACGGCTTCTTGATTGACCTAGCTGTACAGCCTGTCGACGCAGCAGAAAAATTCTACTTTAATGTGGAGGTAAACTAATATGGCATTAAAAGCACAAAACACAATTTCAGGAAAAGAAGGCCGTTTATTCCTCGATGGCGAGGAAATGGCGCACATCAAAACATTTGAAGCAAACGTTGAGAAAAACAAATCTGAAGTCAACATTATGGGCCGCCGCATGACAGGCCATAAAACAACAGGGGCAAATGGAACAGGGACCGCGACGTTCTACAAAGTCACATCAAAATTCGTGCTATTGATGATGGACTATGTCAAAAAAGGCAGCGACCCTTATTTCACGCTCCAAGCCGTGCTGGATGATCAATCCTCCGGCCGGGGCACAGAGCGAGTCACGCTGTACGACGTCAACTTTGACTCTGCCAAAATCGCAAGCCTTGATGTCGATTCAGAAGCGTTAGAGGAAGAAGTTCCATTTACATTCGAAGACTTCGACGTCCCTGAAAAGCTATCTGACACGTTTTAATCAAAGCTGAATCAGCCCATACGCAGACCTTTCTCAGAAAGGTCTGTTTTTTTACAAGATGAAACTAAACAATAGACAAGGGAGTTTTTTACATGAGCGAGAAGAACGAAAACGTATATGATCTTTCCTTTTTTATGCCGGGAAAAACAATTGAAGCTGAGGAAATCAAAGTGCCGATCTCAAAGCGTTTTGTTGATAAAAAAGGGAATGTCATTCCGTTTATTTTAAAACCAATTACTACTGAACGGATTGATGAATTAGAGAAAGAAAACACCACATTTAAAAATGTGAAAGGCCGCGGCCGCGTCAAAGATTTAGACTCCCAGCGCTTTTATGCGAGAATTGCCATCGAATCTACTATTTATCCTGATTTTCGTTCAAAAGATTTAAGGGAAGCATACAAAACTGCGGATCCGGTAGAAGTTGCCAAACGTGTATTATCTGTTGGGGGAGAGTATGCGAACTGGCTGAATAAAGCAATTGAAATCAATGGTTTTGAAGATGATCTTGAAGATCTAGAAGAAGAAGCAAAAAACTAGTAAAGGATGGCGATAAGGAAGCTGTGTATTTGTACTATGCAATGCATGAGCTTCATTACTCGCCATCCCAACTTCTTGAATTATATGAAGCACCAAAACATTTTAAAGCTCTTTTATTTGGGTTGATAGGTTATAAGCTAGATCTATTAGAAAAAGAATCAAGGAGAGGAGGGAACTAATATCGCAAAATTAACAGCCCGTTTTGATCTCGAAGACAAGGTATCTAAAAAACTAAAACGGATACATAAAGGATTCCAAGAGGTCGAAAAAAAAGTCAAAACCATTAATCGGCAAATCAAAATCAGTATCAGAGCGGAAGATCAGGCATTTTACCGGCTGAGAAAAATAAACGACTATATCATTTTGAAATTCGCGAAATCGCTTGAAATTAAAGTTGTACTTGATGACCAAGTCACTTCAAAGCTTGATGCAATTGAAAGAAAACTTAAACGGCTGCCGAAAGAAACGAAGCTGACTGTCTCCTTGGTAGACCGGACAGCAGCTGCGTATAAAAAAATAAAGAAGATGCTATCTAATCAAAAGCTATCATTCCTTTTGATTCCAGATGACAAGGTTACTTCTACAGTTAAAAGGATTATCGGTTATATTAAGAAAAATTTGAAAAACGGATACACAGTAAAACTAAAGGTCATCGATGAAATCACCAAAACAGTTAATCGATTAACAGCACTTTTAAGGAAATTTGAAAAAACCTATTATGTAAAAGTGGTTGTTAAGACAAAAATATCAGACAAAATCAATAAAAAAGAAAGCCCGATTAACAAAGAAACTTCTAAGAGAGAATCAGACAAATCCTCAGATAAAGGCTCTGATAAGAGCTCAGATCAAAAACCTGGATGGGTCGGAAAAATAAAAGGTTGGCTGAAGGATTGGTGGACAAAATCAGCTTGGCCTTGGATTAAGGATACGCTCAATGAAATAGGCAAAGCTTTTTTGGATCGTTTCAAAGAGAGATTGATAGAAAAGCTGAAAAATGATGTGTTTGATAAGATCATTGATAAAATTCTAGGACCACAAAAAAAGGACGATTCTGGTGAAAATTCTGACACAGATAAAAAAGTCCTTAACCGTAATACAGGAGGAATTTGTTGCTGCGACTGCTGTGAAGGCGGCGATGTCAGTCCAGGCACTAAAAATAAAAAAACCTATAGAAAAAAGAAAAGTCCCACAAAGGTTCCAAACAGAACACTCAAGGTTCCTGGAGAGGTGATAAGAAGACGCCAGAGCGGCATACCTGCTGAAAGTGCACCTAGGACCTCGGGTTCCAAGTTAAAGAACTGGCTTGGAGGGTTAAAATCGCTAGGGAAGGATTCATCCAAACTAGGTAAAGCGTTCAGAGGAATGGGAAAGGCTGTTCCATACGTAGGATCTGCTTTAGCAGTGTTTGATTTAGCTGGAATCAATAAAGATAATGCTGGCGAAAAGGTTGGTTCAATCGGAGGACGCATTGCCGGAGCGGAAGCTGGTGCAACAGCCGGAGCGGAAGCTGGTGCAACGATTGGATCTTTCGTTGGTCCGGAAGGTACAGCAATCGGCGGGGCAATCGGTGGAATTGGCGGCGGATTAGTAGGCGGAATCGGCGGCGAAGAAGCAGGTAAGAACATTGGTAAGATGTTTGATACTTCTCAAATCAAAGAGAACATTTCAAATACATTATTTAATGGTGATTGGTGGAATGAAAAATGGACAGGTGTTAAAACAACAACGAGTGATACTCTCGGAGGCCTTAGTGATACGTGGACTAATATAAAAGATACAGCTTCTACTACTTTTTTTGACTCAAATTGGTGGGCTGAAAAAGCTGGTTATGCATACGGTACATTAGAGTCTACGCTTTTCAACAGTGATTGGTGGGGCGGAAAATGGGAATCGGTAAAAGGTTGGACACAGGAAAAATGGGATCAAGCTTCCTCTGTATGGAACTCTGTTAAATCAAAAGTAAAAGAAACAGTCTTTAATAAAGATTGGTGGTCCGGTAAGTGGGAAGGCGTTAAGAGCTGGGCTCAAGAAAAATGGAACGGTGCCGTTTCTGTTTGGGAATCAATTAAGTCGAAAGTAAAAGAAACAGTCTTTAATAAAGATTGGTGGTCCGGTAAGTGGGAAGGTGTTAAAGGCTGGACAAAGGAAAAATGGGAAAATACAAAGTCACTTTGGAAAAAATTCAAATCTACACTTGAAGACAGCCTATTTAATAAAGACTGGTGGTCTGGAAAATGGGATTCAGTAAAAGAGTGGGGGAAAAATATATTAGGAGATTCTTGGGATGCTATAAAGTCTGCAGGCGGGAAGGTAGTAAAAACTGCTCAAAAAGTGGGCGGCGGAATGAAGTCTTGGGTTCAAGAAAAGGTAGAGCATTTTCAAAATGGACGAGAGAAAGCTCACAGAGACTTTGGAATGAAAACTGATAAAAACGCCTCAGGTGGTTTTATTACGAAACCAACTATTTCTTGGATCGGTGAAGCGGGTAAGGAATTTGTCATTCCGGTCGACAACAATCGCGGCCGCGGCAAAATGCTGTTAGCGCAAGCCGCATCGAAATTGGGCATGCATGTGGTCGATGATATGGCATCAGCCTCTACACTTTCAGGTGGTACAGCTCTAAACACTGTTGGCAGCCATTCTGCTTCAATGTCACCTTCTATTAACACATCTAGCCTTAACGGACAAGCTTCAGACCTCGGACAGCAATTTTCAGAGGGCTTTGACAAGGGAATAAGTAACCAACCTGTCAAAATGGAAGACTGGAAAAAGAAAAACATCAATACGCCATTTACACAAATGATTTCTGCTTCACCAAATTACGGTAAACAAATGGTAAGCGGGTATGCCAAGGGCCAAAACGGCACTGCAACCGGAACGGACGGCTTTTTGCAATCAAAAGTTAAAACGCCGTTCCAAGCTACTGTAAATAAATCGTCATCATGGGGGACAGGTACGGTCAAAGGCTTTGCGCAAGGACAGAACTCGACCCAAACAGGGACAGCGCAGTATGTAAGCTCACATGTTGACAAGCCGTTCCTGCGTTCCAAAGACACATCCAACAGCTGGGGTTCAGGCTTGATCGGAAACTTTGTGACAGGCATGAATTCTAAATCCAGTGAAGTAAAACAAGCAGCAAAGGATATGGCCAAGAGAGTGGAGCAGGCTTTCCGTGAGGAGCTAGATATTCATTCACCTTCTCGAGTCATGATGAGCTTGGGGCGTTTTGCCTCTGTCGGTGTTGTAAAAGGACTGGATTCTGTCGATGTGAAAAAATACGCAGAAAAACAAGCCGGTTCATTGGCAGCTGCTTATTCCGGAATGGGTGCAGTAGGGGGAAATGTGAAACAGTGGCTTATGGCAGCAATGATGGCCACAAAAACACCATTAAGCTGGCTTCCGGGATTGATGACAATTGCAAAGTATGAATCAGGGGGCAACCCTAACGCCATTAACCTGTGGGATAGTAACGCGAAGGCAGGCAATCCATCCCAAGGGCTCATGCAGACAGTACCAACCACTTTTAACGCACACAAAGCGCCAGGCATGGGTAACATTAGAAACCCGATTCATAACGCTGCTGCCGCAATCGGCTACATCAAAAGCAGATACGGCTCTATTGACAATGTACCTGGTATTAAAAGCATGAAGCATGGCGGGCCTTATGTCGGTTACGCAAACGGCGGGCTGATTACAAAAGAACAAATCGCCCGTGTCGGTGAAGGAAACAAGCGGGAATGGATCATCCCAGAGGAACGGGGCATCCGAGGCCGCTACCTCCTTCAGAGAGCTGCGCAAGCTCTGGGAATGGAAGTGACAGATCCGTCTCAATCCCAGCAGTCTGAGCTTTCTTCAGGACAAGTTTCAGCAGTTACATCCGGTACACGGCAAACGATACAAACAGCCAGAACGAAAGAAATAAAGATTGAGTTTAACGGAGACCAGCACTTCCATAATGGACAGGACGCTGAAACCCTTGCAGCGAAAATCAAGCAGGCGCTTATAGATGAACTGCAAAAGGATATCAATATTGGAACGAAGGGAGTCGTTGCATTTGACTAAATCCGTATATGAATTTTGGATTTCACAAGGGAAGGACAAGCTGCGGCTCCCCGTTCTTCCCGACCAGATGAATATTTCAAATACGGTTCAGAATGAGACGGTTAAAGTAGCCAAGTTCGGTGACCTTACATTTATTGACGAACAAGGCGCGAAAGAAATTTCGTTCTCTTCGTTTTTTCCGAAGAAATACAGCCCAATAGCTGAATATCAAACCTTCCCGTCGCCGGAAAATGCGATAACAAAAATTGAAAAATGGATGAAGGCCAAAAAACCGGTTCAGTTTTTGATTACGGGAACTAAAGTGAATTTAACATGCAGTATTGAAGGTTTTTCCTATAGCGAAGGCCAGCAGGATATAGGTGATCGCACCTTTGATATTCAATTAAAAGAATACAAAACCGCTTCCCCGCGGAAAATCAAGCAGAAGAAAAAAACAAAGGCAAAACGTCCGTCGAAGGCTGCGCCGAAGACGTACACAGTCAAAAAGGGAGACACGCTATGGGACATTGCAGGCAGATTTTATGGGAACAGCACCCAATGGCGCAAAATTTGGAACGCCAATAAAACAGCAATGATCAAACGAAGCAAACGGAACATTAGGCAGCCGGGCCACTGGATTTTTCCCGGCCAAAAATTAAAGATACCGCAATGAAACAGGTGATGTATGATGATAGAACTGTTCGTCATTAAAGACACAGAGTGGCTTGAGCTGGTTGCAGAAAGCGTATCGCTTGAAGGCCATCGTTATCAGGCGCCGCGCGCCATTGAAGCGACCATCGTCACCAAACAGGGCGACCAGACGTATTACAGTGTCTCAGAAGGAGATACGGTCTTGTTTAAATGGAAGGGAAAAGAGCTGTTTCGGGGCATTGTTTTTGCAAGAACCCCGGACGAGCATACGCTTGCCTTCAGCGCTTATGACATGCTTCAGTACCTGGTCAAAAACCAGGATATGTACGTGTTTTCCAATCAGCGGGCCGACCAGATCATCAGAAGGATTGCGAGTGACTTCCAGATACCGACAACCTCGATCGCAAACACAGGCCATACGATCAAAAGTCTTGTCATTAAAAATGATACGACATTGTATGACATCATATTAAAAGCGCTGAAACAGACGAAAAGCCAGACAGGACGACATTACCAGCTGTATTCGGAAAAAGGAAAGCTCGGTCTGCGCGCTTGGCCAGATCCGTCAGAGGTATGGGTGCTTGAAACGGGCGTCAATATAACGGGCTACCAATACAGCACTTCTATAAACGACACTGCTACTCGGGTGGTGCTTCGCCGGCAAAAGGACAATAAGACATATAAAGCCTCTGCCAAGGACAGTTCAGGCTTAAATAAATACGGTGTGCTTCAATATACGGAAACGGTCACAGATAACATCAACCAGGCACAGCTTCAGCAGCGGGCAGATGTACGTCTTGCTGAAAAAAAGGGCGTGAAAAAAGAACTGAAAAATATTCAGGCAGTGGGCATCCCAGAAGTGCAGAGCGGCTTGCCCGTCTATATTTCGATTCCGGAGGCCGGCATCAAGAAAACCTATTGGGTAGATACGGACCGGCATGAATTTAAAGGAACGAAACATACGATGACGATCGATGTTGTCGAAAAGAACACGATGCCGGAAGGAGTATCCTGATGAGATTAAGTGAGGCTATAAAACATTTGGCAGTCGGCGCAGTTGACGCTGAGTCTCCGGTAGAACTGCTCCCGGCTGAAGTCGTTTCGGTTTCTCCTGTGGAAATCAAATTAAAAGAAAACAGCAAACTGATCATACCGGAAGACGCCATCATTATCCCAAAACGAATGCAGTCCGGAGGAGACGATGCACTCGAGCCGGGGGATCGCCTCATGACCGCGGCTCTGACTGGCGGGCAATCGTTTTTTATTTTAGATAAGGTATAGACAAACCGCTTCAGTACGAAGGGGTTTTTATTTAGCATGTAAAAGGAGTGGGCATCATGGCCCTGACACCAGAAGTGGAGTTTGAAGATATTGAAGATGTGAGTGAAATCATTGAAACCTCGCAAACGTACAAAATAGATTTTGAAAACGGAAGAATTACGAATGAGCTGATTACCGGGCTTGAAGCGATCAGGCAGTTCGTGTATATCGCCTTACAGACAGAACGCTATGCGTATTCCATATACAGCCATAATGTCGGAAACGAGCTTCAGGACGTGCTGACCGATCATGAGACAACTGATGCCTATAAAAAGATGGAGATCCCGAGGCTGATAGAAGAGGCGCTGGTTTATGATGACCGGATATCGGCTGTAACAGATTTTGAGATTGAAAAACAAGGCGACGCGTTTCATGTGTCCTTCGTGGTGGAGACGGATGAAGGAACGCTTGAGATTGAGGAGGTGATTGGCGAAGATGTTTGAAGATCAGACTTTTGAAGCGATTATGGAGCGTATGCTGAACAGCATTTCCGCAGATATTGACACAAGAGAAGGCAGCGTCATTTATAATGCGTTAGCCCCAGCGGCGGCCGAGCTTGCGAAGTCTTATATATGGCTGGATACTGTGCTTGAGCTCGTTTTTTCTGATACCGCACAAGGCGAATTTTTAGACAGGCGTGCAGCGGAAGCGGGAATTGAAAGAACTGCCGCGACAAAGGCTGTTAGAGCGGGAGAGTTTACATCTGGAGTTACTATTCCTGTCGGCTCCCGCTTTTACGTGGATAATCTTTATTTTCAATATACGGCAGACGGGACGCTCATCTGTGAAACACCTGGTGAAGCAGGAAACGCCAATCTGACCGGACGCAATTTACTGTCATTGGATACCATTCCCGGTTTAGAAACGGCCATAGTCAAAGAAATCCTGATTCCGGGACGCGAGGAAGAGGGAGATGACAGCTTGCGAGAACGGTATTTTACAAGGGTTCGGCGTGAGGCCGTCAGTGCCAATAAAATGCATTATAAAGAGTGGGCTGAGGAAGTGGACGGTGTGGGAAAGGCAAAGATCTTCCCGCTTTGGAACGGTGAAGGCACGGTCAAAATTGTCGTCACCAATGCGAATCTTGAGCCCGCTTCTCCTATTTTAATTCAAAAAGTGAAAGATTATATCGACCCTGAACCAGGACAGGGAGAGGGACAGGCGCCAATCGGAGCCGTTGTCACAGTGGAGAGCGCGGTCTGGAAAGAAGTTGAGATTTCTGCCGAAGTGCTGCCTGAGATCAATCACTCAATTGATGAAGTGAAGTCAGAAATTGAGGAAGGCGTTTTAAATCTCTTTAAGAAAATGGCGTTTGAAGATAACGTCATCCGCCTTTCTCAAATTAACAATATCGTCTATAATTCACCATCAGTCAGTGACTACTCCAATATTCAAATCAACGGCACGTCTGAAAATCTGGTGCTGAGCGACGTGGAAATTCCTAAGCTTGGGCAGGTGAAGATCATTGAGCAAACAAGATGACATGACAGCGTATCTGCCGCCGTTTCTCACCAGCCTTAAAGAAATGGCTGAGCTGCTGAAAGCGGAAGCGCCTGAGTTTGATAAACAAAATGACAGCATATTTGATCTGACGGATCAGTTATTCGTACCGACGGCGACTTGGGGACTCAGCCGCTGGGAAAAAATTTTAAACGTCCCGCGGGAATCAGGCGACACTGATGAGATCAGACGATTGCGGCTCATTTCCAAAATGTCGAACATCCCGCCAATCACATACAGGGCCATAGAGCAGGCGGTAAACCGTTTCTTGAAAAACCCGTCTGCACAGGTCCGCCTGCTTCCCGGCGAATACCGATTTAACGTCGATATCAATGTTGATGACCTCCAGCACATGAATGAGCTGATCGAAGCGATAGAAAACATGAAACCCGCTCATTTGGCGTATACGCTCAGAGGCGGATTGAATGAGACGCTGCAAATCAAAGATACAGTCATCCTGAATCACCGCAGATACCGAACAGCCAGTGAGCTCAAGGTCGGTTATTCTGTCACTCTTAACAACAATGAGGTGGTTTTAACTTGATTTCAACCATATACAGAGAACGCACAGCGGCTGATCTAAAAAGCAGAATCGATCACGTGCTGCTCAACGGCCAAAAAACAGAAATAGTAGAGCTCGCCATTGACGGTGCGACCGTCACCGTTCTGACAAAACGTGAGGAAGACATCAAGCATATCGAAACGGTACAAATTTTTGACGAGCTGGGCAATGTGATTACAGAGAGAAAGACTGACCTGGACGTCAGCGAAAACAGAACACTTGATTTCAGATTTACTTTTGAGGTGGTGTAAACATGGCATACGAAGAAAAAACAGACTGGCTTCCGGACGACCCCATCAACGAAGATGACGTCAACCGCTGGGAAAAAGGAATAAAAGACGCCCACACAGACCTGGCTGCCCACAAAAACGACATGAACAACCCCCACAATACAACAAAGGCGCAAATCGGGCTGGGGAACGTAGATAATGTGCAGCAGGCTTCAAAGACGGAATTTAATGAACATAATCATGATTCAACCCGGCATATTACATCAGTAGAACGTGATGAATGGAATGCGAAGGAAACACCTGCCGGAGCCCAGTATAAGGCAGATCAAGCTGAAGCAAACGCCAAAGCATATACAGACAATTTTGCTGCACGAAGAGATAATCCTAACCAAGTAACAAAAGCACAGGTTGGACTTGGGAATGTCGAAAATGTGAAACAAGCCTCACAAGCAGATTTTGATGCTCATTTAAGCAATTCTAAAGTTCATGTATCTGAAGAGGAAAGAAACAAATGGAATGCTGCCCAACTAATTAAACTTACTGGAGACGACGGTAAAAGAATACAACTCCAAGACGGTACAGATATTCTTACATTATCTTCAGGATTTTATTGTGCAGTTGGTCAGTCAGTTGTAAACAACCCGGTGGAAGGCGATGCAGCTTGGTATAACTACGATATTGTAGAAGGCGGTTCAGGAAGGAAAACAATAGTAGCTTACCAAAGTTGGGGAAGTATGATGTGGATTGGAATGGTTCACACTGATGGAGAATTTAGAGGATGGAAACAAATTGCAACAACAGATTTTATAGATAGAGTTCAAACAGAATTAGATCTTCATGAAAATGATAAAACTAATCCTCATTCAGTTACTAAACAACAAGTGGGTCTCGGAAATGTTGAGAATGTTAAGCAGGAGACACCTGATGGTGCGCAAAAAAAAGCTGATACTGCTTTAAACCAATCAAAAGATTATACTAACAGCACGGCCTTTATTACTAGACCATTAAATTCAATAACCGATGCAAATGATTTAAATCTTCCGCCTGGCACTTATCGTTTAGACACTAATTACATGAATGCAAATCCAGTTTTGCAAAATCAATTTCCGTTAAATGATAACAGAACAGGTTTATTAATTATCTACCCCTCTGCAAATAAATGGGCTACACGTCAAGATTGGTTTAGCATCTCTACGAAAACACTTTATACAAGGGTAGCAGTTAATGGTACTGAGTATACCGATTGGTATATATTGGAAACATCGGAAGGTTCACAAAGTAAAGCAGATAAAGCTTTAGCTGATGCTAAAAACTATGTTGACTCTAATTATACGAATAATAAATTAACAGTTCTTACAGGATCCAATGCAATTCAAGACGCTAGAACAAGCGGCAATGAGTATCCAGCTGGGCTGACTTTTATGGATATAGGAGCAAATAATACAACAGGTTACCCGCTTACCTATGGCATAGTAAAAAATGAAAAGTATAGTAATTATCGATTTGCTCAATATTTTTATGGGACAGGAAATGAGTCAAACTCTTATTTTACTAGTACAGGTTCTTGGATTCGCCATTGGTGGGCCGATTCCGGTTGGACAGCTTGGCATAAAATTTCTGGATTTGCTCATGCAAATATCGGAACTACAGGAAAGCAGCAATTGATTAAAGGAGAACTTCAAAAAGTAAAATATAATAGAAAAATAAAAGATAGCCATAATACTTTTGATACTAAAAACAATAGATTTATTGTTCCGAATGATGGAATGTTTTTGGTGAACGCGGGATTGTATATAGAAAATTATCAAAGGTATGTAAACTATGAATTGGACATTTATTTAAATGGTGTTAGATATAAAAATATTGCACACTATAGGGCAAATCCAGGAGACCAGTCGGATACTACCGAAATAAATGTTGGACTTTATGGAGCTGCGACAGTTCCAGCAAATAAAGGGGATTATATTGAAATTTACTTATATGTGGGATATAACGGTGATACTACTCGGTATACAACAGAAAGTTCAGGGTGGTATAACTACTTTGATATTACAGAAATCGGCGGCATAAATTACCCGAGAACTTAGGAGGTGCAAAAATGATATTATACGAGGCAATCATGTATAAATACCCTGACGCTGTGCCAAGAAAGGATTTTGAGCTGCGCAATGACGGCAATGGTTCTTACATTGAAAAATGGAACCTGCGCTCGCCCATCCCAACACAAAAAGAACTCGAATCCTGGTGGGAAGAGCTGCAAAAAAACCCGCCGTACGAGCCGCCTGATCAGGTGGAGCTTCTCGCTCAAGAATTGTCACAAGAAAAGCTGGCACGCAAGCAGCTTGAAGAGCTGAACAAAACTTTGGGAAGCGAGTTGTCAGATATAAAGCTATCATTACTTTTCTTGAAAGGAGATCTTGCCGAATGAATTATTGGGTGCTAGCCCTTTATTATGAGTGGGCGACAGCAGATATGGTAAAACAAGCATTAGCATATAAAGGCTGTTCAATTGAGGATCTGGCAGAGGGTGTGAACAAAAAGCTGATCACAGCTGACCAGTATAAAGAAATTACCGGTAAAGCCATGTAAGGCTTTTTTATTTTGCCTGTTTTTAGATCAAAGGAGGATGAAGATGGTGAAGTATCAATATGAATTTCCTCTCGATAAGGCTGGAAAAGCCGGCGCTGTAAAGCCCTATCGAGGAGGAAAAAATGATTTTGTGACACCTGTTTCGAATTTGTCAGGCGTAGCGGAGATTTTAACAAATGCTTCCTTAAAGGCGACTGAGGCATACAGTCAGCTCGGGCAGGACAGGCTTGGCGCAGTTCTGATTTCGAAAGTGAAGGGCTGGGCGTATGCAGATCGTGAAGGTACACTCTTTATAGAAGAAAGTGACAATAACAATGTTTGGACAACGACAGCAGCAGTTAATGTCGCAGCAGGTGTCCTGACAGCGACGGACTGGGTATATCTTTCTAAACGCTATTACCGTTTCCGCTATGTGAACGGGAATCTTCAGCAATCTGAGTTTGTATTATACCAATCAGTCGGTGCGGGTGAGATGGATGTGCGTGTCAATGGAAAAACGCCTTTACAGATTGACTTTGCGGAGAATCAAACACACGATGGACGGCTGAAAGTCGAGGCTCGCAAAACATTTGACTTTGTCTTTCATGAAAATGCAGAGTCCGCCGGAGAGGGTGCTTCTTTACCTGTTGACGGTGCCGCGCATTTACTCGTTGAAATCTACGGCACAGCGGAAATGAGCGAAGTCAAATTTTGGGGCAAATCGGTGTCAGGACAGAAACTGCCGATCAGAGGCG
This sequence comes from Bacillus sp. PS108, assembly GCF_037963335.1. Lineage (NCBI taxonomy): Bacteria > Bacillati > Bacillota > Bacilli > Caryophanales > Bacillaceae > Bacillus > Bacillus sp. PS108. The sequence continues at coordinate 1,321,864 of NZ_CP150155.1, forward strand.
TGAAAACTGATGATGCCACCTCTGCTTTGAGTACATTAGGAAAAGCTGAGGCATGGGCCTTCGATATTAAAGGGTTTAAGGAGATCATCATGGAGATCGTCAGTATCACCGGCGGTACTCTCTCGGTAAAAGGGACCGCTGTTTCATAACAGTTTTGGCCCTCGGAAGGGAGGTGATCTGCATGTGAAGGAGGAGTGAATAATGCAGCAAGAGGCAGATGTGAATGTGTTTCAGCAGGACTTAGCAGACATAAAAGGCGAGCACAAAGCACTTGAGCAGAGGGTTTCCGCATTAGAACGCGTGTCTGACCGTCAAGACCAGCAAATCATGACGCTGAACGAAAAATTAAACAAAATTGAAGAAAACACCACGTGGATTAAACGCACCATCACAGGTGCCATCATTACAGCAGTGTCTACAGGCATCATTGGCGGAGCTATCGCCATTATGTACAGCTTGCTGCAGCATTAAAGGGGGATTTTTATGAACACGTTTGACAAGGGCACGGTCATCAGGACGGTGCTTCTTTTAATTGCTTTAATCAACCAGAGCATGCTGATGCTCGGCAAATCACCATTGGACATTCAGGAGGAGCAGGTCAATCAGCTCGCTGACGCTCTTTATTCAGCCGGTTCCATCGTATTTACAATTGGAACGACACTTATCGCTTGGTTTAAAAACAACTATGTAACAGAAAAAGGAAAAAAACAGCGCGACTTGTTAAGGGACAATAATCTGACGAAATAAGGAGAGATGAAAATGGTTAACATTATTCAAGACTTTATTCCGGTTGGCGCAAATAACCGTCCAGGCTACGCAATGACGCCGCTTTACATTACGGTGCACAACACAGCGAATACCGCAGTAGGAGCAGATGCTGCAGCGCATGCCCGCTATTTGAAAAATCCTGATACGACGACAAGCTGGCATTTTACAGTTGATGATACAGAAATTTATCAGCATCTGCCTTTAAATGAAAACGGCTGGCATGCGGGAGACGGAAATGGCAGCGGCAACCGGGCTTCTATTGGAATTGAAATTTGCGAAAATGCCGATGGCGATTTTGCAAAAGCAACAGCAAATGCCCAGTGGCTCATCAAAACATTAATGGCTGAACATAATATCAGTCTCGCCAATGTCGTCCCTCATAAGTATTGGTCAGGGAAGGAATGTCCGCGAAAATTGTTAGATACGTGGGATTCGTTCAAAGCAGGAATTGGGGGAGGCGGCAGCCAAACTTACGTCGTGAAACAGGGCGACACACTTACATCTATAGCGAGAGCATTTGGTGTTACGGTTGCTCAGCTGCAAGAGTGGAACAATATCGAAGACCCGAATCTTATTCGCGTTGGTCAAGTATTAATTGTAAGTGCTCCATCGTCCGCTGAAGAACCCGAGCTCTATCCGCTCCCTGATGGTATCATTCAATTGGCAACACCTTATACCTCAGGAGAACACGTCTTTCAGGTGCAACGAGCACTTGCGGCTCTGTATTTTTACCCTGATAAAGGCGCTGTTAACAACGGAATTGACGGCGTTTACGGACCGAAAACAGCTGACGCAGTTGCCCGTTTTCAGTCTGTTAACGGTTTAACTGCTGACGGTATCTACGGGCCTCCGACGAAAGCGAAGATCGCAGCGCAATTAAGCTGATCAAAGACCATAAAAATCCCGGAGCTGCTCCGGGATTTATTTTTTCTTCTTCAACTTTTTTATAATTCCAGCACTGCGCTCCCTCACCCGAAGCGAGTACCCGGAAAGCCCAAACCTTCCGTAATCAACAAACTTCACACGCCTCACCAATTTTTTCACTGTATCACCTGACATTATCCTCTGTTTGTATTTATTATATGTAACCCTTTAAGAAAAGGAATAAGGACAAGAGCTGTTTTCCCTTGTCCTTTTAGTGTGATCATGCTTTTTTTCGTTTATACTCGTCAATCAGCCGTTCGTTTTCTTTGAAGATTCTTGCTGTATGCGGACTGACTTGATAGCTTGCGACACTGGTGGTTGAACGTTTTTTCAGGATTTTAAACGGCTTCGCCGATCTGGGCTCGCATCTGTTTTGAAACGCACGTTCCATTATCCTTCACCTTCCTCCTCAATTGGCAGCACCAAATCATATATGCTCGTTAATGACGTAAATAGCAAATAATCAAATTCCGTGACAATGCTGTCAGACGTCAGCTTGATGACATAGTTCTGTGTCTCGATGGTAAAAGGGATGAGAACCACTTTTCCGTATTGGTCGTAATAAACATCCTTTCGATCGAGCCGTGTTTGTACATCTGCCGGATCATCCATATGCTCGGTTAACCGGTCTTTATCAGCCTGTGTCGAATAGTGGCAAAGAGAAGCCGTTAAGTTCATTTTATCAGCATAGGTTTTCAGCAGCTTATCAATACCTTCAGCATAAGCATCTATACTTCCATAATAAACATGGATCGGTTCGTTTTTCAATAGGTATTGGTATGTTTTCAGCCGATTGAGGTACATGTGGAGCATTTCGTTGTTTTCTTCAAGAATTTCTCTTGTGTCTGTCTCAAGCTCGCTGCCGGCCAGTTTTTTGACGTATGCACTTAAGAAGATAAAAGCATCAATCAAAGCAAAACTGACTGCGACAATGAGATACCGTTCCCAGTGGGTAAATAGGGAAGTGGGCTCATATGTCCAGTATACCATAGCGCCCAGAACAAACAGCAAATACCAAGTTTTCCGGATGGCGGACATTTTTTCTTTGACCTTCGCTTCGAAACGCCACGTGGCATACACGTATAACCCCAGTCCGGCCACGATGCACCAGACCATGATCTGAAAGAATAAAACCATATTCGAATCCCTCACATCTGAAATAGGTTCTGCTTATTGTATTCGAGAGATCCGGATGGTTTTCCTGTTCCATCAAAAAAACCGCTCCTTTGACAGAAGCGGTGTGACATTAAAATATCATATTTAAAATAAAGTAGGCGATGGCACCGAGTGTCGCTGAAATAGGAAGCGTGATGACCCATGTAATGAGCATTCGCTTGGCCGTACCCCAGTTTACGCCTTTTACGCGGTGGGACGCACCGACGCCAAGAATTGATGAAGAAATGACGTGGGTTGTACTGACCGGCAAATGAATAAACGTGGCGCCGAAAATAATGGCTGCTCCGGTTAAGTCAGCGGAAACACCGTTTACCGGACGGATTTTCATGATCTTTCCGCCAACGGTTTTGATGATTTTCCAGCCGCCGATTGATGTTCCGAGACCCATGGCTGTCGCGCAGGCGAATTGCACCCAGGTAGGAATGTCATTAGCAGAAGTATGTAAATTCGCTGTGATGAGAGCCATTGTGATAATTCCCATTGCTTTTTGCGCATCGTTTGTTCCGTGTGTATACGATTGCAGGGCAGCTGTTACAATCTGCACTCTGCGGAATTGCTTATTCGTTTTCGCCAAGTTGCTGTCTTTGAAAATCAGCTTAACGATGCTATAAAGAATAAAACCAAGGACAAAGGCAATAATTGGTGATAGGATCAGTGCTTCAATGATTTTAATGAAGCCCTTATAGTTTAACGCTGCAAATCCGGCTGCCGCAATGGCTGCACCGGCAATAGCGCCGATGATGGCATGGGATGAGCTGCTTGGGATACCGTAGTACCATGTGATAAGGTTCCAGGCAATTGCAGCGAGTAGCGCAGCCAAAATGACAACAGAGCCATTTTCCAGCGTATAAGGATCTACGATGTCTTTCGTAATGGTTTTGGCAACACCTGTAAACGTCATTGCTCCGACAAAGTTCATCACAGCCGCCAATATAATGGCATGGCGCGGTTTCAACGCTTTTGTTGATACTGAAGTCGCAATTGCGTTTGCCGTATCATGAAACCCGTTGATGAAATCAAACGCCAGAGCACAAATGACTATTAGTATCGTTAATATTAATAGAATATCCATTTTTACCCCTCGTTACGCGTTTTTCATAATGATGGTTTCAAGATTATTGGCAACACTTTGACAAGAGTCGGCGATTTCTTCAAGCGTTTCGTATATTTCACGATATTGAATGACTTTGATTGGATCTGTTTCATTTCCGAAAAGATTCTTTAATGATTTTCTGTGCAAGTTGTCACAGCTGTGCTCGTACTCTTTAATTTTGATTGCGTGAGGCTGAATATCCTTTAAGCGATTTTCTGCCAGCAGCTCGATCGTAATCAAAATCTCTTTCGCACATTCTCTGATATATCCGCTGAATTTATCAATATGCTCGTCTGATGAAGTAATTGAGAAAATCTCCATCATGGCAGAGAAATGTTCGATTCCGTCAAGCACATCATCCAAGCTGTTTGTCAGCTGAAGGATATCTTCGCGCTCAATAGGAGTGATGAACGCTTTGTTAAGCTCTTTAATCATGACATGAACATGATTGTCACCTTTTGTTTCATATTCCTTTAACGTATCTGCAAATTCTTTAAGAGTCGTTTGGTTAGTGACCTTGAAATTCACAAAATATTCTGCAGTTTCGTCTATGTTCTTTGCAATTTCTGTTAAAAGGAGTGAGAACTTATCTTTTTTTCTTCTTATCATTAAAAACCCTCCATAGTTTGAATGAACAATGCACACATCAAATTATTATATAGCCTTTTGTCGAAAAAAAACAGGTAAAGTCGAAAAAAACGTATCTTGACTTTTTTGATAAATCGTGTCTCCTTATTTTGACCTACTTCGCTTTAAAAAAACGACCCAAGTTTGCAAAAACTTTCTGCTTAACGTAAAAAGTATATCAAAAGTTGTGTTTTTCCTGTCAACTTTTATCTTCTGTTTCACCAAAAAACGGTTCCCTAAACAGGAACCGTTTTATCAGCTTGCTTTTCGTTTTTTCATCCCGTAATAGACAGGTAGTCCGGCAAGGCCGATGAGGATGGATAATCCGCAGCTCATTGTATCTGTAATGAGTGTGCTGCCTAACACAAAGAAGGAGCCCGCGATTGCCAGAATTGGCATAAATGGATAAAGCGGAACACTGTAGGCGCGCTTTTTTCCCTTTGCTCGCTTGCGGAGAATAAACACTGCAAAAAAGGCCATCACATAAAAAATGTAGATCATGAAAATGGAGATTTCTGAGAGCTTATCGGGGTTGCTGATCAGCATCATAATCAAAGCCAAAGCAATTTGAAAAGAAATCGCAATCCATGGTGTGCGGAACGACGGGTGTACATGTGACAGTTTTTCAGCAAATGGAAGCTGTTTGCGTTCCGCCATTGCAAATGAAACACGCGGGAAAGAAAGCACCTTTCCATTTAAGCACCCAAAGATGCTGACGATAATCCCTACACTGATCAGCTTTCCGCCAATTGAACCGAACAGCATGGTTGCAGCGGTGCTTGTCGCATTTTCACCAAGCGTGACAATTTCGTTCGCTGACAGGATGTGAAGCAATGCAAAATTAATGAAAATATAGATCGCCGTTACAATTAATAATCCGCCCGTCATAGCGCGTGGCAGCAGCTTTTCGGGATTTTTCATTTCTCCGCCGAGAGCGGCAAGGAGAATCCATCCGTCATAAGCAAACAACGTAGCTAAAATAGCCGCCCCGAAGTTCATATCAGAAATGCTTTCGTTTACTGCTGTGAAGATGTGCTGATCGCCTTTCCAAAGGCCAAAGATGATGATGCAGGCAATCGGAATCAGTTTTCCGATCGTTGTCAGCGTTTGGACAAAACCGCCATATTTTGTACCGATAATATTAATGACGCATAAAAAGAGAACTGCTATGATTCCAATGACTTTTGATAGTCCAGATCCCCAGCCGAAAAGATTCGCCATTAAAGATCCAAAATATAAACCCAGCGCGCCGATAATCGCCGGACCGTAAATGATAATCTGCACCCAGCCGCACAAAAATCCCCAAAACTCGCCGTACACTTCTTCAAGGTACGTATAAAGCCCGCCGGTTTTTGGAATCTGCGTTCCGATTTCCGCGATTGTCAAACCGCCCGCCAGTGTTAAAATACCGCCTAGCAGCCAGGCGAAAAGCGCCGTTTTTGAATCACCTGAATAAGCAAGCACAGCGCCGGGCTTCATAAAAACACCAGAACCGATAATGGTTCCGATGACAAGAGTAAGGGCAAACAAGAGGCCTATCTCTTTTTTCAAACCGTTGTCTTCAGTATGCATGTCCTTAACCTCCTATGATGTTGAAGCTTCATGTTGAAGAATCTATTTTTTCATATTGTAAACCCTATTTTAGAAAAGTGAAATAAAATAAATTTTCTGATTTTCGAAATTTGCTTTGGGTACAGTAGATAAAACTGTGGAAACACCTGTTTTAACGATCTATAAACGAATAAAATTCATGATTTTTATTTACAAAGTTCGTGTTTTCTGTATTAGGATTTTAGCCGGTACAGAGGGGAGGTGAGAATTCAGAAAATGAACGAACCTTCGGTGAAGCTGATATGTTGACTTTCTCATGCGAATAAAATACTTTGTTATTAGAACAATAAATATACAATTATGATATGATATCTCGAAATCGAGATAAAATAACCTGGAGGGACAGCATATGAAAGTTAACGGCATTCACCACGTATCGGCATTAACGGCCGACGCACAAAAAAACTTGGATTTCTATAAGAAAGTACTAGGATTAAAGCTCGTCAAAAAATCCGTCAATCAGGATGAACCGACAATGTACCATCTGTTCTACGGAGATGAAGTGGCAAACCCGGGAACTGAGCTGACGTTTTTCGAGATTCCCCGCATTGCACCGTTTCATGCGGGAACAAACAGTATTTCTTCTATTGGATTGCGCGTTCCAGGCACAGAAGCCCTGCATTACTGGAAAGAACGTTTTGAAGAGCAGCAAGTAACGCACAGCGGCATCTCCAAAAGAGCCGGACGTGACATATTGGCATTTCAAGATCATGAAGGGCAGCGACTTGTGCTGACTGCTGATGAGGAAGGAAAAGGATATGGCCTGCCTGTTAAACAGAGCGGCATTCCGGAAGAATTTTCGTTTCGCGGGTTAGGGCCGATTGAACTGACTGTGCCATATGCTGAACCAACCTTACACGTATTGACGAATATTCTTGGATTTACAGAAATCAGCCGTGAACCAGTCGAAGGGCAAGGAACCGCCGTTATTCTGGAATCAGGAGAAGGCGGTGCTGCAACGGAAATCCATTTAATAGAAAGAAATGATCTTCCGCGCGAGCGTCAAGGCAAAGGGAGTGTTCACCACGTCGCATTTCGGGTAAGAGATGAAGAAGAACTTGCCGGGTGGCACCGGATCATCAGCCGCGAAGGCTTTAGCAATTCCGGCATTGTGGAGCGCTACTATTTCAAGGCGCTGTATTTCAGAGAACCGAACGGCATTTTGTTCGAGTTATCAACGGACGGACCGGGCTTTATGGTAGATGAAAATCTTGACGAGCTTGGCCAAACGATTGCTCTTCCGCCATATCTAGAGCATCGAAGAGCAGAAATTGAAGCGAAATTGAAACCGATCCAATAAATTGTGATTCATTTGCCTTCCGGCGCCGCCGGAGGGCTTTTTTTATTACCATAATTAATTTTGACCTAAACAGCATGCCTTATTAGGGAGGAAATATCAGATGCTGATTGGGAGAATTGGCTTAAAACCCTTTGCAAATATGGGTGATTGGTATGGAATGGCCTCGGCAAAAATATTGTCTTTGTTTATTAATAGTTTATTCATATTTGCTTGTTACACTATTCCCAAGTTAGACAAAAAGGAGTGAAAAACACGTGGAAAAGAAAAAACGCGAGCTGGATATTTTCCTCATCCTCATTTTGCTCGCATCTGCATTCTTAAATATCTATAACATCTGGAATGATGATACGGTGAATCCTTATTACACCGCTGCAGTCACAAGTATGATGCAAAGCTTTCATAATTTTTTCTATGCCTCATTCGACGCGGCGGGGTTTATAACGGTTGATAAACCGCCTATTACGTTCCAGATACAAACCATCAGCGCACTTATATTCGGTATGCACGGCTGGAGCGTCATCCTGCCTCAGGCACTTGCTGGTGTAGGTTCTGTCCTTTTAATGTATCTGTTAATAAAACCGACATTCGGTAAGACAGCAGCAAGAATTGCCTCTTTCATAATGGCATGTACACCGATTGCTGTAGCTGTAGCACGTACAAACAATGTTGATGCATTACTGGTATTTTTCTTATTGCTTGCTACATGGCTTCTCTTTAAAGCGATCAGAAAAGGAAAGCTGATCTGGCTGTTAGCAGCATTTTTCGTTGTTGGAGTAGGTTTTAATACAAAAATGCTGCAGGCTTACATGATTTTACCGGCCTTCCTATTGTTCTATTTTATTGCGGCAAATGCCGCGATGAAGAAAAAAATCATTTCGCTGGTCAGTGCGTTAGCCGTATTAGCAGCCGTTTCGTTATCGTGGCCGCTCATTGTCGACAATATCCCTGCAAGCAAGCGGCCTTATATCGGAAGCAGCCAAACCAACTCTGTTTTGGAATTGGCTTTTGGCTATAACGGAATCCAGCGGCTGACAGGCCAAAATTCAGGCGGCGGCCAGGGTGCGCCAAACAAAGACGCTTCAAAAGAAATGTCTTCTTCTGATAACACTCAAGCACCGCCTAATCAGTCATCAAACAGCAGCTCATCAAATGATGACAAATCTTCAAATGGCAATATGACGGCACCTCCATCCAATGGCCAAATGCCAAGCGGAGGAGAAATGCCAAGCGGCGGTCAAGGAGGCCCTCCAAGCGGCGGAGATGGCGGCCAAGGCGGACCTGGCGGAGACGGAGGGAAAGGCGGTACAGGAACCGGTTCGAAAATGCAATCAGGTTCAGGGATGTTTGGAACGGGAACTCCTGGTCCTCTGCGGCTTTTCCAACAAGAGTTATCTGATCAAATCAGCTGGCTTCTGCCATTTGCGATATTTGGAATCGCAGGCTTACTGATCGCTGGCGCAAGAGAAAGAAGAAGATTATCTATAGAGCAGAAGGAAACGGTGTTCTGGGTTGCGTGGCTTGTACCGATTGCCGGATTCTTCAGTGTCGCAGAATTTTTCCATCATTATTATCTCATCATGCTGGCACCGCCGATTGCGGCTCTTGTCGGTGCGGGGTGGGTTGCTCTTGTTCATCTGTACCGCAATCAGACAGGCTGGAAAGCATGGCTTTTGCCGGGAGCAATTATTGCGACAACTGGATTTGAATTGTTTATTCTCAGAAACTACAACGATCAAATCGGTGCAGGCTGGAGCATCGGTGTAGGTGTTATCGGCGCGTTGTCAGCGATTGCTTTGCTGCTGTTTAAACAGCGCCAAAAACCGTTCAGTTATTATGTTTCACTTGCAGCTCTCCTCGCATTGCTGGTGATGCCGATTTATTGGGCAAGTACGCCACTTCTGTACGGAGGCAACAGCTCACTGCCTGAAACAGGCCCTCAGCTCGCATCAATGAGCGGAAAAGGCATGGGAATGTCTGATGCGACTGTAAATGAAAAACTGATCAAATATCTAGAGAAGAATAACTCCGGAGCTGAATACCTATTCGCCACAACCGATTCGAACACAGCGGCACCATATATCATTAAAACGAAAAAAGCTGTCATGGCTATTGGCGGATACAGCGGTTCTGACCCGGCGATCACACTGACTCAATTCAAAAAACTTGTAAAAGAAGGAAAAGTGAAATACTTCTTGGCTTCTGGAATGGGAAGAGGCGGAAACAATGACATTGTTGAATGGGTTGAGAAAAATGGAAAAGAAGTAGCATCAGAAAAATGGCAATCAAGTTCTGATCAAAAAACAGAAAATACTGATTCAGCTGATACATCAAGCAGCAAGGCTTCAGGTGAAAACGGCAAAATGGGCGGACCTGGCGGAATGAATCAGTCAGCAACATTATACGAACTACATGCTGATGAATAGGAGGCAAAAACATGAGCAGACATATTCAATATTCAATTGTTGTACCTGTGTATAACGAAGAGCTTGTCATTCATGAAACCTATCAGCGCTTAAAAGAGGTCATGGATCAAACGAAGGAAAACTACGAGCTGCTTTTTGTCAACGATGGCAGCAAAGACCGCAGTATTGAGATTTTAAGAGAGCACAGCCTGATCGATCCGAGAGTGAAAATTATTGATTTTTCAAGGAATTTTGGACACCAGATCGCCATTACGGCGGGTATGGATTATGCACAGGGGAATGCAATCGTCGTCATTGACGCCGATTTGCAGGACCCTCCTGAACTGATTTTAGAAATGATTGAAAAGTGGAAGGAAGGCTATGAAGTCGTGTACGCCGTACGGACTAAACGAAAAGGGGAAACCTTTTTCAAAAAACAAACCGCGGCTATGTTTTACCGGCTTCTCAGCGGTATGACAGATATTGATATCCCGATTGATACGGGGGATTTTCGCCTCATGGACAGAAAAGTCTGTGATGAAATGAAGAGATTAAAAGAAAAAAATCCATTTGTCAGAGGGCTAGTCAGCTGGGTGGGTTTCAAACAGACAGCGGTCGAGTATGTACGTGATGAAAGGCTCGCCGGAGAAACAAAGTACCCGCTCAAGAAAATGCTGAAGCTGTCAATGGACGGCATCACGACATTTTCACATAAACCGCTGAAGCTGGCAAGCTATGCGGGGATTTTAATGTCAGGTGCTGGATTTCTGTATATGTTTATCGTGCTGTATCTGAAGCTATTCACAGACAGCACGATTACCGGCTGGTCATCACTTATTGTGATCCAGCTCCTGTTCAGCGGCATTGTCCTTCTGATTTTGGGCGTGATCGGCGAATATATCGGCAGAATCTACGATGAAGCCAAAGACAGGCCGCTTTACATCGTCCAAAAATCGTATGGAATTGAAAATAAAAGACTCTATAGAGACCAGCATATGTCATAACCTCAAACCCCCTGTCCGTAATGGACAGGGGGTTTTTATGCTCTGAGCACGATCTAAAGCAAAAGATGCTGATAGATATATGGAAATTGGGTAAAGAAGAGATTGTGAGCTTGTACTGCGGTTCAGTCATGCCGAAATAAAAACAGCAAAACTTAAAGATTTCGTCATCGGCTTTGTTGCATGTCAGCTGTTAGATTGGGGGGCTTTTAAGAAACGCATGATTAGAGCCGTACCAGTTATGTTTAATAGAATACTGGTACCCAATACAATTCCCCACGTCAACGTCGATTCAGAGAGAAGAAAGCTCAGTAAAAGAAAAGCCAATCCTGCGCAGATCATACTCAGTCCCACGGTTTTCATGTTCATGCCTCCTAGCAAACGATGTTTCTAGCATCTGATGTGAATGATGTCAATCTGTATGATATACGGATATCTCGTCAGAAAGTTTCATAGAGCAATTAGGTCTTTTATCTAATAAAAAGCCTCAGACCGCTTTTACGGCCTGAGGCATTATGTCTTACGAAGTTTTCTCTTCTTTTTGATCCAGTTTAATTTTTTTCGTCATTTCTTTGCCGTTTCGGAGAATTTTCACTTCAACGGTATCACCGATCTTTGCGTCTTTATATAAGATATTGCGCAATTCACTGCCTGTATCAATTTCTTTACCTTTTAGGCCGATGATAATATCCTCCGCTTTTAATCCGGCCTTTTCAGCAGGAGAGCCTGAAGCGACCTCACGGATGTAAACACCTTTATTCAGCTGGCTGCCGAACAGGCCGAGTGTGCCTTCTTGGTAATTTTGCGGCACTTGTTCCAGATCAAGCATGCTGACACCGATATATGGACGTTCAATTTGGCCTTTAGACAGCAGTTCTTCAGCAATCGGTTTTACGTCATTGCTTGGAATGGCAAATCCGATACCCTCAACATCATCCTCACTGATTTTCATACTGTTAATGCCGACAATTTTGCCGTCTGTATTTAACAAAGGACCGCCGCTGTTACCTGGATTAATTGCTGCGTCTGTCTGAATGACGTTAATGCTCGTTTCGCCGGCTGATGTAGACATTGAAACCGTTCTGTCCACGCCGCTTACAATTCCTTGTGTTACTGTGCGGGACAGGTCTTTTCCAAGCGGATCCCCAATCGCAATAACGGTCTCGCCTGTTCTAAGATCAGATGAATCACCGAAGTTTGCCACTTTTGTGACGTGGTCATCACTGATTTGGAGGACGGCTAAATCAGTTAACGAGTCACTGCCTACCAGCTTTGCAGTAACCTCAGTGCCGTCATATAAAGATACCTTCAGTGATGATGCCCCTTCTACGACGTGGTTATTTGTAATGATATAAGCCTTGCCATTCTCTTTTTTGAAAATGACACCTGACCCTGAACCGCTTTCTGTATCTTCGCTGGAATCAGAAGAACTAGAGCCGAACAAAGAGCTGTTTGATTGTGCCTGAAGATTTGTAATACCGACAATCGCTGGTGAAAGGTCTTCTACCATATCTGAGATTTTAGAAGAGTCCTCGCTCTTGAATGCAGATGAGCTGCTTGAGCTTGATGAGCTTTTTTTAGATTCAGAGGAGGTGCTTGTTGCTGTAACAGATTGCGTTTGCTGCTGGCTGGATGATTGTTTTGCAGTGTCCTGAGAATCATGGTCGCCAAGCGGTGTAAACGTGTAAATGCCAAGGGCAAGACTGCCGCCGATCACTCCGCCAAGCAACGGTCTGAACCATCCGAAGCCTCGTTTTTTCTTCTCCTGATCATGAATGACATTGCGGGCCGAGTAGGAGGTGCTCTGATCGTTCTCTTTCGTTAAAAAGACCTCATTCTCATTACCTTTCGTTCTGTTTTCATCACGATAGTTATCCATCATGTTCACTCCGTTTCTCTATTTTCACATGTCTATTTATATTGATAGGTTTATGACTTGAGTTTATCATAAACAAAAACTGTGGGATAAAAATGAAAAGATTATGGGAAATTGTGAAAAAGTGCGGAAAACGGTACACTTCATATTGTATATGAAAGGACTGAGTCGATGGAACAGATTGGATTGATTGGATATGGCAGCATGGCGGATATGATCGCCAGACAGCTGTTGAAACATGAACAAATAAAAGAGAATGAGCTATTTATTGAGACGAGAACGAAGGGGGAGCGGCTGCGGGCACTCATGTCAGATTATCCAAACGTATCGGCTGATCCGTTGGAGAATTGGGCAAATACGTGCCAATTGATTTTGATATGCGTCCCGCCGCTCTATGTCATCGAAACAATGCGCCGTCTGCACCCGTATGTGAACAGAAATACTCACATCGTATCCATAGCTGCCGGTGTGCCGCTGCGTCTTTTGGAGGCAGAAACAGAAGCCGGTATCTCACGTGTTATTCCTGCCATTACGTCCGAAGCAGAAGCTGGCATCTCACTTGTCGTTCACAGTGAAGCACTGGCTGCAGAGAAAAAAGAACGTCTGAATGAATTGTTATCGGTTTTCAGCCGTGTACGAGAAATCAAAGAATCGAATTTAGATGCGGCCAGCAATTTAACGAGCTCGGCACCGGGATTCATAGCGGCAATCTATGAAGAACTGGCACTGTCTGCCGTCAGAAACAGCAGCCTGTCCAAAGAAGAAGCCTTTGATTTTCTGATTCATTCGCTATACGGAACTGGCAAGATGCTGATCGAAAAAAATATGTCTTTCGAGGAGACGCTGGAACGTGTCGCAACCAAAGGCGGAATAACGGGAGAGGGAGCTGAGGTGATACGCGCCTCTGTGCCAGACGTTTTTGATGAGGTGTTTGAAAGAACCCTGAAAAAATATGAACTGCTTACAGAACAGGTTGGTAAACAGACATGAATCCTTGAAAGAGGATTCTTTTTTTATCACTGAGTGGTTGAGATTTTCCCCAGTTATATTGCATTTTTCCTCTTTTTTTAATATAATCTGTTAGAATATTCATAATTTAGTAAAAAAGGAGGAGCGTTATGAAATTGTACATGTCAGTAGATATGGAAGGTATTTCGGGTCTTCCGGACGATACCTTTGTGGATTCCGGCAAGCGGAATTATGAACGCGGACGGCTTATCATGACTGAAGAAGCAAACTACTGTATTGCTGAAGCGTTTAACAGCGGGTGTACCGAGGTGCTGGTCAATGACAGTCATTCGAAGATGAATAATCTGATGGTTGAAAAGCTTCACCCTGAAGCAGACTTGATTTCTGGTGACGTCAAACCATTTTCAATGGTGGAGGGACTGGATGATACGTTTACAGGCGCTTTGTTTCTCGGTTATCATGCGAGAGCCTCGACTCCCGGTGTCATGTCACACAGCATGATTTTCGGCGTCCGTCATTTTTACATAAACGATCGGCCTGTCGGTGAGCTTGGATTAAATGCATACGTTGCCGGTTATTATGATGTCCCGGTATTACTGGTAGCCGGGGATGACCGGGCGGCGAAGGAAGCGGAAGAGCTTATCCCGAACGTGACGACAGCCGCAGTCAAACAAACCATTTCAAGATCCGCAGTGAAGTGCTTGTCCCCTGCGAAAGCCGGACGGCTGTTGACAGAAAAAACTGCGTTTGCCCTGCAAAACAAGGACAAAGTCAAGCCGCTCACCCCGCCTGACAGGCCAGTTCTGAGCATTGAATTCGCCAATTATGGCCAAGCAGAATGGGCGAATCTGATGCCGGGAACGGAAATCAAGACGGGAACTACAACCGTTCAATTTCAGGCGAAGGACATGCTTGAAGCCTATCAGGCGATGCTTGTCATGACTGAGCTTGCGATGCGGACATCATTCTGCTAAAGGGGTGTTTTAGGCTTTGGCGCGATACATGATAAAGCGTTTTTGGGCAATGGCAGCTACAATTTTGGTGATTACCACCCTGACTTTTGTTCTCATGAAGGTCATTCCCGGATCTCCTTTTAACGAGGAGAGAGGCACAAATGAAGCCGTTCAAAAAAATCTCGAAGCCTACTATCACTTAGACGATCCTCTCATTTTCCAATACATTTTCTACTTAAAATCCATCATTACATTCGATTTCGGACCTTCAATTAAAAAACCGTCGGACAGCGTAAATGATATGCTGGAACGCGGATTTCCCGTTTCCTTTGAGCTTGGGATGACAGCGATTGTCATTGCTGTGATTTCTGGGCTGGTGCTGGGCGTAATCGCTGCACTCCGCCGCAATGGCTTTTTGGACTACGCCGCGATGAGTCTTGCAGTACTCGGCATCTCCATCCCGAATTTTATTCTGGCAACATTGCTCATTCAGCAATTTGCTGTCAATCTCAAACTATTTCCTGCTGCGACATGGACGAGCCCGATTCATATGGTGCTTCCGACCGCAGCGCTTGCTGTAGGGCCAATGGCGATCATTGCCAGGCTGACACGGTCGAGCATGGTCGAAGTTCTGACACAGGATTATATCCGCACAGCAAAAGCAAAAGGGCTTTCTCCATTCAAAATTATCGTAAAACACGCACTCAGAAATGCACTCATGCCCGTCATTACCGTCCTGGGCACACTCGTCGCCAGCATCTTAACAGGAAGCTTTGTCATTGAAAAAATCTTTGCCATTCCGGGAATGGGAAAATATTTTGTTGAAAGCATTAATCAGCGGGACTATCCCGTGATTATGGGAACGACCGTTTTTTACAGCGTCATTCTGATTATCATGCTGTTTTTGGTCGATTTGGCCTACGGTCTCTTAGACCCGCGCATTAAACTGCATAAGAAAGGGTGAAGCGTGTGAATCTCCCTGTACAAACGGATGAACGCCAGCCAGAACAGCACAATCAGGTGCCTGATGAGTGGTTTGTCTCGAATCAGGAAAAAAATCGGGAAGCCGATTCGGTCAAGCGGCCGAGTTTGTCATACACGCAGGATGCCTGGAGGAGGCTGAAAAAAAATAAATTAGCGATGGCCGGACTCTTTATTCTTTTATTTCTTTTTGTCATGGCAGTTATCGGGCCCTTTTTATCGCCCCATAGTGTCGTACGCCAATCGCTGACAGAACAAAATCTTCCGCCCTCAGCCGATCATTGGTTCGGCACCGATGAACTCGGCCGGGATGTGTTTACCCGGACATGGTATGGCGCGAGAATCTCGTTGTTTGTCGGCGTGATGGCAGCACTGATTGATTTTTTGATCGGTGTCATTTACGGAGGCGTTGCCGGCTATAAAGGCGGCAGGATTGACAGCATTATGATGCGGATTATCGAAGTGCTGTACGGACTGCCGTACCTGCTTGTTGTCATTTTGCTGATGGTGCTCATGGGGCCGGGACTGGGCACGATTATTGTGGCGCTTACTGTGACCGGGTGGGTCGGCATGGCGAGAATTGTAAGAGGCCAGGTGCTTCAGATTAAAAATTATGAATATGTACTCGCCTCGAAAACCTTTGGCGCGAAAACCTTTCGCATCATCCGGAAGAATTTGCTGCCGAATACTATGGGAGCGATCATCGTACAAATGACATTAACCGTACCTGCCGCCATATTCGCAGAATCATTTTTAAGCTTTCTCGGCCTCGGCATACAGGCTCCGTTTGCAAGCTGGGGCGTGATGGCGAATGACGGCCTGCCCACGATTTTATCTGGGCATTGGTGGCGCCTATTTTTTCCGGCCTTTTTCATATCTCTGACGATGTACGCGTTTAATGTGCTGGGGGACGGATTGCAGGATGCGCTTGACCCTAAGCTGAGGAGGTAGCTGTATGGAAAAAGTTCTGTCAGTCCAAAATCTGCACGTGTCTTTTACGACTTACGGCGGGACGGTTCAGGCGGTCAGAGGGGTGAGCTTTGATTTGTATAAAGGAGAAACCTTTGCGATCGTCGGCGAATCCGGCTGCGGCAAAAGCGTTACCTCCCAAAGCATCATGGGCCTGCTTCCGCCTTATTCGGCGAAGGTGACAGACGGCAGCATTCTATTTAAAAACAAAGACCTTTGCCGTCTCTCTGACAAAGAAATGAGAGGTATAAGGGGAGCCGACATTTCTATGATTTTTCAAGACCCGATGACGGCGTTAAACCCTACGCTGACTGTCGGCGACCAGCTGGGGGAAGCGCTATTGCGCCACAAAAAAATGAGCAAAAAAGCGGCACGGAAAGAGGTGCTTTCCATGCTGTCATTGGTTGGTATTCCAGATCCCGAAGAGCGCCTAAAGCAATATCCCCACCAATTCAGCGGCGGCATGAGACAGCGGATTGTCATTGCGATGGCGCTGATTTGCGAGCCTGACATCTTAATTGCGGATGAACCGACCACCGCCCTGGATGTAACCATTCAGGCACAGATTTTAGAGCTGTTTAAAGAGATTCAGAGAAAAACGAATGTGTCTGTCATTCTGATTACACATGATTTAGGGGTCGTTGCCCAGGTAGCTGACAGAGTCGCAGTCATGTATGCCGGGAAAATGGCGGAAATCGGCACGAGAAAAGATATTTTTTATCAGCCGCAGCACCCTTATACAAAAGGACTGCTGGCTTCTGTCCCGCGGCTGGATTTAGATGGCGCGGAGCTGATCCCGATCGACGGAACGCCGCCGGATTTATTTTCGCCTCCGCCGGGCTGCCCATTTGCCGCCCGCTGTCCGAACAGGATGGTTGTGTGTGACAGGGTGTACCCGGGCCAGACGATCAGATCTGACTCGCACACCGTCAACTGCTGGCTGCAGGATCAACGAGCAGAGCATGCGGTGCTGTCAGGAGATGCGAAGGATTGAACATGAAAAGGGGGAAGAGGATGAAACGAGTGAAAAAGCTATGGGGCATGGGTCTTGCATTAGGACTTTCGTTTGCGCTGATGGGGTGCACAGCAAATGAACAGGCCGGAAAAGAAGGCAGTCATGATAAGGCAAAAACCAGCGGAGAAAAGGTGCTGTATGTAAATAATGAAAATGAACCGACTTCATTCGATCCGCCGATCGGCTTTAATAATGTGTCATGGCAGCCGTTAAATAACATCATGGAGGGGCTGACGCGTCTTGGCAAAGATCATGAGCCCGAGCCGGCAATGGCGGAGAAATGGTCTGTTTCGAAAGATAAAAAAACTTACACATTTACGATTCGGGAAAATGCGAAATGGACAAACGGAGATCCTGTAACAGCCGGAGACTTCGAATACGCGTGGAAGCGAATGCTTGATCCGAAAAAAGGCGCTTCATCGGCATTCCTAGGTTATTTTATTGAAGGCGGCGAAGCATATAACAGCGGGAAAGGGAAAAAAGACGATGTGAAGGTGACGGCAAAGGATGATCGAACCCTTGAAGTTACACTGGAAGCACCGCAAAAATATTTTCTGAGCGTTGTGTCCAATCCTGCGTATTTTCCGGTAAATGAAAAGGTCGATAAAGACAATCCAAAGTGGTTTGCTGAGGCGGATACATTTGTCGGAAACGGCCCGTTTAAGCTGACGGAATGGAAGCATGATGACAGCATCACTATGGAGAAAAGCGACACGTATTGGGATAAAGATACCGTGAAGCTTGATAAGGTGAAATGGGCGATGGTCAGTGACAGAAATACAGATTATCAGATGTTTCAATCAGGGGAACTTGATACCGCTTATGTCCCTGCAGAGTTAAGCGACCAGCTGATGGATCAGGATAACGTCAATATTGTTGACCAGGCGGGTCTCTATTTCTATCGATTTAATGTCAACATGGAGCCATTCCAAAATGAAAACATCAGAAAAGCCTTTGCGATGGCTGTGGATCAAGAGGAAATTGTAAAGTATGTCACGAAAAATAATGAAAAACCGGCGCGCGCCTTTGTATCGCCTGGGTTTACGCAGCCTGACGGCAAAGATTTCCGTGAAGCAGGCGGAGACTTGATCAAGCCTAACGAAAGCAAAGCGAAGCAGCTGCTCGAAAAGGGCATGAAGGAAGAAAACTATAATAAGCTTCCTGCGATCACGCTTACTTACAGTACAAAGCCGGAGCATAAAAAGATTGCCGAAGCTATTCAGCAAAAATTGAAAAATAGCCTTGGAGTCGATGTAAAGCTGGCCAATATGGAATGGAACGTATTTTTAGAGGATCAAAAAGCGCTGAAATTCCAATTCTCTCAAAGCTCATTTTTGCCTGATTACGCGGACCCTATCAGTTTTCTGGAAGCCTTTCAAACGGGAAATTCGATGAACCGCACAGGCTGGGCCAATAAAGAATACGATCAGCTGATCAAACAGGCGAAAAATGAAGCCGATGAAAAAACACGGTTCTCTCTTATGCATCAAGCTGAAGAGCTGCTCATCAATGAAGCGCCGATTATCCCGGTTTATTTTTATAATCAGGTTCACCTGCAAAATGAACAAGTAAAGGGAATTGTCCGTCACCCTGTCGGCTATATCGACTTAAAATGGGCAGATAAAAACTGATGGCGGTGATTGAAGAAATACTGCTTCTTTATGCGAAGGAGCGGTATTTTTTCTCTTTCTTGCACGTATACGTAGGGTGCAGAGCAAATGAAAGGAGTGTTTTCGTTGAATTACAAGCCGAAAGCGTTGAACAAGGGTGATACAGTCGGAGTGATCGCGCCCGCAAGTCCGCCGGATCCAAAAAAGCTTGACACCGCGCTTTTATTTTTAGAAGAGCTCGGTCTTCAGGTGAAGTTGGGCAAGGCGCTGAAAAACCAGCACGGCTATTTAGCGGGACAGGATGATGAGCGGCTGGCGGATCTCCATGAGATGTTCAGAGACGATGAGGTAAAAGCAGTGTTGTGCGCATGCGGGGGTTTTGGGACAGGACGTATCGCCGCGGGCATTGATTTCAGCTTGATCCGCAAACACCCTAAAATCTTTTGGGGATACAGCGATATTACGTTTTTACATACTGCCATTCATCAAAACACAGGTCTTGTCACTTTCCATGGCCCGATGCTCAGCACGGATATTGGCCTTGACGACGTTCACCCGCTGACAAAAGCGTCATATAAGCAGCTCTTCCAGGAGACGGAATTCACCTATACAGAAGAGCTTTCTCCGCTGACCGCGCTTGTTCCTGGAAAAGCGGAAGGCGAGCTTGTCGGGGGAAATCTGTCTTTGCTGACGTCTACACTGGGCACGCCATTTGAAATTGATACGAGAGGAAAGCTTCTGTTTATTGAAGATATTGACGAGGAGCCTTATCAAATCGACCGGATGCTGAATCAGCTGAAAATGGCGGGGAAGCTGACAGACGCGGCCGGAATTCTAGTTTGTGATTTTCACAATTGTGTCCCGGTGAAGCGAGAGAAGTCTCTCTCACTTGAGCAGGTGCTGGAAGACTATATTATTTCTGCGGGCAGGCCTGCTCTGAGAGGATTTAAAATCGGCCACTGCTCGCCAAGTATTGCCGTTCCGATCGGTGCGAAAGCTGCTATGAATACAGCAGAAAAAACAGTCGTAATAGAGGCAGGCGTTTCAGAAGGAGCGCTGAAGACATGAAAATCATTCGAATCGAAACAAGCCGAATCGCTGTCCCACTGACAAAGCCGTTTAAAACCGCGCTTCGCACTGTGTATACGGCTGAATCAGTCATAGTAAGGATTACTTATGACAGCGGTGCAGTCGGATGGGGAGAAGCACCCCCGACGTTAGTGATTACAGGAGACAGCATGGATAGCATTGAAAGTGCCATCCACCATGTGTTGAAGCCGGCATTGCTTGGAAAAAGCCTGGTGGGCTATGAGGCCATTCTGCACGACATCCAGCATCTTCTTACAGGAAATATGAGCGCGAAGGCTGCTGTAGAAATGGCGCTGTACGACGGCTGGGCGCAGATGTGCGGGCTGCCGCTTTATCAAATGCTTGGCGGATATCGAGATACGCTGGAAACAGATTATACCGTCAGTGTCAACTCACCTGAAGAGATGGCAGCTGATGCCGAGAATTATCTCAAACAAGGCTTTCAAACGCTGAAAATAAAGGTCGGAAAAGATGATATTGCAACAGATATCGCCCGTATCCAGGAAATCAGAAAACGTGTCGGATCAGCTGTGAAACTGCGTTTAGACGCTAATCAGGGGTGGAGGCCGAAGGAAGCGGTAACTGCCATTCGGAAAATGGAGGATGCGGGTCTAGGCATTGAGCTTGTCGAGCAGCCTGTCCATAAAGATGATCTCGCTGGGCTTAAAAAGGTGACAGATGCAACAGATACGCCGATTATGGCTGATGAAAGTGTTTTTACACCGCGGCAGGCGTTCGAAGTTCTGCAAACCCGGAGCGCAGACTTGATCAATATTAAATTGATGAAAGCGGGCGGCATCAGCGGAGCAGAGAAAATTAATGCCATGGCGGAAGCCTGCGGGGTGGAGTGTATGGTCGGCAGCATGATCGAAACGAAGCTGGGCATTACGGCCGCGGCGCATTTTGCGGCAAGCAAGAGAAACATCACACGCTTTGATTTTGACGCGCCGCTGATGCTGAAAACAGATGTATTCAATGGCGGCATAACATATCGCGGCAGCACGATTTCGATGCCTGGCAAACCGGGCCTCGGAATCACCGGGGCTGCGCTTTTGAAAGGGGAAAAAGAGCAATGATGCACACTGTCATATCAGCAGTGGCCAACATCTGGACAGCGCCTGATTCACCTCGTCCGTCTGATCAATTCATGCTTCAACCGACTGTAATGATCAGAGACTGGCTGGAGCGCATGACGTATGATGAACGGCTTGGATTATCTACAGACAATGTAATCCAAACTCAGGTTCTTTTTGGCGAAAAGGTACTTGTGACGGCGGAACAGGGGGAATGGGTTTCTGTGATCGTGCCTAGCCAGCCATCCCGAAAGGATCCGCGCGGATACCCAGGCTGGATGAAAAAGAACCAGCTGGAAAAATCTATGCCCATCCATTCACAACACGATGTGATGATCAGCAAACCTGCTGCCTTTTTGTACAAAAGCAATGGAGAAAAGGAGATCGAATTGAGCTTTTTGACAGTTCTCCCCCTTATTGCAGAAGAAAAAGGATATTTTAAGGTTTCGACTGTTTTGGGAGAAAGGTTTGTGAAGCAAAGTGATGCAGTGCCTGTCAGCAAACAGAAAGGGACTGCTGAAGACATCATTCAAATGGGAGCTTTTTTTCTCGGACTTCCCTACCTATGGGGAGGGATCAGCGGGTTTGGGTTTGATTGCTCCGGATTTATGTACAGTATATTTAAGGCGAATGGATATAGCATCCCCCGTGATGCGGGAGATCAGGCTAAGGCGGGGAAGGGTGTCCCGCTTGATGATATGAAAGCCGGTGATCTGCTGTTTTTTGCTTATGAGGAAGGAAAAGGAGCGATTCATCACGTCGGTCTGTATGTAGGCGGCGGGAAAATGCTTCATTCTCCAAAGACAGGGAAGTCAATCGAAATCCTCACATTAACAGAGACAATCTATGAAAAAGAATTATGTGCGGTGCGCCGCTGTTTTTCAGAATAAGGAGGGAGACAAATGAGGCGACTGCCTTTGTTAGAGGTCAGCCAGCTGAAAATGCATTTTGACGCAGGGAAAAAGCGGACAGTCAAAGCTGTCGACGGGGTCACCTTTCAGATTCGTGAAGGAGAAACGTTCGGGCTAGTCGGGGAATCAGGGTGCGGGAAATCAACCTTGGGGAGAGTGCTGATGCGCCTTTATCAGCCGACAGAAGGAAGCGTGACATACCGCGGCACAAATCTTCATGCACTAAGTGAAAAAGAGCAGTTTGCCTTCAACCGCAAACTGCAGATGATTTTTCAGGACCCTTATGCTTCACTTAACCCGCGCATGACCGTTCGAGAAATTATTTTGGAGCCAATGGAGATTCATAACCTCTACAATACCCATAAAGCACGGCTTCTCGTCGTGGACGAGCTGCTTGAGGCAGTTGGGCTTCACCCCGATTTTGGCAGCCGTTATCCGCATGAATTCAGCGGCGGGCAAAGGCAGAGAATTGGGATTGCGAGAGCACTGTCGCTGAATCCTGAATTTATCGTGGCGGACGAACCGATTTCTGCACTTGATGTCTCTGTTCAAGCGCAGGTGGTCAATCTGCTGAAGCGGCTTCAAAAAGAGAAAGGGCTTACGTTTTTATTCATTGCCCATGATCTTTCGATGGTGAAGCATATCAGTGACAGGATCGGTGTTATGTACTTAGGACACATGATGGAAATTACAGAGAGCGGCACCTTGTATCGTGAACCGCTCCATCCCTATACAAAGGCGCTTTTGTCCTCGATTCCGATTCCAGATCCTGAATTGGAGGACAAGCGTGAGCGTATTCTCTTAAAAGGAGAGCTGCCGAGCCCGGTCAATCCGCCAAGCGGCTGCGTGTTTCGGACCCGCTGTCCGGAGGCGATGTCTGAATGTGGAGAATCTCGTCCCCAGCTTCAAGAAATCGAACCCGGCCGTTTTGTCGCTTGCCATTTGTATCGAAATGCTGAAACGAAGGAAAAAGTGAGATAAATAAAAAGAGTGGCTCCTTTTTACTAGAGCCACTCCATTTGATTATACTTGATGTAAAAACTTTACACAAACCGGGTAAGGGACAGAAACCGTTGATGGGAGGAGTGTCAATCGGCCGGTTTCTTTGTCTCTTTCAAACAAGACAAGGTTGCCTGTTTCTTCATTTGAAGCAACGAGGAACTCTTCCGTTGGGTCAAATACAAAGTCACGAGGCCAGTTTCCTTCTGTCGACACTCTTTCTACGAAAGACAGCTCTCCTGAATATTGATTCACTTCAAATACGGCGATACTGTCATGGCCGCGGTTTGCGACATAAACAAAACGTCCGTCCTGCGTGACATGTATTGCGCTTCCCTGGCTGTTATCTGTAAAATCATCAGGGATGGCAGAAACGACTTGGATTTCTCTAAATTCGCCGGCTGTCGGGTTGTATTCAAGCGCAATCACTTCATTGCTTAATTCTGTCATGACATAAGCGTATTTTTCTTTCGGATGAAAAGCGATATGGCGAGGTCCTGCACCGGGAGCGAAGGAATGGCTTCCGGATTCAGTCAACACACCGTCTTTCAGCTTATAGGTGTAGAGCTTATCTATACCTAAATCAACCGCTACCACATAATTGTGTTCAGGTGTGAACCCCGCGTAGTGTGTATGCGGTTTTTCTTGTCTTTCGTGCGGCCCTTTTCCTGTGTGAGCGGCCTCTGAAACAGGTGATTGCAAGCTGCCGTCTTCCTGAACCGGAAAAACGTGTACCTTCCCGCTGTGATAATTGGCAGTCAGTACGAATTGTTTTTGATCATCAACGCTTACGTGGCATGGCGAAGGGCCATCAATTAACTGATGATTCAGAAATGTCAATTCGCCGCTGTTTTTATCGATTTGATAGGCAGCAACTCCGCCTTGGCCGTCTGCTTTTTCGATGGAATAAAGGATGGTGTTGTTTTTATTCGGCGCCACATATGTCGGGTTGCCCAGCTTAGCGGCCAGCTTTGGCTCGCTGAGTGCTTTTTTCTCAGTATCAAGCTCAAATGAATAAATTCCTTCGCTTCCGCCTTTTGTATATGTTCCCACATATCCTATGTATTTTGTCATGCGATTTCCCCCTTAAAAATGATGTCACCTCTATATTAACGTATCTTGATAAAATAAGCTGTTCAAAACATGAAAAAGGGGAAGATTCTTCATTCGCCTCGAATCAGCGGCATTGTGCAGCACCTGAAGGAGCCGCCTGATTTAATAATTTCTGACAGGTCAATTTCGATAATGTGATAGCCTCTTTTCGATAGCTGTTGATTGACATGGCGGTTGCCAGGGAGACTGATGATTGTTTTTTTTTCGATTGAAAGGACGTTGGTGCCAAGCGTAAATTGTTCGTCCTCGGGCACCTCAATAAGATCATAACGTTTTGCCAGCATATCGGCTGCATCTGGCTCAATGGCCTGTGGATAAATTAACGCTTCGCTTTCAGATACAATGTTAAATACGCAGTCCAAATGCAAAAATTTTTCATGAAGCTTCACTGGAACGATCGTATATTCAGGAAGTGCCTCTTCCAGCTGGCCGATAGCTGAAATGTCGGTGCGCTGGCTGATTCCGACATAGACAATGTCATCATCGATAATGACGTCTCCGCCTTCAATACTCGTATCAAGCATTCGGGTGTAAGAGATACCTTGGCTGTGAAAAAAATCTTTTATAACGGCTTCTTCTCCTTGGCGAATCGGTTCAGTCATGCTTGACAGAAAGGCTTTTTCTCCGATGACAAATCCTATGTCCCTAGTAAAAACCTGCTCTGGTAGTCCGTCGCGAACGGGCAAAAGGACGACCTCAACGTTGTGTGACCTAAGTGCCTCCACTAAGCGGCTGTGCTGGTCGTTAGCGGTTTTTACATGAATATTGTCATCTTCAAAATGTTTTTGTGTTTCGTTTATAACATCTTTTATGGTCATGTGCTCAGGTTTGCATAAGATCACTTTTTGAAGTGTGCCGTATTCCGTTCGGCATACCGTTTTGTGCTGAGATTTCGGGATGGATACGTCCATTTGTTTTTCCTCCTAAAGTGTGAAGAATACATTTATTATTCCCTCATCATGAAAATCATTAAACCATTTTAAATTTTAGACAAATGGAAGAGAATATTGTTTAATAGGAGAATATAAGTGCATTTAGCTAAAAGATCAGACATCAAAGGGGAGAAAGGTATGGAAACACCGGAAACAAGATTTTGTAAAGAGTCAAAGGTTGTGAAAACCAGCAGGGTGTTCCCGCTTGACACGAACAACCATAATACGCTGTTTGGCGGAAAATTAATGAGCTATATAGACGACATTGCCTCTATTTCAGCGGCGCGCCATTGCAGACGTGAAACGGTAACAGCTTCAATGGATTCTGTAGACTTTTTAAAGCCGATCGGGCAAAAGGATTCTGTCTGCCTAGAGTCATATGTGACATGGGTCGGCACATCTTCCATGGAAGTATTTGTGAAAGTCATTAAGGAGCATTTGATGACTGGCGAACGGGAACTCGCTGCCACATCCTTTTTGACATTTGTCGCATTAGATTCAAATGGCAAGCCGGTGCCTGTACCGAGGGTTGTACCGGAAACAGAAGAAGAAATCATGCTGCATAATACAGCTGTACAGCGCGCTAATGAACGTAAGAACCGCAAGAAACACAGCCAGGCGCTTGCAAATGCGCTCGGAACTGATAAGCCTTGGTGAACGTTAAACCCAAAACATAAGTTGTTTTGGGTTTTTTTGTACTTTTCAATGGTGATTATTACAATGGTTAGTCCGTTTTTGCTAGGGGATTCTATAAAAAAGCAACAAATGTCATGTTAAATTGATAATTTTGTGACAACTTTATTAAAGATTCATTTTAGATATATCTTTTATTCATAAGATCATGTATTTTAAAGATATATTTTAAATACATCTTTTCGAAAGGATTGTTTATAAAATGTTAGATAACAAAACAATCGACATTATTAAAAGCACTGTACCCGTATTGCAACAGCATGGAGAAACAATCACTGGCCGTTTTTACGATCGGATGTTTCAAGACCATCCAGAGCTTTTGAACATTTTTAATCAAACAAACCAAAAGAAAAAAACACAGCGAACTGCACTGGCAAATGCCGTTATTGCAGCTGCGGCAAACATTGACCAATTAGGAAACATTATTCCGGTTGTCAAACAAATCGGCCACAAGCACCGCAGTATCGGAATTAAGCCTGAGCACTACCCAATCGTCGGTAAATATTTGCTGATTGCGATTAAAGATGTATTGGGAGACGCTGCAACTCCTGACATTATGCAGGCATGGGAAAAAGCGTACGGAGTCATTGCTGACGCGTTCATCGGAATTGAAAAAGACATGTATGAACAGGCGGAAGAGCAAGCCGGCGGCTGGAAGGAGTATAAGCCATTCGTTATCGCAAAAAAAGAGCGGGAAAGCAAAGAAATTACATCCTTCTATTTGAAACCGGAAGACGGCAAGCCGTTACCTGAATTCCAAGCAGGGCAATATATCAGCATCAAAGTGCGGATTCCTGATTCTGAATATACGCATATCCGCCAGTACAGCCTGTCTGATATGCCGGGAAAAGACTATTATCGAATTTCAGTGAAGAAAGATGGTGTCGTGTCTTCCTACTTACACGATGGGCTGCAGGAGGGAGATTCAATAGAGATCAGCGCACCGGCAGGGGACTTTGTTTTAGATCATGCATCACAAAAAGATTTCGTTTTGATCAGTGCCGGAGTTGGCATTACACCAATGATCAGCATGCTGAAAACATCTGTTTCCAAACAGCCTGAACGGCAAATTCTGTTCATTCATGCGGCGAAAAACAGTGAATATCATGCATTGCGCCATGAAGTAGAAGAAGCAGCAAAACATTCTGCTGTTAAAACAGCATTTGTGTATCGCGAGCCGACAGAGGAAGACCGTGCAGGTGATCTGCATTTTCATGAAGGACAGATTGATCAGCAATTCCTCAAAGAACTGATTGCCAACACAGATGCGGATTACTATATTTGCGGTTCACCGTCGTTTATTACGGCAATGCATAAGCTTGTATCAGAGCTCGGATCAGCGCCGGAATCTATCCATTACGAGCTATTCGGCCCGCAATTAAGTTTGGCCCAGTCCGTTTGAACACATACATGAAACTCTTCTCCTTTCAGAGAAGAGTGTTTTATTGAGATATAAGAAGGCAGACAAGCGCCGGTTTCTACATCCGGACAATCACAGACCCGCCGCCATTTGTGCATACACGGTTTTGCTGTTCTTGCATTGTTCTCAGCAATTCATTGTTTACCTCAATTGCTCTAATTAGTTGCTCCATCCTTAGCTCCAAACCGGCCAGCCTGTCGATTGTTTGCTGCTGGTAGCCCTCGGGTTGGGGAGCCAATGGCAGATCAAAGGGTATTCGACTTCTGATTTTTCATATTGCGTATTGCGCCTTCAATCGATGTCACTTTCTATTGTGTTATGTTCAGTCGATGTGCACGTTCGCCTAGACACTGATGCATAGAGGGCCTGCCACGGGGCACAATAGGCTCAATATGACCAGCGGATGGAGGTAAAGATCGGTGTTATGGATGATATGGGTATTTTTACTGAAGCCAGTTATCGTATTTTCGATTGCATATATTTTGTTTCGGCTTGCCGGTAAAAAAGCTGTGTCACAAATGAACAATTTTGACCTGCTTTTGACCTTCGCAATCGGAACCATTATCAGTGAGCCGATCCTTACATCCAAGCTGCCGATGTCAATTTATTATGCGGGTGCTTTTTTGGTGCTTTATCTTATCATGAGCAAGCTCTCTTTATCTAATAAATGGCGATGGCTCCTAGTCGTGAGCCCGACTGTCCTAATCCGAAACGGGGATATTGATGAACGCGGCCTTCGTAAAGAAAGGCTGACTGTTAATGAGCTGCTTGGAAAGCTGAGGGAAAAGGGCTATGCCGACCCGGCTGACATTGATCTTGCTATCATTGAAGAAACGGGAGAAGTAAGCGTCATCCCGAAAGAGGAAGCGAGGGCGGTGCAGGTGCGGGATTTGAATATGGAAGCTGAACGGAATTTTATCCCGATTCCGCTCATACTGGATGGCGAAATCCTTGATCATAATTTGAAATATCTCCAAAAAAACCGATCCTGGCTGTTTGAGAAGCTTGAGGAAAAAGGGTACAGCCCCAAACTGCTGTCTTCGATTACCCTTGGCACGATGAATGCACGCGGTGATATATCCCTTGATTTAAATACCGCTAATGAACCGCAGCATGATCCTTACTTATATAAACCGGGAAATAACAATTAAGATGGCTCTCTCTTGTAATGAGAGCTTTTTTCTTTTTTAAAGGGAATTTTTGTTTGGTGTCAAATGTACCTAGTTAGGAGGGGAACTGAACATGAAGGACTTATCCATAAGAAACGACATGGCGCCAACGGTCAGTTTGCTGTATTCCGCAGTGGAAGAAAACAGTCTCCGTCTGGCTTCCATCGTAAGCCATATGACACACAGTGAACTTTACTATAAGGGGCGCTGCCAAACAAAAAACAGCACGGCTCAGCTTTTGCACCATATCACAAATGTTGATATCAGATGGGTCTGGCGTATCAAGGAAAATCGGATACCGAACCATATTGAACAGGCATACGGCCCCATGACAGATGAAAGCGGACGGCTGCCTGAACCGGTGAATCAGCCAGACTTAGATGAACTCCTGAAAAGACATCAGCATGTAGTAGACGAGCTGAAATCGGTATGCTTCACTTTAACTGAAAATGCTTTGAACCAGCCGCTTTCTTTCGAAGGTGACACCGCGACGATACGATGGGGAATTTGGCATATGGCAGATCATAACCGCTATCATCAAGCACATATTGAAGCTCTCAAAAAAGAATGGAAGCAGGATGTGGCGAAGTATGAACGCTAAAACGAAGCTTGTGACCGATCGAATTCGTTTGCGCTGTATGGAAGATCGGGATCAAGCAACTTTGTTTGGGCTGCTTTTTAATGATCCTGACGTCATGAAATATTATTCCGGTTTAAAAGATAAGAGGCAAACCCGCGAGTGGATCAATTGGAACCAACGAAATGAAAAAGGGTACGGCGTTAGTCTGTGGATCGCCGAAGATAAGCGGACAGGGGAGTTTTTGGGGCAATGCGGCATCGTTCCCCAGCAGATCGAAAATCAAACCGTAATGGAAATTGGCTATATGTTTGCCCGCCGCCACTGGGGGAACGGCTATGCGCAAGAAGCGGCTCGGGCCTGTCTGGACTATGGCTTTAACGAGCGGCAGTTCGGCAAAATGACGGCTTTGATTGATCCGGGTAACAAAGCGTCCATACGGGTAGCGGAGAAAATCGGCATGCATTACAGCAAAACGATCAGAAAATGGAATAAACCGATCGCGGTATATGAAAGAAAATCTTACAATTGAAAGATAGAGCTCAGTTTAGTATCATGATATCATGTAAAGTTTTCTAGGGTTCCGCATGTCAATTGACATGGACTGGTCCGAGAGAAAACACATACGCGTAAATAGAAGCGCGTATGCACACGGAGGGAAAAAAGCCCGGGAGAGTCAATCTCATGTGAGACGACTGTCCGGGGTTTTTTTGTTTTCGGAGAATCTTAATAGATAGAAAGGAATGACTCAAAATGAAATGGGGATTGGTCGTGCTTGCCGCTGTTTTCGAGGTTGTTTGGGTGATAGGCTTAAAGCACGCTGACTCAGCCTTAACATGGAGCGGCACTGCCATCGGCATCATATTCAGCTTTTACCTTCTAATGAAGGCGACTCACAGTCTGCCTGTTGGTACCGTGTATGCCGTCTTTACCGGCCTCGGCACAGCGGGAACAGTACTTAGTGAAATCGTTCTTTTTCATGAACCGGTTGGATGGCCGAAGCTATTGTTAATTGGCGTGCTCTTAATCGGTGTAATCGGGTTGAAGCTTGTGACACAGGATGAGACAGAGGAAAAAGGAGGCGAGGCATAATGCTGCACTGGATCAGTTTATTGTGCGCGGGCTGTTTAGAAATGGCCGGCGTGGCCCTTATGAATCAATATGCGAAAGAAAAAAGCGTGAAATGGGTGCTGTTGATCATTGTTGGTTTTGCCGCTTCATTTTCCTTGCTGTCGTACGCAATGGAAACCATTCCGATGGGAACGGCTTACGCGGTCTGGACAGGAATTGGCACCGCCGGCGGGGCGCTTATCGGCATCCTCTTTTACAAGGAGCAGAAAGACGCCAAACGGATCTTCTTTATCGCGTTGATTTTATGCTCAGCAGTTGGTTTAAAAATTCTGTCATAAATTGATTTTTATCAAATCTTCAGTATAATGGATAAATAGTTTAGACTTACAAAGATAAGAGGGATTATTCATGAAATCATATATGACTCAGCGGTTGGACGAATACCGTGACGGAAATGAGGATAAAGGTCGGCTCTTGGTCAGCTGCCCCGATCAGCCGGGTATCGTCTCTGCAGTTTCCGCGTTTTTATTTGAACACGGTGCCAATATTATAGAATCAAATCAATATACGACAGACCCTGAAGGCGGCCGGTTCTTCCTGAGAATCGAATTCGACTGCGCAGGCATTCGTGAAAAAAAATCATCACTTCAGGCAGCGTTTGCCTCTGTTGCGGAAAAATTCGACATGACATGGAGCTTAACTTTGGCGAGCGAACTGAAGCGTGTCGCCATTTTCGTTTCAAAGGAGCTCCACTGCCTGCATGAGCTGATTTGGGAATGGCAAACCGGCAACCTGATGGCGGAGATCGCTGTTGTCATCAGTAACCATGAGGAAGCGAGAGAGCTGGTTGAGCGCCTGAACATTCCATTCCACTATATGAAAGCGAACAAAGACATCAGAGCGGAAGTCGAAAAGAAGCAGCTTGAACTGCTGGAGCAGTACGATGTTGATGTCATCGTGCTCGCACGCTATATGCAGATTCTAACTCCTGATTTTGTTTCGGCTCATCCGAATCGCATCATCAATATCCACCATTCATTCCTGCCAGCTTTTATCGGTGCGAATCCGTACAAACGGGCCTACGAGCGCGGCGTGAAACTGATCGGTGCGACATCTCATTATGTGACAAACGATCTTGATGAAGGGCCGATCATTGAACAGGATATTGAGCGTGTGGACCACCGCGATAATGCGGAAGCGCTGAAAAACATCGGAAGAACAATTGAGCGCAGCGTGCTTGCCCGTGCTGTGAAATGGCATTTGGAAGACCGTGTCATCGTTCATGAAAATAAAACAATCGTCTTTAACTAGACTGCAAGAGGCCCGCGCAATGCGGGCTATTTTTGATGACAAAAAACCTTGACAAGTGTCTTTTTTCTTTGCATAATATAAAAAAATCATTGAGCGTTGAAGAGGATTAGTAAGCAGACCTTTC
Source organism: Bacillus sp. PS108 (assembly GCF_037963335.1). NCBI lineage: Bacteria > Bacillati > Bacillota > Bacilli > Caryophanales > Bacillaceae > Bacillus > Bacillus sp. PS108. Next base: position 1,353,621 of record NZ_CP150155.1, read on the forward strand.
TGTGACAGAGAGCAAAATGAATCGCTGAAACATTTTGCCGCATGAAACCTGCCGAACCTGCCTTGGAGTCCTAGGGGGAAAACCTAGGCGCATAACCTGGCGTTACAGGAGAGCGGAGCGTGCACAAGCGCGTTCAATCAAGGTGGTACCACGGAAACCCATTTCGTCCTTATGAATCAGGATGAAATGGGTTTTTTTATTGTAGAAGAGCCGCGGAGGAGAATAAATGAAAAAACAAAGAATAGTAGTGAAAATAGGAAGCAGTTCGCTCTCGAATAGCAAAGGAAGCATTGATGAGGCAAAAATCAGAGAGCATGTTCAGGCGATTTCCGTGTTAAAAAAAGCGGGGCATGAAATGATTCTGATTACCTCGGGTGCCGTAGCGGCGGGGTTTTCCAGCCTCGGTTATCCATCCCGTCCCGTTACCATCAAAGGAAAACAGGCGGCGGCCGCGGTCGGACAAACACTGTTAATGCAGCAATATATGAATCAATTTAAACAATACTCACTGACTCCGGGACAAATCCTTTTAACGAGAAATGATTTTTCGAAAAGAGAACGGTACCGAAACGCGTATGCTACGATAATGGAATTATTAGAGCGCGGCGTCATTCCGATTATCAACGAGAACGATTCTACGTCTGTTGAAGAATTGACATTCGGAGATAATGATATGCTTTCTGCGTTAGTCAGCGGATTGATTCACGCGGACCAGCTCATGATTCTCACCGACATTAACGGACTGTATGATGCCAATCCAAATGAAAATCCTGAGGCGAAACGATTTGATTATTTGCCGGAGATCACGCCTGAATTGCTTGGATATGCAGGTTCAGCTGGATCAAAGGTCGGCACCGGCGGAATGAAATCAAAGCTGTTAGCCGCACAAACCGCGCTGTCTCTGGGAGTGAAAGTATTCATTGGAACAGGCAGCGGAGAGCAAAAACTTGCGGACATTTTGGACGGCAGGGGAGACGGCACTTATATCGGAGACAAAGAACTATCTTCGGTTAACAACACAAGGCAGTGGATTCAGTTCCACTCGCCGATATCGGGAGAAATTATCATTGATGCGGGTGCCGAGGAGGCGATGATCCATAATGGAAGCAGCCTTTTGCCCGCTGGCGTTGTGGGTGTGAACGGAAGCTTTCCGAAAGGGGCGGTTGTGGAAGTCAGGGGACCGGGCGGCGTGATCGGCAAAGGCCAAACTCATTACTCCTCCGAGGAGATTATGGAGGCTAAAGGCAAACGCAGTGACGAACTTGATTTTGAGAAAACGTTTGAGGTTATTCATAGGAATGACTGGGTCAATGTAAAAGACTAGGAGGCGGAAAAATGAGTGAAGTTTCTGTAAAAGCGAAGCTGGCGAAAGAAGCAGCAGCCGAAATGATCATGAAAACAACAGCCGAGAAGGATGAGGCGCTCAGCCTCATTGCAAACGGACTCCGCAAAGAACTGGATTTTCTCTTGGCGGAGAATGCAAAAGACATTGTGAACGGAAAAGAGAATGGTTTAACACCGGACATCATTGACCGTCTCACATTGGATGAGAAACGTATACGCGATATCGCGGACGCGGTGGAGCTCTTAATCGACTTAGCGGACCCAATCGGCGACTCTCTTGAAACGATTGAAAAAGAAAACGGCCTGTTTATTGAAAAAATCCGTGTGCCGCTTGGTGTCGTAGGAATGATTTATGAGGCGAGGCCAAACGTCACAGTTGATGCGGCTACCCTTTGCCTGAAGACAGGGAACGCGGTTGTGCTGCGGGGAAGCTCCTCAGCCATCCACAGCAACAAAGCGCTCGTCAGTGTCATTCACAGAGCACTTGAGCAATCAGCGCTTCCGATTCACGCTGTGCAGCTGATTGAGGATACGAGCAGAGAGACAGCAAAAGAGCTCTTTACGTTAAATGATGGCTTAGACGTATTGATTCCGCGCGGAGGCAAGAAACTGATTGATCTCGTTGTGAGAGAATCAACAGTTCCTGTATTAGAAACGGGAGCAGGAAACTGCCACATATTCATTGACGAAACAGCCAAACCGCAAATGGCAGAAAAGGTTGTCGTAAATGCCAAAACGCAGCGCCCTTCCGTATGCAACGCGATTGAATCATTGCTGATTCACAAGGCTTGGGCAAGACAGCACGGGAGAGAATTGCTGGACCAGCTGGAAAACGTGGGAGTTGAAATTCGGGGTGATGAATTGGTATGTGAACTTCATCCTTCAAGCAAACAAGCATCAAAAGAAGATTGGGAAACCGAATTTTTAGCGCCTGTCCTCAGCGTAAAGACGGTTGAAAACGTCCAAGAAGCTGTGAAGCATATCCAACAATACGGCACCAATCATTCGGAAGCGATTTTAACTGAAAATGACAAAAACGCGGCATATTTTCAAACGGCTGTCGATGCTGCCGCTGTCTATCATAACGCGTCAACCCGCTTTACCGACGGCTTTGAATTCGGCTACGGAGCCGAAATCGGCATCAGCACGCAAAAGCTTCATGCAAGAGGACCGATGGGGCTTCCTGCACTGACTTCTACAAAATACATCATTAAAGGAACTGGGCAAATCCGTGAATAGCAGGGCAATGTTCAATGAAAAAGCTTATCTCATTACGAGATAAGCTTTTTTATACGAGAAAAATTGACATTTCAAATTTAATTGTGTACAATTTAATTGTATAAAATATATTGGGGGAATGAAAAATGAGTCAGCCATTATTTACAGCAACTGTTTCAGCGGTAGGAGGAAGAGAAGGAAAGGTCATTTCATCAGACCGCGTTCTTGAGCTTGATGTCGCAATGCCGGGGACACCGAGAGCCAAGAAATTAGAAAAAGCGACAAATCCAGAGCAGCTGTTTGCAGCAGGTTATGCAGCTTGCTTTGACAGCGCCCTGCAGCTTGTCGCAAGAACAGAACGGGTAAAAGTAGAGACAGAGGTTATAGCGAATGTTAGCCTGTTAAAGGATGAAGCGGACCAGGGCTATAAGCTGGGTGTGACGCTGCAAGTAAAAGGAGAAGGAGTCAGTGCATCAGAATTGGAGGCGCTTGTGAAAAAAGCGCACGGCGTCTGCCCGTACTCAAAAGCAACCTCCGGAAATATTGATGTGACACTTGAAGTTGCTGAATAAATAAAAAGAGGATGCCTGTACAAGGCATCCTCAATTTTTTTGATGAAGTGTTTCCAGCAATGTATATAGAGCGGATTTTAACTGTTTGAGATCCTCCCCAGACTGCTTTGAGAGCCCCAGAATTGTCTCTGGAATGTCAACCGCTTTTTCTTTTAATAATGTTCCGTCCTCTGTCAGGCTGATCAACACAGACCGCTCATCCTCTTCAGATCTTTTTCTCGTAATCAAACCCTGTTGTTCCATTCGTTTAAGCATCGGAGTGAGCGTCCCTGAATCTAAATACAGCTGTTCGCCCATTTTTTTGACAGTAAGCGTTTCATGTTCCCATAACAATAGCAAAGCCAAATATTGAGGGTATGTTATATTCAGCTTATCAAGCAGCGGCTTGTATTGCTTTGTCATTTCCCGCGAACTCGCATATAGCAAAAAACAAAGCTGATTCTCCAATTTCATATGATCAAATTTATTTTCCATTTTGTTCACCAACTCTTTTTTGTCATTCGATTCTATTGTATCTGAAAAACCTCACTTTTCCTATTCTCGGCAAACATAGCATGTTTAAAAAGATCAGAAAGGGAAATATAACAACTAGATACAAATAAGGAGGTTGGGAAATATGGCACTATTTACAGCAAAAGTAACCGCGCGAGGCGGACGGGCAGGACATATTACATCAGATGACGGTGTTCTTGATTTTGATATTGTCATGCCAAATGCCAAAAAAGAAGGACAAACCGGCACAAATCCGGAACAGCTCTTTGCGGCAGGGTATGCTGCATGCTTCGGCGGCGCGCTCGAACACGTAGCCAAAGAGCAGAATATCGAAATTGATTCGGAGATTGAAGGGCAGGTCAGCCTCATGAAGGATGAGAGCGACGGCGGGTTTAAAATCGGTGTCACACTTGTTGTGAACACGAAAGATTTAGATCGGGAAAAGGCACAAAAGCTTGTCAACGCCGCTCATGAATTCTGTCCTTACTCAAAGGCAACCAGAGGAAATGTTGATGTAAAACTAGAATTAAAATAATGACCGGCATCCTGAGTGTTCTCAGGATGTTTTTTTGGTGTCGGAGCATGCGGGGCGGGCACAGATTTTTGATAAAACGTCAGAGAAGCGTTTGAAGCAAGCCTTTAAACCAAAAGTTACAGATGAAGGGAGCGGCTGGCTCGGTGTCTGCCAAGCTGAATTCCGGCGCGCATGATTGCTGTTTTGTATTTGCACAGGGCATAGCGGCTACTTGGAGAAATAACAAGGACCAGGACGTGCATGCCTGATCCTTTTAATATTCTTTCTTATTGGCGAAGTTCCGCCATGCTTGAAACGGGGATAAATGCTCTGTTAGTGTCACTTGATAAAAGGGGATCGTTCTTTCTTCAGCAGGTTTATCAATTTCTTTATAAATGAATGAATCATCAAACCCGGCTTCGGCAGCGTCTGTGTGCCCAGCTGCATAGAAAACGGCTTTAGGCCGGGCCCAGTAGATGGCGCCCAAGCACATTGGACATGGTTCACAGCTCGTATACAAAATGCAGTCATCAAGCTGGTATGCTCCTAGCACCTTACAGGCTTTTCGAATAGCTGTGACTTCCGCGTGGGCAGTCGGATCATTGCTTGTTGTGACGTTGTTCTGTCCTTCTGCAATAATGGCTCCGTCTTTCACGATAACGGCTCCAAAAGGCCCGCCGATTCCTGCATTCACTCCTTCACATGCGAGAGTGACAGCCCGTTTTAAGAACGTTTCATGATTCATCCCAATCCCTCCTGTCAATAGAGTGTTATTAGTATAGCCGAAAAGAATGCAAAGAACATTCTTAAAAAAGTGCAAAATAAACAAAGTAATTGGGGGATTTGCTAAATAAGAAACCGATTGTGGCTGTATTATAGAAAAAAACCATCTGCCAAATGCAGATGGTTTTTTCAAATTATACTAGCTGTGTCTGCTGTGCTCTTGCCTGTTTTGCGGCTTCAACCATATTTTTCAATGCTGCAACCGTTTCTTCCTGCTGTCTTGTTTTCAATCCGCAGTCTGGATTTACCCAGAAGCGGTCAGTCGGACAGACGGCAAGCGCATCAACGATAATATTGTACATTTCTTCAGTTGACGGCACACGAGGGCTGTGAATGTCATATACACCAAGGCCAAGCCCTTTCAAATACGGGTGGTTTTTTAAGTAATCTAAAAATCCTCCGTGGCTTCTGCTATGTTCGATTGTAATCACATCGGCATCAAGATCATTGATTGTATCAACGATATCTTCGAAGTTGCTGTAGCACATATGTGTATGAATTTGTGTCTCGTTTTTCACGGAAGAAGTGGTTAATCTGAATGCTTCTGCCGCCCAAGTCAAATACTCATCCCAATCGCGGGTTTTCAATGGAAGGCCTTCGCGCAGCGCTGGTTCATCGACTTGAATGATTTGAATGCCTGCGTCTTCAAGCGCTTTAACTTCTTTGCGAAGGGCAAGCCCGATTTGGAAGGCGATTTCTTTCCTCGAGATATCGTTTCGAGGGAAAGACCAGTTTAAGATTGTAACCGGGCCCGTCAGCATTCCTTTTACATGCTTGGAAGTCAATGACTGTGCGTAGACTGTGTCTTTCACTGTCATCGGTTCAATAAATTCAACATCTCCGTAAATGACTGGCGGGCGGACACAGCGTGAGCCGTATGATTGAACCCAGGCATATTTAGTGAAGGCGAAACCGGCCAGCTTTTCACCGAAGTATTCGACCATGTCTGTCCGTTCAAATTCGCCGTGAACAAGGACATCAAGCTCCAATTCTTCCTGAATATCAATCCATCTTTTTGTTTCCGCATTGATAAAGTTTTGATACTGTTCATCGGACCACTCAGCTTTCCGCCATTTTTGGCGTGCGCTCCGCACTTCAGCAGACTGCGGGAAGCTGCCGATCGTTGTCGTCGGCAAAAGCGGAAGGCCGAGAGATTCATTTTGCAGGGCTAAACGTTCTTCAAACGGAATCGGACGCTTGAAGTCTTTATCAGTTAATTGCTCAAGCTCTTTCTTTTGTTCAGAATTGGCGCCTGTTGCAAACTGTTTAAGCGCCTGGATATCAGCCTTAGCCTGCTGAATCTCTTCGCTGATCGCCGCTTTTCCTGATACTAAACCTTCTTTCAAAGCTGTCAGCTCGGCCAGCTTTTCTTTTGCGTAGGATAATCCGTTCAATAGGTCTTTTTCCAAATGCTCATCAGGGTGTTTCGCTACTGGAACATGCAGCAGGCTGCTGGAAGGCTGAATCCACAGTTCATCAACTTTTGCAATGCTGAGAATATCAAGAACGGCATCGAGACGCTCTTCAAGGTCCGCTTTCCAAATGTTGCGTCCGTCGATAACGCCGGCTGCCAGCACTTTGTCTGTCGGGAAGCCATGTGTTTTAAGCTGTTCCAGGTTTCTGCCTTTGTCGTGAACGAAATCAAGGCCAATTCCCTGAACCGGGTAAGAGATCAGCTCTTCATAAGCATCAACAGAATCAAAATACGTCTGCAAAAGCACATTCAAGGATGAAAGCTCACTTGTAATGCTTTCAAATAATTCTTTTGCACCGCGGACATCTTCACTAGTGGCGGTAACGAGCGCCGGCTCATCGATTTGAACCCATTTTACACCTTCTTCTTCAAGCTCTTTCAAAAGCTGTACATATAATGGCACAAGGCGTTTTTGGATCGCTTTTGCTTCAGACGGTTCATAGCCTTTAGCAAGCGTAACGAACGTATAAGGGCCGACAATCACAGGCTTTGTTTCCACACCGTATTCCTGTTTGATCCGGCGATAATCTTCGAGTTGTTTGTTTCTTGTCAGACGGAACTCAATGCTCTCGTCATATTCCGGAACGATGTAATGGTAATTTGTATTAAACCATTTTGTCATTTCACTAGATACGGCGTCTTTGATTCCGCGGGCGATAGCGAAGTATGTATCGGTAGCATCAGTCAAATGTCTGAAACGTTTCGGGATCCAGTTGAAGCTGACTGCTGTGTCGAGTACATGGTCATACTGTGTGAAATCAGAAACAGGCACAACATCAATCTGCTGGTCAATTTGTGTTTTTACTGCGGATAAAAATAGTTCGTCGATTTGCTTCAAAAACGTATCTTTATCAGTACTGCCTTTCCAATACGCTTCAAGTGCTTTTTTCCATTCCCGGTTCAGTCCGATTCTCGGAAATCCTAAATTCGATGTTTTGATGGTTGTCATTGTTTCTCCTCCTTTATATGTAAAACACTCTCGTTAACCCGCGGATACAGGCTGCTAAGAGGTTTTCTCACAACAAAAAGCCTCTTTCCCATGAGAGAAAGAGGCTTTTCTACGTAAAACACTGCCTCTCTCATCTCTCAGACACAATCTGATGGAATTAGCACCGTGCCTTATGAGACATCAGTCTCGGCGCGAAAAGCAGTGCGCCCCATTTCACAATGGTATTACGGTCGGTTGCTGTTGGGGTCAAAAGGCCAATCCCTCGCCCAACTCTCGATAAGAGAAAATGTTATTAATTTTTTGAAAAGTTGAATCATTTGTTGGTAATCTTAACAGTAATTCAAATTCATTGTCAACATAGAATTTGAAATTTTTATTTACATGATGTGGTGTATATTATATAAGAAAAATAATCTTATAGGGTCAACAAATGTGATTGCTCTGCTTTTTCTGCGAGCTTATCAGGAGCTGTTAAATACAGGAATCCATTGCCTGCCAGCGTTTTTGCAATATCAAGAGGAAGTGTCCTGCGGATTAGCTGTGCGAAAACCTCAGATTCAGAAAGCTTTCTTTGAAATGATTCTTCTTCATAGCTTTTGATTAAAGCAAGCGCACCGCTGACATGAGGGGCAGCCATTGAAGTGCCGGTCAGCTTACCGTACTTCTTGTTGGGAAGGGTGGATAAGATATTTTCTCCTGGTGCCACAAGGTCAATCTCTTTATTCGCGTTAGAAAATTCTGATAATTCTCGCGCTACAGAAACAGATCCAACTGCAATCACTTCATTATAAGCTGCGGGGTAGGAAAGCTCTTCTGTGCGTTCGTCGCCGTCACCTTCATTTCCCGCTGCACAAACGACAAGTACTCCGTTTTTGACTGCGTTTTTCACTGCTTCTTCCAGCTCTGGCACATCGCTTGGCCCTCCAAGGGACATTGAGATGATGTCGACTTTCTGTTCCACCGCGTAGTTGATGCCGTTAATTATCCATTCGTATTGTCCGCTGCCATTCTCGCCGCCAAGAACCTTCACAATCAATAGGCTTGCCTCAGGCGCGACTCCGGCAATGCCTCCGTTTGAATCATTAGCTGCAATCGTTCCGGCGACGTGTGTGCCGTGTCCGTTGTAGTCGGAAATCGCATCTTCCTTGCCGCCGTCGTCATCCGTGAAGTTCTTTCCGCCGATGATTTGATTTTTTAAATCAGGGTGGCTTGTGTCGCAGCCCGTGTCTAATACAGCAACTTTAATATTTTTGCCTTTTACCCCTTTTGCCCACATTTCTGGCGCCTTAATCACTTTAATGCCCTCAGGAAGCTCGTTTACATCCATGATCTGCTCATTCGTCACATACGGGATCAAGCGGATTTCACCATTCATAAAAAAGCCCTCCTTTTTTATGCTTTCAAGTGGATTCAAGGGTGTTGCCTCATATTATATGAAAAAAGCAAGCGCTCGGACAGAGCCATTTGAAGCATTTTGAAAAAATAGGATACACACCAAAGAATTAGTAATCTTCAAAATATTGGATGGCTTCGGCGTGTATGACTGGGATTCAACTGTAAGTCAAGTTATAATAGTGTTGGGGAAAGGAGCAGTGTCATGAAACTGAATGAAAAATTATATGCATTTTTTTCAGAGCATGTGGAACAAATGGCCGAGGAATGGATTGAAACGATGGAGGAAAGTGATCCGAATTCGCTTTACGCCCTACATAATGCAACAGTAACGGAAGAATTGAAAGAGCAGGACAGAGAGTTTTACCGGCATCTGAATTACATGTATGTTTTACCGGAAAAACAATTTCTCGAAGAGTTTCAAGAGTGGGTCATAGAGCTGACCAACGATCAAAAACATCTCGACACACCGGTTCAGTATGTCATTCGGGAGTTTATGAGAAACAGGAGATTATATACGAAGTATTTTGAGAAGTTCGCAGAAGAAAATGAGTCAGCGTTTGAACCGGGAGAGAAGCAAAAATGGGCTGATTTGATTGTAAAAGTATTTGATTTCACCATATATACATTCGTTGATCACGCTGAAATGAATGCCAAGCAGCAATTAAACGCCCAAAGAGAAATGATATTGGAACTAAGCTCACCTGTCATTACCCTGAGCAAATCAACAGCTCTGCTGCCCCTTGTCGGTGACATTGATACCGAACGGGCGAAGTTTATTCTGGAAAACACGCTTCAAGCTTGTGCGAAAAGACGTGTGGAGCATCTGTTAATCGATCTGTCAGGTGTTGTTGTGGTGGATACGATGGTGGCGCACCAGATCTTTAAATTGATTGAGGCGCTTAATCTGATCGGTGTCCGGTCAACCCTGTCAGGAATCAGGCCTGAAATTGCGCAAACTGCTGTACAGCTGGGGATTGACTTTTCGAATATTACCATTAAAACCAACCTTGCCCAAGCATTAAACTATCATCAATAAAAAAATCCGCTATCTGTGATAGCGGATTTTTTATGATGCGAAACATAAAGATACGAGAAAGGATCCCGCGAATAATAAGAGGACGAGGCAAAAGAACACCCAGTCGCGCCGGTTCACGCTCAATTTCCTATAATATGTCCGGTTTCTGCTTCCTGTAAAACCTTTCGATTCCATCGCAAGCGCTGTCCGTTCCGCTTTTCTGATGGCGCTTGCCAATAGCGGTATGGTATATCGTTTTAACGCACTGATTTTCTTAATGATGCCGCTCTCCGCCGCTCCTCCTCTGATTTTATGAGCCTGCTGAATCAGCTGGATCTCATCCTTTAACAGCGGAAGAAAGCGAAAGCCTGCAATGACACCGTACGCGAGCTTTGGTGAGAGCCTGCACTGCTGGACAAGGCTCAGCATAAATAAAATCGGATCGGTTGTAAAAACAAACATCATCGATAAGGCGGAAAAGCATAAAATACGAAACCCGAGAGAGATGCCGACAGACACATTATCGCTGTTAATTGAGATAGGGCCTGCTTGAAACAAAAAATTATCCGGTGTTGTCGGCACTTTTCCAAAAACTGCGGCTGTCCACACGCATCCGAATGCTAAAATCAAAAACGGAATCGTAAACAACAACCATTTTTTCAATGGGATTCCGGCCGCCAGTAGAACGCCCGCAACGATGATGATATAAAAACATGCCGGAGTGTATGGGTTGTAAATAAACGACAGCATGACGACACAACAAAAAACCGCCGCCGCTTTCACAGTCGGATTAATGAGATGTAACGGCTGCTTCATCACGCACCTCCTCTTGAAATGCCATCCATTCATATAGAAGGGGAAGGGTGAGCTTTGCTTTTTGAACAAGCCCTGTTTCTTGAGAAAACAACTGCGCTGGAGATCCGTCAAAGGCCAGGCCTGTATCGTGAAGCACAAGCACGCTGTCAGCATACGAAGAGACTAGCTCCATATCGTGTGTAATCATAAGGACAGCGGTTCCCTCTGCCTTGATACGCTGAATCATTTCCATGCATTCAGCCGCCGTGCGGGCATCCTGGCCAAAGGTTGGTTCGTCTAATAATAAAACCTTTACGTCATGCATGAGCATAGTAGCAACGCTCAGTCGCCGTTTTTGCCCTTGGCTGATCGCAAACGGATGATGATCAGCCAAATGCGCAAGACCAAAACGCTGCAGCAGGTGTTGCGCTTTTTTCTCAGTTTCAGCATTTGCTTTCTGGCCGAACAGAAGCTCGTCATATACCGTATCGGTGACGAATTGATGCTCAGGGTTTTGAAAAACAAATCCCATCCGTTTACGCAATTCTTTTTCTTTATATTTCTGCAGCGGCTGATCATAGAGAAGGATTTTGCCGCTTTGCGGTTTCATGAGACGGGCCAGAACTGATAGGAGCGTCGATTTTCCAGTTCCGTTCGGACCGACAAGCGCCGTTAAAGAGCCTTCGCGCAACGAAAAGCTGATGTCTTTGAAAATCGCCTGCTGTCCTCTCGCGAACGAAAGGCTGCTGACTTCAAGCACACTCTCCCCAGGAGGGGCTTTCTTCTTTTTGACACGCCCGGCAGGAATAGGCTCTTTGAACAGCATCTCTTTTGATAAAGTAAACGGCATACTCAGCTTTTCCTGCAGATGACAGACCTTTGGAATGGCGATGCCCAATTTCTTTAGTGTCTCCGTTTCATGCTGAAATAGATTTTTCGTCAGGCCATCCAGCGCCTTTTTGCCTGATTTGTCGAGTACGATCGTTCTCTCAATCCAAGGCGCCCATTCATCAAGCTGGTGCTCAATGACGAGGAGGCTGAAACCTTTTTCCCGCTGAAGATCCTTCATCAGATGAACGAACTCCCGCGCTGAGAAAGGGTCTAAAAGAGAGGTCGGCTCATCTAAAATAATAAGCTCAGGCTCCATCGCCAAAATACAGGCGAGAGCCACTTTCTGCTTTTGTCCTCCTGAAAGGGTTGAGATCATTTTTTCTTTTAAATGGGTAATGCGTAATTTTTCTAATACGGCGTTGATTTTCTCTGTCATTTCTTCTTTTGGAATTTGCAGATTTTCCAGCCCGAACGCTATTTCGTCCTCCACCGTCAGCATGCAGAACTGCTGATCAGGATCCTGAAAAACGACCCCGGCATGCTGAGCAATCGTTTCGGAGGTTTCAGCATCTGTGACCGGCTTTTGAAATAGAAAGACATGTCCGGACTGAACGCCGTCGCAAGCCTCCGGATATAGACCGTTTAAACAAAGGGCGAGCGAGCTTTTGCCGCATCCGCTCGGTCCTAATAATAAAACACATTCTCCTTTTTGAAGCTCAAACGAAATGTCTTGAAAAACCGGTTTCTCGTCTTCTTCATAAGAGAAGCTGAGCTGCTCAACCGTCAGAAGCTCATCAAAGGCTTGCATGTTCTGACGCCCGCTTCCGTTTCTTTTTCAGTTCCTTTCCGAGTGCCATTCCGTTTAACACACCTGTATAAGCGAGAGAGTCGCTGACAGCTTTTCCGAGAAGCCCCGCCAAAAGCGCGCCGGAAATGAGGCGGATCACAAGCATAATGAGCAGATAACCTGGTGAATAGGCTGCATAGCCAGAAACAAAGAGATCATAGATAAAGCTGGCTACTGAAGACCCCATACCGGCCAGCATAAGGACAGGGAGAGAGTATGCTTTCCAGCGTGTTGCAAGAAACACAGCCTCAGCCCCGAGTCCTTGAACAATGCCAATGACGATGACCATCGGGCCAGACGGATTTCCCAGCAGGCACTCAACGAGAGCGGCAATGATTTCAGAAACGAGCGCCGCACCCGGTTTTCGAATCATGTACGCGGCGATCACAGAAACGATAAACCAAATGCCGTAAATCGGTTCATAGGCGATTGGCCCAAACATACCTGCAAGCACGTTTCCGAAATGTGTAAATAATAAATAAACAACGGCAAATACGATACTGATAACCGACATGATGACAATTTCTTTTACTTTCCAGCTTTTCATTTTATCCCTGCTTTCTGTTTTTTCTTGATGGACTGTTAGCCGAAAGATTCACAGTCATGGTGATATGGTTTGTTTGCTGCTCGGCCATGCGGAAAACGGCTTCCAATGTGCTGAATACGTCAGGCGCATCCCCGTCAAGCTCGCTCGCGTAATGGACACTCTGTACGAAAGTGCCTTGGGCTTTTGCGATGTCGACAGCCTTCATAATCAATCCCATATAATCCGGCTCGTTCATTGGATAAAGGGCAAATTGGCACGGCGCTTCCGCCTTCAAGCCTCGGACAGCATCATCATTGACACGCTTATCACCTTTGTAAAGATATGTATCCCCCTGTGTGTCACCCGGGCATCCAATGGAAAACGTGCCGTTCATGACGATGTGTTTATCGCTGTTTGCTGCATGAAGGTAAATGGCTTTTGCAGCATCGAATACATGATCAATCGATCCGCGTAACACCGTGCTGATATGGTCGGTTTTCGTCCAAACCTTGGATGTATTTGTTTTTTTCAGCGCAGACTTGATCACACTGATAAAATCATCCGTCAACGGATATAAAGAGAAGCGAAAACCGGCGATTCTGCTTGTACCGCAAATATGCTCCATTTCTCCGACCTCCTGTTTTTTTGGTAAAATAAAAAACTGCATATCCTAAGGGAATATGCAGTCATAGATCGATTAAGCGCACACAAAAATACACCATTCGGTCAACCTGCACTTCCCCACGCTGGTATTATCCAGATCGGGTCATAAGGGATCAAAGCGCGTTTCTTTCGCGCTTTATCTCAGCCAAAACAGCACCCCTAGTGCTTTCCGTATACAATTTTTTATTTTGACATCATAATAGATGATAAGAATCATTTTGTAAACAACGAAATCATTTTTTTCAAATAGGGACGGGAGAGGATGATCAAATTTGGAAAAAGGACACATATTAATTGTGGAAGATGAAGAAAAAATCGCCAGGGTTCTTCAGCTTGAATTGGAATATGAAGGATACAGCGTCACCATCAAACAAAATGGCACAGAAGGTCTGGATGCGGCAGCGGAGGGCGGGTATTCCTTGGTGCTTCTTGATGTCATGCTTCCGGGGCTTAGCGGACTGGAAGTGCTGCGCCGCTTGAGAAAAAGGGATCAACAGACACCGGTCATATTATTAACGGCGCGAGACAGTATTCCTGATAAGGTAACAGGTCTGGACATCGGTGCAAATGACTATGTCACCAAGCCGTTTGAAATCGAGGAATTGCTTGCGAGAATCAGGGCGGCGCTGCGGCAAAATGGAACAAAAACTGAAGATATCGGCACCTTTCTTACATATGATGATTTGCGGGTGAACGAAAAAACCCGTGAAGTGAGACGCGGAGACAAAGAGGTGGAATTAACGCCGCGGGAATTTGATCTGCTCGTCTATATGCTAAAGCATCCGCAGCAAGTGCTGACACGGGAGCAAATTCTAAGCTCGGTATGGGGATTTGATTATATCGGTGATACAAATGTCGTGGACGTCTACATAAGATACATCAGAAAAAAACTGGACTATCCTTACGAAAAACAGCTGATCCATACGATTCGCGGGGTCGGCTATGCCATTAAGGGGTAAACGATGAAGCTGAAGACCAAGATTCATCTATACACATCAATATCACTGTTGATTTTATTAATTTTGGTGCATACCGCAGTCTATCTCATTTTTTCGTCTGCGCTGACATCAAAGGATGCATCCCGGCTTGCTGATGAGACGGATAACATTGCCGAAGCGCTGCGTGCCGCTGAAACAGAAGGAGTGGCTTTGCAGGATATGCTGCAGGCCTATCTTCCGGCAAATGGCATGGTGCGTGTAGTGAATGGTGATCAAAAAGCCGTTATGACGATCACAAAAGAAAAAGCCTATAAAGATTTTCCTCTCTCTTTTCATAGCGGAGAAAAGGCAGATGTGAGGAAACATGACGGCAAGCTGTTTGCCGAGGCTGCTGTTCCGGTGATTTGGACCGATGGACAAGTGGTGTCTCTTCAGCTGGTTGAAAGGCTTGAGAACACAGAAGAGAGTCTGTTTCTGTTGAAAATCATCTTAATCGCTGCAAGTGCTGCTGTCTGCATTGCTTCTTTTTTTGCAGGCAGCTTGCTAGCCCGCCGAATCATCAATCCGATCAGACGATTAATGATCACAATGAAAGACATACAGCGAGACAAAGAATTTAAAACGATTTCTTTAGAAGGACAGTCCAACGATGAATTGTATCAAATGGGGCTGACATTTAATGAAATGGCAATGATGCTGAAGGAGCACTATGATAAACAGCAGCAATTTGTTCAAGATGCTTCACACGAATTGAAAACGCCGCTCACCATTATAGAAAGCTACAGCAGCCTGATGAAGCGGTGGGGTGCAAAAAAGCCGGAGGTGCTTGAGGAGTCGATAGAAGCCATTCACTCAGAAGCGGTGCATATGAAAAAACTGACCAATCAGCTTTTGGCGCTGGCCAAAAGTCATCAAGAGCTTGAGCTTGATCTGAAAACAATCGATCTGATTGAAGCGGCGCGGGCGGTTATGCAAACGCTCCAGTCCGTTTATCAGCGTGACATATTGCTTGAAACAGATAAAGAGAGCCTGCTTGTAAAGGCTGATGAAGAACGCATCAAGCAGCTGTTGACCATTTTGCTTGATAATGCAATAAAGTATAGTGAAAAGCCTATTGAGATGTCAGCCGGAACGAGGAATGGACGGCCGTTTCTATCAGTGAGGGATGAAGGCATCGGAATACCTGAGGAGCATATCCCGCATTTGTTCGAACGGTTCTACCGGGCAGATGAAGCACGAAACAGAAAAACAGGCGGAACGGGTTTAGGCCTTTCCATTGCCAAGCAAATCGCCGATGAGCATGGCATTGAGCTGTCTGTCAAAAGCAAGCCGGGACAAGGAACAGCTGTCACCATGCAATTCAGCGAACAGAATGGGGGAGGCCGATGACTAAAACAATAAAAACAGTATCTTTTGCCGCAGCAGCCATTTTAGTTGTCATCATCTGTACGTTTCTCATCATTCGGCAAACCCATGAGAACGTATTGTCAAAGGAGACTGTCGTAAAAAAAGTCGAATCCTCTTATGAAGGCAAGGTCACGAAAGCAACACAATCAAAGGATAAAAAAACATATGATATAACGCTTGAAAATCAAAAGGGAACTTACTTTGTAAAAGCAGACGCAATATCGGCTGACATTCTTTCAATGAATAGAGTAAAAGCAGTGAATCCATCTGCCATGACAGAAAAAGAAGCCGAGCATCTCGCGCTTGAGCGGGTGCCGGGAACGGTCAAAAAACAAACACGACAAAGTCGAGTTGCCACTTATACCATACAAAAAGAAGATGGAAAAACATACGAAGTGAAGGTAGACATGCAGGCAAAAACAGTCTTGTCTGCCGATCAAATCAGCAGCAAAGATCAACAAAAAACGCCGATTACGAAAAAAGAAGCCAAAACAATTGCAGAGCGAAAAACGGGCGGAACAGCGGATGACGCAGATCTCGAAGAAAGTGAGGGCACTCTCATCTTTGAAGTGGACGTTGATCTTCCTGATAATAAGGAAGCGACAGTGAAAATCAATGCCTACACAGGAAAGGTAGCTAACATTGTGTATGAAGACTGACGGTTTCTCATCAAATTCTCATCTTGCTCTCGTTTTCCTTTCATGTTGAGTGTGTAAACTGTACTCATACAAAACAAAGGAGGACTCACAAATGCTCAAGAAAAAATGGATGGTCGGTCTTTTAGCAGGATGCCTAGCGGCCGGAGGATTCAGCTATAACGCGTTTGCCAAAGAAAACAATGAAAACAGACAGGCTTCTTCTAAGACGGATGCACTCACTGAACAAGAAGCAGAAGCAATTGCTAAAACAGTTGTTGACGGCACAGTAGAAGACATTGACAGAGACCTTTACAACGGCAAAGAAGTCTATGAAGTGGAGATTGAAAAAGAAGGTGAAGACTACGACGTTTATGTAGATATTCATACAAAACAAGCGCTTAATGACCCGTTAAAGGAGAAAGCAGAACAAGTCACCATAACCAAAGAAGAAGCTGAAGAAATTGCTTTAAAGCAAACAGGCGGAACCGTAACAGAAAGTAAGCTTGACGAAGATGACGGTGCTTACATCTATGAAATGGAAATCCAAACGAAGCAAGGAACTGAGACAGAATTTGAAATTTCCGCAAAAGATGGACGCATTATCAAACAGGAGATAGATGACTAATCAAAACCCCCGCTGCAGCGGGGGTTTTTCATGATAAGAAACCTTCTTTTGGACAATCTAAGTAGAAAAGGAGGCGAAACGCATGGAAAAGAAAGAGGAGCAATACATCAATCAGGCTGAATATGTCCCTCATCCGACGAAGGAAGGAGAGTACGCCTTATTTCTTCATGAAACGTATCATTTGCTTTCTGAAGATGACGAGACACAAACAACAGAATAAGGGCTTAGGCCCTTGTTTTGTTCCGTAATTGTGATGTAAGCGCATTTATTACTTTTTTGAGTTGACACAGCTTATTTTTTTCTGTAATCTCAGTGTGTCAATTCAATTAGGAACTTCGTTAGGTGAGGCTCCTGTATGGAGATACGCTGCTGCCCAAAAATGTCCAAAGACGCCAATGGGTCAACAGAAATCATCGACATAAGGTGATTTTTAATGCAGCTGGATGCTTGTCCTATGCCATACAGTGCTAAAGCTCTACGATTGAAGGCGCCCGCACGCTTTTTTTGCCGTGCTTCTTTCACCTTCAATCCCGAAGGCTTTTTTTATGCCTTTAAAACGAAACCAATCAAAGGAGGTGCGGAGTATGGATTCTCCCCATTCGAGTCAATCTGAAGAAGTACCCATATACTATGACAGCAAGACAATTGATTACACGATGAGGAGACGAACTGCCGCACCTTCTGGCGAGGCCGGCACGTCTCCGTAGAGGAGGTACGAGTCCCGATGGTTCAAAACATGACCTATGACGAACTCATTTTACGCATCATTATTTTACTGCGAGACGGGAAAATCAGGGATTTTAGAAGTGTTATTGATGAGCTTCAGCCCTATGACATGGCATTTATTTTTAAAGAAATGCCGGAAAAACACCGCGCCCGCTATTTATCTTATTTAACTGTAGACGATATCACTGATATGATCGGGGAGCTGGAACGCGAATTTCAGCTTGTCGTCTTAAATAAAGTCGGAAAAACAAAAGCAACACTGGCGATGAACAAAATGGACAACGATGACCTCGCTCAACTGCTTGAAGAAATGGACGAAGAACTGAAGGAACAGCTTTTGTCCAGCATGGAAGCGTCAGAGTCAAAAGCTGTACAGCTCTTGATGAATTACCCGGCTGATTCAGCGGGACGCATGATGACAAACCGGTATGTGTGGATCCCTCAGCATTACACGGTAAAAGACGCGGTCGTCAAACTGAAAAGCTTCGCTGAAATAGCTGAATCGATCAACTACTTATATGTTATTAATGAAAGCAAACAGCTGGTTGGGGTTCTTTCCTACCGCGATTTGATTCTGGGTGAACCTGAAGAAAAGGTGCAGGATTTAATGTTTACCCGCGTCATATCAGCAGATGCTCTTCAGGACCAGGAAGAAGTTGCCCGCCTGATTGAACGTTACGATTTTTTGGCAATACCGGTTGTAGAAGAAAACAACGTGCTTGTCGGCATTGTGACGGTCGATGATATTATCGACGTCGTTATTCGGGAAGCTGATGAGGATTACGAAAAATTTGCAGCTTCCGGTAAAGATATCACCTTTGACACAAAAGCTTACGTGGCGGCATACCGGCGCCTGCCATGGCTGATTTTACTCTTGTTTATCGGACTGATTTCAGGAAGCATTATCAGCTATTTTGAAGACGCACTGAAGCAGGTTGTCGCGCTTGCGTTTTTCATGCCGATGGTGTCAGGGATGACAGGAAATACGGGAACACAATCTCTCGCGGTTGTCATCAGAGGTTTGTCTAAAGAAGAAATGAACAAAAAAACGATTGTGCGCCTGATCTTCCGGGAGTTCAGAACAAGTATTTTTATCGGAGCGGTTTGTTCTGTGCTGATTGCGATTGTCTCTATCATATGGCAGGGGAATGCGCTTTTGGGATTTGTTGTCGCCTCTTCACTGTTCTTAACCTTAATCATCGGCACGATGTCAGGAACGATTATCCCTATTATTTTGCACAAACTGAAAGTAGACCCGGCAATTGCTTCTGGACCGCTGATTACAACGTTAAACGATATTTTATCTTTATTAATCTACTTTGGCATTGCCACTGCATTCATTCACTCATTATAAACGTAAAAAGTCCGCCTCAACTGCGAGCCGGACTTTTATTATTTAACGGTTTTTGTACCGAAAGTGAGCATTAAGCTGCCCCTCCAGCATTTTTTTCCGCACTTGCGGATCGTTTTTTAACATCTGTTCTTTTTTGCGCATATCCTTTAAAATCTCTGCCGTCTGTACGCCGTCTTCACGCTTATTGGCGATATCCATCAGCCGCTCTACATCGGCAAAGGAGTATTTTCTTGTCCCCCTTGAAGAACGCTGCGGGTAAATGAGCTTTCGTTCCTCATAATACCTGATCTGTCTTACGGACAATCCTGTCAGTTCACTCACAATTCCGATTGAAATCACTTTTTTGTCTTTATAAGAATGATCTTCTGTGGTCATTTTTCCACCCCTGGATGTCTTTTGATAATAGTATATAAAAAACAAAGAGAAAAAACCTGACGCTTGTCATATTTTCTAACATCAAATAGAAGATTTTTGAAAAAATACGGAAGAAAAATTAACAAGAATAATGCGTAACACCCAAGCGCGTTTTATCCTTTATGTAACGAATCAAACGAGGAGGAAGGATAATCATGGAGGAAGAAAAAGCGGTCTCACTGGCAAAAGAAATTATAGAGTTGGATATCAGGCGTGATGAAATGCTGGAGACGTTTATGCAGCTTGCCGGAGAACAGGCTTTTCAATTATTAAGATCGGTTCAAAACGGACAATACCGAAAATCTTCGTAAACATAAATTCTTTACATTAGATTCATACCACGTTCATTTAAAAAGAGTATCTTTTGTATAGGATACCTCAAAATGAAGGAGGACGCTATGAGTAATTTATTGAAATCAGCTTTAGAAAAAGAACGAAGCCATTATTCTGAAAAACTCTATCAGATTGGGGTTTATAATAAAGAGGTCATGAACAAAATGACGATTTCTGAGCTTCGGAAAGAATACGCTTATTTCTTTCGAAGCATTACAAATCATAAAAATTATCCTTATACAAGATAATGTATAAGGATTTTTTTGCTTTTAGAAGGAATTTCTCGAATTATAGCGAATACGTATAGTAAGGGACTGAACTCTTATTATATGTAAGGGTTTTCATTATTTTTTTATAAAAATCCTATATACGAGGTAGATATGATGAGATTATCGTTTAACGAAGAAGAAGTTGAGCGTGCGATGAATTTGTACAGAGTTTTTGCAAGGGCTTTCAAAAGTGTGTCCGAACATAGTATCCGTGATAGCAAAGAGCACGGTTTTAATCCCACTGAATTTGCTGTACTGGAGCTCCTGTACACAAGAGGCCCGCAAAAATTACAGCAAATTGGGTCGAGACTTCTGCTTGTAAGCGGAAACGTCACATATGTTATTGACAAACTAGAAAGAAACGGGTTTTTAGTAAGGGAGCAGGACCCGAAAGATAAACGCTCTGTTTACGCACATTTAACTGACAAGGGAAATGAGTATTTGGATAAAATTTATCCGATTCATGCACTGCGTATTGCGAGAGCGTTTTCAGGCCTTTCGCCTGATGAACAGGACCAGCTGATCGTCCTGCTCAAGAAAGCAGGCATACACAGCCAGCATTTGCTGTTTCGTTAACTATTCTACACTCTCTGTTTCAGGAGAGTGTTTTTTTGTTTCATAAGATTCTTTTTAAAACATCTTCAATCTTCCTATCAGACATTTCGCCAAGGTATCCATTGACGTGTTTTTTATACTCCTTCATCTGTTCGTTCGATTGAAAAAATGCCGCGATATACTCTTCTGCTTTCTTCATGTCCCAGTTTCTCATATCTGTGACGAGTTTCCTTTCATGTAGAAGGATTAAATTCATTTCCTCCTGTCCCGGCAGTGCATGATAAATAAATACCGGAAGCCGTTTCTGTAAGCATTCACTGATGGTCACGCCTCCGGGTTTAGTCATGATGCCTGTCGCCTGTTCGTACAAACGGTTCATCTCTGCTTTGCTGTGAAGGTAAGAAATCGCCTCGATCAAGGGGTGGTGTAAACTTTTGACATAGGAGTAGAGCTTTTCGTTTCTGCCGCATAATATTTTGTATAAGATCTTTCCGCCTGGCGACAGTTCCTGCACCCATTTTAAAATCCTGCCGACCCCCATACTGCCCCCTGTGATGATGATGGTATATGGCGGGTGGTGCTGCAAGGTATCTGCTGATTCCATTTCAAAATTTCGGTGAACTGGAATACCGGTCAAGTATATGTTGTTCTGATCGATCCCCTCTGATATTAGCTGCTTCTTTACTTCCGTGCTCGGAACAAAATGGTAATCAATGTTCTTCCGTCCCCATAATTGATTCACGAAAAAATCAGTGTATACATTCACAACCGTCAGATTCGGATATTCAGGCTTTAGTCGGTTCAGCAGATAAGAAGGCAGCGCATGTGTGCAGAAGGCGATATCAGGCTGTTTTTCTTGGAGGATGTGCCTCATTTGCTGTGTGAACAGCCATTCGTACATGAAATAGCGTTTGTCATGCTGAAATTCTCCGCAGGCGAGGAGCCTGTAAATGCCGCTGTACGTTTTCGGGAAATATTGAATCCATTTTAAATAAGCCACGGAGGACAATTTTTCTAACCGCCTATACGAATGTGAAAAGATATCAATCTTTTCAGCTGCCAGCCCTTGAGACTCTAATTCAGCCTGCAATGCATCAGCCACATGATGATGGCCGGTGGAAATGCTTAAAAAAGGAAAAATGAGAATGTTTTTCATGACAGTCCTCCTAAAAAAATATGGCAACTATATTTTGAGGAGAACGTTCACAAAATATAAGGGTGTTTTTGATTATGAGGAAGGTGAAGAGATGAAAACCTGTTTCCTTTCCATATGGAGAGTGGTTGATCCGATTTATTTCTTTTTTTCAAGGCTAAGCTTGATTGACAACGATCAAAAAAGCGTTTTTCGAGTCAGGCTGACGAAGTATAAAGGACATCATGTCGTGCTGAGCGATGGAACGCATATTAGAAAAAATGATGTGCTCGTTAAAATTCATCTGCACAATATTAAGCTGATAAGAGAACTGCAAAGCATTGAGAGCGCAGTCAGAAAAGGAATCATTATTTATCAGAAAGTATATCAATCGATGCCGCTTCTTCTTGACTATATCAACAATCATAAAAAAAGCGAGAAAATCAAAGGAATCATTGGGATTACAATGCTTGACAAAGGTGTGGAAAGGCTCGGCTTTGATGTGATCACCCCGGTGAATCCTTTTTACAGATGTTTTAAAAAAGTGTCCCATGTGCCGATTTTATATTTGACTTCAAAGCCTGTGAGCTTGCGGCATTTACCGAATTCATCCTATTTGTTTATCTCAAAAGAAAAGCTGCAGAAAACCTATCAAAAAAAAGACTGATGCCTCGGTCAGCACAGTCTTTTTTGATTAAATCTGATGAAATGTTACTTCAGGACGGCTTCCGACACGGATATTTACGCCGGTTTGTCCCAAGCCTCCGCTGATATAAAATGGTTTATCGTGATGATAATGAAGGCCTTTAATCATGTTCATTCGCACGAGCTTGCCCATTTTCACCAAATGATACGGTTTTGGCCAGTGAATTTGCCCGCCGTGAAAATGCCCTGACAGCAGGTAATCATAATGAACATCTTTCATATCCAGAATAATATTTGGGTCATGTGTTAAGACAAGATGATAGCCATTTTCCAGACTTTGATAAGAGCCGGTGATATTACTCCGATTCGTACTGTAATCATCAATGCCGATAATATTGACTGGCCCTGCAGCCGTCTCGATTCGAACATGTTCATTTTGCAGCGTGATACAGCCGTTTTTCTCTAAAACTCGCTTCAATCTCTGAAAGTCCTCTTCTTTTAATACATAATCGTGGTTACCGAACACCGCGTACATTCCATATGCAGGCTTTAGCTTTTGCAAGGCGTTCAAGTAACCTGCCAGCTTCGGAATATTACGTTTCCGATCAAGAAAATCCCCGGTAAGAGCAATGATGTCCACAGGCTGATCTTTTGTTAAATGATACAGCTCCTCAGGTGAGACTGAAATGTTTTCCAAGTGAAGATCAGATAAATGAAGGATATTTAATTTTTTTCTGGCTGGAAGGCCGTCTTTTTGGTCGATTGAAATGGTGTTGACTTTCACATCTTTTGTATTGCGGTTCGCTTTATATAGAAATGGCACAAATACGAGTATGGCCAATGAAAGTAAGATTGTAAACAAAATATATCCCCTCCCTTCTATCAGTATAGTAAGTGATCAAGCCCTATGGATAGCGGGAATTAATGGGTAGAGACAGGTTGAAAAACGGATTGTCATATGATGAATGATTTGGAAGGGAAAAGGGATAATAAATTTTGACACATGAGGCAGAACATGCCGACGGAGTCAGAATAACAAATGGATGTGTAAGCAATGTTACGATTGATGAGACAACAAAAAAAAGAAACATATTATCTCTGGATCGCATTATTTCTTCTTTTATTGTATGTATCCCCGCTTTTTATTTTAAAGGAAGATGCCCATATCCGGGTCCACGATAATTTAGATTCCAACATCGCTTGGTACAAGGTTCTGGCCGATAGCGGAGAAATCGTCGGCAAGGTTGACGCTGCCATTCCGCAAATCATTAACGGGCTGCCCAGGGATGCCTTTGGCACCGAGTGGAGCGGAATTGTTTGGCTCCATGCTTTCTTTTCTTCCATGACCGCCTATGCAATAAGCCAGACGGTTACAAGAGTTGTCGCTTTTTTTGGAATGTATGTGCTGCTGAAGAAACATATAATCCCGGAACCAAAAGCGGCTTTCATCCGAATTGGCGTATCGCTTGCATTTGCCTTAACACCGTTCTGGCCTTCGGGAATGCTGAGTACGCTTGGGTATCCCTTGGCACTGTGGGCTTTTTTAAATATCCGAAAAGGGGATATCTCATGGAGAGAGTGGCTGACGCTGGGCTTGCTCCCTCTATACTCAAGCTTTGTTCTAGGCTTCTTCTTTTTCCTGGCAGGGATGGCGTGTTTTTGGCTGTATGATGCCATTACAAAAAGAAGATGGAATTTGATGTTCTTAGGCAGTATTGCATTTATGACGAGTATCTATCTTTTCGTTGAATATCGGCTTGTCTATTCGATGCTGTTTGAACACGCACCGATGCATCGTATCGAATTTATCTCATCCAGGCATGACGTTTGGCATTCTCTTCGGCTATCCGTAAAAAACTTTGTCTATGGCCATAATCATGTGATGACCGTTCATACCGTTGTCATCCTTCCGATCCTGCTGGTCGTATTTGCTGCTCTGCTGTTCAAACGAAATCGGACAAATCCAGAAAATGTTTATCTGTTTTTATGTGTGCTTAATTACGGATTGTCATTATGGTATGCGTTTTGGTTCAACAAAATTTGGGCTGTTCCAAAGCAGAAATTTGCCTTTTTAGCAGAATTTAATTTTGCCCGTTTTCATTTTCTTCGGCCGCTTGTTATATACGTGAGCTTCGCGCTTGCTTTATATCTCATTTGGCGGATGGGGAAAGGATGGAAATGGCTTGTGTACGCCGCAGTCGCTGCACAGCTAATGGTGTTGGCGCCTTTTAATGAAGAATATACGTATGGCGTTCATTACAACGCGCCGACATTCAAGGAGTTTTATGCATCGGAGCAATTCAAAGAGATTAAGGAATATATCGGACGTCCGCAAGATTCGTATAGGGTGGCGAGCATCGGACTGCATCCGTCTATCGCCCAATATAACGGGTTTTATACGTTAGATACGTATAACAATCTGTATCCGCTTTCATATAAATATGAATTTAGGAAAATCATTGAAAAAGAGCTGGAAAAAAATTCTCGGCTGAAACAATATTTTGATGAATGGGGCAGCCGCTGCTACCTTTTTGTCGATGAACTCGGTAAACGATATGATTTCAAAAAGAACTCGAAGAAAACGATCAACAACCTTCAATTAAATACAGATGTATTTAAAAAAATGGGCGGACGGTACATTTTTTCTTCAGTTCCGATCATGAATGCTGAACAAAACCATCTCGCGCTCGTAAAGACGTTTGACCATAAAGATTCCGCCTGGCGCATTTATTTATATGAAACAAGATAAGGAGGATATCGATTGAAACAGTCACAGCCAGTATTAACCATCGTCGTCCCGTGTTTCAATGAAGAGGAAGTGTTTCAAGAAACAAGCCGTCAGCTGACAGAGGTTGTAGATGATTTAATTGAAGAAAAATTAATTGCTGAAGACAGTAAAATTCTGTTTGTCGATGATGGCAGCAAAGACC
Source organism: Bacillus sp. PS108 (assembly GCF_037963335.1). Classification (NCBI taxonomy): domain Bacteria; kingdom Bacillati; phylum Bacillota; class Bacilli; order Caryophanales; family Bacillaceae; genus Bacillus; species Bacillus sp. PS108. The sequence goes on from NZ_CP150155.1 coordinate 1,379,005, forward strand.
GCACTTGGGCTTTGATTGCTATGGAGAGCATAAGAAACAAGAAGGTTACCGGCTTAAAATTAGCCTGCAATGTCGGCCACCAAAAAGCGCTTTTAGCCGGACTGCATAAAGCGAAGAATAGGTCAGACTGCGTCATTTCGATCGATGCTGATCTTCAGGACGACATCTCTGTGATCCGGGATTTTATGCTGAAATATCATGAGGGCTGCGAGATCGTTTACGGTGTACGCCGGAGCAGAAAAACCGATACCTTTTTCAAGCGCACGACCGCGTTAGGGTTTTATCGTCTCATGAATAAGCTTGGGATTAAATTAATTTATAATCATGCTGATTTTCGTTTAATGAATAAAAGGTCCCTCGAAGAGCTTGAGCGTTATCCGGAAGCGAATCTGTTTTTAAGAGGTATTGTCCCCATGATCGGCTTTAAATCGGCCGAAGTTTTGTATGACCGCAAGGAACGCTTTGCCGGCAAAACGAAATATCCGCTGAAAAAGATGCTATCCTTCGCTTTTAACGGGATTACTTCATTCAGTGTCGCACCAATTCGATTCTTTACGCTTTTAGGGTTTGTTTTGTTTTTCCTCAGCGCTGTGGCAGGGATTGGCGCGTTTATTCAAAAGCTGCTCGGCCATACGAATGCAGGCTGGGCGTCTCTTATCATATCCATTTGGTTTTTGGGCGGGTTGCAATTGATGGGAATTGGAATCATCGGAGAGTATATTGGAACGATTTTTTCTGAAGTGAAAAGACGGCCGAAATACGCGATTGATATTGATTTGTATAATGAACAGCTGAGCCCGCTTCAGCGCCAGGAAAAAGAGCGGTTAGAAAAAAAGTACAGTTAAACACGGAAAGAGCTGACTTCATTAGTCAGCTCTTTTTCTTCAACTGATGCAATATAGCGCTAAGCGGTTCGTCTTGCGGGTTGCGGTAAAAATCAAAAAATGGGCAGCCCTGCTTCTTAATTCGATCGATGACCGTATCAATTGTAAACAGAGCGGGTGTTAAAGATGATTGCACCTCATGCCAGTAGAGCGGGGCTGCAACAGTCCCAAGCTCATTTCCTCTCGTCGAATAGGGACAGATAATCGTTTTTCCTTCTGCATGCTGCAAATAATCAAGATACAATTTGCCGTGTCTGTTTTTAATCAAGCGTTCAGTGGTAAAGAGCTCGGGAAATGCATTGGTGCAGTACTCTGCGATCAGCTGCGTAAATTGGCGTGTTTCTTCATACGTAAATGCCTCGGGAGACAAGGGAATATAAAGCTGGATGCCTTTGTTGCCGGACAGCTTCGGGTACGATGTGATGCCAAAGGAATCCAACAGCCGCTTCAGTTCATTTGCGGCCTGCACGGCCATAAGAAAGTCATCTCGCGAAGGCGGGTCTAAATCAATGACAATCTCAGCCGGACGCCTGCTTTTAATGGTTTGAAAAGGAACGTGAAACTCCAAAGCAAGCTGGTTGCAAAGCCATAGCAATGTAGACATATCCTCACAGACAATATGTTCATGGCTTCCATCATAGAAAGATTGAACAAAATCCGGCGCATAGTCCGGCTTGTTTTTTTGGAAAAATGATTCGCTCCTAGATCCATGCGGATAGCGGATGACGGTGACAGCCCGGTTTTTCAGAAATGGGAGCAGGTAGTCACTGACTTCAATCATATACTGAATAAAATCTTCTTTTGTTTTTTTATTCTTTTCAAATATGATTTTATCCAGGCTTGTGAACTGGAGCTTTGGGTGAACCGGTTTGGAGTGTCGTATGACTTGCGCATACGTGCATTCGGTCCAGTCCATTTGGAATTCGAAACCGATAAACGATACCTCTCTTAATGTGCCTTGGAGAATTGTTAAGTATTGAACAGCTGCACAAATCGAAGGTTCAAGACTAAATTCGCCTGAGGGTGTTTGATGTCCGTGCTGTTCCATAATCTCGCGTATAGCGCTTTTTTCCTCATCGCGCATTCCGTGCGAGACAGAGGCAATCGGTGTCATTATTCCGTTTTTTAACACCGATACCGTCAGAAACCCGTTGTTAGGGTTGAACCCTGTTATGCAAACATAAGCTTGTTTAAAGTTTTTATATTTGAGCCAATCGGACGACCGCTTCTTTTCAAGCCATTTGCTGTTTGTTTTCTTCGCTACAATTCCTTCTCCGTCATATTTTATTACCATCTCCCAGAGTTGATCAAAATGATCATAACAGGGAATGGATTGAATGGTTTCTTTTGCGTAAGGATCTGGAGATGCAGGAAGCTTTGCTGCGGATATGAGTTCACGCAGCGATTTTTTGCGGTCCAAATACGAAAGAAGCGTTACATCTTCTCCGCTTCGCTCTAACAAATCAAAGGCGAGAAAGCAGCACGGCCGCGCGTTTGCCGATTCCTGAATCTTGTCTGGCCTTTTCAAACGCCCCCGCACTTGAAGGTGTTCAAAATCTGCACGACAGGGATTCACCAAACATACGATTTCACCGTCAAGTGTCAGCGGAAGCTCTTTTTCTAGGTGCTGAAAGGCAGTTTTGGTGAATTGTGTGATTTCAGGGAAGGTGCTGCTGAGCTCCACACCATTTCTGCTGGTTAAGGTCACACCTGAAGAATGGATGCGGAGAATACAGCGGTACCCATCATATTTTACTTCGTAACGCCATTCTGCTCCGATTGGCGGTGACGAAGTTAAGACCGGCTGCATGGTAAACGCCATGCGCTATGATGTGCCGGAGGCTTTTTTTCTAGTTGTTTTTTGTTTTTTATCTCCGGCTCCTTTCGGTTCAGCGGCTTGTGCAGGTGCGGCAGCCGGTGTCTCCCGGTTCGGCCTTCTGGTTCTGTCGATGCTGGCTTGCAGAGCGCTTACCAGGTCAATGACATCTTCACGAGGTGGCGCTTTATCAGGAGTGACAGCCGTTTCTTTATTTTCTAGCTTGTCGTTGACTCTTTGCAGCAGCGCCTGTCGGTACGTGTCTTCATATTTCTCAGGCTCAAACTTAGCAGTCAGTTCATCTATTAATGTGATAGCAGTTTGCAGTTCCTTATCGTTTACATTCGATTGATCAGGTACACCTGGGACTTGAGCGGCGCTTCTGACCTCATCGGGATAATGGATAGACTCCATGACGATACAATTTTCATAAACGCGGAGAATCGCCAGCTGCTGCTTTGACCTGATTGTCATATTGGCGATACCGATCTTTCCGGTTGAGCGCAGCGCCTCACGCAGCAGGGTATAGGCTTTCGTCCCATTATCCCCGGGGCCGACAAAGTAGGAGCGGTTAAAATAAATCGGATCAATTTCCTGAAGCTGAACAAAGTCAACAATCTCAACTGCTTTCTCCTCATGCTCCTGTTTTAAGCTTTTTAAATCTTCGTCTGTCAGCACTACATATTTTCCTTTTACATATTCATATCCCTTCACAATTTCATCAGGACTAAGAGTTTTTTCGCAATTTCTGCAAACTTTCTCGTATTTGATTGGTGCGTGATCCTCTTTATGGAGGCTGCGCAGTTTAATATCTTTATCTTCTGTGGCCGCATATAGCTTGATGGGGATGTTTACTAATCCGAAGCTGATCGATCCCTTCCACATTGTATGCATATCGATAAACCCCTTTTTTTCTTTAGTGTGAAGAGAAGGAGTACGATTCATGTGTAGTAACTTATGGGTGAAAAAAAGCCGGCGCTGTTATTGCGACGGCTGTTCAATAATGAATTGTTCGAATTGTTCCGGAGGTATTGGCCTGCTGAAAAAGAAGCCCTGAAATGGTCGCAGCCTTTTTCAAAAAGAAGCTGCTTTTGAGCTGCATTTTCCACACCTTCGGCAATCACCTGCAAAGACAGCTGATGCCCCATGGCAATAATAGCTCCGGTAATTTGCTCTGATTTAGGATGGGTCTGAATATCGTCAATAAATGATTTGTCAATCTTCAGCCTGTGAATCGGGAAGTCCTTCAAATAGCTAAGAGAGCTGTGACCAGTACCGAAATCGTCAATACTGATTCTGATTCCTAATTCTGTTAGGGATGACAAAACCTTTTTGGAGTGATCGAGATTGTCCATTGTCATGCTTTCCGTCACCTCCACTTCAAGAAGCTGCGGAGGAAGCTGGTATTTATTAAGCGTATCCTTGATGAGGGGAATCAGATCTTTAGATTGAAACTGTCTGGCGGAAATATTAATGGCGACAGAAAGATCATAGCCTTTGTCATGCCAAATCCTTGCCTGCTTGCCTGCTTCATCTATAATCCACTTTCCGATATCAATAATAAGTCCCGTTTCTTCTGCAACACCGATGAATTCTCCGGGCGGACGCAGTTGCCCGTCTGGTGTCACAAGGCGTATCAGTGCTTCTGCTCCTGTCATTTTTTGTTTTTTCACACTGAATTGCGGCTGATAATGCAAGACAAATCTATCGTTTTCGATTGCTTCTCTGAGTACCATCTCTTGGTTAAGCTTAACGGTTTCTTTGTTGCCGATTGAAAAAGAATAGTATCTGTATTTGCTTTTGTTTCGTTCTTTAGCCGCATACATCGCCATATCAGCCTTTTTCATCAATTCAAGGCCATCCGTCCCGTCTTTTGGAGATATCGCAATCCCGATACTGACAGATGTGACAAGGGTGTGATCTTGAATCTTGAAAGGTTTTTTGGATAATTTTTCTTGCTAAAACATCTGCTTCGCCTGTTCCTGTATTGGCGTCTGTTAATATAATAATAAATTCATCACCGCCAAGACGGGCGATAAATCCGTTATCAGGGACTACAGATGACAAACGTTTAGCCGCAAACTGAAGCAGTTGATCACCGACATTATGCCCTAATGCATCGTTAATCACTTTAAACCGGTTTAAGTCGAGAAAGAAAACAACGGTGTTATAATGCAAGGTATGCTCGCGATTCAGTACCTTTGTTAGATGAGAGATGGCATGTCTTCTGTTAGGTAAGTCTGTAAGCGAATCATAATGAGCCATTCTATGGATTTCTTTTTCTGCTTTGTACTGCTTCGTCATGTCTTTGCAAATGACATAAATGCTGTCCAGTTCTTGATTGACCTCAACAGGTATGAGAGTAATATTTAAGTGAAACTGGCCTTTTTCAGTGATAAGTTCGCCATCACTGTTCATCGCTTGTTTATCTTTTTTAACTTGCTCAAAAAGGTGCTTAATCTTCAGTGATGTGTAATTCCTCCAGTCATGCATGCTGAAGCCAAATTTGCTGATCATTTCCTCACCAGCGTGATTGGAAGATATTATGTCTCCTTCTAATGATAAAATAAAAATTGCATCAATATTGTGGACGATTAAAGACTGAAATCGCTGTTCGTTATCCTTTATGCGTTCGCTCTGTTTAATAAACTTTCGATCTGCATGGGAACTGAATAACAATAACGTTTGGATACAAAAAATAATTAAAGTAACAAAAATTGACCAATGAAACGTTTGCACCTCCATATGGCTTCCGGGCGGAGCCATGTCCTTATGGAAAGTTGCCGCAAGCATCCCTGTGTAGTGCATGCCCGAAATCCCAATGCCCATTACAATTGAACTGACGACTTTATAGAATATAAGATGCTCAGAATGTTTTTTTACGGCCAAGTCAAAGAATATTTTTAACGAGACGAAAGAGGCTGCAATCGCAATGATAATTGAAACTGTAAATAAAATCGGTTCGTAAATAATCATTACCCGGGAAATGGCAGACATTCCGATATAGTGCATAGAAGCAATAGATGCGCCAAGCACAACTGATCCGGTAAGCAGTCTGTAATATGTAAGAATGTGCCGGCTGACAAAATATAATGACACAAATGATCCCGAAACAGATGCGCCAATGGCTGCCATTAAAGGCATGAATTCATATTCCATCGGCATTTCCATATGGACGGCCATCATCCCTACAAAATGCATTGACCAAATACCGAATCCCATAATAAGTGAGCCGCCGATCAGCCAAATTTTACTTTTTAAGCCTGTATTGATGGTGACTTTCCTTGAAAGTTCAAGGGAAATATACGAGGCGGTACAGGCAATTAGAATAGATAAACATATGAGCGTCGTATTATACGTAACGTGTATTTCCAAATGGAGATTCCCCCCCCCCGTATCGTGTGTTCCAGTCTTGTTGACTCTCTTTATTATCGGCTGCTTAACCGCAGAGTTTCAGCCTTCAAAACGATAGAAATACGAGGGAGATCTATTTTTAGTTCAACTGACCGTGAAAAATGTGTTAAAATCATCTTGACGTTTTCCGAAAAAACAAAAATGTATGATACATAAACATGAAACAAGGGAGTTGGTGGCTATCGAAGAGCTGGTTATGTCATGGATAGAAGCATTTAAAAGCTTATCTTATTTTGGAATATTTCTAGCGCTCAGCATTGAGTTTATTCCGGCCGAAGTCGTCTTGCCGCTTGCGGGCTATTGGGTATCTAAAGGCGATATGACACTTGCCGGCGTTGTTTTGGCAGGATCGCTTGGAGGAGTGGCCGGTCCGCTTACGCTGTATTGGATAGGCCGGTACGGAGGAAGGCCGTTTCTTGAACGTTTTGGGAAGTATCTCTTTATTAAACCTGAAGCGCTTGATAAGTCAGATGAATTTTTCAAAAAACATGGAGGCTTTGTCGCCTTCAGCGGCCGTTTCTTGCCTGGCATCAGGACATTGATTTCCATACCGTGCGGAATTGCAAAAATGAATGTTTGGGTGTTTTCGCTTTATACATTCATTGCTATGCTTCCGATTACATTTGTATATGTTTATCTCGGTGTGAAGCTCGGTGAAAATTGGAAGGAAGTCGGCTCTATTCTTGATCAATATATGCTTCCGATCGGGATAGCCATTTTGGCGCTTTTCCTGCTCTACTTACTGATGAAAAAGAGAAAGAAACGCACGCACTCCGAACAATTATCTGTATTTTTGAAAAATAAACGTTGACAAATCATTGCGCTGCGCATATCATTGACGTATAAAATCATATTTCTTGAAATCCCAAAGGGGAGTAGCGTCCGGAGTGTATTCCGGAAACAAAGTCGTCATTTCATGGATTGTATCCATCGGCTTTGTTGGCATGCCTGAATTCATGTCTAGCAAGACCTTTGCCTTATGTCGGCAAAGGTCTTTTTTGCATGGTCCGGCCGGCATAAGATCGGATGAAGAGAAAGAAAACAACTTTTTTGGGAGGGTATCATTTATGGATGCAGCATTATTATTAGAGTATGGTTGGGTTCTTCTCGTCTTGATCGGGCTGGAAGGGATTTTAGCCGCCGATAACGCGCTGGTTATGGCGGTAATGGTAAAACATTTGCCGGAGGAAAAAAGAAAAAGAGCGTTATTTTATGGATTGGCAGGGGCTTTTGTTCTGCGATTTGGCTCTTTATTCGCCATTTCATTTTTGGTCAACGTATGGCAGGTTCAAGCGATTGGCGCGATCTATTTGCTGTATATCTCAGCAAGCCACTTATTGAAAAGATATGTATTTAAGAAAGAAGACACACATAAAGAGACGAAGCAAAGCGGCTTTTGGCCGACTGTTTTAAAAGTTGAACTGGCAGATATCGCGTTTGCTGTTGATTCCATCTTAGCAGCAGTAGCGCTGGCGGTTACACTTCCTGGGACATCACTCCCGAAGATCGGCGGACTTGACGGAGGACAATTTCTCGTCATTTTGGCCGGCGGTATCATCGGACTGGTGATCATGCGGTTTGCGGCTTCCATGTTTGTGAAGTTATTAAAGGAACGTCCAAGCCTAGAAACAGCAGCCTTTGTGATTGTCGGCTGGGTCGGAGTGAAGCTTGCTTTATATACGCTTGCCCATCGCGACATAGCGGTTGTTTCTGAGCACTTTATTCATTCTGGAACATGGAAGCTGATATTCTGGGGTGTCTTAGCAGCAATCGCGGTTTGCGGCTGGTTTATGTCAGGTGGGAAAAAACAGCCGGAGGGCGCACAAAACGAACAAAAAAACAGCACCCGTGAACGGGCGTAATCTGAAAGACTCTGCTTAAAAGCAGAGTCTTTTTGTGTTTGAAGCGTTTTCATAAGCGAAATAAAATAACATTTTTATAACATCTTTGTTACAAAAAACACGCATAAAACCCCCTTAATTCTTTAGAAAGGCACGAAATCATGTATAGGACGTCAGAATGGTTTGTCATAATTGAGACATTGGAAATCAATATTTCTTTTTCTCCTTTGCGAATCCCTATCAAATTAGCTATCATTAATGAGTAGTTATAGGGAGGAACTGAGGTGAAACCAGTGCTTAGCCTTTTGTTTAAATTGGGAAAAAAGAAGCAAACACTTGAAAAAGCTGTTGAGAGTATACAAAAAGGCAATAAAGATCTGCAAAATGAATTAATACAGCAATATAAGCCATTTATCGCAAAGACGGTTTCATCCGTTTGTAAACGATATATAGATGAAAAAGACGATGAGTTCAGTATTGGACTGATCGCGTTTAATGAAGCTATAGAAAAATATTCACCTGAAAAAGGAAATTCTCTGCTCGCATTTGCTGAGCTTATTATAAAAAGAAAAGTCATTGATTACATTAGAAAAGAAGCCAGAAGCGCACAAAATATAAATATCGATTTACAGGAAGGAGACGATCAGGAGTCATCACAAAGCCTGATTGAAGCCGAGCTTTCCATTGATGAATACCGCCGTCAGATTGAACAGGAGCAGAGGCGGGAGGAAATCCTCTATTTTCAAAAGCAGCTCAAGGATTATGGTTTATCGTTTAAAGAACTGCTTGAAAATTCTCCAAAGCACACGGATGCAAGGCAAAACGCCATAAAGGTGGCAATGACGCTTGTTGAACATGAAGAATTGGCCGCTATCCTGTATACAAAGAAGCAGCTTCCGGTCAAACAGCTTGAACAGCTTGTCTCTGTAAGCCGAAAAACGATTGAGAGAAACAGAAAATATATTATTGCGATGTGTATTATCATTACGGGTGATTATATTTATTTAAAAGATTATCTTAAAGGGGTGCTGCACTCATGAGAAGAGGGATTATAGTAGAGAAAAATAAAAAATTCGTCACGTTGCTGACCCCTGACGGACAATTTTTAAAAGCCAAAAATGATCGACACAGCTATGAAATCGGTGAAGAAATCATGCTTCCGAGTGAAACACGCATGGGCAGAAGGGCCAGCTTTTTTGATTTTTTTAAACTGCGCCCTTTCAAAATGGGGATTTTTACGATGACTGCTATTATGCTTTTTATTTTTATAGTTCTCCCCGTTTTTTCTAATAATAAGGCCTATGCGTATATGACAATCGATATCAATCCAAGCGTCGAAATGGCGTTAAACAGCGATTATGAAGTGATTGAACTGACGCCTCTAAACGATGAGGGACAGAAGGTCGTGAATGATATAGATGATTGGGAGAAGACTGATTTTAAAAAGGTGATTGACGATATTATAACCGACTGCAGTGAACACGGGTATGTAAAGAAATCGAAAGAAATATTGATTTCCACTGTTTATGAAAACACAGAAGACAATACATATAAAAAGGCTGTGAAAAAACAGCTGAATGATGTGACTGAAAAATATAAAACGACATACCGCATGGAATCTCTCGAGTCAGATATGCAAACGAGGGAAAAAGCGAAGAAAGAAGGCGTCTCAACAGGCAGCTACATCAAATCAAATGAAAAGAATGACAATAAAGATTTAAAAGATGACTCCAGCAAACCATCCGGGGAAGAGGATCAAAAGAGTGATGAAAATGAGGATGAAAACACCGATCAAACTGACACCCAGGACAGCAAGCAAGGAGATAATGAACAGCTGAATGATGCGGATTCCGGAGACCAGAAAGAAGAGAAAGCGGATGACCAGATTGATGATAGTGACCAAGACAAAAAAATAAAGGAATCAGATGAAAACACAAATACCGAAAAAGATGGGGACCATGAGCAAACCCCAATACAAGATCCTCAAGATAAAGGAAATGAAAATAACGGCGCTGACAAGGGCCAAAGCCAATATCACAGGGACTGGAACAATGGTGAACAAGGCAAGAACCGTTCTTCGTCCAGAAGGGATAACGATTCAGACCGACGTAATCCAAACGGCTACAGCAGTGATAATAATTCAGCTCAAAATGAAGATTCGCCGAGTGCCCCCGGCGAATAAAGACCTGAATTTATTTAGTTGTGCCATTTAATTGTGATTGTGCTTGCTGTACCAGCCGCTTTGTCATTTCTCCGCCTACAGAGCCGTTAGCGCGTGCGACTGTATCAGAACCAAGGTTCACACCGAATTCTTGAGCCACTTCGAGTTTAAATTGGTCTAGTGCCTGCTCCACCCCTGGAACAACGAGTTTATTTCTGCTCGCCATCTTTTTCATCTCCTTTTTCGATAAAGAAATTCTTAACGCGTATTTAGTTTGAAATATACGGGGTTTATTTATGCTGGCAATTGTTGTAGAGAAAAATAATACCCCGGCCTCTGAGCCGGGGTGGCGCAGACTATAGAATGTCTGCTGTCATTTTATGTGCGGTTGCCTGAATATGGAATGTCAAAATGGAGAGGACTGTAATGGCGATAATCTGTCTGATTTTAAGCCATTGGCTGTCATTCAGTTCTTCAAAACGGTGACGGAGACGCTCTGTCTCCTGTTCGGCGATCTCCTGCAGATTTGATTCTTTCATAGAAGGAGTATCTTGGTGATGGATGGCATCAAGCACATATGCGCAGCTTTCATAATAAGCAATCGGGCTGATGACATCATCAGATCTGTCTGAGATTGTGTTAAAGGCCACTTTTAAAATAGCCCGTATGTGTTCAAAGTCATAAATGGATTTTAAATCACGTACAATTAAAAGAATTACTGCCTGTTCAATTGAGTATTTTTTGCCCAGCTCAGGGTGTCCGATCAGATCTTTGATATCACGCTTTACCCAGTTTTGAATCGCGGTTGACTTTAACGAAGTCAGCTCGCATAAGTTGCCAAGCTCTACGATTTCATTTGTAGACAGACCGTATTCTTTTTTCTGTTTTTTTCGTTCGTATCTTGTAAGAAATTCAGGAATTTCTAGATGATTGGCTGCTTTTTCTGCTGACATGTTCGCTGATTGGACGAGAATGTCGAGCGGGCTATGTTCTCCTTGTCCTTTTAGGGAATAGAGCAGCCGCACCATATCGGTTCGAGAGAGTTTAAAAATGTTCATTGTTCACCTCTTTAAACAATTTGACGCGGATATAGGTCTATGTATAAGTTCAAAATTCAAGCGTCAGCAAATTACATTAACATCATACGTCGAATTCCTTGCATTTTCAAATGGATGTTTTATAATTTAAATATACGGGTTCTTTTGAACTTAAAATAACGGAGGTTGTTATGGCGAAAAGAATTTTTCTGTTTATTCTAACGAATATTTTGGTGCTTACAACAATCGGGATCGTTTTGTCTGTTTTAAGCTCTGTTACAGGAGTCGGGACGTACTTTACAGCTGATGGCGGTATTGATCCAATGGCGCTTCTTGTGTTCAGTTTAGTCGTTGGATTTGTCGGTTCCTTTACGTCTCTTGCGATGTCCAGATGGATGGCAAAGACGATGATGGGCGTCAGAGTGCTGAATCCGAAAAAACACTCGCTCAGCTATGAGGAACAGCAATTGGTTGATCGTGTTCACAGATTAAGCCGCTCTGCCGGTTTAACGAAAATGCCGGAAGTCGGGATTTACCGTTCACCTGAAGTAAACGCGTTTGCGACTGGACCGTCAAAACGCCGTTCACTTGTCGCAGTATCGTCAGGGCTGCTGGAGCAGATGGATGACGCAGCGGTTGAAGGTGTGCTTGCCCACGAGGTCGCGCATATCACAAATGGTGATATGGTAACAATGACGCTTTTACAAGGTATCGTTAATACCTTTGTCGTCTTTTTATCGCGTATCGCTGCTTGGATAGCAAGCCGTTTTGTCAAAGAAGATCTAGCGCCGATCGTTCATTTTATTGCAATGATTATTTTTCAGATTGTCTTTTCGATACTTGGCAGCCTGGTTGTGTTTGCGTATTCACGCCATCGTGAATTCCATGCTGACAGAGGAGGAGCGGATCTTGCCGGCAAGGACAAGATGATTCATGCGCTGCGGACGCTTAAAAGCTATTCTTCCCGGATTATGGAAGACGATCAGACAGCTGTCCAAACGTTAAAGATTAATGGCAAGAAGCGCTCTTCACTTTTCTCTACTCACCCTGATTTAGATGAGCGAATCAGACGGCTGGAAGCTAAATAATACAAACACATTGTTCCTCTGAGAGAATTCTCAGAGGTTTTTTATTTTATCCATTGACTAAAATCATAAAAAAATAAGCAAGTTAAGAAAATGTTTCGTAAAAGCCTTTAAAAATGGACCTAATATCTTTAGAATAATTACCGTACTTAAAAAGAGAGGCAGAAGGATTTTACATGAGATTAAAGTTTGGAAAATTGATACAGGCCTTGTCACCGGCCCAGCTGATCGCATTATATTATTTTCTTGCAGTTACTGTGGCCGTTATATTGCTGAGTTTGCCGGCGGCCCATAAACCGGGGGCGGATTGGACGTTTATTGATGCGCTTTTTACAGCTGTCAGTTCAGTCAGTGTAACGGGACTGACAGTTGTTGATACAGCTGATACATTCAGCACAATAGGGATTTTTATATTAGCATTTGTTCTGCAATTTGGCGGAATCGGAATTATGACGCTCGGAACGTTCATTTGGCTGATCATGGGAAAACGAATCGGGCTGAAAGAACGGAAGCTGATTATGGTTGATCAAAACCAATCCCAGTTTTCAGGAATTGTCAATCTGATGAAGCAGGTACTGTTTCTGATCTTGTGGATTGAATTTTTTGGCGGGCTGATACTCGGCACATATTTCTTAACCTACTATGACTCCTATCAGGAAGCTTATTTACACGGATTTTTTGCCAGTATCAGTGCAACGACAAACGGCGGATTTGATATTACCGGTAATTCGATGATTCCATTTCGCCACGATTACTTTGTGCAGTTTATTACAATGCTTTTAATTATATTTGGAGCGATTGGATTTCCCGTGCTTGTTGAAGTAAAGGATTTCCTGTTTTCAAAGCATCGGCGTTATCCATTTACGCTTTTTACAAAGATCACGACGATTACGTTCGGCTCACTTGTCTTGTTTGGAGCCATTGGCATCTTTGCCCTGGAAGCAAACCATGCGTTCGCAGGAAAATCATGGCATGATATTTTGTTTTTGTCCCTGTTTCAATCAACGGCAACCCGAAGCGGGGGACTGGCAACAATCGATATCAGCCAATTATCAGATTCCACACTCTTTTTTATTTGTGCGCTGATGTTTATCGGAGCATCGCCAAGCTCAGTCGGGGGAGGCATACGGACAACGACTTTTGCTTTGAACCTTCTTGCGCTGTTTCATTTTGCCCGCGGCAATAAGGCCGTAAAGGTATTCAAACGGGAGCTTCACCCTGCTGACTTGATGAAGTCGCTTGTTGTCACGATGATGGCGATCCTGCTCGTTTTTGGCGCGACACTCATTCTGACCATTACAGAAAAACATTCCCTGCTGGAGCTTTTGTTTGAAGTGTGCTCGGCATTCGGTACAACCGGCCTGTCGCTTGGAATTACGGCAGATTTGAGCAGTGTTGGAAAATGCGTCATTATGATTGTCATGTTTATCGGGCGAATCGGCATCCTAACCTTCCTGTATCTGATCGGAAGAAAGGAAATTGAAGCGAACTATCACTATCCGAAAGAAAGAGTGATTATCGGATAGGCAAAACACCGCATATTTTGCGGTGTTTTTTGATTGCCAAAAAAAAGATGTGTGCCTCCTGTTCAGTTGGAGAACCTAACTTCGACAGGTGCAATTTACGCTCCTGCATCTTAAAATGTCTGAAAATTGGCGAGGAGGATTCGTATGAAGCGTAAAGCTGAAGTGAATGAAGCCATTAAAAATAACAATACACCTACCGAGAGCATGGACCCTAATTCATATAAGACACAATATCATGATGACCCCAATTTTAGAGGGGCAAACCGCAATTCCAAACAGGGCCAGCAGGGAGGCATGTAATTGTGAAGAAAAACCGTCATAGCAAAGACATGCAAAATCATAAAAAACCTATGAATAAAAAGGTGCTGGAGGAAGAGTTCTCAAGTGAACTTGGGGATTACAATGCCGGGAAGATCATCGAAACGCTGGAAGTCACCAAGCCTGAAAAGAAAAAAGAAAAAAACAAAAATAAAAAACACCAATAAAAAAGACCTCTTAGGCGGCGTCCCGCTTAAGAGGTGCTTTTCTATTTTAAATAAGCATTTTTGCCCGTTCCTCTGACAAATTGCAATAAGCTGGTCATCCTCAGCTCAATGAAGGGCTGAGCGACTGTCTTAACAAAGTTGCTCGAGAGGACTGATGTCAGGGCTGCTGTTAAAAGCAAGAGGATCACTAAGCTTTGATAGTCAGTAAGCCAATCCTCAAGCCCGACCTGCCGTAATGTTTTAATAATAAACCCGTGAAGCAGATACACGTAAAATGTCCGGGTTCCCCATCTGGTAAAGAAATACCGTTTTTGCGGAACAAGCGCTAAAAAGCTGAAGGTTGCCCCAAAGGCGAGTACATACCAGCCGATTCGGGATAGTCCGCTTACAAGGGTAACGTCTCCAAATGAAGAATACGGTTTTGAACCAAACAGAAAAGAATAGTCAAAATCGATGCCCCAGCAGATGACGAATACTGCGGAAAGCACTCCGAGCGCAATTTGTTTGCCGCGTTTTGATCTCAATAGATCAAAATGATGTTTATTTAAATAAAAACCGACAAGGAACATCGGTAAGAATACGAATGTCCGTGACAAGCTCAGCGTGCTGCTGACAAAGTCCAGATAACCGATCAGCACGGCGATTCCGCAGCTGACAAACAGCGCCCACTGCTTTGAAAGCTTTGAAAAAGGATATAGGAGCAGGTTCCAAAAGAATAAGCTTACAAGAAACCATAACGACCATTGCGGATCAATCGGGTTCACATTTGCCATGCTTTCATCTTGCATAATGTAATAAAAGACGGAATAAATGATTTGGAAAATCAAATACGGAATAATCAGCTTGACCGCCAGCTTTTTTACATATCCCGCCCGTTTAAAGCCTTTCGCGAAATAACCGGATACAAGAATAAATGCAGGCATATGGAATGTGTAAATGAACTTGTAGAGGTAGAGCATAAAATGATTATCATTAATAAAGGAACGAAGGATATGACCGAATACAACAAGGAATATCAATAAAAATTTTGCGTTATCGAAATAACTGTCCCGCGATTTACTCATAGCATCACCTTCTCTTTCATCAGTCACTAAGAGATTATTCCCTGCTGGTACATATTTTAAAATAAAAGATGAAAAAGGAATCTAAAAAAATGCTGATTGTTAGGTCGATGTAAAGTGACGGTAAGGATCGTAGAAAATGTCTTCGTAATGTAATGGCGCTGAAATTTTCTGAAATTTATAGGGCAAATGAAGGAAGTTCCCGCATTTTGTAGAAATATTGAGGGATAGGTTTTGAAGAAGGAGTGTACATGCATGGAAACTCTTGGTGTCCAGACAAACTCGGAGCTGCGAGAGGAACTGAATCGCCTCAAAGAAGAAAACGCGCGACTGAAAAAGGAATTGAATCAGCATCAAGTGATTGTCAACAATACGCTCGATGCTATTTTTATTTGTGATAACGAAATGCGGATTGTTAAGGCAAATGAAGCAACAGAAAGGATGCTTCAAGTTGACTCGGAAGATTTGAAAAAGCGTTCTGTTTTGGATTTTTTGTTTTCAATCCCAAAGGATGAACTGAATCTTTCCGTAAAGAAGTTTTTTAAAAAAGGCTTTCTGTGGAAGGAGGTTCCGATCAGGCTTGATTGCGGGGCAACAAAATACATAGAGTTTCTGGCCAAAAGAGGCATTGGTGAGGATTTCTTTTTTGTTGTCATGAGGGACATATCTTCTAAGAAGATTCTGGAGCGGGAATTCTCTATGAATGAACAGCTTTTTAAGGACTTGTTTGACAGAGCAGTTGACGGAATCGTCCTGTTTGATAAAGATGGCGGTTTTATTGATGCCAATTTGTCCTTTTGTAAAAGCTTTGAAATCAATCATAATGAGCTGTCTCATTTATCTTTGTATGAGTTCATAGACAGCGGCTCACGAAAAGATTTCGACAATATTTGGAAGGCGCTCAACCGCAAGGGAAAAGCGAAGGGGGAGCTGCCTGTCAAGCTTCGTTCAGGAGTTCAAAAACTATTTGAATTCACGATTACATCAAACATCATCAGCGGTTTTTATATGTCCATTATGAGGGATATCACAGAGAAGCGGTCTATGGAGCTGCAGCTCTTTAAAAGTGAGGAGCGCTTCAGAGAAATCTTTGAAAATGCAATGGACGCCATCATCATCTGGTCGAATGACGGAAGAATCGTAAAAGCGAATCAATCAGCCTGTAAAATTTTTGAGCTGCCGATGAATTTGCTGTTGAAAAGAAAGCTGTGTGATTTTCTCGTTGACTCGCAGCAGAAATACAGCATAACGAAGAGGAAATACGCAAAATACGGAGAGATCAGAGAAGAGCTGCTGTTTCAAATGGGGAACGGCCAATTCAAAGAGCTTGAATTTACTTCAAAACGGACAATCCTTGAAAATCAGCATTTGACGATCTTAAGAAATGTAAGCGACAGAAAGCGGATGGAAAAGGAGCTTCGGGAAAGCGAGCTGAAATTCAGAAAAGTATTCAACGGCTCAATGGACGGCAATGTATTGTTCGACAATCAATACAGGATCATTGACGCCAACCCGTTAGCAAGCCATATTTTGGGCCTGTCACATGAAGAGATCAAACAGCACAGCCTGTTAGATATTATTTCTGCTTATGAAATAGAAAATCTGGCATCACCGGCAAGGCAGATTAATTTTGATGAAATGGACAACGAAATTCCATTTTTGCTGAGCAGCGGTGATAACAGAAAACTCGAATTCTCATTTAAACGGAATATTATTCAAAATATGAACTTGGCTATCTTTAAAGACGTAACAGAGCGAAAAGAATTGGAGGAACGCCTGCGCAAATCAGATACCCTTCATGTTGTCGGCGAACTCGCAGCCGGCATTGCTCATGAAATCAGAAATCCGATGACTGCTCTTAAAGGCTTCATTCAGCTTCTGAAAGGGAGTGTCGAGGGAGACTACGCCCTTTACTTCAACGTGATCACCTCAGAACTAAAGCGCATCGAATCCATCATCACCGAATTCTTGATTTTAGCCAAGCCCCAGGCCATTATGTATGAGGAAAAACATGTTACCCAAATTATGAGGGATACGATAGACCTTCTAAATGCGCAAGCCAATCTCAGCAATGTACAAATGCAACTTGATTTAATTGACGACATTCCCCCGATTTACTGTGAACCGAATCAGCTGAAACAGGTTTTTATCAATATATTAAAAAACGCCATCGAAGTGATGCCTGACGGCGGAAATATTTTTGTAACGATAAGGGCATTGGATCAAGATCATGTTCTTATCTCCTTAAAAGACGAGGGAATCGGAATGACAGAAGATAAATTAAAGCGCCTTGGTGAACCATTTTATACGACAAAGGAACGGGGAACTGGACTTGGGCTTATGGTAAGCTATAAAATTATTGAAGAACATCAAGGCGAGATTATGGTAGAAAGTGAAGAAGGGAAGGGCACCGTTTTTCATATTACGCTTCCTGTCAGACAGAATGCTGAAGAAAGAAGGAATGATGAATGAACTACTATACGACAGCCGAGACGCCGCTCGGTGAACTTATCATTGCCGAAGAGGAGGACCGGATCACTCGTCTATTTCTCAGTCAGGAAGATTGGGTGGATTGGAAAGAAACGGTTCAGAATACTGAGCACAAGGAAACACCTAATCTTGCAGAAGCGAAACAACAGCTTCAAGAATATTTCGCAGGCGAAAGGAAGACATTCTCCCTGCCGCTCAGCCAAAAGGGCACTCCTTTTCAGCAAAAAGTGTGGCAGGCGCTGGAGAGGATTCCATATGGCGAATCCCGAAGCTATGCGGATATTGCCGCTGCGGTCGGCAGTCCGAAAGCGGTGCGCGCTGTCGGGCAGGCTAATAAACGTAACGACCTGCCGATTTTTGTCCCGTGCCACAGAGTGATCGGCAAAAACAGTGCGTTAACAGGATACGCCGGAAGCAAAACGGAGATCAAAGCATTTTTGCTAAACATCGAGCGAATCTCCTATAAAGAAAAATAAAACATATGGCACGTTCCCTTTTTTCACGGCCGACATATCATTTTATTAAGTTAAAAAAGTTGGTCTGATGAAAAAGGAGGACAAAGCAATTGAAGCCGAGCCGCTCTGAGAAACTTGCCGTTTTTGCCGAACTGTTTGTGAAACTGCATATCTTATCAAGCGCTCAAAAAGATGAAATCATCAATGTTAACAAAAAGAAACAAAAAAACCGCTGACTCGGCTCCAAATGAGCAAAGTCCAGCGGTTTTTTAATGCACCTTTTCTCCTCTAAACAGCTGTTCAATCTCTTCTTCATAGTTTCCGGTCATAATCCCTTTTTCTGTGATGATTCCTGAAATGAGATCATGAGGTGTAATGTCGAAAGCGGGATTAAAGACAGGCACATTGGATGGAGCGGTCCGAACTCCGGAAATCTGCCTGACTTCCTCGGGATCGCGTTCCTCTATCGGGATATCAGCGCCGCATTCGACCTTTGTATCAAATGTAGATAAAGGTGCGGCGACAAAAAACGGAATATCAAAGGCGTTTGCTAAAATAGCAAGACCGTATGTGCCGATTTTATTTGCCGTATCACCGTTCTTTGCAATTCGGTCGGCTCCGACGATAACAGCGGAAATTTGTTTTTCCTTCATCGTATGGGCAGCCATGCTGTCTGTGATCAGAGTGACATCAATGCCCCCCTGCATCAGCTCCCAAGCAGTAAGGCGTGAACCTTGCAGGACAGGCCTTGTTTCACAGGCATAAATGTGTAATCCCAAATCTTTTTGTTTGGCCAAGTAAAACGGAGCTAGCGCCGTTCCATAGCGGCTTGTCGCGATTGAGCCGGCATTGCAGATTGTCATGATCCTGTCGCCTTTTTTGAAAAGCTGCAGGGCGTTTTGGCCGATCAACCGGCACGTTTCCTCATCCTCAACCTGAATCTGAATGGCTTCATGGACAAGGTTTGTTTTTGCTTCATTTACGGAAATCGCGTTTGCGACCGAATGACTCAGTCTCTCAAGCGCCCATGACAAATTAATGGCGGTAGGCCGTGAGCTGTTTAAATATTGTTTGATGTCTTCCAGTCTGCGGCGGAATTCCGTGACATTATCTGTTTCAATGTTTTTGGCAGCAAGCGCCAGTCCGAAGGCAGCCGTAATGCCGATCGCCGGAGCGCCCCTTACTTTGAGCGTGACAATCGCATCAAATACATCCTCTTTCGTCGTCAGCTCCAAATATTCCGTCTCATCAGGAAGCTTTTGCTGATTTAAAATGGTAATAGCTGTTTCTTTCCATTCAACAGAACGTGGAACAGCAAATGAATGGGTCATGAATGGATCATTCCTTTACAAGTAACTTAAATAATTCAATAACATCTGTTATCGTTTTGAATTCCGAACGTTTTTCGATAAAGGCTGTGCCGGTTTCGAGCGCCAGGCGTTTTCTGCCAATTCGTTTATCAAACGGCACGATCGTATCCAGGTCAGCTACGTGGGCAAGGCCGATCGTGCGTCGTATCAGCTCACAGCCCGCAAATCCGATTGCTTCTTCAAAAATATGGCTGAGCGTATCAGTGAGGTAACCGTCGATGTTGGCGTAAACATCCAGACTGTCCTTCTGCCAGGCTTCACTAAACGTCTCTTCAAACGTTTCCCAGACCTGGTTGACATGTTCATATAACGGCTCTCTGTCAGCCCCGTCACGGCTGAGTGCGTTCAAAAATAAGTTGGCGATAAATTGCCCTACATCAAAGCCGATCGGTCCGTAAAAAGCAAACTCAGGATCAATCACCTTTGTTTCGTGCTCACTTGCGAAAATGCTTCCTGTATGCAAATCACCATGAATCAACGTTTCTGCAGACGTTAAAAATGACTTTTTCAGCTTAGCGGCTTCGATTTTAA
Organism: Bacillus sp. PS108; assembly: GCF_037963335.1. NCBI lineage: Bacteria > Bacillati > Bacillota > Bacilli > Caryophanales > Bacillaceae > Bacillus > Bacillus sp. PS108. Next base: position 1,399,161 of record NZ_CP150155.1, read on the forward strand.
CGCTGTCATTATTCCAAAGCTTTTCGACAAAAGGACGAAGCTCTTCTTCAAAATCATTTGTGTCATGGTCGAAGAAAGGATCTGTAAAAACAAGTCTTTCCGTAATGTCGCATAGCTCTGGATTTGTAAACTGTTTAACAAGCTGTTTTTTCACCTTAGGTTCAAGCGCGTAATCTGATGAGTAGAAAAGTGTTTTTCCTAAAAATTCACCGATGTGCTGCGACAGATGAGGATAGTTTTCACCCTCAATGAGTCCTTTTCTTGCGATCTTGAGGTGAGAGAGATCCTCCATGACGGTAACGGCCATTTCCGTATCAGAATAAAACACTCTTGGAACCAGGTGAGGCACATGCTCGCCCTGACGGATGAGAGCGCTGCTTTCGATTCTTGCACGGTCGATTGTCAGCGGCCAGCTTTCTCCCACCACTTTTGCATACGGAACCGCCTGTTTAATGATCAATGCTCTGTCATGTTCTTGATCATAAATATGAAAAACGTAATTTAAGTTGCCGTCTCCGATCTCCTGGCATGTCAGCGTGCTTTTGCTTGGAAATAGGCCAAGCTTCACCGCCAACGCCACAGCGGAGCTTTCATTTAACGTTTCGTATAAAGGTGTTTTTGTGACTCCCATCATCATAACCTCCAATTATGTAATCACTTAATATGTGGCCGTAAAAAAGCCTCCTTCTCAGAGAGAAGGAGGCTTAACATCTATGTCCGCCTCTCTTATCTCTCAGATCAGATCTGAATGGAATTAGCACCGTGCCTTAAGAGACCAGCGTCTCGGCGCGAAAAAGATGCGCCCCATTTCACAATGGAATTACGGTCGGTTGCTGTTGGGGTCAAAAGGCCAAATCCCTCGCCCAACTCTCGATAAGAGAATATATTCACTTGTTTGACAATTCTAATTTATCAGTTGATGAACATGGTAACAGGTAATTTAGTTAGTTGTCAATATATTTTTTAATATAAATCTTTTCTGATATCATCGAAAACAGGAATGCTCTCCCGAACTTCTGCGCTTTCTTGAAGGTCGATTTCCGCTCGGACTATGCCTTCTTCCCGTCCGCCTTCAGCAAGTACACGCCCCCATGGATCAATAATTAGGCTATGTCCTGCAAATTCATTATCCGGATTTGAACCGGTACAATTGCAGGCTGCGACAAAGCATTGGTTTTCAATGGCCCGCGCAATAAGCAGGCTTTTCCAATGATCAAGGCGGGGAAGAGGCCATTCCGCAGAAATAAACAGCACGTTGGCGCCTTTTGTCGTATGTTTTCTGATCCATTCCGGAAAACGGATATCGTAACAGATCAATCCTGAGCTTTTGACGCCGTCAAGCTCAAAGTATCCGTCTTCGGAACCGGCTGATAAATACAGATGCTCATCCATCAGCTGAAAAAGATGGGCTTTTCTGTACTCTTTAATGATTTGCCCTTCCTTATCCGCGATGTACATTGTATTATAAACATCAGAATTCTTCCTGACAGCGACCGATCCGGCGACAATATGAACACCATGTTTTTTTGCCGTTTTCTTCAGCCAGCTCTGAGCGGAGCGGCCGTCTTCATCAGCGAGTTCATCAAGATTGGCCAGGTCATATCCGGTCGTCCATAATTCAGGCAGAACAAGAACATCAGCATGTTTGCTTTCTTTTTCGATGAAAAATTCAGCCTTTTTTATATTTTCCGAAGGTTTTCCGTATGAAATATCAAATTGAAGACAAGATATCGTCCATATCATCTTTTTAACACCCCAAATTTTTCTTTACTTTTTTCATTTAACCATATATGATGATGGACTATCATTTCAAGATTTTTTTAGAAGGTGAGAATAGATGAAATTTGAACAGTCTCTTGTATTGAAGGAATTGCCTAAACAATTCTTCGCTTCTTTGGTGCAGAAAGTGAACCAAAAGCTCGCAGAAGGACATGACGTTATCAATCTAGGACAGGGAAATCCAGATCAGCCGACTCCTGAACATATTGTTGAGGAGATGAAACGAGCTGTTGCTGATCCTGAGAATCATAAATATTCGTCTTTTCGCGGCTCATACCGTCTGAAGTCAGCGGCTGCTGCATTTTACAAAAGAGAATACGGCATTGATCTGGATCCGGAAACCGAAGTCGCTGTATTATTCGGCGGAAAAGCCGGTCTAGTCGAGCTCCCGCAATGCTTGTTGAATCCCGGTGATACGATTTTAGTTCCCGATCCGGGTTATCCTGATTACTGGTCGGGTGTCACACTTGCAAAAGCAAAGATGGAAATGATGCCGCTCGTAAAGGACAGGGCGTTTCTCCCTGATTACAGCAGCATAACCGCTGAAGTAAGGGAACAGGCGAAATTGATGTATTTAAATTATCCGAATAATCCGACTGGAGCTGTTGCTACTTCCGAGTTCTTTGAAGACACCGTGCGTTTTGCGGCTGAAAACGGAATCTGCGTCGTTCACGATTTTGCTTACGGCGCTGTAGGATTTGACGGCTGCAAGCCTTTAAGCTTTTTGCAGACTGAAGGTGCGAAGGATAACGGAATTGAAATTTACACGCTGTCAAAAACGTATAATATGGCAGGATGGCGGGTTGGCTTTGCCGTCGGAAACGCTTCGGTCATTGAAGCGATCAATCTTTATCAAGACCATATGTTTGTCAGTCTTTTCAGAGCGACTCAAGAGGCTGCAGCAGAGGCACTGTTAGCCGATCAGACGTGTGTGGCAGAGCAAAATGCCAGATATGAGAGCAGGAGAAACGCTTGGATCACGGCATGCCGGGAAATCGGCTGGGATGTAACAGCTCCCGCAGGTTCTTTTTTTGCATGGCTACCTGTGTCTGAAGGCTATACTTCTGAGCAGTTCTCAGATCTTTTGCTGGAAAAAGCGAATGTGGCGGTTGCGGCTGGAAACGGCTTCGGTAAATATGGCGAGGGCTACGTCAGAGTCGGACTTTTAACAAGTGAAGAAAGACTTAAGGAAGCCGCTTATCGAATTGGCAAACTGAACCTGTTTACCCAAAAAAGCATTGACAAGACCTTATAACGATGGGATAATTCAAAATAATTTATAAAATCTATATTTTCTTATCAAGAGCAGGCAGAGGGACGAGCCCGATGAAGCCCGGCAACCGACTTATAAAGCACGGTGCTAATTCTTGCAGCTAGCGGCTGAGAGATAAGATTCGGACGAGAAACGAAACCTCTTTAGACGCGATTGCAGTTTGAAGAGGTTTTTTGATATGGATGAAAATGAAAGGAGCTCTGGCATGAGTGAGTTATTAGCGACATATCTCCTGACCGAACCGGGAGCCGATACAGAGAAGAAAGCAGAACAAATCGCAACAGGATTGACAGTAGGCTCCTGGACTGATCTGCCCCTTGTAAAACAGGAGCAAATGCAAAAGCATAAGGGGCGGGTGATAAAAGTTGAGGAGAGAGAGGGAACTCCTGCATCAGAAAAACAAGCGGTCATCACAATTGCCTATCCTGAAATCAATTTCTCTCAGGATATTCCGGCTTTGCTGACAACAGTGTTTGGCAAGCTGTCCCTGGACGGAAAAATCAAATTGATCGATCTTCACTTCTCTGAAGCATTTAAGCGTGCACTGCCGGGACCAAAGTTTGGCGTATACGGCATCCGGAAGCTGCTGGGAGAGTTTGAGAGACCGCTGTTAATGAGCATATTTAAAGGCGTAATCGGAAGGGACCTGAGTGATATTAAAGAACAGCTCCGGCAGCAGGCGCTTGGCGGAGTTGACTTGATTAAAGACGATGAAATTTTCTTTGAGACAGGTCTAGCGCCTTTTGAAACAAGAATTGCAGAAGGAAAGCAAATATTGAAAGAAACGTATGAGCAAACCGGACATAAAACGCTGTATGCGGTGAATTTGACTGGACGTACGGCTGATCTGAAAGACAAAGCGAGACGCGCCGCCGAGCTGGGAGCGGATGCGCTTTTGTTTAATGTCTTTGCTTACGGCTTGGACGTTATGCAAGGCCTAGCAGAAGATCCTGAAATCCCAGTTCCGATTATGGCGCATCCAGCAGTGAGCGGAGCGTTTACGTCTTCTCCGTTTTACGGTTTTTCTCACGCTCTTTTACTCGGAAAATTAAATCGATATTGCGGTGCTGACTTCAGCCTCTTTCCGTCTCCATATGGTTCGGTTGCGCTTCCAAGAGCAGACGCACTGGCGATCCATGAAGAATGTGTGAGAGAGGATGCTTTTAACCAAACATTTGCGGTTCCGTCAGCAGGCATTCATCCCGGCATGGTTCCGCTATTAATGCGTGATTTCGGCATAGACCACATTATTAACGCCGGAGGAGGCGTACATGGACATCCGAACGGTGCCCAAGGCGGGGGGCGAGCGTTCAGAGCCATTATTGATGCGGTCCTAGAGGCCCAGCCGATTGATGAAAAAGCCGAACAATGCAAGGATCTTAAGCTTGCGCTAGATAAATGGGGAAAGGTTGAAGCCGTATGACGACTCGAAAACCTTTTGTTATTTGTGATTTTGACGGAACAATCACGATGAACGACAACATTATAAATATCATGAAAACATTTGCTCCCCCAGAGTGGGTGGCATTAAAAGACGGCGTACTTTCCAAAACGCTATCGATCAAGGAAGGTGTCGGGCGGATGTTCGGCCTTCTGCCCAGCCGTTTAAAAGAAGAGATTACAAGTTTTGTATTGGAAGATGCAAAAATCAGGGAAGGCTTTCGGGAATTTGTAGCATTTATCAATGAGCACGAGATTCCGTTTTATGTCATAAGCGGTGGAATGGACTTCTTTGTATATCCTTTGCTTGAAGGCATTGTGGAGAAAGACCGCATTTATTGCAACCATGCTTCATTTGACAATGACTATATCCATATTGACTGGCCTCATTCCTGCAAGGGCACATGCAGCAATCAATGCGGGTGCTGTAAGCCGTCGGTCATCCATGAACTTTCTGAACCGAACCAATATATCATCATGATCGGTGATTCGGTTACAGATGTGGAGGCAGCAAAGCTGTCTGACCTATGCTTTGCAAGGGATTATTTATTAAACGAATGCCGGGAGCAGAACCTCAATCATCTTCCGTATCAAGATTTTTATGAGATCAGAAAGGAAATTGAGAATGTAAAGGAGGTACAGGAATGGCTGCAAAACAAGAACGCTGGCGAGAGCTCGCTGAAGTAAAACGGGAATTGGCAGAGAGAGATTGGTTTCCAGCGACTAGCGGCAATTTGTCAATTAAGGTTACAGATGAGCCTTTAACATTTCTCGTCACTGCAAGCGGAAAAGATAAACGCAAAGAGACGGTTGAAGATTTTCTGCTGGTCAATCAAAACGGAGAGCCTGCTGAAAGCGGGCATTCTCTGAAACCGTCAGCAGAAACGCTTTTGCATACACATTTGTACAATAAAACCAATGCCGGATGCTGCCTGCATGTCCATACGGTAAACAATAATGTGATTTCAGAGTTATACGGAGACCAAAAGAAAATCACATTCAAAGGCCAGGAAATTATAAAAGCACTCGGCTTGTGGGAAGAGAACGCAGAAGTGACCGTTCCGATTATAGAAAATCCGGCACATATCCCAACGCTTGCGGCACTGTTTGCGGAAGAGATTTCAGAAGATTCAGGAGCTGTTCTGATCCGAAATCATGGTATTACGGCTTGGGGGAAAACAGCATTTGAGGCAAAAAGAGTGCTTGAAGCGTATGAATTTTTGTTCAGCTACCATTTGAAATTGAAAACACTCCAGCATCAGCTGGTTAAATAAAAGGAGGAATTGAAATGGCTACAATTCGAATTCATGATGAGGCAAATACAACGATTGAAAATCAAGAGGAAGTGGCAAGCTTTCTGGACAGTCAAGAGGTTATTTATGAGCAATGGGATATCACGAAACTTCCGGAACATCTCTCAGAGAAATATGATCTGACAGAAGAAGAAAAACAGCAAATTCTTGATACCTTCGAAACTGAAATTAAAGATATCTCAACCCGCCGCGGCTATAAAGCACAGGATGTTATTTCATTGTCAGACAGCAATCCGAAACTTGATGAACTGCTTGAAAACTTTAAAAGAGAGCATCACCATACAGACGATGAGGTTCGTTTTATTGTAAGCGGACACGGTATTTTTGTCATTCAAGGCAAGGACGGCACGTTTTTTGATGTCCGTTTAAACCCTGGAGATTTAATCTCCGTGCCTGAGAATATCCGCCATTACTTCACGCTTCAGGAGGACCGCAAAGTTGTCGCGGTGAGAATTTTTGTCACAACTGAAGGCTGGGTTCCGATTTATGAAAAAGACAGCGTGAATCAATAAGCATGAGATAGCCCCGTTCATCGAACGGGGCTTTTTATATTTATTGCAAACGCCACTTTTCATACTGTGACAGTTCTTTTTTAATCAGTGTCCAAATCAAACCTAAAACAGCTGCATCGTCAATGAACCCAAGACCGAGGATTACGTCTTGAATGATATCGAGCGGCATGACGATATACAGAATTGCGGCAGTTAACAGCAAAAGTGTTTTAACCTGTGACCGAGGATAGTCGCCATTTCGCCAATCGCGAAGCATCTGAAAAAAAATAGTGATGTGCTGAATACATTTTTTTCGGTTTATCCTCTTCAAAATTGCTTTTCCGCCTGCCGCTCCGAGCATAATTGCTTTCTTTTTCTTCATTGGGCATTCCTCCTGCCTGGCGGCGTGTTTAAGATATTCTTCACCTGGGTATTGTTCTTCTAATCCTATCAATATATCTATTATACCTGAAAAATTAACTTATTTAATGAAAATATGTTTACAAATAAAGTATAATCTGTAATAATGCACAATAACCCAATCAAACTTGTTTCCTATTTCTTAGCGGCGAGGGGTGAAGTGAATGGGCGGTTCTTCTGAACAAGAAAGATTGTTGGTGTCTATTGATGAAAAAAGAAAGTTAATGATAGATGCCGCTAGAAAGCAGGGATTTACAGGGCATGACACGATCAGGCACAGTCAGGAGCTGGATTGTTTAATAAATGAATATCACCAGCTTATGCAAGAAAACGAACATTCCCAAGGGATTCAAGGCCTTGTAAAGAAATTAGGCTTGTGGCCCCGCAGAGATGTTATGCCAGCATATGATGCAAATAAATAGCGGCCTATCAGATGCATATATAAAGAGAGAGCTTTTCGGAAGCGCTCTTTTTTTCTGGAAAAAATTCATATGAAAGAGGGAACTAATGAAAGAACTAGCGATTCTCATTACCGAAATGGTCAATCAATTTCATGATGCTTTTATTTCCTTATGCGGAATATTTGGCATTCATTTAACTGACAAAGAAATGCATTTTTGGGTGATCGGCATTTTTGGCATATTCTTTTTCGGCGTCACTCACGCTGTGTTTACATGGCTTTCTAAATGGAGTATGACAGCCTTGTCCTTTATCTATACTGTTACAGTCATCATTGTCATCGTATTTGCGATTGAGATTCAGCAAAAGGTGACGGGTAGAGGGAATATGGAGTTTTTAGATGCCACGGAAGGTATAAAGGGTTTTTTAGTATTTTTTATGTTTTTTTTGCTTTTGAAAATGCTGTTGCGTTTCATCAAAATCCTTTTTTCTGGAAGACCAGCAAGCAAATCGAATGGCAATGCCCGATCACGAAGATAAAAAACCCTCCTGACATGGTCAGGGGGGCTATGATGCGGATACGGGGAGGGTGATTGTCACCTCTGTGCCTCTTCGCACTTCACTTTCAATATGAATAGAGCCTCCGTACATCAGCACGATCCGTTTACAAACAACAAGGCCGAGACCGGTTCCTTTTTCTTTAGAAGTAACAAAGGGAAGGAAGATGTGATCCAGCATTTCCTGAGAAATCCCTTCACCGTTATCCACAACTTTGATTATGGCTTTTTTATCTAAAGCTCCCAGGGAGATCGTCAGTTTGCCTCCTTCAGGCATTGACTCGAGGCCATTTTTTGCTACATTTAAAATCACTTGTTTAATATGATCTTTTGTACATTTTACGAGTAAGGGCTGCTCGGTTAAATACTGTAATTCGACTTCAACATTGTATAGATTGCCCTCAGAATAAATGATCGGCATAATTTCTCCGATAATGTCCTGAAGTGAGTTCAGCTCCCATTTTTCAGCTGTCGGCTTGCCGAGAACAAGAAACTCACTCACTATTTGATTGATGCGCTTGATCTCCTGTTCGATAATGGAGAAGTAAAGCTGATCTTCCTCACCTTTATATTTCTTTTGCAACAGCTGAATAAAGCCGCTTATGCCGGTAAGAGGATTACGGATTTCATGGGCTGTGCTGGCAGCAAGCGTCCCGATCAGCTCTAATTTTTGCGCCTCATTTTCTGAGCGCTCCAGCTGGGTCTGCCGCTTCAGCAAATAATACAGCACGAGAATAAAAAGGATATTCAGCAGAACAATAATACATGAAAGCGGAAGCACAAGGCTTTTCGTCAGTTCTTCTATTGTGACCGGGTTCGGATAGACTTTCATATTCCAGCTGATATCATCCAGATATCCGCTGACAGGTTTCTGATCCTCTGCATGAGATGCTTGTCCGCTCGCAAAAATCATTTTCCCGTCTTGGTTCACAACTTCAATATAAACATCAGGGCTTAGTAAGTTAATGAGATTTTTCAAATAATCAATTTGAATAGCTGCGACAAGATAATCTGTCACATTACGTTTTGAGTCCAAAACAGGGACACAAATTGTGAAAATTGGCTGACCAGTAATTCTGCTCGAATAACTATCTGAAATGACTGTCTTTTTAGTTTCCTTTGCTTTTGTAAAAAAAGATCTGTCGGCCAGGTTTACATTCGTTTTTAATTCGGTTGTGCTTGCGGTGACGTCTCCTTTGGCATTGAGAAAATAGAGACCGGAAAATCTCGGCTCTGAATCAAAGGTCTTTTCCAAAATTGACTGCATTTTCTTTATATCAACCGGTCTGTCGATGGCGATGGACAAGGAGGTCATTCTCGCCATTGTTTCTCCGATTAAATAATTGATTTTGTTGCGGTGAAGGTTTAGCAGGACACTTGCTTCTTGTTTATGTTCTGCAGCTATTGTATCTTTTTCTTTTTCATATACGAAAAAGCTGATGACGATTGCCGGAATCACGACCAGTATGATATAAAGTTTGACTCTCCCGCAGGCGCCTTTTAGTATTTTCAATTTGCATCGCTCCAACATACACCTGATTAGAGGTATTATATCATTGTTTCTTCTTCTTTAATAAGAAAAAATAACCAAAAAAATTAGAAAAAGGTGTTGGCAAGCTTACATTTTAAAAAAGAAGAGAAATATTGGAAAGATTTTTATTGACATTTTGGTCTTTGTTTATTAATGTTTCTCTGTAACGGTTTCTAAAAGGATGATTGAGACATGACAGAAAAATCACTGAAGTTATTTATCGTGCTGTCGCGCGCGTATCGGTCTATTAACGATCATATGAATAAGCATATTCATAAGCATGGGCTGAATCCGACTGAATTTGCTGTGCTAGAGCTTTTGTACCATAAAGGCGATCAGCCGCTGCAGCAGATAGGAGATAAAATTCTCTTGGCTAGCGGGAGCATCACATACGTTGTAGATAAGCTGGAGCAAAAAGAACTTCTCATTCGGAAAGCGTCTCCTACAGACAGACGAGTGACATTTGCGCAAATTACTGAAAAAGGCATCGGTCTTTTGAACGATATTTTCCCTGATCACGCTGCTGAAATTGATGAAATGATCAGCGTATTAAGCGAAGAAGAGGTAGAGATGTGCACCGAAATGTTAAAAAGAGTAGGATTAAACGCAAAACAGTTTCATAATAAGTAAAAAAAGGAAGCCTGATATGTCACAAGGCTTCCTTTTTTGCTATTTTTCATTTGTTTCCGCTGCGCCTCTTGGCAAAATGAGAACTTCAACCCGCCGGTTTTTGCTTCGGCCTTCCGCAGTTTTGTTGGAAGCCACCGGTTTATACTCGCCATAACCCTTGGCGCTGAACACTTTTGCATCGAGCTTGGGGTTTTCAATCAGGAGCCCCATAAAGTTTACCGCTCTCATGACGCTTAAATGCCAGTTTGATTGGAATTCAGAATTTTTAATTGGCATATTATCAGTATGTCCGCTGATAATGATATTTCTTGGCGGGTTAATCACAAGAAGATTTGAAATCTCTTTTGCAAGCGGCACATCTTCCTTACGGATGGTCGCTTTTCCAGAATCAAAGAAGATGCTGTCTTTAATCGTAATCAGAAGGCCTTCACTAGTCATCTTCGTCTCCAGCTGATGTTCCAGCTTTTTATCTTTGATGAACTTTTCCACCTGGCTCTTCACATTTTCAAGTTCTTCTTGATCAGCTGCTTTTTCTTTTTCTTTCTTGTTTTTCTCTTTCTCTTCTTTTTCCTTTTTCACTTCATCGATGCCGTCTGACTCGTTTTCAGGAGGAGTGACACTGGAGTAGTCCAGTACACCGGTTCCGCCTGTAAAAACTTCATTAAATGATTTTGAGAGCATTTGAAACTTAGCTGCGTCAATCGAGCTGCTCGCGTACAGCACAATAAACAATGCCAGGAGAAGAGTAAGGATGTCGGCGTAAGGAACGAGCCATGATTCATCAACGTGCTCGTCCTCATGCTTCTTCTTCTTTTTTCTCGCCATTTTGCGCCTCTCCTTGTTCTGCAAATTTCAAGCGGTCCTTCGCAGGAAGATACATTAAAAGCTTTTGTTCGATGACTTTCGGTGCCTGTCCTTCTAAAACGGATAAAACACCTTCAATCATGACCTCACGCAGTTTTACTTCTTGTTTTGATTTTCGTTTTAATTTATTTGCGAAAGGATGCCATAACACATACCCTGTAAAGATACCGAGAAGTGTGGCAACAAAGGCGGCACTGATGGCGTGTCCAAGCTCATCTGTATTGTCCATATGAGAGAGAGCGGCAATCAGCCCGATTACAGCGCCGAGTACTCCAAGTGTCGGAGCGTACGTTCCTGCTTGTGTAAAAATAGCGGCTCCGGCTTGGTGTCTGTCCTCCATTGCTTCGACTTCCTCTGTCATAATATCTCTGATAAATTCCGCGCTTTGCCCGTCAACAGCCATGCTGAGCCCGTTTTTCAAGAAAGCATCATCTACATCCTCAATGCTTGCTTCTAAAGCAAGCAGACCTTCGCGGCGTGCAAGCTGAGCCCATTCAGAGAACATAGGAATGAGTTCCTCTATTGTGAGCTGTTTATTTTCCTTAAATAACACTCGAAACAGCGCAGGCACTTTTTTAATTTCTTTTGTTGGGAACGCAATAACGACTGCTGAGATTGTCCCGGCGATAATAATTAAAATGGCAGCGGGGTTTGCAAGGGCGCTGAAACTGACGCCTTTCAGAACCATCCCGACGCTCAATGCCACAAAAGCAAGAATAATACCGATTAACGAAGTTTTATCCATAGTTTTTCACCAAATCCTTTTTTACTATCTTGTCTATGGTTAATATCGGTTTTGGTGCCCGGAACTTTAGGGACATTGTGAATTTGTTCATGAAATATTCAAGGAAGAGGCATAGAAGGGAGAAATAAACAAAAACGGGCTCTCCAAAATTGAAAAGCCCGGGTGTCTACTGAAATTAGCAGCTTTCTTGCAAGCTGTCCTTCAGATGGTATTCATATAATAGTAGAAATACATATTCACTGTATATAAACATGTTCCATCCCTCCTTAAAAAAAGTGTAAAGGATGAAGGGAAGTAGCGCTTCAGGGGAAGGGACGGTATTTTCTAAGTCAAGAGTATGAAAGCATAAAAAAAGCGGCTTCCTAAAAGGAAACCGCTGATTGTTATTTCGCTCGCACTTTGATTTTATCATCTTCTAAAATCACGTGAAAACTTGTGATCTCGCCATTATCAAGCAGCAGATCGGTCATTTCATCCTCAACCCATTCTTGGATGGTTCTTCTAAGCGGACGTGCACCGAATGAAGGGTGGTAGCCCAGCTCAGCGATTTTTTCTTTCGCTTCATCTGTCACATTCAAGCTAATGCCCCGTTCCGCCAATGTTTCTTCAAGTTCTCCAAGAAGAAGGCTGACGATTTTGACAAGATGTTCTTTTTCCAATGAGCGGAACTCAATAATGCTGTCAAAACGGTTGAGGAACTCAGGTTTAAAGAACATGCTCAGTGAATCAATTAATGTTTGTTCTTCGATGACACTGTCATCTGATTGGAAACCGACTTTCGTTTGTTTCTCACCAGCACCCGCATTACTTGTCATGATGATCACAGTGTCTTTGAAGCTTACGGTTCTGCCTTGGCTGTCTGTCAGACGGCCATCTTCCATAATTTGCAGGAACATATGCTGAACGTCTGGGTGTGCTTTTTCAATCTCATCCAGCAACACAATGCTGTAAGGATTGCGGCGCACTTTCTCAGTTAATTGTCCAGCTTCCTCATGGCCGACATATCCAGGCGGTGAACCGATAATTTTAGATACGGCGTGTTTCTCCATGTATTCGCTCATATCGAGTCGGATAATAGCGTCTTTTGTGCCGAATAATTCATCTGCCAGTGTTTTAGAAAGCTCTGTTTTCCCTACGCCGGTAGGACCGACGAAGAGGAAGGAGCCGACTGGTCTGTTTTTGGATTTTAAACCGGCGCGGCTTCGTCTTACCGCCTTTGCCACTTTTTGAACAGCGGCTTCTTGTCCAATCACGCGTTCATGAAGTTTTGCTTCGAGTTCTTTCATTTTCGTTTGTTCGTCTGCCTGCAGTTTGCCGACAGGGATGCCTGTTTTTTGTTCAACAATTTCCTGAATGTGCTCAGCTTCCACAGTGACAGCAGTATGAGCGGAGGAGCTGTTCAGTTTTTTCTCCAATGCGAGTTCTTCATCACGGAGTTTTGCAGCCAGTTCGTAATTTTCTTCTTCCAGGGCTTTTGTTTTTTCGGCTTCAATTGCAGTTAAGCGTTCAGCGGCATCCTCATCATTCAGTTCATCAATTAACAGGTTAGCTTTTGAACCTGCTTCATCTAATAAATCAATTGCTTTATCCGGCAGGTGTCTGTCCTGAATGTAGCGGGATGATAAAGTGACACACGCTTTGATTGCTTCATCACTGAATGTTACGCCATGGTACGCCTCGTATTTGTCTTTAATCCCTTGCAGAATGAGGATAGCCTGTTCAATTGAAGGCTCCTGCACCATGACAGGCTGAAAACGTCTTTCCAGCGCGGCATCTTTTTCGATTTGACGATATTCTTTCAGTGTTGTCGCGCCAATGACTTGCAGTTCGCCTCTGGCTAGGGCCGGTTTGAGAATGTTGCCGGCGTCCATTGATCCTTCTGCAGAGCCTGCGCCAACGAGAAGGTGAATTTCATCAATGAACAGAATGACATTTTTTCGTTCCTTCAGCTCAGTGATCAGCTGTTTCATTCTCTCCTCAAATTGGCCTCTGATCCCTGTGTTTGCAACAAGGGATGCAACATCAAGCAAATATAGCTCTTTGTTTTTCAGTTTGTTTGGAACATCACCTTCAGCAATTTTTAAAGCGAGCCCTTCAGCGATGGCAGTTTTCCCTACACCCGGCTCACCAATAAGAACCGGATTGTTTTTGTTCCGGCGGTTTAGAATTTCGATCACTCGCGCCACTTCATCATCACGGCCGATGACGGGATCAATGAGACCGGCTTTAGCACCGTTTGTAATATTTTGAGCCAGCTCATCAAGCAGCCCTTTTTTTCCGCTTTGTTTTGCTGCGCTCTTTTCTTTCGGCTGGAATGCCTGTTCAAACGGAAATCCGAAAGATTGAGGACCCATACTCATTGAAGGTTTACGGGTCAGTTCGTTATAGCAAGTTTCACAAAGAACCATCTGTTTATGAACGGAATTTATTTGCATGTTAAGGCGAATCGTCGCCTCGTTTTGATGACAATGTTGACAACGCATTTGCCAAAACCTCCTTAATAATTTGATCTTCTTTGACCAATGAAAGTGAATAAAAAGGTCTATTGGATTTGACCTTCTTTGACTATTAGTATACGGCAAACTTAACGGCTTTCAAACCAATATGCTCAAAGCAGACTGAATATTTGACTATCTTTGACCAATTGGTTTTTAAAAAAGGCCGGTTTGTTTGACCAACTTTGATTAATAGTATACTCTGACCATCTTTGACTTTCAAGCCTTTTGCACAACATTTTTTAATTTGTTACAAAGTAAAACATGTTTTCTTCGTCTTTTCAAGGAACTTGTCTCATAGGTTATAAAAAGGCATCTATGGACAAAACTGCGGTTCGTTCGGAGGGGAGAAATGGAACAATCAAAAGGGTCTGCAAGTCAGCTTGCTTTTGTGTATGTCGGCACAGTAGTCGGAGCTGGATTTGCGACTGGCAGAGAAATTGTTGAGTTTTTTCTGAAGTTCGGCTGGTTCGGTTTATTCGGCATTCTCGTCAGCGGCGGAATGTTTACGTTTCTGGGCGCCAAGCTGATGATCATTTCAAAGCGAATCAATGCCAAGTCATATCAAGAAATGAACATCTTTTTGTTCGGGGCGGCGGCTGGGCGAATTATCAATGTATTTATGCTGTTTGTTCTCCTCGGAGTTACATCTGTCATGCTTTCAGGAGCAGGGGCGCTTTTTGAGGAACAATTGGGGATGTCCGCTCAGATTGGGATGCTTATTACAATCGGTCTGAGCTTAATTGTGATGACTAGAGGAGTAAAAGGCATTTTCGGTGTCAATGTGTTTGTTGTTCCCCTTTTAATCCTCTTTTCAATGATTGTAGTGGCCGACTCTTTTATATTCAGCGAATCACGAAACGCAGCTCAGTGGGTCTGGCCGCATCGCTGGGATTGGCTGTTATCAGCCTTTTCTTACGGGGCTTTGAATTTATCGCTTGCCCAAGCAGTTTTGGTTCCGCTGGCGAATGAAATGTCCTCGGAGAAAGTGATCAAAAAAGGCGCTTTAATCGGAGGGACGATGCTGACGATTGTGCTGTCCGCGAGTTTTCTGTCTTTGTCAACTCTTCCGGATGTATTTTTGTATGATATACCGATGGCACAAGTGGTTTATCTCTTTGCACGATCTGTCCATTTGATTTATTTACTCATTATTTTCGGAGAAGTGTTCACATCAGTTATCGGTAATCTATATGGATTAGAAAAACAAGTGCAAAGCTTTCTTCCAGTGAAAAGCAAATATATCTTTGCGGCCATTATGATCACGGCTTATATTACGAGCCAAATAGGGTACGGCAGGCTTATTTCAACGATTTATCCCTTGTTTGGCTATGTGAGCCTGGCCTTCATAGGCGCTTTGCTTTGCAAAAAAGCTCCTCGGCGGCGCAGTTTATAAATATATATAATGAAACGAACCGTCACTATAGAGCGATAATTGATCTAGGAACCGGGGACTGACTTTTTTATTGTCAAGAAAAACATCATTATGGTAAGATAGCAGAAGTGAAAAAATTGAAGAAAATCCGTGCGATATGCGGGAGAGGTTCTAGCTACACCCTCTATAAAAAACTAAGGACGAGCTGTATCCTTGGATACGGCCTTTTTTATGTTTTTCTAGAGCACCTTCCGAAAAAAGGTGTTTTTTTGCGTGAATTAGCTGTAGCGATGTCTCTCGCCGGCGTTTTTATTGCGGAGAAGGAGAGGAATCATGAAAAAAGAAAAAGCAATTGTCGTATTTAGCGGCGGCCAAGACAGCACAACATGCTTACTGTGGGCCTTAAAAGAATTCGAAGAAGTCGAAACGGTGACTTTTCATTATAATCAGCGACATTCGCAGGAAATTGAAGTGGCAAAATCCATTGCGGAAAAGCTTGGTGTGAAAAATCATTTGCTTGATATGTCACTTTTAAATCAGCTTGCACCGAATGCCCTGACTAGAAATGATATTGAGATAGAAGTAAAAGACGGCGAACTGCCATCCACATTCGTTCCAGGCCGCAATTTGGTATTCTTATCCTTTGCGTCTATCCTGGCTTACCAAATTGGCGCGCGCCACATTATTACAGGAGTTTGCGAGACAGACTTCAGCGGTTATCCTGACTGCCGTGACGAATTCGTGAAATCTTGCAATGTCACGGTAAATCTGGCAATGGAGAAGCCGTTTGTGATCCACACGCCTCTCATGTGGCTCAATAAGGCGGAAACGTGGAAGCTTGCAGATGAGCTTGGCGCGCTGGATTTTGTGAAAAACAACACGCTGACATGCTATAACGGCATCATCGCAGACGGCTGCGGCGAATGTCCGGCATGTCACCTTCGTTCAAAAGGTTATGAAGAATATATGGTGATGAAAGGAGAGCGTGCATAAATTGTTATCTCAAATTTATCCGCAGGCCCAGCATCCTTATTCGTTTGAACTGAATAAGGACATGCATATCTCAGCCGCTCATTTTATCCCTCGGGAAAGTGCGGGAGCGTGCAGCAGGGTTCACGGGCATACGTATACCGTAAATATAACCGTTGCCGGCGACGAACTTGACGATTCAGGCTTTCTTGTCAATTTCAGCGTACTCAAAAAACTGGTGCACGGAAACTATGATCACACGCTATTAAATGATCATGAAGATTTTTCTCAGGACGACCGGTATTCGCTGCCGACAACTGAAGTCGTGGCGAAAACGATTTATGACAACGTACAGGCTTATTTAGACACTTTGGAGAATAAGCCGACCTGTGTACAGGTGTTTGTCCGTGAAACACCGACAAGCTACTGTGTCTACCGTCCGAAAAAGGGTGGTTTGAATGGCTAAAGGAATTCCTGTATTAGAAATTTTCGGCCCGACGATTCAAGGAGAAGGCATGGTGATCGGACAGAAAACGATGTTCGTCCGGACAGCCGGCTGCGATTATTCCTGCAGCTGGTGTGACTCCGCTTTCACTTGGGACGGGTCTGCTAAAAAAGATATTCGCTGGATGACGGCGGAGGAGATTTTTGCGGAGCTTAAGGACATTGGGGGAGATGCGTTTTCTCATGTGACGATCTCAGGCGGCAACCCGGCTCTGTTAAAACAGCTGGATGCTTTTATTGAACTGCTGAAGGAAAATAACATCCGTGCAGCGCTTGAAACTCAAGGGACCGTTTATCAGGATTGGTTTACGCTGATTGATGACCTGACAATTTCTCCAAAACCGCCAAGCTCAAAAATGGTAACGAACTTTCAAAAGCTTGACCACATTTTAACTTTACTTCAAGAGAATGATAGACAGCATGCTGTCAGCTTGAAGGTTGTCATCTTTAATGATGAAGATCTGGAATTTGCCAAAACTGTGCACAAGCGGTATCCGGGAATCCCGTTTTATTTACAAGTCGGAAATGATGACGTGCATACGACAGATGATCAGTCACTGATTGCACATTTGCTTGGAAAATATGAAGCGCTTGTTGATAAGGTAGCTGTCGATGCGGAGATGAATCTCGTCAGAGTGCTCCCGCAGCTGCACACCCTGTTATGGGGCAACAAACGCGGAGTATAATAGAAAGGAAGATGAACATGACGACAAGAAAAGAATCAGAATTAGAAGGTGTAACATTGCTAGGCAATCAAGGTACAAATTATTTGTTCGAATATGCACCGGACGTGCTGGAATCCTTCCCGAATAAACATGTAAACCGTGATTACTTTGTAAAATTCAATTGCCCGGAATTCACATCTTTATGTCCTAAAACAGGCCAGCCTGACTTTGCGACAATCTACATCAGCTACATTCCTGATGAAAAAATGGTTGAAAGCAAATCATTAAAGCTGTATCTATTCAGCTTCAGAAACCATGGTGACTTCCACGAGGACTGCATGAATATCATCATGAATGACTTGATTGAATTAATGGACCCGCGCTACATTGAAGTATGGGGCAAATTCACGCCAAGAGGCGGAATTTCCATTGACCCGTACACAAACTACGGAAAGCCTGGCACGAAGTATGAGAAAATGGCCGAATACCGTATGATGAACCATGATTTGTATCCGGAGACAATTGATAATCGTTAATTATTCCGTTGTGTGATACGGAGTGTGAAACGAAGTGGAGTCACAGTAAAATCCGAACATTCAGCGTTAATTTTCAGCGGAATTGTAACCGAGTCACAGCGAAGTGTGACCCGCACTAAGCTCAATAAAAGTGTGACCTGAGGTGCAACCTGAACTGTGACTTTTATGCAGTGAAAAATTGATAGTACAGAAGCAGATTAAGGCGTACAATTTGTACGTCTTTTCTTTTTTATCCGAAAGAAAAAATGCCTATCTAGAGATCATAGGCATTAAATATTATTATCAATATCTTCATTATTTTTTGGCTAAGTTTCTGAACCTTCTCTTTAACATTTGAAACAGCTCTTTTTTGAATTTCATCAAAGTTCTCCTGAATATAGTCGATGACACTTCTTATTAGAACTTCACTTTCAAAATTGAATATCTCATTTATTTCTGACTGTTCTTCATCTGTTAGGTGATGGTATTGAAGTTGTTTAGCATTTACTTCAGCAGCTACATCAATCCTAACTTAGTTGTTCTGGTTGTACAATTTCATATTCACCTTCTGCATACTCTTGCTCCGCATAATGGCCTCCCCATTGACAGAGCTCCTGCAAGATAGGTTTAAGAGATTCTCCAAGTTCAGTGGATGAATATTCAACCTTCGGCGGTACTTGATTATACATCTTTCTGCTCACAAGTCCACTGGCTTCAAGCTCTCTAAGTGTTTGAATCAGCATTTTCTGAGTTATATTTGGGATAATGCGCTTTAATTCACTCGTTCTCTTTGGTCCAT
Source organism: Bacillus sp. PS108 (assembly GCF_037963335.1). Lineage (NCBI taxonomy): Bacteria > Bacillati > Bacillota > Bacilli > Caryophanales > Bacillaceae > Bacillus > Bacillus sp. PS108. The sequence goes on from NZ_CP150155.1 coordinate 1,417,925, forward strand.
TCATTAAAAAGTATAATACAAGGCCTTTCCATTTTCCTCCAATAACTTCCTTTGTCACTTCAAACCCACAGCTAAATTTTTTCATGTCTAAAGCTCTCCATTCCACATTTATTACTTTTTAGTTACTATATCACAAAAAAGTGGGTACTTCCGATAATGTGCTTACTGAAGGATACTATATCTTGTAAGTTGTTCTTCAAGTACTTAAAGGTACTAGACATAAAATAAAATTAATTCTAAAGGAGTGTTAAGTATGGGTAAATTTGAAGGTAAAATAGCGCTTGTAACGGGTGGAACAAGTGGGATTGGTCTTGCTACAGCACAAAAATTTGTAAACGAAGGTGCATATGTTTATATTACGGGACGTAGACAAAACGAACTTGATAAAGCTGTTAACCAAATTGGCAAGAACGTAACCGGTGTTCAAGGTGATATTTCTAAGCTTGAAGACTTAGACAAACTATATGACATTATAAAGCAGGAAAAAGGTAAGTTGGACATTCTTTTTGCTAATGCAGGCATCGGCAACTTCCTTCCATTAGGTGAAATTACTGAAGAGCAGGTTGATAGAACGTTCGACATTAACGTTAAAGGAACCATCTTTACTGTTCAAAAAGCATTATCACTATTCCCAGACAAAGTAGGTTCTATTATTGTAACGGGCTCTACTGCTGGATCAATTGGCAACCCAGCGTTTAGTGTATATGGAGCATCTAAAGCAGCATTAAGAGCACTAGTTCGCAACTGGATTCTTGACCTAAAAGGTACTGAAATCCGTGTAAATGTGGTTAGTCCAGGAGGTATTCTTACACCTGCCTACGATGAGCTTTTTGGTGATGCACTTGAAGAGGTACTGGAAAATAGCGGAAATACTGTTCCGGCTGGAAAAGTTGGGACACCTGAAGAAGTAGCAAACGCTGTATCTTTCCTTGCTTCAGACGAAAGCAGTTACTTGACGGGTGTTGAATTGTTCGTAGATGGCGGGCTAGCACAGGTATAATTTCACTGCGCAGAGATTACAAATAGTCCCCAAAAAAGGTTAATGGGGATTTACTTGAAGAAGTCGTATAAAAAAGTCGTTTTCCTTAAAGGACAGGGAATTCGACTTTTTTATATTTGAATTTGATTAACGTTGTAAATTCGCATTTTCCTGGGGCTACCACTAAATGACCTGTAAAAAAGATTACATTGTGAATAAATGTACTTAAAGTAACGGGGGCTCTTGACTTTTAATAAAAAATAATATCCCTGTCCTTGTATTCTAATACTTTTAAAAATATTTAAAGGAATCCTTATGTCCTGAATAACCACATAGGAAAATATGTTGTAGGTTGCTTTCTTTTTTTGTGGGGCATCCCACACAAGCTATCTCGTGATCTCACACCTGAACGTTTTTTATAGACTAGTACCGCGACAAGTTATATTACATATACATACCAATAAAGTAGACATTAAAAAGTGAAAGAGAGGATGGAAATGTGTGAAAATTCTTTTCCTTGAGAGTCATCCCATGTGGCTCTATGGTTTACCGAATGGGTTTAGGGAAGCAGGACATACCGTAATGATTTCCGGTCCTGTAAGTCGGGAAAATATCACTGAAATGATAGACGAATTTAAACCAGATCTAATAGTATCTATGGGATGGACACCAGAGCATTCAAGGGAAAAGCAGGCCTGGATTCGCAACGCTACTAAAAAGGTGAATATCCCTCTCGTTTATTGGGCAACTGAAGACCCGCTGCACACTCAAAACTTTACTATCCCGTTAATTAAAAAGATGAAACCGGATTTTGTTTTCACGGTTACGCCTTCTCTGTGTAAAACTTATGAAAGCATGGGGATTAAAGCAGCTCACTTAGACTTTGCATTTCACGAAAGTATACATCACCAGATTAAACCATTAGCGAAATACAGTTGTGATATAGCAGTGGTGGCTAATGCTTACCCTAATTTTCTTGAAGAACATCCGGAAGTGTTCCGTTCGTCCTCTTTAAAAACGCTTATTCGTCCTCTTATACGGAAGGGTATTCGCATTGATTTTTGGGGGAGAAACTGGGAAAAAATGAGTAAATATATAGGAAGAGAAATTCCCCGCAATTGGATCCATGGATACCTTGATTATACTGAAGCATATAAAGTTTACAGTTCAGCAAAAATCATTATCGGTTTGCAAAACTGTGAAAGCCAACTTACACAACGCACCTATGAGATTCTTGGTTCCGGGGGGTTTTTATTGACATCGGATACACCAGCAGTTCGAGGTAAATTCAAACCTGGCCGCGATCTCATCGTTTCTTCCTCCCCAAAAGAAACATTGGAAAAGGTTAAATACTATTTGAATCATGATAGCGAGAGAAAAAAGATTCAGATAAACGGTAAAAAGGCTGTAAAGAATGATTCCTATCGGCATAGAGCCGAGAGAATGCTTGAGGTGCTAAAAAGCAGAGGAATCATAAGAAACTTAGGGGAAACCATTCATTATGTAGATGTTCTCAAAGAAAAATACGTGATCCATCATGTTACTCCCGGTGAAACATTATCAATAATTGCCAGTAAGTATAATGTTTCCCTGCAGCAACTCATGGAGCTTAATCATTTCAAATCAGATCAAATATATGCTGGACAAATCATTAAGATTAGAGAGAAACTGTTTAGAAATATTAATAACAAATTATTCTAAAGGAGAGTAATATGAATGAAGGGGAAAATACCTAAAATAAGAAATCAAGCGAATAAAGTAAAAAGAACGCCTCGTTATATGGAATTTCCCGTGACATACGAAGTATATCATGTGGAATCCGGCGATACATTATGGACGATTGCCAAATCCTTTGAAATTCCGGTACAACAACTTATGAATCTTAATAAGCTTTCTTCAGATAGAATTTATCCTGGACAAATTATAAAGATAAGAGAAAGATAATCTTTGAGGTTTCGGAAGCGAATCAAATTGAAATGACAATCCTCATTTTTTTATTTGTGGGGAACTTGATATTTTTGGGGATGAAGGGGTTATGAGATGTTTCAAATGAGCTATTACTATTCTGGATTAGGATGGGACTTTATTCAACACGTTGATCAAACGAACGGAGTATTAAATGTTGTGTCTCCTGATTTTTTCTATATCAGAAAAGATGGATCATTACTTCTCCGTTCAGCTAATCCCGATGTGATTAAAGCTCTTCATAGAAGAAAATTAAAAGTAGTTCCTTTTCTAAGCAATCATTGGGATCAGGATTTGGGACGATTTGCATTAATGAACCGAGTTCTTTTAGCTAAACAAATTTCTCATGCAATAGAAGAACTGGATTTGGACGGAGTTATTATCGATATAGAAAACCTTACAGAAAAAGATCGGAATCTATTTACAGATTTTATTAGATTAGTAAGGAAAAGTATTCCTAAACATAAAGAAGTATCAGTTGCAGTGGCGGCAAATCCTTTTGGCTGGACGAAGGGCTGGCACGGATCATATGATTACGAGTATTTGGCTAAATATGCAGATTATCTTATGGTTATGGCCTATGATGAAAGCCGCCTTGCTGGGCCTACCGCAAGTGTAGGATGGGTGGAAAAGTCCATTCAATATGTTCTGACCCAAAAAATCTCTCCTCAAAAACTAGTTTTAGGATTGCCATTCTATGGCCGCTGCTGGATGGAAGGCCAATCTGCCTCTCAAGCCATTCCCCTTTACCTTGTTGATTCCTTAGTAAAAAGGCATAGCGGGACAATTATTTTTGACACCAAGAGTCAATCTCCAAAAGCTATTTTTACTGTCAATCACGATAACAAGGGGCCGTTGCCTTCGGGAACATATACATTATGGTTTGAAAATGAACAGTCACTCAGAGCAAAAATAAAACTCGCTCAAAAATATAATCTGAAAGGTCTTGGCAGCTGGAGTCTTGGACAAGAAGATGTGTCAGTCTGGAATACAGTGTTTAAAAATATATAATGATTTATAGTTCAGAAAAAAATTCGAAGATAATTGCAATGAATCTCTAAATGGACATACTGAAAGGAGTTTATTACGGGTGCGGGTAAAACAGTGAGGGCATTCCATAGGCCCTTCTCCCGAAATGTTCCATACGAGGCATTACATTGGGCTTGAAATACACATTCAAACTTATGTTATAGTACGCATTTCAAGTAATTACGGATGTGTTGAATTTATTCTGCTTCCATGATTCAAGTCATACACATGCTACCTTGATAGCAGGATTATTGCGTTTCATTCAGAATTGTTCAGGATCGATATGGAAGCGCACGAATAACTAGAACTTTAAAAGCATACACTCATATACTTCCTGAATGGATGCTGGTTTATCTAAAAAACATGATGAGAATTGATTGACCGCTCTCATTAAAGGATGGGGAAATCCAAGGCGCCAAAGTACGCATGGTGAAACATGACTTGTTGATAATCGACCATATAGTTTCTCCTTAGAAATGAGGCGGTTTTTACATAAAAAAGACGAGCGAATCCGGGGGGGGAATTCCACTCGCCGCTTTCTAATGAAAAGACGGGATGCTGGATGGCAGCTCGTCTGTTTTATTATAATTTAACGAACGTATGTTTGTAAAGGTGTCTTTTCGAATGAATTGGTTCATATAACCGTTAAGAACATATTCATTGTAAACATTCGCTAAGGTATGCTAAGATGCATGGACTATAAAGGAGTGATATGAAGTGAAGACATTGCGGTTAAACAATGTAACGTTAGAAATGGCTGCATATCAAGAGGAGAGCGAGCCGAAGCGAAAAATTGCATTTACCTTAAACGTTACGAGTGAGACTTACCATGATATCGCTGTCCTGTTGTATGAAAAAACGTTTAATGTCGAGGTTCCGGAACGCGATCTTGCCTTCCGGGGGGAAATGACAAATTATTCAACATCATTGACCAACCTGTACGAACCAGGGGCCGTCAGCGAGTTCTATATAGAAATAACAGAAATAGACAAAAACGCCGATTCATGATCGGTGTTTTTTATGTAAAAAAGCTGCCGGCCGGCAGCTTTTGAGAAAGCGAATTTCATATGTAAGGTGTTAAATTGTCCGTCTTGCAGTTTTTTGAATAAATGTGGAAATAAGGAGGTTTTAATAGGAGTCTCTGATGATCTTATAATTTTTATGATTAACAACTGTCAATGAATCTAACTCAAGATCCCGATAGTTATCCATGATCGTCACATCAACGATAACAGAATTCTCATTTACTTTTTCAACAACACCGGTTAATCCGTTTTTAAATTCAATGACATTCCCAACCTTAGCGATTTTCACAAGCTTCCTCTCCTTTAAACATAATAATGCCTTTTGAAAGTATTTTGCAGTATTTTCATTGAGAAGTAAAGCGATAAGGAGTTTTATCTCCCTTATGAATTGTTCTGTCGCTATAAAGATGATATATTGATTTTCGTCAATAGAAAGAAAAGGGGGGAATTTTTGTTGCGTCCCGAAGAAATAACAGAAATGATTGAACAGCTGCGCACCGGCGCCATAAATGAACTGAGAGTCCAGAAAGAGCATTTTCTTGATTTCAGGGCCGTGTTATCTAAACAAGATGATTTTAAACATTTCCGAGGAATTGCCCAGCAAGGCGGAGATGTTATCTTTCAATACTTAGAACAGCCAAGAAGCTGAAGGTTTCTCATACGTGAGAAGCCTTTTTATCATATATGACAGAATACAAGCCTTTTATTACAGCTGTCTGTAACAGGTGTAAATAAAATGTAAAGTGCCAAAGATGGATAAACATGTTTTAATTTAACAATATTTATAGAATTTCAGACTGTTTTTTTGCCATTAAGCAGTGAGTCATCCTCTTTATTCCATCCTGATACCTCCTTGGGAGAGTTGGAAAATCTTTTTCCGTGAAAATGAATGGATCTCTTGTTAAGGTTATGAAGTGTTTTTTGGAGCACTTTAAGGAGGAAACTGTATGACAACGAAATTCACTGCTCTGGCTGTTTTTCTTCTTTGTTTCATGCCTGCAGCCAAAATTGAGCATACACAAGCTTCACTACTGAGCGCAAAGAAGACAAAACATGAAGAAGCGAAATGGCTTACACATATAGATCGAAATACGAATGAATCTTTCCCTTCACTGTCTGCTGATAAAGACAAGAAAATAAAACCGATTAAGCTATCAGCACACACTGAAAAGAAAGATAAAGATAAACCGGACAAAACAAATGATGAGAAAGAAACATATACACAGTCTGAAAAAGAGTTGCTGTCCCGTCTCGTTCACGCAGAGGCCAAAGGAGAATCATATAAAGGCAAGGTCGCTGTAGCAAGCGTTGTACTGAACAGGACGGAGAAAAAAGGTTTTCCTGATACGATAAGAGGAGTTATTTATCAGAAAAACGCCTTTGAACCGGTCGCAAACGGGAGCATTAACCAAAAGCCTGATAAAGAATCGATTGAAGCTGCCGAAGAAGCGCTGTCCTCAAAAAATAGAGAAACAGATGCCATATTCTTTTATAATCCGAAAACAGCGTCAGATAATTGGATTCGTTCAAGAAAAATCGTAGAAAAAATCGGCAGACACGTTTTTGCCGTCTAAGCATAGAAGAGACAATTTGTCTCAGCTGTGCTTTTTTTCATATAAAGAGTAAAAATAAAATAATTTTTGAACTTGTCTCATATGATGTTGGTAGTACAAGAGACAAGGAGAGACATCATGAATCGATTTGTGAAAGGGATCATTCTTTTATCCATTGCCGCCTTTTTCGCTGAATGCCTTGAATTTGTCGTCAATATGATTTTGGCGCGGGAGCTTGGCGAGCATGGGATGGGGCTTTACATGAGTATTTTGCCCACGATCTTTTTAATTATTGTCATCGCGAGCCTGGAACTGCCGATATCCATTTCTAAATTCATTGCCGAGTCAAATCCTAAGCTTCATGAAAGCATGCTGAGGCACGCTTTCAGAATGACAGCCATTTTTACTGCTTTTTCTACTGCCGCCGCTAGTATTGCGCTTCCGTTTATTCCGGTATTTGATACATACCACCCGTTTATTAAAGGGATTGTCATCGGCTTAATTCCTGTTGTCGCCTTTACTTCAATCGCCAGGGGCTACTTTATGGGTGTGCAGAAAATGGGGAAGATCGCAATTGCCAATGTGCTGAAAAAAATCATCCAGCTCTTGTGCTTATTCCTCTTTTTTCAATGGTACTCATTTGAATTGGACATGGCTGTGCTGATTTCCTTGTTTGTTCTAGTCGTGAGTGATGTGGTCGTGCTTGTTTATTTATATTCACAATTTATCATGGCAAGGCGGGCGTTATCCGGCCAGCAGCACATTCATTTGCGCGGAAAGGATGTAAGGAAAAGACTGCTTGCTGTTTCAATTCCTACAACAGGACTGCGTATTTTTCATGCGGTTGTCAATGCAATTGAACCCTTTTTAGTAAAAGGAGCTCTTTTGGCTGCGGGCGTTGCCGGGACAGCGGCGATCGATCAATACGGAATGCTGGCAGGAGTGGCTGTGACGATAGGGTCGTTCCCTGCTTTTATTGCCCATTCGTTAATGGTCGTCATGATACCGAGTATTTCGGAAGCTTATGCACTTTCTCAGTATGACATCGTGTTAAAAAGGCTGAAGCAGTCGATTTTCATTACATTAGGTTACGGTATACCTGCCGTCTGGGTCATGTTCCAGTTTGCGGGACCTCTCACGCATTTGTTTTTTCACTCTCCTGAAGCGCAGTATTATTTGCAGCTGTTGTGGCCTTACTTTCTCTTTCATCTGTTTGTCATGCCGCTGCAGGCGTGCTTAATCGGGATGGGTTTTGTGAAAGAGGCTTTTTATCACAATGTATGGAGCCATATCGTTGCGCTAAGTATGATGTATGTACTGGGATCAATGGAGAATCTGCAAATGCTCGGGATTATCCTTGGAATGAACACTGGCATGATTCTTTTGACGAGCCTGCACTATGCCACGATCTGCAAAGCATTGAAGGTATCCGTATTCCTTACGGGAGGGACCAGAACGCCGCGAATTGAAGGATGATATAGGAACTGCAGGGGCAAGCTAATTGAAAAGCATGAAAGGAAGATTCCATGTTGACGAAGCGCTTGCTTACTATATACATTATGTTATTAGGGTTGATTGCATGGTTTCCATGTGCGGCACAAGCTGAGGAAAAACAGCCTGCTGTTCCCGCTGTTTTTCTTATGAAAACGATAGAAGGGGAGGACATCTCGATTCCGAATAAAGGGCAAAAAACAATTCTCCATTTTTGGACGTCATGGTGTCCGCCCTGCAAAAAGGAGCTTCCCCAGTTTCAATCGTTTTATGATGCCCATCCATCCGACAGTGTAAAGCTGGTAACGGTGAATTTAGTGAATTCGGAACAAAATCAACAAGTCGTTGAAGATTTTATTAAAGCAAACAAGCTGACGTTCCCGATTGTCCTTGACTCAAAAGGGGAATTGATGAAGGAGTATCATATCATTACGATCCCAACATCATTTTTGCTGAATGAAAAGGGAGAAATTGAAAAAACAAAAATTGGCCCGATGACAGCGGAACAACTGAAGGAATGGACGGAAGAATAGCTGAGAGCATAGACTCTCAGCTTTTTTCATATAGAGAAGAAGTGAATAAACATTAATGATAATTATTATCAAAAAGAAATTAAAATAATTATAATTGAAATTCTCTTCGTGCGTGCTATAATAAAGGAAGACATCAAGAATTAACTGACGATAAAGCTGCCTTTTGGGCAGCGATTTTGTTTTTATAAGAGAAATGAAGATGATTTACGTTCTCAATTAGAGAGGAGAATTCGATATGAATGAACAAGTTATCGTTCAACGCGACCCGCACGAGCCATTGAAAACAGACAAGAGGGAAAAAAACTGGGCACAGCACGCGGAGCTTATTGCAGCACTTGTATCAGGCGCTCTTATTTTGGCAGGCTGGCTCTTATCCGGATATCAGGTATTATCCATAATACTTTTCTTGCTGGCTTTTGTGATCGGCGGATTTGCTAAAGCAAAGGAAGGAATCGAAGAAACACTCGAATCCAAAACGCTGAATGTAGAACTTTTAATGATTTTCGCTGCCGTTGGTTCCGCCTTGATCGGATACTGGGCAGAGGGTGCTATTTTAATATTTATTTTTTCCTTAAGCGGAGCTTTAGAAACATACACGATGAATAAAAGCAGCAGAGATTTAACGTCTTTAATGCAGCTTGAGCCTGAAGAAGCGACATTGATGGTCAATGGTGAAACCAAAAGAGTTCCGGTTTCAGACTTGCAGGCCGGTGATATGATTGTGATCAAACCTGGAGAACGCGTAGCGGCAGACGGTATCATTGAATCGGGCTCGACAAGTCTTGACGAGTCGGCTTTAACAGGTGAATCAATGCCTGTAGAAAAAAACACAGGCGACACTGTATTCACAGGAACGGTGAATCGTAATGGCTCCTTGACTGTCCGTGTCACGAAAGCAAATGAAGATTCGTTATTCAGAAAAATTATCAAACTGGTTGAATCAGCGCAAAATAGTGTTTCACCCGCGCAGGCTTTCATCGAACGATTTGAAAATGCTTATGTGAAAGGTGTGCTAATTGCGGTGGCGCTCCTTTTATTCGTCCCGCACTTTGCGCTGGGCTGGAGCTGGAGTGAAACCTTCTACCGCGCAATGGTGTTTATGGTTGTCGCGTCACCTTGTGCGCTTGTCGCCTCTATTATGCCAGCGGCGCTGTCCCTGATTTCAAATGGCGCCCGCAACGGTATGCTTGTGAAAGGAAGCGTCTTTCTTGAACAGCTGGGCTCAGTGCAAATGATCGCCTTTGATAAAACCGGCACTGTAACAAAAGGCCAGCCTGCTGTAGAGACGATCAGAATAGCTGAAGGATTCAGTGAAGCGGAAGTTCTTGAGGCTGTCTATGCCATCGAAACGCAATCAAGCCATCCGCTCGCCCAAGCCATAACGGCGTACGCTGAAAGCCGCGGCGTGAATCAGTCCGGCTACATATCTATAGAAGAAACCTCAGGGTTTGGCGTTATGGCAGAAGTGTCGGGTGCGAAATGGAAGGTCGGTAAAGCAGGTTTTATCGGCGAGGAAATGGCAGCACAATTTTTGAAACAAACAGCATCAGATGTCATTCAAAGCGGTCATACAATTGTATTTGTGAAAAAGGATGATCAAATAGCAGGCTGTATCGCACTGAAGGACCAAATCAGGCCTGAAGCAAAAGAGGTCATGGAAGAACTGAACCGACTTGGGATTAAAACGGCCATGCTGACAGGAGATCACGAAGACACGGCTCAAGCGATTGCCAAGGAAGCCGGCATGACAACTGTCGTAGCAGAATGCCTGCCGGACCAAAAAGTGAATGAAATCAAACGGTTAAAAGAAGAATTCGGAACGATTGCAATGGTGGGTGACGGAATCAATGATGCGCCGGCACTCAAAGCGGCGGATGTCGGCATTGCGATGGGCGGCGGAACAGATGTAGCACTTGAAACCGCTGATATGGTCCTCATGAAAAACGATTTGAAAAAGCTCGTAAACATGTGCCGCTTGTCTCGGAAAATGAACAAGATCATCAAACAAAATATCGTGTTTTCTCTAGCTGTAATCTGCCTGCTGATTTGTGCAAACTTTTTGCAGGTGATGGAATTGCCATTTGGCGTGATTGGTCATGAGGGCAGCACGATTTTGGTCATACTAAACGGTTTAAGACTCCTAAAATAAAACCAGCAGCCCTAATCAGGCTGCTGGCTTTTTATGTATCAAGCTTTCCCTTCATTTTTGTCTTTTTCAGATCTTTTCATAACCAGGATGAGAGCGAGGATGCAGCAAAGGAAACCCGCTGCACAGCCTATGATAGAGCTGTAATAATAAAAGCCCACCATCTTCATCCCGATAAAAGGAGCGGAAATTCCCAAAACCGTTAAGAGCATGACTGCTTTTCGTCTGAAAAAATTCATCAGCAAACGGAACAACCCCCCTGCGATTGAACGTTACTGTCAGTATACAGGATGAGAAGCAGGAAATAAAATGCATTAGAAAATGAAGGCGTCGTGAAAGGCAAACACCGGTAAAACCTGTTACAATGGAAGACAGAACAATGCATTGCAAATGGCAGGGAGGAACAAGAAGTGAATAGAATACAACGCGTCTCTTCATGGCTGAAGGAAGCGGGGCATACTGCCGCATTTATTCATACAAAAGAAAATGTTTTTTACTTAACCGGTTTTTACACAGAGCCGCATGAAAGATTAATGGGGTTATTTGTTTTTCAAGAAGAGGAGCCTTTCTTTGTTTGTCCAGGAATGGAAGCAGGACAGGCCCGCAACGCAGGCTGGAATCATGAAATCATTGGCTATGCGGATCACGAAAATCCGTGGGAGCTGATAGAGAAGGCCTTGAAAAAGCGAAATATCAGCATACATACGCTTGCGGTAGAAAAGGATTCAATCTCGCTATCACGTGCAGAACAGCTGAAGCATGCGACTGGCGGGGCTCAATTTGTTTCAGCAGAAGAAACACTCAATCAATTTCGCCTGATTAAAGATGACAATGAGATTCGTTTGCTGAAAGAGGCGGCAAAGCTTGCAGATTACGGTGTTGAAGTCGGCACAGCCGCTTTGCGTGAAGGCATCAGTGAAGTGGAAGTGCTCGCTCAAATTGAGTATGAGCTGAAGAAAAAAGGAATTCAGGGCATGTCTTTCTCTACAATGGTTTTATTCGGAGAAAAATCTGGCCAGCCTCATGGAAATCCTGGTACAGCCACGTTGAAGAAAGGTGATTTTGTTTTATTTGATCTCGGTGTTATTCTTGATGGCTATTGCTCTGATATTACAAGAACGTTTGCATACAAAACCATCAATTCGAAGCAGGAGGCCATTTACGAGACTGTGCTTCAAGCGGAAAAAGCCGCGATTGAGGCAAGCAAACCCGGTGTGAGAATCGGAGATCTGGATTTAACTGCCCGCGGAATCATTGAAAAAGCGGGATATGGTGATTATTTTCCTCACCGGCTTGGGCATGGACTCGGAATTTCTGTCCATGAGTATCCATCAATGAGCCAGGCCAACGATACACTGCTGCAGGAAGGCATGGTCTACACGATCGAACCGGGGATTTATGTGCCTGAGATCGGCGGCGTGCGCATTGAGGATGACGTTCACGTAACAAAGGACGGAGCAGTTGCTCTGACCCAATATCCAAAGGAGTTAATCATACTGCCGTAATAGAAATAAAAAAGGACTTTGTTCTCGACATCGTCCTTTTTTATCTGCATTAAATAAAAAAATCATCAAATGTTCGAAAGGGTTTAATTTCATGTTTTTGGTTGAGAGGTTTTACAGCAAGACAGCTGCCACCGAGAACAGTGAGACATAACCCAATTAAAATGAAGAAACCCATGTGATCTTCTCCTTTCAGCTTAAAACACAAAAAGATATCTGGTACGTCCATATCATATTGTATGAAACGCATTCCAGATCAAGGGGATTTAGAAAGAAGGGAATCTATGGCTAATATTAAAGACATTGCAGAAAAAGCCGGTGTCTCTGTTACAACGGTTTCCCGAGTCATAAACAATCATCCATACGTCAGTGAAGACAAACGAAAAAGAGTGTTTGAGGCAATGGAATCATTGGAGTACACGAGAAATATTCACGCTGTACATTTGTCGAAAGGATTTTCAAACATGATTGGTGTTGTCTTGCCGACGGTTAATCTGCCATATTTTGCAGAGCTGATTGCAGGAATAGCCGACGCAGCCGCGGAATCCGGGGTTCACCTCTCTTTATTCCAAACAAACTATGAGGTACAAAAAGAAATCTTTGCGCTGTCCCAATTAAAGCAGTGCCAGGTTGACGGCCTGATTTTTTGCTCAAAGGCGCTTGCTGATGAGAAACTCATGGAATGGGAGGGCCCGATTTTGCTTTGCCAGAATTCAGATAATGCCCGCTTCCCAACCATCAGCATTCCTCACCAAGAAGCATTTCGGAACGGCTTGGACTATTTAATTGCCAAAGGGCACAAAAAAATAGCCATCTGTTTGGCAAGAAAAAAAGGCATGAACAGCCATTTTCGAATCAAAGCCTATAAAGAGGCATTGGAAGAGATCGGTGAGGCATTTCGTGAAGGCTGGGTAGTTGAGAAAGCGATTACAATCAATGATGGGAAGGCGCTTTTTCATAAATGGAAAACGTGGAAGGAAAAGCCGACGGCTATTTTTGTTGCCAATGACCAAGTCTCAGCAGGGCTTTTTCTTGAAGCAAAGAACCAGCGGGTGTCAGTACCGGATGAGCTTGCAATCTTAAGCGTTGATAACCACGAAATCAGCCAAGCGCTTGGAATCACAACGATCGATATTCAGACAAGGGAAATGGGAAAGCAGGCATTTGCCATACTGGAAAAAAGAATTCAAGGGCAGCCGATTGAAAGGAAAGTTCTGGATTACCGTCTCATCGAAAGATCGACTGTTTAGTGAATGCATTGAAAAAAGGTTTGACGTGCCTTCCGTTCGTTATGTACGATATGAGGTATTGAATGACAAAGGAGCTGAGGATCGTGAATGGGTCCTTCACAGTGAAAAAGGTACTGAATAATAACGTATTAATTGCTTCTCATCATAAATACAGCGAAGTCGTTTTAATCGGAAAAGGTATTGGTTTCGGAAAAAAACAAGATGATGTCATTGAAGATAAAGGCTACGATAAAATGTTCATTTTAAAAGACGAGAAGGAACAAAAACAGTTTAAAAAGCTCCTTGACTATGTTGATGAAAACCTCGTTGATATTTCAAACGATGTCATCTATCACATAAGCAATAGGACTAATCACTCATTAAATGAACATATTCACATTGCGTTGACAGACCATATCGCATTTGCGATCAAAAGGCAGCAGCAGGGATTTGATATGAAAAATCCATTTTTAATGGAGACTCAGTCACTATATCCTGAGGAGTACCAAATTGCCAAAGAAGTCATAGATATGATCAATGAAAAAGCGGGAATCTGCCTTCCAGAAGGGGAGATTGGTTTTATCGCTCTGCATATCCATTCAGCGTTGACAAACCGTCCGCTGTCCGAGGTCAATCAGCACTCTCAGCTCATGGCGCAGCTTGTCGAGGTGATTGAAGACTCATTTCAAATGAAAGTAAATAAGGAAAGTGTCAACTATTTGCGGCTGATCCGACATATCAGATTTACAATAGAAAGAATTAAAAAAGAAGAACCGACTAAAGAACCAGAAAAATTAATGTTGTTATTGAAAAATGAATATCCGCTATGCTACAATACAGCTTGGAAATTGATTAAAATCTTGCAGCAAACATTGAAGAAACCAGTTCATGAGGCGGAAGCGGTTTATCTGACGCTTCATCTGTACCGATTAACCAATAAAATGTCATAAATTCAGTTTATCCTTATAACGTGTTACTGATTCGATCAGGCATGAGTGATTGAGGGAAAAAAACGGGAAGTTCATTCTCGTTCTTTTGCGCACCCAATTTTGCTCATGCCTTTTTGTTGTGTAAAAGGGCAAATGTAAACGGTTAAACTGGAAGACTTACGCCTGTGAATTCGTTGTCATGATTTTTAGCTGTAAGGTCAGACTAGTAAAAAGAGGAGGTCAATTCTTATGTTTAAAGCATTATTCGGCGTTCTTCAAAAAATTGGGCGTGCGCTTATGCTTCCAGTTGCGATCCTTCCGGCTGCGGGTATTTTGCTTGCGATCGGGAATGCGATGCAAAATAAGGACATGATTCAGGTCCTGCATTTCTTGAGCAATGACAATGTTCAGCTTGTAGCAGGTGTGATGGAAAGCGCTGGGCAGATTGTTTTCGATAACCTTCCGCTTCTTTTCGCAGTAGGTGTAGCCATCGGGCTTGCCAACGGTGATGGAGTTGCAGGGATTGCAGCAATTATCGGTTATCTTGTAATGAATGTATCCATGAGTGCGGTTCTTCTTGCAAACGGAACCATTCCTTCGGATTCAGTTGAAAGAGCCAAGTTCTTTACGGAAAACCATCCTGCATATGTAAACATGCTTGGTATACCTACCCTGGCGACAGGGGTGTTCGGCGGTATTATCGTCGGTGTGTTAGCTGCATTATTGTTTAACAGATTTTACACAATTGAACTGCCGCAATACCTTGGTTTCTTTGCGGGTAAACGTTTCGTTCCAATTGTTACGTCAATTTCTGCACTGATTCTGGGTCTTATTATGTTAGTGATCTGGCCTCCGATCCAGCATGGATTGAATGCCTTTTCAACAGGATTAGTGGAAGCGAATCCAACCCTTGCTGCATTTATCTTCGGGGTGATTGAACGTTCGCTTATCCCATTCGGATTGCATCACATTTTCTATTCGCCGTTCTGGTATGAATTCTTCAGCTATAAGAGTGCAGCAGGAGAAATCATCCGCGGGGATCAGCGTATCTTTATGGCGCAGATTAAAGACGGCGTACAGTTAACGGCAGGTACGTTCATGACAGGTAAATATCCATTTATGATGTTCGGTCTGCCTGCTGCGGCGCTTGCCATTTATCATGAAGCAAAACCGCAAAACAAAAAACTCGTTGCAGGTATTATGGGTTCAGCGGCCTTGACATCCTTCTTAACGGGGATCACAGAGCCATTGGAATTTTCTTTCTTATTCGTTGCTCCAGTCCTGTTTGCGATTCACTGTTTGTTTGCGGGACTTTCATTCATGGTCATGCAGCTGTTGAATGTTAAGATTGGTATGACATTCTCCGGCGGTTTAATTGACTACTTCCTATTCGGTATTTTACCGAACCGGACGGCATGGTGGCTAGTCATCCCTGTCGGCTTAGGGTTAGCGGTCATTTACTACTTCGGATTCCGATTTGCCATCCGCAAATTTAATCTGAAAACACCTGGACGCGAGGATGCTGCGGAAGAAACAGCAGCACCTGGGAAAACAGGTGAAGCAGGGGATCTTCCTTATGAGATTCTGCAGGCAATGGGTGACCAGGAAAACATCAAACACCTTGATGCTTGTATCACTCGTCTGCGTGTGACTGTAAACGATCAGAAAAAGGTTGATAAAGACCGTCTGAAACAGCTTGGCGCTTCCGGAGTGCTGGAAGTCGGCAACAACATTCAGGCTATTTTCGGACCGCGTTCTGACGGGTTAAAAACACAAATGCAAGACATTATTGCGGGACGCAAGCCTAGACCTGAACCGAAAACATCTGCTCAAGAGGAAGTAGGACAGCAGGTTGAGGAAGTGATTGCAGAACCGCTGCAAAATGAAATCGGCGAGGAAGTTTTCGTTTCTCCGATTAGCGGGGAAATTCACCCGATTACGGATGTTCCTGACCAAGTCTTCTCAGGGAAAATGATGGGTGACGGTTTTGCGATTCTCCCTTCTGAAGGAATTGTCGTATCACCGGTTCGCGGAAAAATTCTCAATGTGTTCCCGACGAAACATGCGATCGGCCTGCAATCCGACGGCGGAAGAGAAATTTTAATCCACTTTGGTATTGATACCGTCAGCCTGAAGGGCGAAGGATTTACGTCTTTCGTATCAGAAGGAGACCGCGTTGAGCCTGGACAAAAACTTCTTGAAGTTGATCTGGATGCAGTCAAACCGAATGTACCATCTCTCATGACACCGATTGTATTTACAAACCTTGCTGAAGGAGAAACAGTCAGCATTAAAGCAAGCGGTTCAGTCAACAGAGAACAAGAAGATATTGTGAAGATTGAAAAATAAGGGTGTTAGTACGCCGTGCTTGTCAGATGACAAGTACGGTTGTATGATATAATATTGTGAAGTAATTAAGCTTTAAGTTAAAAGGAGAATGATAAAAATGGCACAAAAAACATTTAAAGTAACTGCAGATTCTGGAATCCATGCTCGTCCTGCGACAGTTCTTGTACAAACTGCTAGCAAATACGACGCTGACGTTAATTTAGAATATAACGGCAAAACAGTTAACCTTAAATCTATTATGGGTGTTATGTCTTTAGGTATCGCTAAAGGCGCTGAGATCACAATCTCTGCTTCCGGAGCTGACGAAAACGATGCTCTTAACGCTTTAGAAGAAACAATGAAAAGCGAAGGACTCGGCGAGTAATGCAAGAATTAAAAGGGATTGGTGCTTCAGCCGGCATCGCGATTGCAAAAGCATACCGGCTTGAAGAGCCAGATTTAACGGTTGAAAAGAAAAACATCTCTGATTCTGAAGCGGAAGTAAGCCGTTTTGATGAAGCGATTGCACGTTCAAAAGAAGAGCTCGAAAAAATCAAAGAGCACGCTTTGAAAGAACTGGGTCAGGATAAAGCTGATATTTTTTCTGCTCACCTTTTAGTTCTCAGTGACCCTGAGCTTCTGAACCCTGTGAAAGAAAAAATCAGCACTGATTCAGTGAACGCTGAATTCGCTTTAAAAGAAACGTCTTCTATGTTCGTTACCATGTTTGAATCTATGGACAACGAATATATGAAAGAGCGTGCGGCAGATATCCGCGATGTAACAAAACGCGTAACCGGCCACCTGCTTGGCGTTGAAATTCCAAACCCAAGCATGATCTCAGAAGAGGTTATTATTGTAGCTGAAGACTTAACACCGTCTGACACAGCCCAATTAAACCGTGAGTTCGTAAAAGGATTCACTACTGATATCGGCGGACGCACATCTCACTCTGCCATCATGGCACGTTCTCTTGAGATTCCAGCAGTTGTTGGAACGAAAGCGGCGACAGGCACGATCCAAAACGGCGTGACTGTTATCGTTGACGGTATCAATGGCGATGTCATTATTGACCCATCTGCGGAAACTGTAAAAGAGTATGAAGAAAAACATAATGCTTATTTGGCTCAAAAAGCTGAGTGGGCGAAGCTTGTCAATGAACCGACTGTCTCAAAAGATGGACATCATGTAGAGCTTGCAGCGAACATCGGTACTCCTGATGATGTAAAAGGTGTTCTTGAAAACGGCGGAGAAGCAGTTGGCCTTTACCGTACAGAATTCCTTTACATGGGAAGAGATCAGCTGCCTACAGAAGATGAGCAGTTTGATGCTTACAAAACGGTTCTTGAGCGTATGGAAGGAAAATCAGTCGTCGTGCGGACACTTGATATCGGCGGAGACAAAGAGCTTCCTTACCTGCAGCTTCCTAAAGAAATGAACCCGTTCCTGGGATATAGAGCGATTCGTCTTTGCCTTGAAGAGCAAGAAATCTTCAGAACACAGCTTCGCGCGCTGCTTCGTGCAAGTACATACGGAAACTTGAAAATCATGTTCCCTATGATTGCGACAGTTAACGAATTCAAAGAAGCAAAAGCGATCCTTCTTGAAGAGAAAGAAAAGCTCGTAAAAGCGGGACAGGCTGTATCTGACGATATTGAAGTCGGAATGATGGTTGAGATTCCGTCAACTGCAGTCATCGCTGATCAGTTTGCTAAAGAGGTTGATTTCTTCAGTATCGGAACAAACGATTTGATCCAATACACAATGGCAGCTGACCGTATGAATGAACGTGTATCTTACCTGTATCAGCCATACAACCCGGCAATCCTTCGCTTAATTACACTCGTAATTGAAGCAGCACACAAAGAAGGAAAATGGGTTGGCATGTGCGGAGAAATGGCAGGAGACGAGATTGCGATTCCGATCCTTCTCGGCTTAGGCTTAGATGAGTTCTCAATGAGCGCAACGTCTATCCTTCCGGCAAGAACACAAATCAGCAAATTGTCTAAACAAGAAGCTGAGTCATTCAAAGAGAAAATCTTATCTATGAGCACGACAGAAGAAGTTGTCGCGTTCGTAAAAGAAACCTTCAAGTAATGTACAAAAACCAGACGGCCTCCGGCCTGTCTGGTTTTTTTCATAAGTAAGGGGATAGAAGGACACAATAACATGGCTAGGAGGGATAGTATGTCAAACCAATTTAACGCAGGAGATACTGTTTATGTGATCTACAGAAATCCGCACGCCGCCAATGTAGCCCACATAAAGGAAGCCGAAATTGTGCACCATCCATACCATGAAGGCGAGCTTTCCCTGTTTATTTATGAAACCTATCACCCGTTCGCAGAGGACGATGCTGTGTTTGCAAGCTATGAAGAAGCTAAATCGCTTTACAAAGAACTCTTTGATATTGATCCGTATGAGTAACAAGGAAATCATTACAACTCATATCCTTTCCGCCTAGTGAGAAAAGTAACGTTAGTAAAGGAAAAGGATGTGGCATCATGCAGAACCCATTTGTTCCGCAGCTTGTATATATAGAACCGAGGGCGCTGGAATATCCGCTAGGCCAAGAATTACAAGAAAAATTTGAGAATATGGGCATTGAAATCAGAGAAACAACATCCCACAATCAGGTGCGTAATATTCCTGGGAAAAATCATCTTCAGCAATATCGCAATGCGAAATCAACTTTAGTTATCGGTGTCCGGAAAACATTAAAGTTTGATTCATCCAAACCCTCGGCTGAGTATGCCATTCCGTTTGCAACAGGCTGCATGGGGCATTGTCATTACTGCTACCTGCAAACAACCATGGGATCAAAGCCGTATATCAGAACTTATGTAAACGTCGAAGAGATTTTAGATCAGGCAGATAAGTATATGAAGGAGCGCGCACCAGAGTTCACAAGGTTCGAAGCATCATGTACGTCAGACATTGTAGGAATTGATCATCTGACACACACGCTGAAGCGCGCCATTGAACATTTTGGCCAAAGTGATCTCGGAAAGCTCCGATTTGTAACGAAATTTCATCATGTCGATCACCTATTAGACGCAAAGCATAACGGGAAAACGAGATTCAGATTCAGTATTAATGCCGACTATGTGATTAAAAACTTTGAGCCGGGAACTTCACCTCTTGATAAGCGGATAGAAGCGGCAGTAAAAGTTGCAAAAGCAGGCTACCCGCTAGGCTTTATTGTTGCTCCGATTTATATTCATGAAGGCTGGGAAGAAGGATACAGACATCTGTTTGAAAAGCTAGATGCTGCTTTGCCGCAGGACGTTAGACATGACATTACGTTTGAATTAATTCAACACCGTTTTACAAAACCGGCCAAACGAGTGATAGAGAAAAATTATCCGAAGACGAAGCTCGAATTAGATGAAGAAAAGCGCCGTTATAAATGGGGTCGTTACGGGATCGGAAAATATATTTATCAGAAAGATGAAGAGCATGCACTTCGAGAGGCACTTGAATCCTATATTGATACCTTTTTCCCTAAGGCAAAAATTGAATATTTCACTTAAACGGGCTGTTGTGATCAACAGCTCGCTTTTTTATAAAAAGGATTTTTCCATTCCATCAAAACGCCGTAATTCAATGATTCTTTATCCTCCAAATAATTGCTGACTACACGAATAGGTGAACGCCCGCAACGGAGGAGAAAGGACAGCACAGGGTCGTTTTTCCTGCCTTCCATCACATCTTCAACGTACTGAACAGCGCTGATCTCGTGTGCGTATTTATAATACAAAGGAATGCGGCCGCCGCCGAGAAGGCGTTCCAGTCTTTTATCAACAGTCAGCTCATACATCGTATTCATCAGCCATTTTCCGATTCCAAGCTTTCGATAATGAGGAGAAACAGAAATATCCACTACATATAAAGTATTTCCATGAGGTTCATGATTTTTAATCGATCCATTGTCAGTTGCTTGTGCCCATGTATGATCAGGAGAATCAGGCTCAAATTGTACAATAAGAGCAGTCATGGAACCGATAATTCTGCCATTGATGAGCGCGCATAAAGCGCCTTCCGGAAAGGTTTTGATATGGCTGGCAAGCTGGTCCTCTGACCACAGCAATTCCTGGGGAAACGGAGGAGGGAAACATTCTTCTTGAAGAGAAATCAGCCTCTCGATGTCAGTCTCAGTGTAGTTTCTGATGGTCAGAGCCTCAAATTTTCTGCCGTCATGCACATACATTTGTTTTAGTATGATCATCACTCTCCTTATGTTGTTTCATTATAACGAAGATTGAATTTTCAGTAAATATATTCCGATTTTCTTATAATTTATTTTTTGATTATTCATTTTTCAAACGAAAGGGCCGATATAGAAATTAGGAGGGGATTGGTTTGTTTAAAAAACTTCACATGAAGATTGCTGTTTTTGTTTCGATTATGTTAATCATCACAGTTGTTCTTTTAATGCTGTCTTCTTATTTGACGCTAAAACCGATGATTACAGAGGATGGGAAAAATACAACTCAAAACGTGACGCAGTCACTTGAACAAAATATTGAATTGCAATTAAAGAGTTATGCCATTTCGTTATCAAGATTGGCTAATGGGGAATTAACGCATACATTTGTAACGAAACCAAGTAAAGAAGCTGCTCGGCTGTTTCACGATGACATTAAGCAAATCAAAGACAACGATGATTATGTTGCGATGGCTTACATAGGCACCGCAAAAAAAGAAATGTTTACATATCCAAAAGCGGATTTCGCTGAGGATTACGATCCAACATCAAGACCATGGTATAAGCTTGCAGCTGAAACCCCGGATCAAGTTGTTTGGACGGAACCTTATAAAGATGTCGTGACAGGAGACATGATTGTTACTGCATCGAAAGCGATCTTAGACGGGCAAAAAGTGATAGGGGTTGCCAGCTATGACTTGAAACTCTCTGCTATCCAGAGTATGGTCAATAAACAAAAGGTGCCTTACAAAGGATTTGCCTTTTTAGCTGATGCGAGCGGCAATCTTTTAGCCCATCCGTCAAATCAAGGAAAAAATATATCAAAGGATCAAACACTGCAAACCATCGCATCCGAGAAAAAAGGGATACAAGATGTGAATGGGAAAATGGTTGTGTACCAAACGATTGGCGAGACAGGCTGGAAGGTCGGAACGCAATTTGATACCGATCAATTAATGTGGATTTCAGATAAAATGAATCGGGCAAATCTTTGGATATCATTGATTGCGCTTATCATAACAATTATTCTCAGCTACTTCCTGGCCAAAACGATAACCGGTCCGATACAGCAGCTGATCGTAAAAACGAAAGCTGTTTCCGCAGGCGATTTAACAGTGCGCGCGGAATCAAAATCTAAGGATGAAGTCGGTATTTTAACAAGAGATTTCAATCTGATGGTTGAAAATATGAAGGAAATGGTTGAGCAGGTGAGACTCTCTTCAGGGAAAGTATCTGACACCTCTGAACAACTAACGGCTGTCTCTGCCGAAACAAATGAAACAAGCGGACAAATTGCAAAAGCGATTGAAGAAGTAGCCGCAGGAGCATCGGAACAGGCTTCTGAAGTTGAAACCATTAATGAAAAATCGGAAAGCCTGTCAACGAAAATCAGGCAAATCGCTGAGGAGGCAGGCGGAATTAAAGAACGCTCAAAATCGTCCGAGGATGCAAGCTATAAAGGACTTGACGCGCTCGGCCAGCTGCTGATGAAATCAAACGAAGCCAATATGGAAACGAAAAAGGTTGAAACGATGCTGCTGGATTTGGAAAATCAAACTAAGAATATTGAAGAAGTCGTTACAGCGATTTCAAACATATCTGATCAAACCAACTTGCTTGCCTTAAATGCCAGTATTGAGGCAGCCAGAGCCGGAGAAAGCGGGCGCGGTTTTGCCGTCGTAGCCGATGAAGTGCGGAAGTTAGCTGAGCAATCAGCCCTTTCTACAAAGCATATCAGCGAGACTGTGAAGCTTATCCAGCTTGAGACAAAAGAGGCCTCTCACGCGATGGTTGAGGCAAGCAGAATGAATGATGAACAAAACAGTGCCATTCACGAAACTGGAGAGGTATTAAATACGATAACTGCAGAAATGCAGTCACTGGTACAAGGTATTGATCACATTTACGCGGAAATTCAAAGAATGAGTGAAGAACAGCTTGCGATATCTGAAGCTATTCAAAGCATTTCAGCCATATCACAGGAATCAGCTGCCGCAGCAGAGGAAGTGAACGCATCAACCGATGAACAGCTTGTCACCCTTGAGAAAGTCAAACACTCAACGGAAACACTAAAACATGCAAGCCAAGAGCTTATGAACACAATTGCAAAATTCACATTGTAATCCAATTACATCCCCAAACATCATTTGTTTTGGGGATTTTTTATTTTATAAGATGAATAGATATGGTAGTCTAGAAAATGAAGGAAAAATGATAAATTTTAACTAAAATCTAAACGAAACATCTGGGAGGAATGACCTTGAAAAAAACAATTGGTTTTATCGGTCTTGGAGTAATGGGAAAAAGCATGGCATCACATATTCTCAATGATGGCCATCCTGTATTGGTGTACACCCGGACAAAAGAAAAAGCAGAAAGCATACTTCAAAAAGGCGCGATCTGGAAAGATACGGTCAAAGATCTTTCGAAAGAAGCGGATGTTATCATCACAATGGTCGGCTATCCCAGTGATGTTGAAGAAGTGTATTTCGGAAGCAATGGAATTATTGAAAACGCAAAAGAAGGGGCATATCTTATTGATATGACGACATCTAAGCCTTCGCTTGCGAAGAAGATTGCTGAAGCGGCCAAAGAAAAAGCATTGTTCGCTTTAGACGCTCCTGTTTCCGGTGGAGACATCGGTGCACAAAACGGAACACTCGCGATTATGGTCGGTGGAGAAAAAGAAGCTTTTGAAGCCTGCATGCCGATTTTCTCTTTAATGGGAGAGAATATTCAGTATCAAGGACCGGCTGGAAGCGGACAGCATACCAAGATGTGCAATCAGATTGCAATTGCAGCCGGTATGATCGGTGTTGCTGAAGCGATGGCTTATGCCCAAAAATCAGGCCTAGAGCCGGAAAATGTTCTGAAAAGCATCACAACGGGCGCAGCCGGAAGCTGGTCACTGTCAAATCTTGCTCCCCGTATGCTGCAAGGCAACTTTGAACCGGGATTTTATGTGAAGCATTTTATTAAGGATATGGGAATCGCACTAGAGGAAGCAGAATTAATGGGGGAAGAAATGCCAGGCTTGTCGCTCGCAAAATCCTTATATGACAAGCTAGCTGCTCAAGGTGAAGAAAACAGCGGAACACAGAGTATCTATAAGCTTTGGGTGAAATAAAAAAAGATTGCCTGTACGAAACAGGCAATCTTTTTTTATTATTTTCCGATGAATTGTTGTGTCCAGATGCTTCCAGACTCAACGTAACCAACACCGATGTGAGTAAAGTTAGGGTTTAGAATGTTTTTTCTGTGTCCTTCACTGTTCATCCAAGCTTTTACTACTTCTTCTGGTGTCTTTTGGCCCTTCGCAATGTTTTCACCTGCTGTTTTGTAGCTGATTCCGAAAGATTTCATCATATCAAACGGTGAGCCGTATGTTGGGCTTTGGTGATCAAAGTAGTTTTTGTCTTTCATATCCTGAGATTTTGCGCGTGCAGATTTGCTTAACGTTTCATCAATTTGAAGCGGTTTTAAGCCTTGTTTTTGTCTTTCTGCATTTGTAAGTTCAACAACTTTTTTCTCATATGCACTTACAGATGAAGGTGCAGACGTTGTTGTATTTGTTTTTTCAGCAGTTGCGGGTGCTTTAGAAGCAGTGTTTTGATCAGCAGCTGCTTTTTCAGTAGTCTTTTGTGCAGGTTTTGCCGTTTCTGTCTTTTGAACATCCTGAACTTTCACGTTAGATTGCTTCGCATGTTTTTGAAGAAGCTGCTTCATCTCTTTTTCGTTTGCAGCGTTTAACGTTTTGATATTTGTGTTAATATGCAGTTTTTTCACTGCATCGTTAAGTGACATGTTTTGTACTGTGTTCCCCGTTTTTACTGTAACCACAGGCTGGCAGGAGAGTTCTTTCGCTGATGCTTGCTGTACGCCCCCGAATGTGAATAATCCAACCGCAGCGGCAGCAGATAAAATAAATGCTTTCTTCATTAGTTCGTAACCTCCTAGAGTTGTTTGTTTCTACAGAAAAATCATAACATAGCTTTTTTGTCATAAAGATTCCAGCACTTTCCTTTGACAAATAGAGATTGTCATTTTCGTAAAGTAAATCCGTTGAATCACTAAGAATAAGGGAATCAGCGGTATATATGATTTTATCGTACCGTTACATAGCTTCCTTTTTTTTGAACCGTTAGTTATATTTTAATGTGTTTTTATATTGACAGCTTTTTTTACTCCTTTTCGCTGTAACAACTATTACAAAGGTGTTACAATTAATCTCAGTATATGTAAATATATTGAATGATTTGAGAGGGGTAACCAGAAGTGACTGAAATAGGACGTGAACCAAAGAAAAAGAGCAAAGGAAACAGAGCAATCAGAATGAACCTTTTTTTCCTAGCTGTCTTTGTTCTATTCACTGCATTAATTTTTAAGCTCGGGGTTGTTCAAATTGTTGAAGGCGAACAGCATGAAGAAGACGCTGAGAAATCAAATGCAAAAACAGCTTACTATCCTGCGCCTCGCGGGAAGATGTACGACAGAAACCAGAAAGTTGCTGTCGACAACCAGAGCGTTCCAGAAATTGTGTATGTATCAACATCTAGCACAAAAACAGAAGATAAAATCAAAACAGCGAAGCGGCTTGCTTCTTTCATTCATATTGATACCGAATTTTTGAAGGAAAGGGATCTTCGTGATTACTGGATCGCAGCTCATCCGAAAAAAGCCGCCGCTCTACTTAAGGAATCAGAAAGCAATCTGAAAGGAGACCAGGCTTACAAGCTTCAAATAGAGCGTGTTCCGGATCAAGAATTAAAGGCTATTCAGCAAGATGACGAAGAAATGGAAACTGCTGCGATATATACAAGGTTTTCAAGCGGAAATGCTTACGAACCTCAAATCGTAAAGGCAATGAATCCAAATAAGAGCAATAGCAATGGAAAAAACGGAGCGCTGCTTGATGAGAAGAAAAACTCCTCGCAAAGACCAAAAAATGACTTAACATATGATGAAATTTCCATTGTTTCTGAGCATTTAGAAGAACTTCCGGGAATCGATATCGTAAACGATTGGACACGAAAATATCCTTATGACAAAACCCTTTATTCTGTTTTCGGGGGCGTCACGACACCTGATCAGGGCCTGCTGAGCGACCGGAAAGATTTCTACTTAACTAGAGGCTATGCGAATAATGACAGGGTGGGAAAAAGTTATTTAGAGTATCAATATGAAGAATATTTAAATTCGCATAAAGAAAAAGTGGAATACGTAGAAGATAATAAAGGAAATGTCGTCAGCCAAAAAACCATTGATAAGGGCAGCAGGGGATACGATCTTCAGCTTTCTTTTGACATGGAGCTTCAGGCAAAGGTAGAAAAGATCATTGAAGAAGAAGTAAGAAACAGCCGTGCACGCGGAAATTACATGCTTGACAGAGCCTTTGCCGTAATGATGGACCCGAATAACGGCGATATTTTATCAATGGCAGGGAAAAAGATAGATTTAAAAACCAACAAAATTGAAGATTATGCGATAGGGGCATTTACCACCCAATATGAAATGGGATCAGCAGTAAAGGGGGCCACCGTGCTAGCCGGCTATCAGGACGGAATTCCGCATTATAAATATTATGTCGATGCTCCAATGCTTTTAGGAACGAATCTTATAAAAAAATCTTATACTAATATGGGAACCATCAATGAATTAACCGCATTGCAAAAAAGTTCAAACGTATATATGTTCAATGTTGCCATGCATATTGCAGGCGTAACATACAAGCCGCATGGACCTCTTCCTGCTGACCAGAAGGATTTAAACAAAATGAGAAATTACTACAGCCAATTTGGCCTGGGAGTAAAGACAGGTATCGATCTGCCGCAGGAATCAGCCGGTATGCAAACTACACCTGATGCGGTAGGAGGGTTAATTTTAGACTTGGCCATTGGACAATACGATACATATACACCGCTTCAAATGGCTCAGTACATCTCATCAATTGCCAATGGGGGGTACCGCATTCAGCCAAGAATTGTTACAAGTATCCATGAGCCCAGCAAAAAAGAAGGCCTTGGGAAGACCATTGAACAAAGAAAGCCAAACATTCTCAACAAAATTAACAACTCAGAAAGTGACATTCAGCAGGTGAAGACTGGAATGAAGCTAGTTACCACTTCGGGAACAGCTAGAAATACATTTGCAGAGGATGTTTCCGGAAAAACAGGAACTGCTCAAACATTTTATTACGGAACAAATCGTAATTGGTGGGGAAAAAGCACGTACAATCTAACATTTGTCGGCTATTATCCGTCAAAAAATCCAAAAGTGGCTTTCAGTGTTGTTGTTCCTTCTGTAGCGAACGACCACGACCCGATCAACAAACTCATTGCCAAAAGAGCTATCCACGCCTACGCAGAGCTCGAAAAAAAACACAGTAAAAAATAAAAAACAGGGTGCACAACGAAAAGATTGTGTGCCCTTTCTTTTATTCAAAAATTGACGTTCACCATAAGAATAGAAGGAGAATACTCATTTTCTAGCGAATCATACTAGGTAAAAGTCAATCTGTATATGTCGAAACACGATGATCATGCAAAGGAGGGATTCTGTGGAACAGGATACGCAGCATGTTAAACCACTTCAAACAAAAACCGATATTCATGCAGTCTTGGCCTCTAATGGACGCATCATTTATATATCTGCCAACTCCAAACTGCATTTGGGCTATCTCCAAGGAGAGATGATCGGATCATTCCTCAAAACGTTTCTGCATGAGGAAGACCAATTTTTGGTTGAAAGCTATTTTTATAATGAACATCATCTGATGCCGTGCACCTTTCGTTTTATTAAAAAAGATCATACGATTGTGTGGGTGGAGGCTGCGGTAGAAATTGTTACGACAAGAGCTGAGCGGACAGAACGGGAAATCATTTTGAAAATGAAGGTTCTTGAAGAAGAAACAGGCCATCAATCCCTAAACTGCGAAAAACATGAAATCGAACCTGCAAGCCCGGAATCGACTACATATATAACGGATGATTATGAACGGTTGGTTGAAAATCTCCCGAGTCCGCTATGCATCAGTGTCAAAGGCAAGATCGTCTATGTAAACAGCGCGATGCTCTCAATGCTGGGAGCAAAAAGCAAGGATGCTATTATTGGTAAATGGTCCTATGAATTTATTGAAGAAGAATATCATGATATCGTGAAAAACAGGATTATACGAATGCAAAAAGGAATGGAAGTCGGAATGATTGAACAGACGTGGAAAAGGCTTGATGGCACACCTGTTCATTTAGAAGTGAAAGCATCCCCGACCGTCTACAAAAACAAGCAGGCTGAGCTGCTGCTGCTGATCGATATCTCTTCAAGGAAAAAATTCCAAACCATCCTGCAAAAAAGCCGTGAACGATATCAGCTGCTGATTCAAAATTCCATTGATACCATTGCGGTGATTCACAATGGAAAATGGGTGTTTATGAATGAATCGGGAATTTCCCTGTTTGAAGCGGCTACTTATGAGGACTTAATTGGCAAAAACATATACGATCAGCTGCATCCTTGCGATCACGAGGATGTAAAAGAGAGAATCCAAAACATCGCCGAGCAAAAAACAGAATCTGAAATTGTCAAGCAATCCTGGTTCACCTTTCAGAACAGGGTCATCTATACAGAGATGGTCTGCATTCCGACGACCTTTTTTGGTGAAGCGGCCGTCCAGGTCATTCTTCGGGACATTTCAGAGAGAAAACAAACAGAAGAATTGATGCTGAAATCGGAAAAATTATCAATCGCAGGGCAGCTCGCGGCGGGAATCGCCCATGAGATCCGCAACCCTCTTACAGCGATCAAAGGATTTTTACAGCTGATGAAACCGACAATGGAAGGCAACGAACATTACTTTGATATTGTGTTTTCTGAACTCAGCCGTATCGAATTAATACTCAGTGAACTGCTCATGCTGGCGAAACCTCAGCAAAATGCTGTCAAAGAATATTTGAACTTAAAAAAATTAATTGGTGAGGTTTCAGCCCTGTTAGAAACGCAGGCGAATTTAAATGGCATTTTTATCAGAACAAGTTATGAAAAAGACAGCATTTATATAAACGGGGATCAAAACCAATTAAAGCAGGTATTCATTAATTTAATCAAAAATGCAGTTGAATCAATGCCTGATGGGGGAACAGTAGACATTATCATAACCGAAGATGAGCATTCTGTTCATGTTACTGTCAAAGACGAAGGGGAAGGTATACCTGAAAAGGTACTAAACCGGATTGGAGAGCCATTTTTAACAACAAAAGAAAAAGGTACGGGGCTTGGATTAATGGTGACATTTAATATCATTGAAAACCATCAGGGAGTTATACATGTGGACAGCCATCCTGAAAAAGGCACAGCGTTTAAAATTTCATTTCCAAAAAAATAAAACAACGGCTTAAACGCCGTTGTTTATCGTCTGCATTGCTTCACGTTTTTTTAATACAAATAATTCTAAACGGTCCAGGCCTTCTCTCAGCGTGTCCAGCGAGTACGCAAAAGACAATCTTACATATCCTTCACCATATGTTGAGAACGAGCTGCCCGGCACGAGTGCCACACCAGCGTCTTCCAAAAGAGCCATACTAAAATCAAATGAAGTCATTCCAAATGATTTAATAGAAGGGAAGATATAAAACGCACCGGACGGTTTAACTACGTCAAGTCCCATGGAAACAAGACGGTCATAAACATAGTCCAGACGTTTTTTGTATTGTTCTCTCATAATCAATGCATCGTCAAAGCCGTTTGTGACAGCTTCAAGCGCGGCTTTTTGAGAAATGGATGAGGCGCACGACACATTGTATTGATGAACCTTTAAAATGTGCTTTGCAATGTCTTTCGGTGCAAATAAAAATCCAATTCTCCAACCGGTCATGCTGTGTGATTTTGACAAGCCGTTAATGACAATTGTTTGATCCCGCAAATGGTTTGCGATGGAGTAATGCGGTCTGTCATATGTTAATTCACTGTATATTTCATCGGACAATACGAAGACATTTCTGCCTTTTAAAAGGGCTGCGATGCTTTTCAGTTCTTCTTCAGATAAAGTCACGCCGGTAGGGTTTGACGGATAAGGAAGCACGACACACTTGGTGTTGGGTGTCAGAGCATCTTCAATCAGCCGGGCGGTAAGCTTAAAACCGTGTGACGTAGTATCAACAATGACAGGCTTGGCCCCGCACAAATTGATAATAGGTTCATAGCCCGGATAAATAGGCCCTGGCATAATGACTTCATCACCGGGAGATAAAATCGTCCGGAATGCAGCATCAATGGCTTGGCTTGCGCCTGTTGTGATGATAATTTCAGATTCAGCATCATAGTTGAAATCCGCTTTTTTCTTCATATAAAGCTGCACAGCTTGTCTCAGCTCCAGGTAGCCGGCATTCGGAGTATATGACGTCACGTTTTCATCAATGGCTTTTTTTGCGGCAGCTTTCACATGATGCGGTGTGAAAAAATCAGGCTGGCCGATTGTAAGTGAAATGACGTCTTCGTGTTGGGCTACAAGATTCGAGAATTTGCGTATTCCTGAAATTTCGATCTCTCTTGCTTTCGGATTCAGCAAATGTTCCATAATTCATCACCTTAACAAATATAATGAGTTTATCCTATTTTACCACTAGCTGATCATTTGTCACCTTTTTAACTGATATATTTCGATTGTATGCGCCTTTTTTCTAAACATACCTTTCTTTTCAGAAAAAAAGAAGACAACCAGCGATTTGATTGTCTTTATTGTATCATGTTCTATTATTGTTTATATGTGCCAATTTCATTAATAGCCATAATCAAAATGAAGGTCTTCGTGCCAAATCAGATACGGAGGATGCTCTTCTTGAAGGTCAGCTGATTCTTTCTTCATATTCAGGTAAGTTTCTTCACTGATATCCTCTAAAACAGTCATTTCGTTTTCTTTAAATATTACTAAGGTACCCATTATTTACACCCTTCTTTGGAAAAATCCTTGACTATTTTATCACTGTTAGTTGGAAAGTCAATGGTTATTAGGAAAAAAGTTTCTTTTTTGAGGAACGCGTCTTGTTGCCTTCGGAATTCGATTTTGAAGAGCTGCCATTCACTTTTTACAAATTACGCCGATATATACAGTACAATACTGAATGCGAATAGCGAGGGATTGAATTGTCGTTACAACAATACGAAATTTTATTGGATTCTGGTACAAATGAATTAGAAATTGTGAAGTTTGGCGTGGGTGAAAATGCTTTCGGAATTAACGTCATGAAGGTAAGAGAAATTATTCAGCCTGTCGAGGTGACATCAGTGCCTCACTCCCATCAGCATGTAGAAGGAATGATTAAACTCAGAGGAGAAATCCTCCCTGTGATCAGTCTCTTCTCATTTTTTGGAGTAGAGCCTGAAGGATCAAAAGATGAGAAATATATCGTGACTGAATTTAATAAACGGAAAATTGTTTTTCATGTCGGCTCTGTTTCTCAAATTCACAGAGTATCCTGGGAAGCGATTGAAAAGCCGACATCGTTAAATCAAGGAATGGAGCGGCACCTTACCGGGATTATTAAGCTCGAAGACCTGATGATCTTTTTGCCTGACTATGAAAAAATTATTTATGACATTGAATCAGATTCAGGTGTTGACACGTATAATATGCATACCGAGGGCTTCGATGAAAGAAGAACTGATAAAAAGCTTATCATTGTAGAGGACTCACCGCTTTTGATGCGCCTCTTGCAGGATGAATTAAAAGAAGCAGGGTACAACAATATCGCTTCGTTTGAAAATGGAAAAGAGGCATATGAATACATAATGAACCTTGCTGAAAACGAAACTGATTTATCAGAACAGATTGATATGATCATCACTGATATTGAAATGCCAAAAATGGACGGACACAGGCTCACAAAGCTGCTGAAGGAAAATCCGAAAAGCTCAGATGTGCCGGTTATGATTTTCTCATCGTTAATTACGGATGATCTGCGTCACCGCGGCGAAGTTGTAGGCGCAGATGAGCAAATCAGCAAGCCTGAGATCAGTGATTTGATTAAAAAAGTGGATACGTATGTTATTGAATAAATAAAAACAGCCGTTGCCAGAAAGAGGCACGGCTGTTTTTATTTTAAAAGTAACTCTCGCCAAGTTTTTTAAAGACCGGTTTATGGTAAGCTGGCTGCTGGCGATTTGGCACTAGCGGCTTTTCTTTCATGCCGACATATTCTTGCAATAGGTGTTTCGCTTTTGTTAAAGACATTTGAGCTTTAGGATTTCGGTACGATTGATTAAGTGTACCTAAATGCGGAAGATGTTCGAAGTCTTCTTTAGTTGGAGGCATGTGAAAATAGTAGTCTCCGATTGAGATAAGCACGTCCGATTGCTGTTGGCTGAACCTTGGATTTTTTGAAAAATGAAGCCCTATTTTCTTTCCTTTACCTTCTTTGACAAGCTTTTGCAAAGCCCGTTTTTTCAGCAGATATAGGTATTTAGGGTTGGGGGCGGTTTTTGCATGGCGGTTCACAGTGTAAACTGCTTTTGAAAGATTTTCTACGGTTGGCTGCAGATCTTTCGTATATGCATGGTCGTCCATTATTTCTCTCCTTTGCTCTTATCAATTTCTATATGTTTAGATTATACTTTTTTAAAGTTGAAATGCAAATATTGAATGTAAAAATGCGCTTTTTTCTAAGAAAAAAAGCGCATTTTTAACCTGCATTATACAGATCTTGCCTTCTTTTTCGGCTGTTCTTGAAATGCTTCCTGAACATTCACTTCCACAGCCTGAGCACTGTATTTTGGCAGTGCAATAAAATAAAAAATAAAAACGAGCAGGATAATAACACCCATGCCGTAATAAAGATAATCAATGTTTGAAACAAACTTAGGGAATAACAGCGCGACTAAGCCAAGTGTCAAAGACTGTGCAAACATCATAAAAGGGTCCTGCATGCCGCTTACACGTCCCATCAGTTTTGGATGAACAATTTTTGGCATCCACCCTCCGATTGCAATGTTGATCGGTCCGATACACATTCCCAGTGCAAAAGCTGCCGCGTAATACACCCATAAAATATTGGTGTAGCCGAGGACGAAGATCAGCAAACCTGCAATGAAAATCGGTATCGACATTAAAAAGTGCGGCTTCACTTTTTTAGAGATGAGCGTGCCGATTACGCTTCCTGCCAGAAGCCCAAACCCGAGTGCGATCGTAAATACAGACGTATGCCACTCATAACGGTCAGGCGCCAATCCATATTTCATTGTAAACATAGGCAATACGGCGAATCCTCCATTGACAAATCCAAAAATGAAGAAGCCAAAAATAAGAGATGCCAGCAATTTGTTTTTTAAAATATAGAGGATGCCTTCTCTAAAGTCATTTATTGAATCCTTAACAGAAGTCTTTCTCCAGCTGAATGCACCGTTTGGCTGTCGGGCTTCTTTTGGAATCCGGCAGCTGCGGATCAGCAGCCCGGAAATGATAAAGCTGACAAAATCAAGAATAATGGCGCCTTCAATACCGATTGTGTTGTACATAAACGCGCCTATACCGACTCCAAACACCATAAAAATGCTAAAAAGCATCTGATTAAGCCCTGCCGCTTTCGCATAATGCTCCTTCGGCAGAATGGCTTGTACCAAACTGTTTTCTGCCGGAAAGAAAAACTTTGTTACAGCGCTTCTGATAAATAAGATACAAAAAACAAGAGGAATATTGCCGGTAAATAAAGTGAAAAAAAGCACGACAGTCAGGCCTGCTCTGATCCAATCACAATTTTCTGCCACCTTTTTTCTGTCAAACCGGTCCGCGACGACTCCCACGATCAGAAATACAAATATGGTCGGAAGAGAATACATCAGCTCCGCCAAGGTCGTATATGAAGGCTGGCTGCTGAATCGGTCCAGCAAAAAAAAAGCAAAGGCCATGTTGCCTACTGTCGTGCCCATTTGAGAAGCGAGTGCTGCGAAAAATAGACGAACAAAATTACGATTTTTAAATATATCCATAAAAACGCTCCTTACCCTAAAGGTCCCACTTTATCATATTATAAACCGCCTGTTTTTGAAACAAATAAGAAAACATTACCGGTTAATCGTGACTCTCGTTCCGTTTGGCACAATTGAAGCAAGTTCGATCACGTCTTTGTTATGCATGCGAATGCAGCCTTTAGAAACAGCCTTACCAATCGAAGCGGGATTATTCGTCCCATGTATTCCGTAGTGCTGCTTTGAAAGGCTCAGCCAATAAGCGCCAAATGGGCCGCCGGGATTGCGCTGGCGGTTAATAATGTAAAACTCGCCAGTAGGCGTTTGCGTTAGTATTTTACCAACGGCGATGGGATAGGTTTTCATTACCCGATTATTTAGGAACAGCGTAAGGGTCTTCGCTCCGATTGAGACTGCGATATGATACGGAATTGTATAAGGGTCCGGCAGTCCGGGGATGACTATGGACTGTCCTGCGGTGAGCCCTGCCTGCAGTGACGGATTAGCCTGGAGTAATGCAGCCGTGCTGATTCTGAAATCAGCCGCGATGCTGTTCAGTGTATCACCTTGCTTCACCTGGTACGTAAGCAGTTTCCTCATCCTCCTTTTTTACTTATAAGTATTGATGAGGAGCCCATCCTGCTACATTAATTTGTGCTTTTTAAGGTGAAGACAGTGATTTCAGGCTTGGCCAGAAACCGCAAAGGCAGCCTGGTCATCCCGAGGCCTCGGTTTACGTAAATATGAGTGCTGCCCGTTTGATACATTCCCTCTGTGTAGACTTTTCCATATGGAGGCGTAATAATCGGTCCGTAAAAAGGCAGCTGAATCTGGCCGCCGTGTGTATGGCCGGAAAGCTGAAGGTTCACGGGATAATCTGTTGTTTTCAAGGCCGCATCAGGTTCATGGACGAGAAGAATGGAAAAAAGTCTGTCGCTCAGCCTTGAAAGGGTGCCTTCATAATCTGGGTTTCCCAGCATTAAGTCATCAAGCGAAGCAATCTCGATTTTGCTGCCATCTGCGAGTGACAATGTTTGATAGCCATTGCGATATACCGTGAAACCTCCGGCCGTCATCAGGCTTTTGTAAACGGCAGTTCCATAGCCTCCGTGATCATGATTGCCGTAAATACAAAGCTTGCCGAAGGGAGCATTAAGCTTTCTCAATAATGGAATGACTGCCTGGTGGTGCTGGTACGTATCAGGATTATCGATAATATCACCTGTAAAAACAATGAGATCAGGTTTAGATTCATTAATTGTAAGAATGACAGTTTTTAAATCTTCGAGAGTAAAGTAATCACTCAAGTGTGCATCGCTGAACTGCACGATTTTAAAACCGTCAAATCCGTGCGGGATGAGAGAGCTTTTTATTGTGTGTTCGGTTGTCTCGATCATATGCGGCTCGAGATACCTGGCATAGCCATATCCCCCGCCGGCCGTTAAAGCCCCGGCAGCAAGAGCG
This sequence comes from Bacillus sp. PS108, assembly GCF_037963335.1. NCBI lineage: Bacteria > Bacillati > Bacillota > Bacilli > Caryophanales > Bacillaceae > Bacillus > Bacillus sp. PS108. The sequence continues at coordinate 1,453,256 of NZ_CP150155.1, forward strand.
CCGAACATTCCTTTTAGAAATTGTCTTCTGGACATTTTTTTCATTTCAAACCAACCTTTAATAGAGTTTTTCTATTATATCATCTGTATCTGATAAAAATCTCATATGAGCATGTGCTGACAGAGGCAGGGATATAATGATAGAATATTATTGAATGAATACTCATTCATAATAGGAGGGATAAACATGGAAAAAAAGGCGGTAATTATTACCGGCGGGTCAAGCGGCATGGGAAAAGCGATGGCAAAAAAACAGGCTGAATTAGGGTGGCACGTTATGGTGACAGGGAGGAACCATGAGGCACTTGAGGAAACAAAAAAAGAAATTCAGACCTTTGAGGGACAGGTCGCTTGTTTTCAAATGGATGTCCGTTCCGATTCCGCCGCTTCAGACATGATTAAAGAAGCGGTAAAAGCCTTTGGCCGGCTTGACGCGCTGATTAACAACGCGGCCGGAAACTTTATTTGTCCGGCAGAAAAGCTGACGCCCAATGGATGGAAAGCCGTTATTGAGATTGTTTTAAACGGCACATTTTTTTGCAGCCAAGCAGCGGCAAGGCATTGGATTGACCAGAAGCAGCAGGGTGTCATTTTAAATATGGCAGCCACGTACGCTTGGGGAGCGGGAGCGGGGGTCGTTCATTCCGCTGCAGCCAAAGCGGGGGTATTGTCATTGACAAGAACGCTGGCCGTTGAATGGGGGAGCAAATACGGCATTCGTACAAACGCGATAGCCCCCGGACCGATTGAACGAACAGGCGGTGCGGAGAAGCTATTTGAATCGGAAAAAGCGATGGCCCGCACGATGAACAGTGTGCCGCTCGGCCGATTGGGCACACCGGAGGAAATCGCCGCTTTGGCAGCGTTTTTGCTTTCTGATGAAGCATCCTATATAAACGGGGATTGTATCACAATGGACGGGGGGCAATGGCTGAATCCTTATCCGTTTTAAAGAATATTAATCTTTGGATTCAATGTGGTATAATCAGACAAAGATAGAGAAGCAGGTGATAACATGTTGGATCCACTTGATATTTTAACGAACATTGATGATGTCCTTCCATATTACCAGGCGATTTTTAGTGCCGAGGAGCAGAAGGTTGTCGGATATGAGGTGCTTGGACGAATTTTGGCAGATTCAGAAATCCAAAGTCTCGGGCCCTTCTTTTTAGATGCGGGGATACCCGAAGAATATAAACTAGAGGTTGATAACAGAATTATCCGCCAGGCTCTTGACCGCTTTTTAGAGGCGGATTCTGATCTGCTGATTTTTATGAATCAGGATGCCAATCTGCTGATGCTGGATCATGGTGAAAGCTTTCTGGAGCTTCTGAAAGAATATGAAGCGAAGGGAATCGAACTCCACCGTTTTGTTCTTGAAATTACAGAGCACAATTTTGAAGGGGATATTGAGCAGCTCTACCATATGCTTGCATACTATCGTACATACGGAATTAAAATCGCAGTTGACAACATCGGAAAAGAAAGCAGCAACTTGGACAGAATCGCGCTGCTCTCACCAGATCTGTTAAAAATCGATTTGCAGGCGCTGAAAGTGTCACAGCCGTCACCGTCATATGAGCATGTGCTGTACAGCATATCTTTATTAGCAAGAAAAATCGGTGCGGCGCTATTGTATGAAGACATTGAGGCGAACTTCCAGCTACAGTACGCCTGGAGAAACGGAGGCCGTTATTTTCAGGGCTATTACTTGGTGTCTCCATCTGAAACGTTTCTAGAGAGAGATGTATTGAAACAAAGACTTAAAACTGAATTTCACCAATTTATCACACATGAGAAAAAGAAACTGGAGACCGTCTATGAGCACTCTGAACAGTTTTACAAACGAGTGCATCAGGCTGTGACCTCTTTGAGAAAAAACAATCTGTCTTCTGATGATGACTTTATTAAAAAGCTGGCGGAAGAGCTGACAGATTGCAGCTTCAGGATTTACATGTGTGATGAAGAAGGCGATCAGCTGACGGGAAATGTGTTTAAGCAAGACGGAGAATGGATTTATCAGCCGGAATATGCGGAAAAGAACTGGAGCTGGCGCCCTTATTTTCTGGAGAACATTATGAGAATGAGAAATCTCAGAAAAGGTTTTTTCAGTGATCTGTACAGTGATTTGGAAACAGGTGAAATGATCAGAACGTTTTCATATCCGATGGATGATCAGATGTATTTATTTATAGACTTGCCTTATTCTTATTTATATGAGCAGGACGGACTGATTTAACGGCTGAAAGGCCGTTTTTTTTTTATGAATTGAAAAAAATATCAAAAAACGATTGACATTGATACTGAGAATCATTATCATTTAATTATAGAGAGAAGCTACTCTCTGTTCCCCAACCCCTCTATCAGATCAAGATCCGAAAAAACTTGGCGCTACCCCCGCCAAGTTTTTTATTTGTCAAAGCATAGGACAATCCAATGAAACAATAAACCTAACTAGTGGTAAACGTTTAACACGGGGAGAAACATTCAGTGCCGAACACCCCTGACACTGCTGCACGGGTGAGGAGGAAAATTCGTTCTGAAATGTTTATTTCAGTTCTGTTGTTTACCTCTATCCAGCATGACTCCCATTGATTATGGCCACGCGGGACTTCACCAGAAAATTCAAAAGAAGGTTTTGACAACGTTGCAAAAAGGCATTCTTAATGCTGCCAAAGATTCGAAAAAAATTATAATTGTGTGCATGACATTCAAAAAAAGCCTCAAACTAAAGAAAAATAGTTTTTTTCACTTTTTTTCTTTGCTTAAATTCAGCAGTGAAAATGCCATCCTGTCCGACTTTATGGTATGATGCTCAATAGAACTTGTATTATAATAAATACTTGTTGATTTGAAGTTGCTTTTTGAAAGGAGTCTTTTTTTAGAATGTCACAATTAATGGGTATCATCACACGGCTGCAAAGTCTGCAAGAAACAGCGGAAGCGGCTAACGAGCCAATGCAGCGCTATTTCGAAGTGAATGGTGAGAAAATATGCAGTGTTAAATATTTCGAAAAAAATCAAACGTTTGAACTGACGGTTTTCCAAAAAGGTGAAAAACCTAACACATATCCGTTTGATAATATCGACATGGTTTCCATCGAAATCTTTGAACTTCTTCAGTAAGATTCCTGAAATAGGGGGGAACAAGCTTCCGCCTTTGCAAAAGTAATCGAAATAAACGGTAAGGAACATACTTGTTTCATGGTTGTAAATCCTTGAAAAGGAGTGTCGTGATGGCTGATTCTTTTCTGTTTTATAATCTTTCAGAAGCACAGATGACCTTTCAAGATGTGATGGAACGGCTTAAAGCCTTTGTTCAAAAGGACCCCCGTTCTTCTTATGTGTTATCGATCGGAACCGATTCACAGGTTTACCGCGACTACACAAAGTTTATTACCGCATTGCATTTGCATCGTACAGGCAAGGGAGCTTGGGGCTGCTTGAAAAATCATACAGTCGACAGACCCATACATAGCCTTCGGGAGAAGATTTCGTTAGAAACGGCGTACAGCCAAGAAACGGCCGCTCATATTCTTGATGGACACTTAATGGATATTACCGATCTGCTCCTGCCCTTTACCGGTGAGGGGGCGGATCTTACCTTTGAAGTTCACTTGGATATTGGGAAAAAAGGGCTTACAAAAGATCTGATCCAAGAAATGACTGGACGTATTACCTCCATGGGGATTGAGGCCAAAATAAAGCCGGATTCATACACTGCCTTCAGCTATGCAAATCGTTTCACAAAATAATTTGGCTGAAAAAGCCAAGGTAAATGTCGAATTATGCGGTTGACGTTTGTTATCTGATTACTTATTCTAGCGGTAGAGCTGAAAGTAAGTTGTCTTGCTTTCAGAGGTATTCAGTATAAAACAGGGGGCCTGATTGCGAATGAGTCTTATCGGTGAACGATTTACAGAAGAAGAACAAAAACTTCTGCTGAATATCCTGATCAACCATGAGTATGCCATCGAGCTATTAAGCAGTGAGATCAACGATATAGAGACAGGGACCAAAAACGTTGACGGAACCACCTACAAAAAACTTGTAACGCTATACGACCGATTTCGATTTGAAAATTAATGGGACACCCTATAATTGATACTCCACAAAGAGTATCTTTTTTATTGAAAGGAAACTTTTCGACAAATACTGATAAAGTTTATATTATTGCAATATAGGGAATGTATTGATGATGAAAATGAAAAGGGGTCGAAAACATGATAAGCTTACAATCAGATCAACTTCTTGAGGCAACAGTCGGACAATTTATGATTGAGGCGGACAAAGTAGCGCACGTGCAAGTCGGAAATAACCTTGAGCATGCATTATTAGTATTGACAAAAACCGGATACACAGCCATCCCGGTTCTGGATCCTTCCTACCGTTTACATGGCTTAATCGGGACAAATATGATCATGAACAGTATTTTTGGACTTGAGCGAATTGAGTTTGAAAAGCTTGACCAAATCACTGTTGAGGAAGTCATGCTGACCGACATTCCGCGCCTTCATATCAATGATCCGATTATGAAGGGATTCGGCATGGTCATTAATAACGGATTTGTCTGTGTTGAAAATGACGAGCAGGTATTTGAAGGGATTTTTACGAGAAGAGTCGTTTTAAAGGAATTGAATAAGCATATACGCTCGTTGAATAAGTAGGCTGTACGGCCTATTTTTATTATATAGGCAGAGTGAAAAAAGAAAGCGCATACATAATTTAAACGAGAATAGGGCTTGAATAAGAAACTAAGATTTTATTAGAATGGGAGATAAGAAAAACTTATTGATAACAAAAAGGAGGACGACATGCAGCTTCAAGAGCTTCATATGCTCGTAGTTTTAGCTGAGGAATTAAATATGAGAAAGGCGGCAGAACGGCTTTTTGTATCTCAGCCGGCTTTATCTCAGCGCTTACAAACCATTGAAAAGGCGTGGGGAACAAAAATCTTTTTAAGATCTCAAAAAGGATTAACGGTAACGCCCGCCGGTGAGAAAATCATTCAGTTTGCGAATGATGTGACATTAGAGCAGGAAAGAATAAGAGAAAATATTGACGAGCTTGAAGGTGAAATTCACGGCACATTGAAGCTTGCCGTCGCCTCCATAATCGGTCAGCATTGGCTCCCTAAAGTCCTGAAGACGTATGTGGAAAAGTATCCGAATGCAAAGATCTCGCTCATAACCGGGTGGAGCAGCGAAATGCTGAAAAGCTTGTATGAGGATCAGGTTCATATCGGCATTATAAGAGGCAACCCTGAGTGGAAGGGGCGCAAAGATTACTTAATGACAGATCATCTGTATTTAGTGGATACTGAAATTTCCTGCATCGAAGATATTGCCCATACAGAACGGCCGTTTATCCAGTTTAAAAGTGATAGCACTTATTTTCAGGAAATTCAGCACTGGTGGCATCAAAAATTTAAAACGTCGCCGAAACAGACGATATTGGTTGATCAGATTGAAACGTGCAAACAGATGGCGCTGCACGGAATCGGTTATGCCATTTTGCCGTCTGTTACCCTTCAAAATGAAGATAAAGTGAATAAAATGCCTCTTTTAGACATGAAAGGGCATCCGATCGGTCGGGATACATGGTTATTAGGCTATGAGCCTGCCTTTGAACTGAAACAAGTTCAAGCTTTTGTACAAGTGATAAAGGATATGCTGGATCAGGAAAATCCATTTTAAAGACAGCGAGGTGCTGTCTTTTTTTTATTTATCTGTTGACAATGAAAATCATTATCATTTAAAGTGATACATATGATATTGAAAATCATTATCAACTAATGGGGTGATAACATGGCTAAAGCCTTGATTACATATGCCAGCATGTCAGGAAATACAGAAGACATTGCCTTCATAATAAAAGATACGCTTCAGGAATATGAGTTGGATATCGATTGTGTCGAGATAGATGATATGGATGCGTCTTGTTTAACCTCCTATGATTATGTACTGATTGGCACCTATACATGGGGGGACGGCGATTTGCCCTACGAAGCGGAGGATTTTTTCGAAGAGGTCAAACAGATTCAGCTTAATGGTTTAAAAACAGCCTGCTTCGGGTCTGGCGATTATTCTTATCCAAAGTTTTGCGAAGCGGTGAATTTGTTCAATGTCATGCTGCAAGAGGCGGGAGCTGCTGTTTACCAGGAAACACTAAAAATTGAATTAGCGCCTGAAACAGATGAAGATGTGGAAAGCTGCCGAGCGTTTGCGAGAGGTTTTCTTGCATGGGCAGATTATATGAACAAGGAAAAAATCCATGTTTCATAAAGGGGCAACCGCTGTTACGGCATCGGCGTTTTCTGGATATTTTGTGGCGGTACAAAGAGAAGGCATTTTTCATTACTCTTTGGAGCAGGGCTGGAGAAAGCTTTTTCGTTTGAAAAGTAAGATACACTGTATCAGCTACATAGGGCCTTACTTATTTGGCGTTGGTGAAAAGGGAACAGTCATTCGTTCGGCTGATGAAGGGAAAACCTGGACGATGTCGAGCTTTCCGACAAATGCAACAGTGTGGGCGATTACCGGCAGAAACAACGGGTTTGTCTGCGCCCACGGTAAGCATTGTATTTATGTATCGGATGATTTTGGTGTCTCATGGCGCGTAGCCAAACCTTTTGCCGAATTTCATAATCCCCCTGTTATCCGGTCGTTATGCCTTCACGGGGGCAATCTTTTTATCGGCACGCAAATACACGAATATTTTGGCGGCATTTGGGCTTACGACATTAAGCGTGACACTGTCCAAGTTGTCAAAAAAGAAAAAAACCGGATGACGGCATCCATGCTCGTGTTCAATGAAAATTGGCTGGTGGCGGCGATGGGTTCTGTGAAAGGAAAGCACGGTGCTGTCACTGTAAGGAATCTTTTGAATGGTGAAGAATTCACCATACAATCCAGTATGATCAGAAATGAAGAATCATTTCTTGATCTTTCAGAGGATGATGGCATTATATATGTCACTACAACACAAGATGAAAATGGTTTTTCGAGAATTTACCAGGTTGATCTCGAAGCCCGGTCGTTAAAATGGTTCGATACCATTAAGGGACATGGATGGAGAGTGGCCAATCAGAAAGAGAATTTCTTTTGCGCAGGCTTGTATGAATGTAAATTTGTCCAGCCGTACGAAGTTTCAGCAATGATTCATTAGAGGAGGAACAAGGAATTGGCGAAGATTTTGCTCATTTATGCAACAATGTCAGGCAACACTGAAGCTATGGCAGATTTGATTGAAAAGGGGCTTCAGGAGGCGTTAGCAGAAGTAGACCGTTTCGAAGCAATGGATATTGATGATGCCCAGCTGTTTACCGATTATGACCATGTCATAATGGGAACCTACACGTGGGGAGACGGAGATCTGCCTGATGAATTTTTAGATCTTGTTGAAGACATGGAGGAGATTGATTTTTCCGGCAAAACATGCGCTGTATTCGGTTCCGGTGATACAGCATATGAATTTTTCTGCGGAGCGGTTGATACGCTAGAGGCAAAAATAAAAGAACGCGGTGGAGACATTGTGCTGCCTTCGGTAAAAATCGAAAATAATCCAGAAGGTGAAGAAGAGGAAGAATTAATAAACTTCGGGAGACAATTCGCAAAGAAAAGCGGGTGCGCTGTCTGATCACTCACTGGGAACTGCTAAAACGGCTGTTCCTTTTTTTCTTGTCTTTGTATCTTTCCTTTGATACAGTAATGAGGTAGAAAATCAGGAGGAGGACTATACATATGAAAATGATGGACGCAAATGAAATTATTTCATTTATTCAAAATAGTACAAAATCTACACCTGTAAAGGTTTACGTGAAAGGTGAGCTGGAAGGAATCAATTTCGGTGAATCTGCGAAAGCTTTTATCAACGGAAACACTGGTGTCGTTTTCGGTGAATGGAGCGAAATCCAAACAGCAATCGAAGAAAACCAAAGCAAAATCGAAGACTATGTGGTTGAAAATGACCGCCGCAATTCTGCGATCCCAATGCTTGATCTTAAAAACATCAAAGCGCGTATCGAGCCGGGCGCGATCATCCGCGACCAAGTTGAAATCGGTGATAACGCAGTCATCATGATGGGTGCTTCTATTAATATCGGTTCAGTCATCGGCGAAGGCACAATGATTGATATGAACGTTGTGCTTGGCGGACGAGCTACTGTCGGAAAAAACTGCCATATCGGCGCGGGTTCTGTACTTGCGGGCGTTATTGAGCCGCCATCCGCTAAACCGGTTGTGATTGAAGACGACGTCGTAATCGGCGCAAATGCTGTTGTGCTTGAAGGTGTAACAGTAGGTAAAGGAGCTGTTGTTGCTGCGGGAGCGATCGTGGTAAACGACGTTGAGCCATACACTGTCGTTGCAGGCACACCAGCTAAAAAAATCAAAGACATTGATGAAAAAACAAAAGGCAAAACTGAAATCAAGCAGGAATTACGCCAGCTGTAAGGAAAAGTTTGATAAAAAAGGCGTGGATAATATATCCACGCCTTATTCGTATAGGCAGGAGGAATAGAAATGAAGATAGAGGAGCTCATCGCAATTCGCAGAGATCTGCATCGTATACCGGAGCTTGGATTTCAGGAGTTCAAAACCCAGCAGTATTTATTAAATGTCTTGGAACAATATCCGCAAGACAGAATTGAAATTGAGAAATGGCGAACAGGGCTTTTTGTAAAAGTGAACGGGACGGCGCCGGAAAAAATGCTGGCGTACAGAGCCGATATCGATGCGCTTTCTATAGAAGAGCAAACTGGTCTTCCATTCGCATCAGAGCATCACGGCAACATGCACGCCTGCGGTCACGATTTGCATATGACGATTGCACTCGGCATTATTGATCATTTTGTTCACCACCCAGTCAAACATGATTTGCTTTTTCTGTTTCAGCCGGCAGAGGAAGGGCCTGGCGGAGCGGAACCAATGCTTGAGAGCGATGTATTAAAAAAGTGGCAGCCTGATTTCATCACTGCGCTTCATATTGCTCCAGAGCTTCCGGTAGGCACCATTGCGACAAAAAGCGGCCTTCTATTTGCGAATACATCAGAGCTAGTCATCGATCTGGAAGGCAGAGGGGGACATGCGGCATATCCGCATTTGGCTGAGGATATGGTTGTAGCGGCAAGTACACTTGTCACCCAGCTGCAAACGATTATCTCTAGAAACACAGATCCGCTAGACAGTGCTGTTATTACAGTTGGTACCATTACCGGAGGCTCGGCACAAAATATCATTGCAGAAACGGCCCACCTGGAAGGCACGATCCGCACGCTTTCTGAAGAATCGATGAAACAGGTAAAGGAGCGGATTGAAGATGTAGTGAAAGGAATCGAAATCGGATTCCGCTGCAAAGGAAAAGTGACATATCCGTCTGTATATCACCAAGTTTACAATACGAGCGGATTAACAGAAGAATTTATGTCTTTTGTTGCTGAACATCAACTGGCGACAGTAATTGAAGCAAAAGAAGCAATGACTGGAGAGGATTTTGGCTACATGCTGAAAAAATATCCCGGCTTCATGTTCTGGCTCGGCGCTGATTCTGAACATGGGCTTCATCATGCTAAGCTGAATCCCGATGAAAATGCGATAGAAACAGCGGTTCATGTCATGACAGGTTATTTTTCTGTTTATGCCAATTAAGTACAAATGAAAGAATAAAATTCCATAAAATGAGCACTCTAGTAAACGGAGGTGTTCAAAAATGGCTAAAAAAATTGGAATTGAACAATCATTATCAGATGTAGAAGCTGCTTTAAAAGAAAAAGGATATGACGTTGTAATGATGAAAAGCCCTGCTGATGCTCAAGGCTGTGACTGCTGTGTCGTAACAGGTCTTGATAATAATGTGCAAGGGATAGCCGATACGGTAACACAAGCACCTGTCATTACAGCTTCCGGGATGACGGCTGAAGAAATTTGCAGCGAAGTTGAAAGCAGAATTCAGTAATATAAAAACCGAAGCAAAAAGCTTCGGTTCTTTTATTTATTCTGTTTCTTTAGGGGAAGCGCGGTCGAACGCGTTCTTTATTTCTTTTCTCAACACTCGTTCGACTCGCCACTGTTCCATATTTTCTGTTTTGGCAATGACCCTGATTACAATTTCGGAAGTCCCCAGTTCTTGAATGCCGATGACATTTGGGCCTTCTTTTATTTGCGGAAGAGCCGCTGCCGTTTCATCACAAACCTGCTGTAAAATATGAATCATTTCATCAATATTTCTTTCAGCCGGCACTTTAATGTCAACAAGAGCCTGCATGGTACCACGAGAATGATTGCTCACGTTTGTGATGTTTCGGTTGGGGATGTAATGCAGTGTTCCGTCAAAGCTGCGGATTTGAGTTGTCCTTAAGCCAACCTGCTCGACAATTCCGTCAAAGGTGGAAACGGTAATATAATCTCCGACATCCAATTGTTTCTCAAGCAAAATAAAAAAACCTGTCACGATATCACTGACAAGCCCTTGGGCGCCAAATCCGACAGCCAGGCCGACGATTCCTGCCCCCGCTAAAAGAGCGCTTGGATCATAATGAAACAAATCTAGAACCATGACGAAAAATATGAAAATCAATGTATAAGCAAATATGTTAAGAGTCAGGCTTCGGAGTGTATGTGCACGTCCGATAGACAAGCTATTCTGCTCCTCGAATTTTGCAAACAGATGTTTAATGATTTTCATGCCTAATGATCGAACGATAAAATAGAGCAATATCATAATGGCGAGTTTAATGAGCAGAACACCGGCATTTGTAATCAGTCCCGCCCAATCATATTGTTTAATAAAGTCCATGTTGAGCTCCTTTTCTAATTGATTGCTGCACATTGAGACTAGTTACCCTGTACATGACCATGTTAAACGTTTTATTCAAAAATGTCGAAGCCAAAGACATACATGATTTGTTAAAAATTGACTCAGGAAATCTGCTTTTATATAATGGCATTGCAATATAACTAAAAATGGTTAATCACCCTTTATTTTCATGCGATTTTGACCTTTAAGCCAAACAATAAATTGGAGGGATACATATGGCAGAACGTATGGTAGGTAAACAAGCTCCTCGTTTTGAAATGGAAGCAGTCCTTGCAAGCAAAGAATTCGGCAAAGTAAGTCTTGAGGAAAACATGAAAAACGACAAATGGACAGTGCTATTCTTCTATCCAATGGATTTCACTTTTGTTTGTCCGACAGAAATTACAGCAATGTCTGACCGCTATGACGAGTTCGAAGATCTTGATGCAGAAGTCATCGGGGTTTCAACTGATACCATCCATACTCATTTAGCTTGGATCAATACAGACCGCAAAGAAAACGGTCTTGGCCAGCTGAAATACCCGCTTGCTGCTGATACAAACCATGAGGTATCCCGGGAATATGGCGTTTTAATCGAAGAAGAAGGTGTGGCTTTGCGCGGATTGTTTATTATTAATCCTGAAGGGGAGCTTCAATATCAAACTGTTTTCCATAACAACATTGGGCGTGATGTTGATGAAACGCTTCGTGTTCTCCAGGCGCTGCAAACTGGCGGACTCTGTCCGGCTAACTGGAAACCAGGCCAAAAAACACTTTAATTCTTTCCAAGAACGAAAAGCGGTCTAGCATATTCGTTAGGCCTCTCTTTTAAAATAGGAGGGAAAAAGCAATGAAATTACGTCAGCCCATGCCGGAATTGACGGGAGAAAAAGCTTGGTTAAATGGTGAAGTGACGAGAGAGCAATTGATTGGGGAAAAGCCGACGCTTATTCATTTCTGGTCCATCAGCTGCCACTTGTGCAAAGAAGCGATGCCGCAAGTGAATGAATTTCGTGATAAATATCAAGATCAGCTGAATGTTGTAGCTGTACACATGCCCCGTTCCGAAGATGATCTTGATCTTGGTAAAATTAAAGAAACAGCTGCTGAACACGATATCACTCAGCCGATTTTTGTTGACAGTGACCATGCTTTAACCGATGCATTTGAAAATGAATACGTACCTGCGTATTATGTGTTTGATAAAACAGGACAGCTCCGTCACTTCCAAGCCGGCGGGAGCGGTATGAAAATGCTTGAAAAACGTGTGAACCGCGTTCTGGCTGAAACGGAATAGGTATCTGACTAAATAGTATTTCCTAAAAACCTGATCACATCAGGTTTTTTATTTGTGCAAAAAGCAATGGAAGAAGAGTAAGAAGCTTATTTTTCCAAATTTGGGTATAGGAATTGATGGTTTGTTTGATTGATACGCTAGAAAACACAGCTAATTTTTGATGTTTTTCCTCAATTTTAGATAAATCTCATATGTCATAACTCGAAAATTGTAGATATTACACTAAATTTCTTTAAAGAAGTAAGTAAAATATATATTTTCAACATTATACCAAATAAACTAGAAAGCCCCTTAATCCCTTGAGAATAAAGGACTCTTTTGAAAAATAAAACATTTTCAGAAAATAAGGAATTTTTCATAGAGTAAATATAATAGTAAAATGCTAAAATAATAGTTGATAAAATTACTTTTGTAATCTAATATCTTAATTAAAGATGTTAATTTTGATAGGGGGTACATTGAGGAATGTTTAATGAAAGAGAAGCTTTGCGCTTGCGGTTAGAACAATTAAATGAAGCTGAAGTGAAAGTCATTCGTGAATATCAAATTGAACGTGATAAAATATACGCAAAATTAAGAGAGCTGGACAGAAATGGAAGCCCTTCCGAAATCAAAAAGGATTTCCGTTCTGAAAAAAAACCTGACTCTCTGCCGGTTCTCGCTGAGCTTGCGGCTCAGGAAATCAGAAGCTATCAGCCGCAATCACAGCAGCAGTCTGTTCAGCCTCAGCTTCAATCTATTTCCTCTCTTCCTGCCGGTATACCAGACGGAACAACACGAAGAAGAAGAGGAACGGCAAGACCGGGATCAAAAGCAGCTAAGCTGCGTGAAGCTGCTATTAAAACATTAAAACGCCACAACGCGGCGATTAAGAGCTCGGAGCTTCAAAAAGAGATTGAAAAAGAAAGCGGTCTTGAAATCCCTAATATGACAACGTTTATGCAAAGCTTAATTAAAATGTACCCGGAAGTGAAAAAGCCATATCGCGGGCAGTACATTTTAGAGGGTGAAATCGAATCTGCAGAATCAGCTGAATCAGCTAATGAATAAATATAAAGAAAAACTGCTTGGCATCGCTCAAGCAGTTTTTTTATTGAGGTTTTTTCTGTGAAGGTTTGTTTTCTTTTTCAAGATTAAGCTTATACACCCACTTTTGATAAGGCTTTTCTTCAGCGGCTCTGTTTTTCAGCTCTTCGATTGTATGGCTCTTGGCCTGGTCTGATGATTGGGCGCGGGCAAGCTGTTTTTGGAGCACATGTATCTGTTTGGTGACATCTTCAAGGATGGTCTCTACATGATATGGCTGCGCGTAGGCCGCTGGAGCTTCTTCTTCCGTTTTTTCTTTTTGTTTCGTGCCGCCATCAATATCGGCAAAATGAGAAGCAATCCAGGCATCGCTTTCATCAAGCTGCCGTTTATACGATATAATAGTTTCGTGAAATAATTTTTCTTTCGTTTTTTCTATGTCTAGCAGTCTTTCTTTCGTTTCTATGATTCGATCTTTCATATGATCAACTTCTATTTTAATATGTTTTAGCTGATATTCTTTTTCTACCATTTGCTCTTTTAGACGCCCGTTTTCGGCTTTTATCAATTCGGCTTGCTGTTTTGCCTGAAGCAGTGCATTTTGTTCCTGCTCAATCGAGGCTTGAAGTTCGCTGATCCGTTTATGAAGATTTTTATTTTCTTCTTCGATTTTGACTTTAGCAATATGAAGTTTATGTTTTTCTTCGATTTCGGCTCTGCGTTTATAGGTTTCAGCAGATAGAAGCTCCTGCAAAACAACGATTTTATCAAGCAGTTCAGCTCTTATTTGGTGCAGGGTTTGGCTGGTGTGGGAGGCATGTTTTTCTTTTGTTGACATATGTGTTAATTCGGCAGACAGCTGCTGGAGTTTTTCTTTCATATCGGTATTTTCTTTGAGCAGTTTGTTATTTTTCTGATGAAAGTAGCTTGCTTCAAGTTCAGCAATCAGCTTATGGCACCTTGAAAGCTCGGATTTTAAATAAAGGTTCTCCTGAGACACGTCGTGGAAAAAAGGACCTGATCTTTTCATTCGAACCATCTCCCTCATGATGTTAACACTACAATATGCAAATACTGAACAGCTATTCCTCTTTAATAAACAGACAAGCAGTAGCGTTGAGCCTTTGCTTTTGCTATGCTTTTAACGAAACTAGAGGTGAGATGATATGAAGCATGTAAACGTACTGCTGGCAGGGGGAGCCTCACGTCGCTTTGGAGAACCGAAGGCGTTTGTCAAATGGAAGGGCAGGATGCTTTACGAATGCGCTAAAGAGGCACTTGGAGAACAAACGGTTATCATCAGCCGTCCCGAATTTATTGATAGATTTCAAGAAAACGGTGAAAATGAAGTGTATCAAGATGCTGAGCCATTTCAAGGCATGGGGCCATTGGCTGGTATATATACCGCTTTTAAAAAGACAGACGGTGATCTTTATACTGTTCTTTCCTGTGACACACCGCTGATACAAAGAAGGACGATGCTGGAGCTCAAACGTCTGATGATTGCCGGTGCGGACGCGGTAGTCCCAATTTCAGACGGACAAGTGCAGCCATTGATTGCGATTTACCACAAACGTATCATGCCAGTTCTATACGATCAGCTTTCTGAGAAGAGGTTGAGAATATCAGATTTATTAGGCAGAATTTCGGTTTGTTACGTACAGGCTGAAGATATCGGAGCAAACCCGGCAGAGTTTATCAACATTAATACACGTGATGATTTTAGCTGTTTGGAAGAAAAATCGAACTCCCTCAAGCGGGACTGACGGGGCAATAACATGATAAGATGACATAAAAGATAAGGAGAACAGGTTTGATGGAGGAACGTTATTCACGGCAAATCAGATTTAAGCAAATTGGGGAAGAGGGTCAGAAAAGACTGGCAGACAGCCATGTGCTGATTGTCGGAGCGGGAGCGCTCGGCACTGCAGGAGCTGAAGGGCTTTCGAGAGCGGGAGTCGGTACGATTACCATTATTGACCGTGACTATGTGGAGTGGAGCAATCTTCAAAGGCAGCAGCTTTATACAGAAAGCGATGCCAAACTCCGCATGCCGAAAGCCATGGCTGCCAAAGAGCATCTATCAGCGATTAACAGCGAGATACATATTGAGGCGTATGTTACCGAAGGAACAGCCGAAACGCTTGAGCCGCTGATTGAAAAAGCAGATGTCGTGATCGACGCGACAGATAATTTTGAAACCCGCATGCTGATAAACGATCTTGCCCAGAAAACAAAGACACCTTGGGTCTATGGCGCCTGTGTAAGCAGCCAGGGAATGTTCATGACAGTCATTCCCGGAGAAACCCCTTGTCTGTCTTGTTTGTTTGAGCAAATTCCTGTCGGCGGGGCGACGTGTGATACTGCCGGCATTATTCCGCCTGCTGTGCATATCGTTTCAGCATATCAGCAGGCTGAGGCATTAAAGCTGTTAACCGGCCAAATAGAAGCAATACAGCGGGGTTTTGTGACATTTGATGTCTGGAACAATTCGCATATGAAGATTAACGTTAATCATGTACGCCGTGAGGAATGCCCATCTTGCGGAGCAAATGCGGTATATCCTTATCTTCAGGATTGGAACACACCAAAAGCTGCTGTACTATGCGGCCGTGATGCAGTGCAGGTAAGGTCAGAATCATTAAAAAGAATCCCGAAACAGGAGCTCATTAAGCGGCTGAAAACAATCGGCAAGGTCGAGGCTAATGCGTTTTTGCTGCATATTTTTTACGAGGATTTCAGAATTGTCATTTTCAATGACGGACGGGCACTGGTGCATGGAACAAATGATGTGAAAGAAGCCAACTCCGTGTTGGCAAGAGTGATTGGACTGTAACAACAGGAGGGGTCAGAATGCTGGAGAAAAGAACACCGATACCGGTAGACGAGGCAGTTCGGCGTGTCTGCAATTTTCAAAAACAAGGTGAAACAGAATGGGTGGCGCTTGAAGACAGCCTTCATCGGTTTTTAGCCGAAGATATAACTGCGGATCACCACGTACCTGCGTTTGACCGTTCGCCATACGATGGTTTTGCTGTCAGAGCGTGCGATACGGCAGAAGCTTCACGTGAAAACCCAGTTCGGTTTGAAGTTATTGACCATATTGGAGCGGGAGCAGTATCTGAAAAAGAACTTGGCCCGTTTCAGGCCGTGCGGATTATGACTGGCGCGCAAATCCCTGAAGGGGCAGATGCAGTCGTCATGATTGAACTGACTCAAGCCTTTGAGGAGAATGGGAAGTCATTTATGTCTTTAAAACGCCGCTTTCAGACGGGGGATAATATTTCAAAAACAGGTGAGGACGCTCAAAAAGGGAGTGTTTTACTGACAAAGGGCACCCGGGTGACACCAGGAGTGACGGCTCTTTTGGCAACATTCGGATACGCATCTGTGCCTGTCGTGAGAAAGCCTGTAGTCGGGATTATCGCAACCGGTACCGAATTGCTGAATGTCAGTGATCCGCTGGAACCGGGAAAAATCCGCAACAGCAATGCGAGTATGGTATATGCGCAAGTGATAGAAGCTGGCGCAACACCGCTTTATTTAGGGAAAATCTCTGATGAGCTGGATAAAAGCTTTGCTGCAGTGAAAGAAGCGATGAAAAAGGTGGATTTCCTGATCACAACTGGCGGTGTGTCAGTCGGTGATTTTGACTTTTTGCCTGCGATCTATGAAAAACTCGGAGCAGACGTGCTGTTTAATAAAGTTGCCATGCGCCCGGGCAGCGTGACAACGGTGGCGCATGCAAACGATATGCTGCTGTTTGGCCTTTCAGGTAATCCGTCGGCATGCTATGTCGGTTTTGAACTGTTTGTCAAACCGATAATCCAGACATGGCTGCTCAATGAAACACCGCATTCAATTTGTGCGGAAGCTGTTTTGACCAAGGATTTTCCGAAGCCGAACCCATTTACCCGATTTGTTCGTGCGCTCGTGCACCATCAGGAAGGGAAGCTGTTGGCGACACCCGTTGGCTTAGATAAGTCGAGCTCTGTCACATCACTTGCAGATGCCAATGCATTTATTATCCTGCCGGGCGGCACGCGAGGCTACGAATCTGGCAGAACGGTTCAAGTGCTGCTCATCAGAGAAGAGAATGGAAGTGAATGGCCTTGGTCCGTCCTTTCCCGATCGTCCAAGTTGTAGGATTTCAAAACAGCGGGAAAACAACGTTTATTGAGCGCATTCTTGAAAAAGCCTCTGAACAGGGAGTCCATTTGGGCTGCCTGAAGCACCATGGTCACGGCGGTGAACCGCAAACGCTCACGGAAGGAAAAGACACGGACCGTTACAAGGCGGCAGGTGCTGGTGTAACTGCGGTAGAAGGTGCTGGTGTGTTACAGCTGACTGCCCGCCGCAATTGGGATTTGGCACGGCTGATCGAGTTATACCAATTTCTTGAAACAGACTGTCTTCTGATTGAAGGCTTTAAAAAAGCCCCTTATCCTAAAGTGGTTATCCTAAGTGAAAAGGAAGATCTGGAAGCGCTGCAAGCAGTAAATATAATCGCCATCATCTATAGAAAAAAAGAGCATATGACAGAGCATCAGGGATTACCCGTTTTTCATGCGGATGATCCGGTTGCCGTGGATTTTGTGCTTTCACAGCTGAAGGGGGAATCTGCATAATGGAACGGTTTGAGATTACGAAAACACCCATTAATACTGAAAACATCATCAAAAAAGTGGAGAAACGGGAAGCAGGAGCCATTACGACATTTATTGGTACGGTTCGGGAATGGACAAACGGAAAAAGAACGGTTCGGCTTGAATATGAGGCATATGAACCGATGGCCGTGCAAATGCTTGCTCAAATCGGCGCTGAAATCGAAGAAAAATGGGAAGGTGCCTCAGCTGCGATCACGCACCGTATAGGTGTGCTCGATATCGGTGAAGCAGCGGTAGTGATTGCTGTATCTTCTCCCCATCGAAAAGCCGCATATGAAGCCAATGAGTATGCGATTGAACGCATTAAACAGATTGTGCCGATTTGGAAAAAAGAAATTTGGGAAGACGGTGAGCAATGGATCGGCGACCAGCTAGAAACAATAGCTTATCCGAACGGAAAACCAGACCTAAGCGAGGGAGAGCAGCATGATTAAAATTCTTTTATTTGCAGGACTGGCTGAACAGGCCGGTACACAAGCAATAGAAATAGATGTGGAACAAGCAACCACAGATGAAATAAAAGCGAGTCTAAAAGAACAATACGGTCTTGAATCTATTGATACGGCTATGATTGCCGTTAACGAAAGCTATGTAAAAGAAAATACCTCTGTATCTTCGGGTGACACGGTAGCCATCATACCGCCGGTCAGCGGGGGATGAAAACCGGACGGCATTTCAGCCGTCTGGTTTTTCTGTATTTCATTGGCATATCCCCAAGTATCCTCAGCATACAATGATTTTCTGTAAGCGGCGTTTATTCTACATATGTTACTCCCTATAAAGTAAGAGACTCACTCCATAATTAGACTGAAATTTTGAAAAATAATAGAAATTTATTTCGGGTATCGATATAGTGAAGATGATAAATGTTGGAAAGGTGCTGGATATGGAGACATTTAAAAGATTAAAAATGTATTATTGGCCGTACAGAAAAGTGTTTATGTGGTCGCTTCTAGCCATGCTTTTGATGACTGCAATTACTGTCGTTTATCCGATTATCCTGCAAATTACAATTGATGAGATCGTGCTGGGACGGCAGTATCAGCTTGCGGCGTGGGTCAGCTTAGGATTTATTGCGGTAATGGTTTTGAAAGGAATGGCTACCTTTTTTCATCAGTATTTAGGTGATATGTTCGGGATCAAATCCGTTTATCGGCTGAGAAATGGTCTGTATGAAAAACTGCAGCGGCTTTCTTTTTCTTACTATGATAACGCGAAAACAGGAGATTTGATGTCCAGGCTGACTGCTGATGTTGAAGGGCTTCGTTTTTTCTTATCATACGGTCTCGCTGAGCTCATTCGCTTCGGCCTGCTGGTAGCCATCAGCCTGTCGGTTATGTTTTACTATTCTGTTCCTCTCACGCTTGTGACAATAGCTGTTCTGCCATTTCTCGCGGTTGCGGTATACCGGTTTGACAAAAGAGTCCATCCCGCCTTCAGAGGCATCCGCCAATCGTTTGCGAAACTCAATACAAAAGTCCAAGAAAATATCAGCGGCATTAATACGGTTAAATCTCTTTCAAGGGAAGATTTTCAGATCAGCACTTTCAATAAAGCCAATGCAGAATACAGGGCGCAGTATTTACAAACATCATCCATCTGGTCTGCGTATTTCCCTTTAATGGAGTTCATTGGTAACATTTGTATTGTAGCTCTCCTCTCATACGGCGGTTACTTGGTTATGCAAAATCAGCTCAATCCCGGCGAGCTTGTTGCTTTCTTCAGCCTTGTCAATTATATGATGTGGCCCATTATGAACTTAGGTTTTGTCATCAATATGTTCTCTCAAGCAAAAGCGTCAGGGGAACGCCTGCTCGACATTCTGGAAAAAGAAGAAGACATTACAGATCATCCTCATGCTTTGCATAAACAAAAATTAACCGGAGATGTCCATTTCAAAAATGTTTCTCTTGCATACGGGAAAGAACAAACAAACGCGCTGTGCAATGTAAGCTTTGAGGCAAACAGCGGGAAGGTAATCGGACTGTTGGGCCCGACAGGTTCAGGCAAAAGCTCAGTGACACAGCTTCTCACCAGATTTTACAGTCCTGTTGGCGGAATGATTACCATTGATCACAAACCAATCACGGATTATTCGTTAAAAACCCTTCGCTCCAATATCGGGGTCGTACTTCAAGAATCCTTCCTGTTTTCATCTACGATTAGATCAAATATTTCGTATGGGCGGCCGGATGCCTCAATGGAAGACGTCATCGAAGCGGCAAAAAGGGCGCAGGCTCATAACTTTATTATGGAGCTTCCTGATGGGTATGACACCATGCTGGGAGAGAGGGGAATGGGGCTTTCCGGCGGGCAGAAACAGCGTATTGCCATTGCGAGAGCCATCTGCTTGAACCCGAGCATTTTAATATTGGATGATGCCACAAGTGCAGTAGATATGCAAACGGAGCACAGCATACAGCTTGCCTTAAAAGAAGTCATGAAAAACCGCACAACCTTTATCGTCGCTCACCGCATTTCTTCACTGAAACACGCCGATGAAATTCTCGTTTTTAATAAAGGACGCATTCGTGAAAGGGGAACACATCATGAGCTTCTTGAAAAAGGCGGCTACTATAAAAAGATTTACGATTTGCAATACCGCGATGTCAAAATGATTAATGAGCCGCATGAGGTCGGATAGGGAGGGGCCAAATGAAACAAGTGAAAAAACAGGGGATTTTAGAGCGTTTCTATTACTCTTCAGATGAAATCATTGAAAAGCCGTTTAACTGGGCTCAAATGTGGCGGCTGCTGAGCTATGTCAAACCATATCGAAAAACAATTTTGCCGCTTTCTTTTCTCACCGTATTAATTGGCACTGCTGTGAAGCTTGTGATCCCCATTTTGATCGGCGTTTATGTTCTTGATCATGCGATTACAGGGAGAAACTCGGAGCTGCTGATTCAGCTCATTTTTATTATTAGCGGTTTATATGTCCTCAATTACGCCGCCAATGTGTTAAGAATCAGGTGGATGAATCAGCTTGGCCAGCATGTCATTTACGATTTGCGACAGCATTTATTTACCCATGTGCAGCGCTTATCCCATCGATTTTTTGATCAGCGGTCGGCGGGATCGATCTTAGTCAGGATCATGAATGATATTAACTCTCTTCAGGAGCTCTTTACAAGCGGAGTCATCAATTTGTTGACCGACTTGCTGCTTCTGGCCGGCGTGATTATTATTTTGTTTACGCTGAGCCCTGAGCTGACTATAGCCATCATGGTGACATTGCCGATTATGTTTTTTATTTCAACAAGTCTCAGAAAAAAAATACGCCGATCCTGGCAAACGGTACGGCTGAAGCAATCGAAGCTCAACTCTCATCTAAACGAAAGCATTCAGGGCATCCGGGTCACACAGGCATTTACGCAGGAAGAAGAAAACATGGCGTATTTTGACGGTGTCAATCAGGAGAACTACGAATCATGGCGGGAAGCAACTAGAAAAAATGCCATGTTCCGTCCGCTGGTAGAAATGACGAATGCGATTGGGACGGCTGTCTTGATTTGGTATGGAGCCACACTCATCATGAATGAAACCATTACGATTGGCGTCTTCGTTTCTTTTGCTTTCTATCTGGGAATGTTTTGGGAACCTATTTCAAGACTGGGTCAGGTCTATAATCAGCTGTTAATGGGGATGGCATCATCAGAACGGATTTTTGAGTTTCTGGACGAACAGCCAAATGTCAAGGAGAAGCCCAATGCCATTCATAATGAAAAGATAAATGGGGAGATCAGTTTTGAAGAGGTTGAATTTTCGTATGATGAAAAACGAAAAGCCCTTTACGCCATTTCTTTCTCTATTCCGGCGGGCTCGACGCTTGCGCTTGTCGGGCATACAGGGAGCGGGAAGACGACGATTGCCAATTTAATCAGCCGTTTTTATGATGCGACCGGAGGCACCATTAAAATAGACGGTATACCGATTAAGGATCTTTCCCTTGCCAGTCTGCGCTCTCAAATCAGCATTGTCCTGCAAGATACATTTATTTTCTCTGGGACCATCATGGAAAATATTCGTTTTGGAAGGCCAAATGCTTCGGATGAAGAAGTGATGAAAGCCTCCCAAGCGGTCGGAGCGGATGAGTTTATTTCCGATTTAGCGGAAGGATACGCAACAGAGGTAGAGGAAAGGGGCAGCGTACTGTCTGCCGGTCAGCGTCAGCTTATTTCATTTGCAAGAGCATTGCTCGCCGATCCGGCTATTATCATCCTTGACGAAGCAACGGCAAGCATTGATACAGAGACAGAAGTAAAAATTCAGCAAGCGTTAAAAACGCTTCTGAAAGGGCGTACAGCAGTGATGATCGCTCACAGATTGTCTACGATCCGCGACGCCGACCGCATCATTGTTCTTGATCACGGCAGGAAAATAGAAGAAGGGAACCATGATCAGCTGCTCGCTAAAGGAGGCATTTATGCCGGGCTTGTGAAAGCGCAATACAGCACAGCGATAGAATAATATGAAAAGCCTTCAATATTGAAGGCTTTTGGAAATTTATTAGAAAAACATGAAACTTTTTGATATCCTTCCCGTACTATTTGTTAGATATTCTCAAGGAGGTTTTGAAATGGAAACGAATGTAGAAAAAAACAGCGGAACGGCGACTGAAAAGCCTTCACTTTTCGGAGTAATCACAAGTCCGTCCGTTCAATTTGAAAGAATAAGAGAAAGGCCGGCTGTATGGGGACCGCTTTTGATTGTTGCAGCAATTATCATCGTCGGTGCCGTGCTGCAATCACTCGGTACGGATTATAGTGAGCTTTTGAAAAGCCAGGATACGCAAGGGCTATCTGCTGAACAAATGGAAACTGTCGCAACAATAACCAAATTTGGCGGAATGGCAGGCGCTATTATCGGCGGTATCGCAGCATTATTTATTGCCCCTCTTATTTATTGGCTCTGTGTAAAAATATCAGGCGGAGTTACGACATATAAAAAAATGCTTTCTCTCGGTCTGTTTGTCTCTTTGATTAGCAGTCTCGGATTATTGGTTAATGGAATCGTTGCTTTTACGACTGACGTGAATCCTCTTTACAGCACGACGTCACTGGCAGGGATTATCCCATCTGACGGGGCTCTTGCCAGCGTGTTAAATACCTTTGAAATTTTCAGCATCTGGAGCTTTGTATTATTAGCAATCGGACTTCACAAAACGGGAGGCATCTCCAAAAAAGCCGGGCGGATTTCAGCAATCATTCTATTCGGAATTTTAGTTGTATTTTCGCTTTTTTCAGGTTTAATCAATTCTGTGGCGGGTGCATAAGCTCATGAAAAAAGTCTGGATCGGAATTGGAATCGCAGTTATAGTCGCTCTTTTTGTTGGAATCAATATATACCGGTCTGCCGCTCCAACAAGCGGCAGCGCCGGCAAGGAGATACAGACGGGGAGCGTTGAAGAAAATGAAATCTCATCAACGGTTATGGTTCCTGGCACGCTAAAATTTTCAAATGAACAGTATGTCTTTTATGAAGCGGATAAAGGGACATTAGAAGACATTAAAGTTAAGGAGGGCGATAAAGTTAAAAAGGGCACGCCTTTAGTCACCTATACAAATGAGCAGCTGAGCCTGGAAAAAGAACAGAACCAGTTAACGTCTGAATCCAACCGGCTTCAAATTGACCAAATTCAAGAAAAGTTAAAAGCCTTGGACAGCAAAGAAAGAGAACTGGAAAAACAGGTAGGAAAGAAAGAAGCAGAAAAACAAATCGAATCTGAACGGACAGAGCTTCAAATGCAGAAAAAAACAGCGGAGATCGAATTAAAACAAACCGAGCTTCAGCGGCAGTCACTTGCCAACCGGGTGTCAGATTTAGAAGTGAAAAGCGAAATTGAAGGCACCGTTATTTCTGTCAACCAAGAAGCGGCATCCAAAAAGTCAGATATTCAAGAGCCTGTCATACATATCGGCAACCCAAAAGACCTTGTCGTCTCAGGGAAATTGTCTGAATACGATACATTGAAAGTCAAAAAAGGCCAGAAGGTCACACTCACTTCAGATGTAATACAGGGTAAAACATGGAAAGGCACGGTTTCCGCAGTCGGGCTTGTTCCGGATCAGCAGGAGAGCGCTGCGGCACAAGGAACAGAACAGGCGGTCCAATACCCGCTTCAAGTGAAAATAAAAGGAAATCTTCCAGAAGGAAAGCCAGGCTTTAAATTTATCATGAATATTGAAACAGATACACGGAAAGCAAATACGCTTCCTTCAAAGGCAGTCAAAAAAGAAGATGACCAATATTATGTGTATACAGTAAAAGACGGAAAAGCAAAGCGAGTTGATGTCAAAATCGGCGAAGTGACAGATGACCTGACAGAAATTAAAGAGGGGCTTACCCAAGATGATCAAGTCATTTTGAATCCATCTGATCAGGTGACTGACGGAATGGAAGTGAAATCTTAAATGATTCAGCTTTCTAATGTGCGAAAAAGCTACCAGATCGGAAAGGAAACGTTTGATGTTCTCCATTCTATTGATTTGGACATTCATCAAGGTGAATATGTCTCGATTATGGGGCCGTCAGGATCAGGAAAATCGACGATCATGAATATTATCGGCTGTCTTGATCGGCCGACTTCCGGTACATATCAATTGGACGGCGAAGACATTTCTTCATATAAAGATAAAGAACTGGCGGCAGTCCGTAACCGGTCCATCGGTTTTGTATTTCAGCAATTTCAGCTTCTTCCGCGGCTGAACGCAAAAAAAAATGTCGAGCTGCCGATGATTTACTCCGGGATAGGCAAAAAAGAACGTCAAGAGCGGGCTGAGAGAGCATTGGAAAAGGTCGGGTTAGCCGATCGAATGCTCCACATGCCCAACGAGCTGTCGGGCGGGCAGAAGCAGCGGGTGGCGATTGCGAGGGCGATCGTGAATGAGCCGAAATTGATTTTAGCTGATGAACCGACCGGCGCGCTGGATACGAAAACAAGCGAGGCGATTATGGATCAGTTTACAGCATTAAATGCCGAGGGAACGACAATCGTTCTGGTTACTCACGAGCCTGAAGTAGCAGATTGCACGAATCGGATCGTCATGGTGCGTGACGGAAACATTGTTCCTGCCAGCTCCGGACAAAGGAGTGTGGGAGAATGAGCCTGTTGGAAAACATCAGAATGGCTCTAAGCTCTGTCCTTGCCCATAAAATGCGTTCGATCTTAACGATGCTCGGCATTATCATTGGTGTAGGCTCTGTCATTGTTGTCGTTGCGGTAGGACAGGGCGGCGAGCAAATGCTGAAGCAGTCGATCAGCGGCCCGGGAAATACTGTGGAGCTGTACTATATGCCTAGCGACGAGGAGCTTGCAAGCAACCCGAACGCCGCAGCTGAATCTACGTTTACAGAAAACGATATTAAAGGTTTAAAAGGAATAGAAGGCATTAAACAAGTCGTTGCTTCGACTTCTGAAAGTATGAAAGCGCGTTATCACGAAGAAGAAACCGATGCTACGGTTAACGGAATAAATGATGGATACATGAATGTCAATTCTTTAGAAATCGAAAGCGGCAGAACATTTACCGACAATGACTTTCTTGCGGGGAATAGAGCCGGAATCATCTCTCAAAAGATGGCTGAAGAACTGTTCGATAAAACCTCTCCTTTAGGTGAAGTTGTCTGGATAAACGGACAGCCCGTTGAAATTATCGGCGTGCTGAAAAAAGAAACAGGCTTGCTTTCTTTCGGTTTAAGTGAAATGTATGTGCCATTTAATATGATGAAATCCTCTTTTGGCACAAGTGATTTCAGTAACGTATCATTGCAGGTCGAATCAGCAGACGACATAAAATCGGCTGGAAAAGAAGCGGCACAGCTGGTAAATGACAATCATGGCACAGAGGATTCGTATCAAGTGATGAACATGGAAGAGATTGCGGCCGGAATTGGCAAGGTAACTGCAATTATGACGACGATTATCGGCTCAATTGCAGGTATTTCCCTTTTGGTCGGCGGAATCGGTGTCATGAATATTATGCTCGTATCAGTCACAGAACGGACGCGGGAAATCGGAATCAGAAAATCACTTGGTGCGACGAGGGGACAGATTCTGACTCAGTTTTTAATTGAATCAGTCGTATTGACGCTGATTGGCGGTCTGGTCGGGATTGGTATTGGATACGGAGGGGCCGCGCTTGTTTCAGCCATTGCGGGCTGGCCGTCACTCATATCCTGGCAGGTTGTATGCGGGGGCGTGCTGTTCAGTATGCTCATTGGTGTTATTTTCGGCATGCTTCCTGCAAATAAAGCCGCAAAGCTTGATCCCATTGAAGCGCTGCGTTATGAGTAGCCTCATGCAACATGCATGAGGTTTTTTTATGTGTAGTGATTTCTACTATGAATATAAAAGACTTTTTTCATTAAAATAAGAAGAAAATGTCGTACAATTGTCCTTATTTTTGTCGAATTTACAGTTTACAAACCCTATAGACATACGTTAATATGGAGAAACGTGAAAGATTTTGATAGTTATTGAATGAATTTGAATGATTTTAGTTGCCTAAACCGAAAATAGCGTTTACAATGAAATTGTATTCAAAATGAATACGTTTTCATTAGGAGGTGAAGCATGCTAACTCCTGAACGGCATCAATTGATTATTGATCAAATAGAAAAGCATGATGTGGTAAAGATTCAAGAGCTTATAAATCTGACTAATGCTTCTGAATCAACAATCAGAAGAGATTTATCGACACTTGAAGAACGCGGTTTTTTAAAGCGCGTTCATGGTGGAGCGGCCAAGCTTTCTGATATCAGACTTGAACCCGATATGCTTGAAAAATCATCCAAAAACCTTCACGATAAACTGAAGATTGCTGAAAAAGCAGCTTCTCTTTTAGAAGAAGGGGATTGCATTTACCTTGATGCAGGCACGACGACATTGCACATGATTGATTTTATGGATAAAACCAAAGATATTGTCGTTGTCACAAACGGGGTAATGCATATCGATGCATTAATAAGGAAAGAAATTTCTTTTTATCTGCTTGGAGGATACGTAAAGCACAGAACGGGCGCGATTATTGGAGGCGCTTCATTGATTGCCATGGACCAGTACAGATTTGACAAGAGTTTTCTGGGGACAAACGGTGTCCATACAGAGGCTGGATTTACAACGCCGGACCCTGATGAGGCCCTTTTAAAACAGAAAGCGATCAAACAGGCAAAACACGCTTACGTCTTAGCAGACCCTTCGAAGTTCGGAGAAATTTCATTTTCGGCATTCGCCGGAATAGGCGACGCAACAATCATTACGACTGACGCTGAAGAGCTTACATTCGATAATTACCAAGAAAAAACTGTCGTAAAGGTAGTGAAACCATGATTTACACTGTAACACTTAATCCATCTGTCGATTATATAGTTCACGTTGAAGATTTTACTGTAGGAGGCCTGAACCGTTCTTCGTATGATACCAAGTATCCAGGGGGCAAAGGCATCAACGTATCGAGACTGCTGAAAAGACACCATGTGGCGTCTAAAGCGCTCGGATTCGTCGGCGGATTTACCGGAGAATATATCAAAACATTTTTACGGGAAGAAAACCTGGAAACAGCTTTTTCTGAAGTAAAAGGGGATACCCGTATCAATGTAAAGCTGAAAACGGGTGATGAAACTGAAATTAACGGGCAGGGACCGACAATTTCGGATGAAGATTTCAAAGCCTTTTTAGAACAGTTCCAATCTTTGCAAGAGGGAGATATCGTCGTTCTTGCAGGAAGCATTCCATCTTCACTCCCT
Source organism: Bacillus sp. PS108 (assembly GCF_037963335.1). Classification (NCBI taxonomy): domain Bacteria; kingdom Bacillati; phylum Bacillota; class Bacilli; order Caryophanales; family Bacillaceae; genus Bacillus; species Bacillus sp. PS108. Next base: position 1,480,786 of record NZ_CP150155.1, read on the forward strand.
CACGATACTTATGAAAAAATCGCAGAGGCCTGCAAACAGCAGAACGCACGAGTTGTTCTGGATATCTCAGGCGAGGCTCTTTTGAAAGCAACAGAAATGAAACCATTTTTGATGAAGCCAAATCATCATGAGCTTGGAGAAATGTTCGGCACGGCCATTACATCTGTTGAGGAAGCCGTTCCTTATGGGAAAAAGCTTGTAGAACAAGGCGCTGAACATGTAATCGTATCAATGGCCGGAGACGGAGCGCTTCTGTTTACGAACGAAGCTGTTTATTTTGCTAACGTGCCAAAGGGGAAATTGGTAAACTCAGTCGGAGCAGGGGATTCCGTTGTTGCAGGTTTCCTTGCCGGAATTTCCAAACAGCTGCCGCTTGAAGAAGCATTCCGCTTAGGAGTTACTTCAGGCAGTGCTACCGCGTTCTCTGAAGAACTTGGAACAGAAGAATTTGTCCACCAGCTTCTTCCTGAAGTTAAGGTCACACGTCTATAGAGGAGGAAACACAAGTGAAAATAACTGAGCTTTTAACGAAGCATACGATAAAGCTTAATATTGAGAGCAAAGAAAAAGAAAATGTTATTGACGAAATGGTCACTGTTCTTGATAAGGCTGGAAAGTTAAATGACCGACAAGTCTATAAAGAAGCCATTTTAAATCGCGAAAGCCAAAGCTCCACGGGTATCGGTGAAGGAATCGCTATCCCCCATGCGAAAACGGCAAGCGTTATCAACCCGGCGATCGCGTTCGGACGTTCAAAAGACGGCGTCGATTATGAATCATTAGACGGCCAGCCGGCTCACTTAGTGTTCATGATCGCGGCGACTGAAGGCGCAAACAACACTCACCTTGAAGCATTGTCAAGACTTTCAACGCTGTTAATGCGTGAAGAAATCCGTAAGCAGCTCCTTGAAGCTGAGTCTGAAGATGCCATCATCGACATTATTAATCAGCACGATAAAGATGATGACGAAGAGGAAGAAGAAGAAGCGGCACCAGCACCTGCCGGAAAAGGGAAAATTTTAGCGGTTACTGCATGCCCGACAGGTATTGCCCATACATTCATGGCTGCTGATGCCCTTAAAGAAAAAGCGAAAGAGCTTGGTGTGGAAATTAAGGTCGAAACAAATGGGTCAAGCGGCATTAAGCACAAGCTCACTGCCCAAGAAATCGAAGATGCACCTGCAATCATTGTCGCAGCGGACAAGCAGGTTGAAATGGAACGTTTTAAAGGCAAGCGCGTACTTCAAGTTCCTGTAACGGCGGGTATCAGACGTCCGCAAGAGCTTATCGAAAAAGCGATGAATCAAGATGCGCCGATTTATCAAGGCAGCGGCGGCGGTTCGGCAGCTTCAAACGACGATGAAGAAGCGAGGGGCAAGACTGGAAGCGGTATCGGAAACGCGTTTTATAAGCACCTGATGAGCGGTGTCAGCAACATGCTTCCGTTCGTAGTCGGCGGCGGTATTCTCGTTGCGATTTCATTCTTCTGGGGAATTCACTCTGCTGATCCGAATGATCCTAGCTACAACACGTTTGCAGCAGCATTAAACTTTATCGGCGGCGACAATGCATTAAAACTGATTGTTGCAGTTCTGGCCGGTTTCATTGCGATGAGTATTGCAGATCGTCCTGGTTTTGCGCCTGGTATGGTCGGAGGATTTATGGCAACTCAAGCGAATGCTGGATTCTTAGGCGGCTTAATTGCCGGATTCCTTGCCGGTTATGTCGTGATTTTACTGAAGAAAGTATTTACGTTTATCCCTCAGTCACTTGATGGATTAAAACCTGTTTTGATTTACCCGCTGTTCGGTATTTTTATCACTGGCGTATTAATGCAATTTGTCGTTAATACACCTGTAGCGGCATTTATGAATTTCTTAACAAACTGGCTTGAAAGCCTTGGTACTGGAAACCTTGTGTTAATGGGTATTATCTTGGGCGGCATGATGGCGATCGATATGGGCGGCCCGCTTAATAAAGCAGCCTTTACGTTCGGTATCGCCATGATCGATGCAGGCAACTATGCGCCTCATGCAGCAATCATGGCCGGCGGTATGGTTCCTCCGCTTGGTATCGCACTTGCAACAACCATTTTCAGAAACAAATTCACTCAGCGTGACCGTGAAGCTGGTATTACATGCTATTTCATGGGAGCTGCTTTCGTAACAGAGGGAGCGATCCCATTTGCTGCGGCTGATCCGCTTCGCGTCATACCAGCTGCTGTAGTCGGTGCAGCTGTTGCCGGCGGATTAACTGAATTCTTCCGAGTAACGCTTCCGGCCCCTCATGGAGGAGTATTCGTAGCTTTCATTACAAACCATCCGATGCTTTACCTTTTAAGTATCGTGATCGGTGCTGTCGTGATGGCAATTATCCTCGGTATCGTCAAAAAACCTGTTACAGAAAAGTAAGAAAAAAAGCGTCCTTGGTTCGAAAGGACGCTTTTTCTTATCCGGCCGGCAGGGAGCGCGGTTAAGTTATGTATTTTATTCTTTTTTATGATAAAGTAAAAGAAGAGAAACAACTGACATAGCAATTGTCTAGGAGGAAACACTTTGACCGAGGAAAAAAATACGAATACTGAGAAAACGGCGAAGAAAAAAACCAATACGTACCTGGAATGGGGTAAAGCGATTGTCATCGCTGTTCTGCTGGCTCTCATGATCCGTCACTTTTTGTTTGAACCGTATTTAGTTGAAGGTTCATCTATGTATCCCACATTACATGACGGAGAAAGGCTGTTTGTGAATAAAACAGTCAACTATATCGGCGAGCTGAAGCGCGGAGATATCGTTATTATCAACGGTGAAACTTCTAAAATCCATTATGTAAAAAGATTGATCGGAAAGCCTGGAGAAACCGTTCAAATGAAGGATGACACGCTTTATATAAACGGTAAAAAAGTAGCCGAGCCTTACTTGTCTAAAAACAAGAAGGAAGCAGAAAAACTTGGTGTCAGTCTGACAGGAGACTTTGGACCGGTTAAGGTTCCGAAAGGCAAATACTTTGTCATGGGAGATAACCGGCTGAATTCTATGGACAGCCGAAACGGGCTGGGACTGATCGCGGAAGATCGAATTGTCGGCACATCGAAGTTTGTCTTTTTCCCGTTTAACGAAATGCGTCAAACAAAATAAAAACGCCTTGCTGGCCTAGGACAGCAGGCGTTTTTATTTTGAAAAAGAAGCGACCAATGCAATGCATAAAACCGTGATGAACACTGAACCGATAATAGCCAGCACACTGAAGAAAAGGTGAACCTGTTTGTTCTCTTTTCCGCGCTTTTCTAAAAGCCGTTTAGAAAAAATGTGCGAAAATATGTAAATAAGGGCTATGCCTATATATAAGCCGATATCTTTGGCGGTAAAGCCTGTTACGGCAAGGTAAAAGCCCGTAAAAAAGATCAGTAAGCAATATTCAGTAAGTGTTAAAAGCCTCAACGTGTTCCTCCATGAGAGTGTGTAATTTTCCGAGCGGATGCATTCTCTCTCTTTAATTGTAACACAGCTGGCTGGTTTGGGTGTATAAGTGTTTTCTCTCTGTTTTATCAGGGAATCATTTCTCTTGCCCTGCTTTCATGGTATACTTTTATTGATGATAGACATGATGGAGGATAATAAATGATTGCTGTAAATAATGTAAGCTTGCGGTTTGCGGATCGCAAGTTATTTGAAGATGTTAATATTAAATTTACCCCAGGCAACTGCTATGGGTTAATTGGTGCAAACGGTGCCGGTAAATCAACGTTTCTAAAGGTGCTGTCAGGCGAAATCGAGCCTCAGACAGGCGACGTGCATATGAGTCCTGGCGAGCGTCTTGCCGTCTTGAAGCAGAACCATTTTGAGTACGAAGAGTATGAAGTGCTGAAAGTGGTCATTATGGGCCACAAACGCCTGTATGAAGTCATGCAGGAGAAAGACGCTATTTACATGAAGCCTGATTTCTCAGATGAGGATGGGATTCGTGCTGCTGAGCTAGAAGGTGAATTCGCGGAACTGAACGGTTGGGAAGCGGAAAGTGAAGCTGCGATCCTGTTAAAAGGCCTTGGTATCTCAGAAGATCTGCACACAAAAAAGATGGCAGACCTCGGCGGTTCGGAGAAGGTAAAAGTTCTCTTGGCACAGGCATTATTCGGCAAGCCGGATGTTCTGCTCCTCGATGAGCCGACGAACCACTTGGACCTTCAGGCAATCCAGTGGCTTGAAGAGTTTCTGATTAACTTTGAAAACACAGTTATTGTCGTATCCCATGACCGCCACTTCTTAAATAAAGTATGTACGCACATTGCCGACCTTGATTTTAACAAAATTCAAATCTATGTCGGAAACTATGATTTCTGGTACGAGTCAAGCCAGCTGGCGTTAAAGCTTTCTCAAGAAGCGAACAAGAAAAAAGAAGAGCAGATTAAACAGCTTCAAGAGTTTGTCGCTAGATTCAGCGCCAATGCGTCTAAATCTAAGCAGGCTACATCAAGAAAGAAACTTCTCGAAAAAATCACGCTGGATGATATTAAACCGTCTTCCCGCCGCTATCCTTATGTTAACTTCACGCCGGAACGGGAAATCGGAAATGATGTTCTTCGCGTGGAAGGCTTAACAAAAACAATCGATGGCGTAAAAGTGCTTGACAATGTCAGCTTTATTATGAGTCGAGAAGATAAAATTGCTTTCACTGGCCGAAACGAACTTGCTGTTACTACGCTGTTTAAAATCATTTCCGGGGAAATGGAAGCTGACAGCGGAACGTTTAAATGGGGTGTTACCACATCTCAAGCGTATTTTCCAAAAGACAACAGCGAATATTTCGAAGGCAGTGATCTGAACCTTGTAGACTGGCTTCGCCAATATTCTCCGCACGACCAAAGTGAGAGCTTTTTACGCGGTTTCTTAGGACGCATGCTGTTCTCTGGAGAAGAAGTCCACAAAAAAGCAAATGTACTTTCCGGGGGAGAAAAGGTCCGCTGTATGCTGTCGAAAGCGATGCTTTCTGGCGCCAATATTTTAATTTTGGATGAGCCGACTAACCATTTAGACCTAGAGTCCATTACAGCGCTCAATAACGGCTTAATCAGCTTTAAAGGCGCTATGCTGTTTACTTCCCATGACCATCAGTTTGTGCAGACCATTGCCAACAGAATTATAGAAATTACACCTAACGGCATCGTCGATAAGCAAATGAGCTATGACGAGTTCCTTGAAAATGCTGATGTGCAGAAAAAATTGACTGAACTATACGCGGAATAAAAAAGCAGAGATTTCTCTGCTTTTTTTGATACCTAAATATGAAAGGAGATCACAACATGAAATTTTTAGTTGTCGGAGCAGGTGGAGTAGGCGGGTATATTGGCGCACGGCTTTCGGAGAAAGGAAATGATGTGACATTTCTTGTGCGCCAAAAAAGAGCTGAGCAGCTGAAAAAAACCGGGCTTGTCATCCATAGTGAAAAAGGGAATGTATCATTTCAGCCCGAACTAATCAGTGTCGGAGAAACAGGGCAATTTGATGTCGTTATCATTGCTTCTAAAGCATACTCACTTGGTCAAGTGATAGAGGATGTCAAACCATTTATCCATCAGGAATCTGTCATTATCCCTTTCTTAAACGGGTACCGCCACTATGAGCAGCTATTTGCGGCATTTTCAAAAGAACAGGTGCTGGGCGGCCTGTGTTTTATAGAAAGTGCTTTAGACAACAAAGGAGAAATTCATCATACGAGCACATCGCATCGTTTTGTATTTGGAGAATGGAACGGCGAGCGTACGGAGCGGATAAGAGCGCTTGAAGAGGCATTTTCAGGTGTGAAGGCTGAAGTCATCATTAGCGGGCATATCGAGAAGGACATTTGGAAAAAGTATCTCTTTATTGCAGCGCAAGCGGGGATCACAACGTTATTTCAACGACCGCTTGGCCCAATCCTCGCCACAGAAGCCGGACGTCACACGGCCCAAACTCTTATTGGGGAAATTTGCGCTGTTTTACGAAAAGAAGGTGTTCCGGCTGATCCGGATCTTGAGGAAGAGAGCTTTCGTACGATGACCAGCATGTCTTACCATATGAAGTCCTCCATGCTTCGGGATATGGAAAACGGCCAAACGACTGAAGGAGACCACCTGCATGGATTTTTGCTTGAAAAAGCAAAACGTTTATCTCTCGCTGCACCAGTATTAGAAACCGTTTATGCGAATCTGCAAATGTATGAAGCAGAAAAATAAAAAAAGGAGGCGGAAAAGCCTCCTTTTATTTACTTAAAAAGCCCAATTTCCGTTTCTGAAGATAGGCTCTCTTTTCCCGTCTGCCGTAATTCCGTCAATATTCATATCCTTAGAACCGATCATAAAGTCCACGTGTGTAATGCTTTCATTTAGGCCTTCTTTGACAAGCTCTTCACGAGACATCTGCTTTCCGCCTTCAATATTAAAGGCATAGGCGCTTCCGATCGCCAAATGATTTGACGCGTTTTCATCAAACAGCGTGTTATAGAAAAGAATGTTTGATTGTGATATAGGTGAATCGTAAGGAACAAGTGCCACTTCACCTAAATAGTGAGAACCTTCATCTGTTTCCACCAGTTCTTTTAAAATATCCTCACCTTTTTCAGCTTTAATGTCGACTATACGGCCATTTTCAAACGTCAGGGTGAAATTTTCAATAATATTTCCGCCGTAGCTTAATGGTTTTGTGCTTGATACCACTCCGTCAACCCCGTCTTTTTGCGGCAGCGTGAATACTTCTTCTGTCGGCATATTGGCCATAAACTCATGGCCGCTTTCATTCACGCTTCCCGCACCTGCCCAAACATGCTTCCTAGGCAGCTTAATTGTTAAATCAGTTCCTTCAGCTTGATAATGTAAGGCAGCGTAATGTCTCTCGTTCAAATGGTCAACTTTTTCATGAAGATTTTGGTCATGATTGATCCACGCCTGAACCGGGTTGTCTTCATTTACGCGCGTCGCTTTAAAAATTTCTTCCCACAGAAGGTGGATCGCTTCCTCCTCTGATTTGCCAGGAAACACCTTGTGAGCCCAGCCTGCTGATGCCGCACCTACGACAGTCCAGCTGACTTTGTCTGATTGAATATATTGTCTGTATGTATGTAATGCTTTGCCTGCTGCTTTTTGGAATGCCGCAATCCGTTTGGAATCTATACCTTTTAGCAAGTCTGGGTTTGACGACACAACAGAAATGAAAGCAGCTCCATTTTTGGCAAGCTCTTCTCTGCCTTTTGCTTCCCATTCAGGATATTCTTCAAATGCTTCAAACGGCGCAAGTTCGTATTTTAATTTGGCGACTTCGTCATCCTGCCAATTCACGGTGACGTTTTTTGCGCCCTTTTCATATGCGTGTTTTACAATTAAACGGACAAAATCCCGGACGTCTGTTGAAGCATTTACGACTACATACTGGCCTTTTTGGACATTAACGCCGACTTCTACCGCCAGCTGTGCATATGTATTTAATTTCTGTGAAAATGAATCCATGAATCATTCCTCCAAGCTTTTTTCTCATCATATCAAATATGATCCTATAAAGGAAAGAAGGAGCCCAAAGTGAAAAACCCAAAACGACACGTCTTGGGTTTTTCAATATTATGGATGATTCAGTTTTACAGTGCCGCCTGCAGGCGAATGAGGCATATTTGCCAAAGAAATGCTCATGCCTCCAAGAATAATTCCGCTTAAAATGGCTGCGATCGCTACTCTTCTTCCTAAATCTCTTAGCATCTGTTTCCTCCTTAACGTTTCTCCATTTCCCACAATATGAAGGAAGTGAGGAAAAAAGAAGCAAGAAATTTGCCGCGTGTGAGAATTTTGCGGGTAAAGACTATTTAATTGCCTTTTGCAGCTTATCAATCACTTCTAAAGAACGGCCTGTGCCGATTGCTACAGATTCAAGCGGGTTTTGCGCCACGTGTACAGGCACGACAATCTCTTCTGTGAGCCATTCTTTAATTCCATTAAGGAGCGCGCCGCCGCCTGTTAAAATAACGCCGCGATCAACAATATCTCCGCTCAATTCAGGCGGACAGTCCTCAAGTGTCGCTCTGATGGCTTCAAGAATATGCAGGAGGGATTCACGCATTGCATCTTGAATTTCGTTGGATTGAAGCATAATGGTTTTTGGAAGACCTGTCACGAGGTCGCGTCCCCGAATTTCCATTGCCTCTGGTATATGTTCAATCAGAGCATGGCCAATTTCCATTTTTACCTGCTCAGCTGTGCGTTCGCCGATCAGCAAATTGTATTTTTTACGGACGAAAGAAACGATATCCTCATCAAGCTGGTCTCCGCCGATCCTGATAGAATGGCAGGAAACAACGCCACCGAAGGAAATAATAGCGACCTCTGTCGTCCCTCCGCCGATATCTACTACCACATTGGCAACCGGCTCATCGACCGGTAAATCCGCTCCGATGGCGGCTGCAACTGGCTCTTCGATTAAATGAACGTTTTTCGCGCCGCAATTTTTCACCGCATCACTGATGGCGCGGCGTTCTACTGCTGTTGAGCCTGATGGTGTGCAAACGACTACGTTCGGTTTTCTGAACGACATGCCGATGCTTTTTGCTGCTTTTTTCATAATGTGCTTTAGCAGGTCAGTTGTCATATCATAGTCTGCGATCACGCCATCTTTCATCGGTCTGACAGCGACAATTTTTCCCGGTGTTTTACCGATCATGTTTTTCGCGTCAGCTCCGATTGCAAGCACTGCTTTTGTCGTCGTATCCACTGCGACAACAGATGGTTCATTTAGGATAATCCCTTTATTTTTGCTGTAAACAAGTATATTAGCTGTTCCTAAGTCAATCCCGATTTCAGTTGATTGAAACATGTTTTCACCCAATCTCTATCCTAATTTAATATGATTCTACATTTAAAGTTTCTCAGAAATACTGCGATTTTTGGGGGTGTGCGTCGGTAAAGAAATGTTTTTGTAAAAAATCAAGGAACTGTGTAACAGAAGTAATACATTTTTCGGTTTTATGGAAAAAATATCTTGTAATTCTTATAGAAAGCGGGAAACTTTTTCAAAGTTTCATTCGTCTACGATATATTGAGGTACATCCTTAAAACATTACATGAGAAAAGAAACATTTAAAGGAAGAAGGGTTTTTATGAAATCAATAGGTGTTGTGAGAAAAGTAGATGAATTAGGCCGCATTGTCATGCCGATTGAGTTGAGACGGGCATTGGATATTGCCATAAAAGACAGCATTGAGTTTTTTGTTGACGGAGATAAAATTATCTTGAAAAAGTACAAACCTCATGGCGTTTGTTTAATGACTGGAGAAATCACTTCAGAAAATAAAGAATACGGCAACGGTAAAATTACGCTAAGCCCTGAGGGTGCACAGCTGCTTCTCGAAGAAATTCAAGCCGCTTTAAAAGAATAAAATTATGCTAAAAAAGGCGGAGCGATATCATCTCCGCCTTTTTTGCGTGCCAATTTTTGATTACCGCCGCCTAAGATAAGACATCAAGATATTTGGTAATGAATGATTTGGGATACTTTACATATTTTACTCAATTATTTGTCGAAGAATGGTACAATAAGTAGAGAAACACAAGCGGCAGGTGGTCATATGAGAAAATATCAAGCTCGTATCATTTCCATCATTTTGGCAATGATTTTTATAATGTTTTGGGATTATTTATTTTATTTTATAGGCAAAAACCCGATTAATTGGCCTGTTGATATTGTGTATACTGCAGTCACGCTGGTAAGTGTCTGGATGTTGGCTTATTATATTGATGAGAAACAGCAGCTGGTTAAGAAAATGAAGGATAACGAATGGAAGTATAAACAGCTTTCTGAAGAAAAAAACCGCATCATGGATAATTTGCAGGAAATCGTATTTCAAACAAATGCAAAAGGCGAAATTACATATTTAAACCAAGCGTGGGCATCTATAACCGGGTTTTCAATCAGTGAATGTATGGGAACAATGTATAACGATTACTTCATAAAAGAAAAGCACGTAGCCGACCACATTAACACCCAAATCCAAAACAAAGCGTCTTCTGGCATGTTTACGGCAAAATACGTGACAAAGAACGGCACGATTTTTTGGGGAGAAGTTCATTATAAACTTTACTATGACCGGGATGACCAATTTACAGGCAGCCTGGGTACAATGTCAGATATCACTGAGCGGAAAGAGGCTGAAGATGAGCTCATTGAGATTAATGAACGGCTGGCGAGGGAATCCCAGAAACTATCAATCACAAGTGAACTTGCCGCAGGTATTGCTCATGAGGTCAGAAACCCTTTAACATCTGTCAGCGGTTTCCTCCAGATTATGAAAACACAATATCCGGACAGAAAAGACTATTTTGACATCATCTTTTCAGAGATTAAAAGAATCGATTTAGTGCTCAGCGAGCTGCTGCTGCTTGCAAAACCGCAGGCAATCACATTTAAAACACACCAGCTTAATGAGATCTTGAAACAAGTCACGACATTGCTTGATACCAATGCCATTCTGTCCAATATCGTCATAGAGAAAAATTTCAAAGAGACAGATGGCTGTATGATTAATGGAGACGAAAATCAGCTGAAGCAGGTCTTTATCAACATCATTAAAAACGGAATTGAGGCAATGCCAAAGGGCGGTGTCGTCACCATTTCAACTGCTAAAACCGCCTCTCATGCAGTGATAAGCGTAAAGGATGAAGGAAACGGCATGCCGCAGGAAAAGCTGAAGCAGATTGGCAAACCTTTTTATTCAACAAAAGAAAAGGGCACTGGACTGGGACTTCCCATTTGTTTGAGAATCCTGAAGGAACATGACGGGGAATTGAAAATCGAAAGTGAAGCTGGAAAAGGCAGCGTCTTTCAAGTGGTTTTGCCTTTAAAATCAGACAGCTGAGAGGAGAAAAATAAAGTGAACTCGCTTCTGTTTGTATACGGGACATTAAGAAAGCATGAAAAAAACCATCATTTGCTGGCACAATCGGCATGTATCAATGAGCAGGCGAGAACAAAGGGAAGTTTGTTTGCTGCAAAAGAGGAGCCCACAGCTGTTTTAAATAGTGAAGGCTATATATACGGCGAAGTATATGAAGCAGATGAATTGTGTATACATAAGCTCGATCAATTTTTTCAAGGATATCATAAACAAACGGTGTTTGTAGAAACGGATGTCGGGATTAAAAATGCGCTTATTTATTTTATGAACAAAGACGGGTGTGCCGGTTTTACGAAAATAAGCAGCGGCGACTGGAAAGAACATCAGATGATCAGCAAATCGAAAAATCCCATTTATTATTTTGCCTACGGATCATGCATGGATAATGCCCGCTTTCAAAAAGCGGGAGTCGATCACTATTTTCAAGATCCAGTAGGAAGAGGTGTTTTAAAAGGATACACAACTCGCTTCACGCTAAAAAGGGATGACGGTTCAAGAGCGGACATGTTGGAAGACGGAGGAACAACAGAAGGCGTTTTATACCGTATTCCTTATTCTGCTCTCTCCTATCTATATAAAAGGGAGGGTGTCGAATCTCTTACGTATCGGCCGGCATTTGTAGACGTTGAAGCTGGCGGAAGGCACTACAAAGACTGCTTAACCTTTCTCGTCCTCCAAAAAGAAGCGGAAATTGCCCCGCCTCAGCACTATCAGATTGAAATCGAACGCGGAGCGGAGCTGTATTTGTCGCCTGAGTTTACTGAAAAGCTCAAGCGGCATATGAATTCGCTGCCAAAAGGATAACACTGTAACAAAAGAATATGATAAAATTTGATCAATATCATGTCATATAAAGGAGCACCACGATGAAAAAAGAATTTGCGGTAATTGGGCTGGGCCGTTTTGGTGGCAGTATTTGCAAAGCATTAAGCGAAGAAGGCGTCGAGGTTATGGCAATGGATATCGATGAAGATAAAGTCAACGAGTATGCCAAGATTGCATCTCACGCAGTTATCGGTGATTCGACAGACGAATCTGTCCTGAAAAATTTAGGCCTGCGAAATTTTGACCACGTTATTGTAGCAATCGGGGAAAATATTCAAGCGAGTATTTTAACGACACTCATTCTGAAAGAACTTGGCGTCCATACGATTACAGTTAAAGCGCAGAACGATTATCACGAAAAAGTGCTGTCTAAAATTGGCGCGGATCACATCGTCCACCCAGAACGCGATATGGCAAAACGAATTGCGCATAATATCGTGTCCAACAATGTACTTGACTATTTGGAGCTGTCTGAAGAGCATAGTCTTGTTGAAATCGTAGCTAACAGCCGCCTGGCTGGAAATACACTTCTCGATTTAGATATTCGCGCAAAATACGGTATTAATATCGTAGCCATAAAAAGGGGCAAGGAAGTCATCGTATCACCGCTTGCAACCGAAGTCATCCACCAAGAAGATATACTCATTGTTATTGGATCAGTTACAGACATCTCCCGTTTTGAAAAAAGAGTTCTTCATACTAAATAGCAGTCAAATAAGCCGTCCTCAAAGGGCGGTTTTTCGTATTATCAGAATATAACAACTTTAATGAACTGAGCGCCAATTTCTTAAAATTTCATTGACTAAGCACAGGCGTTCCGATAGCATATTGTACCATATAATAAAAAAGAGGAGGGGCCTATTTGAATAAAGAAGCGCTAGTCAATAGGCTGAATGCTTCAGCCAAAAGACAAAAAGCTGATATCGTCATTAGGAACGGAAAAATCATGGACGTATATAATCAAGAATGGATATATGAAGATATTGCGATTACAGATGGAGTTATTGTAGGCCTCGGTGAGTATGAAGGTGAAAATACCATTGATGCAGAGGGACAAATGATTGTTCCGGGTTTTATTGATGGACATGTACATATTGAGTCGTCAATGGTTACACCGATTGAGTTCGCTAAAGCAGTGTTGCCTCATGGCGTGACGACGGTTGTTACAGATCCGCATGAGATCGCGAATGTGTCTGGTGAAAAAGGGATTGTGTTTATGCTTGAACAAGCTCAGCATACACCGCTGAATATCCATTTTATGCTTCCTTCCAGTGTGCCTGCCGCAAGTTTTGAGCGATCAGGCGCAATTCTCAAAGCTGCCGATCTCAAGCCTTTTTATGAAGAAGAAGAAGTATTAGGGCTGGCTGAAGTTATGGATTATGTGTCGGTTCAGCAGGCTGAAGAAGACATGGTTCAGAAACTGCTCGATGCCCGTGTGGCAGGAAAACGGATAGACGGTCATTTAGCTGGTTTATCAACAGACCTCATTAACATTTACAGAACCGCCTTTGTCTTAAACGACCATGAAGTAACATCGAAGGAAGAAGCCCTTGATCGTATCAGAAGAGGCATGTATGTCATGATGCGTGAAGGATCAGTCGCCAAAAACACGCTCAATGTGCTGCCGGCGGTAAATGAAAAGAACGCACGCCGGTTCTTTTTCTGTACGGATGATAAGCATGTGGATGATTTATTGTCAGAGGGAAGTGTAAACCATCAGGTGAAAATGGCGATTCAAGCCGGACTTGATCCGTTTTTAGCCTATCAATTAGGAAGCCTCAATGCGGCCGAATGCTACGGATTAGATACAAAGGGAGCGATTGCCCCGGGTTTTGACGCTGATTTGCTCTTTGTATCTGATCTGGAAAATGTCACTGTCACAATGACGATGGTAAAAGGGCAGACTGTTGCTGAAGACAGCAAAGCGGTCTATCAGGATCATGCTTCAACTGCAGCACCAGATCAGGCACTGCTTGATTCTGTTAAGCTTGCTGCTCCTCTTAACAAACAGGATTTTCATATGCCAATCGATTCAGAGCAGCAAATCAATGTCATTCAAATCATACCAAATCAGCTTGAAACACGATTAGTACAAGTTCCGGCTCCTGTTGCCCGCGAATTTGAGCCTGACACTGAGTTTGATTTGTTAAAGATTGCAGTTGTCGAGCGGCATAAAGGATTAAAAGAAACCGGACTTGGTGTTGTGAAAGGTTTTGGATTCAAGAGCGGAGCGATTGCCACAACCATTTCACACGACTCCCATAATATTATTGCTGTCGGAACGAATGATGAGGATATCGCGGCGGCAGTTAATAAGCTGCAGGAAATTGGCGGAGGATTAACGATTATAAAAAATGGGGAAGAGCTCCATTCAGTACCGTTGCCGATTGCAGGGTTATTATCCGACCAATCTGCAGAGCAAGTGAATCAAAGCTTGCTGACGCTTCATGATAAATTGCCGTTAATCGGTTTCACAGGCGGATTTAATCCATTTTTGACATTGTCGTTTTTAGCTTTGCCTGTCATTCCTGATATTAAAATGACGACTACGGGATTATTCGATGTAAAATCATTTCAACACATATCACTGCAATAAAAAGAGGCACTCCCTTAGGGAGTGCCTCTTTTTTTAAACCTCCATAATGATCGGCAGGATCATTGGACGGCGCTTTGTTTTTTCGTACAAGAAAGGTGCAAGCGTGTCTGTAATCTCGTTTTTGATTTCAGACCATTGAGTCGTTTTTCGTTCCATTACTTTTTGTAAGTGATTTGAAATGAGCTCTTGAGCGTCGTTGATCAAGTCGCCAGATTCTCTCATGTACACAAATCCTCTGGAAATCAAATCTGGGCCCGCTGAAATCTTGAAGTCGTCCATGTCAATGCTGACAACAACGATGACAAGTCCTTCTTCAGAGAGAATTCTGCGATCACGAAGTACGATATTGCCAATATCACCGATACCGCTTCCGTCAATGTACACTGAACCGGACGGGATTTTTCCTGCAACTGAAGCCTCATCGCCTTTAAGCGCTAATACTTCACCATTATCCATGATAAAGCAGTTTTCCTCTGGGATGCCACAATCTGTTGCAAGTTTGACATGCATCTTTTGCATTCTGTACTCACCATGAATCGGCATGAAGAATTTAGGTTTGATTAAACGAAGCATCAGCTTCTGTTCTTCCTGTCCGCCGTGACCGGATGTATGGATATCGTTAAGAGGGCCATGAATAACCTCAGCACCCGCACGATACAGCTGGTTGATTGTTCGACTCACGCTGATTGTGTTGCCTGGGATAGGGGATGAAGAAAATACGACTGTATCCCCAGGATTGATTGAAATTTGGCGGTGTGTGCCGTTTGCAATTCTTGATAACGCCGCCATTGGTTCTCCTTGGCTTCCTGTACATAAAATTGTTACTTTATTAGCAGGCATACGATTGATTTCGTTATGCTCAATAAACGTATTTTTAGGACAGTTAATATAACCGAGTGTCTGTCCAATTTCGATAGCCGATTCCATACTGCGTCCAAATACGGCAACTTTTCTTCCATTTTGTACAGCAGCTTCAATTACCTGCTGCAAGCGGTGAATATTCGACGCAAATGTAGCGAAGATAATTCGGCCGTCCACCTTGCGGAAAATGTCATGAATGCTTTCTCCTACACGGCGCTCAGACATGGTAAACTCCGGATTTTCACTGTTTGTGCTGTCTGAAAGAAGGCACAAAACGCCTTCTTTACCGATTTCGGCCATTTTCGTTAAGTTTGCCGGCTCGCCGACTGGAGTAAAGTCGAATTTAAAATCCCCAGTATGTACGATGTTTCCGGGCGGCGTTTTTACAACAATGCCGTAGGAATCCGGAATACTGTGTGTTGTTCTGAAGAATGACACAGCCGTTTTGCGGAACTTTACAATATCATCCTCGCCGATAATGTTCAGTTTCGTCTGTCTTAATAATCCATGCTCTTCAAGTTTATTCCGAAGTAAGCCGATCGCGAGTTTTCCGCCGTATACAGGAATATTCACTTGTCTGAGCAGGTATGGAATACCGCCGATGTGGTCTTCGTGCCCGTGGGTGATAAAAAGCCCTTTAATTTTATCTTCGTTTTTGACTAAATACGTATAATCAGGGATGACGTAGTCAATTCCGAGCAGTTCGTCCTCGGGAAACTTGATCCCCGCATCAATCAGTACAATTTCATCCTGGAATTGCACCGCGTACGTATTTTTACCGATTTCGCCCAAACCTCCGAGGGCAAAAACAGCAGTCTGATCATTTTTTACAAATTTCATACCGCTCATAACTCCAATACTTTAAAATTTTCGCTCTGTTGTTCATATTCTAAGAATGCACCATCAACA
The DNA here is from genome assembly GCF_037963335.1 of Bacillus sp. PS108. Taxonomy (NCBI): domain Bacteria; kingdom Bacillati; phylum Bacillota; class Bacilli; order Caryophanales; family Bacillaceae; genus Bacillus; species Bacillus sp. PS108. The sequence continues at coordinate 1,496,882 of NZ_CP150155.1, forward strand.
GGTGTAATAAACTCAATATTAAATTTCTTTTCTTTCAGCTTTGTTCTGACGTCACGCTCAGATACGCCTTCAATATAAAGTGAATCTGTCTTTTCCCGAACAGGTACTTCGTCAGCCTTCTCTTGATAAAATACCTTATAAATCATTCCAAATCTCTCCTTAAATGCCGTATGTTAGACTCGCTCATTCTATTATATTCGAAAACGGAATATAAGGAAAGCCTTGAGCAAAATAAGGATCTCTCAAAAAGTGAAAGATCCCTTGTCAGGCAATTGCTTTCTTACGGAGCATTCCGTTCCATTGTCTTCTGAGTTTCTTTCTTAATTTACGCAGCATTAGCCAGTCCCTCCTTTAAATGAAAAATTTGTCCCAGAGTTCTTTTATACAAATAGTATACGGAGATTGAGGAAGACTTTTCGTGGTTATTAATGGAATTTAATATGATTTTTGAACGAAATTGTTTGCTGAATGACAATCTTTTTGTATGATGAGGGTGGGAATTGCAGACCAAGACGATAAAGGGGAAGTTGCGATGGATTCTAAATTAATCTTTTTTGATATTGACGGCACAATATATGATCATGATAAGAATATACCGGAAAGTACGAGAAAAACCGTGGCGGAGCTGCAGCGCCAAGGGCATCATGTGTTTATTGCCAGCGGCCGGTCTCCATTTTTGGTTAAGCCGATTTTGGAGGAGCTGGGCATCCACTCATTTATTTCCTACAATGGACAGTTTGTTGTCTTTGAAAATCAAGTGATTTATAAAAATCCGCTGCCTGAAGATGCAATCAGACGATTATTAAAGCAGGCGGATGAAGGCAAGCATCCTGTTGTGTTTATGGCCGAGGACACGATGAAAGCGACTGTTGCGGATCACCCTCATGTTCTCGAGGGAATCGGCAGCCTTAAAACCGATTACCCAGAGACCGATGACCTTTTTTATGAAGGAAAAGAAATTTTTCAGCTTCTTTTATTTTGTCAGGATGAAGAAGAAAAAGCTTATGCCGCTTTTCCTGAGTTTGATCTAGTTCGCTGGCATGAGCTATCGACTGATGTTCTGCCGCACGGAGGTTCGAAGGCAGAAGGAATCAAAAAAGTGATTGAGCGTCTTCCGTTTGATATCGGCGATACATATGCTTTCGGCGACGGATTAAATGATTTGCAAATGATTGAATATGTTGGGACAGGCGTTGCTATGGGAAATGCTGTTCCCGAACTGAAAGAAATAGCGGACTTTGTAACAAAACCGGTGGACGAGGATGGAATTGCATACGCTGTCAAAGAATTGGGCCTTTTAAAATAAAGAAGCGGCTGGCATTGTGCCAGCCGCTTTTTCTATTAGCGCTCAATTGCGATTGCATTTTCAGGTTCTTTGAAAGGATTTTCCTTATCAATATGATCATAGAACATAACGCCGTTCAAATGATCGATCTCATGCTGAAACACAATAGCCGGAAATCCTTTTAAACGAATATCAATATTTTCGCCTTCTAGTGTTGTTCCTTTTACTCTGATGCGAGAATAGCGGGGAACATAACCGGGAATCGCTTCATCCACAGAGAGGCAGCCCTCGCCGCTTGTTAAGTAGCTTTTTTCAACTGAATGGCTGATGATCTTAGGATTAAACAGAGCATAGCTGTATAATTTACCGGAAGCATCTTCCGCATGAACGGCGATCATTCGTTTTTTGATATTAATTTGAGGAGCTGCGAGCCCTACGCCAGGGCGTAGCTTGTATTTTTCGGCTAATTCAGGATTTTGGCTGTTTTTAACAAATTCGATCATGTCGGCCAGCTGCTGTTTTTCTGCATCAGTTGGAGGCAGCTCAACAGGTTCGGCAGTCTCTCTGAGGGCTGGATGGCCGTCACGTACGATGTTTTCCATAGTAATCAAGAAACTTCACTCCTAAAGCTTAATATGTAAATTATATCGGATTTCTTCACAAAGGTGCAACGAAACGAATGACCAGCCGTATATGGCTGGTCAATTTCATGCTGTGTGGTTAGCAACAGCCTCCGCCTAAATAAGCAGCTCCGACAATGATTAACAGAATGAATAAAACAACGATTAGCGCAAAGGTGCGGCCGTAGCCATATCCGCAGCCACCATATCCGTAACCACCATAACTGCAGCAGCCTCCGCCGTAACCATATCCATACATATTACATAACCTCCTCTTTTAATTACGCCAGAGCCTTTATAAGTAGGCATAGCGTCTAATATAACCTATGTAAAAACAAAAAAATTGTATGGTCATCTGTCCTGATTTTTCACTTTTTTGATTTAATTTCAGTATTGCATTAATACAGCACGACTATTGCCAAATGTCCCCATGGATTCTATAGTAGAAATTGTCAAGATTGGGGGATTTAACGTGAAATACGCAATAAAACGGCGGCCTGGAATGAAGATCGGAGCTTTTTGTGCCATGGCACTGATATTAACAGGATGCATGGGACAGGACCCGGTTGATTCACTTCATCATTCATTAGAAAAAGCCGCGGAATCGGAAAAGCCGTTTCAAGAAGAACAAAACACACTCAAAGAATTAGAGGCCAAAGAAAATCAGCTTTACGATAGTGTTATGAAGCTCAATATGGATGATTATAAAAAAATTGTTGCTTTATCTAATAAGGCGCTTGAAAATGTCAGCAAGCGCGAAGAACACCTAAAGCTTGAAAATGACAGCATGAAAAAATCGGAAACAGAATTTGAGGAAGCAAAAACGTCAGCGGAACATATTAAGGAAAAAGACATAAAAGAAAAGGCCGATGCCGCAGCAAACCATATGGAGAAAAGATATACATCATATGGCACTATGTATAAAGAGTATAAAAAAGCGCTTGAGCTTAATAAAAAACTGTATATGCAGCTGAAAGACAAAGATTTGACAAGAGATGATCTGGATCAGCAGATCGATAAAGTCAATGCTTCTTATGAAAAGATCCTTAAATATAGCGGAGAATTTAATGAACAAACCGAAAAATATAATAAAGCCCGGGAAGATTTATATGATGCTGCAGGCTATCGTGTGAAAAAGAGCTGACTCGATCAGCTCTTTTTTTGAATGAAATGCGATTCGGATTTCGTTCAAAATTTTCATTTCTATTGTAGTACAGCATAGTAAGGTATACTAGTACAGTTTTGGGTGCGGTTGGCATCTGTTTTTTTGATGAAAATGTAAAGCGAATACATTTATTGAAAATCAGCGATGAAAACGATTGACGGTTCTTCTTTATTTGGTGTAAACTAATCCATGTTAAGCGGTGTTGTATTAGTTTTTTACAACTTCGAAATAATACAGTTCAAAGCAGAGTGTAACTATCCTACATAAAAGGTTTTGGCAAACTGGGGATCGGCTAAAATATAATACGACTTACTGCTGATACTTTAGGGTACCCTAAGTTTGTATGTATAAAAGGAATGCACGTCTAATGACTGTTTAAAAGAAAGGAAGAGGTGACTTAGTATGGCTGCAAAAACGAAAAAAGCTATCGTTGACAGTAAGAAGCAATTTGATGCCATTAAAAAGCAGTTCGAAACGTTCCAAATTTTAAATGAAAAGGGAGAAGTCGTGAATGAAGCGGCGATGCCTGATTTAACTGATGATCAATTAAAAGAGCTAATGCGCCGCATGGTATTTACGCGTGTGCTTGACCAACGCTCTATCTCATTAAACCGTCAAGGACGTCTCGGATTTTACGCTCCTACTGCGGGTCAAGAAGCTTCTCAGATTGCAACGCATTTCGCGCTTGAAAAAGAAGACTTTGTTCTTCCTGGATACCGTGATGTGCCTCAGTTAATTTGGCACGGCCTTCCATTATATCAAGCGTTTCTTTTCTCTCGCGGACATTTCAGAGGAAACCAAATGCCTGATGATGTGAATGCCCTTTCTCCACAAATCATTATCGGTGCTCAATACATTCAAACTGCCGGTGTTGCGCTAGGTCTTAAAAAACGCGGTAAGAAAGCTGTCGCAATCACTTACACTGGTGACGGCGGAGCTTCTCAAGGGGACTTCTACGAAGGAATTAACTTTGCCGGAGCTTATAAAGCACCTGCAATCTTCGTGGTGCAAAACAACCGTTACGCGATTTCAACTCCTGTTGAAAAACAATCTGCAGCTGAAACAATTGCACAAAAAGCTGTAGCTGCCGGTATTGTCGGCGTACAAGTAGACGGAATGGATCCGCTTGCTGTATATGCAGCAACTGCTGAAGCACGCGAGCGTGCAATCAACGGCGAAGGTCCAACACTAATTGAAACACTTACATTCCGTTATGGCCCGCACACAATGGCTGGTGACGATCCTACTAAATATCGTACAAAAGAAATCGAAAATGAGTGGGAACAAAAAGATCCGCTTGTACGTTTCCGTGCGTTCCTTGAAAACAAAGGCTTATGGTCTGAAGAAGAAGAAGCAAAAGTAATTGAGGATGCGAAAGAAGAAATTAAGCAAGCGATCAAAAAAGCTGATGCTGAACCGAAGCAAAAAGTAACTGATTTAATGAAAATCATGTACGAAAAAATGCCTCACAACCTTGAGGAGCAATTTGAAATTTATACACAGAAGGAGTCGAAGTAAGCCATGGCGCAAATGACAATGATTCAAGCAATCACGGATGCGTTACGCACAGAACTGAAAAATGACGAAAATGTCTTAGTTTTCGGAGAAGACGTTGGTGTAAACGGCGGCGTATTCCGTGCGACAGAAGGATTGCAAAAAGAATTCGGTGAAGACCGTGTGTTTGACACGCCACTTGCTGAATCTGGTATCGGCGGTCTTGCCCTTGGTTTAGGCTTAAACGGCTTCCGTCCGGTAATGGAAATCCAATTCTTCGGATTTGTTTATGAAGTAATGGATTCAGTTTCTGGCCAAATGGCTCGTATGCGCTACCGTTCTGGCGGACGCTGGACTTCACCTGTAACAATTCGTTCTCCATTCGGCGGCGGTGTTCATACTCCTGAACTTCACGCTGACAGCTTGGAAGGTCTTGTTGCACAACAGCCTGGTATCAAAGTTGTTATTCCATCAACTCCTTACGATGCCAAAGGACTTTTAATTTCTGCGATCAGAGACAATGATCCTGTTGTCTTCTTAGAGCATATGAAGCTTTACCGTTCTTTCCGTCAGGAAGTTCCTGAAGAAGAATACACAATTGAGCTTGGAAAAGCTGACGTGAAACGTGAAGGTACTGATCTTTCAATCATCACTTACGGCGCAATGGTTCATGAATCATTAAAAGCTGCTGAGGAGCTTGAAAAAGACGGCATTTCTGCTGAAGTTGTCGACCTTCGTACAGTAAGCCCACTTGATATCGATACAATTATCGCTTCTGTAGAAAAAACAGGACGCGCGATTGTTGTTCAAGAGGCACAAAAACAAGCCGGTATTGCTGCAAACGTAGTAGCAGAAATTAATGACCGTGCGATCCTGAGCTTGGAAGCACCTGTACTTCGCGTTGCAGCGCCAGATACAGTATTTCCTTTCTCTCAAGCGGAGAGCGTATGGCTTCCAAACCATAAAGACGTTCTTGAAACAGCAAGAAAAGTGCTTGAATTTTAATCAAACTGCATAATCGAGAGGGAAGATGAACGTTTTCCCTCTATTATATACCTGTTTTCAATGCTTACGATGTAAATTTTAAAATTGCTTAATCAAACTAGGAGGTCGAGAACTGTGGCATTTGAATTTAAACTTCCAGATATCGGGGAAGGTATCCACGAAGGCGAAATCGTAAAATGGTTTGTCAAGCCTAACGACGAGGTAGACGAAGATGATGTACTGGCTGAAGTCCAAAATGATAAAGCAGTAGTAGAAATTCCTTCACCTGTTAAAGGAAAAGTATTAGAATTAAAAGTTGAAGAGGGAACGGTTGCAACTGTTGGACAAACGATTATTACGTTTGATGCACCTGGTTACGAAGATCTTCAATTTAAAGGCAGCGACGAGTCTGACGATGCGAAAACTGAAGCACAAGTTCAGTCAACTGCAGAAGCTGGACAAGACGTTGCGAAAGAAGAGCAAGCTCAAGAGCCTGCAAAAGCTACTGGCGCAGGACAGCAGGATCAAGCTGAAGTTGACCCGAACAAACGCGTGATCGCTATGCCTTCCGTACGTAAATATGCTCGTGAAAAAGGCGTAGACATCCGTAAGGTTACTGGTTCAGGCAACAACGGACGTGTTGTAAAAGAAGATATCGACAGCTTTGTAAACGGAGGAGCGCAAGAAGCTGCACCGCAAGAAACAGCTGCACCACAAGAAACAGCTGCTAAACCGGCTGCTGCACCAGCTCCAGAGGGCGAATTCCCAGAAACACGCGAAAAAATGAGCGGTATCCGTAAAGCAATTGCAAAAGCGATGGTTAACTCTAAACACACTGCTCCTCACGTAACGTTAATGGACGAAGTGGACGTAACAAACCTTGTTGCACATCGTAAACAGTTCAAACAGGTTGCTGCTGATCAAGGAATCAAGCTGACTTACTTGCCTTACGTTGTAAAAGCTCTTACATCTGCACTGAAAAAATTCCCTGTTTTAAACACGTCAATTGACGATAAAACAGATGAAGTCATCCAAAAACATTACTTCAACATCGGTATCGCTGCTGACACTGAAAAAGGCTTGCTTGTACCGGTTGTGAAAAATGCAGATCGTAAATCTGTCTTTGAAATTTCTGATGAGATCAATGGCCTTGCAACAAAAGCTCGTGAAGGCAAGCTTGCTCCAGCTGAAATGAAAGGCGCATCTTGCACAATTACAAACATCGGTTCTGCCGGCGGACAATGGTTCACTCCGGTTATCAACCATCCAGAAGTTGCGATTCTTGGTATCGGACGCATTGCAGAAAAAGCGATTGTTCGTGATGGCGAAATCGTAGCAGCTCCAGTCTTAGCTCTTTCTCTCAGCTTCGACCACCGTATGATCGACGGAGCAACTGCGCAAAATGCATTAAATCACATCAAGCGTTTACTGAACGATCCACAATTAATTTTAATGGAGGCGTAATGTTATGGTAGTAGGAGATTTCCCTATTGAAACAGATACTCTTGTAATTGGTGCGGGACCTGGCGGCTATGTAGCTGCCATCCGCGCTGCACAGCTTGGACAAAAAGTAACAGTCGTTGAAAAAGCAACTCTTGGAGGCGTTTGTCTGAACGTTGGATGTATCCCTTCAAAAGCGCTGATCAATGCAGGTCACCGTTATGAGAATGCAAAACATTCTGATGACATGGGAATCACTGCTGAGAATGTAACAGTTGATTTCACAAAAGTTCAAGAATGGAAAGCTTCTGTTGTCAACAAGCTTACTGGCGGTGTAGCAGGTCTTCTTAAAGGCAACAAAGTAGATGTTGTAAAAGGTGAAGCTTACTTTGTAGACAGCAATTCAGTTCGTGTTATGGATGAGAACTCTGCTCAAACATACACGTTCAAAAACGCAATCATTGCTACTGGATCTCGTCCTATCGAATTGCCAAACTTCAAATATAGTGAGCGTGTCCTGAATTCAACTGGCGCTTTGGCTCTTAAAGAGATTCCTAAAAAGCTCGTTGTTATCGGCGGCGGATACATCGGAACTGAACTTGGAACTGCGTATGCTAACTTCGGTACTGAACTTGTTATTCTTGAAGGCGGAGATGAAATTCTTCCTGGCTTCGAAAAACAAATGAGTTCTCTCGTTACACGCAGACTGAAGAAAAAAGGCAACGTTGAAATCCATACAAACGCGATGGCTAAAGGCGTTGAAGAAAGACCAGACGGCGTAACAGTTACTTTCGAAGTAAAAGGCGAAGAAAAAACTGTTGATGCTGATTACGTATTGATTACAGTAGGACGCCGTCCAAACACTGATGAGCTTGGTCTTGAGCAAGTCGGTATCGAAATGACGGACCGCGGTATCGTGAAAACTGACAAACAGTGCCGCACAAACGTACCTAACATTTATGCAATCGGTGATATCATCGAAGGACCGCCGCTTGCTCATAAAGCATCTTACGAAGGTAAAATCGCAGCAGAAGCTATCGCTGGAGAGCCTGCAGAAATCGATTACCTTGGTATTCCTGCGGTTGTTTTCTCTGAGCCTGAACTTGCATCAGTTGGTTACACTGAAGCACAGGCGAAAGAAGAAGGTCTTGACATTGTTGCTGCTAAATTCCCATTTGCAGCAAACGGCCGCGCTCTTTCTCTTAACGAAACAGACGGCTTCATGAAGCTGATCACTCGTAAAGAGGACGGTCTTGTGATCGGTGCGCAAATCGCCGGAGCAAGTGCTTCTGATATGATTTCTGAATTAAGCTTAGCGATTGAAGGCGGCATGACTGCTGAAGATATCGCGATGACAATTCACGCTCACCCAACATTGGGCGAAATCACAATGGAAGCTGCTGAAGTGGCAATCGGAAGTCCGATTCACATCGTAAAATAATTTTCATATCAAAAACAGCCCTCGCTCAAAGCGGGGCTGTTTTTTTATTTTGACAGCACATGCTGTAATGGTTTAATGATGTCTTCTTTCTTTTTCACACATCCCTCGATTTTCACCACGACATGGCGCTGATCAACAACCATAAGGGTAGGGACAGTTTCAATCTCATCTTCCCAGCCTTCTTTTTTATCATAGACCTTCATTTTATCTATTTGCTCGGGATAATCTTTTTCTAAATCAAGCAGTGCATCGTAATAAGGCGCTTCCTGGTCTATTTGGTTCTCATCAGAAAAAAACAGGATTTGTGTATGATGAATGTTGTCAATCCGGCTTTTTTTCATCGGATTGATGGTGGAAAGCGTACAGCCCGATAAAGCAAATACTATTATCAGCATGGGGAATACCGCGCGATATCGCATCTATCTTCTCCTCTGTATAAACAGTAGTTAACTAGCTTTAGTTTATCACGAGAGGCGGCTTAATCTGCTTCTTGTTACCTAATTGTTATATAATTGAAACCGTTTTTAAAGTGAGATTACATATTATATCAATCGTTTAAAATAGCAACCTGGGTATATTGAATTTTTTGCTGCATTCTTGGATGAAAGTTCAAGAAAACGTGAAATTACATTATGTGCTGTGGCATATATATCGAGTAAAGCTTCTGTATGAAGAAGATATTGTATGAGGGAAAATGGAAAAGCACGGTCTATATGATGATCTAAAATTAAATGTGTTATACAGTTTATTGTTGACATTTTAAATGTGACATATTAATATAATAACAACAAAAGAAATTAAGCGTTTTCAAATTTCAAAGAAATGGGGAATAAGAGATGGGTACGATTGTTTGCCAAGATTGCAACGAAGCCATTCATTACTTTGAAGATGAGAAAGTGACAACATTATATGGAACTTGCTGCGGACAATGTCAATGTCCTGTTGATGAAGAGTAAAAAAAAGCATGCGGCTTTAAGCCGCATGCTTTTTATTTTTTATTGAATTGCTTTTTGTTCTTTGATGACCCGGATCATATGTAAAGTCGAGTCCTCAGGTCCTTGAACAGGGAGGCCTGCGTCAAGGTTTTTAAAAATATAGCTGATGTTTTCTTCTGTAATAATTTCTCCTGGAATGAAGATTGGAATACCAGGCGGATATACCATGACAAATTCAGCAATAATCCGTCCGGATGCTTCTTTTAATGGGATGACTTCCGTATTTGCATAAAAAGCATCACGCGGAGTCATTGCCAATAAAGGTATTTCTGGAAGCAGAACCTCAGTTTGCTGATGTGTTACATCTTGTTCTGACATTTGCTGTGCGATCTCAGTTAAAGCCTCTACAAGCCGGTCTGCATCATTTTGGCTGTCACCAGGAGTGAAAATACACAAAATATTGTACAGATCAGAAAGCTCAACCTCAATATTAAAGGATTCACGAAGCCATTTTTCCACGTCATGTCCTGTCAGGCCAAGACTTTTCACAGAGATAATCAATTTTGTCGGATCATAGCTGTAAGCTGCTTTCGACCCAAGAATCTCAGAACCGACACAATAAATGCCTTCAATCTGATTGAGGCGATCTCTCGTCTGATTGGCAAGCTTGAGTGTTTCCTCAGCAAGCTGGTGGCCTTCTGTTGCAAGGCGTTTTCTGGCAACATCCAAAGAAGCGAGAAGCAAGTAAGAAGTTGACGTAGTTGTCAGCATGCTCAGGATGGATTGCACTCTGTCTTTAGATACAAGGCCTTCTCTCATGTTTAAAATAGAGCTTTGTGTCAGTGATCCGCCCAGTTTGTGGACACTTGTCGCTGCTATGTCTGCTCCTGCCTGCATAGCTGAAAGCGGCAATTCATCGTGAAAATGAATGTGAACGCCGTGTGCTTCATCCACAAGCACTGGCACATCAAACGAATGAGCGAGTTCTACGATGCTTTTTAAGTCGGCTGCAACACCGAAATATGTCGGGTTGATGACGAGAAGCCCTTTTGCATCCGGATGTTCGGTAAGCGCCCGTTTAGCAGATTCAAGTGTAATGCCGTGGGAGATGCCCAATTCATTGTCAATTTCAGGATGAATAAAAATTGGAATCGCTCCGGAAAATACAATAGCTGTCATAATTGATTTATGAACATTTCTTGGAATAATAATTTTATCGCCAGGTCCGCAAACAGCCATTACCATTGTCATAATGGCGCCGCTTGTTCCTTGAACAGAAAAAAATGTATGATCCGCTCCAAATGCTTCAGCAGCCAGGTCTTGTGCTTGTTTAATAATGCCTTTTGGCGCGTGCAGATCGTCTAATGGTTCAATATTAATCAAATCTATGCTTAACGCGTTTTCACCGATAAATTGTCTGAATTCTGGGTCCATTCCTGCCCCTTTTTTATGGCCGGGAATGTGGAATTGAACAGGCTGTCTGCTTGCATGCTTTTTCAGTCCTGTGTATAAGGGTGTTTCATGTTGCGACAATTGTTTTCCCACCTTTGTAATCATACCTATGCATAATAGTGTGTATTAAAATCAGTTTCTCAACCGTTTTTTAGACGTAAAACAAATGAATTATATTATGAACTTGAAAGAATGTAAAGAACAATTTATGATCAAATGAAGATGCTTTCTCTTAAGGGAAGTAAATCTATAAGGAGTGAAGAAAATGGAGTATCAATATCCGATGAATGAAGATTGGACAACCGAAGAAGCAGTGGATGTGATTGCATTTTTCCAGCAGGTTGAGCTTGCATATGAAAAAGGGGCGGATCGTGAAGAACTGCTTAAAGCTTACCGCCGTTTCAAGGAAATTGTACCGGGGAAGGCCGAAGAAAAAAAGATATGCGGCGAGTTTGAGGAACAAAGTACATATTCTCCTTATCGCACGGTCAAACAGGCGAGAGAATCTGATCACGCGAAGATTAAGATGTAAGAAAAAGAGCCGGGGATATCCCGGCTCTTTTTTATGCTTGTGATACTTTTTGGGTGAGACGGTACAGAAAAGCAAGCTGCTTAAAGGCATCATCGATACGCTGAAGGAATTCCTGGTTATTCATATTCAGCACTTCTTCTTTTTGGAGCTGGATGCCGCATAACAGCTCAGCTTTCTTTACAGTCTGCAAACGCTCAAACAGTGTCTTCAGTTGTTCCTTGTCCATTTCAGACTGTTTATGTACGCCCGGTTTTGTGTGATCTGCAGACCAAACGAAGCTGTCAGGGATATTTTTCGTAATGGTTTCTTGGTTCACTTCAAGCAATTTGCCGTATTCTTCTTTGATAGGGGATTCATAAATAATCGCGAACCACACAAAGACGTGGCTTTCCCATAAACCAATTTGGAAATGCGGCAGTTTTTTATAGCCTCTTTTGCTGTTTGCGAACGCCACCCAGCTGTCAGCCGGGGGATTGACGGATCTTCTTGCGTGCTTCGCCACATGCGGAAACATTTCATCTCCGGTTAAAGCTGATAAAGTTGGGGCAAAATGTTCGCCTAGAGCTGTAAGCTTCGGACGGACCGTCTCTTTTAATACTTCCATGCGCGCGTCTAAGCCTTCTATTGTAAATGTGTTAAAGTCTTCTTCAGTGAAACGCATTTGTGTCATGATTTTCCTCCTTCATGCTAAGTATACATATTTTATCACAGTTCATACGAGCTTCAAAAAGATTGAGCGCGTTTGAAGTAAGGGGAAATGTGGTAATAAACGAGTAGGTAAACACACAATTTTCAGAATCATGTTGCGCGTAAATAGAACAATCATACGATATAAGAAGTAATCATTGTTGAATGGCAAAATGGGATGCTTTTTTACAAACAAATGATCTCTGGAAGGGGCGAAAGACAATGAGGCAAGTTGTAAAAGAGGGATTTAAGGAAGAGAAAAACAATCGTGTTGCTGTCTGGAGACTAGAGGTTGATTATGAATTGGCAACCCTATATGAAGCAATGCAGAAAGAAAATGAAGAGCAGATTGAACAAAGCAAAAACAAACTTGAGCGACTTAGAAAAGAATGGATTCGTCTTAACGGGTAAAAAAGCGATAGTGAAAACGAACCGCATGAATGGTTCGTTTTTACGTGAGAAGGGATATTTTTCATTTTCCTTGCTTTTTCATTGCCGTTATCAGTATCCTATAAAATAAAAGGTCTACATAGAAGAGAGGTACGAACGAATGACAAATTGGACGGAAATTGATGAGATTGCAAAGAAGTGGATAAGAGAAGCAGGCGCGAGAATTACACAATCCATGCATGAAAGCCTGACAATTGAAACGAAATCAAATCCGAATGATTTAGTCACCAATATTGACAAAGAAACCGAAAAGTTTTTCATTGATCGAATTCAAGAAACATTTCCGGGACATCGGATACTCGGTGAAGAGGGGCAAGGAGACAAAATCCACTCACTTGAGGGAGTCGTATGGATTATTGATCCGATTGATGGGACGATGAATTTTGTGCACCAGCAAAGAAATTTTGCGATTTCCATTGGGATTTTTGAAAACGGTGAAGGGAAAATCGGTTTAATTTATGATGTGGTGCACGATGAGCTGTATCACGCATTTAGCGGCAGAGGGGCTTATATGAATGAAACGAAGCTGGCTCCTTTAAAAGAAACCGTCATTGAAGAAGCGATTCTTGCCATTAATGCAACATGGGTAACGGAAAACAGAAGAATTGATCAAAGTGTGTTAGCGCCACTTGTGAAAAGAGTCAGAGGCACACGCTCCTACGGTTCTGCCGCTTTAGAGCTGGCAAATGTCGCGGCAGGAAGAATAGATGCTTACATCACGATGCGGCTTGCGCCATGGGACTACGCAGCCGGCTGTGTGCTGTTAAATGAAGTAGGAGGCACCTATACGACCATTGAAGGAGAGCCGTTTACCTTTTTAGAAAACCACAGTGTGCTAGCCGGAAACCCATCTATACATAAAACGATATTTGAAGAGTATCTTCATGCTCGGAAGTAGGCCATTTGAGCAGGATGATCTCAGCTTGTTAGAAAAGCTCGCGGAGGCTCATCCTGTATGGAAAGAGGAGGAGTTTGGAGATAAAGATGCAGAAGACTATATCATTTCCTACTCCATGTACAACGGTTCATGGCTTGTATGGGAAAAAGACGGTATGCCTGTTGCCGCCAGCTACCATCTCGAGTGGTCTCCTTCAAACGGTAAGCCGTGGCTCGGAACGGTCCTGATTGACCCGGCTGAAGAAAAAAAGGGACATGCGAAGATGATCATTGAACAGATCAGCAAATTGCTTAGAGCGAAACATAAAGCGATGTTTGCGGGAGTTCCCATTGAGCGCAGGGAATGGATACTGTTTTTAAGCCAATGCGGCTTTGAACAGCTGAAAACGGAAAAAGATGAGAAAGGCAAATCATTTATGATCTTGGTGAAGCCTTTAGCAGAAGCTGCCGTATGATAACGACAGCTTATTTGCTGCATGCGGGTTCAAATAAAAAGCCTCTCAAACATTGAGAGGCTTCTGATGATTTGAAAATTATTTTTTTACCGCATGAATATAATGAATCGTTTCAAACGCTGACAAATTGTCTTTTCGATTACTAAAGAAAAGGTCATTGATGTCGTCTGGTGATAGATGTTCATAGATCAGTAAACCAGATGACTCTAACAGATGTTCAATCTCTTGATAAGTGAAACATGATTTCATCGGTTCCCCGCTTGCGGCAGCCATCTTCACCATATGTTCAACTCGATTCGACGTCCCTTTTGCTGTAAAAAGTGTTTCGTCCGCATAATCAAAAACAATAGAGCTTCCAGGCGGGACATCAGAAAATAAATTGCTGATCAAACTTGCATTTTCTTCCCGTGTTACATAATAAGACACTCCGAGAAGGCTGAAGAATGTTTTTGTGTTCTTAAATCCTTCATCTAAGAGAGGGTCATACGAAAACGTTTTGGTGAAATCCATAGGAACAAAATGAAGATGACCCGGAATTGTCAAATTTGCATCCTTCAGCTTATTTTTTTTGAATTGCTGTGTAGCCGGATGATCAACCTCGAAAACCTGTAAGCTATTTTCTAATTCTGGATGCCGAAAGCAGAAAGTATCAAGCCCCGCGCCAAGAATGACATACTGTTTTGCTCCCAGGATTAATTCGTTGTGCAAGACTTTTTCACAATAAGAAGCACGTGCTAGGGGCGTGGGAGACAGCTGGATTTGTGCAACCCATTTTAATATTTTTTCAGGATCATTTTGAAGACGTTCGCCGATCTCTTTGTTGAAAAACGATATTCCTTGAATCATATTTTTACTGATGTCGATAAACTCTTTCTCGTTAATGAGATCTTTTGCGATAAAATCATCAAAAATAAGAGGTGTGTCATATCGGCTGTGATATGCACGGGCAAAAGCTGAAATTAGAGACGTTAAGCTGGACTCATTTTTTCTCATGAAATGATCCTCCACAAAAAATAAGATTCCCCTGGCCAGGAGAATCTTATTATACATACAAATATATTAATAGTAAATTTTAGCATAAATAATTTTTTTTGTCAATGTTTTTGCTCTTAACTGGACGCGCGATCCTTCACATAGCCACGTGACCTGTAGCAGAATTCGTCTATCAATTATGTGGACTGAATCATTAGCTTTTATAAAATGCGCACTTGCGGCTGCATCCCTCTTTTTGCAAATCAGGAGCCGTTTCTGTCTCATGGCAGCATCTTTTCGTCGTTTCAGCTGAGAGAGAAATCAAGATATGTAACAATAAAAGCCTGAGGGATCTCAGGCTTTTTCTAATATTACAATCCAACAGCATTCCAGGCTGCTTCAACTTTAGCGGCATCAGTTGAGCCGTAGAGGTCACGGGCAGACTGAATGAGAGCTGCCTTGGCATCTTTGAACGTGGAAGAAGGCGTGAGGTACGTTGTTAACGCACGGTAATAGATTTGCTGTGATTTAGATACACCAAGTTTTGTGATGGTGTTGTAAGCGGCTTTGTTTGGAATTCCGCTGTTTGTGTGTACACCGCCATAATCGCCTTCATCTGTGTTTGGAAGGTTTCTATAATTGGCGTAATTGTCAGGCTGGTTGTATTTTGTAGGGTTGGACAGGCTGCGAAGAGCAGGCTGGCTGACCGTAATGTCTTCACCGATGTCCCAGTCTTCTGTATCGTTAAAATACCCGAATACGTCAGAGAAAGACTCGTTTAATGCACCTGGCTGATTTTCATAAATCAAGTTGGCTGTTTCTTGGGTGACGCCATGTGTCATTTCATGCGCTGTCACATCTAATGAGCCGGAAAGCGGAGAGAAGAATGAACCGTCGCCATCACCGTAAATCATCTGGTCTCCTGTCCATGCAGCGTTATTGTATTGAGTGCCGTAGTGAACGGAAGAAACGATTTTACTGCCTTTGTTATCATAGCTGTTTCGTTTAAAGTTTGAATAAAAATAATCGTACACTTTACCGAGGTTATAGTGTGCGTCAACGGCTGCCCGCTGTGATGAAGATGTAAATGTTTTCGTTGTGCTTGAGACAAGCGTGCCCGGAAGGCGGCTTTGTCTGTTTTGCAAATCATATGTGATGATTTGGGTGCCTGTTGGTTTTGAAAGATCTCTTAGAACATATTTTCCGCCTTCATAAGAGATGTTCAAAGGAACAGTTGCGCCCTTTAGAGTTGTTCCGCTTCCAGTGGCGGCGGCATGTTCTACTTTATTTTGCTGTTTTAAAATGCTGCCTGTTTCGGCGTCAACTAAGACTTCCCAGTTTGCAGGTTCAGGCTCGACATAGCGAATCGTCACGTCGTAAGCAAGACGATAGCTGCCGTCTTTTGTTTCTATCGCTTTTAATTCGGCTTTATTGCTGTTTTTGGCCGCTCCGTTAGAAACAGCGTCTGGTGATTTGCCGATAGCTTTGAAAGCGAGTGCCAGCGCTTTTTCAGAAGAGACTTTTTGGCTGTTATCTGTTTTTGCAGCAGATTGATTGTGTAATTCACCATTGACCGCATAGACATTATCGGATTTATCGACGTGAACGATCACTTGCGAATCTTTAATTGGCACTCCGTTAACGACAGGCGCATATCGAAAGTGCTTGTATCCAAGGGCATCAGTCGTGCTTTCAACAAGCTTCAGCCTTTTGGAAGGGTCACCTTTAAAAATGTTGCTGTTCTTTTTCAAAAACTGCTTGACAGCCTTGTCATTTGGTGCAGAGAGTTCTGATTGCGCAATCGCGTTTTTGGAGAGGAAATTTGTTTGATTCTCTTTAAGCTGATGACCTTCAGCAGCCTGAACACCTGGCAGGCTGATTGATAAACTCATAAACGAAGCAGCGACAGCAACAGACAATTTCTTACCTAAACCCACAATAAATCCCCCTTTTTGAAAATACTGAAAACTTTATATTGTTATATTAAACTAGCATTCTGGAATACTCAACAAAAACTAACATAACTAGACAAAATTGATAGTATTGTCCTGTGTTTGTTTTTGTTGAATAATATCAAGATGAGTCAAGTGTCATGTGATGGTTCACTCAAGAGTTATGTTTTTTACATATCAAGGGGAAGATGAGATATTTTTGTTTCATCTTGAAACTTTTTGAAAAGTCCGCTGTCTAACCGAATGAGGCCTTAATAAGAAGTAAAGGATTGTTGTTCGTGTTGGAGTTATTCAGTCATTATGTATTGCATTTCGAACGTTATTTTATATTAAGCAGACAAAGCACCCTGCTGATTCAATGGTCAATTGTTGTTCTGGCGGGCTTATATCTTTTGGGGCATCATCCCAAAATAAACCGGCAGCGAACAATGTTCTTGGCGGGTGTTATATTGCGGATTGTGCTGCTGGCGGGAGTGTCTGTTGAACTTATTCACCAGGTGCAATCAACAAACTTCACCAGCGCTTACTTAAGAGAGGACGGAAAAGAACTGCTGCCGCTGCTGCATTTTTTGTTATACGGATATGTGCTGCTGACGGCTATACACTATATGCTGATGCCGCGTGATCATGGCGGAAAGGGTAAGTTTTATACGTTCGACCTTGCCGTTGTCAGTTTGCCGATCGTACAAATGATTTTTAGTTTCTTTTCGTATTGGAAGGAATACCCGGATGGGATGGAGCCGATTGCATTCGTGTTTCTGTTTTTCATCATCACTCTTCCCATTGCGTTGAATGTAGTGTTTTTCAAGCTGTATTGGAGAACGGATAAGATCTTACTAGGCTTATTTTATACGCTGATTATCGGACTGCTTGTCTTGCTGCTTGCGCCATATCCCAATCAAATCTCAAAAGATTATGGTGCAGTAATGCCATATACGATTTATTTGGCAATGGCGGGATTTTTGATGAGCTATCATCTGTTCCAAAAGTCAGGAAAGGTTTATGTGCGTGTGAATAAGTGGGTGACGATGGCTGTCCTGGTGTTTTTTGTCCTGCTGTTAAATCCGATATATAACATAGGAACGGCTGCTTTCGCTGTATCAAAGCCAGCAAATGTCCATGATTCATTCAATTTTGTCGGGGAGCACATTTCATCAGAAAAAGCGGAACAGATACTAAAGTCATTTTTTCCTACGGATGAAACACTTTATTTGCATGATACAAACATGGATGTGCATTATTTCTACTCATTTGAAAGCAAAGGTTACAAAGCTGAGGTAGATGAAGTATCGCAGCTGATTCGTAATTATGAATACTTACAAAAAGCACATGGGAAAAAGCTAACGAATCAGGAGTACAAGCGGAAGTCCATCGCTTTCCTTGAGCGACACGGACGTGTGTTACATAAGGATCATATCGAAACAAAGGTATCAAATGAGGACGGCCAGACAGTCGTACGTATATACCTGAAAAATCAACTGCATAAAAAAGATCATGCTGATGATGGCGCGGTATTTTATTGGGAAAAGGAAACCTTAATGGGTTTTAGTGAAGATCCATCGATTTACCAGCTCGACTCTCTTCTGCATGTTCATATAACGGAACAAGACATTCAAGACAAAGTGGAACAAATGTTTACAGCGCTGAACATCTCAAAACAGCCTTATCAGATCACTGATATTGAAAGCAATAGCCTGCTCGGAAGCATGGTGAGAGTGGAAACAAAAGGTGGAATTGTTTTGGAATTTGAGGGCGAATCAGGTTGTTTACATAGTCTTTCGCTTCCGATGAAAAAGAATATCTCAATGGCTAACAGCCGGATGCAGCATCAGATATTATCGATCTTCGATGCTCGTGGATCAGAAAAGAAGAAAAAAAGCAGTCAGGGTGACATGGTGATGTATACTGATTCTTCTAAAACATATGAGTTTTTTGAAGATCAAGGTCAGCTAAACGTTTATGTATATAGCGATACACCTGATCAGTCATTCCCTTATACGTATCGTAATGGAACATTGGCTTACGAAAAAGTAGCTTCTCTATATCAGGATGTCATTTACAAAAAGCGTATGCGTCCGATTATCGTTCAAAGAGGGGATGAACGGCATTATGCATGGCTGATCATTATTCAGCCGTTTGGTTCAAATCGCCATGATGCCTATGTAGTGGATGGAGAAACACAAGAGGTGAAAAGTCTTTATGAATCATAAAGAAAAAGAGTCTGTTTTTGTAGACTTATACGACCTGTATAAAGAAGGAGAACTAGAGGATGAATCAATGGAATGGATGAAACAGCATGAATCCCTATTTCAAAAGAATGCGGAAGACTTAAAGAGTAAAACTTGTTTAAAGAGAAGTCCCGGTGCTGAAGAAGAAAGCCAAATCAGATATATGAAAGTATACCTGTCTTCCATGTATATCTGTTTCATTTTATTGGCCATTTGGATGACGGTGTGGTTTTACTTTTAATGAAGCATAGGGATTCCATTGAGGACTTGTATCGGCAGTATTATCAAGAAATTTTAAATTATTTATTCAGAAGGACTCATCATCTTGAAACAGCCAAGGACTTAGCGCAGGACACGTTTGTAAAAGCTCTTAACGGTCTGGCTTCGTTTAGGGGGCATTCTTCCATCAGAACATGGCTCTACACCATTGCGCATCATACCTTTATCAATTGGTACCGAAGGGATGTCAAATACCAATTTACTGAAATCAGCAAAAATGAAGGGTTAACGCAAACAACTTATGACCAGCCTGAACAGTATCTGTCACGGACGGTGAAAAGCGAAACACTGCGGCAGGAGCTCCTGAAGTTAAAAGATCAGCATCAATCCGTTTTGATTTTAAGAGAATTCCAAGAGCTTTCTTATGAAGAAATCGCTGAGATATTAGGATGGAGTCTTTCTAAGGTGAAAACCACATTGCACCGGGCTAGATTAGAGCTAAAGAAAAACATGACGAAAAGTAGAGAGGAGGAGCGGATATGACCTGCTTTCTAGTAAGAGACCTGCTTCCTCTGTATCTTGAAGGTGATTGTAAAAGAGAAACGGAACACGTTATAGAAGAGCATTTAAAAATGTGCAGCAGCTGCAGAGACATGTATGACACGATGGCTGAGCCATTTGAATTGGAAAGCGAACAGGCCGTTGAGGAGGCTTATCTGCCGGAAGAAGAACTGCGTTTTAAACAGAGGTACTATGGATTACTGATCATGAAAGCTGCCTGCTGGTTTGGAGCGGCGGTTGCCATGATGCTGATCATCAAACTGCTGATATAAAAAAAGCGCTTGTCCGATTCCGGCAAGCGCTTTTTTACATTAAGCCTGGGGATGAATCATATCGTAAATAGCGGCAAGCTGTTCTTGTGACAGGGCACTGAAGAGTTTTTCATAAACGTCAGCTTGCAGTGGCGTTGCACCTGCTTGTAGCGCTGCGTCTTTATCATAGCTGTACACATCATCTTGTAGCACAATGGCTGCTTGAAGAATGTGAATCTTGAGAGAAACAGCGGAGAAAAATTGTTCAAGTGCAAGTGCTTCTTTTTCTGTGAAGCCAAGTTCAACTGCTTTTTCTGTATCAAATTTGTAATTTCCATCCTCGAGATACACACATTGTGAAACAATGCTGAAAAATTCTGATGTCGATTCCCAGAGTGTAGCAATTACCTGAGCCTCTTCTTTTGTCATTCCTAACTCGACAGCTTTTTCGCTGTCAAAATAATATACACCGTCTTGTTCGTAAATACATTGATTTAATATATCAATGAATGTATTGAGATCTTCGTTAGTGCTCGCCTGATGCTGGAGTTGAACAGCAGTGTTATCAACCGGTGTTTTTGCGCTGGCTGCATCAGGACCGAACGTTAATAGAGCAGCTGAGGTCATTGCGGCAGTCGTTAACATAGCTTTTTTTACAAATGTTTTCTTCATGTTTCTTCTCTCCCTTTTATGAATTGTGCTACAAATTCCATTATAGGGAGTAGTTTCCGGTGGAGGAATAGGCGCTATGGTATTTTATGTGTATCGTTGCCGAACTACTTTTTGAAGGCTGCACGTGTGATCGTTAGAACGATTGTCTATGTATGAAGGCTGTTTTGCATCTTCCTGACTAAGAAACAGGGGAGATAAGGCTTAAGAAATGAAAAACACCGCTTTCTTTGCGGTGTTTTTTGATTACAATGTCGCCGGCGGGGCAATGCTTTTAATCAAGCAAGCCTTGTTCGCGCATTTTCTTTTTTAATGTAAATCCGCCGCCCATGACAGCGCAAACAAGTACAATGCTGGCGATAATGCCTGCAGGGCTTTTTTCAGCGATAAAGACGCCGATCAGCATAATGCTGAAAACCGCTGCAAATGCAAATAATAGTAAAAGCCAATTCATTTTTTTCATAAATTCCATCCCCTTTTACGTCTTATATTAAGTTTACAGAAAAACGTGACGCTTTTAAAGAGGATGTGTGATATAATATGAAAGTTATCTAATTTTTTTAGGAGATGAAAAAGTGAAACTTCGAAATGATCTTCGCAACATCGCGATTATTGCCCACGTTGACCATGGGAAAACGACTCTAGTCGATCAGCTTTTACATCAGGCTGGTACGTTCCGTGCCAACGAACAGGTTGCTGAACGCGCAATGGACTCTAATGATCTTGAACGCGAACGCGGCATTACAATATTGGCGAAAAATACTGCGATTAACTATAAAGATACACGTATCAATATTTTGGACACCCCTGGACACGCAGACTTTGGGGGAGAAGTAGAACGGATTATGAAAATGGTTGACGGCGTAGTGCTTGTCGTTGACGCATATGAAGGCTGTATGCCTCAAACTCGTTTTGTTCTGAAAAAAGCTCTTGAGCAAAACCTGAACCCTGTTGTTGTTGTAAACAAAATTGACCGTGACTTTGCTCGTCCAGAGGAAGTTATCGATGAAGTTCTGGATCTGTTCATTGAGCTTGATGCCAATGAAGAGCAGCTCGAGTTCCCAGTGGTATATGCTTCCGCGATTAATGGAACAGCGAGTCTTGATCCGAAACAACAGGATGAAAACATGGAAGCTTTATATGAAACCATTATTAAGCATGTTCCGGCACCTGTTGATAATGCAGAGGAGCCGCTTCAATTCCAAGTTGCCCTTCTTGACTACAACGACTATGTAGGCCGTATCGGAATCGGACGCGTATTCCGCGGCACAATGAAAGTCGGACAGCAGGTTTCTCTTATGAAGCTTGACGGAACGGCAAAGTCATTCCGTGTTACAAAGATTTTTGGTTTCCAAGGCTTAAAGCGTGTGGAAATTGAAGAAGCAAAAGCGGGAGACCTCGTTGCGGTTTCCGGGATGGAAGATATCAACGTTGGTGAAACGGTATGTCCTGTAGACCATCAAGATCCGCTTCCGGTGCTTCGCATTGATGAGCCGACACTTCAAATGACATTTGTCGTGAATAACAGTCCGTTTGCAGGCCGTGAAGGCAAATATGTAACGGCCCGCAAAATCGAAGAGCGTCTTCAATCACAGCTTCAGACGGATGTGAGCTTGCGTGTTGAGCCAACAGCTTCTCCTGATGCTTGGGTTGTTTCAGGACGCGGTGAGCTGCACTTGTCAATTTTAATTGAAAATATGCGTCGTGAGGGCTATGAGCTTCAAGTGTCAAAACCTGAAGTTATTATCAAAGAAATCGACGGCGTACGCTGTGAGCCTGTTGAACGTGTGCAAATTGATGTTCCTGAAGAGCATACTGGCTCTGTCATGGAATCAATGGGTGCCCGCAAAGGCGAAATGGTTGATATGATCAACAACGGAAACGGCCAAGTCCGTCTCATCTTTACAGTTCCTTCCCGCGGATTGATCGGTTACTCTACAGAATTCCTATCATTAACACGCGGATTCGGTATTTTGAACCATACGTTTGACAGCTACCAGCCGATGCAGGCAGGCCAAGTCGGCGGACGCCGTCAAGGTGTACTTGTGTCAATGGAAAACGGAAAAGCAACATCATACGGTATTCAAGGAATTGAAGACCGCGGTGTCATCTTCGTTGAGCCGGGTACTGAAGTATACGAAGGAATGATCGTTGGAGAGCATAACCGTGACAATGACCTTGTTGTTAACGTCAGCAAAATGAAACAGCAAACAAACGTCCGTTCTGCGACAAAGGATCAGACAACTACAATTAAAAAAGCGCGCATCATGTCTCTTGAGGAGTCTCTAGAATACTTAAACGAAGATGAATATTGTGAAGTAACACCTGAATCCATCCGTTTAAGAAAGAAGATCCTCAATAAGAACGAACGTGAAAAAGCAGCTAAAAAGAAAAAAACAGCAGGATTGTCTTAATCTCGTGCAGAATTTGAAAAGATAGAACCCGTACGTTTACAGGGGAGGGAATCTTTTTGAATGACGTGAGCGAACGTCTGTCGTTCTTCGCCGCTCTATATCAAGTAGACCGGCAGCCTGCGGCAGGCATGTGGCTGCTGTACGGCACGATTTTTGTGTTGGCCGTTATTGTATTTAAGCTTGGATTTGCTAAACGGCTTCCTGTATTAAAATCTGCAATGGTGTATGTATTTTTGGCGTTGGGCTGCACTGTTTTGACTTTTTTAGGGGTGTTTTTGCCCGTGGCAGAAGGATTGGTCGTCGCTGCGCTGATTTTAATCATTTACAAAATCCGGCTGTATCAGTCGAAAAAAGGACAGTCTGCAAAATCATAAAAGACTCAGCTGAAAGCTGAGTCTTTTTTGTGTTCTGTATGGTTAAGCGGCCGCTTTATTTTTTGACTTTTTCTTTTTTCTGCTGTCCCGGGTGAAAAGTAAATTTTCCCGTTTTCAGCCGTTCCTCTGTTTTTTTGGCAATCCGATCGTGGCATTCCTGGCACATATATGTATGGATCGGGCGGTTTCGAAGCCGTTTCGCGATCAGGGTATCATCATCAATTGTTTCAATTTTATCGCAAATAGAACATTTGACCCTCATCATATCACCTCTTTCACTAACATGTATTATAGCACGGATCAGAAGCTGTCCAAAATAAGAAAAAGCTAAAGCGCAAGGCTATAGCTTAGTCATTGTTGTTCTTTTTCATATGATGATCAGATTGATCGTTTTGCTCCTTCTCCATTTCCTGTTGCTGTTTTCTATTTAATTGGTCATTTTGCTGCTTTGTTTGCGGTTCATCTTCATTGTCAATCACATCGTTAGGCACTTCGGGAAGCACTCGGCCGACAATTGCAGCTAATTCATCCAGTATACCTGTTACCGGATGGCCCTCGCTGATTTCTCTGCTCATTTCGCGAAGGCGGCTGACCGTATCGGGATCAGCAATGACTACTGCGTTGGCGCCATATCGATCATTCTTTAGCGCCTGAGCTACAGAATATTTAATGGTTTCCACTTTGCTTCTGTCCAAAGTATCATCGACATCAATCCCAACAACAGCATAGCCTCCCAGCACAACGGCTGTTGCATCCTTGACGTCGGGGTTTTTTTCAGCAACGCTGACAAGATGCTTGGCAATATCCGTTCTTGTTCCATTGTCTTTTGTTTCTTGAGTTGTGTCCTTTACGTGAATCGGTTTAGTCTCCTGCTGTCTTGTTGATTCTTTTTCAACATTCTGGCCCTGTTTTCCTTGTTGATAGGCACAAGCGGACAGGATAAGTGTCAGCTGTATGATAATGAAAAGAATTCGCACTTGCGGGTTCCCTCCTTAAAATGCTTTCATTAATTTTATTGTTGAATTAACCTTCTATCTTTATGCACAAAAACATATATTTTAGCAGGCATTCACCTTTTTCATCAAAAGAGAAGCAGGAAGAACTTTGACCCTTATATCAGGAGGCTGAGACTTGAGTAAAATTTATGTGTTAGATACGAATGTGTTATTACAGGATCCTAACGCGATATTTTCTTTTGAAGAAAATGAGGTTGTCATCCCTGCTGTCGTTTTAGAAGAGGTTGATTCAAAAAAACGGTATATGGACGAAGTTGGGAGGAATGCAAGGCACGTATCTAAGCTAATCGATGCGCTAAGACAAAAGGGCAGGCTGCATGAGCATGTACCGCTTGACACCGGCGGCACACTGAGAATTGAACTGAATCATCGTTCGTTTCACCAGCTGCAAGAGATCTTTATTGAAAAGACGAACGATAATCGCATATTAGCCGTTGCGAAAAACTTAAGCCTCGAGGAAGAAACCAAGGAAAATGGCAGGCCGGTTATCCTCGTCAGTAAGGATGTACTGGTCAGGGTTAAAGCCGACGCAATCGGACTGATTGCTGAAGATTTCTTGAATGACCGGGTTGTGGACAATGATGAAATGTACAGCGGCTATAAAGATTTATATATCAGCCAGCAGCTGTTCAGCTCTTTTTACGGGAAAAATCAAATTTCAGTAAACGATGTGAAACAGCATGCGTTTTATCCGAATCAGTTTGCTTTAATGAAGGATGAGCTAGGAGGGTCCTCCTCGGCAGTCGGAATTGCAGACAAAACCGGAACGGTATTAAAAAGACTCGTATTTGATGATGAACATATATGGGGAATCAGGCCGAAAAATGTACAGCAGACAATGGCATTAGAGCTTTTGCTGCGGGAAGATATTCCGCTTGTCACCCTGATCGGCAAAGCGGGAACCGGCAAAACGCTCTTAGCTTTGGCGGCAGGGCTATTACAGACAGAAGACTTGGGAATATATAAAAAGCTGGTCGTCGCAAGGCCGATTGTTCCTGTTGGCAAGGACATCGGGTATTTGCCAGGCGAAAAAGAGGAAAAGCTAAAGCCTTGGATGCAGCCGATTTTTGACAACTTAGAGTTTCTGTTTAATGCGAAAAAACCGGGGGAGCTTGATGCTATTTTGGCGGGAATTGGCTCAATTCAGGTAGAGGCGCTGACTTATATCAGAGGGAGAAGCATTCCAGATCAATTTATTATCATTGATGAAGCGCAAAATTTGACCAGGCATGAGGTGAAAACTTTGCTGACGAGAGTCGGTGAGGGCAGTAAAATTGTCTTAATGGGTGACCCTGAACAAATTGATCACCCATATTTAGACAGTCTGAACAATGGTTTAGCCTATGTGGTTGAGCGGTTTAAAGGACAACCCATCTCAGGCAGCGTGAAGCTGTTAAAAGGTGAGAGATCAGGTCTCGCCCAGCTCGCAGCTGATTTGCTGTAACATTAAATGATTTCGATCTCTTTTACGTCGGTAATCGGCTGTTTGTGATGAACCGGGTCTTCAAAGTAAATATGCACGGGGCCGCCTTCTTGAATCGGCTTGCCTGCCTCACTGAAATGGACAATACTGTTCAGAGCGGTTTCCAGAGAAACGGCGGCCTTTCCCGAACTTGTGACAAATACACATTGCGTCGCAGAGCTGTTCGGCTCAGCATTTTTCAGGACAGTCCCAAGTCTCATTGCGAAACTGCCGTTCATCAGTTTTTGCTTCTCATATTGCTTTTCCGTCTTTAATGTAGGCGGCGCAATTCGCCCCTCTCTGATGACGCGTTCCGGATCAAGGTCGGATTCATCCCCGGCTGATTGTAAATATGTGTCTTGACTGTCCCCTTTGCGGTCAAACGAAAATTTGCGATCATCAAAAATCCATACGCTTGGATCAATGGTAATTGGATATGTAACATTGCCTTTTACTTGGATAACGCTCATGATATGACCCCCTTCTCTCAAAATTATAAAAGTTTTCGCATGAATTGTCACTTTGTGTACAAATTATGTGTATTGAAATGCTGAGGGAACGAGGGTGTTTGCATGGTATGCCGGCATAATGATGAGCTTGAAGCCTTAGTGAAAAAGGCGAAAAAAGTAACGGACAAGGGGGAGATAGCCAGCTATATTCCCGCCTTGGCAAAAGCTGATAAACACGACCTGTCAGTGGCGATTTATTATTCCAATAATGTTTGTCTGTCAGCAGGTGACGTAGAAAAAACATTTACGCTTCAAAGTATATCGAAAGTCCTTTCCCTTGCTTTGGTGTTAATGGAATACGGCAAAGATAAGGTCTTCAGTTATGTTGGACAGGAGCCGACCGGTGATCCGTTTAACTCAATTATCAAGCTCGAAACGGTGAATCCGAGCAAGCCGTTAAACCCTATGATTAATGCCGGGGCATTGGTAGTGACAAGTCTGATAAGAGGAAGAACGGTGAAAGAGAGACTTGATTATTTGCTTTCTTTTATCAGAAGGCTGACAAACAACCAAGAGATTACATACTGCCGGGAAGTGGCTGAATCTGAATACAGCACTTCAATGATTAATCGGGCGATGTGTTATTATATGAAGCAGTACGGCATTTTTGAAGATGATGTAGAGGCAGTAATGGATTTATACACGAAGCAATGCGCGATTGAGATGAACAGCTTGGATTTAGCGAAAATCGGATCTGTATTTGCATTGAACGGCAGACATCCAGAGACTGGGGAGCAAGTCATCTCAAAAGATGTCGCTAGAATTTGCAAAACATTTATGGTGACGTGCGGAATGTATAATGCAAGCGGGGAATTCGCAATTAAGGTCGGAATTCCTGCGAAAAGCGGCGTATCCGGCGGGATTATGGGCATTTCGCCTTACGATTTCGGGATCGGCATATTCGGCCCCGCATTAGACGAAAAAGGGAACAGCATTGCAGGTGTAAAGCTTTTGGAAATAATGTCTGAGATGTACAGGCTGAGTATTTTTTAATTTATGTCATATGCTTAAATCCTCTTGCATTTTCTGTTGATACCCTTTATGATAAATAGAAGAATTAGGTACTCGCCTGGGGAACGGAGGGATACTTTTGGCTTCAGAGATGATAGTTGACCATCGGCAAAAAGCTTTTGAACTCTTAAAAGTGGACGCTGAGAAGATTTTGAAGCTGATCCGAGTACAAATGGATAACTTAACGATGCCTCAATGTCCTCTATATGAAGAGGTTTTAGATACTCAAATGTTCGGGCTTTCGAGGGAAATCGATTTTGCTGTCCGCCTGGGATTGGTTGATGAAAAAGACGGTAAAGACCTTTTATACACATTGGAGCGCGAATTGTCTGCTTTGCATGACGCGTTTACAGCTAAATAAATGATAAAACTCAAACTTATTAACAGTTTGGGTTTTTTTATAACCGCTATTTTTCTCTCATCTCATAAAAGACGGTCTTTTTTTACACATTCCTTCCGAATCGTATAGAGATTCTTCGTCTCGTTTGATAAATTGTAGTAAAATAAAAAAGATAAATACATAAAAACCATAGATAATGGAAGTTAGAAGCAGGGAAGAGGATGTTATGTTAAAAAAAATGCTAAAATCTTATGATTACTCACTGATATTCGCAATCGTTTTATTATGCGGATTCGGTTTAGTGATGGTATACAGCTCAAGCATGATTACGGCTGTCTCCCGGTATGGAGTAAGCAGTAATTTTTTCTTCATGCGGCAGCTGTTTGCTTTAATTGCGGGTGGCGCTCTATTTATTCTCATGGCGTTGTTTCCTTATAAAGCACTGGCCCATCAAAAGTTTCAGAAGGGGATACTGCTTGTATCTGTTCTTGCGCTTATCTCACTGTTTGTTTTCGGGCATGTTGCCGGAAACGCGCAGAGCTGGTTTAAAATCGGCGGAATGAGTATTCAGCCGGGGGAGTTTGTGAAACTGGTCGTGATTTTATACCTCGCAGCCGTATATGCCAAAAAACAAAGCTATATTGACCATCTATTAACGGGTGTAGCTCCTCCCGTAGTCATGACGCTTGTGATTTGCGGGTTAATTGCCATGCAGCCTGATTTCGGTACAGCCATGATTATAGGGCTGATTGCGACGTGCATGATCTTGTGCTCCGGCTTCAGCGGAAAGACGCTGGTGAGGCTGCTTTTGCTCGGCGGAATTGTTTTAATTTTAGTCAGCCCGATTCTCTATTTAAATCAGGATCAAATTTTAACTAAAGGCCGTTTGGCGCGTTTTGAGAGTCTTGAAGACCCATTTAAGTATGCAAATTCATCAGGTTTGCAAGTGATCAATTCTTATTATGCGATCAGCTCAGGCGGCATTTTCGGCCTGGGGCTCGGTGAAAGTATCCAAAAATACGGATATCTGCCTGAATCACACACTGACTTTATTATGGCTGTCATTGCTGAAGAGCTCGGCGTTTTTGGGGTTTTGTTTGTGATTTTCCTATTGGGTTTTGTCGTCATTAAAGGTTTTTATATAGCCAGAAAGTGCGAGGACCCGTTTGGAAGTCTTCTGGCGATCGGCATTTCAAGCATGATTGCCATCCAGTCGTTTATTAACCTTGGCGGTGTCAGCGGATTAATTCCGATTACAGGGGTTACGCTGCCATTTATCAGTTACGGGGGCTCTTCTTTGGTGCTGCTGCTGGGGAGTATGGGGATATTAGCGAATATCAGCATGTTTGTGAAATATTCAGAGAATAAGAAAAAGAAAGAGCCCTTGGCTCCGAAGGGAATGAAAAAGAAACAGCTCAAAAAAACTGTTTATCAGTAAAAAACAAGTGTGTACAGGGGAAGGATATTCCGCTATGATAGATTATATTCCATTCGGGTAAGGGGGAGAAAAGTTTGTCTCAGCAATCGATACAAAAAGTATTAGTAGCAAACAGGGGAGAAATTGCAATCCGAATATTCCGGGCGTGTACCGAGTTGAATATTCGTACAGTTGCGGTCTATTCAAAAGAAGATTCCGGTTCCTACCATCGGTACAAAGCGGATGAAGCATACTTGGTCGGTGAAGGGAAAAAACCGATTGATGCTTACCTGGATATTGAAGGTATCATTGATATTGCGAAAAGAAACAAAGTCGATGCAATTCATCCGGGATACGGTTTCTTATCTGAAAATATTCATTTTGCGAGACGATGTGAAGAAGAAGGCATCGTATTCATAGGGCCAAAATCCGAGCATCTCGATATGTTTGGTGACAAGGTAAAAGCGCGTGAGCAGGCAGAAAAAGCGGGAATCCCCGTGATTCCGGGAAGCGACGGTCCTGCCGAAACGCTTGAAGCCGTCGAACAATTTGGACAAGCTAACGGTTATCCGATCATCATTAAAGCCTCGCTTGGCGGCGGCGGCCGCGGTATGCGGATTGTCAGATCTGAAAGTGAAGTCAAAGAAGCATATGAGCGTGCTAAATCAGAGGCGAAAGCAGCCTTTGGCAATGATGAAGTTTATGTAGAAAAATTAATTGAGAATCCGAAACATATTGAGGTTCAGGTCATTGGAGACAAGCAGGGAAATGTCGTCCATCTTTTTGAGAGGGATTGTTCCGTTCAAAGACGCCATCAAAAGGTCATTGAAGTGGCGCCGAGTGTCTCGCTGTCACCTGAATTAAGGGATCAAATTTGTGAGGCGGCAGTTGCGCTTGCTAAAAATGTAAACTATATAAATGCGGGGACGGTAGAATTCCTTGTTGCAAACAACGAGTTCTACTTTATTGAAGTAAATCCTCGCGTACAAGTTGAACACACGATAACAGAAATGATTACTGGTGTCGATATTG
Organism: Bacillus sp. PS108; assembly: GCF_037963335.1. Taxonomy (NCBI): domain Bacteria; kingdom Bacillati; phylum Bacillota; class Bacilli; order Caryophanales; family Bacillaceae; genus Bacillus; species Bacillus sp. PS108. The sequence goes on from NZ_CP150155.1 coordinate 1,527,146, forward strand.
TTCAAACTCAGATCCTTGTTGCCCAAGGGCACAGCCTTCACAGCAAAAAAGTAAATATTCCTGAGCAAAAGGACATTTTTACAATCGGCTATGCCATTCAGTCACGGGTTACGACTGAGGATCCGCAAAATGATTTCATGCCTGATACAGGAAAAATCATGGCTTACCGCTCAGGCGGCGGTTTTGGTGTCCGTCTTGATACCGGAAACAGCTTCCAGGGCGCCGTGATCACACCATACTATGATTCACTTCTCGTTAAGCTTTCAACTTGGGCTTTAACGTTTGAACAGGCAGCTGCCAAAATGGTACGAAACCTTCAGGAGTTTAGAATCAGAGGCATAAAAACGAACATTCCGTTCCTTGAGAACGTTGCAAAGCATGAGAAGTTCCTGACAGGGCAATATGATACGTCTTTCATTGATACAACTCCTGAATTATTTAAATTCCCTAAACAAAAAGACCGCGGAACGAAAATGCTCACTTACATCGGCAATGTGACAGTGAACGGCTTCCCTGGAATCGGGAAAAAAGAAAAACCGGCGTTTGACAAACCGTTAAGCGTAAAGGTAGACGTTGATCAGCAGCCTGCCAGAGGAACAAAGCAAATTCTCGATGAAAAAGGTGCAGAAGGGCTTGCAAATTGGGTTAAGGAGCAGAAATCTGTCCTTTTAACTGATACGACATTCAGGGATGCCCACCAATCGTTATTGGCAACTAGAATCAGATCGCATGATTTGAAAAAAATCGCAAATCCGACGGCTGCGTTATGGCCTGAACTATTCAGTATGGAAATGTGGGGAGGCGCGACCTTCGATGTAGCCTACCGATTCCTGAAAGAAGATCCGTGGAAGCGTTTGGAAGATCTTCGCAAAGAAGTGCCGAATACCTTATTCCAGATGCTGCTTCGCTCATCAAATGCGGTCGGCTATACGAATTATCCGGACAATGTGATTAAAGAATTTGTGAAGCAATCAGCTCAATCCGGTATTGATGTGTTTCGTATTTTCGACAGCTTAAACTGGGTAAAAGGGATGACGTTAGCCATTGATGCTGTTAGGGATACCGGCAAAGTGGCAGAAGCTGCGATTTGTTATACGGGAGATATCCTTGACAAGAACCGGACGAAGTACGACCTTGCATATTATACATCGATGGCGAAGGAGCTTGAGGCGGCCGGAGCCCATATTCTCGGGATTAAAGATATGGCAGGGCTGTTAAAACCGCAGGCTGCATATGAACTCGTTTCTGCGTTGAAAGAAACGATCGACATTCCGGTTCACCTTCATACGCATGATACGAGCGGAAACGGTATTTATATGTATGCGAAAGCTGTTGAAGCCGGCGTTGATATCATAGACGTGGCGGTCAGCTCAATGGCGGGATTAACGTCACAGCCTAGCGCGAGCGGATTTTATCATGCGATGGAAGGCAACGACCGCCGTCCGGAAATGAATGTCCAAGGCGTTGAATTGCTGTCCCAATATTGGGAGTCGGTGCGTAAATATTATAGTGAATTTGAAAGCGGAATGAAGTCTCCGCATACTGAAATTTATGAACACGAAATGCCAGGGGGCCAATACAGCAACCTGCAGCAGCAGGCCAAGGGAGTAGGCCTTGGCGACCGATGGAACGAAGTCAAGGAAATGTACAGACGCGTGAACGATATGTTCGGTGACATCGTCAAGGTAACGCCTTCCTCAAAAGTTGTCGGAGATATGGCACTTTACATGGTGCAAAACAATCTGACTGAAAAAGACGTTTACGAAAAAGGCGAATCTTTAGATTTCCCTGATTCTGTCGTGGAGCTTTTCAAAGGAAATATCGGCCAGCCTCATGGCGGATTCCCGGAAAAACTGCAAAAGCTAATCTTAAAAGGGCAGGAGCCGATTACAGTCAGACCGGGCGAACTGCTTGAGCCGGTGTCATTTGAAGCGATCAAACAGGAATTTAAAGAGCAGCATAACTTGGAAATTTCAGATCAGGATGCTGTGGCATATGCCCTTTATCCTAAAGTCTTCACTGATTATGTGAAAACGACAGAAAGCTATGGAGACATCTCGGTATTAGATACACCGACATTCTTCTACGGCATGACATTAGGTGAAGAGATAGAAGTTGAAATTGAGCGCGGCAAAACGCTGATCGTTAAGCTGATTTCAATCGGTGAGCCTCAGCCTGATGCCACCCGCGTCGTTTATTTCGAACTCAACGGGCAGCCGCGTGAAGTAGTCATTAAAGATGAAAGCATTAAGTCTTCCGTTCAGGAAAGGCTGAAAGCAGACCGGACAAATCCAAGCCACATCGCAGCTTCCATGCCTGGAACAGTTATTAAGGTATTGGCTGAAGCAGGCACAAAAGTCAATAAAGGTGATCATTTGATGATTAATGAAGCGATGAAAATGGAAACAACGGTTCAGGCGCCTTTCTCAGGAACAATCAAGCAGGTTCATGTGAAAAATGGTGAGCCGATCCAAACGGGAGATCTGCTCCTTGAAATTGAAAAAGCATAATAAACAAAGAGTGTATATCATTTGATATACACTCTTGTTTTTTTATATAGAAAATGTGGAGTGAAACAGATGGTTAGAAGAGATATAAGGGGACTTCAGAGATTATACAATACTGTCACAAGCCCAAAATAAATAGAGGCTTATACAGCCAATATTTTAGATGCTTTGTAGTATGCCGTGCATATTTCTTTAAGCACTATCTGATTTAAAAGGCTTTAATACTTATGTTCGCGGGCTATAGATCCATATGAAATTTCTATAATCACGATGAGAAAGGGGACAGACCGAAGTGAGCCGCTCAATGATCATCAAGTTCGGCGAAGGCTGGCGATTGAAACGCATAAAGCGACAAAAAACAAGACATAAAAAAGACCAAAGCCTCCTAAGGCTTTGGTCTTGAGTCCTTATGATTGCCTAGATTCATAACGGAAACGAGCAATCAATAATAAGAAGTAGCATAGAACGCCAAACAGACAGGCAATAAAGAACGAGTGGGCAAGTGCAAAGCCCAGAGCCAGTTCAGAGTATACGATCATAATCCCGGACAGTGCCTGTAATGTAATGAAAATAAGACATGAGATCCATCCCCAAAAGATCTGTTTTTGATCTTTATAGGAGATAATAGCATGAACAGCGGCAACAATAATCCATACAAATAACAGTAAGGCTGCTGCTCTGTGGCCCATTTGCACCCATTCATGGAATTGGGTCGGAAGTCCATTGTTCAGCGGGCTGCACAGCGGCACATCAGGACATGCCAGACTTGATTCAGTGTGTCTTACATATGCGCCTGTATACACAACGATATAGGAATATATTAAAATTCCTATCATGTGAAATTGCATCTTTTTGCCGATTTGAAGCGGCTTAACCAGTGTTCTGACTGATTTATCAGCTTCAAATATGAGCAATGTTAAAATAAGCACTGAAGCAAAAGAAATTAATGAGATGCCGAAGTGAAGCGCCATAATCAGCGCGTTCGAACCGAATACGACAGCCAATGCGCCAAGCAATGCCTGAAGAAATAAAAAGATAATTGACATGATCGCGAGAAACGTTGTTTCACGAAAAATCGGCGTGATTTTTCTCCATGACCAAAACGCAAGGCTTAGCACAAGGACAATAGAGATTCCGCTTGCGAATCGGTGGCTCCATTCAATAATTGAAGCCGGATTCAGTTCAGGGAAAAAACGGCCGTGACACAGCGGCCACTGTCTGCCGCATCCTTGGCCGGAACCTGTTTTTGTAACGAGGGCACCCCCGATTAAAACAATTAGCATGACAAATGTCGTCAGAACACCGAGAGCTTTTAATGCTTTATTCATACAATATTCACCTTCTCAACATACTGCTGCAATTTTATATACGTTCCAAGTGTAAGCGAATATGTGTTTTGTGGCAATTCCCAGAGCCTTTTGTTCACAAAAATATAATAGAATGACGGCTTCTGGAAAATGTACACTTGATTATTCATGCCGGGTCTGATAGAAATAAGGTAAACGCAATGCCGATTTGGAGATTGCCTTCATCTTTGGTAAAATTCATAAAAAGTTCACAAATAAATTCCTGTTTGTCGTTTAATATTTAATAGGATGTTTTTTTACAAGATGTTATCTTGTATGATAGAGTTGCAGGTTATTTTATTCTCCTGCGTTAGGTTTGTAAGGGAGGTTTACGTTATGGCTAACTCCAGAATCTTAAATGATACAGCTATAGACGGACAAATTGAAGAAACAACGGCATGGAAAGATTTTCTGTCCCTTATTAAAATAGGGATCGTCAATTCTAACCTCATCACGACTTTCACTGGAATGTGGCTTGCACTGCATATATCCGGTTTAAGTTTTTTAGGCAATATAAACACCGTTCTTCTTACGTTAATTGGGTCTTCGCTGATTATTGCGGGCTCCTGCGCGATCAATAACTGGTATGACCGGGACATTGACCATCTTATGGAGCGTACGAAAGTAAGACCGACGGTTACGGGTAAAATTCAGCCGAGTCAGGCGTTATGGTCTGGAATTTTGCTGGTTGCTTTAGGATTGATCATGCTGCTGATGACAACTGTCATGGCTGCTGTTATCGGTTTTATCGGAGTCTTTACGTATGTTGTATTGTACACAATGTGGACGAAACGCCGCTATACGATTAACACAGTAGTAGGAAGCGTTTCCGGTGCAGTGCCGCCGCTTATTGGATGGACGGCAGTGGAAGGGAATATCGGTGTCGTAGCATGGGTGTTATTCATGATTTTATTTATTTGGCAGATTCCTCACTTCTTAGCATTGGCTATCAAGAAAACTGAGGATTACAGAGCTGCAAATATTCCGATGCTTCCTGTCGTATACGGTTTTGAAGTGACAAAAAGACAAATTATTGTGTGGGTTGCGTGCCTGATGCCGCTTCCGTTTTTCCTTGGTAGCCTAGGTCTTCCGATTGTCATTCTCGGCTTGCTGTTAAATATCGGCTGGCTGATTCTTGGCTTAATGGGATTCCGCTCCAAGAATATCATGAAGTGGGCAACGCAGATGTTCGTTTACTCGCTTAACTACATGACAATCTATTTCGTTGCCATGGTTGTCTTGACGCTTTTCTAAAAAATAGATATGATGCTTGTTTTATCGCTTCAAAATAAACGATGACAACTAGTAAATGCCGCCTTGACCTCTTGTTTAATCAGGCGGCTTTACTTTTATACATAGATGGCATTTTGAGTAAAAAAACTCATAATTTAAGAGAAGAGGAAATGTAAGTGCTTTATTGGTGATAGGTTGGATGGCGATAGATTTCGATTCGCTTTCCGCCTTTGTATTGACCAGAAAAGGGGTTGGGTGAAATGGTAAAGCATTGGCGTCTTATTTTATTATTAGCCTTAGTGCCGCTTCTATTAAGCGGATGTGGAAAACCTTTTTTATCCACGCTCAAGCCTGCTGGCGAGGTGGCTGATAAACAGTATGACCTGACAGTGCTCAGCACATTGATTATGGTGGTTGTTGTTGCAGTAGTATCTGTTATCTTCTTTTATGTGATTGTGAGATTCAGAAGATCACGGGTCGGTGAGAACACGATACCGAAACAGGTAGAGGGGAATAAATTTTTAGAAATCACATGGACCGTGATCCCGATTTTGCTGCTCATTATTCTTGTGATTCCTGTTGTATTATATACGCTGGAGCTAGCGGACACATCACCAATGGATAAAAAAGGCCGCAAAGCTGAGGATGCTCTTGTAGTCAATGTTAGGGCAAATTTATACTGGTGGGAGTTTGAGTACCCTGATTACGGCATTATCACAAGCCAGGAGCTGATTGTACCGACAGATCAGCGTGTATATTTTAATTTAAAAGCCTCTGATGTAAAACATTCCTTCTGGATTCCTTCAGTTGGGGGAAAACTTGATACGAATACGGATAATGAAAATAAGTTCTTCCTGACATTTGATTCAAAACGAAGCAAAGAGGCAGGAGATATGTTTTTTGGGAAGTGTGCAGAGCTTTGCGGCCCTTCACATGCCCTGATGGATTTTAAGGTGAAGACGATGTCTGCAAAGGAATTTCAGGGCTGGACAAAAGAAATGAAAAACTATAAATCTACAGCAGAGAGCGATTTGGCTAAGCAGGGTGAAGAACTGTTTAAAGAGAAAAACTGCCTGAGCTGCCATGCGGTAGAGCCGAATGATAAGCGTGCAGAAGCCGCTAGAACGGCACCTAACTTGGCGACCTTCGGTGAAAGGACAAAAGTGGCAGGGGTGAAAGAGGCCAACAAAGAAAATGTGAAGGCTTGGCTGAAGGACCCTGACAGCATAAAGCCGGGGAACAAAATGACAGGCACATATCCAAAGCTCTCAGACAGCGAAACAGATGCGCTTTATGAATACTTAAAAGGCTTAAAAGCGGAAAGCAAGTAGGGAAGAAAGGGAGATATTGGGGGAGGTCACATATGTTGAATGCGCTTACAGAAAAGCGGACGCGCGGATCTATGCTTTGGGATTATTTGACGACGGTGGACCATAAAAAAATCGCGATTCTTTATTTAGTAGCAGGGGGATTCTTCTTTCTTGTCGGGGGAATTGAAGCGATGTTTATCAGAATTCAGCTTGCAAAGCCGGAAAATGCGTTTCTCAGTGCCCAAGCGTACAATGAAGTAATGACTATGCACGGAACGACGATGATCTTTCTGGCTGCGATGCCGCTCTTATTTGCCTTGATGAATGCGGTTGTGCCTTTGCAGATCGGTGCTCGGGACGTTTCGTTTCCATTTTTAAACGCGCTTGGTTTTTGGCTCTTCTTTTTCGGGGGCATTTTCTTAAATCTAAGCTGGTTTTTGGGCGGAGCGCCAGATGCGGGCTGGACGTCATATGCCTCACTTTCGCTTCATTCTAAAGGGCACGGCATAGACTTTTTCGTCCTCGGACTCCAAATATCGGGGCTCGGGACGCTGATAGCCGGGATTAACTTTTTGGCTACGATTATCAACATGAGGGCTCCGGGCATGACGTATATGAGGCTGCCTTTGTTTACATGGACGACATTTGTGGCCTCGGCATTGATTTTGTTCGCGTTTCCGCCGCTTACGGTTGGATTGGCTCTCATGATGCTGGATCGACTGTTCGGAACCAATTTCTTTAATCCGGAGCTTGGCGGAAATACGGTCATTTGGGAACATTTATTTTGGATCTTCGGCCACCCGGAGGTTTATATCCTAATTTTGCCTGCATTCGGTATTTTTTCTGAGGTCATCCCTGTGTTCGCCAGAAAGCGTTTGTTTGGCTATTCTTCAATGGTTTTTGCAATCGTGCTCATCGGCTTTCTGGGCTTTATGGTTTGGGTGCACCACATGTTCACGACTGGTCTCGGCCCGATTGCAAATGCGATTTTTGCGGTTGCAACAATGGCTATCGCGATTCCGACCGGGATTAAGATTTTTAACTGGCTGTTGACGATTTGGGGAGGAAATGTGAAGTATACAACCGCTATGCTGTATGCTGTCTCATTTATTCCATCCTTTGTGCTCGGCGGTGTGACGGGAGTCATGCTGGCAGCTGCTGCGGCTGATTATCAGTTCCATGATACGTATTTTGTGGTTGCGCACTTCCACTACGTCATTATTGGTGGCGTTGTATTCGGCCTTTTAGCCGGTGTTCATTTCTGGTGGCCGAAAATGTTCGGTAAAATTCTGCATGAAACGATGGGGAAAATTTCATTTGTATTGTTTTTTATCGGCTTTCACCTCACGTTTTTCATTCAGCATTTTGTCGGCTTAATGGGGATGCCGCGCCGGGTTTATACGTTTTTGCCAGGACAGGGTCTGGAAACCGGCAACTTGATCAGTACAATCGGGGCGTTTTTTATGGCGGCAGCTGTTATTCTTCTGCTGGTCAATGTTATATGGACATCGGTAAAAGGTGAATATGTAGGTGCTGATCCATGGCATGACGGACGTACGCTGGAGTGGACCGTTTCTTCACCGCCGCCGGAGTATAACTTTAAACAGCTTCCTTTTGTCAGAGGACTTGATCCGCTTTGGATCGAGAAGCAGGCAGGGCACAAATCAATGACGCCGGCGGAACCGGTTGATGATATTCATATGCCAAACGGCTCAATCCTGCCGCTCATCATTTCTTTCGGCCTTTTTGTCGCAGCGTTCGGGCTGCTGTACAGAAGTGATTACGCTTGGGGTCTGCCGGTGATCTTTATCGGGCTCGGCATCACATTTATTACGATGCTGCTTCGTTCAGTAATTGATGATCACGGCTATCATATTCATAAAGAGGAACTGCCGAACGATGATAAAGGGGTGAAGGCATAATGCAAGTTCAAGAAAAATTCACCGCAGAAACCTTTCCAGCTTCTCCCGAAAAAGTAACCCTGGAAGGGAAAAATAAATTTTTAGGCTTTTGGCTTTTTCTTGGCGGAGAGACTGTTCTGTTTGCGTCTCTCTTCGCTACGTTTCTTGCGCTCCGGAATTCAAATGCCGGTGATCCGCCTACGACGGAAATGTTCGATGTGACACTTGTATTCATTGCCACAATGCTTCTATTAACGAGCAGTTTAACGAGTGTGTACGCGATGTACCACATGAAGAACTTTTCCTTCGGCAAGATGCAGCTTTGGCTGGGAATTACGATTTTATTGGGGGCGGGCTTTTTAGGACTGGAAATCTATGAGTTCAAGCATTACACCCATGAATTTGGCTTTACCATCACAAGCTCTGCCCTTGGTTCTGCGTTTTACACGCTTGTCGGTACACACGGCGCCCACGTGGCATTTGGGCTTATGTGGATCAGCACGCTTATGATCCGCAATGCCAAGAGAGGGCTGAACCTGTATACGGCGCCTAAGTTTTACGTTGCCAGCCTTTATTGGCACTTTATTGATGTCGTGTGGGTCTTCATCTTTACCGTTGTATATTTAATGGGGATGGTGGGATAAACATGGTCGATAAAAAAAGCAGAGGGCATATCAATAGCGACCTTGAATTCAAGAAAAAAAAGCATGCCCGGGAGATGAAATATCAAGTCCTGTCTTTTGGTTTAATGATCGGTCTTACGATTGTTGCATTTCTGACTGTGGCCACGGACGGTGTCGGCAGCTGGTTTACGATTCCTTTCATTATTTTGCTAGCTGCAATTCAAGTCATTTTTCAGCTGTATTATTTCATGCATATGAATCAGAAAGGGCATGAGGCGCCGGCACTGTTTTTGTATTCAGGGGTGTTTGTCGCGTTTATCACTGTGCTTGCGTTTGTGACAATTATATGGTGGTAATTTGAAACAGCCGCCGGAGGTGAAGAAATGAATCAGTTGGAGATATTCGGGTTTCGCGCGATGTGGAGCCCTTATCTTTTTTGTATCCTGTTAGGCATTACGGCGCTTTATCTCTATTTTTACAGGCGAATGTCTTCAAAGCCAAATCGAATAACTGGTAAAGAGATGGTGTGCTTTCTGTCGGCGATGCTGTTTTTATATGCAGCCGAGGGAAGCCCGGTTGATTTGCTCGGACATATTATGTTCAGCGCACATATGGTGCAGATGGCCGTCCTGTATTTGGTTGTCCCGCCGCTGTTAATCGCGGGAATTCCTGCATGGCTCTGGGAAAAAATCATTTTCAGGCCTTCAATCAAACCGGTTTTTTCCTTTTTTACGACGCCTTTAATTGCTTTGCTTTTGTTTAACGGCATTTTTTCTTTATATCATGTACCGCTTATATTTGATACTGTCAAAACGGATCCGTTTTACCATACATTAATCACTTGGCTTATCTTTGTGCTTGCGTTCTTCATGTGGTGGCCGCTTGTTCATAAGGTTGAGCGTCTACGGCAGCTCAGCGGCTTGATGAAGCTGGGTTATATTATGGCGGACGGTATGCTGCTCACACCTGCTTGCGCCTTGATCATGTTCAGCGGTGCACCGTTATACGCCACCTATACAGATCCGGCTTTATGGGCTGAGGCAATGAGGCTTTGCGTGCCAGCGGATATGATGGGGCAGGTCCCATTAACAGGGCCAGAGATGTTGAATACACTGCCTTTGTTAGAGGATCAGCAGCTCGGAGCAGTCATGATGAAAATCATTCAGGAAATTGTGTACGGTACTTTTTTGGCCATTATTTTTTTCCAATGGGTGAAGAAAGAAAGGGAAAAGGACGGGCAGGAGGAGCCGCCGTATATTCAGCAGACGATATCATAAAAGGTACAGCGAAATATGCTGTACCTTTTCGTTACATTTGAACTGTTTTTAACATGTCGGCTATGTCCTGAATCAGTGCCTTGCTTTTTGTCACAACCTGTACGGGAAACTCTTCCGTTTCTCCATATTCTACTCCATGCGGGTAGTAATGCTTTCCTAGGAGAGGGGACATTAATTGAATCACGGCGCGCCCGCTTCCGACATCGCCTTCTGCCGCAATACCTTGTATCCGCAGGTAAAACGTACCCTCAATCGTCGAAAACTTCTTGTCATAGGTGACTCTCTCGTAATCCCATTGACCCGCTCTGATGAGACCTTTGCTTTCCATTAAGTCGTCTAGCCAACTGAGCTCAGCCTTAACCCCTTCAAGTCCGCTTTCAGTAAACTTCAACACTGACCCCTCCTTATAAAAATTACCTTTCCTGACAATCATAGTATGAAAGCGTTAAACTTTCAATGAATCTTCTTCTTTTGAAAGTATGCAAAAATTAAATTTTGACGACAATAGCACTAGACTAAAGGAGGTTAAACGAATGACAAAAATAAAAGATCTGATGACAGCCGACTTGCAATATTGCACGGTATTAGATAATGTATATGAAGCTGCAGTAAAGATGAAGGACGCAAATGTAGGAGCGATTCCGGTAGTTGATGAGGACGGGGAAACATTGGTCGGCATCGTAACCGACCGTGATCTCGTATTAAGAGGAATCGCCATCAAAAAACCGAACTCGCAAAAAATCACTGACGCGATGACCGAAAAACCTGTCAGTGTGGAGGAAGATGCTTCAGTCGATGAGGTTCTTCATTTGATGGCATCGCATCAGCTCAGAAGGATACCAGTTACAAAAAATAAAAAACTGGCTGGAATTGTCACGCTTGGTGATCTTTCTTTATCTGAGCAAACGAATGAACGTGCCGGCAGCGCCTTATCGGATATTTCCGAAGGTGATAATAGAGAAGAAGGCTTTTTTCATTAACACATAAATCTTTGACATGTTAAATAGGCTGTATTGTAATGGGATGTAAGCAAAAGATTGTGAATCGCCACGGGGGTGATAGATTGAAAAATATATTGAGAGCAATGGTTATCCTTTTGATTATCTGCGGAACTTACGTTCTGTTTATTCAATATGGATCTGTTCCTGAAAAGAAATCAAATGACAGCGAGCCTCAGGTGTCGAATGAGGAAGCGCAAAGCGGCAAACGAATACATATGCCGACTTCAGGGTTATTGTCCTTCATGGGCAAGCACGCCGATGAAGTAACGAAAAAGCTTGGGGAACCTGAACGTATTGACCCTTCGGCTTATGATTACGATTGGTGGATATACAATCAAGGTAAGGATCAATATATCCAAATCGGGGTATTAAACAATAAAGTGGTCACATTATTCGCGTCGGGTAATGATATTAACGCCAAGCCTTTCAAAATTGGAGAATCAACTGGCGAAGTATTCAAGACCACCCAGGTGGCACCATTTGTGAATGTAGAGTATAAAGGAAATTCCTATCGGTTTGAATTTTCTGAAGAAGATATCAATACAAGACCGACTGTAAAGGTAGGAAAGATGTATGTCCAGCTGTATATGGACAAATTTGAAGGGAAGCTATCCAGCATCAGGGCGTTTGATGCGCAGACCTTTGTAAAGCAAAGACCTTATGAGGTAGTGTACCGCGGGGAATTAATTAAACCGAAAGCCGTTTCAGATGAGAAATGGAAAAAGATCCAAACAACGAGCGAAAAGCAAATCCTTGATTTGACGAATGTCATACGCGTTAAACATGGACTTGCGAAGCTTGAGTGGGATCAGCCAACGGCGGAAGTGGCATTTGGACATAGTGAGGATATGAAGGAAAATAATTATTTCTCCCATGTCTCTAAAAAATACGGCTCGCTGAAAGACCGCTTAGAAGAAGGGCATGTTGACTTTCAGCAAGCGGGAGAAAATATCGCATACAATTATGTGGACGGTCCGGCTGCTGTAGAAGGCTGGCTGAATAGCGAAGGCCATCGAAAAGCGCTTCTGAATTCAGATTATACGCATCTTGGTGTCGGAGTAGACCGGAAATATTACACCCAAAATTTTATTAAGCGATGGTAATGAAAGCCGCGGACGAATGGTTCCCGGCTTTTTCTATTTCCATACAAGCTGGTCTGAATGAATGTGCTGATAGCTTACAGATAAGGCCGTTTCCCATCCCTTCAGTCAGGCTTTTTCACCAGTGTATAGGGATATCGCTAAAAATTCATTTGGGAATGAATATAGGCGAACACAATGCCCGACAAAACGATACATTGTAGTAGGTAACGATTTTCGGAGGGGGTGAGGATTGTGGCGAATCAACATGCCAATCATTCAATCAATGACTTTAAACAATTCGTCAAAAAGCATCCCAAGCTGATAAAAGAAGTGCGCAAAGAACAAAGAAGCTGGCAGGACGTATATGAAAATTGGGTCCTCTTCGGGGAGAGCGACCCGATTTGGGATCCATATCGGGAACCGGAAGAAGCTTCTGAAGCTGTGCCTGAAACACCGCAAAAAAATGATTTTGTCTCGAAAATGGTGACAGCGGTGAAAAAGATGGATGTCAATCAAATGAACGAACAAATCAATAAAATGAGCCAGTCGATCTCATCGTTGCAAAGCCTTCTTAATACATTTTCCGGAAGCGGACAGAAGCATTCTCAGCCAGGGTCTGGACAGCATCCTTTTTCTTTTCGAAAGGATTAAAAAAGGGGAGCTCATATGCGCAAAGAGGTTCAGGAATATATTTTAGCAAACGAAGAACGGAAACGATTCATCAGAGAACAGCCGATATGGTACCGCAGGCTTTCAAGAAAACCGGATGATCTGTCCTCCTTTCAGCTTGAAATGATGAATTTTTATGAAAAAACCATTCCGCATCGGGTGAATCAGTTTACGAACGGGATTCAAATGGCGCAAATGATGATGCAAATGTTTCAAGCGATGCGGACAAAAGATTAAAAGGCCCCGAAAAAGGGTCTTTTTTCATGCGGACATAAGGTTTTGTATACGGCTGCGGTTAAGCATTTTCCAATTGGCTGGTTTCATGGTAAACTAACAACTGGAGGTGCATGTTATGTATGCGACGATGGAATCCGTGCGGCTTCAAAGTGAAGCTCAGCAGCTTGCCGAGATGATTCTGCAGTCGGAGACGGCTGAGAACTACCGCAATTGTTACAAGCGTCTCCAGGAAGATGAAGAGGCAGGGCGGATTATTCGTTCTTTTATCAAAATAAAAGAGCAGTATGAGGATGTACAGCGTTTTGGCAAATATCATCCTGACTATAGAGAAATATCCCGGAAAATGAGGGAGATCAAACGTGAGCTGGACCTGAACGATAAGGTGGCTGACTTCAAGAGAGCTGAAAATGAGCTCCAGTCTATTCTTGATGAGGTCAGCGTCGAGATTGGGACAGCTGTTTCGGAGCATGTGAAAGTTCCGACTGGGAACCCTTATTTTGACGGTTTGTCTTCATGCGGAGGCGGCTGCGGTTCAGGCGGAAGCTGCGGATGTAAAGTGTCCTGACGAGACTGGCCGTCTCGTCTTTTACATATAAGAGAAAACAGGCAGGTGATTGTATTGGAGAATAGGCGCCAGGGCATGATTGTGTATCTGCACTCCCTAAAGCAGAGCAAAATGCTGAGGAAGTTCGGGAATGTGCACTATGTATCAAAACGATTAAAATATGTCGTACTATACTGTGATATGAACCAAATTGAAAAAACAATGGACAAGATTGCGTCTTACTCATTTGTGAAAAAAGTGGAGCCTTCTTATAAACCGTTTTTAAAATTGGAATTCGAGTCAAAGCTTGATAAGGCAAAAGAATACGATTATAAAATCGGCATATAGCTATAAAAAAATCCCCGCAGGCATCTGCGGGGTCCTTCTATTCCTTAATATGTTAAGGAGAAGGCAAAGGGAGAGGAGAAACCGGAGGAAGAACTTATGGGGAAACGTAAGTCTTCTCCGCGGTTGGCAACAACATCCTCTAGATGCTGTTGCTTATAGTATGGACAAGGATCATGCTGCCTATACACCTGTTTACCAAGATTAGCGTTCATTGTTTGGAAGAATGCTTTATGTTAAGATAGGATTGATTTTTTTCTATGTACATAGCGGCGTCCGGCCGAATAAAGAAACAAAATAGCTTTTAGAAAAAGTGGTGTGGAACATGAGAGTAATTTCTGGATCAAAAAAAGGCCGTTCACTAAAGGCTGTACCCGGAACATCAACAAGACCGACAACCGACAAAGTGAAGGAATCCATTTTCAATATGATCGGCCCTTATTTTGACGGGGGCATGGGACTTGACTTATTCGCAGGGAGCGGAGGTCTTGGAATCGAAGCGCTTTCACGCGGGTTTGAGCATTGTATATTCGTTGACCGTGATTTTAAAGCGATTCAAACGGTAAAATCTAATTTGAAAACGCTGGAGCTTACAAAACATGCACAGGTATACCGCAATGATGCGGAACGTGCTTTGCACGCTGCTGCTAAAAGAGAAACCGGCTTTCGCGGCATTTTTCTCGATCCGCCGTATAAGGAACAAAAGCTGAAAGCACTTTTAACGCTGATTGACGAATATCAAATGCTGGAAGAAAACGGCTTTATCGTCGCTGAGCATGACAGAGAGGTCGAGCTTCCCGAAACCGTAGGAGATCTTGTGATGACAAGAAAAGAAACCTATGGGCTTACAGGTGTGGCGATTTATAAAAAGAGGGGGGTAGTGAGGTGGCGAGTATAGCTGTCTGTCCCGGCAGTTTTGATCCGGTGACCTACGGGCATCTGGACATCATCAAACGCGGGGCGCATATTTTTGAACAAGTGTATGTATGTGTGCTGAATAATTCTTCAAAAAAGCCTTTGTTCAGTGTGGAAGAACGGTGTGAGCTTCTGAGAGAAGTGACAAAAGACATTCCGAACATAACAGTTGAAACATCGCAAGGCCTGTTAATTGATTATGCAAAAAGAAAAAATGCGAAAGCGATTTTAAGAGGCTTGAGAGCTGTATCTGATTTTGAATACGAGATGCAGGGGACGTCAGTAAACCGTGTGCTTGATGAATCCATCGAGACATTTTTTATGATGACAAACAATCAATATTCGTTTCTAAGTTCAAGCATCGTAAAAGAAGTGGCGAGATACAACGGCTCGGTATCAGAGTTTGTACCGCCGGAAGTAGAGCTGGCGCTTCAGCAAAAATTCAGACAAGGATGAGGGTTTTGACTCATCCTTTTTTTGTTCCGTTTGTCAGTCTGTAAGAAAAAATGATAATGTACGTAAACAGCGCGCATAGTGTGACAGCAGGTCCGATCTGCACAAGCAGATTCCAGCCGTTTATAAAGGCAGTTGGCATGTCACTGCTGTTAAGAGATTTAAATACATACTGATACGGATCATGCCATGCCGTGTAAAGAGGTTTCCATAAAAGCATGACGAAGACAGCGGCATAAACGCCCTGCAGCAAACGTGCGATAAAGAATGGTTTAAATCTAATGTCGGTTTCCGATAAAATACCTGCCACCTGAGCTTGTACGGAAAAGCCGCTAAACCCGAGAATAAAGCTGACGATAATGGCTTTTTGCAGAAGAGAAACATCTGTCTCGCTGACAAGCTTGCTGCCTAATGTAATTTCAAACATCCCTGATAAAAGCGGAATGTCCAATTGAGTCGGAAGCTGAAACAAAGTCAGTGCTCCTTTTGTGAAAACAGACAAAACATCAGTCAGCTGGACCACTGACAACAGCCGATTGAAGACAGAAAATAAAATAATAAAGCCGCCTACCATAAGAAGCGTTTGAACAGAAGACGTCACGGCGTCGCCTAAAATTTTACCCAAGGGCCGTTTTTCTGCAAGTCTGGCGGTATGAAGAGCGTGTAAAGCATCTTTGACTGAAGGGAAAGGTATCGTTTTCTTTCTTCTGAGATGCTGCTCTTCCTTGCGGCCATAGGAACGCATTGTTAAACCGACAGCCAGATTCCCTAAATAGTGTGCAGAAGCTAATAAAATGCCTAGTGATGCGTTTTGAAAGAAACCGACGGCAACAGCGCCGAAAATAAAGAGCGGGTTTGAAGAATTGGTAAACGACGCGAGCCGTTCTGCTTCTACTCTTGAAATCTGATTTTCCTGCCGCAGACGGGCAGTGAGTTTTGCGCCCGCTGGGTTTCCTGATGCCATTCCCATAGCAAGAACGAAGCCGCCGACACCCGGCACGCGAAAGATCGGCCGCATAAAAGGCTCAAGCAAAACACCGACAAACCGCACAATGCCAAAGCCGATTAAGAGTTCGGACAGAATAAAAAATGGCAGCAATGACGGAAACACAACCTCCCACCACATAGACAGCCCGGTTTTAGAGGCTTCGAATGAGGCCTGTGGATGTGAGATGACAGTCGCTGTTAAAAAAAGAAAAAACGAGGCAATCAAAAGTGTATTAATCTTCGACAAGTTCATTCTTACCTCCCCGATGCTAAAAATGCCCAATGACATGTATATCATGATAAAATAATGTATGATGTAAAACGGCCAAGCAGTACCTGTCCTCTTGATTCTTTGTACTAATATACGAGCATAGGGGTTCAGTTTAGACCATAGAATTCGGTATACAGGGAATTCAGGCAGGAGGTTAACGCTTTGGCCAAACCTAAAATCGGGTTAGCGTTAGGATCGGGAGGGGCCAGAGGGCTTGCTCATCTCGGTGTGCTTTCCAGTTTACATAAGCACCAAATTGAAGTGGATATGATTGCAGGAAGCAGCATAGGTGCTTTGGTGGGCAGTTTTTATGCCGCCGGACATGACGTGGCAACGATGAAAAAAGTAGCCAAAGCCTTTAAACGAAGGCTTTATGCTGATTATACGGTGCCGAAGCTCGGTTTTTTAAAAGGTGACCGCGTCAGACAGCTTGTGCATGCTTATACATTCGGAAAACCGATTGAAGAGCTCCAAATCCCGCTGGGCATTGTTGCGTGTGATCTACAGACGGGAGAAAAGATTGTGTTCCGAAAAGGATCAGTGTCAGATGCAGTGAGGGCCAGCATCAGCATCCCGGGTATCTTTATTCCGCATCGGCTGGACGGACGCCTTCTTGTAGACGGCGCGGTCGTCGATCGAATTCCGGTTTCTGTTGTGAAAGACATGGGAGCTGATATTATCATCGCTTCGGATGTTTCCAGGGTTCGAAAAACTGAAACAGCAGTGCATATTTTTGATGTGATTATGCAAAGTATGGATATACTGCAAAATGAATTAGTGCGGCATCAAACAATTGCCGCAGATATCATGATTCGCCCTTCCCTTGAAACATACAGCTCAAGCTCGTTTGCCAATATTGAAGAAATGATATCGGCAGGCGAAGAGGCGACAAACCGAATGATCAGCAAGATAAGAAAAGAAATAGAGAATTGGGAGGGCTCATAATTTGCTACGTAAAAAACATTTTAGCTGGATGCTCGTCATCCTCATACTGATCGCCGTTTTATCATTTATAAAACTTCCATACTATATTACAAAACCGGGAGAAGCGACAGAGCTTGCTTCATTGATAAAAGTGGAGGGAGGCTACCCGGAAAAAGGAAGCCTGTCCTTAATGACTGTCAAAGTGGGACCGGCTAATCCGTTTACATATGTGTGGGCAAAGATGCACCCTTATTATGAAATTGTTCCTGATGAGAGCATTAAGGAAAAAGGCGAGTCAGATAAGGAGTATATGAAAAGACAGCTCCAAATGATGAAAAGCTCGCAAGAAAATGCCGTTATAGCCGCCTATCAAAAGGCAGGAAAAAAAGTCAGCTATTCCTTTAACGGCATATACGCAAGCTCAGTTGTAGAAAACATGCCGGCAAAAGGGAAAATAGAAGTCGGTGATAAAATCATCAGCGCAGACGGCAAAAACTATCAGTCTGCTGAAAAGCTGATTGATTATATCAGCAGCAAAAAAGCGGGAGATAAAGTCACGTTAAAGATCGAAAGAGAAGAAAAAGAAAAGCGTGTCACCCTTACGTTAAAACAATTTCCTGATGAGCCGGATCGGGCAGGAATCGGAGTTTCGCTTTATACAGACAGAAACGTGAAGGTAGAGCCTGATATTGATTTTGAAATCGAAAATATTGGCGGCCCGTCAGCAGGGTTAATGATGTCCCTTGAAATCTATAATCAGCTGACAAAACCAGACGAAACAAAAGGCTACGATATTGCGGGAACAGGTACCATTGATGTTGACGGAAAAGTAGGCCCGATCGGCGGCATTGATCAAAAAGTCGTCGCCGCAGACAAAGCCGGAAAAGACATTTTCTTCGCGCCAAATCAAAACGGCGCCAGCAATTCCGATTATAAGAACGCAGTAAAAACAGCAAAAGATATTGATTCAAATATGAAGATTGTGCCTGTTGATACCATGCAGGATGCGATTGATTATTTGAATAAGCTGAAAGCGAAAAGCACCTGATTCTCAGGTGCTTTTTCTATACATTTAAAAAGTGTTGTTCATCTTCATCATATCGAATCGGTGCATGTCCGTATTCCTGCAGGTCAAACTCAGTTCTCAGCGGCTCTTCTATCGGCAGGCTGTAAATCCTGCTTGCTTTTACGTCCAGATCGAGAGCTGGATGGGAGAAAGAGGACAGTTTGCTGACAAGCGGAACAGACAGTGCTTTTTTCTTTTCGGATAAATAAGCCTGTCCTTTTTTCGTCATGCCGAGAAGCCTGATATACGGCGCCTTATCGTTGTCAAGCAGCTTTTGCATATCCTGTTTTTTTGTTCTGGTTAAAATGTGTGTATTCATCCGCTGGAGCCTTGTCCACGTATAGCGTTTTGTTTTCAGCAGTTCCATAAATTCCTGATAGGAGCTGGATTTTCTGATCGAACGAAGAATTCTGTGCTCTAAACCTTCCTCCACCTCGTATACTTGTTGTAATTCCTGTGCTGTTACAGTTGAAAGGCTGTATTTTAAGTAAGAAAAGTAGCTCTCAGGTGTATGCCACAATCCGAAAGATTTGCGGTAAGCTGCTAATTCACGTGCAGAGGCAGCAGGGAGAAAACGAAAGCAGGCTTCGAGATTCTGGCCAGTCATTGCTTTTCTGATGCTTGTGGCGCTTGCGATATGGTTTTCGCCTTCAGGGAGATCGGCATCATGATAGTCCGAAGAGATGCGTGCCGTAGTATAAGGTTTCATAGGATATCCCCCGGTTAGAATCGAGGTCACATACTGGTATCCCAAAATGTTATTTGGTTTTGACAAGTCAAGTGCACTTTCAGTATGCAAAATGGAGCTGAAGGCGCTAGCCGCCGCTGCTGGGTAACTGGCCCCCTTTTTAAGTTCTTCTTTAATTCGGTCATTCAATATATGTTTATGCTCATCAATAAGCTGTGCTGTTTCTAAAAAAGGCTTGATATCCCCATTTTCACTCCCGAAAAACAGCGCCTCACATTCAAGTTTGTTCAGGATTGAAACACTGCCGCGTGCAAAAATGTCTGCTTTTTGCACGGCATAAAGATAAGGCAGCTCAATGACAAGATCAACTCCGCTTTGCAGCGCCATTTTTGTTCGGGCCCATTTTGATACAACAGCGGGTTCCCCGCGCTGTAAAAAATGTCCGCTCATGACCGCCACAGCCGTGTCACATCCGGTTTGCCGCTTTGCTGTTTGGGCATGATAAAGGTGACCGTTATGAAAGGGATTATATTCAACCACCAATCCGACAGCTTTCATATTTTTTCCGCCTTTCTTGCTATGTTTAAAAACGTATGGTACATTTGCAAATGAAAACTCTTACGCCTTATTTTTGTTTTAAGTGTATGCATAGCATATTCCGCTGTCAACGATACTTCAATGGCAGCATTATGCTGTAAAGAAAAAATATTGACAAAAACAATCTTAAAAGCTATAATCATGTTTGTTGCTTTCCTGAGGTGATACAAATGAAATGGACGATTTATCAGCTGCATCAAATGCCAAAACAAAGTTTTGAGTTTGATGAAACAGTTGAGTTAAATGAGCTGACAAAGCTGAATTCTGACATTCGCCGCATTTCTCCCGTCCGGGTGAAGGGCAGAGCGGATATCAAATCCAAACAGGTTTCGTTTGATTTTACAATTTCAGGCGAAATGATTTTGCCATGCTCAAGAACACTCGTTGATGTCCCGTATCCATTTGAAATTTCAACAAAAGAACTGTTTATATTTCATCACACGGATGATATAGAAGATGATGACGTTCACATTGTTGAGGACGATACTATCGACTTAACTCCGATCGTGAAAGAAGAAATTCTTTTAGAAATCCCTATGCAAATCTTTTGTGAATCTGAACAAGAAAAAGGAGCTGCTCCTCAAGAAGGAAAGGATTGGCAAGTTATTTCGGAAGAAGACAAGAAGAATCAAGTTGATCCGAGACTTGCAGCCCTTGAAAAGCTCTTAAAACAAGATGATGAATCTTAACTCTTTAAGGAGGTGGGAATAATGGCTGTACCTTTTAGAAGAACTTCTAAAATGAAGAAAAGATTGCGCCGTACACATTTCAAACTTAATGTACCTGGTATGACAGAATGTCCGTCATGCGGAGAGATGAAGTTGTCTCACCGTGTATGCAAAGCATGCGGATCATACAACGGCAAAGACATAAATGTAAAAAGTAACTAATAAGAAAAGCGCGGGGTGAAAGCCCTGCGCTTTTTCTTTTTCTCTTCCTGTCAGCTTGCGGAAAATTTGTGAGTGCAAATAGTCTATCTAATCTATTACCGGCATATGTATGAGATAAATAAGCTGACATGGAGGGAGATTGAATTTGACCATTACAAGACAAGATGCTTGGACTCAGGATGAGGATTTGCTACTGGCAGAAGTGGTGCTTCGTCATATTCGAGAGGGAGGAACACAGCTTTCTGCCTTTGAGGAGGTTGGAAGGGCGCTGACCAGAACCGCGGCAGCCTGTGGTTTCAGGTGGAACTCGTATGTGAGAAAACAATACCAGTCAGGTATAGAGCTTGCAAAAAAGCAAAGGAAAGAACTGAGAAAGCAAATCGGCGTTCATTCGGTCAATATGCCGAATTCCATGAAGCAGACTGCCTCGGCATCGTCGGAAGGAAAACGAGATTTGTCCATTCAGGATGTCATCCAATTTCTCGAACAATTCAAAGAAGCGCCGTCTGCACAAGAATTTCAGCTTGAAAGGGAAAAATTGAAGGAGCAAATCCAATCGCTGCAAAAAGAGCTTGAGGATTTGCGGAGTGAAAATCAGACATTGCGGAATCAGCTAGAGATGACAGAAGAGGATTACAAGGCACTGATCGATATCATGGATCGGGCCAGAAAAATGGTTGTTTCGAAGGAAGACGGAAGAATGAAAAAAGCGGCTCAAGAAACGTAAAGAAACGCCTGAAATGAACCGGCCCTATAGTAAGAATAGGCCGGTTGTTTTGATTTCTATGCAGACTCTCCCGGTGTCATTTCATGATCCATATCAGGATGCCAGATGAGCGGGTTTTCCCCTTTGTCCCGCGCCATATCATACTTAACAGTTTTAAAGTTCATTTTGTTCCAAAATTCCGCTGATTTCATTCTCGGATTTGTCCGGATCGGCATTTTGAATGATTTTGCAAATTCAACCAAGGCTCTCCCATATCCCCTGTTCTGGTAGCCCGGAAGAACCTCAAGCTTCCACAGCTCCAAATAATCCTGGCGGTTGTCAAAATAGGGATTCGATTTGCCGTTAACTTGATACAGACTCATTCGTGCTACAAGTTTATCGCCAAAATAAATCCCGTAAAAAGGCGAGGTGCTGTCATTTTCAATAATATTATCCTGAAGTTCTTCAAGCATTGAAAGCTCCTGAATGCCGTATTCTTTGAATTTCTTGAATTCTTCCAGCGTTTTATAGTTGATAAGCAGACGTTCTACCTTTGTCAAACAAATCTCCCCCTTTGTTGTTTCTACATATATTGTAAACGCTTTATTTAAAAAATCCAAATATTTAAACTTTAATTTTAAGCACATGGGATCTTTGAGAAGTAATTTCTTCTTACTTCTGCTATGATAATACGTAAATGCTAAATTGGGTGTGACATCATGAAAATTGGAATTATCGGCGGAGGCTCCGTCGGTCTTTTATGCGCCTATTATTTGTCACTTTATCACGACGTGACTGTTGTGACGAGGCGGCAAGAACAGGCTGCGGCCATTCAGTCTGAAGGAATCCGGCTTTATAAAGGCGGGGAGGAATTCAGGATTGATTGCAGTGCGGACACGAGTATCAATTCGGACTTTGACCTGCTTGTCGTGACAGTGAAGCAGCATCAGCTTCAATCTGTTTTTTCGTCGCTTGAACGAATCGGGAAGACGAATATATTATTTTTGCAAAACGGCATGGGGCATATCCACGACCTAAAAGACTGGCACGTTGGCCATTCCATTTATGTTGGAATCGTTGAGCACGGAGCTGTAAGAAAATCGGATACAGCTGTTGATCATACAGGCCTAGGTGCGATAAAATGGAGCGCGTTCGACGATGCTGAACCAGACCGGCTGAACATCATGTTTCAGCATAACCATTCGGATTTTCCGATTTATTATGAGACGGATTGGTACCGTCTGCTGACGGGCAAGCTGATTGTAAATGCGTGTATTAATCCTTTAACTGCGTTATTGCAGGTGAAAAATGGAGAACTGCTGACAACGCCAGCTTATCTGGCTTTTATGAAGCTGGTATTTCAGGAGGCATGCCGCATTTTAAAACTTGAAAATGAAGAAAAGGCTTGGGAGCAGGTTCAGGCCGTTTGTGGACAAACGAAAGAGAATCGTTCATCAATGCTGGTTGACGTCATTGGAGGCCGGCAGACGGAAGCTGACGCCATTATCGGATACTTATTGAAGGAAGCAAATCTTCAAGGTCTTGATGCCGTCCACCTAGAGTTTTTATATGGCAGCATCAAAGCATTGGAGCGAAATACAAACAAAGTCTTTTGAGCTTTTTTGGTAACATGCTATACTCATTTCGGATCACTAACTATTTATTGGAGAAAGGAAGTTCTAGAAGATGCAGCTAACTGAACTTTCCATCAAAAATCAGAATGTGTTTGTACAGCACTATATAGATGGCAAAGAAGAAATGTCTTCTTTTTTTGATTACAGTATTCATCATAAGGACATGTGGCGAGAAAGACTGGAAGACTTATCTTCCCGGTTTTTCGCAAGAGAGGAATTGGCGGCGTACTTAACCTCTTACCATAATAAATTCGGTTCAAGTGCGATGCAGTCTGCTATTGAGAAGCTGAAGGACCCGTCAAGTGCCGCTGTAGTCGGCGGACAGCAGGCAGGACTTTTAACAGGACCGCTTTACACCATACATAAAATCATTTCAATCATTGTTTTAGCAAAGCAACAAGAAAAGGAACTTCAAGTGCCTGTCATACCAATCTTCTGGGTGGCTGGAGAAGACCACGATTTGGATGAGATTAATTTTGTTCACACATCTGAAGAGAATGGGCCTGTGAAAAAAAAGCTGCCTCAGTCTTATTGGAAGAAATCATCAGCAGCGAGTACATCGCTTGATCAGGAAAAGTGTGCCGCGTGGATAGATGATGTTTTTGCCGCTTTTGAAGAAACAGACCATACGAATACACTTCTCGACAATGTGAAACGATGTTTAAGGGAATCTGTTACGTTTACTGACTTCTTTGAGCTGTTGATCGCGGATTTGTTCCAAGAAGAGGGCTTAGTTTTATTAAATTCTGGAGATCCGGGGATTAAAAAGCTGGAAACGGCCATGTTCCAAAAGATTCTTCGAGAAAATGATGAACTCGCCCGGGCTGTATCAGATCAGCAGGCCTTCATGCGTCAAGCAGGCTACAAACCGATTATCGAGTCCGGAAAAGAGCAGGCGAATCTGTTTTATGAATACGAAGATGAGCGTTTTTTAATTGAAAAAGATAACGGCCGATTTGTCATCAAAGAGCTTGATCTAGGATGGACGATGGATGAACTTCATACACATATGGAAGAACATCCAGAGCGTTTCAGCAACAATGTTGTAACGAGACCGTTAATGCAGGAATTTCTCATTCCGACTTTAGCATTTATTGCAGGGCCTGGGGAAATCAATTATTGGGGCGAGCTCAAACAGGCTTTTGCGGTGATGGGCTTTAAAATGCCTCCTGTCATGCCAAGGCTGAACATTACGATACTTGAGCGGCATATTGAGAAAAAACTGGTTGAACGGAATATCTCATTACAAGACGCGATTGAGCGCGGAACGGAGAATCAAAGAGAGGCATACTTCGAGCGCCAGATTCCGGAAGAGTTTACAGCGGTGATGGATCAGGCGAAAAGCCAAATTGAAGCGATTCACAAAACGGTTCGGCAGGAGGCGTTAAAGGTTGATCAAAGCTTGGAACCTTTACTCCTGAAAAATGCCGCTTTTATTCAGGATCAGCTTCAATTCTTAGAGCGCACGGTGACGAAGCGAATTGAAGAAAAAGAAGGCTACGTCTTGAAGGATTATGAAAGAATTCAAAATAGCATTAAGCCGCTTCTTGCGCCGCAAGAACGGATTTGGAATATCATGTATTATTTGAACAGGTACGGTCCAAAATTCTTCACGACATTCAAGAATCTGCCATTTTCTTTTCAAAATCAACATCAAGTTGTCAAACTTTGAAATAAAGTTTTAAAGAACCCTGAATAGTTCAGGGTTTTTTTTTATGGGTAAACAGTGTAAAATGAAGTTGTGGAGCGAAGTGGTGAATAGTGGTGAGTTAAGGAGAGAAAGTGGGGCAAGAGATCATGTTTATGGGTGAATATCAGCATACCATCGATGCGAAAGGCCGCATGATCGTACCCGCTAAATTCAGAGAAGGCCTAGGTGAGCAATTTGTGCTGACTAGAGGACTTGACCAATGTCTCTTCGGCTACCCTATGCACGAATGGAAACAAATTGAAGAAAAACTAAAAGCTCTTCCTCTCACAAAGAAAGATGCCCGCGCGTTTACCCGTTTCTTCTTTTCAGGGGCGACTGAATGCGAACTGGACAAGCAAGGCAGGGTAAATATCGCATCATCTCTATTGAATTACGCCAAACTGGAAAAAGAATGTGTTGTTATCGGGGTTTCTAATCGAATTGAATTGTGGAGTAAAGTAATTTGGGAACAATACACAGAAGAGCAAGAAGATTCATTTGCTGAAATTGCTGAAAACATGATTGGGTTTGATATATAATGATTCTTCGTGTATAACACTCTAAAAACAATTTCAATTCATCCTGATAAAAGGTGGGACCAACACAATATGTTTCAACACAAGACAGTACTTCTTCGTGAAACCGTAGACGGACTCAATATTAAACCAGACGGTACATATGTAGACTGCACACTCGGCGGAGCTGGGCATAGTACATACTTATTGCAGCAGTTATCCGAGAAGGGGCGTTTAATCGCTTTTGACCAAGATGATACGGCATTACAGCATGCTAAAGAAGTGTTGTCCGATTATAAAGGACAGCTCATTCTGATTAAAAGCAATTTCAGGTATTTAAAAGAATGTTTGAATGAACAAGGCATTACAGAAGTAGACGGCATTTTATTTGATTTAGGGGTGTCCTCTCCGCAGCTGGATACACCGGAGCGCGGATTCAGTTACCATCATGACGCACCGTTGGACATGAGGATGGACCAGTCGGCTACGCTTTCGGCGAAAGAAGTCGTTAATGAGTGGCGCTATGAGGATCTCGTCCGTATTTTCTTTAAATACGGAGAAGAGAAGTTTAGTAAACAGATCGCCAGAAAAATTGAGGAGGCAAGAATGAAGTCTCCTATTCAAACTACGGGCCAACTGGTCGATCTAATAAAAGACGCGATTCCCGCTCCAGCGAGAAGGAGCGGCGGACATCCCGCTAAACGCGTGTTTCAGGCAATCAGAATTGCCGTAAACGATGAACTTAGGGTGTTTGAAGAAGCTTTGGAGCAGGCAATTGAGGTTCTGAAGCCAGGGGGCAGGGTATCAGTCATTACCTTCCACTCGCTAGAAGACAGAATTTGCAAAACCACTTTTAAAGAAAAGTCGTCGCTTCCGGAACTTCCTCCGGGGCTTCCTGTTATACCGGAAGAGTTTGAACCGGAGCTGAAGCTCATCACACGAAAACCGATTACGGCATCTCAAGAAGAGCTTGAAGAGAACAACCGGGCTCGTTCTGCCAAGCTTCGGATTGCTGAAAAAAGAAAATAACGAAACGCGAACGCAAAATTAAAAGGAGGTCATCAGCCTATGAGCAATTTAGCTTACCAACCAGAGAAACAGCAGCGGCATGCGATCAGTCCTGAGAAAAAAGTGATTGTCAAGAAAAGGGCTTCCATTACTCTCGGAGAAAAAGTGCTTCTTGTCCTCTTTGCTGCGGCGGTGCTCAGCGTATCGCTTTTGATCGTATCGAAGGCGTATGCGGCATATCAAACCAATATTGAGGTTCAAAAGCTTGAGGAGCAAATTTCATCCGAAAATAAGCAAATTGGTGACCTCGAAAAAAGCGTTGCTGATTTAAGCAAACCGCAGCGCATTATGGACATTGCGAAAAAGAACGGCTTGGATTTAAAAGATAAAAAAGTGAAAAACATACAGGAATGATTCAAATGCCAAAAAAGAATAAATTTATGAATAGAGGAGCAGCGATTCTAAGTATTTGTTTCGCTCTCTTTTTCTTTGTCATCCTGGGGAGAATGGCATATATTCAAATAACCGGAAAAGCGAACGGCGAAGTGCTTGCGACAAAAGCGACAGAGCAGCATGAAAAGAAACGGACCATCGAAGCGAGCCGCGGCTCGATTTTAGACCGAAAAGGAAAAGTCATTGCAGAGGACACAGCGACGTATAAACTGATTGCGATTCTCGATAAAAAAATGACCACTGATGTCAAGCATCCTCAGCATGTTGTAAACAAAGAAAAAACGGCAGAAGCATTGTCTAAAGTGATAAACTTGGACAAGGCCGACATCCTTGATATCTTAAATAAAGATGCAAAACAAGTCGAGTTTGGATCAGCTGGCCGGGATATTACGTATTCACAAAAGCAAAAAATTGAAAAAATGAAACTCCCGGGCATTTCATTTTTGCGGGATACAAAACGCTACTATCCAAATGGTATTTTCGCATCCAATTTAATCGGCTATGCCGAGGTTGATGAAGAAACAAATGAAATTTCCGGCGCGATGGGATTAGAAAAAGTGCTGGATAAGTATTTGAAGGAGCGCGACGGATATGTGACATATGAAAGCGACAAATCCGGCTGGGAGCTCCCGAACAGCAAAAATAAAATTACAGCGCCGAAAAATGGTGACAATGTATATTTAACCATTGACCAGAAAATTCAAACCTTTTTAGAAGACAGCATGACAAAAGTAGCGCAAAAGTATAATCCGAAAAAAATCATGGCCGCAGTTGTCGATCCGAAAACGGGCAAAGTCCTTGCTATGGGACAGCGCCCAAGCTTTGATCCGAACAAGCGTGATGTGACAAACTACTATAATGATTTGATTTCATATGCGTATGAACCCGGATCCACGATGAAGATCTTTACACTCGCTGCTGCGATGCAGGAAAACGTGTTTAATGCGAACGAACAATATAAGTCAGGGACCTATAAAGTTGGTGGCGGAAAAGTATATGACCATAACAGAGGTGTAGGTTGGGGCCCTATATCTTTCAAAGACGGAGTACTTAGATCCTCTAACGTAGCTTTTGCCAAATTAGCCAATGAAAAGTTGGGGTTTGATCGTTATAATGAATATTTGCATAAATTTGGTTTTTATCAAAAGACAGGAATCGATCTGCCGGGAGAAGCATCAAGTAAAATGAACTTTAAGTATGATTACGATAAGGCTTCAACTGCATACGGTCAAGCATCTGCAGTCACCCCGATCCAGCAGCTAGAAGCTGCGACTGCTGTCGCAAATGATGGCAAAATGATGAAGCCTTATGTCATTGATCATATTGTTGATCCTGATACGAAGAAAACTGTTTATCAAAATAAACCGGAATCTGCAGGGACACCGATCTCTGCCAGTACAGCTAAAAACGTGCGTAATATCCTAGGAGATGTCGTTTCATCAGACATTGGAACCGGACGCCCTTATAAAATTGAGGGATTTGACGTGGCTGGGAAAACAGGTACAGCACAAATTGCAGGAACAAATGGTTATTTAAAGGGACGGGATAACTATATTTTTTCATTTATGGGAATGGCTCCTAAAGATAATCCGGAGCTGTTGATCTATGTTGCGGTACAACAACCGCAATTAGAGGACGATGAAACCGGTTCAGATCCAGTATCTGAAATCTTCAACCCAACAATGAAAAACAGCCTGCACTACCTGAACATTGAACCAACTGAAAAATCTGACTCAGATAAGGAAGAAACAAAAGCGCAGACAATGCCTGATTTAACAGATCAAACGGTAGCTGCTGCTCAAAAGAAAGCAAAAGAGGAGAATCTCACACCAATTGTCATCGGCAGTGATGTCGCTGTAAAAGAACAGTATCCGAAAGCGGATGAGGAAGTTCTCACCAATCAAAAGGTCTTCCTGAAAACGGGCGGCAAAATCAAAATGCCTGATATGACAGGCTGGTCGAGAAGAGAGGTTCTGCAGTACGGCGAGCTCGCGGGAATTCATATTGAAGTAAGCGGACAAGGCTACGCTGTCAGCCAAAGTGTTAAGAAAGACAAAGAAATCAAAGACAAAACCGTAATCAAGGTTAAGTTTAAAAATCCTGATTAAAAAGAAAGCCTGCGTTATGCAGGCTTTCTTTTTTTATGCCTTCAGAGGAGCATCGTTCTACCTGTCCAATTTCAGGCATAAAATGAAACAAGCCTAAATAAGGAGTGAACGGTCTCTTGCGCGTCTCGAATGTAACGGTTAGAAAACGTTTATTATTTGTTTTGCTTTTTGGCGTGATCGTGTTTCTGATCATTGATACAAGGCTGGGGTATGTTCAGTTTGTGATGGGCGAAAAACTGACTTCGCTGGCGAAAGATTCCTGGAGCCGTAACTTGCCGTTTGAGCCGGAGAGAGGCGAGATTCTGGATCGGAACGGTGTGAAGCTGGCAACAAATAAAAGTGCGCCGACCGTATTCGTCGTGCCGCGCCAAGTTCAGAATCCAATGAAAACGAGCAAGCAGCTTGCGGCGGTGCTCAATATGTCAGAAGAAAAAGTATATAAACATGTGACAAAAAAAGCGTCAATCGAAAAGATCACTCCTGAAGGGAGAAAAATTTCAAATGAGAAGGCGAAGGAAATCAAAGCGCTTGATTTAAAAGGTGTGTATGTTGCGGAGGACAGTATCCGTCATTACCCGTTCGGCAGCTTTTTATCTCATGTGCTTGGATTTGCAGGAATTGACAACCAAGGACTCCTTGGATTGGAAGCCTATTACGACGATGATTTAAAAGGGGAAAAAGGTTCTGTTAAGTTTTATACAGATGCCAAGGGGAAGAAGATGCCTGATGAAACGGATGACTATACGCCGCCTAAGGATGGGCTTGATATGAAGCTGACGGTTGATTCAAAGGTCCAGACGATAATGGAAAGAGAGCTTGATAACGCTGAGGCTAAATATCATCCGGACGGCATGATTGCCGTAGCCATGAATCCGAAAAACGGAGAAATTTTGGGGATGTCTAGCAGGCCTGACTTCGACCCTGCTGATTACCAATCTGTTGATCCGTCCGTCTACAATCGAAATCTGCCAGTATGGAGCACGTATGAACCGGGATCTACCTTTAAAATTATTACACTTGCAGCAGCCCTTGAAGAGCAAAAAGTAAATTTGAAACGGGATCAATTTTATGATAAAGGGCATGC
This sequence comes from Bacillus sp. PS108, assembly GCF_037963335.1. Classification (NCBI taxonomy): domain Bacteria; kingdom Bacillati; phylum Bacillota; class Bacilli; order Caryophanales; family Bacillaceae; genus Bacillus; species Bacillus sp. PS108. The sequence goes on from NZ_CP150155.1 coordinate 1,557,210, forward strand.
GGAAGTGGACGGAGCGAGACTGCGGTGCTGGAAAAGAGGCGGGCACGGGCTGCAGACGTATCTGGAAGTTGTGCAGAACTCCTGCAACCCGGGGTTTGTTGAATTAGGCGAGCGCTTAGGAAAGGAAAAGCTTTTCAAATACATCAAAGACTTTGGTTTTGGACAAAAAACGGGGATTGATCTCCAAGGCGAGGGAACAGGCATCTTATTCCCGCTTGAGAGAGTGGGCCCGGTGGAGCAAGCAACTACGGCTTTCGGACAGGGAGTATCCGTCACGCCGATTCAGCAGGTTGCAGCAGTATCCGCCGCTGTAAACGGAGGAACGCTCTACACACCTTATATTGCAAAGGAATGGATCGATCCTGTTACGAAGAAAACGGTCAAAAAACAATCACCAATCGCAAAGAAACAAGTCATTTCTGAGGAAACATCCAAACAAATCCGCTATGCTCTAGAAAGCGTCGTCGCAGAAGGAACCGGCCGCAATGCATTTGTAGAAGGATATCGTGTCGGAGGAAAAACGGGAACTGCACAAAAGGTTAAAGATGGAAAATATCTTGAAAACAACCATATTGTATCATTTATCGGTTTCGCGCCAGCTGATGATCCGAGTCTAGTCGTCTACGTTGCGGTGGATAACCCGAAAGGCACGATTCAGTTTGGCGGAACGGTGGCAGCGCCTATTGTCGGAAATATTATGAGAGACAGTCTGCCGGAACTTGGTGTGAAGCCCCGGAAAAATCAAATCGAGAAAAAATACCAATGGAACGACACAAAAACAATAGAAGTTCCGAATGTTGTAGGGATGTCTGTCTCAGATCTTGAGTCACTATTGGTGAATCTCAATGTGGATGCTTCCGGGAAAGGGAGCAAAATCGTTAAACAATCGCCAGCTGCCGGAACGAAAGTAAAAGAAGGCTCAAAGATACGCGTGTATTTGACTGAAGAAGATGAAAAGGAGGCAGCCGATTGATTCGGGCTGCCTATTCTTTTATTGCAGAAAAAATGCTGATATCTTTCAAGATTAGCTGGATGTATCCTTTTATTTACGCTAAAATATGAACTGTATGCTTAAAATCATTACCACATCATTTGATGTGACTTCAATGATAAAAAGAACGAATTAGAATGTTGAGAGGTTTGATACGATGAAACTTACAAAGCTGCTTACATACTTAACAACCGAACCTTCTGTAAACGACTCACAAGACCCTGAAATAACTTCAATTGAGATGGACTCCAGGGAAGTAAAGAAAGGGAGTCTTTTTGTATGTGTAAAAGGGTATACGGTGGATGGCCACGATTTTGCGCAAAAAGCAGTAGAAAACGGTGCAGCGGCTATTGTGGCAGAAAGAGAGGTCGATGTGAATGTTCCTGTTATTATTGTCCGGCAGTCACTTCGCGCGCTCAGCGTTTTGTCTGATGCGTTTTACGGACAGCCGACGAAGAAGCTTCAGCTGATTGGGATAACAGGGACAAACGGCAAAACATCAACGACCCACATGGTCGATGAGATTCTGAAAAAAGCGGGAAAACGCACAGGCTTGATCGGTACAATGTACATGAAAATCGGAGACGAAACACTTCCTGTTAAAAACACGACTCCGGAAAGCGTCACGCTGCAGAAAACGTTTAAGAAAATGAATGACAAGCATGTTGACACTGCAATCATGGAGGTTTCTTCCCACGCTTTGTCTTTAGGACGCGTCCATGGCTGTGATTATGATATTGCCGTGTTTACGAATTTAACACAGGACCATCTGGACTATCATAAAACGATGGATGAGTACCGGCATGCAAAAAGCTTGCTCTTTTCCCAACTTGGCGGGGCTTTCAACCATGAACATCCAAAGCGTGCCGTCCTGAATGCTGACGATGAGGCGAGCGCTTATTTTGAAAAGGTAACAGCTGCGCATATCTCTACATACGGAATTAAAAACGATGCTGATGTGATGGCGAAGAACATCAGTATCACTGCACAGGGCACAAGCTTTGATCTCGTGACAAACAAAGGCACGAAGCACATCACGATGTCTCTCGTCGGACAATTTAATGTGTATAACGTGCTGGCCGCTGTTGCGACATGTATTGCAGCAGGCATACCGTTTGAAATCATCACTGAAGCTGTTGAAGAATTGCATGGTGTAAGAGGCCGTTTTGAATTGGTCAATCAGCAGCAGGAGTTTCCTGTCATTGTAGACTACGCGCACACACCGGACAGCCTTGAAAATGTGCTGGAGACATGCAGAGACATGACGGAAGGAAAGCTATTTGTCGTTGTCGGCTGCGGAGGAGACAGAGATAAGACGAAGCGCCCGAAAATGGCTAAAATTGCTGTGGAGCTGGCTGACGAGCCGATTTTCACGTCAGATAACCCGAGAAGCGAAGATCCTCGCGCGATTTTAAGAGATATGGAAGCCGGAGTAGAGAACGCATACTATCACAGTATTGCAAACCGCGAGCAGGCGATCTTTTTCGCAATTGCCAATGCCAAAAAAGGCGACGTTGTCCTCATTGCCGGAAAAGGACATGAAACCTATCAGCAGATCGGAAATGAAACTTTCGATTTTGATGATGCTGAAGTAGCGGCGAGAGCCATTGTTGAACTCAATAAGAATAAGACGAATTCATAGGAAAGAGATGTTACTGAATAATGGAGCTTGAAAAGATTTTTCATATGGAAAAAAATCATGAATATGATAACTACGTATGTCGTTTGAAAGAAACAGGAGGAGAAAAGGACAATGCTTGAGCAAGTCATTCTGTTTACAATTTTAATGGGGTTTTTAATTAGTGTTCTGCTCTCTCCGATTCTTATTCCGTTTTTAAGAAGATTAAAATTCGGCCAGAGTATTAGAGAAGAAGGACCGAAATCACATCAGAAAAAATCAGGGACACCGACAATGGGCGGGGTCATGATCATACTTTCTATCATAGTGACAACAATTGTTATGACACAGAAGTTTTCAGAAATAAGCCCCGAAATGGTGCTGCTTCTGTTTGTTACGCTAGGCTACGGTTTACTTGGCTTTTTAGATGATTACATCAAGGTTGTCATGAAGCGCAATCTTGGATTGACATCAAAGCAAAAGCTGATCGGACAAATTATTATTGCAGTTGTATTTTACGCCGTGTATCATTACTACAATTTTGCGACGGATATTCGCATTCCTGGAACTGACTTATCATTTGATCTAGGCTGGGCTTACTTTATCCTTGTGCTCTTTATGCTTGTCGGCGGATCAAACGCAGTTAACCTGACTGACGGCCTTGACGGGTTATTATCCGGTACTGCGGCGATTGCCTTTGGCGCCTTTGCCATTCTGGCATGGAATCAGTCTCAATATGACGTAGCGATTTTCTCAGTTGCCGTTGTCGGTGCAGTTCTGGGCTTCCTTGTATTTAATGCTCATCCGGCCAAAGTTTTTATGGGAGATACGGGATCGCTTGCATTGGGAGGAGCAATCGTTACCATTGCCATTTTAACGAAATTAGAGATCCTGCTGGTTATCATCGGCGGTGTATTCGTTATCGAGACATTATCTGTTATTTTGCAGGTCATCAGCTTTAAAACGACAGGTAAACGAATCTTTAAAATGAGTCCGCTTCATCACCATTATGAGCTTGTCGGCTGGTCTGAATGGAGAGTAGTCGTGACGTTTTGGGCTGCGGGACTTTTGCTTGCCGTTTTAGGAATTTACATCGAGGTGTGGTTATAAGTGGAAAATGATCAATTTTTACAGAAACAGCATTTTTTAATCCTTGGGCTTGCGAAAAGCGGATATGCGGCAGCCTCCATTCTTCATGAAAAAGGCATTTATGTTGCAGTCAATGACCAAAAGCCTTTTGAAGAAAATGAACCGGCACAAAAGCTTTCTGAAAAAGGAATCGAAGTTGTTTGCGGAGAGCATCCAGTTTCTCTGTTCGATCAGCATCAAATCACGATTCTGATCAAAAACCCGGGAATTCCTTATGAAAATATTATGGTTCAGGAAGCGGAGAAAAGAGGCATTCCGGTTTGGACGGAAATTGAGCTCGCTTACTACCTGACCAGCGCCAAGTTTATCGGGATTACCGGATCGAACGGTAAAACGACCACGACAACGCTAATTTACGAAATGCTCAAAGCTGACTCGCAAAAAGCACTGATTGCCGGAAACATCGGCACAGTCGCAAGTGAGGTTGCCTATCATGCTGATGGAGATGAATGGATCGTTACTGAACTGTCTTCGTTTCAGCTGATGGGAACACACGCTTTCAGACCGGAAATCAGCCTGATTTTAAATGTATTTGACGCCCATCTGGATTATCACCATACGCGCGAAAACTATGAAAAAGCGAAACAGAAAGTATACCTTCATCAGACTGCTTCAGATAAAGCCATTGTCAACCAGGATGATGAAACCGTCGTGCGTCTTGCTGAAGCCGGAAAAGCCGAAATCGTCCCATTTTCAGTCAGCAAAACGCTTGAACAGGGCGCATATGTAAAAGACAGTATGATTATGTTTAACGGCGAAGCCATTCTTCCTCTGGAAGAGGTTGTGCTGCCCGGTGCTCATAACCTGGAGAACATTTTAGCAGCTATTGCAGTTGTGAAAACGGCAGGAGCATCCAATGAGGCGGTTAAAAAGGTGCTGACAAGCTTTACTGGTGTGAAGCACCGCCTCCAATATGTCACAACTGTGAATGGCCGCAAATTTTATAACGACAGTAAAGCAACAAACATTCTGGCGACAAGCAAGGCGCTTTCAGCTTTTGATAAGCCGGTCATTCTGCTTGCGGGCGGACTGGATCGCGGAAATGGTTTTGATGACTTGAAACCTTATATGAAGCATGTCAAAGCAGTGCTTACATTTGGCCAGACGGCGCCAAAACTCGAGAAACTCGGCAATGAACTGGGAATACAACATGTCAAACGTGTCGATAATGTTGAACAAGCAGTATCTGCGGCGTTTGCGCTCTCAAATGAAGGAGATGTCATCCTGCTGTCACCCGCGTGTGCGAGCTGGGATCAATTCAAAACATTTGAAGAACGCGGTGACATGTTTATAGATGCCGTGCATATGCTTAAGTAAGGGCTTGTCTTGAAGTAAATCGGCAGCCCTAATGACTTTAAGCTTGGGGTGTCGATTGCTTTGACTACTAAAAAAACATCGCCTGATTTGTTATTGGTCATCATTACGTTATTATTATTAACAATCGGATTAATTATGGTGTACAGTGCGAGTGCGGTATGGGCGGATTATAAATTTGACGACTCATTCTTTTTCGCGAAACGGCAGCTTTTGTTTGCGGGAATCGGCGTCATTGCTATGTTTTTTATCATGAATGTTGATTATTGGACTTGGAGGACATGGTCCAAATTGCTGATGGTTATCTGCTTTTTCCTTCTGGTGCTTGTTTTGATACCGGGCGTCGGAATGGTGCGGAACGGTTCAAGAAGCTGGATCGGAGTCGGAGCATTCAGCATACAGCCTTCAGAGTTTATGAAGCTTGCGATGATTGCATTCCTTGCTAAATTTCTCTCTGAAAAACAAAAAAACATCACATCGTTCAGACGGGGGTTCGTCCCTGCACTTGGCATCGTGTTTTCAGCATTTTTGATTATCATGTGCCAGCCTGACCTCGGAACGGGGACAGTAATGGTCGGAACTTGTATTGTCATGATTTTTGTAGCCGGCGCGCGGATCGCCCATTTCGTCTTTCTCGGACTGATCGGCCTCAGCGGATTTGTCGGGCTCGTACTATCAGCTCCATATCGGATTAAGCGGATTACCTCATACTTAAATCCATGGGAAGACCCGCTCGGAAGCGGATTTCAGATCATTCAATCGCTTTATGCAGTGGGGCCCGGCGGGTTGTTCGGAATGGGGCTCGGACAAAGCAGACAGAAGTTCTTTTATCTGCCTGAGCCGCAAACAGACTTTATTTTCGCCATCTTGTCAGAGGAGCTGGGCTTTATCGGGGGAACACTTATTTTGCTCCTCTTCAGCGTCCTGCTGTGGAGAGGAATCAGAATTGCGCTTGGTGCCCCTGATCTGTACGGAAGCTTTGTCGCAGTCGGCATTATTTCAATGATTGCCATTCAAGTCATGATAAATATCGGCGTAGTCACGGGCCTGATTCCTGTAACAGGCATCACGCTCCCGTTTCTGAGCTACGGAGGCTCTTCATTGACTCTAATGCTGATGGCAGTTGGTGTGCTGCTGAATGTAAGCCGCTACTCGAGGTATTAACGAATGTATGTCCAAGCTTCCTGTCTAACATGAAGCTTGGAAACAATTGATGCGATAACCCTGTCCAACAAAACAGGGTTATCGTTATGTTATAGAGAAACTTAGACTGGGGGAAAAGAAATGCGAATTGCAATAAGCGGAGGCGGTACAGGGGGACATATTTATCCTGCGCTTGCTTTTATTAAAGAAGTGCAAAGACGTCATCCTAATGTGGAATTTTTATATATCGGAACAGAAAACGGGCTGGAGAAAAAAATTGTTGAGCGGGAGAATATACCGTTTCGTTCAATCGAAATTACAGGATTTAAAAGAAAATTGTCATTTGAAAATGTCAAGACTGTGATGCGTTTTCTGAAGGGCGTCAAAAAGAGTAAATCGTATTTAGCGGAATTTAAGCCCGATGCCGTAATTGGAACGGGCGGTTATGTATGCGGGCCGGTTGTTTATGCCGCTGCGAAAATGGGAATTCCGACTATTGTCCATGAACAAAACAGCCTGCCGGGCATCACGAATAAGTTTCTTTCAAAATATGTTAATAAAGTAGCGATTTGTTTTGAAGAAGCGAAATCACATTTTCCTAGCGAGAAAGTTGTATTTACGGGAAACCCGAGAGCCTCTGAAGTCGTCTCAATAAAGACGGGACGATCAATGGCTGAATTTGGGCTTTCTGAAGAGAAAAAAACGGTCTTAATTTTCGGCGGAAGCCGAGGCGCTGCACCGATTAACCGCGCTGTCATTGACATGCAGGATGCGCTGAAAACAAGAGACTATCAAGTGCTGTATATCACCGGTGAAGTTCACTATGAAAAAGTAATGAATGAGCTGAAAAGCAAAGGTGCCGCTGATAATATGGTCACAAAGCCGTTTCTTCATCAAATGCCTGAGTATTTAAAGGCCATTGATGTCATTGTGGCCAGAGCCGGTGCGACAACGATTGCCGAAATTACTGCTCTCGGAATCCCAAGTGTTCTGATCCCGAGTCCATATGTGACAGCGAATCACCAGGAGGTCAATGCGAGATCTCTCGGCCAGCATGATGCGGCGATTGTACTGAAAGAAACAGAGCTCAGCGGGGAGAAGCTGATTGAAGCGCTAGACCGGATTGTACTGAATGAGCAAACGTTAAAGGAAATGAGCGAACGAACAAAGTCACTTGGTGTTCCTGACGCGGCTGCCCGTTTATACAGCGTACTCGAGGAATTAAAAAAATAGTAGAAAAGCAAATGGAATGCGGAGGTTTACGATGGAGAAAGTGATACAGGAATTAAAAGAACGCGAAGTCGGCAAGGTTCTTGCAAATGAACCGCTCGCGAATCATACAACGATGAAAATCGGCGGACCTGCGGATGTATTGGTCATTCCAAGCAGTGTAGATGCTGTTAAAGACATCATGGACGTGATTAAAAAATTTGATGTGAAGTGGACAGTCATCGGCCGCGGATCAAATCTTCTTGTTTTAGATGAAGGAATTAGAGGCGTAGTAATCAAGCTGGGTGCGGGTCTTGACCACTTGGAGCTTGAAGGGGAGCAAGTAACAGTCGGAGGCGGTTATTCAGTGGTCCGCCTTGCTACATCATTGAGCAAAAAAGGCCTGTCCGGTTTGGAATTTGCTGCCGGCATTCCAGGATCAGTCGGCGGAGCAGTTTATATGAATGCCGGCGCTCACGGTTCTGATATGAGCGAGATCCTCGTCAAAGCGCATATTTTATTTGAAGACGGAACGATTGAGTGGCTGACAAATGAGCAGATGGATTTCAGCTACAGGACATCTGTACTGCAAAAGAAACGCCCGGGCGTTTGCCTTGAAGCTGTGTTGCAGCTGGAGCAGAAGGATAAGGAATCAATCGTTCAGCAAATGCAAAGCAATAAAGACTATAGAAAAAATACACAGCCGTATTCAAGCCCTTGTGCGGGAAGCATATTCAGAAATCCGCTTCCGAATCATGCCGGGAACCTTGTAGAAAAAGCAGGCTTGAAAGGATATCAAATCGGCGGTGCAAAGATATCGGAGATGCACGGAAACTTCATCGTCAATGCGGGAGGAGCATCAGCAAAAGATGTGCTTGATCTCATTGACCATGTGAAAAAGACAATCCGTGAAAAATACGAGATTGATATGCACACAGAGGTTGAAATCATCGGCGGAAATCGCTGATTCAAGTTCTGACTGAAGCTGTTCATATGATATACTGTAAGCAAACGACAAACGGCATCATAGTATGCCGTTTGTTTTGGAATAGACAGACTTTTAACAGCTGTTTCATTTGAATGAGGTGAACAGGCAATGAACCCGGGTCAAGACCGAGAAAAAATCGTTAACATTGAAGAGCGGATCCCTAAAATTAAAGAGCAGAGGAAACAAAAGGCAAACCGCCGTCTCATTTCATTTATTATGCTCTTTTTTATTATGGTGCTGATCATTGTGTACCTGCAAACACCAATCAGTAAAGTATCAACAATCTCTGTTACAGGGAATGAAAATGTATCAAAAAAGGAAATTATCGACCTTTCCGATATTAACAGCGGAGATACTGAGTTTTGGAGTTTGGACAAGCAAAAAACAGAAAAGAAGATTCAGCAAAATAAATTAGTGAAAAAAGCGGAGATCAGCAAATCGCTTCCTAATAAAATCAACATTGCAATCGAAGAATATAAAGCGATTGCTTATTTAGAAAAAGACGATGTGTACTATGAAGTGCTTGAAAACGGCTCAGTTCTGCCAAACGAAGTAACGCCAGATGATGCCGGACCGATTTTAGTGAATTGGACAAACGCGAAGAAGCGGTCTCAAATGGCCAAGCAGCTCGATGCGTTGTCAAATTCGTTAAAACAGTCGATTTCAGAAATTTATTATACGCCTGTAAAAATGGATGAAAACCGTATTAAGTTGTACATGAACGACGGTTATGTTGTCACTGCATCTATTAAAACGTTTGCAGACCGAATGAAGACGTATCCTTCTATCATCTCACAGCTAAGCAGCAATAAAAAAGGAATCATTCATTTAGAAGTTGCCACCTATTTTGAAGAGTTTGGAAAAAACGATAAAGCTGCTAAAAAGGAAGATGAAAATTGAGGGGCAAATCAGCAGTCCTTCTTTCCTTGATTATGCTTATCGCAGGCTTTTTGATTTCATTTTCTTTTCAAATGACAAAAGAAAACAACAAAAGCGCGGCTGAGACGGAAGAGTGGAAAAAAGAATATGCGCTGAGAGATGAACTTCTGAAACAAGAGAAAGAAAATAAGAAGCTTGAAAAAGAATTATATCAAAAGCAAAACAAAGTCCGCCAGGCGGAAAATAAGCTGAAGAATGAGAAGACGGAATACTATAATGTCCTCGAAGATACAGAAAAATACAGGATGTATATTGGGGAAGTCGGTGTGCAGGGAGAAGGCGTTGAGGTGACATTGGAAGATGCGTCATACATACCGGAAGGGGAGAATGTGAATAGTTACATCGTTCACGAAAGCCATATCTTCCAAGTAGTAAACGAACTGTATATCTCAGGAGCGGCGGCTGTCGCCGTTAATGGCCAGCGTTTGACGCATGATTCGTATATCAAATGCAATGGTCCTGTGGTAACGGTAGACGGGGTGCAGCATCCCGCTCCGTTTACGGTATCCGCTATTGGAGATCCAGATGTCCTGCTGCCCTCGTTAAATATCGCAGGAGGCCTGATTGATCAGCTGTCAATGGATCATATTTCTGTTTCGGCAGAAAAAGAGAAAAATGTACAAATGAAACCGATTCTGAAAACGAAGGAATGACTGAAAAAGCGGGTGAAACAGATTGAAAATAAAGCGTTCCTTCATAAGCATCAGTGTGCTTATGGTCATCTTCGGCCTGATGATATCTGTTCAGTTTAATTCGTTAAAGCACCCCAAAGTCCGGGATACAAGAGATATGTGGGATATTAGGGAAGAGCTGACATCAGAGCAGAAGAAGCAGGAAAAGCTGCTGGCTGAAATAAACAAATATGACAAACTGCTGAATAGCTATTCGCAAACGAAAGAAATGACAAAAGAAACCGCGCTAAATAATACCTTGCAATCCTTAAAAAAAACAGCCGGCATGACCGATATAACAGGTAGCGGAATTGTCATTACGATTTCCCCGCTTTTTTCTGAAAGCTTAACAGGAGAGCCGATCGAAAATCCGCCTCCGGATTTGCTGAAAAAGCTGATTAATGAACTCAACTCCTACGGTGCAGAGCATATCTCAATTAACGAGCGAAGAGTTGTGAATCATACAGTCATCAGAGATATAAACGGCACTACAAAAATAGACGGATACGCCCTTGACGATTATCCTTTAACAGTAAAAGTGCTTGCCAAAGATCCGGACATGTTACACAGCAGAGTGAAGGGGTCAGGCCTTGAGGATCTTTTTGCATCTGAAAATTTAGCATTAAAAGCCGGTAAATCTGAAAGCAAACTAACATTAAAAGCATATGACAGACCACTGGACGTACAACAGCTGAAACTGCTTAAAGACTGAAAAGGAGGAGAATTGTCATGTGGCTGCCCGTGTTGGGACTGGTGCTCGGAATAGCGATTGGACTAATGACAAACTTAACGATACCGAGTGAATACTCAAACTATTTATCGCTTGCGGTGCTTGCCGCACTTGATACATTAATCGGTGGAATCAGGGCGCATTTACAAGGTACATATGATGAAATGGTATTTGTTTCCGGTTTCTTTTTTAATATTATATTGGCAATAAGTTTAGCTTTTCTGGGAGTCCATCTTGGTGTAGACTTGTATTTAGCAGGTATATTCGCATTTGGAGTCAGATTATTTCAGAATATAGCCGTTATCAGAAGAAATCTACTAACAAAGTGGACTCTTTCTAAAAAAAATAAAAAAAATGTGATATAAAAGAGGATATACATAGGATATAACGAATATTTTCAATAAACATAAAATGTGAAAACCACATAAAAATATTCTGTTGTTATTTTTTGTTACACACTTGTAAAGCCACATTCATTGTATTGTTGTTCCGCAAATAATAGAATAGAAATGATCGAAATGTGAGGAGGTGCCATAGAATGAACAACAATGAACTTTACGTCAGTCTTGACATCGGTACGTCCAATACAAAAGTGATCGTCGGAGAAATGACAGATGATTCCCTTAATATTATCGGTGTGGGAAATGTACCGTCTGAAGGGTTGAAAAAAGGCTCAATCGTTGATATAGATGAGACCGTTCATTCTATAAGAAAAGCGTTTGACCAAGCTGAAAGAATGGTAGGTTTTCCGCTTAGAAAAGCTATTGTCGGCGTTAATGGAAATTATATCAATATTCAAGATACAAACGGTGTTGTAGCAGTTTCCAGTGAAAATAAAGAAATTCAGGTTGAAGACGTACGCCGTGTCATGGAGGCGGCACAGGTTGTTTCAGTACCGCACGAACAGCTGATTGTCGATGTCATTCCTAAACAGTTTATCGTAGATGGAAGAGATGAAATCACCGACCCGAAAAAAATGCTGGGGGTGCGTTTAGAAGTAGAGGGCACCTTGATCACCGGTTCAAAAACAATCTTACATAACTTACTCCGCTGCGTTGAAAGAGCTGGTATTGAAATAACTGATATTTGCCTTCAGCCGCTGGCAGCCGGTTCTGCTGCATTATCAAAGGACGAGAAAAACCTTGGTGTGGCTCTCATTGATATAGGGGGAGGGTCAACAACCATTGCCGTATTCCAGAACGGACATCTCACTTCTACCCGTGTCATTCCTCTCGGAGGCGAAAATATCACCAAAGATATCTCCATCGGATTGAGAACGTCAACAGAAGAAGCAGAACGCGTGAAAAAGCAATTTGGACATGCCTACTATGACGAAGCCTCGGAAGATGAAATATTTGAGGTAACCGTTATAGGCACCAATCAAAAACAAACATTTACACAGCAAGAAGCAGCGAATATCATTGAAGCGAGAGTAGAAGAAATTCTTGAAATTGTTTCAGAAGAGCTTCGCAGTATGGGAATTACCGATCTGCCGGGAGGCTTCGTGCTGACAGGAGGACAAGCAGCTATGCCGGGTGTCATGTCTTTGGCACAGGATGTGCTGCAAAACAATGTCAGAGTGGCAAGCCCGAATTATATCGGTGTAAGAGATCCTCAATATATGACGGGAGTGGGCCTGATCCAATTCGCCTGCCGGAATGCAAGAATCCAAGGCAGAAAAATAGGCTTTAAGATGCCTGAAGAAGCGATACAGGAAATCGCAGTCTCATCATCTGAGGAACAAGAGCAGCATCATCACCAAAATGAGGTGCAGCAGCGGCCAAAAGGAAAACAAAAAACACAAGCCGAACATAATAAACAGAGCAAAATGAAAAAACTATTAAGCATGTTTTGGGAATAGATAGATAGTCATTCGGCAGATTAGGAGGATTTAGCATGTTGGAGTTCGAAACAAACATAGACGGCTTAGCATCAATTAAAGTAATCGGAGTAGGAGGCGGCGGAAACAACGCCGTTAACCGAATGATTGAAAATGAAGTGCAAGGAGTAGAGTATATCGCGGTAAACACGGACGCTCAAGCTCTTAACCTGTCAAAAGCAGAAGTGAAAATGCAAATCGGCGCAAAGCTGACTAGAGGATTGGGAGCAGGTGCGAATCCAGAGGTCGGGAAAAAAGCCGCTGAAGAAAGCAAAGAGCAGATTGAAGAAGCACTTAAAGGTGCTGACATGGTATTCGTGACAGCTGGTATGGGCGGCGGAACAGGAACAGGTGCCGCACCGGTTATCGCACAAATCGCGAAAGACTTAGGCGCATTAACTGTCGGCGTTGTGACAAGACCGTTTACCTTCGAAGGACGCAAAAGACAGCTTCAGGCTGCAGGCGGAATCTCGGCAATGAAAGAAGCGGTGGATACACTGATCGTGATCCCGAACGACCGTATCCTTGAAATTGTTGATAAAAACACACCGATGCTTGAAGCATTCCGTGAAGCGGATAACGTACTTCGCCAAGGGGTTCAAGGTATTTCTGACTTGATTGCTACACCTGGTCTTATCAACCTTGACTTTGCTGATGTGAAAACAATCATGTCAAACAAAGGATCTGCTTTGATGGGTATTGGTATTGCTACTGGGGAAAATCGCGCGGCAGAGGCAGCAAAAAAAGCAATTTCCAGCCCGCTTCTTGAAGCGGCCATTGACGGTGCGCAAGGCGTCCTCATGAACATCACTGGAGGAACAAACCTCAGCCTATATGAGGTTCAGGAAGCAGCAGACATTGTCGCTTCGGCGTCTGATCAAGACGTAAACATGATTTTCGGTTCTGTTATTAATGAAAATCTAAAAGATGAGATTGTGGTGACAGTGATTGCAACCGGCTTTATCGAACAAGAGAAGGACGTGACGAAGCCTCAGCGTCCAAGCTTAAATCAAAGCATCAAAACACACAATCAAAGTGTTCCGAAGCGTGAGCCAAAACGTGAGGAGCCTCAGCAGCAGAACGCAGTAAGCCGTCATACTTCACAGCCGGCTGATGATACGCTTGACATCCCGACATTCTTAAGAAACCGTAATAAACGCGGCTAATGTAAAGGACAAAATCGTTTTCGATTTTGTCCTTTTTTGTTTTTCTCTTCACACTTTCCTTCTTATAAAGTCTTTTTCCCTATTGCTTCCTTCGCTTAGTAACAAAACGGATAATTAGGCCTATTTATTTTTGTGACATTTTTATCATTTTCATATATATGGAAATTGAATGACATAAAACGACAATATCTGTAATTCGGATTGTCTACAGTTAATATACAGCGATGTTCTGACAAACCATTCATTATTAAAAGGAGGGACGACACTTTTTTAAAAAAGCATGTTGAAAAAGGGGGATGAAAATGAAGAAAAAAACGAAAAACAGACTCATCAGCTCTGTTTTAAGTACAGTTGTCATCAGTTCACTGCTGTTTCCGGGAGCAGCCGGGGCAAGCAGTAAAGTCACCTCACCTTCTGTTAAAAAGGAGCTTCAATCTGCGGAATCCATTCAAAACAAGATTTCGAGTTCATTAAAGAAAAGCTTTAAAAAGAAAGAAAAAACGACTTTTCTGATTAAATTTAAAGATCAGGCTAACACAGAAAAAGCGGCAAAAGCGGCTGTTAAAAAAGCGAAATCGAAGAAGTTGTCTGCCGCTAAGACGGAATATCAAAAGCGTTCTGCTGTTGTGTCATCTTTAAAAGTCACAGCCGATGAATCCCAGCAAGATGTCCTAAAATACTTGAACACCCAGAAAGATAAAGGAAATGCAGACCAAATTCATTCTTATTATGTGGTGAACGGGATTGCTGTTCATGCCTCAAAAGAGGTTATGGAAAAAGTGGCGCAGTTTCCCGAAGTGGAAAAGGTGCTTCCTAATGAGAAACGGCAGCTTTTTAAGTCATCCTCCCCATTTAATATGAAAAAAGCACAGAAAGCTATTAAAGCAACTGACGGTGTGGAATGGAATGTAGACCAAATCGATGCCCCAAAAGCTTGGGCACTTGGATATGATGGAACTGGCACGGTTGTTGCGTCCATTGATACCGGGGTGGAATGGAATCATCCGGCATTAAAAGAGAAATATCGCGGATATAATCCGGAAAATCCTAATGAGCCTGAAAATGAAATGAACTGGTATGATGCCGTAGCAGGCGAGGCAAGCCCTTATGATGATTTGGCTCATGGAACCCATGTGACAGGCACGATGGTGGGCTCTGAACCTGATGGAACAAATCAAATCGGTGTAGCGCCTGGCGCAAAATGGATTGCTGTTAAAGCGTTCTCTGAAGATGGCGGCACTGATGCTGACATTTTGGAAGCTGGTGAATGGGTTTTAGCACCAAAGGACGCGGAAGGAAATCCCCACCCGGAAATGGCTCCTGATGTTGTCAATAACTCATGGGGAGGGGGCTCTGGACTTGATGAATGGTACAGAGACATGGTCAATGCCTGGCGTGCGGCCGATATTTTCCCTGAGTTTTCAGCGGGGAATACGGATCTCTTTATTCCCGGCGGGCCTGGTTCTATCGCAAATCCGGCAAACTATCCAGAATCGTTTGCAACTGGAGCGACTGATATCAATAAAAAGCTCGCTGACTTTTCTCTTCAAGGGCCATCTCCATATGATGAGATAAAGCCGGAAATATCTGCACCGGGCGTTAATATTCGTTCATCCGTTCCCGGTCAGACATATGAGGATGGTTGGGACGGCACATCAATGGCCGGGCCGCATGTATCCGCTGTTGCTGCACTGCTGAAACAGGCGAGTGCCTCACTTTCTGTTGATGAGATTGAGGATATATTAACCAGCACGGCTGAACCGCTCACAGATTCAACATTTCCTGATTCACCGAATAACGGATATGGCCATGGTCTGGTGAATGCTTTTGATGCTGTATCCGCTATTACAGATGGTTTAGGGAAAGCGGAAGGACAAGTTTCTGTAGAGGGGGATGACCAAGAGCCTCCTGTCTATCAGCATGAGAAAGTAACTGAAGCTTATGAAGGTGGCAGCCTGCCACTGACTTTGACAGCTGAAGACAATGTGAGTGTGACATCTGTAAAGCTGTCCTACAAGCTTGATCAAGGTGAATGGACAGAAATAACGGCTAAACGAATCAGCGGTGATCATCTAAAAGGAACGTATCAGGCAGAGATCCCAGATATAAAAGGAACTAAACTAAGCTATAAGTGGATGATTCACGATTTTGGCGGTCATGTCGTTTCGTCTGACATATACGATGTAACAGTGAAACCAAGCATCACGGTGGGATATAAACAGGACTTTGAAACTGCACCCGGCGGCTGGGTTGCGAGCGGAACAAATAATAATTGGGAATGGGGAGTTCCGTCAACTGGCCCAAATACAGCAGCATCTGGAGAAAAAGTATATGGAACGAATTTGACAGGAAATTATGCCAACTCAGCAAACATGAACCTTGTTATGCCTCCTATTAAAGCACCTGATTCAGGAAGTCTGTTCCTTCAATTTAAAAGCTGGCACAATTTAGAGGATGAGTTTGATTACGGCTACGTTTTTGTTCTTCCGGAAGGTGAAAAGAATTGGGAGCAGGCTGGTGTCTATAACGGAAAGACATCAAGCTGGACGGAGGAAGAAATTGATTTATCGGCTTATAAAGGCCAAAACATTCAAGTGATGTTTAACCTTCAATCAGATGAAAGTATTAACAAAGAGGGCTGGTATATTGATGATGTAGTGCTTTCTGACAAATCAGCCGGAAAAACAGTCAAAAAGAATAAGCTGGGCGTCGAAAAGCCGTCTGGAAAGCAAAAGAAAAAGCCAGTAAATCCGAAAAAGGCTAAGCCATCTGCAAACACAGCGGTAAAACATCAGAACAAGGCTATACAGCCTCAAGTTTTGCCGCTCAGGGCACAAGTCAGTGTAGTGGAAACAGGAAAATCAACATATTCAGATCAATCCACAGGGCAGTACACGCTGAAGCACAAAGCGGGAGACTATACGCTTATGGCAGAAGCATATGGTTATCAGTCGAAAACACAAAAAGTATCTTTAAAGACGGATCAGACGACACAAGCTAATTTTACGTTAGAAGAGATGAAGAAGGGCACATTAAAAGGCACGGTCATCAATAAAACGACAGGAGAGCCGGTAACAGGCGCTTCCGTTTATGTTGTAGAGGATGCTGCGGTGGAACCGGCTATGACAAACGACAAAGGTGAATATACGCTGGAGGCCTATGAAGGCGCTTATACGATTAAAGTCGCTGCACCGGGTTATTACAGTGATGAATTTTCCGTTGAGTTAAAAGGTGATGTAACAAAAGAAACTGCATTGAAGCCTTTTGTCGGTTACCCGGGTGAAATTGCATATGATGACGGAACAGCGGAGAATGCCAATTCCTATTTTGCTGCCGGTAACGGATGGGCGGTAAAAATGACGCTCGCTGACGGCAAGGACAAAGGCATGCTTACAGGAGGGCTGTTCAGATTCTGGGATACAGAGTTCCCTGATCCGGGCGGCACAGAGTTTAAGGTTGAGGTATACGATGCTACAGGAAAAGATGGAGCACCGGGCAAGAAAATTGCCGGGCCATTTAACGCTGAAGCTCTTCGCAATGGCGAGTGGACTAAGGTAGATCTCAGTTCAAAAGGGATTATGGTCGATAAAGACTTTTATCTCGTATATATCCAATCGAAACCTGACCCGTATTCACCTGGACTGGCAATGGATGAAACCGGCAAGAATTCCGGCCGCAACTGGCAGTATATAGGTGGGCAATGGGAGCCGGGTGACGAAGCAGACGGCAACTATATGATTCGCGCATTAGTTGATTACGAAGCTGCTGTACCTGAGATTATTTCACCGACAGACAAGTCATACACAAATAAGGAGAACGTCACTGTAAAAGGAAAAGCTTCTCCTGGTACAACGGTACACATTTATAATGATGAGAAAGAAGCGGGAGAAACAAAAACTGCCGCGGACGGCACGTTCCAGACAGGCATCACACTCAACAAGGGTGAAAATGAGCTGACGGCAACTGCATCAACTGACAACGGAACAACAGATGCCTCCAGCCCAATCACGGTCACGCTTGATCAAGAAAAGCCTGAGTTAACGCTGGACACTCCAAAGGATGGCGGGAAAACAAATAAAGAAACGCTGACTGTCAAAGGGTCTGTATCCGATGACAATCTGAAAGACGTCAAGGTGAATGGCAAAAAAGCAACAATAACCAATGGTTCATACTCAGCCCGGATTCTTTTGGAGAATGGAAGCAATGAAATCAAGGTGATTGCTACAGACTTAGCAGGCAACAAAACGACGAAAAAGGCTGTCATTGATGTCAATTTTGATAAGCCTGTCATTTCCGGCTTAATTCCGGGAGAGGATAAAAACTTAAAAGCCGGTGAATCTGTGAAAATCGCTTTCTCAAGCGCTGAGGATTTAGATGCAACGTTTATCATTCGTATGCCGTTGACAAATGCAAGAGCGAGTGTGCAAAACGCCACCGAACTCCCGTTAAGAGAAATTTCTCCGGGAAGATATGAAGGCTATTGGACAGCCACTTCTTCTATTAAAGCAAAAGGAGCAAGAGTAGAAGTGATCGTACGAGATGATTATGGAAATGAAACAAGAAAAACTGCGAATGGAAAACTTAATATCAACACAGAAAATTAAGTGGAAAAAAGCTGCCGTCATTGGCAGCTTTTTTATATATCCTCTCATTACACTTCCTCGACAAATTAAGCAGATTTCCCTGAAAAATTGTATTTTCCTCTCAACATTAATTGACAGACTTTCCCACAGAGCTTGCTTTATACTTATGAAGCAAGAAGGGGAACAGCGTGAGGCAAGAAAGAAAGGAGTCAGATGTGAAAATCTATTTAGATGTCATTTGGCTGTTAAACTTTTGTTTTGATGCACTTTTGCTTTTGCTCACGGCATTTATTTTAAAACGGCATGTAAAAAAAAGAAGACTGGTAGGCGGAGCGTTCATCGGTTCCAGTATTGTCCTTTTGATGTTTACTCCTTTTTCGCCGATTGTTGAACATCCGGCTGGGAAGCTAGCTTTTTCAGTTGTGATTGTGGTGGTGACATTTGGCTTTAAAAGATTTCGGTTTTTCTTTCAAAATTTGTTTTCCTTTTATTTTGCCACTTTTTTAATGGGGGGAGGAATTATCGGAGCCCATTCTTTGCTGCAGTCAAATTCTATTGTTCAAAACGGTGTCATGATTACCAATCAAACAGGGTTTGGAGACCCGATCAGCTGGTTGTTTATTGTTGGTGGCTTTCCAGCATTATGGTTTTTTTCTAAAAGAAGAATTGAAGATATTGAAACAAAAAACATTCAATATGAGGAACGAGTCAGCGTGCAGGCAGATTTGGGCAGCCAAACACTTCATGTCAGAGGCCTGATTGATTCCGGTAACCAGCTGTACGATCCTCTTACAAAAACACCGGTAATGATCATTTACATTGATAAATTGGAGCCGATTTTCGGAACAGCCGAAACGATGATCATTCGAAATACAGACCCATTGGAAGCCATCGAACAGCTCGATGATTCCTTTCGCTTTTTAGATAAAATGAGATTGATTCCATACAGGGGAGTTGGTCAGCAAAATCAATTTTTATTATGCGTTAAACCGGATCACGTAACGATTATGACAAAAGAAGAAATGATTTCTGCAGATAAATGTTTAATCGGCATCAGCACAACAAAGCTGTCGGCAGATGGAGAGTTTGACGCGATTATTCATCCGAAAATGCTTTCGGGCAAGGCTGTCAAACACGTTTCATAATGTTCGCAAATGTCCGTTACTTATCATACTCAAACGGCGTGACATTTAGAAGGGAGAGGAAGATGAAAAAACTGAAATTACGGTTGACGCACCTCTGGTATAAGCTGCTGATGAAACTTGGGCTGAAAAGTGATGAAGTCTATTACATAGGCGGGAGTGAAGCCCTGCCGCCTCCATTATCTAAAGATGAGGAGCAGGTTTTGTTAATGAAGCTCCCAAACGGCGATCAGGCGGCGCGCGCCATTTTAATTGAACGCAATTTGCGTCTGGTCGTATATATCGCCCGTAAATTTGAAAATACGGGAATTAATATAGAGGATTTAATCAGCATCGGTACCATCGGTCTAATCAAAGCTGTGAATACATTCAATCCAGAAAAGAAAATCAAGCTTGCTACCTATGCCTCCCGGTGTATAGAAAATGAAATCCTGATGTATTTAAGAAGAAATAACAAAATCCGTTCAGAGGTTTCCTTTGATGAACCGCTTAATATTGATTGGGACGGCAATGAGCTTTTGCTTTCTGATGTGCTCGGCACTGACGATGACATCATCACTAAAGACATAGAAGCTAACGTCGATAAAAAGCTTTTGAAAAAAGCGCTTGAACAGCTTAATGAGAGAGAAAAGCAAATCATGGAGCTGCGGTTTGGGCTTGTCGGTGAAGAAGAAAAAACCCAAAAGGATGTAGCGGATATGATGGGGATTTCTCAGTCTTATATTTCGCGGCTTGAGAAAAGAATTATAAAAAGGTTGAGAAAAGAGTTCAACAAAATGGTGTAAAAAATTTTATGGTTAGAACCCCTTGATTTTACAGGGATTTCCTGGTTTCGACAGTTTTTCGGTCTGAGTGCAGTGCATATTTTTCCCACCCAAGGAGATACTTAACGTTGTACAGCAGCTCCTGTAGGGAGGGAAAAAAGTGTCGAGAAATAAAGTCGAAATCTGCGGGGTGGATACCTCCAAATTACCAGTACTCAAGAATGAAGAGATGAGAAAGCTGTTTAGGCAGCTGCAGGATCAAGGCGATGATTCAGCAAGAGAAAAGCTTGTAAACGGGAACTTGCGTCTTGTCTTAAGTGTCATTCAACGATTTAATAACAGAGGGGAGTATGTTGATGACTTATTTCAAGTCGGCTGCATCGGACTAATGAAATCCATTGATAATTTTGACCTAAGCCATAATGTTAAGTTTTCAACATACGCTGTACCTATGATTATCGGAGAGATCCGCAGGTATTTACGCGATAATAACCCGATCCGTGTCTCAAGATCACTCCGGGACATCGCTTACAAGGCGCTTCAGGTAAGAGAGCGGTTAATCAGTGAGACAAGCAAGGAGCCGACTGCAGAAGACATCGCAAAAGTTCTTGAAGTACCGCATGAGGAAATTGTATTTGCGCTTGATGCCATCCAGGATCCGGTTTCTCTATTTGAACCGATCTATAACGACGGCGGAGACCCGATCTATGTGATGGACCAAATCAGTGATGAGCGTAATACAGATTCACAATGGATTGAAGAGCTGGCTTTAAAAGAGGGCATGAGAAGGCTGAACGATAGGGAAAAAATGATTTTGAGAAAGCGATTCTTCCAAGGGAAAACCCAAATGGAAGTTGCCGAAGAAATCGGAATATCCCAGGCGCAGGTGTCCAGACTTGAAAAAGCGGCTATCAAACAAATGAATAAAAATATTCATCAATAATGAAAAGCCTTTAAAACGATGTTGTTTTAAAGGCTTTTCTATTGATTACGGATGGTTTACGTTTTGGAAAAAGTAAGGTATCCTAGTTCGTACAAAGTTTTATGAAAATTAAAACAATTATAAAAGGCAATAAAGAGGAGGACCACGATGATTTTGCAGCTTGACAATGTCTCACTAAAACGGAATGGGAAATGGATACTGAGAGATATTCATTGGAAGGTGGAAGAAAAGGAAAATTGGGTGCTTTACGGCCTAAATGGCGCCGGGAAGACAGCGCTGTTAAATATGCTGTGCTCATATTATTTTCCAACATCAGGCGAGATGCAGGTGCTCGGCCATGAATTTGGCAAAACAGAACTTGGGGAAAAGCTCAGACGTAAAATTGGCCTCGTCTCAGCAGCTCTTCAGCAAAAATTGTATCCGGCAGATTCAGCCTTTGAAATTGCTTTGAGCGGAGCTTACGCTTCGATTGGGTTATATGAAACGCCAAGTAAGGAAACCAGGGAAAAAGCGATAGGTTTGTTAGAGGACTTGGGAGCAATTGAATATGCCGATCGCCGCTATGAAACCCTTTCTCAAGGGGAAAAACAAAGAGCATTGATTGCTAGAGCACTAATGGCCGATCCGGAGTTGCTGATACTGGATGAACCAGTCACAGGACTGGATTTTATTGCCCGGGAAAAGCTGTTAGATACGATTACATACATTGCAAACAAAGAAAATGCACCATCTATCCTTTATGTGACTCATCATGCTGAAGAAATTTTGCCTGTCTTTGATAAAGCCCTTTTATTAAAACAGGGAGAGATCTTTGAATCCGGAGAAATAAAGGAAATGCTTACTGATCAAATACTTTCCGCTTTTTTTGATACGCCAATCCATGTATTATGGAATCAGGATCGGCCGTTTTTAACAAGAGCTGAGCCGATAACGAATGCCTGACAAACATATATAGATTCATCCTAGGGGTGCTTTGCGAAGCTGAGAGAGACTTTGTCTCAACCCTTTTGACCTGATCTGGATCATGCCAGCGGAGGGAAGCGGTGAAAAGCGGAGTACATCGGACTCCGTTTGTTTTTATTAAGCCGTTTCATCACATTTGAAACGGCTTTTTTGATTTTAAAGAATAGGAGCGGATTTACATTGGATCAACAAATAGACTCTTTGCAAAAAAAAGTGGAAGAACATAAGGAGGAGCTTATTCAGCTTGCGAAAACGCTGATTTCTTATCAAACACCTGCTCCGCCTGCAAGAAATACAGAGGGCATTCAGTCTTGGATTGCGGGATATTTAAATGAATTGGGATTCTCGATCGACAAATGGGATGTGTACCCTGGAGATCCCAATGTTGTCGGCAAGCTAAAGGGAACAGATTCAGCAGATTATTACAGCCTGATTATCAATGGCCATGTAGATGTGGCAGAGGTAAAAGAGGATGAAGAATGGGAGCATGATCCATTTCATCCAATTGAAAAAAACGGTCTCTTAATCGGTCGAGGCGCTTCCGATATGAAGGGCGGAATGGCGTGTGTGTTGTTTGCTGTCAAATTGATTCGTGAAGCAGGCATTGAACTTCCAGGTGATCTGATTCTGCAATCGGTTATTGGGGAGGAAGTTGGAGAAGCCGGCACACTTGAATGCTGCAAGAGGGGCTACCACGCTGATTTTGCAATTGTCGCGGATACGAGCGATATGCATATTCAAGGCCAAGGGGGTGTCATTACAGGCTGGATCGAAATCAAAAGCAGTCAAACATTTCATGATGGAACGAGACGGAATATGATTCACGCAGGCGGAGGAACATTCGGAGCAAGCGCAATTGAAAAAATGGCAAAAATCATTGCGGGGCTCGGTGAACTTGAGCGCCACTGGTCCATTATGAAAAGTTATCCCGGTTTTAAACCAGGCACAAATACGATTAATCCGGCAGTTATAGAAGGCGGCAGACATGCGGCTTTTATAGCGGACGAATGCCGGCTGTGGATCACAGTCCATTTTTATCCAAATGAAACCCATGACCAAGTGGCAGCGGAAATAGAAGATTACGTCAATCGGCTGAGTGACAGTGATATTTGGCTTAGGGAAAACCGCCCTGTATTCAAGTGGGGAGGCTCATCTATGATAGAAGACAGAGGAGAAATTTTTCCGGCATTGGAAGTTGACTCTGGCCACCCAGGCGTCTTAGCGCTAACTGCCTCTCATCAGAAAGTGAAACGGGAGTGTCCAATTATTGACGTTTCTCAATCAGTTACAGATGGCGGATGGCTGTATGATGCCGGTATTCCATGCGTAATATACGGTCCTGGAGATCTGCACAATGCACACTCTGTGAACGAGAAGGTATCGATTGAGCAGCTAGTAGAGTATACAAAAATTATACTCGATTTTATCATCAGCTGGTGCAGCCGGAAAAAAGAACAATGACATGAAAATTTCTTCTTGCTGACAAGGTTCAGCCTGCCCGTTCATATACTTGAACAAAAGGACGGAAAAAGGACGTGATGGAATGATCAACATTTCAGAATTTCAGGTAAAGGATGTCGTCAATGTCTCAAACGGAAAAAAGCTGGGGAGTATTGGTGATATTGATATCAATGTGACTACTGGAAAAATTCAGGCGATCATACTCGGAGGAAATGGGAAAGTTCTCGGATTTTTTGGAAAAGAAGAGGAATTGGTCATTCCATGGCGAAATATAGTAAAAATCGGGGAAGATGTAATCTTGGTCCGATTAAGTGAACCGCATGCATAAACCTGCTTTTCTGCCGCGGATTGGCAAATGCCGGAAGTCTCGATTCTTCCGGCACATTTCATTTAGAAATATGCAAATCGGCGCTCAACGAATGCAGTAAGATGTGGTAAAATAAGTGGGAAATTCCGCTTTTTTAAATGTTTGTCGAAAGGTTGGATCATCATGAATACATATCACCCATTCAGTCTTACCACACCCTCGACACTCATGATACAAGACTGGGCTCAAACGAATCAAAACAACAAAGAGGTCATTGCCGGATTTACGACAAAAAACGGCGGTGTCAGCCAAAAGCCTTTTGAATCGTTAAATACAGGATTGCACGTTCATGACAAAGATGCAGATGTAGTTAAAAATCGTGAATATATTGCCGATATGTTTAATACTGATTTGCAGTCTTGGGTATTCGCTGATCAGACACATGATAATCGCGTTCAGAAAGTGACGCAGAGGGATAGGGGAAAAGGCGCCCGTGAGTATCACACGGCTCTAAAAGCAACGGACGGGCTCTATACAAATGAAAAAAATGTATTTTTAGCATTATGCTTTGCTGATTGTGTGCCTCTTTTCTTTTATGATCCGGTTAAGTCGCTTGTCGGAGTCGCCCATGCCGGGTGGAAAGGCACCGTCAAACAGATTGGCAGAGAAATGGTGAAGCAATGGATTGAGAAGGAAGGTTCAAATCCCTCAGATATTTACGCTGTTATTGGCCCGTCTATCAGCGGAGCATGCTATACGGTAGACGACCGCGTCATGGATGCTGTCCGCGCATTGCCGGTTTCAGCAGACCTTGCCGTTAATCAGACGGCAAAGGCACAATATCAGCTTGATCTGAAAGAGCTGAACCGTCTTATACTGATGGACAGCGGTTTGGCAAGTGAACAAATTTCTGTCAGCGGTTTATGCACGGAAAGCGAGCCGTCTCTTTTCTATTCTCACCGCCGCGATCAGGGGAAAACTGGACGGATGATGTCCTTTATCGGAATGAAGGAGGCATAAAAGATCTTGCGTGTTGTTGATAATTTACGACATATAAACGAACGAATAAACGAAGCATGTAACAGATCGGGCCGCAGCTCCGATGAAGTTACGGTTATTGCAGTCACTAAATATGTATCGCCTGAAAGAGCACAGGAGGCAGTAGATGCTGGCATCACCTGCCTCGGAGAGAATCGGGATGCGGAACTGCTCCGCAAACAGGAATTGATGAAAGGGAATCCGGAATGGCATTTTATCGGCAGTCTGCAATCAAGAAAAGCAAAATCTGTCGTCAATTCGGTTTCCTATATCCATTCCCTAGACCGGCTCTCATTAGCGAAAGAAATTGAAAAACGGGCTGAAGGTACTGTACGATGCTTTGTGCAGGTCAATACCTCTCTTGAGCCTTCTAAACACGGCATGAAAAAAGAAGAAGTCATTCCATTCATACAGGAGCTTTCCGGTTTCGAACATATACTTGTTGCCGGGCTGATGACAATGGCTCCGCTGACTGATGATCAAGATCAGATCAGAAGCTGTTTCAGGTCGCTGAGAGAACTCCGTGACCAGGTTCAGAAGCTGAACCAACCGAACGCTCCGTGTACTGAACTGTCGATGGGCATGTCAAATGATTTTGAAATTGCAATTGAAGAAGGAGCTACTTTTATTAGAATCGGCTCATCGTTAGTCGGAAATGAAACAGGGGGTGTACAGCAATGAGTATGAAAAATAAACTGAAAAACTTTTTCTCAATGGAAGATGAAGAATACGAATATGAATATATTGAGACAGAGCGGGAATCTCATGAGGAGCATGAGCAAAAAGAAAAGCCAGCTTATACGGGGAATAAACCTGCGGGCAAACAGAATGTAGTGAGCTTGCAAAGTGTTCAGAAATCCTCTAAAGTGGTGTTGAGTGAGCCGCGCGTTTATGCGGAGGCGCAGGAAATAGCCGACCATTTGAAGAACCGGCGGGCAGTTGTCGTCAATCTTCAGCGGATACAGCATGACCAGGCGAAGCGGATTGTTGACTTTTTAAGCGGAACCGTTTATGCCATCGGCGGCGATATTCAAAGAATCGGCTCAGATATTTTCCTCTGCACGCCTGACAACGTAGATGTATCAGGCACAATTTCTGAGCTCATATCTGAAGACGAACATCAGAGGTGGTAAAGCGAGATGATCCTTTATCAAGTTTTTTCGGTTTTAAACTTATTAATCACAATATACTCATTTGCCCTGATCATATATATTTTTATGTCATGGGTGCCGAGTACGAGGGAAACAGCAGTCGGGCGTTTTTTGGCTTCGATTTGTGAACCATATCTCGAACCATTCAGAAAAATCATTCCTCCGAT
This sequence comes from Bacillus sp. PS108, assembly GCF_037963335.1. Lineage (NCBI taxonomy): Bacteria > Bacillati > Bacillota > Bacilli > Caryophanales > Bacillaceae > Bacillus > Bacillus sp. PS108. The sequence continues at coordinate 1,583,526 of NZ_CP150155.1, forward strand.
TGCAATGCTGGATATTTCACCAATCGTAGCAATACTTGTGCTTCGGTTTGCGACAACCGGCTTGTGGGGGCTTTATCGCATGATTGCGTTTTAATGTGACAGTTTGATAGGGGCTTGGCAGCAGCCAAGCCTCTTTACATAGAAGGGAAAGACGATGAGCGATATATATCAGCACTTCAGAAAAGACGAGCGGGCCTTTATTGATCAAGCGCTCGAATGGAAAAGAATTGTCCAGGAGCAGTACCGGATGAAGCTGACCGACTTTTTAGACCCCCGAGAGCAGGTCATCCTCTCTGCTGTTACGGGACAGGCAGATGTCGGGCTTGCCTTTTCCGGCGGCTATGACAGAGCGGAGCGGAAACGGGCGATTCTGTTTCCAGAGTACATTACTCCGGAAGAATCAGATTTTGAACTGCAGGCGTTTAACGTCCGTTATGCTGACAAGTTTGTCTCAGTAGATCATCGTTCTCTGCTTGGTGCATTAATGGGCATAGGATTAAAGCGGCAAAAATTCGGTGACATCGTGTTTTCTGAGACAGCAGTGCAATTGATTGTCTCAGCCGATACCGCTGATTTTGTGGCTGCACAGCTGACCCAAGCAGGCAAAGCGGCGGTCAGCCTAGAGAAAATCGACTTGTCAGACCTTAACATTCCAGCAGTTGATGTCGAAATAAGAGATGACACGGTTTCTTCTTTAAGGCTTGACGCCGTCTGCGCCTCTATGAGCAGGCAATCCCGCCAGAAATCACAGACGCTTGTGAAAAACGGCCTTGTGAAAGTGAACTGGAAGGTGGTTGAAGATCCTTCATACATAGTCGCGGAAGGGGACATGCTGTCAATCAGAGGTTTTGGCCGGTGCAGCTTAACAAAAATCGAAGGAAAAACCAAAAAAGACAAATGGAGAGTTACGTTTGAACGACAAAAATAGTCGGTTTTTCAGTTTTTTTCTCCATCTGTGCGAAATTTGTTTTATAATGTGAACTAGATAACCGTACTGAAATGTAAAAATGGAGGTGGCATCATGCCATTAACGCCAAATGATATTCACAACAAGACGTTTACAAAAAGTTTTCGCGGATATGATGAAGATGAAGTAAATGAATTCCTAGCCCAAGTCAGAAAAGATTACGAAATTGTTCTCCGCAAGAAAACTGAGCTTGAAGCGAAAGTCAATGAGCTAGATGAAAGAATCGGACACTTTGCCAATATTGAGGAAACATTGAATAAATCAATTTTAGTTGCTCAAGAAGCGGCTGAAGACGTAAAACGCAATTCTCAAAAAGAGGCAAAGCTGATCGTTCGGGAAGCGGAGAAAAACGCTGATCGCATTATCAACGAATCGTTATCAAAATCAAGAAAAATTGCAATGGAAATTGAAGAGCTGAAAAAACAGTCTAAAGTGTTCAGAACACGTTTCCAAATGCTGATTGAAGCTCAGCTTGATCTTCTGAAAAATGACGATTGGGATCATCTCCTTGAGTATGAAGTCGACGCTGTATTTGAGGAAAAGGAATAAATTCTCTGATTATCTTGACATTTTCTTAGCTTGTCGAATATAATACGTTCATAAATTCAGATGAAAAAACGGTTGAAAGGGACAGTCATGTTTCCTTCAGGCCTTCATAGCGACCCGGAGATGGTGAGAGTCCGGGATGGCCGGAATCATGTAGATCAGCCCTTTAGTTTCCTTGCTGAACTCACAGTAGGTTAGGACGTTCATCACGTTACGATGCTCAAGAGGAAAAAGTGTATGTTTGCTTTTTCTAAAAGGGTGGTACCGCGAGATAAGCTTTCTCGTCCCTTATGGGATGAGAGGGCTTTTTTTATTTTCTGAAAAAATGCAGTGGAGGAATGAAAATGGATTTTAAAGACACGCTCTTAATGCCGAAAACAGATTTCCCGATGCGTGGAAATTTGCCAAACCGTGAGCCTGACATTCAAAAAAAATGGGAGGAAGAAGATATCTACCGTCTTGTTCAGGAACGGACGAAAGACCGCCCGAAATTTGTTTTACATGACGGACCTCCGTATGCAAACGGCGACATCCATATGGGCCATGCACTTAACAAGATTTTGAAAGACTTCATTGTCCGCTATAAATCAATGAGCGGCTACAACGCACCGTATGTGCCGGGCTGGGATACACACGGATTGCCAATTGAAACAGCTCTGACAAAAAACAAAAAGGTCAACCGCAAAGAAATGTCAGTAGCGGAATTCCGCAAACTATGCGAAGAGTACGCTTGGAAGCAAATCGAGGGACAGCGTGAGCAATTCAAACGTCTTGGTGTCCGCGGTGACTGGGAAAACCCATATGTGACATTAAAACCGGAATACGAAGCGCAGCAAATCCGCGTATTTGGTGAAATGGCAAAACGAGGCTACATTTACAAAGGCCTTAAACCGGTTAACTGGTCACCTTCAAGTGAGTCTGCTCTGGCTGAAGCCGAGATCGAATATCAAGATAAACGTTCAGCATCTATTTACGTCGCTTTTGGTGTAAAAGACGGAAAAGGCGTTCTTGAAAACGGCGAGCGCATCATCATTTGGACAACAACGCCTTGGACAATTCCGGCGAACCTTGGAATCTCAGTGCACCCTGATCTTGAGTACAGCGTGATTGCAGTAGGTGAAGACCGCTTTGTCGTAGCAAGTGCCTTAGTCGAAAATGTTGCATCGGCATGCGGATTTGATCAGTATGAAGTGACAAGAACGGTCAAAGGGAAAGACCTTGAGAACATTATCGCTGAACACCCGCTATATGGCAGAGACTCTCTCGTTATGCTTGGTGAACACGTAACAACTGATGCCGGAACAGGCTGTGTTCATACAGCGCCAGGACATGGGGAAGATGACTTTATCATCGGCCAAAAATACGGTTTAGATGTGCTTTGCCCGGTCGATGAAAAAGGTGTAATGACAAGCGAAGCTCCTGGGTTTGAAGGCATGTTCTATGATGATGCAAACAAAGCGATCACACAGCAGCTCGATGAAAAAGGCGCACTTGTGAAGCTTGAATTCATTACTCACTCTTATCCGCATGATTGGAGAACAAAAAAACCAACCATTTTCAGAGCGACAGCGCAATGGTTTGCGTCTATTAAAGATTTCAGATCAGACCTGCTGGATGCCATTAAAGAAACCAAATGGGTTCCTGAATGGGGCGAGCAGCGTTTGCACAACATGGTTCGGGACCGCGGAGACTGGTGTATTTCGAGACAGCGTGCGTGGGGTGTGCCGATTCCGGTATTTTACGCTGAAAACGGAGAACCGATTATTACAGATGAAACCATTGAACATGTTTCTGAATTGTTCAGACAGCACGGATCAAACATTTGGTTTGAAAAAGAAGCAAAGGATCTTCTTCCGGAAGGCTTTACGCATCCTGGCAGCCCGAACGGCACATTTACAAAAGAACAGGATATCATGGATGTTTGGTTTGATTCAGGCTCTTCACATCAAGCAGTGCTTGAAGAACGTGATGACCTCGTACGCCCGGCTGATTTATACCTAGAGGGATCTGACCAATATCGCGGCTGGTTTAACTCTTCTCTTTCTACAGCAGTAGCCGTAACAGGGAAAGCGCCGTATAAAGGTGTGCTCAGCCATGGGTTCGCACTGGATGGAGAAGGACGCAAGATGAGTAAATCAATCGGTAACGTTGTTGTTCCGGCTAAAGTCATGAAACAGCTTGGTGCCGACATCTTAAGATTATGGGTATCTTCAGTGGATTATCAGGCGGACGTTCGCGTGTCTGACGCCATTCTAAAGCAGGTTGCGGAAGTATATCGTAAAATCCGCAACACGTTCCGTTTCCTTCACGGCAACCTTTTCGATTTTGATCCAAAAACAAATGCGGTGGCTGTCGAAGATCTTCGTGAAGTGGATCAGTATATGCTGATTAAGCTGAACAAGCTGATTGATAAAGTGAAAAAAGCGTATGATGAGTACGAATTTGCGGTTGTGTATCACAGCATTCATAATTTCTGCACAATCGAATTGAGCTCATTCTACCTTGATTTTGCAAAGGATATTGTCTACATCGAGCATGCGGATCATCCGGATAGACGCAGCATGCAGACAGTATTCTATGAAACGCTTCTTGCATTAGTGAAGCTTTCAGCGCCTATCCTTCCACATACGGCAGACGAATTGTGGTCTCATTTAACATTTGTTGAAGAGCAGAGCGTTCAGCTGACCGATATGCCGGAAACAATCGCGGTTCCAAACAGTGAAGTGACTGAAGAAAAATTTGACCGCTTTATGGCTCTTCGTGATGACGTGCTAAAAGCATTAGAAACTGCGCGAAATGAAAAAATTATCGGTAAATCTTTGGAAGCAAACTTGAAATTGTATCCAAACAAAGAAAACAAAGAGCTCTTGGCTTCCATAAAAGAAAACCTTTCTCAGCTGTTTATTGTGTCTGAACTGACAATCAGCGAAGAAAATGATGCGCCGAACGATGCGCAAAGCTTTGCGACGGGTAAAATCGCTGTCGAGAAAGCGGAAGGCGAAATGTGTGAGAGATCTCGTGTGATTTCAAAAGATGTAGGGGCAAATCCGAAATATCCTACACTTTCATTACGCAACGCTGAAATTGTTGAAAAATACTATCAAAAATAATGCAAAAGAGCCCGGCGTAAAAGCCGGGCTTTTTTTGTGCCAAGAGTGACATCCTTTAGAACGAAAGGAAAAATCTTATGGGCTTTAGATCATCATTCACAGGCAACAATAAAGATACTACGTTAAGAGCAGGAGTTGTGAAGAATGAATGATCAACTGACCGCAATTTATACGGAACTTCTTCTGATGAAAGAAGAATTACAGTCGAGATTATTTGAGTATTCTTGCTTTCAGGTTTCTACAAGCCCGCAAGCAGCAATCAATCAAAAACAAAAAGCAACTCTGATCTATCATATTAAAGAAGAACTTCAAGACGTTCTCCTTGCATTGGCCAAAATCGAAAACGGCACATTCGGATACTGTGAAGAAACTGGGGCCCCCATTCCTCTTGCAAAGCTGGCAGTGCTGCCGACGGCCCGAACAGCAAACGATTTTCTTTATTCTGTCCAATTTGAGAAAAAAACGCTTCCGATATGGAAATCAACGGATATCGAATATGGTCAGGCACTGTATGAATAACAGTGTCTGGCCGGTTAATATGCCTGATATTTCTTTACTCCAGTGCTTTTTATTGATAAAATGCATAATGGATTAAAGTAACCGTAAACTGGAGGAACGTTTGTGCTGTATTATATGATTGCACTACTTATTATTGCAGCCGATCAATTGACAAAATGGCTAGTTGTTAAGAACATGGAACTTGGCCAAAGCATTCCGATCATTGATCAGGTATTCTATATCACCTCCCATCGCAATACGGGTGCTGCATGGGGGATATTAGCGGGTCAAATGTGGTTTTTCTACCTCATAACAACCGCTGTTATTATTGGTATTGTTTATTACATACAGCGTTATACAAAGGGACAAAGGCTTCTTGGCGTTGCCCTCGGACTTATGCTTGGCGGTGCCATCGGCAACTTTATCGATCGGGCTGTCAGACAGGAAGTTGTGGATTTTATCCATGTTATTATTGTCAATTACAATTACCCGATATTTAACATCGCGGACTCTTCACTATGTGTCGGCGTAATGCTTTTATTTATACAAATGCTGTTGGACAGCGGGAAAAAGAAAAAGGAGCAATAGCATGAATCAAATTGATATAACCGCTTCAGAAGAACAAAAAAGTGAGCGGATTGATAAATTTTTGGCATCGACTGAGAATGATTGGTCAAGAACCCAAGTTCAGCAATGGGTAAAAGACGGACAGGTTGTCGTGAACGGAAGCGCGGTGAAAGCGAATTATAAAATTCAGCCGGGTGATCAGGTGACCGTCACTGTACCCGAACCGGAAGCGCTCGACGTCTTGGCAGAACCTATGGATCTGGATATTTATTATGAGGACCAGGATGTGCTGGTCCTCAACAAACCTCGCGGAATGGTTGTTCACCCAGCACCCGGGCATCTTACGGGCACACTTGTAAACGGCCTTATGGCTCATTGCACAGACCTTTCCGGAATAAATGGTGTGATGCGTCCGGGTATTGTTCACAGAATCGATAAGGACACGTCCGGGTTATTAATGGTGGCGAAAAATGATATGGCGCACGAGTCACTCGTAAACCAATTGGTAAACAAAACGGTCACCCGAAAATATACGGCCGTTGTCCACGGGCTTATTTCTCACGATGACGGCACAATTGACGCGCCGATCGGACGAGATAAGAAAGACCGTCAAAGCATGACTGTGACACGTGATGGCAAAAGCGCTGTCACTCATTTTCATGTGCTTGAGCGTTTTCAGGATTTTACGTTAGTGGAATGCCAGCTTGAAACAGGGAGAACCCATCAAATTCGTGTTCATATGAAATATATCGGATTCCCATTAGCAGGCGATCCGAAATACGGCCCAAGAAAAACAATCGACTTTAATGGCCAAGCGCTTCACGCGGGAGTTTTAGGTTTTGACCATCCACGAACAGGAGAATATGTCGAATTTGAAGCGCCGCTTCCTGAGGATATGGCAGAATTAATCGAAAACCTCAGAAAAAACGGTTGACAGCGTGTTTCTTTTCTGAAATAATAAACGAAGCTGAATAGATTCTTTAAAACAGTCCAGAGAGGCTGAGAAGGATAACGGATAGACGGGATGCGTGTATAGTGCGCACCTTGTCCTAAAACCCCTCTATGCTCTGGCAGGAGGGGTTTTTCTTCTATATGAACTGTGAGGTGTCACACATTGAATCAAAAAGCTGTCATTCTCGACGAACAGGCAATCAGACGGGCGCTGACCAGGATTGCTCACGAAATGATCGAACGCAATAAAGGAATGAATAACTGCATTCTTGTCGGTATTAAGACAAGGGGGATTTACCTGGCAAAACGCCTTGCGGAACGCATTGAACAGATTGAGGGAAATCCTGTTACAGTCGGTGAAATTGATATTACTCTTTACAGAGACGATCTTTCTAAAAAAACGAGCAACGATGAACCGCTTGTAAAAGGTGCAGATATTCCGGTAGATATTACAGATCAAAAAGTCATTCTCGTTGATGATGTTCTGTATACCGGAAGAACAGTCAGAGCAGGAATGGATGCGCTTGTTGATGTAGGCAGACCTTCCTCCATTCAGCTTGCAGTGCTTGTGGACAGAGGACACCGGGAGCTGCCGATCCGAGCGGATTATATCGGGAAAAACATCCCGACATCAAAGTCAGAAAAGGTTATGGTTCAGCTTGATGAGGTAGACCAAAACGATCTCGTCGCCATTTATGAAAACGAATAATAGATCACCTTTTTAAGGGCAATCCAGAGAGGTTGCAAAGAGGTGCACAACAAAGGCCCAAAAAGCATTCGGCAGGTCTTTGTATGCCTCTTTGCGTAAAAAAGCAAAGAGGTTTTTTTATACAGTCATTGAGTCATCCTAAAATGAAAGTCAACAATCAGGGGGAAATCATCATGAGTAAGAAAAAAGTAAATTTAGGGGTCAGGGATGTCCCGACACCTTTCTCTTGGGTTTCATTCAGCCTTCAGCATTTGTTTGCCATGTTTGGCTCAACCATTTTGGTTCCGAAGCTCGTCGGAATGAGTCCTGCTGTGGCGTTGGTGACAAGCGGCATCGGAACACTGGCGTACCTTCTTATTACGAAAGGGCAAATTCCGGCGTATCTCGGTTCGTCCTTCGCCTTTATTTCTCCGATCATTCTGGTAAAAGCGACCGGCGGGCCGGGAGCGGCAATGGTTGGGGCGTTTCTTGCAGGGCTGGTGTACGGGCTTATTGCCTTATTGATTAGGCAGCTTGGAACAGGATGGCTGATGAAGATTCTCCCGCCTGTAGTCGTAGGGCCTGTTATTATCGTCATCGGGCTCGGACTTGCAAGCACTGCAGTAAATATGGCGATGTATGCTGATCCGAACGCGAGTGAGTTAGTCTACAGCTTAAAGCACTTTAGTGTCGCAGGAGTTACGCTGGCAATCACGATTATTTGTGCAATTTTCTTACGAGGATTTTTAAGCCTGATTCCGGTTCTGATCGGAATCATCGGCGGATACCTGTTTGCCCTTACTCAAGGGATTGTCAACTTCCAGCCGGTGCTTGACGCGAAATGGTTTGCAGTGCCTGAATTTATCATTCCGTTCAAAGATTATTCACCATCAGTTACACTCGGCATCGCAGCCGCAATGGTTCCTGTCGCATTTGTCACAATGTCAGAGCATATCGGCCACCAAATGGTGCTGAGCAAGGTTGTCGGACAAGACTTCATTAAAAAGCCAGGTCTTCATCGCTCTATTATGGGTGACAGTGTGGCGACAATCCTCGCTTCTCTGATCGGCGGTCCGCCGACAACGACTTACGGAGAAAACATTGGCGTGCTGGCCATCACAAGAGTATTCAGCGTCTTTGTCATCGGAGGCGCGGCAGTGATTGCCCTTTGCTTCGGCTTTATCGGCAAAATTTCAGCGCTGATCAGCTCAGTGCCGTCAGCGGTCATGGGAGGCGTCTCCTTCCTGCTGTTCGGAATCATTGCTTCAAGCGGCCTGAGAATGCTGATTGACAACAAAATTGATTATGAAAACAACAGAAACCTCATTATTACATCAGTTATCCTTGTCATCGGTGTAGGAGGCGCTTTTATCCAAGTGTCTCAGGGCGGATTCCAAGTGTCAGGAATGGCGCTTGCCGCAATTGTCGGTGTCATCTTAAACCTGATTCTTCCGCAGGCGAAGGAAGAGCAGGCAGAAACATCTGAACAACATCATATCTAAAACCTTTTAATGAAAGTCCAGAGAGGCTTGGAAGGGTTATGAAGAGAAGGAAGCTTCAATGCTGCCCTCTATTTAACCATACCCCGAGTCTATCTTAGACCGGGGTTTTTTTTCAGCCTTAAGTTGAAAAGAGAGGGGAAAGAACATGAAGCATTTAACGACGATGAGTGAACTCAGCACTGAGGAAATCAAAGATTTGCTTCAAACAGCACAAGACCTCAAAAACGGAAAAACAGACAATCAGCTTACAGGAAAGTTTGCAGCAAACCTGTTTTTCGAACCGAGCACGAGAACGCGGTTCAGCTTTGAGGTCGCAGAAAAAAAGCTGGGCATGAATGTGCTTAACCTTGATGGAACAAGCACAAGCGTGCAAAAAGGCGAAACCTTATATGACACGATCCGGACGCTCGAATCAATCGGTGTGGACGTCTGCGTCATCAGGCACAGTGAGGATGAGTATTATGAAGAGCTTGTCAGCCAGGTGAACATTCCGATTCTGAATGCGGGAGACGGATGCGGCCAGCATCCGACACAATCACTGCTTGATTTAATGACGATTTATGAAGAGTTCAATACGTTCAAAGGGCTTACCGTCTCCATTCACGGCGACATCAAGCATAGCAGAGTGGCAAGGTCAAATGCGGAAGTGTTGACAAGATTGGGTGCCCGGGTCCTATTTTCCGGCCCTTCGGAATGGCAGGATGAAGAAAATACATTCGGCACGTATGTCTCAATGGATGAAGCAGTTGAGTCTTCCGATGTTGTCATGCTGCTGCGCATTCAAAATGAACGACATCAATCCGCTGTCAGCCAGGAAGGCTATTTAAACAAATACGGCTTGACCGTAGAACGGGCTGAGCGTATGAAGCGGCATGCGATCATCATGCATCCTGCTCCGGTAAACAGAGGAGTGGAGATTGATGACAGCTTAGTAGAAAGCGAAAAATCAAGAATCTTCAAGCAAATGCAAAATGGCGTATTTATCAGAATGGCAGTGATACAGCGTGCCTTACAAACCAATGTGAAAAGAGGAGAAGCAGCGTATGTCATATCTCATTAAAAACGGCTGGATACTAAACGAAAATGGTGAAAAAACAGAAGCGGATATCCGAGTGACTGGAGAAACCATCACCGCAATCGGCAAGCTTGATGCAAGGGATAATGAAACGGTAATTGATGCAAAAGGTTTGCTCGTTTCACCTGGGTTTGTTGATCTCCACGTGCATTTCAGAGAGCCGGGCGGAGAGAAAAAAGAAACTATTGAAACCGGGGCCAAAGCGGCGGCACGCGGCGGCTATACTACAGTAGCAGCAATGCCGAATACGCGGCCGGTTCCTGATACAAAGGAGCAGATGGAATGGGTGCAAAACAGAATTAAAGAAACTTCATGCGTCAGAGTTCTTCCATATGCATCCATTACGATCAGGCAAATCGGCGATGAAATGACAAACTTTGAAGCGTTAAAAGAAGCCGGGGCATTTGCTTTTACAGATGACGGCGTTGGTATACAGACAGCAGGAATGATGTATGAAGCGATGAAACGGGCAGCCGCAATTGACAAAGCAATTGTTGCACATTGCGAGGACAACTCCTTAATTTACGGAGGAAGCGTACATGAGGGGACATTCTCCAAAGCGAACGGGCTAAACGGCATTCCTTCTGTGTGTGAATCGGTTCATATTGCCCGCGATGTGCTGCTGGCTGAGGCGGCAAACTGCCATTATCATGTATGCCATATCAGCACGAAAGAATCTGTCAGAGTTGTACGCGATGCGAAAAAAGCGGGAATCAGAGTGACAGCAGAAGTGTCGCCGCATCATTTGCTGCTTTGTGATGAGGATATCCCGGGGCTGGACACAAACTATAAAATGAATCCGCCGCTCCGCAGTGCAGAAGACAGAGCTGCTTTAATTGAAGGTCTTTTAGACGGAACAATTGATTTTATCGCAACAGACCATGCACCGCATACGGAAGAAGAGAAAAAAACAGAAATGAAACTGGCGCCATTCGGAATTGTCGGCTTAGAAACAGCATTCCCGCTTCTTTACACACACTTTGTCAAAAATGGCAGCTGGTCGCTGAAGCAGTTGATTGACTACATGACAATCAAGCCATGCGAAGCGTTCGGTCTCCCATATGGAACATTACAAACGGGGCAAGCTGCGGACATTACGTTAATCGATTTAGAAAAAGAAGCAGTTATAGACAAAGAGACATTTTTATCAAAAGGAAAAAATACACCATTCAACGGCATCAGCTGCACCGGCTGGCCGGTCGCTACAATTGCGGCAGGGAAGCTTGCTTATGAAGAGGGGAGACTTGTCAAATGAAGAGACGATTAGTACTGGAAAACGGAGCGGTATTCGAGGGAGAAGCCTTCGGAAGCTTAGAACACAACATGGGAGAAGTCGTTTTTAATACTGGGATGACAGGCTATCAGGAAATTTTATCTGACCCTTCTTACTGCGGACAGATCGTAACATTAACATACCCGCTTATCGGAAATTACGGCATTAACCGTGATGATTTTGAATCCATTACCCCTTTTGTCAAAGGGCTGATCATCAAAGAATTATGTGAGCTGCCTTCCAACTGGCGTTCAGCATACACCTTAGACGAGTATTTAAAAATGAAAAACATTCCCGGACTCCAGGGAATTGATACAAGGAAGCTGACAAGAATGATCCGCACGGCAGGCGCGCTAAAAGGAACATTCGCTTCATCTGATGAAGATATCGAAGCAGTGCTGAAAAGACTGAACGAAACGGAATTGCCAAGAAATCAAGTATCCCAAGTATCAGCAAAAACAGCATATCCGAGCCCGGGAAGAGGCAAACGCATCGTCTTGGTTGACTTCGGCATGAAACACGGGATTCTAAGAGAGCTGAACAAACGGAAATGTGACGTCATCGTTGTGCCTTACAACATTACAGCGGAAGAGGTGCTTCAGCTGAAACCGGACGGTATCATGCTTTCTAACGGACCTGGAGACCCGAAGGATGTGCCTGAAGCGATTGAAATGATTAAAGGTGTTCTTGGAAAAGTGCCATTATTCGGAATATGTCTTGGCCACCAATTATTCGCGCTGGCGTGCGGGGCGAATACTGAAAAAATGAAATTCGGCCACAGGGGCTCAAACCACCCGGTAAAAGAGCTGGCTACAGGAAAAGTTGCCTTAACATCTCAAAACCATGGATATACAGTTTCGTCTATCAGTAAAACAGAACTGGAAGTGACGCATATCGCAATTAACGACGATACGATTGAAGGGCTGAAGCATAAAACATTGCCGGCATTTACTGTTCAATATCATCCCGAAGCCTCACCTGGTCCTGAGGATGCCAACCATCTATTTGACAGATTCATCGAAATGATCGAAACAACAGAGAAAGAAGGGGAAGCGGTATGCCAAAACGCGTAGACATTAACAAAATTTTAGTAATCGGATCTGGACCGATCATCATCGGCCAAGCAGCAGAATTTGACTATGCGGGAACACAAGCCTGTCTTGCTTTGAAAGAAGAAGGCTATGAAGTCATCCTTGTCAACTCAAACCCTGCCACGATCATGACAGATACAGAAATGGCTGACCGGGTTTACATCGAACCGCTCACACCTGAATTCCTGACACGAATCATCAGAAAAGAGCGCCCGGATGCCATTCTTCCTACACTCGGAGGCCAAACCGGTTTGAATCTTGCGGTTGAGCTTTCTGAAAGAGGCGTTTTGGCAGAATGCGGCGTCGAAGTGCTTGGCACGAAACTGTCTGCGATTCAGCAAGCTGAAGACCGTGACTTGTTCAGAACATTAATGAATGAACTGAATGAACCGGTGCCTGAAAGTGAGATTATCCACTCCCTTGAAGAAGCAGAAAAATTCGTCAGTCAAATTGGATTCCCTGTCATTGTCCGCCCGGCATATACATTAGGCGGAACAGGCGGAGGCATCTGCTCGAATGAAACAGAGTTAAAAGAAATCGTTGAGAACGGCTTGAAATTAAGCCCGGTACACCAATGTCTGCTTGAAAAAAGCATCGCCGGCTATAAAGAAATCGAGTATGAAGTCATGAGAGACAGCCAGGATCACGCCATTGTCGTTTGTAACATGGAAAACATTGATCCAGTTGGAATCCATACTGGAGACAGTATTGTTGTCGCGCCGAGCCAAACGCTCAGCGATCGCGAATATCAGCTCTTGCGGAATGTATCGTTAAAACTGATTCGCGCGCTTGGGATCGAAGGCGGATGTAATGTCCAGCTCGCCTTAGATCCAGACAGCTTCCAATATTACATTATTGAAGTAAATCCGCGTGTCAGCCGTTCATCTGCCCTTGCATCAAAAGCAACGGGGTACCCGATTGCAAAGCTCGCTGCTAAAATTGCAGTCGGACTTTCATTAGATGAAATGATGAACCCGGTGACAGGAAAAACATATGCAGCATTTGAACCTGCTCTTGACTATGTCGTATCCAAAATTCCGCGCTGGCCGTTTGATAAGTTTGAATCAGCAAACAGAAAGCTTGGCACGCAAATGAAAGCGACAGGTGAGGTCATGGCAATCGGCCGCACGCTTGAAGAGTCATTGCTGAAGGCGGTGCGATCACTGGAAGCGGATGTGTATCATCTTGAATTGAAGGACGCCGCTGACATTTCAGATGAGCTTCTTGAAAAGCGAATTAAAAAGGCCGGTGATGAACGCTTATTCTACTTAGCTGAAGCGTACAGAAGAGGCTACACGGTAGAAGACCTCCATGAATTTTCCGCTATCGATGTCTTCTTCTTGCATAAGCTGTTCGGAATCGTACAGTTTGAAAAAGAATTGAAGGCCAATGCGGGCGATACAGATGTGCTGAGACGGGCAAAAGAACTCGGCTTCTCTGATCAGTACATCAGCCGTGAATGGAAAATGAAAGAATCTGAGCTTTACAGCTTGAGAAAACAAGCGGGGATTGCGCCGGTATTCAAAATGGTAGATACATGTGCGGCGGAATTTGAGTCAGAAACGCCATACTTCTATAGCACATATGAAGAAGAAAATGAATCTGTCGTTACAGATAAGAAAAGTGTGATGGTGCTTGGTTCGGGTCCGATTCGAATCGGTCAGGGTGTCGAGTTCGACTATGCGACGGTTCACTCTGTATGGGCAATTAAACAAGCAGGCTATGAAGCCATTATTGTCAATAACAACCCGGAAACCGTTTCAACAGACTTCAGCATCTCAGACAAGCTGTATTTTGAACCGCTTACGATTGAAGATGTTATGCACATCATTGACCTCGAACAGCCAATGGGCGTTGTCGTACAATTTGGCGGACAAACTGCGATTAACCTTGCTGACGAGCTTTCTGCACGCGGAGTGAAAATCCTTGGAACTTCATTAGAAGATTTAGACCGTGCGGAAGACCGGGATAAATTTGAACAAGCGCTTGGAGAACTTGGTGTTCCTCAGCCGCTTGGCAAAACAGCGACATCAGTTGATCAGGCGGTAAGCATCGCAAGTGATATCGGTTATCCGGTACTGGTGCGTCCTTCCTATGTACTTGGCGGCCGGGCGATGGAGATTGTGTACCATGAAGAGGAACTGCTTCATTACATGAAAAATGCAGTCAAAATCAATCCACAGCACCCTGTATTAATTGATAGATACTTGACCGGAAAAGAAATTGAAGTCGATGCAGTATCCGACGGTGAAACAGTCGTCATTCCGGGAATTATGGAGCACATTGAACGTGCGGGCGTTCACTCCGGAGACTCGATCGCTGTTTATCCGCCTCAGTCTCTCACAGAGGACATTAAGAAAAAAATTGAACAATACACGATCGCATTGGCTAAAGGGCTGAATATTGTCGGTTTGCTCAATATTCAATTCGTCTTGTCGCAAGGCGAGGTGTACGTGCTAGAAGTGAATCCGAGATCAAGCAGAACCGTACCGTTTTTAAGCAAAATTACGGGTATCCCAATGGCGAATCTCGCAACAAAAATCATTCTTGGTCAAAAGCTGGCTGCGTTTGGCTATACAGAGGGCCTTCAGCCTGAACAGCAAGGTGTATTTGTAAAAGCGCCGGTTTTCTCCTTTGCCAAGCTGAGAAGAGTGGACATTACGTTAGGGCCTGAAATGAAATCAACCGGTGAAGTCATGGGGAAAGATTCGACACTTGAAAAGGCGCTCTACAAAGCCTTGATTGCTTCAGGTATTCAAATCCCGAACTACGGTTCCGTGCTTTTAACAGTAGCTGATAAGGACAAAGAAGAAGGGCTTGCCATTGCTAAGCGGTTCCACGCGATCGGCTACAACATTTTAGCGACGGAAGGAACGGCAGGCTACTTGAAAGAAGCTTCCATTCCAGCGAAGGTCGTCGGAAAAATCGGTCAGGATGGCCCGAACTTGCTTGACGTCATCAGAAACGGAGAAGCGCAGTTTGTCATCAATACGCTGACAAAAGGAAAGCAGCCGGCAAGAGACGGTTTTAGAATCAGACGTGAATCAGTAGAAAATGGTGTTGCCTGCCTAACATCTTTAGATACGGCAGAGGCGATATTGCGAGTGCTGGAAAGCATGACATTCCGTGCTGATCAAATGCCGGCAGTCAACACAAATCAGGAGGCGGCAGTCACTATATGAAAAAAGCGTATTTGACAGTATGTTCTAACCAGCAAATTGCAGACCGGGTGTTTCAAATGGTTCTGAAAGGGGAACTTGTCCAAGGGTTTACAACCCCTGGACAGTTCCTTCATCTTAAAGTGAGCGAAGCGGTTACGCCTCTTTTGAGAAGGCCGATCAGCATCGCAGACGTCAACTTTGAAAAAAATGAAGTCACCATCATTTATCGGGTAGATGGGGAAGGGACAAGACTCTTGTCACTGAAGCAGCAGGGAGAACTTGTGGATGTCCTCGGGCCTTTGGGAAATGGCTTTCCTGTTAATGAAGTTCAACCCGGAAAGACGGCTTTGCTGGTAGGAGGCGGAGTAGGTGTGCCGCCTCTCCAAGAGCTGTCGAAACGCTTGATTGAAAAAGGGGTAAATGTCATCCACGTTTTAGGATTCCAATCGGCAAAGGATGTTTTTTACGAGGAAGAATGCCGGCAGTACGGAGACACGTATGTGGCAACAGCTGACGGAAGCTACGGGGAAACCGGATTTGTCACAGATGTGATTAAACGGAAAAATCTAGAGTTTGATATCCTCCTCAGCTGCGGGCCGACACCGATGCTCAAGGCGTTAAAACAGGAATATGCCCATAAAGAAGTATATCTGTCCATGGAGGAACGAATGGGCTGCGGAATCGGCGCATGCTTCGCGTGTGTGTGCCATACAAACGAAAGTGAGACATCCTATGTAAAAGTATGTCTCGACGGGCCTGTATTTAAAGCTCAGGAGGTGGCGCTGTAATGCTAGAGGTGAAATTGCCGGGACTTGATTTGAAAAACCCAATCATTCCTGCATCAGGTTGCTTCGGTTTTGGAAAAGAATTTTCACGTTTTTATGATTTGTCTTGTCTTGGAGCCATCATGATTAAGGCTACAACAAAAGAGCCACGCTTTGGGAATCCGACGCCGCGGGTAGCTGAGACTGGTGCTGGAATGCTCAATGCGATCGGTCTCCAAAATCCGGGGCTGGATAGTGTGTTGCATCATGAGCTGCCGTGGCTTGAGCAGTTTGATACACCGATCATTGCCAATGTCGCAGGTTCTCAAGTCGATGATTATGTTGAAGTCGCAGAACATATCAGCAAAGCGCCTAATGTCCATGCACTTGAATTGAATATTTCCTGCCCGAATGTGAAAACAGGCGGAATCGCTTTTGGCACGAATCCTGAAATGGCTGCCGATTTGACAAAAGCGGTGAAAGAGGTTTCGGATGTGCCCGTTTATGTGAAGCTATCCCCGAACGTGGCTAATATCACAGAAATTGCATTAGCGATCGAGGAAGCGGGAGCGGACGGTCTTACGATGATCAACACACTAATCGGCATGAGACTCGATTTAAAAACCGGCAAACCGATATTAGCGAATAAAACAGGGGGACTTTCGGGCCCTGCTGTGAAGCCGGTTGCCATTCGCATGGTGTATGAAGTCAGCCAGATGGTCAACATCCCGATTATCGGAATGGGAGGCGTGCAAACGGCTGAAGATGCCCTGGAATTTCTTCTCGCAGGAGCAAGCGCAGTCGCTGTCGGAACAGCAAACTTTGTGAATCCTTTTGCCTGTCCAGAGATTATTGAACAGCTCCCATCTGTTTTGCGCCAATACGGCTATCAATCAATTGAAGAATGCATCGGAAGGAGCTGGAATCATGAAAAACAACCTGCCCATCATCGCGCTTGATTTTGCATCAGCTGAAGAAACACTCGCGTTCTTAGCGCCTTTTCATCAAGAACCATTATTTGTAAAGGTTGGAATGGAGCTTTTTTATCAAGAAGGGCCATCTATCGTGAAACAATTAAAAGAAAGAAACTGCGAGCTGTTTTTAGATCTCAAGCTTCATGACATCCCGACCACTGTAAACAAAGCGATGAAGCGCCTTGCCAGTCTCGGAGTAGATCTCGTCAATGTTCATGCGGCCGGGGGCAAAAAAATGATGCAGGCAGCTCTCGAAGGCTTAGAAGAAGGTACGCCGGCCGGAAAAAAACGTCCGTCACTTATCGCGGTAACCCAGCTGACAAGCACATCTGAACAAATCATGAAAGATGAACTGCTGATCGAAAAGTCTCTGATTGATACGGTTGTGCACTACAGCAAACAGGCGGAAGAAAGCGGATTGGATGGAGTGGTCTGCTCTGTTCATGAAGCAAAAGCCATTTACCAAGCGGTGTCGCCTTCATTTCTGACTGTCACTCCGGGGATCAGAATGTCAGAGGACGCTGCGAATGACCAAGTCCGCGTAGCGACGCCTGCCATTGCAAGAGAGAAAGGTTCATCAGCGATTGTAGTAGGACGCTCGATTACAAAAGCGGAAGACCCGGTAAAAGCCTATAAGGCTGTCAGACTTGAATGGGAGGGAATCAAATCTTGAAACAAATCATCGCAAAACATCTATTAGACATCCAAGCTGTATTTTTACGCCCGAACGAGCCGTTCACATGGGCAAGCGGCATTTTATCACCGATCTACTGTGACAACCGCCTTACGCTATCTTTCCCAGAGGTCAGAAACGATGTTGCTTCAGGTATCAGCAAGCTTGTCAAAGAGCATTTTCCTGAAGCTGAAATGATTGCGGGAACAGCAACTGCCGGTATTCCTCATGCTGCTCTTGCGGCTGACCGTTTGAATCTTCCGATGTGTTATGTGAGGAGCAAGCCGAAGGCGCACGGAAAAGGCAATCAGATTGAGGGAGCTGTGCAAGAGGGGCAAAAAACAGTTGTCATTGAAGACTTAATTTCCACAGGAGGCAGCGTGCTTGAAGCTTGTGCAGCTTTACAAGCGGCCGGCTGTGAAGTGCTTGGTGTCGTCTCAATCTTTACGTACGGACTTCCTAAAGCGGAGGAAGCCTTCGCAAAGGCAGAACTGCCATACTACTCATTAACCGATTATGATACGCTCACAGAGGTCGCGCTTGAAAACGGAAATATTCATTCAGATGATCTAAAAAAGCTGCAAACATGGAAACGAAATCCCGAGTCGAAAGATTGGTTTAAAAAATAAAAAATAAATTCAAATGATATAAAGAGGCTTCAAAGCCTTGATGTACTTGAAAACAGGCTGTGAGGCCTGTTTTTTTATTAATCCTATAAAAAAAGTCGGGTTGACTTATGTTAGAATTGTGCTAAAATTTACTACAAATCTAAAAACTTATCAAGAGCGGCTGAGGGACTGGACCTATGAAGCCCGGCAACCTGCATAGTTTGTAAGGTGCTACTTCCAGCAAAATGAATTCCATTTTGAAAGATAAGGGCTGCATGCTGTTCCTGTCTTTCTTTCCGCCGGATTGAAAGTTTTTTATTTTAAGAGGTAAAAAGGCTATCTGTATATCAGCAGCCGCGAATCACATTACATGGGAAAAGACAACCGGCAGAAAGCTACTGTTTGTTTGTCTCCGAAAGGAGGAAAGAAGAAATGTTAACGTATGATAATTGGGAAGAACCAACGATTACATTTCCGGAAGACGATCCTTATAAAGGAGCGCTGTCAGTTTTAAAATGGGCATACGGCCATTACGGCGATCAGCTTGTTTATGCCTGCAGTTTCGGAATTGAGGGAATCGTTCTGATTGACTTAATTTATAAAGTGAAAAAAGACGCAGAGATTGTGTTTCTTGATACAGGACTTCATTTTAAAGAAACCTATGAAACAATTGAACGAGTGAAAGAGCGTTATCCGGGTCTTAATATCATCCTGAAAAAACCAGATCTCACCCTTGAGGAACAAGCCGAAGAATATGGTGACAAACTGTGGGAAAGAGAGCCGAATCAGTGCTGCTATCTTAGAAAGGTCGTTCCTTTAAGAGAGGCGCTTTCAGGACATCCAGCCTGGCTTTCCGGCCTGCGCCGTGATCAAGGGCCAAGCCGTGCCAATACGAATTTCTTAAACAAAGATGAAAAATTCAAGTCAGTAAAAGTTTGCCCGCTTATCCATTGGACTTGGAAAGACATTTGGAGATACACATCCCGGAATGAACTGGACTACAATCCGCTTCATGACCAAGGATATCCAAGTATTGGATGTGCGCCTTGCACTGCTCCCGCTTTTACAGCAGAGGATTTGCGCTCAGGCAGATGGAATGGTATGGCGAAAACAGAATGCGGACTGCATGAATAAGGAGCTGCAAAATGGAATTAGCCGCTATTTTATTTAGCTTGTTTTTCGCGATGAATATTGGTGCAAGCGGCGCTGCAGCTTCGATGGGGGTTGCTTACGGCTCCGGAGCCATCAAAAAGAAAACCTACGCTTTGATCCTATGCGCAGTCGGTGTCTTTGCCGGGGCGGTCATTGGCGGAGGCGAGGTTGTAAAAACAATCAGCTCCGGCATTATTCCTGAGCAGACGATTACACTGACGATTGTTTGCATCATTATTGGAGCTGCTGCCCTGTCGCTCTTTACTGCTAATCTGCTCGGCATTCCTTTGTCGACAAGTGAAGTAACAGTCGGCGCGGTTGTCGGCGTGGGAGTGGCTTATAAAGTATTGTTTGTGAACAATCTTCTGATCATTGTGTCATTTTGGGTTTTTGTCCCGCTGTTCGCTTTCGGCTTCACCTATTTCGTATCTAAGCTGTTTCGTTATTTTAAGATTGAAGTAAAATCTTCTAAAAAGCAAAAAATCCTCGGCATTGTTTTGTTAGTTGCCGGATTTTTCGAAGCATTCTCTGCCGGCATGAATAACGTGGCGAATGCTGTTGGCCCGTTAGTAGCTGCCGGTGTGCTTGATGTCGGAAAAGGAACCTTGTATGGAGGAGCTTTTGTTGCTCTTGGGGCACTGTTATTAGGCCGGCGAGTGCTAGAAACAAACGGGAAGAAAATTACGAGATTCTCCAAAGGGGAAGGCATTCTCTTATCCGGTACAGGAGCGGGACTGGTGATCATCAGTTCTGTATTTGGGATGCCGGTGCCCTTGGCGCAAGTCACGTCATCGTCTATTATCGGAATAGGCATGGCAAAAAACGGTCCGAACGTGTTCCATAAACAAGTTGTTCAAACGATGCTGAAGGTATGGATCGTATCGCCATTTTTATCTTTATCGATTTCTTATCTGCTTGTATCCTTGTTTTTAAAAGCAGATTATTATTCGATCTTTATCATGGTAAGTGTGCTTTTAGCGGCGGGCGGTGCCGTCAGCCTGACAAAGGCCATTCGTAAAGAGAGACGCTCAGTCCACGAACAAGGCGGGGGAATCTGATCATTAATCTGAGTAATTTTATAAGTTAACTAGGAGGAGATGGATGTTATGAGCTTAGCACCACACGGAGGAACATTAGTAAACAG
Organism: Bacillus sp. PS108; assembly: GCF_037963335.1. Lineage (NCBI taxonomy): Bacteria > Bacillati > Bacillota > Bacilli > Caryophanales > Bacillaceae > Bacillus > Bacillus sp. PS108. Next base: position 1,604,270 of record NZ_CP150155.1, read on the forward strand.
AGTAGATGAATCATATGATGTGAGCGGCACTCAAAAAGAAATTGAACTTGATTTAATTTCTTTCGCGGATTTGGAATTGATCGGTATCGGTGCATACAGCCCGATTGAAGGTTTCTTTAATGAAAAAGATTACGTATCTGTTGTCGAAAACATGCGTCTTTCTTCCGGTGTTGTTTGGTCTCTTCCAATCACGCTTCCGGTCGATGCGCAAAAAGCGGCGGAACTGTCAGTTGGTGAAACGGTAAAGTTAACGTATGAAGGAGAAACATACGGCGTTATCCAAATCGAAGACCTGTACGTGCCTGACAAACAAAAAGAAGCTGTCAATGTGTACAAGACAGATGAACAGGAGCATCCTGGTGTTAAAAAGCTGTTCAGCCGCGGCAATACATATGTCGGCGGACCGATTACGTTGATTAAAAAAGCTTCAAAACAGTTCCCTGAATTTACATTTGAACCGTCAGAAACGAGACGCCAGTTTGCGGAGAAAGGCTGGGAAACCATTGTCGGTTTCCAAACAAGAAACCCTGTTCACAGAGCGCATGAATACATTCAAAAAACGGCTCTTGAAACAGTAGACGGCTTGTTCTTGAATCCGTTAGTAGGTGAAACAAAATCTGATGACATTCCAGCTGATGTACGGATGGAAAGCTACCAAGTGCTTCTTGATCATTATTACCCGAAAGATCGCGTTTTCCTTGGTGTCTTTTTAGCGGCGATGCGTTATGCAGGCCCGAGAGAAGCAATTTTCCACGCGCTTGTCAGAAAGAACTACGGCTGCACACATTTCATCGTCGGCCGTGATCATGCAGGTGTAGGCGACTATTACGGAACATACGAAGCACAGGAGCTGTTTGACACATTTAAACCTGAAGAACTCGGAATTACACCGCTGAAATTTGAGCACAGCTTCTTCTGTAAAAAATGCGGAAATATGGGAACAGCGAAAACATGCCCTCATGGCAGAGAGCATCACGTCATTTTATCAGGCACTAAGGTAAGAGGCATGCTGAGAGACGGTGTGCTGCCGCCTGCTGAATTCAGTCGGAAAGAAGTCGTAGAAGTGTTAATCAAAGGGATGAAGAAAAAAGAAGAAGTAGGCGTATCTTAAGGAGGACTGGCAGTGACAAATCGCGATATTGTATGGCATGAAGCCTCTATCACAAAAGAAGAGTACCAGCAAAAAAACAAGCATAAAAGCTCCATTCTCTGGCTGACAGGGTTAAGCGGCTCAGGCAAATCAACGATTGCCAACGCCGCTGCGAGAGAATTGTTTGAGCAAGGCTACCAAGTGATTGTGCTTGACGGGGATAATATCCGTCACGGCTTAAATAAGGATCTTGGTTTTTCTGATGAAGACCGAAAAGAAAACATCCGCCGAATCGGAGAGGTGGCGAAGCTTTTTGTTCAGCAGGGAACCATTGTGATTACTGCTTTTATCTCTCCTTTCCGCGAGGACAGGCAACAGGTTCGCGAGCTTGTGGAAGCGGGCGAATTTAATGAAGTCTACATTAAATGCGACCTTGATATTTGTGAACAAAGAGATCCGAAAGGACTTTACAAAAAAGCAAGAAACGGAGAGATTCCGTTCTTTACAGGAATTGATTCACCTTATGAAGAACCGGAAGCTCCAGAGCTCGTTCTTGATTCAGGACAGCATGACCGTGAAGCGTGTAAAAATCAGCTGATCGAGTTTGTTAAACAAAAATTGAGCTGAATATGATCTGCTGCGTTCTTCTCAGATGCCGGAATGCAAGCGAGAACATCATCACAGCGAATCTTCTGGAAGAACTCGAATAGATCGGGGGAAATACGATGGGGAAAGTATATATTGTAGGAGCGGGTCCCGGTGACCCTGATCTGCTGACAATTAAAGCGCTGAAAGCCATTGAAAAAGCTGATGTCATCTTATATGACAGATTAGTAAATAAAGAGATTTTACAATATGCCAAAGAGCAAGCAGACCTGATCTACTGCGGGAAGCTTCCGGATTTTCATACGATGAAGCAGGAAACCATTAATCGGTTTCTTGTAAAGTATGCGCAAAAAGGGAAAACCGTTGTCAGGCTGAAAGGCGGAGACCCTTTTGTGTTCGGCAGGGGGGGAGAAGAAGCGGAATGCCTCTCTGAAAACGGAATTCCGTTTGAAATCATCCCCGGCATTACGTCTGGAATCGCGGCAGCCGCTTATGCCGGGATTCCTGTTACTCATCGGGAGGCGGGCTCTAACGTTGCTTTTGTAACGGGTCATTATAAAAAAGAAGAAGATTTTGAGGAAAAGTGGAAAGCGCTGGCTACAGGAATTGATACACTTGTCATCTATATGGGTATCAAAAACGTGCAGCAGATTGAAAGAAAACTCCTTGAAAACGGCCGGGACGGTTCTACGCCGGCAGCCTTTATTCATTGGGGAACAACGGACAAGCAAAAATCTGTTTTTTGTACAGTTGACACCCTTTCAGAAACAGTGGTAAAAGAAAACATTACAAATCCGAGTTTAATTGTCATTGGAAATGTTGTAAATTATCACTATAAGCTGGAATGGTTTGAATCTGAACTGAAAAAACAAGATTTAAGCGAGGCGTTGTAAAAATGAAACAAGCAATTTTATATGTCGGCCACGGCAGCCGGGTCAAAAAAGCGCAGCAAGAAGCCGCAGCCTTTTTGGAAGGATGCAAGGCCCACATCTCTGTGCCAGTACAAGAAATCAGCTTTTTAGAGCTTCAGGAGCCGACAATTGAGACAGGATTTGAAGCATGTGTGAAGCAAGGCGCCACTCATATCACAGTGGTGCCTCTGCTTCTTTTAACAGCTGCGCATGCAAAACATGATATTCCGGAAGAAATTGCCCGTGTTGCATCCCGATATCCGTCAGTCCGCATTTCATACGGAAAGCCGATCGGGATTGACGAAGAAGTAGTCAAGGCTGTATATCACCGAATGAAAGACATAGGTGTTCCATATGAAAATGCCAGAGTGGTACTCATCGGAAGGGGAAGTTCAGATCCAGATGTCAAAAGAGACGTAACCGGTATTGCTAATCTTCTTCAGGAAATGATTCCAGTCAAGGAAGTCATTCCGTGCTTTTTGACAGCATGCGGCCCTAATTACAAAGAGGTTTTTTCAGAACTTAAAAAAGATGACGGCATAACAACCTTTATCGTTCCATATTTGCTTTTTACGGGTATGCTGATGAATGAAATCGAACGAGAGGTTCAGAAATTAAAAGCCCATAATCCGAACGTCTACCTCTCTTCCTATATCGGTTTTCATCCTCATGTGAAAAACGCATTTTTGAACCGTGTGAGAGAAACTGCGGCAAATCCTGAGGGACAATTTGATTTTGATGGAGGTTCATATGCTTCCGCTGCACATTAGCCTGGAAAAGAAGAAGGTTGTGATTGCGGGGGGCGGAAGCATCGCTCTCAGAAGGCTGAAAACGGTGATTTCTGAGGGAGCTGATATAACGCTTGTCAGTCCGGATGTGGAACCGGAAATCAAGCAAATGGCAGAAGAGCGGCGTATCAAATGGGAAAAACGGACAATTGAAAAAGAAGATTATCTCAATGCTTTCTTCATTATTGCTGCGACGGATAATGCGGCAGTGAACAAAGAAATTGCCCAATCCGCTTCGCCTTTTCAGCTTGTCAATTGTGTCAGTGACGCTGAGCTTGGCAATGTATATATGCCGAAAATCGTAAAAAGAGGGCATGTCACTGTGTCTGTTTCTACAAGCGGAGCAAGTCCAAAGCACACGAAAGAGCTTGCTGAAAACGTGGATAAGCTGATTGACGGCGATTTTATTGCTGAAGTGAACAGGCTTTATCAGGTGAGAAGAAAGAAATAAGCCAGAGCATACAAATGCTCTGGCTTTTCTTTATGCGGCTCAGCTTTTTTTGAGCTTGATGACAGTATCAGCATCAGGCGTGACAAAGACGGTATGCTGGCTGTCATAGGTGACGAAACCGGGTTTCGCGCCGTTTGGTTTTTTGACATGTCTGATTTTTGTATAATCTACAGGCACTGAACTTGAATCTTTAGCTTTTGAAAAATAAGCTGCAATTGTCGCGGCTTCCATGATTGTTTGCTCATCCGGTTCGCTGCTTCTGATCACAACGTGGGAGCCGGGAATGTCCTTCGTGTGAAGCCAGATATCGTCTCTGGCCGCCGCTCTGGTCGTTAAATATTCATTTTGACGATTGTTCTTACCCACTAAAATAGTCAGGCCTGAGGTGGATTCATATGTTTCTAACACCGGATTGTGCGGTTTTTGCTTTTTCTGGCCTTTTTGCTGCTTAGGGCGTAAATATTTGCCCTCTACAAGCTCTTCCCTGATTTCGCTGATATCCCGGGGAGAAGCGGACGAAAGCTGCTGAATCAGCTGATCAAAATATTCGATCTCTTCCTGTGCCAGCCTGATTTGCTCCTCGACAACCGCGACCGAATTTTTCGCTTTCTGATACTTCGTGAAATAGGCCTGTGCGTTTTCAGAAGGCGTTTTGTTCGGGTTTAAAGGAATCGTGATTGTCGGGCTTTCTTCATCATAATAGTTGATGACCTCGGCCTGTTTATCACCTTTTTTCAGCATATATAAATTAGCGGTTAAAAGCTCTCCGTAAAGCTGAAATTCCTTCGCGTTTTCCGAATACTCCAGGGTTTTCTCTAATTTTTTGATTTTGTTGGCATTCTTCTTCCGTTCGTTCACAACAAAACGCTCAAGATCCTGAGCCTGCTGTTTGACTCGGTCTCGTTCAGCTTTGCCGAAATAAAAACGGTCGAGCAGTTCGCTTAATGAATCAAAACGGCGCGCTTCGCCCTTTAGATGAGTCAGCTCCAGCAGATAAAAATATTCCTTTCCGTTTACAGTCGTAATGTTGGGAATGAAACGGTGCTCTTTCACTTCGGCAAACAGTGCCAGCAACGCTTTTGGCAGTGTGACTTTGTTGGCAAGGCCTGCTCTGTGAACCGCTTCTTTGGCGAAAAGCGGAGACACGCCTGAAAAGTGGTCGACAATTTGTTTATCAAGCCTTCCTTCTTGAAAGCTGAGGTGACGCAAAATATCATCTTCTGACGCCTCAAGAGGCGATATTTTGTCCTGAGCAGGCGGAAGCTTATAATCTTGGCCGGGCAGTACTGTACGGTAGCTGTTCATTGACGGTGATAAATGCTTAAGTCCGTCGATGATCACATTTTCTGCTGCGTCAGTCAAAATGATATTGCTGTGACGGCCCATAATTTCTACATAAAGCTTTCGTACGGTTTCATCGCCAATTTCGTTTCGGCTTTTGATATGAAAAATCATAATGCGGTCTAAGCCCGCTTGTTCAATTTTCTCAATGAATCCGCCTTCGATATGCTTTCTCAGCAACATGCAAAACATTGGCGGTTCGCTTGGATTTTCATAAGCTTGTGCCGTGATATGCACCCGTGAATAGCTCGGATGTGCCGATAATAATAGTTTTTGGTTTTTTCCCTTGGCACGGATGTGGAAAATCACATCGTGCTTATATGGCTGATGGATTTTTGTAATTCGTCCGCCCATTATTTTCTCGTTAAGTTCGTGTGTCATTCCGTATGTAAACATGCCATCAAACGACATATGCAATACACCCTCTCATTCTTCCTGCATTCGATAATTATAGCATGAAATGGGACGAGTCAGAATAAGCATGCTTATAGAGTGATATCTCTATAAGAGAGCAGGGGAGTGGACGAGCGGAATGAAGTTTCATGAAATGGGACAAACAGATTTACTAGAGGCAACCAATACGTCCATGAAACAAGGATTAACAGAAAAAGAGGTAAAAAAACGCCTTGACAAGCATGGACCAAACGAGCTGCAAGAAGGGAAAAAAACTTCAGCGCTTCTCTTGTTTTTCGCGCAGTTCAAAGATTTTATGGTGCTTGTGCTTCTGGCGGCAACGTTAATCTCAGGTTTTCTTGGTGAATATGTAGATGCGGTTGCGATTATTGCGATTGTGTTTGTGAATGGCATACTCGGTTTCTTTCAAGAAAGGCGTGCTGAGCAATCTCTTCAGGCTTTAAAAGAGCTTTCAACACCGCACGTCATGGCACTCAGGGAAGGAAGCTGGACAAAGATTCCTTCTAAGGAACTGGTGCCGGGTGATATTGTGAAATTTACGAGCGGGGACAGAATTGGCGCAGACGTTCGAATTGTTGAAGCGAGAAGCCTTGAAATAGAAGAATCAGCGCTGACCGGGGAATCAATCCCGGTTGTGAAGCATGCTGATAAATTGAAAAAACCGGATGTTTCACTTGGCGATATTACCAATATGGCATTTATGGGTACGATTGTGACCCGCGGCAGCGGTGTCGGGGTTGTCGTCGGGACAGGAATGAATACGGTTATGGGGAAAATTGCCGACATGCTTGAATCAGCAGGGACATTGTCAACCCCGCTGCAAAGAAGACTGGAGCAGCTCGGGAAGATTTTGATTGTTGTTGCATTGCTTCTGACCGTACTTGTCGTTGCTGTCGGTGTTATTCAGGGTCATGATCTGTACAGTATGTTTTTAGCAGGTGTCTCGTTAGCGGTAGCCGCTATTCCGGAGGGGCTGCCGGCGATTGTGACAGTGGCGCTTTCGCTTGGTGTACAGCGGATGATTAAACAAAAATCCATTGTTAGAAAGCTTCCTGCTGTTGAAACGCTTGGGTGTGCGTCTATCATTTGTTCAGATAAAACAGGGACAATGACCCAAAACAAAATGACGGTGACACATGTCTGGTCCGGAGGGAAAACATGGAGAGTGGCAGGGGCCGGCTATGAACCGAAAGGAAGCTTCACACTAAACGAAAAAGAGATCAGTGTCAATGAACATAAGCCGCTTCAGCAGATGCTTCTGTTCGGAGCGCTTTGTAACAACTCCAATATCGAGAAAAGAGACGGCGAATATGTGCTTGACGGAGATCCGACAGAGGGAGCGCTGCTCACCGCGGCTAGAAAAGGCGGTTTTTCAAAGGAGTTTGTTGAATCAAACTACCGGGTGGTCGAAGAATTTCCGTTTGATTCTGCACGGAAAATGATGACTGTCATCGTAGAGGATCAAGACAGAAAGCGCTATATCATTACAAAAGGTGCACCGGATGTACTGATGCAGCGATCTTCCCGTATTTATTATGATGGCTCAGCGGCTCTTTTTTCAAATGAAAGAAAAGCAGAAACAGAGGCGGTATTAAGACATTTGGCATCACAGGCGCTCAGAACGATAGCGGTCGCCTACAGGCCGATAAAAGCAGGCGAAACACCGTCAATGGAGCAGGCGGAAAAAGATCTGACCATGCTTGGCCTTTCAGGTATCATTGATCCCCCGCGGCCGGAAGTCAGGCAGGCGATAAAAGAATGCCGTGAAGCAGGAATTAAGACTGTTATGATTACAGGTGATCATGTAGAAACCGCTAAAGCGATAGCGAAAGACTTGCGCCTCCTTCCGAAAAGCGGCAAAATCATGGACGGCAAGATGCTGAATGAACTTTCTCAAGAAGAGCTTTCTCATGTGGTGGAGGATGTGTATGTATTTGCCCGCGTTTCCCCTGAACATAAACTAAAAATCGTAAAAGCCTATCAGGAGAACGGGCATATTGTGGCGATGACGGGAGACGGCGTCAATGATGCTCCTGCCATTAAACAAGCTGATATCGGCGTCTCTATGGGCATTACCGGGACAGATGTGGCCAAAGAAGCATCATCTCTTGTTCTCGTGGATGATAATTTTGCGACGATTAAATCAGCGATAAAAGAAGGTAGGAACATCTACGAAAATATCAGGAAGTTTATCAGATACCTGTTGGCGTCTAACGTCGGAGAAATCCTTGTCATGCTGTTTGCGATGCTGCTCGCCCTTCCTTTACCGCTCGTTCCGATTCAGATTTTGTGGGTCAACTTGGTGACGGACGGATTGCCGGCGATGGCGCTCGGCATGGATCAGCCGGAAGGAGACGTCATGAAGCGCAAGCCCCGTCATCCGAAAGAAGGGGTATTTGCCCGCAAGCTAGGATGGAAGGTCGTTTCCAGAGGATTTTTAATCGGAGTTGCCACTATTTTAGCGTTTATCATTGTGTACCACCGCAATCCGGAAAACTTGGCTTATGCCCAGACGATCGCGTTTGCCACATTGGTGCTCGCTCAGCTTATTCACGTGTTTGACTGCCGCAGCGAAACTTCTGTTTTCTCTAGAAATCCGTTTCAAAACCTGTATTTAATCGGCGCGGTATTGTCATCCATTTTGCTGATGCTTGTAGTAATCTACTATCCGCCGCTTCAGCCGATTTTCCATACTGTAGCCATCACGCCGGGGGACTGGATGCTCGTCATCGGTATGTCCGCCATCCCTACTTTTTTGCTGGCGGGGTCACTTTTAACAAGAAAAAAATAAATTCATATGATATAATCTTAGGGGTAATAGCGTGTCTATTGCCCTTTTATTATGAGAACAGGGAAGAATTGGGTGTTTTAAAATGATACGAAGTATGACAGGCTTCGGCAGTGCAAGCAAAACACAAGACGATCTCTCTGTAAGCGTTGAACTTAAATCTGTGAACTACAGATTTAAAGAAGTGAACGCTCGTTTGCCAAGGCCTTTGCTATATTTTGAAGATAAGCTGAAACAGACCATTCTGCAGCATATTCAGCGCGGAAGAATTGAGCTTTTCGTATCTGTTGACAGCGATATGCTTGTTGAGAAAAGGCTTGAAATTGATTGGCCGCTGCTCGATGAGTTTGTCGCAGCCGCGAGAGATATGAAGAAACGGTATCAATTGTCTGCAGAGCCCGATGTAATGGATTTCTTTAAGCTTGATCATGTCGTCCAGGTTCATGAAGAACAGACGCAAAATGACAAGCTGGAGGCGTTGATCATCGATGCTGCAGAAGAAGCGGTAAAAGGTCTCTGTGAAATGCGTGAAAAAGAGGGGCTGCTCTTAGCGAAAGACTGCCTGATGCATATTGATCAGCTTGAAGAGCTGGTGAGAGAAACTGAATTGCTGGCTGCAGATGTCGTATCTCGTTACCGGGAACGGCTGTACGCCAGAATCAAAGAATGGACTGAAGACGTATTAGACGAGAGCCGGCTTGTAACAGAATGCGCTATTTTTGCAGACCGCTCTGATATCACTGAAGAGATTACAAGGCTGAAGAGCCACTTCGCCCAGTTTCGTGATATATTAGCTAGTGGCGGAGCTGTCGGGCGCAAACTCGACTTTCTTGTTCAGGAGCTCAATCGGGAAGCAAATACGATCGGCTCAAAAGCAAATGATCATCAGATCACAAAGCTTGTCGTTGAAATGAAAAGTTCTATTGAAAAAATAAAAGAACAAGTGCAAAATATAGAATAGTGACTGTGCGTATTGTTTACAGACGGTCTTACTAGGCTAAACTAGAGACGTCTATTTTACAGGGGGAACGTAGAAGATGACGATTAAACTGATTAATATCGGATTTGGCAATATCATCTCCGCCAATCGGATGATTTCGATTGTCAGCCCGGAGTCTGCGCCAATCAAACGGATGATTCAGGATGCAAGAGACCGCGGAATGCTAATTGACGCTACATACGGACGAAGAACCCGTGCAGTTGTCGTCATGGATAGTGATCACATTATCTTATCTGCCGTCCAGCCTGAGACAGTTGCACACAGACTTTCTGTTAAAGAAGAAATTATGGATGAAGGGCAGGGGTAATTGCCGCATGAAAGAAAGAGGGTTATTAATCGTTCTCTCAGGTCCCTCAGGAGTTGGTAAAGGAACGGTTCGACAAGCGATCTTTTCGCAGGAAGACACAAAATTTGAATATTCGATTTCAGTAACCACAAGAAGTCCAAGAGAGGGCGAAGTGAACGGAGTCGATTATTTTTTCAAAACAAGAGACGAATTCGAGCAAATGATTGCGGACAACAAGCTGCTTGAATGGGCAGAGTATGTCGGCAATTATTACGGCACGCCAGTCGATTATGTTGAACAGACGCTTCAAGATGGAAAAGACGTCTTTTTAGAAATTGAAGTTCAAGGGGCTCTTCAAGTGAGAAATGCTTTCCCGGAAGGCCTATTTATTTTCCTTGCGCCTCCAAGCCTTTCTGAACTGAAAAACAGAATCGTGACACGAGGCACAGAAACAGACGCTCTGATTGAAAATCGAATGAAAGCCGCAAAAGCTGAGATCGAAATGATGGATGCTTATGACTATGTCGTTGAAAACGATAATGTCGAAACGGCTTGCGATAAAATCAAAGCAATCGTTCTTGCTGAACATTTGAAGCGTGAACGCGTTGCTCCAAGATATAAGAAAATGCTGGAGGTTGAATAATCAATGTTAGATCCGTCAATTGATTCTTTAATGAATAAATTAGATTCAAAATATACGCTGGTGACTGTTTCTGCGAGACGCGCACGTGAAATGCAAATCAAAAAAGACCAAATGATTGAACATACGATTTCACACAAATATGTAGGCAAAGCTTTAGAAGAAATTGATGCAGGCCTGCTTTCGTTTGAAAAGGAAGACCGCGAATAGTAGCACAAGTAGCAACCTATATCACATGTAGGTTGTTATTTTTTTCCGTGCGGTTTTGTAAAGTGCAGAGGGGGAGAATTCATTGCTAAACAATCGAAATGTGTTACTTTGCGTGAGCGGAGGCATCGCTGTTTATAAAGCCTGTGCGTTAACGAGCAAGCTGGTTCAGGCAGGAGCAAATGTCAAAGTGATTATGACTGAATCCGCTTGCCGATTCGTTTCACCGCTGACATTTCAGGCATTGAGCCGCCACGAAGTCTATACAGATACATTTAAAGAACAAAATCCAAGCGTCATTTCTCATATTGATGCCGCTGACTGGGCCGACTTGATTATCTTAGCGCCGGCTACGGCTAATGTGATTGGAAAACTGGCAAACGGCATCGCTGATGATATGCTGACGACAACATTGTTGGCAGCAACGGCTCCCGTTTGGATTGCGCCGGCGATGAACGTTCATATGTATGACCACCCGGCAGTCAAACGAAACATTTCTGTTCTTTATCAGGACGGTTATCGTTTTATTGAGCCAAGTGAGGGCTATTTAGCATGCGGTTACGTAGGAAAAGGCAGATTGGAAGAGCCGGAAAACATCGTAAAGCTGGCCGAAAAACATTTTGCTGAAGAAACATCCGCTCCTTTAGAAGGCAAGCATGTGGTCATTACAGCCGGTCCAACGCGGGAAGCGATTGATCCTGTCCGGTTTTTTACCAATAAATCGACGGGCAAAATGGGCTACGCACTAGCGGAGGCTGCTGTTCAGCTCGGCGCACGGGTAACCTTAATTTCTGGGCCTGTTTCACTTGATCAGCCTAAAGGCCTTGCTGAGTTTATCCCTGTTCAATCGGCTGCGGATATGCGCGAAGCTGTGCTCTCTGTGTATGACGCAAGCGATATAGTCATTAAAACAGCTGCGGTAGCCGATTTTACGCCGAAAACAGTATTTGACCATAAAATGAAAAAACAAGACGGCGGCATGACCTTAGAACTGAAAAGAACAGTCGATATTTTGAAAGAATTGGGCGAGAAAAAGAAAGAGCAGATTTTGGTCGGATTTGCCGCCGAAACACAAGACATTGAACACTATGCACGTAAAAAGCTCGCCGCTAAAAACCTTGATTTGATTGTGGCAAATGATGTGAAAGCAAATGGGGCCGGTTTTGGTGCTGATACGAATATCGTGACAATCTTTTTCAAAGACGGGCATAAACGCGAACTCCCGATCATGTCTAAGCTCGATGTTTCTTTTGAAATCCTTCAGGAGATCGCAGCCCTCTCAAAACAAACCGGAGAGCGCTCATGAATTTTGCAGAAGTCATCGTTGATGTCAGCACCAAAAATATAGACAGGCCTTTTGATTATAAAATCCCAGACCATCTGAAGGGCATGATCAAAACGGGGATGCGGGTCATTGTTCCGTTTGGCCCCCGTAAGATTCAAGGGTTTGTGACAGCAGTCAAAGAAGCATCTGACCTATCGGGAAAATCTGTCAAGGAAGTAGAGGATTTATTAGATCTTACACCTGTTCTGACAGAGGAGCTTATGGATCTGTCATCATGGCTGTCAGACAAAACGCTGTCTTTTAAAATAACGGCGCTTCAAGCAATGCTGCCTGCCGCCTTAAAGGCGAAATATGAAAAAGAATTAAAAATTGCACACGGCGCCGATCTTCCGCCGCAAGTGGAACGGCTGTTTTCTGAAACAAAGACGCTGCTGTATTCAGATATACCCGATCATGATACGCTGAAACTGATTCAAAGGCATGTTCAAAAAGGGGACATTGACGTGACGTATAAAGTCGCGCAAAAAACCAATAAAAAAATGGTCAGGCATATTCAGGCAAATGCGAGTAAAGAAGAGCTTGCTAAGCAGGCTGAGGGATTGTCCCGCCAAGCAGCAAAACAACAGGCGATTCTTCACTTTCTCATATCTGAGCCGGAAGGTGTGAAAATTCCTGCGGCGGAATTGTGCAAAAAAACGGACACGAGCTCTGCAACCATCAAAACCCTTATCCAAAAAGGGCTTTTGAAGGAAAGCTATGAAGAGGTTTACAGAGATCCCTATCAGGACAAAATGTTCAAAAAAACAGAGCCCCTGCCGCTGACAGACGAACAGAGGGCTGCCTTTGAGCCCATACGCGAGACATTGGACAGCGATGAGCATAAAGTGTTCCTCCTTCACGGCGTGACAGGAAGCGGAAAAACGGAAATTTATCTGCAATCAATTGAAAAAGTACTGGCGAAAGGAAAAGAAGCCATCGTCCTCGTACCGGAAATATCGCTGACGCCGCAAATGGTCAACCGCTTCAAGGGCCGCTTCGGCTCCCAGGTGGCAGTCATGCACAGCGGTTTATCCACAGGAGAAAAATATGACGAGTGGCGTAAAATCCACCGGAAGGAAGTACGGCTTGTCGTCGGTGCCAGATCCGCCATTTTTGCTCCGTTTGAAAATCTCGGAATGATAATCATCGATGAAGAGCACGAGTCTTCCTATAAACAGGAAGAAATGCCGCGCTATCATGCGAAAGAGGTGGCAATCAAGCGGGCTGAGCATCACAGCTGCCCGGTTGTATTAGGGAGTGCTACGCCGACATTAGAATCATATGCTAGAGCGCAAAAGGGCGTATACGAGCTTCTTTCACTGAAGCACCGTGTTAACCATCGGGTGATGCCCGAGGTTTCGCTTGTCGATATGAGAGAGGAGCTTAGAAACGGCAATCGCTCGATGTTTTCAGTTGAATTGATGGAAAAGCTTGAAGAAACGATTGCCAAGGGTGAGCAGGCGGTGCTGTTTTTAAATAAGAGGGGCTATTCTTCCTTTGTGATGTGCAGGGATTGCGGCTATGTCCCGCAATGCCCGCACTGCGACATTTCCATGACGTATCATCGTTACGGCCAAAGGCTGAAATGCCATTATTGCGGACATGAAGAGCCTGTTCCGCACACTTGTCCTGAATGCGCAAGCGAGCATATCCGCTTTTTCGGAACGGGAACACAGCGAGTGGAGGAAGAGCTGACAAAAGTGCTGCCAAGTGCGAGAGTGATTCGGATGGATGTTGACACGACATCACGGAAAGGCGCCCATGAAAAATTACTGTCAGCTTTCGGAGAAGGAAAAGCGGATATTCTTCTCGGAACGCAAATGATCGCGAAAGGGCTTGATTTTCCGAATGTCACGCTTGTCGGAGTGTTAAGTGCTGATACAACACTTCATATTCCTGATTTCAGATCGGCTGAAAAAACATTTCAGCTGTTAACGCAAGTCAGCGGCCGGGCAGGCAGGCATGAAAAGCCCGGCCATGTCATCATTCAAACGTATACACCGTCTCATTACAGTATCCAGCTGACGAAGACACACGATTATGAAACATTCTATCAGCATGAAATGGCGCACAGGAGAGAGCAATCCTATCCGCCATACTACTATTTGGCTCTTGTGACTGTTTCTCATGAGGAAGTGGCGAAAGCAGCGGTTACAGCTGAAAAGATCGCTCATTTTTTGAAAGCAAACTGCGGAGCTGACACGAAAATTCTCGGACCAAGCGCGTCGCCGATAGCCAGGATCAAAGATAGATATCGCTATCAATGCGTGATAAAATACAAACAGGAAACCCAGTTATCCGCTTTATTGAAGAAGATACTGGAACATTATAAACGCGAAATTGAACAAAAACATGTAATGATTTCAATTGATATGAATCCTTATATGATGATGTAAGATCTCACGTCTTGGAGGGTAACAAATTGGCAGTAAAAAAGGTCGTCATACATCCTGCGGAGGTTTTGGAAACACCTGCGGAAACCGTGACTGTTTTTGATAAAAAGCTAAAAAAACTGCTTGATGATATGTACGACACCATGCTTGAAATGGATGGTGTCGGACTGGCAGCGCCGCAAATCGGCATTTTAAAAAGAGCGGCCGTTGTAGACATCGGGGATGACAGAGGGAGAATTGATCTCGTTAATCCTGAAATTTTAGAAAAAAGCGGCGAGCAAACCGGAATTGAAGGATGCTTGAGCTTTCCTGGCGTCTATGGTGATGTCACACGTGCCGATTATGTCAAAGTGCGCGCGTTTAACCGTCAGGGAAAACCATTCATTCTGGAAGCGCGAGGCTTTTTAGCAAGAGCCGTGCAGCATGAAATGGACCACTTAGACGGTGTGCTGTTTACATCTAAAATAAGTAAATACTATACAGAAGATGAACTAGCGGATATGGAAGGATGATTTGATGACGAGAATCGTATTTATGGGAACGCCGGATTTTTCAGTTCCTGTTTTAAGAACTCTGATTGAGGACAGATATGAAGTAGTGGGGGTCGTCACACAGCCGGACCGTCCGAAGGGCAGAAAAAAAGTCATGACACCTCCTCCGGTCAAGGAAGAGGCATTGCGTCACGGCATCCCGGTTCTTCAGCCGGAAAAAGTCAGATTGACAGAAGAAATTGAGAAAGTGCTGGCATTAAAGCCTGACCTGATTGTAACGGCGGCATTCGGACAAATTTTGCCTAAAGAGCTTCTCGACAGTCCAAAATACGGCTGCATTAACGTTCACGCATCCCTTTTGCCGGAACTGCGCGGCGGGGCACCGATCCATTATTCCATTCTGCAGGGAAAGAAAAAAACCGGGGTTACCATTATGTATATGGTAGAAAAATTGGATGCCGGGGACATGATCTCAAAAGTGGAAGTGGATATTGAAGAAACCGACAATGTCGGAACACTGCACGATAAATTAAGCGTTGCTGGCGCGAAGCTATTGTCTGAAACGGTTCCAAACGTTATTGCCGGCAGCATTTCACCTGAAAAGCAGGATGAAGAGAAAGCGACATACGCGCCTAATATCAAAAGAGAGCAAGAGCTGCTCGACTGGTCCAGAACGGGCGAAGAGCTTTACAACCAGATCCGCGGCTTAAATCCATGGCCTGTTGCCTATACGACGCTTAATGGACAAAACTTGAAAGTGTGGGAATCCAAAAAAACACCCGCACCAACCAAAGCTGAGCCAGGCACAGTCGTTGCGGTTGAAAAGGAAGGGATTATCGTTGCCACAGGTAACGAGACGGCTCTGTTATTAACCGAACTCCAGCCGGCAGGCAAAAAACGAATGAAAGGCGAAGACTTTGTGCGAGGCGCTCATGTTGAAGTCGGTGATGTGTTAGGAGTAAACAATGAAAAAAACTAGTGTTCGTGACATCGCCCTTGAGGCGCTGATCAAATTAGAACAAAACCAGGCATACAGCAACCTGCTGCTGAAATCGGTCATTAAATCAAATGAACTGAGTGATCAGGACAGAGGGCTTTTGACTGAACTTGTCTATGGTACATTACAAAATAAGATCGCGCTTGATTATATGCTTAAACCGTTTATCAATAAGCCTCAAAAGGTAAAGCCGTGGGTGATTCAGCTTCTTCGCCTATCCTTATATCAAATGGAGTATTTAGAGAAGATTCCAGACAGGGCAGCCATCCATGAAGCGGTTGAGATTGCTAAAATCCGCGGACACAAAGGCATTGCTTCTTTTGTCAATGGCGTGCTTCGTTCTATCCAGCGCGAAGGTGTTCCATCCTTTGACGCCATCGAAGATCCTGTACGCAGGCTGGCGACAGAAACAAGCCATCCGGAATGGCTTGTGAAAGAGTGGGCGGATGCGTATGGGTTTGACGCGGCCGAAAAGATTTGCCGTATCCACCTCATTCCGCCGAAGCAGACGCTGCGTGTCAATCAAATGAAAGCAGACAGAGCTGAGCTGCTTGACCAAATGGCTGCTGAGGGAATCGAAGTTGAAAAAGGCGATCTCGCTGAAGATGCTGTGAAGCTCTTAAAGGGATCAATTGCCGGAACTCATTTCTTCCAAAACGGCGAAGTATCCATCCAGGATGAGAGCTCCATGCTCGTCGCCCGCGCCCTTGATCCTAAGCCTGATGAAACAGTGCTTGACGCGTGTGCGGCGCCTGGCGGCAAGTCAGCTCATATCGCAGAATTAATGAAGAACAAGGGGAGCGTTACGTCGCTTGATCTTCACAAACATAAAGTGAAGCTGATCAAAGAAGCGGCAAACCGTCTTGGCCTGACAATCATTCATGCGGAGACAATGGATGCGAGAAAAGCGGGGGAAACGTTTGAAAACGAACAGTTTGACCGGATATTGGTTGATGCTCCGTGCTCAGGTTTCGGTGTTATCAGAAGAAAGCCGGACATGAAATACACGAAAAAGCCTGACGACAGCGCGCGTCTAGCTGAAATCCAGCTGTCGATCCTGAGGGAAATCGCACCATTAGTAAAAAAAGGTGGCACTCTTGTCTACAGTACGTGTACAATGGACCGGACAGAAAATGATGAAGTAATACATGCGTTTATACAAGAACATCCTGATTTTGAACCCGATTTGTCTCTTGAAAAGCGGCTGCCTGAAAAGGTGAGACCCTTTGTTCGGGATGGAAGGCTTCAAATCCTTCCTCATTATTTCGGAACAGATGGTTTCTTTATTTGCAGCATGAGAAAGAAGGGATAAGCAATGGCAAAACTTAATAAAACAAAAGTAAGAAAAGAATTGCGGACAGATCGTCCGTCGATTTATTCTTTTGAATTAGACGAAATTAAACAATGGCTGACAGACAACGGAGAGAAACCGTTCCGTGCGGCTCAGATTTTTGAATGGCTATATGAAAAACGCGTATCTTCTTTTGAAGAAATGACAAACCTCTCAAAGGATCTGCGTGAGAAATTAAACACTCACTTTGTGTTAACAACGCTGAAAACGGCTGTTAAACAAACCTCTCAAGACGGTACGATGAAGTTTTTGTTTGAGCTTCATGACGGTTATACCATCGAAACCGTTTTAATGAGACACGAGTATGGCAATTCTGTATGTGTAACGACACAAGTCGGCTGCCGTATTGGCTGCACATTTTGCGCGTCAACGCTTGGAGGCTTAAAACGAAACCTTGAAGCGGGGGAAATTGTCGCTCAAGTAGTTAAAGTGCAAAAAGCTCTTGATGAAACGGATGAACGCGTCAGCTCTGTCGTGATCATGGGAATCGGCGAACCTTTTGATAACTTTAACGAAATGCTCGCTTTCTTGAAAATCATTAACCATGACAAGGGCCTGAATATCGGTGCTCGCCATATTACGGTCTCTACGAGTGGAATCATCCCGAAAATTTACGAATTTGCTGATCAGCAAATGCAGATTAACTTTGCAATTTCTCTGCACGCGCCGAACACAGAAATCAGAAGCCGTTTGATGCCGATTAACAGAGCATATAAACTGCCTGATCTAATGGAAGCCGTTAAATATTATATTAATAAAACAGGACGCCGCATCAGCTTTGAATACGGGCTGTTCGGAGGCGTAAACGACCAGGTGGAACACGCCGAAGAGCTTGCCGACTTGCTGGAAGGAGTCAAATGCCACGTGAACTTGATTCCGGTAAACTACGTGCCTGAACGGGACTATGTGCGCACACCGCGTGATCAGATTTTTGCTTTTGAAAAAACGCTGAAATCCCGCGGAGTAAATGTCACAATCCGAAGAGAGCAAGGACATGACATTGACGCAGCCTGCGGTCAGCTTCGCGCGAAGGAGCGTCAAGACGAGACGAGGTGATGAGGGTTGTTAACAGCCTTAAAAACAGATACAGGAAAAATCCGCCAGCATAATGAAGATGATGCGGGGATATTCAAGGGGAAAGATGAATTTATATTAGCGGTTGTCGCTGATGGCATGGGCGGCCATCTTGCTGGAGATGTTGCGAGCAAGATGGCTGTGAAAGCCATGGGGGAGAAATGGAATGAAGCAGAGACGATTCCAACTGCGCCCTCGGAATGTGAAAAATGGCTCATTGAACAGATTCTTTCGGTAAACAGCAAAATATACGATCACGCTCAAGCCCACGAAGAATGCCAAGGCATGGGGACGACGATTGTATGTGCGCTTTTTACGGGGAAAACGGTTTCTGTTGCCCATATCGGAGACAGCAGATGCTATTTGCTTCAGGACGATGATTTCGTTCAAGTGACAGAAGACCATTCGCTTGTAAATGAACTGGTTCGCACTGGAGAGATTTCCAGAGAAGACGCTGAACATCATCCGCGAAAAAATGTGTTGACGAAGGCGCTTGGAACAGACCAGTCAGTCAGCATTGACACCCGTTCCTTTGATATAGAACCCGGAGACAAACTGCTTCTATGTTCTGACGGACTGACGAATAAAGTGGAAGGCACTGAGTTAAAAGACATCCTGCAAAGCGATTCAGCTCCTCAGGAAAAAGTAAACCTGCTTGTGGACAAAGCCAATCAGAATGGCGGAGAAGACAACATAACAGCAGTTTTGCTTGAGCTTGCTTTACAAGTTGAAGAGGGTGAAGATCAGTGCTAATCGGCAAGCGGATCAGCGGGCGTTACCAAATTCTCCGCGTTATAGGCGGCGGGGGAATGGCCAACGTGTATTTAGCTGAGGATATCATTCTAGACCGTGAAGTCGCAATTAAAATCCTGCGGTTTGACTATGCAAATGACAATGAATTTATCAGACGTTTCCGCAGAGAAGCCCAATCCGCATCAAGCCTCGATCACCCGAATATTGTCAGCATTTACGATTTGGGCGAGGAAGATGATATTTATTATATTGTCATGGAATACGTTGAAGGCATGACGCTTAAAGAATACATAACAGCAAATGGGCCGCTTCACCCTAAAGAAGCGCTGAACATCATGGAGCAAATTGTCTCAGCCATCGCTCATGCCCATCAAAACCAGATTGTTCACAGAGACATCAAGCCGCATAACATTTTGATTGATCATATGGGAAATATCAAAGTAACGGATTTTGGAATTGCGACGGCACTAAGTTCGACCACAATCACCCATACCAATTCAGTTCTGGGCTCGGTCCATTACTTATCACCTGAACAGGCCCGAGGCGGCTTAGCCACAAAGAAATCGGATATTTATGCGCTTGGAATCGTTCTATTTGAGCTTTTAACCGGCCGTATTCCGTTTGATGGAGAGTCAGCAGTCAGCATCGCCTTGAAGCATCTTCAAGCGGAAACTCCTTCGGCAAAAAGGTGGAATCCATCGGTCCCCCAAAGCGTTGAAAACATCATACTCAAGGCAACTGCCAAAGATCCTTTTCATCGCTACGAAACGGCTGAAGACATGGAAGCAGACATAAAAACAGCTTTTGATGCCGACAGACTCAATGAAAAGAGATTTACGATTCAAGAAGATGAAGAAATGACAAAAGCGATACCTATCATTAAAGATGAAGAACTCGCTAAAGCTGCTGGCGAAAAAGAAGCTGAAGTGACAACCGCACAAGAAAACAAAACAAAGAAGAACGGCAAAAGAAAAAAGTGGCCGTGGGTTTTGCTCACGATATGCCTCGTTTTTATCACAGCTGGAATTCTTGCTGTCACTGTTTTTCCGTCGCTTTTCATGCCTAAGGATGTCAAAATACCTGATGTCTCCGGAATGGAATACGAAAAAGCCGCAGGGCTCTTGGAAAAAGAAGGTTTACAGGTTGATTCCGAGGTGTTGGAAATCTCAGATGAAAAAATTGAAGAGGGCCTGATGGTAAAAACGGATCCTAAAGCGGATACCACAGTCAAAGAAGGCGCCACGGTCACCCTTTATAAGAGCACCGGAAAAGCAAAAACGGAGATCGGTGATGTGACAGGCCAAACGGTCGACCAGGCAAAAAAAGCGTTGAAGGACCAAGGGTTTAAACATGTAACGGTAAATGAAGTGAATGACGAGAAAAACGCGGGCACTGTCATTGACCAAAATCCTTCAGCAGGGACTGAGCTTGTCCCGAGTGAAGATCAAGTCAAACTTACAGTCAGTATCGGACCCGAAGACATTACGCTTAGAGACTTGAAAACCTACAGTAAAGAAGCAGCGTCTGGATATCTGGAAGACAACGGATTGAAGCTTGTAGAAAAAGAAGCATACTCAGATGATGTTCCAGAAGGACAGGTTGTCAAACAAAAACCAGCAGCAGGTACGGCAGTAAAGCCGGGGAACGAAGTTGAAGTGACATTCTCTCTCGGACCAGAGAAAAAACCTGCGAAAACAGTGAAAGAAAAGGTCAAGATCCCCTACGAACCAGAAAATGAAGGGGACGAGCTTCAAGTGCAAATCGCGGTTGACGATGCGGATCACAGCATCTCTGACACTTACGAAGAATTTAAGATAAAAGAGCCGACTGAACGAACGATCGAACTAAAGATTGAACCCGGCCAAAAAGGGTACTATCAAGTAATGGTAAACAATAAAGTTGTCAGCTACAAAACCATTGAGTATCCGAAAGATGAATAACAAGGAGGGAAAATATGCCTGAGGGCAAAATTATTAAGGCGCTAAGCGGCTTTTACTATGTACTGGATGAATCAGAGGATTCAGATAAAGTAATACAATGCAGAGGAAGAGGCATTTTCAGAAAAAACAAAATTACCCCTCTTGTCGGTGATTACGTTGTGTACCAGGCTGAAAATGACAAAGAAGGATATCTAATGGAAATTAAAGAAAGAACCAACGAGCTTATCAGGCCGCCAATTTGCAACGTTGATCAAGCGGTCCTGGTTTTCTCAGCGGTTCAGCCTTCTTTCAGCACGGCATTGCTCGACCGCTTCCTGGTTCTCGTTGAGGCCAATGATATTCAGCCGATTATATGCATTACTAAAATGGATCTGATTGAAGATCAAGATACAGAAGATACGATACAAGCCTATGCAGAGGACTATCGGAATATTGGTTATGACGTATACCTTACCTCCTCTAAGGACCAAGACAGTTTAGCGGACATCATCCCGCATTTTCAGGATAAAACAACGGTATTTGCCGGTCAGTCCGGTGTTGGGAAATCCTCGCTTCTCAACGCGATCAGTCCGGAGCTTGGATTAAGAACAAACGAGATTTCTGAGCATTTGGGCCGCGGGAAACACACAACCCGCCACGTGGAGCTGATTCACACGTCCGGAGGTTTGGTTGCAGATACACCGGGATTCAGCTCGCTTGAATTTACAGACATTGAGGAAGAAGAGCTGGGCTATACCTTCCCTGATATCAGAGAAAAAAGCTCTTCATGCAAATTTAGAGGCTGTTTACATCTGAAAGAGCCGAAATGTGCGGTGAAACAAGCTGTTGAAGACGGGGAATTAAAGCAGTATCGCTATGACCATTATGTTGAATTTATGACGGAGATTAAAGACAGAAAGCCGAGGTATTAGCATAATGATAAAGGTTGCACCATCTATTCTTTCCGCTGATTTTGCCGCTTTAGGCAATGAGATTAAAGATGTAGAAAAAGGCGGAGCCGATTGTATTCATATTGATGTTATGGACGGCCATTTTGTCCCGAATATCACAATCGGTCCGCTGATTGTAGAAGCGGTCCGGCCGGTAACGGATCTGCCGCTTGATGTCCATTTAATGATAGAAGAGCCGGATCGTTATATCCCGGCTTTTGCGAAAGCAGGCGCAGATATCCTGTCTGTGCATGCTGAGGCATGTCCGCACCTGCACCGTACCATCCAGCTCATTAAAGAGCAAGGAGTGAAGGCCGGAGTAGTTCTAAACCCGCATACCCCTGTACAAGTCATCGAACATGTTTTCGACGATCTTGATCTTGTTCTTTTAATGACGGTGAACCCGGGCTTCGGCGGGCAGAAATTTATTCATTCAGTCCTTCCTAAAATAAAAGAGGTTAAGCGAATGGCGGATGAAAAAGGAAAAAAAGATCTGTTCATTGAAGTAGACGGCGGCGTCAACAAAGAAACCGCTCCGCTCGTCATTGAAGCGGGCGCAAATTTACTCGTTGCCGGTTCAGCTGTTTATGGCCAGTCTGACCGCAAAAAAGCAATTTCTGAAATCAGAGGAAGTAAATAAGCAGCTTTAGAAAAGAGCTGGGCATACAATAGCCTAAGCTCTTTTTCCTGTATGCAGAGAAAGGAATCAGAGATGAAAACAATTAATATCGTTGCGGGAGGCCCGAAAAATCTCATTCCCGATCTAACCGGCTATACGGATGAACACACGCTTTGGATCGGTGTTGACAAAGGCACCGTCACTCTCTTAGATGCCGGGATCATTCCTGTTGAAGCCTTCGGAGATTTTGACAGCATAACGGAGCAAGAACGCCGGCGAATAGAAAAAGCCGCTCCCGCCCTTCATGTGTATCAAGCAGAAAAAGATCAAACAGATTTAGACCTCGCCCTTGATTGGGCGCTGGAAAAGCAGCCGGATATTATTCAGATTTTCGGCATTACAGGCGGCAGAGCTGATCATTTTTTAGGAAACATTCAGCTACTGTATAGAGGTGTAAAAACGAACATAAAAATTAGGCTGATAGACAAACAAAATCATATTCAAATGTTCCCTCCTGGTGAATATGATATTGAGAAGGATGAAAATAAGCGATATATCTCCTTCATACCGTTTTCCGAAGACATACATGAGCTGACCCTGACCGGTTTTAAATATCCTCTAAATAATTGTCATATTACGCTCGGTTCAACACTATGTATTAGTAACGAACTCATTCATTCACGAGGTACTTTTTCGTTTGCAAAAGGCATATTAATAATGATAAGAAGCACGGATTAAGCATGTGCTTTCATTCAATTGCTGAAAACAATGAACAAGGCGGTTACGGGACGTTATAGGAGGGGACAAAAATGAAATTTTACACCATTAAATTGCCGAAGTTTTTAGGAGGAATTGTCCGGGCGATGCTGGGCTCATTTAGAAAAGATTAATGCCCAGGGGTTCAAAGCCCTCTTTCACCACATAAAAACGCCTGCCACATATCGGGGCAGGCGTTCATTTTGTTATACACGCTCAACTTTACCGGATTTCAAAGCTCGAGCAGATACATATACTTTTTTAGGTTTTCCGTTCACAAGGATACGAACCTTTTGAAGATTCGCGCCCCAAGTGCGCTTAGAAGCGTTCATTGCGTGAGAACGGTTATTCCCAGCTGTTGTTTTTTTACCTGTGATAACGCATTTACGTGCCATTTGTTTCCCTCCTCACTTGCACAAAACATCTACTTTTTAACATTCATATAATCTTAGATGCTTTCGATATGGATACTTTAAATAATTTACCACAGCTAAAAAACGTTTGCAACTATTGTTTCATCATCTTTCAAGAAAATTCACTTGACATCTTGCGGAAACAGCAGCGCTATAGTATATGTAGAGGTACGGCCAGCGATTATTGCCTGGTCTTTTCATAATGGAAACCATATAGTAGAATAGCTGTAACTCTATGCATTCGAAGGAGGAACTAGTGTGTCCATTGAATTAAGAACGAAGTACGGACAGATTGATATATCTAATGAAGTCATCGCGATGGTTGCAGGAGGCGCGGCGGTTGACTGTTACGGCATTGTCGGCATGGCCTCTAAAAACCAGATTAAAGACGGACTGACTGAAATCCTTCGGAAAGAGAATTTCAGCAGGGGTGTTCAAGTTCGCCAAGAAGGAGAACAGATACATATCGACATGTATATCATTGTCAGCTACGGCACGAAAATTTCTGAAGTGGCACATAATGTCCAAACAAAAGTAAAGTACACAGTAAATCAAACCATCGGACTGGCAGTGGACTCTGTCAATATTTATGTCCAAGGCGTACGAGTGACGAACCCGTAGTTAGGAGGAGTAGGATTGTCTATCAGAACATTAAACGGCAGAACCTTTGCCGAGATGATTCTTGCAGGAGCGCAGAATCTGTCTCAAAACGCCAGTGCAGTTGATGCACTGAACGTGTTTCCGGTGCCGGACGGTGATACGGGAACAAATATGAACCTGTCGATGACTTCCGGAGCAAGAGAAGTTGAACAAATGGATACGGATGATATCGGGAAGGTGGGTTCCGCGTTATCTAAAGGGCTGCTCATGGGAGCACGCGGAAATTCAGGAGTTATCCTATCCCAATTGTTCCGCGGATTTAGCAAAAGCATTGAAACGAAAAAAGAAATTAATGCACTTGAGTTTGCCGCTGCGCTGCAAGCAGGTGTAGACATGGCGTATAAAGCTGTCATGAAACCTGTAGAGGGCACCATTTTAACAGTTGCAAAAGACGCTGCAAAAAAAGCAATGATCTTAGCAGAAAAAGAAACCGATATCACTGCGCTGATGACTGCAGTGACAGAAGAAGCAGAGGCGTCTTTAAACCGCACCCCTGAATTGCTACCTGTCCTAAAGGAAGTAGGAGTTGTCGATAGCGGGGGCAAAGGCCTGCTTTGTGTGTATGAAGGTTTCCTTGCTTCATTAAAAGGTGAAACTGTACCTCAGAAAGCAGTTCTTCCGTCACTTGACGACATGGTCAGCGCGGAGCATCACAAGAGCGCGCAAAGCATGATGAATACCGAAGATATTGAATTTGGATTCTGTACCGAAGTGATGGTTAGGCTTGATCAGACAAAAAGAGAGTTCGACGAAGGTACGTTCAGGCAAGACCTCAGCCAGTTCGGAGATTCTCTGCTTGTGATTGCGGATGAATCGCTGGCGAAGGTTCATATTCATGCTGAAGAGCCGGGAAACGTGTTAAACTACGCCCAGCATTACGGTGAATTGATCAAAATAAAAATAGAAAATATGAGAGAACAGCATACCTCTATCATCAGTCAAGAAAGCAAACCTGCATACAACGAAACACCGCCGGCAAAACAGCCGTATGGCATTGTGACTGTAGCGATGGGAGAAGGAATTTCAGACCTATTCAAAAGCATTGGCGCTTCTGTTGTGATTGAAGGCGGCCAGACCATGAACCCAAGCACTGAGGATATTGTTGATGCCGTGAAGTCTGTAAATGCAGATACGGTATTTATCCTTCCTAATAACTCCAACATTATCATGGCTGCTAACCAAGCGGCCAGCGTAGTGGATGAACAGGTTTTTGTCATTCCTGCTAAAACGGTTCCGCAAGGGATGTCAGCCCTGCTGGCTTTTAACCCGGATCAAGAAGCTGAAGCGAACGAGGCCAATATGCTAAGCGCCATTCAGCAAGTAAAAAGCGGACAGGTGACGTTCTCAGTCAGAGATACTCATATTGACGGTAAAGATATTAAAAAAGGCGACTTTATGGGTATTCTGAATGGAACGATTATCGGCACTTCTGAAAATCAGCTGTCAGCCGCGAAAATGCTGCTGTCAGAAATGATCGGAGAAGATGATGAAATCGTGACCATTCTATATGGTGAGGATGCGTCTCAGGAAGAAGCTGAGCAGCTTGAAGCGTTTCTCAGTGAAAAGTACGAGGAGATTGAGGTTGAGATCCACAATGGGAAACAGCCTCTGTATTCGTATATAGTTTCTGCAGAATAGAAGGGCAATTTGCCCTTCTATTCTTATGTCTGCTTTTAAGTGCGGCAGCGCTGTAACGCGCCCGCTTGCCATTTTATATCTGATCAATTAGTCTAGAAGCAAAGCGCTAATAAGCTCTGGTTCATAAGGAGGAATAGCATGAAATACAGAAGCGTTTTTGATATTATCGGCCCGGTTATGATCGGTCCGTCCAGCTCTCATACAGCGGGAGCTGCTAGAATCGGGAGAGTGGCCAGAAGTTTATTTGGCAGAGAGCCTGAGCGCATCATTGTATCTTTTTACGGCTCGTTTGCGGAAACGTATAAGGGCCACGGCACAGATGTCGCGATTATCGGCGGATTGCTTGATTTTGATACATTCGATGAACGGATTAAAACCGCTATACAAATTGCAGAAGCTAAAGGAATTGATATAGAGTTTCGGGTAGAAGACGCAGTCCCGGTCCATCCGAACACAGCAAAAATCACCATTTCTGATGAAAAGGGTGAGCTTGAACTGACGGGTATTTCGATTGGCGGAGGAAAGATTGAAATCACAGAATTGAATGGTTTTGAGCTCCGGCTGTCAGGAAATCATCCGGCCATATTAGTTGTTCATAATGACAAGTTTGGCACAATTGCCGGTGTTGCCAATGTTCTGGCGAAATTTTCTATCAACGTAGGACATATGGAAGTAGCCCGGAAAGATATCGGCCAGCTTGCGCTGATGACAATAGAGGTCGACCAAAATATTGACGACCACATTCTCGACGAGCTGTCGAAACTGCCGAATATTATTCAAGTGACAAAGATTGCTGACTAGCGAAAAGGGTCAGGAGGAGCCAGTTATGTTTCGTAATGTAAAAGAATTAATTGAGATTACTAAAGAAAAACAAATATTGATCTCTGATGTGATGATAGCTCAAGAGATGGAAGTAACAGAAAAAACAAAAGAGGACATTTTTCAGCAGATGGATCATAACCTGTCTGTTATGGAAGCGGCGGTTCAGAAAGGACTCGAGGGAGTTACGAGCCAAACGGGCTTAACAGGCGGAGATGCCGTTAAATTGCAGGCCTATATTCGATCAGGAAAAAGCCTGTCTGGCCCGCTGATTTTAGATGCTGTATCGAAAGCCGTTGCAACAAATGAAGTAAATGCAGCCATGGGAACCATCTGTGCGACACCGACTGCAGGTTCTGCCGGTGTGGTGCCCGGTACGTTATTTGCTGTAAAAGAAAAGCTGAATCCAACAAGAGAACAAATGATTCGCTTTTTGTTTACGGCCGGGGCTTTCGGATTTGTCGTGGCTAATAACGCAAGCATTTCCGGCGCCGCCGGAGGATGTCAGGCAGAGGTTGGATCAGCTTCAGGCATGGCGGCTGCGGCCATTGTTGAAATGGCAGGAGGAACACCCGAACAAAGCGCGGAAGCCATGGCCATTACATTAAAAAATATGCTAGGCCTCGTGTGCGACCCTGTTGCAGGGCTTGTTGAGGTGCCTTGCGTGAAACGGAATGCGATGGGCGCGTCAAATGCGATGATTGCCGCTGATATGGCATTGGCGGGCATTACAAGCCGTATTCCATGTGATGAGGTTATCGATGCCATGTATAAAATAGGCCAAACGATGCCAACTGCACTTAGAGAAACAGGCCAAGGCGGTTTAGCGGCAACACCGACAGGAAGAGAATTAGAGAAAAAAATTTTCGGAGGAGCGCTAGGTTCACGTGAAACAACATCAGCAAACTAGTATAGCTAACATTAAGGGTATTGGGCCGGAAACAGAAAAAACATTACACGAACTCGGTATTTATGACATTTCTGATCTTCTGAATTATTTCCCTTATCGCTATGATGACTACGAGCTGAGGGATTTAGAAGAAGTAAAGCATGATGAAAGAGTCACAGTCGAAGGGAAGGTTCATTCAGAGCCTTCTCTTACCTATTACGGAAAAAAACGAAACAGGCTGACATTCAGGCTTCTGGTCGGCCACTATTTAATCACAGCCGTATGTTTTAACCGGCCTTATTTGAAGAAGAAGCTTTCGCTCGGCTCTGTGGTGACGGTTTCAGGTAAATGGGACAAGCACCGCCAAACCATCTCTGTTCAGGAGTTGAAAAACGGGCCGCATCAAGAAGACAAAAGCATTGAACCAGTGTATTCTGTGAAAGAAAATGTTACCGTCAAAATGATGAGGCGCTTTATTCAGCAGGCGCTGACCCAATATGCAGACTCACTTCCTGATCCTCTTCCGGAAAAGCTAAGAAAAAGCTATAAACTGCCTGACTATTATCAAGCGTTAAAAGCAATGCACCAGCCTGAAACAAGGGAAGCATTAAAGCTTGCCAGACGGCGGTTTGTTTATGAAGAATTTTTGTTGTTTCAGTTGAAAATGCAGGCGTTCCGAAAGGCGGAAAGAGAGCAGACACAAGGGATACGGCAGCGTTTTTCAAATGAAGAACTCATGAGATTTATCAAAAGCCTCCCGTTTCCCCTCACAAACGCCCAGTCACGCGTTCTTCGCGAAATAACAGCAGACATGTCTTCTCCATACAGAATGAACCGTCTTCTTCAAGGGGACGTTGGATCAGGAAAAACGGCAGTCGCCGCCATTGCACTGTATGCCGCGATCCTATCCGGATACCAAGGAGCGCTCATGGTGCCGACAGAAATTCTGGCCGAGCAGCATGCTGATTCGCTCGTTTCGCTATTTGAAAAATGGGACGTCAGCGTTGCTCTTTTGACAAGCTCTGTTAAAGGGAAGCGGCGAAAAGAACTGCTTGAGCGTCTTGCGGCGGGTGAGATTGATATTCTTGTAGGAACCCACGCTTTAATCCAAGACGAGGTGGAGTTTAAGGCGCTGAGTCTCGTTATTACTGATGAACAGCACAGATTTGGAGTTGAGCAGCGCAAAAAGCTTCGGAACAAAGGGCAGGATCCCGATGTTCTCTTTATGACAGCCACTCCAATCCCAAGAACATTAGCGATCACAGTGTTCGGTGAAATGGATGTATCTGTCATCGATGAGATGCCGGCTGGACGAAAGAGAATTGAAACCTATTGGGTAAAACATGACATGCTGGATCGTATTTTGGCATTTGTCGAAAAAGAATTAAAGCAAGGCAGGCAGGCTTATATCATCTGTCCGCTGATTGAAGAATCAGACAAGCTTGATGTGCAAAACGCCATTGACGTGTACAATATGCTTTCTGATATTTTTCGGGGAAAATGGAATGTCGGCCTTATGCATGGAAAGCTGCATTCCGATGAAAAAGACCAGGTCATGAGAGAATTCAGCGCAAATCACTGTCAAATTCTCGTATCAACCACTGTTGTGGAGGTTGGCGTGAATGTTCCGAATGCAACGATTATGGTGATTTATGACGCCGACCGTTTCGGGCTATCACAGCTTCACCAGCTGCGCGGCCGTGTTGGACGGGGTGAGCATCAATCTTTCTGTATTCTGATGGCTGATCCAAAATCAGAAACAGGGAAAGAACGGATGAGGATCATGTCGGAGACCAATGACGGTTTCGAGCTGTCTGAAAAGGATCTGGAACTGAGAGGTCCCGGTGATTTCTTCGGGAAAAAACAAAGCGGAATGCCGGAATTTAAAGTGGCGGACATGGTTCATGATTACAGAGCGCTTGAAACGGCAAGGCAGGATGCTGCGAATCTTGTGGCTTCTGACGCGTTCTGGAAGGAGCCGGAATACGCTGTGTTAAGAGATGAATTGCTGAAGAGCGGAGTAATGGACGGGGAAAAATTAAGCTGAGTATCAGAAGTTTTTGGTGTTCAGCCAGAAACAATCGTTGCATTCCAATCTATGAAATTATATACTACTATTAGTACCTAGTCTTAATTGTCCGGATGGTGTTTAGATATGAGAAGAAATAAGAGAGAACGCCAGGAATTACTTCAGCAGACGATTCAAGCAACCCCCTTTATTACAGATGAAGAATTAGCGGGTAAATTCGGGGTGAGCATCCAGACGATACGTTTGGACCGCTTAGAGCTTTCCATACCTGAACTGAGAGAAAGAATTAAGAACGTCGCAGAGAAAACACTTGAGGACGAAGTGAAGTCTCTGTCACTTGATGAAGTTATCGGAGAAATTATTGACCTTGAGCTGGATGATCAGGCGATATCCATTTTAGAAATAAAACAGGAGCACGTGTTCAGCCGGAATCAGATTGCGAGAGGACACCATTTATTTGCACAGGCGAATTCTTTGGCCGTTGCAGTCATTGATGACGAGCTGGCGCTGACTGCAAGTGCAGACATCCGCTTTACAAGACAGGTAAAGCAGGGTGAACGTGTCGTAGCAAAAGCGAAAGTGACGGCTGTCGAAAAAGAAAAAGGAAGAACGGTTGTCGAAGTGAACAGCTACGTTGGCGAAGAAATTGTTTTTTCTGGACGCTTTGACATGTATCGTTCAAAACATTCATAAAGGTGGAGCATGCATGAGAATAGCTGTAGATGCAATGGGAGGAGACCACGCTCCCAAAGCTGTTATTGACGGAGTTATAAAAGGTATAGAGGCATTTGATGATCTCCATATCACACTTGTCGGTGACAAAACAACGATAGAATCACATTTAACAACTACATCAGATCGCATCACGGTGCTGCACGCAGATGAAGTGATTGAGCCTACTGATGAACCGGTCCGTGCCGTGCGAAGAAAAAAGAACTCATCTATGGTTCTTATGGCGCAGGAGGTTGCGGAAAACAGAGCTGACGCCTGCATTTCAGCGGGAAATACCGGTGCATTAATGACAGCCGGTCTCTTTATTGTCGGAAGAATTAAAGGAATTGACCGTCCGGCGCTTGCCCCGACACTTCCGACTGTTTCGGGAGACGGATTTCTTCTCCTTGATGTCGGCGCCAATGTCGATGCCAAACCGGAGCACCTCGTTCAATATGCCATCATGGGTTCTGTTTATTCTCAGCAAGTGCGCGGTGTCACTTCACCGAGAGTCGGACTTTTAAATGTCGGAACAGAAGATAAAAAAGGAAACGAACTGACGAAGCAGACGTTTCAAATTTTAAAAGAAACAGCAAACATCAATTTTATCGGAAACGTGGAAGCGCGAGACCTTTTAGATGATGTGGCGGACGTTGTAGTAACAGACGGCTTTACCGGGAATGTTACACTCAAAACGCTGGAAGGCTCTGCGTTGTCTATTTTTAAAATGATGAGAGACGTAATGACGTCTACTTTGACATCCAAGCTTGCAGCAGCTGTGCTGAAGCCAAAATTGAAAGAAATGAAAATGAAAATGGAGTATTCGAATTATGGCGGAGCAAGTCTTTTTGGCTTAAAAGCGCCTGTGATCAAGGCGCACGGCTCTTCAGATTCAAATGCTGTATTCCATGCGATTCGGCAAGCAAGAGAGATGGTCAGCCAAAATGTGGCTGCGCTCATTCAGGAAGAAGTGAAAGAAGAAAAAACAGATGAGTAGTCTGGAGGTTTTTACATCATGAGTAAGATTGCATTTTTATTCCCGGGTCAGGGATCACAATTTATCGGCATGGGAAAAGAGCTTTATGAGCAGGTGCCTGCTGCAAAGCGTCTGTTTGATGAAGCCGATGAAACGTTGGAAACAAAACTCAGCTCGCTTATTTTTGAGGGGGCTGCTGAAGAATTAACACTTACATACAATGCGCAGCCTGCTTTGCTTACGACAAGCATCGCTGTTCTTGAGAAATTTAAAGAATCTGGCATTACACCTGATTTCACAGCAGGACACAGCCTTGGTGAATATTCTGCACTGGTTGCGGCTGGCGCTCTGTCTTTCAAAGATGCTGTTTATACCGTCAGAAAGCGCGGAGAGTTTATGAATGAAGCGGTGCCGGCTGGCGAAGGAGCAATGGCTGCGATTCTCGGCATGGATGCTGAAGCATTAAAGCAAGTAACCGATAAAGTAACAGAGGAAGGCAACCTTGTACAGCTTGCGAATCTCAACTGTCCTGGCCAAATCGTCATTTCCGGAACAGCTAAAGGGGTCGAGCTTGCATCTGAACTGGCAAAAGAGAACGGCGCAAAACGCGCAATTCCGCTTGAAGTAAGCGGTCCGTTCCATTCTGAACTGATGAAACCGGCTGCTGAAAAGCTGAAAGAGGTATTGGACGCCTGTGACATAAAAGACGCTGACGTTCCGGTCATCTCAAATGTTTCTGCTGACGTGATGACTGAAAAAGCAGATATCAAAGAAAAACTTATTGAGCAGCTTTACTCTCCGGTTCGTTTTGAGGAAAGCATTAACAAGCTGATCGCAGAGGGTGTTACGACTTTTATTGAAATCGGTCCCGGAAAAGTGCTTTCAGGCCTTGTGAAAAAAGTAAATAGACGGTTAAAAACAATTGCTGTATCAGATCCGGAAACGATCGAGCTGGCAATTCAAACGCTTAAGGAGGAGAATGATAATGCTTAATGATAAAACGGCTATTGTCACTGGCGCATCCCGCGGAATCGGCCGCTCAATCGCCCTTGATCTGGCAAAAAGCGGCGCAAATGTTGTCGTGAACTACTCCGGCAATGAAGCGAAAGCAAATGAAGTGGTAGATGAAATTAAATCAATGGGCAGAAAAGCAATTGCTGTCAAAGCGGATGTATCAAATCCCGAAGATGTACAAAACATGATAAAAGAAACATTGTCTGTTTTTTCTACGATTGACATTCTGGTTAATAATGCGGGAATTACAAGAGACAATCTCATCATGAGAATGAAAGAAGACGAATGGGATGACGTCATTAACATTAACCTGAAGGGTGTTTTCAACTGCACGAAAGCTGTTACAAGACAAATGATGAAACAGCGTTCAGGCCGCATTATTAACGTATCGTCTATCGTCGGCGTCAGCGGAAACCCTGGACAAGCCAACTACGTGGCTGCAAAAGCTGGCGTCATCGGTTTAACCAAGTCTTCTGCTAAAGAGCTCGCCAGCCGAAATATTACGGTAAACGCAATAGCGCCAGGATTTATCTCAACTGATATGACAGATAAACTTGCAAAAGACGTTCAAGACGAAATGCTGAAACAAATTCCGCTCGCGCGCTTTGGTGAACCTAGCGATGTCAGCAGTGTTGTCACGTTCCTAGCTTCAGAGGGAGCCCGTTATATGACAGGCCAAACGCTTCATATTGACGGCGGAATGGTGATGTAAGTTTTTTCTCGAAAATTTCATCGTAGTTTCTCTAGTTTTTTAAAAACGAATCCACTATAATACTTGAGGGGAGGTGAATTGCTATGGCAGACACATTAGAGCGTGTAACGAAAATCATCGTAGATCGCCTTGGCGTTGATGAAGCAGACGTCAAACTTGAAGCTTCTTTCAAGGAAGACTTAGGTGCTGATTCCCTAGATGTAGTTGAGCTTGTTATGGAACTTGAAGACGAGTTTGATATGGAGATTTCTGACGAAGATGCTGAAAAGATTGCAACAGTCGGCGACGCTGTGAACTACATACAAAACCAGCAATAAGCTGATGCTAAAAGTCCCGCCGAAACGCGGGGCTTTAGCCCTTTATTCGTGCAGTTATTACAGCATGCCGCTTTTACGCGCGCTGTATCCGGTTTAGTCAGAGAAGCGCGGTGAACCTGATGTGCCTATGGAGGTTACTATGTCAAAACACTCACATTATAAAGATAAAAAAAAGTTCTATAAAAAAGTAGAACAATTTAAAGAGTTTCAAGAACGGATTTCGGTTCACTTTCAAAATGAAAAGCTTTTGTATCAAGCATTTACACATTCATCTTATGTGAATGAGCATCGGAAAAAGCCGTATGAAGATAATGAAAGGCTTGAATTTTTAGGTGACGCTGTTTTGGAACTGACGATCTCCAGATTCTTATTTGCCAAATACCCGGCTATGAGTGAAGGAGATTTGACGAAATTGAGAGCCGCAATTGTTTGCGAACCGTCTCTCGTTTCATTGGCTCACGAGCTGTCATTCGGCGATCTTGTCCTGTTGGGTAAAGGCGAGGAAATGACAGGCGGAAGAAAGCGTCCTGCTCTATTGGCGGATGTTTTTGAGGCATTTATCGGAGCCTTGTACCTTGACCAAGGATTAGAGCCGGTCGAAAGTTTCTTAAAAGTTTATGTGTTCCCTAAAATTAACGATGGTGCTTTTTCTCATGTGATGGATTTCAAAAGCCAGCTGCAGGAATACGTGCAGCGGGACGGCAAAGGCTCTCTGGAGTATAAAATCTCCAACGAAAAAGGACCTGCGCACAACCGTGAATTTGAAGCCATCGTATCTCTAAAAGGTGAACCACTCGGAGTCGGAAACGGCCGTTCAAAGAAAGAAGCCGAACAGCACGCTGCTCAGGAAGCTTTAGCTAAATTGCAAAAACACCATACGAAACAATAAAATCCCCCTTATGACTCAGGGGGATTTCAGTATGTATGCCGTCTTATTTCACCAATGTTTATGATAGAATTGAAATACTTATTACATAAGGAGGATCGCTATGTTCCTCAAACGTTTAGACGTTATAGGATTTAAATCATTTGCAGAACGGATTTCCGTAGACTTCGTTAAAGGCGTGACAGCAGTTGTCGGGCCGAATGGAAGCGGAAAAAGCAACATTACGGATGCCATTCGCTGGGTTCTCGGCGAACAATCGGCACGCTCTCTTCGCGGCGGAAAAATGGAAGACATCATTTTTGCCGGGAGTGATTCAAGAAAGCGATTAAATCTAGCTGAAGTTACGCTTACTCTTGATAATGATGATCATTTCTTGCCAATTGACTTCCACGAGGTGAGTGTCACAAGACGTGTGTACAGATCAGGTGAGAGTGAGTTTCTGATTAACAATCAGCCATGCCGCTTGAAAGATATTATTGATTTATTTATGGACTCTGGGCTTGGTAAAGAAGCATTTTCTATTATCAGCCAAGGGAAAGTGGAAGAGATCCTGAGCAGCAAAGCGGAGGATCGCCGCAGTATCTTTGAAGAAGCGGCCGGGGTGCTTAAATATAAAACGAGAAAGAAAAAAGCAGAAAATAAACTGTTTGAGACACAGGACAATCTAAATCGGGTAGAAGATATATTACATGAGCTTGAAGGACAGGTTGAACCTCTTAAAATTCAAGCTTCAATAGCGAAAGACTACCTTGAGAAAAAGAAAGAGCTGGAGCATGTTGAAATTGCGCTGACTGCCTATGATATCGAAGAGCTGCATGGTAAATGGTCGACTCTTAAAGAGAAAGTGCAGATGGCAAAAGAAGAAGAGCTTGCTGAATCGTCTGCTATTTCTGCGAAAGAAGCAAAGATTGAGGATACAAGGGACAAAATACAAGCGCTTGATGAGTCAGTAGATGAGCTCCAGCAAGTTTTACTGGTAACTAGTGAAGAACTGGAAAAGCTTGAAGGCCGTAAAGAAGTCCTGAAAGAACGAAAGAAAAACGCTGTGCAAAACCAAGAACAGCTTGAAGAAGCCATCGTTCAGTTCCAGCAAAAAGAAACGGTTCTGAAAGAAGAGCTTTCAAAGCAGGAAGCTGTCTTCGAAACGCTTCAGGCTGAGGTGAAGCAGTTAAGGGCGCAAGTAAAAGAAAAACAGCAGGCTCTCAGTCTTCACAATGAAAATGTCGAAGAGAAAATCGAGCAGCTGAAAAGTGATTATTTTGAGCTGTTAAACAGCCAGGCTTCGATACGCAACGAACTCCAGCTTCTTGATGACCAGATGTCCCAATCCGCTGTCACATTGCAGAGACTCGCGGACAACAATGAAAAGCACCTGCAGGAACGGCGTGATATTTCTGCGCGTAAAGCCGCATGTGAAACGGAATTCGCTCGAATTGAGCAGGAGATTCACAGTCAAGTCGGTGCATATCGTGATATGCAGACAAAATATGAGCAGAAAAAGCGCCAATACGAAAAAAATGAATCCGCTCTGTATCAGGCATACCAATACGTTCAGCAAGCGAGATCAAAAAAGGACATGCTTGAGACGATGCAGGGAGATTTTTCCGGCTTTTATCAAGGTGTTAAAGAAGTGCTAAAAGCGAAAGAGCGCCTTGGTGGAATTCGCGGAGCGGTTCTTGAGCTGATTTCTACAGAACAGAAGTATGAAACGGCCATTGAAATAGCGCTCGGCGCTTCTGCTCAGCATGTCGTGACCGACGATGAACAATCTGCCCGAAAAGCGATTCAATATTTAAAGCAGAATTCCTTCGGCCGGGCGACGTTTCTGCCTCTTTCTGTTATTAGAGACCGCCAGCTTCAAAGCCGTGACGCGGAAATAGCCGCCCGGCATTCATCATTTCTCGGGGTTGCCAGTGAACTTGTCACATTTGATTCTGCGTATCGAAGCGTCATCCAGAATCTTCTTGGAACCGTTCTGATCACAGAGGACTTAAAGGGTGCAAACGAGCTTGCGAAGCTTCTCGGGCACCGGTACCGCATCGTAACCCTTGAGGGAGATGTTGTGAACCCCGGTGGTTCAATGACGGGCGGCGCGGTTAAAAAGAAAAATAACTCCCTCCTCGGAAGAAGCCGGGAGCTAGAAGATGTGACGAAACGGCTCGCTGAAATGGAAGAGAAAACAGCTCTGCTTGAACAAGAGGTCAAAACCCTTAAGCACTCCATTCAGGATATGGAGAAAAAACTGGCTGACTTAAGAGAAACCGGGGAAGGCTTAAGGTTAAAGCAGCAGGATGTGAAAGGCCAGCTGTACGAACTTCAAGTTGCCGAGAAAAATATCAATACCCATTTAGAGCTCTATGATCAAGAAAAATCTGCTCTGTCAGAAAGCGATGAAGAGAGAAAAGTGCGCAAACGCAAGCTTGAAGAAGAGCTCTCTGCCGTATCTGAAAAGATGAAACAGCTTGAAGAGGACATAGACAAACTGACAAAACAAAAACAAACGCAATCCTCAACGAAAGAGTCTCTCTCCAACGAGCTGACTGAGCTGAAGATCGCAGCGGCCAAAAAAGAGCAGGCTTGCAAGGGGGAAGAGGACAACCTTGCCAGATTAAAGAAAGAGCTCACTGAAACAGAGCTTGCGTTAAAAGAAGCAAAAGAAGACTTAAGCTTCTTAACGTCAGAGATGTCATCTAGCACCAGCGGCGAAGAAAAGCTGGAAGAAGCAGCAAAACATAAATTGAATGACAAAACGAAAACGATCGAACTGATTGCATTAAGGCGCGATCAGCGCATCAAGCTTCAGCATGGACTTGATACGTATGAGCGTGAGCTGAAAGAAATGAAACGCCTGTATAAACAAAAAACAACGCTCTTAAAAGACGAAGAAGTCAAACTCGGACGAATGGAAGTCGAGCTTGATAATTTACTCCAATACTTACGGGAGGAATACAGCTTGTCCTTTGAGGGGGCAAAAGAGAAATATCAGCTTGAAACTGATCCAGAGGAAGCCAGAAAGCGCGTGAAGCTGATTAAACTCGCAATTGAAGAGCTGGGTACCGTGAACCTCGGAAGCATAGATGAGTTTGAGAGGGTCAACGAACGGTACAAGTTTCTGTCGGAACAAAAAGAAGATTTAACAGAAGCGAAAAATACCTTGTTCCAAGTGATTGAAGAAATGGATGAAGAAATGACGAAGCGCTTTAACGACACATTCGTCCAAATCCGCTCACACTTTGATCAAGTTTTCCGCTCCTTATTCGGAGGAGGGCGAGCTGAACTGAGGCTCACCGATCCTAACGATCTGCTTCATTCAGGAGTCGAGATTATCGCTCAGCCGCCGGGGAAAAAGCTGCAAAACTTAAACCTCCTGTCAGGCGGAGAGCGTGCGCTTACTGCTATAGCGCTCTTATTCTCAATCCTAAAGGTTCGTCCTGTGCCGTTTTGCGTCCTTGACGAAGTAGAGGCTGCGCTCGACGAAGCGAATGTGTTCCGGTTTGCGCAGTATTTAAAAAAATACAGCAGTGATACCCAGTTTATTGTGATTACCCACAGAAAAGGAACGATGGAGGAAGCGGATGTGCTTTATGGCGTAACCATGCAGGAATCCGGTGTTTCCAAGGTAATCTCCGTTAAGCTGGAAGAAACAAAAGAATTCGTTCAGTAACGAGGAAAGAGGTTAAAAGATGAGCTTTTTTAAAAAATTAAAAGAGAAAATCACAAAACAGACAGATTCCGTATCTGAAAAGTTTAAGGATGGCCTTGAAAAAACAAGAAACTCCTTTCAAAACAAAGTGAATGATCTTGTATCCCGTTACCGTAAAGTGGATGAGGATTTCTTCGAAGAGCTTGAAGAGGTTCTTATCAGTGCGGATGTCGGTTTTACAACCGTTATGGAATTAATAGATGAGCTGAAAAAAGAAGTCAAACGCAGAAATATTCAAGATCCAAAGGAAGTCCAGTCAGTGATTTCTGAGAAACTGGTCGAGATTTATAACAGCGGAGATGAGCAAATTTCAGAACTGAACATCCAGGATGGGCGTTTAAACGTAATCCTTCTGGTAGGTGTAAACGGCGTCGGGAAAACAACAACGATCGGAAAGCTTGCTCATAAAATGAAACAAGAAGGAAAATCTGTTGTACTTGCCGCCGGAGACACTTTCAGAGCGGGAGCCATTGAACAGCTGGAAGTATGGGGAGAGCGTACTGGAGTGCCTGTCATTAAGCAGACGGCCGGAAGCGATCCGGCGGCTGTCATCTACGATGCTGTTCATGCTGCGAAAGCAAGAAATGCCGATGTATTAATTTGTGATACGGCAGGTCGTCTCCAAAACAAAGTAAATCTCATGAAAGAGCTTGAAAAAGTAAAACGTGTTATCGAAAGAGAAGTTCCTGAAGCTCCGCATGAGGTGCTGCTTGCCCTTGATGCCACGACCGGCCAAAATGCAATGGCTCAGGCAAAAGAGTTCTCTAAAGCAACAAATGTTACCGGCATTGCCTTAACGAAGCTTGACGGTACGGCAAAGGGCGGTATCGTCCTTGCGATTCGCAACGAGCTTCACATCCCGGTTAAACTAGTCGGTTTAGGAGAAAAAGTTGATGATCTTCAGGAATTTGATCCAGAATCCTATGTGTACGGACTCTTTTCAGATTTAGTGGAAAAAGCCGACGATTAAGAAAAAGGCCCCAACATCTTGGGGCCTTTTTCTTTTTTATCTTCTTACTTGATAGGCGAAATGATAAAGGCTGTTATCAGTGGATACCAGTCTTGACTTACCAGAAAAAACTCTGAATGGGATGATGTCATAGTAATGAACGGAAACAGATGTGTAATACGTATAGTAACCAGCAGCTGGCCCCAAATACATTGGAACCTCAAATGTTCCGTTTGCATCAGTCGTTCCTGAAGCAGTTTGTGTTGTGTTTCCGACCTTCGTGTCCGCTTCAAATCTTACGGGCGCGTTTGGCACTGGCTGTCCGTTTTGGTCGAGTAATTTGCCGCTTACTGTAATATTGTACTTGACTCGCCAATATTGACCTTGTCCGTAATTGATTTTACCGTATACCCCTCCATCTGTGCTGATATTTGTGATTGAGGCCTTATAAGGTGCCTCAGCAGCGTCTGCTTGCTGTGCCGGGAAACCTATTGTAAACAGGGCTGCCAGACATAACATAAACAATAAACCGATTTTTTTCATAAAAATCCTCCTTAAAATAGGGTTCATATACAATATCGGAATAAATTGGATGATATTTAGCGTATTTTGGAAAAGTTAATCGCCGCTTTGACAAGATAAAAACTTGACAGTGTCATTAAAACCGTGTAAACTAAGTTATCGTAAAGGGATTTGACTTAACAAAGGGGAGAGCTCAAATGTCACTCGAAAAGACAACGAGAATGAATTATCTGTTTGATTTTTATCAGTCGTTGTTGACGTCAAAACAGAAGAGCTATATGTCGCTTTATTATTTGGACGATTTCTCCCTAGGCGAAATAGCCGAAGAATATGAGGTTTCAAGACAAGCTGTTTATGATAACATCAAACGAACAGAAGCAATGCTTGAACAATATGAAGAAAAGCTGCTCCTTTTGAAAAAGTTTCAGGAGCGTAAAGAGATGTTTAATAAGCTGAAGGAGCTTGCTTCCGGTTCAAAAGAAGAGGAAGAAATTACAGCTCTGATTGAAGCGCTTGAGAAATTAGATTAGGAGGCGGCAAACTATGGCATTTGAAGGATTAGCCGACCGACTGCAGCAGACGATTTCTAAAATCCGTGGAAAAGGGAAAGTCAGCGAACAAGATGTAAAAGAGATGATGCGTGAGGTCCGTCTTGCGCTGCTTGAGGCTGACGTTAACTTTAAAGTAGTCAAGGATTTTGTCAAAAAAGTAAGTGAACGCGCTGTAGGCCAAGACGTCATGAAAAGTCTGACGCCCGGCCAGCAGGTCATTAAAGTTGTTCAAGAGGAACTGACTGAGCTGATGGGCGGCGAAGAGAGCAAAATCGCCGTCGCAAAAAGGCCGCCGACTGTTATTATGATGGTCGGTCTCCAAGGTGCCGGTAAAACGACAACAAGCGGTAAGCTTGCGAATCTGCTGCGCAAAAAGCATAATCGCAAACCGATGCTGGTTGCTGCCGATATTTACCGCCCAGCCGCAATTAAGCAGCTGGAAACACTCGGCAAACAGCTTGATATGCCTGTTTTCTCTCTTGGCGATCAGGTCAGTCCTGTAGAAATAGCTAAACAGGCTATTGAGAAAGCCAAGGAAGAACATTATGACTATGTCATTTTGGATACGGCAGGGCGCTTGCATATCGACCATGAACTGATGGATGAACTGACCAACGTCAAAGAAATCGCGAATCCGGAAGAAATTTTCCTGGTTGTCGATTCAATGACCGGTCAGGACGCTGTGAATGTTGCCAAAAGCTTTAATGAACAGCTCGGTTTAACCGGTGTTGTGTTAACTAAGCTGGATGGAGACACACGCGGCGGAGCTGCGCTTTCTATTCGCGCTGTCACAAACACGCCAATTAAGTTCGCAGGTTTGGGCGAAAAGCTTGATGCGTTAGAGCCGTTCCATCCTGAACGCATGGCATCAAGGATTCTCGGCATGGGCGACGTGCTGACATTGATTGAAAAAGCACAGGCCAGCGTTGATGAAGACAAAGCCAAAGAGCTGGAACAAAAAATGAGAACGATGAGCTTCACATTGGACGATTTTCTGGAGCAGCTCGGGCAAGTCAGAAACATGGGGCCGCTTGATGAGCTTCTGCAAATGATGCCGGGTGCAGGTAAAATGAAAGGTCTGAAAAACATCCAAGTTGATGAAAAACAGCTGAATCATGTGGAAGCAATCATCAAATCAATGACTGTTCTTGAAAAAGAACAGCCGGATATTATCAATGCCAGCCGGCGGAAGCGGATTGCAAAAGGAAGCGGGACATCCGTACAGGAAGTCAACCGTCTGCTTAAGCAGTTTGATGAAATGAAAAAAATGATGAAGCAGATGACAAACATGTCAAAAGGCAAGAAAAAAGGGTTTAAGCTACCTTTTATGTAATCGGTTATACATGATAAAACCGTTGTTAAGAAAAAACACTTTACAAACACTTTTATCATTGTTAATATACTATCTTGTTGAAATATTTTCGGAGGTGCTAGTAAAATGGCAGTAAAAATTCGTTTAAAACGTATGGGAGCAAAAAAATCTCCTTTCTATCGTATTGTTGTAGCAGATTCTCGTTCACCACGTGACGGCCGTTTCATCGAAACAGTCGGAACTTACAACCCGGTTGCAAAACCAGCGGAAGTAAAAATTGACGAAGAGCTTGCTCTTAAATGGCTTCAAACTGGAGCGAAACCATCTGATACAGTTCGCAACTTGTTCTCTAGCCAAGGAATCATGGAAAAATTCCACAACGCTAAACAAGGCAAGTAATGACTGATCAACACTTGGAAGATTTGATTGTCCACATTGTGACGCCGCTTGTTGATCATCCAGATGACATTCGCGTCATAAGAGAAGAAACCGATCAAAAGATTGCGCTGCGCTTATCTGTCCATAAGTCAGATACCGGTAAAGTTATCGGAAAGCAAGGCCGGACTGCAAAAGCGATTCGAACAGCTGTATTTGCAGCTGGCGCACAGTCTTCTAAGAAAGTTCAATTTGAAATATTTGACTAAAAGGGAGAGGGCCGGCACCTCCCCTTTTTTTACACGCAAAAAAAGGGTAAACTGATAGAAGCTTAGGCAAAATAGAAAAGCCTTGGCGAGAAAAAGTTTTAAAAGCGGGGAGCTTGGTGCGATGCAAATTATTCACCGTGTAGCCGTTATGCAAGTCTTAACCGAGCGCAGTAAAGAAAAGCTTTTAGCTTCTTTTGCCGAGAAGAAACAAATGCTTGAACGAGAATGCAGCCAGCTCTATTTTCAGCTTAGAAAACATGAGAAAGAACAGCAAAACCCTGATATGATTGAACAATTTAAAAAGGCAATAGAAAAGCGAAAAGATGATATAAAAATCATCGATTTTCAAATTGCTCAAGTACATACATTGCCGCTTGGCAGTGAGTTGAAAGAAAAGGAAGTCGATGCGTTGCTGACGATTGAAGCCGGGGATGACTGGCATGAGAAAACAGCAGCGAACACCATCGTCATAAAAGACGGAAAAGTAATTGAAATTCGCCAGAGGTGATCATATGACAAAGCGATGGTTTAATGTAGGCAAAATCGTAAATACCCACGGAATCAAAGGCGAAGTGCGGGTGATTTCAAAAACAGATTTTGCCGAAGAACGATACAAGCCGGGAAACACGCTGTATTTGTTTATGGACGGCCGTAACGAACCAGTGGAGGTAACGGTAAACACACATAGACTGCATAAGCAATTTCATCTCCTGCAGTTTAAAGAAAGACAAAACCTAAATGAAGTAGAAGAGCTGAAAAACGCAATCATTAAAGTTCCTGAAGAAGAATTAGGAGAGCTGAATGAGGGTGAATTTTATTTCCATGAAATTATTGGGTGTGAAGTATTTACTGAAGAAGGCGAACTCATCGGAAAGGTCAAAGAAATTTTGACGCCTGGAGCCAATGACGTTTGGGTCATCGGAAGAAAAGGAAAAAAAGACGCACTCATTCCTTACATTGAATCAGTGGTCAAACATATCGATGTCAGGGAAAAGAAAATTGAGATTGAACTCATGGAAGGGTTAATAGACGAATGAAAATCGACTTTTTGACGCTGTTTCCCGAAATGTTTGAAGGCGTGCTCGGCTCATCGATTCTTCAAAAAGCCCAGGAAAAAGAGGCGGTGCAGTTTCAAGTCGTAAATTTCCGGGAGTACTCTGATAACAAGCACAATACTGTTGATGATTATCCTTATGGCGGCGGGGCAGGCATGGTTCTCAAGCCCCAGCCTGTTTTTGACGCGGTCGAGGACCTGACATCAAAGGCAGCCGCTGCTCCGCGTATTATCCTCGTATGCCCGCAAGGTGAGCGTTTTACCCAAAAAAAAGCCGAACAATTAGCAAAGGAAGAGCATTTGCTGTTCATTTGCGGCCACTATGAAGGCTATGATGAACGCATTCGCGAGCACTTGGTAACGGATGAAATATCAATTGGCGACTTTGTTCTGACGGGCGGTGAGCTCCCTGCAATGATGATCGCAGACAGTGTGGTCAGACTGCTTCCGGGTGTACTGGGTAAAGAGGCTTCCCATATTGAGGATTCCTTCAGCACCGGACTTTTAGAGCACCCGCATTATACAAGACCGGCAGATTACAAAGGTTTAAAAGTGCCTGAAACACTCTTGTCAGGAAACCATGCAAAAATTGAAGAATGGCGGAATAAAGAATCGATCAGAAGGACCTACCTAAGACGTCCGGATCTGTTGAAAGACTACCCGCTTACAGAGCAGCAAAGAAAGTGGATTTCTGAATGGGAAAAAGAATAGATTTTATTGCATAGGCTATGAAATTGTGATAAGATACTACTTGTGGCTTAAGCGGGCTTATCCGCTGCAAGCTTGAAAACGATGTTCCGCTGTGCCGGTTTTTGTGGCCAAGAGCATCTGTTGGAAGGAGTTGAAAACGATGCAAAAACTAATTGAAGATATCACAAAAGAACAGCTTCGTACTGATCTTCCTGCGTTCCGTCCTGGTGACACTTTACGTGTACACGTTAAAGTTGTTGAGGGTAACCGTGAGCGTATCCAGATCTTTGAAGGTGTTGTGATTAAGCGTCGTGGTGGTGGAATCAGCGAAACGTTCACAGTTCGTAAGATTTCTTACGGTGTTGGCGTTGAACGTACTTTCCCAGTACACACACCAAAAATCGCGAAAATCGAAGTTGTACGTTACGGTAAAGTACGCCGTGCTAAACTTTACTACCTGCGTGAACTTCGCGGAAAAGCGGCTCGTATTAAAGAGATCAGACGATAATGATAACGAACGAAAAGAGCTTGTTACCTGTAACAAGCTCTTTTTTTATACAGAATTTGAAAATGCCGGACAGGCATCGTAAAATACATAAAGGACAACAATGAATCATGCATACTGAAG
The DNA here is from genome assembly GCF_037963335.1 of Bacillus sp. PS108. Classification (NCBI taxonomy): domain Bacteria; kingdom Bacillati; phylum Bacillota; class Bacilli; order Caryophanales; family Bacillaceae; genus Bacillus; species Bacillus sp. PS108. Next base: position 1,648,536 of record NZ_CP150155.1, read on the forward strand.
ATAAAGGCGGTGTTCGTGTCACATGACAATTCAATGGTTCCCGGGCCATATGGCAAAAGCAAGAAGGGAAGTAACCGAAAAATTAAAATTAATCGATATCGTATATGAATTGGTAGATGCCAGAATTCCAATGTCATCAAGAAACCCAATGATTGAAGATATTCTAAAAAACAAGCCGCGAATTATGCTGTTAAACAAGGCTGACAAAGCAGATGCGGCAGTTACACAGCGGTGGAAAGAGCACTTTGAGAAGCAGGGGATCCGCTCTCTGTCTATTAATTCTGTAAATGGACAAGGGTTAAATCAAATTGTGCCTGCATCAAAAGAGATCCTCCAAGAAAAATTTGACCGGATGCGTGCGAAAGGTGTGAAGCCGAGAGCGATTCGCGCTTTGATTATCGGCATTCCAAACGTCGGAAAATCAACACTCATCAACCGGCTTGCAAAGAAAAACATAGCAAAAACGGGAGACAGACCTGGTATTACGACTTCTCAACAGTGGGTCAAAGTTGGGAAAGAATTAGAGCTATTAGATACACCGGGAATTTTGTGGCCTAAATTTGAGGATGAGCTTGTCGGTTTGAGACTGGCAGTCACCGGGGCTATTAAAGACTCGATTATCAATTTGCAGGACGTGGCCGTGTTTGGTCTTCGTTTTCTCGAAGAACATTACCCAGAACGGCTTAAAGAGCGTTATGGCCTTGATGAGATCCCAGAGGACATTGCCGAGCTGTTTGATGCAATAGGTGAAAAGCGGGGCTGTCTCATGAGCGGTGGGCTCATCAACTACGATAAGACGACTGAAGTCATCATTCGCGATATTCGCACTGAAAAGTTCGGCAGGCTGTCATTTGAACAGCCGACGATGTAAAGGCGCGCAGAAATGCGGGTCTTTATTTTTTCTTGGCTGAACCGATACATACAGTAAGGGAGAAGAGAAAGTGAATACATTAACCGTAAAGGACATTAAAGACCGTTTGCAGGAAGTGAAGGATGCACAAGACCCATTTATTGCCCAATGCGAAAACGACCCGAGAAAAAGCGTTCAAACGCTTGTAGAGCAATGGCTTAAAAAGCAAGCGAAAGAAAAAGCGCTGAAAGAACAATGGGGGAATATGACTTCCTATGAAAGGCTGGCAAGAAACAAGGGATTTCGCTTGATGGCAGGTGTTGACGAGGTCGGCCGGGGGCCATTGGCAGGACCAGTTGTCGCCAGCGCAGTCATCCTTCCAGAGGAATGTGAAATACTTGGACTGACAGACTCCAAAAAGCTTTCAGAGAAAAAACGCGAGGAATATTACGAGCTTATTATGAAGGAAGCACTGGCGGTCGGGATAGGAATTGTAGAAGCTACTGTGATTGATGAGATCAATATATATGAAGCTTCAAAAATGGCAATGGTGAAAGCGATACAGGATTTGTCGGCTACACCTGATTATTTGCTTGTTGACGCAATGACACTTCCCCTCGACACGGCTCAGGCGTCAATTATAAAAGGCGATGCCAAAAGCGTGTCTATTGCGGCAGGTGCGTGTATCGCAAAAGTGACGAGGGACCGAATGATGAGCGCTTATGCCGAAACGTATCCCATGTACGGCTTTGAAAAAAATAAAGGCTATGGGACAAAAGAACATTTGGAAGCTCTCGCTGCATACGGCCCAACTGAATTGCACCGCAAAACTTTCGCTCCTGTTCAATCTTTCAGATAAATCACCATGGACAAGGAGGCACCTTTTTAAAATGAACATACGAAATGATGTGCAAAAGGCGCTGCAGCACCTTTTCGGGCGTACAGCCGTCCCGCAGGAAACATCAAAAGTAAACGAAGCGCTAAACGGGGAGAAGCGTCTCCTCTTAGGAAAAGTGCTTCGTTTACTAGGAGATCAGCATGCCCTGATCCAAGTCGGCAATCAAACTGTTCAGGGAAAACTTGAAACCCAGCTTCGTCCTCAGGCATACTATTGGTTTTCCTACGAAAAAAAAACGGCAGAGCAAACAGGCCGTCTTCAGGTCGTTCAAAGCTTTGATCAAAATCCTAAAACCATTCAGGATGCAGCTGGCAAGCTTTTAAATGCCATGTCAGTGAAGACGTCAAACGCAGCTCTCATGATGACAGGAGCGATGCTGAAGAGCAAAACACCCGTAACAGAAAATGATATCAAAACAGCTGTCCGCTGGATGGACACGCTGCCTTCGCAAGACACAAAAAAAGCAGTTGAAACGGTTCTCTTCGCTTTAAAGCGTGATCTTCCCATTCACTCCGAGATTTTGAATGGTGTTCACGCTGTGAAATCGCCTGTTCCGTTGCATCAGCACGTATCCCAGCTGCTACAGGCAATCGACCAAAACCCTCAGCAGAGCCAAATGATGTCAAAGCTAAAGGAAGCAATTACGGTGCTTTTAAATAGTGAAATCGATGTCCATGCAGAACGGCTGATTGATAAGCTTATTTCTTTAACCGACAATACGAAAGCACCTTCTCCGACGAATACAGCTGGAAGCAGGGAGCTTAGCACACCAGCTGGCTCCCCCGGAAAAGCCAGCCTGCCGATTGCAAATCACACAGCAGAACAGGGAAGCATACAAGAAGAGCCTGTTAAAACAGCAGCAGACATTCCAATTAAAGAAGCCCGCCAGCTGCTGGTGAAGCTGACGGAATCTGCTGAAAAAAACAGTCTCCAAATTGTGAAAGAAGCAGCAAATTGGATTAAAGCGGCTGCTTCATCGGGTGATAGTAAGTCACTTGCAGCTTCAGCTGTTTTACAAGCGGCACAAGTCACAGACCAGGAAGCCGAAGTCTTTTTAAAGGCTGTTCAGCAGACAGCACCCCATTTGGCGGATAAGGCAGATGTTCTTTCTTTCTTATCCAAAGTGAAAACGGCAATCGGCGCAAGGGACGAAGTTGCGTTCATTAAAGCGTTTGAACAAGGAAGCGCAGTCACATCTGGCGAAATGCAATCCATCAAGCTGGCTCTTTCTGCCTTAAGAGCATCGCATGAGGTAGCCGAACCAGTCAAACAAGAAGCCAATCAGCTTTTTCATAAATTAAATGGCCAGCTTTTCATGCAGCAGGAGCATGCATCATACAGCCAAATTGTAATGTCATTTCCGATGTTTTCGAAGTCAGGGGTTCAGGACATGACTGTTCTGTTTAAAGGAAAGAAAGAAGCGGATGGAAAGCTTGATCCTTCCCATTGCCGCCTTTTGTTTTTGCTGCAGCTTGATACACTAAAAGAAACCGTCGTTGATTGCTTGGTACAGCAAAAAGTCATGACCATTACAATAGAGACTGATTTCGAGCTGCAGGCTGCGATCGATCCGATGGTGCCCGCGCTTAAACAGGGGCTAAAGGAAATGGGGTACAGCCTTTCAGGGGTAAACGCTAAAAAAAGGGTTCACACCGAAGAAAAGGCTTCAATCGATCAATATATAACAAGTATCAGTGATCAGGAAGTGGATGTGAAAATATGAAAGAGCAGACACCGATCAGAAAAGCTGTTGCTCTCCATTATGACGAACAAAAAGACAAGGCGCCGAGAGTGATTGCCACAGGGAAGGGCCATGTAGCTGACAACATTATCAAAGAAGCGAAAAAAGCAGGGGTCCCGATTCAAGAAGATCGGACCCTTGTCGAATTAATGCGCCATTTGACGGTAGATGATCAAATTCCTGAAGCTCTTTATGAAACGGTAGCCGAGATTTTTTCATTCATTTACAAATTGGACGAAAGCGTAAAAAACAAAAAATAGCTAAAATATTCCCCATCCTCCTTTGAAATTTATGTTTTTAATAAAGTAAAAGTTTGAATGTTTAGAAGGATTAAAAGATTTTGCATCGAACTGTAGACAATTCTTCCAGTATTATTATAGAATGAAAGCGCAGTCTATTTTAGTTTTGTTACATAAGTTAGGAGGATGGGAAATGAATATCCATGAGTACCAGGGAAAAGAAGTCCTCAGAAAATATGGGGTATCTGTTCCTGAAGGTAAAGTGGCTTTTACAGCAGAAGAAGCAGTTGAGAGTGCAAAGAGCTTATCCAGCTCGGTTTATGTCGTAAAGGCTCAAATTCATGCTGGCGGTCGAGGCAAAGCTGGTGGGGTAAAAATAGCAAAATCATTAGACGAAGTAAAAGCGTATGCCGAAGAACTATTAGGTAAGACCCTAGTTACACATCAGACGGGTCCGGACGGCCAAGTAATAAAACGCTTACTTATTGAAGAAGGCTGCGATATTAAAAAAGAATATTACATCGGTCTAGTGCTTGACCGCGCCACTTCAAGAATCGTTTTGATGGCTTCTGAAGAAGGCGGAACGGAAATTGAAGAGGTTGCGGAGAAAACACCGGAAAAAATCAAAAAAGCTGTCATTGATCCGGCTGTTGGCCTTCAAGGCTATCAAGCCAGAGAAATTGCATTCGCTATTAATATTCCAAAAGAGCTCGTGGGAAAAGCTGCTAAATTTATGCTTGGATTATATAAAGCGTTTGTTGAGAAAGACTGCTCAATCGCCGAAATCAATCCGCTTGTTGTTACCGGCGACGGAAATGTGATGGCGCTTGATGCAAAATTGAATTTTGACAGCAATGCGTTGTACCGACAAAAGGACATTATGGAATACAGAGATTTGGATGAAGAAGATCCGAAAGAAATTGAAGCGTCCAAATATGATCTAAGCTACATTTCCCTTGATGGAAATATCGGCTGTATGGTAAACGGCGCGGGGCTTGCAATGTCCACGATGGATATTATCAAGCATTATGGAGGAGAACCGGCCAACTTCCTTGATGTGGGCGGCGGTGCAACCGCTGAAAAAGTCACGGAAGCATTTAAAATCATTCTTTCTGATCAAAACGTTAAAGGGATTTTTGTCAACATTTTCGGCGGCATTATGAAATGTGATGTCATCGCAGAAGGGGTTGTTGAAGCGACTAGACAAGTTGGTTTGACATTGCCGCTTGTCGTCCGTCTTGAAGGCACAAACGTGGATCTAGGGAAGAAAATCCTTAGTGAATCAGGATTAAACATTACATCTGCGGAATCAATGGCTGACGGCGCGCAGAAAATCGTATCCTTAGTTTAAGAAAGAATGAAAGGCAGGGGACCAAATAATGAGTGTTTTCATTAATAAAGATACAAGAGTTATTGTGCAAGGGATTACAGGTTCTACCGCTTTATTTCATACGAAGCAGATGCTTGAATACGGTACAAATATCGTTGGCGGTGTAACACCTGGAAAAGGCGGAACAGAAGCGGAAGGTGTTCCTGTATTTAATACAGTGGCTGAAGCAGTTCAAACGACCGGCGCTAACGCGTCTGTTATATATGTGCCCGCACCGTTTGCAGCTGATGCAATTATGGAAGCGGTAGATGCGGAGCTTGATCTCGTGATTTGTATCACAGAACATATCCCGGTTTTGGATATGGTGAAGGTCAAACGCTTCATGGAAGGCAAGAAAACGAGACTGATAGGGCCGAACTGTCCTGGTGTCATTACGCCTGAAGAATGTAAAATCGGCATTATGCCCGGATACATCCATAAAAAGGGTCATGTAGGCGTTGTATCACGTTCAGGAACATTAACATACGAAGCGGTCCACCAGCTCTCAGAAGCGGGTGTAGGGCAATCTACAGCTGTTGGAATCGGCGGCGACCCTGTAAATGGAACAAACTTTATTGACGTTTTAAAAGCGTTTAACGAAGATCCTGACACACACGCAGTCATCATGATTGGCGAAATCGGCGGTACGGCCGAAGAGGAAGCGGCAGAGTGGGTAAAAGCCAACATGACAAAACCGGTAGTCGGTTTTATCGGCGGTAAAACAGCACCTCCTGGGAAGCGCATGGGGCATGCAGGCGCCATTATTTCCGGCGGGAAAGGGACAGCTGATGAAAAAATCAAAACCCTTAATGCATGCGGAATCGAAGTTGCAGAGACACCTTCTGTCATGGGTGAAACCTTAATCAAGGTGCTGAAAGAGAAGAACTTGTTCGAAACTTGTAAAACGCATTAATAAAAAAGGGACAGCCGTCAAGGCTGTTCCTGCTTTTTCTAACAAAAGGAGGTCAATCTATTGGATCAGGCCGCTGCCTGCCTAACGATTTGCAGAATCAATCAATTATTATCCCCATCCCTTCTATTAAAATGGTGGAAAGCCGATCCGTCTATGTCGCTGACATCACCCGTGTTACAAACGGTTACTCGTGATCAAATAAAAGCAGCTGCATTAAAAAACGAAATAGAACAATTTTATCCAAAGCTCCCGCGTGTACTTGCTGCTTATCGTGAGCAAGGCATTAACACCATCCCTATTTCTTCAAAGCAATATCCTTTCTGGCTTAAAAGCATTTATGATCCCCCCGCCGTACTGTTTGCAAAAGGTGATATGACTCTTCTTTTGAAAGGGAGAAAAATTGGAATTGTAGGGACAAGAAATCCAACAGCTTATGGGAAACAAGTTGTCAATCATCTTACAAAAGAGATCTGTCGTAAAGGTTGGGTGATTGTCAGCGGACTGGCGTCTGGGATAGACGGAATGTCCCATGCTGCAAGTATTAAGGCGAAGGGGCGGACAATTGGCGTCATTGCAGGCGGATTTCAACACATTTATCCCCGAGAAAACCTTCAGTTAGCAGATCACATGGCTAAACACCATATCCTGCTGTCAGAGCACCCACCTGATACTAAACCCCAAAAATGGCATTTCCCTATGAGAAACCGTATTATCAGCGGACTAAGTGAAGGCGTTATTGTCGTTCAGGGCAAAGAAAAAAGCGGTTCGCTGATTACTGCCTATCAAGCATTGGAACAAGGGAGAGAGGTATTTGCCGTACCCGGTTCATTGTTTGACCCTTACGCCGGAGGTCCTATAAAACTGATCCAGCAGGGGGCTAAAGCCATATGGTCAGCAGAGGATATTTTCGAGGAACTTCCTGAGAGAAACGTTCAATATACGGAACCCTTTTGAATTATCGTTTGACAAACGGTATTGTAATATTTAATAATAGTGAGGATTTAAAGTTGCATATTGTTTTCTATTTAATTAATGACGTTCATGATAAAGAATGAAATGTTGAAAGCCAAATAAAGACAGCTGCAAAAATAAAATTGAAATATCTTGAAAAGAGAGAGAACACCTCTTGAGGGGGATGAAAATGTCTGATTATCTAGTCATCGTGGAATCGCCCGCTAAGGCGAAAACGATTGAACGTTACTTAGGTAAAAAATATAAAGTAAAAGCATCAATGGGACATGTCCGGGATCTTCCAAAAAGTCAAATGGGAGTTGACATAGAACAGAATTTTGAACCGAAATATATTACCATTCGAGGTAAAGGCCCGGTATTAAAAGAGCTGAAAACGGCTGCGAAAAAAGCCAAAAAAGTGTATCTCGCAGCCGACCCCGACAGAGAAGGGGAAGCGATTGCATGGCATTTGGCACACAGTCTTGATTTAGATCTCAACTCAGACTGCCGTGTGGTGTTTAACGAAATTACAAAAGACGCTATTAAGGAATCGTTTAAGCATCCACGCATGATCAATATGGATTTAGTGGATGCACAGCAAGCGAGACGTATTTTAGACAGGCTTGTCGGATATAAAATCAGTCCAATCTTATGGAAAAAAGTCAAAAAAGGGCTTAGCGCAGGACGCGTGCAATCCGTTGCCCTCCGTTTGATTATTGACCGTGAAAAAGAGATTAACGACTTTAAGCCTGAGGAATATTGGACAATTGACGGTACGTTCTTAAAAGGTCAAGAAACCTTTGAAGCGAGCTTTTTCGGGAAAAACGGCAAAAAACTTCCTTTAAATAGTGAAGCTGATGTAAAAGAGATTCTTTCTCAGCTCAAAGGGAATCAATATACAGTTGAAAAAGTAACCAAAAAGGAACGCAAACGTAATCCCGCTTTGCCTTTTACCACTTCTACCCTGCAGCAGGAAGCGGCTCGCAAGCTCAATTTCAGAGCGAAGAAAACGATGATGATTGCACAGCAATTATATGAAGGAATTGATTTAGGAAGAGAAGGAACGGTTGGTCTGATCACGTATATGAGAACGGATTCAACCCGTATTTCAAATACGGCTGTTGATGAAGCAGCTGCATTTATTGATCAGACATATGGAAAAGAGTTCCTAGGCGGAAAACGGAAGCCTGCGAAAAAGAATGAAAATGCCCAGGATGCCCACGAAGCAATTCGGCCGACATCAGTTCTTAGAAAACCAAGTGAATTAAAAGCAGTCCTCGGCAGAGACCAAATGAGACTGTATAAATTAATTTGGGAGCGTTTTGTTGCCAGCCAAATGGCACCGGCTGTTCTCGATACAATGAGTGTCGACCTGACAAACAACGGTTTGACATTTCGTGCAAATGGAAGTAAAGTCAAGTTTTCCGGGTTTATGAAGGTGTATGTTGAAGGAAAAGACGATCAAATGGAAGAAAAAGACCGGATGCTGCCTGACTTACAAGAAGGCGACACAGTATTATCAAAAGATATAGAACCTGAGCAGCATTTTACCCAGCCGCCTCCGCGATATACTGAGGCCCGGCTTGTTAAAACCCTTGAAGAACGCGGTATCGGCCGTCCATCCACATATGCTCCGACACTTGATACTATTCAGCGGCGCGGCTACGTGGCATTGGATAATAAACGTTTCGTTCCGACTGAATTAGGTCAGATCGTTCTTGACTTGATCATGGAGTTTTTCCCTGAGATCATTAACGTTGAGTTTACAGCTAAAATGGAGAGAGATCTTGATCATGTTGAAGAAGGAAATACCGAATGGGTCAAGATTATCGATAATTTCTACACCGATTTTGAAAAACGCGTCAAAAAAGCCGAATCGGAAATGAAGGAAGTTGAGATTGAACCAGAGTATGCTGGAGAGGATTGTGAATTGTGCAGTTCTCCAATGGTATATAAAATGGGACGGTACGGTAAATTCTTAGCTTGCTCCAACTTCCCTGACTGCCGGAACACGAAACCGATTGTGAAACAAATCGGTGTGAAGTGCCCGAGTTGCGGAGAAGGAAACATTGTTGAGCGAAAATCGAAAAAGAAACGGGTGTTTTACGGCTGTGACCGTTATCCGGACTGTGAATTCGTATCATGGGACAAACCAATTGAACGAAAATGCCCGAAATGCGGAAAAATGCTCGTCGAGAAAAAACTCAAAAAAGGTATACAAGTCCAATGCGTGGAATGCGATTATAAGGAAGAACCACAGAAGTAGCGGTGAGCAGGGTCTTGCTCACCTTCTTTGTGTGTTAAAAGAAGGCCTTGAATAATAAACTAGGAGATGTGAAAGATGAACCAACAAACAGTGAATGTAATCGGAGCCGGACTCGCAGGAAGTGAAGCAGCATGGCAGCTTGCCAAACGTGGGATTCAAGTCAAATTGTATGAAATGCGGCCAGTTAAACAAACGCCTGCGCATCATACAGATAAATTTGCTGAGCTTGTCTGCAGCAACTCTCTTCGCTCTAATACACTTGCTAACGCTGTCGGTGTATTAAAGGAAGAAATGCGTGCGCTTGATTCAGCCATTATCGCTGCGGCTGACGAATGTTCGGTGCCTGCCGGGGGCGCTCTTGCAGTAGACCGTCATGAATTTGCCGCAAGTGTGACAAATCGGGTGAAAAATCATCCAAACGTAACCGTTATTAATGAAGAAGTGACTGAAATTCCTGAAGGCCCTACTATCATCGCAACGGGTCCGTTAACATCTGAATCGCTGTCTGCCCAGCTGAAGGAGCTGACTGGAGAGGACTATTTATATTTTTATGACGCAGCGGCGCCAATTGTAGAAAAAGACAGCCTTGATATGGATAAAGTGTACCTAAAATCCCGTTATGATAAAGGTGAAGCAGCATATTTGAACTGCCCGATGACAGAAGAAGAGTTTGACCGTTTTCATGAAGCATTAACATCAGCAGAAACAGTGCCGTTAAAAGAATTTGAAAAAGAGATTTTCTTTGAAGGCTGCATGCCGATTGAAGTTATGGCAAAACGGGGTAAGAAAACAATGCTTTTCGGTCCGATGAAACCGGTTGGTCTAGAGCATCCTGTTACAGGAAAACGCCCTTATGCCGTCGTTCAGCTCAGACAGGATGATGCTGCGGGAACACTTTATAATATTGTAGGATTCCAGACTCATTTAAAATGGGGAGACCAAAAGGAAGTTCTCAAGTTGATTCCAGGACTTGAAAATGTAGAAATCGTCAGATATGGCGTGATGCACAGAAACACATTTATTAACTCTCCAAGCCTGTTAAAGCCGACTTATCAATTTAAAAACCGCAGTGATCTGTTCTTTGCAGGCCAAATGACGGGAGTAGAAGGATATGTGGAATCAGCTGCCTCAGGACTTGTAGCAGGCATTAATGCGGCGAAGCTTGTATTGGGAGAAGAGCTTGTGATCTTCCCTCAGGAAACAGCAATTGGCAGTATGGCACATTATATTACAACAACAAACCAGAAGAACTTCCAGCCGATGAATGCAAACTTTGGGCTTTTGAAAGAATTGCCAGTTAAAATTAAAAATAAAAAAGAACGAAATGAACAATACGCGAACCGTGCGATTGAAACAATTCAAACAATTTCGAAAACAATATAGGTATTGATTGCAACCTGAGCGCGATTTGTGATACCATTTAAAAGCCCTTCCTGGGGAGGTATTAGGCATGGAGAATGTTAAGAATTTCGTAAAGTTATTCGTTGAATATTTACAAATTGAAAAAAATTATTCACAATATACTATTGTGAATTATGTGGATTCAATTGAAGAATTCGAGACTTTCCTGCGCGTTCAAGGTATAAATGGATTTGAAGAAGCTGCATATCAAGATACTAGGATTTTTTTGACAGAAGCCTATGAAAAAGGTTTATCGAGAAGAACAATAAGCAAAAAGATATCTGCATTAAGAAGCTTTTATAAGTTTCTGATGCGGGAAAAGCTTATTGAAGAAAATCCGTTTCAGCTTGTTCATCTGCCAAAACAGGAGAAACGGATACCGAAGTTTCTATATCAAAAAGAGCTTGAGGAGCTGTTTGAAGTTTCAGATATAAGCCAGCCGGCCGGAATGAGGGATCAAGCGCTGTTAGAGCTGCTCTATGCCACCGGAATGAGGGTCAGTGAATGCTGTTCCATAACTATTAACGACGTTGATTTATTTATGGACACTGTGCTTGTTCACGGTAAAGGCAAGAAGCAGCGCTATATCCCCTTTGGGTCTTATGCCCGCGAAGCGTTGAAGGTATACATGAATAGCGGAAGACAGTGCTTGCTGATGAAGGCAAAAGAACCTCATGATCTATTATTCGTAAATCAAAGAGGCGGACCGCTTACAGCCCGTGGCATCAGACATATTTTAAGCGGGCTTGTTCAAAAAGCGTCAAGCACTTTACATATCCATCCGCATATGCTTCGACATACGTTCGCCACGCATCTGTTAAATGAAGGAGCGGATTTGAGAAGCGTTCAAGAACTGCTCGGGCATTCCAATCTGTCTTCTACACAGATATACACGCACGTTTCGAAGGAAATGTTGAGAAACACATATATGTCTCACCATCCAAGAGCATTTAAGAAAAATTAAAGGAGGCCCTTTATGTCATCTTTTCATGCGACCACAATATTTGCCGTACAGCATAAAGGACGAAGCGCTATGTCCGGAGACGGCCAAGTAACATTTGGTCAGGCTGTTGTCATGAAACACACGGCACGGAAAGTGAGAAAACTGTTTAACGGCAAAGTTCTTGCTGGCTTTGCGGGATCTGTTGCAGACGCTTTCACTTTATTCGAAAAGTTTGAAGCTAAGCTTGAAGAATATAACGGCAACTTAAAACGGGCGGCTGTTGAGCTTGCGAAGGAATGGCGCAGTGATAAAGTGCTAAGAAAGCTCGAAGCCATGCTGATTGTTATGAATCAGGATACTTTGCTTCTCGTATCGGGAACAGGCGAGGTGATCGAACCAGATGACGGCATTCTCGCGATTGGATCAGGAGGCAATTACGCTTTGGCAGCGGGAAGAGCACTGAAAAAGCATGCCGGTGAAGGCATGTCTGCAAGTGAGATTGCCAGAGCCGCGTTAGAAACAGCAGGCGAAATTTGTGTTTACACGAACGATCAAATCATACTGGAAGAGCTTGAATAGAAAGGACTTGAGGCGCATGGAAAAAAAACCGTTAACTCCTAGACAGATTGTAGATCGGTTAGACCAATATATTGTCGGTCAGCAAAATGCGAAAAAAGCTGTCGCCGTGGCATTAAGAAACCGCTATAGAAGAAGTCTTCTGGATGAAAAGCTGAAGGACGAGGTCGTTCCGAAAAACATTTTAATGATGGGGCCTACCGGCGTCGGGAAAACTGAAATAGCCAGACGAATCGCTAAGCTTTCAGGTGCGCCATTTATCAAAATTGAAGCTACTAAATTTACCGAAGTCGGCTATGTAGGCAGAGATGTTGAATCAATGGTCAGAGATCTTGTGGAGACTTCTGTTCGGCTTATAAAAGAAGAGAAAATGAATGAAGTAAAGGAACAGGCAGAAGAAAATGCAAACAAACGCATTGTTCGTCTGTTAGTTCCTGGGAAGAAAAAACAATCTGGCGTTAAAAATCCGTTTGAAATGTTTTTTGGAGGCAGCCAGCCGAATGGTGAAGATGAGGCGGAGAGCCAGGAAGAAGCAAACATCGAAGAAAAAAGAAAACGAATGGCGCATCAGCTGGCTTTAGGAGAGCTCGAAGACTACTATGTAACAGTAGAAGTCGAAGAGCAGCAGCCTTCTATGTTTGACATGCTGCAGGGCTCGGGTATGGAGCAGATGGGTATGAACATGCAGGATGCGCTGAGCGGATTAATGCCAAAGAAAAAGAAGCGGCGCAAAATGACAGTCAGAGAAGCCAGAAAAGTCCTGACGAATGAAGAAGCAAGCAAACTCATCGATATGGATGAAGTCGGCCAGGAAGCTGTTCAGAGAGCAGAAGAGAGCGGGATTATCTTTATCGATGAGATTGATAAAATCGCAAAGAACGGCGGTGCATCTTCTTCTGCCGATGTTTCAAGAGAAGGCGTTCAGCGGGATATCCTTCCGATTGTTGAAGGTTCTACCGTTGTCACAAAATATGGTTCTGTAAAAACAGACCATGTATTATTTATTGCAGCAGGAGCGTTTCATATGGCCAAACCGTCTGATTTGATTCCTGAGCTGCAGGGGCGTTTCCCGATTCGTGTAGAACTGAACAAACTCACGGTAGACGACTTCGTGAGAATTTTGGTTGAGCCGGATAATGCGCTGCTGAAACAATATCAGGCATTATTGCAGACAGAAGGTATATCTCTTGAATTTTCTGACGAAGCTATTCATAAGATTGCTGAAGTTGCTTATCATGTGAATCAGGACACAGATAATATCGGTGCGAGACGCCTTCATACAATACTTGAACGCCTATTAGAAGATTTGTCGTTTGAAGCTCCAGATGTAACGATGGAGAAAATAACGATTACACCACAGTATGTCGAAGAAAAGCTCGGAACGATAGCCAAAAACAAAGATTTAAGTCAATTTATATTGTGAAAAATTTAATATGAGGAATGTTTAGGAGGATTATTTATCATGGCTTTATTACAAAAAACAAGAATTATTAACTCCATGCTGCAAGCTGCGGCAGGGAAACCGGTAAACTTCAAGGAAATGGCGGAGACGCTACGGGATGTAATTGATTCCAATATTTTCGTTGTAAGCCGCAGAGGGAAACTCCTTGGGTATTCTATTAACCAGCAAATTGAAAATGATCGTATGAAAAAAATGCTTGAGGATCGTCAATTCCCTGAAGAATATACGAAAAATCTGTTTAATGTCCCTGAAACATCTTCTAACTTGGATATTAATAGTGAATATACTGCTTTCCCTGTTGAGAACAGAGACCTGTTTCAAGCTGGTTTAACAACAATTGTGCCGATCATCGGAGGCGGGGAAAGATTAGGAACACTTATTCTTTCACGTTTACAAGATCAATTCAATGACGATGACTTAATTCTAGCTGAATACGGCGCAACAGTTGTCGGAATGGAAATCCTAAGAGAAAAAGCAGAAGAAATTGAAGAGGAAGCAAGAAGCAAAGCTGTCGTACAAATGGCTATCAGCTCGCTTTCTTACAGTGAGCTTGAAGCAATTGAGCACATTTTTGAGGAGCTTGACGGAAACGAAGGTCTTCTTGTTGCAAGTAAAATTGCTGACCGTGTAGGCATTACCCGTTCTGTTATTGTGAACGCACTCAGAAAGCTGGAGAGCGCCGGTGTTATCGAGTCTAGATCATTAGGAATGAAAGGTACTTATATCAAGGTACTAAACAACAAATTCCTAATTGAATTAGAAAATCTAAAATCTCATTAATCACAAAAAGAACCCTTTTTGAGGGTTCTTTTTTTATTTCAAATAAAGGAAATCAATAAGCTTTATTTCCTGGGTTGAAAGTCTTTCTATGTAATACTTTTAATAAATTTTGCATTTTTCTTCAAAAAGTTTCAAAAATGCCGAAAAGAAAGGAGAAAAAACAGAAATTCTGTTATTTTCAGGCTTATATCAAGGCGAGAAATGTAGTTCTAACAATCTAGGACTTTACACCTAGTTGCAAAATAGATAATTGTGAGGACATTTTTTTACACGAACTTCATAGACTTTATGCCTGTTATTTCTTACAATAAGCATATAGTTTTACAATTCTCGACAAGGATATTGAGGGTGAAAAAAACTGAAATGGAGGTAAGTGGATTTGAGCTTATTTTCTGGAACGATACAAAATCTTGAAAATGCCTTGAGCAGAGCGGATATTAAGCAAAAAGTCATAACTAATAATATCGCCAATATAGATACACCGAACTATAAGGCAAAAAAAGTCTCTTTCCAAAATTTATTAGATCAAGAATCCTCGCGTCTTGAAGCGATAAAAACAGACTATCGTCATGTTGATTTTTCTGATACTGATTCGAATTATTCAATTGTTGCGAGCGGAGATACATCGTATCAGCAAAACGGAAACAATGTTGATGTTGACAAAGAGATGACAGAATTGGCGCAAAATCAAATCAACTATCAAGCTTTGGTTGAAAGAATGAACGGTAAATTTAATTCGCTGAAGACCGTATTAACAGGAGGAAAATGATGACAGCTTTTCATAGCTTAAATGTTTCAGCATCGGCTTTAACAGCTCAGCGAGTCAGAATGGACGTTGTATCATCTAACTTAGCAAATATGGATACGACAAGAGCTAAGCAGGTGAATGGAGAGTGGGTGCCTTACAGAAGAAAAATGGTCTCCCTTCAGTCAAAAGGTGAATCGTTCTCTTCCATTCTCAATTCTCAAATGAGCGGAAGCGGGAATGCTGGAAACGGTGTGAAGGTTTCAAAAATTACGGAGGATGATTCGGATTTTAATCTTGTCTATGATCCGACAGACCCTGATGCAAACGCTGAAGGATATGTACAAAAGCCTAATGTTGATCCATTAAAGGAAATGGTTGATCTTGTCAGCAGCACTAGATCATACGAGGCGAATGTCACGGCGATGAATGCCACAAAGGGAATGCTGATGAAGGCGTTAGAAATCGGAAAGTAGGTGAATGAATGTGATTAATGCAATTTCTCCTTTTCAGGTTCAAAATACTCAAAACACTCAAAATGCAACAAATCAAGTAAACAATAGCCAAAAAACAGATTCTTCAAATCAAACAAGCTTTTCGGAGCTTTTAAAAAACTCTATTAGTTCGTTAAATGAGTCCCAAGTAGCTTCTGACAACATGACTAATGCTTTGGCTGCAGGAAAAGATGTAAATCTTGATGAGGTCATGATCGCTGCTCAAAAAGCTAGCATCTCTCTAACTGCAGCAACAGAGTTCCGCAATAAAGCTGTGGAAGCTTATCAGGAGATTATGAGAATGCAAATGTAGGGGGTCTGACGATTTAGAGAAAGAGTGGAATGACCGGGGGTTAACATGAATCGTACTCTAATGCAAATGAAAAACAAAACGAGTGAGTTTTGGAAAAATAGATCTAAATTACAAAAGATTTTAATGGTTAGTGCTTTAGCGGCAATTATTATTATTGGAATTATTATTAGTGTTTTTGCTTCAAATTCTAAAATGGCGCCGCTGTACAAAGATTTGTCTGCCGAAGAAGCAGGACAAATCAAAGAAGAATTGGATGCAAAAAAAGTGCCAAACGAACTTTCGAATGGCGGTACAGTGATTAGTGTTCCGGAGGATCAGGTTGATTCTTTGAAAGTGCAGATGGCTGCAGAAGGACTTCCTAAAACGGGATCAATTGATTATTCGTTTTTTGGACAGAATGCCGGCTTTGGTTTGACAGACAATGAGTTTGATATGGTGAAAGTGAAAGCTACACAGACAGAACTGTCAAACTTGATCAATGAAATGGACGGTATTAAAAATTCAAAAGTAATGATTAATCTCCCGAAAGACGCTGTGTTTGTCGGTGAGGAGCAATCTGCAGCATCTGCATCAATCGTTTTGCAGATTCAACCGGGTTATACACTTGATCAAAGCCAGATCAACGGATTATATCATCTGGTATCTAAAAGCGTGCCGAACCTAAAAGAAGATAACATCGTCATCATGGATCAAAATTCTACATACTACGACAAATCAGACAGTGATGCAGGGTCCTACGCGGATAGTTATTCTTCTCAGCAAGGAATTAAGTCTCAAGTTGAAAAAGACATTCAAAAACATGTACAGTCACTTCTTGGTACGATGATGGGCCAAGATAAAGTCGTTGTCTCCGTTACAGCAGACATTGATTTCACAAAAGAAAATCGGACAGAAGACATTGTCGAACCTGTGGATAAAGAAAACATGGAAGGCATTGCAGTCAGCGCTGAAAAGGTATCTGAAACATATCAGGGCGACGGTGCAGCCAACGGCGGAACTGCCGGAACCGGCGAGGAAGATGTAACAAATTATAAGGCTGACGGTGAAAATACCGAAAGCGGAAACTACGAAAAAAACAGCAACAAAATCAATTACGAGGTTAACCGAATTCATAAAGAAATCGCTGAAAGTCCTTATAAGGTCAGAGATTTAGGGATTCAAGTAATGGTAGAGCCGCCTGATGCCAAAAACACAGCGTCGCTATCAACTGAAAGACAGGATGATATACAAAAAATCCTTTCAACTGTAGTCAGAACATCTTTGGATAAAGATGAAACGCAAAATCAGAATTTATCTGATGCTGATATCAATAATAAGATTGTTGTTTCCGTTCAGCCATTCGACGGAAAAGTCAATTTGGATACAAATACGGAAAAATCCTCTGGTATCCCGCTGTGGGCATATATTGTAGGCGGTGTTTTAATCGCAGCGATTATTGTTCTGATCATTATGCTTATCAGAAAGAAACGGGCGCAAGAGGATGAATTTGAGGAATATGAGTATGAGGTTCCTCAAGAACCTATCAATTTGCCTGATATCAACGAAGAGGAAAATGAAACAGCGGAATCAGTCAGACGAAAACAGCTTGAAAAGATGGCGAAAGACAAGCCGGAAGATTTTGCAAAACTGCTGAGAAGCTGGCTGGCCGAGGATTAGGAGGAATTAGAAATGGCGAGACGTGATCAAGATAAGCTTACAGGAAAACAAAAAGCAGCCATTCTCATGATTTCCTTGGGGTTAGATGTGTCAGCTTCTGTCTATAAGCACTTAACCGATGAAGAAATTGAAAGGCTTACTCTGGAAATATCAGGTGTTCGAAGCGTCGATCATCAAAAAAAGGATGAAATCATAGAAGAATTTCATAATATAGCCATTGCACAAGATTATATTTCTCAAGGCGGTTTAAGCTATGCAAGACAAGTTCTGGAAAAGGCGCTTGGAGAGGATAAGGCAGAGAACATTCTAAACAGGCTGACTTCTTCTTTGCAGGTTAAACCATTTGATTTTGCCAGAAAAGCGGAGCCTGAACAAATTTTGAATTTTATCCAGCAAGAGCATCCGCAGACGATGGCGTTAATCTTGTCTTATTTAGATCCAGTGCAGGCCGGGCAGATTTTATCCGAGCTGAATCCGGAAGTACAGGCTGAGGTTGCGAGAAGAATCGCGGTTATGGATAGAACATCTCCAGAAATAATTAATGAGGTAGAACGGATTCTGGAACAAAAATTATCTTCTGCATTTACTCAGGATTATACACAAACAGGCGGAATTGAAGCTGTTGTGGAAGTGTTAAACGGGGTAGACAGAGGGACAGAGAAGACGATCTTGGATTCATTGGAAATTCAGGATCCCGATCTTGCTGAAGAAATTAAAAAGCGGATGTTTGTCTTCGAAGATATTGTCACACTTGATAACCGTGCCATTCAGAGAGTCATTCGCGATGTTGAGAACGACGATTTGCTCCTTTCATTAAAGGTTGCAAGCGAGGAAGTCAAAGAAATTGTATTCAACAATATGTCACAGCGTATGGTTGAAACCTTCAAAGAAGAAATGGAATTTATGGGCCCTGTACGCTTGAAAGATGTAGAAGAAGCTCAATCGAGAATTGTAAGTATCGTCAGAAAGCTTGAAGAAGCCGGTGAAATTGTAATAGCAAGAGGCGGAGGGGATGATATTATTGTCTAATATCATTAAACAAGAATCATCTATTTCTCCACAAAAGGAAAAAAGAAAACTTTCTATACAAGAGGTGCGTATTGATCATTCTCACCTTTTGCAGGCTGAAGAGAACCCGGAGGCGCTTATGGCCCGAGTGAAAGAGGAAGCTGATCGGATTTCTGAGCAGGCAAACAGTCATATAGAAAATATTCGCCGTCAAATTGAACAGGAGAAAAACGATTGGGCGGCTGAAAAACAGAAGCTTATTGAAGAAGCAAAAGCCGAGGGCTTTGAACAAGGAGTAGCGCTGGGCAAAGCTGAGGCAATGAAACAGTATGCAGAACTGATCGGCCAAGCAAACAGTATAACTGAAATGTCCAGAAAAGCTGTTGAGGACAAGCTTGAAGACGCTAATGAAGAAATCGTTGAGCTTGCCGTTGCCCTAGCAAAAAAAGTTTGGCAGCAAAAGTCTGATGATAAAGAGGCTTTCCTCCTGCTTGTACAACAGGTTATAAACGAAGTGAAGGAATATGACGATATATCAATTTATGTTGATCCATATTACTATGAGACAATCTTTCAGCAAAAAGATGAAATCCAGCAGCTTCTTTATAAAGAATGTCGGCTTGGCATATATGCTGATGAAAAAGCTCAAAAAGGAACCTGTTATATTGAAACTCCTTTTGGCAGGGTAGATGCGAGTGTTGACACACAATTGATGCAATTGAAAGATAAACTTCTGACAGCGCTGGAAGCAGGTGCAGCTGAATGAAGACACAGAGTCTGATAGATTGTATAGAAATGACAGACTCGTATAAACGGTACGGAAAAGTCAAGCGGGTCATCGGCCTGATGATTGAATCAAAAGGGCCAGCAAGCTCAATTGGCGACGTGTGCCTGATTTATGCAAAAGGACAATCTGGGAAAGTCATTAAAGCTGAGGTAGTCGGCTTCCAGGAAGAAAATATTTTGCTTATGCCTTATTTAGAGGCTGCGAGCATTGCACCTGGCAGCATTGTAGAAGCTACTGGGGAATCACTTCGGGTTAAAGTTGGAACCGGACTGATCGGACAAGTCATCGATGCTTTTGGAGAACCGCTTGACGGAAAACTTCTGCCGAAAGGGCTTTCGCCTGTATCGACGGAGCAATCACCGCCCAACCCGATGAAACGGCCGCCTATCCGTGAAAAGATGGGTGTTGGAGTCAGATCAATTGACAGCTTGCTGACAGTCGGGAAAGGCCAGCGGATTGGAATTTTTGCAGGAAGCGGTGTCGGAAAAAGCACATTAATGGGGATGATCGCCAAGCAGACAGAGGCTGACTTAAACGTCATTGCACTTGTCGGAGAACGCGGACGAGAGGTTCGGGAGTTTATTGAAAAAGATCTGGGGAAAGAGGGGCTGAAACGATCGATTGTAGTCGTTGCCACCTCAGACCAGCCAGCATTAATGAGATTGAAAGCGGCATATACAGCGACTGCAATTGCCGAGTATTTCCGAGATAAAGGCCAAAATGTCATGTTTATGATGGATTCTGTTACAAGGGTGGCAATGGCGCAGCGAGAGATTGGACTGGCTGCAGGAGAGCCTCCGACAACAAAAGGTTATACACCTTCAGTGTTCGCTATTTTACCTCGTTTACTAGAACGAACAGGTGCAAACGAGCATGGAACCATTACGGCATTTTATACAGTGTTGGTAGATGGGGATGACATGAATGAGCCGATTGCCGATACTGTACGCGGAATTTTAGACGGACATATTGTGTTGGACAGGGCGCTTGCCAATAAAGGCCAGTTTCCTGCAGTTAACGTACTAAAAAGCATCAGCAGGGTGATGTCAAACATTTCAACAAAACAGCATCTGGATGCGGCAAATAAATTCCGTGAACTTTTATCGACATATCAAAATTCGGAAGATCTCATTAATATCGGAGCTTACAAAAGAGGATCATCCAGAGAAATTGATGAAGCGATACAATTTTATCCGCAGCTTATTCAATTTTTAAAGCAGGGAACAGACGAACCGGCTTTATTGGAAGAAAGCATTGCTGTATTAACTAGCTTGACAGGAAATGAGGAATAAACGTGGCTTATCAATTTAGATTCCAAAAGCTGCTGGAACTAAAAGAAAATGAAAAAGACCAATCCTTATCCGAGTATCAGCAATCAGTTTCTGAATTTGAAAACGTTGCTGAAAAATTATATGAGAATATGAGCAAAAAAGAATTGCTGGAACAAAATAAGGAAAAGAAATTAAAAAGCGGCATGAGTGTACAAGAAATGAGGCACTACCAACAATTTGTCTCAAATCTTGATAATACGATCTATCACTATCAAAAGCTTGTCATTATGAAAAGAAATCAAATGAATCAAAAACAAGAAATTTTGACAGAGAAAAACATTGAAGTGAAAAAGTTTGAAAAAATGCGTGAAAAACAGTTTAAAATGTTTGCTCTTGAAGATAAAGCTGCAGAAATGAAAGAAATGGACGATATTTCGATTAAGCAGTTTATGATTCAAGGCCATTAGGAGCGAATGTAATGTCCGGCAAAAAGAAAGAATCAGGTAAGTTCCGTTCGGTTTTGCTTATCATTATCCTCCCGCTGATGTTTCTATTAATCGCAGGGGGGATTGTTCTTTGGGCTGCTGGTATCGATGTCTTAAAGCCGATACAGGATGCTGCGGCAAAAACGCCGGTTCTTAAAGAATTGGTCCCTGAAACCGAAAATAAAAAAGGCGCAGCATCAAGTAAGGATAGCAGTAATACGGCAGCTCTGGAAAAGACCATTAAGGATCAAAAAAGTGAAATCAGTATATTGAATAAAGATTTAGAAACAAGTAAATCAGAAATCGATAGGCTCAATCAAAAGATCCGTTCACTTGAAAAGACGGCTGAGGATCAAAAAAAGTCATCAGAAGATCATACTGAAGGATCAGCAGGCTCGAAAGCTTCTTCTGAAAATGACAAAGTGATCAGTGTGTACAAAAGCATGGACAGCGGAAAGGCTGCTAAAATTATTGTCCAATTAAAGGAGCAAGAAGCACTGAAAATATTGAATGGCCTTAGCAAAAAGCAGCTTGCTGACATATTGGCGAAAATGACTCCTGAGCAAGCAGCAACCTATACAGAAAAAATTGCTGCCAGCCAAGAATAGGGGGAATGAAAGGTGAAGCTGCTTGAATTAGCCGGACCTTTGCTGCAAACCACAACGGGTTCTGCCGCTAAAAACATGAAAAGTAGCCAGGGAGTTTTTCAAAACTGGCTTATGTCTGAGGCTGGATTGAAGGAACTTTCAGAACAAGGAAAGGGAACTCCTAATTCTGAAGATCAGCTTTTAGCAGATGCGCTTAAAA
The DNA here is from genome assembly GCF_037963335.1 of Bacillus sp. PS108. Taxonomy (NCBI): domain Bacteria; kingdom Bacillati; phylum Bacillota; class Bacilli; order Caryophanales; family Bacillaceae; genus Bacillus; species Bacillus sp. PS108. The sequence continues at coordinate 1,670,491 of NZ_CP150155.1, forward strand.
AGATCGGTGAATGGCTAAATGCAAGTCCTGAAGATCAAGACAAACAAAATGCGGATCTTTTGCAAACATTAAGCAAACTGACAGGGAAGCAATTGGATGCGAATGCTCTGCAAATGTTGCAAAATCTTTTGCAAGCAGTTGAATCAAAAATGTCAGGCGGGACGGATCAATTGCTCACAGAAACGGAGAAAATCTTTTCAGAAGCTAAAACGGCTTTGAGTGCCAATGATTCTGCTTCTGACATTAATGGAGCACTGAAGTCTGATAAAGAGCAATCAAATCAGGAAAATGAAGTATCCGAGCCTGCTAAAGAGCTTATCTATATCCAGATGTTCATTAGCCAGCTCGTAGAAGGGAATAAGCTGACTGATCGCGGGAATGGCAATGAAGCTCATGCCATTTACCAAAATGGAGATCAATTCCTTTCTGCATTAGAAAAGAAGGGTGTATCTCAACAACTAATTCAGGATCTTAAACAGCAAATATTCACTAAAGCTGAGTCAAGTTCAAAACTTTACTCGATGACAGCGTCAGAGCTGAAAAGTTTTCAAAGCTTAATGGATCAAATGTCTATGCTTCCTCAAAAAGGGACCAAAGAATGGAGTTTAGCTGAAAGCCAGCTGAAAGCCTTCTTGTTATCGAAATCATCCGAATCATCACAAGACTTTGGGAAGCGTGTTCTCACACCGCTCTCGCAGAGTTCATCCAGCAAAAAAACATCGGATGTTTCTGGAAGTATTCAGCCTGTAGATAGTAAATCAGGACTCCAAATGCTGTTTTCGGGGTATCGGGGCATAGGAGGAGTTCAAACACTTGATCTGCAGCAGATGTCATCTGATATACCAAATGCCGAAACAAAAACGGTGGCTGATCAAGTGATTAATGCGTGGAAGCAGATGAAATATACGCCTTTCGGCAGATCGACGGGAAGTTTCACTATTCGGCTGAACCCTGAACATTTAGGATTTGTCACAATCAAGCTGACAAATGAAAATGGAATGTTTCAGAGTAAAATCATAGCATCTAGCCAATCAGCAAAAGAATTGCTTGAACAGCATCTTCCTCAGCTGAAGCAATCATTGCCGAATATGGCCGTCCAAATTGACCGTTTTACTCTTCCGGTCCAAAGCGGGGATCAGCCGATATACGGCCAGCTTGCTGATGAACAGAAACAGCAGCAAGAGGGGCAGAGACAGCAAAGACAGAAAAAGCAATCAAATGATTTTGGCGATCTGCTCGATGAAGTGTCGATGGTTGAAATGGAGGAAGAAGAATGACTTCTATAAGTTCAGAATATAAACTGCCTGAAAAAACGAACACTGTGTCGACGAACAACAGCAGCTTGGGGAAAGACGAGTTTTTAAAAATATTAATGACTCAAGTTCAAAACCAAGATCCGCTTAACCCGGTTGACGATAAAGAATTTATCAGCCAGATGGCGACTTTTTCAAGCTTGGAGCAAATGATGAATCTGAATACGACAATGACTCAATTCGTTGAAAACCAAGATCCGTTTACAACGTATGTTGATTGGATGGGAAAAGAAGTATCTTGGACTGATGGTAAAAGTGCAACAGATAAAACAGGCACAGTAAGCTCTGTTAAACATTTTAAAGGAAATTATTATCTCGTTCTTGATGATGGGACCGAGATCAGTCCTGCGAATGTCATGTCTGTGGGACAATCATCTAAATAAAAACATCTGGGGGAATATATTATGTTACGTTCACTTTATTCTGGAATCAGCGGTATGAAAAACTTTCAAACAAAGCTTGATGTTATCGGCAATAACATTGCCAACGTAAATACAGTGGGATTCAAAAAGAGTCGGGTTACCTTTAAAGATATGGTGAGTCAAACCATTGCCGGCGGTTCTGCTGCTGGTGCAACAATCGGCGGAACAAACTCTAAGCAAATCGGTTTAGGTTCATCATCTGGCACAATTGATACAATTCATTCAACAAGCGCGACACAAAGCACAGGAAGAACACTTGATTTAGCAATCGATGGCGATGGCTATTTTCGAATTGATACAGGCGCCGGAACAGCTTATACAAGAGCTGGAAACTTCTATTTAGATAACACCGGAACATTGGTTACAGGTGATGGCTACCATGTACTAAATATGAATGGCGGAACAATTAAAATTCCTACTGATGCACAAAGTTTCACTATCGGTTCTGATGGCAAGGTATCGATCGTTGATGCCGGTGGTCAATCACAAGACGGCGGACAAATCGGGATTGTGACTTTTGCCAACAGTGACGGCTTAGATAAAATCGGGAGCAACTTATACCGTGAATCTTTAAACTCTGGTACGGCCAGTGCAGCGAACCAGCCCGGTGATGGCGGAACAGGTTCCCTTAAAGTAGGATTTCTCGAAATGTCTAACGTCGATTTAACTGACGAATTTACTGAAATGATCGTAGCCCAGCGCGGATTCCAATCAAACTCAAAAATTATTACAACATCTGATGAAATCCTTCAAGAACTGGTTAACCTTAAACGTTAAGGAGGGAGGGGAGGCGAGTAATCGCTTCTCCGCTGTTTTATGATTAAAGTAACCCGTTTGAACGGGCAGCCCTTTACACTGAATGCGCTATTTATTGAACAGATTGAATGTTTTCCGGATACTACAATTACTCTGTCAAATGGTAAGAAGTTTGTAGTAAAAGAAGATGAAGAAGCTGTTCTGGAAAAGATCGCAGCTTTCTACCGAAAAATACAAATATTTGCAATGGATCAAGGAATAGAGGAACCGGAATGAAGAAAAAGTTAATGATCATATTACTAATTATTCTTATCGTAATTGGTGCTCTCGGGGCGGCGGCTTATTTTGTTTTAGGCGGAAAGTCTGAAAAAAGTGAAGCGAAAAAAAGTATTGATGAAATCGTTGCGTCGTCTGTTGATGTAGAAGAGATCACAACAAATTTAAAGTCTGATAACATTATCCGTCTTGCTATTAAACTTGAAACTGATTCTGATAAATCAAAAGAAGAACTTGAGAAACGTGATTTCCAAGTGAAAGACGCTGTTATATCACTGCTGGCTGATACGAATGCTGATCAGATTGAGGGAGACAAGGGAAAAGAAACCTTTAAGAAGGAACTAAAAGATAAAATAAATAGCTACCTCCAAGAAGGAAAAGTAGAAAAAGTGTATATTACCTCCTTTAATCTGCAATAAAGCATAATTTGACAGAATACGGAGGTGAGGAAAATGTCAGGAGAAGTTCTCTCCCAAAATGAAATAGATGCACTGCTTTCTGCAATATCAACAGGTGAAATGGACGCTGAAGAGCTGAAAAAAGAAGAAAAAGAGAAGAAAGTCAAGGTTTATGATTTCAAACGTGCGCTGCGGTTTTCTAAGGATCAGATCCGCAGTTTAACGAGAATTCATGACAATTTTGCAAGACTTCTTACCACTCATTTTTCTGCTCAGCTCAGAACCTATATTCACATATCTGTCAGTTCTGTTGATCAGGTTCCGTATGAGGAATTTATCAGATCGATTCCAAACATGACGATTCTAAATCTATTTGATGTTCATCCGATGGAAGGAAGAATTATGATGGAGGTCAACCCCACGATAGCTTATACGATGATGGATCGAGTCATGGGCGGGATTGGAATCAGTCATAACAAGGTTGACAGTTTGACAGAAATTGAAACAAAAATCATTTCTAATTTATTTGAAAATGCACTGGGTAATTATAAAGAAGCTTGGCAGTCAATTGCTGATATTGAACCGGAAATGACTGAGTTTGAAGTGAATCCGCAATTTGTTCAGATGGTATCTCCTAATGAAACAGTCGTGGTGATCTCGCTCAATACTCAAATTGGTGAAATCAGCGGTGTCATTAATCTCTGTATCCCGCATATCGTACTCGAGCCGCTCATACCGAAGCTTTCAGTCCACTATTGGATGCAATCAGACCGAAATGAGCCCAAGCCTGAGGAAACAAAGTCGCTTGAAAAACGTATCATGACAGCACAAATACCTGTCGTGGCCGAGCTCGGCACATCTGAACTGACGATAGAAGAGTTTTTAAGTTTAGAAGTCGGAGACTGCATAACTTTGGACAAATCAGTCACGGATCCTCTTACTGTATTGGTCGGAGATAAGCCGAAATTTTTAGGACAAGCCGGCCGGGTGAATCGAAAACAGGCAGTGCAAATTTTAGATCACGACATAAGAGGTGAACAAGATGGAGAATAATAGATTATCTCAAGATGAGATTGACGCGCTTCTTAACGGTACTGGCAGCACGCTTGATGAGCCAGAGGTTCCGGAAGTAGATGACTTATCGGAAATGGAGCGTGATGCGATCGGTGAAATCGGTAATATTTCATTCGGCAGTTCTGCGACAGCACTGTCAACGCTTTTAAATCAAAAGGTCGATATTACGACTCCAAGCGTAACGGTCATTCCAAGAAGTAAAATCAGCGATGCGTTTCCTGAACCGTATGTAGCGATTGAAGTGAATTATACGGAGGGCTTCAGCGGAAGCAACCTGTTAGTCGTGGAACAAAGTGACGCGGCGATCATTGCTGACTTAATGATCGGGGGAGACGGAAAAGGTGCGGACCCTTCACTGGGTGAAATCCATTTAAGTGCTGTTCAAGAAGCAATGAACCAAATGATGGGATCGGCTGCCACATCAATGTCTACTGTATTCAGTAAAAAAATTGATATTTCGCCTCCTCGGGTTGAATTGCTGGATGTTACTGAAGAAAAGGGTACAGACCGTATTCCTGATGATGAAATGCTGGTGAAAGTTTCTTTCAACTTAAAGGTGGGAGAATTAATAGACTCCAGCATTATGCAGCTTTACCCATTGACATTTGCGAAAGATTTAATTTCAAGCCTTATGAACTCAGAAAGTGCAGAGAAAGAAGAAACGGTGCAGCCTGAAGTTACATACGAACAGCCGAAAGAGCCTGTGACGCCAGAGCCGCGTATTGAACCGAAGCAACAGCAGCAGCCGCCAAAAAGGCAGGGAACAGCAAAAAAAGCAGCGCCAGTTCAGGTTTCACCGGTGGAATTTTCAGCGTTTGATCCAAACGAAGCTGTACAAGCCCCTATTCATAATCTGGATATGCTTTTGGATATCCCGCTTTCGATTACTGTTGAGCTTGGCAGAACGAAGAGAAGCGTAAAAGAGATTTTAGAGCTTTCTGCCGGAAGTATTATCGAGCTTGATAAATTAGCCGGTGAGCCTGTAGATATTTTAGTTAATCAGCGTATCGTTGCCAAAGGCGAGGTCGTTGTCATTGAAGAAAACTTCGGAGTGAGAGTCACTGACATTTTAAGCCAGGCAGAGCGCATTAATAATTTAAAATAACGAAACACAAGGAGAGAGATAGATTATGGCACATAGAATTTTAATTGTAGATGACGCAGCATTTATGCGAATGATGATTAAAGATATTTTAGTTAAAAATGGTTTTGAAGTTGTGGCGGAAGCTGAAAATGGAGCACAAGCGGTAGAGAAATATAAAGAGCATTCACCTGACCTTGTTACTATGGATATCACGATGCCAGAAATGGATGGTATTACAGCATTAAAAGAAATTAAACAAATTGATGCGCAGGCAAGAATCATCATGTGTTCTGCTATGGGACAGCAATCAATGGTTATTGATGCCATTCAGGCCGGCGCTAAGGATTTCATTGTGAAACCTTTCCAGGCTGACCGTGTGCTTGAAGCAATCAACAAAACATTAAGTTAAAGGGTGTACGACTGTTGAAAAAGAGTCAATACTTTATCGTTTTTATTTGTTTTTTCGTTTTATTCAGTGTACATCCGATTGCTGCTGCCGCGGCAGACTCTGATAATTCAACTGTAAACGAATGGTTTCAAAAGAAAGATGAAAAAACTGCAGATAAGTCAGAACAAAAGAAAGAAAAAACAACAAAAACTGCTGATGAGACGGAGGGAGCGGCTGCTCCTTCTGTCTCAGCTTTTGATTTTGTAAAGATGATTTTCGCTTTACTGTTTGTTATCGTGCTGATTTACGGGCTGGTTAAGCTCATGAACAAAAGAAATCGGCTCCTAAAGCCTTTTCAATATGTTGAAAATATTGGCGGCACATCGGTCGGTCAGAACAGATCCATACAATTGATCAAGGTCGGGAAAAGTGTGCTCGTCGTCGGTGTAGGAGAGACGATCCAGCTGCTGAAAGAAATTGAGGATGAAAAAGAGATTGAAGTCATTCTCAGTCAGCATGAAGAGGCCATGTCAAGCAAAATAGAGTGGCAAAAGTTTGTGAAGCCGCTTAAGAGTTCTGAACATCAGCCGCAGCAAAAACTGCCTTCATTTTCAAAAGCATTAAAAGAGCAACTTGAAGAGTTAAAACAAAACCGTTCTGAAGGAAAGAAGAAAGGCCCACGTCATCATGAATGAGTTTATAAATATTTTCAGTTCAAGCGATCCGGAAAACGTAAGTTCAACTGTTAAATTACTATTATTGTTAACTGTATTTTCAGTGGCGCCTGGAATATTGATTCTTATGACTTGTTTTACTCGCATCGTCATTGTTCTGTCATTTGTCAGAACTTCACTTGCGACGCAATCTATGCCCCCAAACCAGGTTCTTATCGGGCTTGCGCTGTTTTTAACATTTTTTATTATGGCTCCTACTTTTTCAGAAATTAATAAAGAAGCGCTGACCCCATTAATGGACAACAAAATCAGCTTGGATGAAGCGTATACGAAAGCTGAGGAACCGATTAAAGAATTTATGAGTAAACACACAAGGCAGAAGGATCTGGCGCTGTTTATGAATTACGCGAAAATGGATAAACCTGAATCATTAAAGGATATTCCGTTAACAACAATGGTTCCGGCTTTTGCCATATCGGAGCTTAAAACAGCATTTCAAATAGGTTTTATGATTTTTATCCCTTTTTTAATTATAGATATGGTAGTGGCGAGCGTCTTGATGTCAATGGGAATGATGATGCTGCCTCCAGTTATGATTTCTCTGCCCTTTAAAATATTACTTTTTGTTTTGGTAGACGGCTGGTATTTAATTGTGAAATCTTTGCTTCAGAGCTTTTAGGGTAGGTGCTAAACGTGAGTTCAGAATTTGTAATTTCTATGGCGGAAAAAGCCGTATACGTAACGCTGATGATCAGCGGGCCATTATTGGCTATTGCTTTACTGGTCGGTTTAATTGTCAGCATATTTCAGGCGACAACTCAAATCCAGGAACAGACTTTGGCGTTTATTCCGAAAATCGTGGCGGTTCTCCTGGCTCTCATTTTTTTTGGTCCGTGGATGCTGTCGACGATTCTTTCATTTACAACAGAGCTGTTTTCTAATTTAAATCGTTTTGCAGGGTAATGTAGAGATGAATTCAATTATTGACTTATTTCCTGCTTTTTTATTGGTTTTTATTAGAATCTCTGCTTTTTTTGTAACGATTCCGCTATTTGGACATCGAAATGTGCCAGCTGTTCATCGCATAGGTTTTGCTTTTTTTCTTGCGGTCATTTGTTTCAGCACCATTGATAAACCGCCCTCTTTGGAGATAGATGAGCACTATATGCTTTTGGCGTTTAAAGAAGCTTTGGTCGGCCTATGTCTGGGTTTAATTGCTTATATGATGATTGCCGCAGTGCAGATTGCCGGCTCGTTTATTGATTTTCAAATGGGATTTTCAATAGCAAACGTTATTGATCCGCAAACCGGTGCACAAAGTCCGTTGATTGGCCAGTTTATCTATACGATGGCACTTTTGTTTATGCTGAGTGTTAATGCCCACCATTTGTTGCTGGATGGTATTTACTACAGCTTTCAGTATATTTCAGTTGATCAGGCATTTCCGAATTTCGGCGATGAAAAGTTTGCCTATTTTATTGCGAAAAGCTTTAATGCAATGTTTATTATCGCTTTTCAAATGTCAGCGCCGGTTGTGGCCAGTTTGTTTCTAGTTGATTTAGCATTAGGTATCGTGGCTCGAACTGTTCCGCAGTTAAATGTATTTGTGGTCGGTCTGCCTTTAAAGATCGCTGTCAGTTTCATTATGCTCATTGTATGTATGTCCGTTATCTTCGTCGTTGTCCGGAATGTTTTCAGTTTAACGATTGAAACGATGCGGAATCTTTTAGCATTGGTCGGTGTTTCTTAATGAAGCTTAGAGTTGACCTGCAGTTTTTTGCGGGAGAGAAGACAGAAAAAGCCACTCCGAAAAAACGGAAGGATACGCGAAAAAAAGGGCAGGTAGCCAAAAGCTCGGATGTCAATACCGCCGTTTCTTTACTGGTAATATTCCTTTCGCTTATTGCAATTGGTCCGTATATGAGAGACAGGCTGCTGTCATTCATAGAAACATTTTATACCGAATCGCTCACAATGAAGCTCTCAGAATCAAATGTGCATACATTGTTTGTCAGCTTATTAAAGGATATGGGCATGATACTCGCACCGATCTTGCTTGTTGCTCTTGTTGCAGGAGTCGTAAGCAACTATATGCAGGTTGGGTTCTTATTTTCTGCTGAAGTGATACAGCCTAAGCTTGAAAAACTGGATCCGATCAAAGGCTTTAAACGAATATACAGTATGAGGGCGATTGTAGAGCTGATTAAATCAATTTTGAAAATCGTAGTCGTTGGTTTTGCGGCTTTTGCTGTGCTTTGGCTGCATTATGGAGAAATTCTCCGGCTTCCTCTCCTGACACCCGAAGAGGCACTTTCTTTCGTTTCAAAACTCACTTTGTGGATGGGACTAAGCGGTGCAGGTGCATTGTTGATTCTTGCTGGTCTCGACTATTTATATCAGAGATTTGACTATGAGAAAAATATCAAAATGTCAAAACAAGATATAAAAGATGAGTACAAAAAATCTGAAGGAGACCCGATTATCAAGTCTAAAATTAAACAAAGACAGCGGGAAATGGCGATGAGGCGGATGATGCAGGAAGTTCCAAAAGCAGATGTCATTATCACAAACCCGACTCACTATGCGATTGCTTTGAAATATGATGAAGAAAAAATGGACGCACCTTATATTGTTGCAAAAGGCGTCGACCACCTTGCGTTAAAAATCAGGAAAATTGCTAAAGAGCATGATGTCATGATGGTAGAAAACAGACCGCTTGCCCGTGCGTTATATGATCAGGTGGAAATTGACCAGGCAGTGCCGGAAGAATTTTTTAAAGTTTTAGCAGAAATTCTGGCTTACGTATATAAAACAAAACAAAAAGTATATTGAATTTTTCGATTTAAAAGGAGAGAAAAAACAGCATGTCAACAAGAGATTTATCCGTTTTAATAAGTGTTGTCCTCATTGTGGCGATGCTGGTGATTCCATTTCCTCCATGGCTGTTAAGTATTTTGATCATTATTAATATTTCTCTTGCGTTGATCGTGCTTCTCACCACAATGAATATGCAGGAAGCGCTTCAGTTTTCGATTTTTCCGTCACTGTTGCTGCTTTTGACCCTATTTCGTTTGGGCTTGAACGTCTCAACTACCCGTTCAATTCTTTCACACGGTGAAGGAGGTAAAGTCGTCGAGACTTTCGGAAATTTCGTTGTCGGCGGAAATGTATTAGTTGGACTCGTTGTATTTATCATCCTTATTATTATTCAGTTTATCGTCATTACAAAAGGTGCTGAACGTGTTTCCGAGGTTGCAGCAAGGTTTACGCTGGACGCAATGCCGGGGAAGCAGATGAGTATTGATGCTGATTTAAACGCAGGGATGATTACCGAACAGGAAGCGAAGCATCGCCGCGAAAAAGTGGCAAGAGAAGCAGACTTTTATGGAGCAATGGACGGTGCCAGTAAATTTGTAAAAGGTGACGCCATTGCCGGAATCATCATTGTGATGATCAATATTATTTTCGGAATCGTGATCGGAATGCTTCAGCAGGGCATGTCCATTCAAGAGGCTGCTTCACACTTTACGATGCTGACTGTAGGGGATGGAATTGTTTCGCAAATCCCGGCACTGTTAATTTCTACGGCTACGGGTATTGTGGTCACAAGAGCTGCCTCTGAAGGAAACTTAGGGCATGACATTACAGGCCAGCTGTTTGCGTATCCAAAGCTTTTATACGTCGCAGCAGCTACGATCATGCTTTTAGGTATTTTCACTCCGATCGGCATCCTTCTGACGGGGCCGCTTGCGGGATTGCTTGCTTTTGGCGCATATACACTATCTAAATCAGGTAAGGAAAAAGAAGAAGTGGATGAGATTCTTGAGGAAGAGGCTGAGGTGGACGAGCTTAAAAGCCCTGAAAGTGTTGTTCAGCTTCTGCATATAGATCCGATAGAATTTGAGTTTGGATATGGCCTGATACCGCTTGCTGATGCCAATCAAGGCGGTGATTTATTAGACCGAATTGTTATGATACGCCGTCAGTTGGCTTTGGAACTCGGGCTTGTCATTCCTGTCGTGCGAATCAGAGATAATATAGCGTTGCAGCCTAATGAATACCGATTGAAAATTAAAGGAAACGAAGTAGCAAAAGGCGAGCTGTTGCTTGATCATTATTTAGCGATGTCGCCTACTCCTGAGGACGATCTCATTGAAGGGATTGAAACAGTGGAGCCTTCATTCGGGCTGCCGGCTAAATGGATTAGCGAAGCGGTAAAGGATGAAGCCGATATGCTTGGTTATACAGTAGTTGATCCTGCATCAGTCGTTTCAACGCATATTACGGAGAAAATTAAGCAGCATGCCCACGAATTGATCGGAAGGCAGGAGACAAAACAGCTGATCGATCACTTGAAAGAATCGTATCCAGTCCTGGTTGAAGAGGTTACGCCGAATCCATTGTCTGTCGGTGATATTCAGAAAGTGCTTGCTAAGCTTTTAAAAGAAAAAGTTTCAATTCGAAACTTAGTAACGATTTTTGAAACACTTGCTGACTATGGGAAATTAACAACAGATTCTGATCTCTTGACAGAGTATACAAGACAAGCGCTTGCTAAACAAATTACAGCCCAGTTTGCCAAAGAAAATGAAGTATTGAAGGTTGTTACTTGTTCGGGCCGTGTAGAAAAAGCAATAGCAGACGGTGTGCAGCAGACGGAACACGGGAACTATTTATCACTTGAACCAGATATTTCAGAAAGTATAGTACGCTCTGTCGCCAAAGAAGCTGAACAGCTCTCATTACGTCAGGAAACCGCGATTCTTCTTTGCTCGCCGCCTGTCAGAATGTATGTGAAGCAGCTTCTGGAACGGTACTTCCCTGATCTTCCGGTACTCTCTTATAACGAACTTGAGGCGAATGTTGAGGTACAAAGCATTGGAGTGGTGGATATTTAATGAAAATAAAAAAATTTACTGCTGCTTCAATGCAAGAAGCGGCACTTCTCATCAGAAAAGAGTTAGGTAATGAAGCGGTCATATTAAATTCGAAAAAAATTAAAAAGCGAAAATGGTTTGGCCTCGTCAACAAGCCTGCTGTTGAAGTAATCGCCGTATTGGATCAGGACTTTCTTGAGAAAAAAACGCCTCAGAAGGCAGCTGAACCGAAACAAACATTAAAAACTCCGGTCAGCAGTCCGAAAATAGAGGAGAGAACATATCCCCCTCAAATTCCGGCGCAACAGGAGCTAGGTGATTTTTCAGCATATCAATCTGTACTTCCTGAGCCGCTGCGAAAAGCAGAAAAGCTTTTGCACGAAACAGGGATCAAAGAGTCTACGAAAACGAACACTCTGAAAAAATTGCTTCGCTTCTCTGTTGAAGCAGGCGGCTTGACTGAAGAAAATGTTGTCGGCAAACTTCAGGAAATACTATGCGATATGCTGCCCTCAGCAGACAAGTGGCAGGAGCCAATTCATTCAAAATATATCGTTCTCTTTGGTTCAACAGGGGCTGGTAAAACAACTACACTGGCTAAACTCGCAGCCATATCTATGCTTGAAAAACATAAAAAAATCGCTTTTATTACAACAGATACGTATCGTATTGCAGCTGTTGAACAGTTGAAAACATACGCTGAACTGCTGCAGGCTCCTCTGGAAGTTTGCTATACAAAAGAAGAATTTCAGCAGGCGAAGGAGCTATTTTCTGAGTATGATCATGTGTTTGTTGATACAGCTGGAAGAAACTTCAAGGACCCGCAATACATTGATGAACTGAAAGAAACGATTCCTTTTGAGAGTAGCATTCAGTCATTTCTTGTTTTATCCGCGACTGCAAAATATGAAGATATGAAGCATATTGTCAAACGGTTTTCATCCGTCCCTGTCAATCAGTATATTTTTACGAAAATAGATGAAACGACTTCCTTAGGTTCTGTATTTAATATACTGGCAGAATCAAAAATAGGTGTCGGGTTTATGACTAACGGCCAGAATGTGCCTGAGGATATACAGACTGTATCTCCACTTGGTTTTGTGAGGATGCTGTGCAGATGAACAGATATGACCAAGCAGCAACTTTACGGGCGAAAATGGAAAAACGTGAGCGCGTTCTGCCAATGGTTTATTCACAAAAAGCGAAGACACTTGCTGTCATTAGCGGCAAGGGCGGTGTCGGAAAATCCAATATTACCTTAAATATGGCACTTGCGCTGCAGGATAAAGGTAAGAAGGTGCTGCTCATCGACCTTGATATCGGGATGGGAAACATTGATATATTAATGGGAAATTCATCGTCTGCCACGATAATTGATGTTTTAACCGATCGTAAGCCTTTGCTCCAGTCATTATCCATTGGCCCAAAGGGTTTGCGGTATATATCAGGGGGAACCGGTCTTGATGTGATGTTTCAGCTCGATCAGAGAAAATGGACGTTTTTTGCCAATGAACTTTCTCATGCATTAAGCCAGTTCGATTATGTGCTGTTTGATATGGGAGCGGGCTTATCAAAAGATCAACTGCCTTTTATTTTATCAGCAGAAGATATTTTGATTATAACAACTCCCGAGCCGACGGCCATTATGGACGCATACAGCGCTGTCAAGCACTTGGTTTTGACAGAAAATAAGCTTTCAATGAAGGTGGCTGTCAATCGGTGCCGTGACCAAAAGGAAGGGCTTGACGCTTTTGCCCGCCTCTCCCGTACAATTCATATGTTTTTGGATGTTCAGGTTCAGTTTGCCGGTTCCGTTTCTGACGATGTGATCGTGAGCAAAGCGGTTGTCGAACAGGTTCCTTTTTTCATAAAAAGCCCTCAGGCAAAAGCCAGCCGGTCAGTCCGTATTTTAGCGGACGCCTTGTTTGAAAGAGAAGAAACGAGACACAAAGAAGACAAACAGACATTTATTGAGAAATTATCTTCTTTTTTAATGAGGAGGGCTTAATTTGATTCGTGTGCTTGTAGTTGATGATTCAGCTTTTATGAGAAAAATGATAAGTGATTTTCTGACCGAAGAAAAGCAGATAGAAGTAATCGGAACTGCGAGAAACGGAGAAGAAGCGCTTAAGAAGATTGAATTATTAAAACCGGATGTTATTACTCTTGATGTTGAAATGCCGGTCATGAATGGGACAGATACGCTCCGCAAAATTATTGAGATTTATAACTTGCCGGTCATTATGGTGTCGAGCCAGACCGAGAAAGGTAAAGAATGCACAATTAATTGTTTGGAGATCGGTGCCTTTGATTTTATCACAAAGCCATCAGGCTCAATATCTCTGGATCTATACAAAATTAAAGAACAATTAGTTGAGCGTGTCGTCGCGGCAGGACTTTCCGGCAAGTGGAAACGTCCTGTTTCCCAGACAGTTCGGCCCGAACCTATTGTGCGTGCTGTCGTTAAGCCTGAATTAAGCAAACCGAAACCTGGCACGGGCAGACAAATTGTGTGTATCGGCACATCAACAGGCGGTCCACGGGCGTTACAAAAGGTGATACCGAAGCTCCCTAAGGATTTGAACGCACCAGTGGTTGTCGTACAGCACATGCCTGAAGGGTTTACTGCTTCTTTGGCTGATCGGCTGAATCATTTATCTGACATTCAGGTAAAAGAAGCAAAAGATGGTGAAGCAGCTCTTAACGGCTGTGTTTACATAGCACCGGGCGGAAAAAACATATCCGTTATTAAAAACAGCGAAGGACTCCAGATTGTGCTTGATAACCATGACACACCAAGCCGTCATAAACCATCTGCTGATTATTTATTCCGTTCTGTCGGGAAACTGACAGATTATGAAAAAGTAGCGGTTATCATGACCGGAATGGGCAGTGACGGCACTGCTGGGCTAAAGGACATGCTAACAGCCGGCAATGTGAAAGCCATTGCGGAGTCTGAAGAATCTTGTGTCGTATACGGGATGCCAAAAGCTGCTGTTAAAGCGGGTCTCATTCATGAGATTAAACATGTGGAAGATATCGCAGCATCCATCACAAGCTGTGTGAAAAAAGAGAGGGTGTGATTCAAATGGATATGAATCAGTATTTAGATGTCTTTATTGATGAGAGTAAAGAACATTTACAAACATGTAATGAAAAGCTTCTTCTTTTAGAGAAAGACCCGACTGATCTTCAGCTCGTACATGATATATTCAGGGCTGCCCATACATTAAAAGGAATGAGCGCAACGATGGGCTACACGGATTTAGCACATCTTACCCATCTGCTTGAAAACGTGCTGGATGCAATCCGAAACGGAGACATGGAAGTCACCTCAGACTGGCTGGATATTTTGTTTGAAGCTCTGGATCACCTGGAAGCAATGGTTCAGTCTATTATTGATGGCGGGGATGGTAAAAGAGATATCTCAGAAGTGAGTGCCAAGCTTGATGTGAATGGTGCGCACGCTGAATCCGCTGCCTCCGCGGAACCTGCAGAAGCACAGAGTTCAGCATCTGATTGGGAATATGATGAATTTGAACGCACAGTTATACAAGAAGCGGAGGAGCAAGGCTTCAAACGATATGAAATCAAGATTTCTCTGAACGAAAACTGTATGTTAAAAGCAGTTCGTGTCTATATGGTGTTTGAAAAACTAAATGAAGTCGGAGAAGTAGCCAAAACAATTCCAAGTGCTGAAGTGCTTGAAACAGAAGATTTTGGAACTGACTTTCAAGTTTGTTTCTTAACACATCAATCAGCGGAAGACATTGAACAATTAATCAATGGTGTGTCGGAAATTGAGCATGTTGAAGTCATTCAAGGGGCTCCTTTAACATCAGCTGAAAAGCCTGAAGAATCTAAGCAAGAAGATTCACCAGCAGCAGCTGTACCTGCGAAGCAGGAGAAACAAAAACAGCCTGCTAAAAACGATGAACAGGCGAAGCATTCAGCCGGCGGATCTAAAACAATTCGTGTCAACATTGACAGGCTTGATTCTTTAATGAACTTATTTGAAGAGCTTGTCATTGACCGCGGGCGTCTCGAGCAGATTGCGAAAGAGCTTGAGCACAATGAACTGACTGAAACGGTTGAACGAATGACGAGAATTTCCGGAGATTTGCAATCGATTATTCTGAATATGAGAATGGTCCCGGTTGAAACCGTTTTTAACAGATTCCCGAGAATGATTCGCCAGCTTCAGAAAGAGCTGAATAAAAAAATTGAACTCTCGATCATCGGTGCGGAAACTGAACTGGATCGTACAGTAATTGATGAAATCGGAGATCCACTCGTTCACTTGATCAGAAACAGTATTGACCATGGTATCGAGGCGCCGGAAACACGTTTGCAAAAGGGAAAACCGGAATCAGGAAAAGTTGTGCTTAAAGCTTATCACAGCGGCAACCATGTCTTTATCGAAGTAGAGGATGACGGCGCAGGCCTTAATCGCAAAAAAATTCTGGAAAAAGCGCTTGAGCGCGGGGTCATAACGGAAAAAGAAGCTGAAACCTTAGAAGACAACCAAATTTACGAATTGATTTTTGCTCCGGGGTTCTCAACTGCTGACCAAATTTCTGATATTTCCGGCCGCGGTGTCGGACTTGACGTTGTAAAAAACAAACTGGAGTCTCTTGGCGGTTCAGTCAGTGTAAAATCAGCCGAGGGTCAAGGCTCTCTATTCAGCATCCAGCTGCCGCTTACCTTGTCTATTATTTCAGTTCTGCTGATTAAGTTGGAAGAAGAGACATTTGCCATTCCGATTTCTTCAATCATTGAAACAGCAGTTATTGACAGAAAAGACATTTTGCAAACGCATGACCGTGAAGTGATTGACTTTAGAGGGCATATTGTCCCTGTCGTTTATTTAAAAGAAGAGTTTAAAATAGAAGATACAAGAAAAGATGCGGAACAGCTCCATATCATTGTCGTGAAAAAAGGCGATAAACCTACTGCATTTGTGGTGGACTCCTTTATTGGCCAGCAGGAAGTTGTGCTGAAATCACTCGGAGATTATTTAACAAACGTCTTTGCAATTTCCGGAGCTACTATTTTAGGAGACGGAGAAGTAGCGCTCATTATTGATTGTAATGCACTGATTATTTAACCATTCGAGGAGGTGTCTCACATGACTGCAGAAATTAAAACAGGCGAAAAAATGATAGTCTTTATGGTAAATGGCAAAGAATATGCCATTTCCGTCACTCAGGTGAAATCAATTGAAAAATGGCAAAAGCCAACGAGGGTACCTGGCGTTGAACCATATATTTGTGGGGTAATCAATTTACGCGGGGTGGTGACTCCGGTTATTGATTTAAGAAAACGCCTGAATTTGCCAGAGTATGAAATTACCGATGAAACACGAATTATCATTATTGCTTATCGTGATATTGAAGTCGGCTGGATTGTGGATGAAGCGAATGATGTGATTACCGTACACGAAAGTGAAATAGAATCTGCTCCAGAAGGCGTTCAGAAAGATACGGATGTGTCGATCGAACAGATTGTGAAACAAGAGAACAGACTCTTAAATATTATTGATGCGAACGCGGTTTTGGATAAAGAATCATCTCAGTCCGCTGTGCCCGATCAAGCTTAATCTTAAAGGGGTTATGACATGAGTATTTTTAATGGAATCAAAGAAGAGCAGATGGACATTTTGCGGGAAGTCGGCAATATAGGCGCCGGCCACTCCGCCTCTGCAATGGCCCAGCTGTTAAATAGAAAGATAGATATGGAAGTCCCATTTGCAAAGCTGCTGTCTTTTGATGAGCTTGTTGATTTTTTCGGCGGCGCCGATGTCCCGGTTGCCAGCATCTTTTTAAGAATGGAAGGCGATTTAACGGGTTCAATGTTCTTTATAATGCCTTTTTTTCAGGCGGAGCAGTTTATCAGAGAGCTGATTGGAAACCCCGATTTTGACATAGAGGACTTAGGTGAAGACCACATGAGCTCATCCGCTTTGCATGAACTGGGCAATATTTTAGCGGGGTCATATTTAACAGCTTTGGCGGATTTGACGAAACTCCAGCTTTATCCAAGTGTTCCTGAAGTCTCATTGGACATGTTCGGAGCTGTGATCAGCGAAGGGCTGATGGAGCTCAGTCAGGTTGGAGAACACGCCATTGTTGTCGATACGTCAATTTTTGACCAAAGCCATCAGCAGGAGCTGAAAGCGCATATGTTTATGCTGCCGGACTATGATTCATTTGAAAAGCTCTTTGTCGCCTTAGGTGCATCATTATGAGTACAACTGAGGCTGTTGTTATAAAGGTTGGGATTGCTGACGTGAAGATCGCCCGCTTCCCGGATACCATCCGGACCTCTGGTTTGGGTTCATGTGTGGGGCTGGTGCTTTATGATAAAGAAAAGCAAACGGCGGGTCTTGTTCATGTCATGCTTCCGGATTCGACGTTATCGAAAACTGCCGAGCTCAACCGGGCTAAGTACGCTGACACCGCCGTAAAGACCACGATTGATATGCTGATAGAAGCGGGATGCCGGAAATTTGCATTAAAAGCAAAGCTGGCCGGCGGATCAGAGATGTTTAAATTTAAATCGACAAATGATTTGATGAAGATCGGACCGAGAAATGTATTAGCGATAAAAGAACAGCTGTCTTTATTTAATATTCCTATTATTAGTGAAGATACGGGCGGCTCAAGCGGCCGGACGATAGAATTTGAACCGAAGTCCTGCATGCTGCATATTCGAACTGTTAAACAAGGTGAAAAAACGATTTAATTAAGGTATTAGGGGGATAACAATGCAATCCTTGAATTATGAAGATCAGGTGCTTTGGACGCGCTGGAAAGAGTGGAAAGATCCTAAAGCCGGTGACGACTTAATGCGCCGTTACATGCCGCTTGTCACATATCATGTAGGCAGAATTTCTGTCGGACTGCCGAAATCAGTGCATAAAGACGATCTTATGAGCCTTGGTATGCTTGGTTTATATGATGCCCTTGAAAAATTTGACCCCAGCCGGGACTTAAAATTTGATACCTACGCCTCGTTTAGAATTCGCGGCGCAATCATAGACGGGCTTCGTAAAGAAGATTGGCTGCCCAGAACCTCGCGCGAAAAAACAAAAAAGGTTGAAGCAGCAATTGAAAAGCTTGAACAGCGGTATCTTCGGAATGTATCGCCCGCGGAAATTGCAGAGGAACTCGGAATGACGGTACAGGATGTCGTGTCAACAATGAATGAAGGTTTTTTTGCAAATCTGCTGTCAATTGATGAAAAGCTCCATGATCAAGATGACGGGGAAAACATTCAAGTCATGATCAGAGATGACAAAAATGTTCCGCCTGAAGAAAAGATTATGAAGGATGAACTGATTGCACAGCTTGCGGAAAAAATTCACGAACTCTCTGAAAAAGAACAGCTGGTTGTGAGTTTGTTCTACAAAGAGGAGTTGACACTGACAGAAATCGGACAAGTATTAAATCTTTCTACGTCCCGCATATCTCAGATCCATTCAAAGGCATTATTTAAATTAAAGAATCTGCTGGAAAAAGTGATACAATAATGAATTTCATGGTTAGCGAGTGAAAAACATGTCAACACTATTATGGCTTTTAAGCTTTACGCTCCACGGCGTTCTTCTGTACGCTGTCATTATCCTGTATACGAGGCTCGCTGCAGTGAAAGAAACAGAAAAACAGCAAAAACAGATACTTGAAGAGACGGAAAACACCTTGGCGGCATTTCTGCTTGAATTAAAAGAAGAAAATGAGAAACTGATAGAAAATAAAGCTTCATCTGCAAGTCAATCAGATGAAGAATCCCAAAAGCCAGGCCTTCAGCACTCTGAAACATATCAAGAGCGGGATCCAGTTCAAGAGGCAGAGAATCTTCCTGAACATATTGAAGGTCTGATTACAGAGGTTGACCGTCGGGAAGAGATCGTAAACAGTGAGGTCCAATCATTTGAAGACCAGGTCATAGAATTATATGAACAGGGATATTCGGCAAGTCAAATTGCCCAGAAAATGAAGAGCGGAAAGACAGAAATCGAGCTATTTTTAAAATTTCGCTCCAAAGGTGTAAAGGATTCTTGATTGTCGGATAAAGCTGTGTTATATTATGTCTTGGTGTTAAATACACACGCTTAACGATTTATGCAGAGGGTGCTGCAGGCGGCAGTTCTGCACAAAAATGACCTAAGCGGAGGAAAAAAACCATTATATTAGGAGGAAATAACATGTCAGTCATTTCTATGAAGCAATTGCTTGAAGCTGGTGTTCACTTCGGTCACCAAACACGCCGTTGGAACCCCAAAATGAAGCGTTACATTTTCACGGAGCGTAACGGAATCTACATCATTGACCTTCAAAAAACAGTCAAAAAAGTAGAGGAAGCTTACAACTTCACTAAAAATCTTGCTGCTGAAGGCGGAAAAATCCTTTTCGTCGGAACAAAAAAACAAGCTCAAGATTCTGTTAAAGAAGAAGCTCAACGCTCTGGCATGTACTATGTCAACCAACGCTGGTTGGGCGGTACATTAACAAACTTTGAAACAATCCAAAAACGTATTAAACGTCTTAAAGACATTGAAAAAATGCAAGAAAACGGTACGTTTGATGTACTTCCTAAAAAAGAAGTCGTTCAATTGAAAAAAGAATTAGAGCGTCTTGAAAAATTCCTAGGCGGAATTAAAGATATGAAGGATCTTCCTGATGCATTATTCATCATCGATCCTCGCAAAGAGCGCATCGCTGTTGCGGAAGCTCGCAAATTAAACATCCCTATCATCGGTATCGTAGATACTAACTGTGATCCAGATGAAATCGATGTTGTTATCCCAGCGAACGATGACGCTATCCGCGCTGTTAAACTTCTAACTTCTAAAATGGCAGATGCAATCTTAGAAGCGAAGCAAGGCGAAGAAGAAGCGGAAGTTGCTGAAGAAACTGCACCAGAAACAGAAACAACAACTGCGTAACCTATTCAAAAGGTGATAAGAGGGACTGCCTTTTATCACCTTTTTTCAAGAAAAATGTGTAATATACATACTCTTGTTTAAACATATAAGGAGGAATACAAATGGCAATTACTGCACAGCAAGTAAAAGAACTGCGTGAAAAAACTGGCGCGGGCATGATGGATTGTAAAAAAGCGTTAACTGAAACTGACGGAGATATGGACAAAGCAATTGACCTTTTAAGAGAAAAAGGAATTGCAAAAGCAGCGAAAAAAGCTGACCGTATCGCAGCAGAAGGTTCTACTCTTATTAAAACTGACGGCAACAAAGGCGTTATCCTAGAAGTAAACTCTGAAACTGATTTCGTTGCGAAAAACGAAGGTTTTAAAGAGCTTCTTAACACTTTAGCTGACCACCTTCTTGCAAACACGCCAGCTGATGTTGAAGAAGCAATGGGCCAAAAAATGGAAAATGGCTCAACTGTTGAAGAGTACATCACAAGCGCAGTTGCTAAAATCGGTGAGAAAATCACTCTTCGCCGCTTTACAGTTCTTACAAAAGACGACAGCTCTGCATTCGGTGCGTACCTTCACATGGGCGGCCGCATCGGTGTATTAACTGTTCTCAACGGTACAACTGATGAAGAAACTGCGAAAGATATCGCAATGCACGTTGCTGCAGTTAACCCTCGTTACATTTCTCGTGATCAAGTATCTGAAGAAGAAACAAATCATGAGCGTCAAATCTTAACTCAGCAAGCCCTCCAAGAAGGCAAACCTGAAAACATCGTAGCGAAAATGGTTGAAGGCCGTCTGAACAAATTCTTCGAAGAAATTTGTCTATTAGACCAAGCGTTCGTTAAAAACCCAGATGAAAAAGTGAAACAAGTTATTGCAGCGAAAAACGCTACTGTTCAAACTTTTGTCCGCTATGAAGTTGGAGAAGGCATCGAAAAACGTCAAGAAAACTTTGCTGAAGAAGTAATGAACCAAGTGAAAAAATAATGGTGAAAAGATTTCGCGGCTAAGTCGCGTCTTTTCAGGCAGTATAGGGGACACATTTTGTGTTCCCTATTTTTAAAACTATATTTACAAACCTTTTTTTCTCTTGCATAATAGAAAACGGCAATGTTTACACTTGGAGGTTATCATGGAAAAACCAAAATACAAACGTATCGTATTAAAGCTTAGCGGGGAAGCATTGGCAGGAGAACAGGGAAATGGAATTAACCCGACTGTCATTCAATCCATTGCAAAGCAAGTGAAGGAAATCGCTGAGCTTGAAGTCGAAGTGGCTGTTGTTGTAGGCGGCGGCAACTTATGGCGCGGAAAAACAGGAAGTGACCTGGGCATGGACCGCGCGACTGCTGACTATATGGGAATGCTGGCGACAGTAATGAATTCGCTTGCTCTTCAAGACAGCTTGGAAACACTCGGAATCCAGTCCAGAGTGCAAACATCCATTGAAATGAGACAAGTTGCTGAACCGTACATAAGAAGAAAAGCGATACGCCACTTAGAGAAAAAACGTGTCGTTATTTTCGCTGCGGGCACAGGAAACCCATATTTCTCAACTGATACGACAGCTGCACTGCGGGCTGCTGAAATTGAGGCAGACGTTATTTTAATGGCTAAAAATAACGTTGACGGTGTGTATAATGCTGATCCTAGAAAAGATGAATCAGCTGTTAAGTATGAATCACTTTCTTATCTTGACGTTCTTAAAGACGGCCTGGAAGTCATGGATTCAACAGCTTCCTCTTTATGCATGGACAATGACATTCCGCTTATCGTCTTTTCTATTATGGAAGAAGGAAATATCAAACGTGCCGTTATCGGTGAATCAATCGGAACGATCGTGAGGGGGAAATAACGTGTCAAAAGAAGTATTAACTCAAACAAAAGAAAAAATGGAAAAAGCAATTGCTGCTTATCAGCGCGAATTGGCTACTGTACGCGCAGGCCGTGCAAATCCATCATTATTAGATAAAGTAACAGTTGAATATTACGGAGCGCAGACACCTTTAAATCAGTTGTCTTCTATTAACGTGCCTGAAGCTCGTATGCTCGTTATCACGCCATACGACAAAACAGCAATTGGCGATATCGAAAAAGCGATTTTAAAAGCTGATTTAGGTCTTACACCAACAAGTGACGGCAATATGATTCGAATTGCAATTCCGGCACTAACAGAAGAGAGACGGAAAGAATTAGTGAAAGTTGTAAAAAAATATGCTGAAGAAGCAAAAGTAGCTGTTCGTAACGTTCGCCGTGATGCTAACGATGATCTCAAAAAACTTGAGAAAAACGGAAACATTACTGAGGATGAACTGCGTGCTTCCACTGAAGACGTTCAAAAACTGACAGATGAATATGTGTCAAAAATTGACAGTGTCACAAAAGACAAAGAAAAAGAAATCATGGAAGTTTAATGAAAAACTATGTACAATAGATAATAGTGAAAAGACCCTCTCATGTTTACAGGGGGTTTTTTTGTTAATACTGTTGATTACATTGATTATCAGCAGGGAATGTAACCTTTTTGGGTGACGGAGGAATCTCATGCTCAACATACTCAAAAATTGGAAGAATCAGCAAACTGCGGCTTCCAACTTAGAACGTTATACAAAAGAAGACATACTTAAGGGAGAAATTCCCGAACACATCGCCATTATCATGGATGGAAATGGCCGTTGGGCTAAAAAACGCTCTCTTCCCAGAATTGCAGGCCACCATGAAGGGATGAAGGTGGTAAAAAGGACCACGAAGCTCGCAAACGAATTAGGTGTCAAAGTACTGACATTGTATGCATTTTCAACAGAAAACTGGAAAAGGCCGAAAATGGAAGTCGATTTTTTAATGAAGCTTCCGGAAGAATTTTTGAATACGTATCTTCCAGAGCTTGTTGAGGAAAATGTACAGGTTCGGATCATCGGGGATGAAACGGCTTTGCCGGCGCACACATTACGTGCGATTGAAAAAGCTGTACAGGACACGGCGCAAAACGACGGAATGATCCTTAATTTTGCTCTTAACTATGGAGGCCGTACTGAAATTGTCAGTGCTGCAAAATCACTCGCGGAAAAAGTGAAGGAAGGCTCTTTGAATATTGAAGACATTGATGAATCGCTTTTTTCAACTTATTTGATGACTGAATCTTTGCAGGATCCTGAACTTTTAATTCGAACGAGCGGCGAGATAAGGCTGAGTAATTTTATGCTATGGCAGGTTGCCTACAGTGAATTTGTCTTTACTGACGTCTTGTGGCCTGACTTTAAAGAAGATCACTTCTTGCAGGCGTTAGGAGAGTTTCAGCAGAGAGGCCGGAGGTTTGGCGGAATTTAGAGGATGGTGGACATGAAACAAAGAATTTTGACAGGTGTTCTGGCAGCAATTGTATTTTTATTTTTGGTTATTGTCGGGAAATTGCCGTTCACCATATTAATTTATGCTATGGGCAGTGTGGCGCTTTTTGAACTTTTACGGATGAAAAAGCTGAAGCTGGTTTCACTGCCGGGTTTGATCGGTCTTTTATTATTGTGGATGTTCTTATTGCCAAGCCAGTATTCGTTTTTTGAAGCGGACGGGATTTCCAAAATGGAAATCGCTTTATTTGCGGTACTGCTATTGCTGACTTACACAGTGTTGGTCAAGAACACCTTTACTTTTGATGAAGTCGGGTTTATTACGCTTGCAGCAATTTACATCGGAATGTGTTTTCATTATTTTATCGAAATCAGAAATCTTGACCAATACGGATTAACATACATTTTTTATGCGTGTGTTGTCATTTGGTCCACCGATTCCGGTGCCTATTTTGTCGGTAAATCGCTTGGGAAGCGGAAACTGTGGCCTGAAATCAGTCCGAATAAAACAGTGGAAGGGTTTGCAGGCGGAATTGTCATCGCACTTGTATTGGCGACGATTTTTCAGCTTGTTGCACAACTTCCGATCCCGTATATCTATCTGCTGTTGATCACGCTGTTTTTGTCTGTTTTCGGACAACTTGGAGATTTAGTGGAATCCGCCTTGAAAAGACATTACGATGTAAAGGATTCTGGGAATATTCTTCCCGGGCATGGCGGTATATTAGACCGTTTTGACAGTTTCTTGTTTGTCATGCCTTTCTTGTACTTTCTGCTTGCCCTTTTTTCATAAAAAAGTCTAATATGAATATGAGACTGATCATGCAGCAATAAGAATAGGAGTAGTGGCAACTTTGAAAAATATTTGTCTTTTAGGAGCAACAGGATCAATCGGCGAACAGACTCTTGATGTACTGCGTGCACATCAAGATCAATTTCAGCTGGTATCTATGTCGTTTGGCAGAAATATTGATAAGGCCGTTCCAATGATTGAGGTCTTTCAGCCGAAGTTTGTCTCTGTCGGTGATCTGGATACATATCATAAATTAAAACAAATGTCTTTTTCTTTTGAATGCCAAATCGGGCTGGGAGAAGAAGGGCTGATAGAAGCAGCAGTGATGGAGGAGGTTGACATTGTTGTCAACGCTTTGCTTGGAAGCGTCGGCCTTATCCCGACGTTAAAGGCAATTGAACAGAAAAAAACAATTGCGCTTGCAAATAAGGAAACTCTTGTCACTGCAGGGCATATAGTAAAAGAACATGCTAAGAAATATGATGTTCCGCTGCTGCCTGTTGACAGTGAGCATTCAGCCATTTTTCAAGCTCTTCAAGGCGAACAGGCTAAAAACATTGAACGCCTCATCATTACGGCATCCGGCGGAAGTTTTCGGGACAAGACGCGGGAGGAGCTCGAATCAGTAACAGTTGAAGATGCATTAAAACATCCAAACTGGTCAATGGGTGCAAAAATTACAATTGATTCGGCTACAATGATGAATAAGGGATTAGAGGTGATCGAGGCACACTGGCTTTTCGATATACCTTATGAACAAATTGATGTGGTTTTACATAAGGAGAGCATCATCCATTCAATGGTTGAGTTCCATGATAAAAGTGTGATCGCACAGCTCGGAACTCCGGATATGAGAGTCCCCATTCAATATGCGCTCACTTATCCTGACCGATTGCCATTACCAGATGCGAAAAGGCTTGAATTATGGGAAATCGGTAGCCTTCATTTTGAGAAAGCTGATTTTGACAGGTTCCGATGCTTACAATTTGCTTTTGAATCAGGTAAAATAGGAGGAACAATGCCGACAGTGCTAAATGCGGCAAATGAAGTAGCTGTCGCTGCCTTTTTAGCTGGCAAGATACCGTTTTTGGCTATTGAAGACTGTATCGAAAAGGCACTAACCCGCCATCAATTACTGAAAAAACCGAGCCTGGCGGACATTCAAGAAGTGGACAAAGATACCCGGGGATACGTCAATTCAATACTCACATAAGGTGGTATGTTCGTGAATACAGTTATAGCGTTTATCATTATTTTCGGAACGCTCGTTTTCTTCCATGAACTGGGCCATTTATTGCTAGCCCAAAGAGCGGGAATTCTCTGCCGTGAATTTGCGATCGGCTTCGGTCCAAAGATTTTTTCTTTCAAAAAAAATGAAACAGTATATACGATCAGGCTGCTTCCGGTCGGCGGGTTTGTTCGTATGGCCGGCGAAGATCCGGAAATGATTGAGGTGAAACCCGGATACACGGTCGGGCTTCTGTTTAATAAAGAAGATCAAGTTGAGAAAGTCATCATCAATCAAAAGGAAAAATATCCGGATGCTTTAGTCATTGAAGTGGAAACAGCGGATCTAGAGCATGACATGAAGATCACTGGTTATGAACAGGGGAAAGAGGACGAACTTTCCAGCTTTACTGTCAGCGAAACATCCTTTTTTATTGTAGACGGAGAAGAAGTGCAGATTGCGCCGTATAATCGCCAATTTGGTTCCAAACCTGTATGGCAGCGGATTAAAGCAATTGCTGCAGGGCCGATTATGAACTTTATTTTAGCTTACGTCATTTTAGTGATGCTTGGGCTGATTCAAGGCGTACCGTCAAATGAACCTATGCTCGGGCAGCTGACAGACAATGGACGGGCGGCTGAAGCAGGGCTAAAAGAAGGGGATTATATCCAAAGCATTAACGGAGAGAAAATGAGGTCTTGGACTGACATTGTCTCCGCTGTAAAAGAAAACCCGGAGAAAGAAATGGACGTTGCAGTAAAAAGAGATAACAAAACGCTTCATATTTCGGTGACTCCGGAAGCTGTTAAAGATGAGAACAAAAAAACAATCGGACGTTTCGGTTCCTATGCGCCGACTGAAAAAGGCGTACTCTCAGCGGTTGCTTACGGCGCGACATCAACAGTTGATGTCACCAAAGCCATTTTAACCAATCTGAGCAAATTAGTAACAGGCCAATTTAAACTCGATATGCTGTCAGGTCCTGTCGGCATATATGACATGACAGACCAAGTGGCGAAAACAGGGATCGTGAACTTATTTCAGTTTGCGGCGTTTTTAAGCATTAACCTTGGGATTGTCAACCTGCTTCCGATTCCGGCACTTGACGGAGGAAGACTGTTGTTTCTATTTATTGAAGCGATTCGGGGCAAACCGATTAACAGGGAAAAAGAAGCATTTGTTGTGTTTATCGGAGTAGCTTTCTTAATGCTTCTTATGCTGGTTGTCACATGGAACGATATCCAGCGGCTGTTTTTGTAAACGAAAAGTAAATCAATCAGAGGTGCGAAGAAATGAGACAAAGCTTGACGCTTATTCCTACGCTCCGTGAAGTTCCAGCTGATGCCGAAGCAAAAAGTCATCAGCTTCTTCTGAGAGCAGGATTTATCAGACAGAATACGAGCGGGGTATACAGCTATATGCCTCTTGCGTATAAGGTGATTCAAAACATTCAGCAGATTGTTCGAGAGGAAATGGAGAAAATTGATGCCGTAGAAATGCTCATGCCCGCATTGCAGCAGGCAGAGACATGGCAGGAATCAGGCAGATGGTATACGTATGGTCCCGAACTGATGAGACTAAAAGACCGTCATGGCCGTGAATTTGCTTTAGGGGCAACGCATGAAGAGGTTATCACTTCGCTTGTTCGCGATGAGGTTAAATCTTATAAGCGTCTCCCTCTGACTCTTTATCAAATTCAGTCTAAGTTCAGAGATGAAAAACGTCCTCGCTTCGGTTTGTTAAGAGGCCGCGAATTTATTATGAAGGATGCGTACTCTTTCCATGCATCTGCAGAGAGCCTGGATGAAACGTATCAAAAAATGTACGAGGCCTATTCTAATATTTTTGCCCGCTGCGGCATTAATGTAAGACCTGTTATCGCTGATTCAGGCGCAATGGGAGGAAAGGATACGCACGAATTTATGGCACTTTCTGCGATCGGAGAGGATACGATTGCGTATTCTGATGAATCACAGTACGCGGCTAATATCGAGATGGCTGAAGTTCTTCACCAGGAAGTTCCTTCAGATGAAGAGCCTAAAGCTCTAGAGAAGGTTCATACGCCTAACGTGAAAACAATCGAAGAACTGACTGCGTTCTTACAGGTTTCGGCTGAAGCGTGCATTAAGTCAGTATTGTTTAAAGCTGATGACCGTTTTGTCTTAGTGCTTGTAAGAGGGGATCATGAAGTTAACGATATTAAAGTGAAAAACTTGCTTCATGCAGAAGTTGTAGAGCTTGCTACACATGAAGAGGTCATTCAGCAGCTCGGAACAGAGCCAGGCTTTGTAGGCCCTGTCGGTATTCATCAGGATGTGGAAGTATATGCTGATCAAGCTGTGAAAGCAATGGTTAATGCTGTTGCCGGGGCAAATGAAGGAGATCATCATTATAAAAATGTCAATGTGAATCGTGACGCGCAAATTAAAGAATTTGCTGATCTTCGTTTTATTAAAGAAGGTGATCCTTCACCAGACGGCAAGGGAACGATCCGTTTTGCTGAGGGAATCGAAGTCGGACAAGTCTTTAAGCTCGGAACACGCTATTCAGAAGCGATGAATGCGACATATTTAGATGAAAACGGACGCGCGCAGCCAATGCTGATGGGCTGTTACGGAATCGGTGTATCAAGAACGCTTTCTGCTATTGCTGAACAGCATCACGACGAAAAAGGATTAATATGGCCAAAAAGCGTTGCCCCGTACGATCTTCATATTCTTGCATTGAACATGAAAAACGATGGGCAAAGAGAGCTTGCTGAAAAGCTGTATGCCGATTTAAAAGCGGAAGGCTATGAAGTGCTCTATGACGACCGTGCTGAGCGTGCCGGTGTAAAATTCGCTGATTCAGATCTAATCGGCCTTCCAATCCGCATCACTGTCGGAAAACGAGCTGACGAAGGAATCGTCGAAGTGAAAATTCGTCAAACTGGTGAGTCAACTGAGATTTCAGTAGACGAATTATCTGCGTTTATCAGCAAGCAGTAATCACCATAACGATTTATCAAAAAACATGTTAAAATAGAAATAATAGAAGGTACCTCATTGCCTGAGGTACCTTCTATTATGATGTTTTTAGGGAGGGATACTGTCTTAATGGAACAGTTATCAGTAAACAGAAGGCAGTTTCAAATTCTTCTGCAGCAGATTAATATGACAGATGATACCTTCATGACATACTTTGAACATGGCGAGATTAAAAAGCTGACAATTCACAAAGCTTCTAAGTCTTGGCATTTTCATTTTCAATTTAAATCTTTGCTGCCTTTTCAAATATATGACACATTAACAACGAGGCTGACGCAATCGTTTGCCCACATAGCAAAAGTGACATCTTCAATTGAAGTTCAGGATGCCGAGGTCAGTGAAAGTATCGTACAAGACTACTGGTCACGCTGCATTGAAGAACTGCAGGGCATTTCGCCGCCGATTGTCAGTCTTTTAAACCAGCAAAAACCGAAGCTGAAGGGCAATAAACTGATTGTCAAAACCAAAACGGATACAGAAGCGGCTGCGCTAAAAAACAAATACAGTTCTATGATTCAAGCAGGCTACCGTCAATTTGGCTTTCCGGATCTTCAGCTTGATGCTGAAATATTTGTATCCGAGCAGGAAGTTCAAAAGTTTCGGGAGCAAAAGCTTGCGGAAGACCAAGAGCGGGCTATGCAGGCCTTGATTGAAATGGAGAAGAAAGATAAAGAAAGTGATGAAGACCAAGCACCATCTGGTCCTCTTGTTATCGGTTATCAAATTAAAGATAACGAGGAAATCCGAACACTTGACAGCATCATGGACGAAGAACGGAGAATTACGGTCCAAGGTTATGTGTTTGATGTGGAGACGCGCGAGCTGAAGAGCGGGCGCACGCTGTGTATCTTCAAAATTACAGACTATACAAATAGTATTTTGATCAAAATGTTTGCACGTGAAAAAGAAGATGCGGCACTGATGAAGTCTCTGAAAAAAGGAATGTGGGTAAAAGCACGCGGAAGCATTCAAAATGATACATTTGTCAGAGACCTTGTCATGATCGCAAATGACGTAAACGAAATAAAAGCAAAAACCCGTGAAGATTCAGCACCTGAAGGAGAAAAAAGAGTGGAATTGCATCTTCATTCCCCAATGAGCCAAATGGATGCTGTTACGGGTATCGGAAAGCTTGTCGAACAGGCGAAAAAATGGGGGCATGAGGCCATCGCTTTGACTGACCATGCTGTCGTTCAATCCTTCCCTGATGCGTATTCTGCGGCCAAAAAGCATGGAATTAAAATGATTTACGGGATGGAAGCGAATCTCGTGGATGATGGCGTGCCAATTGCTTATAATGCCGCACATCGTCTGCTCGAAGAAGAAACATATGTTGTTTTTGACGTTGAGACGACAGGATTGTCTGCTGTATACGATACCATTATTGAGCTGGCTGCAGTAAAAGTAAAAGGCGGAGAAATTATTGATAAATTTGAGGCGTTTGCGAACCCGCATCGTCCGCTTTCCGCCACAATCATAGAGCTGACAGGGATCACTGATGATATGCTACAAGACGCTCCGGATGTCGTAGATGTAATAAGAGATTTCAGAGAATGGATTGGCGATGATATCCTTGTCGCTCATAATGCAAGCTTTGATATGGGATTCTTAAATGTAGCCTATAAAAAGCTTCTTGAAGTCGATAAAGCTAAAAACCCAGTCATTGACACGCTAGAACTAGGACGTTTTCTCTATCCGGAATTTAAGAACCACCGGTTGAACACACTTTGTAAAAAGTTTGATATCGAACTCACACAGCATCACCGTGCGATCTATGATACTGAGGCAACCGCTTATTTGCTTCTGAAAATGCTGAAAGACGCAGCTGAAAAAGGCATTCAGTACCATGATGAGTTGAATGAAAATATGGGTCAGTCCAATGCTTATCAAAGATCAAGACCGTATCATGCAACATTACTTGCCGTGAACAGCACGGGACTTAAAAATTTATTTAAGCTTGTGTCACTTTCTCATATTCATTATTTTTACAGAGTGCCGCGTATTCCGAGATCTCAGCTTGAGAAATACAGGGAAGGGCTTCTGATCGGTTCTGCCTGTGACAGGGGAGAGGTTTTTGAGGGAATGATGCAAAAATCGCCTGAAGAGGTGGAAGATATTGCGTCATTCTATGATTACCTTGAGGTTCAGCCGCCTGAAGTGTATCGTCACTTGCTGGAGCTTGAACTGGTCCGTGATGAAAAAGCGCTGAAAGAAATTATTGCGAATATCACGAAGCTGGGGGAAAAGCTTAATAAACCGGTTGTTGCTACGGGAAATGTTCATTATTTGAATGATGAGGATAAAATCTACAGAAAGATTTTAATATCCTCACAAGGCGGGGCAAATCCGCTGAATAGGCATGAACTGCCGAAAGTGCATTTTAGAACGACAGACGAAATGCTTGAAGCTTTTTCTTTCTTAGGTGAAGAAAAAGCGAAGGAGATCGTAGTCACCAATACCCAAAAGGTTGCTTCTTTAGTTGATGACATCAAGCCGATTAAAGATGATTTATATACGCCGAAAATCGAAGGCGCTGATGAAGAGATCAGAGAAATGAGCTATCAGCGTGCAAGAAGCATTTACGGGGAAGAGCTGCCTGAAATTGTCGAAGCGCGGATTGAAAAAGAGTTAAAGAGTATTATTGGCCACGGATTTGCTGTTATTTACTTGATCTCTCACAAACTTGTAAAACGTTCACTAGATGACGGGTATCTCGTTGGTTCCCGTGGTTCCGTAGGATCTTCATTAGTTGCGACACTTACTGAGATTACTGAGGTAAACCCGCTGCCGCCGCACTATGTTTGTCCTGAGTGTCAGCATTCTGAGTTCTTTAATGACGGTTCTGTCGGTTCTGGTTTTGACCTGCCTGACAAGACATGTCCTCATTGCGGAACGCCTTTGAAAAAAGACGGCCATGATATTCCATTTGAAACGTTCTTAGGATTTAAAGGGGACAAAGTACCTGATATCGATTTGAACTTCTCAGGGGAATATCAGCCGCAAGCACACAATTACACAAAAGTATTGTTCGGAGAAGACAATGTATATCGTGCGGGAACAATAGGCACGGTGGCAGAAAAAACAGCCTACGGTTATGTAAAAGGCTATGCCGGAGACAACAATCTTCATATGCGCGGTGCCGAAATAGATCGGCTCGTACAGGGATGCACAGGTGTAAAACGTACAACTGGACAGCACCCTGGCGGTATTATCGTAGTTCCGGATTATATGGATATTTATGATTTTTCACCGATCCAGTTCCCGGCAGATGCCACAGGTTCAGAGTGGAAAACGACTCATTTTGATTTCCACTCCATCCATGACAACCTGTTAAAACTTGATATTCTCGGACACGATGACCCGACTGTTATTCGGATGCTTCAAGACTTAAGTGGAATAGATCCGAAAACAATTCCGACGGATGATCCTGAAGTGATGAAGATCTTCCAGGGAACCGAATCACTCGGTGTGACTGAAGAACAGATTGGCTGTAAAACGGGCACTCTTGGAATTCCTGAATTCGGAACCCGATTTGTCCGGCAGATGCTTGAAGATACAAAGCCGACCACTTTTTCTGAGCTCGTTCAGATTTCAGGCTTGTCTCACGGAACTGATGTATGGCTTGGCAATGCACAGGAGCTCATCCACAATAATATTTGTGAGCTGAGTGAGGTTATCGGCTGCCGTGATGACATTATGGTTTATTTAATCTATCAAGGCCTTGAGCCGTCCCTTGCCTTTAAAATCATGGAATTCGTGCGTAAAGGAAAAGGATTAACGCCTGAATGGGAAGAAGAAATGAAAAATAACAATGTCCCAGACTGGTATATTGATTCCTGTAAAAAGATTAAATACATGTTCCCGAAAGCCCACGCCGCGGCATATGTCTTAATGGCAGTCCGCATTGCTTACTTTAAAGTGCATCATGCTCTTTTGTATTATGCGGCTTATTTTACCGTTCGTGCAGATGACTTTGATATCGATACAATGATCAAGGGCTCTACAGCAATCAGAGCGGTAATGGAGGATATAAACGCTAAAGGACTTGATGCTTCACCGAAGGAAAAGAACCTTCTGACTGTTTTAGAATTAGCGCTTGAGATGTGTGAGAGAGGCTATTCATTCCAAAAAGTCGATTTATATCGCTCCAGCGCCACAGAGTTTATTATTGACGGCAACAGTCTTATTCCGCCGTTTAACTCTATTCCAGGGTTAGGGACGAACGCTGCTTTGAACATTGTAAAAGCTCGCGAAGAAGGCGAATTCCTCTCAAAAGAAGATTTGCAAAAGAGAGGGAAAGTATCAAAAACGATTTTAGAGTACTTAGATCGCCATGGCTGTCTGGAGTCACTGCCTGATCAAAACCAATTGTCACTGTTCTAATATGGAAAGCAGAATTTCTCAGAAATTCTGCTTCTATGCATACATAAGCGCAAAAAGTGCCATCGTAATATTAGAGTTTCTGTCACTTGCTTAGGTATGAAGGTAAGCGTATATCCATTTGCAATAAAAATATGGTTATGGTATAGTTTTATTGGAAATGCTAACGATTACCGAGGCAAAGAGTGGGGAAACCCGCTCTTTTGTATTGAACAGGAGAATTTTGTCTCGACATGTTCATCGTTTACTTTTTAGCCCCTGCTCTTTTGAAGCAGGGTTTTTATGCAGAGTGACGAGACGAATATGAGATCGACAGCACAAGGAGGAAGAACATGAGCAAAAAAGTGACTGACACCGTTCAAGAAATGGCTCAGCCAATCGTAGACAGCCTTCAGCTGGAACTCGTTGACATTGAATTTGTCAAAGAGGGCCAAAGCTGGTTCCTTCGCGTGTTTATTGATTCCGATGACGGTGTGGATATTGAGGAATGTGCCAAAGTAAGCGAAGCTTTAAGCGAAAAGCTTGATGAGGCAGACCCAATCAGCCAAAATTACTTTCTTGAAGTCTCATCTCCAGGAGCTGAGCGTCCGCTAAAGAAAAAAGCCGATTTCGAAAAATCACTAGGAAAAAACGTATACATTAAGACGTATGAGCCTATTGACGGCGTAAAAGTGTTTGAAGGTGAACTGGCTGAATTTGATGGACAAACAGTGACAGTTGAGATCACGATCAAAACAAGAAAGAAACGGATCAATATTCCGTATGAAAAGATAGCTAATGCAAGATTAGCTGTTACATTCTAATGAATACAAATGTTTTAAGGGGGGAGACCGTTAAATGAGCAGTGAATTATTAGATGCTCTCACGATTCTTGAAAAAGAAAAAGGCATCAGTAAAGAAATTATCATCGAAGCAATCGAAGCTGCGTTAATTTCTGCTTATAAGCGGAATTTTAATCAAGCGCAAAATGTACGGGTGGATCTAAACCGTGAAACTGGCTCCATCCGTGTATTTGCAAGAAAAGATGTCGTTGACGAAGTATACGACCAGAGATTAGAAATCTCAATTGAAGAGGCACAGGGCATCCATCCGGAATATATGGTCGGCGATGTCGTCGAAATCGAAGTTACACCTAAGGATTTCGGGCGCATAGCTGCTCAAACAGCGAAGCAGGTCGTCACACAGCGTGTGCGCGAAGCTGAGCGCGGTGTGATTTATTCTGAATTTATCGACCGTGAAGAAGACATCATGACAGGGATCGTCCAGCGTCTGGACAATAAATTTATCTACGTGTCTTTAGGCAAAATAGAAGCCTTGCTGCCGGTTAATGAGCAAATGCCGAATGAAAGCTACAAGCCCCATGACCGCATTAAGGTATATATCACAAAAGTAGAAAAAACAACGAAGGGTCCGCAGATTTATGTGTCAAGAACACATCCAGGCCTGTTAAAGCGTTTGTTTGAAATTGAAGTGCCTGAAATTTATGATGGAACTGTCGAGCTAAAATCTGTTGCCAGAGAAGCCGGCGACCGTTCAAAAATTTCTGTTCGCACAGATGATCCTGACGTGGATCCTGTCGGTTCATGCGTAGGGCCTAAAGGCCAGCGTGTGCAAGCAATCGTCAATGAATTAAAAGGTGAAAAAATTGACATTGTCAACTGGTCCAGTGATCCTGTAGAATTTGTCGCGAATGCGCTCAGCCCTTCCAAAGTGCTGGATGTCATTGTTAATGAAGAAGAAAAAGCGACAACTGTTATTGTTCCTGATTACCAGCTGTCTCTGGCAATTGGCAAAAGAGGACAAAACGCACGCTTAGCTGCTAAACTGACAGGCTGGAAGATTGATATTAAGAGCGAAACGGACGCAAGAGAACTTGGAATCTATCCGAGAGAACTTGAAGAAGATGATGAGCCGCTCTTTACGGAGCCTGAAACTGCTGAATCGGATGAATAAGAGGTGACTTTAGGTGAATAAACACAAAAAGATCCCATTACGCAAATGTGTAGTGACTGGTGAAATGAAGCCTAAAAAGGAACTGATCCGAGTTGTACGGTCGAAAGAAGGCGAAATCTCAGTAGACCCGACCGGAAAAAAGAATGGGCGGGGTGCTTATTTAACGCTGGATAAAGAGTGCATCTTAGCAGCAAAAAAGAAAAACATTTTGCAAAATCAATTTCAATCACAAATCGATGACCAGATTTTCGATGAATTGCTGGAACTGGCGGAAAAGGTGAAAAAATAAAATGTCTGGAATGGAATGGTTTCCCTTGCTGGGTCTGGCCAATCGAGCTCGTAAGGTCGTGTCAGGCGAAGACTTGGTAATAAAAGAAATCAGGAATGCGCGTGCAAAGCTTGTCCTGCTTACAGAGGATGCATCATCTAACACAGCAAAAAAAGTAACTGACAAGTGCAATTATTATAAAGTCCCTTATAAAAAAGTCGAGAGTCGCGCGGTTCTTGGACGCTCTATCGGTAAAGAAGCCCGTGTCGTTGTCGCCGTCACTGACCAAGG
Organism: Bacillus sp. PS108; assembly: GCF_037963335.1. Taxonomy (NCBI): domain Bacteria; kingdom Bacillati; phylum Bacillota; class Bacilli; order Caryophanales; family Bacillaceae; genus Bacillus; species Bacillus sp. PS108. Next base: position 1,705,982 of record NZ_CP150155.1, read on the forward strand.
TTTTGCGAATAAGCTGATCAGCTTGCTCGATTAATATTTTTGGGGGTGAACGAATGGCTAAAATGAGAGTATACGAATATGCAAAAGCGTTAAATGTTTCAAGTAAGGAAATTTTGACCGCACTGAAGAACATGGATTTAGAAGTGAATAATCACATGGCCATGCTTGAAGAAAAGGCCATTAAAAAGCTTGATGCCAAATATAAAAAAGGCGGCGCAGCCGCTAAATCTCAACAGCCAGCAGAAACGAACAAAAACAAACAGCCACAAGGGGTTAATCAGCAATCAGCTGGAAATCAACCAAATAAAATTCGAGACGGAAAGAAGAATGACGTGCAGAATAATCAATTTAACAAAAACAAGAAGAATAACAACAACAAAAAAAATAAACGCAACAACAACAATAATAAAAACCAACATCAGCAAAAGCCTGTAAAGCCGAAAAAAGAGCTTCCTGAGAAAATTACATTCTCTGGCACTTTAACAGTTGGCGCACTTGCTGAAGAGCTTGGCAAAGAGCCTTCAGAAATCATTAAAAAGCTGATGCTTCTTGGCGTAATGGCAACCATTAACCAAGAGCTTGATAAAGACACAATCGAACTCATTGCATCAGAATATGGTGTTGAAACAGAAGAGGTCATTGTGCTTGAAGAAACAGAGCTGGAAAAATACGAAGAGCCTGATAATGAAGAGGATCTTGAAATTCGTCCTCCTGTCGTGACAATCATGGGCCACGTTGACCATGGGAAAACAACGCTTCTTGACAGCATCCGTAAAACAAAGGTTGTTGAAGGAGAAGCAGGCGGAATCACTCAGCATATCGGCGCTTATCAAATTGAAGAGAACGGCAAGAAAATCACGTTTTTGGATACACCGGGCCACGCCGCATTTACAACAATGCGTGCACGCGGTGCAGAAGTAACTGATATTACGATTCTCGTCGTAGCTGCCGATGACGGTGTCATGCCGCAAACAGTTGAAGCGATTAACCATGCAAAAGCAGCAGAGGTTCCAATCATCGTTGCTGTGAATAAAATAGATAAAGAATCCGCAAACCCTGACCGTGTGATGCAAGAACTGACGGAATACGGACTTGTCCCTGAAGCTTGGGGCGGAGAAACCATTTTTGTGCCGCTTTCCGCTTTAACTGGAAAAGGCATTGATGAACTCGTTGAAATGATTTTGCTTGTCAGTGAGGTAGAGGAACTGAAAGCGAATCCGAACCGTCAGGCAAAAGGAACGGTTATTGAAGCTGAACTCGATAAAGGCAGAGGGTCAGTCGCGACATTGCTCGTACAGACTGGAACATTGCATGTCGGTGATCCGATCGTAGTCGGCAATACATTTGGCCGTGTCCGTGCAATGGTCAACGACATTGGCCGCCGTGTGAAAACTGCCGGCCCGTCAACTCCTGTTGAAATTACCGGTTTGAATGATGTCCCTCAAGCGGGAGACCAATTCCTTGTCTTTAAGGATGAAAAAACAGCTCGTTCTGTCGGTGAAGCCCGTGCTTCGAAACAGCTTGAAGAGCAGCGCAGCGATAAAGCGAAGCTCAGTCTTGATGACTTATTCGAGCAAATTAAGCAAGGTGATGTAAAAGACATCAACCTCATCGTAAAAGCTGACGTTCAAGGATCTGCTGAAGCTTTAACGGCTGCACTTCAAAAAATTGAAGTAGAAGGCGTTAAAGTGAAAATCATCCATACAGGCGTTGGTGCGATTACTGAATCAGACATTATCTTGGCATCTGCTTCCAATGCAATTGTTATCGGGTTTAATGTGAGACCGGACGGAAATGCTAAGAGTACGGCTGAAGCTGAAAATGTAGATATTCGACTTCACCGTATCATTTACAAAGTAATCGACGAGATTGAAGCTGCCATGAAAGGTATGCTTGATCCTGAATATGAAGAAAAAGTAATTGGTCAAGTAGAAGTACGCCAAACATTCAAAGTATCTAAAATCGGTACAATTGCCGGCGGATATGTTACTGAAGGAACCATTACGCGCGACAGCGGCCTCCGTTTAATTCGTGACGGCGTCGTCATCTTTGAAGGCGAAGTAGATGTTCTGAAACGCTTTAAAGACGATGTGAAAGAAGTTTCACAAGGCTATGAATGTGGTATTACAATTAAGAAATACAATGACATTCGTGAAGGTGACATCCTTGAAGCGTTTGTCATGCAAGAAATTGAAAGAACGTGATCGGATTTGCGGAGTGTGAATGCATCATTTATGATGCAGGATCGCTAAAAGAAAAGCGTGCCGTTCTGAAGCGGGTTTTAACCAGGGTTCAAAACAAGTTCAATGTTTCGATTTCGGAGATTGGCTATCAGGACACCTGGCAAAGAACCAGCTTCGGAATCGCCGCTGTTTCTTCCTCTCGCGTTCAAACAGAAAAAGAACTGCAACGCGTCCTAGCGTTTATCGATTCTTTTCCTGAAATTGAACGGACGATCACTAGGACAGAGTGGTTTTAACTTAGAGGTGATTGAATTGAGTATGAGAGCAAACCGTGTCGGCGAGCAAATGAAAAAAGAACTCGGTGATATTATCAGCCGCAAGCTGAAAGACCCGAGAATTGGTTTTCTGACAGTAACGGATGTACGTGTATCAGGTGATTTGCAAATTGCAAAGGTGTATATCTCGGTTCTCGGTGACGAGAAAAAACGGGAAGAAGCGCTGAAAGGGCTGGCAAAAGCGAAAGGATTTATCCGATCCGAAATCGGCAGCCGCATCAGACTTCGAAAAACGCCTGAAATTGAATTTGAGTTCGATGAATCAATCGATTACGGGAATCGGATCGAAACACTGATTCACGAATTACATTCAGAGAAACCATCTGAATAAAAAATGAGAGGATAGGCGTATATCGTCTGTCCTCTTTCTTCGTTTAAAAGAAAAAAGCTCAAAAGAAGGAGTGAAAAGCAAATGGTTAACGGAGTTCTCCTTTTACATAAACCTGTTGGCATGACATCGCACGACTGTGTCATGAAGATCCGAAAGCTGTTAAAAACAAAAAAAGTAGGACATACAGGAACGCTCGATCCGGAAGTGTCAGGCGTGCTTCCGATTTGTGTAGGAAGAGCGACAAAAATAGTCGAATACTTAACTGAAAAATCTAAAACGTATGATGCAGAAATAACGCTTGGCTTTTCAACCACAACAGAGGATCAAACCGGAGAAACGGTGGAAACAAAGCCTGTCAATCACGACATTGATAAAGCGGATGTAGAAAAGGTTTTAAACAGTTTAAAGGGGAAACAAGAACAAATTCCGCCCATGTATTCCGCTGTAAAAGTAAACGGCAAAAAATTATACGAATACGCAAGAGCAGGGATTGAAGTAGAACGTCCGAAACGTATGATAACCATTGAAGACATTGCCCTGACGACAGAGATTAAACATCATGGAGAAACCGCAAGCTTCCGGTTTACAGTGACTTGCTCCAAAGGGACCTATGTAAGGACGCTGGCGGTCATGATCGGAGAAAAGCTCGGATATCCGGCTCATATGTCTCATTTAATCCGTACGGCATCCGGAGATTTTTCTCTCGACGAATGCTTTACTTTTGATGAGCTCGAAGCACAGGCCCAATCCGGAACCGTGGAAGAGCATACAGTTCCTATTGAACGTGCGCTCAATCATTTGCCGAAATGGATCATAAGTGATACATTAGCTAAGAAAGTAGAAAATGGGGCTTTGCTTGAGACGCCCGAGCAGTTTTCTGAAATGACAAGTGAAGACCGTATCGCCGTCTTTACTGAATCCGGAACCTGTTTGGCGATCTATTTCCCTCATCCTGCAAAAAAAGGGCTGTTAAAGCCGGCAAAAGTATTGATGCAAAAAAGCGAACAATAGAAAAAAGGTGACCGTTCTGTGAAGACGATACATATTACACATCCTCATCATTTAATAAAAGAGGAGCAGGCAAAATCAGTGATGGCGTTAGGATATTTTGACGGCGTTCATCTCGGGCATCAAAAGGTAATCTGCACAGCGAAGCAAATAGCCGAAGAAAAAGGTCTGACATTGGCTGTGATGACCTTTCATCCCCATCCTTCTCATGTGTTGGGCAGAGATAAGGAACCTAAGGATCTGATTACGCCTCTTGAAGACAAAATAAATCAAATTGAACAATTAGGTACAGAAGTTCTGTATGTCGTTAAATTTAATGAAGTGTTTGCTTCTCTTTCTCCTAAGCAGTTTATAGACCAGTATATTATCGGCCTTAATGTGCAGCACGCAGTGGCAGGCTTTGACTTTACGTACGGCAAATACGGCAAGGGAACAATGAAGACCATGCCGGATGATTTAGACGGAAAAGCTGGGTGCACAATGGTAGAAAAATTAACGGAGCAGGATAAAAAAATCAGTTCTTCGTATATCCGTACCGCGCTTCAAAACGGAGATGTTGAATTGGCGAATGTCTTGCTTGGACAACCTTATTTTATTAAAGGAATTGTCATTCATGGTGATAAAAGAGGGCGGACCATCGGGTTTCCGACAGCGAATGTCGGTTTAAATAACAGCTATATCGTCCCGCCCACAGGTGTATATGCCGTAAAAGCGGAAGTGAACGGCGAAGTTTACAATGGCGTTTGCAATATTGGCTATAAGCCAACGTTTTATGAAAAGCGCCCTGAGCAGCCTTCCATCGAGGTCAATCTGTTTGATTTCGATCAAGAGGTATATGGAGCCGCTATAAAAATCGAATGGTACAAACGGATTCGGAGCGAGCGGAAATTCAATGGCATCAAAGAATTAACAGAGCAAATTGAGAAAGATAAGCAGGAAGCCATCCGTTATTTCAGCAATTTGCGGAAATAACTTGCAACGCACGCAAATTTTATTCTAAAATATTTGCATATAGGCACGATTTTTAGTATGATAGTTTTCGTAGTCTTAAAACCATTGCTTGGCAATCCGAAGTCACCGACGGTTGCTAGGTAACTGGGGCTAAATATGATTTGGAGGTGAAACAGGATGGCAATTACTCAAGAGCGTAAAAACCAACTCATCAATGAGTTCAAAACACACGAATCTGATACTGGATCTCCAGAAGTTCAGATCGCTATCCTAACTGACTCAATTAACAACTTGAACGAGCATTTACGTACTCACAAGAAAGACCACCACTCACGTCGCGGTCTTCTTAAAATGGTAGGTAAGCGTCGTAATCTTCTTACGTATCTGCGTAATAAAGACGTAACTCGTTACCGTGAGTTAATTAACAAACTAGGCTTACGTCGATAATCGTAAAAAGCGGGAGGATTCCCGCTTTTTTATCGTATTAAAGCGAAATTTCTTATAACAAATCATTGAAATCCTTTTACATACTACTTTGACATTGATATGTTCAATTCATTTCGTTCATAATAGGAGTAATTGATTATTTCACACAACGAAGAGAGGAGTTCGTAATTGTATGGGACAAGAAAAACATGTCTTTACCATAGATTGGGCCGGAAGAACGCTTACTGTTGAAACCGGCCAGCTTGCCAAACAGGCAAATGGTGCTGTGATGATCCGCTACGGTGATACAGCAGTACTTAGTACAGCAACCGCTTCAAAAGAACCTAAACCGCTTGATTTCTTCCCTCTTACTGTAAACTATGAAGAAAGATTATATGCGGTAGGGAAAATTCCGGGCGGATTTATTAAAAGAGAAGGACGTCCAAGTGAAAAAGCGGTTCTTGCCAGCCGTTTAATTGACCGTCCGATCCGTCCTTTGTTTGCCGATGGATTCCGTAATGAAGTTCAAGTCATCAGCATTGTCATGAGTGTTGACCAAAACTGCTCTTCAGAAATGGCTGCCATGTTCGGTTCATCTCTTGCACTTTCTGTATCGGATATTCCGTTTGAAGGACCGATTGCAGGGGTTACTGTCGGACGCATTGATGATCAATTTATCATTAACCCGACAGTCGATCAGCTTGAAAAAAGCGACATCAATCTTGTCGTTGCCGGCACGAAAGATGCGATTAACATGGTAGAAGCGGGAGCGGACGAAGTTCCTGAGGAAATCATGCTTGAGGCCATTATGTTCGGCCATGAAGAGATTAAACGCCTGATTGCATTCCAAGAAGAAATTGTTGCAGCAGTCGGCAAAGAGAAATCTGAAATTAAGCTCTTTGAAATTGATGAAGAGCTTAATGAAAAAGTAAAAGCTTTGGCAGAAGAGGATCTGCTGAAAGCCATCCAAGTTCATGAAAAGCATGCCCGTGAAGATGCCATTAACGAAGTGAAGAACGCAGTTGTGGCAAAATTCGAGGATGAAGAACATGATGAAGATACAATCAAGCAAGTGAAGCAGATTTTATCCAAGCTGGTGAAAAATGAAGTTCGCCGCCTGATTACTGAAGAGAAAGTAAGACCGGACGGCCGCGGTGTCGATCAAATCCGCCCGCTCTCTTCAGAGGTTGGCCTCTTGCCAAGAACGCACGGTTCAGGTCTATTTACAAGAGGACAAACTCAAGCCCTCAGCGTATGTACGCTAGGTGCTCTGGGAGATGTGCAAATCCTTGACGGCTTAGGTGTCGAAGAGTCAAAACGGTTTATGCATCATTACAATTTCCCGCAATTCAGCGTTGGGGAAACAGGACCGATGCGCGGACCGGGACGTCGTGAAATCGGACACGGAGCACTGGGTGAGCGTGCGCTTGAGCCAGTTATTCCGTCTGAAAAAGACTTCCCTTATACTGTCCGTCTTGTTTCAGAAGTGCTTGAATCAAACGGTTCTACATCTCAAGCAAGCATTTGCGCAAGCACACTTGCAATGATGGATGCTGGTGTACCGATTAAAGCGCCAGTTGCTGGTATTGCGATGGGTCTTGTCAAATCAGGCGAACATTACACTGTCTTGACTGACATCCAAGGCATGGAAGACGCGCTCGGAGATATGGACTTTAAAGTAGCGGGAACTGAAAAAGGCGTAACGGCCCTGCAAATGGACATTAAAATTGAAGGCCTTTCCAGAGAGATTCTTGAAGAAGCGCTTCAGCAGGCGAAAAAGGGCAGAATGGAAATCCTCAACAGCATGCTTGCAACATTAAGCGAATCAAGAAAAGAGCTTTCTCGATATGCGCCTAAGATCTTAACAATGACCATTAATCCTGATAAAATCCGCGATGTCATCGGACCAAGCGGAAAACAAATCAATAAGATCATCGAAGAAACCGGTGTTAAAATTGATATTGAGCAGGACGGCACAATCTTTATTTCCTCTACAGATGAAAGCGGCAACCAAAAAGCGAAAAAAATCATCGAAGACCTTGTTAGAGAGGTTGAAGTCGGCCAACTTTACCTAGGTAAAGTGAAACGGATTGAAAAATTCGGGGCTTTCGTTGAAATTTTCAGCGGAAAAGACGGTTTGGTGCACATTTCAGAGCTTGCGCTTGAACGCGTAGGGAAAGTTGAAGATGTTGTAAAAATCGGAGACGAGATTCTTGTCAAAGTCACTGAAATTGATAAACAAGGACGAGTGAATTTATCCCGCAAAGCGGTGCTCCGTGAAGAGAAAGAAAAAGAAGAACAACAATCTTAAATGAAAACATAAAAGGAGCCTGGGAGACCCGGCTTCTTTATTTTGAAGCTTTTCAAAAGCAGGCGGGTTCTACCTTGTCCTTCTCCTTCATAATTTGAGGTGAGGGGGGACAGAACATGTACAAAAAATTTGTACCGTTTGCCGTTTTTTTATTTCTTTTTTTTGTCTCATTTGAGATGATGGAAAATCCGCATGCACTTGATTATATAGGGGCAATGAAAAAAGATACGGTGACTGTCACGGCGTCAAAAGACCAATTATATGAAGAATTGCTTCAAAAAGCGCCGGAGTACGAAGTTAAGCCCCAGAATGCAAGAATTGATAAAGTATGGAAAAGCATTCCAGGCTACAATGGATTAAAGGTCAATATTGAACAATCATATAAAAAAATGAAAAAGCATGGTGAGTTTCGGGAAAAAGATTTGGTGTACAGTCAAGTAAAACCAAGTGTTCATCTTGAGTCACTTCAGCCTGAGCCTATTTATAAAGGAAATCCTGACAAACCGATGGTGGCTTTTTTAATCAATGTGGCATGGGGAAATGAGTATTTGGAAAAAATGCTCCCTATTCTGCAAAAGCACCAGGTTAAAGCTACGTTCTTTTTAGAAGGCAATTGGGTGAGAAACAATGAAAAGCTCGCTAAGAAGATTGCAAAAGACGGACATGAAATCGGAAATCATTCATACAATCATCCGGATATGAGCAAACTGACTACAGGAAGAATTTCCGAGCAGCTCGACAAGACTAATGAACAAATAGAACAAACGATCGGTGTTAAGCCAAAGTGGTTCGCTCCGCCAAGCGGAAGTTTCAGAAAAGCGGTTATCGACATTGCAGCAGAGAAACAGATGGGAACAGTCATGTGGACAGTTGATACAATCGATTGGCAAAAGCCGGCTCCGTCTGTACTTCAGACGAGAGTGTTAAGCAAGATACATAATGGTGCCATGATTTTAATGCATCCGACTGACCCTACGGCGGAAAGTCTTGAAGCGCTGATTACACAGATAAAAGACAAAGGATATGCGCTTGGAACAGTCACTGAACTAATGGATGAAACAAGACTATTGAAGTAACAGATGAAGGCAGCTTGTCTTTGAATAGGAGGAACAAATTTGATTAAACGATATACGTGTCAAAATGGTGTAAGAATTGTGCTGGAAAATAACCCGACAGTCCGTTCTGTTGCGATCGGCGTATGGATCGGCACAGGTTCGAGACATGAAACGCCGGAGATAAACGGAATTTCTCACTTTTTAGAGCACATGTTCTTTAAAGGGACGAGCACAAAATCTGCACGCGAGATAGCAGAATCTTTTGATCGTATTGGCGGCCAGGTCAATGCGTTTACTTCAAAGGAATATACCTGCTACTATGCAAAGGTGCTTGACGAGCATGCGAATTACGCGCTGGACGTATTAGCAGATATGTTCTTTCATTCAACGTTTGATGAAAACGAGCTGAAAAAAGAAAAAAATGTAGTATATGAAGAAATTAAAATGTATGAAGATGCGCCGGACGACATTGTACATGATTTATTGAGCAAAGCCACTTACGGCAATCATTCTTTAGGCTACCCAATTCTAGGCACGGAAGAAACGCTTGCTTCCTTTAACGGTGACTCTCTCAGACAATACATGCATGATTATTATACGCCGGACCGAGTGGTGATTTCGGTAGCGGGCAATATATCTGACAGTTTTATCAAAGATGTAGAAAAATGGTTCGGGTCATACGAGGCGAAAGGCAAAGCGACAGGCCTTGAGAAGCCTGAGTTCCACACGGAAAAACTGACGAGAAAAAAAGAAACAGAGCAGGCTCATTTGTGCCTTGGATTTAAAGGCTTAGAGGTTGGCCATGAACGTATTTATGATTTAATCGTCCTCAACAATGTGCTCGGAGGCAGCATGAGCAGCCGGCTGTTCCAAGATGTGCGTGAAGATAAAGGACTTGCTTATTCTGTTTACAGCTATCACAGTTCATATGAGGACAGCGGAATGCTCACTATTTACGGTGGAACGGGTGCAAATCAGCTTCAGCAGCTGTCGGAAACAATTCAAGAAACCCTTGCCACATTAAAACGTGACGGCATTACCTCAAAAGAACTGGAAAACAGCAAAGAGCAAATGAAGGGAAGCTTAATGCTGAGCTTAGAAAGCACAAACAGCAAAATGAGCCGAAACGGAAAAAATGAACTGCTGCTCGGCAAACATAAAACATTAGATGAAATCATCAATGAATTAAACGCCGTGAACTTAGAGCGTGTTAACGGCCTTGCCAGACAATTGTTTACCGAAGACTATGCATTAGCACTTATCAGCCCTTCCGGCAATATGCCGTCTTAAAAAGGAAAGCCTGCTCCATAATGGAGCAGGCATTTTTTAATCCCTTTCATCATACATAGTACAAGGGGGTGACAGACATGCGGCTCAGTGAATTATCAGGAAAGGAAATTGTAGACATCAAAAGAGCCGAACGGCTCGGAGTGCTCGGTCAGACCGATTTGGAAATCAATGAACAGGATGGACAGATTACAGCACTCCTCATTCCCACAGTTAAGTGGTTTGGTTTGAGAAAGCAAGGTCATGACATTCGTGTCCCATGGCACCATATTCAAAAGATCGGTTCAGATATGATTATATTAGATGTACCTGAGGAAATGCCTCCTCGACAAGAGTAAATAGCCCAATTGACTGTGAAGCGGGCTCTAAAGAAAACATCTGAAACATCGGCTGCCGGAGCCGATGTTTTTTTATATGGAAAAAGCGCATCTTTTATATTCACCAGTATTTTCTTTTGATCATAAGATGAAGGGGAGCTTAACAACTAGAGATCCAGTATATACAAAGAAGGTGAACGTTTAGAATGTTAACCGGATTGAAAATTGCAGTTATCGGCGGTGACGCAAGACAGCTCGAAATTATAAGAAAGCTCACTGAACAGCAGGCTGACATCTATCTTGTCGGTTTTGACCAATTGGATCACGGTTTTACCGGGGCAGTAAAATGCAATATTGATGAAATTCCTTTTCAGCAAATAGACAGCATCATTCTTCCAGTATCCGCGACAACAGGAGAAGGTGTCGTATCGACTGTATTTTCTAATGAAGAAGTTGTGTTAAAACAGGACCATATCGACAGAACGCCTGCACATTGTGTCATTTTCTCAGGAATTTCTAACGCCTATTTAGAAAACATTGCAGCTCAGGCAAAAAGAAAACTTGTTAAACTGTTTGAGCGGGATGACATTGCGATATACAACTCTATTCCGACAGTAGAAGGAACGATCATGCTGGCTATTCAGCACACGGATTATACGATACACGGATCACAGGTGGCCGTTCTCGGTCTGGGTCGCACCGGGATGACGATTGCCCGTACATTTGCCGCGCTCGGGGCGAATGTAAAAGTGGGGGCAAGAAGTTCAGCGCATCTGGCACGTATCACTGAAATGGGGCTCGTTCCTTTTCATACCGATGAGCTGAAAGAGCATGTAAAAGATATAGATATTTGCATTAATACCATACCGAGTATGATTTTAAATCAAACGGTACTTTCTAGCATGACACCAAAAACCTTAATATTGGATCTGGCCTCACGTCCCGGGGGAACGGATTTTAAATATGCCGAGAAACAAGGGATTAAAGCACTTCTTGCTCCCGGGCTTCCAGGGATTGTCGCTCCTAAAACAGCTGGGCAAATCCTTGCAAACGTCTTGAGCAAGCTTTTGGCTGAAATACAAGCTGAGGAGGGGAAATAAGGATGTCGTCATTAAAAGGAAAAAGAATCGGGTTTGGGCTGACCGGGTCGCATTGCACATATGAAGCGGTTTTCCCGCAAATTGAGGCGTTGGTCAATGAAGGAGCTGAAGTCCGTCCGGTTGTCACATTTAATGTAAAATCCACAAATACCCGATTTGGAGAGGGCGCAGAATGGGTTAAAAAAATTGAAGACCTGACTGGATATGAGGCCATTGATTCGATTGTAAAGGCAGAACCTCTTGGACCGAAGCTGCCCCTTGACTGCATGGTCATTGCGCCTTTAACAGGCAATTCAATGAGCAAGCTGGCAAATGCCATGACGGACAGCCCGGTGCTGATGGCGGCAAAAGCGACAATCCGAAACAATCGGCCTGTCGTTCTGGGTATCTCGACAAATGATGCTCTTGGTTTAAACGGAACAAATTTAATGAGGCTCATGTCAACAAAAAATATCTTTTTTATTCCATTCGGGCAAGACGATCCCTTTAAAAAACCGAATTCAATGGTAGCCAAAATGGATCTGCTACCGCAAACGATTGAAAAGGCACTCATGCACCAGCAGCTTCAGCCGATTCTAGTTGAGAATTATCAGGGAAATGACTAAATTTACAGAAAATCTTTCCCAAACTAAAAAATTCGGTCATCACCCGCATATTCTATGGTAAAATAAAACGTAAAATCATAGTCAAATCAATTCAATGAAGCTGATTGGCGGAAGGAGTTTTACAGATGGGAAGAGGTTTACACGTAGCTGTTGTCGGAGCGACAGGGGCTGTGGGACAACAAATGCTTAAAACACTTGAAGACAGAAACTTTGAAATGGACACACTTACATTGCTATCTTCAAAACGCTCTGCGGGGACAAAAGTCATGTTTAAAGGCCAAGAGCTGACTGTTCAGGAAGCTTCTCCTGAGAGCTTTGAAGGGGTAAATATTGCTTTGTTCAGCGCCGGCGGAAGCGTATCACAAGCATTGGCACCAGAAGCTGTAAAACGCGGCGCTATTGTTATAGATAATACGAGCGCGTTCCGCATGGATGAAAATACACCGCTTGTTGTGCCAGAAGTGAATGAGGCAGACTTGCATGAACACAATGGCATTATTGCCAATCCAAACTGCTCTACAATCCAAATGGTTGCGGCACTTGAACCGATCCGCAAAGCATATGGCTTAAACAAAGTCATCGTATCAACTTACCAGGCAGTATCAGGAGCGGGTAATGAAGCTGTAAAAGAGCTTTACAGCCAAACACAGGCGATTTTAAATAAAGAAGAAATAGAGCCTGAGATCATGCCTGTAAAAGGTGACAAAAAACACTATCAAATCGCCTTCAACGCGATTCCGCAAATCGATAAATTCCAAGATAACGGCTATACGTTTGAGGAAATGAAAATGATAAATGAAACGAAAAAAATCATGCACATGCCTGACCTTCAAGTAGCGGCTACATGTGTGAGACTGCCAATCCAAACTGGGCACTCAGAGTCCGTCTACATCGAAATAGACCGTGATGACGCTACAGTTGAAGATATTAAAAATCTATTGCAAGAAGCTCCGGGCGTGACACTTCAGGATGATCCAAGCCAGCAGCTTTATCCGATGCCTGCTGATGCTGTCGGCAAAAACGATGTGTTTGTAGGCCGCATCCGCAAAGACTTGGACAGAGCAAACGGTTTTCATTTATGGGTTGTTTCTGATAACCTATTAAAAGGCGCGGCATGGAACTCTGTTCAAATTGCAGAAAGCCTGAAAAAACTAAACCTCGTATAAAAGAGAGAATTTTCTAAAGACGAATAGAAGAGAGTAAGGCGCTATCAGCCTGCTCTCTTCTGTTACGTCCGAATAATTTGGAGTGAAAACAGTGAAGATAATTGTTCAAAAGTTCGGCGGAACATCAGTAAAAGATGATAAAGGCCGCAAACTGGCTTTAGGGCATATTAAAGAAGCAATCAGTGAAGGATATAAGGTTGTCGTTGTCGTTTCAGCGATGGGCCGAAAAGGAGACCCGTATGCAACAGATTCTTTGCTCGGGCTGCTTTACGGCGATCAGTCAGCGATTTCTCCTAGGGAACAGGATTTGCTTTTATCTTGCGGAGAGACTATTTCCTCTGTCGTCTTTACAAGCATGCTGCTTGATAACGGTGTGAAAGCAGCTGCGCTGACAGGGGCTCAGGCTGGCTTTTTAACGAATGATCAGCATACCAATGCAAAAATCATTGAAATGAAACCGGAGCGTTTATTCAGTGTGCTCGCCAATCATGATGCGGTAGTCGTCGCAGGCTTCCAGGGCGCAACTGAAAAGGGTGATACAACTACAATCGGCAGAGGGGGCAGCGATACGTCTGCAGCCGCACTCGGAGCAGCTGTTGATGCGGAATACATCGATATTTTCACCGATGTAGAAGGCGTGATGACTGCTGACCCAAGAGTGGTGGAAAATGCAAAACCGCTTCCTGTTGTGACGTATACGGAAATCTGCAACCTGGCGTATCAGGGGGCCAAGGTCATTCATCCGCGTGCGGTGGAAATCGCAATGCAGGCCAAGGTTCCGATCCGCGTCCGTTCGACTTATTCGAATGATAAAGGTACATTGGTGACATCACATCACTCTTCCAAGGTCGGCAGTGATGTTTTTGAAAGGCTGATTACGGGAATCGCACATGTCAAAGATGTCACGCAGTTCAAAGTGCCTGCGAAAATCGGCCAGTATAATGTTCAGACTGAAGTGTTCAAGGCTATGGCAAACGCTGGAATCAGTGTCGATTTCTTTAACATTACACCTAGTGAAATCGTCTATACGGTAGCCGGAAATAAAACAGAAACAGCTCAGCGTATTTTAATGGATATGGGCTATGATCCAATGGTGACGAGAAACTGCGCGAAGGTATCGGCGGTCGGCGCGGGCATTATGGGTGTTCCCGGTGTTACGTCCAAAATTGTATCGGCTCTTTCAGAAAAAGAAATTCCGATCCTTCAGTCGGCTGACAGCCATACGACGATATGGGTGCTCGTCCATGAAGCGGATATGGTTCCTGCTGTAAACGCTTTGCATGAAGTGTTTGAACTTTCGAAGTAAATGTGATTGAATCATGATGAGGTGAATAAAATGAATTTCGGAAATGTGTCTACAGCGATGATTACACCCTTTGACAATAAAGGGAACGTAGACTTTCAAAAACTGTCTACACTGATTGATTACTTGTTGAAAAACGGAACGGATTCTTTAGTAGTAGCGGGAACAACTGGAGAATCTCCGACCCTTTCAACTGAAGAAAAAATTGCGCTTTTTGAATATACGGTAAAAGAAGTAAACGGACGGGTGCCCGTTATCGCTGGTACTGGAAGCAACAACACGAAAGATTCCATTAAGCTGACAAAAAAAGCTGAGGAAGCGGGCGTGGACGCTGTTATGCTTGTTACCCCGTATTACAATAAACCTTCTCAAGAAGGAATGTACCAGCATTTTAAAGCAATTGCGGCAGAGACATCTCTTCCGGTTATGCTCTATAATGTTCCTGGCCGTACGGTTGCTTCTCTTGCTCCTGAAACGACGATCCGTTTGGCGGCGGACATTCCGAATGTGGTTGCGATTAAAGAAGCGAGCGGAGACCTAGAAGCGATTACAAAAATTATTGCTGAAACACCGGAAGACTTCTATGTCTATTCAGGGGATGACGCTCTGACGCTTCCTATTCTTTCAGTTGGAGGAAGAGGAGTTGTATCAGTGGCGAGCCATATTGCAGGCTCTGATATGCAGCAAATGATCAAAAATTATACGAATGGGCAAACAGCTAATGCGGCACTGATCCATCAGAAACTGCTGCCGATTATGAAGGAACTGTTTAAAGCGCCTAATCCTGCTCCAGTCAAAACAGCGCTTCAGCTGAGAGGTCTTGATGTCGGTTCTGTGCGTCTGCCTCTAGTCCCGTTAACTGAGGATGAACGTCTGAGCTTAAGCAGCACGATCAGCGAACTGTAAGAAAATTTCATACAGTGAAACAAACGCGGTCATTCTCACATTCAGCTGAGTTTGACCGTTTCTTTTACATATTGGTTTTCCCTAAACCTTCTGCTTTATCTTGTTTTCTAAATTTACTTTCAGTTATAATAGGAACAAGTGATGATGGACGGGTATGAGACTAGGAGGATATAGATTTTGAAAAAGAAAAATACAGAAAACGTTAGAATTATCGCCCTTGGCGGTGTCGGAGAGATTGGGAAGAACCTTTATGTCATTGAAATTGACTCGGACATATTTGTCGTTGATGCCGGCCTTATGCATCCAGAAAACGAAATGCTCGGTATTGATGTAGTGATTCCTGACATATCATATTTGATTGAACGGGCTGACCGCGTCAAGGCAATCTTTTTAACGCACGGGCACGATGAAAATATCGGCGGCGTTTTTTACTTATTAAACAAGCTGTCCGTTCCAGTGTACGGAACAAAACTGACGCTTGCATTGTTAAGAGAGAAATTAAAACAATACGGACATAACCGAAAAACTGATTTAAGGGAAATTCACTCAAAATCTGTCATTACATTTGAATCAACAAAAGTATCGTTCTTTAGAACGATTCACAGCATTCCTGATTCTGTAGGTGTGAGCTTTAAAACATCACTTGGATCTATTGTATGCACGGGAGACTTCAAATTTGACCAAACACCTGCACTTAATCAGACGTGCGACATTGGCGAGATCGCCAAGATCGGCAATAGCGGCGTGCTCGCTCTTCTTTCTGACAGTGCAAATGCGGAACGGCCGGGTTACACCCCTTCGGAAGCGGCTGTCAGCGGAGAAATTTCGGATGCGCTGTATAATTCACAGAACCGGGTGATTATTGCTGTTTTCGCATCCAATATTAACCGGATTCAGCAAGTCATTCATGCAGCGGCTCAAAATGGCAGAAAGATTGCCGTAGCCGGAAAAAATCTTCAATCTGTCCTGCAGCTGGCGAGAAAGTTAGGATACATTGAAGCAGATGATGAATTGTTTATTTCTGTACAGGATGTCAAAAAATATCCGAAGCGCGAAGTGGCCATTATTACAGCCGGAAGCCAAGGTGAACCATTAGCTGCTTTGACAAGAATGGCAAACAAAGCTCACAAACAGCTGAACATTGAAGAAGGGGATACGGTGGTCATTGCGTCAACTCCGATTCCCGGGCAGGAACTCATTTACTCTAAAACAGTAGATCTTCTTGCGAGAGCCGGTGCACAAGTCATCTTTGCCCAAAAGCGTGTTCATGTATCAGGCCACGGCTCACAAGAAGAGTTAAAGCTGATGATCAACCTGCTTAAACCAAAATATTTGATTCCTGTAAACGGCGAATACAGAATGCAAAAAGCTCATTCGAAAATCGCTGAAGAAACCGGCATGAAGCGCAGTGACATCTTCTTAATTGAAAAAGGAGACGTCGTTGAATTCCGCGGCCAAAACGTAAAAATTGGGGATAAAGTTCCTTACGGCAATATTTTGATTGATGGTTTAGGTGTCGGTGATATCGGCAATATCGTATTGAGAGACCGCCGCTTGCTTTCACAGGACGGAATTTTAATCGTTGTCATTACACTTGATAAACAAAAGAAACATCTTGTATCAGGACCAGAAATTATCACTCGCGGCTTTGTTTATGTAAGAGAGTCTGAAGGTCTAATCGTACAGGCTACTGAGCTCGTCCGGTCCATCGTGACAGAAGCGACTGAAACATCAAATGTCGAATGGTCAACGCTGAAGCAGGCAATGCGGGATGCTTTGAACCAATTCCTTTATGAAAAAACGAAACGTAAACCGATGATCATCCCAATTATTATGGAAGTATAATGACTGACTAAAGACCGGAGCTGCTCCGGTCTTTATTTTTTGTCCTTCAAGCCGGGATTGAATGAAGTATCTTTGTTCATAATACAAAGAGAAACTCGGAAAGGATGAAAGCGAGATGGATCATCGTATGGAAAACACAGAAGAAGAGCGTCCTGAAAAAAATGATGCGAAGGACAGCATTATGAATAAAATACAGCAGCTTGGTGAAACGACGCTTCCGCAGCTGCCCCAAGATACAAATATTCATTGTCTGACCATTATCGGACAAATTGAAGGCCATGTTCAGCTTCCTCCGCAAAACAAAACAACAAAATATGAACATGTCATCCCGCAGATTGTGGCAATTGAACAAAATCCCAAAATTGAAGGCTTGCTGATCATATTAAATACTGTCGGAGGAGATGTTGAAGCTGGTCTTGCAATAGCGGAAATGCTTGCATCTTTATCGAAACCGACCGTTTCTATCGTGCTTGGCGGGGGGCATTCCATCGGCGTTCCGATTGCTGTATCCTGTGATTACAGCTATATCGCCGAAACAGCAACGATGACGATTCATCCAGTTAGGCTCACCGGGCTGGTCATCGGGGTGCCGCAAACGTTTGAATACCTGGATAAGATGCAAGAAAGAGTTGTTAAATTTGTGACAAGCCATTCCAATATAACCGAAGAGAAATTTAAAGAGCTAATGTTTTCAAAAGGAAACTTAACACGGGATATCGGAACAAATGTAGTCGGTAAGGATGCAGTTAAATACGGATTGATCGATCACGCAGGCGGTGTCGGACAGGCAATCAATAAACTGAATGAGCTCATCGACGAAGCAAGGAAAGAAGAAGGACGGATGATTCAATGATTCTTTATACCGTGATGCCGCAGGAAATTGTGTTTGCAGAACAGAACCAAGAGACAAGCGCACATGAGCAAATTGAATATAAAGGTGTACCGCTTCTAGTCGAAATGAAAGGGAATGAAGCGGAAGTCATTCAAATCATGAGCACCAATCCAATGCATTTTCTGCATCCGGACATTTCACCCGGACAAAAGCTGAAATTAAACGTATAAGAATCCAACCCTTTTTTAAGGGCAAAATATGCTATAATAGGGGAATCCTACAGAAAAAACGCAGCCTGTAAACGGCTGCTTTCTTCATTATGTATGAACTTACATTTTTTAACGCAGTAAGGTGATGAGTGTGGCAAAGAAAAAACGAAAATCAAGAAAAAAACAGGCGAAACAGCTCAATATAAAATACGAGCTTAACGGATTGCTGTGTATAGCCATTTCAATTATCGCAATCTTGCAGCTGGGGGTAGTCGGGCAAACGTTTATCTATTTGTTCCGCTTTTTTGCTGGAGAGTGGTTTATTTTATGCTTGTTAGGTTTATTGGTGTTAGGAGTCTCACTGTTTTGGAAGAAAAAAACCCCAAGCCTTTTAACGAGACGAAAGGCCGGGTTGTACTGTATCATCGCAAGCATATTGCTGCTTTCTCACGTGCAGCTATTTAAAAATTTGACGCACAAAGGGTCTATTGAGTCTGCAAGCGTGGTGCGCAATACGTGGGAATTGTTTTTAATGGACATGAATGGCAGCTCTGCTTCACCTGATTTAGGCGGAGGGATGATCGGTGCGCTGCTGTTTGCGGCTTCACACTTTTTGTTTGCGTCGACTGGTTCTCAGATCATGGCGATTGTCATGATTTTGATCGGAATGATTTTAGTAACTGGACGCTCGCTGCAAGAAACGCTGAAAAAGTGGATGAGCCCGATTGGACGTTTTATAAAAGAACAATGGTTAGCATTTATTGATGATATGAAATCCTTCAAATCAAATATGCAGTCATCGAAAAAAACGAAAGCGCCGAGCAAAAAACAAAAACCGGCCCGCAAAAAACAGCAAATGGAACCGGAGCCTCCTAATGAAGAGGGGGATTATGAAACAGTATCGCCTCTTATTCATTCAGAGCCGATTATCTCAAGCTTTTCTGATCGTAATGAAGAGGAAGAGTCTCCAGTTATAGAAAAGCGCCCCGAACCTGTGTCGAAGCCGCTTCAGGACATCCAACCGGAGACAGGTGATCAGGAAACTGTTTCTGCTCCTCCTATGACCTTTACAGAGCTCGAAAATAAGGATTACGAGATGCCGTCACTGGATTTGCTGGCAGATCCGAAGCATACCGGCCAGCAGGCTGATAAAAAGAATATTTATGAAAATGCCAGAAAGCTTGAACGCACATTCCAAAGCTTTGGCGTAAAGGCGAAAGTCACACAGGTTCATCTCGGACCGGCCGTAACAAAATATGAAGTATATCCTGATGTCGGAGTGAAGGTTAGCAAAATTGTCAATTTAAGCGATGATTTAGCGCTTGCGCTTGCTGCGAAGGATATCAGGATCGAAGCGCCTATACCAGGCAAATCAGCAATCGGAATTGAAGTTCCAAACGCAGAAGTGGCAATGGTTTCGCTGAAGGAAGTGCTGGAGTCTAAATTGAATGACAGACCGGATGCGAAGCTGTTAATTGGACTCGGCCGCAATATTTCAGGTGAAGCTGTATTGGCTGAGTTAAACAAGATGCCCCACCTTTTGGTCGCAGGCGCAACCGGTAGCGGGAAAAGTGTCTGTGTCAACGGCATTATTACAAGTATTTTAATGCGCGCGAAACCGCATGAAGTGAAAATGATGATGATCGATCCTAAAATGGTAGAGCTAAATGTCTACAACGGGATTCCGCATTTGCTTGCTCCGGTTGTAACCGATCCGAAAAAAGCGTCGCAGGCTTTGAAAAAGGTTGTCAATGAAATGGAGCGGCGGTACGAATTATTCTCTCATACGGGTACAAGAAATATTGAAGGATACAATGATTATATAAAACGCGCCAACAATGAAGAAGGAGCGAAACAGCCAGAGCTGCCCTATATTGTTGTCATTGTGGACGAGCTTGCCGATCTCATGATGGTCGCTTCATCTGATGTGGAAGATTCAATTACGAGATTGTCCCAAATGGCGCGGGCTGCCGGCATCCATCTTATTATTGCGACACAGCGGCCATCGGTGGATGTTATCACAGGGGTGATCAAAGCGAACATTCCGTCACGAATCGCGTTCAGCGTATCTTCACAGACGGATTCAAGGACCATTCTTGACATGGGTGGCGCTGAGAAGCTTCTTGGCCGCGGCGATATGCTGTTTTTACCTGTAGGGGCTAACAAACCTGTCCGTGTGCAGGGAGCATTTTTGTCGGATGACGAAGTGGAGAAGGTCGTCGACCATGTGATTACGCAGCAGAAAGCGCAATATCAAGAAGAAATGATTCCTGAGGAGACAACAGAAACTCATTCCGAGGTTACTGATGAACTTTATGATGAAGCTGTTGAATTAATCGTCGGCATGCAGACGGCATCTGTTTCAATGCTGCAAAGAAGATTCAGAATCGGCTATACGAGAGCGGCTCGCCTGATTGACGCAATGGAGGAACGCGGCGTTGTCGGACCGTATGAAGGCAGCAAACCTAGGGAAGTATTATTATCAAAAGAGAAATATGATGAGCTCTCTTCTTAATGAAGGGAGTTCCGCTTTCTATAGTTGTCAATAATAACATTATGTAAACTGATCACCTTTCTATTTATTTTTTCGACAAAACATGATATAGTTGTCCCAATTGTTCAATAATTTTTATCGAAAGTGGTTTACGGAGGGGAAACATGTCTACAAAAGCTGATAATCGGCACTTGTATTTGAAAGTAATTGAACGAATTAAAGAGGATATAAAAAATGGGATCTACACTGAGAAGGAAAAGCTGCCTTCTGAATTTGAGCTTTCCAAAAAGCTTGGTGTCAGCAGAGCGACGCTAAGAGAAGCCTTACGGATACTGGAAGAAGAGCATGTGATTATCAGAAGGCATGGTGTAGGCACTTTTGTCCATTCTAAGCCGTTATTTCTTTCGGGCATTGAACAGCTGAACAGTGTAACCAAGATGATAGAACAGGCGAATATGACCCCTGGCACGATTTTTCTATCATCACAAGTACTTATGCCGTCTGAAGATGATACGAAGAGATTTCATTTGGCAGAAGGGCAAGAACTTTTTTACCTTGAACGAGTCAGGACAGCTGACGGACAGCCGATTGTATATTGTATAGACAAAATTCCGATGAATATTTTGCCGAATTCTTTTTCTCATCAGCAAGAATCTATGTTTGACCTGCTTGAGAAAAATTCAGGCTCCGTAATCAGCTATGCAGTAACTGATATAGAACCGATCGGCTATCACGATACCATTTCTCCAGTACTTGAATGCGATCCGGAAACAGCCCTTTTGCTGTTAAAACAAACCCATTACGATCAGCACGATAAACCGGTGCTTTATTCTTTAAATTATTTTAGAGCAGATAAATTCAGATTTCATGTTTTGCGTAAACGATTCTAAAAACGGACGCCTGTATGTGTCTGTTTTTTTATTTGCCCTGATTCATGTTTCTTTGTACATACTTTCATTCCGGTTAACGCAATATATAAGGGATGACAAGAAAGTGAATGGGTGAAAATGTTGAGAGAGAAAAATGGAATGAAAAATATTATTGCATTGTCTTCTGTCCCGCTTGTGATGACACTCGGGAACTCCATGCTGATTCCTGTTCTTCCGATGATGGAGAAAAAGCTGTCTGTGACTTCATTTCAAGTATCTTTAATCATTACTGTATATTCAGTAGTAGCAATTATTTGCATTCCGATTGCCGGATATTTGTCGGATCGTTTCGGGAGAAAAAAAATATTGCTTCCATGCCTCCTCATTGCAGGATTGGGGGGAGCCGTAGCTGCTTTTGCCTCGACCTATATGAAAAATCCTTATGCTATGATCTTGGCGGGGCGGGTTCTTCAAGGCATTGGTTCTGCAGGTGCCGCTCCGATCGTCATGCCGTTTATCGGTGACCTGTTTAAAGGAGACGATGAAAAGGTCAGCGCCGGTCTTGGCGATATTGAAACCGCCAACACGTCAGGGAAGGTACTGAGTCCCATACTTGGAGCCTTACTGGCTTCTTGGTATTGGTTTGTACCGTTTTGGTTTATTCCGTTTTTCTGTTTGATCAGCTTTTTGCTCGTATTGTTTTTGGTGGCCAAGCCTGAAGAAGATGAAGATGCGCCTGCTGTTTCTGAGTTTATTAAGAGTGTGAAGAAAATCTTAAAACAGGATGGTCGCTGGCTTTATACGGTCTTCATTATCGGGTGTGTCATTATGTTTTTGTTATTTGGCGTATTATTTTATTTATCAGATACGCTGGAGAACAAGTATGCCATTGACGGAGTAGCTAAAGGCGGATTACTGGCAATCCCACTTTTGTTTTTGTCAACCAGTTCTTTTATAGCTGGCAAAAAGATCGGTAAAGATAAAGGCCGAATGAAATTTTGCGTTGTTACAGGAATGATTTTGTTAACCCTTTCGTATATTGCCTTGTGGTGGAACCACAGTTTTTATTTTTTATTTGTCTTTTTAAGCTTTGGCGGGATTGGGATTGGAATGGCTCTTCCTGCTTTAGATGCATTGATAACCGAAGGGATTGAAAGTGAACAATGCGGAACCATTTCCTCCTTCTACAATAGCATGCGCTTTATAGGAGTAGCTCTCGGTCCACCTGTTTTTGCTGCATTAATGTCTAATGCAAACTGGATTATTTTCATACTCTCGGCGTTTTGCAGCATCGTTTCTTTATTTTTAGTGCTCTTTACTGTAGATGCTAAAAAAAGTGAAGAAGAAGAAAAAAACTTAGGGACGGTCTAGCCAGCCGTCTTTTTTTGCGCTTCCTTGCACAGTTTACAACTGCACCTATACAGCATGCGGAGGTTATTGTTTCCTTATAAATCCTACAGTTGCTATAATTACATGAAAGAGTGTTTCTGCGAATGCTGAAAATTGGTCATAATACATACTAATTAAGAAATGAACGAAGGAGGTTCCATATGTCATATGTTAATGAACTCAAATCAAAGCACGGCGGTTTAACCGCACATATTGTAAAAACAGAAAAATTCAAAACCGTCTCGCTTATTTTTAAGATGCTTGCGCCGCTGACAAAGGATCAAGTCACCAAAAGAGCGCTGCTTCCGCATGTGCTTCTTCGCGGAACGAAAAGCCATCCGAAAACCGCAGAATTGCGTTCATACCTGGATGAGCTGTACGGCACGTCAGTATCGGCTGATCTTACGAAAAAAGGAGAGCGGCACGTCATTACGTTCAGGCTTGAAATCCCGAATGAAAAATATTTAAAAGACCAAACGCCGCTACTTGAGAAAGGGCTCCAGCTTCTTGCAGAAATCGTCTTTTCACCTGCTTTGGAGGGAGACGCTTTTCAGTCACAATATGTGGCTCAAGAAAAACGGACGCTTAAGCAAAGAATCCAAGCCGTCTATGATGATAAAATGCGCTATTCGAATTTAAGGCTAATACAGGAAATGTGCAAAAATGAGCCTTACGCGCTTCATGTCAATGGTGAAATCGACGATGTCGATGACATTACGGCAGAGCAATTATACGAAACATACCAAAGCGCTATCCAAAAAGACCAGCTTGATTTATATGTAGTTGGCGATGTGGACAGTAACCAGGTACATTCGGCAATTGATAAGTATTTCAAAACAGAAGAGCGAACTCTTGGCACGATTGAAAACAATCACGCTGATGAAAAAGTTCAGCCAAAAGAAGTAATTGATGAAGAGGATGTCAAGCAAGGAAAACTGAATATCGGCTACCGCACCAGCATCACTTATACAGATCAGGATTATCCTGCTTTACAAGTGTTTAACGGATTGTTCGGCGGATTCTCTCATTCTAAACTTTTCATTAATGTTCGGGAAAAAGCCAGTCTTGCTTACTACGCGGCTTCGCGTATAGAAAGTTTTAAAGGCTTGTTAATGGTGATGTCAGGCATTGAAGTGAAAAATTATGAACAGGCGGTTTCGATTATTGCTGAGCAATTCCAGGCAATGAAAAATGGCGATTTCAGTGAGCAGGATATAGCACAGACAAAGGCCGTCATTCGAAATCAAGTGCTGGAAACGATTGATACAGCATACGGTTTATCTGAGTTTTTATATCAGCAGGCCGCTGCTCAAGTCGAGATTCCTATCGAAGACTTTCTTGCCAATATTGAGAATGTCACAAAAGAGGATATCATTAAAGCCGGCGAAAAGATTCAGCTTGATACGACTTATTTCTTAAAAGGGACGGAGGGTGCATCTTGATCAAACCAATCGAATATGAACAGCTTCAGGAGACGCTGTATCATGAAAAAATGTCCAACGGCCTCGATGTTTACGTTTTGCCGAAAAAAGGCTTCAACAAGACATATGCGGTCTTTACAACAAAGTACGGCTCGATAGATAACCGGTTTGTCCCTTTAGGTAAAAACGAGATGGTTCACGTGCCGGACGGGATTGCGCACTTTCTTGAGCACAAGCTGTTTGAGAAAGCGGACGGAGACGTTTTTCAAGATTTCAGCAAACAGGGGGCTTCTGCCAATGCGTTTACGTCATTTACAAGAACGGCTTACCTTTTCTCAAGCACATCAAATGTTGAACGCAATTTAGAGACGCTGATCGATTTTGTACAGGACCCATATTTTACTGAAAAAACGGTTGAAAAGGAAAAAGGGATTATCGGGCAGGAGATTAATATGTACGACGATAACCCTGATTGGAGGCTTTACTTCGGGGTCATTGAAAACATGTACAAAGAGCATCCTGTCAGAATTGACATAGCGGGAACAGTGGAAAGCATTTCACATATTACAAAAGACCTTCTTTATGAATGCTATGAAACGTTTTATCACCCGAGTAACATGCTCCTTTTCATTGTCGGCCCTGTAGATCCTGAAGCGATTATTTCTCAGGTAAGAGAAAACCAGGGGAAAAAGCCGTATACTGATCAGCCGGAGATCAAACGGGAAGAAGTGAAAGAGCAAGAAGCGGTTTTCCGAAAAGAAAAAGAGATCAAAATGAACGTGCAGGGACCGAAATGCCTTGTTGGGCTGAAATCCAAAAATCCGTTTAAATTAGGCAAAGAGCTCTTAAAGCATGAACTTTCAATGAACTTATTGCTTGAAGCTCTTTTTGGCAAAAGCTCTGCCCAGTATGAATCACTTTATGAAAAAGGATATATTGACGAAACGTTCAGCTTTGATTTTACTGCTGAATATGGGTTCGGTTTTGCGGCGATCGGCGGAGATACGCCTGAGCCTGATCAATTGGCTGAAGACATTTCAAGCATGCTTTTGCGCGCCGGTGAACTGATTACTGCTGAAAAGATTGAACTTGCCAGAAAGAAAAAGATCGGTACATTCTTAAAAGCGCTGAATTCCCCTGAATACATCGCCAATCAATTTACCCGTTATGCGTTCTTGGATATGAGCCTGTTTGATGTTGTAACGGTACTCGAGCAGATTACCCTCGAGGATGTCCAGAACGTAATACAAGAGGAAATCGCTGCAGACAGACTGACTGTCTGCAAGGTTGTTCCTAAATCATAAACAAAACATCCCTCCAGTGTGAGGGGTGTTTTTCTGCGGAAAGAAGGAAAGAGGATGAACAAAACAGCACTAATCACCGGAGCAAGCGGCGGCATTGGCAAAAGCATCAGCGGAACCCTTGCAGCTAGAGGATACAATCTGCTGCTGCATTACAATACAAATCAAAATGCGGCAGCGGAGCTTGCTGAAAAACTAAGTCAGATGTTTGGCGTAAATGCGGAGATATTACAAGCTGATCTGTCCGCGCAAGATGGAGCAGATAAGCTGACAAGTTCAATTGTTCAGCCGATTGATGCGATTGTTTTAAACAGTGGAAGAAGCCATTTTGGGCTGATTACGGATGTAGATAACGCAACAGTCCAGGAAATGGTTCAGCTTCATGTGGCGAGTCCGTATATGCTGACGAGAAACCTTCTGCCAGGCATGATTCGGAATAAATCGGGAGCGATTGTGGCTGTCAGCTCGATTTGGGGAGAGACTGGAGCATCCTGTGAAGTGCTGTACAGCATGGCAAAAGGAGCTCAGCATTCGTTTGTAAAAGGATTGGCTAAGGAGCTGGCGCCAAGCGGAATCAGAGTAAACGCAGTAGCGCCGGGCGCAGTTGATACAAATATGATGAATCAATTTACCCCGGCTGAAAAAGAAGAGATCGCTGATGAGATTCCGATCGGCCGGCTGGCCCGGCCGCAAGAAATTGCGGATGCAACAGCTTTTCTCCTGTCTGAAAAAGCGTCATATATCACCGGCCAAATTCTGTCGGTGAATGGCGGCTGGCACTGCTGATCCGAAAATATTCGGTGTATAGTTTCTTTTGTGAAGGACACAATAATCTTGTAACTTCACATGAAATGGAGGAAACAAGCATGTCAGTATTAGAAAACTGGGATAGCTGGAAAAACTTCCTTGGCGACCGTCTGAACTATGCGCAAGATAAAGGTATGAGCCAGGATACGATTACAGATCTTGCGACAGAAATCGGCAGCTACTTGGCTAATGAAGTGGAATCTAAGAACGAGCAGGAAAAAGTGCTGGCAGATCTTTGGAGTGTAGCATCAAAAGATGAACAGCACGCCATTGCCAATATGATGGTTAAGCTTGTTGAAAATAACAGCACTCACTAGGAAGAGAGGGGATTTTTCCTCTCTTTTTTATGTTTTCCTCATCACAGCAACATTCTTCTTTCTAATTAGAGAAAAATGCTTTATGATAAAGGAAGGTAAAATTTTGCCACAATGAAGGGGGTATATCATTTGGCAAAGCTCGAATGGTATTTTGAATATGAAATTCAAGTGAACCGCCCCGGACTGCTCGGGGATATTTCATCTCTTCTTGGGATGCTTTCTATCAACATCGTAACGATAAACGGCGTCGATCTTTCCAGAAGAGGAATGCTCCTCAGGTGCCGCCATATAGATCAAATTAAACGATTAGAATCAATCTTAAAAACGATGGAAACAATTAAAGTAACGAAGCTTAGAGAACCGAGGCTTCGCGACCGACTTGCCGTACGCCACGGCCGTTATATTCAACGGGATGCCGATGACAAGAAAACGTTCCGCTTTGAACGGGACGAGCTTGGCTTATTAGTCGATTTTATGGCCGAATTGTTCAAAAAAGAAGGCCATAAATTAATCGGAATCAGAGGTATGCCGCGTGTCGGGAAAACGGAATCGATTGTAGCCTCTAGTGTGTGTGCAAGCAAAAGGTGGCTGTTTGTGTCATCAACCTTGCTGAAGCAGACGATAAGAAGCCAGCTGATTGCCGATGAATACAGCACTGAAAATGTCTTTATCGTTGACGGAATTGTGTCAACACGAAGAGGATCGGAACGCCATCTCCAGCTGGTCCGAGAAATCATGCGGCTTCCGGCAACAAAAGTGGTGGAGCATCCGGACATATTCGTTCAAAATACAGAGTATACACTAGATGACTTTGATTATATTATTGAACTGAGAAATGACCCTGATGAGGTTATTACATATGAACATGCCGAGGAACCCCAAATGTTTGATCAATCCGGGTTTTCAAGCTTTGATTTTTAAAATTGGAAGGTGTTTGTTGTGACTGAACTAGGAATCCGGCTCAAAGAAGCCAGAGAGGAAAAAGCAATGTCATTGGATGATCTCCAAGCGGCAACAAAGATTCAAAAAAGGTATTTAACCGCCTTGGAGGAAGGAAACTATGACATTATTCCGGGGAAGTTTTATGTTCGGGCATTCATCAAGCAATATGCAGAAGCCGTTGGGCTTGATGCGGATCAGCTGTTTGAGGAGCATAAAAAAGATATCCCTAATACGTATCATGATGATGTGTCTGAAAAGATCTCCGGCATGAATCTTCAAAAGGAAATGCCAAAGCCAGCATCTAAGGCGCTGGAGCTGCTGCCAACAATACTTGTTATTCTCGGCGTGATTGTCGTGATTGCCATTGTGTACGCGATCATTCAATTTGCCAATCACAAAAACAGTGATGATCACAATGCGGCATCAGAAAAAGCAATTACGCAAAGTGAGAGCAAGTACGAAATCCCTAAAGATTCAACGCTGAAAGAGAATCAAAATAACAGCTCTGAAAAAGAGACAGACACTAAAAAAGAAACGAAAGAAAACGAAGATAAGAAAAAAGAAAATGACAGTGAGAAGCTGGAGATTAAAGCTGCTGGCACTGAAGGATCGTTAACGACTTATGAAGTGTCCGGCGCTGATAAAATCGAGCTGGAACTGAAGGCATCAGACAGCTCCTGGATTCGAGTGCGCGATGAAAACAGCAGCTCTTTAAAAGAAGGAACGCTGAAAAAAGACGAAACCTATAAAAAAGACATAACTGATCAGAAACAAGTTGATATCCGCACCGGATATGCACCTAATCTGAAAATAAAAATCAACGGTAAGGTTCTTTCATATGAACTTGATCCGAAAAAAGTGATGGCACAAACCATAAAGATTGTAAATAAAAAGGAAGAAAAGTCATCTTAATTATCAGATGACTTTTCTTCACGTCCGAGTATGAAATTGGAGGGGCTTTATGTTTAACTTACCAAATAAAATCACACTAGCTAGAATCGCATTAATCCCAATCTTCATGATTATCATGCTGGCGCCGTTTGACTGGGGCAGGCTCGAAGTTGGAGACGAATCCATCCCGGTCGCACATTTGGCGGGGGCCATTCTATTTATTATTGCATCTACAACAGACTGGGTGGACGGGTATTATGCCCGAAAATTAAATCTCGTAACAAACTTCGGGAAATTTCTTGATCCGCTTGCGGACAAACTGCTCGTATCCGCAGCGTTAATTATCCTTGTTCAATTTGATCTCGCTCCAGCTTGGATGGTCATTGTGATTATCAGCAGGGAGTTTGCCGTGACAGGTTTAAGGCTTGTCTTAGCCGGAACAGGAGAAGTCGTAGCTGCTAACATGCTTGGTAAAATCAAAACCTGGGCACAGATTATTGCGGTATCTGCATTGCTTCTTCATAATCTTCCATTTGAACTTGTGTCATTCCCGTTTGCAGACTTGGCGCTGTGGGTAGCCGTCTTCTTTACTGTCGTCTCAGGCTGGGAATATTTCTCTAAAAATTGGGAAGCGTTAAAAACATCTAACTAAGAAAGAAGGACTTCGTCATGGAATTTCCAAAAAAAGCAGAAATAATTGCAGTCGGTTCAGAGCTGCTGCTTGGCCAAATCGCCAATACAAATGCTCAATTTATCAGCAAACAGCTCGCTGAAATCGGGGTCAACGTATTTTATCATACAGCGGTCGGAGATAACCCGGAGCGGCTGAAGCAGGTCATCCGCATTGCTGAAGAACGCTCTGACTTCATTATTTTTTCAGGAGGGCTTGGACCCACAAAAGATGATCTGACGAAAGAAACGATTGCAAATACGCTGGGACGTCCGCTTGTGTTAAATGATGAGGCATTCCAATCCATTGAGGACTATTTCAAACGAACAAAACGCACGATGTCACCTAATAACCGAAAACAGGCGCTTGTGATCGAAGGCTCTGACGTGCTGGCGAATCACTTTGGAATGGCCCCGGGAATGCTCACAGAGCATGAATCGCGCTATTATATGCTTCTTCCTGGACCGCCGAGCGAATTGCGTCCAATGTTTGAAAACGAGGCAAAGCCTCTTCTGCTGAAAAAGATGGGTTCAAATGAAAAAATTGTGTCAACCGTTCTTCGCTTTTTCGGTATCGGTGAATCTCAGCTTGAAGCCGATTTGGAAGATATTATTGATGCGCAAACCAATCCGACAATTGCGCCATTGGCGGCTGATGGAGAGGTGACGCTGCGTCTGACAGCCAAACACGCCGATGAAAAGGAAACAGAGCGTCTGTTAAAAGAAACAGAGGCCGTTATCTTAGAGCGTGTCGGTGAATTTTTCTATGGTTACGATGATACTTCTCTTGTAAAAGAGCTATCTATAGCGTGCAAGGAAAAAGGCATTACAATTTCTGCGGCAGAAAGCTTTACCGGAGGGCTGTTTTCTGAATGGCTGACGGATCATAGCGGTGCCTCAAAATTATTTGCCGGGGGCGTTGTTTGCTATACAAACGACGTGAAGCAGAATGTGCTTGGTGTCAAGAAGGAAACATTAGATCGTTTTGGGGCGGTCAGCAAGGAGTGCGCATCCGAACTGGCTAAGGGTGTTCAAAAACTCACTGGCAGCGATATCGGCATTAGCTTTACTGGTGTAGCAGGACCTGATGCTCAAGAAGGGCATGAGCCTGGGCATGTGTTTATCGGCATTTCCGCAAATGGTAAAGAAGAGGTTCACGAGTTTCACTTTGCGGGCTCCAGAACGGGGATCAGAAAACGCGGCGCTAAATACGGCTGCCATTTAATCTTAAAGCTTTTAGAGCAAAAATAATATTTTCAGCACATTATCCTCCTAAGAAAACATGATTTCTCTGATACATTATGATATTTTGATAGGAATCACGCCAAGAAAAAATCCGAATATGCGTTCGCTTTTTTCTTGGCAAATCCCTTCAAACAGGGTATAGTATATGTAGTGGTAACATAAAGGAGGAAAAAATAGAATGAGTGATCGTCAGGCAGCCTTAGATATGGCTCTTAAACAAATAGAAAAACAGTTCGGCAAAGGTTCCATTATGAAACTGGGAGAAAAGACAGATACAAGAATTTCTACTGTCCCAAGCGGCTCCCTAGCTCTTGATACAGCACTGGGAATTGGCGGATATCCTCGCGGACGGATTATTGAAGTATACGGTCCTGAAAGCTCAGGTAAAACAACTGTGGCGCTTCATGCGATTGCTGAAGTTCAGCAGCAGGGCGGACAAGCCGCGTTTATCGATGCGGAGCATGCGTTAGATCCGGTATACGCGCAAAAGCTCGGTGTTAACATCGAAGAGCTTTTACTGTCTCAGCCTGACACAGGCGAGCAGGCGCTTGAAATTGCGGAAGCATTGGTTCGAAGCGGGGCAGTTGACATTGTCGTTGTCGACTCTGTAGCCGCTCTCGTTCCGAAAGCGGAAATTGAAGGCGACATGGGAGATTCTCATGTCGGTTTGCAAGCACGCTTAATGTCTCAAGCGCTTCGTAAGCTTTCAGGGGCCATTAACAAATCGAAGACAATCGCGATTTTCATTAACCAAATTCGTGAAAAAGTCGGTGTTATGTTCGGGAACCCGGAAACAACTCCTGGCGGCCGTGCGTTGAAATTCTACTCTTCCGTGCGTCTTGAAGTGCGCCGTGCTGAACAGCTGAAACAAGGCAACGACGTAATGGGGAACAAAACGAAAATCAAAGTCGTGAAAAACAAGGTGGCTCCGCCGTTCCGTACAGCCGAGGTTGACATTATGTACGGAGAAGGCATTTCAAAAGAAGGCGAAATCATTGATTTAGGAACTGAACTTGATATCGTGCAAAAAAGCGGTTCATGGTACTCTTATGAAGAAGAGCGTCTTGGCCAAGGCCGTGAAAATGCAAAACAATTCCTGAAAGAAAATAAAGATATCATGCTGATGATCCAGGAGCAAATTCGCGAACATTACGGCTTGGATAATAATGGAGTAGTGCAGCAGCAAGCTGAAGAGACACAAGAAGAACTCGAATTTGAAGAATAAAAATAAAATAAGTTTCAAATGATACAAAAGGCTGAGTGAAAAACTCAGCTTTTTTGTATTTTGCAAAAAAATGATAAAAATATTGCTTTTTTTGACAACTTTTTTAGGGCTTTATTCGTCTAACAAAACGTGTGCAAAATGGAATTTATTTTGGGAGGAAAAAATGAATGACAAGCCCAACCCGCAGAAGAACTGCGAAACACAGACGGAGAAAACTAAATAAAAGAGGAAAACTGTTGCTTGGTCTTTTAGCAGTGATGGTTTGCATTACGATTTGGAATGCTCTTCATCGGAATAGTGAAGAAAACGAACCATCTCAAGAAACTGCAGCGGTTTCAAATACCGATCAGAAAAAAGAGGTCAAAAAGAAAACTGCCAAAAAATCAGAGGAACAAATCAAAACAGTGGATCGAAATCAAAAAATCAGCAATTATTTAGAAGAAATCGGTTTCAGCGGAACAGCCATGATTGTCAGAAATGGAGAAATCGTAACAAATAAAGGTTTTGGCTATGCTGACCGTAAACACTACATTCAAAATAATCCATTGACATCTTTTTATGTCGGTTCATCACAAAAAGCGCTGATTGCAACTGCTATTTTGCAGCTAGAGGAAAAGGGGAAACTTCAGACAAGTGATCCGGTAAGTACGTATTTACCTCATTTTCCTAACGGACAAACGATTACTTTGAAGAATCTGCTTACACATACATCGGGGATAAACGGACATATTGAAGGAGACGGCGCCATTACGCCGGACGATTTAATAAAAGACATAGAACTGCAGGGAATCAAACGTCAGCCGGGCGTATGGGACTACCAGGATTCCAACTATTCTGTTCTCGCTTATATTATTGCTGAAGTAAGCGGTGATCCCTATGAACAGTACATAAAGAATCATATTTTTAAACCTGCGGGAATGACGCATGCAGGCTTTTACAAAACATATGAAAAAGAACCTTATCCTGCTGTCGGGTATAAGATGAAGGGCGGCAAAACAGTTACACCGTATATACCTGATCTATCTCAGCTGTATGGAGCGGGTGATATTTATATGAGCGCTATAGATATGTACAAATTTGACCAAGCGCTGATAGACGGAAAACTGTATTCGCAAAAAAGCTATGAAAAGATGTTTACGCCAGGGAGCAGCTCCACATACGGCATGGGATTTTATGTTGATCCCGGAAGCTATTCAAACCATGGTGTTATGCCCGGCTTCAATATCTTGAACAGCTTTAGTAAATCTGGGCAAACCATTGTTATTTTGTTCTCAAACATTCAAAATAATGCTAAATTGGGCCAAGTGAACAATAAAATATACCAGCTTCTAAATCAAGAATGATTGGCGATCTTCTTTTGGATGAATTGCATTCGGCACGTGAAAAGACGACTGGCCTGCAAACGTTAAGATGGCAAGCTTGACAAGTATTTCCGACACATTTACAATGAAGTTGTAACATTTGTTTTTTTAACATGATTGTTAAACCATTTAAACTTGACAAGGGCGATGAACACTCTCATTCCCTGTGAAGGTTCTGTATGTTGAGAAAACTAGACAATGTACATGCCGACACTTTTTAAGCAACAACCAAGTTCATAGCAAGAGGAGGTGAAAGTATGACCCCAATTATGATGGTTCTCATCTCCATTTTGCTGATTCTACTCGGTTTAGTTGTTGGCTACTTTGTTCGTAAAACCATTGCCGAAGCGAAAATTGCGGGCGCACGCGGTGCAGCCGAGCAAATTCTTGAAGATGCGAAGCGTGATGCTGAAGCACTGAAAAAAGAAGCTCTGCTTGAAGCAAAGGATGAAATCCACAAACTTCGAATAGATGCTGAACAGGAAGTTCGTGAAAGACGAAATGAGCTTCAAAAACAAGAAAACCGTTTACTCCAAAAGGAGGAAAACCTTGATCGCAAACATGAGGGAATTGATAAACGGGAAGCGATGTTGGAGAAGAAAGATCATTCTCTGAATGAACGACAACAACATATTGAAGAGATGGAAAGCAAAGTGGATGAGATGATTCGTATGCAGCAGTCTGAGTTGGAACGAATTTCGAGTCTGACTCGTGATGAAGCGAAACAAATCATTCTTGAGCGGGTTGAAAACGAGCTTTCACATGACATCGCCATCATGACAAAAGAAACTGAAAACCGTGCGAAAGAAGAGGCGGATAAGAAAGCGAAAAACATTCTTTCACTCGCCTTACAGCGCTGCGCAGCGGACCACGTTGCCGAAACAACGGTATCAGTTGTCAATCTTCCAAATGATGAGATGAAAGGACGTATCATCGGACGGGAAGGGCGTAACATTCGTACGCTTGAAACGCTGACAGGAATTGACCTGATTATTGATGATACGCCTGAAGCTGTCATTCTTTCCGGATTTGATCCGATCAGACGTGAGACAGCCAGAATTGCTCTTGATAAACTCGTTCAGGATGGCCGTATTCATCCGGCACGGATTGAAGAAATGGTTGAAAAATCTCGCCGCGAGGTCGATGACTATATTCGTGAGATGGGTGAGCAAACGACATTTGAGGTTGGCGTTCACGGCCTCCACCCAGATCTCATCAAGATTCTCGGCCGCTTAAAGTTCCGTACAAGCTACGGTCAAAATGTGCTTAAGCATTCCATGGAAGTCGCATTCTTGGCCGGTCTAATGGCATCGGAGCTTGGTGAAGACGCAAAGCTTGCTAAACGTGCGGGTCTTCTTCACGACATCGGGAAAGCAATTGACCATGAAGTAGAAGGAAGCCACGTTGAAATCGGGGTAGAGCTTGCGACCAAATATAAAGAGCACCCAGTCGTGATTAACAGTATTGCATCACACCACGGGGATGAGGAGCCGACTTCCATTATCGCTGTGCTGGTAGCTGCAGCAGATGCGCTTTCCGCTGCAAGACCTGGCGCAAGAAGTGAGACGCTCGAGAATTATATTCGAAGACTTGAAAAACTCGAAGAAATTTCTGAGTCCTATGAAGGTGTTGAAAAATCATTTGCCATTCAGGCTGGACGCGAAGTGCGTATTATGGTGAAGCCGGATTCAATTAATGATCTTGAGGCTCATCGACTGGCGCGAGATATCCGCAAGCGAATTGAGGACGAGCTCGATTATCCAGGTCATATTAAGGTGACAGTAATCAGAGAGACTCGAGCCGTAGAGTATGCAAAATAAAGTGATGCGCTAAGCATCACTTTATTTTTTTGACGGCAAGGAATTTTCAAGAAGAAAGGATTTACAAAATGAGAATTTTATTTATCGGAGATGTTGTCGGTTCACCGGGCCGTGACATGGTCAAAGAATATGTACCAAAGCTAAAAACAAAATATAAGCCTCACTTTACCATTATTAATGGTGAAAACGCCGCACATGGAAAAGGCCTGACGGAAAAAATTTATCACAGCTTAATCCAGTCCGGGGCAGATGCAATCACAATGGGGAACCACACATGGGACAAAAAAGAAATATTTGATTTTATAGATGACGTTCCGAACTTGGTTCGCCCGGCAAACTTTCCTGAAGGAACACCGGGGAAAGGGATCACATATGTGAAAGCAAACGGCAAAGAACTAGCAGTCATTAATTTGCAGGGACGTACGTTTTTGCCGCCGCTTGATGACCCGTTTTTAAAAGCGGATGAATTGATCGCAGAAGCTGCGAAAAGAACACCGTACATTTTTATTGACTTTCATGCCGAAGCGACAAGTGAAAAGCTCGCACTTGGCTGGTACACGGATGGACGGGCATCGGCTGTAGTAGGAACTCATACACACGTGCAAACAGCGGATAACCGCATTTTGCCGAAGGGAACGGCATATATTACTGATGTGGGAATGACTGGCCCGTATGACGGTATACTGGGGATGGACAGAGAGACGATTATTAAGCGATTCAAAACGAACCTTCCAGTCCGGTTTACTGTCGCTGAAGGAAAAACAACGCTCAGCGGAGTTGTCATTGACATTGACGATCAAACGAAAAAAGCCGTGAAAATTGAGCGTATTTTAATCAACGATGATCACATGTTCTTTGAATAGTTGAACATATGGTTATTTTATAAAAATATTAAAAAGAAAAGCAGGAATATAGCAACTCCTTAGTGAATATAGTAAAAATGGAAGGTAGCCCGCTATTTTTGAAAAGCATTGTGGGGATGGCTTTTTGGATAGCAACATCTAATAATGATTGTTCTAATGAACACTCACTTATCCATTGTAAAACTAAGGGGGAGCAGAAATGGAAATCTTAAAAGTTTCAGCAAAATCGAGTCCAAATTCAGTGGCAGGTGCGCTTGCAGGCGTGTTGAGAGAGCGAGGAGCCGCCGAGATTCAAGCGATCGGAGCGGGTGCATTAAACCAGGCTGTAAAAGCTGTGGCGATTGCCAGGGGATTTGTGGCGCCAAGCGGCGTTGATTTGATTTGTATTCCGGCTTTTACAGATATTCAAATCGATGGGGAAGAAAGAACAGCGATTAAATTAATCGTGGAGCCTCGCTAAAAACAAATAAAGCATTCTCAACCTGTTTGCGTAATGCAAACAGGTTGTTTTTCATTTATTGTGATATTTTCTCCCGATAGTATTTTTAGCACATAAATGAGCGAATATACAAAATCAGAAATGAGCTAAAACGTTTCAAAAAAAATTTCCGCCCATTTTTCAAGACAGATACTTTTGTCCTTCTGGAAAAGACAGTGCTGTTTACGCTTATTCCATATCATGGTACAATCCGAATATAACAAGAATTTTTCAAGGAGGATTGTACATGCAGAGTGGAAAGATGAAAGCTCTAATGAAAAAGGACGGGGCGTTCGGTGCTGTGCTGACTGAAGTTCCCATTCCTGAGATTGATAAACATGAAGTCCTCATAAAAGTGAAAGCCGCTTCCATATGCGGCACGGATGTCCACATTTATAATTGGGATCAATGGGCACGTCAGAGAATCAAAACACCCTATGTTTTCGGCCATGAGTTCAGCGGCATCGTAGAGGACGTGGGAGAGAATGTCAGCAGTGTAAAAGTGGGAGAGTATGTGTCTGCGGAAACACACATTGTTTGTGGTGAATGTGTCCCTTGCCTAACAGGAAAATCTCATGTGTGTACCAATACTGCTATAATCGGAGTGGACACGGCAGGCTGTTTTGCGGAGTATGTAAAAGTTCCAGCTGATAACATTTGGAGAAATCCCGCTGATATGGACCCGTCAATTGCTTCCATTCAAGAGCCTTTAGGAAATGCAGTTCATACCGTACTTGAGAGCCAGCCTGCAGGAGGAACGACTGCAGTCATTGGATGCGGGCCGATTGGTCTTATGGCTGTTGCGGTTGCAAAAGCAGCAGGAGCTTCTCAGGTGATAGCGATTGATAAGAATGAATACAGGCTGAGGCTTGCAAAACAAATGGGAGCGACTTGTACTGTTTCTATTGAAAAAGAAGACCCGCTCAAAATTGTAAGCGCTTTAACGAGTGGGGAAGGAGCAGATCTTGTTTGTGAGATGTCGGGCCATCCCTCAGCGATTGCCCAAGGTCTTGCGATGGCTGCGAATGGCGGAAGATTTCATATTCTCAGCTTGCCGGAACATCCGGTGACAATTGATTTGACGAATAAAGTGGTATTTAAAGGGCTTACCATCCAAGGAGTCACAGGAAGAAAAATGTTTTCAACATGGCGCCAAGTGTCTCAGTTGATCAGTTCAAACGTGATCGATCTTGCACCTGTTATTACCCATCAGTTTCCGTTAGAGGAGTTTGAAAAAGGTTTCGAACTGATGAGAAGCGGGCAGTGCGGAAAAGTAATTTTAATTCCATAAAGGGGGATAAACATGACGAAGGAATTTGAGTTTTTAAAAGCAGAGCTTGATAGTATGAAAGAAAACCATACATGGCAAGACATAAAACAGCTTGAATCTATGCAGGGCCCATCTGTCACAGTGAATCACCAAAAAGTCATTCAGCTATCTTCTAATAATTACCTCGGATTCACTTCACATCCTAGACTCATCAACGCCGCACAGGAGGCCGTTCAGCAGTATGGAGCCGGCACCGGATCAGTGAGAACGATTGCCGGTACATTTACAATGCATCAAGAGCTTGAGAAAAAGTTGGCAGCCTTTAAAAAAACGGAGGCGGCACTTGTATTCCAATCAGGCTTCACAACAAACCAAGGCGTACTTTCAAGTATTCTATCAAAAGAGGACATTGTCATCTCAGATGAATTGAACCATGCCTCTATTATTGACGGAATTCGACTGACAAAGGCGGATAAAAAGGTGTATCAGCACGTCAATATGAGTGATTTAGAGCGGGTGCTGAGAAAGTCAATGAATTATCGGATGCGTCTGATTGTGACAGACGGCGTATTTTCCATGGATGGCAACATAGCTCCTCTGCCTGATATTGTAGAGCTCGCTGAGAAATATGACGCATTTGTGATGGTGGATGACGCCCATGCATCCGGAGTACTTGGCGAAAACGGCAGGGGAACGGTGAATCACTTCGGTCTTGACGGCAGAGTGCATATTCAGGTCGGAACATTAAGCAAGGCAATCGGAGTGCTCGGCGGCTACGCTGCAGGTTCAAAGGTGCTGATCGATTATTTGCGCCATAAAGGCCGTCCATTTTTATTCAGCACATCTCATCCGCCGGCAGTCACTGCAGCTTGTATGGAAGCGATTGATGTCTTGCTTGAAGAGCCGGAGCATATGGAGCGCTTGTGGGAGAATACTGCCTATTTTAAAGCAATGCTTGTGAAAATGGGTCTGACTCTCACGAAGAGTGAAACGCCGATTCTTCCTATTTTAATTGGTGATGAAGGTGTGGCAAAGCAATTTTCAGATCAGCTCCTTTCTCGCGGTGTTTTTGCCCAAAGTATCGTTTTCCCGACTGTAGCAAAGGGAAAAGCCAGAATTCGCACGATTATAACAGCAGAGCACACCAAGGATGAACTGGATCAGGCGCTTGATGTCATCGAAAAGACGGCAAAGGAGCTCCAGCTATTGTAACAAGAGGAAGAGTTTACTCTTCCTCTTTTGATTCCTTATTGATTATTATTCTCAATGAGTGTACAATGATAGGTTGCCAGTTGTGCAGAGCTTCAATAACCTTTATACTGAAGGGTGGAAGTTTGGTTTGAAAGGAGAAAATATGACATGAATGAAAAACAAAAATTAGAGAGCGGACAAGTTAATCCATCGGACAAAAAATCCGAGAAGGATTACAGCAAGTACTTTGAAGCTGTTTACATTCCGCCTTCTTTAAAAGACGCGAAAAAACGAGGCAAGGAAGCCGTTACTTATCATAATGACTTTAAAATTTCTGAACAATTTAAAGGATTGGGAGACGGAAGAAAGTTCTATATCCGTACGTACGGCTGCCAAATGAATGAACACGATACAGAGGTTATGGCAGGGATCTTTATGGCGCTCGGTTACGAAGCGACAAACTCTGTTGACGATGCCAATGTCATTTTGTTAAATACATGTGCAATCCGTGAAAATGCTGAAAACAAGGTGTTTGGTGAGCTCGGGCACTTAAAAGCACTGAAAAAAAACAATCCCGATCTGATTTTAGGCGTGTGCGGCTGTATGTCCCAAGAGGAATCAGTCGTGAACCGTATTTTGAAAAAACATCCGTTTGTCGATATGATTTTCGGAACGCATAACATTCATCGCCTGCCGGAGCTTTTGTCAGAAGCATACCTTTCAAAAGAAATGGTTGTAGAAGTTTGGTCTAAGGAAGGGGACGTTATTGAAAACCTTCCGAAAGTCCGAAATGGAAAAATTAAGGGCTGGGTCAATATCATGTACGGCTGTGACAAATTCTGTACGTATTGCATTGTGCCTTACACACGCGGAAAAGAAAGAAGCCGCCGCCCTGAGGATATCATTCAGGAAGTGAGAAGGCTCGCAAGTGAAGGCTATAAGGAAATTACTCTGTTAGGCCAAAACGTAAACGCGTATGGAAAAGACTTTGAAGATATGACGTACGGACTTGGTGATTTGATGGATGAACTGAGAAAAATCGATATCCCGAGAATCCGTTTTACAACGAGTCATCCGCGCGACTTTGACGACCGCCTCATTGAAGTGCTGGCAAAAGGCGGAAATCTGCTTGATCACATTCATCTTCCGGTTCAATCAGGAAGCTCAGAAGTTCTCAAGCTGATGGCCCGCAAATATGACAGAGAGCGTTACATGGAGCTGGTGCGAAAAATTAAAGAAGCAATGCCAAACGCTTCTTTGACAACGGACATTATCGTCGGATTTCCAAATGAAACGGACGAACAGTTTGAAGAAACGCTTTCTCTATACCGTGAAGTGGAGTTTGACAGCGCCTATACGTTCATTTACTCTCCGCGTGAAGGCACTCCGGCTGCTAAGATGAAAGATAATGTACCGATGCGTGTGAAAAAAGAACGCCTGCAGCGTCTAAACGCACTGGTGAATGAAATTTCTGCTAAAAAAATGAAGGAATACGAAGGCAAGGTTGTCGAAGTATTAGTTGAAGGTGAAAGCAAAAATAACCCTGATATTCTTGCGGGCTATACTGAAAAAAGCAAGCTTGTTAATTTCAAAGGGCCGAAGGAAGCCATCGGCAAAATCGTCCGCGTGAAAATCCAGCAAGCGAAAACATGGTCGCTTGACGGAGAAATGGTAGGAGAAGCAATCGAGGTGAAATAAGATGACGCTCTACTCAAAAAAAGACATTGTGCAGCAGGCACGAAACCTTGCAAAAATGATCTCTGAAACAGAAGAGGTTGATTTTTTCAAACGGGCTGAAGCGCAAATCAATGAGAATGACAAAGTGTCCACAATCGTTAATCAGATTAAAGCCCTGCAAAAGCAGGCTGTCAATCTGAAGCATTATGAAAAGCATGAAGCGCTCAAACAAGTAGAAGCAAAAATTGACGCGCTGCAAGAAGAGCTTGAAGAGATTCCTGTTATCCAGGAATTCAGAGACTCGCAAATGGAAGTAAATGACCTATTGCAGCTCGTTGCACACACCATTTCCAACCAAGTCACAAATGAAATCATCACATCAACCGGAGGCGACCTGCTGAAAGGGGAAACCGGTTCAAAGGTGAAGCATTCAAATAACAGCTGTTCTCTCTAAACACGGTGCCTTTACAGGCCCGTGTTTTTTTATGTGCGGGTTATGAACTAAATAATCTATGTACCAAATGTTCAATTGGTTTTTCTGTGCGCAGCCGCGTGTAAACTTTATCGCACTTATAAGTAAAGTTTCTAGGCTCACCTGCATACAATGGAACAGAAACTTTGTATTTTTATATTTTATTTATAAAAATGCACACTAGACAAATGCCCAGCATAAGATAACACGAAGAAGAACAAGGAGGCATGCCGGAATGTCTGAATACAGGGAAATTATTACGAAGGCAGTAGTAGCGAAAGGCCGAAAATTCACCCAATGCACCAACACCATCTCGCCTGAGAAAAAACCGAGCAGCATTTTGGGTGGTTGGATTATTAACCACAAGTATGACGCTGAAAAAATTGGAAAAACGGTAGAAATTGAAGGGTATTATGATATAAACGTATGGTACTCTTACGCGGACAACACAAAGACAGAGGTTGTCACAGAACGGGTAAAATATGTAGATGTCATTAAACTCAGATACAGAGACAATAATTACTTA
Organism: Bacillus sp. PS108; assembly: GCF_037963335.1. Lineage (NCBI taxonomy): Bacteria > Bacillati > Bacillota > Bacilli > Caryophanales > Bacillaceae > Bacillus > Bacillus sp. PS108. The sequence goes on from NZ_CP150155.1 coordinate 1,747,380, forward strand.
GATGATGAGCATGAAGTGATTGCCAAAGTGCTTCAGCAGCCAAACTGCCTTGAAGTGACCATTTCGCCGAATGGAAATAAAATCGTTGTGCAGGCAGAAAGAGAATTTTTGGCGGAAGTGGTAGGGGAAACAAAGGTAGTTGTTGAGGTCAATCCTGACTGGGAAGAGGATGACGAGGAAGATTGGGAAGATGAGCTTGATGAAGAGCTTGAAGACATCAACCCGGAGTTTTTAGTGGGAGATCCTGAAGAATAAAAAAGGGACTAGGGGAGACAGTACCCCCAAGTCTCTTTTTTATATTGATATATCATTCTTTTATCACTTTTTGTTTATGTTATAATGAAGGTTGGAAAATAGAAACGTTGATACATAGTGAGGGATTAAACAATGGCCGGTTATACGCCTATGATACAGCAATATTTAAAAATAAAGGCAGAGCACCAGGATGCCTTTTTATTTTTTCGCCTGGGTGATTTTTATGAAATGTTTTTTGAGGACGCCAAAAAAGCGTCACAAGAGCTGGAAATTACGTTAACGAGCAGAGATGGCGGTGCGGCTGAAAAAATACCGATGTGCGGTGTGCCGTATCATTCTGCTTCCGCGTATATCGAACAGCTTATTAAAAAAGGATACAAAGTGGCGATCTGTGAACAGACGGAAGATCCGAAAGCCGCAAAGGGCGTTGTGAAAAGAGAAGTGGTTCAGCTGATTACGCCCGGAACTGTAATGGACGGCAAAGGCATCCATGAATCGGAAAATAATTTTATCGCATCTGTTTCAGCCTGCTCGAACGGATACGGACTTGCGCTGTCTGATTTAACAACGGGAGAAAATTTGGCTGTTTTGATTGAACGGCTTGAAGACGTCATATCAGAAATTTATTCAGTCGGCGCACGGGAAATCGTGGTTTCAGGAAGCTTGGATGCCGATACAGTGGCACAGCTGAGAGAGCGGTGCGGTGCAACGATCTCAATTGAAGATGGAGAAACAGACGAACACGTAACGATCATTGAGCACTTAAATAATGAAGATATAACAAAAACATTTATGCGCTTATATACGTATTTGAAAAGAACCCAAAAGCGCAGCCTTGATCATCTTCAGCCCGTGCAGGTGTATGAGCTTGAGGAAGCGATGAAAATTGACTTGTACTCAAAGCGTAATCTGGAGCTGACCGAAACGATTCGTTCGAAAAATAAAAAAGGCTCCCTTTTGTGGCTGCTGGATGAAACAAAAACGGCAATGGGAGGCCGGCTGCTTAAACAGTGGATTGACCGGCCGCTTATCAGAGTCAATCAAATCGAAGAGCGCCAAGAAATGGTGGAAACATTAATGTCCCATTTCTTTGAACGGGAAGATCTGCGTGAACGTTTAAAAGAAGTATATGACTTAGAACGCCTTGCCGGACGCGTTGCATTCGGAAATGTCAATGCCCGGGATTTGATTCAGCTGAAGGAATCGTTAAAGCAAGTTCCTGGCATCAAACAGCTGGTTGCTTCACTGGCTCATGACAAGGCCAAGGAACGTGCAGAGCGCATTGACCCTTGCGGGGATGTACTTGAACTGCTGGAAGAAGCGCTGTACGAAAACCCTCCTTTATCGGTAAAAGAAGGGAACCTGATTAAAGATGGTTATAATCAAAAGCTTGATGAATATCGTGATGCAAGCAGAAACGGAAAAGACTGGATTGCCCGCCTGGAACAGCAGGAGCGGGAATACACAGGCATTCGCTCTTTAAAGGTCGGCTTTAATAAAGTTTTCGGTTATTACATTGAAGTGACAAAAGCAAATTTGCATTTGCTTGAGGAAGGGCGTTATGAGCGGAAGCAGACGTTAACCAATGCAGAGCGCTACATTACACCTGAATTAAAAGAAAAAGAAGCGCTCATTTTAGAAGCGGAAAATAACATCTGTGAGCTGGAGTACGAGCTGTTTACCGAGCTGCGCGAGAAAGTGAAGCAGTATATTCCGCGGCTGCAGCAGCTTGCAAAACAGATGAGCGAGCTGGACGCACTGCAATGCTTTGCGACAATCAGTGAAAATCGCCACTACACGAAACCGGAGTTCTCTAAAGATGAAGTCGAAGTGATTGAAGGCAGACACCCGGTTGTTGAAAAAGTCATGGACAGCCAGGAATATGTCCCGAACAACTGCATGATGGGCGATAACAGACAAATGCTTCTCATTACAGGTCCAAACATGTCAGGGAAAAGCACGTATATGAGACAAATCGCGCTCATTTCCATTATGGCGCAAATCGGCTGCTTTGTACCCGCGAAAAAAGCGGTGCTTCCGATTTTTGATCAAATTTTTACGCGAATCGGCGCTGCAGATGATTTGATTTCCGGACAAAGTACATTTATGGTAGAAATGCTTGAAGCGAAAAATGCGATTGTCAACGCGACGAAAAACAGCCTCATTCTGTTTGATGAAATCGGGCGGGGAACGTCCACTTATGACGGCATGGCGCTGGCACAGGCGATTATTGAATATGTTCACGATCATATCGGCGCCAAGACGCTGTTCAGCACACACTATCACGAGCTGACCGTTCTTGAGGACAAGCTGCCCCAGCTGAAAAACGTTCATGTTCGCGCTGAAGAATATAACGGAACGGTTGTCTTTCTTCATCAAATCAAAGAAGGTGCCGCTGATAAAAGCTATGGTATCCATGTAGCTCAGCTTGCCGAACTGCCGGGAGATCTGATTGCCCGCGCCCAAGATATTTTAAAAGAGCTTGAGCATTCAGGAAACAAACCGGAAGTGCCGGTGCAGAAACCTCAGGTGAAAGAAGAGCCGGCACAGCTGTCCTTTTTTGACGAAGCGGAAAAGCCGGCTGAAACACCAAAGCTTTCAAAAAAAGAAAAGCAAGTGATCGATGCCTTCAAATCACTTAATATACTGGATATGACACCGCTTGAAGCGATGAATGAAATGTACAAGCTGCAAAAGAAATTACATTAAAACGGGGTGATGAATGTGGCAAAAGTCATCCAGCTGTCAGATGAGCTTTCGAATAAAATAGCGGCGGGCGAGGTTGTGGAACGGCCCGCCTCAGTCGTCAAAGAATTGGTGGAAAATGCGATCGACGCTGACAGCACAGTCATTGAAATCGATATTGAGGAAGCAGGCCTTGCATCCATTCGGGTCTTGGATAACGGCGAAGGAATGGAGAATGAAGATTGTAAGCGTGCTTTCCGCCGCCACGCAACGAGTAAAATAAAAGATGAAAATGATTTATTCAGGGTGAGAACGCTCGGTTTCAGGGGAGAAGCCCTGCCGAGTATCGCGTCAGTCTCTCATCTGGAGATTACAACAAGCACTGGTGAAGGAGCTGGGACGAAGCTCGTCCTCCAAGGAGGAAACATCATTTCCGAATCGCGTTCCTCAAGCAGGAAGGGAACTGAAATTGTCGTTTCCAACCTGTTTTTTAACACACCGGCCCGTTTGAAATATATGAAAACCGTTCATACAGAGCTTGGAAACATTACGGATGTGGTTAACCGTATTGCTCTGGCGCATCCAGAGGTATCGATCCGCCTGCGCCATCATGGGAAAAACCTGCTTCAAACGAACGGAAACGGAGATGTGCGCCATGTACTGGCAGCGATTTACGGCACGGCTGTCGCCAAAAAAATGCTTCCGCTGCATGTGAGCTCCTTGGATTTTGAAGTAAAGGGATATATCGCCCTCCCAGAGATTACACGGGCGTCGAGGAACTATATGTCGTCTGTGGTCAATGGCCGTTACATTAAAAATTTCCCGCTCGTCAAAGCGGTTCATGAAGGCTATCATACGCTTCTGCCGATCGGACGCCATCCGATTACTTTTATAGAAATTACGATGGACCCGATTTTAGTCGATGTCAATGTGCATCCATCGAAGCTTGAGGTCCGGCTCAGCAAGGAAACAGAGCTTCATGACTTAATTCGTGACGGAATTAAAGATGTATTTAAACAGCAGCAGCTGATTCCGAGTGCCCAGCTTCCGAAAAAATCGCCACCTGTTATCAAAAATGAGCAGCAGTTCATAACCTTTGATGAAAAGCCTGCGGAAAAAAAAGCTCCGGAAAAATCGACTGCGCCATCTTATTCACCAATGAAGCTCAGCTCAGTCGTGAAAGAGCCAGTTGATGCGGAGGAGGAATTGCCTCCTCTCCAATTTGATGCTCCTCCTATCGTTGATCAGGAACAAACCCTTGAGGTGTCCGATGTTTCAGCGAAAGAGCCAGATACATTTGAGCAGGAATGCCATGAGGGACAGCAGCAGCCAGCGTCTGAGCGGGTTCCGATTATGTACCCGATCGGCCAGATGCACGGGACTTATATATTGGCACAAAACGAAAACGGCCTGTATATTATCGACCAGCACGCCGCCCAGGAACGTATTAAATATGAGTACTTTCGTGAAAAGGTGGGGGAGGTTGAGCCTGAGGTGCAGGATATGATTGTACCGCTGACGTTCCACTACTCCACAAATGAGGCTTTGATTATTGAACAGCACAAACAAGAGCTCGAAAGCGTCGGTGTCTTTTTAGAGTCATTCGGCTCTAACAGTTACATCGTCCGCTGCCACCCGGCCTGGTTTCCAAAGGGAGAAGAAGCAGAGCTCATAGAAGAAATCATTCAGCAGGTGCTCGACTCCAAAAATATAGATATTAAAAAACTCCGCGAGGAAGCCGCGATTATGATGAGCTGTAAAGGCTCCATCAAAGCAAATCGCCACCTCAGAAACGACGAAATCAAAGCGCTTCTGGACGACCTCCGAAGCACATCAGACCCATTTACATGCCCGCACGGCCGCCCGATCATCATTCACCATTCGACATATGAGATGGAAAAGATGTTCAAACGCGTGATGTAGCGGGGGTGGTAGGCATTGATCCATTCTCTGAATGGATCAATGCTTTTTTTGTACTCCTTCGAGTGTCAGATTATAAGAAACGGTTGTAAACGTGTGAGCAGTGTTAACGCATTATACTTCATGGTTCCTCCGTATAACAAAATTTCCATTTACAGGCAATTGGGATTAATGTATATTTTGGGTGAGGGGGTGGAAACACATGGCATGTGGTCCGAAGATCATTATCTTTTTGGATGAACTTGATGATCCGAATGTAAGAATCATTTTAGAATGCAGAATTTAAATTACAACGTTCGTGTGAACAGGGAGTTTTTTCGTTTATATAACTGGTGGTGTCCAAATATAAGGTGTTATGAATTTTCCATATCTGCCATCGGCATTTTAAGCTGCTTCTCTATTAGGTTGGTTATCAAAAGCAAGTTCAATGAAAGCCATGAAAGCTGATATCACAACAAGCAAGACATCTGGAATATAAATAGACTGCATAAAGTAATCTGCAAAACAGATCGTTATAAGATTGCTGATAAAATACAGTATAAAAGCAAAAAGTGCAGTCTTTTTCAATGAAAGTGATTTTGCCAAAATGATAGAGATAATCTTTGTGAGTGGGTCTATGATTAAACCTACAGCAAAGCAGGCTAAAATAAATAAAGCTAATGTTTGATTGGAAGCGTATGTGATGCCCAGTATGGAGAATAAGCCTTTCATCCCGAAGAAAAAGCCGCCGAAGATGACTGCAAGCGCAATGGCCGCGATAAAAGTGATAGATACAATTCCGATTAATTTTGATCTCAGGTTAAAATCTTTAGAGTGCTCGTTCTGTTCTTTTTGGTTCAAGTATGATGACACTCCCTTCACCTGCTTACTCATACAAACAGTTACCCTTGAATCAGCCCAAAATATCTATAAGTCTGTTTTCTAACGAAAATAGTATAGCATATTTTAACAAAACCAAAAAAGACCCTTTCCACTGGGGAAGGGCCTTTTTCTTCATGTTAACTCCTGAGATTCGCCGAAGCTTTCTCTTTTTTTGGCCAAATAAAATAGCTGGCTGTAATGAGAAAGTCAATTCCTATAATGACAGTCCACAGTTTAAGAATGCCGCTCAATGCTTCGGTTCGGGCAGAGTCATTGATAAAATAGATCATCCCTGCCAATAGTCCCGCACCAATTAAGTAGGCCAGCACATGTCTTAGCCAGCCTTTCGCACCGTGCTTGGCATGGTCCATTCCAAAACGTTTCAGCGGTTTTGTTCCTTTTTTTGTCACATAATATTGAAACTTTTCATCTGCCCATTGAATCATTTGTTTCCCATAAGCGATCGATATACCGATGTAAACAGCTGCAATCCCATGGGCTGCGGTCGCTGAGGCTCCGCGGTAAAGGTCCACACCAGTTGCCGCTAACAAGATCAAATCAATAACTGGAGTTAAGGCAAGGAATAGAAGTCCTAATGTATGTCGTTTGAATACGTAGCGTACAGCAAGCCCCAAAACAATGACAACCCAAAACGCAATTTCACAGAAAACAATCATCCATGCGATACCGTTCAATCCATTCCCCTCTTTTCAATACAGTTGTATTATTTAAATAATATGTTACCATCTTTGTTTTTGTAACACAACTGTATTATAAAAATTGCTCTCTCATTTTTTTCTTGTTACAATAAAGCTATGCCAAAACAAATTGACCATGAGAAAAGAAGAAAACAAATTGCAGAAGCAACGTGGCGCGTCATTTTAGAACGAGGGATGGAGGGAGCATCAGCCAGGAACATTGCAAAGGAAGCAGGATTGTCATTAGGTGCGCTGCGCCATTATTTCTCTACACAGGATGAATTGCTTGCTTTTGCAATGAAACTTGTCCAAGAAAAAGTAACGGACCGAATTAAGGACGTTTCAGTGAGGGATTTGCTCCCTAAGGAAAAAGTGTTGCAAATTTTGCTTGAAATGGTCCCAACGAATGAAGAAACGATTAGAGAGATGGAGGTTTGGTTTGCTTTTACTGCTTACGCCAGACATAAAAAGGATATGTTTGATGCGAATCATGACGGGATTTTCAGCGGCATGCGGAATCTGATTGCCTATTTAGATGAATCCGATTTATTGAAGCTGAATGCTGATAAAGACATTGAAGCTGAGAGACTTTACGCGCTTGTTGACGGCTTGGCTTTACATGCCATGCTTGACCCTGTGCGAGTGAATAAAGACCGAATTAAGCGGGTCATTATGCAGCATGTAGAGTCAATTTGCGTGGAAGATACACGTGAGACACAAAAACGTCATCCTTAAGGCACTAGTGCGAAAAGCGATTCTTGTTGGGCATGCGTCCAAAAGAGTCGCTTTTTTATATTCAAAGAACAAGGATCTCTGAAAAAAATGGAAAACAATCATGCTGTTTGGTAAAGTGGAATGAAAGACGGACTGAGGGATGAACACTGGTCCATCGTTTAAGAACTTTACATGATAGGGATGGTATAAATGAATCTTACTTACAAGGTGCATCCAATTAAAACAAGGTATCAGGGCTGGACGAATTATTGCTATATCATTGAAGATATTGTAAGCAGATCTGCAATTGTTGTTGATCCCTCATGGGAATTGATAAAGATAACCACTACACTTTCTGAACTCGAAGCGGAATTAAAGGCAGTCGCATTGACACACTCTCATTATGATCATGTAAATCTGGTAGACCCGCTGACGAAGATGTTTAACGCTCAAGTTTATATGTCAAAAAAAGAAATTGATTATTATCAATTCCGATGCAGAAATTTAATTAGCCTAGATGATCATCAGACAATCAGCATAGGAAACACAAGAGCACAATGTCTTCTCACACCGGGGCATACAGCCGGCGGAATGTGTTATTTGTTTTCTGAGAGTATTTTTACCGGAGATACGGTGTTTACAGAAGGGTGCGGCATATGTGAGGATGATGGCAGCTCTGCGGAAGAGATGTTTGATAGTATTCAAAGAATAAAGTCGGAGGTTTCACCCCATGTACGGGTGTATCCTGGTCACTCATTTGGCAAATCGCCCGGCCATTCGATAAAGGATCTTTATCAGCATAATATTTACTTTCAAATTGATAAAAAAGAATATTTTGTGAAATTTCGCACTCGTAAAAACCAAAAAGGTATTTTTGATTTTAAATAATCCTTCTGAATCTATTATCCTATTTTTCTTCGGATATCTAAATGATTTTTATTTTCGAAAATGATTACATAGAAGGTGTTATTTATTTTGAAAACTCATTTGAAAGAAAATGAAGCGCATTATCATGATATGGCGCCCTATACGTGATCTGGGTCTTTTTTCTTATGTTCTGTTATATCTCCTGATCCTTTATTCCTCAATGGAAAAAAGCAGAAAAACAATCGAGCAAACTGTAGGAAAAATTAACTTGACGGATAATATTTACAGAGGTTACCATCAACATGAACATGCTACTATTTATCCGGTCATCACTATTATAAAATCATACAGAAGTGAAATACATCTACTAATCGGAAGGGTGGCTTTGAGAGAATGATCACATATGTTTTTCCAGGTCAGGGTTCACAAAAACAGGGAATGGGCAGCGGCCTATTCGATGAATTTAAAGAACTGACGGATCAGGCAGATGAGATCTTAGGATATTCTATCAAACGTCTTTGCCTGGAAAATCCTTATTCCAATTTAAACAAAACGCAATTTACTCAGCCGGCATTATATGTGGTAAACGCACTAAGCTATCTGAAAAAAATCAAGGATGAAGAAGTGAAACCTGACTTTGTCGCCGGGCACAGCTTGGGTGAATACAATGCGTTATTTGCAGCTGAAGCCTTTGATTTTGAGACAGGTTTACAGCTTGTCAGAAAAAGAGGCGAGCTGATGAGTCTGATAAGCAACGGCGGTATGGCAGCTGTTATGGGACTAAATGAAGAGCAGGTTGCAAAGGCTCTGAAAGAATATCATTTACATGATGTTGATATCGCTAATGTGAATGCCCCATATCAAATTGTAATTTCAGGAAAAAAAGATGAGATTGAAAAAGCCGCATCTCTTTTTGAAACGATGACTGAAGTTACAATGGTACTCCCCTTAAACGTAAGCGGCGCGTTTCATTCCAGATACATGAATAAGGCAAAAGAAGAATTTGAGGAGTTCCTTCATGCCTTTTATTTTTCGCCTCCGTCTATCCCGGTTATTTCTAATGTGTATGCCAAACCGTATACATACGAATTCATGAAACAGACGCTGGCTGATCAAATTAATCATTCAGTGAAATGGACTGACAGCATAAGATACTTAATGAAAAAAGGCCATATGGAGTTTGAGGAGGTAGGGCCTGGAAATGTTTTAACTGGGTTAATTCATCGCATAAAGAAAGATGCGGAAGCAATGCCCCACTAAAGCATTTGCCCCTATGGCCGTGTACCTCATCAATCAGGTCTAAACACAGATTTCCTTTCATTTAAGGTATAAAGTTTTAAAGATTCAATCGTTCGATTGACACTGTTTCTAATTGAATAACTTTATATACTGTTACATAAAGAGGCTGATAAATTAAGTTAGACATTTGAACTATGTCAGCCGGTCTGTCAAACCATCGCTCCCACATCTAGATGGTCCATTTTTTAACCGTACCCACCAATCATAGAGTCGATGTTCTTTGCTGATCCTGTTATCATGTTACATCAATTTTGAGATATCAACATACATCTACGATCACGTCATAAATGAACCGCATCCAGAGCACCAATAGCAATCCTTCCAAGTTGAATCTCCTTTACTTTTTCACATATGTCTTTTCCATTTATTAATTTCATTTCAATCGCTGCTATGTGCTTTTACAACATACATGGAAATAAGAAATCCAATAGCCGTCATAAATATAAAAAAAGAAGGTTATACACATGAATGAACCGCTTGTTTTTATGTTTTCCGGGCAAGGTTCCCAATACTATCACATGGGGAAAGAACTATTTAAGGAAAATACCGTGTTTCGCCAATCAATGCTTGAAATGGATGCCATTGCAGCACGGCGAATCGGCACATCCATTGTTGAAGAAATCTACCATCCAGGTAAACGTGTGTCAGATCCGTTTGACAGTATTCTTTTTTCCCACCCCGCCATTTTTATGATTGAGTATTCCTTATATAAGGTTTTGGAAGACAGGGGAATTTATCCTGATTACGTATTGGGATCAAGTCTGGGAGAATTCGCAGCAGCGGCAGTTTCTGGTGTGTCAGACGCAGAGGATATACTGGATTGCATACTTGAACAGGCTATTATCATCCAGAATTCCTGCGATAAAGGAAAAATGCTGGCCATTCTTGACAAACCGCAATTGCTGAATGATCATCCGCAACTGTTTGGAAATAGTGAACTCATTTCTATCAATTATGATTCGCACTTCGTCATTTCTGGTGAAGAAGATCATATAAGGAAGATTATGGAGGATTTAAAGGAGAAGCAGATTCTTTGCCAGCTGCTTCCTGTGTCCTATGCCTTTCATTCTTCGCTTATTGATCCGGCAGAGAGTGCCTATGCAGAATTTTTAAGATCAAAATCTTTTAAAAAACCGTCAATACCGATTGTATCGAGCTTAACGGGAAGCTGCCTTCACGTAATGGACGAGAATTTCTTTTGGAATGCGGTCAGAAAGCCAATGATGTTTCGTGAAGCGATTCGATATTTGGAAAGCCAGCATACATGCAAGTTTATCGATTTAGGGCCATCCGGCACCTTAGCTGCTTTTGTGAAACAGCTGATTCCGGGTGATTCAGCTGACCGTTGCTGCTCAATCATAACACCATTTCATCAGGAGCTGAAAAATCTGAATACGGTTGAGTATTTCCGTACACCAGAAAGGAAGTTTACAAGATGATTACATATGTCTTTCCAGGGCAAGGCTCCCAGCAAAAGGGGATGGGACAAGGGCTATTTGAACAGTATCAGCATTTGACAGATCAAGCAGATCAAATATTGGGCTATTCAATAGAGAAGCTATGTACCGAAAAATCATATCTGGATGTAAATCATACTGAATACACGCAGCCGGCTTTGTATGTTGTTAATGCACTCAGTTACTTGAAGAGAGTGGAGGAGACCGGCAGAAAACCTGATTTTGCGGCAGGACACAGCTTAGGAGAATACAATGCGCTGATGGCAGCCGGTGCATTTGATTTTGAAACCGGATTAAGGCTCGTCAAAAAAAGAGGAGAATTGATGGGACGAATTACAGGGGGCGGAATGGCTGCTGTGATCGGCCTGAGTAAGGAACAAGTTACAGCCGTTTTAGAAGAGCACCGTCTTTATGACATTGATGTGGCAAATGAAAATACGCCCCGGCAAATTGTGATTTCTGGCCCGAAAAACGAGATTGAAAAAGCTCGGGCTGTTTTTGAAAACACCAAGGATGTAAAGCTGTTTCATCCATTAAATGTGAGCGGAGCTTTTCATTCCAGATATATGAATGAAGCCAAACAGGTATTTAAGCAATATATTGACTCATTCCAGTTTGCACCTTTGGCGATCCCGGTTATCTCCAATGTCTACGCAGAGCCATACCATCAAGACAGATTAAAAGATACATTATCTGAACAAATGGACAACACAGTGAAATGGACGGACAGCATTCGTTTCCTGATGGGAAGAGGAGAAATGGAGTTTGCAGAGATTGGGCCTGGAACTGTATTAACCGGTCTCATTCATCGGATTAAAAATGAAGCTGAACCATTGACATATATACCGAAAAAGAACCCCGCGATCAGTGCGCATCTAAAGGAGCAACGCAATGTTCAAGCCGGGATTACGGCAGATTCTTTAGGAAGTGCTGAATTTAAACAAGATTATCATCTTACATATGCTTATCTTGCAGGAGGAATGTACCGCGGCATTGCTTCGAAAGAAATGGTAGTAAAGCTGTCAAGAGCGGGAATGATGGGGTTCTTTGGCACAGGAGGTCTGAGCCTGAAAGAGGTTGAAGATGCGATCCATGCTATACAAGGTGAATTAGGGAAAGGACAAGCCTATGGCATCAATCTGGTCCACAATATGAAACATACTGAATCAGAAGAAAAAATGATCGATCTTTTATTGAGGAATCAAGTGAGCATTGTGGAAGCTTCAGCATTTTTAAGTGTCACTCCTGCATTAGTAAGGTACCGCGCAAAAGGAGTGAAACGAAATCAAAATGGTGACGTTATATGCTCAAATCGTCTCATAGCAAAAATATCACGGCCGGAAGTTGCAGAATCATTTCTGAGTCCTGCACCTGAGAATATGCTGCAAAAGCTTTTACGAGAAAATAAAATCACTATGAACGAAGCTGAGTTGTTGCGGTGCATTCCGATGGCTGACGATATTTGTGTAGAAGCTGATTCAGGCGGTCATACAGATGGCGGTGTGGCATACAGCCTGATGCCGGCGATGACATCTTTAAGAGATGACATGATGAAAAAATATCAATATCGGAAAAAAATAAGAGTTGGTGCAGCTGGAGGGATTGGAACACCTGAGGCAGCGATGGCGGCTTTTATGCTTGGGGCAGATTTTATTCTAACAGGTTCAATCAATCAATGTACGGTTGAGGCGGCAACAAGTGATAAAGTAAAGGATTTGCTTCAGCAGATGAATGTACAAGATACAGCCTATGCGCCTGCTGGCGATATGTTTGAATCGGGCAGTAAAGTGCAAGTGCTAAAAAAAGGCGTGTTCTTTCCCGCACGTGCAAACAAGTTATATGAACTGTACCAGCGGTATGGTTCTATACGTGAGCTGGATGCAAAGATGCTGGCCCAGCTTGAGGAGAAATACTTTAAACGCAGTATAGAAGACATATATAAAGATATTGCATTGCATTATCCCGCGGCAGACATTGAGAAGGCTGAACAAAACCCGAAGCATAAAATGGCTTTGATTTTCCGATGGTACTTCAGATACAGCTCAAAATTGGCAATCAGCGGAAGCGAACATTCGAAGGTTGATTATCAAATTCACTGCGGTCCCGCGCTGGGAGCCTTTAATCAATGGGTCAAAGGATCGCAATTAGAAAATTGGCGAAACCGTCATGTCGATGAAATCGCGAAAAAATTAATGACAGAAACGGCAGTATTGCTTCATGAACGGATGCAATCGATGTATCAGCCGTCGCATGAAACAGACAATATAAGGATAAAAGTTTGAATATTATGAAAATATACCTATAAAAATCATTAAAATGATCCATTGAAGGAGAGAGCGCGTTATGGATAAACAGAGAATCTTTGAAGTATTAATCACCAATATTTGCGAGGTGCTTCCTGAATTAGACGGACACAGATTTGAGCCTGAAGATCAGTTAGTTGAGTTAGGGGCTGATTCTGTAGACAGAGCTGAAATTATCACAATGGTGCTAGAGGATTTATCGTTAAAAATTCCTCGCATTGAGCTATCCGGAGTGAAAAACATCGGTGAATTAGCTGAGGTGCTTTATGACAAAGTGCAATCTGCCTGAGGTCGTAGTGACCGGTGTAGGCGTCACGGCCTCTATCGGTCAAGGGAAAGAGGATTTTGCTTCCTCGCTGCTGTCCGGCAGACATGCCTTTGATGTCATGAAGCGTTCAGGCAGACAAAAAGACAGCCGGTTTATCGGAGCTGAAATCGCATCATTGTCTTATCCCGACCGGCTTTCTAAAAAAATATTGCGGAAAGCATCATTTTCCAGCCGCACTGCATTGGTAACTCTCACGGAGGCTTGGGAGGAGGCTGAATTGGACGATACAGATTCCTCTCGTATCGGACTGGTAGTCGGCGGATCAAATTTCCAGCAGAGAGAAACCTTAGAGGTTTATGAAAGCTATCAAGACCGCTCTGGTTTTATTTCGCCGGCGTTTGGCCTGTCTTTCATGGACAGCGATCTTTGCGGGATATGTACAGATCAGTTTGGCATCACAGGATTGGCATATACGGTAGGAGGAGCCTCGGCCAGCGGCCAGTTAGCAGTCATTCATGCGATTCAGCAAGTCCTGTCAGGCGAAGTTGATACTTGCATAGCACTTGGTGCTTTAATGGATCTTTCTTATATGGAATGTGAGGCGCTAAGGGCTTTAGGCGCTATGGGAACGGACAAATATGCTGATGAACCTGAAAAAGCGTGCCGGCCCTTCGATCGAAACAGAGACGGGTTTATTTATGGAGAATCGTGCGGTGCATTGGTAATAGAACGAAGGGAGACGGCTTTACAAAGAGGTGTTAAACCTTATGCAGCATTGCCTGGCTGGTCAATTAAACTGGACGGAAACCGGAACCCTGATCCTTCATTAGAAGGAGAGATTCATGTCATCCAGAAGGCGCTGGGGCGTGCCGGCCTTTCACCAGAAGATATTGATTATATTAATCCTCATGGTACAGGTTCTTTTATTGGAGATGAAACAGAATTAAAGGCGCTCCGTGCATGCGGGCTTTCCCATGCTTATATCAATGCAACAAAATCGATAACCGGACACGGGCTTAGTGCGGCGGGCATCGTAGAGATTATTTCTGTTTTGCTGCAAATGAAAAAATCTGCCCTGCATCCGAGCAGGAATTTGGATCATCCAATCGATGATTCCTTTCATTGGGTAAATGAGAAATCGATTTCATACCGCATCAAAAATGCGCTGAGCTTAAGCATGGGGTTTGGCGGAATGAACACCGCGGTTTGTATACAAAACATTGAGAAATGTGGAGGCGAATCATAAATGGTTTCAGCCGGAATAGAAGCGATGAATGTCTTTGGCGGAACGGCATACCTTGATGTCATGGAGCTGGCCAAATACAGACACTTAGATACTGCGAGATTTGAAAACTTATTAATGAAAGAAAAAGCGGTAGCACTGCCTTATGAAGATCCCGTGACCTTCGGAGTCAATGCAGCTAAGCCGATTATTGATGCTTTATCTGAAGCAGAGAAGGACCGGATTGAATTGCTGATCACTTGCTCTGAATCCGGGATCGACTTTGGGAAATCGTTAAGTACATATATCCATGAATATTTAGGTCTCAACCGCAACTGCCGTTTGTTTGAGGTTAAACAGGCGTGTTATTCAGGGACAGCGGGATTTCAGATGGCGGTGAATTTTATATTATCCCAGACTTCTCCGGGTGCCAAAGCACTGGTTATCGCCAGTGATATTTCACGTTTTTTAATCGCTGAGGGCGGAGACGCTTTAAGCGAAGATTGGTCTTATGCGGAACCGAGCGCCGGAGCGGGAGCGGTGGCCGTTTTAGTTGGCGAAAATCCCGAGGTGTTTCAAATAGATCCCGGAGCAAATGGTTATTACGGCTATGAAGTGATGGACACGTGCCGCCCCATTCCCGACAGTGAAGCGGGAGATTCTGATCTGTCTTTAATGTCATATTTGGATTGCTGCGAACAGACCTTTCTGGAATATCAAAAGCGTGTACCGGGTGCCAATTATCAGGACACGTTTCAATATCTTGCTTACCATACGCCCTTTGGCGGGATGGTGAAAGGTGCGCACCGGACAATGATGCGTAAGGTGGCGAAGGTGAAAACATCCGGGATTGAGACGGACTTTTTAACTCGGGTAAAACCAGGTTTAAACTACTGTCAACGGGTTGGAAATATTATGGGGGCAGCCTTGTTTCTGGCATTGGCCAGCACGATAGACCAAGGGAGATTTGATACGCCTAAACGAATTGGCTGTTTTTCCTACGGATCCGGCTGCTGTTCTGAATTTTACAGCGGAATTACAACTCCGCAAGGCCAGGAGCGTCAGCGAACATTTGGTATTGAGAAGCATTTGGATCGCCGGTATCAGCTCTCCATGGAAGAGTATGAGCTATTGTTTAAGGGGAGCGGGATGGTGCGGTTTGGGACGCGCAATGTAAAGCTGGACTTTGAGATGATACCGGGCATCATTCAGTCCACTCAAGAGAAGCCGCGCTTGTTTTTAGAAGAAATTTCTGAGTTTCATCGGAAGTACAGGTGGATCTCGTGACCTATCAAACGATAAAGGTCCGCTTTCAAGCGTCGGTTTGCTATATTACCTTTCACCGTCCTGAAGCGAATAATACGATTAATGACACGCTGATAAAAGAATGCTTGCAAGTGTTAAACCAATGTGAAACATCAACGGTGACGGTTGTCGTTTTAGAGGGGCTTCCCGAGGTGTTTTGTTTCGGAGCGGATTTTCAAGAAATCTATCAGGAAATGAAAAGGGGCAGAAAACAGGCAAGCTCCCAAGAGCCTCTCTATGATTTGTGGATGAAATTGCAGACCGGCACTTATGTCACGATTTCGCATGTCAGGGGAAAAGTGAATGCCGGCGGTCTTGGATTTGTATCTGCCACAGATATTGCCATTGCTGATCAGACGGCGTCATTCAGTCTCTCTGAGCTGCTATTCGGCCTGTACCCTGCTTGTGTTTTACCGTTTCTGATCCGCCGTATCGGCCGGCAGAAAGCGCATTATATGACGCTTATGACAAAGCCGATTTCCGTTCAGGAAGCCAGTGAATGGGGGTTAATAGATGCTTTTGATGCTGAAAGTGACGTGCTGCTGAGAAAGCATTTATTGCGTTTGCGGAGGCTGAATAAAAAAGGAATCGCACATTATAAACAGTTTATGAGCTCACTTGATCATCAAGTCAGTCGTGCGAAAGCCACCGCTTTAACTGCAAATCAAGACATGTTTTCTGATCCTCAAAACCAAATGGGAATCATCAGGTATGTTGAAACAGGACAATTCCCATGGGAGGATCAGTAACCGTTTAAAAATGACAATCAGAACCGTTAGGAGGACATCATGACGCATTCTGTTGTAGAGCTTATCGAAATTGAATCCGCCATTATTCAGGTAAAGATGCAAGATCGCACTCATAAAAACGCGTTTTCACAAGAACTTACAGACGGTTTAATTCAAGCGTTTGAATACATACGGCAGAACCCAAAATACAAAGCGGTCATTTTGACAGGATATGATAATTATTTTGCTTCAGGAGGAACGCAAGAAGGACTGCTTCGAATTCAACAGGGATTGACCAAGTTCACTGATGACAATCTTTATTCTCTGGCGCTGGATTGTGAGATTCCAGTTATTGCGGCAATGCAGGGCCATGGAATTGGAGGCGGCTTTGTCATGGGGCTCTTTGCTGACATAGTCATTCTGAGCAGAGAAAGCGTGTATACGGCTAATTTTATGAAATACGGATTTACGCCTGGAATGGGCGCTACCTTTATCGTTCCTAAAAAACTGGGTTTCAGCCTAGCCCAGGAAATATTATTGAATGCGGGCAGCTACCGCGGAGCTGATCTTGAAAAAAGAGGGGTTCCCTTTAAGGTGCTGCCCCGTGCAGAAGTGTTAGATTATGCAGTGGAGCTGGCGCAAGAACTGGCGGAAAAGCCGAGAAACTCACTGGTTACACTGAAAGATCATTTGGTTGCCCCGCTTCGCAATCAGCTGCCGCGCGTCATTGAACAGGAACTGATGATGCATGAGGAAACATTTCATCATGAAGAAGTCAAAAGTAGAATCAAAGGGTTATATGGTAATTAACTGAAAATATATATAAAATTTTGCAGGTGAAATGGAGGCAGCGTGATGAGAAATAATGATAATATCCGCATATTAGCTAATCCTTCTGTCAGTCATGGTGAGCCTTTACATATATCTGAAAAGCAGCCGGCAACAATACCTGAAGTTTTATACAGAACGGCGGCGGAGCTTGGGGATACAAAGGGAATCATTTATTTGCAGCCGGATGGAACTGAGGTTTACCAATCATACAGACGACTATGGGATGATGGACTGCGCATTGTGAAGGGGCTTCGCCAATCAGGCCTAAAAGCAAAACAAAGCGTGATTTTGCAGCTTGGTGACAATTCACAGCTTCTCCCTGCGTTCTGGGGGTGTGTGTTAACAGGGGTTGTTCCGGCTCCATTAGCCGTTCCGCCAACGTATGCTGAATCGAGCAGCGGCACTCAAAAGCTGAAAGACGCATGGACGCTTCTTGATAAGCCAGCGGTGATTACGGACCGGGGGATGCATCAGGAAATGCTCGATTGGGCAAAAGAACAAGGGCTTGAAGGGTTCAGGGCAATTATTGTAGAGGATCTGCTCAGCGCTGAAGCGGACACAGATTGGCATCAATCCAGTCCTGAAGACTTAGCGCTTTTATTGCTGACTTCAGGCAGTACGGGAACGCCCAAAGCAGTTATGCTTAATCATCGTAACATTATGAGCATGGTGAAAGGGATTATTCAAATGCAAGGCTTCACCAGAGAGGATATTACGTTTAACTGGATGCCGTTTGACCATGTCGGAGGGATCGGAATGCTGCATTTGCGGGATGTTTATCTTGGCTGTCAGGAAATTAACGTCTCAAGCGAAACGATCTTAATGGAGCCGTTGAAATGGCTGGATTGGATTGATCATTACCGAGCTTCTGTTACGTGGGCGCCGAATTTTGCGTTTGGTCTGGTTACTGATTTTGCAGAAGAAATAAAAGATAAGAAATGGGATCTGTCTTCAATGCGATACATGCTCAATGGCGGTGAAGCAATGGTAGCCAAGGTAGGGCGTAGAATACTTGAGCTTTTAGAACCACATGGACTGCCTGCTGACGCCATCCGACCTGCCTGGGGAATGTCCGAAACTTCATCGGGCGTTATTTTTTCTCATGAATTTACCCGGGCTGGAACAAGTGATGATGATCATTTTGTTGAAATAGGCTCTCCAATCCCCGGCTTCTCTATGAGAATTGTGAATGACCATAATGAATTGGTTGAAGAGGGTGAGATCGGCCGTTTTCAAGTCTCGGGTCTTTCTGTTACTAGCGGTTATTACCAGCGGCCTGATTTGAATGAGAGTGTGTTTACAGAAGACGGCTGGTTTGAAACCGGAGATCTTGGCTTTTTGCGAAACGGGCGCTTAACCATAACAGGCCGTACGAAAGATGCAATTATCATTAACGGCATTAATTATTACAGTCATGCAATTGAGTCTGCAGTTGAAGAATTACCTGAAATTGAAACTTCTTATACTGCTGCTTGCGCTGTCCGTCTGGGCCAGAATTCAACAGATCAGCTGGCTATCTTCTTTGTTACTTCCGCAAAATTAAATGATGAGCAGATGTCTCAGCTTCTTAGAAACATACAAACCCATGTCTCACAGGTGATCGGAGTCACCCCGGAATATTTGCTGCCTGTACAAAAAGAAGAGATTCCAAAAACGGCTATCGGAAAGATCCAGCGCACCCAGCTAAAAACTTCATTTGAAAATGGAGAGTTCGACCACTTGCTACATAAACCCAATCGGATGAACGATGCAGTCCAGGATGAGGGGATACAGCAAGCAGACCAGGTGAAAAGAGTAAGGGAAGAAATACAGAAGCATCTGCTCACCTGTTTGACTGAGGAGCTGCACGTTTCCCACGATTGGGTGGAGCCAAATGCAAATATCCAAAGTCTTGGTGTGAATTCTATCAAGATGATGAAGCTCATTCGATCGATCGAGAAAAACTATCATATCAAACTAACAGCCAGAGAGATACATCAATATCCTACAATTGAACGCTTAGCCAGCTATCTATCAGAACATGAAGACCTCAGCAGCTTGTCTGCTGACAAAAAGGGCACGGACACATATAAAACCGAACCGGAAAGGAGTCAGGCAACTTTTCAGCCTCTCTCTGAGGTTCAAAAAGGATTATGGACATTGCAAAAAATGTCACCCGAAAAAAGTGCATATCACGTACCTCTCTGTTTTAAATTTTCGTCAGGGCTTCACCATGAAACATTCCAGCAGGCTTTCGGCCTTGTATTGAATCAGCACCCAATCTTAAAGCACGTCATCCAAGAGAAAGACGGAGTGCCATTTCTTAAAAATGAGCCAGCACTTTCAATTGAAATCAAGACAGAAAATATCTCAAGTTTGAAAGAGTCTGATATTCCTGCTTTTCTTAGAAAGAAAGTAAAGGAACCGTATGTAAAGGAAAACAGCCCGTTAGTGCGTGTCATGAGCTTTTCCAGATCTGAACAAGAGCATTTTTTATTAGTTGTCATTCACCATTTGATTTTTGACGGAGTTTCGTCTGTCACATTTATACGCAGTCTGTTTGATACCTATCAGCTTCTTTTAAAAGGACAGCAGCCGGAAAAAGCTGTTTCTCCTGCCATTTATCATGATTTTGCGGCATGGGAGAAAAACATGCTTGCCGGCAAAGACGGTGTGAAGCACCGTACATATTGGCAGAAACAGCTATCGGGAACTTTGCCGAATCTTCAGCTGCCTAATGTCAGCGCAAGTTCAGTCGATTCTCAGTTTAGAGAGGATACATACACCAGGCGGTTGTCCAGCGGCTTCATGAATCAGGTCAGAACGTTTGCGAAAGAGCATTCTGTAAATGTCACGACGGTATTCTTAAGCTGCTATATGATGCTGCTTGGCCGTTACACAGGCCAAAAAGAACAGATCGTCGGCATGCCGGCCATGGTGAGGCCGGAAGAAAGATTTGATGATGCCATTGGACATTTTCTCAATATGCTCCCGATTCGGAGTGAGCTGAACCCGGCAGACACTTTTTCTAGCTTTATATCAAAATTGCAATTAACGATATTGGATGGGCTTGATCATGCAGCATATCCTTTTCCAAAAATGGTGAGGGATCTGAATATTCCTCGCAGTCAAGCAGGTTCACCGGTATTTCAAACCGCTTTTTTCTATCAGAATTTTCTTCAATCCGGAAGCTATCAAAGCTTGCTGAGCCGCTATGCTGACTTCTTTTCTGTCGATTTCGTTGAGTATATTCACCAAGAGGGCGAATACGAATTAGTATTTGAACTGTGGGAAACAGAAGAAAAAATGGAGCTGAACATCAAGTACAATACTGGGCTGTTTGATGCGGCTTCTATATCCGCCATGTTCGACCATTTTGTTTATGTAACAGAGCAGGCGATGTTGAATCCTTCTCAGCCTTTAAAAGAGTATTCTTTATTACCTGAGGCAGAGAAGCAGATGATTCTCAAAACATGGAACGCCACAGGAAAAACGTATCCATATATAACTTTTCATGAGTTGTTTGAGCAGCAGGCGAAAAAGACGCCTGATAGAGCGGCTGTCAGCTATGAAGGTCAAACATTGACGTATCGGGAGCTTGATGAGAAAAGCACACAGCTGGCCATTTATTTGCAGGCGCATGGAGTGGGTCCTGACCGTCTGGCGGGGATCTATGTGGATCGATCGCTGGACATGCTAGTGGGTTTATTAGCGATCCTCAAGGCTGGGGGAGCGTATGTGCCGCTAGACCCGTCCTATCCGGCTGAACGATTAGAATACATGCTTGAGGACAGTGAAGTTTTCATTACACTGACGACATCGGAATTAGTAAATACGTTGAGTTGGAACGGTGTCACAACAGCCCTTTTAGATCAAGATTGGGATGAAATTGCTCAAACAGCCTCTGATCGAAAAGTGCTTACACGCACTGTCACGCCAGAGAACTTGGCATATGTCATTTATACATCCGGCAGCACAGGAAAGCCAAAAGGTGTCATGATACCACATAAAGCTTTGACAAACTTTCTCGTTTCGATGGGGGAAACACCAGGTCTTACGGCAGAGGATAAAATGCTTGCTGTCACAACCTACTGTTTTGATATTGCAGCTCTGGAATTATTTTTGCCTTTAATAAAGGGCGCACACTGCTATATTTGTCAAACGGAGCATACAAAAGACGTTGAAAAACTGAAACGGGACATCCGCGCGATCAAACCGACAGTGATGCAGGCAACCCCCGCTACGTGGAAGATGCTCTTTTATTCAGGCTGGGAAAATGAAGAGAGCGTGAAAATTTTATGCGGTGGCGAAGCATTGCCTGAGACATTAAAACGATATTTCTTAGATACGGGCAGCGAAGCCTGGAATATGTTCGGGCCAACCGAAACAACTATCTGGTCAGCGGTTCAGCGCATTAACGTTGAATGCTCTCATGCCACGATAGGAAGGCCAATCGCCAATACACAAATCTATATTACGGATTCTCAGCTCGCGCCAGTGCCGGCAGGTGTTCCGGGTGAGCTGTGCATTGCAGGAGACGGTGTGGCGAAGGGCTACTACAAAAAGGAAGAATTAACGGATTCGAGATTCATTGACAACCCTTTTGAGCCTGGGTCTAAGCTTTATAGAACGGGAGACATGGCCCGTTGGCTTACGGGAGGGCGAATTGAATATATAGGCCGCATCGATAATCAAGTAAAAATCCGCGGATTCCGTATTGAACTTGGTGATATTGAAAGCAGGCTTAGTGAGCATCCCGGCATTCTGGAATGCGTTGTGGTCGCAGATATGGATAACCTAGCTGCCTATTATACAGCTAAACATGCAAATGCTTCTCTCACAGCGAGAGAGCTGCGTCATTTTGTGAAAAACGCTTTGCCTGCCTATATGGTGCCTTCTTATTTTATTCAGCTTGATCATATGCCGTTAACTCCGAACGGAAAGATAGATAGAAACAGCCTTAAGAATATCGATTTATCAGGGGAGCAGCTAAAGCAAAGGCAGACCTCTCCTAAGAACATTCAGGATACTGTTTTTACCATTTGGCAGGAAGTGCTGAAAACGAGTGACATTGAATGGGATGACGGATTTTTCGATGTGGGCGGGGATTCGCTTCTCGCGGTCACTGTGGCTGATCGTATCAAACATGAACTATCCTGTGAGTTTTCTGTCACAGACCTGTTTGAGTATTCAACGATTAAAAATATCAGCCAGTACATCACTGAACAGCGAATGGGCGATGCAAGTGACCATATGCCGACAGACCCGGCAGCTCATATAGAAGATCAGTCTACCGAGATGAGTGATCTCCCGGACTATTATGACGATAGTGTGGCGATTATTGGCATATCGTGTGAATTTCCAGGGGCAAAAAATCATGATGAATTTTGGGAGAACCTCAGAGACGGCAAGGAAAGCATTGCGTTTTTCAATAAAGAAGAGCTTCAGCGCTTTGGCATTTCAAAGGAGATAGCGGAGAATGCCGACTATGTCCCTGCTAAAGCTTCAATTGATGGGAAAGACAGATTTGATCCAAGCTTCTTTCAAATCTCTCCTAAAGACGCTGAATTTATGGACCCTCAGCTTCGGATGCTGCTGACTCATTCATGGAAAGCAATAGAAGATGCCGGTTATGCTGCGAGGCAGATTCCGCAAACCAGTGTTTTTATGTCGGCAAGCAATAATTCTTATCGCGCGCTGCTGCCGTCAGATACAACAGAGAGCCTGGAGACGCCGGACGGCTATGTTTCGTGGGTGCTTGCACAGAGCGGGACGATTCCGACAATGATTTCTCATAAGCTCGGGCTGAGAGGGCCAAGCTATTTTGTCCATGCCAACTGCTCATCCTCTCTGATTGGATTGCATTCTGCCTATAAGAGCCTCCTGTCGGGTGAATCTGATTATGCTTTAGTTGGCGGTGCAACGCTGCATACCGAGTCAAATATCGGATATGTGCATCAGCCTGGGCTGAACTTTTCGAGTGATGGACATATTAAAGCTTTTGACGCTTCAGCTGACGGAATGATAGGCGGTGAGGGCGTTGCTGTTATATTGCTGAAAAAAGCAGCTGATGCAGTAAAGGACGGAGATCATATCTATGCCTTGCTGAGAGGCATTGGTGTAAATAACGACGGCGCTGACAAAGTCGGCTTTTATGCTCCAAGCGTTAAAGGCCAGGCTGACGTGGTCCAACAGGTCATGAATCAAACGAAGATACAGCCTGAATCCATCTGCTATGTAGAAGCACACGGGACCGGAACAAAGCTGGGGGACCCGATCGAGCTGGCGGCTTTAACGAACGTTTACAGGCAATATACAAATAAAACGCAATTTTGCGGCATTGGGTCGGTGAAAACCAATATCGGCCATTTAGATACAGCCGCCGGTCTTGCGGGCTGCATTAAGGTCGTGATGAGTCTTTATCATCAAGAGCTTGCACCGAGTATCAATTATAAGGAGCCGAATCCAAATACAGACTTAGCCAGCTCTCCTTTTTACGTCATCGATCAAAAGAAAACGTTAAGCCGTGAGATCAAAACGCACAGGGCTGCACTTAGCTCGTTCGGGCTTGGCGGGACAAATACCCATGCCATTTTTGAACAATTCAAAAGGGATTCAGATAAGAGAAAGATAGACGGAACCTGCATCGTCCCGATCTCGGCGAAAAATAAAGAGAGGCTGCAAGAGTATGCAGAAGACATTCTGGCCTATTTAGAAAGAAGAGGGCTTGAGAACAGCCAGCTGCCTGATTTTGCGTATACCCTTCAGGTGGGGCGCGAAGCGATGGAGCATCGCGTTGTCTTTATTGCCGATCATGTAAATGAGTTAAAACAGAGGCTCACAGATTTTATCAATGGTAAAACAGCGATTGAAGGCTGTTTTCAAGGAAGTAAGCACAATGCAAGAGAGGTTTCATGGCTGACGGAGGATGAGGACAGCGCTGAACTCATACGTAAGTGGATGGCCAAAGGAAAAGTAAACAAGCTTGCAGAAATGTGGAGCAAGGGAGCGAATATAGATTGGATGCAGCTTTACAAGGGTGAGCGCCCAAACAGAATGAGTCTGCCGACTTATCCATTTGCAAAGGAACGATACTGGCCGTCGCAGGATGACCGCAAACCGGTGGCGCAGATATCCGGAAATCAGACAGGGATCGGCTCTATTCATCCATTGCTTCATCAGAATACATCTGATTTTTCTGAACAGAAATTCAGTTCGGTTTTCACTGGTGACGAATTTTTCCTGAGAGACCATGTGGTAAGAGGAAAGCCTGTGCTTCCTGGTGTTGCGTACCTTGAAATGGCGTACGCGGCTATAAACCAGGCGGCAGGAAGTGAAATTGGCCAAGATGTCAGAATCAGATTGAATCATACAGTCTGGGTTCAGCCTGTTGTGGTTGACAGACATTCAGCTCAAGTGGATATCAGTCTCTTTCCTGAAGAAGATGGAAAAATCACCTTTGACATTTACAGTACACAGGAAGACGGGGACGACCCTGTTATTCATAGTCAAGGCAGTGCGGAGCTGGCATCTGCCGCCGAAACACCAGTCGCAGATCTCACTGAAATGTCACGCCGCTGCGGCAAAGGAAAGATGTCGCCTGATCAATTTTACGAAGAAGGCAGAAGCAGAGGAATGTTCCATGGCCCGGCCTTTCAAGGAATTAAGAATGTGAATATAGGAAACAGAGAGGTTTTGGCGCAGCTGCAGCTTCCAGAAATCGTTTCTGGAACGAATGAACAGTTTGTGCTGCACCCAAGTATCATGGACTCCGCCTTGCAGACAGCAACAATATGCATCATGCAGGAATTGACGGATCAAAAGCTGATTTTGCCATTTGCGCTTGAGGAGCTTGAGGTGATCAAAGGGTGTTCTTCTTCTATGTGGGCTTATGCCCGCTTAAGTGACAGCGATCACTCCGGAGGGGTTGTTCAGAAAGCGGATATCGATGTCATTGACGAGGGTGGAAGCGTATGTGTCAGGATCAAAGGATTCTCAACGAGAGTATTAGAAGGGGAGGTTCATCCTTCAAAGCCTTCAACACGGCACGAACGCTTAATGCTTGAACCGGTGTGGGAAAAACAGAATGAAGAACGAGAGGACGAAGATCCTTCGTACACGGAGCATATCATTGTTCTCTTCGAAACTGAACGAAGTGTCACAGACAGCATTGCCTCCCACATGAAAGATGTCCGTGTGATTACTCTAAACGAAGCTGAAGGACATATTGCTGAACGTTATCAATGTTACATGCAGAACATTTTTGAACTCCTGCAAAGCAAGGTCCGTGAGCTTTCTGCAGGCCGTATCATCATTCAAGCGATTGTTCCGCTGGAAAAAGAGAAGCAATTGTTTGCCGGCGTTTCCGGTCTGTTTAAAACAGCAGAAATAGAGTTCAGCAAACTGACTGCTCAGGTCATCGAAATTGAGAAACCTGAAGAGATGATAGACCTTCACCTCAAGCTGAAAGACGACAGCCGGAGACCATTTGACAAACAGATTCGATATGAGGCTGGATACCGTTTTGTGAAAGGCTGGAGGGAAATGGTGCTTCCTTCAGCTGATACGCTTCACATGCCGTGGAGAGACGAAGGTGTTTATCTAATCACAGGCGGAGCAGGAAGCTTAGGCCTTCTGTTTGCAAAGGAAATTGCCAATCGAACTGGCCGGTCTACTATTGTGCTGACGGGACGATCTGTTTTAAGTGAGGATAAGGAAAACGAACTGGAAGCTCTTCGAAGCATCGGAGCGGAGGTTGTCTATCGGGAGGCTGATGTAAGTGATCAGCATGCGGTTCGTCATCTTTTTGAGGAAATCAAAGAAAGATATGGCACTCTCAATGGAATTATTCACGGTGCAGGCAGCATTAAAGATCACTTCATCATTCATAAAACGAATGAAGAGTTTCAAGAAGTGTTGCAGCCTAAAGTAAGCGGGTTGTTACATGTAGACGAATGCAGCAAGGATTTCCCATTGTACTTTTTCATTTTCTTCTCATCTGTTTCGGGATGTTTAGGAAACGCTGGACAAGCCGATTATGCGGCAGCCAATTCGTTTATGGATGCATTTGCTGAATACCGCCGTTCTCTTGCGGCATCAAAAAAGAGATTCGGCTCCACCATTTCCTTCAATTGGCCGTTATGGGAAGAAGGCGGTATGCAAGTCGGCGCTGAAGATGAAAAGAGAATGCTGAAAACGACGGGAATGGTCCCGATGCCGACAGATAGTGGCTTGAAAGCATTTTATCAAGGGATAGCATCTGATAAGCCGCAAGTTTTTGTGATGGAAGGACAGCTTCAGAAAATGAAGCAAAAACTGCTTTCCGCAGGATCGAAAGCCAAGCGGAACGATCAGAGAAAGGCGGATCAGGATCAAGGACAAACTAGAAAATTGGAAGCAGCCTTAATCCAGATGGTTGGCGCAATTTTGAAAGTAAACACAGACGATATCGATGTCAACACAGAGCTGAGTGAGTACGGATTCGACTCAGTTACATTCACTGTCTTTACAAACAAGATCAACGAAAAATTTCAGTTGGAGCTAACACCGACCATTTTCTTTGAATATGGTAGCGTCCAAAGCCTGGCTGAATATGTAGTTGCTGCGTATCAGGGCGAATGGAATCAAGATGCTACTGCTAAAGGCATAGATGAAAGAACAAACTTAGTGCACAGTTTAAGCAGCCTGGAGGCATCATTAAGCAACATGGTCAGTGCAATTTTAAAAGTAAATAGTGAAGATATTGATGTCAATACAGAGCTGAGTGAATACGGATTTGATTCCGTTACATTTACGGTCTTTACAAACAAGATAAACGAAGAATTTCAGTTGGAGCTAACGCCGACCATTTTCTTTGAATATGGAAGCATCCACAGCCTGGCTGAGTATTTGACCGTTGAACATGGTGACACCCTGGTTCAGGAGCGAGAAAAACCAGAGGGGCAGGAAGAGTTACAGACAAAATCCCCTGAAGCGCCGAAAATCACATCACGTAGAAAGCGCCGCTTTACACAGCCTATTATTGCAAAAGCAGAAAGAAACAAAAAGCAGGCTGCCGATTTTGAGCCGGTTGCAATTGTCGGCATCAGCGGCCGATTCCCTGGCGCTATGGATATAGACGAATTTTGGAAAAACCTAGAAGAAGGAAAAGACAGCATCACAGAAGTTCCAAAAGATCGATGGGATTGGCGGGAGCATTATGGAAACCCAGACACTGACGTCAATAAAACCGACATCAAATGGGGCGGGTTTATTGATGGTGTCGCAGAGTTTGATCCGTTGTTTTTTGGTATTTCGCCGCGAGAAGCTGATTATGTAGACCCTCAGCAGCGCTTGTTAATGACATACGTGTGGAAGGCATTGGAAGATGCGGGTTGCTCGCCGCAAAGCCTTTCGGGGACAGGGACTGGTATCTTTATCGGTACGGGAAACACCGGTTATAAAGATCTATTCCATAGAGCGAATCTTCCAATTGAAGGCCATGCTGCTACAGGTCATATGATTCCTTCGGTAGGCCCGAATAGAATGAGTTATTTTTTAAATATTCATGGTCCGAGCGAGCCAGTAGAGACGGCTTGTTCCAGTTCTCTTGTAGCCATTCACCGTGCTGTGACTGCGATGCAAAACGGTGATTGTGAGATGGCGATCGCTGGAGGCGTGAATACGATCTTAACCGAGGAGGCGCATATTAGCTACAGCAAGGCGGGGATGCTCAGCACAGACGGCAGGTGTAAAACCTTCTCCGCCGATGCGAATGGCTATGTCAGAGGCGAAGGGGTCGGAATGGTCATGTTGAAAAAGCTGGAAGATGCCGAGCGCGACGGAAATCATATTTACGGCGTTATTCGGGGGACAGCGGAAAATCACGGCGGAAGAGCCAATACCCTGACATCGCCTAATCCGAAAGCACAAGCTGATTTGTTGGTGCGTGCATATCGCCAAGCAGGCATAGATCCAAGCACTGTCACATATATCGAAGCACATGGAACAGGGACGGAATTGGGCGATCCGATTGAAATAAATGGGCTGAAAGCTGCGTTTAAGGAACTATCCAATATGAGAGGCGAGAGCCAGCCGGATGTTCCGGATCACCGTTGCGGCATCGGCTCAGTTAAAAGCAATATCGGTCATTTAGAGCTAGCAGCAGGTATTTCCGGTTTGATCAAAGTGCTTTTGCAAATGAAGCATAAAACGTTAGTGAAAAGCCTGCATTGCGAGACGCTTAATCCTTATCTTCAGCTGACTGACAGTCCGTTTTACATCGTTCAGGAAAAACAGGAATGGAAGTCTGTCACAGATCGCGACGGAAACGAGCTTCCGCGCCGTGCCGGAATCAGTTCGTTTGGGATTGGCGGAGTAAACGCGCATATTGTGATTGAAGAATATATGCCAAAAGCCAATTCAGAACACACGGCTACAGAACAGCCAAACGTAATTGTGCTGTCGGCTAAAAATAAAAGCAGGCTGATGGATCGTGCTTCGCAATTGCTTGAGGCGATTCGCAATAAAAAATATACAGATCAGGAGTTGCACCGCATCGCTTACACCCTGCAGGTCGGACGCGAAGAAATGGATGAGCGTCTGGCGTGTGTTGCGGGGACGATGCAGGAACTTGAAAAGAACCTGCAGGCGTTTGTTGACGGTAAGGAAGAAACAGACGAATTTTTCCGGGGACAGTCTCATCGAAATAAAGAGACCCAGACTATTTTTACAGCGGATGAAGATATGGCGTTGGCACTTGATGCTTGGATCAGAAAAAGAAAATACGCCAAACTTGCTGATTTATGGGTCAAAGGGGTCTCAATCCAGTGGAACACATTATACGGAGAGACCAAACCGCGCCTGATCAGCCTCCCTTCATATCCGTTTGCGAAGAATCACTATTGGGTGCCGGCAAAGGAACATTCAGAAAGAGACAAAAAAGAACTGGTTAATGCGATTGAAGATCGGGCTGCATGCTTTTTGACGAAACAATGGAGTTTGAGTCCAATTGGCTCAGCAGTGCCGGGGACAAGAACTGTTGCCATCCTGAGCAATCAAGAGACAGCAGATTTAGCAGCAGAAGTGTCTTCGTATTTTCCGAATCATCTCTTATTAGATGTGAGCCGGATAGAAAATGATCAGTCAGACATTGATTGGAAAGAGTTTGACGGCCTAGTGGATGTCATCGGATGCGGTAAGGATGATGAGGGCCGGCTGGATTGGATTGAATGGGTGCAAAGACTGGTTGAATTCGGGCATAAAGAGGGGCTCAGGCTGCTTTGTGTGACGAAGGGGCTCGAATCGTTTCAAAACACATCTGTCCTGATGGCTGGTGCGTCACGGGCTGGGTTGTATCGAATGCTCCAATGCGAGTACAGCCATCTTATATCAAGGCATATGGATGCTGAGGAGGTTACTGATCATCGCCGTCTCGCGAAGTTGATCGCTGATGAGTTTTATTCCGATTCTCATGATGCCGAGGTTTGCTACAGAGATGGTTTACGGTACCAAGCTTTTCTAAAAGCTCATCCGGAAACAGGTAAGGCCACGGAACAAAGCACGGTCTTCCCGAAAGATCATGTGCTTCTCATTACAGGCGGCACACGAGGCATCGGACTATTATGCGCCCGTCATTTTGCAGAGTGCTATGGAGTGAAAAAACTGGTGCTGACCGGACGAGAACAGCTTCCTCCGCGAGAGGAGTGGGCGCGTTTTAAGACATCAAACACATCATTGGCAGAGAAAATCCAGGCAGTGCGGGAGCTGGAAGCGAAGGGTGTACAGGTGGAGATGCTGTCGCTGACGTTATCTGATGATGCTCAGGTTGAGCAAACGCTGCAACATATCAAGCGAACATTAGGACCGATTGGCGGTGTCATTCATTGTGCAGGTCTGACGGATATGGATACGCTGGCATTTATCCGAAAAACTTCAGATGATATTCAGCGGGTGCTGGAACCTAAGGTGTCAGGTCTTACAACCTTATATCGCCATGTGTGTAACGAGCCTTTACAGTTTTTTGTCTTATTTTCTTCTGTTTCAGCCATTATTCCGGAGCTTTCGGCGGGACAAGCTGACTATGCGATGGCCAATAGCTATATGGATTATTTTGCAGAAGCACATCAGAAACATGCGCCGATCATCAGTGTTCAGTGGCCGAACTGGAAAGAAACCGGTATGGGTGAAGTGACAAATCAAGCGTATCGGGAAAGCGGCTTGTTGAGCATTACGAATTCAGAAGGCTTACGTTTTCTAGATCAAATTGTATCGAAAATGTTCGGACCGGTTGTTCTCCCTGCGATGGCGAATCAAACAAACTGGGAGCCGGAACTGCTGATGAAAAGGAGGAAACCGCATGAGGGCGGTTTGCAGGAAGCTGCTTTACAGAGCCCGCCAGCCAGAGACACTGAAGAGGCCGATGAAGTTTCCAAATGTGATGGGTTATTATCTGAAACACAGTCCTGGCTTGTTGATCTGTTTACCGAAGAGCTGAGAATAGATCGTGAAGACTTCGAGGTTGACGGGGTGTTTCAGGATTATGGCGTGGATTCGATCATTTTGGCACAAGTGCTCCAGCGTATAAACCGCAAATTAGAGGCAGCGCTCGATCCATCGATTCTATATGAATACCCAACAATTCAAAGGTTCGCAGATTGGCTGATCGGTTCTTATTCCGAAAGGCTGTCCGCTTTATTCGGAGGCAGGATATCGGATGCATCAGCACCTTTGGAGAACAAAATAGAGGCGGAGGCATCTGTTTCTGCGAAGGATCGAGCTCTTACACCTCAGATTCAGGCGCCAGCGATTTTGTCACCGGACTCTCATGCAGAAGGTATTGCCGTTGTCGGACTCTCTTGCCGATTCCCTGGGGCAGAGACATTGGAGTCATATTGGTCGTTACTATCCGAGGGGCGTTCGTCAATCGGCCCGATTCCGGCAAAGCGTTGGGGCTGTAAGACGCCATATTATGCCGGCGTGATAGATGGCGTCAGCTATTTTGATCCTGATTTCTTTTTGCTTCACGAAGAAGACGTAAGGGCGATGGATCCGCAAGCACTGCTCGTGTTGGAAGAGTGTCTGAAGCTCTTGTATCACGCCGGTTATACACCTGAGGAAATAAAGGGCAAGCCCGTCGGTGTTTATATCGGAGGCAGAAGCCAGCACAAACCTGATGAAGACAGCCTTGATCATGCCAAGAATCCGATCGTGACAGTCGGCCAAAATTATTTAGCGGCTAATCTTTCACAATTTTTTGATGTCCGCGGCCCGAGTGTTGTAGTTGACACTGCATGCTCGTCAGCTTTGGTCGGCATGAATATGGCCATTCAGGCGCTGCGTGGCGGAGATATTCAATCCGCCATAGTCGGCGGTGTCAGCTTGCTGAGCTCAGATGCCTCTCACAGGCTGTTTGACCGGCGCGGCATTTTAAGCAAGCATTCATTCTTCCATGTGTTTGATGAGCGTGCTGACGGAGTTGTGTTAGGTGAAGGCGTCGGAATGGTCATGTTAAAAACGGTAAAACAGGCACTGGAAGACGGAGATACCATATATGCTGTCGTCAAAGCGGCCTCGGTCAATAACGACGGAAGAACGGCGGGACCTGCAACACCTAACCTTGAGGCGCAAAAGGAAGTCATGAAAGATGCGCTTTTCAAAAGCGGAAAAAAACCAGAGGACATCAGCTATCTTGAGGCAAACGGATCAGGTTCAATCGTAACCGATCTCCTTGAGCTAAAAGCGATCCAATCAGTGTACCGTTCTGGGCACTCAACGCCTCTTTCTCTTGGCTCAATCAAGCCGAACATCGGGCATCCGCTATGTGCTGAAGGGATCGCCAGCTTCATTAAGGTTGTGCTGATGCTGAAAGAGCGCCGCTTTGTCCCATTTTTATCAGGTGAAAAAAAGATGGCGCATTTCGATCAACAGAAAGCGAACATCACGTTCAGCCGAGCCCTGGAAAAATGGACAGATTCGCAGCCTACTGCGGCTATTAACTGCTTTGCCGATGGGGGGACGAATGTCCATGTCATCGTAGAGGCGTGGGAAAAAGATGAAAAACACGCCATCAAGCGCAGTCCAAAATCGCCTCCTCAATTAAAGAAACGAATGCTTTCGCCAGGCGAGACAAAGCTGGAAGCGGAGACTTCGAAAATGACTGCGGCAAACATATGGGATACTTATGAGGTGGAGGTCTAACGTGAAAAAGATAACGAAACAACTCACATTATCGTTAAAAAATCCGTTTATTTATCACCATGTGGTTTACGGACAAAATGTCCTGCCGGGATTGGCTTATATCGATATAATCTACCAGATATTCAGAGAACACGGCTTCTCCTGCTCAGAGCTTCAGCTGCGGAATTTATCCATCTATCAGCCATTGAGGGCGGAACAGGATGCAGTAATTGTTCTGAATATCCAATGCGCGGAGAAAAAAGAAGGAAAGTGGCAAATCACAGCCAAGGGAATTGAAAAACGTGATGGGAAAGAAGTTTCAGAAGAAAAGCTCTATATGAAGGCTGACATGCACGCAGACTCCCCAGCCATATTTGAAGAAACACTGGATCTCAGTCAAATCAAAGCATCTGCACAGAACGTTGTTCAGCTTGATGATGTATATGAACAATGCAGACGTCAGGAATTGGTGCACAGCGAATATATGAAAGCAAGTGGCTGCATCTATGAAGAGGAAGATGGCGTCCTTCTTGAGCTTTCTCTCGGTTCGGAAGCCATGCTTCACGCAGAAGGCTTTATGTTTCACCCGACTCTCATAGACGGGAGCGGGGTGGGTGCCAATCATTTGCTCACATCTTTGCTTAAAGGAGAACAGAGGCTGTATTTGCCTCTGTTCTATGAATCCTTTTCCGCTTCTGCACTTTTGCAGTCGGATTGCATGACGAGAATTAAGCGCTCCTCCGTCCGGCGGGAAAAAGAGCTGATTTATGTAACACTTGAATTTTTTAATGCGTCGGGAGAAAAAGTGGCTGAGTTGAAGAACTTTACAAGCAAATTGGTGCGAGAAGCGGAGCTGATTAGCGGAAAACATCAAGGTGCACAGGAGACACAGATGACAAGAGCGGACACTGCTGAGCGTGATAAACCTGCTGACATGGTATCTTCTCCCGTTAATTCCTATAGTGAGGCTGAACAGTTCGTAAGCCAATTAATCGCAGAGAAAATCAATAAGCCGGTAGGACAAGTTGAAAAACAGTTCGGTTATTACCAAATGGGACTGAATTCATCGGGCTTGCTTGAGGTGGTAGAAACGATCAGTGATAAGATCGGTGAGAGCCTTTCGCCGACTCTTCTGTTTGAGCATACCACCATAGCGGAACTGTCAGCGTTTCTTGCCGAGGAATATGCTGAGCATTTTAGTGCCGCTGGTTCTCTTGGCCAGAATGAAAGAGCACGCGTTTCCGACAGCATAAACGACCATAAGACTGTTGAAGGCTCT
The DNA here is from genome assembly GCF_037963335.1 of Bacillus sp. PS108. NCBI lineage: Bacteria > Bacillati > Bacillota > Bacilli > Caryophanales > Bacillaceae > Bacillus > Bacillus sp. PS108. The sequence continues at coordinate 1,781,207 of NZ_CP150155.1, forward strand.
CGTCCTGCACCTATTGAGGCAGCAGGCGATATTGCGATTATCGGCTTGGCGGGCAGGTATCCGAAGGCAGCCAATATTCATGAATTTTGGAACAATCTGAAAGAGGGGAAGGACTGCGTTAGCGAGATTCCTGAGTCGCGCTGGGATTGGCAGAAACTTGAAGGAATCACATCTCCTTCGGGTAAGGACATTTCCAAATGGGGAGGATTTATTGATGATCCCGACTGCTTTGATCCCCAATTTTTCAGAATCACGCCAAGAGAAGCGGAGACAATGGACCCTCAAGAGCGGCTGTTTTTAGAAACATGCTGGGAAACGATTGAGGATGCGGGCTATACGCCAAAGACGTTGACCAAGCCTAAAGGACGAAATAAAAGGCAGCATGTAGGAGTTTTTGCCGGTGTCATGCACAAGGATTATACATTAGTCGGAGCTGAAGAAGCATCAGCAGAAAATGTGTTTCCTCTTTCGCTCAACTATGCGCAAATCGCCAACCGTGTTTCTTACTTTTGTAATTTCCACGGTCCGAGTATGGCTGTCGATACGGTATGTTCATCCTCTTTGACCGCAGTGCACTTGGCGTTGGAAAGCATACGTCACGGTGAGTGCGATGTTGCGTTAGCAGGCGGAGTGAACCTGTCTTTGCACCCGAATAAATATATGACATACGGGGTCTGGGATATGTTTTCCACTGACGGACACTGCCGTACGTTTGGAAAGGATGGAGACGGTTATGTGCCTGCAGAGGGTATAGGCGCGGTTTTATTAAAGCCTTTGCGCCAGGCAGAGGAAGACGGAGATCGCATTTATGCAGTTATTAAAGGAAGTGCTGTGAATCATGTGGGCACTGTAAGCGGCATTTCAGTGCCGAGCCCTGTTTCCCAAGCTGATCTGATTGAGACATGCTTGGAGAAAACGGGAATCGATCCGCGGACGATCAGTTATGTGGAAGCCCATGGAACCGGCACGTCCTTAGGAGATCCGATCGAAATACAGGGATTAGTGAAAGCGTTCCGCCAATATACGCAGGATCGGCAGTTCTGTTCAATCGGTTCTGTAAAGTCAAACATTGGGCACGCCGAATCCGCCGCGGGGATCAGCGGTTTAAGCAAGGTTGCTCTTCAGCTTCACCATCAAAAACTTGTGCCTTCTTTGCATTCGGAAGAACTGAATCCGTACGTTGATTTTGAAAAGTCTCCATTTTATGTACAGCATGAAACAGAAACGTGGAAGCAGCCTGTTATCAAGGAGAATGGGGAAGACGTCCCTTATCCGCGACGGGCGGGGATCAGTTCTTTTGGCGCAACAGGTTCAAACGCACATATTATCCTTGAGGAACATATTCCTCAAGCAGCGGAGCAGGACGTTTCTTTGTCCTCAGATTCTGACATATCCGCAGTTATTCCGCTTTCTGCCCGTAATCAAGAACGTCTCCGTGTATATGCAAAACGTCTCTTGGATTTTCTTCATGATGGGATTCAGATTAGAGATTTGGCGTATACATTGCAGGTAGGCCGTGAACCGATGGAAGAACGGGTTACTTTCTTAGCATCCGGAATTCAAGAATTAAGCGACCAATTGAAGGCTTTTATAGAAGGACGAAAAACCATTCAGCATTGCTGGAAGGGCCGCGTGTCAAGAGGAAGCGAACCATCGCGTCCCGCCGAATCGGTACATAAATTGCTGGAGCAAAGAAAACTCGATCAAATTGCGGAGCAGTGGGCGAACGGATCTGGGGTTGACTGGAAGCTGCTTTACGACGGAAACAAACCAAAGCGGATCAGCCTGCCGACTTACCCATTTGAGAGGGTGCGTTATTGGGTGCCGAAAGCGGAGAAAAAGACTGATCGTTTAAAGGAGGAGCGACACATCCTGCATCCTCTTCTGCATCAAAATGTGTCCGACATATCGGGTGTCCGCTTCCGTTCAGCGTTTACAGGACGTGAATTTTTCTTGAAGGATCATGTCATAAAGGGCGAACACGTTTTACCTGGCGCAGCTTTATTGGAGATGGTTCGGGCAGCTGTGGAAAGGGCAGCTGCGGATCAGTTCCCGACAGGATTCCGGCTCCGGAATATCGTCTGGGTCCGGCCGTTCGCCGTCACAGAACAGCAGAAAGATATAGATGTACGTCTATATCCTGAGGAGAATGGTGAGATTACATTTGAAATCTGCCGGGACCCTGAAAGCGCAGAGGAGTCGCCGATTGTATATGGGCAAGGGAGTGCAGTGCTTTGTGAGGCTGGTGAAAATCCGGTTATCAACATTGAAGAACTGAAGGCAAGCTATAATGGCCGGACGCTGTCACCTTTTGATTGCTACGAGGCTTATACAGAAATGGGTATTCATTATGGTGACAGCCACAGAGCGATCGACAGCCTATATGCCGGCGAAAACGGAGTTCTAGTGAAATTGACGATGCCTCCTGTAATCTCTAATACAGAAGACCATTATATTCTGCATCCGAGCATGATAGATTCGGCATTTCAAGCATCTATCGGTTTGAGGCTGGGAGGAGCTGCGAGTTTAGAAGACAGAAAGGCAATGCTGCCTTTTGCCATACAGGATGTCCAAATCTTCAAAGGCTGCGAGGCATCTATGTGGGCGCGGATCACATATAGCGAGGGCAGTACAGCTGGGGATCGTATGCAGAAGCTTGATATCGATTTATGCAATGAAGAGGGGCAGGTTTGCGTGCGATTGACGGGCTATTCTGCAAGAGTGTTAGAAACAGATCAAGAAGGTCCTTCTGAAGCGACTGACACGCTACTGTTCGAACATATTTGGGAAGAACGTGCTGCAGAGAGGCAAGAGCTCATAGAGTACGACACACATAAAGTCGTTGTCTGTGATGTTGGAGAACAAATGGAAAGCCTCCAAAATCATCTTGACTGTACAGTTCTGCAGCATGATACAGAGACAATTGATGAACGGTTTGAAGGTTATGCCATACAGTTATTTGAAGAAATCAAACAGCTAATGCACTCAAAAACAGGAGGACATACATTCATTCAAGTGGCGGTGCCTGCGTTGGACGAGCCTCAGCTATTAAGCGGCTTAACTGGATTGCTCAAAACGGCTGAACTGGAAAATCCAAAACTGACAGGACAGTTGATCGAAATAGAAACCGGGATGTCAGCTGGTGACCTATTCGAAATATTGGAGGAAAACAGACGCTATCCGCGTGACACGCATATCCGCCACTGGCAAGGGAAGCGATTTGTAAGCAAGTGGAAAGAAGTGTCTGGTGAGCACCTAAGTGCTGACATGCCATGGAAGGATAAAGGCGTGTATCTGATCACAGGCGGTGCGGGCGGTCTTGGATTCATCTTTGCAACTGAAATTGCAAACCAAACGAATGATGCGGTTGTGATCCTGACAGGACGCTCTCCGCTTGATGAAAGGAAGAAGAAGAAGCTTAAAGCCTTACAGAAACTTGGCATCCAAGCGATTTACAGACAAGCTGATCTGGCTGACAAACAAACGGTTGATGCCTTATTAAAAGAAACCCAAAACGTTTATGGAGACTTAGATGGCATCATTCACAGCGCCGGTTTAATAAAAGATAATTTCATTATAAAGAAAAAGAAAGAAGAGGTTCAAACCGTTCTTGCTCCAAAGGTAGCAGGACTGATTCACCTTGACGAAGCAACGAAAGATATTCCGCTCGATTTCTTTATCCTTTTTTCCTCAGGTGCCGGAGCAGTAGGAAGCGCGGGACAGGCTGATTACGCAATGGCCAATGCATTTATGAATGCATTCAGCGAATATCGCAATGGCCAAGCAGAGCTGCACAAGCGTTACGGAAAAACTCTTTCAGTGTGCTGGCCGCTGTGGAAAGACGGGGGCATGCAAATTGATGCGGAAACTGCAAGGATGCTGAAAAGAGAAACAGGCATGGTGGCCATGGAAACAGATCGTGGGATTCAGGCGCTATATCATGGCTGGACGTCAGGGAACCCGCAAGTGTTAGTTGCTTCCGGTGTTACTGATCGGATTCGTGCATTTTTACATGAAACGGGACATGGCAAAGGCCAATCTCACAATATCAAAAAAAGCAGTCTCAATCAGGAGGCAGAAAAAGCAGACATCATCGGGGAAATTGATGAAGAGATACTAAGAGAAAAAGCGGAGAACTATTTTAAACAGGTGCTTTCTTCGGTGATTAAGCTGCCAGCTGGCCAGATTGATGCTGAAGCTCCTCTCGAGGATTACGGGATCGATTCTATCATGATCATGCATGTAACGGGTCAATTAGAAAAAGTATTCGGATCTTTGTCCAAGACGCTGTTCTTTGAATACCAGGATATTCGGTCATTAACCCGGTATTTTATTGATTCCCGCAGAGAAAAACTGCTGGACATCTTGGGATTTGAAACGGGAAAACCTTCTGTTGAAAGAAAATCAGAACCTGAAAAACAAGAAATCCCAGTTATCCCAAGAAAGTCTGGATTTCTTCCTTTGCAAGATAAAGAGCAGAAGCAGGTAAGAGAGAAGGAAACGGAAGAAATTGCGATCATCGGTATCTCAGGTCGCTATCCGCAGGCAGACAACATTGATGAATTATGGGAAAACCTGAGGGACGGGCGAGACTGTATTACGGAAATTCCTGCAGACCGCTGGGATCACAGTCTTTATTATGACGAAGATAAAGACAAGCCTGGAAAAACCTACAGCAAGTGGGGCGGCTTCATGAAGGATGTAGACAAGTTTGACCCGCAGTTTTTCCATATTTCGCCGCGTGAGGCAAAATTAATGGACCCGCAAGAGCGTTTATTTTTGCAGTGCGTGTATGAAACGATGGAAGACGCAGGCTATACAAGAGAGCACCTCGGCCGTAAGCGTGATGCTGAGCTTGGCGGAAGCGTCGGTGTTTACGTCGGTGTCATGTACGAAGAATATCAGCTGTACGGGGCACAAGAGCAGGTGCGGGGAAGGTCTCTGGCTTTAACGGGAAATCCATCATCCATCGCGAACCGGGTATCTTATTATTTTGATTTTCACGGACCGAGTATTGCTTTAGACACCATGTGTTCTTCTTCTTTAACGGCTATCCACTTGGCCTGCCAAAGCCTGCAGCGCGGAGAATGTGAGGCGGCATTCGCGGGCGGCGTGAATGTGTCAATCCATCCAAATAAATATTTGATGCTCGGGCAGAACAAATTTATGTCCAGCAAAGGCCGATGTGAAAGCTTCGGACAGGGCGGAGACGGCTATGTGCCGGGGGAAGGCGTTGGAGCAGTGCTTTTGAAGCCATTGTCTAAAGCAGTTGAAGATGGTGATCACATTTATGGAATCATTAAGGGGACAGCCATCAACCACGGGGGAAAAACAAACGGGTACTCAGTGCCCAATCCGAATGCCCAAGCAGATGTCATCAAAAAGGCGTTTGTGGAAGCGAAGGTTGATCCGCGGACAGTCAGTTACATCGAAGCCCACGGCACGGGAACCTCTCTCGGTGATCCTATTGAAATCACAGGGCTGTCCAAAGTGTTTACGCAAGAAACCGATGACAAACAATTTTGTGCAATAGGGTCAGCCAAATCAAATATCGGGCACTGTGAGAGTGCGGCAGGTATTGCAGGAGTAACGAAGGTATTGCTCCAAATGAAATACAGGCAGCTTGCGCCTTCCCTGCATTCAAACGTGCTGAACCCGAATATTGATTTCCTTAACTCGCCGTTTAAAGTACAGCAAGAGCTAGAAGAGTGGAAGAGGCCGATCATCAGTGTCAATGGCAAAGACATCGAATTACCGAGAATCGCAGGAGTCTCTTCATTTGGTGCCGGGGGTGTGAACGCCCATATTTTAATAGAAGAGTATGCTCCGGAACCTGTGGAGGAACGTTTACCAGCGAGGAAACAGCCGGCTGTCATTGTGCTCTCAGCAAAAAATGAGGAAAGACTTCAGAAACGCGCGGAGCGATTGCTGCATGCCATTCGTGAACAAACATATGTGGAAGCAGATTTACACCGAATTGCCTATACGCTTCAAGTCGGACGGGAAGCGATGAACGAACGGCTGGCGTTCGTTGCGGAATCGATGCGGGAGCTTGAAGAAAAGCTGAATGAATGTATCTCTGGAACAGAAAATCGTGAATATGTCTATCGCGGACAAGTAAAGCGCAACAAAGAAGCCATTGCTGCTTTTGCTGCTGATGAGGATATGTCAAAAACAATTGAGGCATGGCTGCAAAAAGGAAAATATGCGAAGGTTTTAGACCTGTGGGTAAGAGGTTTGCGAATCGACTGGAGCACGCTATATCAGGATCAAAAACCGCGGCGCATCAGTTTACCTGCCTATCCTTTCGCAAGAGATCGCTATTGGATAGACGTACATGCAATGGCTGAGGAAAAAAGAACGGAGGAGCCATTCGCTCCAGTACAGCCCGTCATTCCGAAGCCGTCTGTAGCCAGAGAAGCCAGCGGCAAGCCTGCCAATATTACGTTACAGCCTTTAATGACCAATCAGGATCGTTTGGAGCGGACAGCATCTCTGGTTCCATCAGATACAGAAATAGAGACGATCACGGCGGAGACCTTGTGCGATGAACTAACAGCGGGCTTAGCGGAAGTGCTGTACATGGACCAAAACGAGATTGATCCAGACGAAGCATTCATAGATATCGGTATGGACTCGATTACCGGGCTCGAATGGATAAAAGCAATAAATAAACAGTATGGCACATCACTAAATGTCACAAAGGTATATGATTATCCGACAACACGTGATTTCGCTGTTTACTTAGCACACGAGTTAAGCACACAAGCTGGGGAGAAAAAACAAACGGAGACGTACACGCCGATCAGACAAAAAACAGCGGTACCTGCTGCTAAACCGGCTAATATATCTCTGCAGCCGTTAGAACATCATCAGCCAGTGCAAGAGGAAGCTGAAGAAACGATTCAATATGCAGCGGCAGAAATATCTGCATCAAGACAATATACTGTAGCAATTGAAACGCTGCATGAAAACTTGAGGGAAAGCATAGCAGACGTGTTATACATGGAGCCATACGAGGTGGATATTGACGAAGCGTTCATAGATATCGGAATGGACTCGATTACCGGACTCGAATGGATAAAAGCGGTGAACAAGCAATACGGAACGTCTTTTACGGTAACCAGAGTATATGATTATCCAACGATACGTGATTTTGCCGAAATGCTAAAGTCCGAGCTTGGAACTCATCTTGATAGAAAGATAGAGCATACTGACTCTTTCGAAGCAGCCCAGCAAAAGCCAGCAGCATCATCTCATCCAAAGCCGGCAGAACGGCCACTACAGCCTGTTCAACATCCAATAAAGAAAGAACATGAGAAGAAAACGGTTCCTGTTCTTCAAGACCGCCCGGAGGATGCGATAGCGATTGTCGGGATGTCGGGAAGATACCCGGGCGCTCGTAATGTAAGAGAGTACTGGGATAACCTGGTTCATGCGAGAAATGCCATTCGGGACATTCCAACATCACGGTGGGATGTTGACAAATACTATGATCCTGTCCTCAACAAAAAAGGGAAAGTCTATTGCAAATCAATGGGGATGCTTGATGATATTGAACATTTTGATCCGTTGTTTTTTAATATTCCGCCGTCAGAAGCTGAACTGATGGACCCGCAGCATCGAATCTTTTTGCAGGAAGGCTATAAAGCCTTTGAGGACGCTGGGTACAACGCCCGAACTTTAAATGAGAAAAAATGCGGTGTATATCTCGGCATTATGAGCAATGAATACGGGGTCATGCTGAATCGGCAGTCAAGAGCAAATGCCACCGGAAACAGCTTTGCGATCGCAGCGGCGCGTATTCCGTATTTTCTAAATTTAAAAGGGCCAGCGATTCCTATTGATACCGCATGTTCATCTTCATTGGTCGGCACTCATTTAGCGCGCCAGGCACTTATAAACAAAGAAATTGATATGGCGCTGGTCGGCGGGGTCAGCTTATACCTGACGCCGGAATCTTACATGAGTATGTGTGAGGCCGGCATGCTTTCACCTGATGGACAATGTAAAGCATTTGACAATGGCGCGAATGGTTTTGTGCCCGGCGAGGGTGCGGGTGCGCTGGTATTGAAAAGGCTGAAAGATGCGGAAGCGGACCGTGACCATATTTATGGCATCATCATTGGCTCGGGTATTAATCAGGACGGGAAAACAAACGGAATCACGGCACCGAGTGCGAAAAGCCAAATGGATCTGGAAAGAGACATATATGAAACATACGGCATACATCCTGAGAGTATCAGTTATGTCGAGATGCACGGCACAGGAACAAAACAAGGCGATCCAATTGAATTAGAAGCTCTGTCCACCGTATTTCAAGAAAAAACAGACAAAAAGCAGTTTTGCGCAATCGGTTCCGTCAAAAGCAATATTGGCCATACATCCGCGGCGGCAGGAGTAGCCGGGGTTCAAAAAGTGTTATTGTGCATGAATCATAAAACACTTGTGCCGACATTGAACTTCACGACACCGAATGAGCATTTTGAATTTGAGCATTCTCCTTTATACGTAAATACGGAGCTTAAGCCTTGGGAAACGGCTGATGGAAAACCGCGGAGAGCATGTGTGAGCTCCTTCGGATATAGCGGAACGAATGCCCATATTGTGATAGAGGAATATCAGCCTGAAAAGAGGAACGATCGATTAACAAAGCAGCACCGCTCAGCATTATTTGTACTCTCAGCGAAAAAAGAGAAGCAATTGAAGGCCTATGCGGAAGCAATGAAAGATTTCGTAACTTCCAATGAAGATATCGATCTGGAGGATATGGCATACACACTTCAGACGGGCCGGGAAGCAATGGATTATCGCATGGCGTTTTTGGCGGATTCGAGAGAAATGCTGATCAAAGCTTTAGATGATTATTTGGCTGAAATGCCGAACGGCAGCATATTTGCTGCTCACGTGAAAACGAAGAAGAGCGAAATCAAGCTGTTTGAAACGGATCATGATGCCAAAGCATTGCTGCAAACATGGATAGAGAAAAAAAGGCTGGAGAAAGTAGCAGAGCTATGGGTGAAAGGGCTGCAGATAGATTGGAACAAGCTTTATGGGGAATACACGCCTCGCCGAATCAGCCTGCCTGCTTATCCGTTCGCGGAAGAGTATTACTGGCTGCCAACTCAAGAAGGCGAACCCGAAACCATTGCTACAGCAATGCCTCAATTCGAACTGATGCCAAAGCGCTGCTTTCTGCGTAAACAGTGGCAGCCTTGTCCGATTGAACCGGCAGAAATGACGAATCAAACCGTCGCCATTTTGGCAAATGAGGAGACAATGGCATTAGCGGAAGAGCTTTCGGCGTATTTCTCGACATACCGTATATTTGACAGCCAAGAGCTGGATCGGGTATCTGCTGCTGACTATGAACACGTTGCTGGAGCAATCGATCTGATCGGGTGCGGAACGAGCCATGAGCATTCTATGGGCTGGATAAACTGGCTCCAAAAGCTGATCGAGCAAGGACGTGCAAGCAAGCATCATTTGACGGTCTTGGGTGTAACAAAGGGGCTGGAGGCCTACGCAAATGAGGGTGTTCTTTTGTCTGGTGCTTCACGGGCCGGTTTATACCGCATGCTTCAAAGTGAGTACAGCCATCTTACTTCAAGACATGCAGATATGGAATGCGAAGCCTCTCATGAGGAGCTGGCCAGACTGATTGCAGTTGAATATTATGCCAAGAGCACAGAATCAGAAGTCTGTTATCGAAACGGACAGCGATATCGCGCATATTTGACAGAGCAGCCAGCAGAAGCCGCTCTAAGTCATAAGCAAGTATCGTTTTCAACAGACAAAGTCCTGCTTATTACAGGCGGGACAAGAGGTCTCGGCTTGCTGTGTGCGCGGCATTTTGTGAAAACATACGGCGTTAAGCGGCTGGTCCTTATCGGCCGTGAAGAGCTTCCGCCGCGTGACCAGTGGAATTCGGTAAAAATTTCCTCGCTTGCCGAGAAAATAAAAGCCGTTCAAGAGCTAGAAGACATGGGTGCGCAAGTTCAGGTGCTGTCTCTGGATCTCACAGACAGGGTTGCTGTCGAACAGAGCCTGAAGACAATACACGAAACAATGGGGGCGATTGGCGGAGTCATCCATTGTGCCGGGATGGTGAACAAACAAAACCCGGCTTTTATCAGAAAATCACTAGAAGAGATCGGACAGGTGCTTGAACCGAAAGTCGAAGGTCTGCAAACGTTGTTTGACCTGCTTCAAGATGAACCATTGGCGTTTTTCACCTTGTTTTCATCAGTATCAGCGGCCATCCCTGCACTAGCAGCAGGACAAGCTGATTACGCGATGGCAAATGCTTTTATGGATTATTTTGCGGAGGCTCATCAAGATAAATGTCCCATTGTAAGCATTCAGTGGCCTAACTGGAAGGAGACCGGTTTAGGCGAGGTTCGAAGCAAAGCTTTAGAACAAACTGGATTGATCAGTTTGACAAACGACGAGGGATTACAGCTGCTTGACCAGATTCTATCAGACAGACAGTATGCTGTCGTGCTGCCGGCAGTACCAGATACAAACGTTTGGAAGCCGGATAAGCTGATGCAGCCGTCATTGCCTGTCGAAGCTCTCTCGCATCCTGAGACGAAAGAGCAAACCAGCACTCGCAACCTGTTCCCTGAAACAGTCGACTGGCTCGTAACTCTTTTTTCAGATGAACTGAAAATAGCTGCAGAAGACTTTGAAACGGATGAACCTTTCCAAGAATACGGAATCGACTCGATTATATTGGCCCAGCTGGTACAGCAGATGAACCAACAATTAAATGGAGATATTGATCCGTCAATCTTGTTTGAATACCCGACAATAGAATCCTTTGCACACTGGCTCATTTCGAAATATGACATATCAGCTGTTTTACAGCCATCTGTTCCTGAGAAACAGACACCTCTCAAGCCGCAATCAGCAATGAAACAGAAGCTGGTGCCAGAACAGCGGCCGCAACAGATAAGCCATGAAAAAACGGCACTTCTTGCTGAGGACATCGCTATCATCGGTCTTAGTTGCAGGTTCCCGGGAGCAGAAACCCTAGAGGAATACTGGGATTTAATACGTGATGGACGGTCTGCGATTGCGCCTGTTCCGCCTGAACGATTCGGGAACTCCAGCTCGAATTACGCGGGCCTCATTGATGAAATGAACCGATTTGATCATGATTTCTTCATGATGTCCGAAAGCGATGTCAGAGCGATGGACCCTCAAGCTTTGGCTGTATTGGAGGAAAGCCTGAAGCTATGGTATCACGCGGGTTATACAGAGAAAGAAGTGAAAGGCATGAGGGCTGGTGTTTATATAGGAGGCCGCAGCCAGCACAAGCCTGATCCGGCCAGTCTTTCAAAAGCAAAAAATCCGATAGTCGCTGGTGGACAAAACTATTTAGCGGCTAACATCTCACAATTTTTTGACTTGAAGGGACCGAGTATTGTCCTCGATACCGCTTGTTCCTCTGCACTGGTGGGGCTGAATATGGCCATTCAGGCTCTGCGAAGCGGAGATATTGAGGCAGCGGTTGTAGGCGGCGTCAGTTTGCTTGATGCTGATGCGCATCGAATGTTTCATGAGCGCGGACTTTTATGTGACAAACCGTCATTCCATATTTTTGATAAGCGGGCAGACGGTGTCATTTTAGGAGAAGGCGTGGGCATGGTTCTCGTCAAAACCGTCAGCCAAGCGGTTGAAGACGGAGATTCCATATATGCAGTCATTAAAGCCGCTGCGATTAATAATGACGGAAGAACGGCAGGCCCATCATCTCCGAATCTCGAGGCACAAAAGGACGTCATGCTGTCAGCGCTTGAAAAAAGCGGCAAAAAGACTGAAGAGATCAGCTATCTCGAAGCGAACGGATCGGGGTCGGCAGTAACAGATTTACTTGAATTAAAGGCAATCCAGTCCATTTACCGTTCTGAATCAAAGGCTCCGTTAGGGCTGGGATCGGTGAAACCTAACATCGGCCATCCATTATGTGCAGAGGGGATTGCGAGCCTGATTAAAGTAGCTTTAATGCTGAAGCATAGACAATTGGTTCCGTTCCTGTCAGGTAATGAAAATATGCCGTATTTTGATATAGAAAAAACAGATTTGTATTTCAGCAGATCGCAAGCCGAGTGGAAGGAGACAACGCCGGCTGCGGCAATTAATTGTTTTGCAGATGGCGGAACGAACGCCCATCTCATTATAGAAGCCTGGAATGAATCGGTTGCTCGTCCAATTAGAAGAAAACCTCTGCCTTTGCCGGAATTAAATAGGCAGCCCGTTTTAATCAAACCATCAGCTCAAAACGTGCAGGAAAAAGTGCATTCAGACACAGGGGCTTCTAAAGATATGTTTTGGAAAACTTTCAAATAAGAGAGGAGTGGGAAAATGATAACTGAACAACTGCACATTTCATTAAATAATCCAATCATGTCCAACCACAAGGTATATGGACAAGCGTTATTACCCGGCCTTGCTTATATAGATTTAATCTACCAAGTATTCCAGGAACATGGTTATGCATACCAAGAGCTTGAATTAAAAAACCTGACCATTTTTTACCCTTTGATCGCAGATGAGTCATATGACATTGCCCTGACCATTCACGTGTCTGAAAGAAAGGAAGGGACATGGTCCATCATCATCGACGGACAAAAACAGCATGGAGAATCACTATCTGACAAGAGACAATATGTGACTGCTGACATGCATCGTAAAGAGCAAACCGCTTTTGCCGAATCAATAGACCTTAATCAGTGGAAAAATACAGCTGACAGGATTCTGAATTTAGATGAAATCTATGAACAATGCCGATCTCAAGAGTTAGTGCATACCGGCATGATGAAGGCGGAAGGACAGATTTATGAAGCCAAAGAGGGGGCTTTAATTGATTTAGCAGTCGGACAGGAAGCGTTGCGTCATTCTGATGCTTTTCTGTTTCATCCGACGCTTATTGACGGCAGCGGCATAGGTTCAAGCTGCCTGATCTCAGATCAAACGATGTACCTGCCATTGTATTATGAATCGTTTTCTGCTTCAGAACGATTGCAAAAAGGATGTACAGCACGGATCCTCTCCTCATCTGTGCGCCAAAAGAAAGAACTCACTTATATGACGATTGAATATTTTAATTCATCAGGACAAAAAGTGGCCGAGCTGAAACAATTTGCAGGCAAGTCTGTACGGAATATGTCAGCCTTTCATTCTCCAAAAGAAATTCAAGAAAAAAGAGCTGCTGTCTCTCAGAACATCAGTCGGGACTATCCCGCATTTGAAATGTATTTGCGTCAGCTGCTTGCTAAGCAGCTTGAAAGGCCGGCAGAACAAATGGATATCCACGCTGGGTACTATGAGCTAGGCTTGGATTCTCCGTCATTGCTTACCGTGGTTCAGGAAATTGGAGATAAGGTTGGAGCGGATCTTGCTCCGACACTGCTGTTTGAATTTACAACAATTGCAGAACTAGCTGCTCATCTTGCTGATCAATATTCAATTGGAGAGGCGGACGATGCTGTCCGCCAATCTCCTTCACCAATGAAGGATTCTCCTGATGGTGTTACCTCTTCACCAGAGATCGGTGAGGACATTGCCATTATCGGAATGGCGGGACGCTATCCTAAGGCAAAAAACATACAGGAATTTTGGGAACATCTTAAAGCGGGTACCGACTGCATCACAGAGATTCCAAACTCACGCTGGGAATGGAAAGAAAACAATGGACTGGATTCACCTGCAGGCAAGCCACTCTCGAAATGGGGCGGGTTTATCGAGGAGGCTGATTGCTTTGATCCTCAATTTTTCAGAATCTCTCCGCGTGAAGCGGAAATGATGGACCCTCAGGAACGGTTATTTTTAGAGACATGCTGGGAAGCTATTGAAGATGCGGGTTATACACCAGAGACAATTGCTGCACCGCAGGGAGAAAATAAAAGACAGCATGTCGGTGTGTTTGCCGGCGTAATGCATAAGGACTATTCCCTTATAGGGGCTGAAGCTCTATCAGAACACAATCCATTTCCTTTATCGCTGAATTATGCGCAAATCGCCAACAGGGTCTCTTACTATTGTAATTTCCACGGCCCAAGCATGGCGGTGGACACGGTCTGCTCTTCCTCATTAACTGCGGTTCATCTGGCAATAGAGAGCATCCGGAATGGAGAATGCGAGGCCGCGCTTGCCGGAGGCGTCAATTTGTCACTGCATCCGGCTAAATATATCAGCTATGGCAGTGTAGGGATGCACTCAAGTGACGGCTATTGCCATACTTTCGGCAAAGGCGGGGATGGCTACGTATCTGGAGAAGGTGTCGGCACAGTATTGCTAAAACCGCTGCGAAAAGCTGAACAGGACGGTGACCGAATCTATGCTGTCATCAAAGGCAGTGCGATAAATCATGTAGGAAAAGTAAGCGGAATTACAGTACCGAGCCCGGTAGCTCAAGCTGATGTAATCGAAGCATGTCTAGAAAAAACAGGAATTGATCCGCGCACCATCAGCTATGTTGAAGCCCATGGCACTGGCACCTCATTGGGAGATCCGATTGAAGTACAGGGGTTAGTAAAAGCTTTCAGCCGCAATACGCAGGACAAGCAATTCTGTTCAATCGGTTCTGTGAAATCAAATATTGGCCATGCTGAAGCTGCAGCGGGCATTAGCGGCTTAACGAAGACTGTCCTGCAGCTGCATCATAAAACCTTGGTGCCGTCATTACATTCAGAAGAGCTGAATCCTTATTTGAAGCTTGATCAAACCCCATTTTTTGTCCAGCATGAAACAAAGGAATGGGAGCAGCCATCTTTTACAGAAAACGGGGTGGACGTCACATATCCCCGCCGTGCCGGTTTAAGTTCGTTTGGCGCTTCAGGATCAAATGCGCATCTTATTTTGGAAGAATATATTCCAGCAGAGAGCCATTCAGAGACGATTTTAACGAAAAATGAAGAAATAGTGATACCTTTGTCTGCGAGAAACAAAGATCGTCTGCAGGCTTACGCTCTTAAACTTCTTGATTTTCTTAGCGAGGACGTCAATCTTTTAGCGTTAGCTTATACCATGCAGGCAGGACGGGTTGAAATGGAGGAGCGTGCGGCCTTCATTGTAAAAGACATAAAAGATTTAACGGCTAAACTTCGGGCGTTTGCCAATGGAGAAGAAGAGATCGAGGGCTGCTGGACCGGACAAGCCAAGGAGAATCAGGAGGCGGCTGGGCTAGCATCGGTAAATGCGCTGAATAACAATTTGACAACAGACAGTGAAATGATGGAAATGGCGAAAGCATGGGTTCAAGGACAGCGGGTCACCTGGGACGACCTATACGGCGATCGCAAGCCGCTTAAAATCAGTGTTCCGACCTATCCGTTTGCAAGGGAGCGCTACTGGATCCCGGTTCCTGAAATGAAAACCAGCACTGTGAATCATATCTTACATCCGCTGGTGCACCGCAATACATCAGACTTTACTGAGCAGCGCTTTAGCTCTGTATTTACAGGCACGGAATTTTTTCTTTCTGATCATGTTGTACAGGGACAGAAGATTTTGCCGGGCGTTGCCTATTTAGAAATGGCAAGGGAAGCAGCGGAAAAAGCTGCAGGCGATCTGGACGGCGAACAAAGAGTGGTGTCGCTTAAAGACATTGTGTGGGTGCGTCCTATCACGATTGAAAGTGAACCAAAAGAAATACATATTGGCCTTTTTCCTGAGGATAACGGGGACATCTCCTTTGACATTTATAGCAGCTCTGAACATAAAGAAGAAGCCCTGACGATACACTGCCAAGGCCGCGCTGTCATTTCAGATGAAGCGAACACTTCCATTTTAAACCTTTCATCAATACAGACAGAATGCAGTTTGGACACAGTGACGTCAGAACAATGCTATGCAGCGTTTCGAAAGATTGGGCTTGACTATGGAGAGGGCTATCAAGGGATTGAAAAAGTCTATGTCGGCAAAGATCAATTGCTTGCAAAAATCTCGTTACCCGCTTTTCTAAAAAACGACAAGCAGCATTTTGCGCTCCACCCGAGTTTGATGGATTCCGCGTTCCATGCCACAGTCGGTTTTATCGTTAGCTCAGTCAATGCCGCTGGACAAGCTCAGACGCTGTCTCTTCCATTTGCGTTGCAGGAGGTTGATATTTTCAGCCCATGTCCAGAGAAGATATGGTCTTATATTCGATATAGTTCAGACAGTAAAGCGGAGGACAAAGTCAGAAAGTATGATATTGATTTATGTGATGAGAACGGACACGTTTGTGTGCGAATGAAGGGTGCCTCGATGCGGGCACTTGATGGAGAGCAGCATTCAATGCCGCAACTATTAACTGATTCTCAGATGACCGGGCATACGATGATGATCCCTGTCTGGGAACCAGTCTCTCTAGAAGCGGAGGATAATGCTTCGTTTGCTGGTAAAAGAGCTGTTTTATGCGGAGCTGCTGAAGCTGATCGGACTTTCATAAAGCATCATTATCCGCAAGTTTCCTTTATCGATATCCGCCCTGCAGATGACATTGAGGCAATAGCGGACAAACTGCAAGCGTACGGAAGCATTGACCATGTCTTGTGGATTGCCCCGTCAGACCTTGAGAATAGTGATAGACAAGGAGAAGCTGTTCTTCACTTATTTAAGTTCGTGAAAGCTTGCCTGCAATTAGGCTATGGCGAGAAACAACTTGAATGGTCTCTTGTGACCGTCCAAGCGCAGCCGGTTACGCAACATGAGGCAGTACAACCCGCTCATGCAAGCATTCATGGACTTGCCGGCACAATGGCAAAGGAATATCCACACTGGAAAATCCGTCTTCTCGATCTTGAAAAAGGCTGTACATGGCCGGTAAATCACATGTTTGCGCTCCCAGCTGACCGCCTTGGCCATGCTTGGGCCTATCGTAATCAGCAATGGCATCAGCAGCAATTGATCCCATATCGGCACTCACTGTCAGGCGACACGCTCTATCGGAAAGGCGGAGTCTATGTGGTCATCGGAGGAGCCGGGTATATCGGAGAGGCGTGGAGTGAGTACATGATCCGCCGCTACCAGGCGCAAATCGTTTGGATTGGGCGAAGTCAACTTAATGCTGCCATCCAGTCAAAAATAGACCGACTTTCGGCGCTTGGCCCTGAGCCTTTCTACATTGCAGCCGATGCAGCCGATAAGCATTCATTGCAGCAGGCTTATGATCAAGTGAAAATGCGCCATCCTCATATTCACGGGATTGTTCACTCTGCGATGGTTTTATTTGAGCAAAGCCTGGAAAAAATGAAGCCGGAAGAATTCACCGCTGGACTGGCGGCGAAGATCGATGTCAGTATTCGGATGGCCCAAGTGTTCCGCCAGGAGAATGTAGATTTTGTTTTATTCTTCTCTTCGCTTGTAGCCCATATCAAAAATGTGAAGCAAAGCCATTATGCCTCTGGCTGTACATATGCAGATGCTTTTGCTCACCGGCTTTCTCAGAGCTGGGCATGCCCTGTAAAAGTCATGAACTGGGGATATTGGGGGAATAGTGAAGCGGCTGAGGATGAACATTATGTACAGCTCATGAATCAAATCGGCTTAGGTTTAATTGAGCCTGAGGAGGCTATGAAGGCGCTGGAAGCCCTGCTTTCTGGGCCAGTCAGCCAAACAGCTTTCATTCATACGACAAAGCCTGTAGCAGTCGAAGGCGTGAATCAGAATGAATTCATCACTCTTTATCCAGAGCAACCTTCAGCAGATGCAGAGAGCCTGATGGAGCGTCTGCCGACTACGGCACGATTTCAAAGAGTGACACATGAAGAGCTTGATGATCTTCTTTACAGGCTGTTGTTAGGACAGCTGCAAACGGCCGGGCTGTTTGATGGTTATACATTATCGGTTGAACGTCTTCAACAATATAAGACTCGTGAATTTTATGGAAAATGGATTCGGCAAAGCAGCGAATTTCTCTTGCAGCATGGCTATCTTAAGAAAGTTGGAGATTCATTGGTGAGGAAGGACCAAGCAGAGGATATCGAGCTGCTTTGGCAAGAATGGAACGCGAAAAAAGAAAAGTGGCTTAAAGACAGCGAGACAAAGGCGATGGTTGTATTAGCAGAGGCCATGCTGAAAGCATTACCGGATATTTTGACAGGGAAAGTCCCTGCAACAGATATCATGTTCCCGCATTCCTCGATGGAACTGGTGGAAGGCATTTATAAGCATAACCAAGTGGCAGATTATTTTAATAAAGTGCTTGCCGATACATTATTAGCTTATCTGGATGAACGTCTGAAGCACGACCCTGAGGCATCGATTCGCATTATGGAAATAGGCGCAGGCACAGGCGGCACGAGTGCCGGAATCTTTGAAAAACTGAAACCATATCAAAAGCACATCAATGAATATTGCTATACAGATCTGTCTAAAGCATTTTTGCTGCATGCACAAAAGGAATATGGGGCGGAAAATCCGTACCTGACATATCAGCTTTTTGATGTGGAAAAACCGATTGACCAGCAGGAATTTGAAGCGGGAGGCTATGATGTCGTCATTGCCGCTAATGTCCTTCACGCAACAAAAAATATCCGTCAAACACTGCGGCATACAAAAGCGGTAATGAAAAACAACGGAATGCTGCTGCTGAATGAAATGGCGGGAAACAGCCTGTTCCCTCACATCACCTTTGGTCTTTTGGAAGGCTGGTGGCTGTATGAAGATCCTGCAGTGCGGATTCCCGGCTGTCCCGGCTTACATCCTGACAGCTGGAAAGCGGCACTTGAAAGCGAAGGCTTTGAATCTGTCTTTTTCCCGGCCGAGGCGGCACATGATCTGAGTCACCAAATCGTCGCAGCCTCAAGCAACGGGCTGGTTCGACGTATGATGAAAAATGTGATCTTGCCGGAGAAGGTTGTTTCACAAGCGTCTAATCAGGAGCCAGCCTACATTCATACCATAGATTCAGAGGAAGCTGGACAATCGAAACATGCTCTCCTAAGAGAAAAAAGCACAGAATATATGAAAAAACTAATCGGGGAAACGTTGAAAATTCCTGCAGGAAAGATTGAGTCATCTGAACCGCTTGAAAAGTACGGTATTGATTCTATCGTTGTTGTCCAGCTGACGAATACATTGCGTAAAGAATTTGACCATGTAAGCAGCACTTTATTTTTCGAGTACCAGACCATTGACGCATTAGTGGAGCATTTCATCAAAACAAAAACAGAAGCTCTGATGAAATTAACAGGTCTTGACCGTCAAGTTCAACAACATACACCGGTCGAAAGCAGAACCCAATCTTCACAGAAACCTGATCAGGCCGCTAAAAGAACACGGCGCTTTCGCAAGCTTGGCTTCAGCGGGGAGAAAGAAACACCGACAAACACTCTTGCAAGCCGTGACGTTGCCGTTATCGGCATTTCTGGACGCTATCCTCAGGCGGAAACAGCAGAAGACTTTTGGAACAACCTAAAAGAAGGAAGAAATTGTATTGAGGAAATTCCGAAAGATCGCTGGGATTGGAAAGCTTATTACGATAAAGAAAAAGGAAAAGAAGGATCAATTTATACGAAATGGGGCGGATTTATCAAGGATATGGACAAGTTTGACCCATTATTCTTTCAGATTTCTCCGCTTGAGGCAGAAAGAATGGACCCTCAGGAGCGATTATTTCTGCAAACCGCTTATGCAAGTATTGAAGATGCGGGATACACGCCTGACTCGCTCTGTTCAAGCAGAAAAATCGGCGTCTTTGCCGGAGTCATGAACAAAAATTATTCGACCGGCTACGGCTATTGGTCTATCGCCAACAGAATATCCTATTTACTGAATTTCCAAGGCCCGAGTCTTGCAGTCGATACAGCCTGCTCATCCTCCCTGACAGCGATTCATTTAGCGCTGGAAAGCATCTATAGCGGATCGAGTGATTGTGCCATTGCCGGCGGTGTCAATTTAGTTGTCGACCCGGTTCACTATCAGAATTTATCTGTCATGAATATGCTCTCTGCTAGTGATACATGTAAATCATTCGGCGATGATGCAGATGGATTTGTCGACGGTGAAGGCGTAGGCGCCATTGTGTTAAAGCCGCTGCAGCAAGCAATAGCGGACGGTGACCATATTTACGGTGTGATAAAGGCAAGTGCCATTAATAGCGGAGGAAAAACAAATGGATACACGGTTCCAAATCCTCATGCACAGGCACAGGTAATTAAAGAAGCAATGGAGCGCGCCGACATTCCTGCCCGAACCATCAGTTATTTAGAGGCGCATGGAACAGGCACTGCATTAGGAGATCCGATTGAGATAGCGGGGTTAACAAAAGCATTTGAGAAAGATACGCAGGAGAAACAGTTTTGTGCGATCGGCTCCAGCAAATCAAATATCGGTCATTGTGAAAGTGCAGCCGGAATTGCAGGGCTGACAAAAATACTTTTTCAGTTTAAATATGGCCAAATTGCGCCATCATTGCATGCTCAGCGGTTGAATCCGAACATCGAGTTCAGCCATACGCCATTTGTCGTTCAGCAGCAACTTGGTGAATGGAAACGCCCGGTGATTGGCGGGCAAGAGGTGCCTAGGCGCGCTGGCTTGAGCAGTTTTGGCGCCGGAGGGTCCAATGCCCATATCATCCTGGAAGAATATATTCCAAGAACGGGGGCGCAAACGCCGAAAGACCATCCTCCAGCGCTGATTGTGCTGTCGGCCAAAAACATGGAACGCTTGCAAGAAAAAGCGGAACAGCTGCTTACAGCCATCAAACAAAAAAGGTACCGCGAAACAGACCTGATCAGGATCGCCTATACCTTGCAAACGGGCCGTGAAGCAATGGAGGAACGGCTGGCCTTTATAGCGGAATCACTAGAGGATCTTGAGAGAAAGCTGAACGATTTTATCGAAAACAAAGCAGACAGCCTGTATCTGGATCGCATCGATGATAACAAAAAAGCGTTAGCAGTCTTATCAGCGGATGAGGATACGGAAAAAATCATAGAAGCATGGATGAGCAAAGGGAAATATACGAAACTGCTGGATCTTTGGGTGAAAGGCTTGTCTTTCGACTGGGGCATGCTGTACGGCACCCAAACGCCTGTCCGGATCAGTCTTCCGGCATATCCATTTGCGAAAGAGCGTTACTGGGCACCAGGCGCGGCAAAGGTCCCGGCGTCTATAGAACAGGATCATGATCAGCAAACAGAAGAACCTTTCAAGGTTATGACTTTTCAAGAAGTGTGGATAGAAGAGGCGGCGACTCTCACATCGAAACGTATCAAAACGCTCATCTGTTTTCTGACTGAAAGAGAAAAGCAAAACGCATTTGCTTCAGCCCTGAAAAACGTTGATCAAGACACCAAGGTCATTTTTATATCACAGGGCGAAGTGTACAGCAAACAGTCTGAATATAGCTACCAGATTGTGCGGCAAGAACCCGTTACTTTTGAAAAGGCCTTCCAGAGCATTAAAGAAGAACTTGGAGAGCCAGATGCAATCCTCTATATGTGGCCTATGGAAGACAAGTGCTGTATAAAGGACCATTCCTGTATTGTTTACCTATTACAAGGTATGTCCGCAGCAAAGCTTCATCCTTCACGGCTGCTGCTGGCAGGGGGTTTTGAAGATGGTCTTGACAGAAGCTATCTGGAATCATGGATTGGCTTCGAACGTTCACTCGGGCTTGTCCTTCCGCACACAAAAGTGACTGGAATCTTTCAGCCGGCGGAACAAGGATCGATGGATGATTGGACACGTAATATATGGGCAGAATTACAGGCTTCAGCTGAACAAACGGTTTTGTATCAGAATGCGAAACGATATGTAAATCACATTGAACAGACAACGATACAACCGGACGACAGCAAATTGAAGTCTGGCGGTACTTACCTGATTACAGGCGGTGTAGGAGGGCTTGGTTATTTATTTGCCAAGCATTTGGCCAAAAACTATGCCGCAAACCTGATTTTGACAGGGCGGTCGCCTTTTAATGATGAGAAGCAAAAGCAAATAAAAGAATTAAATGATCTAGGCGGCGAAGCGATGTATGCAGAAGCCGATGTGTCTGATCCTATCGCAATGGGAGACTGCGTAAAAAGAGGGAAAGACCGATTCGGTGCCATCAACGGTGTCATTCATGCAGCCGGAATCGAAAGCGACTCTGCTATTTTTGACAAAAAGATCGAAAGCTTCCAGCGCATCATTGAACCGAAAATCAACGGCACGATAGCGCTTGATGAATGGCTTAAAAATGAAGTCCTTGATTTTATGTGTTATTTTTCTTCTTCTTCTGCGGTTTTAGGGGATTTTGGATGTTGTGATTATGCGATTGGCAACAGGTTTCAGATGGCTTACGCACAATACAGAAATGAGCTGCATAACGGTAAAACGTTTGTCATCAACTGGCCTGTATGGAAGGATGGCGGAATGAAGATCGGTGATGAAGAAACAACGGATATGTACCTGAAATCAAGCGGCCAACGCTTCCTAGAAGCCGAGGAAGGCATCCGTATGTTTGAGCACATCCTAGCTCAGCAGGATGCTCAGCATCTCGTGATAGCCGGTCAGCCCAGCCGTGTCAGCAGATTTTTAGGAATGACTGAACCAGCTATTCCAGAACCGGCCACTCAATCCCCTCTAGCGCAAGAAAACAAGGATGAGGTAAAAACACTAAGCATTGAAAAGCGTTTAGAACACGACTTGAAAGAGCATATTCACACATTGCTTAAGATTTCAAAGGACAAGCTGAATTTGAACAAAAATTGGGCCGACTTCGGATTTGATTCAATCTATTTGGCTAAATTTTCGAATGTGTTATCAAAGCATTTCAACATCGAAGTGACACCGGCTTTATTTTTCGGCTATTCGACTTTACAAGAATTGATCGGCTTTTTCTTAACCGATCATAAAGAGCTGATTGAAGCATTTTACCGGGATGATGCATCAGAGGCGCAAAAGCCCCCTGAAGCTTATGCAGCAATTCCTGTAGCTTTAGAACCAGAAGCCAGTAAAAAAAGCATTCGGCAGGTTCACGATGAGCCTATTGCCATTATCGGCATGAGCGGCAGGTTCCCTCAAGCTGATTCGGTCCATGAGCTGTGGGATAATCTGAAAAACGGTAAATCGTGTATCTCTGACATTCCGGGCGAACGCCGGGACTGGGGGAGAGCTAACAGAGATCCAGAAAAAGCAGTGCCAAGGTGGGGGGCATTTTTGAAGGACATAGACCGGTTTGATCCGCTGTTTTTTCAAATATCGCCTAAAGAAGCCGAAAGCATGGATCCGCGCCAGCGCATTTTTCTAGAGGAAGCATGGCACACGTTTGAAGACGCCGGCTATATGGGAGATCGGATAAAAGGAAAATCCTGCGGTGTTTATGTAGGTGTGGAAGAAGGGGAATATGCGCATCTAACCGGAGATACGGATTACATTAACGGAACACAAAACGCCACATTGTCTGCGAGAATCGCATACGCATTGGATTTAAAAGGGCCTAATATGGCTTTGACAGCAGCATGTTCATCTGGACTGGTGGCGATTCACCAGGCATGTTCAGCTCTGCGTCAGGGGGATTGTGAAATGGCTTTAGCCGGCGGCGTCAGCTTGAATATTTCTCACATGTCTTTTGAGGCGCTGACAAGGGCCGAAATGCTGTCTCCGAACGGACAATGCAAAGTGTTTGACCAGGATGCCAATGGCCTTGTGCCAGGTGAAGCGGTGGCTGCTGTTCTCTTGAAACCATTATCAAAGGCAATTGAAGATAAAGATCATATTTATGGCTGCATCAAGGCCAGCGGCGTGAATTACGATGGCAAAACCAACGGCATTACTGCGCCAAATCCTTTTAGCCAGGCAGAATTGATCGAAAACATTTATGAAAAAAATGAAATCAATCCGCTCGATATTCAATATGTGATGGCGCACAGTACCGGCTCGAATCTTGGTGATCCGCTTGAGGTCCAAGCGTTAACGAGCGTGTTCAGCAAATATACGAAGCAGAAGCAATTCTGTATGATCAGCTCAATTAAACCTTTAATCGGACACACATTTGCAGCGTCAGGAACGGTTGCTTTAATCAGTATGCTGATGGCTATGAAAAACCAGATCATTCCGGCCACTCATCACTGTGAATCGGAAAACCCGTATATTCCGTTTAAAGAAAGCCCATTTGTGCTTTGCAAAGAAAACCGTTCGTGGATCAGGAAAAATCAGAAGCCGAGGATGGGAACGATCAGCACGACTGGAATCAGCGGCACCAATGCACATGCAGTCATTGAAGAATACATTCCGGATGATCAGCCGTCCACACAGCGGCATCAAGGGTCACCGCAGATCATTGTGCTTTCAGCCCAAAATGACGATCGGCTTCAGGATGCTGCCTGCCGCATGATTGCGTATCTGGAGCAGAATCATAACCTTTCTTTACCTGATGTGGCATATACGCTTCAGGTTGGGAGAAAAGCCATGGAAGCAAGGCTCGCGCTCGTTGCAAACAATCAGAAGCAATTGGTGCGAAAATTGAAGGAATATGTGGAAGCAATGAAGAATGGTGGGGTATCAGGCCAACAGAGATCCCTTTATACAGGATATACAGAAGGGATTTTAGAAGAACAAGATGAAGCAGTTCTGCAAGCTCTCGCAAAAGAAAGAAATTTGGAAAACATCGCGGAATGCTGGGTGAAAGGATATCAGATTCCTTGGGAACTCCTTCATGATGGCGATCACGTTCGGATGGTTTCTTTACCTGGTTATCCATTTGCAAGGGAACGGTATTGGATTTCGTCAGGCACTCAGCAATCAGAGGCCGTTAAACAGCATTCACAAGATATGAAAACAGAGATTGACGAGCCGAATGGCAAAACCCATATTCAAAAGATCATTGTTCAATTTTTAGCACGAGAATTGGGCATATCTGAGGATCGAATCAATTTCAAAAGAAACTTTCTGGATTATGGGATGGATTCAATTCTTGGCCGAAAATTGATGCGGCATATCGAAAAAACCACGCAGTTGAAGATGGCCGGCCGGGAAATCCTTGAATGTCAGACAGTCCAAGCTCTATCTGACCATTTGGCCTTAAAAGCGGAAAAACAAAATCATAGCGCAGCAGCACATCACATAAAGGGCACGTATACAGACGAGCAAATCATCGGATTGATGCAAGAGGTGGCGCTAGGGAAATTGGATTTTAAGAGTGTGCAAAACATCATAGAAGGGAGTAAATCGTATGAATCATAAAGAAATTCTCGATGCCTTCAGATCAGGAGAATTAACCATTTCTGAGGTGGAAGAACATCTTAAAGGCATGAAGCGGCAGTTGAAAAGCCCGCTTTCAGAAGGGCAAAAAGGGCTGTGGATGCTTCAAAAAATGTCTCCTGGGATGAGTGCATATAACATTCCTTTATGTTTTCGCTTCAGCAAACCAATACATGCAGAGACGTTCAAGAAAGCCCTTCTGTTTGTACAGAGACAATATCCGGTCTTAGCCAGTGTGATTCAAGAAGAAAATGGCATTCCATTTCAATCGGTTCAGTTATCAAAGGATCTTTATTTTGTGGAAGAGGATATA
The DNA here is from genome assembly GCF_037963335.1 of Bacillus sp. PS108. Lineage (NCBI taxonomy): Bacteria > Bacillati > Bacillota > Bacilli > Caryophanales > Bacillaceae > Bacillus > Bacillus sp. PS108. The sequence goes on from NZ_CP150155.1 coordinate 1,806,702, forward strand.
TCAGCAATGAAATCAGCAGATATTTTGCCTTTTCTAAAAGAAAAAGCAAAAGAACCTTTCCAGTTGGAAGCTGGTCCGTTATGGAGCACACACCTTTTTCATCGGTTAGAAGAATGCATTGTTCTTATAACAATTCACCATATCATATTTGATGGTGTGTCGATGCTGACATTGATATCGGCGCTATTCGAAGCGTATCAACAATTGCTGAATGGGATTGAGCCCTTGCAGCAGCCATTAACAGCTGATTATTACGATTTTGTCGATTGGGAAAATCGAATGCTGACTGGCAGAGAAGGGGAAGAGCATCTCGCTTACTGGAAAGAACAGTTGTCTGGGAGTCTGCCAGTTCTTGATTTGCCTGCTGACCGTCCGCGGTCTTCAGCACGAAAATTTAAGGGGCAAGCTTATAAAAGCTTGCTCCCCCATCACCTGAGAAATCAAATTAAATCGTTTGCCCGCACCAATCATGTGAATGAATCGGTTGTGTTTCTCTCCATTTACAAAGTACTGCTGCATCATTATACAAAACAAAAGGATATCATTGTTGGCGTTCCGACAATGGGTCGGCAAGAAGATAGATTTGAAACCCTAATCGGTTATTTTATCAATATGATGGCTGTTCGGAGCAAGAATATCGGATCTCAGCCATTAACAGCATTTATTCGGGAACTGCAGCTGACAGTGGCTGACGGCCTGGATCATGCGGCGTTTCCGTTCCCTGCATTGGTAAGAGAGCTGAATGTAGACCGCTCGGCCGCGGATTCTCCGGTTTTTCAAACAGCTTTTCTGTACCAAAACTTTTTTCAGGCAACAGGCTTGCAAAAAGTGCTTGAACCGTATCAAACGCTTGGCATCGAATATATTGAAGACATTCGGCAAGAGGGTGAATTTGAGCTGGCGCTCGAAATATATGAGCAAGAAAATGAAACAGTGCTTCATCTTCTGTACAACCCTGATTTGTACGAACTGTCCTCCATTGAAAGCATGATGGAGAACTATATGAAGCTCGCGCAGCACATGATGGAGGACCCGTCTTTGCCGCTTGAAGCCTACTCTTTGCAATTAAATCAAGAACAAACTAGTTTGCTGGAACAATGGAATGCGACAGGGACAAACATCGCAAATGACAAGTGTATACATGAGGTGTTTGAGGAAAAAGCGAAACAAACCCCCGATGCGGTTGCTGTGATGTTTGAAGACAGATCACTTACATATAAAGAAGTAGATGAAAAAAGCACATCTGTTGCAGTCTACCTTCAACATCAGGGTGTTGGACCTGAACAGCCCGTTGGCATTTGTGCAGAGCGTTCGTTTGATATGATCATCGGAATTTTAGGAATACTGAAAGCTGGCGGAGCGTATGTGCCGTTAGATCCAAGTTTTCCGCAAGAACGATTAGAGTACATGCTCAAAGACAGTCAGGCATCCATTGTCCTCACCCAACCTAACGTTCATGATAGGATCAGCGGATTAACTGGCAGCCATGTAAAAGCGATCAATATCGAGTTAGCTTGCCGAAACGATTATACAGACCAGCAAAGCAGCGGTTTAAAGCGGGAAGTAAAACCGGAACACCTCGCTTATATTATTTATACATCGGGAAGCACTGGAGAGCCTAAAGGGGTTATGGTAGAGCATCGGAGCATTATGAATACCCTGAATTTTCTTGAATCTCACTATCCTGTAACGGCTGAGGATGCATATTTATTGAAGACGAACTATGTGTTTGATGTATCGATCTCAGAATTATTCGGATGGTTTATTGGAGACGGCCGTCTTGTGATTCTTCCGCCTAATGGGGAGAAATCACCGCAGCTTTGCATGGATTATATTGAAACATATAAAGTGACTCACATTAATTTTGTGCCGGCCATGCTGCATCTTTTTTTAGAAATGGCGAAAGACAACAAGCGATTCACAGAGGACGGTCCGCTGAAGTATATGATGGTTGCAGGTGAAGCCTTCCCTAAAGAATTAGTGAAAAAGGCGGTATCGCTCTTTACAAACTGCCGTGTTGAAAATATATACGGACCGACGGAAGCCTCCATTTACGCTGCGTATTTCGGATGCGGAAAAGGAGATATCGCAAGTCACCATACACCGATTGGAAAGCCTGTTTCCAACACGAAAATTTATATTGTGGACCAGCATTTGAAGCCTGTCCCGATCGGAAAGCCTGGTGAGCTTTGCATCGCTGGAGCCGGTTTGGCAAGAGGCTATTTTAAAAAGCCGGGGCTTACGGCTGAAAAATTTATTGATAATCCCTTTGAACCAGGGACGAAGCTATATAAATCGGGTGATTCAGCAAGGTGGCTTCCTGACGGCAACATAGAATACTTGGGACGGATTGACAGCCAAGTCAAAATACGCGGTTTTCGCGTCGAGCTGGGCGCAATAGAAACAAAGCTGAGTGAATTTCCGGGCATTTTAGATCAGGCGGTAGTGGTGAAGCAGCTGGAGGGCCATCAACAGCTCGCTGCTTATTATACAGAGGAAAGCGGACATGCCTCTGCCAATCCAAAAGATTTGCGCCTTCATCTAAAATCGAGTCTGCCTGAATATATGATACCTTCACACTTTATCCGCTTAGATGAGCTTCCATTATCGCCCAGCGGAAAAGTGAACCGTAAAGAATTAGAAAAACGCGAGATCGTGTTCAACAGAAGGAAACCAAATCACTTGCAATTAACGGAAATAGAGGATCAGGTGCTGCGTATTTGGGAGGAAACGCTCAAGGTCAGCGGATTTGGGCCGGAAGACGGATTTTTCGATGCGGGCGGCGATTCGCTTCTGGCTGTAGCTGTGGCTGAACGAATCAAAAAAGAATTCGATTGTGAGTTTCATGTTACTGAGCTGTTTGAGTATTCCACGATCCGTGCAATCAGTGAATACATTTTGGAGATGAAAAACTCAGATCTAGCCGGGACACAAAATGAAGATGATCATGATGACAAAAAAGATGGAAAATACCCGAAACAGAAGATTCCCCCTTATTTTGACGACAGTGTTGCGATTGTGGGGATATCTTGCCAGTTCCCGGGTGCGAAAAATCATCATGACTTCTGGAACCACATCAAAGAAGGCAAAGAAAGCATACGATTCTTTTCTGAAGAAGAGCTTCGCGCAAATGGAGTTCCCGAAGAATTGATACAGCATCCTGACTATGTGCCGGTGCAATCTGTGATCGAAGGGAAAGACTTATTCGATCCCGGTTTCTTTCAAATCTCGCCAAAAGATGCTGAGTATATGGACCCTCAGCTCCGCCTCTTATTGCTGCACTCCTGGAAAGCGATTGAAGATGCAGGATATGTGGCTAAGGAGATTCCGGCAACAAGCGTATATATGTCTGCAAGCAGCAATTCATATAGAACGTTATTGCCGAAGGAGACAACAGAAGGACATGGATCGCCGGATGGCTATGTCTCATGGGTTTTAGCCCAGAGCGGAACCATTCCCACAATGATCTCACATAAGCTCGGATTAAAAGGGCCAAGCTATTTTGTTCATTCTAACTGTTCTTCATCACTAGTCGGTTTATATCAAGCATACAAAAGCCTGACATCGGGCGAATCACAATATGCGCTTGTCGGGGGCGCAACATTGCACGCACAATCAGCGATCGGCTACGTGCACCAAAACGGGTTGAATTTTTCAAGCGACGGGCATGTGAAGGCGTTCGATGCTTCGGCGGACGGAATGGCCGGAGGTGAAGGCGTAGCAGTCATCCTGCTGAAAAAAGCTGTGGATGCCGTAAAAGACGGAGACCATATTTATGCCATTATGCGCGGAATAGGCATCAATAATGATGGGGCAGAGAAGGCAGGCTTCTATGCGCCTAGTGTAAAAGGCCAAACAGAAGTAATACAGCATGTATTGGATACAACCAAGATCCATCCTGAAACGGTCAGTTATATTGAAGCGCACGGGACGGGAACGAAATTAGGCGATCCTATTGAAATGTCTGCACTAAATAAAGTGTACAAGCAATACACCGACAAAACACAATTTTGCGGAATCGGTTCAGTGAAAACGAATATCGGCCATTTGGATACAGCTGCGGGGTTAGCCGGATGCATTAAAGTTGCGATGAGTTTATACCATAATGAACTTGCACCGACCATCAATTGTACGGAGCCGAATCCGGATATAAAGTTTGAAAGCTCTCCTTTTTATGTTGTCCGTGAACGAAAATCGTTAGAGAAACACGCAGGTGTCCATCGGGCGGCTCTGAGCTCATTCGGCCTTGGCGGAACTAACGCCCATGCAATATTTGAGCAATATGAAAACACTTCTGATGCAGGTACCGAAAACGAAGGCAATCAGCCTTACATCATTCCTATATCAGCTAAAAATAGTGAACGGCTCCAAGTATACGCGAAGGAAATGCTGTCCTATATCAGGCAAGACGAGCAAAGGTATTTCTCTTTAAGAGATATTGCATATACCTTCCAAGTCGGCCGTGAAGCAATGGATAACAGGATCGTTTTTATAGTGAACGATCTGGAAGAATGGAAACATCAGCTGAAAGCTTTTGTGACTGGAAAGCCGCTCATAGAAGACTGTATTCAAGGAGAAAAAACGAGAATGACATCCGCTGAACAGCTGCTTGGAAATGCTGAAGCAGATGATATGGCTTCATCACGAATATCAAAAGAAGAATTGAGAAAGCTTGCCGAGATGTGGGCAAATGGTTTTCATGTTGAATGGCGCAGGCTCTATCCAAATACAAAGCCACGCCGCATCAGCTTGCCGACATACCCTTTTGCCGAAGAACGATACTGGCCTGAAAGCAGCACCGGCGCTATCACAACAATTGAACCATCTCGCTTGCATCCTTTGGTGCACCATAATACATCGGTTCTGTCAGAGCAGCGTTTCAGCTCCATTTTCACAGGACAAGAGTATTTTATTGCCGAGCATATCATTAAAGGCATGGCGATTTTGCCGGCGGCGGTCACGCTTGAAATGGCAAGAGCCGCTATAGAACAAGGAATTGGCGGATTGGAGGATCATGAAACTGGAATCAGGCTGAAAAATGTCGTGTGGGTTCGCCCGGTTGTAGCAGGAAGTGAGCCGGTTCAGGTAAATATCGGACTTTACGATGAAGATGGCGAACATATTGCTTATCGGATGTATGGTGATCCGGAATCCGCTGATGCAGAACCAGTTGTATATAACCAAGGTAAAGCGGAATTGATTCAGTTAAAGCGAGAAAAAGCACTGGATCTTTCTAAGATCAAGAAACAATGTGATCAAAGCAGAATGGATGCTGCCTCGTTTTATGAAGGGATGATCGGCGCCGATTACGGTCCAGGTTACAAGAGTGTAGAGGCCGTATATAAAGGCGACGGCCAGCTGCTTGCCAAATTATCACTGCCAGAATCTGTTGCACATACGTTGGGCGATTATGTTCTTCATCCAAGTGTAATGGACGGGGCGTTACAGGCGGCTGAATATTTGCAAAATGTCGTCAGAGCGGAACTTTCAGACACTGAAGACTTTAAGGCAGCACTGCCATTTGCCCTGGAGGAACTTGAGGTCTTTCGTCAGTGCGTTTCTGACATGTGGGTTTATGTTCAATTCAACTCGAAAAACAAACCAGGAGATTTGATACAGAAAGTCGATATTCACCTATGTGATGAGCATGGCATGATCTGCGTGCGGCTGAAAGGATTTTCGACGAGAGTGATGGAGGCAGATATACAAACCGAACCATCAAAAATCAACGCTGAAACTTTATTGCTTCAGCCCGTTTGGCAAGAACAAAAGGCTGCTGACAGCTTAGCTGCAAAAAAATATGCAGAGCATCTCGTATTCCTATGTGAATATGATCATGAGACGAGAAAACAAATTGAAGCAGCTATCGAGGATGTCCATGTATACAGCCTGGAAGCAAGGCCTTCTTCAGTAGATGGGCGTTTTCATTCTTATACAGAACAAGTGTTTAAAAAGGTACAAGAGATCATTCGTACGAAACCGAAAGACGGCATTCTCGTTCAGATCGTAACCTCTGCAGAGGGAGAACAGCAATTGTTTTCAGGATTGACAGGACTGCTGAAAACAGCTTGTCAGGAAAATGCCAAACTAACCGGCCAAATGATTGAAGTCAGCAGTGAAGAAAGTGGAGAAAGCATTGCTGGCAAACTGTTAGAAAATCAAATGAGCAGCGATTCATATGTCAAATATCAAAACGGGACACGGTATATTGCTGATTGGCGTGAAATCAAACAGGCAAAAGGAGACGGCAGCAAACCGTGGAAAGACAATGGCGTTTATCTCATTACAGGAGGTGCCGGCGGACTAGGTCATATTTTTGCAAAGGAAATTGCGGAACAAACGAAAAATGCGACAGTCATTCTGGCGGGCCGCTCACCTCTTAGCGAAAGCAAAAGCAAAAAGCTGAAAGAGCTTCATAGCAAGGGGGCTGACATCACCTACCGGCAAACAGATGTTACCAATAAAATTGAAGTCTATCAGCTCATTGACGACATTCAAAAAAGATATGGCCGTCTGAACGGTATTCTTCATAGTGCCGGAATCATCAAGGACAGCTACCTGGTTAATAAACAGGCAAAAGATCTGCACGATGTACTGGCGCCTAAAGTAAAAGGGCTTGTTTATCTAGACGAAGCGAGTAAGGATTTGCCTTTAGACTTCTTTATTCTCTTTTCATCTCTTTCAGGAAGTTTAGGGAGCATTGGTCAGTCTGACTATGCGGCAGCCAATGTATTTATGGATATGTATGCAGGCTATCGAAATCGGCTTGCCGACCTCAGCCAGCGGCATGGGAAGACGCTTTCTGTAAACTGGCCTTTATGGAGAGATGGAGGCATGCAGGTCGATCAAGAAACTGAGAAAAGGCTTGTGCAACTGGCCGGTATTGTTCCTATGAGGGCGGAAAAAGGAATTCAGGCATTATATCAAGCACTTCATTCAGAGGCAAACCAAGTAATGGTGATCGAAGGCGATGTGCAGAAAATAAAACAAAACATGCTGGCCAAAAACGCCTCAGCACCTATGGAAAAGAAGGAAGCAGAACACATGACTGAACAAATAAATAGCATTGATACAGACAGTTTGCTGGATAAAGTAAAGGCGATGTTAAAGCGAGAGATCGCCAAGCTGTTAAAGGTCAAGCTTGAAACGATTGATGATCATGCCGAGATGACGGTGTATGGTTTTGATTCTATCTCCATGACTGAATTCACCAACCATATCAATCGCGCCTATCAGTTAGAGCTGACGCCAACCGTATTTTTTGACCACCCGACGATTCATGCGTTTGGCAAGCATTTGTCAGAAGAATATCAATCGGTATTTGCGAAGACATTTGCTGTGCGCGCTGTATCGGCTCAGATTCAGCCTGCTGCGAAACAGGAACAAGCCGTGCGTGCCAAAGCTAAAAGACGCAGAAAGCAGCAAGTCATGCTGCCAAACGCCATACAGAGTGATGCTGCGCCTGAGCCAATTGCCATTGTGGGCATAAGCGGGATTTTTCCTATGGCGAAAGATGTTGAGGCGTACTGGAACATCTTAAAAGAGGGCAAAGACTGCATGACGGAAATCCCGAAAGATCGCTGGGATTGGCGTGAATATGAAGGTGATCCGGCGAAGGAAGTCAATAAAACGAACGTGAAATGGGGCGGTTTTATTGACGGTATTGCAGATTTTGATCCATTATTCTTTGGCATTTCCCCGCGTGAAGCTGAACAAATGGAACCTCAGCAGCGCTTACTGCTGACTTACGCCTGGAAAGCGATCGAAGATGCAGGATATTCGGCGAAAAGGTTGTCAGGCACAAAAACCGGCGTCTTCATCGGAACGGGAAATACAGGATACAGCTCTCTTCTATCTAAAGCGAACTCGTCAATAGAAGGATCAGCGGCAGCCAATACGAGCCCATCGGTCGGTCCGAACCGTGTCAGTTATTTCCTTAATCTGCACGGGCCGAGCGAACCGATTGATACAGCGTGCTCTAGTTCACTAGTGGCGATCCACCATGCCATCTCTTCAATTGAGGAAGGCACTTGTGACATGGCATTAGCCGGCGGTGTAAATACGATTATCCTTCCTGAGGTGTATATCAGCTTTGATAAGGCGGGAGCACTGAGCAAAGAAGGAAAATGCAAGACGTTTTCAAATCAAGCCGATGGTTTTGCACATGGGGAAGGTGCCGGCATACTGTTCCTGAAAAAATTAAAAGCGGCTGAAGAAGCGGGAGACCATATTTACGGAGTCATAAAAGGCAGTGCAATCAATCACGGCGGCCGTGCAGCCTCTTTAACGACTCCCAATCCGAAGGCGCAGGCAGATGTTATTCAGTCGGCATATCAAAAAGCGGGAATCGATCCGAAAACCGTGACCTACATTGAAGCCCACGGAACCGGGACGGAGCTTGGAGACCCGGTTGAAATTAACGGTTTGAAATCAGCTTTTAAAGCATTGGGTGTAAATGAGGGAGACACATCAGCCAATCCTTACTGCGGTTTAGGTTCTGTAAAGACAAACATTGGCCACTTATCGCTGGCAGCCGGTGCAGCAGGAGTTATTAAAATATTATTGCAGCTTAAGCATAAAACCTTAGTGAAAAGTCTGCATTGCGAAAACGTGAATCCATACATTCAGCTGAAAAACAGTCCGTTCTATATCGTACGGGAAACGGAAGAATGGAAAGCGCTGAAAAATGAACGGGGAGAAGAGCTTCCTCGACGGGCAGGTGTCAGTTCATTTGGAATCGGCGGAGTAAACGCCCACGTGATTATCGAGGAATATATTCCGGAAGCATCCGATGAGAATATACCATCCATCGCGCCGGAACATCCGGGTATCTTCGTTTTATCGGCTAAAAATGAAGCGCGGCTAAAAGAACATGCACAGCAGCTGGCAGATGCGCTTGATAAGCAAACATATAGTGACGTAAATCTCGCCCGAATCGCTTATACACTGCAAGCCGGACGGGATGCGATGGAAGAACGTCTCGGGATTATTTCCGGTTCCATTGAGGATTTACAGAAAAAGTTAAAAGACTTTGCAGCGGAGAAAAGCGGTGTGGAGGATGTATTTAAAGGCAGGATTGATAAAGGCACACTCCAAATGCTGACAGAGGACGAAGAGATTCAAGAAGCCGTCGAGAAATGGATGGAACGGGGAAAGTATGCAAAATTGCTTGAATTATGGGTAAAAGGGCTTGATGTAGACTGGACGAAATTGTATGGCGAGAATCTGCCAAAGCGCATCAGCTTGCCGACGTATCCTTTCGCAAAAGACCGTTATTGGATCTCTGATCATATTGAAAAAAGCGGCAGCATTGATGCAAATCAAGCAGCCTCCCGCCTTGGCGGAGCCGTGCTGCATCCATTAATGCATCAAAACACATCCAATCTCTCGGAACAAAGGTTTAGCTCTATTTATACGGGAGAAGAGTTTTTCCTTGCTGATCATGTTGTGAAAGGCCAACGGATTTTGCCGGGAGTGGCTCATCTTGAATTGGCGCGGGCAGCTGTTGAGCAGGCCGCAGAGGTACAAGGTGTACCGCGCATCATGAAGCTAAAGAATGCGGTGTGGGTGCGGCCTATTGTTGTAGAGGATCAGCCGCAGCAAGTACACATTAGGCTTTTACCGGGAGAAAATGGTGAGATCTCTTATGAAATCTATGGTCATTCAGACGTTACTGGCGAACAGTCAATCGTCTACAGTCAAGGCAGCGCGGTATTGAATCCTGCTGAAAATTTGCCGGCGGTTGATTTGCAATCTCTGCGGGAGCAGTGTCAGGAAAGTCATTTCAGCGTAAACGAAGTATACGACACCTATCGAATGATTGGATTTGAATATGGTCCTGCTTATCGCGGAGTGAAAAAAATCTATACAGCTGAACAATTTGTTTTGGCAAAATTGTCATTGCATCCGTCAGCTGCAGATACGCTCAGCCAATACAAAATGCACCCTGGGCTGATGGATTCTGCTTTGCAGGCGTCAAGCATTTTGACAGGAGCCGGGGATAACCAGCTGACACTGCCTTTTGCGGTCCAGGAGCTTGAAGTCTTCGGAGCATGTTCGTCAGAAATGTGGGTATACGCAAGATACAGCCAAGGCAGCAAGGCAACTGATAAGGTGCAAAAGCGCGATATTGATATTTTAGATGAGAGCGGCAATGTTTGTGTACGGATGAAAGGATTATCTTTCAGAGCAGCAGAAGGCGGCTCTGGATCGGCGGAATCTGATCAAACGCTGGCAACCCTGATGTTTGAAGAAAAATGGGTGCCCAAGGATTTTAAAAAAGAAAGTCCTGAGCCTCATTACGAACGGCACATTGTCATGCTTTGCGACATGAATGGCCTCTCAAAAGATCGCATTGAATCAAGAATGACAGGAGCGGAATGCATCGTTTTGGAGTCATTCCGCGAAGGACTTGCAGAGAGGTTCCAAGATTATGCCGAACAAGCGCTTGAGACGGTCCAGGGTCTTCTCAAAAGCAGACCTCAGGGCAATGTTCTGATCCAGCTGCTTACCTCTGCACAAAGAAAGCAGTACTCATTCTCAGGGCTATCGGCGCTCCTTAAAACCGCCGGCCTGGAGAATAAAAAACTAATCGGCCAGACGATTGAAATCGATTCACATGAAAATATTGAAAGTGTAATAGAAAAACTGAAAGAGAATAAAAGGCACACAGAAGATCAGCACATCAAATATGAAAAAGGCAAACGGTACATCAATGATCTGGATGAAATGAAAATAGATGATCGGGAAATAAGCCTGCCGTGGAGAGATAAAGGCGTATACCTCATCACGGGCGGCGCGGGAGGACTTGGGTTTATTTTTGCAAAAGAGATTGCTCGTCAATCTGAACAGCCTGTTCTCATTCTGACAGGCAGATCTGAGTTGAATGCGGAGCAGCAGGCGGAGCTTAACGAGCTTCAGCAATTAGGGGCTCGCGCAGAATACAGGCAGGTAGACGTAACACCAACGGAAGCAGCCTTAGAGCTTATCACAAGCATTACGTCTGATTACGGAGACTTGAATGGCGTCATTCACAGCGCAGGGCTGATTAAAGATAACTATCTTATGAGCAAAACCAATCAAGAGCTGACACAAGTTCTCGCTCCTAAGGTGAAAGGGCTTGTGAATGTGGATGAGGCAACCGAGCATCTTGCGTTAGATTTCTTTATCCTCTTTTCTTCAATATCAAGTGTTGCCGGCAGCGCGGGACAGGCCGATTATGCAATGGCTAATGCATTTATGGACAGTTATGCTGCTTATCGAAATGCGCTTGTAACCGCCATGTACAGGCACGGACAAACGTTGTCAATCAATTGGCCGCTCTGGAAAGAAGGCGGCATGCGCGCGAATAAAGAAATTGAAAACATGACGTTGAAAAACACAGGTGTGACTCCAATGCGGACCGAGACCGGCATTCAAGCGCTGTATAAAGCTTTGGCATTTGGCAAAGATCAAGTCATCGTCATGGAAGGAATCAAAGACATGATGAGGGAAAAGCTGACTCAAAAGCCGTCTTCTGATGATGTATCAATGAAAACAGTGCAAGTACCGGTGACATCTGAAGCAAGAATGGATCAAGGAAATATGTTCGACCACATTCAAGAAGTTTTAAAGCAAACAATCTCTCAATTGCTCAAAATCAAACCTGAAGAGATTGACCCGGACATGGAGTTTAATCAATATGGATTTGATTCGATTACGTTAACTGAATTCGCAAATACACTGAATGAGAAGTACAAGCTGGATCTTACGCCTACGATCTTCTTTGAGCACGCAACTGTTTATGCATTTGCAGGGTTTCTGTCAGAAGAATATCCAAATGCTTTTACAGCTCAAACGCCTGCCAAAGCTGAGGTGCTGATGCAGCCTGTCGAACAGAATATAAAAAATATGACGTTTTCGACTGAAAACCGCTTTGTAAAACCTTCGGTAACACCAATGCAAAAGGAAGCTGATCACAAGCCTGAGCCTATTGCGATTGTTGGGATGAGCGGTGTTTTCCCAAAGGCAAAAGACGTTGAGGAATATTGGAAGAACCTGTCATCGGGCGCAGATTGTATTACAGAGGTTCCAAAAGACCGCTGGGATTGGCAGGAGTATTACGGAGACCCTCTGAAAGAAGCGAATAAAACAAACGTCAAATGGGGCGGTTTTATTGATGAAGTAGCTGACTTTGATCCATTGTTCTTCGGCATATCTCCGCTGGAGGCTGAGCAGATGGAGCCTCAGCAGCGCCTGTTAATGACCTATGCGTGGAAGGCGGTAGAAGAAGCGGGACACTCAGCGAGAAGCCTGGCAGGAACCAAAACGGGCATCTTCATCGGGACAGGAAACACAGGGTACAGTTCACTTCTGTCAAATGTAGACATCGAAGGCTCAGCAGCTGCGAATATGAGTCCTTCTGCAGGACCGAATAGAGTCAGTTATTTCCTGAACATTCATGGGCCGAGTGAACCGATCGACACTGCGTGCTCAAGCTCTTTGGTCGCCATTCATCATGCGGTTTGCGCCATTGAAAATGGAAACTGTGAAATGGCGATTGCGGGAGGGGTCAACACGGTCGTAACTCCGCAAGGCCATATCGCCTATGATAAGGCCGGGGCGCTGAGCAAAGAAGGAAGATGCAAAACATTTTCTGACAAAGCCGATGGATTCGCAGTCAGTGAAGGTGCCGGCATTCTCTTTCTAAAAAAGCTGACAGCGGCTGAACGAGACGGTGATCATATTTACGGTGTCATTAAAGGAAGTGCGGTAAACCACGGTGGCCGCGCAAATTCTCTAACGACTCCTAATCCGAAAGCTCAGGCGGATGTCGTAAAAACAGCATATGAAAAAGCGGGAATTGATCCAAGAACCGTAACTTATATTGAAGCGCATGGGACTGGAACCGAGCTGGGCGATCCAGTAGAAATCAACGGCTTAAAAGCGGCATTTAAAGAGCTGTATGAAAAAACGGGGGACCCGGCTGTTCATGGCAGCCATTGCGGACTTGGATCAGCGAAAACAAACATCGGTCACTTATCGCTGGCGGCCGGTGTGGCGGGTGTCATTAAAGTGTTATTGCAGCTCAAGCATAAAACGCTTGTCAAAAGTCTGTACAGTGAAACTGTTAATCCATATATCAGACTGGATGACAGCCCGTTTTATATTGTGCAGGAATCGAGAGAGTGGCAGGCGCTTCGGGATGAAGCCGGCCGAGAGCTGCCGCGCCGCGCAGGCATCAGTTCGTTCGGGATAGGCGGCGTCAATGCCCACGTGGTCATTGAGGAATATATTCCGAAAGAAACAACCCATCCTGCAACAGCACCAGCTGTGACAGCACAGCACCCGGGCATCTTTATTTTGTCGGCAAAGGATGAAGATCGTCTGAAAGACCAAGCCCGGCAATTAGCAGACTTTATCAGCAAGCGATCTATCACTGCTCGTGACCTCACTGATATTGCTTATACACTCCAAGAGGGGCGTGATGCAATGGAGGAGAGATTAGGGATCATCGCTGTCTCGACTGGGGACTTGCTGGAAAAACTGAACCTCTTTATAGAAGGAGGCACCAATGCGAAGTACATGTACAGAGGCAGAGCAGAAAAAGGTATCGCACAAACATTGAGATCAGATGACGAAGTACAGAAAACGCTCAACAATAGCTGGGAGCCTCACATATATGAAAGACTGCTTGATTTATGGGTAAAAGGCATGGAAATAGGCTGGAGTAAACTGTATGACGGCAAACAGCCGAAACGCATCAGCCTCCCTACCTATCCATTTGCGAAAGAACGCTACTGGATAACGGATACGAAAGAGGAGGCAGCCGCCCATCAAACAGCTTTAAAAACAGTCGAATCAGCAGCTTTGCATCCATTGATACATGTCAACACATCTGATTTGTCAGAGCAGCGTTTCAGCTCGGCCTTTACAGGTGCTGAGTTCTTTTTCGCCGATCATAAGGTGAAGGGAAAACCGGTTATGCCGGGCGTGGCATATCTTGAGATGGTTCATGCTGCCGTTACAAGAGCAGTGAGAAGAACCGAAGATCAACAATCTGTTATTCACATCAAAAATGTTGTGTGGGTGCAGCCGATTGTGGCGGATGGCCAGCCTGTTCAAGTGGATATCAGTCTAAATCCCCAGCAGGACGGCGAGATTGCTTTTAACGTCTATACAGAGGCTGCACACAATGATCGAAAGATACATTGTCAAGGCAGTGCTTCAATCCGTGGGGCAGGAGACATTCCAGTCCAGGATATCAGCGCGCTTCAAGACCAATGCAGTTTAAGCACACTCTCACACGACCAGTGTTATGAATTGTATAAGGCGATCGGCATTGACTACGGACCTGGTTTTCAAGGGATAGATCGGCTTTACATCGGCCGCAATCAAGCCTTGGCAGAGCTTTCTCTGCCTGCTGGTGTAACTCACACACTGAATGAATTCGTTCTTCATCCAAGTATGGCCGACTCTGCTTTACAAGCGTCGATCGGGCTAAAGCTGAATTCCGGTGACGAGCAGCTTTCTCTGCCTTTTGCGCTGCAAGAGCTAGAAATATTTAGCCCGTGTACAAATAAAATGTGGGTGTCTGTGACATCTCGTCCTAATGAGGACAAAATACAGAGACTGGATATTGATTTGTGTGATGAACAAGGCCGAGTGTGTGTAAGAATCAAGGGGATTACCTCAAGGCTGCTGGAAGAAGGCATACAACCGCCAGACGGGCCGACATCACTAGGAAACTCCAAAGCAACTCTTAACGGAGCGCTTCTTATGGCGCCGATATGGGATCGAGTGCAGCTGGAGAAAAGGAGCATTTCGCCTGCTGATGAGCGTGTTGTCATCCTCGGAGGGGATGACAACAGCAGAAAAGCTGTTCAAAGGGAGTTTCCGTTTGCCAAGGAGCTGTACATTGAGCCGAACGCATCAATTCATAGAATTACAGGCCAGCTTGAAGCACTCGGATCGTTTGACCACATCGTGTGGATGTCTCCTTCTCGTGTGACAGAGTGCGAAGTCGGCGATGAAATGATTGAAGCCCAAGATCAAGGCGTCATTCAAATGTATAGGCTCATTAAGGCAATGCTTTCTTTAGGCTATGGACAGAAGGAGATAAGCTGGACGGTCGTGACGGTGAACACACAATATGTTGATCAGCATGATATTGTCGACCCGATCGATGCCGGGGTACACGGCCTGATCGGTTCAATGTCAAAAGAATATCCAAATTGGCAGACAAAGCTGATCGATGTTAAAAAATACGAAGATCTGCCGTTATCTCAACTCCTTTCCTTGCCTGCCGATCAAGAAGGGAATACGTGGGCCTATCGAAACAAGATTTGGCATAAGCTTCGTCTAATTCCAGTACACAACAATCAACCGGTGCACACGAAGTATAAGCACGGAGGCGTTTATGTTGTCATAGGCGGAGCTGGCGGTATTGGTGAGGCGTGGAGTGAATATATGATCAGAACATATCAGGCGCAGATCGTTTGGATTGGCAGAAGGAAAAAGGATGCAGCCATTCAAAGCAAGCTGGACAGACTTGCACGTCTAGGGCCAGCCCCGTATTACATTCAAGCAGATGCGGCTAACCGCGAGGAATTAGAACGCGCGTATGAAACAATGAAACAAACGCATCATGAAATCAACGGCATCATCCATTCTGCGATTGTCTTACAAGACCGAAGCCTGATGAATATGAGTGAGGAATGTTTCAGAAACGTTCTTGCTGCAAAGGTTGATGTAAGCGTGCGAATGGCCCAAGTTTTCCGGCATGAACCACTGGATTTTGTTTTGTTTTTCTCTTCCGTACAATCGTTTGCAAGAGCTTCCGGACAAAGCAATTACGCTGCGGGTTGCAGTTTTAAGGATGCTTTTGCACAGCGGCTGTCTCAAGTATGGCCTTGTACAGTAGCCGTGATGAATTGGAGTTATTGGGGAAGCATTGGTGTTGTTTCATCACCGGATTACCAAAAGAGAATGGCTCAGGCAGGCATAGGCTCAATTGAAGCCCCTGAAGCAATGGAAGCTTTGGAATTGCTGCTCGGGGGACCGCTGAAGCAGCTAGTAATGATGAAAATGGCAAACGAAACGAATGATGAAGCGGAACAGACAGAAGAAACGATTGAAGTGTACCCGGAAACTCACGGCTCCGCCATGCAAAAGCTGCGAAGCTATCACCCGGGTGACAGCACAAAGATTCAACAACTGTTATAGGAGGGAAAGCGCCAATGCTGAACACAGAAGACATTCTCTGTAAAATGCTTTTCGCACAATTACAGTCCATAGGGTTTTTCACAGAAAGTAAATCCCAGCCGGTATTGGAGAATTTCTATGGCAGATGGTTCGAAGAAAGCCAATCAATTTTAGAACGGCAGCAATTTTTGAAGCGAACGGAGAACGGATATGTTCCAACACGCTCAATAGGCACCATGAGCGAGCTGTGGAAAGAATGGAATGAACAAAAATCTGACCTGCTTCAAGACAATAATATGAAAGCCATGGTGACATTGGTGGAGACAGCACTTAAAGCCTTGCCGGAGATTCTGACCGGCAAGGCGTCAGCCACCGATATCCTGTTTCCGAATTCATCTATGGATTTAGTAGAAGGGATCTATAAAAACAATCAAGTCGCAGACTATTTTAATGATGTTCTTGCAGATACGTTAACAGCCTATCTGCAAGAACGTCTGAAGCAAGAGCCTGAGGCGAAGATTCGAATATTAGAAATCGGAGCCGGGACCGGCGGGACAAGCGCGGCTGTTTTTCAAAAATTGAAAGCATGGCAGACACATATAAAAGAATATTGTTATACAGATCTGTCTAAAGCTTTTTTAATGCATGCAGAAAATAAGTATGGTCCTGACAATCCATATTTGACATATAAACGATTTAATGTCGAGGAGCCGGCGTCTGAACAGCATATTGATGCGGGAGGCTACGACGTGGTCATCGCGGCAAATGTGCTTCATGCCACAAAAAATATCCGGCAAACATTGCGAAATGCAAAAGCAGTTTTGAAAAAGAACGGGCTGCTCCTTTTAAATGAAATAAGTAATCATAATATATATTCGCATTTGACGTTCGGCCTTTTAGAGGGCTGGTGGCTGTATGAGGATCCTGATCTCCGCATACCGGGCTGCCCGGGCCTGTATCCGGATACTTGGAAAACGGTGCTTGAGAGTGAAGGATTTCGCTATGTTTCCTTTATGGCTGAACAATCGCATCAGCTCGGCCAGCAGATCATTGCCGCTGAAAGTAACGGAGTCGTCCGTCAAAAGAAGAGAACGGAGGCAGAAGAAGATCCAAGCCATATACAAATGAATGCTGAAATCGATCATTCACAGGAAAGCGATTCTCTCATCGAACAAACGGCACAATTTGTGAAGCATACGCTGGCAAAATCAATCAAACTATCACCAGAACGTATTCACGAAGATACGACATTTGAGAAGTATGGAATTGATTCGATTTTGCAGGTGAATTTCATTCGTGAATTAGAAAAAATGACGGGAGAGCTTCCAAAAACCATTTTATTTGAACATAACAACACAAAAGAACTCGTCGAATATTTAGTAAAGGGGCATGAAAATAAGCTCCGGACAGCATTGTTAAAGGAAAAAACGAAGCCTGCAAAAAATGAAGCTCCACTTCAAACAGAGCGTACAGATCCTAATAAGCCATTTACTTTTCATACACGCCGCTTTGTTACAGAGCAGGAAGTCACTGAAACTCAGCTAGCAAATACCGAACCACTAAAAAAAGAAAAGACAAGTAATTTGCAAAGAACACATTTTAATGATTCTAGTACAGAAGATATCGCAATAATCGGGGTAAGCGGGCGCTATCCGATGTCTAACAGTTTAGAAGAGCTTTGGGGGCATTTAATCGCCGGAGACAATTGTATTACAGAGGCACCGGAATCCAGATGGCGCACATCTTTATTGAAAACATTATCAAAAGATCCAAAAAAGCCGGCAAATAAGAAACGCTATGGCGGATTTTTACAAGATATAGAGGCATTTGACCATCAGCTTTTTGAGGTGGAGCAAAACCGGGTGATGGAAATGACACCGGAACTCCGTTTATGTTTAGAAACCGTCTGGGAAACGTTTGAGGACGGCGGCTATACGCGAACCCGGCTGGATAAATTGCGGGATGATGACGGAGTAGGTGTTTTTATAGGGAATATGTATAACCAGTATTTTTGGAATATCCCATCTTTAGAGCAGGCAGTCCTCAGCTCAAATGGGGGAGACTGGCACATTGCAAATCGCGTTTCCCACTTTTTTAACCTGACCGGACCGAGTATCGCTGTCAGCTCAGCATGCTCTAGTTCATTAAACGCCATACATCTTGCGTGTGAAAGCCTGAAATTGAAAAACTGCTCAATGGCGATTGCTGGAGGTGTCAATTTAACACTCGATCTCTCTAAATATGATTCTTTGGAGCGTGCCAATCTGCTGGGAAGCGGCAATCAAAGCAAAAGTTTTGGCACCGGAAACGGGCTTATTCCCGGGGAAGGCGTCGGAGCTGTCCTGTTAAAACCACTTTCGAAGGCGATGGAAGATCAGGATCATATTTACGCTGTGATCAAAAGCAGTTTTGCTAACCATAGCGGCGGAAGACAGATGTATACAGCTCCGGACCCGAAGCAGCAAGCAAAGTTAATTGTCAAGTCGATTCAGCGGTCGGGCATTGATCCAGAGACTATTGGCTATATTGAATCGGCGGCAAATGGTTCAGCGCTGGGCGATCCTATTGAAGTAATTGCCTTAACAAACGCGTTTCAACAATATACAAACAAGAAACAGTTTTGTGCGATAGGCTCTGTCAAATCCAATCTGGGGCATTTAGAGGCGGCTTCCGGTATTTCCCAGTTGACAAAAGTGCTGCTGCAGATGAAGAAAGGGACGCTGGTGCCGACAATTAACGCGCTGCCTGTCAATCCAAATATTAAGCTGGAGCACACGGCTTTCTATCTTCAGGAACAAACAAAGCCATGGCATCGCTTGAATGATCCTGAAACTGGAAAACAATTGCCTCGCAGAAGCATGATCAATTCCTTCGGAGCGGGGGGAGCCTATGCCAATCTTATTATAGAAGAATATATGGAGACGGCCCCTGAGAAAGAACATATCGCTCTCCGCCAGCAGGAATTCACTGCCGTTTTTTCAGCCAAAACAAAATGGAGCCTGCTTAGCTATCTAGAAAATATGCAATTGTTTTTAGAGAAGGAAGCTTCTCTGGATATTGAACCCGTTGTACAGGCTTTACACAGGAGAAACCATAATTTAGAGCATAGGGCTGCATTTACAGTGACATCGACTCAAGAGCTGATCGAAAAACTAAAGGTGTTCCGAACATCAAGAGAAAGCTCACTCCAGCAAGGCATCTATACATCATTCGATTTACAGCCATGTCCGGAATCAGCATCTAAGGATAGAGAAATAAACGCAGCAGAGCAATGGGCACAAGGGGCATCGATTACTTTTAAAGAAGCTGATAGAGAGAACCGATCAGGCTGGGTTCATCTGCCTCACTATGCATTTGACCATAATACATCATTTCATTTCGATGTATCGTCTATCAATGAGAAATCGTCAGATGTTGAAGACAATATCAATCAGCCTGTCATTCAAGATCAATTCACTTATGATGAGCCTTACGTTCAAGGACATGTCTTCAACAATGAACGGGTGCTTGTCGGTGCCACATATGGCAGTCTGGCCATTGAAGCATTTTTTAACCTGTTCCCTGAGGAAAACAGCGGCCGTATCAGCAAATTAAGTTATATCAGTCCAATTGTCATCAAACAAGGCGAGACCATTGAAATTCAGGCAAAGCCGCTGCAAAAAGATCCAGTCATAGAACTGCAAATCATGTATCGCGAGCCGTCCTCTGGTTTGTGGAAGCCTGCCGCAATCGGACAATGCGGAATCGGTTCTTTTGAGCCAAAAAAAGTCAATATCGAGAACGTTAAGCATTCATTAACTAAGCTTCATCACATCGATCAGATGTATAAAACCGGAAACGGTCCTGAATGGGGAGAGTTATTTAAGACAATTACTCATCTCTACAGAGATCACAAGTCTATACTGGCAAAAATTCGCCTGCCCCAAAGGGGGCTGGCAAACGGGCACCATTACACTGTAAGCCCATTGATGACAAACAGCGCGTACTTGGCTATCCTCAGTTTCTTAGAGCAGTTTGACATGACAGGCGGCTTCCTGCCGTTTGGAATCAATGATATCCAGTTTACAAAGCAAACGATAAAAGGGGATTGCTGGCTTTTGATTACATTGGTTAAGAATACAGGTGACATGCTGCTGTTTGATGTAGATGTGATCAATGAGTCGTCAGAAACAGTGCTGCACTACTCGGGCTACTCGCTTAAACAGCTTCGTATTTCGAATCAAAGAGGAAATCAAAATAAGGCAATCAAAGCCAGCAATCTGAAAGATCGTATCAGAAGCTATGTAACAGATAAACTGGCAGTAAACATGGCCGATCCGTCAAAATTGTCTCTTGCAAAAGCGCATATCATGGATTTTGGAATCGATTCTTCTCAATTGGTTTCATTGACAAGGGAGATGGAAGCAGAGACAAAGATCGAATTAAATCCGACTCTGTTTTTTGAGTATCCGACTATTCAAGAGCTAATCGACTTTTTTGCGGACAAACATGAAGCATCATTTGCTCAGCTGTTTGGTGAAGCTCATCAGCAGGAAGAACGCCCAGCTCAAATCGAAAACCAAATGAAACAGATTCCGGCATACGAGACGAACACGGATAAAACAATCGAACACGCAGCAGACGGCATAGCCATTATCGGCATGTCGGGACAGTTTCCGAAAGCAAACAGCGTAACGGAATTTTGGGATAACCTTATCCAAGGAAAGAACTGTGTCTCTGAAGTGCCGAAAGAACGCTGGGACTGGCGCAAATATGCCGCAGCCGATAAGGAAGGGCAATCAAGCCTTCAATGGGGCGGTTTTATAGAAGGAATAGGTGAGTTTGATCCCCTGTTTTTTGGCATATCGCCTAAAGAAGCGGCGAATATGGACCCACAGGAGTTTCTGCTCTTGATACATGCATGGAAGGCGATGGAAGATGCAGGCTTAACAGGGCAGGTTGTATCCAGCCGCCCGACAGGAGTATTTGTCGCAGCCGGCAATACGGATACAGCTGTGGTTCCTTCCCTAATTCCAAACCGTATATCCTATGCACTTGATGTAAAAGGGCCAAGTGAATATTATGAAGCTGCCTGTTCCTCAGCTCTAGTGGCTTTGCACAGAGCTATACAATCCATTCGAAACGGTGAATGTGAGCAAGCCATTGTCGGGGCTGTGAATTTGCTGCTTTCACCAAAAGGCTTTATTGGCTTCGACTCAATGGGCTATTTGAGTGAGAAAGGGCAGGCCAAATCCTTTCAAGCAGATGCAAATGGCTTTGTCAGAAGTGAAGGAGCAGGAGTTCTCATCATTAAACCATTGCAAAAAGCCATTGAAGATTCTGATCATATTTATTCGGTTATTAAAGGTTCAGGGGTATCGCATGGCGGCAGGGGAATGTCACTTCACGCGCCAAATCCGGCCGGCATGAAGGATGCAATGCTGAAGGCTTATCAAGGAGCGCAAATTGATCCCAAAACGGTGACCTATATAGAAGCGCATGGGATCGCCTCTCCATTGGCAGACGCGATAGAAATAGAGGCGTTAAAGTCAGGCTGCAGTCAGCTCGAATTGGAACTTCCACAGGAAGTACGGGAGGAAGCGCCATGTTATATCAGCAGCTTAAAGCCGAGCATCGGACACGGTGAACTCGTCTCAGGCATGGCTGCTCTTATGAAGGTCAGCATGGCGATGAAGCATCAAACAATACCAGGCATATCCGGATTTTCGTCTTTGAATGACCAGGTGTCATTAAAGGGCACCCGTTTCCGAGTGACTGCCGAGAATCAGCAATGGAGGGATTTAAGTGACGATGCAGGCAAAAAAATTCCGCGCAGAGCGAGTATCAACAGCTATAGCTTTGGAGGCGTAAATGCGCACGTCATTTTAGAAGAATATATTCCTTTACCAAAACCACCGGTTAGTATGAGTGAGAATGGTGCCCACATTGTAGTTCTTTCTGCAAAGAATCAAGACAGGCTAAAAGCAATTGCTCAACAGCAGCTTGACTATGTGAATAAACAACAAGAACTGTCATTACAAGATTATGCTTATACACTTCAAACCGGCCGAGAGGAAATGGAAGACCGCCTGGCGCTCGTTGTCCGCAGTAAAGAAGAACTGGTAATCGGCTTGCAAGCCTGCTTAGCAGAAAAAGGCGATAAGCTGAAGAGTTCTGTACCTGTCTTTAGCGGAAATGCAGAAAATGGCTCGTCAGATCTCGAAGCCTTGCTGGATGGTCCATTAAGAGAAATGGTGATCGAGACTTTGTTGTCTGAAAACAACCTTGAAAAGATCGCGTTTTGCTGGACAAAAGGGGTGCAAATCCCATGGGAAAAGCTTTATCAAGGAAAAGGTGCCCGCAGAATACCGTTGCCAACCTATCCATTTGAAAAGAGAAGCTGCTGGAACGGCTTTCAAGCAGTAGAGAATACGCCTTCTGTTTCACAGGATGAGCGTATCAACAACAGCAGCGATCATCACATATTAGCAAATGTACTAGGGATGGCTCCGGATGAACTGCAGTTTCATAAGCCATTGCAGCAGTATGGATTTGATTCAATTTCTTGCATACAGTTATTACAGCAATTGCAATCAAAGGTGGACCCTCTCATTGCCTTGACGGAGCTTCAAGCATGCCATACTGTTCAGGACATGATGGACTTGATCGCAAAGAAACAGGAGGATACATCCTTACAAAATGATCAAGCTCGCACGTTTCCGGAATTAATACCGTTAAATGACGGCAAGCGGGGGCGCCCTGTCTTTTGGTTCCATGGCGGAGTAGGAGGAGTTGAAATCTATCAGCAATTTGCACAAAAGAGCCAGCGCCCTTTTTACGGCATTCAAGCCAGAGGATTCATGACTGATTCTGCTCCTTTGCACGGAATTGAACAAATGGCTTCCTATTATATAGAGATCATTCGATCCATACAGCCTGAAGGTCCTTATGATGTAGGCGGATATTCCTTAGGCGGGATGATTGCATATGAAGTCACTCGCCAGCTGCAAAGCCAAGGCCTTGCTGTCAAAAGCATGGTGATGATTGACTCCCCATATCGTTCTGAGACAAAAGAGAATGAGGCATCTATGAAAACGTCAATGCTGCAAACAATTAATACGATGCTGGCATCGATTGCGAAACGGGAAAAACTTACGGATGTTCTCATCAGCCGTGAAGAGGTGGACATAAGCTTAGAGGATGAAGAATTCCTGTCTGAGTTGATTGACTTGGCAAAAGAACGAGGGCTAAACAAACCAGATAAGCAAATACGTGCGCAGGCTCAGCAAATGATGAAAACACAGCGCGCCTATGATTTGGAGTCGTACACTGTTAAGCCTCTCCCTGATCCTGAGACGGTAAAATGTTATTATTTCCGCAACAAAAGCAGGTCTTTCTTTGGTGATTTAGACACTTATTTCACTTTATCAAATGAAAAAGAACCGTTTGATCAAGCTGCCTATTGGGAGGAATGGGAGCGGCAAATTCCCCATTTCCACCTGGTGGATGTCGATTCAAGCAACCACTTCATGATATTAACCGAACCGAAAGCGTCAACAGCCATGTTAGAATTTTGCGAAAAGCTCTATTCAAACAGGGGAGTAGTGAATGCGAATTTCCTTAAGGCTTTCCGAAAGAAACATGAAGCGAGGGAAGAAAAAGAAACAGATGAATTGGTGAAGCGCTGAGAAAACACAAACGCCCCCTCTTTTAAAAGGGGGCGTTTTGAATGTTATTTTGAAAGTGAAACAGGGAGACTTTCTAATCCTCTTAAAAAGACATTTTTTCTCCATTGAATGTCATCAGGTGCAACCGCAAGTTCAATATCAGGAAATCTCTTCAGAAGTGCGTTAAATGCAATGTGGCCTTCCAGCCTGGCAAGAGGCGCTCCTAAGCAGAAATGAATGCCAAAACCGAAAGAAATATGTCTGTTAGGCGACCGATTTATATTTAATATTTCGGGGTTCTCAAAAAAATTCGGGTCGCGATTGGCCGATCCAATGCCTATAAAAATCATGTCTCCTCTTTTGATCGAATGCCCCTTATATGTAAAGTCTTCAATGGCCCACCGATTTGCCATCATAACGACAGGTGAGGTGTATCGCAGCAATTCTTCAACCGCTGTAGCGATCATTTCAGGATGCTGCTTGAGCTTCTCACATTCCTTCATGTGCTGCAGCAATGCGAGGGTGCCTGAGCCGAGTAAGTTAACAGTTGTTTCAAGGCCGGCTACAATGAGCAAGAACAGCATCGAATAGAGCTCTTTTTCGCTTAACTTGCTGCCGTTTTCCTCAGCATGCACAAGTTTGCTGATTAAATCGTCTTTTGGCTTTATTCTTCTGTCATGGATCAGCTTGGCGATATAATCTTTAAATTCACGAAGAGCCTGATTTGTCAGCTCTCTATTACCTTCAGAGGTATCAACCATCGCATTGGTCCAGATTTGAAACTGTGACCGATCTTCTTTTGGGATTCCCATCAATTCAGATATAACAATAAAAGGCAAAGGGGAAGCGAAGGATTTCATGATATCCGCTTTATTTTCTTTTTCCATTTCATCTAAAAGCTGTTCAGCAATTTGTTCAATGCTGCCGCGCAGATTTTCAATGGTTCGGGGAGTAAATGCTTGATGAACAAGTGATCTCAGGCGGGTATGGTCAGGTGTGTCTTTTGCCAGCATATGATCGGATACAAAATCGATATCTTCACTAACGTTGAGCATTTTGATTTGTTCTTGGTTCATCACATTTTTTACGTCTCTTGTAATTCGGTTGTCTTTTAAAAAGGCCATACAATCATCGTATCGGGTAATTAACCAGGCCGGATATGTGGCTCCGAACCGTTTTAATTCAAATCGGTGAATGGGCTCTTCCTCTCTAAATCGTCCTAAAACTGAAAAAGGATTGTGATGAAACTCTTTACCATGCGGATGAAACATCAATTTTTCCATTTGCATTCTCCTCGCCTAATAGGGTAAATAGATGAATCAAATTGCTGAACTAGTTTACAAAAAACAGAATGATTTGAAATGTAATCCTGTCTCTAAAACTATATATCTATTTTAGGAGTCATTCAATAGGGTGAAGAACGAAAAAAGTGAAAAAACGGCTCGATATAAAGCAGCGCCTTTGAACGAAAGCTCAAAGGCGCTACGCTGTATTATTTTGATGAAAGTGATCGTCAGCTGTGCTGGATATCAATTGTATATACTGCACGATCTGTTACGACCTTCAATCCTTCGTTTTCTTGGTGAATATGAAGCTCACCTAATAAAGGAATCTCATAGGCATTTTGCGGAAGCGGTACGTTCCCGTCCTCAGTGAATGTTGTTCCTTCGCCTTCTAAAACCAGCTCTTCTTTCGCAACATAATCATCAGGATGATTCGTACTGCGTATAGCCACTTTTTGAAGGTGGAGAACTATCTGATCCAAGTCTGATATCTCTTCATCATGGGTCAATTCACCTTTTCTAATATCAAGCGTCTGGCCGACTTTTGATTCCAGCCATTGAGAAAGCTGTGTATTCGTGTGTGCCATCAATATTCCTCCTTTTGATCTACACGATACTATTCCCAATTGCTGCATCTTTTACACGGAAAAGAGCCGCCTCACTCTTTATGTATGAAACAATTCGCTGTTGAGAGCCTTGATATAGCGTACGGCAGAACGCTGGACCGCTTCGCCGGCATTTTCTTTGACAACTTTAGAAAAAGCATTGTAAAGCCGGTTGAATTGAAGCGGTTTTACTTTGGCTGCTATTTCTTCAACTTTGGAGGCGGGAAGGGGAATGAGGTTTGGGTAGCTGTACATAAAGCTGACCCAGTTTCGGTCCGCCGCAACCGTAATGATATCTCCGGTCAATAGACAGCCTTTCCCTTCATTTCCCTTGCTCCAATGCAAAACAGCACCGCCTTTAAAATGTCCGCCCAGTCGGTAAAGGTCCAGTCCCGGCTTCACGTTGAGCGTTTCCCCTGACCAGAAGTGAATGTGATTGCTTGGCCTTGTCACCCATTCTTTATCATCCTCATGGATATAGATCGGCGCCTGAAACGCTTCAGCCCACTCAACTTGAGTAGAGTAATAATGCGGATGAGACAAGGCGATGGCTTGAATACCGCCTAATTCGTTGATTTGGTCAATTGTCTTTTGGTCAAGATATGTCATGCAATCCCACAGCACATTGAAGCCCTTATGCTGGATAAGATGGGCTGTTTGTCCAATCGCAAACTCTGGTTCAGTTTTGATGCTGTAAAGATGCTCTTCTTCCTTTTTAAGGATGTTTTGAAGGTTTCCTTTCTCACGCATGTCTTCAAGGGTTGTCCAACTTTGTCCATCGGGATGAATATACTGCCTTTCATCCTCGCAAATCAGACACGAGTTGGGCGGATCTACAGTCTGTGCATGTTGCACACCGCATGTGTTGCAGATATAATATGGCACTTTCTTCACTTCCTTCATCTATTTTCCATTATTTTACCTTATGATTATGAATATTCAAACAAAAAACCGGCAGTTCTGCTGAGAGAGAATTGCCGGCTTTTGATGATGTTTATTGGCCGGGAACGGAATTTTCTGCGTTGACAGCGCCCGCTCCGTACACATTCGGATCTTCATCTTTCCATTTGTCCGTGCCGTTTTTCAAAAGCTCTTTTACTTCATCAGGGGTAAGATCCGGGTTTTGCTGAAGAATTAAAGCTGCGATTCCTGCGCAAATCGGTGTTGCCATTGAGGTTCCTGACATTGTAAAGTACTGAGACCCTACACGGCTTGACTTTTGGAGCTTATCAATATAAGAATTCGGAGAGCGAAGGGAAATAATATTAACACCCGGCGCTAAAATATCGGGCTTTTCTTTCCCGTATACTGTCGGGCCGCGGCTTGAGAAGGAAGCGACAGTATCATCATCGCTGCTTGCAGTATTGTTATCGTCAAGCGCACCTACTGTAATCACCTTTTCGCTCACGCCCGGGCTTGCAATGGTCTGCGAATCAGGGCCTGAGTTTCCGGCAGCGACACAGACGACAATCCCTGCGTTCCACGCTTCTTCAACCGCTCTGACTAACGGATCTTCCTGTTCATGATCATATCTAAGGGCATCGCCCCCGAGCGACATGCTAATAATATCAATCGGTTCATCGAGGTTGTCCTCATTGTATTGAATACACCACTCAACACCCTCTATAATATCTGCTAACGTTCCTGAACCCTGCTTGTTTAATACCTTTACGCCGATGAGATTGGCTTCCGGTGCAGGTCCGCGGTATTGACCGGAAGAGGATGCGCCGCTGCTTGCGACATCACCTGCACAGTGTGTGCCATGACCATTATCATCGTACGGCTCTGTTTTTTGATTGACCATATCCGCGAATCCGATAATTCTGCCTTCTAGATCAGGATGCGGGTAGATTCCTGTATCGACAACAGCGACAGTAACACCTTTTCCTGTCAGGGTTTGCCCGTTTCTGACGACTTCCTTCGCATGGCTTGCTTCGGTTGCCGTGTCTAAAAGCGCTTTGACTTCGCGGTTTAAATACACTTTACGGATATTGCTGCATTCAGAGAGAAGGGAATGTAATGCTGAAGGAGTAACCTCGGCGCTGCAGCAGTTGATTTTGTTGAAGCGGCTTTTTAGCTTGCTGCGTTTTTCTTTTTGCAGCACATCTCCAGCCATTTGAAAGCCGGTCTCGTGACAGCCTTCCTCAAATTCGATAATGACTGACATTTTTTTTCTGTTTTGCAATTTGGTTTCGAAAAATTTATGCAAGAAGCAAGGAGTCCATTTGAAGGGCTTGTAAAGCTGCAATACGGTTTCCCGTAACGGCCAATCTAGCTTGTGAGCATTTGCTCTCACCATTTGTACCATAGAGTACCCAAACATGTATTTTCCTCCTATTATAAGGTTCTCTGTATACTCTATGAACAGATGATAGGTTTGGTAAGTTTGTTTGTCCTCTGTAAGAGACAGACAAGAGTTTGTTTTTCTGAATCTTTCGCATTAGATACGATAGATTCAGAAGTTGAGGAAATCATTGGGGATTGAAAAAGAACATTTGTTCGTATTATAATGTGATCATATCAAACTGGGAAGGGGAGAGCAACCGTATGAATTTCTACTTGCACCGATCTTTGGAAAGCCAAATGCCAATCAGCATTATATATATGAAGAAAGACGGAACGATTAGTAAAAGAACGATTATTGTGAGACAGAAAAGCAAAACGAAAATCAAAGCATTTTGTTTTTCGAAACAACAGATCAGAACATTTTTATTGGACTCTATCCTCTCCTGTGATTTTGTGAGAACAAATAAGCAAAATCTCTATTCTGCAGGCCGGTAACAGCTGTCCGTCTCAGCAACCGGGCAGCCTGTTACTAAAACCCTCCTTAAACCTATATACATTTATTTGCCAAGTGAGGTTGTTCCTACCTTTTTTGTCTTTCCTCTCAACCTTTTTTCACTCTTATTTGAAATGAACCGCTAATAACCGTGACAATCAATTGATTTTTTGAAACCGGGAACTTTTTCACTGATGATATTGTGTATACAATGGTAAGATAAAACCTATTGGCTAAACCTCATATAATGAACCGCGCCATTCTTATGAAAGGAGTTAAACATGAGAAGATTTTTACTAAATGTCATATTAGTCTTAGCCATTGTCTTGTTCTTGAGATATGTTCATTACTCATTGGAACCTGAACCATCAAATCAGCCAGATACATATTCAAATTTCAGCAGCTTGGCAGAGAATGAGAGCCCAGCCGATTACGATATTTCATATAATGAGAAAAAAGGAAGCAAAGTCTTAATTATGTCTCCGCATGGCGGAAGAATTGAAGGCGGAGTAAGTGAGCTTGTTCGTTATTTCAATAATGAATACTCTACATACCTGTTTGAAGGGTTGAAGTCCCACGATAACCAAACGCTGCACATTACAAGCACCAACTTTGATGAGCCATTGGCAAAAAAGAAAATCAAGGAGCATCAATATGTGGTGGCTTTTCACGGATATAAAGGAGAGAACAAGAATACCCTTGTAGGGGGAACAGACCGAAAGCGGGCGAAAATGATTGTGAGAGCCCTTGAGCGGAGAGGGTTTTCCGCTGAGTTAGCGTCGTCTAAAAGCGGTCTTGCTGGATTGAATGCCGAAAACATTAATAACCAAGGGGAAACGGGGCTAAGTATCCAGCTGGAAATCAGCCGTGAGCAGAGAGAAGCATTTTTTGATGATTTTTATTATAAAAATAGAAAATACACAAAGAACAGTGAATTTTATGCTTATGTCAGTGCGATCAAAGGTGTCCTGGAAAAAGAGTATTCGTAACAAGCAGATCAGAAGACAAAATAAGAGAAGATCAGTAGACTGAAATAGGATAAAAAAGGAGGCGAAACAATGGCAGATCATCATTTTTATTTAAAAGCGAATTGGCCGGGTAACCGCAATGATGTCGGTACGATTGAAAGCGGAAACCTGATCACATCGATTTCCATTCCTAAAGAAATGGATGGCCCGGGAGAAGGGACCAACCCAGATGAAATGCTTCTCGGGGCGGCAGCGACCTGTTACATTATTACACTTGCAGCGATGATGGAGAGAAGCGGGCTGGAAAAAGAAGACTTACAGATGGAGTCAGAAGGCATTGTCGACGTCACAAAAGGAGTCTTTACATACAAAAAGATCATTCACCGTCCCTCTGTCGTGCTTAAACATGATGCTTCACAAGACGACGTCGTATTGGCGCACAAGCTTTGTAAAAAAGCGGAGTCGTCATGCATGATTTCGCGTGCAATTCAAGGAAATGTCGAGCTGCAGCTTGAAGCCTCTGTGAAACTGGGTGGAGAATAAAGAAAACAGACGGTCACTCACAGACCGTCTGTTTTTTATCTTCAGCGTGGGCTTTCGATTGATTTAGCACGACCACGCCTGCAATGACAAGCGTGAGACCGAATACACCTTTTAAACTGATGGTTTCGCCAAAAAGCAAAAACCCGACAATTGCTGTAAGCGCGGTACCAACGCCCGACCATGTTGCATACGCGCTTGATAAGTCAATTGTTTTTAAAGAAAAGCTTAGAAACGTAAAAGCAGAAAGAAATCCGACTATGACTCCGGCAATGGGCCAGGCTTGTGTAAATCCTTCTGAAAGCTTCAGCATCGTGCTCCCAAACACTTCAGATACAATGGCGAGAGCCAAATAAAGCAATCCTCTCATCTTCATCACTCCTTTACTGCCAATTAAGTAACACGACCCCTGATAGTAATAAAAGAATCCCGATAAGCCCTTTGGCATTCAGATCTTCCTTGAACCATTTTACTCCGATCACTGTCGTCAGCACCGTGCCTGCCCCGCTCCAAGTCGCATAGGAGAGGCTCAGGGGAATATGGTTTAAAGTCAGGGACAGCATATAAAAGGCGAGGGAATAGCCAATAACGACCAAAGCACTTGGCTTCCACTTTTTGAAGCCATCAGATACTTTCAGCATGGCTGCTCCTATCGATTCCGAACATATGGCAATCGTGAGGAATATATATCCTACCAACATCATGAATTCTCCTCACTATATTTTTAGATTAGAAAAAAACTTCAGCTAGAAAAATATTAGTGTATGCCTATGTATGAGTCAAGAGATTCATTTTCACACACTTAAAAAGACCCCTTTTTAAGGGGTCTTTTGCGTTTAATAATAATAAGGGAACGGGGCATACGGATAATAGGGGTATCCGCCATACAAATAAGGATTAAATAAAGCGCTTCCTATAAGCCCGCCTGCAAGGCCGCCGATAAACGGTCCTCCAAAAAATCCGAATGGCCGGCCAAAACCAAATCCATAGCCAAATCCGGGTCTTCCAAACCCGTAACCGAATCCGAAAGGTCTTCCAAACCCAAATGGTCTCCCGAATCCGAACGGCCTTCCAAATATTCTTGTATCTTCAGGGCTGAAATGCTCTAACTCGTTCATGTTTTCTTTCCTCCTGTAATAAAGTGTAGATGATGCAGTGTATTCACCCTGCCCGGATTTGATTGGGCGAATCGAGGAAAAGGAGGATGTGAACACATTGGGCCTGTATCAGTCTGACTGGTCAAAAGCACCGCCCCACGCACATGCCTATCATGTCAAAACAACGAGAGAACAGGGCCATTATCATCTCATTGAAGGGTTTACTCAGCCGGCAAACGGATCAAATACCGATCAGCATACACATTACTATACAGGGATCACTTCATTTGAAAACGGCCATTTTCATCGGTATTACGGAATCTCAGGGCCGGCGATTCCCTTAGCAGATGGCACACATTATCATGAAATCGAAGAAACGACATATCTGGCCTATAACGAGCCGATTGAGATCCAGTACGGAGGGGTTGTGTACGATCCCGGAGATGACAGAAGAAAAACGCATCGTCATACCCTGAAAGGAAAGACAAGGGAAATTGTCGGCAATGAGCCGCTCGGCTGGTAGAAGGATGTTTACCGATGCAAAAAAAGGGCAAAATGGATAGGTGGTTGTCCATGTTGAATGCTATAATGGGGGGAGATTTATAAAAGAGAGTGATACATATTGAATAATACGAAGCAGCCCGTTGTCATTTTAGTCGGACCGACGGCAGTGGGGAAAACCAATTTAAGTATTCAGCTAGCCAAATCCTTAAACGCAGAAATTATCAGCGGAGATTCGATGCAGATTTATAAAGGGATGGATATTGGAACAGCTAAAATTACCGAACAGGAGATGGAGGGAGTGCCCCATCATCTGATTGACATTTTAGATCCCCAAGACTCTTTCTCTACTGCCGATTATCAAAGCTTAGTAAGAAATAAAATCAGCGAGATTGCAAATAGAGGAAAGCTTCCGATGATTGTCGGCGGTACAGGGCTTTATATACAATCTGTGCTTTACGATTATACATTTACGGAAGAGGCAAATGATCCCGTGTTTCGAGAGAGCATGCAAATGGCCGCTGAGCGGGAAGGCGCTGACTTTCTGCATGCCAAACTTGCTGCAGCAGATCCCGAGGCAGCAGCTGCGATTCATCCGAATAATACAAGAAGAGTCATTCGCGCACTGGAAATTTTACATACGTCCGGAAAAACGATGTCCCAGCATTTGAAGGAACAAAAACGAGAACTTCTGTACAATGCAGTGTTAATTGGCCTGACAATGGATAGAGACACGCTCTACGAAAGAATTAATCAGCGGGTCGATATGATGATGGAGTCAGGCCTTCTTCCGGAAGTGAAACGCTTATACGACAAGAACGTGAGAGACTGTCAATCAATACAGGCGATAGGCTATAAAGAGCTGTATGCATATTTTGACGGTTTTGTGACACTTTCCGATGCTGTCGAACAGCTAAAGCAGAACTCGAGGCGGTATGCGAAACGCCAGCTGACGTGGTTTCGCAACAAAATGCAGGTCACATGGTTCGATATGACACCGCCTGTTGATATGGAGCTGAAAAAAAAGGAAATTTTCACACATATAGCAGGAAAACTCGAACTTTAATCGAAACTGTATGATATAGAGAATCAAGGAGGACGAAACATGAAACCGATTAATATTCAGGATCAGTTTTTGAATCAAATCCGGAAAGAAAATACGTATGTCACTGTTTTTTTGCTGAACGGCTTTCAGTTGCGGGGCCAGGTGAAAGGCTTTGATAACTTTACCGTATTGTTGGAATCGGAAGG
Source organism: Bacillus sp. PS108 (assembly GCF_037963335.1). Lineage (NCBI taxonomy): Bacteria > Bacillati > Bacillota > Bacilli > Caryophanales > Bacillaceae > Bacillus > Bacillus sp. PS108. The sequence continues at coordinate 1,839,554 of NZ_CP150155.1, forward strand.
TAAGCAGCAGCTTATATATAAACATGCGATCTCAACGTTTGCGCCGCAAAAAAACGTCCAGCTTGAACTCGAATAGATCAAAAAATGCCATGTCAAGACATGAGGAAAGGCTGCCGGGGGTTCCCGGCGGCCATTTTTAACATGAATCCACTTTTGCTCCAAGCTTTTTGTGTAAGCTGACCATGCCAAGGCACGGTCTTTTTTTTATGAGAACAACATACGGAAGTGAAAATGGTATATTATGTATAAAATGAATTTGGGAGTGATCGACCTTGTTTGAAAGTGAAGCAGAACTGAGACGAATCAGGATTGCACTTGTATGGATAGCTGTCTTTTTACTGTTCGGGGCGTGCGGGAATCAAGATACCATTATTGAAACAAACAGCGGCAATTCAGACTATGAAACGCCTCAGCCCATCTCGTTTCCACTTGAACATAACCATTTTGGCGTGATGGAGGACGGCTATATCAAAATTTATGAGTATAATGAGTCCCGCAATGAGGTAAAGCTGAAGAAAGAATACGCGGATGATGAGCTTGAATAAAATTCACAAGCATTCGAATTTACAAAGCGGATGCCAGCCGCTAAACTAAATACAGACACAGATCAAACAGAGGGTGAAAACATGAAGCATAAAGTGATCGTGAATCATTGGGAAGAAATTTGCGAAGATGATTCTTGCTATGAATACGGAACAAGTATCATTGTGAACGGAAAAGAATTAATCAGAGAAGCGTCAATTATCACTGCTTTGAAGGCGGTTTTAGAAGAGATCGGCGCGGATGTTGAAATAGAAGAAACAGTAGAGAGCGAAAAATGCTGTGATAGCTTAAGAAAAAAAAATCTAGACTACTAAGCAGTTTTTTTTCATGTTATGATATACATCGGCTAAAAAACGACACCCCGAGTAGGACGAGAGATGATTCTCGTTCTGCTCTCTTTTTTGGGCCCTAATGAGTCTGCCCATTTGCCTGATTTGATCAAAATATGAATTTTTCATAAAAACGAATCTATATATTGTGTTTTTGCTAGAGGGTAGTATACTATATATAGTGTTAGTGATGAGAGATTCATATTTTTTGATAGGTCGTGATAAAACGTGGTACAAATCATATTTGATTCGAAAACAGGGAATGTTCAGCGGTTTGTGAATAAAACAGGCTTTCAGCAGATACGCAAGGTGGACGAAATGGACCACGTGGACACTCCGTTTGTTTTGGTCACCTACACGACAAACTTCGGCCAGGTACCGGCATCAACACAATCATTTCTCGAAAAATACGCCCATCTCTTATTAGGAGTCGCTGCGAGCGGCAACAAAGTATGGGGCGATAACTTTGCAAAAAGCGCCGATACCATTTCAAGACAATATCAGGTGCCGATCTTGCACAAATTTGAACTCAGCGGCACATCTAAAGACGTTGAATTGTTTACTCAGGAGGTAGAAAGAGTTGTCACAAAATCAAGTGCCAAAATGGATCCAGTTAAATAACGAAATCATGATCCAAAAAGATGGAAAATTCCAGTTTGATAAGGATAAAGAGGCTGTACATAGCTATTTTGTAGATTATATCAATCAAAACACAGTCTTCTTTCACGATTTAAAAGAGAAGCTGGATTATTTGGTTGAAAACCAATACTACGAAGAGGAATTCTTAAGCCTTTATTCTTTTGAAGACATTAAAGAAGTGTTTAAGACAGCTTACGCTAAGAAGTTTCGTTTTCCTTCCTTCATGAGTGCGTTTAAATTCTATAATGACTATGCTTTGAAAACGAATGACAAGAAAAAAATCCTCGAGCGTTATGAGGACCGGATCTCAATTGTTGCGCTGTTCTTCGCTAACGGCGACACTGAGAAAGCAAAAGAATATGTAAACCTGATGATCAATCAAGAATATCAGCCGAGCACACCGACATTTCTGAACGCCGGCAGAAAACGCCGCGGTGAACTTGTGAGCTGCTTCTTGCTGGAAGTCAATGATTCCTTAAATGACATTTCAAGAGCGATCGATATCTCCATGCAGCTTTCTAAGCTTGGCGGCGGGGTTTCTCTTAACCTGTCCAAGCTTCGCGCGAAAGGTGAAGCCATTAAAGATGTTGAGAATGCGACAAAAGGCGTTGTAGGCGTCATGAAGCTTCTTGATAACGCGTTCCGTTACGCTGACCAAATGGGACAAAGACAAGGGTCCGGCGCGGCGTATTTAAACATTTTCCACCGCGATATCAATGATTTTCTTGATACGAAAAAGATTTCTGCGGATGAAGATGTGCGCGTCAAAACGCTTTCGATCGGTGTTGTCATTCCGGATAAGTTCGTTGAGCTTGCACGCGAGGACAAAGCGGCTTATGTATTCTATCCGCACACGATTTATAAAGAGTACGGCCAGCACATGGATGAGATGGACATGAACGAAATGTACGACAAGTTTGTCGACAACCCTCGGGTGAAAAAGGAAAAAATCAACCCGCGGAAACTGCTTGAAAAATTGGCGATGCTTCGTTCTGAATCAGGCTATCCATACATCATGTTCCAAGATAACGTCAATAAAGTGCATGCGAATAACCATATTTCCAAGGTCAAATTTTCTAACCTTTGCTCTGAAGTGCTGCAGGCATCTCAAGTTTCTTCATACACAGACTATGATGAAGAAGATGAAATCGGTCTGGATATTTCCTGCAACCTGGGTTCGCTTAACATTCTCAATGTCATGGAGCATAAATCAATCGAAAAGACAGTCAAGCTTGCGACAGACTCTTTAACACACGTTTCTGAAACAACTGACATCCGTAATGCGCCTGCTGTAAGACGGGCAAACAAAGCGATGAAGTCAATCGGCCTCGGTGCTATGAACCTTCACGGCTACCTTGCGCAAAACGGCATTGCGTATGAAAGTCCGGAAGCGCGTGACTTTGCAAACACGTTCTTTATGATGGTGAACTTCTACTCCATCCAGCGTTCTGCGGAAATCGCAAAAGAGAAGGGTGAAACGTTTGATCAATATGAAGGCTCAACCTATGCGACAGGTGAATACTTTGACAAATACGTTTCTACTGATTTCTCACCGAAATATGAAAAAATCGCTAATCTGTTTGAGGGTATGCATATCCCGACGACAGAGGACTGGAAAAAGCTAAAAGCATTTGTGGCTGAACACGGTATGTATCACAGCTACAGATTATGCATTGCGCCGACAGGCTCTATCTCATACGTCCAATCAAGTACGGCGTCTGTTATGCCGATTATGGAACGGATTGAAGAACGAACATACGGCAACTCAAAAACGTACTACCCAATGCCTGGGCTTGCATCTAATAACTGGTTCTTCTATAAAGAAGCCTACGATATGGACATGTTCAAGGTTGTTGATATGATCGCCACTATCCAGCAGCACATTGATCAGGGAATCAGCTTTACATTGTTCTTAAAAGACACAATGACGACCCGTGATTTAAACCGAATCGATCTGTATGCACATCATAGAGGTATTAAAACCATTTACTATGCAAGAACGAAAGATACTGGGCAAGACAGCTGCCTTTCTTGTGTTGTTTGATTAAAGGAGAGTTTATAGTGACAAAAATTTATGACGCAGCAAACTGGTCAAAGCATGAAGACGATTTTACCCAAATGTTCTATAACCAAAACGTGAAACAGTTCTGGCTTCCTGAAGAGATTGCTTTAAACGGCGATCTCCTCACATGGAAGTACCTCGGAAAAAATGAGCAGGATACTTATATGAAGGTACTGGCCGGACTTACGCTTCTTGATACAGAGCAGGGGAATACGGGGATGCCGATCGTGGCTGAACACGTAGATGGCCACCAGCGGAAAGCGGTGCTGAACTTCATGGCGATGATGGAGAACGCTGTCCATGCGAAGTCGTACTCTAATATTTTCATGACCCTTGCACCGACTGAAACGATCAATGAAGTATTTGAATGGGTTAAACAAAATAAATATTTGCAGAAAAAAGCGCAAATGATTGTCGGGCTTTACAAAGCCATTCAAAAAGATGATGAAATTTCACTGTTCAAAGCGATGGTTGCTTCCGTTTATCTGGAAAGCTTCCTTTTCTACAGCGGTTTCTATTATCCGTTATATTTCTACGGACAAGGAAAACTGATGCAAAGCGGTGAGATCATTAACCTGATCCTTCGTGACGAAGCGATTCACGGCGTGTATGTCGGTCTCCTTGCTCAGGAAATTTATAATAAACAGACAGAAGAGAAAAAAGCAGAGCTTCGTGAATTTGCGATTGACCTTCTGAATCAGTTATATGAAAATGAGCTTGAATATACAGAGGATTTGTACGATCAAGTCGGACTCTCACACGATGTAAAGAAATTCATCCGCTATAATGCGAATAAAGCGCTGATGAATCTTGGATTTGATCCATACTTCGAAGAGGAAGATATTAATCCGATCGTATTAAACGGATTAAACACAAAAACAAAATCGCATGACTTCTTCTCTATGAAGGGGAATGGCTATAAAAAAGCGACAGTTGAGCCGCTCAAAGATGATGACTTTTATTTTGAAGATGAAAAAGAGCAGATATAATATCTGCTCTTTTCGGCTTGAAGGTTCAAATGAGGAGGACGCAGTACCCATGGGAAAAATGGACGAAATGATTTTAGTTGCCCCGCGCGATGATGTGTTTAAGAAAGAAAGCTTAACCTTCCAGGGCGTATACAGTGAAGATAGCAGAGTAGCAGAAATCATGGCTCAGATTGAAGCGGCCTATCGTGAAATGAGAAGAGGGGACGCAGAAGAAGATACGCGTTTCAAGCAGCCGATACCTTATGTCGTCATTAAGCGTGAAGATGAAGTTTTTCTTTACGAGCGGCTGGCTGGCGGCGGTGAATCGCGTCTGCACAACAAGCTTTCTCTCGGCTTTGGCGGCCATATGAACGCCATCGAAGGGGCAGCTTCATTTGCTGAAGTCTTAAAGCTGAACACAGACCGTGAGCTTGAGGAAGAACTGCAAATAAATGAAGAAGATAAACAGGCGATTGTCACACTGGGATTGATCAATGATGATGAAAACAGTGTTGGCAAAGTGCATATTGGTATTCTTTCTGCGCTTCAATTAAAGCCTGGGGCACAAGTGGAAGTGAAGGAGAAAGAACAAATTGCGGGTAAATGGATGAAAGTTTCTGAATTAAAACAGGAAGACATCTACAACCGTCTGGAAACATGGTCACAGTTTGTTGTTGATATTCTTGAATAAAAAAACCCGGTTTCTCGCGATGAGGAGCCGGGTTTTTTTATGAGACGCTCGTCCCCGTCTCGGCTATGATTCTAGGATCACAATAGCGTCAAAGCCGGCATTTTTCGCTCTGGCAGCGAGGGTGTCTGCATTGTCTTTGGATGAAAATGCGCCAATCTGCACTTTGTATAATCCGTCCTTTAAAAGGACAATCGAGTCAAAACCTTTGGCTTCGGCTTTACTTGCAAGCGAGTCGGCATTCGCTTTGACTTTAAATGCGCCGCTTTGAACCTTATATAACCCTGAGCTGGAAGTCTTTTTAAGGTTAAAGGCTTGCTCCAGCCCCTTTGCATGTCCTCTCGCTAAGCTTTGAATAAAACTGCTCGTTTTCAGCTTATTTGCATCGGCAACGGTATCAATGAAGCCGTTCTCGGTCAAGAGGGCAGGCATTGCCGACTCCCTTAGGACGTGGAAGTTCGCTGTTTTTTTGCCGCGATCGGCAAAGTCGACAGCTTGTATCACTTCAGAGTGAATTGTCGATTGATAAGTCGTCGTCGGAGCTCCTACACCTGGATAAATATAGCTTTCAAAACCTGTGCCTCCCCCGGAATTAACGTGAATGGACAAAAAGAAATCTGCTCCCCAGTTATTTGCGGCATTTGTCCGGTCGTTTAAGCTGACATATTGGTCGCTTGTCCGGCTCAGCAGCAAAGAAACGTCTTCATATTCATTAGTTAATATCGTACGTAAGGCTAAAGCGATTTGCAGGGTTAACGTTTTTTCCTGAAGGCCATTACCTGTTGCGCCTGGATCAGACCCGCCATGGCCAGGATCAATAAAAATTTTAACCATTTTTCATCACCTCATTACAGGATATGAAAAAACACGGCTTCTGCTTGTACGATTATCATTCAACTGAAAAATGAGGAAATAACCCTTTCACATCCGGAAATTATTTCTCGGGAAAGCGCACAATTCAACATGAAGCGACAACAGATACGGTCTGAAATGAAATCTGTGCATACGCCATATGTTTGTATGTACTATGGGTTCGGTTAACCTGCACTGATTCCTGCTGGTTTTAAGCTTTGCGTTCATATTAAATCAAGCATTTAAAACGTAAATTGATGAGAAAAGCTCCTTTCAATAAAGACACCACTTTATAAATCGAAAAAAAGAAAAACACTTCAGGTATCTTAGGGCGGGTAATACGCTTCGTACAAAAAACAGCCCGTTGCATGAAAAAAGGATTGGCGAATGGAGAAAATAATGAAAAAGAAGTTCACCATAATACTCTGACAAAATGATTAAAAACAAAATCTCATGGTTTGTCCACCCCATGTCCGTGAATACAATAAGAAATAAAGTATTTCTCGGGAAAGCGCAGGATTCCTTATTGTTCCCGAAAAAAGCAATTGTTTCGACACATGATAGGCGTTTGTCACAATCGGCATCCGCTTGAATATCATATAGAGAGAACAGAGAGGTGAAGATGTTGGAGCGCGCTGTGACTTATAAAAACAACGGACAGATCAACATTATTCTGAACGGGCAAAAGCAGGTACTGACGAATGCTGAGGCAGAGGCGGAATATCAGGCTGCATTGCAAAAAAACGAAGCAAAGCACGGCATTTTGAAGGAAATCGAAAAAGAGATGAGCGCATTAGTTGGGATGGAGGAAATGAAACGCAACATCAAGGAAATATACGCCTGGATTTTTGTGAACCAAAAACGCGCGGAGCAAGGCTTGAAGGTTGGAAAGCAAGCGCTGCACATGATGTTTAAAGGAAATCCGGGAACGGGAAAAACGACGGTTGCACGGCTCATCGGCAAGCTGTTCTTTGAAATGAATGTCCTGTCAAAAGGCCACTTAATAGAAGCGGAGCGGGCTGACCTGGTCGGGGAGTATATCGGACACACCGCCCAAAAGACGAGAGATTTAATCAAAAAGTCATTAGGTGGCATTTTGTTTATAGACGAAGCCTACTCGCTGGCAAGAGGCGGCGAAAAGGACTTTGGGAAAGAAGCGATCGACACACTTGTAAAGCATATGGAAGACAAACAGCATGAGTTTATTTTGATACTCGCCGGATATTCACGGGAAATGGATCATTTTCTCTCGTTAAATCCCGGTCTCCAATCAAGATTTCCCATCTCCATTGATTTTCCGGATTACTCTGTGACACAGCTCATGGAGATTGCGAAACGAATGATCGATGAAAGGGAATACCAGCTCAGTCAAGAAGCTGAATGGAAATTGAAAGATTACTTAATGACAGTGAAAAGCACGACAAGTCCCATTAAATTCAGCAATGGACGTTTTGTCAGAAATGTGATCGAAAAATCGATCAGAGCACAAGCCATGAGGCTTTTAATGGGAGACCAATACTTAAAAAGCGACTTGATGACCATCAAAAGCCAAGATCTTTCCATTAAAGAAGAAGCATCTGGATCTGCATAGACCTCTCAGTTTTTGAGAGGTCTGTTTTTTGCTCGTATTTCCGCTTTTCAAAGCAATCGATTTGTGGTATACACATGCAGGGTTTGGTATGATAATACTACTGCCCAATATGCAAAAGAAAGGAACATCCATTTGAACGAACAAGAAACGATTCAGGAGAAAGCCATTTTAGTCGGATGTCAGCTGCCGCATATCACGGATGAGCATTTTGAAAATTCTATGGAAGAGCTAGCATCTCTGACAAAAACAGCAGACGGAAAAGTACTGACCAGCGTCACACAAAAACGGAACAGGGCTGACGCCGCTACATATATAGGAAAAGGGAAGGTAGAAGAGCTGAAGGCACTGGTGGAAGAGCTTGAAGCTGATCTCCTCATCTTTAATGATGAACTGTCGCCAAGTCAGCTGAAGTCATTGGCAACAGCAATTGAAGTGAAGATGATTGACCGCACGCAATTGATATTAGATATTTTTGCAAAGCGGGCGAGAACGAGAGAAGGCAAACTTCAAATTGAGCTGGCTCAGCTGCAATATGCACTGCCGCGTCTGACGGGACAAGGGATCAATCTCTCCCGGCAAGGCGGAGGAATTGGGGCAAGAGGTCCCGGGGAAACGAAACTGGAAACCGACCGCCGCCATATCAGAAATCGCATTCATGAAATCAACACACAGCTTTCAACTGTCATTCGCCATAGAAGCCGATACCGTGAAAGAAGAAAGAAAAACGGTGTGCTTCAAATTGCGCTTGTCGGCTATACAAACGCAGGGAAATCAACATGGTTCAACCGCCTGACGAGTGCTGACAGCTATGAAGAAGATCTCCTGTTTGCCACGCTGGACCCGATGACCAGAAAAATGGTCCTGCCAAGCGGCTACAGTGTTCTTCTTTCAGATACAGTAGGATTTATTCAGGATCTTCCGACGACATTGATTGCTGCATTCCGCTCAACGCTTGAGGAAGTAAAAGAAGCGGATTTGATCCTGCATTTAATTGATTCTTCAAATGAGGATTATGCGGGACATGAAAAAACAGTGCTTCGGCTTCTCGAGGAGCTTGAAGCAGATGATATCCCGATGCTGACGGCTTACAATAAACGTGATCAAAAACTGCCTGATTTTATACCGTCCGCCGGAAGGGATCACATTATGGTCAGTGCGAAATTTGAGGACGACGCTGCAGCCTTTAAAGAAGCGATTCAGCGCTATTTGCGCCAAGAACTGTTAACGTCTTTTGAAGCACATGTGCCGGCAAGTGAAGGGAGGCTCCTTTCCAGAATCAAATCGGAAACGATGGTAGACCGCTTCTATTTTAATGAAGAAAATGAACAGTATGACATATCCGGCTATGTCCAAGAAGAGCAAAGTATCATCGGTGAATTAAAGAAGTATATGTAGGAAGGAAATATAAAGACATGTTTGACACATTAACACACGGAGAATTATTGAAGAAAACGGCAATGGAAGTGGAAGCGGACATTGCCGGCATTCATAAACAAATAGAAGAAATCAGCGAGCGAAATGAGTGGAGAGTGCTTCAAAGCTATAGAAAACACAAAGTAAGCGACACTCATTTCACGCCGTCTACTGGATACGGCTATGATGATATCGGAAGAGACACGCTTGAAAGCATATATGCGGATGTGTTTGGCGGAGAAGCGGGGCTTGTAAGGCCGCAAATCATTTCAGGCACACATGCCATCTCGATTGCTTTGTTTGGTGTCCTCAGACCGGGGGACGAGCTCCTTTATATCACGGGCAAGCCGTATGATACACTCGAGGAAATTGTGGGCGTCAGGGGTGGAGAAAACGCTGGTTCGTTAAAGGATTTTCAAATCAGCTATAATGCGGTTGATCTGACGAAAGACGGAAAGATAGACTATGATGCAGTCGCCGCTGCGATCAATCCGAAGACAAAAGTAATCGGCATTCAGCGCTCAAAAGGATATGCGAATCGCCCTTCTTTCTTAATTAGTGAAATAAAAGAAATGATCCGTTTTGTAAAAGAAATCAATGAAAACCTGATCGTCTTTGTGGACAACTGTTACGGAGAATTTGTGGAAGAGCTTGAGCCTTGCCATGTCGGAGCCGATCTGATGGCGGGATCTCTCATTAAAAATCCCGGCGGCGGCCTTGCGAAAACAGGCGGCTACCTCGTCGGAAAAGCGAAATGGATTGAAGCTTGCTCATACCGTATGACGTCACCAGGCATCGGCAGAGAAGCGGGGGCATCTCTTTACTCGCTCCAAGAAATGTACCAAGGCTTCTTTTTGGCGCCTCACGTTGTGTCTCAAAGTTTAAAGGGAGCGGTGTTTACAGCGAGATTCCTTGAAAAACTGGGCTTCACTTCAAACCCGAAATGGGATGCGAAAAGAACGGATTTGATACAATCCGTTGAGTTTTCTGACAGAGAAAAGATGATTGCTTTTTGCCAGGCTATTCAATACGCATCGCCAATCAATGCTCATGTGACGCCTTATCCAGCCTACATGCCGGGATACGAAGATGATGTCATTATGGCAGCAGGCACGTTTATTCAAGGAGCAAGCATCGAATTATCAGCTGATGGCCCTATCCGCCCGCCGTATGTAGCGTATGTTCAGGGAGGATTAACCTATTCGCATGTGAAGAATGCCATATGCAGTGCAGTGGATTCATTGATGGAAAAGCAATTAATTTAAATTTTTTAAAAATTTCTCTGGATTTGATGTTAAGAATCCTTACATCGTATTGACACATAATATAACATCACCTATAATGAAACTAAGTTAAGAAAAGGAGGAAATTGAGATGAGTGATAATATTCGCCGCTCAATGCCTTTATTTCCAATAGGAATTGTCATGCAGTTAACTGAGTTATCAGCAAGACAAATTCGATATTATGAGGAAAATGGACTGATATTTCCAGCCAGAAGTGAAGGGAATAGACGATTATTTTCATTTCATGATGTAGATAAACTGTTAGAAATCAAGCACCTGATAGAACAAGGTGTAAACATGGCAGGAATTAAACAGATTCTGGCGAAAGCCGAAGCTGAGCCAGAGCAAAAACAAAACGAGAAGACGAAAAAACCAATGAAACATGATCTGTCCGATGACGAACTGAGACAGCTCCTGAAAAACGAGCTCATGCAAGCCGGCCGTTTTCAAAGAGGGAATACATTCCGTCAAGGCGACATGTCCCGCTTCTTTCATTAATCCGTTAGCAACTGTTTTGCTATATACATTTACCTTTTAAGAGGAGGAATTTTACCAAATGGCAAAGTACACTAGAGAAGATATCGAAAAATTAGTAAAAGAAGAAAACGTGAAGTATATCCGTCTTCAATTTACTGACATTCTTGGAACAATCAAGAATGTTGAGATTCCTGTAAGCCAGCTTGGAAAAGCGCTTGATAATAAAGTCATGTTTGACGGTTCTTCTATTGAGGGATTCGTTCGTATCGAAGAGTCAGACATGTACCTGTATCCAGATCTAAATACATTTGTTATCTTCCCATGGACAGCTGAAAAAGGTAAAGTAGCACGTTTCATCTGTGATATTTATAATCCGGATGGCACACCTTTCGAAGGTGACCCGCGAAACAACTTAAAACGGATTCTGAAAGAAATGGAAGACCTCGGCTTCAGTGATTTTAACCTTGGACCTGAGCCTGAATTCTTCTTATTCAAATTGGACGAAAAAGGCGAGCCAACGCTTGAACTAAACGACAAAGGCGGATATTTCGACTTAGCTCCAACTGATTTAGGAGAAAACTGCCGCCGCGATATCGTACTTGAGCTTGAAGAGATGGGCTTTGAAATCGAAGCGTCTCACCACGAAGTAGCACCTGGTCAGCACGAAATCGACTTTAAATATGCTGGAGCAGTCCGCTCTTGTGATGACATCCAAACATTTAAACTAGTTGTTAAAACAATTGCCCGTAAACACGGCCTGCATGCAACATTTATGCCAAAACCATTGTTCGGTGTGAACGGTTCAGGTATGCACTGCAATCTATCACTCTTCAAAAATGGTGTTAACGCATTCTTTGACGAAAACGCAGATCTTCAGTTAAGTGAAACAGCGAAACACTTCATTGCAGGTATCGTGAAGCACGCAACAAGCTTTACAGCAGTAACAAACCCGACAGTAAACTCATACAAACGTCTTGTTCCTGGCTATGAAGCACCTTGCTATGTAGCATGGAGCGCGCAAAACAGAAGCCCGCTTATCCGTATCCCGGCTTCTCGCGGCATCAGCACACGTGTTGAAGTACGCAGCGTAGACCCAGCTGCAAACCCATACCTAGCACTTAGCGTATTGCTTGCTGCAGGATTAGACGGAATCAAAAACAAACTGGAAGCGCCGGCTCCAATCGACCGCAACATCTATGTGATGAGCAAAGAAGAGCGCATGGAAAACGGAATCGTTGACCTTCCAGCAACACTTGCGGAAGCGCTAGAAGAATTCAAATCAAACGAAGTCATGGTCAAAGCGCTGGGCGAGCACCTATTCGAACACTTCATCGAAGCAAAAGAAATCGAATGGGATATGTTCCGCACGCAAGTACATCCTTGGGAACGCGAACAGTATATGTCTCAGTATTAATCTTTCAATCCCTTGGCACTATTGGTGTCAAGGGATTTTTTGATTTTGATTAATAGAATGAGAAATTAGCATTTTTGGTCAATGACCAAATTATGACCAAAAATATTTGAAGTTAGAAATCTAACTCTAAAATTGACGAAACATAATTCTCGTAATTCTTAATTCGGTTTTGGTCAAGTTTTTTACTTACATGGGAATAAACATCGGCGGTTACCATCATACTTTTATGACCCAAGCGCTCTTGAATATATTTCATGTCTGCACCTGATTCTAAAAGTAATACAGCATCCGTGTGCCGCAATGCATGGATTGGCATTTTATCAATGTTTGCTCGTTAATAAAAAAGCCCTTCCCGATTGAGAGGGCTTTTTCTTATTTAATAGAAACGTGATGTGTGTACCAGTTTCCGGTTGCAGTGAATCGTAATTCCATATGGCCGTGGCGGTTACCTCCATACTTTACAAACGTGTAATCAGAATTGGCGATTGCATCCTTAGCCGTTTTATCAATGTTTGCAATTTTCTTGGAAGTGATTTTACCATTCCAGCCAGCAAAACCTGAAGCAGAAGCGCTTGGCGGACTTTCCCACTTTGTTATTTTCTTTCCATATTCGTATGAATAGTTGTCACTTACTCGAATATCATATAATTTTATCCCTGTAAACTTTACAGCGTAATAGCCACTTGCAGTTTTATTTTGGGTGCCTGTGTTTTTATCTTTTCCATTCCCATATCTGTACTGACGCCCATTTCCACAGTGAAACCATTACCGAGATCAATTTCTTGATATGGATGATCCTTGCTAACATGCATACTGTTTAAAGCCTTATTCACTTCTTTTACAGTTGGGATTTTCTCAGATGAAAGGGTTCTCAAGTTTTTTTGTTTTGTTATCTCGTGAAAGATCGCCTTATCAATAATCAGATCAGAATTCTTGTCCACTTTTTCGGCAGCATTTGCACTTTGAAGACTAAACAGAGATGAAAAACTCAAAGCTAGGGCAAAAACAACACCAACAAATAACTTTTTCATTTTATCCCTCCTTAATGTTTTCGTCACCATCTTATTGTAATGTATAATATTGGTAAAATAGACGAAAGTAACAAATGATGCTATTGATTAAGTATTAGGCTTCGAAGGAACGGGAAAATTGAAAAGTAAATGAATGGTTTTACCCATTTAAACAACCTTATAACACGTGTATATTGGATTGTAGGGGAGGGGTATCATGGTCAAAATCATAATGGCTTTTGTTTATCTATTTGGCTTCGTTGTGTTAAGCAATTGGGCTTTCGACGGAATATTTTCAGAGAACTATTTTTCGCCAATCGGTTTCCTTTGGTCTATTTTATTTACATTTTTCACAGGGGTTTATACCGGCTTGCCTTTGATCTACAAAAAGTTTACTCAATCAAACCGTTTGACTTTCAAAAGTAAAAAGCCGATTTATTTTACTATCGGTACAACTGTTATTCTCTTTGGGCTTTATTTTCTCAAAAACGAAATCGCCCCCTATTTGATGCTATGTGGTTATTTTTTATCTCTGGCATCAGGTATAGCCCTGACCATTTTATTACAGCCTAAAACCAACAACTGTAAAACAGTATAACCAACAAGAAATAATAAAAAGCCCGTCTCATAAGGCGGGCTTTATATAATCAATATGTGCTTTTTATCTCCATCTCCAATTTATTTCGTTGTCATCCTCGTAAATACCTGGCAATGAAATACCTACTCTTTTTTGCTTGTCATCAACAATAAACCAATTATCATCGTCTATTAATTCATCGTCAAATTTTTCAATTGCAGAGGGAACATCTTCATCCACCACGGCCCTAAAGAAGTCTTTGAATTTTTCCATCTTCTCATTAGGAATGATTTTCCCATAAGCCCAAGGACCCTCTATTGTTGTCCCTTCTATTTTACCTAAACACTCATCTTGATAATAAAGAAACATAAGCATCACTCCTTAGGAAATATCTTGAGATATTCTTTTCTTATCTCGCCTTTAACAAAATACTCGGTATCTCTATTTGTCCATTTGAGAGCTTTCTTTTTCCAATTGTCTGTCTGTTTCGTATCATTTTTTATAAGCTCTCAATTTGTTTTGGATTCAGGATGGCAACTCCTTTTAATTCTCCGGAACGTATAGCTTTTCGAAGAGCAGATATGTCCAATTCAATTGTATAATCCCCATAACCTTTTGCAATCTTTTTGTTAATTGTAAAACTGGTATATGGACTATTAGACTTTCCGCCTCTTCTATATCCTCCTAGGATATGTTCAGTTACAGTTACCTGACGTCCTTTATACATTCCACTTTTATTTGCGGGTACGAGGTTCCCGGTCTCAGGCGATATATAAGATTTACCGATGCCATTTGGTCTTTTTGTTTGCATAAGGAAAATTTTCACCTCTATACAAGTTAGAAGGTTTCCCGGCACCTGAATTTACTTTTAACACTTTACCTGCACCAATCATTCCTATTGGAGCAAGTGAGGCAAGCGCATTGTTAAAGCTGTTTTCGCGTCTCTCCTCGGAAACCTTATTTCCGAACATGTCTCGTCCGATTATTGCTTCACTAAAACCATTCGCTGACGCAAGACCGTATAGTCCTTTACTGGAGTTTTGAAGGGCAGGGAATGTCTTAGGTGTTTTATAGATATCAAGCGCTTTGTCTGCCCTATAAATGGCTTTGCTCGTTGAGTAGACAGCCTTTCCGCCTTTGGCTAATTTTCCGGCCCAGCCAACTATAGGGATGTAGCCGGCCGCAGCCATTGCGCCAGCCGCCACCCGTTGCCCATCAGTTAATTTTTCACCGGTGACTGGATCGACGCCATCAGCAGCTCTCTTATAATCATAATATCCGGAGACTTCCCCTGTAAAATTACAAACAACATCCCACGTCTTTTCGTACCATGGTCTATTTGCAAACTCTTCATGTTCTTTTGCAATCCTTCTTTGTTCGGCCTGTTGATCTTTAAAGGAGATATAACTCAGTCGATTGTTTTTTTACATCCTCAGTCATCTTGTGGACTTCACTGTCCCTATAAGCTTTTGCATTATAGTGTATAGGAGAGGCGTTTTCCTTTTGCTGTAGCGTTCATGAGTGCTTGGTAATCAGCCTGAATCATTTGCTCATTTGCTTCTGAGAGGGCGTATTCTGATGTCAGATTCCCATCAACTTCACTTATCTTCTCGACTGCATTTTTGCGTTTTTTCTCAGCAGAGGATAACTCATTTTTAAAATCTTCTGTTGAAAAAACATCTAAAGGAAGGACATCGTGTATTTCATTTAAGATGTCTTTGATGGCCTTTTTCTGTTCTGACATGATGGCTTTGGATTTAGAATTAGCATTGGCCAACTCATGCTCTAGGAAGGATTCTTCTATGTAGGCATCTGATAAGCTGGCGTCTTCCAAGATACCAGGATTACTCGTTAAAAAAGATATTTTCATCTCAATTAGATCAATCCACTGGTCTGCAATGCCGGCCTGATCTTCATAAAATGATTTGATGTTATTGGCACCTTTACCTGAAAACTTGCTATCATCTAAATCAGCGACAGCTTTAAATGCTTTCTTTAATTTGGCCATTTTACTTTTTAAATCTTTGTATTCTTTTGCACGGTTTTCAGCTTCTGAAAGTAGTGTTTTGGCTTCAAATACCTTCATGATCATATCCTTTCTTGCGATCTTCTCAAGAAGATAGAAATATTTAAGAAAAACCCTGAATGTTTATAAATCGATAAAATACTCAATTTGAACTAGAACAATTTGTTATTTAAATATACTCAAAAATTTCATATAAATAAATAGTCCTGATATAATTAATTAGACAACATATTTAATTATAAAACTAATAATATTAACTCAGGAGGAAATGATGAAGATAACTCCAACAACTTTGAGCATTAATCAATTAATGGGTGGTAGTGAACAATTTATAATTCCAGCTTATCAAAGAAGATATTCATGGGGAGAAAAACAATGGATGGATTTGTTTCTTGATATACAGTTACTAAATCAGGGCGATTCACATTTGTTAGGTACTATTCTTTGTTTGACTAAGGAGCATACTGCTGGAATTAACAAGTTAGAACTCGTTGATGGGCAGCAAAGGACAACAACAATAACTATTCTATTAAAGGCTCTTTCTGATAAATTTAACGAATTACAGGAAAAAGAAGTCCATAAAGAAATCGAAGCATTATTATATTGTAAAGGTATCGATCGAAAGTTAAAACGCAAAGTAATATTAGGTGATTTAGATAATCCAGATTATGAAAAGTTAATGAGCAAATACGATTTAGATTCTATAAAAAATAAGAAATTTGTTGAAGCGTATAATTTCTTTTTAGAAAAGTTTAATACTTTTTCTTTAACTGAGTTATTAGAGTTTCATTATAATTTAGTAAACAATACATATACAATACGATTAGATGTAGCAAATGCTAAAGACGCCTACAAGCTATTTGAAACTATAAATAATCGCGGTCTAAGTCTTAGCCCAACAGATATAATTAAAAATTTTCTTCTTGGGCATTCTTCATTAATTTGTGATGAAACATTAGAGAGAGTGAAAGGATATTGGACAGAGTTAATAACTAATCTGGACGGTATTAAAACTGACGATTTCTTTAGGCAATATCTTTCCAGTATATTAAGAAGAAAAATAACAGGCTCGAATATCATTGAAGAATTCAAAAAATATTATTTTAAAAGTGTGATTGAAGCAGAGAGTCTAAATGAATATAGTCAGTATGAAGAATACGTTGAAGATGATGATGAGGACTTAGACAGCCAGATACATGAAGAAAGTGAGACTGAACAAAAAGTCTCCATTATAGATTTCGCAAAAAAACTACGTGATGCTTCTAAAATATATGGACAAATAAGAAATCAATCATTTTTGAATAAAGGCATAAACAGACACTTGAAAAACCTAACAAAGATAAAATCGTTCCCTTCTTATATTTTTCTACTCAACTTATTTGAGAGGAAAATAGAAGATGCTAAAAAAATAGAAATATTAAAAATAATTGAGACTTTTATGCTTAGAAGACATGTATGTGAATATAGAACAGGTGAGCTTGATACAATTTTTGCTCGTTTAGTTAGTGTAGAAGATGAGGGAATTATAAGCAGTGTTAAAGAACGACTTTTGAAAGACTTACCGTCTGACAATGAATTTAGAGAAAAATTTTCAAAATATAGCTTTAAAGGAAATGAGAATAGAGCTAAGTATGTTCTTGAGGGTTTTGAATATGATTTAATTAAAGACCAAGGTGAATATACTTTAAGTTATGGGCATGATCTTCACCTAGAGCACATTATTCCTCAAAAAATCACTACAAAAAAAGCAAAAGAAGAGTTTGGGGATTGGGAAGAGTATTTAGGATCGAATGCTAAAGAAATGCATAAAGAATACGTTAACGTGATTGGAAATCTTACACTCATTGCTAAATCTTTAAATATTATAGCCTCTAATAATCCTTTTGAAGAAAAGGTCAAAGAGTATAAAAAGTCAAATATCCAAATAACAAAAAAAATAAGTGAGTTATCAGAGTTTAAATTTCAAGAAGTGGAAAAACGGTCAAAAGAGCTTTCTAATAAGGCTGTTAAATTATGGTGCTTTTAAAACACTATAGTTTAGTCAAAATGCAATCTTTTTGCACAAATTTTGCACCATAATAGATAAGAACCTTATTAAATCAAAGGTTTTTGAAGGGTTGTAGACTCCCTCCTAGGTAGTAAGCATATTATTCATAAAACATGCTTTTGACCAAAATTAAGACCAAAATTTGACCAAAAAAATTAACTAATCATACTTAATGTATTACAAATCTAAACGAATGAATTTGCTGAAACGCTTGATAAGTAAGGGTTTTGATTGTTATAGATTAGCTCTTTTATCTAAAGAATCATGTTTAGAACGCAAGTAATCCTTGGGAACGCGAACAGTATATGTCTCAGTATTAATCTCTCAATCCCTTGGCACTATTGGTGTCGGGGGTATTTTTATGTTAATAGGTAATAAATTATGGAGTGGCACTGCTAAAAGCAGGTCGCTTTTATATGTCACTAATAAAACTATGTACTAAATTTTCAAGTAGGAAAATAATTTTATGCTTAAGGAAAGCAATACGCATAAATAATTCGACAAACTCTGTGATAATTCCATTGTTCAATACTTCTACCAGCAATAATAAGATGAGTAAGGTAGATGTTTATCATTGACATCATAACCAAATGAATCCATAATTACGTTGAAATCTAAATCAATTTTCAAAAAGGAGATTTCTATGAAAAAATTGACTATCTTCTCCGGGGGATTAGGAGCGGTTTTTTCTGTACTGGCTCAACTGTTTGCGGTTATAGATGACTCTTACACTTTGGGGAATTTATGGTTTTTAGGTGCTTTGGCGGGAATTATAACCATGCTTGCTTCAATCCAGACAAATAATAAACCAGTCTTCAGCATATTATTAATTGCTAGTTCAGTAATAGGTCTACTTGGAACTGGTCTTGTATACATCATACCAACACTTTTCAATATAATAATAATTTATAAATTTTCAAAAGTAAGCCAATGGTAAAATAAAGGTTCTTTTTTTATTTAGTATTTCTTTGACAAGGTCGGTAATGAATCGCAGAATGCTTATGCTTGCAACTGGTCCACACAGCTGGGGCTTCCGTGGGCATGATTATCGAACGCCATGTTTCTAGGATACCGGAATTGAAACATTTGCTGAGACATTTCGTGAAGCTGATCACCAAATGACCATTTTCATAGAGGCACGTCTAAAGAAGCTATCATAGGAGGACAATACTGTGTGGAAAGCTTTTAGTCAATTACTCAAGAAACAGAAAAATCAAAGTCCACTCGATGAGGGTTATATACAGATTCCAGAAAAGGATATAAATCAAGAATTAAAGCAAGTAATATTTGAGTTGGAGAGCCTGGGGGAAGTAGTATCGAAAAAGCTGCAGAATAAGTATGCAGGTGTTTTTGAAGCTCAGGATAAACCAAATCTCAGCATCAAAGTTTGTAGAGACATAGATGGAGATGTGCTAAATGATTTTACAGCTGAGAGATGTTTTGAAAAAGAATACCGTTCACAAATAGCAATTAATTACTATCAACCTGCAATAGTCTGTGATGAAGAATTAGACTGTTTCACAACGGATTTGTGGTATTACTACGGTGGATATAAAGGCGGGTTGTGGAACATTATTCGATTTAAATAATAATGATTTAGAAAAAGAAATTGAAGAGACGCTAATATTTTTGCTCAATGACAAACAATTCGAGAAATAAAAAAGAAAGCCGCAAAGAGCTTTCAATCAACTGATGAAGCTAAGAAAAGCGTTTAAGAATTACTTTTCCGGGAAGGGTGCAGACAACATTAAAGCATTTTATCATGATCATGCCGGCATTACAGATCAATGGATCGATCGGATTGACATGGAAATTGCTTTCTTAAGCATCATTTTTGCAAAACTTGTAGATGCAAAGATGTAAGATACTTACATAGAAGAGTCATTTTTAAAACATGAGCTGGCTAACGATTACACAAAATCAAAATTCATTATGTCTGAACAAAAGAAAACGATGAAAGACATTCTGAATAACATCATTGAATAAATATCTTAAGGATAAAAAAGTGAATTTGTCAAAGGAATTGAAATATTTAAAAGGGCTATTAGGCTCCAAAACGCTTGCAAAAGATTTAAAAATCCAAATGAATGTTTAAGTATTTGTTTTCAGGTTTAGTGATAACTATGTCTATACTTAAAATTATATCCATTTGATAATCCAGAGAGAAAAACCTTAATGTCCCGTTTAATAGGGGAAAGAACTATGATATCTCCTAGTCACCAATATATAAGAAATGGGACAAGCAAAGATTTGTTAGGCGCAACTTTAATTAAATAAATAAAATAGCAATCTTGTGATAATAGTAGCTAATCTGTTGGTACCCTTGCCAGCAGCTTTTATAAAACGTTTTTTTGACTTTGAGTTGCTCTTTCTTAGTCTGATAAAACTTCTTCATTAGCGTCCGCTTCTCAATCTAGGATATGTGAAATCCTCAATCGCATTGCAAATTCCCGAAAAGCTTTTTCTGTCTTTAAATCAAGTCCAAACTTCATTCTCTCGGCCGTCTAAGAAGCTAATTTACTGCTTCTTCTTTTCAGGTTCCATGTACCGGTCTTTACAGTGTCTGGGAGAAAAAGTGATTCGGGGCATTCATCTTTTTTTTATTTCAGCTAGCGAAGTGAAAGACCGATGGCATTTTTCCTGCATATAATAGCTGGAACTATTCAAAAAGGTAGGGAATGAAGTTGAGTGAATGATGTGATTGTAAATGGAGGTTTTGAAACAGGCAATCTGACGGGCTGGGCTTCTGCAAATACGTCCGTTATTAATACTTTTGCCCATTCTGGAAGATATTCCGCACAGTTTTTCAGTAACCAGCCGTATGCTTTTTTAGGGCAGATCGTGCCTGTCGTTTCTGGACAATCTCTGATATTCATCGTTTCGCTTGGGAGAATTGGAAACAATTCAAGTCCCCAAGTAACTATACAAATTTTATTTGTTAACAGTGAAGGCGAAGAGATTGAAGGCGGACAGGAAATTATCATTGCTTCCGGAAATTTGCCAAATGTCTCATTTAATACATGGAATGAAATATATAGAACAATTGAAACCCCCGCTGAAGCAGTAAACGCAGTAGTGGTAATAAGCAAAACTACTTTTGGGTCTGTTCTAATTGATGATGTTTCTTTAATAGAGTCTGCTGGGGGAATTGGACCGACTGGACCAACAGGTGCAACGGGACCAACAGGTGCAACGGGATCAACAGGAGCAACAGGTGCAACGGGATCAACAGGAGCAACAGGTGCAACGGGATCAACAGGAGCAACAGGTGCAACGGGATCAACAGGAGCAACAGGTGCAACGGGATCAACAGGAGCAACAGGTGCAACGGGATCAACAGGAGCAACAGGAGCAACGGGAGCAACCGGATCAACAGGATCAACAGGAGCAACAGGAGCAACGGGGGCAACGGGATCAACAGGAGCAACGGGAGCAACAGGAGCAACAGGTGCAACGGGATCAACAGGTGCAACGGGAGTAACAGGGGCAACTGGTGCAACCGGAGTAACGGGATCAACAGGATCAACCGGGGCAACTGGTGCAACAGGAGTAACGGGAGCAACCGGATCAACAGGAGCCACCGGAGCAACGGGAGCAACAGGATCAACAGGATCAACAGGATCAACAGGAGTAACTGGTGCAACAGGAGCCACAGGAGTAACAGGTGTAACAGGATTAACTGGAGTAACGGGAGTAACTGGAGTAACAGGTGCAACTGGAGATACAGGCGCAACCGGTCCAACGGGATCAACAGGAGCAACCGGAGCAACAGGTGCAACGGGAGCAACAGGTGCAACGGGAGTAACAGGGGCAACTGGTGCAACAGGAGTAACGGGAGCAACAGGATCAACCGGGGCAACTGGTGCAACAGGAGCCACAGGAGTAACAGGTGTAACAGGATTAACTGGAGTAACGGGAGTAACTGGAGTAACAGGTGCAACTGGAGATACAGGCGCAACCGGTCCAACGGGAGCAACAGGATCAACAGGAGTAACAGGCGCAACAGGATCCACTGGAGCCACTGGCGCGACCGGAGAAACAGGAGTAACCGGTCAACTGGAGCAACCGGAGCAACAGGATCAACGGGAGTAACAGGATCAACCGGAGAAACAGGCGCAACCGGAGTAACGGGAGAAACAGGAGTAACGGGAGTAACCGGTCCAACAGGAGTAACGGGAGAAACTGGATCAACAGGATCAACAGGAGCCACAGGAACAACAGGAGAAACTGGTGCAACGGGAGCAACTGGCGCAACCGGAGTAACAGGATCAACCGGTCCAACTGGAGTAACGGGAGAAACTGGAGTAACGGGAGTAACAGGGGCAACTGGTGCAACGGGAGCAACCGGAGCAACCGGTCCAACAGGAGAAACTGGAGCAACAGGATCAACAGGAGCCACAGGAGTAACAGGGGCAACTGGTGCAACCGGAGCAACCGGATCAACCGG
Organism: Bacillus sp. PS108; assembly: GCF_037963335.1. Taxonomy (NCBI): domain Bacteria; kingdom Bacillati; phylum Bacillota; class Bacilli; order Caryophanales; family Bacillaceae; genus Bacillus; species Bacillus sp. PS108. The sequence continues at coordinate 1,861,921 of NZ_CP150155.1, forward strand.
AGAAACTGGAGCAACGGGAGTAACAGGATCAACAGGAGTAACAGGAGTAACGGGAGTAACAGGATCAACCGGTCCAACTGGAGTAACGGGAGAAACTGGCGTAACTGGCCAACCGGAGCAACTGGAGATACAGGGACCAACCGGTCCAACAGGAGAAACAGGAGAAACAGGATCAACAGGATCAACCGGATCAACAGGAGTAACCGGTCCAACTGGAGCAACCGGATCAACAGGAGTAACCGGTCAACTGGAGCAACCGGATCAACAGGAGTAACCGGTCCAACTGGAGCCACAGGAGAAACAGGATCAACCGGATCAACCGGAGCAACCGGATCAACCGGAGCAACTGGAGCAACGGGAGTAACAGGATCAACCGGAGCAACAGGCGCAACTGGAGTAACGGGAGAAACTGGCGTAACTGGGCCAACCGGAGTAACAGGAGCCACAGGAACAACAGGAGAAACTGGTGCAACGGGAGCAACTGGCGCAACCGGAGTAACAGGATCAACCGGATCAACTGGATCAACTGGAGTAACAGGGGCAACTGGTGCAACCGGATCAACCGGATCAACGGGAGAAACTGGCGTAACTGGGCAACCGGAGAAACTGGAGCAACGGGAGTAACAGGATCAACAGGAGTAACGGGAGTAACAGGATCAACCGGAGAAACTGGAGTAACGGGAGTAACAGGGGCAACTGGTGCAACCGGAGCAACCGGACCAACCGGTCAACAGGAGAAACTGGATCAACAGGATCAACAGGAGCCACAGGAGTAACAGGGGCAACTGGTGCAACAGGATCAACAGGAGAAACAGGAGTAACTGGTGCAACTGGTGCAACAGGCGCAACCGGAGCAACAGGAGTAACTGGTGCAACAGGCGCAACTGGAGTAACGGGAGAAACTGGCGTAACTGGAGCCAACCGGAGTAACAGGAGCCACAGGAACAACAGGAGCAACTGGTGCAACGGGAGCAACTGGCGCAACTGGAGTAACAGGATCAACCGGTCAACTGGAGTAACGGGAGTAACAGGGGCAACTGGTGCAACGGGAGCAACCGGACCAACCGGTCAACAGGAGAAACTGGATCAACAGGATCAACAGGAGCCACAGGAGTAACAGGGGCAACTGGTGCAACAGGATCAACAGGAGAAACAGGAGTAACTGGTGCAACTGGCGCAACCGGAGAAACGGGAGTAACTGGGTCAACCGGAGCAACAGGATTAACAGGATCAACCGGATCAACTGGATCAACAGGAGTAACAGGATCAACAGGGTCAACAGGATCAACAGGATCAACAGGGATCAACCGGAGCCACTGGAGCAACAGGAGTAACAGGTGCAACCGGAGAAACTGGCGCAACCGGATCAACCGGAGAAACTGGATCAACAGGAGTAACAGGATCAACCGGAGAAACAGGTCCAACAGGAGTAACAGGATCAACCGGAGAAACAGGTCCAACATGGACCAACCGGAGCCACTGGTGCAACCGGATCAACCGGAGCAACGGGAGTAACCGGAGCCACCGGAGCAGCAGGATCAACCGGAGCAACGGGAGTAACTGGGTCAACCGGAGCAACAGGATTAACAGGATCAACCGGATCAACTGGATCAACTGGAGTAACAGGATCAACAGGGTCAACAGGACCAACCGGAGCCACTGGAGCAACAGGAGTAACAGGTGCAACCGGAGAAACTGGCGCAACCGGATCAACCGGATCAACTGGATCAACTGGAGTAACAGGATCAACGGGAGTAACCGGAGCCACTGGTGCGACAGGAGAAACTGGTGCGACGGGATCAACTGGTGCAACCGGAGCCACTGGATCAACTGGTGCAACCGGAGCCACTGGATCAACTGGTGCAACCGGAGCCACTGGATCAACTGGTGCAACCGGAGCCACTGGAGTAACAGGTGCAACTGGAGCCACTGGAGTAACAGGTGCAACCGGAGCCACTGGAGCAACAGGAGTAACCGGTCAACTGGAGCAACTGGAGCCACTGGATTAACAGGTGTAACAGGACCAACTGGTGCAACGGGAGTAACCGGAGCAACTGGAGAAACAGGATTAACAGGGACCAACCGGAGAAACTGGTGCGACAGGAGCAACTGGTGCAACCGGAGCAACGGGAGTAACTGGGTCAACCGGAGCAACAGGATTAACTGGTGCAGCCGGAGCCACTGGAGTAACAGGTGCAACTGGAGCCACTGGAGTAACAGGTGCAACTGGAGCCACTGGAGTAACAGGTGCAACCGGAGCAACAGGAGTAACGGGAGTAACGGGATCAACCGGAGCAACGGGAGTAACGGGAGAAACAGGATCAACCGGTCCAACAGGAGTAACAGGTGCAACCGGAGAAACTGGCGCAACCGGATCAACCGGAGAAACTGGATCAACAGGAGTAACAGGATCAACCGGAGAAACAGGTCCAACAGGAGTAACAGGATCAACCGGAGAAACAGGTCCAACAGGGACCAACCGGAGCCACTGGTGCAACCGGAGCCACTGGAGCAACAGGAGTAACCGGTCCAACTGGAGCAACTGGAGCCACTGGATTAACAGGTGTAACAGGGCCAACTGGTGCAACGGGAGTAACCGGAGCAACTGGAGAAACAGGATTAACAGGACCAACCGGAGAAACTGGTGCGACAGGAGCAACTGGTGCAACCGGAGCAACGGGAGTAACTGGGTCAACCGGAGCAACAGGATTAACAGGATCAACCGGATCAACTGGATCAACCGGATCAACTGGATCAACTGGATCAACTGGAGTAACAGGATCAACAGGGTCAACAGGATCAACCGGATCAACAGGATCAACAGGACCAACCGGAGCCACTGGATCAACCGGAGTAACCGGAGCAACAGGAGCAACAGGAGTAACCGGAGCAACAGGATCAACAGGATCAACAGGATCAACCGGAGTAACCGGTCCAACTGGATCAACCGGAGTAACCGGAGCAACAGGAGTAACCGGATCAACCGGAGCAACTGGCGCAACCGGAGTAACTGGCGCAACCGGAGTAACTGGCGCAACCGGTCCAACAGGATCAACAGGATCAACCGGAGCAACCGGAGCAACGGGAGTAACTGGGTCAACCGGAGCCACAGGAGTAACAGGTGCAACAGGACCAACAGGACCAACCGGTTCAACCGGGGCAAATCCACAGCTGTTTTACAGTGAGGTAGCAGGCCCCATTCCGCTTGCTATTAACGGTACTGAAACGTCGATTGGTACTTTAAGTGTGCCAACAGTCGCAGGACAATTAATAAAATTAGACCTTGCCATTTCTGTAGATGTTACAACGACAGCTAACTCAAACTTTACTTTTCAAACCAGAATTTATAGAAACGGAGTATTAGTAGATACACGCTCCGTCCAAAGAAATATCAGCGCTGCAATTACGTCAAGATTTCCAATTGCTACAACGTATGTAGATGCTACAACGGTCACAGGCACGACTTCTTATGAGATTAGGATAATCTTCACAACAGTAAGTAATGTGAGTGGCAGCAGCGCACTAAACCTAGATATAAATGCTATTAGGTTCCCTTAATAATAGAGAATTAAAAAATCACTTTTTTAAAAAAATTCAAGCATATGAAACAAGAAACCTACTTTTAAACAGTAGGTTTCTTTGTCGTGGTATTGAAACCTTATCATGTCTCGGAATATTCCTCCAAAAATTTTTTAAGGTAATAAGAATACTGGTCTGTATCAAACTCGTTGCCGCATGCATGTAAGACCCAAGGCTCTTTCTGATGAGGGATGCCCACTATATATCCTTTTTTTCTGAACTCAAAACATTGAGAAGTATCATATAAATGCCATCCGTTAAAAATATCTTTTCGCCATGGAACATCGTACTGAGTCGCCAGTAATAAACCGTCTAATGCTTGAACTGCTTTCACAGTTTCATCAATTTCATCAAATAATAAATAGTTGTACGTACTGCGGTATTCAATGACTTTTCCGGCTTTTTTAGAAGCCTCCCACCAAATCCCGCTTTGCGGCACTTCTTCAGCTCCTATAACGCCTATCATGCCAAGCTGATCATTGTGCTGAAAGACATGGAGAATATCATAAATGAAGGAACGATTGATGATAAATGTGTCCTGATGTAAATACACTTTATATTTTGAGTCAGAGTCCTCCATTGCCGCCTGGTAGCCGGACGCCATACTGTCTGCGTCTCGGATATTGATTAATTTTACCTTCATATGCGGCGGTACAGAAAGAGACTGAATATGTCTTAGACAGAGATCATAAAGGGTATCGTCATTCACACATGTAATGAAGCTAATTGAATTTTCGTTTGTATGCTGATTCATCTTTTCTCTGCCTTTATGACATATTGATAGGCTCTGGCCTCCTCCTCAAGATCTGCATGGTGAATTCCCATGCATGATCTGACATAAGCAAGTTTGCTGATCATTTTTTCATAATAATGAGTCGTAAAAACAATAGGCTCGATTTGGTTGATCTTGTAGCCTGTTTCATGAAACATCTTTTTCATTTCCTCCAAGGTGAAAAAACGGAAGTGTGTTTTATCGAGCAGCCCTGCCTGTATATACGTCCATTTGCCGGACAGCAGACTTTCGAAAATCGAGATATGTCCGATATTCGGGATGCTTGCCAAGATACTCCCTGTTTCTTTTACGTAAGGCTTGATGTTACCTAAAACTGCCCACGGGTCTATTAAGTGCTCCAGAACATCACCGAAGATAATGTGATCAAATGTGTTTTTTTGAAAAGGCAGCTTCAGTGTTTCAATGTCTCCCGTTATTACTTCGTCAATATAATGTGTTGCTTTTTCGGCAGCTGGTGGATAAGACTCGATCCCATAATAGGAGCAATTCGTTTTTTCCTTCACAGCTGCGCCAAACAAGCCTTCAGCACATCCGACTTCAAGAATGGTTTTCGCATGCGGTTCTATCAGATCAAATAGCTGCCAGTTGATGCCTTTGTAATACTCTTTATCTTTTAACTCATACTCTTTCATAGAATCAGCAAGTGAATTTTTATTGATTTCCATGATGTTCACTCCCGGAGCCGGTCTGCATCTTTAGAATATCTTCAAAATATTTTTTGTTGGCTAGCATTCTTGAATCATGGGGACGGTATTGCAATGCCGATTCATTATGCTGATAGGCAAGCTGATGCTGGCCGAGTTTATCGTAGCAGACGGCTAATTGCAGGTGGGGAAGCCAGGTCGCGCAGGCGCGGTTTTGAAAAGCCAGGTTTTCTGCTCCTTTGTTTTCTATTGCTTTTTCATACCAATAGACCGCACTTTGAAAATCGTTTTTTTCTAAAAAAGAGTATCCCAGCCTGCAGCAGGTTTCTGCTCTAGGCGGTCCATAGACGAGCGTGTGGAGCACCCAGCTTAATTCTTTTTCCTTCAGCCCCAGTGAATGGTAGCAGTCTGCTAATTTATTGCACGCTCTGATATTATCCTCTACCCATCCCTGCTTCGTTTGTAAAAAACGTAAATAGTACTCAATCGCTTGCTCCATTTTTCCGTGATCACACAACTCGTTCGCATAGTAAAATAAATCTCTTGGAGAAAAATCCTTTCCTGACGAGGCCATTTTTTCATAAATTCGGAGGTTGCGATCTGCGTCATGACTAAGTGGCAGGTGAGAAACCGCTGCATCACTGTGGTGAAGTTTCCCATATACTTCTAGGTATTCATGAACCGCGCCGATCCATTTAAAGCTCTTTTCCCGTTTTACGAGCCGGTATCTCCTTAAGCTGGATGTGACGTTATTTTCTTCATCAAAAGCCAAATGGTATTTCATTGAGACCGCGTCTATATCCGGATCAAGCGTTCTTTTTAAATCCAATAACAGCTCTTGATCTTTCTTGGTAAACACGTCGTCGGCGTCAAGCCATAAGATATAGTCGGATGTCGCCTGCTGAAACGAAAAATTTCGGGCTGCCGCAAAATCGTCAATCCATTTAAAATCAAAGATTCGGTCTGTATAGCGAGCAGCAATGTCTTTCGTCTTGTCAACTGACCCGGTATCCACAATATTGATGTCATCAGCTATCTCCTGCACAGAATCTAAGCATCGGCCAATAACAGCCTCTTCATTTTTTACAATCATGCATAAACTGATTGAAATCACATCGCCACCTCCGTTTTATTCTGTTTTTTCTTTATGGCATGGACAAACATGTAATCAATATGGGCATGTTTTGACAAGTGATCCAAAGACAAACCAAATTGCCCGGCAAGGAATTGAAGTTCTTGTAAAAAGAGCTGTATGTTTGATTCAGTATCGGAGGAATGGGAGGTGATGGATTTTATGTCATAAAGGTATTCAGGAAATAGGGTATTTACGTTGCGAGGTGTGATGAAATGTGTGTACGTCGATGCCCCACATAATAAAGAGAAAAATGTATCTGCATAGGCAGTATTTGGGATGCTGCAAATCAGCGAGCCAGAAGGCTTTAGATAAACGGCAAGAGTCTCAATTGTATGTCTGGGATTTTTTGAGCAGTTTAAAAGGTCACCGATCAAAATGACATCGAAAAAGGACTCAGGGTAAGGGAGGTCGCATGTTTCCACATCTGCCGAAATGACTTGTTCGTAATAGGGGCTTGCAATGGTCTGTAATAACTCATCCTTTTCAATCCCATACAATAAACAGGATTGCCGGTTCAAAAGCTCTGTCCCCGCAGCTCCCGTGCCGCAACCGATATGTAAGATAGAGTCGGCTTCCGCTGGCACAAGTGCTGTCAGCTGGGGCTGGGAGTCAAAGAATGTTGTTACATCCACCTTCCATTTATCGATGAAGCGTTGCCGGTTTTCTTCATATAATTGACTGATGCTTAAATCTGGATTGCCTGTAAACGTGGCATGACCGTGATGGTGGACAAACGAATCAAGAGCGATTTTTAGCTGATACCCCGCTTGCAGTACGCGGAGGCTTAAATCATCATCCTCAAATGAACCGCCTACAAAACGTTCATCAAAACCGCCGACTTCATCCAACACCTTCTTTTTGACAAGCAGGCAAAATCCGACCAGCCTCAATACAGCTTTTGATCTGCCTCGCTGCTGCAAACAGTAAAGACGAGAAAAATCTTCAATTTCTTCAACGTTTGTGTAGTTAACGGGAACTTGCTGCGGACCGCTGACATAATTGCTTACAGGCCCGACCATGCCGATTTTATCATCCTGATAAAGCAGCTTGATCATTGGCTCTAGCCATTGATTTGTTACAATAGTATCATTGTTTAAAAAAAGAATATTGTCCCCTGAGGCAACTTCAAGGCCCTGATTACAGGCTTTTGCGAAGCCTTCGTTCGTCTTATTAAAAATCGCCTTAATTGAAGTTATCTGTTTGAGGTAGTCACGTGTACCGTCATGAGAGCCGTTATCTATAACAATTACTTCTATACAGTCATTATTCGTATGCTTCCATATGCTCTCCAAGCATTGTTTTGTTAAAGCTAATTGATTATAAGTCAGAACAATAATACTCGTTTTCACTATAACCTCCGCCCTTCGCCATATCATTCGGATACTATATGTATATCGTAATGTTCAGACGGAATGATTCTTTCCTGTAAAAAGGAGAATGCTGCTTAAACGTAAAAATGTGAATGGTTTTTTAAAGAAAAAGTCGATGAATTTGTTTTACATTTAGTTTTCCCTTAAGGGGATCAACAAGGTTGGGGAATTCAGGGGAATAGGGATGAGAAGTTGCCTTAACCAGTTTGTATGAAAGTTATATTTAATTCTTTCTGTATTAAATGGTGAATTAGGAGTTATATATTTAAAGGAGAATACCGACGAGGGTATTATTTTATTTAATACGTTTATAGCAGGGGAGAAGGACGAAATATCGGTCAGATAAATTTTTATATAGGTTTCGTGACTTTAAAGGGATCAATTATGATTTATAGAATGTTTTTTGTAACTCAAACTAGTTGAGTACTACTTTAGAAAGAATCATCGTGTACATATAAACAATGATAATTTAATGAAATGGACATCAATGGTGTTTCCAGAACATTTAACGTAGTTTAAATAAGATTTGATTGACGTATCAGAAATTGAAAAACCGTCCTTAGATTTTATCATATTTAAATGAATAAGGAAGATTAATGTTATCTTAAAAAACAAAAAAGCCTCCTGTTAAATTAAGAGAAGGGTAAGGGAATTATTTTTGAGAATCATATTCCATTGCTTGTTCACAGTCAGTAATCCTTGAGTTGTTCTAGTAAGAGGCAATATTGTTGAATAAGGATAGTTTTAAAGAGGTTATTGTTGTCTTAATATCGAAATAAAGATCAAGTAAGCATGAGGGGAGTTACTTTAATGCATATCACAACAAAAAGGTTATTGATACGTGAATTTGAATTCAAAGATTGGCAGGCTGTACATGAGTATACATCTGATAGTAATGTAATGAAGTATATACCTGAAGGGGTTTTTACTGAAGAAGATGCAAAGGCATTTGTAAATAAAAACAAAGGTGATAACGCTGAAAAATTCCCTGTCATACTAAGAGATGAAGACTTTCTTATAGGCCATATTGTTTTTTATAAGTATTTTGGTGAACATACATATGAAATTGGGTGGGTGTTTAATCCGAATTATCAAAATAAAGGGTATGCTTCTGAGGCAGCCCAAGCTATCTTGGAATATGGATTTAAAGAAATGAACTTACATAGGATTATAGCTACGTGTCAACCTGAGAATATTCCTTCATACCGAGTTATGGAGAAGATCGGAATGAGAAGAGAAGGATTTTTTAAAAAATGTATTCCGAAAGGCAATGAATGGTGGGATGAATATTATTACGCTATTTTAGAGGAAGAGTGGAATTGTAAGAGGGGTAATGCAGGAATTTGAAACCATAACAGCTATAGAACGTATAGTGATAGTAGGGCTTATAGTGCTTAATATGAATGATGTGAGAGGGGTATCCAAATGCAAATTCATCTCACCAAAAGCGGAAAACAAGACAATCATCATAAATGGTTAGGAACTGTCTTGCTCAGTTGGGGAACATTCGTATTTGCTTTGTTTTTTGCTACTTTAGTCGGTTCAATGGCTAGCCAAGCAGGAGCTTCCAAGCTTTTGAAGCAAGGCATCCAAGCAGGTTTAGTCACATTAATAACTGTCCCGTTGCTCTACATTCTTCTTAAACGGATGTCTAGTAGTCCCTTTTATTCTATAGGACTGTCTGGGTGGAGGCAAGCTATTCCGAAAGCCATTATGGGAGCAATATATGTGATTGTATTATCCGGATCTGGTTTCGCCATCGCCCATTTATTAGGCTGGATCAAAATTACACAATTTCACTTCTCTGTCCATTTAGTGACAGCATTGCTCTTAAATATGATTATCGCTTTCTTTTATGAAGCTTTTCCAGAGGAATTAACTTTTCGTGGGACGGTGTACTATGCTCTAAATAAGCGTTTGAACTGTTTTATGGCCTTACTCCTACAATCAATCCTGTTTGTGCTTGCACCAATAATTGTAAGTGGTTTACAATATATAGCTGGAATTGAATCACCTGCTATCACATTAGATTACATCGTTTTATTGTTGACTTTTGGATGCATCCTTCAACTCCTGCGTATTGTAACAGGAAGCTTATGGACGTCTATCGCTTTTCATCTGGTCTTTCTCGAAAATTCTCGGTTCTTCGTCCTGCAGGGGGAGGAGCGCTTTATTACCTATGAAGAAATTGTTCCGGGAACAGGTTCGCTGTTTGTGATCTTTTTTATGTTGCTTATTGTCGGTACTCTACTCTTAATACCTGTTGCGATAACTCGCCGAAATACTATTCAATGGCGGAAGAATGAGAAATGCGACCAAGATGTTTAATTTCTAAGTAGAACAGTAGTTTTAAAGTGATTTTAAGGAGGATCTAGACAATGTTGAAGAAGCATTCATGATGAAAGATTAGTAGATTTTGATGCTCAAGGTGGAAACCATATTAGTGTTTATTTAGTTACTCACTTTGAGTTATCTGATCAGTCGTATAAAGATGTATTAAGCTTTAATGATGATCTTTTGGGTATGAAGCATAATTGTTCGTATGCAATGGATATTCTAAGCGTTAAAGAGGAATTTGATTTCGATTTCCCATTTAATATGCTTGCAATAAAAAGCTATGTACAAGAATTAATAAAAATGTTAGGGATTGATATAACTCTGCCTGAAATGAAAGAAAGAGATTTTGACAAACTTTCTCAAGATTAAATAAAACTACGATTTTAAAGAGAACGGAGACTTGCTTTCAATATGAATGTTAAAAAACTGCAGCTGTTTTTTCAATCACGATTCCAATTATCTCAGCTATCCTAATTATTAATTTTTTTACGGGAGTTATGTCAATTCCATGGCAAGGAATGCCGGTGTTTTTTCCATTATTACTTTCTCCTATAGGAATCATTTTAGCGTTCGTTTCAATAAAGACAAATAAACGGTGTGCTTTATATGGGATTGTCTTAAATGCAATTATGTTTCCATTTCCTTTTTTCTGGTTTATCGGAGGGACTTTGTTATTTGGAGTTTAATCCATTAGGCATTACGCTTATACATTGGTATTTTCGAACTTGTAAAAAGAAGGAATAAAAAAATTTCAGAATTGCTTGGCTTTACTTTATGTTGAAAGGGGTCGAGTAAGGTGGATAGGAAAAAGGATGAAATACAAAGAAAATATAGGGAACAAATGAGGGAGAAGAAAGAACGAGAAAAAGAAGATGGCAGTTCACATACTTTTGAAATTGTTGTTGTGCTAGCCATTATCATTTTGATGTTTTTCTTTAATTCGGTTTTCAAGGCTTTTTAGATATTGTACAGATGACTTTCAGGATGTTTGAAAAAATAACCCTTTGAGATATATACCACATGAAAGTATTGAAGGACTTATGAAAATTCAAGAGCCAGTTGAATCTTAATAATTAATCACCAAATAATGGGGATGAAAAATGAAATTGTATAATGAATTTATCAATATAGCTAAAACGTTTAATAAAGAGTTAGACATCATTCCATTATTATATGGATCTTTAGGTCTTGAAAAGGTAACTGGGTTAGACTTTTCTCCAGAAGATATTGATCTCCTTATTCCTTTAATTTTTTTAGAGGAAAAGTGGGAAAAACTAAAAAAAGTGATGGAACTGCATGGATACAAAATGGTTGATTTACATGAGCATGAATTTAAGAAAACTAATACTAAAATAGGCATTGCTTACATCGAGGATTTAAAACCATTTGCAGATGTAGACTATAATAACTTAGAGGTATTTGAGGATGGTGGAGCGAAATATCATTTGCTAACGATTGATGATTACCTCAAGGTTTATAAAAAGTCTTTATTAGATGGCTATAGAAGAACAAAGAAGAACTATAAAGACCAAAGGAAAATCAATATATTGAATAAACTAATACAGAACTGATTTCTGTATTCCTCTTTTGTTCCAATTTCAATAACAAAGTCGCATCAAAAGACAACATGGAATTTGCTTGGATTCTTAATTTAATATTTAGATAAATAGTGTTTGGCTCATAACATAAGCCACTCTGGCCAATCCTTCTTTCAATTATGTTTCAAGACCAGACTTGTCATTAACCAAAACGCACGGCTAACAGTCTTCTATAATTATCTGTGATCAACTTTATCAAACTCTAATTGCAGCTTACCGCTGCTAACCACTTCCTTGTTTCGCATAGTTCACATTGTTGCCATATGATTGAACATAAGAATCCTGTTTCCTTAGTCTTTGGAATGATTATGAGTAAGTAACAAACTGTAACAAAAAGACTGGGTGTCATTAATTGATACGTGCATTCTTAAATATTATTCGAGACAATGCTTAAACTTTCTGAAAAAGATGTTGAAAAAGTTGAAAGGATTTTATAATATTAAAACAAGTTAGTTTGTTTGGTCAACAAACTAACAAGATGAACTTTCATTGTCCACATAGATAAGGTCTTACTGAATATGGATGGAAGGGGGATAAGAGGATCGATTTAATGGAGCTAAACAATATAAGAAACGAAAGAATGAGGCTTTTATCCTTTTCCAGGTATATAAGGTATGACGAAAAAAGATGAATTTTTTGCTTGCTGATCACCATATTTTTTTGCACTGTTTTGAAAGCGCTTTTATAAAAGTTTACTGTCCGTAAATTCGAGAAATTGTTATACCGTTTCACACTGTTCCATATTAAAGGATCGAAAAGGGGAGAAATCATGCTCAGTGAAAATGTAAAGAAGATTAGCATGGTTGAAAAAGTTGGATATGCGTCTGGAGATTTTGCTTGTAATTTAATTTATGCAACAGTGTCTACGTATCTTTTGTTCTTCTATACAGATGTTTTTGGTTTATCGGCAGCAGCAGCCGGTACTATGTTTTTAGTGGTTAGAATAATCGACGCTCTCGCTGATCCTTTTATCGGAACAATAGTTGACAGAACGAACAGCAGATTTGGACGCTTTAGACCGTATCTTTTATTCGGAGCTTTTCCATTTGTCATACTGGCAATACTCTGTTTTACAACACCAGACTTTTCGGATATGGGGAAATTAGTATATGCCTATATAACCTATGTTGGCTTGTCGCTTACATACACAACGATAAACGTTCCATATGGCGCGTTAACTTCTGCAATGACTAGAAATAATCAAGAAGTTGTTAGTATAACTTCTGTTCGCATGTTATTTGCGAATCTTGGGGGACTTGTCGTTGCATTTTTTGTTCCCTTACTGGCTGCTTATTTAAGCGATACTTCCGGCAACGAGTCTCTTGGCTGGCAACTAACCATGGGTATTTTGGGAATGATAGGCGGGTGCCTTTTAATCTTTTGTTTTAAAAGCACAAAAGAGCGGGTCACTCTTCAAAAATCCGAAGAAAAAATTAAATTTACGGATATATTTGAGCAGTTTCGTGTTAATCGTCCACTTGTTGTATTAAGTATTTTCTTTATTATTATTTTTGGAGTGAATTCCATCAGTAATTCGGTTGGCATTTATTACGTAACGTATAACGTAGAAAGAGAGGATTTGGTGAAGTGGTACGGTTTGATAGGAAGTTTGCCCGCTTTGGTCATTTTACCGTTTATTCCAAGGCTTCATCAATTTTTGGGGAAAAAGAAATTACTAAACTATGCATTATTACTGAATATTATCGGCCTTTTAGCTTTACTGTTTGTTCCGCCAAGTAATGTTTACCTCATACTTTTCTGTCGATTAATCGCTGCTGCTGGAAGTCTCACTGCCGGGGGATATATGTGGGCGCTTATTCCTGAAACAATAGAATATGGAGAGTACAGGACTGGGAAAAGAATGGGTGGGCTCATTTACGCTATAATCGGATTTTTCTTTAAGTTTGGTATGGCCTTAGGAGGAGTTGTTCCGGGTCTGGTTCTTGATAAGTTTGGATATGTAGCAAATCAGGCACAAACCCCAACGGCATTAATGGGGATTCTAATTACAACAACCATTATTCCCGTGTTCTTGCTGGTTCTAGCTTTAATTGATATTAATTTCTATAACTTAGATGAGAAAAAATATAAAAACATGGTTCGAGAATTAGAGAATAGAGACAAAGTTTATTTGGATCATATTGATGATTTCAAAGCTTAAAAAAGAAAATAAACTGAGGAGGAGTCCCAAATGAAGATTACCAATCCAGTACTTAAAGGATTCAATCCCGATCCAAGTATTTGTAGGGTAGGAGAGGATTATTATATCGCTGTATCTACATTTGAGTGGTTTCCGGGAGTCCAGATACACCACTCAAAAGATTTAGTAAATTGGCACTTAGTTGCACATCCATTACAGAGAGTTTCACAATTAGACATGAAAGGAAATCCAAATTCAGGTGGGGTTTGGGCACCATGTTTAAGCTATAGTGATGGGAAGTTTTGGCTTATCTATACGGATGTTAAGGTAGTAGATGGCGCATGGAAAGATTGTCACAATTATTTAGTTACTTGTGAAACGATTAATGGTGATTGGAGTGAGCCGATTACATTAAATAGCTCGGGATTTGATGCTTCTTTGTTCCATGATAAGGATGGAAAAAAGTATTTATTAAATATGTTATGGGATCACCGTATTGATCGGCACTCATTTGGAGGAATTGTTATACAGGAATATTCTGATAAAGAGCAAAAATTAATCGGTAAACCAAAAGTTATATTTGAAGGAACGGATAGAAAACTGACAGAAGCTCCGCACCTTTATCATATCGGGAACTATTATTATTTATTAACTGCAGAAGGAGGAACACGGTACGAACATGCTGCTACAATTGCCCGTTCTGCAAATATTGAGGGGCCATATGAAGTTCATCCCGATAATCCAATCTTAACGTCATGGCATGACCCAGGAAATCCATTGCAAAAATGTGGTCATGCATCCATTGTTCAAACACATACAGATGAGTGGTATTTAGCTCATTTAACGGGACGTCCTATTCATCCTGACGATGATTCAATTTTTCAGCAGAGAGGATACTGTCCTTTGGGCAGAGAAACAGCTATTCAAAAACTTTACTGGAAAGATGAATGGCCCTATATAGTAGGTGGAAAAGAAGGAAGCTTGGAGGTAGATGCACCTTCTATACCCGAAACAATATTTGAAGCAACGTACCCGGAAGTTGATGAATTTGAGGATTCAACATTAAATATAAATTTTCAAACTTTAAGGATTCCATTCACGAATGAATTAGGTTCATTGACTCAAGCGCCAAATCATTTACGATTATTCGGTCATGAATCATTGACCTCGACATTTACTCAGGCATTTGTAGCCAGACGCTGGCAAAGTCTCCATTTTGAAGCCGAAACTGCTGTTGAGTTTTATCCGGAAAATTTTCAACAAGCCGCTGGATTGGTGAATTACTACAATACAGAGAACTGGACGGCTCTTCAAGTCACGCATGATGAAGAACTTGGCCGCATTCTTGAATTAACAATATGTGACAACTTTTCTTTTTCACAGCCATTAAATAATAAAATTGTTATTCCTCGTGAAGTAAAGTATGTATATTTAAGAGTAAATATTGAAAAAGACAAATATTATTATTTCTATTCTTTTAACAAAGAAGATTGGCACAAAATTGACATAGCACTGGAATCGAAAAAATTATCAGATGATTACATCCGTGGGGGAGGATTCTTCACAGGGGCCTTTGTAGGGATGCAATGCCAAGATACCAGTGGTAATCATATTCCGGCCGACTTTAGATATTTTCGTTATAAAGAAAAATAATTTGCACATGACTATTTTTAGAACTCCTTTTTCATATGAGAAGGTGCCTATGTCACTATTGCTTCAGAAATACCCCTAGAATAAAAAAGCTCATCTTTAAAGATGAGCTGTACATTCCATAAAAATTACATTGTAACCATGTCCAGAAAATGATCAATCACAATGGAGGACATTCCTAATGCCGGCGCATTCTGTCCTAAGGAAGATGGCAATAATTCATAGCTATTGCCTAATTGGGAATAAACCCTTGACGATACTTCACTTCTCATTGAATTTAAAACCATAGGATGTGATTCAATTATGCTATTTCTTAAAATTACGGCCTGTGGGTTGAAAGTATTCAAAATATTGGTAAGGCCTATTCCTAAATAGAATCCAAAATTCTGTAATGCGTTTAAGGTTCCGATATCATTCAGATGGGCGAGGTTTATGATGTCTTGATAGGACAGTTTTTTCTCTTTGGTCTGAAGAGATTTTAATAAAGCCTTCTCTGAAGCATACAATTCCCAGCAACCTCGGTTTCCGCAACTGCATTTAGGACCATTAAAGTCTATTGTCATATGTCCCATTTCTCCAGAGAAGCCGCTTACTCCTCTATATAAATGATTGTTGATAATAACACCGATCCCTATCCCTGTGCTGATACTTACGTAAATAATGTTATCGTGATTTTTTGCAGCTCCAAATACTTTCTCTCCATATGCGCCAGCATTTGCCTCATTTTCAATAAAAACAGGCACATTGTACTTCTCTTGTATCGAAGATTTTAAGTCAATATCTCTCCAGTTGGAGTTCGGAGTGAAAACAATTTTTTGATCTTTATCAATGAGTCCAGGCACGCAAATACCTATACCAATAAGCCCGTACGGAGATTGGGGCATATGCGTAATAAAGTGATGAATCATATCAATCAAAATGTCTTGCGTTATTTCTGGAGAATTGGATTCCAAATGGCAGTATTGATCAAGAACGATCGTTCCTTCAAGGTCTGTTAAAATGCCATTGATATAATCCACACCAACATCTATTCCTACGGAGTATCCTGCCTTTTTATTAAAAACAAGCATGACAGGTCTTCTTCCGCCACTTGATTGTCCTTGACCTATTTCAAATACCAGATTTTCTTTCATTAACGTGTTTACCTGTGATGAAACAGTTGATTTATTTAATCCAGTCATTTCAGATAATTTTGCTCTTGAAATAGGTGAATTTTTGAGGATTTCTTTTAATAATAACTTTTGATTTACTTTTTTGACAAAGGTTTGATCAGCGATATCCACTTTATCCACTCCATTTGTTTAATCTTTAAATTAAGTATGAACATAGTACATAGCGAATCTTCCCTTTATTATATCTAATGTGTTCATAAAAAACTAAAAAAAATATTGAAAATACTGATGAGGTTATATAAGATGAAAATAAATTAGTTTGTTTAAACAACAAACTAACAGGTAACTTACAATATGAAATAAAATGCATTTGTATTTGAATGATCATGTTTTGAATTTATTTTTAAGGGGGAAATCACATGGCTCAATCTCATTCCAGTTCAACCAACTATTTTGGAAGCGCAAACAAAGTGGTTTACGAAGGGAAAGATTCGACTAATCCTTTAGCATTTAAATATTATAATCCTCAAGAAGTAATCGGCGGAAAAACGATGAAAGAGCATTTGCGATTTTCTATTGCCTATTGGCATACATTTACCGCTGATGGCACAGACGTTTTTGGGGCAGCTACGATGCAAAGACCATGGGATCACTATAAAGGCATGGATCTAGCGAAGATGAGAGTAGAAGCAGCATTTGAGATGTTTGAAAAACTAGATGCACCATTCTTTGCTTTTCATGACAGGGATATTGCACCAGAAGGCAGTACGCTAAAAGAGACAAACCAAAATTTAGATATGATCGTGGGCATGATTAAAGATTACATGAGAAATAGCGGCGTTAAGCTATTATGGAATACCGCAAACATGTTTACGAATCCCCGTTTCGTCCATGGTGCCGCGACTTCTTGCAATGCAGATGTGTTTGCGTATGCTGCAGCACAAGTGAAAAAAGGGTTAGAAACAGCAAAAGAGCTTGGCGCTGAGAACTATGTATTTTGGGGCGGCCGTGAAGGATATGAAACATTATTAAATACCGATTTAAAATTTGAGCTTGATAATTTGGCTAGATTTATGCATATGGCAGTGGATTATGCGAAGGAAATCGGGTACACAGGGCAGTTTTTGATTGAGCCAAAACCAAAAGAGCCGACCACCCATCAATACGATACAGATGCAGCAACAACCATTGCCTTTTTGAAGCAATATGGCTTAGACAATCATTTTAAATTAAATCTTGAAGCCAATCATGCCACATTAGCCGGGCATACATTCGAACATGAATTACGCATGGCAAGAGTACATGGTCTGCTTGGCTCTGTTGACGCAAACCAGGGTCATCCTCTTTTAGGCTGGGACACGGATGAATTTCCGACGGATTTATATTCTACGACATTAGCAATGTACGAAATCCTGCAAAATGGCGGCCTAGGAAGCGGCGGATTAAACTTTGATGCGAAGGTCAGAAGATCTTCTTTTGAGCCTGATGATCTAATATATGCCCATATTGCAGGGATGGATGCATTTGCAAGAGGATTGAAAGTTGCCCACAAATTAATCGAAGATCGTGTGTTTGAAGATGTGATTCAACATCGTTACCGCAGTTTTACTGAAGGGATTGGTCTTGAAATTATAGAAGGAAGAGCTAATTTCCACACACTTGAGCAATATGCGCTAAATCATAAATTAATTAAAAACGAATCTGGAAGACAGGAGAAATTAAAAGCGATATTGAACCAATACATTTTGGAAGTATAACAGGATAAGCTCCAGATCCTGCTATCAATACCAAGTCACTGAATTACCCGTCATGATTCCTTTCCTATTGCTTGTTGTTATGACGGGTAACTTCTATAATTAGGATTTATTTAGAGTGAATGGTTTTTTAAAAGGGCAAGGAGTGAAAAAATGAAGTATGTCATTGGAATAGATCTTGGAACGAGTGCTGTTAAAACCATTTTAGTTAACCAAAACGGCAAGGTTTGTGCAGAAACGTCCAAAAGGTACCCGCTCATCCAAGAGAAGGCGGGATATAGTGAGCAAAATCCTGAAGACTGGGTGCAGCAAACAATTGAAGCATTGGCTGAATTGGTTTCTATATCCAATGTTCAAGCCAAGGATATTGACGGGATAAGCTATTCGGGACAAATGCATGGATTAGTACTGCTTGACCAAGATCGTCAGGTGTTACGTAATGCAATTCTTTGGAATGATACCAGAACAACGCCTCAATGTATAAGGATGACCGAGAAATTTGGCGATCATCTTCTTGACATCACAAAAAACCGTGTTTTAGAAGGGTTTACATTACCTAAAATGTTATGGGTAAAGGAACATGAACCTGAACTTTTTAAAAAAGCTGCTGTGTTTTTGCTTCCGAAAGACTATGTGCGATTCCGTATGACCGGTGCCATTCACACCGAATACTCCGATGCAGCAGGAACTTTACTTTTACATATTACTCGCAAGGTGTGGAGCAATGATATTTGCAATCAAATTGGTATTTCTGCAGATATGTGTCCTCCGCTTGTTGAATCTCATGATTGTGTAGGATCGCTGCTTCCGCACGTTGCCGCGAAGACCGGGCTATTAGAAAAAACAAAAGTGTACGCTGGGGGAGCAGATAATGCTTGCGGCGCTATTGGAGCAGGTATCCTTTCTTCCGGAAAAACTTTATGCAGTATTGGGACCTCAGGGGTCATACTTTCCTACGAAGAAGAAAAAGAAAGAGACTTTAAAGGGAAAGTCCACTTTTTTAACCATGGAAAAAAGGATTCTTTTTATACGATGGGCGTCACGCTCGCTGCAGGATACAGCTTGGACTGGTTTAAAAGAACGTTTGCACCAAACGAATCGTTTGAGCAATTATTGCAGGGGGTGGAAGCTATTCCGATAGGAGCCAATGGACTGCTATACACTCCTTATTTGGTTGGTGAAAGAACGCCGCATGCTGATTCTTCTATTCGGGGAAGCTTGATCGGAATGGATGGAGCCCACAATAGAAAGCACTTTTTGAGGGCAATAATGGAAGGTATCACATTCTCTTTACATGAATCAATTGAGCTATTCCGCGAAGCGGGAAAATCAGTTCATACTGTTGTTTCTATTGGTGGGGGAGCTAAAAATGATACGTGGCTGCAAATGCAAGCTGATATTTTCAATACGAGGGTAATTAAGTTAGAAAATGAACAAGGGCCAGCTATGGGGGCTGCAATGCTGGCTGCCTTTGGAAGCGGTTGGTTTGAATCACTTGAAGAATGTGCAGAGCAGTTCATTCGTGAGGCTGCTGCATTTTATCCAAAGGCACAAAATGTTCAAAAATATAAAACACTATTTGATTTGTATAAGAACATTTACACTCACACAAAGGATCTCAATACAGCTTTGAAGAGCTTTCGAAAAAACTAATGATGTTATTGTCTGGAGATCAACCGAAGAACAATTAACGATTAATTATCAAAGGCCTTTGATGTCATTTCTAATCACAAAACACTAAGCTATTACAATAGTAACTAAACTCATTGCAGGAACAATAATATAACTACCATGGCTGCCTTCTATTAAAAGATGGTGAGAATAAGGTATGGCAACCTTTAAACAGTATTGGAGTGTCCAGCAGACAAAACGAACGAGCGGAACCGTATTCTGTCAGCGAACACTTCAAGAAGTGGGAAAGCTTAGGAATGCCAATGGGTAAGATGTATGAAACCGCGCTAACGACGGTAGAGGGATCTCTTGATTTATGATGAAATAGGAAGGATGTTTACACACAAATAACCCCCTCACATTGACGTGAAGGGGTGTTTTTTATTGTTACTATACAGCGGAAATTTTACAGGCTAGTTGATGATTTTAGCTTGATAAGCAGAATGGAAACTAGACACGCCATCATCTCTTTCTCATTCTTTGGAAACTGCATTCTGCTAGGTTTGCTGCTTTTTTTAACGAACAGTGTTTTTCTATTTCACACAGCCATTAAATCCTCTGTTTGTCACATAACCGCTCTTACTCCAAATTGACAGTTTATCTGATTTTGCTTCTTGCTCATCTAGTCTGAATTGGTCTATGTATTTTGTGTTAGGCTCATATACATATGCTACTCTGGCCAATCCCTCTTTCAATAATGTCTCTTGAACAGATTTGCCGTCAACATAAACGTATGCTAACAGTCTTCCATACTTATCTCTGCGATCGCCTTTATCAAATTCCAGCTGTAGCTTACCGCTGTTGACCAATTCTTTATTTCGTTTCGACGCATCCTCACCGTATGGTTGAACACAAGAATTTGGTTTCTTCGTCTCAGGTGTATCAACGAGCAAGTAGCGAACTGTGTCTTTCTTTCCGTTGTAAATAACCTTAATCGTATCTCCATCTATTGCTCTATCTAATGTAACATCGACCAATTTCTTCTGCTTTTTTGAATGAGGCGTGCCGGCCTTTTGTTCTGTCTGATTATATTTATTAGATTGAGTATCTTGAGAGACTTGCTCCGTCCCATTAGAATCTGAATGGTTTTTGGCTGCGTGATTTGATCCGCAAGCTGCCAAAGTAATACTTAAAACGATTGCGATCATACTGATCAAAATCTTCTTCATATTGATTCCCTCTTTATCATTTTCTCTTTTTGCGATTAAACATCATCATTATAACGATATGGACATTTTTTGTGAATGGAAAACTTCAAGGGAACTTATAACACTCCAAATTGCCAATAGTTAACTTCACAACGAGATGATCAAAACATCACCATCACATAGCGGAAATAAATAATCCTGAAAATAATATTGACTGAAAATGCTTTTGGAATTATGATAATATGAGAAATGACAATAATGTGACAAAAACATTACTACAACATAACAACTGATAGCTTAGGTTTATTCTATTGGCTAAAAATGTAAACGGTTACAAATCCAGAGGCGAAAATCTAAGATAGAGATGACTTTAGTTTTGACTCAATATCCACACTGAAAGAGCTTATTAAGTATTCTTAATAAAGGCAGGGGAAATGGATATGAATGAACATCGAAATCGAAGGTTGAAATTAATAATGATTTCAGCAACTTTTGGAGGGCTTCTCTTTGGATATGACACCGGAGTTATAAATGGAGCTTTACCTTTTATGGCAAGGCCAGATCAGCTTGATTTAACACCGGTTACAGAAGGGCTTGTTACGAGTATTCTTTTATTAGGTGCCGCATTTGGAGCGTTGTTATGCGGAAGATTGGCTGATCGATATGGCCGCCGTAAAATGATCCTTAATCTTTCCTTTTTATTTTTCCTGGCATCACTGGGAACAGCGTTAGCACCTAATGTTTTAATCATGGCGGCCTTTCGTTTTTTACTGGGGCTGGCTGTTGGAGGAGCCTCGGCGATGGTGCCGGCCTTTTTAGCAGAAATGGCACCGCATGAAAAGAGAGGGCGTATGGTAACCCAAAATGAACTAATGATTGTTGGCGGGCAATTTTTAGCATATGTTTTTAATGCGATCCTCGGTGTAACAATGGCAAATACGGGACATGTTTGGAGATACATGCTAGTCATTTGTGCTGTACCGGCTATCATGTTATTTGCAAGTATGCTTAAGGTACCAGAAAGCCCCCGATGGCTAATCTCCAAAGGCAAAAACAGTGAGGCGCTGCGAGTTCTTAAACAAATTCGAGAAGATAAACGTGCAGAAGCTGAATGTAGAGAAATTCAAGAAGCGGTAGAAAAAGATACAGCACTAGAAAAGGCATCACTCAAGGACTTTTCTACACCATGGCTGCGCCGTCTTTTATGGATTGGAATCGGTATTGCCATCGTGAATCAAATTACAGGTGTGAACTCGATTATGTATTATGGCACACAAATCCTTAAAGAATCTGGTTTTGGTACAAAAGCGGCTTTAATCGCTAATATTGGAAATGGGCTGATATCAGTTATTGCAGTTATATTTGGGATTTGGCTGGTCGGAAAAGTGAGACGGCGTCCAATATTATTGATTGGTTTGGCAGGGACGACTACAGCGCTCCTATTGAATGCGATTTTCTCAATTGTGCTTGATGGATCTATGGCACTTCCTTATGTAGTGCTTTCTTTGACCGTTTTATTTCTTGCCTTTATGCAAGGGTGTGTAGGACCTGTGACTTGGCTTGTCATAGCGGAAATATTCCCTCAAAGGTTAAGAGGACTTGGTTCTGGGATAAGTGTTTTTTTCCTTTGGATATTAAACTTTGTGATCGGTTTTGCTTTCCCGATCTTGCTTAGCTCTGTAGGTTTGTCTTTTACATTCTTTATATTTGTGGCTTTAGGTGTATTGGCAATCGGTTTTGTGTACAAATTCATGCCGGAAACAAAAGGGCGTACACTTGAAGAATTAGAAGAGCATTTTCGTTCTCGACACGATCATAATACTCCTGAACAATCAGTTATTGAGGTATAAATATGTTGAAAATCTCTCTTCTTATAGGAGGGATTTTTTTAGTTTCAGAAAAAACAAAATCCCTCTGGTAGAGGGATTTTGATTCAGCATTTTAAGATGTTCTACACGTATAATACTGGAGTTGATACTTTAAAAATCTCGCCATCTCTTATATAAAAACGAGGGATGCGGCGGCTTAATGTAGACACGACTTCATAGTTAATCGTATTGAGCATTTCAGCCACTTCATCAACGGAAATCTCGGCTCCTTTTTGCTTACCGTAAATCACGACTTCTTCTCCTTGTTTACCTTCACCGTTTTCTCCTAAACTGACCATGATCATATCCATTGTTACTCTTCCTGCCACTGGCACTCGTTTTCCGCGATGAAGAACAAACCCGCTATTGGAAAGGGCCCGAGAATAGCCGTCAGCATAGCCAATCGGGAGTGTAGCAATTACTTCATTAGGTTCTGCGACGTATGTAGCACCATAGCTAACGGTTCGGGGTTCTGTCCGCATGGTTTTCACATAAGCGATGCGCGCCTTTAAACTTAACGCAGGTTCAAGCTTAACGAGATTTAGTTGTTTAATATAGGCTGAAGGATATAAACCATATAAGCCGATACCTAAACGGATCATATCAGCGCTAAATTCCGGAAATGCGATAGCTGCAGCCGTGTTGCACATATGCACAGTGGGCAGCTCAATCCCCTGTTTTTTTAAAAAGCTGAGAAAACTGATGAATTTTTCGTGCTGCAGCTTTGTGAGTGTTGTGTCCGGTTCATCAGCTGTCGAAAAATGTGTGAAAATTCCTGTCCATCTGAGGAATTTACTTGCCTTTAAGGCTTTCACTACTTCTAAAAGTTCTTCCTTTGTGCGTACACCTAATCGTCCCATGCCGGTATCCACGTTAATATGAATGGCCAGCCGGTTAGCACTCGCTTCTTTTTCCAATATCTCGTTTGCTTCTTTCATCCAATCAACCTGAAATGCTGATAATGTTATATTCCAAGCTGCTGACTTCTTTACACAACTAAGGGATGTAAAACCAAGCACAAGGATAGGTGCTGTAATCCCAGCTTTTCGTAAAACGATTCCTTCCTCCACACTGGCAACAGCGAGCTCACTCGCCCCGTGTTCCAGTGCATGGCGTGCCACTTCTATAGACCCGTGACCATAACCGTTCGCTTTTACGACAGCCATAATTTTGCTCTTATGTGGAATATGACGGCGGATCGCTCGCAAATTCTTTTTAACGGCATCAAGATTGACTTCGATCCAAACTTCTCGGCAAAGCTTTATCATCAACGCTTCCTTCCTTCTTATGGATTATAAATACCACCTATTGCCGCAAGAATAAATGTTAATTGTTGGATGATTCGATCTTATTTTATTCAACTTTATTTGAAATCATTCAACAGCAAATCCATGTGATACGAGAAGGTGCCTATCAATGTTCGAATAGCAAGTACGGGATACATGAGGCTTGTAAGTGGGGTGTTAATGGATGCGGCGACCGAGGATTACAAAAATGATTATTTGTTTTGGGACATTTTTTTCTAAGGGTAGATGATAACGAGAAATCTAATCAGGAAATACTTACCGTTGTTATGAACATTGAAGAACCTTTTAAATGAGAAGGGCTGAGGAAATTCTGTAAAAGATAATCGGTTGAAAAGGCAGTCGATTCCTTGTTCCATAAACCTGACATCAGAGTATATAATTAAACTCGTATTCACAAAAATCGTTTAAGTAAGGGGTATACATGAATAGGGGAGTTAGTTTTCAAATACCGAATGAATATGGAAATTTTCTATGGAGAATACTGCAGCCGGTAGAAATAGCTAATTATAGGTGGCAAACGAGTGGGGAATCTTATTTTGTTGTAGAAGGAGAGCTCGATGATGAGGAGCTTTTTCATGACTACGCAATTGTTGAAGGGGCAGTTTTTGAGCAACAATTAAAAACGAATCAGTACTATACCATTTTCGTTGAACTGAAAGCATTTCCATATGGAAAAATGGTTAATCAAGTCAATACATATGAAGAGTTTGCTGACAGTGATTGCGAACTTGTCCTTTTGATAGCAGATAATAGCTACGTTTCGATTTACTGTAAAAACAAAAATATCATTGAAAAACTTTACTTCAATGCTTTACAGAATGATTTTGAAGATGTTCAATTTATAACTGATGAAAATGACACAAGAACAGGCCTTACTGTTGATAGTCAATAAAAATTAAAGGAGCTAGTACATGACAATGCAAATTAAAATCAAGTATCTAGATGAAACACAAACAAGAATCAGCAAAATTGAGCAGGGAGACTGGATTGATCTTCGGGCAGCTGAAGATGTAACAATCAAAAAAGATGAATTTAAGCTTGTCCCATTAGGTGTTGCAATGGAGCTGCCTGAAGGTTACGAAGCACATGTCGTCCCTCGTTCAAGTACATATAAGAACTTTGGCGTTATTCAAACAAATTCAATGGGTGTTATCGATGAGTCATATAAGGGAGACAACGATTTCTGGTTCTTTCCTGCTTATGCATTGCGTGATACTGAAATTAAGAAGGGTGATCGTATCTGCCAGTTTAGAATCATGAAGAAAATGCCGGCGGTTGAATTGGTTGAAGTCGAGCATTTGGGAAACGAGGATAGAGGAGGACTCGGTTCAACAGGTACTAAGTAAACAAAATAAATCCTTGGCTGTCTTCATGCTGTGTGATTGATCAATGGAGGTTTCAGCCAAGGTACATATAAATATTATGTATAAAATGAATATTTTAATACGAAGGATTTAATTAAAAACAAATTTTAAAAAGGGAAGTTTTGAAAAAGTGAAATAGTAATAACTAAAGTCGATAAAGAACCTAAAGATGTCAAAGAAAACAATTTTTCTGGTGCTTTGCTTTTTTGAAGGTTTACTTAGCTCGTGGATAACTGCCCCCCATAAAAGCATGGATGCTAAAATTATAATACTTATATACATAAAGATGCTCCTTTTATTATATTTACAGTTTTTACATTTTATAGATTTTTACCACATTTAGGATTGAGTTGTCGATGAAACAAGCATCTCTATAAATAAATACTTTTATCTAAATTTTTATAAATAGGGGAAGGCAACTAAAAACTAGTAATGCCACTAATAATAAGCCAAGTTAAATGACATGTGTTCATTAATAATTGAATTTACAGCAGCCATGAGCACAAAAAAATCTGAGTATCGTCGATAAATATCATAAAAAACCCCCCGGTATGTCGCCGGGGAATAAATAGACGTTTAAGAGATTTAGTGATGTTTTTTATATGATTCGACAAAATCATAATAATGATCATCGTCATCATAATACTTTTTTTCGTAATGATAATCGTGATCATCGTAATACTTTTTATCATGGTCATCATACTTTTTGTCGTAATCATAATGTTTTTTATCATGATCATAATACTTGTCGCACTCATAATGTTTCTTATCATTGTCGTAATACTTTTTGTAATATGTTTTTTTCCAAGTGTAATACTCTTCTTTATATTTTTTATAATAACCCAATTAAATTCCTCCTTTATGTTATTCGAATTTAATTTATGAAGTTTAAATGATATGGTATGGTCAAATGAAATAAGAATAGTAAAAAGAGGCTGTTTAAAACACTTTCTGAAAAACAAAACGGATAGCTGTTTATGAAAATAAGAGAGAGAGAGAGAGAGCACTCAATCACTGTAAAATAATAGTAAAGTGTATAGAGAGATTAGTATACGTAAAAAGGGACTTTCTCATTGAAGAATATTTGAACGTTATGGTTAAGATTCAAGAGCTCTATGATGTGATTTTTAACACTGCTTTTGAAGGGTTTAGAGTTAGACATCAAAAACAAACATCAAAACCGGTTAGAAACAGATATAAGGAATGAACCGCTGCCAAATATCATAAAAAAAATGAATGAAATTAGAGAGAATTTATTTTAAAGAAAGCCCAATTGCACATGGACAAATGACAATTGATATTGAGGTAAAATACAATGCATTAAATCAGAAAAAGCTATTGGAGGATTTAATGTGTTTAGACAATTTCCAATTTGGTATACACAAACACCTGACTATTTGAATTTTTATGTGCCGCAATATCAAACCATTTCTTATAATCCTCAACAATGTTATCAACGGTGTATGTACCAAACTGGCGGTAACTATGAGCTATGTGACAGACTATGTTATGGAGAAATACAGGTGTAAAAGAGGGGGTTATTAACTCCTCTTTAAACACACAGTGAGTGGAATAAGATCCTCACTTTATCTGCGAGTGCTTAGTATTTGCGATAATATTGCATTCGTAATAAATTATGCTTAGAACTGAAAATGAAAGAAGGATATGAATAGTTATGACGCAATTCGATAAACAATACAATTCAATTATAAAGGATATTATCAATAATGGAATCTCAGACGAAGAGTTTGATGTGAGAACCAAGTGGGACTCAGATGGAACACCGGCACATACTCTAAGTGTAATGAGTAAGCAAATGAGATTCGACAACTCAGAGGTTCCGATTTTAACGACAAAAAAGGTTGCCTGGAAAACAGCCATTAAAGAGTTGCTCTGGATTTGGCAGCTGAAATCTAATGATGTTAATGATTTAAACAAGATGGGCGTACATATTTGGGATCAGTGGAAACAAGAAGACGGCACCATCGGACATGCATATGGATTTCAGCTGGGGAAGAAAAACAGAAGTCTAAATGGAGAAAAAGTGGATCAGGTA
Source organism: Bacillus sp. PS108 (assembly GCF_037963335.1). NCBI lineage: Bacteria > Bacillati > Bacillota > Bacilli > Caryophanales > Bacillaceae > Bacillus > Bacillus sp. PS108. The sequence continues at coordinate 1,889,447 of NZ_CP150155.1, forward strand.
GACTATCTTCTTCATCAATTGAAGAACAACCCGTCTTCACGCAGACATATTACAATGCTGTGGAATCCTGATGATTTAGACGCAATGTCCTTAACGCCATGTGTATACGAGACACAATGGTACGTTAAACATGGGAAACTCCACCTTGAGGTAAGAGCACGGAGCAATGATATGGCATTAGGAAATCCCTTCAATGTATTCCAGTACAATGTGTTGCAGCGCATGATTGCTCAAGTGACTGGTTATGAGCTTGGTGAATATATCTTTAACATTGGGGATTGCCATGTGTACACACGTCATATAGACAATTTGAAAATTCAAATGGAAAGAGAACAGTTTGAAGCACCTGAACTATGGATCAATCCTGAAGTGAAAGATTTTTATAACTTTACCATTGATGATTTCAAGTTAATCAACTATAAACATGGGGACAAGCTTTTATTTGAGGTAGCGGTTTAATGCTGCCTTTTTATTGTGCAGTGAATGGATAGCAGGTATCCTAATTTCATTAAGCAATCTGGAAGATGAATAAAAATCGAAGGACAAACACGTATAATACATAAAAAAGATTAACTCTACAGTTAATCTTTTTTATTCAGAAGAAAATATCCTAACTTTGAAACTAAATACAAAGTAAAAGCAATCATTACAGTTCTAGATATTACAATTCCATGAATAGCTAGATCATATCCAGCAGGTACTAACGCATTTGTATTACACATAAAATATATAGATATTAGAAGTGCTACAATAACTAAAATCATTCCAAAAAGACTTGTTTTTTCATATTTCATACCAATTTCCACCCTTATTAAAGTTAGGTTTAAACAAAAGAGCTGAAGAAACGAACTATGACCAGTATGCTCCAATGAAAACCGCCAGACAATGCTGGCGGCTTTTTGCTGCTTCGTTTATTTATTAACAGAGATCGTAACGTTATTTCCTGCAACTGAAACCTTTGCGAAATCCTGTGTATCTACCACAGGAGTGACGGCTTTATTGTCGATTGTGATGTTGTTAAAAGATGTCGAAAAGGTTGCTTTGATCGCATCACGCTGGCTTTCATACGAAACAGCCGCGGTAGCAAGGGTTTTCCATTTTGAAATCGTGCCGATGTTGGTTCCTTGAATTTCTGTGATAATCCGTCCGGTGTAGCCGTCATTGTTCGTTCCCCAAAGGGTCATGCGCGTATTGCCGTTTAAGTTTTTATAGATAGTCATTTGGACTGTGCTTCCAGGGCGGAAGCCTTTATTGTATGTGAATTTGTCTTTTCCTTCGATGTACGTTTCTTCATTTTTGGACCCAACCTTCATGAGGGGCTTCCAGACGTTGTATTGTTTGCTGTACTGAAGCCCGATATCGGCCTCAGTTCCGCTTGTTGCCCTAAATCCTGAATAAATATAAGGAGTAGAGACCGTATCATATTTTACAGTGTCAGGAAGATTGATTTTAGCTGTAAAAACGGCGCCTGTACTATTCAGATAGGCGCGGCCGCCGATTCCGTTAGGCAGCTGGGATGCTGCTTTTGCGACTTGAGCGTCTGCCGCGGGTAAGCCTGGTATACCTGATGAAAGGGTTCCGAAAAGAACTGCTGTTCCTACTGCACCTGCAATCAATACTTTTTTCACCAAAATTCCCCCTTTTGATAGTGGTTTCGCCATTTATTATACCTTATTTTGGAACTGGATTTACGTATATAAATCGACAAAATATTTCATTTTGAATGATGTAAGGTCGAAACGCTTCGCCAATCTGAAAGCTATATACCTTTATCAGAGGAAAGAATGAGATCACATTTGTTTTAACCGATTTGAAATTTTCCTCAAAATAAAAGTACAAATGCTTAAAGAAACGATTATTAAAAGAATGCCCGCTATCGTTTCCCAGCCTGTAAAAAAGAGGTGACGTTTCATCAATGTCTGTCCTTGTAAAATGACAAAAGCACAGATACCGACTAAGAAAAGAAAACAAATACTTAGGATTGCTAACGCTTTACGTGAGTATGTTTTCATTTCATCTTTAAAATACAGCAATACGAAAACAAAGCAGATAACATTGGCTATTGTTCTTATCACCTCAAAGCTTTTCATGACAATTGATATAAATAGACAAAGTAAAATGAGATAAAATACGATGTTTCTATACAAAAAACCTCTCCTTTTATGTAGGATCCTCAAAGAGTTTATAAAAGTTTCTTTGTAACTGCAATAAATTGAATGCGCTCACTTATGAACTAACTAAACTATGTACTAAATATTCACTATTCTTTTTCAGATTCAGTCACCAAGGTTTTCATAGAAAGGGAAGCTTCAGAAATATACATATAGTGCACAAACAAAAAAGACCCGGCAATAGCCGGGGGAAAGTAAAAACGAGGAGATGTTAATGGCGTTTAGTAGTGTTTTTTATGCTTTTTATACTCTACAACATAATCATAGTCTTTTTTATCGTGATCATAATATTTTTTATCATAGTCATCATATTTTTTGTCGTAATCACAGTCATAATCTTTTTTATCATGATGGTCATAATATTTTTTATCATATTCGTAATACTTCTTATAATACGTTTTTTTGACCGTATAATACTCTTCTTTGTATTTTTTGTAATAACCCATATATACTCCTCCTTTATTTTTACTACGCTTTATTATACGGCGAGTAGATTTTGCGGCTTGGACAGTTAAAATCATAGAAGGAAAAAAGGGCTGTCCAAATGATAGAAAAAGACAGATGACACAAAAACAAATCAAAATAAAGAGCCGATTTTTCATCGGCCCAAACGATTTATCCTACATTTGTTTGTCTTCTTTTTTTTCTGAGTCATTTTTTCTGATATCCTGAGTCAGTCCGCTTGTTGCTTGTTTAAATTCTGATAAGGCTTTTCCTGCTGCACGGCCAAGCGCCGGCAGTTTATCAGGCCCAAATACTAAAAAACCCACAAACAAAATAACGAGTATTTTTGTGAAGCTTAATTCCATATCCTTTTCCCCCTGATTGAAGTACAACCTTTTAAACAAATTATAAGAGATAGCAGTACAAATGGGAATGCATTTATTTTGAACATTTTAAAACCAGACAAAGGCGGATTCATAAAACGGCTGCTGCTGAATATAATGTCCAATGCCACCTGCCTAAGAAGCAGGGAGGCAGGCTGGATCAATTATGTAGCTCTGCCGAAAATGATACAAACGTATCTGCGGCTATCATTGAAATAGAGGAGTGGTGTAGCTGATGAGATTCACTAAGGTAGTTGGATTTTTGTCTGTTTTAGGGTTGGCTGCGGTTTTTCCATTAACGGCACAAGCAGAAAAAGCCGGAACTGCGGGGGCTGGAGAGTGGGATAAGTTGGGGACTTACACATATACTTACTCAAGTCCGACGGTATACTCGACCGGAGGAGATTTTAGAGTGTGCCTTTCAGGAAGCACTCCTTTTTCTGTTTCACTGCACTTATATGAGGATGATCCCGGTGACAATCCTGATGATTATGTAGGGGCAAACTATTTTTCACCCGGAGAATGCCACACCTTTGGCAGTATTGGAAAATTTGTAGATGGGAGCAATAACAAGGCCGAGTTCTTTGTTACCGATTACTCTGGTAAATCTAAAACTGTTACGTTTTATGATTGATGGACTCAAATTGTGAAGTATAACCCTTGGGAAAGAACAAAAAAGAGAGATACCTCTCTCTTTTTTATTCTTCGACAGCCTTACGAAGCCGTTCATTTACAATGCCAGTCCAGCCGCCATCCATCTTACCGCGAACGACGGAGCTTTTCTCGTTTGCTTTGCCGATCACTTCATTCGGCTCTTTCCAGCCGCTGTGAATAAGGGTAAACCCTGTCTTTTCCCCCAAGTCTTCTAATTGAAAGGTAACGACCCATCCTTCTATATCCCATTCAAAAGAAAGTTCAGTTGGAGCTTGAACAGCCAAAACTTTACAAGGGGACGGTCCAAACGGCGATTGTAAGTGAAATTCTTGTCCTTCTTTGAGCTGAAAGTCATTGGGCATAAACCACTTGGCAATGCCTTCTGAAGTAGAGACTGTCTCCCAGACTTTCTGAATGGGAGCCTCCAGGGTAATGCTTTTTGTAATATCCGGTAATGCATTTTCGTTGTTTTGAGCCATTTCGTTTACCTCTTGACATATGATGTTATTTCAATTCAATCATATAATAACTAATAAGATCATGTCCATAGCGTGCATTAATTATGCTAGAGCTGCTGTTGAACAGCGTGTCAGTCGCCAGTCTGATCTGTGAATGGGAGAATTCTGCATGCACGAAAAAGAGAGAGATGTGTATATTGTCATTTCGTTCATTCTTGTTTGCTCAGCCGCAACTGTTATGTTTGAACCGGAATTCCTGTTCAGCCAATTTATTTTGCGATTTTTGTTTTAATAGTAAATGTGCCATTTTCTAAAACAGGAGGTTTTTTATGCTTGGAAAAATCAAAGCAGCCATTGATAACAGTCCAGGGAAGCCGGCCAGAATTATAGTTAGTGAAAAAGTGTTTCAGCAATTAGAGGAAGAAATGCGCTTTGTTTACGTTTCCAAACCGAAAACGATAATGGGGATTCCTGTGGAAGTTTCAGATCAGGCAGAAAGCTTCAAGCTGGAATTTTAGTTTATCCCAGACTGCTAAAAGGCTCATTTTGTGTTTAATAATGCAAAATGGTCAGGTTGATTTCTTTAAAAGCATGATGAAATGTTCATCATGCTTTTTTTATTGAGAAAAAAGACGAACATAAAAAATAGGTATACGGGAAAAATAATCCTATTAGAGAGAGGGGAACTGACAGATAGATAACATGATATCAACACTTACTGACTGGAATGTGTGGTTTCAAGCGTTAGTAGTATTTCTCGTTCCATATGCAATCTATAAAGTGTTTACTTGGATTCATGTATAAGAAGGTGCAATGATGAGGTGGCGGAGCAATCAGTACAAAACACAGAAGCAGCATAAATCAGATCATTCAACAGCTGAAAAGGATCAGGATGTGTTAACCGGTAACATCGGATACGACTTAGAACATGTAAAAAGAAAAATAGGACATAACGGGGACGTTCATTTCCGTGAGCTTGAAATCACTCAATTACATGTGAAAGCGGCATTGATCTTTGTTGAAGGACTGTCTGATCAGGACTTGATTAATAAAGGACTATCAGTGTTAGTCATGAATCAACCTAATCAGGTAAGCGATGAAATTTCTCAATCCGGCAAAGGTATTTTAACTTCGAAACAGATAAAAAATCAAATCGTATCAATCGGTGATGTCATAGATTCAGAGAAAATCAGTGATATCGTGTTGAATGTGTTCATGGGTTCGACAGCGCTTCTTATCGATGGAATACCGCAGGCCTTTCTTCTGGGAACTGTAAAAAAACAAAATCGAAGTATCGAGGAGCCGCTTTCAGAAGCGCTTGTCAGAGGGCCGCGCACAGGCTTTACAGAAGAGTTGAGTACGAATACAGCTCTTTTGAGACAGCAAGGAAAAAATGATCAATTAACATTGCAGAGATTTGAAGTAGGAACACGATTAAAAAAGGATTTAATTATCGCTTATATGAATGACATTGCAGATCCAAAAGTAGTCGAGGAAGTAAGAAAAAGAGTGAGAGGGATTGAGATCGATCATTTGCCGGAGTCAGGTTACGTTGAACAGTTAATTGAGGATAATTATTTGAGCCCGTTCCCGCAAGTACAGAGTACAGAACGTCCTGATCGCGTCATAAGCGGATTAATGGAAGGAAGAGTAGCCATTCTGCTTGACGGCACTCCGTTTGCTTTGATTGTTCCAGTCACTTTCAGCATGATGCTTCAATCGCCTGAAGATTATTATGAACGGTGGTTCCCGAGCTCGCTCATCAGATTGCTGAGGTTCATCGCAGCAATGATAACGTTATTCGCACCCGCTTTATATATATCATTTATTTCTTTTCATCCTGGGTTAATTCCGACCAAGCTGGCGATTTCAATTTCCGGGACGCGCCAAGGTGTTCCGTTCCCATCTCTGATTGAAGCCTTATTTATGGAAGTCGCGATTGAAATTTTAAGAGAGGCGGGGCTTCGTTTGCCAAAACCAATTGGACCCGCAATAGGCATAGTTGGCGGATTAATCATCGGGGAAGCAGCTGTGCAGGCGGGGATTGTCAGTCCAATCATGGTCATTGTTGTTGCGCTCACAGCAATTTCTTCATTTGCCATCCCGCATTATAGCACAGGTATAGCACTTCGGATGCTTCGGTTTGGCGCGATGTTTTGTGCGGCGGTGTTTGGATTGTTTGGAGTCATTATGTATTATCTGCTGCTAAGCAGCCATGTCGTAAAGCTAAAGAGCTTTGGTGTGCCATACGCAAGTCCGGCAGTGCCCTATCACTTAAAAGATTGGAAAGACTTTGTTATCAGAATGCCTCTTTTAGTCATGAAGCGCCGGCCTAAAATGATGAATACAGATAATACAAAACGGGTGAAGTGATGAACTCGACAGGATGGTGATAAAGTCTCATGTTCAGCCCAACCAGTAAAATCACAACCGCTCAGGCAACGATTATCATCATTAATTATATGCTTGCTGCCGGAGTTCTTACGCTCCCTCGGACAGTAACAGAACAAACACAATCTCCTGATGGATGGATTTCAGTTTTATTAGGCGGGGTCCTAGCGGTAATAGCCGGGATGATTATAGCTAAATTAAGCCAGCAGTATCCTAAGGAGACCTTTTATGAATACTCCCGACATATTGTAGGAAAATGGCTCGGGCATCTGATCAGTATTGTTTTTATTACTTATTTTCTGGCACTCGGTGCATTTGAAGTCAGAGTCATGTCCGAAATCGTGGATTTTTTTCTCCTCGAAGGGACACCTTCTTGGGCCATCATTATGACAGTTCTTTGGATTGGGCTTTATTCAATTACACAAGGCCTAGATCCGATTGCACGGCTTTTTGAAATGATTTTTCCGATTACGGTCATCATCTTTTTAACGATAGCCCTCATGAGTTTAGGCATATTTGAGATCAACAATTTGCGCCCTGTATTAGGTGATGGAATCATGCCGGTTCTTAGAGGTGTAAAGACAACGAACCTTTCATTTACATGTTCAGAAATTATGTTCATTTTAGTAGCATTTATGAAAAAGCCGAAAAATGCGGTGAAAGCAGTTGTGATCGGGACAGGCGTTGTGACCAGTTTTTATATGATTACGATGATTATGGTCATCGGTGCACTATCAGTTGAGGGAGTTGTGACGAGAACATGGCCGGGGCTTGACCTGATGAGAAGTTTTGAAATACCTGGTTTAATATTTGAACGGTTTGAATCATTTCTGCTTGTGATTTGGATTATGCAGCTTTTTGCCACGTTTATTATCACTTTTTATGCAGCTTCCCTGGGAGTCTCACAAGTTTTTAAAAAGAAACCCCTTTCATGTATGTTTGGGCTGCTTCCTGTTATATATATCCTCTCTTGCATGCCGAAAAATGAAAATGACGTCTTTATATTGGGCGATACGGTCAGTCATATCGCTTTGTATATATTTGGCGCTTTGCCGATTTTGCTGTTAGTCATTTCGAAATGGAGGAAAAGAGGTGAAAAGTAAACTAAAACGTCAATTGCCTGCTATGGTCATAGTATGTCTGCTGATGATTTGCGTAACAGGATGCTGGAGCAGTCGGGAAATAGAAGATCTGGGTCTCACATTCGCTATCGCAATTGATAAAGGAAAAGAAACGAACACTGAAAAAGAGTTAAAAGAAGAGGGCGGGAGCTATCCGAAAAAAGACAACATTACGCTGACCTATCAATTTGTTAATGAAAAAGCGGCAGGCGCGGGCACAAGCGGGGGAGGCGGTAGCGGACAAGGAGCGCAAAAAGCGTACATTAATATAAGTGAAACAGGGGATTCATTACAGCAGATCGGAAGTGAGGTTGCATTAAGACGGGACCGAGAAGTGTTTAGCCCGCATTTAAAAGTTGTTGTCATGAGTGAAGATGTGCTGCACACATTTCCTATCGACGAAATGCTGGATCAATTTTTTCGTGATAATGAAATCAGGCTGAGCTGTCTTGTTTTATCTGCTAAAGGGGAAGCAAGAGACGCTCTCCAGCTGAAAGAGAACGGAGAAATTCCGGCATTTCGGCTGATTGGATTAGGTGAAAATGAACATAAAGTTTCCAGAATTCTTCCCCCTATGACACTCGCGAAACTAATTGGAAAACTGCATTCTGGCAGCAGCTTTTTACTGCAAAATGTGGTTGCGGCGAATGGAGCGGTCAAGTATTCCGGAGCAGCTGTAATCAACGGAAAATCGAAAAAAATGATAGGCACCTTAAATGAATATGAAACTGAGGGGATTACATGGATTAGAGGAGAAGGGAAAGGCGGAGTTGTCAAAAGTCATGATAAAAAGAGCCAACAGACGTTAGCGTACGATATCAATAAAATCAAAAGCAGAATTCAGCCAATCGTAAAAGGGAAAGATATTTCATTCCATGTCGATATTGAATCAGAAGGCGATTTGGTTGAAAACTGGAACACAAAAGAGGCGTTGGACACCCAGTTTATAGATCGTCTCGAAACGACTATTGAAAACGAGGTAAAGAAAATAGTTGGTCAGGTATTAAAAAAAATTCAGCATGATTATAAAGCAGATGTTGCGGGTTTTGATGAATCTTTTAGACTTACATATCCTCACTTATGGAAAAGGGTGAAAAATAACTGGGATGACACCTTCAGTAAAGCCGACATCACATACAGTGTGAACGTCACAATTACTCATTTCGGCACGGTTAAAACTCAGTAATGAATCCCAAGGAAGAGAAGGAAACCTCTCTTCTCTTTTTTATGCATTTTTTAGGATAAAGATACTTTTTTTGGAGAGATATACACTTTTCAAATCGACCAATATGATAATATAGGAATTGCTTGAAATAGAAGGGAGAAGGGGCTGTGAGGCAGAAACCGATTTATGTAGAAATCGAAATGAAATCTGATCTGGATACACTCTGGGAATATACACAAAACCCATCACTGCATAAGGAATGGGATCTCCGGTTTTCAAATATTACGTATTTGAATAGTCAGCCATGCGAAAAACAGAAGTTTCTTTACGAAACAAGGGTAGGCTTTGGATTAAAGGTGTCAGGTACAGGAGAAACCGTCGGTGTTTTCAACAAATGTTCATCTGAAAGGTCTTCTTCACTGGCTTTTGGCTCTGATCATCCATTATCTCTGATTCGGCATGGAAGCGGCTACTGGAAGTATATACAGAGAGAAAATGGGAAAATGACGTTTTTAACACAGTACCAATACAAAACAGCCTACGGACTGCTGGGAAGATGGATTGATCGTTTATTATTTCGGCCGCTGCTTGGCTGGGCGACTGCCTGGAGCTTTGATGCATTAAGGCTTTGGGTAGAGCAAAATAAACATCCGAAGCGCTTCATTCGATCTGCTATCATCTATGTGTTCATGTGTCTGTTTTTCAGCCTGTTTTGGTTCTATCAAGGCTTTGCAGGTGTTAAGACAAGCATATTGGCAGGAACAGCGGAGATAGGCTTAGCTATTTTGTGGCTGCTTCCTTTAAAAAGAAAATGGATCATTCATGGTGTCCAGGCTTGTATTTTTGCTGGGTTTGCTTGTCTAGGTTCCGAAATATTCATGTGGGTTCTGTTGAGTGTGTTTTCTGCTGCAAGCGGCGCTCTTAGCCTGCAGCTCCCCAGTGCCAGGCGCACAAAACGAAAGAGAAAGAAGTGACATTGTGAGTTCGATTTATGAAAAATCAATTATTAACTATCATTTGCTGCATCCCAAGCTGCGGAAACGGTACCAATTAGACGGGTCTCAAACATTCAGCGGGACGGGAACGATGTCAGAAATAAGCGGAGGCTCTTTTCTGGTTAGAATGCTGTTAAAGCTGGGTGTTTTTTTCAGATGCTTCTTTTCAGAAAGAGGCAAAGACATTCCATTTACAATACAAAATAGAACTTGTCTTTTGAAATCACAACATACAGGGATAGAATGGAATCGTACATTTTTCTTTAAAGGCAAAAAACGTTTCTTTGACGCGATAATGATATATGACGAGAAAGAAAATAGAATACTTGATTTCTTCGGCAAACCTCATCTGCTGTTGTCTGTTTTGACGTTCGAGGCATCTCTTGACGGCTCTCTTACGATCACATCGGGAAAGCAATGGCTATTGATATGCGGAAAAAGAATCCCGCTGCCGAAATGGCTGACCGGTACATCCGAAGTTTGCGAAACGTTTGATGAAAAAAAGAATTGTTTCACCATTGAAGTGCATGTGAAAAATACAATTCTCGGCACTCTTTTCTTTTATAAAGGAACGTTTCAGGAGGAAGAGAGAGAATCATGAAACGAAATGGCATAGTCAGTGCGCTTTGTTTTATTGGATTTCTTGCAGCGGAAGCACCGGATATTTCAGTGGCAGAGGCACTCGTTTTGTTATCCATTCTATTTTTCGTGCCGGGAATTTTTCCTTTTGTTTTTCGTCAATCTCCGGTTCGTACTGCTCAGTTTATGGAATATGGGCTAATCCAGTGGTATCCGGCAGCCGCATTCTTTGCGGTGCTGGCTCTAGTGACGGAGGTTGGGGGTTTCGCACTTATCTGGTGGATGTACACAGTTTTTATTGCATTGTATGCGATCCTCCGCCTTTGGGAAACAAAGATACATAGAATCGAAGAGACATCAGTTTTGTTCGGTCTTATTTATTTGGCGGGAGGAGGATTTTGGTTTTTTGCTTATGCTGCCCATTTGCAGATCATGCAATTTGGCCCTCTCATCATTTTGCTTACTGCTGTCCACTTTCACTATTCTGCTTTTCTGATCCCGATCTTCAACGGATTACTCGGCAGAACCATTAGAAAACATCGGATGTTGTACAGTTGGATAACATGGGTGATTTTGCTTTCGCCCCTTCTTATCGCACTGGGCATCACATATTCAAAAACACTTGATGTCATTGCGGTTAGCATTTATATGGCGGCGATTTATCTTCATGCATTTTTGGTGTTCACGGCAGCTTTTCGCACCAAGACGGGGACATTTCTTATTCGGCTTTCTTCCGCTGTTTTAATGATAACGATTGCTTTCTCGATGATTTATTCATTTGGTGTATTTCGGCAAGAAGTTACATTGACCATCAATCAGATGATTTGGATTCACGGTTTTGTCAATGCGTTTGGTGTTATCTTGCCCGCTCTCATAGGGTGGAGAATAGAGGATGCGAAGCCTTTTGATGCAGACAGTGTAAAGACATTCAGCCGTATCTACGGAAAAAGAAAGATTGGAGAAGAATTTTTAGCTAACATTCAAGCTGAAAATAACGCTCGGTACAGCGGACTTGTGGATGATATGGGCAGCCTGCGTTCAAAAGATTTTTCACCAGAAAAACTGGAGCCGCTCATTCTTTCGTTTTATGAACAAACCATCGAATACAATATTAAAGCAAAAGTAACATGGAGCACGTGGTTTCGGCCGCTTGCAATTATTTACGAATGGTTCAGCAGAAGAATCGGTCAAATACATCTTTCGACGAACCCTGACTGGTATAGGATGTACAGCAAGATAAGAGGTGTTCATTCGAAAAAAGACGGAAGGGAAAGAGTACGTGCCTGGATTAGAACAAATGAAAAAAACGAAACCATTTTTACCGCTCTTTATTCAGTGTATCGTTCAAATGGAGAGGGGTATATGAATATTTCTTTACCGCTTCCATTCAGCAGCATGACAGGTGTTTTAAAACCATATCATCATCAGGAGAAGCTGGTTTTAACAAGCAGGCGGAGAAAAAGCAGAGCGGGGGATGAGGGGATTTATCTGCAAACAAGAGCGGGAACTTGTCCGCTTCCTTTATCTGAAACCTTTCTGATAGAAGCTGCACATGACAACAAATTAACCGCTGTTCATCATATGTGGCTGTTTGGATTAAAATTTCTAACTGTTCATTACAGCATTACACATATTAACCAGCCTATTGAAAGAACCTAACACAAAGAAGAAGCTTCGTCTGCCAGTTGTAATGAGATGAACTGTTTTAAAATTCTGCACCGCATCAAGACAGGAAAGGAAGGGTTTATGGTGTTTTATATCAGTTTATTTCTGATTCTTTGGCTGGCTGCTGGGTTTGCAGTGGGAATGAAACAAGTGTATGTCGATCAGCTGTTTGATAAAGCTGTGATCGAAAGACTGGAAAAAGAAGCGAATGATCATGGACACGCTGACCGGATGATCAAACAGCGCGTCCTTTATATTGCAGCAGTGACAGTAAGCGGGTTTATTTCTGTTTATTATGAAATGAAAACAATCCCGCAAAGGCGAAACATAAGAAAAATTGAAAAAAACATCATGAAATTAAATCAAGCAAAAAAACGAAGAATGAAGAGAAAATAAAAAATGCACAGGCCAAAGGGCAGGTGCATTTTTGTTTTGTATGGAAATGGGAGAGGTGGTGCCAGCTTACTTTTCATAAATTCAAAAATGAGAAGAACAGCGCCCGGGCTAATGGTATATAATATTGTGAATTTAACAAAAATTTAACAAGGAGGACGAGAGAATTCGTGCTAAAGCCTCAAAGAGACCTACATCCTGTTGATTTGGACTTAGAGGCGGAGTAGATGAAACCGGCCAAAGTATCCCTGCTCCGCCGTTTGCTCCATTCCTTGAAGCATGTTGATTGTAACATAGCCAAACGTTTTCCATCAACTATTAAAATTGTAAAATTATTGTTTATTTTTATGGTATTTACTCCGATTTCTTCAATTTATGCTGAAGATGTATATCAGAATTTTGAGGAATTAAAAAACAATGAAGATCCTTCTGATTACGACGTTGTTACGAAAGAAACCGGAAGCCCTGTTCTTGTTTTAGCTATTCACGGAGGAGGTATTGAAGGCGGGACAAGTGAAGTAGCGAGAGAGCTCAGCAAAGAGTACTCGATGTATTTATTTGAAGGCTTAAAATCGGCAGGAAACTCAGTCCTGCACATTACGAGCACGCACTTTGATGAACCTCGGGCCCTTAAAATGACGGGAAATCATGAATATGTCATTTCATTACACGGGTACGCAGAAGAAGATCAGCAGATCGAAGTCGGCGGTACAGATCGCGTAAGAGCGGCAGATTTAGTTGAGAAATTGCAGCATGCCGGTTTTCCTGCTGTATTGCTCAATACGGACCATCCGCATGCGGGCGTTAGTCCGAATAACATTGCAAATAAATCAAAAACAGGTTTAAGTATTCAGATAGAAATGAGCACAGGGTTTCGAAAGTCTTTGTTCGGCATCTTTTCTTTAAAAAGCAGAGCTGTTACTCAAAATGAGAGGTTTTATGAGTTTACAGAAGTGATGTTCCGTTTTCTCAAAAATAGCTACTGAAAAATAGGAGGCGATAAGACAGCCTCCTATTCCTTATGCTTCTCTTTCGTTTCGGGAAACAGCTCGTCCGCGGCTTCCGTTTGATACTGCAACGTGTTATCTCTCGCTGACAGTTCATTTCGGAAATTTTCATCAAGCACATTTTTCAGTAAATACCGATGAAAAAAGTATTCAAAAACAGTAAGACAGGCAGCGGAAAGGAGAGCCGCTCCAAATGGTGAGAAATCGTTTCTTGTTTGGGTTAAAACAAATACCCAAAGAATAACGAATGAAAGGCCAAAGTCAGCCAATGAAGCTGTAATATTGTTTGTTCTGGGTAAGACGAGCATGTCACCAGAAAGATAGGAAACAAAACCTAAGAAAAGTGCAATAAACATCACACTTAAGAAGGATGCGTGATAGACTCTGTCCAAAATCACATATAAAAGGGCGAGAGTGAAAGCAATCTTTGAAGCAAGCGCAATGATATGTTTCATTTGACCACCTAAATTGTTATTTTTTGAAGAAAATTCTTGGGCGTAAACAAATGATAAATAATGCAATTCAAAACCATTCATAATGGTCATGTTACTATTTTAAACAGTCCGTTTTTGTTTACACTGGTATTTTTTTCAGCTGTATGAAACTTTCTTATGAAAAAAGTCGTATATGTGGATGATCAGCTTTCAAGGGGGGAATGATTTGTGGAGATAAAAGGAATCAATCACTTGCTATTTTCAGTTTCGCATTTGGATACATCGATTGATTTTTATCAAAAAGTGTTTGGTGCAAAGCTTTTGGTAAAGGGAAGAACAACTGCATATTTTGATATGAACGGCATCTGGCTAGCGCTTAATGAAGAACCAGACATCCCGAGAAATGACATTAAGCTTTCTTATACCCATATTGCTTTTACAATTGAAGATCATGAATTTGAGGAGATGTCAGCTAAATTAAAAAGACTTCATGTCAATATTCTGCCTGGCATAGAACGAGATGAACGCGATCGAAAATCAATTTATTTTACCGACCCTGACGGCCACAAATTTGAATTTCATACCGGAACCCTTCAAGACAGGCTTCGATATTACAAACAAGAAAAAACGCATATGCACTTTTATGATGAAACGGCCTTTTGATATCACAACCATATTTCATATAAGGTTAAATTTAAAGAAGGGTGTTGGTGGAGACTTTATGTTTGGGGAAGGTTTCTACCCGACTTGTTCAACGATGCCATATCTTTTGAACTGCACAAGTGATTGGGTGAAGGTGAAATTGAAATACATATTACATTTTATATGAAGAAAGCGAGCTGTTTTATCAGAATGTTGAACTAATTAAACTATGTACTAAATTTTCAGTATATTTCAATTGCTTCGCCCCTTAAGAAATATGAAACCGTATCCTTCCACGACCTAAAAAATGAAACGTTTTTAAGAAGATGGCGTCTAATATTTTAAATGTTCATATTTTGATAAAAGTTTCCTAAAGGAAAGAAAATTTCTTGACTTCAACAATCTTTTGGTGGATAATTATGGTGTAAACATGATGTTCTTTTTCCTCCTATTCAGGCTCGCACCCAAAAGTCAGGGCGAGCCTGCTTTTTTTGAACAACAAACCCCCTCTCCGTAAAGGAAGAGGGGGTTATTTTATGCATCTGATAGATCAATAGATTAATGGACGGTTCTGAACACGCCAATCACTTTCCCTAGAATGCTGACATTCTGCAAAATGATAGGTTCCATCGTTGGGTTCTCAGGCTGCAAGCGAATGTGGGTATCCTCTTTATAGAATCGTTTTACAGTTGCTTCATCATCTTCTGTCATCGCAACTACAATTTCCCCATTGTTCGCTGTGTTTTGCTGTTTAACGATGACATAGTCCTTATCGAGAATACCAGCATCTATCATACTGTCTCCCATAATCTCCAGCATAAATACATGCTCGTCTGGAGGAACCATGCGGTCTGGGAGCGGAAAATATTCTTCAATATTTTCTACTGCTGTAATAGGAGATCCCGCCGTGACTTTCCCGATGACCGGTACATTAACGACCTGGCTTTGCGGAATGTCTACTTCTTCATCAAGAATTTCTATTGCTCTTGGTTTTGTCGGATCCCGTCTGATCAGCCCTTTTGTTTCCAAGCGGGCCAAATGGCCGTGGACAGTAGAGCTGGACGCAAGCCCGACAGCCTCTCCGATCTCTCTCACGGAAGGCGGATATCCTTTTGATTTAACCTCTGCTTTAATAAAACGGAGGATA
Source organism: Bacillus sp. PS108 (assembly GCF_037963335.1). Lineage (NCBI taxonomy): Bacteria > Bacillati > Bacillota > Bacilli > Caryophanales > Bacillaceae > Bacillus > Bacillus sp. PS108. Next base: position 1,905,096 of record NZ_CP150155.1, read on the forward strand.
TCAAGTTGCCTTTTTGATAGCTTCGTCATTTTTCGCACCTCAAAACGTCGATTTTAAGAAGATTATAGCATGATTTTCCTTACAGTACAAACATAGGTTCGAAAAAACAATTGACAGAAACGTTTGTTCGTATATACTGAAATTATAAAAATGCGAACAAACATTCCTGTTGGAGGTTATGATCATGAGTAAAGAATCTATTATTTTTGTCGGTCTGTTCACAGTGATTTTGAGCGCGGTTATCCTTATGCTGTCATATACAAGCAGCGGCCAAGAGCTTAATCAGTATGTTAAAATAGAAGTCCAGCAAGGCGACACACTCTGGTCAATTGCTGATCAGGTAGCAGATACAAAAAAGATAAACAAAAATGATTTTATTGAATGGGTAGCTGATAAAAATCAACTTCAAACCTCTGATATCCAGCCGGGTGATGAGTTAGTGATCCCATTGAAAAAGAAGCATCAGGATGCATATGAATTAGCAACTGTAAAATAGAGAGGAAAGAGAGATAAAATGAAAGCACTCATTTATGCCCGTGTAAGCACAAATAAAGAACAGCAGGAAACGTCATTAAAGCGGCAGGAGGAGGAGCTTACGGCCATTGCAGCGGAGAACGGCATGGAAGTGGTCAAAGTGATTTCAGAAAAAGCCAGCGGATATGAAATGGATCGGGATGGTGTATTTGAGCTGCTTGATGAGATTAAGAACGCTGGAATTGATGTCATTTTGGTTCAGGATGAGACAAGGCTCGGACGGGGAAACGCAAAAATCGCACTGCTTCATTGTATTTATAGAGAAGGTGTGAAAGTCTATACAACGGCTCATAGAGGTGAACTGGAGTTATCGGAGGCTGACTCAATGGTCTTGGAAATCGTCAGCATTGTGGAAGAGTATCAGCGAAAGATTCACAACATGAAAATCAGACGGGGAATGAAACGTGCAGTAAAAAACGGTTTTAAACCGCAAAAAAACTTAAAAAACCAACATGAGAACAGTGGAAAGGAAAAAATAGAGGTGCCAATCTCTGAGATCGTCCGCCTGAGAGCGAATAAACTGACGTTTGCTGAAATCGCGGCTACTCTAAGAGGGTTTGGCTATGATGTCTCTAAAGCAACCGTTCACCGGCGTTTTCAGGAATACATAGAGAATGAAGAGACAGCAGAGTGAATCAGTTGTAAAACTTTTTTTGATCTAGTACTATATAGACAAAATGCAATAAAGGAGTTTAACATGATTTCAAACGCGAAAATTGCCAGAATTAATGAACTTGCTGCCAAAGCTAAAGCTGGCGTTATTACAGAAGAAGAAAAAGCCGAACAGCAAAAGCTCCGTCAAGAGTACTTGAAAGGTTTTCGTTCTTCTATGAAGAACACGTTAAAAAGTGTGAAAATCATTGACCCAGAAGGCAATGATGTTACACCAGAAAAGCTAAAAAGAGAACAAAGAAATAACAAACTTCACTAATATAAGAGGAATACGGCAATATCGTATTCCTCTTTTGCATATACTATAATCAAAACTCTTATGTGACAAAATTCAACAAGTTTCTCTCAAATTTAAGCTGAAACAGTTGAGAAAAAGTCGTCAGACATTTATGATGTAAGGGTACAACACATAAGGAAGGGGATTTTTATGGATACAATTGAAAAGAAATCAGTTGCTACCATTCGCACACTGTCAATAGACGCTATTGAAAAAGCAAATTCTGGTCACCCAGGGATGCCGATGGGAGCCGCTCCAATGGCATACACGCTGTGGACAAAATTTATGAACGTAAGTCCGGCAAACCCTGGCTGGTTTAACCGTGACCGTTTTGTTTTATCTGCTGGACACGGGTCAGCACTATTATACAGCATGCTTCATTTAAGCGGGTTTGATCTTAGTATTGAAGATCTTAAGGGATTCCGCCAGTGGGGCAGCAAAACACCAGGACATCCGGAATTCGGACATACTGCCGGTGTTGATGCTACAACAGGTCCGCTTGGCCAAGGAATTGCCATGGCAGTCGGTATGGCAATTGCTGAACGCCATTTAGCGGAAACATACAACCGCGATTCATTTAACGTAGTCGATCATTATACATACAGTATTTGCGGTGATGGTGATTTAATGGAAGGTATTTCTTCTGAAGCCGCTTCACTCGCAGGCCATCTTCAGCTTGGCCGTCTGATCGTACTATACGATTCTAATGACATCTCTCTTGATGGAGACCTCGACCGTTCATTCTCTGAAAACGTGAAACAGCGTTTTGAAGCAATGAATTGGGAAGTTCTTTATGTTGAGGATGGAAACAATATTGAAGAATTAACAGCGGCTATCGAAAAAGCACGCCAAAATGAAAAGAAACCTACATTAATTGAAGTGAAAACTACAATCGGATTCGGTTCACCTAACCGTGCCGGTACATCCGGTGTTCACGGTGCGCCGCTTGGTAAAGAGGAAAGCAAATTAACAAAAGAAGCTTACGCGTGGACATATGAAGAAGACTTCTACGTTCCGTCAGAAGTTTATGAGCATTTCGCTGCAGCTGTTAAAGAATCAGGTGAGAAAAAAGAACAAGAATGGAATGCTCAATTCGCTAAATATAAAGAAGTTTATCCTGAACTTGCTGAACAGCTTGAACTGGCAATCAAAGGAGAGCTTCCGAAGGACTGGGATCAAGAGGTTCCTGTGTATGAAAAAGGAAGCAGCCTGGCATCCCGTGCATCTTCCGGTGAAGTTCTCAACGGACTTGCGAAAAAAATTCCTTTCTTTGTCGGAGGTTCTGCTGACCTAGCGGGATCGAACAAAACGACTATTAAAAATGCCGGTGATTTTACAGCGGTTGATTACTCAGGCAAAAACTTCTGGTTTGGTGTACGTGAATTTGCGATGGGTGCAGCCTTAAACGGTATGGCGCTTCATGGCGGTCTTCGTGTATTCGGCGGAACTTTCTTTGTCTTCTCTGATTACCTGCGTCCTGCGATTCGCCTTGCAGCGTTAATGGGCCTTCCTGTGACATATGTCTTCACACATGACAGTATTGCGGTTGGTGAAGACGGTCCGACGCACGAGCCTGTTGAACAGCTTGCTTCACTCCGTGCGATGCCTAACCTTTCTTTGATCCGTCCAGCAGACGGCAATGAGACAGCAGCAGCATGGAAGCTTGCAGTGCAAAGCACTGACCACCCAACAGCGCTAGTGCTTACACGTCAAAACCTTCCTACCATCGATCAAACAGCTGAAGAAGCATTGGCAGGAGTAGAAAAAGGTGCATATGTCGTTTCTAAATCTAAAAACGAAACACCTGACGCTCTTCTCATTGCCTCCGGATCCGAGGTAGGTCTTGCAATTGAAGCGCAGGCTGAATTGGCAAAAGAAAATATCGATGTTTCTGTTGTCAGCATGCCTTCAATGGACCGTTTTGAGAAACAATCTGATGAATACAAAAACGAAGTCCTTCCTGCAGATGTGAAAAAACGTCTTGCAATTGAAATGGGCTCATCATTTGGATGGGGCAAATACACGGGGCTTGAAGGTGACGTTCTCGGCATAGACCGATTCGGTGCATCTGCTCCTGGTGAAACCATCATTAACGAATACGGCTTCTCAGTTCCGAACGTAGTGAATCGAGTTAAGGCATTAATCAATAAGTAAGCTTTTGAAAGAGGATGAGTCAAATCATCCTCTTTTTCTTGTTTATCCGACAAAAATAGTATTGGCTGTTTAACAGTAATAGACAATTCTTTCTTTTCTTCTTTTGTATAATAGAGAGCAAATGAAATGCTGCTGGAAAAGGGGATGAAAAGATGGAACGTCACTACTATACGTACCTGATCAAAGAGGAATTTGCCAATCACTATTTCGGCCGGGAATCGGTTATGTTTGAGCTGTTTCAAGACTATCATTGGACAAGCCTTGAAAAGCAGCAGTATGAAATGACAGAGAAACAGATTCAATATATTACACAACCAATCCCTATTTTACATATGCATCAGCGGTTAAAAATGAATTTAAACAAGACGGATTACAGGCAGCTGGATTATATTTATAGAATAGCTTTGCCGAAAGCAAAAGGCCACGCGACGTTTATGATGAAGGAGCACATGATAGAAATTGTGGCTTCGGGAGATTACGAGGCAGAAACGATATTCTTTGAAGTGTTAAGAAAAGTAAGCCCTTGCTTTTTAGCAATGGATTTCAATTCGAAGCGTTACGGATGGCTAAATCCGGTGAAAGAAAGAAATTTTGTCTAAAACCGAAGAAAAAGAGATGTAAATGTTGTATAATAGCTTTTGGTTTAGTACACTTTAAACTAGACAACATGAAGGAGGAAATAAAATGACTTTATGGGTTGGCATCCTAGTGGGCGTTGTTGCATTGCTCATAGGTGTTGCACTCGGGTTTTTTATTGCTCGTAAATATATGATGAGCTACCTGAAAAAGAATCCGCCTATTAATGAACAAATGTTACGCATGATGATGATGCAAATGGGAATGAAACCTTCTCAAAAGAAAATCAATCAAATGATGAAAGCCATGAATAATCAAACGAAATAATACGTAAAGATTATGATATAGAGAAACATGGTTATAAAATAAAAAACCCTTATACGGGTTTTTTATTTTGCAATCATTCATCACCCGCTACTGCTCGAAGGCGCTGCTTTTGATATTGTATGAGAAGATGGTCAAGCTCCTGACTGAGCTCTATCGTAATATGAGATGTCATTCCGTTCGCCATGACAATTTGCAGCAGCTCTGCTCTTTTTTTTTCAATTTCTTTTAATAGATGCTCTCTAATCACAGGGATGTATCCTTTCATACATTAGATCTTCAAAGTGAATGTTTATATTATATCCATATTTATACTAATTTTCAAATGAGAAGGAGTATAATGTCTCAATGTCAAATTAAATTATATAAGTTTTTTCTGAAAATAGAAATCCTTCAAGTGAAAGTGTTAAAAAAATGAAATGATTTTGTCATAACTTGAAGGAATGTCAAATCATGAAGGGATGATGACATGGGAGACGTGAATTATTTTTTGACATTCGGAGCGGGGTTTTTATCCTTTATTTCGCCTTGCTGCCTGCCGCTTTACCCAGCTTTTTTGTCATATATTACAGGGGTCAGCATGGACGATGTAAAAACTGAAAAGCTGCTGCTGCAGAAAAGAAGCCTGTTTCATACTTTGTGTTTTTTGCTTGGCTTTTCAGTCATTTTTATTGCTTTAGGCTATGGAACATCTTTTATTGGCAGCCTGTTTAGGGATTATCACGATGCGATTCGGCAAATTGGCGCGTTGCTTATTATTTTGTTCGGTTTCATTACACTCGGTGTGTTCCGGCCTGAGGCTATGATGAAAGAGCGGAGAATCCATTTTAAGCATAAACCAAGCGGGTTTTTAGGGTCGGTCTTAATCGGAATGGCATTTGCAGCTGGATGGACACCATGTACCGGTCCGATATTAGCTGCTGTTATCACACTTGCAGGCACCAATCCGGGCTCAGCGGTGCCATACATGATGTTATATGTACTCGGTTTTGCGGTACCGTTTCTTTTATTGTCTTTTTTTATCACAAAGCTGAAGTGGATAAGGAAGAACCAGCTTTTCATTATGAAAGCTGGCGGCGTTTTGATGATTGTGATTGGTGTGCTGTTATTCTTTAATTGGATGAGCCTGATCATTATTTTGCTGTCAGATCTTTTTGGAGGCTTTACTGGTTTTTGACGGTAAATTACTTTCGTGCTACTACTAATCCTTTTGTTTTTGGTACAATAAGACTATTATCTGTGGAAATCGATTGTTGGAGGGGAATATGACAAGAGTTTTAGTTGTAGACGACGCCAAGTTCATGAGAGTGAAAATCAGAGAGATCTTGGAAGATGCAAATTACATAATCGCAGGCGAAGCGGCGGACGGTGAACAAGCAGCGGACCTGTATAAAAAACTGCGACCGGACCTTGTGACAATGGATATTACAATGCCGGTGAAAAACGGCATAAAAGCGCTTCGTGATATCTTAACCTTTGATCCTAAAGCGAAGGTCATCATGTGCACCGCCATGCGCCAGCAAAGAATTGTAACGGAAGCAATTGAGCTGGGGGCAAAGGATTTTATTGTTAAGCCGTTTGAGGAAACAAAAGTGCTGGAAGCTGTAAGCCGCGTTATGGGACATTAAAGTCATTTCTTTTCAAAATGGTTTTTTTTATTGTTTTGGAGTATAGTATATAGTATCAACACTCCGAGAAACAAAGGAATGATAAGTATGATGATTATAGTTTCATCGATTATTGCTGTGTTAATGGCTGTAGCTGTGATGGTGGTCAGAATAAAGTCCTCTGACAAGCCTGTTTCACCAAAAAAAATCATTCTTCCGCCGATTTTTATGAGTACGGGAGCGTTAATGTTTTTATTTCCGGTATTTTGGGTAACTGGTGCAGAGTTTTTGGAAGCATTCACTTTAGGTGTGATTTTCTCTATTTTTCTAATCAAAACTTCTAAGTTCGAAATTAAAAATAATGAAATTTACATGAAACGCTCTAAAGCATTTGTTTTTATATTAGTCGGTCTTTTGGTGATCAGAATCGTGATGAAATCCATCTTGAGCACATCAATCGATTATGGTGCACTGAGCGGAATGTTTTGGATTCTGGCTTTCGGTATGATTGTGCCTTGGAGAATCGCCATGTATTTATCATATCGAAAACTTCATAACGAGCTGCAGTCAGCTAATATTCAAATGAATTAAAAAACCTTTCCTCTTGTCAGGAAAGGTTTTTTATTTGAGAAGGGTCTGATAAGGTTCCAAATCGATTTTTTTGTCCCGCAGATGCCTTTTTAAGAAGGTATGGTCTCTTTTAGGAGTTGCGAGAATATAGCCTTTGATCATAAGTTGCTGATCAATCTTTGCTACCTTTTCTTTTAATGCAAGCTCACCGATTTTGCCTGCGATTTTGGCTTTTGCTGCATCTCTGAACAGCTCTGGCACGGGCGCAGTCAATTCATCTAGAAACTGTTTGTTTTCATCGTTCCATAAATGTCTGCTGTTTTCAATATAGTAATCCTGCCAATCAAGCTCTGATCTGCCGTCCTCTTTTGGTAAACGCTTTAAAAACTTTCGAAACATGAAAAAACCGCCGATTGATAATAAGACTACCATCATGATCACCCAAAACAGAATAAACCATAAAAACCATCCTTCCAGCATCAATCATTCCCCCTTATTCTAACCATATTGTATACGAAGAGAGATTAGAAGAACACAGTAAAAAAAGAATAGAAAAAAGTGATAGACGTCTAGTCAAAAGAGATAGTAGATCATATTCTATTGTATAGTGAATCTGCTATTTGGCCATGGGAGAGTCACTAGAGGGTATTTGACGATAAATGGACGGAAAAAAAAGTCACTTTCATAATAGGGGATGAAAGTGACTTTTTATGTTTAGCTGAGAGGAAATTGAAGAGAAAAAGAAGAGCCATCTTCTGTTTCTTTATTGACGGCGACTGTGAGTATTTGATTTTCGCATTCGGCTTGAATGGTTTTGTCATTAAAATAAAAAGGAAGCATCATTTGTTTTTCAAAAGTCTGTCCTGACGATTTGACAGTTAAGATGAACTCGCATCCAGAAAGGGTAACTGTTACTTGTGTAGGCTGTAAAAAAGTCAGATCCGCTTCTATAATATACTGCTGACTTGTTTCATATAAATCAATAGGCAATGTTTCGTCGTACCAGGCGAAGGGGTCTTCAAAAAATTGCCGAAGCCATTCATCCATACTATCGAAATCATTTGCATCGTTGCGTTTTGAATGGTCCATGGAAGCATTCCTCCACATATCAACCTTGCTTAACATCATATGCGGTGGATTATAAATGGGTGAACGCATAAAAAAACAGACACTAAGGTCTGCTTTTCTTACATATCATGGCTTGAGTTGTGCTTTTGTCTTGTATGGTTTCGGTTCTTTACTTTTTTGCTTCCGCTTAGAGGCTCAGGTTGGCCGGGATTGTGTCCTTTGGGGGCGTTTTTATGCATATCTTTACTTGTATTCTTATTGGTCATAAAATGAGAACCTCCTTAAAAGAGTTCGGTGTTATTGATTGGTTTTTCTTTTTTTGTTATTTTGGCGTTCTGCTTCAGTCAGTACAAGCTGGTCGTTTTCAATATAGCCGGCGCCTTTGCCTTGGCTTTTTGCGTCATTCATTCCGTTAATGACGTGATTCGCTTTTCTTTTGACCATCATTATCACCTCAATCATAATATGGCTTCTTTTATTGTGTTATATGAGAGAGCGTAAACAGTAAAAATTACCGGTACATTTTTCTCATAAGTCGAACTTATTGTATTTAATAAAAACATTGATATTTACTTATGTATGATTTTGTTTTAATATGAAATTGTGAGAAAATTGTGATGGAATGTAATGTTCATCTGAGAATGATCTGATCTGAAGGGGGATTTTGGAGAATGGCAAACGAGCAAAAAACTGCAGCAAAAGACGTTTTCCAAGCGAGAAAAACGTTTACTACAAATGGGAAAACATATCATTACTACTCTTTAAAAGCGTTAGAAGATTCAGGTATAGGAAAGGTTTCGAAGCTTCCTTATTCCATCAAAGTTCTTTTAGAATCAGTATTGCGTCAAGTTGACGGCTTCGTTATCAAAAAAGAACACGTGGAAAATTTGGCAAAATGGGGAACTGCCGAATTAAAGGATATCGACGTTCCGTTCAAACCGTCTCGTGTTATTTTACAAGACTTCACAGGGGTTCCGGCAGTAGTAGATCTGGCTTCACTGCGTAAAGCAATGGCAGCTGTCGGCGGAGATCCTGATAAAATCAACCCTGAAATTCCTGTTGATCTCGTTATCGATCACTCTGTACAGGTAGATAAAGCGGGTACAGAAGATGCATTAGCAGTAAATATGGACTTGGAATTCGAAAGAAATGCAGAGCGCTACAAATTTTTAAGCTGGGCAAAGAAAGCGTTTAACAATTATCAGGCAGTACCGCCTGCAACAGGTATTGTGCACCAGGTCAACCTTGAGTTCTTGGCAAGTGTTGTCCATGCCATTGAAGAAGACGGCGAGCTTGTAACGTATCCTGATACGCTTGTCGGAACAGACTCACACACAACAATGATTAACGGTATCGGTGTTCTCGGCTGGGGTGTCGGTGGAATTGAAGCTGAAGCGGGAATGCTTGGACAGCCTTCTTACTTCCCAGTTCCAGAGGTAATCGGCGCGAAACTTGTCGGCAAGCTTCCAAACGGAACAACAGCTACTGACTTGGCGTTAAAAGTAACACAAGTGCTGCGTGAAAAAGGCGTTGTCGGTAAATTTGTTGAATTCTTCGGACCGGGAATTGCTGAACTGCCGCTTGCAGATCGCGCAACAATTGCGAATATGGCTCCGGAATACGGTGCTACATGCGGATTCTTCCCAGTAGATGAAGAAGCGCTTAACTACCTGCGCCTGACTGGCCGTGATCCTGAACATATTGATGTTGTTGAAGCATACTGCAGAAGCAATGGCTTGTTCTACACTCCAGATGCGGAAGACCCTCAATTTACTGATGTGGTTGAAATTGACCTGTCTCAAATTGAAGCAAACTTATCGGGTCCAAAGCGTCCTCAGGATTTGATCCCGCTATCTGCTATGCAGGAAACGTTTAAAAAGCACTTAGTCAGCCCTGCAGGTAACCAAGGATTCGGTTTAAATGCTGAGGAAGAAAATAAAGAAATTAAGTTTAAACTCCTTAACGGTGAAGAAACAGTTATGAAAACGGGTGCGATCGCCATTGCTGCGATTACAAGCTGTACAAATACATCAAACCCATACGTTCTGATCGGCGCCGGACTGGTAGCGAAAAAAGCGGTTGAGTTAGGGCTTAAGGTGCCTAATTACGTGAAAACGTCACTTGCACCGGGTTCTAAAGTTGTTACAGGATATCTTGTGAATTCAGGCCTTCTTCCATACATGAAAGAGCTTGGCTTTAACCTCGTTGGGTACGGCTGTACAACATGTATCGGGAACTCAGGCCCGCTTTCACCGGAAATTGAAGAAGCGGTTGCGAAAAATGATCTTCTGATTACGTCTGTCCTTTCCGGAAACCGTAACTTTGAAGGACGTATTCACCCGCTTGTTAAAGGCAACTATCTTGCTTCACCGCCGCTTGTTGTGGCATATGCGCTGGCTGGAACGGTAAACATTAACTTGAAAACCGATCCAATCGGTGTGGGCAAGGATGGTCAAAACGTATACTTTAATGATATTTGGCCGTCAATGGACGAAATCAATGCACTTGTTAAGCAAACTGTTACGCCAGAGCTATTCCGCAAAGAGTATGAAACAGTATTTGATGACAACAAGCGCTGGAACGAAATTGAAACAACAGATGAAGCTTTATATAAATGGGATAGCGAGTCAACTTACATTCAAAATCCGCCATTCTTCGAAGAAATGTCTGTTGAGCCAGGCAAGGTTGAACCATTAAAAGGTTTGCGTGTTGTCGGTAAATTCGGTGATTCAGTCACAACTGACCATATTTCTCCTGCGGGGGCAATCGGAAAAGATACGCCTGCCGGAAAGTACTTGCAAGAAAAAGGTGTTTCTCCTCGTGACTTTAACTCCTACGGTTCCCGCCGCGGAAACCATGAAGTCATGATGAGAGGAACATTTGCAAACATTCGCATCAAAAACCAAATTGCACCGGGTACAGAAGGCGGATTTACAACGTACTGGCCGACTGGTGAAGTAACATCCATCTATGATGCGTGCATGAAATACAAAGAAGATAAAACTGGTCTTGTTGTATTAGCAGGAAAAGACTATGGTATGGGATCTTCACGTGACTGGGCTGCAAAAGGAACAAACCTTCTCGGCATCAGAACGGTCATTGCAGAGAGCTTCGAAAGAATTCACAGAAGCAACCTTGTATTCATGGGTGTGCTGCCGCTTCAGTTTAAACAAGGTGAAAATGCGGATACACTCGGCTTAACGGGTAAAGAAGTCATTGAGGTAGATGTTGATGAAACAGTTCGTCCTCGTGACCTTGTAACTGTAAGAGCAATCAATGAAGACGGCAATGTAACAACTTTTGAAGCAGTCGTCCGCTTTGATAGTGAAGTTGAAATTGATTACTATCGCCATGGCGGCATCCTTCAAATGGTGCTTCGTGAAAAAATGAAGCAGTCCTGATGAATCAATAGGAAGAGAAGGCATTTCGCTTTCTCTTCTTTTTATGACACAATGTGCTGCGGAGGTGGCATATGCTGAAAAAATGGCTCGCAGGGATCCTGCTTATCATGCTTGCCGGTTATACGGGATGGAATTTATATCAAACATACAGCAAAAAAGAAGTCGGAATTCAAGAGGGGAAACAAGCACCTGATTTTTCTTTAAAAACGCTGTCAGGAGAGAAAAGCTCTTTACAGGATGCAAAAGGCAAAAAAGTGCTGCTCAATTTTTGGGCAACTTGGTGTAAACCGTGCCGTCAGGAAATGCCTGCGATGGAAAAGCTGCAAAAAGAGTACGCCGACAAACTTGCGGTTGTTGCGGTAAATTTCACTTCAGCTGAGAAAAGTGAGAAACAGGTCCGAGCGTTTGCTGATACGTATGATTTAACATTCCCCATTCTGATTGATAAAAAAGGGATCAATGCTGACTATAACGTGATGTCATATCCAACGACATATATCTTAGATGAAAAAGGTGTTATCCAAGACATACACGTTGGCACCATGACAAAAAAAGAAATGGAACGAAAACTGGATCTTGATTAGATTCAGTTTTTTTTATGCTCAGATATGCTTACAAGTTTTCAGAATTGGAAAAAATAAAAGAATATGCGGAGGTGAAAAGCGTGAAGAAGATGAGAAAACGTTCTTTTCATGAGCTCGTCATGGAAAACAAAAAAGAGCTGATGACCAATACAGAGTATTTAAATCAGCTTGAGGAAAAGCTTGAACAGCGATTTAAGCAAAAATAACCTTTAATTTGTATTCATGTTTACCCCTCCTTTTGAGAAACCTATCTGTTGAGGAGGGATAAACATGGGAAACAACAAGAAAAACGGTCAGCCTCAATATGCTCCAAGCCACTTGGGTACAAAGCCTGTAAAATATAAAGCCAATAAAGGGGAAAAAATGCATGATACTTCAGGACAGCGGCCGATTATCATGCAGACAAAAGGCGAGTAGCGAAAATTCGAGTTTATTTCTAGGAGGTACATCCGAATGACAAAGAACCAAAATCAATATCAGCAGCCTAATCCTGATGATCGTTCTGACAATGTGGAAAAATTGCAGGATATGGTTCAAAATACAATTGAAAATATAGAAGAAGCAGAAGCATCAATGGAGTTTGCTTCAGGAGAAGATAAACAGCGTATTAAAGAAAAAAATGCAAGGCGCGAACAGAGCATTGAAGCGTTTCGTAATGAAATACAAGACGAATCTGCAGCGAGACAAAACGGATACCGTTCTTAAAAAACCAGGGAAACCTGGTTTTTTTCTTTCTGATTTGATTATGGTAAAATGGGGCTAAATTGACGTTAAGGGAGCAGAGTAATCTTGCATGTATCAAAAAAAGAAATAGAAGTGCGTTATGCAGAAACAGATCAAATGGGGATTGTCTATCACGCAAATTATCTTGTGTGGATGGAGGTCGGCAGAACGGCCTTGATTAAGGACTTAGGCTTTTTATATAGTGATATGGAAAAAAAAGGCGTTCTGTCCCCAGTCGTTGATATCAATATTTCCTATAAAAAGCCGCTTCATTACGGAGAAACCGCGGTTGTACATACATGGATAGAGGACTATAACGGATTTAAAACCGTCTATGGTTACCACATTTATAATCCGGCCGGTGAGCTTTCCATCAAAGCCACCTCATCTCATATTTGTGTGGATAAAGAAAGCTTTAAGCCAATTCAATTCCGCAAAGCTTTTCCTGATTGGCACACAGCATATGAAAAGGCCAAAAAATAGGGAAGTGAACGGGATATGGCGTTTGGTGTGAAACGGGAGGAACTTAACCGGTGGAAACAAGCAGTGAAAAGAGGAGAAATCGCATTTTTAACACATTACTGGCTGGATGACCGATTTCCAGAAGCAAAGACCGTGACAAAAGCCGGCTGTGCAGACATTGATAAGCTGGTTCAGTGGGGAGCGGCGTACGGGTTAAAAAAAGAATGGATCCATAAGAAAAGTGAATTTCCCCACTTTGATCTGCTGGGGGAAACACAAAAATATATTTTGGAACAAGAAAACCTAACCGATCATCTTATACGATTTCATTTGTAAAAAAAGAACGCACATGATGTGCGTTCTTTTTTATTGGTATTCAAAAACCGGTTCATCAGCGTCTTCTGAATAGCTGACGAGAAGGTCGTGGTTATCAAAGTACCATAAATCACTTTCTTCAATAAAGAAGGTAATGCCGTCAGCTTCTGCAGTGACTCCAGCCTCTTGTGGGGCATCTTTCGCTACACCGAGAGAAAAACCCTTTTGAACGTTGCTGCAGCCACCATAGCGGACGAAAAAGCGAACCTGGTCTCCGCTTTCCAAATCGAGTTCTTCTTTATACCAGTTCAATGCGTCTTCGTTAATTGTCATATTCATAACAGAACACCCCTTTGTTCTTCATTTGAATTTTCTCTATTATAAACGTATTAGGCTATTCTGTGTCAAAAGAGAAGTTTTTTAAGCTTATAACCATTTTACTTTAGGTTCTGTTTTATTGATAATTCGTTTAATGTTCGCTCGGTGTCTGTATATCACAAAAATAGTGAGCAGGGTAACGACAATCAATAAATACGTATCATGGACAAAGAAACTATATATAACAGTATAGATCCCTGTTAACATCGATGAGAGAGAAACAAATTTAGTCAAGTATAAAAAGATGAAGAATACCGCAACCATCGTGATAAATAACAGGGGTGCGTAAAATAGCAAAACGCCTCCTGATGTCGCCACGGCTTTACCGCCTTTAAATTTGGCGAAGATGGGAAACACGTGGCCTAAAACCGCAAAGACTCCTGCAAGAAGCGGGTGAATATCAACATGCATGAGAAAAGGCAATGCAGTTGCCAGTGTCCCTTTCAAAATATCTCCGGCTATGACGACCGAACCAGCTTTTACACCCAATGTACGGAATGCATTGGTAGCGCCTAAGTTGCCGCTTCCGTGCTCCCGAATATCAATTCCCTTGGCAAGCTTGCCCACAATTAAGCCAGATGGAATGCTGCCTATCAAGTAGGCCAAAATAATCAATAAAGCAATTAACATCTACATTTCTCCTTTTTCAAATTCCCTTCTTTTTATTTTAACATGAGATGTCATGATCTGATGATAAGTTTTTTTGTAAAGTTTGCTTACAAATCCAATCAAACATGCATCATATTTTGATTTCTCCTGTTTTGATCGTGTAAAATAAGTAAAAAAGGAGTGACACACGATGCAAAACCCTTCTAAAGCGGAAATTAAAGAGATTCTTCAAAGAAGCAAACGTATAGCGGTAGTAGGGCTTTCAGACCGTCCGGATAGAACATCACATATGGTTTCAAAAGCAATGCAGGACACGGGTTATGAAATTATCCCTGTGAACCCGACAATTGATGAGGCGCTAGGTGTCAAAGCCGTTTCATCTTTAAAAGAGATTGACGGTCCGATTGACATCGTAAATGTATTCCGGCGCTCAGAACAGCTTCCTGGAGTGGCGGAAGATTTTTTAGAGACAGATGCGCCAGTATTTTGGGCACAGCAAGGGCTAGTTAATGAGGAAGCATACCAGATGCTAAAAGAAAAAGGCAGAACGGTTATCATGGATCTGTGCATAAAAGTGGCACACGCTGTAACAAAATAGGTGCAGAACTGCAAAAATCCTTGTAAATTCAAGGATTTTTGCTTTTTAATTTTAAGATATTGTTTGCGTATTACGGTGAAACAGATACAATAAAGCTTGAACAGCTTTTTTTGAATACCTTGTCCAGCTGGGTTTCGGCCGTTCGATTTGCGAAGGTCTGCTGCTTTATATATAATAAACAAACATACGTTCTTATGGTGTAAAAACAGCACTAGCCGATGTTTTGAGAAGAACTGATTCGTTAGCTCTATGTTGCGATTGCAAACATATTGGTTATAATGAGGAGTCCAAGGCAGTACTGGCTCGAGGCGAGGTTTATAAAAAATATCTTATATACAAATGATGTGTAACACTGAAAAAGAGAAAGACAATGTTAGTTTTTGAAAGGGGTTTGTACGTTTGGCTAGAAAACAGCAATTTGATTACAACGAAGATGCCATACAGGTGCTCGAAGGCCTTGAGGCTGTCAGGAAAAGGCCGGGTATGTATATTGGCTCTACTGACGCGCGGGGTTTGCACCACTTGGTTTATGAAATTGTAGATAACTCTGTCGACGAGGTGCTTGCCGGCCATGGAGATCACATAATCGTCAAAATACATAAAGACAATAGTATTTCTGTACAGGATAGAGGCCGCGGCATGCCGACCGGAATGCATAAGCTCGGCAAACCAACCCCTGAAGTGATTTTAACGGTGCTTCATGCCGGAGGAAAATTCGGCCAAGGCGGCTATAAGACAAGCGGCGGGCTCCACGGAGTTGGTGCATCAGTCGTGAATGCTTTATCTGAATGGCTGACGGTTACCATTGAGCGGGACGGTTTTGTCTATCAGCAGCGATTTGAAAATGGAGGAAAACCGGTTACATCTCTCGAAAAGATCGGCAAAACAAAAAAGACGGGAACTCTTACACACTTTAAGCCAGATCCAACGATGTTCAGCACAACCACTTATAATTTTGAAACGCTCTCTGAGCGCTTAAGAGAGTCTGCGTTTTTGTTAAAAGGACTGAAAATTGAGCTGATTGATGAACGCAATGACCAGCATGAGGTCTTTTATTATGAAAACGGCATAGAAGCGTTTGTTGCTTACTTAAATGAAGAAAAAGACGTCTTGTCTGAAGTGGTCTCGTTTGAGGGTGAGCATCATTCTATAGAAGTGGACTTTGCGTTCCAGTTTAACGATGGTTATTCTGAAAATATTTTGTCGTTTGTCAACAATGTCAGAACAAAAGACGGCGGGACGCATGAGTCAGGTGCAAAAACTGCGATGACGCGTGCTTTTAATGAATATGCGCGAAAAGTGGCTTTGCTGAAAGAAAAGGATAAGAACCTTGAAGGCACCGATATAAGGGAAGGTCTTTCAGCCATTATTTCTGTCCGCATTCCTGAGGAGCTTCTTCAATTTGAGGGACAAACAAAAGGAAAGCTCGGTACCAGTGAAGCAAGATCAGCAGTTGATGCGATTGTTTCAGAGCAGCTTGCTTACTTTTTAGAGGAAAATCGGGACACCGCAACGCTTCTTGTCAAAAAAGCAATCAAGGCGAGCCAGGCGCGCGAAGCGGCACGCAAAGCCCGTGAAGAAGCAAGAAGCGGCAAAAAACGAAAAAAATCAGAAGCGACTTTAAGCGGAAAGCTGACGCCTGCGGGTTCAAGAAACCCGGCAAAAAATGAATTGTATCTCGTTGAGGGAGATTCAGCAGGCGGGTCAGCCAAGCAGGGAAGAGACCGCAGATTCCAAGCGGTACTGCCTTTACGCGGTAAAGTCATTAATACAGAAAAAGCTAAGCTTGCTGATATCTTTAAAAATGAAGAGATCAATACGATCATTCATGCGATCGGCGGAGGAGTCGGAGTAGATTTCTCAATCGATGACATCAACTACGACAAAATCATCATTATGACTGATGCCGATACTGACGGCGCCCATATTCAAGTGCTGCTTCTTACCTTTTTCTATCGCTATATGAAACCGCTCATTGAGCATGGCAAGGTGTTCATTGCGCTGCCACCTTTATATAAGGTCAGTAAAGGAAGCGGGAAAAAGGAAATCATTGAATATGCATGGTCTGATGAAGAGATGGGTGATGTCCTGAAAAAAGTCGGCAAAGGCTATACCATTCAACGATATAAGGGTCTTGGAGAGATGAACGCAGACCAGCTGTGGGAAACGACGATGAATCCGGAGTCCCGCACACTTGTTAGGGTCAAAATTGACGATGCGGCACGTGTAGAGAGACGTGTGACGACGTTAATGGGAGACAAAGTAGAGCCGCGCAGAAAGTGGATTGAGAAAAACGTCGCTTTCGGCTTAGATGAAGAAAGCAATATTTTAGAAAATGAAAACTTATCGGTCGCTGAGGAGGTTTAATGATTGTCACAGCCAGAATTATTTCATGATTTACCATTAGAAGAGGTGATCGGCGACCGTTTTGGACGCTACAGTAAATATATTATTCAAGACAGGGCGCTGCCCGATGCGAGAGACGGATTAAAGCCGGTACAGCGCAGAATTCTGTATGCAATGCATACAGATGGAAACACGTTTGATAAAAACTTCAGAAAAGCGGCCAAAACGGTCGGTAACGTCATCGGTAACTATCATCCGCACGGTGACAGCTCGGTTTATGAAGCAATGGTGCGGATGAGCCAGGATTGGAAAGTTCGTAATGTGTTAATCGAAATGCATGGAAACAATGGAAGTATCGACGGAGATCCCCCGGCAGCCATGCGTTATACAGAGGCACGATTATCTCCGATTGCATCTGAGCTTCTTCGGGATATTGACAAAAACACGGTTGAATTTGTGCCGAACTTTGATGATACAAGCAAGGAGCCTGTCGTACTCCCGGCGATGTTTCCTAACCTATTGGTCAACGGATCTACCGGGATTTCAGCAGGATACGCGACCGACATTCCCCCTCATCATCTGGGAGAAGTCATTGATGCTGTCATTAAGCGTATTCAAATGCCATCTTGCTCTGTTGATGAACTCATGGAAGTCATTAAAGGGCCTGATTTTCCGACAGGCGGTATTATTCAGGGCGTTGACGGGATAAGAAAAGCTTACGAAACCGGAAAAGGAAAAATCATTATCCGCGGAAAGGCTGAAATTGAAACAATCAGAGGCGGACGAGAACAAATTGTCATTACTGAAATTCCATTTGAAGTAAATAAAGCAAACCTTGTAAAAAAAATGGACGAGTTCCGTATTGATAAAAAGGTTGAAGGCATCTCAGAGGTTCGTGATGAAACGGATCGAACAGGGCTGAGAGTGGTCATTGAACTGAAAAAAGAAGCTGATGCCAAAGGCATTTTGAATTTCTTATATAAAAATACTGATTTGCAGATCACATATAACTTCAATATGGTGGCTATCCATAACCGCCGTCCGATGCTGATGAGCCTGCCGTCTATTTTGGATGCATATATCGGACACCAAAAGGAAGTTGTCACAAACCGGTCCGTTTATGAGCTTCAAAAAGCAAAAGACAGACATCATATCGTAGAAGGGCTCATGAAAGCTTTGTCTATTTTAGATGAAGTGATTGCAACAATCCGTTCTTCTAGCGATAAACGTGACGCTAAAAACAATTTGATCGCGAAATATGAATTTACGGAGCCTCAGGCTGAAGCCATCGTGTCATTGCAGCTATATCGTTTAACCAATACAGATATTACAGCGCTTAAGGAAGAGGCAGAAGAGCTCGGTAAAAAAATTGAAGAGCTCGAATCTATTCTGAGCAATGATAAAAAACTGCTAAAAGTGATTACAAACAGCTTAAAAGCATTGAAAAAGAAATATGCA
This sequence comes from Bacillus sp. PS108, assembly GCF_037963335.1. Classification (NCBI taxonomy): domain Bacteria; kingdom Bacillati; phylum Bacillota; class Bacilli; order Caryophanales; family Bacillaceae; genus Bacillus; species Bacillus sp. PS108. Next base: position 1,923,752 of record NZ_CP150155.1, read on the forward strand.
GATACGAGACGCTCCGTGATTGAAGAAAAAATTGAAGAAATTAAAATCAATCTCGAAGTCATGGTTGCATCTGAGGATGTATATGTAACCGTTACGAAGGATGGTTACCTAAAACGGACGAGCCAGCGCTCATTTGCCGCTTCCAACGGTCAGGACTTCGGAATGAAAGATACGGACAGGATGCTGCATCAGTTTGAAATGAATACGACAGACGTGTTGCTGCTCTTTACGAACAAAGGAAGCTACATCTATTGTCCTGTTCACCAGCTGCCTGATATCAGATGGAAGGACATGGGCCAGCATTTTTCAAATCTGATCACTATTGACCGTGATGAAACGATTGTAAAGGCCATACCGATTAAAGAATTTGATCCGTCGGCATATCTTCTATTCTTTACGAAAAACGGGATGGTGAAAAAGACAGAGCTCACCCATTATAAAGCACAGCGTTATTCTAAGGCGCTTGTGGCCTTAAATCTGAAGGGTGAAGATGAACTGATTGATGTACATGTAACAAATGGGGAAAGCCAGATCTTTATGGCCACTCACTTAGGGTACGGTCTATGGTTTGGAGAAGACGAAGTGAATGTAGTTGGCGCGCGTGCGGCAGGTGTCAAAGGGATTAACTTAAAAGAGGATGACTTTGTTGTCTCCGGTGAGATCCTTCAACAATCTGATTCAATTGTCTTGTTCACACAGCGGGGAGCGGTAAAACGCATGAGTCTTTCTGAGTTCGAGAAGACATCCCGCGCAAAACGCGGTGTCGTAATGCTAAGGGAACTGAAAAAGAATCCTCACCGAGTTGTAGCACTGTTCGCTTGCAGTCTTGAACAGCGACTAATGGCAGAAACAGAAAAAGGCGACAGAAAAGAACTGCAGGCAAAAGAGTTGCGGACAAACGACAGATACAGCAATGGCTCTTTCTTTTTTGATGAAGAGGAATCAGGCAAGGTTACAGCTGTTTGGCGCATTCATACAGAACAATAATAAAAAACCCGCTCATACTATATGAGCGGGTTTCGTTTGTTTTTTATCAGCTTTCATGGTTGGTGAATAGATCTGTTACAGCATGAATGACTTCAATTCCCTGCCATACAAATAAATTCAGCGCTGTGAAAGAAAATAAGCCTAAAATCACCATTCTTAAGATAAACAACATGTTTAACAGCCTCCTCATATTTTCGTTACATAATCGGGTGATGTTGAACATGAAGTTTGCCGAAATAAGACGATTGATAAAATTTGGCCAGTATAAAGCTTTTTTTCCGCTGACGTCTGCGGGAGTATCCCGTACTTTGGCTTTCAGCGGTCAGCAGCAGAACAGCCATTGCCCATAAAGCGGTCAGCGTAAATGCCCCTGTGATGGATTTCTTCTCATCATCAGCATTTTGGCCGGCTTTCATCTCATGCATTTCCTGCTGGTCGGCTACGGCTTTATAATGATGGCCGATATCAAAGGCGTGGGGAATTGAGAACAAATGAAAACTGGCAATCGCCAAGAATAAGATGGATGCTTTCAATATCGTTACTTTTTTCAAATGATCTCCCCCTCCTTTAATATTACTGAATATTTTTATAATAATACCCCAATCCATCCTAAAAGTAAACCTGATTTATTAAATTTAAAAATAAATTTAACCTTGTTAAGTATATATCTTTTTGCTTATTTTTGAAAGAGAAAACTTCTTTTATTAGCGTATGTATACCCGGTTTATGGTGTGAATAAAAACATATTTTAAATGATATGTTTGTTGTTTAGGGTTTATTACTTTATTTATGTGCTAAATCAAAGAGAAAGGCAAGAGAATGGGAAGAAATGATTACATTGTTAAGAGGGTACTCTTTTTTTAAAGCCAGCTTGCAAGGAATGTTTTTATTCGTAGGAAAATAATAGAGAAGGGGTCGACAGAGTAACATCTGGCTACGACAATATTCTTCTCGAAAAAACTTCCTAATTCGTCATATTGTGATATAATAAAACTCGTTATGTTAAAAAATCTAACATCAAAATCGAATTCGTATTGAATTGATGAAAACGGGAGGTAAATATGGAGTCTTTTTTCAATAGTTTGATTAATATTCCAAGTGATTTCATCTGGAAATACCTATTTTATATTTTAATAGGGCTTGGATTATTTTTTACCATACGTTTTGGTTTTATCCAATTCCGTTATTTTATTGAAATGTTCAGAATAGTAGGGGAGAAGCCGGAAGGAAATAAAGGTGTTTCATCTATGCAGGCGTTCTTTATTTCGGCCGCATCCCGAGTCGGCACAGGGAATTTGACTGGTGTAGCCTTAGCAATTGCGACAGGCGGACCGGGCGCTGTATTTTGGATGTGGGTAGTAGCTGCAGTAGGTATGGCTTCAAGCTTTGTTGAGAGTACGTTAGCGCAGCTTTATAAGGTGAGAGACGGGGAGGATTTCCGCGGAGGTCCGGCTTACTACATTCAAAAGGGTCTTGGAGCCAGATGGCTTGGCATCGTTTTTGCAATCTTAATTACCGTTTCATTCGGCTTGATTTTTAACGCTGTTCAAACAAATACAATTGCTGGAGCATTGGATGGCGCATTCCATGTGAATAAAATAGTTGTAGCCATAGTTCTGGCGGTTTTAACTGCGTTTATCATTTTCGGCGGTTTAAAACGTGTTGTCGCTGTTTCACAGCTAATTGTGCCGGTTATGGCAGGCATTTATATTCTTATCGCTTTATTTGTTGTCATCACGAATATTACGGCTTTCCCTGGCGTTATCGCTACAATTGTTAAAAATGCTTTAGGTTTTGAACAAGTCGTCGGCGGCGGAATAGGGGGCATCATCGTTATCGGTGCGCAGCGCGGACTTTTTTCAAACGAAGCAGGAATGGGAAGCGCACCAAACGCGGCTGCGACGGCTCATGTATCCCATCCGGCAAAGCAAGGCTTTATTCAAACATTAGGCGTATTTTTCGATACATTTATCATATGTACGTCCACAGCATTTATTATTTTGCTGTACAGTGTAACGCCAAAAGGCGACGGCATCCAAGTCACACAGGCTGCTCTTAACCATCATATTGGAGGCTGGGCGCCGACTTTCATCGCAGTCGCAATGTTCTTGTTTGCATTCAGTTCAGTTGTCGGCAACTATTATTATGGCGAGACAAACATTGAATTTATTAAAACAAGCAAAACATGGCTGAACATTTACCGTATTGCTGTAATTGCTATGGTTGTGTATGGATCTTTATCAGGCTTCCAAATCGTTTGGGATATGGCGGACCTCTTTATGGGTATCATGGCGCTGATCAACTTAATTGTGATTACGCTGCTGTCAAACGTTGCTTACAAAGTGTATAAAGATTACGCGAAACAGCGTAAGCAAGGACTTGATCCTGTGTTTAAAGCGAAAAACATCCCAGGGCTGAAAAACGCTGAAACATGGGAAGATGAGAAACAAGAAGCATAATATAAATATAAAACAAAGCTGCATTCAATAGTTGAATGCAGCTTTTTCATTATTGGAAATAAATTTAATTTTTCGACTCGAATGAAAAATGACGTGTAAAGTCCCAATTCAGTCCGGTTTTCTTTGTTCTATATGTATCATGTGTGTCTTATTCAATGGAGATAGAGCAAATTGACAGGCTTTTAAACCTCCCAAAAACAAGAAATTAGGTTGATAGACAATCATGAGAAAGATTTTTACAATGAGTTCGTGCTCATAAGAAGTGAAGAGCCAAAATGATGCGAAGGAGGAAAAGATCAGATATGAAACGGTCAATCTCTATTTTTATTACGTGTTTATTGATTACGTTATTGACAATGGGCGACATGATGGCTTCGCCGGCATCAGCAGCAGGGACAAAAACGCCAGTAGCCAAGAATGGCCAGCTTAGCATAAAAGGTACACAGCTCGTTAACCGAGACGGTAAAGCGGTACAGCTGAAGGGGATCAGTTCACACGGATTGCAATGGTATGGAGAATATGTCAATAAAGACAGCTTAAAATGGCTGAGGGACGATTGGGGTATCACCGTTTTCCGTGCAGCGATGTATACGGCAGATGGCGGTTATATTGACAACCCGTCCGTGAAAAATAAAGTAAAAGAAGCGGTTGAAGCGGCAAAAGAGCTTGGGATATATGTCATCATTGATTGGCATATCTTAAATGACGGTAATCCAAACCAAAATAAAGAGAAGGCAAAAGAATTCTTCAAGGAAATGTCAAGCCTTTACGGAAACACGCCAAACGTCATTTATGAAATTGCAAACGAACCAAACGGTGATGTGAACTGGAAGCGTGATATTAAACCATATGCGGAAGAAGTGATTTCCGTTATCCGCAAAAATGATCCAGACAACATCATCATTGTCGGAACCGGTACATGGAGCCAGGATGTGAATGATGCTGCCGATGACCAGCTAAAAGATGCAAATGTTATGTACGCGCTTCATTTTTACGCCGGTACTCACGGCCAGTTTTTACGGGATAAAGCAAACTATGCACTCAGCAAAGGAGCACCTATTTTTGTGACAGAGTGGGGAACAAGCGACGCGTCTGGCAATGGCGGTGTATTCCTTGATCAATCGAGGGAATGGCTGAAATATCTCGACAGCAAGACCATCAGCTGGGTGAACTGGAATCTTTCTGATAAGCAGGAATCATCCTCAGCTTTAAAGCCGGGGGCATCTAAAACAGGCGGCTGGCGGTTGTCAGATTTATCTGCTTCAGGAACATTCGTTAGAGAAAACATTCTCGGCACCAAAGATTCGACGAAGGACATTCCTGAAACGCCAGCAAAAGATAAACCCACACAGGAAAACGGTATTTCTGTACAATACAGAGCAGGGAATGGGAGTATGAACAGCAACCAAATCCGTCCGCAGCTTCAAATAAAAAATAACGGCAATACCACGGTTGATTTAAAAGATGTCACTGCCCGTTACTGGTATAAAGCGAAAAACAAAGGCCAAAACGTTGACTGTGACTACGCGCAGATTGGATGCGGCAATGTGACATACAAGTTTGTGACGTTGCATAAACCAAAGCAAGGTGCAGATACCTATCTGGAACTTGGATTTAAAAACGGAACGCTGGTACCGGGAGCAAGCACAGGGAATATTCAGCTTCGTCTTCACAATGATGACTGGAGCAATTATGCACAAAGCGGCGATTATTCCTTTTTCAAATCAAATACGTTTAAAACAACGAAAAAAATCACATTATATGATCAAGGAAAACTGATTTGGGGAACAGAACCAAATTAGTTAAGCTTTTTTTGGCGGACATCAGTAACGATGTCCGTTTTTATCATCTAATAGGAGGTTTGCGTTGTGGATGAAATACTGAAACAGTATATGGTGCTGTACAAAAAAATGAGTAATATGATAAATGGTCCGGACTATCCAGGTAAGGAAAAAGACATCCAGCATCAAAAAGATCAGATCGAAGTTTACGAAAAACAGCTGCAGCAAGGATTTTCTACAGATTATGACTATGATGTGTTTGCTGATTCTGTTATCAAATGCGCATATGGCGATATGACGCTGGAAGATTTAGAAGCCGTTTATTATGGATTGACAACACCATTTTTTTGATTTGTCATTCAGTAGTAAAATTTCAATTTCTGTCTCACTAACTTAAGTATACTTTGATATCGAGACAGAAATTTATTTATTTTGATTACTTCCTAGAATATATATTATGTAAACTAGAAAAGATGAAGATTAAAGCTTTGCTGTTTTTATATACATCCTTTCTTCTTCCTGTAATTCAGCAACAAAATAAAAAAGCGATTTCCCAATCGGAAAATCGCCAATTCAGACACTCTATTATTTATGTGTGTCTTTGTGCTCTTAACGATTTACAACAAATGTTGTTACGCTTTGAGCTGGAAGATGGGCCCAAAAATGATTGCCTGATACAGTGAGATTCGTTCCAGGTTGTAGATTGCTGCTGCTGCTCGTGATCCATCTAGATACGTTTGAAGCAGATCCATTCTGCAAAACAAAGTTTTGGTTGACTCCTGTGTTGCTTTTATTGATGGCTACAATAACGACCTTGTTGTCACCTTTATAGGCTGACACGTAAACGTTCGCATTAGGGTTTTTCGTTGCATCAATTCTTACATAGCCGGGACGCACAAACTTTGAGAAATGAGCCATATTGTAGCCGCGTTTGCTGATCGTACCATCTTCTTTCATAGGTCCATATGATCTTCGGATGTACCACCATACATAAGCTTGAAAGTCCCCCTCTACCATCGCATTGTGAATATGCTGTGAAACATCCAATGCCTCAGGCCATCGATCCGCCGAGTTGTTATCACTGTTCGGATAGTATACTTCCGTCATCCAAAGGTCCTTCCCCGCTCCTTTTTGTTTGAAAAGAGGATAAGGGAATTGGCTGACCTGGGTGCCGTACAGGTGAGTTCCGAGAATATCCATATTGGCAAGAGCCTGCGGATCGTTCAAGATCGGGTCCGACAAATTCTTTAAGTATTGAAAAGACTCAGGTGCAATGACGCGGGCATTGATCGAGCCGGCGTTTTCTCTCATAAAGCGAAGTATTTCTTGCGGCGTCCACCACGTCCACTCGTGAGCGTAATCAGGCTCGTTTTGGACCGAAATCGCGTAAAGATTCACACCATTATTCTTCATGAAGGTAACAAAATCGTTAAGATGCTGCGCGTATGCTGCGTACTTGTTGTATTTCAGCCGTTTAGCCGATGTGTCACCATTACGATTAAAGGTCTCAACCATATCACTTGGAGGATTCCAAGGAGAAGCAAAAACGATTGCTCCGTGTTTGACCGCACTCTTTGCAGTCTCCACCTCTTTATACCAATTATTTCGATTTTCATCTACATGAATTCTTAAGATTGAAAATCCTAACTGGTTCTGTCCATTGCCAAAAGCAGTTTCTCTTTGAGCTGCTGTAAGATCCCCAGCCCAAGCCGGATGATTCATCCCTCCAAAACCGCGAATCACTTGTTTCTCTGCAGATACATTAACTGTTACATCACTGGCTGCCAAAACTTCAGTAGCGCCTGGCCCTAACATGACTGACAGCATAGTGAAACATACTAATAGTACACAAATTGTTTTTTTTATGCGTGGAATCATTTATTCCTCTCCTTCGTCATGTGTCTTTTACGGTATTAAAAAATCTGCATGGCATATCCATAATGGCGGGCTGTTCCGGTGATGGCTCGTACTTCACCCGCCTCGTTTTTAAGCGGTCCCATTACGAGTACTATCTTTGCGTAAACTGCCAGTAATCAAAATTAAACAAGTTTCCTGTACCTGTTCCGGTAAATACAAAGAATACTTTGTGCACACCGGTTGCCCCGCTTACTGCAGTTTCTATTTCTCTCCACGTTTGCGCTCCACCTGTGGAAGGTACATTCAGAGTTCCAACAAGCTTACCATCAGCACTGTCGAGGCGCACTTCTATTTTCCCGCCTGAAGTGGATGCTACATTTGCTTTAAATGACCTGGCACCGCCCGCTCCGAAGTCTGCATTTCCTACAGCAATCCAGTCTCCATTTTGAATGCTTGTTACATGCTGATTATTTACTGGCCCGCCGGGTGCTGTGGACTTCTCTGTCAAAATGCGTCCATTCCAAGCAAACGTTTCAGCTTCTACCCGGTTATAAGGATTCAAATTGGAAAGCTGTGTTACACCTGCATAATTTGCTGCTACCTCTTGGATGGATCCATCTGGGTTATGCACCAGCTTATTAATATGGGGAGAACGGTATCCTTTGCCGGCCCCGAACAGAGCGGAACTGACAGTTTGCGCGTGGTACACCACATACCACTCGTTTTTAAAATTGAAAACAGCATGATGGTTGTTTCCGCCACCTCCGAAAAATGCACCCGGATTTTTCAGGAAGTGCCCTCTATATGTAAAGGGACCCATGGGATTTGAACTGGTCATGTAGCCGATCTCACCCGGGGGTTTATCGGCCGGGTGCGTGCCGCCGAAATTAATGCAATAGGAGTAATAATATGTTCCGTTATACTTGTGCAATCCCGAATCTTCAAACATGAAAGGCGCATCAATTGTAGATGCACTTCCAACAACACTCGTCATATCAGGCCCCAATTTTATGACTCTAGCCGTTTTAGGATTGGCCCATTGTGCCTGCGTTGGATTTGAACCGCCAGGAACGCCTCCGCCGGCATACAGGTAACCGGTTCCGTCGTCATCTACAAATACTGCCGGATCAAAAAGCCATACAACACCAGACATTCCTGGCGTACTTGGCGTTACGAGCGGTTTTCCGATTGGGTCGGTCCATGGACCAATCGGGCTGTCTGCGGTGAGAACCCCGATACCTCCGCCGCTGTTTGCGAAATAAAGGAAGAATTTATCCTTGCCATTAATTTTTTTAACTGCGATTGACGGTGCCCATGACGCACCTGCCCATTTTGCAATTCCACGGCCTCCATTAGCTCCATTGGCACCTGCTACCGGAATGGCTCCGTGGTCTGTCCAGTTCACCATATCCGCTGAAGATATGACGAATACTCTATTCAAATTGGCAAATGAATTATCTTTAATTGTTCCGTTGCTATTATATTCATAGTCATCACTTGACATATAGATGTAGACTCTTCCGTTATAGGTCAGCGCAACCGGATCCGCTCCCAAATGATGGTCGATAAGCGGATTTGAATTCCCTATATGTTTTGCAATTGTAGTACCTGTGGCAGCATACGCAGACTTCCCAGCTAAGCAGCTCAAAAGTAAAACAAGAATCCATAAACATACGCTACACTTTTTCCTCATCACTTCACATCCTCCTTTTTCCTTAAAATGGGGGATTTTCTTTTGGAATTTGATGACAACAGGTCATGAAGATCGCACGCATAAAGTAGCCGGAAGCTGTTTAGCAATGTTCCCAGTTGTTCTGAAAGCTCATCTTCATGTGTCTCCATTCTCTCCTTTGTTCGAGGAGATCGCACCACTCCTTCAAAATTGTTCAAAAAAACTTCCCCATTCCTAGCGACCATTGTCCAGAAAATAAAAAGACAGGATTGTTCATGGCCTCCCACTAATCACATTGAACGGAGATTACATCATTATCCAAGATATCCCTTTATCTAACATCCTACATCATTAAAAAAATTGTGTATAGAAACTTTTGGAGGAGTTAGTGTTCGATTCTACAAAGGAACTGGATACATTTATTCATTGATAAGATGGGGCTAACACTCCGTTTATATTTGTATGTTTTCAGACACAAAAAACAGCCGTTCAATGCGGCTGTTTTTTCAAGAGTATAAGACTATTGAGCGGTATACCCGCTTTTTCATGTTTTGTTCATATTTTATTAATTGTTTATTCAACACTGTCCGCTATAGTAATCCATATCAACAAATATGACTGCCACTCGCATCTTTTATGAAGGGAGGTCCGTTACGCTGAAAGAAAAAATAAAGACATTAGGCCGTTTTTGCACCGTAGGCGTCGGCAATACGCTGATAGATTTTGGTGTCTTCTTTCTTCTTACCAATTGTCATGTCTCTTATCTGCCGGCGCAGATCTGCTCCTATACTGCAGGTATCGTCAACAGCTATGTGTGGAACCGGAATTGGACGTTTTGTGTGAAAGGTAAGGCTGACGGGAAAGAGATCGTGCGTTTTCTCATGATTAATATTGCCGCGTCGGGGATCACCTTTTTGTTGCTTTATTTGTTTCAAAATTGCGGCTGCTCGCTTTTGGTGAGTAAGCTCGCCGCCACTATCGGCGGAATGATGATGAATTTTATCGGAAACCGAATCTGGGTATTTGGAGATTCGCTGAAAAACATACAGGATCAGGAGTGAAGATGAATGAGAAAAAAAGTGAGAAAAGCGGTTATACCCGCAGCGGGTTTAGGAACGAGATTTCTGCCGGCGACAAAGGCGCAGCCTAAAGAAATGCTCCCAATCGTCGACAAACCAGCAATCCAATATATTGTAGAAGAGGCCGCAGAGTCAGGAATTGAAGATATACTGATTATTACAGGGAGAAACAAACGCTCGATTGAAGATCATTTTGATCGGTCGGCGGAATTGGAATTCAATCTCCGGGAAAAAGGCAAGACGGAGACACTTAAGGAAATGCAGCAGATTGCCGATTTGGCCAACATTCATTACATCCGTCAGAAAGAACCGCTCGGATTAGGCCATGCGGTGCTGTGTGCGGAGCATTTTATCGGAGATGAGCCTTTTGCCGTTCTCTTAGGTGATGATATTATGGTGTCTGAAACACCGGCTCTTCGGCAATTAATGGATATATATGACGTTTATGGCACAGAGGTTGTCGGTGTACAGTCAGTTCTCCCTGAGGATGTCAGCAAATATGGTATTATAAATACATCAGGGTCTCAAGGGCATGTATACGAAGTGAACGATTTAGTGGAAAAGCCTTCTCCTGAAGAAGCACCTTCGGAAATCGCAGTAATGGGACGTTATGTGCTGAATTCTTCGATCTTCTCCGTTTTGAAGACAATTGACAGAGGCGCGGGCAACGAAATTCAGCTGACAGATGCGCTTCGTGAGGTTTGCCGTAAGGAGCCGATCCATGCCCGGCTGCTGGAAGGAAATCGATATGACATTGGCGATAAGCTAGGCTGTTTTAAAGCGAGCACCGAAATCGGCTTAATGCGTCCCGAAATGAGATCTCAGCTTTTGGCCTATTTAGAAGATGTGATCAAACAGGAAACGAAAGAAATGCTGCGGTAAAAAAATTGTAACCATCTTGCTCGTCAATCAGTCATATAATAGTGAAAAAGATTAGGACAGGTTGTGAAGAATGTGGGCAGTTTGATAAGCGAAATTTTAACATGGCTGACGAACATGGGATATGCGGGTATTGCGATTGGGTTAATGATTGAAATCATTCCGAGTGAGATTGTATTAGCTTATGGCGGCTATATGGTATCGGAAGGCACGATTGGATTTATTGGCGCAATTATTGCGGGTGTTATCGGGGGCACCATTGCCCAGATCTTTATTTACTGGATCGGCCGCTATGGCGGCAGGCCATTTCTGGACAAATACGGGAAGTATTTATTGATTAAAAAGCATCATATCGACATGTCGGAAAACTGGTTTCAGAAATACGGCGCCGGAGTTGTCTTCTCGGCTCGTTTTATACCGGTTGTCAGACATGCCATATCCATTCCGGCAGGTATTGCCAGAATGCCTTTTCTCAAATTTGTGGTACTGACTGTGCTTGCTATCATTCCATGGTCTATTCTGTTTGTTTATTTAGGCATACAGCTAGGAAGCCAGTGGGATGATGTTGAGAATATAGCGGGCACTTATACAACACCGATTATGATATTGGCTGTTGTCGTGATAGCCCTTTATTTTGTGATTAAGAAACGTACAGCCATATTTAAACGATAGCTAGCGGATATGCATAGGGGTGACTGACGCTCCCCTATGCATATTTTTTTACTTGCGATGTTGATTTGCCAGCTTCAGATTCTCCGCTAAAAATGCAACAAACACTTCATCCCGCACAAGCGATGCGGCATAATTTCTCTTAATAAACCATTCTGCTTCTTCAAACGCTGCGAATGTTTCGTCTTGGGTTTCTCCGTTAATTTGAATATTCCATTCGTTGTCTAAAGGGAAAAGAAAAAATCTCATTTGTGCGCGATTTTCATATAATGATCCATTCGCAGATCCCTTTAGATTATAGATGTTACGGAAGGCATCCGGCCGTACAGGATCAATGCGGAAAGCTTCAGCTACAAACAACTCGTATACTTCATCGGTTATTGAACAGCCGGACGCTTTTGCATGCCCTCCGCCGCCATATCGGCCGGCGATTTCTGACACATCGATGTAATCATGAATGGTGCGGAGACTGACTCGTTTTGACCCCATGCTCAAAATCGCAATGTAATCGAGGTGCGGGTTATCTTTCCCTAGCCTGTTCCCCAGCTCTGAATGGTACGATTCAGCGTGAACGATGCCTACACAGTGTTCGTGAACAAAGGTTTGTACCATTTCCCTTTTCTTTCTGCGGAGGTAGCGCTCGATTTTTTCGTCTTCTAAATCAAGCAGTTTTTCTTCAAAATCATCGAAGAAAAATTCGTCATGCGTGGAAAGGCGCTGGATCATTTTTGCTTCAAATTCATCGATTGACAGCAAAAAGAAAAGATCATTAAGCCGCTTCGCCTGTTTTTGATCGTACCGCTCCCACTCCCATGTATCGTATTGGCGGACGAGCTCTGTGAATTGATCTAAGGCGTTTGTCGGTTTCATGAAGCCATTTTCAACGAGATAGCCATATAAAAGCGATGTCGCGGATGTGAGCCTTCCATCATCGTATTCCACCTGGACAAATCCCCATTCATGCTCATTCAAATGAAGGGCTGTTTTATGATGGTCAATGAGCTTCACTTTGCCCCCTGCATGAACATACTCATTCAATCTCTCTTCGTTTTCTTCATTGACGGCGAGATCGGTGATGAATAACGCGTCCTGTCTGTTGCTCTCCTTCGCTTTTTCTAAAAAGTACTGCACCTGTGCGTTTAAGCCGTTGACAGAGTTATACCGGACCTCTACGTCTTTTCCGAACGCTAATTTTGCTACGATTCCGCACCCTACTCCGTCCAAGTCGTTATGTGAATATAAATGATACATAATGTGGGCCCCTTTTTATGATAAACTGACAATTGCCGCTAGAGGTGCGGCAGCCTTTATTTACTATTCTAAAAAACCAAGCGTTTTATGCAATGGTAATTAGTTTACATAATGTTGTTATTGTAAATATATAAAGGAGCGCTTTTTTTGCGCTCCTAAGTTCTTGCTTTTACACTGGATAAACCGGATGCTTTCGATTGGTAAATGTCATTTCCTTTGTCATGTATGCCTTGAGCCGTTTGGCCAGCTCATCACGCAGCGAATTGGCTGGGATAACAGCATCAATGATCATTTCTGAAGCCAGACGGTAGATATTGATGTCCTCTTTGTATTCCTCCCGTTTGCTGCTGATAAATGCGGCTCTCTCTTCTTCTGGCAGCTCGGCGATTTTTTTAGCGTAGACAGCGTTTACAGCTGCCTCAGGGCCCATGACGGCGATTTGGGCGGTTGGGAGCGCTAGACAGCAATCCGGTTCAAATGCCGGCCCTGCCATTGCATACAACCCCGCCCCGTAAGCTTTTCGGACAATGACAGAGAGTTTTGGAACAGTAGCCTCTGACATCGCAGAAATCATTTTCGCTCCGTGTCTGATAATCCCAGCCTGTTCTACTTTTGTGCCAATCATAAAACCGGGGATATCGGCTAAGAACAGCAATGGGATATGAAAAGCGTCACATAAGGTAATAAACTTAGCCGCTTTGTCTGCTGAATCGTGGAATAAGACGCCTCCTTTTACCTTCGGCTGGTTTGCAACAATGCCGACAGGCTGTCCGTGGATTCGTGCGAGGCCCGTCAATAATTCCGGTGCAAATAAGGCTTTGATCTCAAAAAATGAGTCTTCATCTATGACCCGCTCAATCAGCTCATGCATATCAAAAGGTGCGTTTTGATTTTGCGGAATGACGTCGGCAAGCGGAGTTTTGAAGTGTTTTGGCGGGCGTTTCTCATGAATGGGCGCTTTTTCTTGAAAATTTGCCGGAAAGTAAGACAAATAAGCCCGCGCCAGCTGTATGGCTTCTTCTTCAGTTTCTACAAGAATATCTCCGCAGCCGGAGATTGAGCAATGCATACGGGCGCCACCCATTTCTTCAAGAGACACTTTTTCTCCAATAACCATTTCCGCCATCCTTGGCGAGCCTAAATACATGGAGGCGTTACCGTCTACCATAACGACGATATCACAGAAGGCCGGAATATAAGCGCCACCTGCCGCAGATGGTCCGAAAAGCAGACAGATTTGCGGAATGCGTCCCGATAATTTGACTTGATTGTAAAAAATTCTTCCTGCACCGCGTCTCCCTGGAAAGACATTGATTTGGTCGGTAATTCGGGCGCCTGCCGAATCGACTAAATAAATGAGCGGACAGTTTAATTTTTCCGCGGTTTCTTGAATTCTGATGATTTTTTCAACTGTTTTAGCTCCCCATGACCCCGCTTTCACTGTTGAATCATTCGCCATGACGCAAACGGTATGGCCGCCGATTTTGCCGATAGCGGTGACAACTCCGTCAGCGGGAAGCCCGTCTGACATACATTCCGCAAAAAAAGCGTCTTCTAGCTCAATGTCATCGTCAAAGAGAAGGGAAAGCCGCTCTCTGACAAAGAGCTTGCCTTTTTCCCGATTGCTTTGATGATACTTTTCCGCTCCGCCTTTTCGAATCCGTTCAGCCCGTTCTGTTCGTTCCTTTTCATAATCCATGAGCATTGCCTCCCTTTTATATTCCCTTGTATACGGCCCGTCTTTTTTCTTGAAAGGCCTGAAGCCCTTCTCTCCTGTCTTTTGTCGGGATGGTTTGTTCATACGCTTTTTGTTCAATCGCAAGGCCTGTAGCGAGATCTGTCTCCAATCCTTTATTGATTGCAAATTTAGCCTGACGGACAGCGATCGGCCCGTTGGCAGAAATGGCTGCGGCCAGTTCCTCTGCTTTGGGCATAAGGTCACAAGGAGCCGTGACATGCTCTACAAGGCCGATTTCTTTTGCTTCGTGTGCGGTCACGCGTCTGCCTGTATAAATGAATTCTTTTGCTTTTCCTCTGCCAATCAGCCGGGGCAGCCTTTGGGTCCCTCCAGCGCCCGGGATAATAGCTAACCCTGTTTCCGGAAGTCCCAGCACAGCTGATTCAGCTGCGATTCGAAGGTCGCATGCCAATGCCAATTCTAGTCCGCCGCCTAATGCGCTTCCATTTATCGCAGCTATGACCGGCTGCGGCAAGGCATCAAGTAAAGCCGCCGTTCTTTGAATGAGAGATACACTTTCCAGAACCTGATCTTCTTTCAGTTTTATCCGTTCCTTTAGGTCTGCCCCTGCACAAAACGCTTTTTCACCGGTGCCTGTGAGGATGACGCAACGGATGTTTGAGTTGAATTCAATTTCCTGAAGAATCATTTGCAGGTTTCTAAGCATTTCCGCTGAAAGAGCATTTGCTGCCTGAGGCCTGTTTAAGGTGATCAACGCAATATGTTCATTTTTAACAGTAAAAAGAATAGAGTCTCCCATTGTATGCGTCCTCCCTTTTATCAAGATGATTTAAACACCTGTAAATTTCTGCTCGGCAGCGGTTTGCCCATTTTTTCTTCTATCCATTTGGCCGCAGATAGCAGTTTTTCTAGCTTTACATTTGTTTTGATATCCATCTGTTCAAGCATATACACGATATCCTCAGTTGCGGCGTTTCCTGATGAACCTGGCGCATATGGGCATCCCCCAAGCCCGCCTGCCGAGCCGTCGAACACCGTGATGCCCATTTGGAGTGCTGTGACCATGTTGGCCAGAGCGGTTCCTCTCGTATCATGAAAATGCAAGGCAATTTGATTAGCCGGGAATCGTGCCAAAAGAGCTTCAAGTACAGTTTCCACTTGGGCGGGATTAGCCGCTCCAATCGTATCTCCAAGCGACAGTTCAGAAATCCCAAATTCAAATAGAGCTTCTGAAAGGCGAATGACTTGTTCAATGGGGACATCTTTTTCGTACGGACAGCCGAAAACAGTCGAGAGGTAGGCTCTTGTTGTGAGGTTTGCTTTTTTTGCGTCGTTGTTTACTTGTTTGAGTATATGAAGGGATTCAGAAGTGGATTTATTGATGTTTTTTCTGTTGTGCGTCTCGCTGGCGGACATAAAAACGCAAGCTTCGTTAATGCCTCCTTCAAGTGCATTCTCCAGTCCTCTTTGATTCGGGACAAGTGCCGCGTACGTTACCCCTTTTTCACGGTCGATGCCTTTTGCTACGTCGATAGCATCTCGAAGCGCCGGAATCCATTTTGGGTGAACGAAGGATGTGATTTCAATATACGAAAGCCCTGTCCGGGAAAGCTGGTTGATCCAGGTTATTTTATCCTCTGTTGCGATCCATACGGGCTCGTTTTGTAAGCCGTCACGCGGGCCGACTTCTTTGATTGTCACTTTTTTAGGATATGACATGGTCTTCCTCCAAATTATTGAGTGGAATCGCTCAGTTCGAGCAGTACGTCTCCTTCATTTACAAAGTCGCCTTCCTTTTTTTTGACTTCTTTTACGATTCCGCTTCTATCTGCAACGATCGGGATTTCCATTTTCATCGATTCCAAAATGGCTACCTCCTGGCCCTTTTCGATTTGGTCGCCGGCTTTGACGTGGACTTTCCACAGGTTTCCTGCCATTTGTATGCTAACCGTCATGACAACTGCCTCCTTTATAGGTGTTGTTTCAAAAAGTCAGTCGTGACATCCCCTTCTTTAAATGCCTTTGTTGCCGCAGCTTGTATGAGAAGCGGAAGATTTGTTTTGATTCCCTCTACACGATAGTCGCGAAGCGCTGTCTCTAGTTTTTCAATTGCTTCTGTTCTGGTTTGGCCTTTGACAATCATCTTAGCGATCATCGGGTCATAAAAAGGGGTAACGGTGCTGTCTTTTGCTACCGCACATTCGTGTCTGACTCCTTTTTGGTCAGGAAGTGAAAACGCAGTGATCGTACCTGGTGACGGGAAGAAGGTCTTGGGATCTTCCGCGTATATTCGAACCTCTATCGCATGCCCGTTCCGTTTGATGTCTTTTTGGGAGAATGTGAGTGTATGGCCCGCAGCAATCCGCAGCTGCTGCTCAACTAAGTCCAGGCCTGTTATTTCTTCAGTCACGGGGTGTTCAACTTGCAGTCTCGTATTCATTTCGAGGAAATAAAAATTTTGTTTCTGGTCAACTATAAATTCGATGGTGCCTGCGTTCGTATAGCCGATTGCCTTCGCTGCTTTTACCGCTGTTTGCCCGATCTTCATTCTTAGTTCATCGTCTACAAATGAAGACGGTGCTTCTTCAATGACTTTTTGGTGGCGCCTCTGAACAGAGCAATCACGTTCAAACAGATGTACTGTATGGCCGTGTTGATCGGCCAAAAGCTGAACCTCGATGTGACGCGCATGTTCAATAACTTTTTCTATATACATCGACCCGTCACCGAAAAAATCTGCTGCGCGCTTTTTGTTTCCCTCGTACGCTTTTTTTAATGCTTCTTCATTTTCAACACGCTGCATTCCGATGCCCCCTCCGCCCGCTGAAGCTTTCAGCATGACAGGATAGCCGATTTGCCTTGCGGTGCGGCAGGCTGCCTCTATATCTCCGAGGGATTCAGAAACGCCCGGCACCACAGGGACACCTGCAGCCTCCATTGCTTTTCGCGCTTCAATTTTGCTGCCCATCTTTGCGATGATATCAGGGGAAGGTCCGATAAACACGATGTTTTCTTGCTTGCAGCGTTCAGCGAACCGGCTGTTTTCTGATAACAATCCATATCCCGGGTGGATCGCGTCGGCATTTGCTTTTTTCGCCGTCTTTATGATTCTCTCTATATTTAAATAACTTTCACTGACTCTCGATTCCCCGATCAAATATGCCTCTGTAGCGGCTTTTGGATGGAGCGCGTCCTTGTCTGCTTCTGAATAAACCGCGACCGTTTTAATGCCGAGACGGCTGCATGTTCGGATAATTCTCATTGCAATTTCTCCGCGGTTGGCGATCAGTACTTTTGTAAACATGATTTCACCTCATTGACTTGATGATAGGTTAAACATTTCAATCGTTTTTTCTCGCAGTTTATATTTTTGAATTTTGCCTGAGGCCGTCATCGGATAGTCATCCGTAAAAATAACATAACGCGGAATTTTGTGGCGGGCGATTTTCCCTTTGCAATAGGCTTTAAGCTCATCAGGTGAAACGCTTTTACCGTCTTTCAGTTTAATCCAGGCTGCAGCTTCCTCCCCGAATTTGGCGTCAGGCACACCAACGACCTGTACATCTAAAACAGCGGGATGCCGGTATAAAAATTCTTCAATTTCCCGCGGATAAATGTTCTCGCCGCCTCTGATGAGCATATCTTTTAATCTTCCAGTGATGCGGCAGTACCCGTCTTCATCCATAACAGCAAGATCTCCTGTAAACAGCCATCCGTCATGATTGATTGCTTTTCTGGTCGCTTCTTTGTCTTTATAATAGCCTTTCATGACGTGATAGCCACGGGTGCACAGTTCTCCCTGCATGCCTCTTTGAACTTCTTGACATGTCCCGGGTTCTACAATTTTCACCTCAGTATGTGGCAGGGCACGGCCGGTTGTTTCGACTCTTCTTATGAAGGAATCATTTGCTCTCGTTTGCGTAATGACTGGCGAGGCTTCGGTTTGTCCATAGGCGATCGTAATGTCTTTCATGCCCATCCTTTCAATCACAGCTTTCATCACTTCACTTGGACAGGGAGAGCCGGCCATGATTCCTGTTCGGAGCGTCGATAGATCATATGCATCAAAATCCGGATGATGCAGCTCGGCGATAAACATGGTAGGCACACCATGGAGCGCTGTGCATTTCTCTTTTTCTACCGTTTTAAGGACGGTAACGGGATCAAATTCTTGCACGGGTATCATGGCTGCCCCGACGGATACACATGCCAAAACCCCAAGGACGCATCCAAAGCAGTGAAAAAACGGAACCGGGATGCACATGCGGTCTTGAGAGGATAAAGCCATACATTCAGCGATATTGGCAGCGTTATTGATGACATTAAAATGGGTCAGCATCACGCCTTTTGGAAACCCTGTCGTTCCCGATGTGTATTGCATATTAATCACATCGTCTTTATCCAGGCTGTTCATTCTTTCTTCCAGCTCAGCATCTGTCACTGTTTTCGCCAATATCTCTGTATCGTCCCAATGATACATGCCAGACAATCGTTTATTGCCAATATAGATCAGCGTTTTTAAAAAGGGATAGCGTTCAGATTTCAGTTGGCCGGGCTTTGCTTCTTGCAGTTTTGGAATTAAACTGTTCACGATGTCTGGATAAGAAGTGCCCCTGTATGAATCCATGATAATAAGCGCCGCGGCATCCGATTGCTTTAACAAGTAATCAAGCTCGTGTGCTTGATAATTGGTATTGACGGTCACGAGCACGGCTCCGATCTTCGCAGTTGCGAACTGGACGGCAAGCCATTCAGGGATATTAGAAGCCCATATGGCGACGTGGTCTCCTTTTCCAATCCCCATCCGCATAAGACCTTTAGCGGTTTGACGGCACAGACTGTCAAATTGAGCGTACGTATAGCGGATATTTCGGTCTGGATACACAACAGCATCTCGATCGGGATACGCATCAGCTGTTTGTTCCAGCAGCCTGCCGATTGTGGAATGGATGAGTTCAGCCATTCATTGTTCCTCCTTTCTTAATGATGGGAAAGCGTTTACATTTTTATTTTAAAAGCTGTCTGGCGATCACGAGACGCTGAATTTCAGATGTGCCTTCACCGATTTCCATTAATTTTGCGTCCCGCAGCATCCGTTCCACCCCATACTCTTTCATATAGCCTGAACCTCCATGGATTTGAATGGCTTGATTGCAAGCTCTTGTCGCCATTTCAGATGCGAATAGCTTGGCGTACGCCGCTTCTTTGGTGAACGGGCGGTTATGGTCTTTCAGCCAGGCGGCTTTTAACACCATTTGCCGTGCCAGATCAATTTCCATCGCCATGTCAGCAAGCTTAAATTGAATCGCTTGAAAGGAAGAAATCGGCTGTCCAAACTGCTTTCGTTCTTTCGCATATGCCAATGATGCGTCAAGGGCTGCTTGGGCAATGCCGACTGCAAGAGCAGCGATGGAGATTCGCCCTCCGTCCAGCGTATATAGAAACTGTTTAAACCCTTTTGTTGGATCGCCAAGTAAGTTGGCCGCAGGCACTCTTACATCTTCAAGCAAGATTTCCGCTGTATTCGAACCGCGGACGCCCATTTTATCGTACGGGCTCGTAATCGTAAGTCCTGGTGTATCAGTTGGCACGATTAATGCGGAGATGATGTTTTTTCCGTCTTTGTTTTTGCCTGTTACGGCGGTTACAATAACTGTGCGTGCGTAGCTTGCATTAGTGATCCAGCACTTTTCGCCGTTGATTACATACTCGTCACCATTTGAAATCGCTTTTGTTTGAGTGCCTCCTGCATCTGAGCCGGCATTTGGCTCCGTCAGGCCGAATGATCCGAGTGCTGTGCCTGAAGCCAGCGGCGTCAAATGCGTCTGTTTTTGCTCTTCTGTTCCGAAGTAGTAAAGAGGGCTTGCGCCTAGCGAGACCGCTGCAGCATAGCTTAATCCAGTACTGCCGCAGGCTTTGCCGACTTCTTCAACCGCTAAGGCATATGAAATCGTATCACCGCCAGATCCGCCGTATTCTTCAGGAAATGGAATACCCATCAGACCGAGTTCACCCATTTTTTCAAATGTTTGCATCGGGAACTCGCCTGTTTGATCTACATGTTCAGCGTGAGGAGCAATTTCTTTTTTCGCAAAATCTTTTACCATTTCACGCACCATTTGTTGTTCTTTTGTCAGCTCAAAATTCACATCGTTTCCTCCTTCACATCTTTGTAACATCCTATTAGGCGAGTTCTATAATCATTCCCTGACAAGAAAAGTCTGAAAATTAAAACTGAATCCGTAGGCGCATACCATCCATATCGCAAACGCAATAACTTGACCCTTTGATAAAGCCGGGAAGTGAGGGGATGATTCCAAAGGGAAATCGTATCAATCAATAAACCGACCGCTGATCCCCATATACCTAGCTTGATCACCGCGAACTGTGATTGATCGAGTTTATGATAGAGAAAGAACACAAGGTATAAAACAAGAGCGGTGCCCGCTCCCAAGAGAAGAAAGTTCGGCAAAAAGGCTTCTTCAGCCGGATCAGTCAACACAGCATCTTCGAACAGCACAAAAAATAATGTGGCACCTAACCAGACTAGAAATGAAAACGTAAAACACGTCCTGTACGTGTTTCTCTTCGAATTTACTTAGTACTAGCTTCTCAGATTCCAATAATGGAAAATGTCCAAACACCGCCTACAGCGGTTTACCATCGTTTCCTGTCTCCAAAATCACTTTTAAAAAAAGACGACTTAGAAAGCCGTCCTTCTCATTTCTTATTTTGTTGTTCGTTTGGAAGCCTTGCTTTCGTTATGAAGCCGGTCTGCTGAAGTGACATAATACGTATATTTCTTGTTAGGATCTGCCGTGTTATCTAAGAAGGTTTGCTGCTCATGTGTTTTTCTTTGCGTTGCCAGCAATGTTCTCTGCTTTTTCCCTTCGGCTCTGTATATCGCATAATAGGCTGTTTCTTTCGTTTTTTGATTTGATGGGTGATCTTTAATCTGCAGAAGATTGCCGTTTTTGTCTTCGGTGACTTTCGTAAGCTTCGGTTTTTTTGGGGCGGTATTGTCAAGCCAAGGCATTTGCGGAACCAGTGCCGGCTTGCTGTAAAGATCGGTGCTGAGCCTGTCTTTGATGCCAAGCGGATTTTTGTTGAGGTCCTTGAGGCTGAAATGCATGCTTCCTTTCACCAGTTCAAGCTGGCGGTTCAAAGTGATTTGCCGCACATATTCCTCAGGGTCGGACCAAGGCGGATCAAAATTGTTATTGATTTTATATGCTGCCTGGCCAATATATAAGTGAACAGGCCTATTTTTGACTTCATTGCTCCACCAATCAGCCAGCACGTCGTACGCCGCTGCGTTAAAGCCGATACTCCAATAAATTTGCGGAGCAATATAATCGATGTCGCCTTCTTGGATCCAATGCCTTGTGTCTGCATATAGATCGTCATAATTTCTGACGCCTGCTTTTGTATTCGATCCGGTCGGGTCATCTGCGGCGTTTCTCCATACTCCAAAGGGACTGATGCCGAATTTGACATACGGTTTTGCAGCTTTAATTGTTTGGTTGATTTGTTTGACAAGCTGGTTCACATTGTCCCGCCGCCAGTCATCGATATTAGAAAAAGCGTCTTTTCCGTATTGTTCATACTGTGCTTGATCAGGAAATTCCTGTCCTGCTATTTTATAAGGGTAAAAATAATCATCCATATGAACAGCATCGATATCATAATGTTTTACGACTTCTTCAATGCCTTTGACGATAAAATCTCTCGCTTCTGGAATGCCTGGATGATAATACAGCTGGTTTCCGTAGGCGGCAACCCAATCTGGATGTTTTCTTGCCGGGTGACTCTCAGACAATTTATTAAGATCTGTATGATTCATTGTAATACGGTAAGGGTTAAACCACGCGTGAAATTCCAAATTTCGTTTATGGGTTTCTTCAATCATAAATGCAAGAGGATCATAGCCCGGGTCCTTCCCTTGGACACCGGTTAAGTATTCCGACCAAGGCCCGTAAGCTGACGGATAAAAGGCATCAGCCGTCGGTTTAATCTGAACAATAACGGCATTCATTCCCATTTTCTGCACATCGTCCAGCAGTTTGATATACTCCTGTTTTTGCTCTTTCACAGATAACCCTTTTTTGGATGGCCAATCAATATTTAATACGGAAGCAATCCATACGGCTCTCAGCTCCCTGTCAGACTGCGCATTGGCCATAAACGGAACGGAAATGACAAACGTTCCGATGATCAAGCTGACAAGGAAACGGACAATCGACTTTTGGCAAACCTTCATTCTGTTTCTTCTCCCCCATTACATCACTTTCACTATTCGCTATTACGGTATTCCCGGGCTATAAAAGGGTGATTAACAGAATGTCTATCTCACTAAATAAACGAAAAAAGTCCTAAAGCATGTTGTGAACCGCTTTTAGGACTTTTTATCATTCATCATGGTTTGCAGACTTTTTAACACGTCAATAAGTTTTACGCCGACACCGACAGCCGTTTCAAGGATCGCTTGTGCTCCGGCAATGGCTAAAATAAAGATCAGCGGTATTGCAATACGAGGCAAAAATAGATAGCCAAGTCCGATCAAGATGGCACACCAAACACCGGCACACCAGTAGCAATTGAGCATGTATCCAAAGTTAGAAGCCGGCACGCTTTTTTCATCTACATGCCCGTTTTGATCAACAATCCTTTTCTTTTTCATAAAAGGTTTTCGGATAAATTCTGTGATTTTGTCGAATACAATCAAATGTGTCAGCCTGTAACTGGCTAGAATCAGCATGATAAACGTAAGAAAAGATAGATGATCCATGACAAGCCTCCAAGAAAAAGGATGATGTTATCATTCCCTAGTGTCATCGATCCATTCTTTGATACAAAAAGAAGCGGACAGAGAATGCCTCTGTCCGCGAATCCGCTCTATTGTTTGTGCGGGATTGCTTTATTTGAAGTGATCTTTTCTAAAATGTCGAGGATGATGTCAGCATTCTTTTCAGCATATGTTCCTTCCAGCATGTCTTTATGAGCGCCAAAACCCGTGTACTCACTATAGTTTCCGCAGGCGCCTTCCCATTTCGTTAAGCCTGTATTCTTGCTGGTTTCGGGATGGATTCCAGCTTCGATGAAATGAATGCTTGCTTTGATGTGCCCTTCATTCAGCAATTGTGCCCAATATTCCTGATAGTTTCTTTTTTTCTTCATCACCTTTTCTCTGACTGCTTCAGGCAGATATGCTGCAGATTCGTCATTACCGGTATCGATAGGCAAAGGCTGTTCTTTTAGATAAGCGTCCACGATAATGAAGTCGCTGACTTCTAATCCTTTGCGCTCCATAGCCTGTGCCACTTCAAAAGCCAGGTTTCCGCCTGCAGAGTAGCCTAATAAAACGTATGGGCCCTCAGGCTGTATGTCCGTCATGCAATTAACATATTGTTCAATGCGGGTGTCTTGTTCAATAAAGTGAAACCCGTATACGGCTGCCTTCTCATTCAGCAATAAAGCAAGGTCTTTAAAATAAATGCCAAATCCCGATATCGGCGGGAAGCAGAAAAGATTTTGCGCGCCGTGCTGGTTCAGTTTGATCACATGCTGTTCATTTGCTGCTGTCAGCTGTTTAGAATAAAGTTTTTCGGCAAGCTGAGCGATTGTCGGATGTTCGAACAAGAAATCAATCGGTATGTCAATGTTCTGCTGATGTTTTAGTGTATGTATGACTTGCAGTGCTTTTAGTGAATGTCCGCCAATAGCAAAGAAGTCATCATCAATACTGATTGTGTTAACACCGAGAACTTGCTTCCAAATGTTCGCTAATTCTTCTTCAACCAAGTTTCTTGGCAATATGATGTCCTGTCGTTTGGCAGGCTTATTTTCTGGAATAGGCAGCGCGCTGCGGTCTATTTTTCCGTTTCCGGTAAGCGGCATCCGCTCCACACGCACCCAGTGCTGCGGGATCATATAGTCTGGAAGCACACGCGCCAAATCGGCGCGAAAATCCGTATCTGTTTTTTTGTGATCACCGACGTAATGAGTGTACAGCTGCGCCTCTCCATCTTTTTCTCTCAATGTCACTGCTGCTTCTTGAACGCCTTCCATTTCTAACAGGCGCGCTTCTATTTCGGCAGGCTCAATTCGTTTTCCGCGGATTTTCATTTGCCTGTCAATTCTGCTGATGTATTCTAAGTTTCCATCAGGCAGCCAGCGCGCCAAATCACCAGTACGGTATATTCTTTCTCCAGGCAAGAAAGGATGAGGAGAAAAAACAGCATTTGTCAGGTCATCTTTGTTCAAATAGCCTTTAGCGACCCCATCACCGCCAACACAAAGCTCGCCGGGAACGCCTATTGGCAAAAGACGTCCTTTTGTATCTAAGATGTAAGCGGTGCTATTGCTGATTGGTTTTCCAATCGGAATCGGCACCGCATAGTCTCTCTTTATTTCAAAAAAGGTTGAAAAAGTCGTGTTTTCCGTAGGCCCGTAAATATTATGAAGCGCGAGATCTGGGCAGGCGTGCCTGACAGCATTCATCAGAGCAGGCGAAAGTGCTTCTCCTCCGACATATAACGTATCGAGTCCGCGAAACATATCAGCTCGTACCTGTGCCAGCTGATTAAAAAGAGCTGTCGTTAAAAATAGCACTGTGATATCATTTTCAAGCAAATACGCTCCAAACCGATCAGGTGTCAGCATTGTCGATTTATCAATGATATGAAGGCTTGCGCCATTTAAAAGTGCCCCGAACATTTCAAAGGTGACGGCGTCAAAGCTGATAGATCCAGTCAGAATAAACCGGTCATCACCGGACGCAGACGTGTAATTGCTGTTTCTGACAAGGGACACGACATTGCGATTCGTGATCATGACCCCTTTCGGCCGGCCTGTTGATCCTGAGGTATACATGATATATGCAAGATCGTCTGGACTGGAGATGGTGTTGATAGGAAAATGGTTCTCTCCCATCAATGCCTGCGCATCTGCAATCATACATGTTCCTGAGAACGCAGCATTTTGCTCCAGCCCCTTTTGAACAATCAGCATTTTTGCTTGCGTTTCCTCAAGCATAAAGCTGACTCGTTCAGGCGGAAGCTCCGCATCAAGCGGGAGGTATGCTCCCCCTGCTTTTAATACGGCAAGCACACTGATCATGAATTCGGGAGAATGTGCAGCCAATATTCCGGCTGTCTCGTTTTTCCGAAATCCCTTTTGAATTAATTCTCTGGCGAGCGCATTAGAGCGTTTATCAAGCTCTTTATACGAAATAGACATATTGCCATACACAAGTGCGGTATGGTCTGGCGTCTTTTCTGCTTGTTCGCGAAATAAATCGATAATTGTATGATTCTTTGGATACTCCGTTTTTGTATTGTTGAACTGTGTGACAATCTGCTCTTTTTCTGTTGCATCAAGAAAAGAAAAATCAGCAATTGGCATATGAGGGTGCTGTGCAGCTGTGCTAAGCGCTTGCGTAAATTGCCTCTTGATACAGCTGATCCAGGCAGCATCGTAAACGAATGCATTATAGCTGAACTTGACGACAAGCTCTTCGCCGGGAGCAACGACAAGATTAAAGTTATATCCTGATTGCTCGGATACTTGAACTTGATCGATTTGCAGCGGTGAATCGGTTTGATCAGCGGAATCGGCGATTTTCTGCTGTAACGGATAGTTTTCAAAGACGATAATGTGATCAATCAGTTCCTGTTTTAATGCGGTGTTTGCCTGAATATCAAATAAAGGCTGGCAGGTAAACGGCTCAGCTTCCAGCATTTCTTTCTGGCAGCGTATGAGCAGTTCTTGAAACGTTTCGTCTTGATGTGTTTTAATGCGAATCGGTATGGTATTGATAAACAACCCTATCATTTGCTCCACGCCCGGGATTTCTGACGGTCTTCCTGATACAACTGCGCCAAACACAACGTCGTCTGTGCGATTATATTGCTGCAGCATCACACCCCAGACCGCCTGAATTAGGATAGCGAGCGTGACGCCGTGTTGTTTGGCAGTCTCTTTCAGCTTGTCTGTCAGTGGTTTATTTAATGAAAATATCAAATCTTCACGGTGATAACCTTCTTTTGTTTCTTTATCAGACACACGAGGCAGAGGTGATGGAGTGCTGTAGTTTTTTAAATAGGTATCCCAGTAGGCTGCTGCTTTTTCTTTGTCTCGGTTTGTCAGCCAGGAAATATAGGTGCTGTACGGACGGACAGGGTCTAATGAAAGCGGTTTTCCTGCATGAATCGATTGATAAATTTGCATAAATTCCTGCATAACAATACCTAGGCACCATCCGTCCATTAAAATATGATGGTGACTCCAGATACAGACATGTTCATCTTTAGCTGTTTTGAATAGAGAAATCCGCATCAGCATGTCTTTTTGCAGATCAAAGCCTTTTTGCTTGTCCTTCTCTTTAAAGCGTTCAATATACTCATTCTGATCGTTTGTTGGCAGATGGGAAATGTCTTCGCTGTACAAATGGAATTCACGTTCTGTCATCACGACTTGCCGAGGTCCCGACAAATGCGGGACGTGCGGCAAAAACACGGTTCTGAAAATATCATGGCGGTCGATAATGGCTTGAATGCTGCGCTGAAACCATTCATAGCTGAGGCTTCCTTTAATGGTGAAGAGCGACTGCTCAACGTATGCCCCCTCCTCTTTACGGAGGAAGGAATGAAAGAGCATTCCCTCCTGCATGTGACTCAGAGGATAAATGTTCTTGATTTTTTTTATGTTATCCATAGTGTCTGCACCTTTCTTCACGGTTTCATTAGTGAAAACTGAGCATATCAGCAATCTCTTGCAGGGCATCCTCAGTCAGTTCTTGATCATCATAATCACTGATCGTTTTTTCTGTTTCGCTTTTGTTCTGGCAGTGTTCGATCAGCTGTAATAAAAATTGACGGCATGTTTCGCTAAGCTGTTCGATGGTTTTGCGCTGAAAACGGGTAGTGTCATAAGTCATATTGACAGTCATTTTTCCTTCTGCAGCGATTGCGCTGATATCCAGCGACTGTTCACGGTTCCATGTTGTGCTGATATCACCTCCGGCACCCAGCGGAGAGAATGAGAAGGCGTCCTCCTCAGGTATTTCAGCTGTGCGGCCGCTTTCAAATTGACCAAGATAATTAAAGCTGATTTCTGGTGCACCTGTGAAATTGATGTCTTTTTTGCCAGGCGGAGTCAAATATTTGATGACACCGTAGCCGAATCCTTTGTCAGGTACACGTCTCAGTGTATCTTTTGTTGTTTTTAGCACATGAACCATGTATTCTTCCGAATCTGGCAAGTCTGCGTTCAATTTAACCAATAACGGATAAATGGCGGTAAACCATCCAACCGTCCGGCTCACATCTATTCCTTCTAATACATCCTCTCGCCCGTGGCCCTCTAATGATAGTTTGAAGGCGGATTGATTGGTCCAATGGCGCAGCGCAAGAATGACAGAAGCGAGCAGCATGTCCTGCGTATCAGTGTTATATGCGCTGTTGGCGTCTTTTAAGAGTGCTGCTGTCTCTTTCTCGTTTAAGGTAAACGAAATCGTGGACCGTTGTCCCTCGTGTGCTCTAGTTCCATCAATGTGATCAAAAGGCAATGCCTCTGTTTGATACTCTTCGGCTTCGCGCCAATACTTGAACTGTTTCATGAGCTGCTGGCTTTCAGCGTAGTCAGAGAGCTTTTTCGTATACGCTTTAAATGAGCTTGTTTTAGGCGGCAGTTTGATATCCTCCCCGCCTGCAGCTTGGCGATACCCTAAAGCCAAATCTTCAAGCAGAACCCGCCATGAAATGCCGTCAACGACGAGGTGATGAGCCGATAAAAATAAGAAATCACCGTCAATTGTGTGGAAAAGACCGGCTTGCAGCAGCGGACCATTCTTCAAATCCATTTTCTGCTGAATATCAAGTACATGGCGTTTGATAATAGGCTCATACGCTCTATTTCCATCAGTGCATAAATCAATCATCTGAAGGCCGTACAACGCGTCGTCCGAATGACTGAGCGGCCGATTATATTGATCCCACTTTCCTTGTTCATTCTGTGTAAACACCATTCGCAGCGCATCATGATGACACGTTATTGCTTTTAACGTTTTGCGCAGTGCGTCTTCTTGTACAAAGGTACTTCGATGCAGCATTACGGACTGATTAAAATGGTGTTTTTCTTTTATATCTTGAGAAAGAAACCATTTTTGAACAGGCGACCATTGTACGTCTCCCTCAACCGCAGCTTGGCTGGAACTTGTATCTGAATCACGGATATAAGCTGCCAATTCTTGAATGGTCGGATGGCTAAACAAATCTTTCACTGCCATTTGCTTGCCTATCCGGTGAAGCCGCGCAGATACCTGTAACGCTTTGATTGAATCTCCGCCAAGTTCAAAGAACGAATCAGCTGTTCCGATCTTTTCTGCCCCCAGTACTTCTTTCCATATATCTGCCAGTATTTGCTCCATTTTGCTGGCTGGCGGGAGGAATGGACGTTCACCTTCGTGGTTGTATACAGGTTTTGGAAGTGCTCCGCGATCCAGCTTGCCGTTTGGTGACAATGGAAGTGAGTCCAGTTTTTCAATAAACGCAGGGTGCATAAACACCGGCAGCTTGTTTTGTAATTCTGAGCGTACAGCATTTGTGCTCAACTCTGGTCTTGTCACCACATAAGCACTTAATTCGGTTTGTCCTGACGCTGTTACATGAGCAACTACTGCGGCGTCTTTTACACCCTTTATACACCGGATGACCGATTCAATTTCTTTCGTTTCTACACGGTATCCTCTGATTTTGACTTGATCATCGATTCTTCCGAGATATTCGAGTGTTCCGTCGGCCATCCATCTGGCGGCGTCTCCTGTTCGGTACATTCGTGTTTCGGGTTTAAATGGATTCTGCGTGAATGCTCTCTCTGTCAGTTCTGGAAGATTGACGTACCCTCTTGCAAGCCCTGTTCCTGCTATACAAAGCTCTCCCGCAACACCGATTGGCTGAAGCTGATGATTGCTATTTAAAATCAGCACTTGAGTCCCGTCAATCGGCTGGCCGATGCTTACGTATGCCTGCTTTTCCATATGTCTCATGACGGTAGTCGCCACGCTGTTTTCTGTCGGTCCATATTCGTTGGCGAGTTCGGTATGCGGACATATAGCTAAGCTGCGGTCGATCAATTCGCGGTCAGCCGCTTCTCCCGCCAGTGTGACGACTCTAAGCGTCTTTACATCTTCCGGCTGCACTACGTCCAAAAGCGCTCGATATAAAACAGGCACAATAATCATATGTGTAATCCGTTGACGAGACAGCTGATGCTTAATGGCCAGAATATCCTTCGCTTCCTCTTCATGAAGCAAAACGGCTTTTGCACCTGACAAAAGCGGTGTAAACATACTAGTTATAAAGCCGTCAAATGAGAAAGAAAAGAGCTGCAGAATGGTATCTGTCTCGTTGAATGCATAAGCGTTTCGCCGCCACTGTAGAGTGTTGGCAATACCTTTATGCTCGACCATTACCCCTTTTGGACGGCCCGTCGTTCCAGAGGTATAAATGATATAAGCCAAATGATGGGCAGACGACATTTGCGGCAGCGGCGATTTGTCGTCTGCCTCTACGCTTTCTATCGTCAAGATCTCTCCTTCAAAGTCAGCAAGTACTCCCCGATCCGCTTCATTTATTGTCATCAGCAGTTTCGTTCCGCTGTCGCTAAGGATATAGCGTTTGCGTTCTGTCGGGTATTCAGGATCAATGGGAACGTAACAGCCGCCTGCTTTCCACACACCAAGTATGGCTGCTATCATACTGAACGAACGATGCATCATGATGCCTACTGGTGTGTCCGGCTTAACACCTCTGTTGCGCAATGCACGTGCGATTCCATTGGACCACTCGTCCAACTCTTGATACGTCAGTGTTTTGTCTCCGCTGACAAGTGCAGAAGCTTTTGGTGTTCGTGCAGCTTGCTGCTCAAACAATTGACTGATTGTTTGAACTCCGTATTGATTCGCTTGCCCGGTGTTAAACTCATTAAGCAGCTGGTGCCGCTCTTCTTGGGTCAGGATGTCGATATGGTTGAGTGTCACCTCCGGGTTTTTACCAATGATGCTAAGTACATTTGTTAAATGCGATGCCCAGCGTTCAATGGTTGTTTTCTCGAACAATGCGGTTGAATATTCAAAAAGGAAATGAATGTTTCCGTCGCCCTCAGATGCCTGTAGTGTCAAATCGAATTTAGAAACGAGATGAGAAACTTGTGCCGGCTTCATTTGCAAATCATGAAGATGCAATCGCTCGTAATCATTATTTTGAACAACTAACATCGCATCAAACACTGGATTCCGGCTCATATCCCGTGTCAATTCAAGCTTATCGACAAGTTCTTCGAACGGGTAATCCTGGTGCTCAAAGGCTTCCAATGCTGTCTCGCGTACTTCCTGCAAGTACTGTACAAACGGCTTCCCGCCCTCCGGGCGCGTCCGAAGCGCCAGCGTGTTCACAAACATGCCGAGTATCGTCTCAAGATCCTTGTGCGGCCGGCCGGCGATTGGCGAGCCGACGATGATATCCTCCTGTCCGCTTAAGCGTGACAAGAACGCGGTGTAAGCCGCAAGGAGCACCATGTAGAGTGTGCTTCCGTTTTCTCGTGCCAGCTTGTGAAGGCCTGATGCAACCTCTTGATCCAGCGTAAATGAGACCTTGTCACCAGCGAAGCTTCGCACCGGCGGGCGGGCATGATCAGCGGGGAGATCCAGCACAGGCAGCTCGCCCTCGAGCTGCTTCAGCCAGTACGCCTCTTGCGTTTTGTACGCGTCTCCTGTTTTGAATCCTTCTTGCCATACGGCATAATCTTTATATTGAATGCGCAGTGCCGGAAGCTTCCGATTATTGTACAGCTCGCCGAATTCCCGAATCAGAATGTTGACGGAAACACCGTCTGAAATGATGTGATGCATATCAACCAGCAACAGGTGCCGCTCATCTGATACCTTTACGATTTGGGCACGGAACAGCGGCGCTTGGCTGAGATCAAACGGTTTGATAAATGCGGCTGTGGCCTCCTGTTCGGTTCGTTCGCCGAGAACTGTAGTCTGTAACGTAAACGGCACCTCGTCATGGATGCGCTGCACCGGATCGCCTCCTGCGTCCTGTTCGAAGGAGGTCCGAAGCGACTCGTGGCGCTTGATCAGCTCTTGGAAAGCTCTGTCCATCCTTTCAGGGTTGAGCTTCCCTTCGAGCTCTAACACAGCCGGCATATTGTAGCCTGTCCCTCCGTCCTCCAGCTGCTGAAGGACATAAATCCGCTTTTGGGCAGAGGAAACCGGATAGGTTTCCTGTTTTTCAGCGGGCTTAATCACTTCATATGGACTGTCCGTTCCTTCACGGATAACGGTAGCCAGTCCTTCTACCGTCGGATGGGCAAACACATCTTTTAGCGGCACCTGTACATCGAATTCTTTGGTGATCCGTGAGACAAGCGCCGTTGCTTTTAAGGAATGTCCCCCGCGGTCAAAAAAGTTGTCGTGAATCCCGACAGGGCCATTTTTCAGCACGTCCTCCCACAGCTGAGAAAGCTTCATCTCAGTCACGTTTCTCGGCGCTGTGTAGGTCTCCGCATCTGCCGCTCCGCCAGGAGCTGGCAGGGCGTTTCGGTCGAGCTTTCCGCTTGGCGTAACCGGCCACTGTTCCATCTCTATCATATAGGCTGGGACCATGTAGCCCGGCAACAGTCTCTCAAGCTGTGCTCGCACTTCGTTTCTTTGGAGCCCTTCTATATAAGCGCATAATTCCGGCTCCCCGCTGTCTGTCCGTACGGTAACAGCCGCCTCTCTTACGCCTTCAACGCTTCTTAGTGCCGCTTCAATTTCTCCCGGCTCAATCCGGTAGCCGCGGATTTTCACCTGATCATCCGTGCGCCCGAGGAATTCAATATTCCCGTCAGGGAGCCAGCGCGCCACATCCCCGGTTTTGTACATGCGTTCCCCCAGGTAAAACGGGTCTTCAAGAAAACGCTCCTCCGTTAATGCCGGCCGATTCAAATAACCTCTGGCAACACCCGCTCCGGCAATGTATAGTTCACCGATACATCCAACAGGCAGCATCCGCTGATTCTGATTCAGGATATATAATCTGACATGATGAACAGGTTTTCCAATTGGAATCCGTTCAAGTTTTTCTTGTGGCGGACAATTAAAGAATGCAGCTTCTACGGTTGCTTCCGTTGGCCCATAGGAATTGGTTATTGAAACATTTGGAAGCAACTCGTAAAATCGGGAGACAAGATGGGTCCCCAGCTGTTCTCCCCCAGAAAACACTCGCTTGAGTCTGTTTGTCTTAATCGGTACAGAGCGATATTTTATATGTTCTAA
This sequence comes from Bacillus sp. PS108, assembly GCF_037963335.1. Lineage (NCBI taxonomy): Bacteria > Bacillati > Bacillota > Bacilli > Caryophanales > Bacillaceae > Bacillus > Bacillus sp. PS108. Next base: position 1,956,407 of record NZ_CP150155.1, read on the forward strand.
AAATGCATGGAGCATTGAAGGCACAAAATGCATAGCTGTGATCTTTTGTTCTTCTATGGCCTTCGCGATCACTTCAGGTTCTTTTTCGCCTCCCTGAGGAAGCAGATAAACAGAAGCTCCGGCATAAGGCCACCAAAACAGCTCCCATATTGAAGCATCGAATGAATATGATGTTTTGTGCATAATCATATCTGAATGCTTTAGCTGATAGCGGGACTGTAGGGAATTCAAAAAATTCACCGCTGATCGATGTTCAATTTCAACACCCTTAGGCATCCCGGTAGAGCCGGATGTATAGATGACATAGGCTAAAGATTGCGGGAGAACATCCACATTCGGATTGGACAAACGATGTGCCAGTCCGCTATTTGTCTGATTGAGATAGACAATCTCTCCTGTAAATTCCGGAACATGAAGGCCGGCAGACTGAAGCAGGAGAATGTTTGTACCGCTGTCCTCCAGCAGAAAGCTGATTCGTTCTTCCGGATAATCCGGGTCGATGGGCAGATAAGCGCCGCCAGCTTTAAGAATGCCATAAATGCCAAGCAGCATTTCAGGTGAACGCTTTCCTATAATGGCAACAGTCGTTTCAGGTTTTACCCCCCGTCCGATCAGCTCCCAGGCGATACGGTTAGCCTGTTCGTTCAATTCTTTATAGGTCATCACTCCATCTTCGAAGATAACGGCCGCCTGATCAGGCGTTTTTTCTGCCTGCTGTTCGAGTGCATAGTGGAGCGTTTGATTCATTGAATAGCCCGTTTCCTCAAACAGATGGCATGATTCAATGAAATCTCGCTCTTCTTCTTTTGTTAAGATTGGAATATTGTCCAATTCTGTTTCAGGACTGGCAGCTGTATGTTCCACAAGCGTGGTGAAAAGGCTGGCCCACCTTTGGATGGTTTCTTTCTCAAACAAAGCTGTACTGTATTCAAACTGACAGAAAAGCTCGGAATCATGCTCTGTAACGTATAGGGAAATATCAAATTTTGATATTGGGTGCTCCAAGTCGTTCCACTGAAGCTGTACATCATTCATTTTTAGCTTTTGCTGTTCCATATTCTGAAGGACTAGCGTTGTGTCAAACAAAGGATTCCGGCTCATTTCCCGCTGCACACCGAGTTTGTCCACAAGCTCTTCAAACGGGTAATCCTGATGCTCATACGCTTCTAGTGCCGTCTGTCTGACTTCTTTCAGAAATTCCTCAAATGTCTTATTACCCGCCGGGCGTGTGCGGAGAGCCAATGTATTGACGAACATCCCAAGAACAGCTTCAAGGTCGGCATGGGGCCGTCCGGCGATAGGTGAACCAATCACGATATCATCCTGACCGCTTAACCGAGACAAAAAGGCTGAATACAAAGCGAGAAGCGTCATATAAAGCGTGCTTCTGTTTTTATGGGCGAGCCGCTTTATGCGGGCCGTGATCTCTTTGTCCAATTGAAAGGTTACTTTTCCGCCTATGAATTGCCGTTCTGCCGGACGTCGTTTATCTGTTGGAAGCTCCAGTATAGGAAGGTCCCCGCTAAACTGCTGCTGCCAGTAAGTCTCCTGCTTTTGGTACGAGTCTCCCTTTTTAAATTTCTGCTGCCATACGGCGTAATCTTTATATTGGATCCGCAATGGCTTAAGCTGCCGGTTTGCATAAAGATCGGTAAATTCTCGGATTAGGAGCTGAACGGATACGCCATCTGAAATGATATGGTGCATATCCACCAGCAATACATGCTTCTCGTTTGACACTTCTATAAGGCCTGCTCTAAATAATGGCGCCTGGCTGAGATCAAAGGGACGGACAAATCCCTCGATAGTGGTCTCTTTACTTAACGTAAACGGCACTTCGGTGTGGATACGCTGAACCGGCTCGTCATCAGCTCCGGATACAAAGGAAGTTCGAAGCGGCTCATGCCGGCTGATCAGTTCTTTACATACAGCAGACAGTTTGGCGACATCCAGTGCACCTTCCAGTTCTAAGACCGCAGGCATGTTATAGGCGACACCCTCATCAAGCTGTTGAAGCACATAGATTCGTTTTTGGGCCGAAGATACAGGATATGTATCCCTTTTTTCTGCTGGTTCAATTGCTGCATACAGATTTTGTTCTGCCTCTCGAATAATTAAAGCTAATCCTTCAACAGTCGGATGAGCAAAGATGTCCTTAAGTGAAACTTGCACATGGAATTCCTTTGCGATCCGTGACATAAGCACTGTTGCTTTTAACGAGTGACCGCCATTGTCAAAAAAGTTGTCTTGGATGCCTATATGCCCATTCTTTAGCACATCTTCAAATAGTTGCGAAAGCTTTGCCTCTAACAGATTTCGAGGGGCAGTATATGGGTTTCCGCTGATTGAAGCATCTGGCTCCGGAAGTGCTGCGCGATCTACTTTTCCGTTTGGGGTAAGAGGTATGCTGTCAACCCATATCCATTTCGCCGGAATCATGTATTCTGGGAGCTCACTAGCCATATAACTGCGTAAATCTATTGCATTCAGCTTTTGTACACTGCAATAGTAAGCGCATAATTCATGTTCACCGTTTTGATCTTGCCAGATGAGAATGGCAGCCTCACTAATGTCCGGATGATTCATTAGCGTGACTTCGATTTCTTGCGGCTCAATTCGATAACCTCTGATTTTCACTTGATTGTCTGCCCGTCCGATATATTCGATGTTGCCGTCTTCAAGCCGTCTGGCCAAATCACCTGTCCGGTACATGATCACATCAGGCTTGAATGGATCGGATGAAAATTTGTCGCTTGTCAGTTTATCGTGATTGACATATCCTCTGGCAACACTTGCGCCGGAAATATAGAGTTCGCCTGGTACGCCGCATGGCTGAAGCTGTTTTTGATGATTCAAAATATATAGATCAGTACAGCCTATCGGTTTACCGATTGGCGGAAGCTCAGGAATAGGGTCTCCAGGATGAATGGTATACGTAGATACCACATGAGTTTCTGAAGGTCCGTAATGATTGTGCAGGTGTATGCCGCGTTTACGCAACACATCTTGGAAAAGGTCTGAAATCATTAATTGTTCCCCGGCTGCGATCAGGTGTTTGACGCCATCAGGAAACGAGTTCGCAAGTTCTCGCTCGCTGAAAATCATTTTGATAAAAGCAGTTGGGAGAAACACAATATTCGTCTGATGCTTGTTTATAAATGCAAACAGCTGAGGCACATCTCTTTTTATGGCTTCTGGCACGATGTGGAGTGTGCCGCCTTTCAGAAGCGCAGAAAATATTTCTTGATAGCAGACGTCGAAGGAAGGCGTCGCAAATTGCAGAACATCTGCTTCAAAGTCAATGCCGGAGTGAGTATATTCGAACTTCAGCAAGTTAGCCATGTTTCGATGCTCAAATTGAACACCCTTTGGTTTACCTGTTGTGCCTGATGTATAAATCATATACAGCAGATCGTCAGCATTGTTGACTGACTTTATGTTACTGCCGTCTACTTTGCTTTCGATATCTTCTGGATGAGTGATAATGTAATTGTCTTCTAACGATGAGGGAAGATGCGCTTGTGAAACAACATGCGAACAGCCGCAATCATGCAGAATATAACGGATTCTGTCAGCCGGGTAATGCGGATCAACCGGAACAATGGCGCCGCCTGCTTTCAAGATACCAAGAACACCTGTGATAAACGCCGCTGAGCGTTCCATCATAATCGCAACGGGTTCCTGTCTCACAACGCCTTTCATTCGTAAATGCCGTGCCAATCTGTTAGCCGCTTTATTCAGTTCTCTGTATGTTAATGAGCAGGCTTGATCAATTACAGCATGAGCATCTGGTGTCTTTTCCGCTTGCTTTTCAAACATGGCATGGATGGTTTCGTAAACTGGTGTTTGATCTGTGATTTCTCCAATCAGCTGCCGCTTTTCAGTATCTGTCGTGATATCGATTTCTTCAGGTGGAAGATTCGGATTATTTAAGATTTGTGATACAGCATTCAGAAGATGCTCTTTGACAGAGAGCACAAAAGACCGATCGTGCTGCTCCGCATCATAGTTCATTTTGATATGAATTTCTTCCCCTGGCGCCACCATAAGATAAAAGCTGTAGTTGGTTTCATCTGCGACAGTGAAATTATGAATCTGAAAAAGATCAGAAGCATGTTCCTGTTTGTTCAGCATTTGAATCTCTTGCTGCACCGGATAGTTTTCAAATACGAGAATATGATCAATCAGCCCTTGCTTAACAGCTGAGCGGGATTGAATCTCATATAAAGGATGGTAGCTGTACGCTTCAGCGGCAAGACGGTCTTTTTGCATATCTTTTATAAGTTGAAGAAAAGGCGTTTTTGCCCCCTGCACCCGAACCGGCATCGTATTAATGAAAAGACCTACCATATGTTCAATGCCTTCGATTTCTGCGGGTCTTCCTGAAATGACAGAACCGAATACGGCGTCATCGTTATTATTATATTTTTGTAGCAGAATGCCCCAAATGGTATGAAAAATCGTACTGAGTGTCACTTCTTCTCTAGCAGCAAGCTCTGAAAGCCTGCTGCTTTCTTCCTTAGAGAATGAAAATGTAACGTGTTCCTGCCTGCTTTTTCCCTTTGTTTTTTTCTGCTTCGGGAGCACGGTTTGCTGTTCGTGGCCGGAAAGATAATGGTCCCAATAAGAAACCGCCTGCTCTTTGTCTTGCTCCATCAGCCATTTGATATACTTTCCGTATGGCTGGACCGGCTCCAATGTTATTGGGGATGCATTTACATAAGATGCGTAAATATGCAGAAACTCCTTTAGCACAATGCTGAGGCACCAACCGTCCATCATGATATGATGAAAGGTCCAAATGCAAGAGTACTGGCTCTCTCCTGTTTGAATCAGAGCGATGCGCATGAGCACATCCTTTTGTAAATGAAACCCCTGGTCCCGGTCCTTTTCTTTCCATTGCTCGATAAACTGTGATTGCTCCGCCTCGTTTAAATGAGTAATGTTTTCTTCCAGTACGATGACATTTCGTTCTCTCAGAACAACCTGCTGGGGAGAGGAAACATTTTGGCTGATAAAAATCGTTCTGAAAATATCATGTCTTTCTACAAGAGCGTTGATGCTGTTTTGAAAAAACTGCGGGTTGACTTTTCCTTCAATTGTAAAAGAAGCTTGCTCAACATACGCCTGTGAATCTTTTTGCAGGAGGGAATGGAAAAGCATCCCTTCCTGCATGTAAGACAGCGGATAAATATCCTGAATTGAATTCGCTTTTGTCATGTTCATGTCTCCCTGTCACGATTTTCTACAATTCTTCCACCAAGCTGGATATGCTGTCCAAGTCCTCAGCCGTTAATGATTGACTGCTGAAATCGCTCAGTGTCTTTTCTGTTTTCTGTTGACCGGCGCAGTGTTTCATAATGTCCAGCAAAAAGTGTTCAATCCTGTTAATAAGCTGCTCCATTGTGTTTCTGTGAAAGCGGGCTGGCGGATAACTAAGATTGAAATGGAGCTTTTTGTCTGCTGCCATTGCGCTCATCTCGATGATTTGCTCACGCTTCCATGTATGAGTGATATCCTTTCCGCTCCCAAGGCTTGATGGGCGGAAGGTGTCCTGTCTTTCGATGTCGTTGAACTGGCCCAAATAGTTAAAGCTGATTTCAGGTGTTTTTGAAAACGTAATGCTTTTATTTTCAGGGTGTGTAAGGTATTTCAGCATACCGTAACCTACCCCTTTGTTTGGTATCCGGCCCAGTGTATCTTTAACGGTTTTTAATGCGGTTCCGAGCTCATCCCTATGATTTTCAAAGCTTATGAGGGCCGGATACATGGATGTAAACCAGCCGACCGTCCTGCTGATATCTAACTCTGGCAGAATGTGTTCTCTCCCGTGTCCTTCCATAGCGATACGGAGCTTGCTTCCTCCTGTCCATTCACAAATCGCCAAGGATGCTGCGGTTAACAGAATATCTTGTGTATCTGTGCCATAGGCGTGATTGACGTTTTGCAGCAAGACGGCGGTGTCTGCTTCAGTCAGTGAAAAGTTTAATGAGTCCCTTTTGCTGAAGTCGATGTTTACTTGATGCGGTATTTCATAGGGCAGTTCTGCGTCTTGCTGTTCTTCTACACTTCGCCAATACGCCTCTTCGCGAATCAGCTTACTGCTTTGGGCATATTCCTGTATGCGTCTTGCGTATTCCTGGTAGGAATCCGTTTTAGGTGGAAGCTGGATCGTCTGGCCTGCAGCAGCTTGTTGATATCCGGCTGACAAATCCTCCAGCAAAATCCGCCATGAGACACCATCAACGACAAGGTGATGGATCGCAAGGAACAAGTAATCTCCGGTCAGTGTTTTAAACAAAGCGGCGTGCAACAATGGTCCTTCCTGCAAATTGATGCTTTGCTGAAGATCGGCAACTTCTTGTTTGATTTTCGTCTCCCAGCCGCTTTCTGACTGTGAAAGATCAGAGATTCTTAAGCTGTATAGCTGTGACTCATGAATGCCTTGGTTGATTTGAATCCATCGCCTATCATCGTTGCGATAAACCATCCGAAGCGCATCATGATGCTCAGCCAGTTTTTTCAAGGCTGGTCTAATGGCGTTTTCAGACAAACGTCCAGAATGGAATAGCATGACAGACTGATTGAAATGGTGTCTTTCTTCAATATCTTGTGAAAAAAACCATTGCTGAACAGGCGTCCAAGGAACGTCTCCCTGAACGGGTCCTTGCTCTATGATTCTCTCTGACTTACGGATCAATGGTGATAAGTCCTTTATCTTTGGATGACGGAATAAATCACTTACCTGCAAGCTTAGTCCATAGCGCCCAAGGCGTGCAGAAACTTGAAGGGCTTTGATTGAATCTCCGCCCAATTCAAAAAACGAATCCTCTATTCCGATCCTCTGGATGCCGAGAACCTCCTGCCAGATCAACACAAGTTGGTCTTCAAGGTCATTTCGAGGTGGAGCGTACGTTTGTTTAGATGTGAAATTTGGTTCAGGAAGTGCTTTTCGGTTCAATTTGCCGTTTGATGTGAGCGGGAGAGTCTCCATTTCAATAATGTACGCCGGGATCATATAGTTTGGCAGCGAACGCGCAAGAAGAGAACGCACTTGTTCAGCATTCGTGCCTGCTTTTACGCTGATATAGCCAAACAGCTCTTTGCTCCCGGTCTGGGCTGTACGTGCTAACACTGCGGCTTCTTTGACCCCGTCTATTTGACGAAGTGCTGATTCGATCTCACCCAGCTCCACACGATAGCCTCTGACTTTTACTTGATCATCAATACGGCCAACGTACTCAATTGTCCCGTCAGGAAGCCAGCGCGCCAGATCACCTGTGCGATACAGTCGATCGCCAGGTGCAAATGGATGTGGGACAAATTTCTCTTTCGTTAAATCAGGACGGCCCAAATATCCTCTGGCGACGCCATCTCCGCCGACACAAAGTTCACCGACAGCTCCGACCGGCTGCAGCACTCCCCATTGATTTAAGATATAAGCGGTGGAATTACCAACCGGCCGCCCGATCGGAATGGAAAGTTCATATGTTTTTTGAATGTGAAGGCATGTCGAAAAAGTTGTATTTTCGGTAGGGCCATATCCATTCCATATAGATACTTCAGGGCAGACATTTCTGATTCGATTGACGTGGCTCGGCGACAAAGCTTCACCGCCAATAATCAAATGTTTCAGCTGTGAAAATGTTTGTTCATTTTGTTCTGTCAAATGATTGAATAGAGAAGATGTCAGCCAAATCGTTGTGATTCCTTGATGTTCTATGTACCTCTTAAGCTGATGGGAATCGAGAAATGTTTGTTGATCGGACAGATGCAAAGCGGCACCATTTAGCAGCGGTCCGAAAATTTCAAATGACCCAACGTCGAAACCGATTGATGATGTCATCAGAAGGCGGTCTTCAGGTGTAAATGTAATATAATTGCTGTTTTTCACAAGACGAATTACACTTCGCTGCTCAATCATGACACCCTTTGGTTTACCGGTTGATCCAGAGGTATAAATGATATATGCGAGTGAATGTGGCCCTGCTGAAGAATCAACGTTCTTCGTTTCTCCTTGCTTTTGAATATCTTCGATTATGATTTGTTCACATTCAATGTCTAATCGTTGTTTTTCTGTTTTTTCAGATTGAAGGAGTAATGCCGCCCCGCTGTCTGACAGCATATAAGCTATTCGTTCAACAGGCAGATCAGAAGCAATAGGCAGATAGGCTCCCCCGGCTTTTAGAATGCCCAGCATTCCTGCAATGAGTTCTGGTGTTCTGCCTGTCAACAAGGCTACAACACTATCAGGCCCTACGCCCTTAATCTGTAGAACTGAGGCAATTTGATTTGCCCAGCTGTTCAGGTCCTCGTAAGTAAATACTTGGGTGTCGCTGACAATTGCTACAGCATTAGGCGTTTGTTCAGCCTGCATTTCAAAGAGTCTGCTGATGGTTTCATTTCTTGGATAATCTATTTTTGTGCGATTGAGCTCGTGGATAAGGTAATGGGTCTCATCCTCATTCAGGATATTTATTGTTCCGAGAGCGGCTTTGTTGTCTTTGATGATGGAGAGTAACATATTGATGAAGTATTGAAGCCACTTTTCTATCGTTTTTTTCTTATATAAGTCAGTACTAAACTCCATTTGGAACGTCAGCAAACCGTGGGGCTGTTCCTGGGCATATAGGGTTAAATCAAATTTGGACGTTTGATGCCCATTGTTTGCTGCAGGTTTGAGACAAAGTTCATCCAGCTCCAACGATTCCTGATCCATGTTTTGAAGAACAAACATTACGTCAAACACTGGATTCCGGCTCATATCCCGTGTCAATTCAAGCTTATCAACAAGCTCTTCGAACGGGTAATCTTGGTGCTCAAAGGCTTCCAATGCTGTCTCACGCACTTCCTGCAAATACTGTACGAATGGCTTCCCGCCCTCCGGGCGTGTCCGAAGCGCCAGCGTGTTCACAAACATGCCGAGTATCGGCTCAAGATCCTTGTGCGGACGGCCGGCAATTGGCGAGCCGACGATGATATCCTCCTGTCCGCTTAAGCGTGACAAGAACGCGGTGTAAGCCGCAAGGAGCACCATGTACAGTGTGCTTCCGTTTTCTCGTGCCAGCTTGTGAAGGTCTGATGCAACCTCTTGATCCAGCGTAAATGAGACCTTGTCACCAGCGAAGCTTCGCACCGGCGGGCGGACATGATCAGCCGGAAGATCCAGCACAGGCAGCTCGCCCTCGAGCTGCTTCAGCCAGTACGCCCCCTGCGTTTTGTACGCGTCTCCTGTTTTGAATCCTTCTTGCCATACGGCATAATCTTTATATTGAATACGCAGTGCCGGAAGCTTCCGATTATTGTACAGCTCGCCGAATTCCCGAATCAGAATGTTGACGGAAACACCGTCTGAAATGATGTGATGCATATCAACCAGTAACAGGTGCCGCTCATCTGATACCTTTACGATTTGGGCACGGAACAGCGGCGCTTGGCTGAGATCAAACGGCTTGATAAACGCGGCTGCCGATTCCTGTTCGGTTTGGTCGCCGAGAACTGTCGTCTGTAATGTAAACGACACTTCGTCATGGATGCGCTGCACCGGATCGCCTCCTGCGTCCTGTTCGAAGGCGGTCCGAAGCGACTCGTGGCGCTTGATCAGCTCTTTGAAAGCTCTGTCCATCCTTTCAGGGTTGAGCTTCCCTTCGAGCTCTAACACAGCCGGCATATTGTAGCCTGTCCCTCCGTCCTCCAGCTGCTGAAGGACATAAATCCGCTTTTGGGCAGAGGAAACCGGATAGGTTTCCTGTTTTTCAGAGGGCTTAATCGCTTCATATGGACTGTCCGTTCCTTCACGGATAACGGCAGCCAGCCCTTCTACCGTCGGATGGGCAAACACATCTTTTAGCGGCACCTGTACATCGAATTCTTTGGCGATCCGTGAGACAAGCGCCGTTGCTTTTAAGGAATGTCCCCCGCGGTCAAAAAAGTTGTCGTGAATCCCGACAGGGCCATTTTTCAGCACGTCCTCCCATAGCTGAGAAAGTTTCATCTCAGTCACGTTTCTCGGCGCCGTGTAGGTCTCCGCATCTGCCGCTCCGCTAGGAGCTGGCAGGGCGTTTCGGTCGAGCTTTCCGCTTGGTGTAACCGGCCACTGTTCCATCTCTATCATATAGGCTGGGACCATGTAGCCCGGCAACAGTCTCTCAAGCTGCGCTCGGATTTCGTTTCTTTGGAGCCCTTCTACATAAGCGCATAATTCCGGCTCACCGCTGTCTGTCCGTACGGTAACGGCCGCCTCTCTTACGCCTTCAACGCTTCTTAGTGCCGCTTCAATTTCTCCCGGCTCAATCCGGTAGCCGCGGATTGAGCCTGATCATCCAACCGCCCGAGGAATTCAATATTCCCGTCAGGGAGCCAGCGCGCCACATCCCCGGTTTTGTACATGCGTTCACCCGGGTAAAACGGGTCTTCAGGAAAACGCTCCTCCGTTAATGCCGGCCGATTCAAATAACCTCTGGCAACACCCGCTCCGGCAATGTACAGTTCGCCGGCGACACCGGAAGGCTGTACGGCTAAATGCGGATCTAAAACATACAAACGCGCACCAGGTACGGGCTTCCCAATCGGAATCCGCAAACGATCCCTGTCCCGTTCTGGATCTAACACGTAAAATGCCGCGTCTACCGTTGCTTCTGTCGGCCCGTAGCCATGGATTAATGATACCTGCGGCAATACAGAAGCAAAACGGGCTGCCGTACGCGGCGCAAGCGGTTCACCTCCGGCGAATACACGTTTCAGGCTTGTGCTGTCACGCAACCTTTCGATTTCCGCTTGATCCAGAAAGCTGTTCAGCATAGCCGGAATAAAATGAGCCGTTGTCACTTTTTCCTGATGAATGGCTTGTACGATCAATGCGGAGTCTTTTTCCCAGCCGGGCGGAAGCAGATACGCCGAAGCACCGGAAAGAGCCCACCAAAACAGCTGCCACACAGACGCATCAAAGGAAAAAGAGGTTTTCACCATGACAATGTCATCTTCTGAAAGCGGAAACTGGTACTGCATGCCGGTCAGAAAAGAAACAGCCTGGCGGTGCTCAACGGCCACTCCTTTCGGCTGCCCGGTAGAGCCCGATGTATAGATGACATAGGCGAGAGAACCGCCGTCAGCAGGAGTAAACAGATGGTTTTCTGCTTTTTCGCTCGCAAGAGATGTCATGTCCACTTCAAGCGTTTCGCCAGAAAAGTTTGGTGCGGAGCATCCCGGCTGTGTCAGCAAGAGCGATGCCCCGCTGTCTTTCAGCATGTAGCTCAGCCGCTCCTTTGGATACGCAGGATCAAGCGGCAAATACGCCCCTCCGGCCTTCAATACAGCAAGGACAGCGATCAGCATGTCAGGTGAGCGTTCAGACAGGACACCGACGATACTTTCGTTTGTGACGCCGCGTGCCGCAAGGTGCGCAGCCAGCCGGCTGGCGTACATGTCAAGCTCAGCGTATGTCAGCAAACCGCCGGAAAAGCGAATCGCTGGCCGCTCCGGTGTGACTGCCGCCTGTCGCTCAAACAGGCCATGCAGGGTTGGCGCTTTAGGTGAAACAGATACTGTCCTGTTATTTTGAGAAACGATTTTCCGTGTTTTGTCCTCATCTAGCAATGTCATCTTTGACACAGGAAGAGATGGATCAGAGATGACGTCAGAGATCATGTGCTGTAAATAATCTTTTATTTCGGACATCATATTTGGTTGATAAGTGCCGGTATGAAAATGAATCCGAACGTACAAAGTACGCCCTGGGATCACTTTGACACTGCATCTATAATTAGTTACCTCTTCCATCTCAAAATCTTTCACGGAGAAATCAAATGATCCAGCTTGATTCAGCTCTTCAATCTCTTGTTGAGTAGGTGTATTTTCAAAGACGATAATATGATCAATCAGCTCTTGTTTAAGAGCGCTCTGCGCCTGAATGTCATATAAAGGGAAGTAACTATACGCTTCTGCTTCAGTCATGTCCTTTTGCATTCCGCTGACTAGGTCAGAAAAAGACAGAAAATCACTTTGGACTCGAATAGGAATGGTATTGATAAAAAGTCCGACCATGTTTTCCACATCTTTTAGCTCAGAAGGTCTGCCTGATATAACTGATCCGAACACAGCATCGTCGCGGCGATTGAACTTTTGGAGCATGATTCCCCATAAAGCTTGGAAAACAGTGTTAAGTGTCGCACCACATGCTGCAGCGATTTTCTGTAATTCGGAGGTTTCTTTTTCAGGAATGGTAAACGTGATCTGCTGTAATGTCCCATCCGACATTTGATCTGTTCTTTTAGGCAGAGGTGAAGCTTTTTCGAAATGCTGAAGCCTCTTTTTCCAATACTCAGCTGCTTCTTCCCGGTCTTGCTGCATCAGCCATTTAATATACGTCCCGTACGGCTGTACGGGAGGCAAATCAGGAAACTGCCCTTTTCCAAGCGCTTGATAAATATGGAGAAAGTCTTTAATGACGATGCCTAAACACCAGCCATCCATTAAAATATGATGGTGGCTCCAGATACAGACATAATGATCAGGCGCCCATTTTAAAATAGATATTCTCATCAGTACATCCGTTTGGAGATCGAAGCCCCTGGATTTATCCTGCTCTTTGAATGCCTCTGTACAATGTTCTTTATCTTTTTCATTGAGGTGAGAAATATCTTCAACATGAACAGGGCAATGACGTTGCTTGAGCACGACTTGACGAGGTTTGGCTACATTTTTATAGATGAATGCTGTTCGAAAGATATCGTACCTGTCAAAAACAGCATCCATACTTTTCTGGAAACGCTCCAAGTCGAGCTGTCCATTGATCGTAAAAGAAGCCTGTTCAAAATAAGCTCTCGACTGTTCATCATACAATGAGTGAAAAAGCATCCCTTCCTGCATAAATGACAAAGGGTATATATCCTGTATTTCAGGTTGCTGCGGCATCAGTGAATCTCCTCTCCTATAGTTTGTTGACGGCTCCCATGATCTCACTCAATTCATCAAGCGTTAAGTCTTCATCAGTGAAATCAGATGCGCTCCACTCATGGTTTTCTTTGCCGGTACAATGCTCAATGATGTTTTCCAGAGTCTGTTTAAAATGCCTGGAAAATGTTTGGATTGTTTTTTCCTCAAATTGAAACCTGTTATAGATGATGTGCATGTTCAGGCACCCCGAAGAAACGGCGCCGCTGATATCCAGTGCATAAGGACGCTCCCAGTTCGGGCTGATCTCATTTCCTGGCTTGATGTCAGACACCTCAAAGGCATTTGATTGAATATCCTGATCAAACTGGCCTAAATAATTAAAGCTGATTTCTGGGCTGTTTTTCTGAGAGCCCCATCTTTTGCTGATATATTTCAGCACGCCGTAGCCCGCGCCTTTATGCGGTATACGGTGCAGCATATCTTTTGTCTGTTTAATAAGGTGGCCCAGCCGCTCTTCTTTGTCCTTATGATCGGAATCTCTCATATCAAGCCACACAGGATAAATGGAGGTGAACCACCCAACAGTTCTGCTAATATCGATTTTCTCAAGATATGATTCCCTTCCGTGGCCCTCCATGCTGATTTTAAATTGGTTATTTCCCGTCCATTTCTGCAAAGCAAGACCTAAAGCTGTCAGAAGGATATCATTCATCTCCGTGCTGTAAGCTTTATGTGCAGCCGTTAATAGTAATTCTGTGTGATGGCGAGATAGCTCAAAATCAATCACTTCTGTATCTTTGAATGTGTTAGATGATGCGTCATTGTCTTTTGGAATAGGCTGGATGTGACGGTTCTCGCACTCATCCCAGTACGCTGCTTCGCGCTGCACCTGGCGGCTTTTAGAGTAGTCAGCTATTCTTTGTGAATACGTTAAATATGAATCTGTTTTTTGCGGCAGTTTAATAGATTCTCCTGAGACTGCCTGTTTGTAAGCCGCTGAAAAATCCTCGAACAAAATGCGCCAGGAAACCGCATCAACAACTAAGTGATGAATCGTCAGAAATAAATGGTCACCATTCTCGGTTCTAAACAATCCAGCGTGAAGTAAGGGGCCGGTTTCCAAACGAATATGTTCTTGCATCCGGCTGGCTGCTTCCTCAATCGTGTTCCGGGCTTCTGTTAGGCTATCCTTTACATCAAACAGTTCAAGTGCATATAGCTCCTCATCTGAAAGATCTATCCCTCTGTTTATCTGCACTTGCCTGCCATCTTCATGCCGGCATACGATTCTCAGTGCATCATGATGAGTCACAAGGCTTTTTAGTACTTTTCTAAGCGCAGCCTCATCAAATCGTTCAGCCCGGTAGATCATAACGGATTGGTTAAAATGATGGCTTTCCAGAGATTGCGAGAAAAACCACTGCTGGATAGGTGTCCAAGTAATCTCGCCTTCGACCGGGCCTTGGTCAATGGCGCGTACGTCTTTTCGAACCCGGGCGGACAGTTCACCAAGAGTCTGATGTTCAAACATCTCACGTACTGTCGTTTCAAATCCGCGCTGCTTCAGTCTGGCACAAACCTGCAGCGCTTTAATAGAGTCTCCGCCAAGCTCAAAGAAATTGGCGCTTACACCCAGCTCATCTACATTAAGAAGCTCCTCCCAAATTTCAGCCATCACCGTTTCAATCTCATTTCTAGGACTGATATCATCAGCTGTATAAGCGTGTTTTTCAGGCTCTGGCAGGGCTTTCTGATCGAGCTTTCCATTAACAGTCACCGGGATGCTGTCAATTTGTATCATACGGGCAGGCAGCATAAAGTCAGGCAAGGCGTTTTTTAGGTAAGTTCGGATGTCTGATATATTCGCAGCCTGTTGATCTTTTATCACCATATATGCATATATAGCTGTTTGCCCTTGCTCGTCTGCTCTGGTAATGACAGCCGCCTCTTTAATCATTGGATACTGAAGAAGTGCCGCTTGGATTTCGCCTAACTCAATACGGTGCCCTCTGACTTTCACCTGCTCATCAATGCGGCCTAAGTATTCCAGCTCGCCATTTGACAGGCGCCTAGCAAGATCTCCTGTTCGGTATAATCTGTCTCCCGGAAGATAAGGATTGGATACAAAACGGTCAGAGGTCAGCTCATCTCTGTTGAGATATCCCCGTGCCACACCTTCGCCGCCTATATACAGCTCCCCTGGAACTCCGATCGGCTGCAGATTCATATGAGCATCCATCACATAAGCCTGCAGAGTTGAAAGCGGCCGGCCGATATTGCTTTTATTTTTTGCAATGTCTGCTGCGGACAATTTTTTGAATGTTACATGGACCGTTGTTTCTGTAATACCGTACATATTAATCAAATCAGTATGAGGATATTTTTTATTCCAGCTTTGAAGCATGCCGGGCTGTAAGGCTTCGCCGCCAAAAATCACGTATCGGACGTTTAATCGATCCGGATGGTTTTGATCTTCATGCATCAGGCCGTAAAAAGCTGTCGGGGTCTGATTGAGTACAGTGACGCGTTCTTTTTTTAACAATAATCGGAATGCATGGGGGTCACGGGCTGTTTCTTTAGAGACCACGACTAATGTACCTCCGTTCAATAACGCACCGAACATCTCCCATACAGAGAAATCAAAGCAATAAGAATGAAATAACGTCCAGATGTCTTCATGGTTAAATTCAAAAGGCAGGTTTTGATGCTTCAAGAGACTGATCACATTGCGGTGCTCGACAATGACTCCCTTTGGCTGACCAGTCGTTCCAGATGTGTATATCACGTATGCGGGCTGATCCGTTACTATTTCTTGAATGTTTACATCAGCCGGAATTGAGTCGTTTTCACATTCATCGATATACAAAATTTGCCCGATGTAGTCTGCAGGTTTGTTTTGACCGCGCTCTGTCAGCAGCAGTTTTGCTCCGCTGTCATTGAGCATAAAGCTGATACGCTCCTTGGGATATTCAGGATCAATCGGCAAATAGGCCCCTCCAGCTTTTAAAATCGATAAAATGCCAATGATCATATCAGGTGACCGATCGAGCATCAGACCGACGATATCGCCAGTTCTGACCCCTTGTTTGATCAGCATAGCAGCTGCCCGCTCGGCTTTTTCATTCAGGTCTCGATACGTAAGCTGAGAATGGCCGCACACCACTGCGATATGCTCCGGATACTGAGCGGCTTGCTTTTCAAATAAGCTTACTATGTTTTCATTTCTCGGATAAGCCGCATACTGCCCCATTTTTTCAAGGAGCAACCTACGCTCTGCAGCAGGAAGCAATTGCATGTCCGAAATTCTCATCTCGGTATCCGCCGTTACCCCTTTCACCAATTCAATAAAATAGGATGCCCACTGCGTAATGGTTTCTTCTTCAAAAAGAGCAGTGCTGTATTCAAAACGGCAGCGTATTCCACTCGGATGCTCCTCAGCGTGTAATGTTAAATCGAATTTAGATATATCATGTTTAGGAGTGACAGACGAAATCGACAGACCAGGCACTTCGAACCGGAAATCTTCACTGCTTTGAAGCACAAGCATCGCATCGAACAGCGGGTTGCGATTTACCTCTCGATTTGTAAAGAGCTTATCTGCCAGCTCCTCAAAAGGATAATCCTGATGCTCGTAAGCTGTCAGAGCCAGGTGGCGAATGTCCTGCAAATAGGAGCTGAACGTTTTGTGGCCCTCGGGCTTGCTGCGCATCGCCAATGTATTGACGAACATCCCGATGACGCGCTCCAGATCAGCGTGCGGTCTTCCGGCAGCAGGCGAACCGACAACAATATCCTCTTGCCCGCTTAGCTTAGATAACAAAATAGAATAGACAGCCAGAAGAATCATATACAATGTTGTTCCCGTTTCAGCCATTAAACGGTGCAGCTCATCAGTCATGTCTTTATCAATGTTGAGTTCAATTGTTCCACCGCTGAAATCAGGGAGACGCGGCCTTGTTTTATCAAGCGGTAATTCTAGTGTAGGAAGACTCCCGCCAAGCTGACCGAGCCAGTAGGCCTCCTGTTTTTTGTATAGCTCTTTCGGGTGCTTCTCTTGCTGCCAAACAGCAAAATCCTTATAATGCAGGTTTAAAGCTGGCAACTCTTTTCCGCAATATAAGTCAGTAAATTCTTGGACAAGAGTGCTCATCGAGACACCGTCGGCAATAATATGGTGCATATCGAGCAGCAAAAAGCCGCGATTATTGCCCATTGTAATGACACATGCTCTAAAAAGCGGACCGGATGATAGATCAAACGGTTTGATAAAGGTCTCGATTGCAGACTCAAGCATTTGTTCTGATTCCATTTCAAGCTCTTTTAGATCAAAAGCTATCTCTGGATAAATGATCTGCACAGGCTCGTCTCTGTCAAGCACAAAAACAGTCCGTAATGCTTCATGCCGATTCACAAGTTCTGTGAGAACGCTTCTCAACCGCTGGCGATTCAGATTTCCGAGTAATTCAAGTACAGCTGGCATGTTGTAGCCTGTGCTGTCATCTGCCAGCTGATGAAGAGCATATAATCGTTTTTGCGAGAAAGACAGCGGATAGACATCTCTTTGATCCGCAGGTTCAATCTGTGTAAAAGCGTGTTCTTTTAAGCTCATCAATTTGACCGCCATGCTTTCAACCGTCGGATATGAAAACACCTCACTGAGCGGCAGCTCGACATTAAGCTTTTTATGTATTCTTGATACCAGTGCGGCCGCTTTTAAGGACTGTCCGCCTAACTGAAAGAAATCATCACGAATGCCGATTTGCTGTTTATTCAGCACATCTTCCCAAATATGTGCGAGATCAGCTTCGATTAAGGTTCGGGGCGCCATATATGTGACACTCGTATTGTTTTCTGGTTCAGGAAGCGCAAACCTGTCAAGCTTGCCGCTGGATGTTAATGGCATCCTGCTGATGTTGATAATACTTGCTGGGATCATATAGGACGGCAATGTCCCGGCAAGATGCTGATACAAATCTGGGAGGCTGTTTCCCTTTTCCGGAACGATATAAGCAACGAGCTCCTTTTCCTCAGCAGAAACATCACGGGCCAGTACCGCGGCTTCCTTTACCCCCGGTGCTTGTCGAAGAACTGTTTCAATCTCTCTCAGTTCAATACGGTAACCCCTAATTTTTACTTGATCATCAAAACGTCCAATATATTCAATCGTTCCATCAGGCAAAAAGCGGCCTGCATCACCTGTTCGGTATAAACGCTCCCCTTCAAGGAATGGATGATCGGAGAATGCTTTCTGTGTCAGCTCTTGCTGTTTGTAGTATCCTCTCGCAAGACCCGCGCCGGAAATACACAGTTCACCCGCCGCGCCGATCGGCTGCATTTGATTTCCGTGCAAAACAAATACTTTTGTGTTTCTGATCGGGTGTCCAATCGTGATCCTCTCTTTTTCATTCAGATGCCGCAATATTGTTGTTGCCACGCTGTTTTCTGTGGGCCCGTATTCATTTGCCAGTTCTGCAGAAGGACAAATCATTTGACTCAATTCAAGCAGATCAGGCGTGACCGCTTCACCCGCAAATGTCACAATACGAAGACTTTTTGCATCGTCAGCAGTCATCACTTCCAATAACACCCTGTACAGGGAAGGAACAATGATCATGTGGCTGACCTTATAACGGGCTATTTTTCGCTTAAGGGCCAGCACATCCTTCGCTTCGTCATCTGTTGTCAGCAGTACGCACGCACCAGATAAAAGCGGGGTAAATAAGCTCGTTACACAGCCGTCAAACACGTACGAAAACAAATGGAGGGATATATCCTGTTCGGCCATGCCATACTCTTCCCGTCTCCATTGCAATGTATTGGCAATACCGTGATGATCTACTAAAACCCCTTTAGGGCGCCCCGTCGTTCCCGACGTATAGATCAAGTAGGCTAGATCACCTGGCGGCATATTTGGAGCTTCTGTTTGGTAACTTTCTGTATGTTCTATCGTTATCGTATTTCCTTCATAGGACGGAGGGATCAAGGAAATAAGGTCTTCTTCTATCAGCAATTGAGCCGCTTGACTGTCCTTCAGCAGGAAAGAAAGACGTTCTGCTGGAAAATGTGGATCAAGCGGCATATAAGCGCCGCCTGCTTTCCAAATCCCAAGCAAAGCTGCAGGCATTTCCATTGACCGGCCCATCATCACAGCCACGATATCTCCAGATCTAACGCCTTTTTCTATCAGGGCGTGCGCAATCTGATTGGCTCTTATATTTAATTGGCGATAGGTCCAGCAATCGTCTCCCATTTTTAATGCAGCCGCTTCAGGTGTTTTGCGGGCTTGTTCCTCGAACAATTGGGGTATCGTTTTGTTCACATAAGGACGCTCAGTTTCGTTAAACGATTGGATAACCTGTTGCTCCTCCGGCGGCACGATATTGATGTCACTGACGGCAACATCGGGATTTGTCAAAATGCACTCCAGTGCTTGCTTTAGATGCCCCTGAATCCTCAGCATCTCCTCCCGCTCGTAAATGTCTGCGTTGTAGCTGAATTTGATATAAAATGATTCTCCCGGAACGATAACGATATTAAAGTCGTAATTGGTTTGTTCCGACATTGAAATGTCACTCAGCTTCAGAGCGCCTTCGTCATTTTCACTCTCCACGCTTAATGCCTGATGAAGCTGTACAGGGTAATTTTCAAAAACAAAAATATGATCGATCAACCCTTGCTTCAATGGACTATGGTTTTGAATCTCATAAAGCGGATAATACCCATGCTGTTCAGATGATAAAATATCCTCCTGCACGGCTTTGACCAGCGAAGAAAACGTTATGCCTTTCGCAGATCGGATTCGCACTGGAACAGTATTGATAAACAAGCCGACCATTGATTCAATCCCGTCAATCGCTGACGGGCGTCCCGAAATGACGGAGCCAAAAACGGCATCATCTGCAGCATTATATCGATGGAGCAGCACGCCCCAAATACTCATAAACAGCGTGTTTAATGTCACTCCCCAGTTTTGGGCAGCCTCTGTCAGTTTCTCAACCATATCCGGCACTAATGAAAAGCTGACCTGGTCGGCTTTATAATTCCCGTCTGCCGTGCGGCGCTTTATTCGGGGAATAGAAGCAGTATTGCCGTACTCCTTCAAATATTCGCTCCAGTAGGCAGCAGTCTCTTCTTGATCTTGTTCTCCGAGCCATTCAATATAACGGCTGTACGGCACCGTGTTGCCAAGCTGTACAGGTGAGTTATTTTTGAGCGAATCATACATGTTGAAAAACTCTTTAAGAATAATGCCGAGACACCACCCATCCATGATGATATGGTGATGTGTCCAGACACATGTATATTGGCTGTCTCCTCTATCAAAAAGGGCAAGACGCATTAAAGGATCTTTTTGCAAATCAAATCCTTTTTCCCGATCCTTAGTCATAAAAGCATCAATCAGCGTCTGCTGTTCTTGATCAGCCAGGCGAGAAATATCTTCTCTATATACTGTCAATTCCCGGTTTGATAAGACTACCTGCTGCGGACCTGTAAGATCTGGTACTTCTTTAATGAAAATCGTTCTGAAAATATCATATCTAGAAACAAGAAGGTTTAAGCTCTTTTGAAACGAGTCGACGCATAGATTCCCTGTGATCGTAAACGAGGTCTGTTCGATATATGCTTTCGAGCTGAAATCCATTAATGAATGAAACAGCATTCCTTCCTGCATGTGCGATAACGGATAAATATCTTGAATTTGTGCCGATTGTGCCATCAATTCCACACACCTTTTCAAAAGTTAAAGATCTTTCACGAGATCTTCGATGCTAGATAATGCAGACAACGTTAATTCCTTATTGCTGAAATCGCTCAATGTTTTTTCGCGTGCTTTTTTCTGCGAACAATGCTCAATCGTCTCGATAAGATGCCTGTGAAAACGATCCATAAAGCACTCAATTGAGTGTTTGCTGAACACCTGGGTGTATACCGCTTTTACTTGAAGCTGTCCGTCCGTAATGAGAGCGTTGATGTCCAGCTCATACTCTCGTTCTCTCTCACCCGCTATTTCGTAACGGGGCTGGTAATATGATAATTGAAACGTTTCAACTTCCTTCTCTTCGCTAAATTGACCGAGATAATTAAAGCTGACCTCAGGCTCTTTATGCCGCAGTTCTCCTATGTGTGTTAACAATCCGTATCCAGTTCCTTTGTTCGGTACTCTTCTCAGCATATCTTTTGTCGTCTTAATTCGGTATGCGAGCTGATCCTCGAAAGGCTCGGGAATACCCATGTCTAGCAGAATAGGATAAATGGAAGTAAACCATCCAACTGTCCTTGAAATATCAATGTTTGGCACATGCCCTTCTCTACCGTGTCCCTCAGTGCTGATCACGATTTGGTCATGCCCTGTCCATTCAGAAAGCGCCATTCCTAAAGCCGTAAGCAAAAGTTCGTTGGCATCAGTACCATAGGCTTGCTGGGTTTCAAACAGCAATTTTTCAGTCCAGTCCCCGGATAGTACAAACGCTGCTGCGTCGCTATTCATTTGGAGTCTGTCTGGCACATTTTCTATGTCCTTAGGAAGAAAAGCAGTGTGAGCGTCTAAAATCGTTTGCCAATACGTTTTCTCTGAAAGCAATTGGTTACTTTCAGCTATTTGGGTAAGACCATCGGCGTAGGATAAATAAGAATCCGTTTTTGGCGGTAATTGGATTTCTTTCTTTTCTAAAGCCTGTTGATATGCAGCAGCTAAATCTTCAAGCAGAATTCTCCAAGAAACGCCATCTATCACAAGATGATGAAGTGCAATCAGCAAATGATCCCCTTCTGCCGTTTTAAACAAACATGCTTGCAGCAAAGGCCCTTTTTCTACATTCATTTTGCTTTGAATGACGGTTTCCTCAGCGGCAAGTTTTTCATCAAGGTGAGTCCTTTCCAGCGATGCTTTTGTCCAATCTGAAATATAAAGGCCAAACAGTTCATGATCCTTGTGATTGATTCCGCGATTAAACTGAATGACATGGCCGTTTTGGTCACGTTGGAAAATCATGCGAATGCCATCATGATGCTCGGTTATTTTACGCAGCGCTAGATGAAGCGCGTTAGCATTGAATCCTTTTTCACTGAAAAGCATGACGGACTGGTTGTAATGATAGTGAAAAGCATGTACCTGTCCGAAAAATCTTCGCTGAATCGGGGTGAGTTCAGCTTCACCTTCCGCAGGTCCCTGGTCCGCTTGAGATGCCAATGGTGTGATATGTCCGCATAGTTCCTGAATCGTTGAATAACGGAATAAGTCGCGTATTGTCATGCTCCAGCCTTCAGCTGCCAGACGTGCTGCCACTTGTAATGCTTTAATTGAGTCTCCACCAAGCTCAAAAAAGGAATCGTGAATGCCGACTCGTGACATGCTCAGTACATCTTCCCATATATACGCCATCGTTTTTTGTATGTCGTTAACTGGTGCGGTATATGGACGCGATAACACATTATTTGGAGCCGGCAAGGCATTTCTGTCCAGCTTTCCGTTTAGGGTTAGCGGCATGTTTTCTAAAGGAATCAGATATGCAGGAATCATATACGCTGGCAGTTCCTTTGTTAAAGCAGCACGGAGAGCATTCGTATTGACGTCTGAAGGCACAATATATGCTGCCAAACCAGCCTGTCCATTTTTATCATGCTGAACGGCAACAGCAGCTTCTCTGACAAGCCCCGTTTGAAGCAGAACACTTTCAATTTCTTCTGTTTCAATTCTGTATCCATTTATCTTTACTTGATAATCCATTCGGCCAAGAAGCTGGATCGTTCCGTTTGGAAGCCAGCATGCTCGATCACCGGTTCTGTACAGCCTTTCTCCAGAGACAAATGGATTTTCTGTAAATTTCATTTGCGTTAAGTCAGGTTTATGATGATAGCCTTTCGCAACACCTGCCCCGCCGATGCACAGCTCGCCGGCAACACCAATCGGCTGAATTTGATCAGTCTGGCTGAGTACGTACATGTGTACATTCGGCAGCGGGCTGCCGATTGGTACGTTATCTCCCGTACACTCTCCACCCATACTGGTTTCATAGAAACTCGAATCAATGGTTGCCTCTGTGACACCATAGCTATTAATGATGCGCATGCTTTGGCCAAAGCGATCTGTCAATGTTTTGAAATCTTGAGCTTTCACCATGTCGGAACCAAGAATCAGTATGTCTAAGTCAGGAAGCTTGAATTGGTTACGGTATACATACTCCATCACCGGGATAATGAGAGCCGGTGTCGACTCCATCACCGTGATTCTCTGAGAGTTCAAGATTTTATATATTTCAGCAGGTTCCAGCCTCTTTTCATCTGAACAAACGATTAGCGTCCCGCCATTTGTCAATGATCTCGCCAAATCTCCTGAAAAGACATCGAATGAAAAGCTCGCGATTTGAAGCAGTCTGACAGGCTTCCGATCCAGTTCATAAATTTGACGCCAAGCAAGAGCAGCATGAGTAAAGTTCTGATAGGTGACAATAACACCTTTAGGCGCACCCGTCGTTCCTGACGTATAAATGATATATACCGGCTCTTCAGGAGCAGGAGATAAGTTAAGGTTGCAGTTACTTTCTTCAAAAGAGCCCTCATCGTCAAGGAAGATGTGAGACATTTTAGATTCAGGCGAGTTCGAAATCAAATGCTTCAACTCTCTCTGTAAAAGAAGAATATCTGCCCCGCTATCACGAAGAATGTATTCAATACGGGCTTTTGGATAATGTGAATCGATTGGGATATACACTCCGCCAGCTTTCATCACTGCCAGCACCCCAACAATTGCATCAATGGACCGCTTGGCTAAAACAGCCACAGTTGGCTTCGGTCCTTTTCTGTTTTGCAATGTTCGTGCCAGACTATTGGCTCTTTCATTTAGAAGGCGATAGCTAATCTCTGTTTCGTTATCAATAACAGCTATATGTTCTGGAATTTCTTCAGCTTTCGCTTCAAATATGCGATGAAAAGGAACATCTTTTCGAGCAAATTCAACCTGAGTTTTGTTAAATTCAAAGACTATTTTTTGTTTTTCTTTATCACTAAGTATGTTTAATTGTGCAAGGCTTGTTTCAGGGGTTGAAAGTGCCGCATGCAGAAATTCGATAAAATGATCAGCCCACCGTTCAATCGTAGCTTTTAGGAATACTTCTGTACTAAATTCCATTTCGCAGCAAATAGATCCACTTATTTCCGTAGCTATTAATGTGATATCAAATAAAGAAATGTGATGTGCGAAATTGGCAGGCCGGACTTTTATTTCTCTCAGATCTATGTCTTGTTTTTCCACATTTTGAAGGATAAACATCGCATCAAACACTGGGTTCCGGCTCATATCTCGTGTCAATTCAAGCTTATCGACAAGCTCTTCGAACGGGTAATCTTGGTGCTCAAAGGCTTCCAATGCTATCTCACGCAC
Organism: Bacillus sp. PS108; assembly: GCF_037963335.1. NCBI lineage: Bacteria > Bacillati > Bacillota > Bacilli > Caryophanales > Bacillaceae > Bacillus > Bacillus sp. PS108. The sequence goes on from NZ_CP150155.1 coordinate 1,980,681, forward strand.
TTCCTGCAAATACTGTACGAATGGCTTCCCGCCCTCCGGGCGCGTCCGAAGCGCCAGCGTGTTCACAAACATGCCGAGTATCGGCTCAAGATCCTTGTGCGGTCGGCCGGCGATTGGCGAGCCGACGATGATATCTTCCTGTCCGCTTAAGCGTGACAAGAACGCGGTGTAAGCCGCAAGGAGCACCATGTAGAGTGTGCTTCCGTTTTCTCGTGCCAGCTTGTGAAGGCCTGATGCAACCTCTTGATCCAGCGTAAATGAGACCTTGTCACCCGCGAAGCTTCGCACCGGCGGGCGGGCATGATCAGCGGGGAGATCCAGCACAGGCAGCTCGCCCTCGAGCTGCTTCAGCCAGTACGCCTCTTGCGTTTTGTACGTGTCTCCTGTTTTGAATCCTTCTTGCCATACGGCATAATCTTTATATTGAATGCGCAGCGCCGGAAGATTCCGATTATTGTACAGCTCGCCGAATTCCCGAATCAGAATGTTGACGGAAACACCGTCTGAAATGATGTGATGCATATCGACCAGCAACAGGTGCCGCTCATCTGATACCTTTACGATTTGGGCACGGAACAGCGGCGCTTGGCTGAGATCAAACGGTTTGATAAATGCGGCTGCGGCCTCCTGTTCGGTTCGTTCGCCGAGAACTGTAGTCTGTAACGTAAACGGCACCTCGTCATGGATGCGCTGCACCGGATCGCCTCCTGCGTCCTGTTCGAAGGAGGTACGAAGCGACTCGTGGCGCTTGATCAGCTCTTTGAAAGCTCTGTCCATCCTTTCAGGGTTGAGCTTCCCTTCGAGCTCTAACACAGCCGGCATATTGTAGCCTGTCCCTCCGTCCTCCAGCTGCTGAAGGACATAAATCCGCTTTTGGGCAGAGGAAACCGGATAGGTTTCCTGTTTTTCAGCGGGCTTAATCGCTTCATATGGACTGTCCGTTCCTTCACGGATAACGGTAGCCAGCCCTTCTACTGTCGGATGGGCAAACACATCTTTTAGCGGCACCTGTACATCGAATTCTTTGGCGATCCGTGAGACAAGCGCCGTTGCTTTTAAGGAATGTCCCCCGCGGTCAAAAAAGTTGTCGTGAATCCCGACAGGGCCATTTTTCAGTACGTCCTCCCACAGCTGAGAAAGCTTCATCTCAGTCACGTTTCTCGGCGCCGTGTAGGTCTCCGCATCTGCCGCTCCGTTAAGAGCTGGCAGGGCGTTTCGGTCGAGCTTTCCGCTTGGTGTAACCGGCCACTGTTCCATCTCTATCATATAGGCTGGGACCATGTAGCCCGGCAACAGTCTTTCAAGCTGCGCTCGGACTTCGTTTCTTTCGAGCCCTTCTACATAAGCGCATAATTCCGGCTCGCCGCTGTCTGTCCGTACGGTAACAGCCGCCTCCCTTACGCCTTCTATGCTTCTTAGTGCCGCTTCAATTTCTCCCGGTTCAATCCGGTAGCCGCGGATTTTCACCTGATCATCCGTGCGCCCGAGGAATTCAATATTCCCGTCAGGGAGCCAGCGCGCCACATCCCCGGTTTTGTACATGCGTTCACCCGGGTAAAACGGGTCCTTAAGAAAACGCTCCTCCGTTAATGCCGGCCGATTCAAATAACCTCTGGCAACACCCGCTCCGGCAATGTACAGTTCGCCGGCGACACCAGAAGGCTGTACGGCTAAATGTGGATCTAAAACATACAAACGCGCACCGGGTACGGGCTTCCCAATCGGAATCCGCAAACGGTCCCTGTCCCGTTCTGGGTCCAACACGTAAAATGCCGCGTCTACCGTTGCTTCTGTCGGCCCGTAACCATGGATTAATGATACCTGCGGCAAGATAGAAGCAAAACGGGCTGCCGTACGCGGCGCAAGCGGTTCACCTCCGGCGAATACACGCTTCAGGCTTGTCCCGTCACCGAGCGCTAACATTTCCGCTTGATCGAGAAAGCTGTTCAGCATAGCCGGAATAAAATGAGCCGTTGTCACTTTTTCCTGATGAATGGCTTGTACGATCAACGCGGGGTCTTTTTCCCAGCCGGGCGGAAGCAGATACGCCGAAGCACCGGAAAGCGACCACCAAAACAGCTGCCACACAGACGCATCAAAGGAAAAAGAGGTTTTCACCATGACAATGTCATCTTCCGAAAGCGGAAACTGGTGCTGCATGCCGGTCAGAAAGGAAACAGCCTGGCGGTGCTCAACGGCCACTCCTTTCGGCTGCCCGGTAGAGCCCGATGTATAGATGACATAGGCGAGAGAACCGCCGTCAGCAGGAGTAAACTCATGGTTTTCTGCTTTTTCGCCTGCAAGAGATGTCATGTCCACTTCAAGCGTTTCGCCAGAAAAGTTTGGTGCGGAGCATCCCGGCTGTGTCAGCAAGAGCGATGCCCCGCTGTCTTTCAGCATGTAGCTCAGCCGCTCCTTTGGATACGCAGGATCAAGCGGCAAATACGCCCCGCCGGCCTTCAAGACAGCAAGGACAGCGATCAGCATGTCAGGTGAGCGTTCAGACAGGACACCGACGATACTTTCGTTTGTGACGCCGCGTGCCGCAAGGTGCGCAGCCAGCCGGCTGGCGTACATATCAAGCTCAGCGTATGTCAGCGAACCGCCTGAAAAGCGAACGGCCAGCCGCTCCGGTGTGACTGCCGCCTGTCGCTCAAACAGCCCATGCAGGGTGAAAGCTTTAGGCGAAACAGCTTCCGTCTTGTTAAACTCATACAACAATTTTTGCTTTTCTCTTGTATTCGTCATATCTAATTCTCTTATAAAGCTGTGCGGATGTTTAAGGGCGTTTTCCAGTATGGTAAGCAGATGAGATTGTATTCGTTTAATATCCTCAAGAGAAAACAAGGTATTTTGATAGTCGAAATTTAATTGAATGGTTCCATTGTCTATCCGTTCTTGTATTTGAACTGAAAGCTCATTCGCGGTGTATCCGCTGAAATAAAGCGCTGTTTCATAGTCAAAATCGTCTGCATTATGCCACTGAAGTGGCTGATACTGCATAGATATACCGATAAGGTTGTGTAAATCCTTCTGTTCATTTCTTAATTCATTTACAAGCAAATTATAAGGAAACCGTTGATGACGCATAACAGAAAGCTGTTCCCTGCCTATTGTGCGGACAAAGGAAAGAAAATCTGTGTCAGGATCAACCGTTATTCTGATTGGAAGAGAACTAACGAACATGCCGAGCATTTCTTTTTCAGCCTTAGACCCTCTGTTGCCATAGTAGGTGCCAATGGCAAGATCTTTTTTAGAAGTGATTCGGCTGATGCATATGTAAAATGAAGCCATAAATAAGGATATGATATTGATCTTGTGTTCTTCGCAGAAGATTCGAATCGTTTGCTCTAGATCAGGTGAAAGAATGATGGTGTCTCTGGATGCAGATGTGCTCTGTTTTTGTAAGGACGTCTGGTCGGCTAACGAGTGGTATTCCAACGGGTGCTCAAAGGTTTGTGTCCAAAATAAACGGTCCTTTGCAAACCGTGGAGATTGTAGATATTGACTCTCTTTTTCGATGTAGCTCAAGTAAGAAGGTTCCGGCTGATCAGGTAAAGGATCTTTCTTTTTCATTTTTTGATAAAGATCTATAATTTGATTTCCCATCACATTTAAAGAGATTCCATCCATTATGATATGATGGAATTTCGCAAATAGCCAAACTTCATGAGAGTCAATTCTAAGGAGGTAAAATTGATAAAGAGGCGAGTTGAACAGTTTAAATGGAATGCTCGCTTGATCCTGAATCCATTGCTCTATTTCTATCATTTCAACATTTGAAAAATCAATTATTCTAAGTGGATAATATTTATATTCAGTAAGGTGCAATCGCGGCTCAAGCTCTTCTCCTTCTAACAGCTGAAATCTAATGGCGTCGTTGCGGGAGATGGAATGATTCAGTGCTCCCTCCAGAGTATCAAGCTCAATATTGCCTTTAAATTTCACACAGGCTGTGAGATTGCAAATGCTGGTATCTGGCTCCAGCAGTTCGGTAAACCACACTCTCCTTTGGGCATGGGTTAAAGAATAAGTATGTTCGCTCAACGGATTCCCTCCAGTTCTCATAATAAGAGGATAAGAAAATGTAGAAAAAAGCAGAAAAATGACAATAAAAGAAATTATATGACTATATAATCCATATATGCACTATATTAACGGATATTTTTTAAAGTACAATAAAAAACATTAAATTTTTATAACATTTTTTTGAATATAGTATTATTTCTTTATTTTTCGTTTCTTTTTTTATCAAATTTCCGGATATAAAGTGATAAAAGTATTGTTTTACATAAGGTCTTATACACTACTTTTTAATCGGACTAATTTTCTTTTGTGCATCATTCTTCTAATTGTTGGAAGGTTCGACAAAGCGTTATTACAGACATAAAAAAACCTGTTTTCTCTTGGAAAACAGGTCTGCCGCTATTATTGATTTGCCAAAATGACAGCGATTTGATCCTCAATATCTTTTCCATCCTCTTCATCAATCAATCCATTTAGAAGAATAGAGAAAACAAGTTTTTTTCCGCTCTTTGTTTCTGCGTACCCCGATAGAGAGCTTACCGTACTGAGCGATCCGGTTTTTGCTCTTACTTTTCCTTGTGCAGGAGTGTCTTTCATGCGGTTTCTCAGCGTTCCGCCCACCATTCTGTCAGGATTGCCCGCAACAGGTAAAGAATTTAGATAAGCCGAGAACCAACTCTGATCCTGAATGTCATATAACAGCTGTGAAAGTTGATCTGAGGATACAGCATCAATATGTGAGATTCCTGATCCGTCCCTTAAGACGAGTGATTTAGAATCAACACCAAATTCCGGAAGCGTACTGTTTAACACTTCGAGCCCCTTTTCCCAGCTCCCTTCTCCTTTTTTCACTTTCCCCATCTCTTTTACGAGCACTTCGGCATGTCCGTTATTACTTAATTTCATGAACGGCACAAAAAGTTTCGATAAAGGCATTGAGCGATGAGAGAGCAGCACATCTGAAGAACTAGGTGCTTCACCCGTCTTGATGTCCCCTTTCACAGTAATACCTTGTTTTTTTAGTGACTGCTTAAATAAATCTAAGGCATATCCGGCAGGCTCCCAGACAGAAATCCATTCCTTTGTCTTTTTTGCGTCAACCGGTACGCTCCCTTCAATTGTAATCGTGTTTGTTCCATGCTCTCTTTCGATTGTGAGGTCTTTTTCTGAACCGGCAGCAGTCGTTTCAGCATCGTTCTTTATCGTTATATAATCGGTTTTCGGAGAGACAGACACGGCAGGCTCTTCCCCTTCTTTTTGATTTGGGGTGACCTCAACAATCACAGTGCCTGCATCATAGTCTTCATTCGGAGACGCTGTTAGAGCGGAGATTGGCGCGCCATAATATGTGTATTCATCGCTCCAAGGCATATCAGGTGATAATCGCATGTCATCATGCCACGTATCATCACCGATCAGATTGCCTTTAATTACTTTTACGCCGGAATGTTTCAATTTCTCAGCCATTTTGTCAAAATCAGATGGTAAAAGTGTCGGATCGCCTTTCCCTTTCAAATAAAGGTTACCATTCAGCTTTTTCCCTTTCAGTGTTCCATCCGTCCGGACCTCGGTTGTAAAAGAATAGTTCTCGCCAAGGACAGAAAGTGCCGCGGCCGCTGTCAAAAGCTTTAGAGAAGAGGCAGGCCTCATTCGGGTTTCTCCTGAATGTTCATATAGAACAGCACCTGTTTCCGCAGAGCGAACGGTGATGCCGGCCATTGCGCCTTCGAGGGCAGGATGATCAGCTAAAATCTTATCGATCTGCCCGGAAAGTGCATCTTGTTTTTCAGCGGCAAGCGCAGCCTGATGCATATAAGGCACCGAAGCAACGACGAAAAGCAGTAAAACAGCAACATAAAGCTTTATGCTTTTTTTCATTAATTTCCCCGCCTCTCTGCGCTTCATCATTGGCTATTGATGATTCAGTTCAATGGTGATACTGCTTTTAGCTGTCGTTTCTTCTCCCGGCTCCAGCACTTGTAAACCAGTGAGTGACGAAGGTAAATCAAGATTCACAGCGTTTGTCACCCATGTGTAAGGTTCAGGGCATAAATACCCTTGTTTTCCGTCCGCATTGTATACAACCCAATGTTTAAACTGTTCATCTGCCTTATAAATAATGCTGATATGTGCATGCTGATGATAAATGACTGCCTGGTTTTCTCCGCCCCTCTTCTGATAGGAAGATAAAAAGACATCATCCAGCTGCTTGTGGCGCAAATCCATTCCTTCATGCAAAGCTTCTTTAATCGGTACATCCATCAGTTTCCCGGTCGGCAGCAGGCGTTCATCCAACTCCCATTGCTGATCTGCTGTCAGGGAGAATAACGAGCTTTCTGCCGGAAACACAAATGTAGTATGATAACCAATTCCCCAAGGAAACGCTTCCTTTCCTTTGTTCATGACTGTCGCATGTTTATATAGAGTATTCCCCTTTACCGTGTATGTCATCCGAACGACGGCATGGTGAGGAAATTGCTTATACACATGGGGGAGCTCAGAAAGATCAATTTCTGTTTCAACAATCACTTCTTCATCAGTTTTCTTCGCGGTCACTACGTTCCACTTTTCATGGTAAAGAAACCCATGAAGATGGTTGTGTTTATCCTTCTCGTTGATATCAAAATGATACGTTCTGCCCCGGAAACTGAATGTACCGTCACTTATGCGGTTAGGTGGGAACAGGATTGGAATGCCATACAATGTTGGTGTATCGTGAAAACTTTTTGCTGTTTCCGGTTCACGCAAAAGCTGGACATTTGTTGTTTTGTCCACGAGAGAAATGACGTTGCTCCCCCACTCAGGGACAACAATCATTTCTAGATGTTCGTTGCCCGCTTTGATGGCCGGTGTTCCCAAATACGTGATTTTCTCAATAAAGTTTGCCATGTTTACTCAACCTCTCCTTGATTCATTGCTAGTATAAGAATTCAATGTACTGTACCATATTTCCTCCATTTTATATTTTCCCCTATCAAATAAAAAAACACCGTTCAAACTTATGAACGGTGTGATTCGGAGGCTATTGGATGAGACGGGTGATTTGTTTCTTTTTCCAGACGAATTGATAATACCCATAAATCAACAGCAAGCTGACGGCAAACGCAGCTGGATAACCAACCCAGACGCCGAGTATTTCAAGCTTTGTATAGTGAGAAAGGACGAAAGCGACAGGCACCTCTACTCCCCAGATTGCAAAAATACTGATGACGGTCGGCCATAAAACTGTTCCGCTTGCCCGCATCGTTGCAGAAATAATTTGGGCATTTCCAAACAGCAAATAGCTCCACAATGTAATCATCAAAAGACGGTGCGCAATGTAAAGCGTCTCTTGCTCGGTTAAAAATAACGATAAAATCTGGTGTGAAAAAACATAGATCAGAATGATCAGTACGCCGCCAATGATATAATTCAGCCAAATCCCCACGCGAATGACCTGCTTTAAGCGGTCAAACTCGTTCGCTCCGATCGATTGCGCAGCGAAAATAGAAACCGCAATACCAAGGCTGACGGCCGGCATCTGTACATAGCTGGCCACCTGGTTGACCACTCCGTATGCAGCTGTTGCATTAGAGCCGTAATGATTGACGAATGAAATAACCGCTATCTCTGATAATGAGACAAGAATCATATTGATGCTTGCTGGGACCCCAAGACGCAGCAGGAGAACCAGCAGTTCCTTATCCATTTTCAAATAACGACGCACTGTTTTATCAAATTGCAGCGGGTGTTTTCGCTTTCGTAAATACACCATTAACACGAGAAAAGTCGCAATCGTAGAAATGACAGTTGCATATGCCGAGCCGTATATGCCCAGTTTCGGAAAACCAAACATGCCAAGGATTAAAACAGGCAAAAGCGCGATGTTGATAACCGTGCTCACAATCAGCGTATAAAACGGTGTCTTGGAATCTCCTGTTCCGCGCAAAAAGGTAGTATATGCAAAATATAAAAACATAAACGGCATAGCATAAAATAAAATACGTGCATAGTTAGCGCTGACATGAATGACATTTTCAGGTGTTCCCATTAAACGAAGGATATCCAGGGTGAAAATACTGCCGATGACGGCTAACACAACGCCTAATAAAAATGTAAACGTGAGCGTCGTCCCGACAACAGCCTTTAGCCGTTCCTCATTTTTCGCTCCGTAAGCTTGTCCGATCAGAATCGAACTTCCTGAACCGATCCCAATCGTAAATGAGATTAAAAGAAAAAATAACGGGAAAAAGGATGATACAGCTGCCACTGCATCAACACCGAGCCATCTGCCTACAGCCATCATCCCGACTAGCTGGCCGACTGATTGCAGCACATTGCTCAGCAGAAGCGGCACTAAAAAGAGTGACATCGACCGCCAAACTGATGGTTTGCTTTTCTTTTGAGTTACAAGAGGTTCTTGTGATGTTTCCATATTAAAGGACTCCTTTATTTGAAATCGTTTTTAAACATGCCCTCATTTTTTGACAAAAACAGGATATGTAACATGTTATTATTCATCACTGCACTTATGAAACCCTTCCCGATTCTTCTAATTTTACACATCTTTTTAGCTTATGAAGAATAAACTAGCAAGTAATGGCGTATTTTTTGTGAGTAAAAGAATAAAAAATAATTTATGCAAAAGTATTGTAATCTATCCGTAATTATTGTAACATTTGTAACATAAGAGAAAGAGATTTTGAAGGAGAGAGCGATAATGAAAAAATGTCTTCTATTTCTAACAACCATTGCACTTATTCTGTCATTAAGCACAAATGCATTTGCGAAAAATACATCAGGCGATTTATCACAAAAACAAGCATTACAGTTGGCATTATCCGCTAGAGAACATTTTTGGAACACCATGAGCGGCCACAATCCGAAGGTGAAAAAAGCAGTTTGCCCATCAGGCACATTCGAGTATCAAAATCTTCAATATGTATACATGTGCAGTGATCTAGGCACTAAAGCAAAAGCGGTGAATTATTTAACTCCTATGTTTACAAAAACAGCAATCGAAAAAGGCTTTAAAGATTATCATTTCACTGTTTCAAAAGGAAAACTTGCTGTTCCAATCGGTGACGGAGACAATCTTTTGAATTGGAAAAAATCAACTGCTAAACTGATCTCTAAAAAAGGCAGCACAATCACATACGAATTTACTGTCCCTACATTAGACGGATCCCCTTCTGCAAAACGGAAAGTGACATTTGTGAAAGAAAATAAAAAATGGAAAGTCAATCAATTTGACGCAGTTATATAAGAATAACGCCCGGTATAAGCGGGCGTTTTTTATTTGGTTTGCATAAAGAAAGACAACAGGCGAAAAGTGCCTGTTGTCTTTTTGTGAATATAACGCTCTAGGAGAGATTCGAACTCCCGACCTGCAGTTTAGGAAACTGCTGCACTATCCGCTGTGCTACTAGAGCTTTTGGTATTTATATAGTAGCTCTGATGATCAATATTTTCAAGCGATTTGTATTAAAGCCCTCCAAAAACCTTATATGCGGCTCTTGTCGTATCTTCATCAATACCGATATACCGCATTGTAATTGATGGTGATGAATGATTCAGTATTCTCTGCAGCTCGGCGATGTCTTTCGTTCGCTGATAAAAATGATAGCCAAACGTTTTCCGGAGTGTATGCGTCCCTATCTCCTCAAGTCCGCACGCTGCAGCGGCCTCTCTTAAAATTCTGTAGGCCTGAATGCGGGAAATCGGCTTCCTGGTCCGCACTGATTTAAAAAGATATTCGTTTTCCTTCATGTCTTTCGTATACTCGTATATTTCCTGTTTCAGCGATTCTAAAATAAGAATCTTTCTTTTCTTTTTCGTTTTGCTTTCAGTCGCCCATAAATGATCTTTATTTTGAACATCCTTCACTTGCAGCGGCAGAATATCAGAAATGCGGAGCGCGCTGTTGATGCCGAAAATAAACAGAAAATAATCCCGCTTGTTTTTGTTAAGCAAATACTGTTTGACTTCTTGGATTTTCTCTAGACTGCGAATCGGCTGTACAATATGCATCAAAAAACTCCTTAAAAACCCTTATGTAACATTTTGAGGTCTATGTTACTATTATAGCTGAAAAACGTTGAATGTCAAAGTGCGGCGGCATTTATGTAACATAATATACATAGTGTTACATAAGCTTTTAAAAAAGCTTCTTCCAACCTTCACCCTATAAAATAAGCTTTAAAGCCTATTATAAAGCTTTTAACCTCTTGGATACTTATCTCCCTACTAATCATCAAAAAACCTCTTAAAACGAAATCTGACACTCCCAATTTTCTGGAGCTTTCGCAAAAATATACAAAAAAAAGACACAATTTCAAATTGTGTCCTAATCCTCATCCTTTACATCAATATCTTCCGGGATCGGTTCATTTAATATTTCCTGCACAAGTGCTTTGTAATTCTCCAACTGTTCGAGATGCGTTTTGAACTGTTCCTTATAAATCAAAAATTGCTCCCCGTCATGAACGGCTCTGATTTTCCCTTCGAGCACCAAGCTTTTAATATAATCCTCTGAAAGATTTGTATATTCTGCTGTTTCTTCAATCGTTAAATACATATAGCAGTCCCTTCTTAATCCGTATGCTGATTCTAATATAGCACATGGCTCATATCAATATAATCAATTTTGCACAGAAAAACGGCTTTATGTACTATATAATATACCATTTGTCACTTGTGAAAACGCTGTAATTTTTTTACGCTAAGATTGTAACAATACAGCTTCATATAGGAGGGAGAACATGAAAAGAACGTGGAACGTCTGTTTAACAGCTCTGCTTAGTGTTCTGTTAGTCGCTGGAAGTGTCCCTTTTCACGTGGAAGCTAAAAAACCGCCCAAAAGCTACGATGAGTACAAACAAGTAGATGTTGGAAAAGACGGCATGGTTGCGACCGCACATCCTCTTGCTTCTGAAATCGGTGCTGATGTGCTGAAAAAAGGAGGAAATGCTATTGACGCAGCGGTTGCCATTCAATTTGCACTCAATGTAACAGAGCCGATGATGTCAGGTATTGGCGGCGGCGGTTTTATGATGGTGTATGACGGAAAAACGAAGGATACAACGATAATCGACAGCCGTGAGCGTGCTCCAGCAGGCGCAACTCCTGATATGTTTCTGGACGAAAACGGCAAAGCAATTCCTTTCTCTGAACGTGTAACAAAAGGTACTGCCGTTGGTGTTCCAGGCACTCTGAAAGGGCTGGAAGAAGCCTTGGATAAATGGGGAACCCGTTCGATGAAGCAATTAATTACCCCTTCTATTAAACTCGCTGAAAAAGGCTTTCCGATTGATTCGGTGTTGGCAGATGCCATTTCTGAATATCAGGAAAAACTTTCACGGACTGCCGCAAAAGATGTATTTTTACCAAATAGCGAACCGCTTAAAGAAGGAGATACCCTTATTCAAAAGGATTTGGCTAAAACATTTAAGCTTATTCGCTCCAAAGGCACTGACGCTTTTTATAAAGGAAAATTCGCCAAGACGCTTTCTGACACTGTCCAGGATTTCGGCGGATCAATGACAGAAAAAGATTTAGAAAATTACGACATTACAATTGATGAACCGATTTGGGGAGATTATCAAGGCTATCAAATCGCTACTACTCCTCCTCCAAGCTCCGGCGGTATTTTCTTATTGCAAATGCTGAAAATCCTTGATCATTTTAACCTTTCACAATACGATGTCCGCTCATGGGAAAAATATCAGCTGCTTGCTGAAACGATGCATTTGTCATATGCCGACCGTGCGTCTTACGCAGGTGATCCCGAATTTGTAAATGTTCCTCTCAAAGGCCTGCTTCACCCCGATTATATTAAAGAACGCCAGCAATTAATCAACCTAGATCAAGTGAATAAAAAACCGAAAGCCGGTGACCCTTGGAAATACCAAGAAGGATCAGCAAACTATAAACAAGTTGAACAGCCGAAAGACAAAGTAGAAGGCCAAACAACCCACTTTACAGTTGCTGACCGTTGGGGAAATGTCGTTTCTTATACAACAACAATCGAACAGCTATTCGGAACGGGTATTATGGTCCCTGATTACGGTGTTATTTTAAACAATGAATTAACGGATTTTGATGCGATACCAGGCGGAGCTAACGAAGTACAGCCAAACAAACGGCCTTTAAGCAGCATGACCCCGACGATTTTATTTAAGGATGACAAGCCTGTCCTCACTGTTGGATCTCCTGGCGGTGCGACAATTATTTCATCCGTTTTGCAAACCATTCTCTACCACATTGAATATGGTATGGAATTAAAAGCAGCTGTTGAAGAGCCGAGAATTTATACAAACAGCATGAGCTCTTACCGTTACGAAGACGGAGTTCCTAAAGATGTCCTCAGCAAGCTAAACGGCATGGGCCACAAATTTGGCACAAGTCCGGTGGATATTGGAAACGTGCAAAGCATATCGATCGACCATGAAAACGGCACCTTTAAAGGTGTAGCTGATTCAAGCAGAAACGGAGCGGCGATCGGCATTAATTTAAAACGTAAATAAATAAAAAAACTGTACTCGCTTCAAATGAGTACAGTTTTTTCATGCAGATCTTTAATAACAACGGGCATTGCTGATGCTCTGTATCCCTGATTGCAATCCAAAATGACAGAAGGATGACTGCTTCTTTGACAAAATCTTTATTCTGCTAATGCACGTCTATCTTCATCTTTTCATTTCGTTTATCTCATCAAGAAATGTCTGAAACGCACTCGTAATAAAAAAGTCTTTCCTGTATATAAAGACGATCTCTAAGTCTTGATATGCTGGTGGCAATTGATGAATCCATACATTTGTACGATGTACGGAGCAGTCAACAGCGGACTTTGGGAGCAGCGCCGTACCCATCCCAGCGGAAACACCTTTTATAATAGCCTCCAATGTGCCAAACTCTATGATTTTTTGATTGTGTATGTCTGCTTCCTCTAGTAATCTTTTGACCCTGTCACGATGAGAACAGCCAGCCCCAAAAAAGAGCATCGGCTGCTGAAGCATGTCTTCTGCCGTCCCTTCTCGTGATGAAATCAAAACTAATTCATCATGGGAGACATGGAGTTGTCTAACTGCAGCGTGTTCAACCGGCCCATATACAAAAGCGCCATCAACTTTATGATCAAGAACCTGTTGAATCAAATGATGCGTATCAGCTGTGTTCACTGATAAATCCACTTCAGGAAAACGCCTGAGGAAGGATGCTGTATGCTCAGGCAAATGCGTTACCGCCGTCGTTTCCAGTGATCCGATCCGCAAAGGCCCTTTTGGTTGCCTGCTCATTCGGGTCGATTTTTCAGCTTGGTCTAACAGCGATAATACTTGATCTGCATATTGTAAAAGATTTTCTCCTGCAGCAGTCAGCTTCATTCCCCGATTCGTTCGATGAAAAAGCCTGATATTCAAATCTTCCTCAAGGTTATGCACTCTGGCTGTCACATTCGACTGAACATAATTCAGCATTTGGGCTGCTTTCGTTATGCTTCCTTCGCGAGCAACAGCCTGAAAAATTTTTAAATCTCCGCTTTCCACGCGCTCTCACCTGCTTGCTATGATGAAAAGTGATATTGGCTATCATATTTGTTCATTTTACTCGAAGAAAACCGCTATGTAAAATATGTAAAGATATGAAAATACAATTCAATGAGGAGGCAGACAGCATGAAAGCTGTAATTCACAACGGAAAAGCCGGTCTTCTGGGGTTATCAGTTCAGGACGTTCCATCAACAAAGCCTGGATACGGAGAGGTAAAGGTTAAATTAAAATCTGCAGGCCTGAATCATCGTGACTTGTTTCTTATGAAAAACAAATCTGAACAAGATCCTCACATGATACTGGGTTCTGACGGCGCGGGTATCATCGAAGAGATTGGTGAAGGCGTGAAAAATGTTACTGTTCAGACAGAAGTAGTCATTTTCCCGACATTGAACTGGGATTTGACAGAGAATGTACCACCTGTACCTGAGATTCTGGGAGGTCCTTCGGACGGAACACTTGCTGAATATGTGATCATTCCTTCACAAAATGCAATCAAAAAACCTGCTTATTTATCATGGGAAGAAGCGGGCGTTTTACCTTTATCCGCTTTAACTGCATATCGGGCTCTGTTTACAAAGGGGCAATTAAAAAAAGGCGAGCATCTATTGATACCCGGCATCGGCAGCGGTGTGGCAACCTACGCTTTATTTATGGCTAAGGCGATTGGGGCAACAGTAAGCGTGACCTCCCGCAGTGAGGAGAAAAGAAAAAAGGCGCTGAAATTAGGTGCTGATTACGCATTTGACAGCTACAGCAAATGGGATGAGCAGTTGCAGGGAAAAAAGGCGGATGTTGTTCTTGACAGCATAGGACCTGCCCTCTTTTCGGAATACTTCCGCCATGTAAAACCAAATGGCCGTATTGTCAGCTTTGGGGCAAGCTCAGGGGATAATCTCAGTTTTCCGGTGCGTTCTCTATTCTTTCCTCAGGTCAATGTTTTGGGAACCTCGATGGGAAGCGGTGAGGAATTTCAAGCTATGCTCGCTTTCATTGACAAACATAAGCTGCGGCCTGTAATTGACCGGATATATCCTTTAGAAAAAGCATGTGAAGCATATAAAAGAATGCAGGAAGGCAGACAGTTTGGAAACATCGGGATCGTAATGGAATAAAAAAAGAAACCGGCTGGCAGCCAGACCGGTTTCTCTTATATGATAATCCCCTTTATTTACGGAAGAACTGAACTCCCCATCAAATATCGATCCACTTCACGCGCCACTTCTCGGCCTTCATTAATCGCCCATACGATTAAGCTTTGGCCTCTTCTTGCATCCCCTGCGGCGAATACACCATCGATATTTGTTTGATAATCCCCATATGCTGCACTGATTTTGTTATTTACAGAATCAACACCGAACTGTTTCAACAGCGGCTGTTCTGTGCCTTCAAAGCCGATAGCGATAAAGACAAGCTGAGCAGGCCATACTTTTTCCGTTCCAGGCAGCTCGCGGAACTCGTATTTCCCATGCTCATTTTTCACTTTTTCCATTTGGATGGTATGAAGCTCTTTCAGCTTTCCGTTTTTATCCGCAACCATTTTTGTCGTTTGAATGGAGTATTCTCTCGGATCTCTTCCGAATTTTGCTTCTGCTTCCTCGTATGCATATTCAAGCGTAAAGACGTGTGGCTGTTCAGGCCACATATTGTCATTCGTGCGGGCTGGCGGAAGTTTCGGGTGTTTGCCGAATTGGTGCACGCTTTTGGCTTTTTGACGCAGAGCAGTAGCCACACAGTCAGCTCCTGTATCTCCGCCTCCGATTACGATGACATCCTTCCCTTTAGCATCAATGAATTGCTTGTCTTTAAAATTAGAATCTAAATAGCTTTTTGTTGCAAGTGTCAGGTAGTCCATCGCGTAATGGACTCCTTTTGAGTCGCGTCCTTCAATTAAGAGGTCCCGCTGTTTTTGAGCGCCTGTGCATAGGATCACAGCATCAAATTGCTCCTTTAGCTCATCAGCTGTAATGTCAACACCGATTTCTGTGTTCGTGACAAAATCAATTCCCTCTTGCGTCAGCAATTTAATTCGGCGTTCTACAATGCCCTTCTCAAGCTTCATGTTTGGAATGCCGTATGTTAAAAGGCCGCCCGCTCTGTCTGAGCGCTCAAAAACAGTGACAGAATGCCCCGCTTGATTCAGCTGGTCAGCACTCGCCAGTCCGGCTGGGCCTGACCCGACGATGGCCACTTTTTTGCCTGTTCGTTTTTTTGGAATTCTAGGTTGAATCCAGCCGTTCTCAAATCCTTTATCGATAATGGTCCGCTCGATGTTTTTAATTGATACGGCCGGGTCTGAAATCGCTAAAGTGCATGATCCTTCACAAGGAGCGGGACATACCCGCCCTGTGAATTCAGGAAAGTTGTTTGTTTTCAACAGACGTTCCAATGCTTCCTTCCATCTGCCCCGGTAGACAAGATCATTCCATTCAGGAATTAAGTTGTAAATCGGACAGCCGGATGTAAATCCGTTAATGTCCGCACCGATCTGGCAAAACGGTGTACCGCAATCCATACACCGCGCCCCTTGCCGTTTCGATGCTTCTTCTGAAAAAGGAGCAGAATATTCTTTCCAATCCTTTAAGCGAGTGAGAGGGTCCCGCTCCGCAGGTTTTTCTCGTTTGATCTCCATAAATCCAGTTGGTTTCCCCATGTTCCTCTCCCCTTCCTTACTGTACTACCGCTTGTTTTTGTCCCGATGCTGCTGTATTCTGCTTTGGCTTCGTGTTGGCCTCAAAAGCGAACATGATGGCTTCTTCATCTGATAAACCTGCAGCTTTTTGCTCTTGGATGCTTGCGAGCATTTGTTTATAGTTTTTCGGAATGACTTTGACGAATTTTTTCACACTGTCTTTCCATTGATCAAGCAGATCTTCTGCTTTTTGGCTGTTTGTATACGCAGTATGTCTTTCAAGCATTGCTTTGATGTGCTGTATTTCTTTCTCATCCTCTAATGATTCAAATAAAATCATCTCAAGGTTGCATTTGCGTTTAAACGCTTTGACATCTTCGGCCAGTACATAAGCGATTCCGCCGGACATACCTGCCGCAAAGTTTTTGCCTACATCACCGAGAACGACAACGCTGCCGCCAGTCATGTATTCACAGCCGTGGTCGCCGATGCCTTCTACAACTACGTTCACACCGCTGTTTCGAACGGCAAAGCGTTCACCAGCACGTCCGTTAATATATGCTTCTCCGCTTGTCGCACCGTAAAAAGCCACGTTGCCGATAATGACATTGTCATCCGAAGCAGAGTTGAATCCTTCTGGTGACTTGACGATGATTTTTCCGCCAGAAAGCCCTTTTCCGACGTAATCATTTGAGTCTCCGTCTAAATAAAGCGTCATCCCTTTAGGAACGAAAGCTCCAAAGCTTTGGCCGGCTGATCCGGTAAAGTGCAACTTGATTGTATCTTCAGGAAGACCTTCTTCTCCGTAACGCTTTGAGATTTCACTGCCGGTTATCGTTCCGGCTACACGGTTTGTATTATTGATTTCAATCGAAATATCAGCTTCTTTTCCAGATTCGATGGCTTCTTGTACAGCCGGGAGAATTGTTGTGATATCAAGCGATTGATCAATTTTATGATTTTGCGGAGCTTGGAATGTCCGCACCCCTTCAGGCTGATAAAGAAGTGTAGACAAATCAAGCTGGCCTGCTTTCCAGTGCCCCTTCGCCCGTTCACTTACATGAAGTACATCAGTGCGGCCGATCATTTCATCAAATGTCTTGAAGCCTAACGCAGCCATGTACTCACGAACTTCTTCGGCAATGAACAGCATATAGTTCACAATATGGTCAGGATCTCCCATGAACTTTTTGCGAAGCTCTGGATTTTGTGTCGCTACACCGACAGGGCATGTATCCAAATGGCAGGCACGCATCATGACACAACCGAGTACAACTAACGGAGCTGTTGCAAAACCAAATTCTTCGGCGCCGAGCAAGGCAGCCATCACAACGTCGCGGCCCGTCATAAGCTTTCCATCTGTTTCTAATACAACACGGTCACGAAGTCCGTTCAGCATTAGTGTTTGATGTGCTTCTGCAAGGCCAAGCTCCCACGGAAGCCCTGTATGTTTAATACTGGTTTTCGGAGAAGCGCCTGTACCTCCGTCATAGCCGCTGATCACAATGACATCTGCAGTCGCTTTGGCAACACCTGCAGCGATTGTTCCTACACCTGCTTTTGACACCAGCTTTACGCTGATTCTTGCGTCACGGTTGGCATTTTTCAAATCGTGGATCAGCTGGGCTAAATCCTCAATCGAATAAATGTCATGGTGTGGTGGAGGTGAGATTAATCCGACACCTGGCGTTGACCCGCGGACATCGGCAACCCATGGATATACCTTGTTGCCAGGAAGCTGCCCGCCTTCACCCGGCTTAGCACCTTGAGCCATTTTAATCTGCAGCTCGTCAGCATTGACGAGGTAATGGCTTTTGACACCAAACCGTCCGGATGCAATTTGTTTGATCGCACTTCTTCTATCATCGCCGTTCTCATCTGGAACAAAGCGTTTGGGATCTTCTCCGCCTTCACCGCTGTTGCTTTTTCCTCCAAGACGGTTCATTGCGATTGCTAAAGCTTCGTGCGCTTCCTTACTCAAGGACCCGAATGACATCGCACCCGTTTTAAAACGTTTGACAATCGATTCAGCGGATTCAACCTCCTCCAACTTCAAAGGCTTGCGGTTTCCGTCAAATGCGAACAAGTTCCGCAAAAATCCGATGCGTTCTTCATCAGCCGCTTTTGTATACTGTTTAAACAGATTGTAATCATTTCTGCGGCACGCCCATTGCAAAGTATGAATCGTTTTCGGATTAAACGCATGATGCTCTCCGCCATTTCTCCATTGGAAGTCACTTCCCGGTTCAAGCGTTTTGCTGTAATCATCCTGATACGCTTCCCGGTGGCGGCGCTGTGCCTCTTCTGCAATTGTTTGTAAATCGATGCCGCCTAGCTGTGATGCCGTACCTGTGAAATAGCGGTCGATCACATCGCGGCTGATTCCTACCGCTTCAAAGATTTGGGCGCCTCTGTAGCTTTGCACAGTTGAAATTCCCATCTTGGACATCACTTTTACGACGCCCTCAGTAATGCTTTTTCCATATTTGCTGACCGCTTCTTCATAGCTGATATCCAAACGGCCTTCATCAATTTCCTGCTTGTAGGTCGCATAAGCGAGATAAGGGTTAATCGCATCTGCGCCATAACCGATTAACGCTGCAAAGTGATGCACTTCACGTGCTTCTCCCGATTCCACAATAATGCTGACCTTCGTACGCAGCCCTTTGCGGATTAAGTGCTGGTGCAGCGCGCTTACTGCCAGAAGCGGCGGAATTGGTGTCAGTCGTTCGTTCATCTTTTTGTCTGATAAAATTAACAAACTTACGCCTTGGCTGATGGCTTTCTCTGCTTGTGTGAACATGTCCTTTAATCCGCGTTCAAGATCCTCTGAAAACAGCACATCAATTTTTTGGCTTTTTAAATCTGGATGAACAATCGTTTTCAATGCGTAAAACTGTTCATTGGATAAAACAGGTGTATACAGTTTAATCCGGCGAACATTTCGTTCACTTGGATGAAGAAGATCGCCTTCCGCACCGAGCCAAGTCATCGTTGAAGTGACAAGCTGCTCACGAATCGCGTCGATTGGCGGGTTCGTTACTTGTGCAAACAGCTGTTTAAAGTAGTTAAACAGTGATTGCGCTCGGTCAGAAAGTACAGCAAGCGGAGCATCATTCCCCATTGAACCAAGGGGATCTTTGCCTTCTTTAATAACAGGAATTAGATATTTTTGGATATCTTCATATGTGTATCCGAATGCCTTCTGGCGAGTAAGAAGATCACTAAATTGTTCTTCTTCTCTTGACTCCGGATCAGGATTTACTTGTACAAGCTCTTCTTCAAGCCATTTTTGATACGGATACTCAGTTGCAATTTGTGTTTTGACTTCTTCATCGGAGATAATACGGCCTTCTTCCAGGTCGATTAAAAGCATTTTCCCAGGCTCAAGGCGGTTTTTATATAAAACGTTCTCCTGTTCAACTTCAATAACGCCTACTTCAGATGAGAAAATAATATAATCATCTTTTGTGACATAATAACGGGCCGGACGGAGACCGTTCCGGTCAAGGATCGCCCCGATTTGTTTACCGTCAGTAAATGAAATGGCTGTTGGTCCGTCCCAAGGCTCCATCAGGGAGCTATGGTACTCGTAGAACGCCCTTTTTTCCTTGGACATATGCGTATTTTCCGTCCAAGGCTCTGGAATGAGCATCATTGCCGTATGTGCCGGTTTGCGTCCAGCCATCACAAAAAACTCAAATGCGTTATCCAAAATGGAAGAGTCACTGCCGTCAGCATTGAGAATCGGCAAAATCTTGTTTAAGTCCTCACCGAAGCTTTCAGAAACAAATTGCTGCTCACGTGCTCTCATCCAGTTGATATTTCCGCGAAGGGTGTTAATTTCACCGTTGTGAACCAAATAGCGGTTAGGATGCGCTCTTTCCCATGTAGGGAATGTGTTGGTGCTGAAGCGTGAATGAACGAGCGCAAAAGCAGAAACGAATGCTTCGTCTCGCAGATCTGAATAAAATGCATCAACCTGTTCAGGTGTTAAAAGGCCTTTGTAAACAATGGTCTGGCTTGAAAGACTGGCAAAATAAAAATCAAGATCTTCCGTTACTCCCCAATTTTCAGCCTGTTTACGAATGACATACAATTTTCGTTCAAAAGATAAATTGTCCTTTAGATCAGAACTTGCGCCGATAAATACCTGACGGACAAACGGACAGCTTTTTTGCGCTACTGTTCCGATTTTTCCGACATTTACAGGTACAGTTCTCCATCCAAGAACGACTTGGCCTTCTTGTTCAATCAGTGCATTGATTTGCTTTTCAATTTTTTTTCTTTCATCTTCTTTCTGTGAGAAAAAGACCATTCCTACCCCGTAACGTTCTTTTTCTGGCAGATTGATGTCTTTGCACTCTTTTCTAAAGAAAGCATCAGGGATTTGAACCAGTAAGCCGGCTCCGTCTCCTGTATCCGGATCACTGCCTTGCCCTCCTCTATGGTCTAGCTGGCAAAGCATCTTAAGTCCTTGTTTGACAATGTCGTGAGTCTGCTTGCCCTTTAAGTGTGCATATAGGCCGATTCCGCATGCATCATGTTCAAATTCAGGACGGTAGAGACCTTGAGCTTTTGGCATTTGATTGTACGTCATAATTCCTCTCCCCCGATCAATTTCCGATAATACCGGTCATAAAATCTAACAACTCTATAATCATTGTAGGTTTTCAAAACGATATAAACAATATATAATTTAGATCAAAAGAATCTCAAAATGAGATAGATGGATGTGAGACAAACATGGAGCTGCGCCAACTGCGTTATTTTATGGAGGTGGCTGAAAGAGAACACGTTTCAGAAGCCGCTGATCATTTGCATGTGGCCCAATCAGCAATCAGCAGACAAATTGCCAATCTTGAAGAAGAATTAAATGTGACCTTATTTGAGCGTGAAGGGAGAAATATCAAACTCACGCCAATCGGAAAAGAATTTTTGATTCATGTGAAAACGGCGATGAAAGCCATTGATTATGCGAAAGAACAAATTGATGAGTATCTTGACCCGCATCGCGGAACGGTAAAGATCGGCTTTCCTACAAGCCTCGCCAGCCAGCTTTTGCCGACTGTCATTTCAGCGTTTAAAGAAGAATATCCGCACGTCGAATTTTTGCTGCGCCAAGGCTCCTATAAGTTTCTGATTGAAGCTGTCAGAAACCGCGATATTGATCTGGCCTTATTAGGGCCGGTGCCGACGAATTTCTCTGACATAACGGGAAAAATATTATTTACTGAAAAAATTTACGCGCTTGTTCCATTAAATCATCCGCTTGCTAAACAAAAAACGGTTCATTTAATCGATTTGCGCAACGACCAATTTGTATTGTTCCCGGAAGGATTTGTACTTAGAGAGATGGCAATCGATACTTGCAAACAAGCAGGCTTTGCTCCTCTCGTTTCCACGGAGGGTGAGGATTTGGATGCGATCAAAGGGTTAGTGTCCGCAGGAATGGGCGTTACCCTTCTGCCTGAAAGTACTTTTGCTGAAACAACACCTCGTTTTACTGTGAAAATTCCAATTGAGTTCCCTCAAGTAAAACGGACTGTCGGAATCATTAAACCGAAAAATAGAGAGCTTGCGCCTTCCGCGAATGATTTTTATGAGTTTGTCATTCAATTTTTCTCTAAGCTGGAGCAGTATCAATAAAAAAAATGAACCCGAGCTTCTATATAGAAGCTTCGGGTTTTTTTCTGCAAATTAATTTACAGGTAAAGAAAAATCCACATGGCAAACAAATGCTTCTTGATCAATTAGAGCTCTATTTGTCAGTTCCTTTTTCTTTTCCGGTTCTTGAAGCTGTACAGAAGAGTAATTGACGATTCCAAGGCCGATTTCCGTCCCTTTTGAATCCATCAGCCGAACAACTGAACCGCTTTTGAATTTCCCTTTAATCTTCTGTACACCGTCTAGGTATAAACTCGATTGTCCGTTTGTTATTTTTCGTGAACAATCATCTGATAAAATCATTTCACCTTCCGGACCGGAATTAAAAGCGATCCATTGCTCCTTTTGATTCAACGGAAGCGTTCCTTCTGCTTCAAAATAGGTGCCTTCCGCCTGTTCATGAACGGCGTGGTATAAAATATCGCCAGCATCTGCCTGACCTAGGAAACCTTTAATGCCAGACGCCATTACGATTTTAAACGCATCAAGCTTAGAGCGCATGCCGCCGGTGCCAACGATGCTCCCAGTGTCACCTGCGCATGCTTCGATGTCAGGTGTTATTTCACTTACCCGCTGTATCCTTTTCGCTTCTGGATTTGTGCGCGGATTGCCGTCATATAATCCGTCTATATCTGATAAAATCACAAGCATATCTGCATCAATCAATCCTGCGACTTTTGCCGCGAGTGTATCATTGTCGCCAAACTTGAGCCGATTGACGGTAACTGTATCATTTTCGTTTATGATCGGGATGATGCCGCGCTCGAGCAGTACATTCATTGTATTCCTGACATTGTTGTATCGATATTCATCAGAAAAATCGCTTCTCGTAATTAAAATTTGGGATGCGACATAGCCGTGTGCCAAAAACAGCTTTGAATAAGCCTCCATCAGCAATCCCTGGCCGATTGAAGCTGATGCTTGTTTTTCTGGAAGCTTCTCGGGCCTTTGGATAAATCCGAGCTTCCGATATCCCGCCGCCACTGCGCCTGAGGAAACCAAAATCACTTCATAACCGGCGTCTTTGAGTTTGACGACCTGGTCGACCAACGCTTCTAATTTTCGAATGCTGATTTCTCCATGAAGGCTTGTTAATGAACTGCTTCCAATCTTCACAACGACTCTTTTCATGCTTGTATCAGGCGTCACTTTATCACTCCTGATAGCGGCGCTGCAGTTTTTTCGATATCTTCGCTGATTTCCTTTGAACGCTTAGCCGCATGCTTTATTGCTTGAGAAATCGCTTCTCCGCCGCCGCTCTTTTTCAAGGCTTGCAGCCCCGCTGCTGTGGTTCCGTTCGGTGACGTGATATTATCTCTTAAGATCTCAGGATGTTCTCCTGTTTCCATGAGCATTTTTGCGGCACCTAAAAGTGTCTGTGCGCCGATGCTTCGAGATAACTGTTTATCGAGGCCCGCTTCCTCGCCTGTCTTTTCAATGAATTCCATTAAATAATAAAAATACGCGGGTCCGCTGCCTGCAATTCCGGTGAATATATCCATTTGATTTTCTTGGATTGTATAGACTTCGCCCATGCATCCGAGCAATGCTTCGGCCAGCTTCTTCAGGTCTTCCGACACATATTTGCCAAGGGCAATAGCTGTTGCAGAAGCGCCAATCATACTGGAAGTGTTGGGCATCACTCTGACAACCGGCTGTTCATTAAGCAATGATTGTTCAATAAAAGAGGTAGTTATGCCGGCAAGGACCGACAATATTAATTGATGGGGTTGAATACGTGATTTTAGTGATGACAGAGCGTTTTCGGCGTCTTTTGGCTTCATTGCCAAAATGAGCACATCCATGTCTTCAATACATAGTTGGTTCGGCAAGGTGCCTTTAATGCCATATTGAAGTTCAAGTTCAGTTAATCGCTCTGTATTGCTGCGGTTTGTAACGCAGATGTTTTGTTTCGGGATTTTGTTGGCACGAACGATACCTGATATCATTCCTTCCGCCATAGATCCTGCTCCTATAAAGGCTACTTTCTTTTGATCAAAGATCGGTAACATCTCCTTTGTTCGCTTTTTTGTTCGCATTTTCACACGTTTAAAATGTTACCACGTGAGGAAATGATGTCAAGTTTGAAGGTCATCATTGATTTGTATTGTTTCTTTTCGACAAATATGTATAATGAAAAGCAGAAAACACCCGGTTCACACTGCTGCGCCGGGTGTTTGTTTCTATTAAAAATTATCTGAGAGAGCTTTTTCAATCAGTTTTTTACAGCGATCCAGCTCTACCTTCAGCTGTTTTTTATATAGCTTGGCGGCTTCGTAATCTTTAAATTGATAGAGGACGACTTCCTGGAGCTTAGCCCCTTCTTTTTTTACTTTAATTTGTTTTAGTATCCCGTCATCAAGAAGCTCATGCAAAGACCGGTATACTTCTGTATGATTTGGTTTAAAACCAATCTCTTTAAATTCAGACCGAAGTACTTCAAGCAGCTTTAACCCATAGAGTCTCTCTTGCTCTGTCATCGTTATCATATAAAGCTTCAAAAATGCGCGCTGTTTCACTAAAAAGCCTGTTGAACTCCTTTTTTCTTCTTTCATCATATGCACTCCTTCTTCTGTCACTGACAACACTATGTACTAAATATTCAATTTTCTTTTATTGTTTTCCTTCTTTATATTAAAGACTGATAGTCCAAGCATTTCATATTTACTGATTATAGGTGTAGCGGAAAAAATAAATTTCGACTGAACATTTGGTACATAGTTTTCTTAGTTCTATTATAGCCTGCATTCACTGCCAGCTTCAATTTAAAACGATTGTCAGATTTGCATATGCCGGTATGAATTTCATTCAAATAAAAAAACCTGTCGAAAGACAGGTTTTCATTTTTAAGGATTTGTTGACCATAATCCCGCTGTTTTGATGAAAATACGAGGATCTAATTTCAATTGTGCCACCATGTACTCAGCAAGATCCTCAGGCTGCATCACTTTTTCAGGATTACCGTCTGTTAAGTTCAATTCGATAGACATATCACTAGCGACAGTGCTCGGCGTTAACGCGCTGACTCTGATATTATGTTTTCTCACTTCTTGCATAAGAGACTCTGTTAACCCGAGAACGGCAAATTTAGAAGCGCTGTAAGCACTTGTTACAGCAGCTCCTCTTTGGCCCGCTGTAGATGAAATATTAATGATGTCTCCGGCTTTGCGTTCGATCATTTCCGGAAGCACCGCGCGCGTGACATGGTACACACCCATTAGGTTGACTTGAATAATATTTTCCCACTCATCAGCTGACAGATCTAAGAAACCGCCAAATTTGCTGATGCCGGCATTATTAATGAGGATATCGATATCACCGAGCTGTTCCTTCACTTGAGCGACGGCTTGGTTAACCTGCTCGGCATCTTTTACATCTGCAGCAGCAAATGCAGCTTTTACACCAAGCGCTTTGACTTCTTCTGCCACTTTTTCAACATTAGCGGCAGTCCGGCCGATTAACCCAATATTTACGCCTTCTTTCGCAAGAGCAAGAGCTGTAGCACGGCCAATTCCTCTGCCTCCGCCTGTGATTAGTGCAGTTTTATTTTGTAAACTTTGCAATTGAAGCACCCTTTCTTTGTTTACATATGTACGATATCACATTATAAGTACAATACATCCAATACGCAAATCAAACGAACTGTGTAAATATCATTTCTTCTGATTAAAAAAACGGATACAGGGTAATGACATAAGAAAAGGAGTGAACATATGATTATAGTTTATATCAGTCTTGCAGTATTAGCAGTTTCTATTATCTTCTTAGGAGTTACCGTGATTCAAAACAAGAAAAAAATGGACCCTGCACTAAAGGAGCTTTCCTCTGTTACGCAGGCTATGCAAAAACAAATCGAAGGATTAAAAACAGAAACAGAGCTGCTGACGCAAAAACAAAAGAAGGTTCAGCAGGATGTCCAAATAAAAAAATACACGTTTCAGCAGACCGCAGCTGAAGTGAAAAAAGTTCCTAAAGCTGTTAAAGAGGTGTGGCAGGCTGGCCATTTAAATAGCAGGTCATGATGAATGATATCCCGTTGTTTCGATCAGAATGAACAATGGGATATCATTTTTTGAGGAGGCTTTCGCATGATTGTAAACCACAGTTGCTTAAAGGAGTTCGCAGAAAAACTACATTCTCTTCCCTCTTCACTTACAAAGTCGGATTTATTTATTTCTCCATTTCATCTCCATCAAGAAAATGAACTTGACATCTACTATTCACCTCATAATGAATATATCAATCGGACTGCTACGATTGTGATTGCCGGGATCACGCCGGGTTTTTCCCAGATGAAAACAGCATACGAAACAGCAGTCGAAAGTCTGCGGCAAGGCCGCACTCTTGGGCAAATGGCGGTAGATACAAAAATAGCAGCGGGTTTCTCCGGGTCGATGAGACATAACCTTATCACCATGCTGGATTTATGCGGGCTGCCGCAAGCTTTTGGCATTCAAAGCGCCGCAAAGCTTTTTGGAGAATTACGGCATATGCTCCATACAACTTCCGTTATTAAATATCCTGTCTTTATCCAGCAAAAAAACTATACCGGATACAAACCGGCTATCACTCATTCTCCTATTCTAAGCACTTATGCTTTTGGGTACTTCCCTGCGGAGCTTAACCATGTGACGGGACCAGCTCTTCTCATTCCGTTAGGAAAAGCGGCCGAAACAGTATGTGAAACATTGATCAGACAGCACAGCCTCCAGAATTTGGTTTGCCTTAACGGCTTTCCCCACCCATCAGGCGCGAACGGCCATCGTTTGAAACAATTCAACAAAAACAAAGAGCAACTAGAAACACAAATTCGTTCCTTTGCTGCATTGGTTGATTTCACTATAGAAAAGAGGAAATAAAAGGGATATGATAAACATAGACACAAACGCGGGGAGTGGTTGAATGTTTCCTATATTAGAAACCGATCGGCTTACACTTAGGCAAATCACAGATCAGGATGCGGAAGCCATTTTTGCTTGTTTCTCAAACGATGAGGTGACACGCTATTATGGGCTTGAAAACATGGAATCTATAGAACAGGCCATTTCAATGATTCAAACGTTTGCTGCCCTCTATCAAGAAAAACGCGGTATACGGTGGGGAATTGAAAGACGGGACACTAAAGAACTGATCGGAACAATAGGCTTTCACGCTCTGGCCCAAAAGCATAGGCGCGCGGAAATCGGTTATGAATTCATCCCGGAGCATTGGCGAAACGGATTTGCATCAGAAGTCATTTCAAAGGTCGTATCTTACGGATTTTCTGCCCTTGGACTGTCGCGTATTGGCGCAGTCGTATTTACCGATAATGAAGCATCAAATCGTCTGCTTCTAAAAATGGGGTTTCAAAAAGAAGGCGTTTTAAGACAGTACATGTATCAAAATGGGACTCCAAATGATACAAATGTGTACTCTATTGTGAAACCAAGAGAATGACGGTATTCTCTTGGTCTGTGCCACATCCCTTTTCCTTTAAAATGTCCGATTCATGACCTGCATCAGCTGTGACGTTTTGATTCTTGATCAATCCCTACAAAATTTTCATCTCTTAAAACAATGCTAATAACTTTTTCCCCTACTCATAAATCCCTTTATTGGTTCTTCTTCTTGTGATAAAATCCCCAAGGAAACAAAACGCAGCCGACCACATCAAAATATAAATAACCTGAGTTTTGTATTCCCACATTGAATCCCCCATTTCTACCCCGTGAATGAAAGTCATATACGCTTTTTGCGGCAGTATCGCACAAAGGGCATTCAATATTGGATGATGTGGAGCAAAAGAAATAAAACAGCCTGACAATACACACGTGATCACACTGATACCACTCGTCATCAAACTGATGTTTCGATCCATCACAGAAGCCATAAAGATAGCGAATGCTGTTGCAAGCACTGTAAGAACACCCAGTAACCCAGCAAGAATATTTAAACGGAAACCAATTTCAGCATGAAAGAGTACATTTGTAATTAGGATGGCCAAGTAAGTGGGTATGTATAAACATAAAAAAGTAAAGATAAACTGAACCAACAAATATTTCCCCACATGCACGGGAGACACTAAAATCCTTTTGAAGGTTTTGAGCATCCGGTCTTCTGGATATAACGCAGCTAATGCCACACCTTGCATCAATACAAGCATCATGATAAAGCCTAATATATTCGTTCCCGTTCCCCGTTCAGTCCTTAATTCATCCTCTCCCCGGTAGCTGCCTGGCATTTCTCCAGTCTCAAAAAATTGCTGAATCATTTTTTGATCCGCTTTACTTTTCAACGTGGTTACTTTGTAATCAAGTTGATTTTTTTCTACAATGGCTGCATATTTCCCTAACATCAGATCAGAAAACTTCGGCTTCTGATCTACCGTTACCACTCTAAATGCAGAATCACTCGGCAAATGATGAACTTCGTCCAGTTCTGTAACAAAAGCGATTGTTTCTTTGAAAACCGGCTTCCCGGAAAACATAATCGCAACGCCAATCATCAGAGGGATAATGATTAATGCAATGATAATAATGGCTTTTTTGGTCAGGATTCGCTCCCACCTGTTTTGGAATAAACTCAGCATATATATCCCTCCGGCTTAAATACAACATGAGAAACGGCAATACAAATGATTGAAGCCAATATTAGTCCTGACATAACAGGCTGCAGCATACTGAAATCATGATCATAAATGAGACGAAATGAACATTCTGTTACCCATTTAATCGGAGAAAGAATCGATATCTGATTGACGGTATCTCCAAATCTATGAATTCCGAAAAATACGCCACCAAAGAAAACAAAAAAAGCTATCGGAATTTGCATAATCCCATTCGCCTGTTCTTCATTCTTGAACAAACTGCAGAACATTGTGCCAAAACAGCAACCGAAAAATAAAAATACATACAATAAAAGCATGAAATACGTAAGATATTGTCCTCCAAAGTTCAAATGAAAAATCGTTTGGACTATCAACACATTCATGCTGTACATAATGACACTGAATATAAAGGTTGATAGTAATTTAGAAAGAT
This sequence comes from Bacillus sp. PS108, assembly GCF_037963335.1. Taxonomy (NCBI): domain Bacteria; kingdom Bacillati; phylum Bacillota; class Bacilli; order Caryophanales; family Bacillaceae; genus Bacillus; species Bacillus sp. PS108. The sequence goes on from NZ_CP150155.1 coordinate 2,009,552, forward strand.
AGATACTAGTTGTCGAAACCGGCGCATACACAATACGAAGGTTCGCTTTCTTCACCTTTTCCTCCATAAACGTATTAGAGGTCGTCATAGCAATCAGAGCTGCAGTGAAAATCATCATATTCACTCCGTAATAATCATAAGAACTTACCCCGCCTGCTCCAAAGCTGCTTTTCGTAACAAAGCCCATGACCAGAATGAGAACGAAAGGAAAGGCCGTATTGGCTATTACAAGAACCGGATTCCTTAAAATATTCATAAAATCAAATGTTATCAATTTTAACAAACTCATTTTGCTCTCCTAATCTCTTAAATTTCTTCCCGTCAGCTCTAAAAATACCGTTTCTAACGATGCCTCTTTTTTGTTCATGTTTAGGATGCTGCAACCTTGGGCACTCAATTCTAATATGATTTCACTCAGGTGATCTTGGTTCTTTTGAACGGTAACATTTAGTTGATGGTCAGAGAAATCAACTCCTGTCACTCCTATGATTTCTCTAATCGAGTTTTTATTTAATCGCTGAACATGCGCCAGTTGAAAAGCGTATGTTATTTCTTTATTGACTTCTCTGTACAGCTCTTCTTTTGTTCCATTGGCAATAATTCTTCCTTCATTCATGATCATAATACGATCTGAAATCGCCTCGACTTCTTCCATATAATGTGTAGAGTAAATGATGCTTGCGCCTTTTGTTTTCAGCTCTTTTATTGATTCCAAAATGTGATGCCGGGATTGCGGATCAATTCCTACCGTGGGCTCATCCATGATAATCAGTTTCGGCTGATGGGCAATGGCGCACGCAATGTTTAATCTTCTTTTCATCCCGCCTGAAAACGTCTTTGGCTTGTCATCTTTCCGTTCATATAGCTGTACGAGCTCCAAAGCCTCTTTGACTCGGGCTTTCAGTTCTTCTCCTTTAAGAGAATAAAGACTGGCAAAAAAACGAACATTTTTCTCAGCTGAAATCTCCTCATAAATCGCGATATCTTGAGGCACAATCCCGATGCCTTTCTTCATTTCCTTTGACCCTTTTTTCACACTATGGCCCAATATCGAAACGTTTCCGGAACTGGCCGACAATACTCCTGATAAAATATGAATGGTTGTGCTTTTTCCTGCACCATTTGGACCTAGTAAGCCAAGCACTTCCCCCTCTCTCACTTCGAACGAAATCCCATCTACTGCCGTTTTGTTTTTGTTTTTATACTGCATTTTCAAGTTTTCTACTATTGCTACGTTGTTCATAGTTGGTTCTCCTTTTTACTTTCTCCGTTTTGCAAATTCCTGCAATAAATTTGTTTTCAAATTGTCTCGATTTTGTTCAATGTCAAAATCAGCAGCGTCTTCTTCAAAACCATCCTGTTCTTCTCCATCAAAACTGTACAGTTTCTTCAATAAAATCCACAATGTTTCCAGCTCTTCCGTCGAAAAGCCTTTAAATAGATCAGCCATAAAATACACCGCTTTTTCACCGCATTCCTCCATGACACGCTTTCCTGAATCAGTAATCTTCACATTAACTGCACGCTTGTCACGTTTACTTGGTACAGTGATGACATAACCTCTTTTTTCAATACCGCTGACAAGTCTGTTGATGTTTTGTTTTGAAGTGCCTAATTTTTTTGCAATGTTGTTGAATGTCGTTTCCTCTTCCGGTAAATGCAGTATGGCAACCATCGTCATAAATTGCCTCGACGTTAAGCTTTCATAATAATCGTCTCCGCGTGATTGGATTTTGTTTAAAGTGGAAAAAAATGTAGCGTAAGACTGTTGCATTAAAAATAAATCTTTCAGTTCCTTAGAATAATCCACGATGTTCCCTCCTTGAATGGACAACTTATTGTCTATACATCTTAACATTTCTCATTACATTGTCAATATGTTGTCTATTTTCCTTTAGACTCCCTCGATAATTTATAGAATAGTTATATACTGATCGATTCAGAAAGAGGTAATGTTGATGGCTCGTCATCGAGAATTCAATCAAGAATAAAGCATTGGAGACCGTTATGAATTTGTTTTGAGAGAACATTCGGGCGAGCTAAGACGTGAAATTAACGTGGAACAAACGGCTCAGACTTATATTCTGTTTCTTATCGGCTGACTGTTATGGTGAAATCCCGTCCAGATCAATCATTTTTGCGTCATTCCGTATCGGAAATCCTTACATTGCTGAACAAATGATAAAAAGCGCCCCGGAAAATGGGCGCTTTCTAATTAAGATGCATATTGAGGAGATGTTTCCTCCTTAACTGCTTTTTCCTCAGGTATATGAATACATTTTGTCAAGACCGCACTTGCAAGGTAAAGGGCCGCAAAGCTCCAGACGACACCTTGCGCGCCGACGAGACCGATGAACAGCCAAGCGAGTGCAGGGCCGACAAACGCTGATAAACCTGCAGCTAAATTCAATACAGACATGGCTGCCCCTTTATCTTTTCCTGCCACCGTCGGCACAATTGCACCAATCGGCACATAGCCTGCCAGCAAACCGCCCCAAATAAAGCCGATCACGCTGACAACCGCTACACTTCCGCCGGAGAAAACAGGTGCGTAGTATAATAAAACGGTGAAAATGCCGCAGCCGACTCCGCCGAACCAAATAACAGTATTTTTCCAGCCGAATTTATCGCCGACAATACCAAAGATAAGGTTAAACACAATGTTCCCCAGGAAAATCGTTCCCCAAATTTGCAGCCACACATTGGTTGAAATTCCATGCTGGGCCATGTGCATCGGCAAAAAGACTGGAAAACCATATGTACCAATACTGTTGATGATTCTGATGATTCCGCCTGTAAGCACGCGCGGATTTGTAAATAAAATCGTAACCCCTTTTAAAAGCTCCTCGGCTGTTTCTGATCTTTTTCTTTTCTTCTTTTCAAAACGGTCTTTATTGATAAACAATGCAAAGAATGCACCGAGACATACCCAGAAAATAGAGCTCCAAAGCGTATTCAAATAACCGAACGCTTTGATCGCGTAGCTTGAGTACCAAGCGCCGAACACAAACATGCCGAGGCAATATGCAATCCAAAACCAGCCGACAGCAGTGCTCAGTTTGCTTTGCGGTGTTCTGTAAATGACCCATGTCAAGAAAGAGTAAGCAAAAAGCGGGTAACCTAACCCTTTTACGAAGTAAGTCACATACATCACTGGCAGGTTCAGCTGTTCAAATCCAAATACGATAAAAGCAGCTGTACCGATCACATAAAACAACAGCCCCATAAACATCGTCCGTTTTGCGCCAAATGCTTCGAGACATACACCCGAAAACCAGGAAGCTATGGCAAGCGCAATTCCGTATATACTAAAAATGGAAGCGGACTGCTGAACGGTGAGCCCGTTTTCGATCAAAAAAGGACTGAGCCAGCCTTGTTCAAGGCCATCTCCCATCATAAACAAAACAACCCCTAAAAATCCCCAGGCAAGCCGCTTCGGTATTCCTATTTTATCCAACATATCTGTCTCCTCCTTAGATGCTAATATTCATTACCGTATTACCTTATTAAAGTTGAAAATTAAATGATTCCTCAAAACAGCAGAAATGCCGCCTTAAATTAATACTTTGCTTTCTGATCCTGAAAAAAAGCGCTGTGTTTGCTTCCATTCCTCATATAAAGCCAATTCTGTCTGACAGTCCTTCGGTTCGATCACCCGGACATTTGCTGATATCTCCTCCGTTAATTGAAAGGTTTCATTGCAAATGACTGCAGCACCGACGACAGATGCCTGATGATATCCCTCTTGGACATAGACCTTTTTTTGAAGAAGATCCGCGATATATTGAGTGAGCGCTTTGCTTTGGAATCCCCCTCCGCACACCCAAACATAGTCACGTTCAAACGGAGTAACCTCTGTTAAAATGTCAAAGTTCCATTTGATTGAAAATGCGATCTCTTCTAGCGCTGCACGTACAAAATGTGCCCTCTTTAAATGTGCTGACAGCGGGGCATCAAAAAGAAAACCGCCTCTCGTTAACGCATTCTTTTCAGCCGATAAATAAGAGCCGAGAGCCGCTACACATGCATGGTCTTCTTTTGCAAGTGCAGAAATCTCCTCCTCCATTACTTCGTACGTTTCATTCGGATAAAAAATCTGTTTTAATTTTTGATAATTCAAGCCGGTAATTCCCGGATTCGTTTCCACAAGCCAATGCCCTTGATCCGTATGACAGTTCAGCCAGGCTTTATGTTTTGTGTCGCCATGATCCGCAGTAATTTTGGTTATTGGCGTTGTTGTCCCTGATACAATGACAATGTCCTCAAGTCCAGCTCCGGTGCTTTTGACAGCTAGCTGTGTATCCCCGCCCCCTGCTATAACCTTAGCATTTATTGAAAGGCCTAATTCGGATGCATATTCATTTGCTATCGTTCCAATTGCTGTTCCCGCTCTTACAAGAGGCGGAAGGATAGATGGAGAAAAGCCGAATATGTCGCACATCTCTTCTGACCAAGTGTTTTGCTTCACATCAAACAGCAGGGTTTCTGTTGCCTGTGATGGTTCATATGTTAATATTCCGCTCAGTTGGTACGTCACCCAATCACTGATGCTAGTAAAGCTTGCAGTCTTTTCCCATAAAGAGGGCTGGCGCTGTTTTAATCCATAAAGCTTGAGCGCGGAAAAAAGTGCGGTTGGCAGGCGGCCTGTGCGGCTGTATATCTCTTCCCGATCGGGAATGCTCGCCTCCCACTCTCGGCCGCGATTATCGATGTTCGGCAGCCCGAGAAAAGGATTGCCGTTTTGATCAATCAAAACAATCCCCTGTCTTTGGCTCGTCGATGTCAAACCAATGATGTCAATATCACACGAACGGGATAGCGCACGTTTTGCCAAATTCATCACCTGCTTCCACAGCACCTGAGGAGAAAAATAACGGCTGTCCGGGTAAAGCGTCTCTGTGGAATACACGATGTCCTCCCGTTCAACTGTTAGAACACTGCCAGTTACACTCACGACCGCTACCCTCGCATTGCCTGTGCCAATATCAAAAACAAGATAGCCTTTTTGTTTTTTCATTCTGTTAGCCTCCTTTCTTATACCCCTGTTTTCAGTTCGTCCTTGTTATACATTGTCGGAATATTAAGAGTTTTTTCACCCTTCCACTTTTTGAGGGCTTTATTCAGTATCGTCACGTGATGATCCTCCACTTCAAATGTTGCTCCAGCGAGATGCGGTGTTGCCAGAACATTAGGCAATGAAATCAATTCATAATCTGATTCCTCTGGAGGTTCATGATAAAAAACGTCTAATATCGCACCTCTGATTTTATGTTCTTTTAATACAGATAAAAGATCTTCACGGTTTACAACAACTGCTCTTGAAGTATTGACGAAAATCGCACTCTGTTTCATCAGATCAAAATACTTCCGATCAATAAGTCCAAGTGTTTCCTCAGTACGAGGCAGATGGACAGAAACGATATCACTGTCTGAAAACACCGTTTTAAGAGATACTTTTTCATACAACGGATGATCGTCTTCAATGTATGGATCGTAATACTTTATTTTACAGTCAAACGCAGTCAGCAGTTTTGCAATCCTTTGCCCGACTGCGCCGAACCCAATCATGCCAACCGTTTTTCCTGATAATTCATTCCCTTTAAATTTGACATAAGCCTGCAGGTAATCACTGTCCCACTTTCCATCCTTCAGCCATTGATTCGAGACGCTGGTATGGCGGAGAAAGGTAATCACATTTCCAATAAACATTTCAGCAACGGCTTGTGCATTCCGCCCAGGTGTATAAAAAACAGGTATGCCTCTTTTTGAAGCAGCTGCCACATCCACATTGGAGGGCATTCCCCTGCAAACACCGACAAATGAAAGGTCGGGAACAGAAGCAAATACGCTGTCTGTTACCTGATCAAGTTCAGTAATCAAGCCTGTCGCATTTGTTGCTTTTAGCAGCTGAATGAGTTCATCTTCCCGATATGCCCGGCCTTGTTCCTTCCAAGATTGATAAGCAACTGAGCCAAACAAGTTTTCTAGCTTTTTTCGTCCTTCTTCGTTGTACGGTGCTGTAACCAAAACCGTCATGGTGCAAAACATCCTTTTCATCGTATTTTTCATAAAAAAAATCTCTTTCCGAAGATGGAAAGAGATTCATATATAGGCGCGCTCTGTTACAGGCAGACGCCGGTATAAACCTTGCTTTCCTATCTTTCAAGCTGACGCTTGCTGGAATTGGCACAATAATGTTGCCGAGGTTTCATAGGGCCAGTCCCTCCACCTCTCTGGATAGAAAATGTTGAGTATGTAATTTTCAGAATAAAGAATACGTTTATCATAAAGAAGTCTCAGATTGATGTCAATCTCTTTTTTCAGAATTGACGTTATGATCCGAAATGTTATAATTCTTACAAAATATCTAACTAGAGAGAGGAACTGGGCCATGAAATCTTTTGCCACACAACAAAACGGCATTTTCAAATCCGTTTGCTCGCTGGACTGCCCGGATCAGTGCGGATTGTTAATACATAAAAAAGACGGGAAGATCGTAAAAGTGCAAGGAGACCCTGATCATCCTGTCACAGCCGGAAACATATGCAACAAAGTCCGGAATATGACGGAGCGCATATATGATGAAAAGCGGCTGACTACACCGCTCAAACGAACAGGTGCGAAAGGCCAAGCGATATTTGAACCGATTTCTTGGGAAGAGGCAATCGATACGATCACCTCCCGCTGGAAACAGCTGATTGATGAAGAGGGAGCTGAAAGCATACTTCCTTACAGCTTTTACGGAAACATGGGGAAATTGACAGCTGAAGGAATGGACCGCCGCTTTTTTTACCGCATGGGGTCAAGCCAGCTTGAACGGACGATTTGTAGCAAAGCGGGATCTGAAGGCTATAAATATACAATGGGCATAAGCGCGGGAATCGATCCTGAGGAAACCATTCATACAAAACTATTTATTTTTTGGGGAATCAATGCGGTCAGTACAAACATGCACCAAATTACGATCGCCCAAAAAGCGCGAAAACAAGGTGCCAAAATTGTCGTGATCGATGTGCATAAAAATCAAACAGGACGTCTCGCAGATTGGTTTATTCCAATAAAGCCGGGAACCGACAGTGCACTTGCTCTTGGCATCATGCACATTTTATTTAAAGAAAACCTTCATGATGAAGCATTTTTGTCCGAGTACACGGTTGGCTATGAAGAGCTCCGTGAACACGTTAAACAATATGATCCTGAAAAGGTATCGACGATCACCGGTGTCAGTACCGAAGATATTTACCGACTGGCAAAAATGTACGGGGAAACCTCCCCTTCTTTTATCAGAATCGGAAACGGACCCCAGCATCACGATAACGGCGGAATGATTGTCAGGACGATTGCCTGTCTTCCGGCGATCACCGGCCAATGGCTGCACACAGGGGGCGGCGCAATTAAGCATAACAGTGGAATTTTAGAATATAACACAAATGCCTTGCAGCGGCCCGACTTATTGAAAGGGCGCACCCCGAGGTCATTTAATATGAATCAGCTTGGCAAGGTGCTTTTGGAAACAGACCCGCCGATTCGCTCTCTATTTATTTATGGAACGAACCCTGCCGTCGTCGCGCCCGAAGCAAACAAAGTCAGACAGGGTTTGCTGCGGGAAGACTTGTTTACTGTGGTTCATGATTTGTTTTTAACGGAAACGGCTGCATATGCGGACATTGTACTGCCTGCAACATCCGCTTTTGAAAATACTGATTTTTACACCTCCTACTGGCACCATTACATTCAGCTTCAGCAGCCGGTGATTGAGAGATATGGGGAAAGCAAGTCTAACACTGAGGTTTTCCGATTACTGGCTGAAGCAATGGGATTCACAGATCAGGAGCTTAAAGATTCAGATGAAGAATTAATCCGCCAGGCGCTTGACCATCCAGATAATCCGCATTTGGCAGAGATTGATTACGATGCACTTGCTAAGCATTCATTTATGAAAGCGAAACGCGAAAAGCCGCTGTTTCCGGGCGAACTTCCAACGCCAAGCGGAAAAATAGAATTATATTCAGAAAAAATGAAACAAGACGGCTTCCCTGCTTTACCGACATATACACCTCTTGTAACCGATAATGAACATCCGTTTATGTATGTTCCGGGGCCAAACCATAATTTCTTAAACTCAACATTTTCCAATAATGAAAAACACATCAAGCTTGAAAAGACGCCAAAGCTCTTTATCAACACAAAAGATGCTGAAGAACACGGAATCGTTGATGGGGCACCTGTACGAATTTGGAACAGCCGGGGAGAATGCCAGCTGACCGCTGCAGTTGGAGAACAAGTGCTGCCAGGTGTCGTTGTCAGCCAAGGATTATGGGCGGATGAACAAGGAAAAAAACAGCTTGTAAACGCGCTAACCCCAGACCGATTGTCCGATATGGGCGGCGGTGCCACCTTTTTTTCAGGCCGTGTACAGATTGAAAAGGTTTGAAAAATAATGAAACCCGGAGTATGCCAAGCCCGTATAACATAACATTGACATAATGGAGGCATACACATGGACGTTTTTTTAGGAATTGGTATTGCTTTGGCAGGATATTTTATCGGTGAAGGCTTAAAGCAGATGAACCATACAAAAGGTAGTGAACAAAATGATATCTTGCTTATAAAAGAACGGGATATTTACTTTTACATCGGACTTTTTTTAGGAATAACAACGACTGAAGCAAAACAGTTAGCTGGAGACATGGCAGACCTGCCTTACATTGAAATAAACGGAAAAAAATATGTCCAGAAACATATGTTAAAAGATTGGACATTCACATTAGTTGAAAAACATCAGGGTGAATAAATAAATCTGAGGAGAGCCAGATTCATTGTCACGCTCTCCTCTGTTTAGCTGTATGGATTGACCGCCACCAAAACTTTGTTCTATAAGCGCTGATAAAACGATAAACCACCATCTATGTTCTTTCCTCAAACAGCTCGAGATGCCCGTTCCACAACAATAGTTTGTATATTCCATTGATGACGTGATGATCTTGATGAACGTATGTATCGTAAAACACTTAGAAAACCTATTCGGTTCGAATGTGTGCTCTCATTATGTCCCCATACTGCGCCTTTATCCGCGGAGGATTTTTTTAAAAAATATGAAACCTAAAGCTTTTAGATTCACGCAGCAATGTTAGTGCAATACCCTTTATTTTTATTGACCTCCATATATCTCCGATTGGTAAAACTACGTTAGCCTGATTTGCTTGCTTTATACGCCGGAAGCTGTTCGTTTATAAAGGATCAGAGAATCCCATAACCAGTAAATCACTGCAGCCGCAATACTTAACATATAATAAAAGTACGATTGCAATGTCCATGCTATTGACGCAGGTTCATTGATAACAAAAAACAGGAAAGCTGCGATAAAAGCAACCACACTGTAAATCAATAGGTACATGACATTGAATGTTCTCGCTTTTTTCTGCAACTTCATTTGGAGCGGAACAGCAAAAAGGCCATACACCACAAAACCGTATAATAAAGCAATTGCTGCCGTAAACAATGCAATTATCATATCGCCATACATAACGAAAGAATAAAACCCTAAAAACAAACCAAATGTAAGGCTGGATAGCCCTAATGTCATTAAATAATATGATGCGATTTTTTTCATTTTTTCACCCCCCTTGTTTGATTTATTCACAGTGCTGTTAGTATAAATTCACAACCTTTGTATTTCTTTTATCGAGATGTCTTCCCCAACGGGCTATACGCAATGCGCTAATAAAAGGTTTCAAAAATGACGTTCTTTTATTAGATAATACGCTGGCATGAAAACGCCTCTCCTGATTGGCGAAAGCGCGAATGAAAAAAGTGAATGAATACCTGATCAACAGACAAAATAAGAAGAGTTGATATTCAACACTTTTCGTAAAGGAGTGAAACCAATGAGTAAAAAGGGAATTCAAAATTCAAGTATTGAACAAATGAGAAATGACCATGAGACTGAAACAGCTTTTAAAGCAGATGATCCTAAAAAACATGGTTCTGATCCTAAAAGAACGAAATAAGTTCTTACCCCACTAAAATATCAATAATCTGGAGGAAGTAAAGTGACTCAAAAAAACGGTGCAGACAGACCTGATGATTATAAAAGATTTTCTTCATTAGACAAGGAATATGATTTTCAGCAATCTATAAGCAGCAATACTGAGACAGAAAGTGTAAACACTGAAACACAAACTCATAACAAAGAAAACAAAAATGACACAACAGATGTTGCCGGGAAATACTTTGAGCCCTCAGATTATAAAGGAAGCACGCAATTAGAAAAAGGATTGGCTGAAACTCATGAACAGGTCAGCGATGACTATTTTGAAGGGACAATCGATCAAAATTTGGACTAGCCATACAAACGGAACTAACTTAAAAGAAGTCAGTTAACTCTGTTTTTAGAAACAACCACAGTAAAAGTAGCCAACCCCCACCGAATAAGATGGGGGTTGCACGTAAGTAGCCTGTTTAATATTTAAAACGATTAATGACGGTTTGAAGTTCTTCTGCCAACTGAGATAGAGATTCTGCGGCATAGGAGATTTCCCCCATTGAATGAAGCTGTTCCTGTGATGAATTTGCAACCGCTTCTGTATTTGCAGACGTTTCTTTTGTTCCAGCGGCCAATGTATGAACTGTGTGCTGAATCACTTCAACGCCTGATGTAAGCTGTTGAGTTGCCGCTGCGACTTCTTGTATTTGAGAAGTGACCTGTTCCACGAGGTTCAGTATTTCATTGAAATTTCCTGTTGCCTCTTGAGAAAGAACAATACCTGAGCTCACATTTTCTTGAACAACCTTAATATTATTTACCGTTTCTATCGATTCATTTTGGATGGTCGCTACCACCGATTGGATGTGGTTTGCAGATTTATTTGTTTCATCCGCCAACTTCCGAACTTCTTCTGCCACCACAGCAAATCCTTTTCCTTGCTCTCCGGCTCTGGCCGCCTCGATCGCTGCATTTAGTGCCAACAAATTTGTCTGCTCTGAAATCGTCGTGATAAGCGAAGAGATATCGCTGATTTCTGCTGTGCTCGCTACCAATGTCTGCAATCCATTGCCGGCTGAATCTACAGATTTATCTATGAATTTCATCTGATCTAACATCTTGTTGACGGACTTAGAGCCTATTTCAGCCTTGTCTCTCATCGAAGAAGAAAGATCCGCTATGTTCCCTGTATTTGAAGCAACTGATGATATACTGTCTAATAATTCAGTGATGGATTCTGCGCTCTTTTCTGTCATTGAGCTTTGCTTCACATTGCTGTCGGCAGCCATCTGCATGGCTCGGGAAATATGTTCAGATGTTGATTTCGATTCTTCCGCGCTTGCCGATAATTCTTCGGAGGAAGCGGCGACTTGTTCAGATGAGCTGCTGATCTGCTTCACAATTTGAGTTAATGAATGAGTAAAAGAATTAAACGATTGGGCAAGCTGACCAAATTCATCTTTATTTTTCACAATGACTTTTTTGGTTAAATCAGCGTCGCCATGAGCAATTTCCTCTAGCTGCTTATTTATGCTTCTTAGTGGCACCATAATGGACTTTAACAGCATTATGCTTAGAACAATGCCTAATATTACTGATATCCCTGTGACAATGATAATGAGCGATTGACTCATTTTCCCATTGCCCTGTATTTCATCCTTTAGATCCTCTACCTCTTGATCCAGGCGATCAGACAGCTTATTGACAGCCGGATCTACGACTTCTTTTCTTAATGTTCTTTCTTCTCCAAAATGGATGGTTTCTGCTTTTTTAGGATTTGAAGAGTAGGCTGTTACTACCTGCTGATTCAAAGCTCTATACTGAGTAAAACTTGTCTTAATGTCTTCAATATTGGATTGATACTTCTCTTCATCAATCAAGTCATTAACCCGGTCAAGGCTCTTTAAGACATCGTCTGCTTTTTCCTTCATACCCTCGTCGTATTCTTTGTCTCCGGTAATCAAGAAGCCTCTTTCATCATTTGATAACCCGGTCAATTCATATTGGATGTGTTTTATCTCTTTTTGGAATTCCATTTTGTCTTTAAGTTCTTCATTCTTTTTCACAGTAGAAGAAATCATAAATACTGAGGAGCCTCCAATTCCAATAATTGAAACAACTAATATTGATATAATCCCCAGCAATTTTGTTTTCACTTTCATGTGTCGTTTTCCCTTTCCGCACAATGTAATGGCTGAAATAAAATATGTTCAAGCGCGTTTGAATCCAATTCGCTTACGCTCATGTCCATAATATCGACACGTGTTATCAAGTTTTATAGTGCTATTTTCATATGAATAAGCTAATTCTTTACGTCTCTGAACTTACAGAAAAACCTTAAGTAAAATTTGCAGTCTTTTGCGGTATGTAAGTCACTCTTATTCGTTTTTCTAAAAAAGGCTTTTCCCACCTCAAATTGGCTGAACCGGCTGTTTTCTCGAAAATATAATACAATACGCAGCATAATATGAAGGAGCGAAACTTAAATGGGGATCATCAATGGTAAAGAATTCATTGACCGATTGAATAAACTAGAAAACGAAATATGGTATGATGGCGAAAAAATAAAGGGTAACATTTCTGAGCATCCTGCATTTAAAGGAATAATCAAAACAAAAAGCTCACTTTATGAATTGCAAACAAAGGATGAGTTAATACATGAAATGACTTATTGCCTTCCTGGAGATCATAATCGAATCGGCCTTTCCTATCTCCAGCCTAAAACCAAAAATGATTTGAAAAAAAGAAGGACCATGATTGAACATTGGGCTAGACATACTCATGGAATGATGGGGAGAAGTCCGGATTACATGAATACGGTTATGATGAGCTTTGCTTCGTCAGCGGAGCTTCTAAAAGATAAAGAGAATTGCTTTCCTGAACATATACTAGATATGTATGAACAAGCTGCTAAGCATGACCTTTCCTTTACCCATACATTCATTACTCCGCAAGTGAACCGGTCACAGTCCTATTTTGGGCTAAGTGAAAAACCGATATCTGCTAAAGTCATTGATAGAACCGAAAAAGGTTTAATGATTCATGGCGCACGACTGCTTGCAACACAAGGCGGGTTGACCGATGAAATCTTGGTTTTTTCAGCGCCTAAATTTTTCTTTGAAACAGATGAAGCTTATGCTTTTTCAATCCCTTCTAATACAAAAGGCGTAAAATTCATCACAAGAGAATCATTTGTATTAAGCGACTCTTCCTTTAATCATCCCTTAAGCTCAAGGTATGAAGAAATGGATTCAATTGTGGTTTTTGATCATGTGTTAGTGCCGTGGAATCGTGTGTTTTTTTACGATAATGTGGAAGCAGCTAAAGATTTTATGACAAAAAGCTCTTTTCATGCCTTTACCTTTCACCAGGTTGTCATTAGGCAAATGATAAAAATTGAATTTCTATTAGGTGTTGCACAGCTTCTTGTCGACACCATTAATGTTTCCGAATATCAGCACATCCAAGAAAAGCTCTCAGAAATCATTGTGGGATTGGAAACAATCAAAGCCCTCATTGACAAATCGGAAAATGATGCTCAGTTAGATGAATTCGGCTATATGCGCCCCTGTTTAATTCCTCTTCAAGTCATCAGTACGATCATTCCTAAGCTATATCCTCGATTTACTGAAATCATACAATTAATTGGAGCTAGCGGAATGGTGACACTGCCTACCGAAAATGCATTTGACTCAGAGATACGGGAAGATCTTGACCAATATCTTCAAGCAACCAATACAAATGCTGAAGAACGTGTGAAAATTTTCCGTTTGGCATGGGATTTAACAATGAGTTCATTCGGAACTAGACAAACTCACTACGAAAGATATTTTTTCGGAGATCCTATTCGGATTTCAAGCAGGCTGTATACCAGTTATCCAAAGCAGGAGCAGTTGAACATGATTAAAACATTTTTACATGCAGATACAGAACATTGAAAAAACAGCGGGAAAAGATCCGCTGTTTCGTATTTTTTATTCAGGAAACTGAACATGGCCCGGTACTGTATAGGCTTTGGACGTTCCGCTTTCAGGCAGCTTTGGAATGGTGTCTTTCACAACTTTTCCGCGGATGTCAGTCATTCTGACTTTGAGAGAGCCAGTACCTAAATTCGTACTCACAAAATGGTTATAGTCCATTTTCTCCATGTTGATCCACTTACCATCCTTTTCATATTCCATTTTCATAACAGGATACTTGTGATTTCTGACTTGGATTGCTGCCCACCACCTGCTGCTGCCTTCTTTGATCCGGTACGTGAAATTGCCGGTGATTGGGGCTTTGACAACACGCCATTTAATATTGATTTTTCCGTCTTTCATATTGCCGATTTTACGGAAGGCATTAGGTGACAGATCAAGAGCTCCCCGAGCGCCTTCGGGATAAAGATCAGTAACATATACGGTTGTTTTCCCTTTTGGCCCTTCAACTTCCAAATAAGAGCCGGCAAGTGCCGCTTTTACTCCTCCGTAATTGAGATCCGCCGGATTTATTGCAGTAATCTCCATATCGGAAGGAATGGGATCCAGCAGGAAAGCTCCTCCTGAATAACCTGACCCTGTATACGTTGCATAACCTTCATGCAGGTCGTCATATGCTGCCGAAGCTTGCGGGGAAAAACAGAAGATCGTCAACAAAACCATACCAACAAATGCACTCATGATCTTTTTCATATTTGGTCCTCCTCAAACCAGACTTCAAATGAGAATCATTATCATTATAAGACTCAATCCATCTGGTTTGAAAGAGGAAATAGATTCATAGATGATTTTAAGGCAAATTCACTATCATTCATATATCAAATGTAGGTACTTATGAAAAAGCCAATACAAATGAACGAATGTGCACTTCAGCCGAATGTCTTATTTTCCCCTCTCAAAATTCGCATTACAATAACGAAATGAAACAGGCTGTTGGCCTGATAACAGCTACACAGGAAAAGCTATTTTTCCCCGCTCAGTTTCAACTTAGCTGTCATCATAATGCCAAATATCAGCACAATCGGAACCCAAATAATGAAGTGATAAAAATCAGGCTCAGCCAGAGCAACAATAATAGCCCCCACACAATACAAAATAATAGCCAGTGCTCTTAACACAGTATCTCTTAAGAAAGTCTTCTTTTGCTTCTTAAAAAACAAACGGCCGGATATATCCTCTAAAAGAGAAGCCAAAGTGCCGGTCAACACAGTTGAAGAAATACCTGCGATCCCCAGTTTTTTTGCTGCTGTAGTTTGAATCCCCATAGAAATGCTCATGAGTATAATCAGAATGTGCACAGGAACAAATGCCCGGTAAAAAGAAAGACAAGCAAAGACAAACAAAATGAATGCTTCAAGTGAGAGGGCTTTTGTCACAGCAGAAGGCCAAAGGGTATTTTCCGCCTTTCCGACCATCAATGTAGCAATGATCACGCCGCATATAAATCCGATTAGCGCAGTCAAGGAATTAAAAACAGTGACCTGAATGGATTTGCCGATAGCTAACCCCAATAATACAATGTTTCCAGTCATATTAGCTGTGAACACATGTCCCAGGCTTAAATACCCGATTACATCCACGATTCCAGCTGTTAAACATAAAAGTGATAGCAAGGTGTTTCGATAAGCTGCTGCAGTCAACGGTGTATCAATCCTTTCTTCTATTTTAATTGTTAGTATGTCTTTTGGCGCAATCTGTATTTTTTAAGTAACCCAACATTAATTAGGAAGATAGAACCTATCATTCCTTTCCATTAAATGTAATAATAATCCCCGCAAGGAAATGATTAAAATTGAAAGGAAGCATATTGTGATGAAACGACTTTGTTTATGGTTCACCGTCTTTAGTTTGTTTTTGGTTCTCTTGCCTGGAAAAGCATTAGGTGCAGCCGATTTTCCGAATACCTCAACAAATGGCCTTTTAGGTTTTGCCGGAAATGCCAAAAATGAAAAAGGCATTTCTAAAACGGGCACAACGGGTGGAAAAAACGGGCAGATTGTTTACATTCAAAGCGTAAATGATTTAAAAACCCATCTAGGAGGGTCCACTCCGAAAATTTTAGTGCTTCAAAATGATCTTTCCGCATCTGCGAAAACAACAGTTACCATTGGCTCAAATAAAACACTCGTGGGCTCTTACGCGAAAAAAACGCTGAAAAATATTTATTTAACAACTTCATCAGCTTCTGGAAATGTCATTTTTCAAAATTTAACGTTTGAACACAGTCCGCAGATTAACGGAAATAATGATATCCAGCTTTATTTAGATTCCGGTATGAACTATTGGATTGATCACGTCACATTCTCAGGTCATAGCTATAGTGCAAGCGGAAGTGATTTGGACAAACTCCTGTATATCGGAAAATCCGCAGATTATATCACGATCAGCAACTCAAAATTTGCGAATCATAAATACGGTTTGATTTTAGGATACCCGGATGATTCTCAGCATCAATATGACGGCTACCCTCACATGACAATCGCCAATAATTATTTTGAGAACTTGTATGTTAGAGGCCCAGGTCTGATGAGATACGGTTACTTTCATGTTAAAAACAATTACAGCAACAATTTTAACCAGGCGATTACAATTGCTACAAAAGCAAAAATATATTCCGAATATAATTACTTTGGGAAAGGCAGTGAAAAAGGCGGCATCCTTGACGACAAGGGCACTGGTTATTTCAAAGACATAGGCAGCTATCCATCACTCAACAAGCAAACCTCTCCGCTGACTTCTTGGAATCCCGGGTCAAACTATAGCTATCGTGTTCAAACGCCGGAATATACAAAAGAATTTGTCACGAAATATGCCGGATCACAAAGTACAACTCTGGTATTTGGCTACTGATATAAAAGAGGCCCTGCGTTAAAAACGCTGTGCCTCTTTTTATACTTATAGGCTATTTTTAAGCGATCCTTGTAACTCCATCAAGATCCAGCGTCGGTCAAACAAAAAAGCATATGTTCTTTTCCACAATAACTTCTTAACTGGCTTTCTTATTATACCAGTTTATCGCAAGTGAAAAGAAATCATTGTTCTGGACCTGTATTAAATGAACGTTCGTCCCACAAACTATTCAAAAACCCCTAAAAAGGATGATGGATATGTGCGGCAGGTTTACTTTGTACTCTGCATTTGATGATATTATTGACCAGTTTGACATCGATCAATTTTTTCCTAAAAGTGAATACCAGCCAAGCTATAATGTCGCACCATCACAAAACATCCTTGCAATCATCAATGATGGATCAAATAATCGCTTAGGCAAGCTTAGATGGGGACTTATTCCACCTTGGGCAAAAGATGAAAAGATCGGTTATAAAATGATCAATGCTCGAGCCGAAACCATTACCGAGAAACCGGCCTTTCGAAGACCGCTTGTCAGCAAACGCTGCATCATACCAGCAGACAGTTTTTATGAATGGAAACGGCTTGATTCCAAAACCAAAATCCCAATGCGGATCAAATTGAAATCATCTGCTCTTTTTGCGTTTGCTGGCTTATATGAAAAGTGGAGCACACATCAAGGATACCCTCTTTATACCTGCACCATCATAACAACTGAGCCTAATGAGTTCATGAAAGATATACACGACCGAATGCCGGTTATATTGGCCCATGATCATGAAAAGGAGTGGCTTAACCCCCAAAATACAAGCCCTGATTATCTGCAAAGTTTGCTGCTGCCTTATGATGCTGATGACATGGAAGCATACCAGGTTTCATCATTAGTAAATTCACCTAAAAATAATTCAGCTGAGCTTCTTGATGCAGAAAATCATATGTAGTGATTGAAATTCTCTAGCAAGAACTTGTCAAATAGCTTTGTTCCTTAGGTGCCAATCCCTCTAGTAATTATGAATATTTAGTACATAGATCAATTAGTTATTTTCAATATCAGTTTGAAATAATTTTATTATGTAAACTTAAATAAGCAATGTTATCTCTTTCATATAAAATAGTTTACATTTTTATAAAATCGCTTCACTTTTCTATTTTGTCAGCAAAAAAACTGAACCACATTAAACTTATGAAACCTGCCGCACCTGTGGATTGCAAATATGATATAAGCCCATAGAGGTAAATCCATACACTTTCCCTCCTAAGAATTAAATGAAATTTCTTTCATCTTACATGAAGGTCTTCTTTCTTTTGTTTATCCAGTGTAATACTTAATAATATGTTGATGAATGCAGCTGGAAAATATATAAATCCCACTCCAAGAATGCCTAGTATCGTACTTAAACTTACTATGTAATTCTTTGTCATCGTTTGACTGTCAATCAATATTAGAAGTGAAATCAATCCAGCTAAAACACCTATAAACCAAGCATCGCCAACAGCATAAGAATCATCCAGCATCCCTAACCATCGCCCCAATATAGAGCTCCCAATGGCAGTCAAACTGGATAAAAATATGAGTGCTTTCATTTCTTCTCCTCCTTTAAAGCCAATCAAACTGGTAGAAATCGGCCATTGAATTCCCATTATCGAATGGTTACCATTTCCACATTAACATCTTAAAGCTCATTACAATACGATTCAAGCAGAAAAACCCTACATAACGTATATATAGGGATTTAATAAAACACAGGCCAAAATTCAGCTCTATCTACTTTAAAAAGATATGAAGGTGTGTGATCTGTTACGTCTTTACGTACCGGGATATTTCACAACAGGCACTTTCTTCTTACGCAGAGAATCAAGCATGACTGATCCAGCATTCAAGTTGCTTTGCACTAATTCTTTAGGCGTCAATGCCATCCACTGATTGAGTGACACATCTGCATAGCGGTTACTTTTGAACATTTCTAAAAACCATAATGTTTCTGTACCAGTGTTTTGTATATAGTGTCCGGCATTAGAAGGCACGTATCCAACGTCGCCTGCTCTATAATCAAATGTGCGGGCAGTCCCATTTCCGATAAATACCGTCATTCGTCCCTGTCCTGTTAGATAATATTGCCACTCATCGCTATTGGGATGCCAATGAAGCTCTCTCATCGCGCCAGGCTCAATCTGAACAAGTGCAGCGGCTATCGTTTTTGAAATTGGGAAGTTAGAAGAATCCACTATTCGTACACTCCCCCCTGGCATTTGAATTGGGGGTTGATTTAACAGCTCGTGTTTAAAGGTCATGGGGACTTTTCCATATGGTGACTGAATGTCTTCACTGGCGACTGATCCCGGCACATTCCCTTGGTAGATATAGACTTGCTCAGACGGAAGAGATTGAAAGCATTCTCCGGGACACCGAAATTTGCAGACAGAACGTCTTTTGGTGTGTGTGCAAGCCAATCTGAAATGGTTAACGTTGAAAACTCAGAAAAGTTTCCATCATCGAATACGAGCAGAAACTCGCAGTGTTCCAATCCCTGTATGGAATGCGGAATTCCTGCCGGGAAGTACCAAAGGTCGCCGGGACCAACATCAGCAATGAAATTTCGTCCGTCTTGGTCAACAGCGGTGATACGTGCCCGTCCCAAAAGCATATAAGCCCACTCCGCTTGCTTATGCCAATGAAGCTCACGGACGCCTCCCGCAGTTAAGCTCATGTTTACACCTGCAATCGCAGTCGAAATCGGAAGCTGTCTTACAGTGATTTCTCTTGACCAGCCGCCATGATCTAATTTCATGGGAGCGTCTGAGAATGAAAATCTCAAGTTAGGAATCATACCTTCATCTGTAACAGGCGGAACAAGTATATTCGGATTTTGAATATCCCGCATCATATTTCGCGGGCCTGCATCAATAGCTCCAGCTCCATCACTTCGAATAGGCTGCGGCACGTTTCTGTCTTCATTATTGATTGGTTGTTGTTCCAACAGCATGCACCTCGTTTTAGAAATGAACAAGATTTTATTTCAGCCTATGCAGAATCTTAGATTGCTGTGCCTAGGAATCTGCAAATAAAAAAGTGACCACCAATGTGTCACAAATACATCAAATAAGCTATTTTTTATACCATGGCTTCTTATGTAATTTGATTTCTTCTGTCTGTTTTTTCTGGCCTGTCCTCCACTCCACTTTTACTAATACATCATGACCTATCACTTCATCTTCAGGCATATAATCAAAGGTGGAAATATGGTCCTCCATGCGTCCCCCACCCGGCATTTCATCACCTGTGTACTCTGATAAGTCGTACTCATCTACGTTATCATCTTGATACTTTTCGCCATCTACATACAGAGTAATTCTTTCAACAACAGTCCACTTTTCTTCCTTCTTACTCCCCTGCCAATATAGATTTAGAAAATAATTGGGTCCAATTGAAGTTTTGTCTGATTTTTCAAGGTTAGACATCCACAGTCCGCTTTTCCCGCTGCCCTCATATTTCACTTTGTTTCCTGACACCATTACAAATAATGTGATGATGCAGATGATCAAGAATCCAGCAATGATCAATAGCCATTTCTTAATATTGTTCTTTTTTCTCATGTTTTTCCTCACTTTCCTAACTTTTTAGTAGGAAAATACGATCAAAATGTTACCGAAAAGAAAATAAGAAAGGGCTAATGATCTAACAGATGACTGTCTAAACTTTTGACTTAAATTAAAGTGCTCTCTAAAGACAAGATTAAAACGTATAACAGCTCTTAAATGCATTTTTTGTTTCATTGAGTCAAGAACCTTAAAATGGCTTTTTATTATTAAAAATCAAGCTAGTGTATTAAGTAACTTTTCAAATTTATTTATACTCATGATCTCGTGAGTCACAAATCTCCCATCAAAAAAAACGCTAAAAGTTGTCCAAATAGCTGGTGACTTTTGTGCCTCTTCTTTCGATGATAACTGAATTGACTGAAATTGAACCCCTTTCTTTTCAGTCAATTCCCGCAAATCATTTATCATGCCCACTGCAAACGGACACTGAGCTGTATAGTATATCGTAATCCCCTTTTCATTGATAGAATCACTTTTCACCTGGCTCTTAAATGCAGGAGAATCTGCAAGGCCATTCCAAGTCAAAGCCATTAATTGAAAATAAGGGGCAGCTTCATCTTGTAGAGTAAACCCCATATGCTCAAAGAAATGCTTATCACTTAAATAGGGCAGTTTTTTCTTGCCTGCGATATGGATAATGCCATCCATGCCGCACGCTTTCGCATCTGCTATACATTTGTCCAACAATCGTTTCGCATGACCGTTATTTTTATATCTGCCAGACACCCACAGACAATTAATGTACATAAAATTAGGCGCATTGATAGGCACCCATGCCTCATTCGCAGGTAGGTATTCAATAAAGACTTTTGCCCGTTCATGTAAGCGATAGAACACCAATCCTTCATCCATTCGAGCTTTGAGCCATCTCTTCTTTTCATTAACTGCATGCTCATATTGTTTCGTGCCTAATGCACAGCAAATATGATTGTCTTCAATATTGTCCTTTGTGATTTCAATGTAGCACATCTCCTCTTTCCCCCCTTTAACATAATTACATGGAATTCAACTTCACACTTTACATGCCTAATAGAATAAATACCCGTTCCAACTTAAATACTTTTTCTTTTCCATTTTGCCAATTAACTGTAAAACCCTTCTTTTATTCAGATATTATCTTGATTCCTATATCACCCATTTCAAATCCAAAGTGTGTTCATCTTTGAGGATTAGATGCACTGCTTATGCTATAAATACAGTACACGAAGTTTTTTATTTGAAGTAATATTTGTTACGGGACAGCAATAGTAAATAAGTGATAAAAGGGGAATTAAACTTGGTGGAAAAATGTTATTCTTGTTTAATTTGCGGATACAAAGGATTAATTCAAAATCCTTTGTATAAAGGCGAGTATCAAAAAACGTTTGACATTTGTCCATGTTGCGGTTTTGAATTTGGCTACAGTGAGGATCATGATGTGAGGTTAGGTTTTATTGTAACTCCTGATCATTTAATTGAGGCTGCATTTCAATTGTATCGCAAACAATGGATTGAGAGCGGGATGGTAATTGCTCATCCGGAAGATATTCCAGAAGAATTGAAAAATGGCAATTGCTTAAAATTTGAAGTTTTGTTGAAACAATTGAAAAAACTAAATCTTGACATAGAAAATTTTGGAATTAGCGGTTTTTAATGATGAAACAGGTTGCACTTGTTTAGGTTTCACTGTCATTATCAGTAAAATGTTAAGTTGAAATGCGCAGTTAGTCACAAAGTCTCTATTCGTATTCAATAAAGACTTTGTGATCATCGACAAACATTTCACTCCCATCGGATAAAGTATCCAAAAGGCCTCCTCTGGTTCTTCTCTATAGTCATTAATCACAGTCACTTTGACATTTGACTCAGCTATGATTGGTTTTCCAACAATTAGTTTCGTTTTTTCCTCAGGCAAAGTAAGAGATCGAATCATCAAAGCCATTCCATCTTTACTGTCTAATTAATGCCATCTTCAGTGAATTTAAAGGTCTGTTTTAAATTGCGTCCTTCTTGCCCCTTCTGTGTCCAAATTATAACAACCTCTAATTCAGAGGCCTTATCTGCCAGCATAAAATGATTGAACTTCAGCGGTGAGCCATCATTTAAACTTTCAGCTAACATTTTAGAATCTTCTTTTGGTTTGACACAATTTTCATCGGGACATCCAAAAAGCGAAAACCTTGTGATTGAATTAGGGTCATTTCTATACAATTGCACATCCACTGTAGCTGCTTTTTCCCCTATATTTTTGACTTCCAAGGAATATACTTGATATTCTCCTTTTTGAGGTCTCGCAAATTCCTTTGCTTTTTTTGCTTCACTTACTTTTACTGACCACTGGTCTGTTTTTTGTGTAATAGGCAACACCGTAAAAGTCAGGGCATGCGCTTTTGATTGGCAAAACGTAAATCCAACTGCTGTAAAAACAATTACAGAAAATAATACCCTTTTCACTTCATTTATCCCTCCTTCCTTTCACTGGCCGCTCCTTAAAGAATTGATTTTGACAATCTACAAGCTCTCTTAACCAAAACCTTACCTAAGGTTTTGTCTTTACTGCTCTGCATTTATTTCTTTCGGTATCCGAGATGGAGCTTTGGGGATTTTTCTCAATCTGCTGTTAATCACATCAGAAGAGTATAGCGTAATAATCATACTTCCCCCATACCTTTTTGCCCGAATTAAGATTGGTTGGTTATATTGGTTTTGAAAGCGAAAGTCAGGACCTCCCCAGCTTACCGTCGCATCCCGTCCGGGCGGTACATATGGTACACTTCTAGTATGAGAATAGCGCTGAACGATCTGCAGTCCTGCACGATCGACTGCATTAAATAGAGTTGAGGACACCTGACAAATTCCTCCTCCTACACCTTCAGACAACTCCCCTTTTACAATAATGGGTGCACTTTTATATCCTTTGTTCCGAGTTCTCATTCCCACAACTTGGTTAAACGAAAACGTCTCATTAGGGAAAACAACGTGATTGTCGATTGCTTTTGCAGAAAGAGAAATATTGTGTGAACGGCTTTTATTGCTTGAGTTAAAATACGTCACGTACTGACCAAGCTGCTGCGTACTGATGTGAGCTAGCAGCTCGCTGTCAACTTTCGGATAAATGTTCATTTCCGGCACTTCTATCTTGGAGGGACCTTGCCCATAAAAATACGCATAAAACTTTTCCATAAACGCCTGTTGATACAGTTTGTAGCCAACCCTGCCCGGGACGATGCTTCCATGATCGTTAAGGACAGCATTTATCGGCTCACGGTACACTTTCTGATCAAGCTGTTTGATGAATTTACTGTATTTTTCATAGTCAACCATTGGAGTGCCGGGAAGAGGCATTGTAAAGTCTTCACGGTTAACAGTGGCAATCGTCCGTCCTTGCTGTGTGACCGTTAAACTGTCCTGCGGCTCACTCGGCTGAGCCAATAAAAAAAGACCAGTGATCAAAATTTGTATCATAAGTCGGTTTACCTCCCGATCATTAGTATGAACAGCCGCTTATCCTTTGATGTATTTCTTCCCATCGTTTGTTTGAATCTTTAGACGTTGATAAAAACCTTCATAAAAGAGCTTAGCTTTATGTTCACACCGATCCCTGAGCTCACTGAGGGACACGGTTCATTCAGTCGGCAAGTTTGAAGTAGTTCAGCATCTCCCAATGATGAGGGATGCTTTTTTGTCTTGTCAAAAATGAAAAGGGTCT
Source organism: Bacillus sp. PS108 (assembly GCF_037963335.1). NCBI lineage: Bacteria > Bacillati > Bacillota > Bacilli > Caryophanales > Bacillaceae > Bacillus > Bacillus sp. PS108. The sequence goes on from NZ_CP150155.1 coordinate 2,033,655, forward strand.
CCTATAACAATAACAAATCAATACATTTCAATATTTTTTTATTGAGAAACGATAAATTTTTTGTTACATTCAATTAGACAACAAATAAATGAGGTGCTTGTTATGAATCGAATGTCGACAATTTTTTTAAAGATAGCTTTGGTTCTTATTGGAATTCCAATTCTTGCTTTATGCATTTTTTTAGTGCCTAAGATAGCCAACTATTCAGCAGAATTATTTCCAAATATCGCTTATATAAAATATCTCGTTTTCATCTATTTGTATGTAACGGCGATACCTTTTTACTTTGCTCTTTATCAAGCGTTCAAACTTTTAAGCTATATTGACAAAAACAAAGCTTTCTCGGGTTTGTCTGTAAGAGCTTTGAAGAATATAAAATATTGCGCAGTCACTATCAGTATCTTTTACGCAGCAGGCATGCCTGTCTTTTATCTGATGGCCGAGATAGACGACGCCCCGGGTATCATTGTGATCGGATTGGTTATTATTTTTGCTTCAATGGTGATTGCGGTCTTTGCTGCTGTTCTTCAAAAACTGTTAAAAGAAGCGATTGATATAAAATCAGAAAATGACTTAACGGTCTGAGGTGATGACATGGCGATTATTATCAACATTGATGTGATGCTTGCTAAGAGGAAAATGAGCGTAACAGAGCTTTCAGAGAGAGTTGGCATCACCATGGCTAATCTTTCGATATTAAAAAACGGAAAAGCAAAGGCTATTCGATTATCAACTTTAGAAGCGATTTGCAAGGCTTTAGAATGTCAGCCCGGGGATATATTGGAATACCGAAGTGATGAAGACACAGGATTCGCAAAGAAAAAATATGAAGGATCAACAGAAAAATAAAGTGATTGGCGGTGAGCTTATGGACATAAACTTATATCCATCTAGCTGCTATACTAAGCGTCCCTTTCATACACGAAGAACACAACTATGGAGGAGGCATACATCATGAGAGCCATAAAACAAATCGTCCATTTTGGCTGGGAACAAGCCCTTTCATGTTTGTTTCCTGCCGTTATTTTTGCCTCTTTGGCTATTACGCAAATCATCCCACTGCCCTTCTTGCCGCGATATGACTGGCTGCTCATTATCTGCGTTCTCATGCAATTGTGGATGGTGCGTTCCGGTCTTGAAACACGGGATGAATTAAAAGTGATCACATTATTCCACCTCATTGGGCTTGCTCTGGAACTTTTTAAAGTCCATATGGGCTCCTGGTCTTATCCAGAAGAAGGATACTCCAAAATATTTGGAGTACCTTTGTATAGCGGTTTTATGTACGCAAGTGTAGCCAGTTATTTGTGCCAGGCATGGAGAAGGCTTAAGGTTGAACTGGTTAAGTGGCCGCCTTTTTTTGCAGTTGTTCCGCTTGCCGCAGCGATTTATTTGAATTTTTTCACCCACCATTTTTCTATAGACTTTCGATGGTGGTTATCTGGGCTTGTCATCATTGTCTTTTGGCAAACATGGGTTACATACGAGGTGAATGGAGCTCGTTACCGTATGCCGCTCGCACTTTCTTTTGTACTCATCGGATTTTTTATATGGATAGCGGAAAATATCGCTACGTTTTTTGGAGCTTGGAAATATCCAAACCAAATCGATACATGGAGTCTCGTACACCTTGGAAAGGTAAGTTCATGGCTCTTGCTAGTGATTGTTAGCTTTCTTATAGTAGCATCATTAAAACAAGTTAAGGAGCAGAGTCCCACAAAGGCAGAGATGGAGGAATCTTTTTCTTAGCATACAAGGTCCCAAATAGAGTGAAAAGCAACGTTCAAATGGTTGCTTTTTTCTTTTATGTAACTCTGCCGGTGAGTATTCATCTTCTTCAATTTCATCGCAACACGATAACTGATTCAGATTACAACTGCTTTCAACACTTTGACAAACTCATGCGCCGCCGGCGTTATCTCTTCAAATGAATGTACGATGACGCCAATATCGCGTGTGACCCTAGGAAAGATGTCCTTTTTAATCAATTGATGCGGGACGGATGAAAGTGTAAAGTTTGAAATGATGCCGATACCCAAGTTATTTTTGACCATATTAATCAAGGTTTCGGCATTTTGCACAGTTAAGTTTTCCTTTAATTCGATGTTGTATTGCGAAAATGCGTTTGACATCGCGATTTCATGACCGCCTTTACAAAAAATGAGGTCATCTTGATATGTTTCAAGGTCGACATGCTTTTCAAGTTTTAACTCGTCACGCTGCGGCGGGATGACAGCCACCATATAGTCGTTACACAATAGCTGATTTTCAAACGGTTCAAATGGAGATGCTGCGATCCCGATATCAACCGTCCGATCCTCAACCCATCCTTTTATTTGGTCAGAGGTTCCTTCGATCAATTCTATGCGGATCAGCGGGTAGTTTGATCTGAATGCAGCAATCGCCTGTGGCATGATATTTGTTGAAACTGCAGGAAATGAACCGATTTTCACCTTCCCGTTTAACAGCTTGTTTTCCCGGTTGGCTACTTGATATATTTTGCTTTCAATTCCCTTCATTTGCCTCGCAAGCAGCAATATTTCTTTTCCGATGTCAGTCAGCATTAAACCATGATGTTTATCCCTGATCAATAATTTGAGCTGCAGTGAGCTCTCCAGGTTTTTTATCGCTTTGCTTACCGCCGGCTGAGAGATGAACAATTCTTTTGCCGCTTCTGTAATATTCAATTTCTCCCCGACTTTTACAAATATGTGAAGATGGTTCATATTCATAACCATTTGGTTATACCCCCAATAATAAAAATGTATTTCAGTTATACATAAATGTAACATATGATAGAAACCAGCACGATATTTAAACAAGAAAGGCGGCTTCATTATGGTAAAAGTTATGCTGGGTATCATATCTGTCACACTTATTTGGGGTTATACTTGGGTTGCGATGAAAGTAGGAATTCATGACATCCCCCCGCTTTTATTTTCGGGTTTGCGCCTGTTCATCGGAGCGGTTCCTTTATTTCTCATTCTCTTCATCCAAAGAAAAAAGCTTTCAATTAAAAAAGAACATCTTAAAAGCTATATCATCATGAGCCTGTTGATGGGGCTGGGCTATATGGGGATCTTGACGTATGGAATGCAGTTTGTCGATTCAGGGAAAACCTCTGTTTTGGTATATACAATGCCTATATTTGTTACGGTGATCAGCCATTTTACATTAAACGAGAACATGAATGTGTATAAAACGCTGGGACTGGTCTGCGGCCTCTTCGGACTGTTATTTATATTTGGAAAGGAAATGCTCAATATCGATCAAAGCGCTTTATTTGGGGAGCTGTGCGTCCTTGCAGCAGCGCTTAGCTGGGGAATCGCGAATGTGTTCAGCAAGCTACAATTCAAGCATATCGATATTATTCACATGAATGCCTGGCACCTTATGATGGGAGCCGTCATGTTATTGGTGTTTTCCTTTATATTTGAGCCGGTCCCTTCAGCCGAGTGGACATATCAGGCGGTGTGGTCATTGCTGTTTAATGGCTTGCTTTCCACCGGCTTTACCTTTGTCGTATGGTTTTGGGTGCTCAATCAAATCCAAGCGTCAAAAGCATCCATGGCATTAATGTTTGTTCCCGTATTGGCCCTATTCTTTGGATGGATGCAATTGCACGAACAGATCACCATCAATATTATCCTCGGCGCACTGCTGATATGTTGCGGGATTTTTATGAATACATTTACATTTTCACGACGGAAAGTGTGAATGATATACATTTCCCCTGTCATTTGGGCTTCATGTGACAGGAGACGACTATTACGAGAAAGTCTTCTAGAATCATGACGACAGCCTATTAAACAATGAAAAAAGCTAATGTCTGCATGTGAGACATTAGCTTGGCTGGCGTTTAGGCTGGTGAGAATCCAGATTCTTTTTTATTACCATTCTGGCTGATCAAACTGAAAACCGTATAGACCTTTTACTTTAACATCTCCGCAATCTGGATCTTTTGTCAAAATCAAATAATGAGTCTTATAAGGCATCGTCTCAACTCGATCAGTTGCACTAAAATCAAAATGATCCCCTGAGAAGTTTTTTTCACTAACGGTTATTTCATATCCTGACAAAGTCATTCGCATGATTCTTGCGTTAATTGTACATCCTTCAGTATCGAAAATGGTGAATCTATACCCAAAGTGAGATATCCAATGGTTTGAATTTAGGTCATCAGACTTCATAAACCATTTTTCATTTTCTGTCATTGTAAAACTCACTTTCTCCTCATCTTTCACGATAACGGCCGAAGCTTCCCCTACATGGATAGTCAAAGCCAAAAGAATTGTAAAAGCTAACATCAACATCTTTTTCAAAAGAGTTCCTCCCGATATCTTTTACTTCAATATATTGGAAGGGTCTTTTCTGATCAAGACAGTCTTCTCTAAATGAATCTTTAGCACCATGAAATGAGCCTTAATAAGAACAGTTTTAACCCAAATCAAACTCTATTCGAAATAAGGCTTACCAATCTATATTCTTTTTAAAAGTTTCTGCATTTCTTTATATAGCTCCTAGACACATATAAAAAATGCTCCCATAAGTTCAGGAGCACTACAAAAAACTGCTAAAGTGTTTTCTATCGATTTATTGTATTCATTAGCTCAAAGAAGTGTTCAGGCTTTTGAGTCTTATTTAGCTTATACCATGAACGCAATGTATCTGGTGCAAATACATCTAATTTTTTCAATACTTCTACCGCAAATTCCAGAGGAGCAATTCCTGATGCAGTAACCAAATTTTCATCAGATACTGCAGGCCCCTTTTCATATAATGTTTCTCCTTTGTAATTAGGGCAGACCATATTCATATAGTCTAGGTCATTGCTTGTGTGCTTTCTCGAATTTAAGTATCCTTCATTCGCGAGGCCCAGGGTTGCCCCACAAATTGCAGCAATAGTCGTGCCGAGCTTTAAAGCGTCGCCAACTTTTTCAAGATCGGCTGATGAATATCTTCTCCCCAAGTGTTTCCTCCGGGTAAAATGATAAGATCTTGACTCCCAAGAGTACATTCGCCAAGAGAAATATCTGGTTTTATGCTTAATCCTCCCAACGTAGTTATCATTTCTTTATTAACCCCTACTGTAACTACTTTTAAAGATGCTGCATCTTGTTTAAAGTATCTCCCTTAGTTTAGTTCCGCAATTAAATATCCATATTCCCAGTCTGACATTGTGTGAAATACGTAGAGATAAACTTTTCTCGTTTGCATCCAATAACACTCCAATCACAATTGATAAAGCTTTCTAATAGATGACTTTGCTGACAGCCATTGTCAGCATATGTATTCTGATTTGCCTATTCTTATATAATACCATGTAGGTTGGCAATTGCCCTTGTTCTCCCAACTTATTAAAAATATAAGATCAATTGATTCTATGTTTACTAGCTCAAAGGGGTTTGTTACACTAACTGTCATGGGAAACATTTCATTGGAAATATCTCGATTTCATTCCTGCTTTTGTGATGTGAATTAGAAGGTAATACAAAATCATTTGAATGAGGAGGCTTGATGAAGTTGAAAAATAAAGCGTCAATAAAATTCGGAATATGTGTTGGGCTTTTATGTTTAAGCATTACTGGTTTCACACCTTTTTACAGCTCAACGCATGCCGAAGCAAAATCCATAGAAGACACAAACATGGCAAGCTGTATAACGAATAAAAAATTTGTTCAACTTGAGAAAAAATTTGATGCCACGCTTGGTGTTTATGCAATTGATACAGGTTCAAACAAGACAATCGCCTATCGGCCGAATGAGCGATTTGCTTACGCATCAACCTATAAAGTTCTAGCCGCAGCTGCTGTCCTGAAGAAAAACTCAATTGAAAAACTTAATGAAGTCATCCACTACAGCAAGGACGATCTTGTTACATATTCTCCAATCACAGAGAAACACCTAGATACAGGCATGAGCCTAAAAGAAATCTCGGAAGCGGCTATACGTTACAGCGATAATACCGCTGGGAACATCTTGTTGCAACAGCTTGGCGGCCCTAAAGGTTTTGAAAAGTCACTGAAACAGATTGGGGATCATGTAACGAAAGCTAAACGATTCGAGACGGATCTAAACTCTGCGATTCCTGGTGATATTCGTGACACCAGCACCGCAAAAGCACTGGCAACCGATCTTAAAGCTTTCACTTTAGATAACACGCTCACGACTGACAAACGCACGATCTTAACCGATTGGATGCGAGGCAATGCTACTGGTGACGAACTGATTCGGGCAGGCGCTCCAATAGGATGGGAAGTTGGCGATAAATCCGGAGCCGGAAGCTACGGGACACGAAACGACATTGCTATCGTTTGGCCTCCTAACAGAGCTCCTATTGTTTTGGCAATTCTGTCAAACCGCTTTACGAAAGATGCTAATTATGATAATGCTCTTATCGCTGAGGCTGCAAAAGTCGTCTTTAACGATCTCAAATAATATGTTTAGCCTTTTGCCACAAAGGAAAAGACATTACTTTTTTAACCCCTACCGTTCATTTTTTGATGAACGGTTCTTTCATAGGACCTCTAGAATCATATATTTAAACACCACAAAATTAAACGTTATTATAATTAACGGCAAGTTTTCATTTTATGGAACAAGTAAAGTTTGACCTGACAAGAATTAAGATTAAGCACCCTAAAATCCGTTTTCTTCTCCTTCAAGTAAACATACAATGCAGACAACTCTCTTAGGTCTCTTATTCTGTGACCAATTTGTAATACTCATTGATATTCGGACTCTCTTCCCAATATTTCGTCTCGTTCGAAGACACTAACATATCAAACCACTTGAATTAACATAACTGAACTTGATATTGGTCACTGGCAGTTTCAATGCAATAGAACAACATTTGTTGTCTCAGAGGTTATCTATATGAGAATTCAACAATTTTTTTATAATAATTCATATTTTTGTATCGTTGCACTTGGTGGATTTGACTCTTTTCGTGTATGGAACCACACTTTTATTTTTTCACCTCTTTTGAGATCATCTGTGTTATCAATCTCACTTAATCCTACAATTACTATGTTATTTTTAAACTTGTTCATAAGTTGTCCTTCAGAAAGATCGTAATCTTCTTTTACTGGAGTTTCTGTAGTGGTAATGAGAATTGCCCTATTATTGTCTTTAAGCACGACATAGCCTACTAGGCTCTGCATCTTTGTTTCGTCTCCGTTTTGTTCATTTTTATTGCAGCCTGCAAGGAAAATAATGAGCACTATCAAGCTTACTCCGATTTTCGGCAACCTTTCTCCCTCCCGTCATGTTTAACAATCTCACTCCATAACTACATATCAATAAACTGTAGTGTAAATCTATCCAGAAACTTCTTCATTTTCTCATATTGAATCTTTTACAAGCTGGTAATACACAGACTAAATCGGGTAAAAATTCGTAGAGGTGATTTCATTGAATGATGATCATAAAGTAACTCATTACTCTTCATTTATTTTTTCAACAATCATGGTATTGGCGGTCGCCATTTTTCCACAATACACTTCTTGGTTTGTAACAGTTTTCTTCTTTGGTTTTGCACTTATCTATACATTCCAAAAACATAAAACAAGTTCTTCAAAAGCAATATCTTATATTTCGTATTTTTTATTCATTGTTTCATTGATTTACACTTTAGTTAATATGTAATAGTAATCCTCCCTTTGTGGGAGGATTTTTTGTTTAAGCTTATTTCTAGGCTGCTTTTGGGCCACCTCTATCTATAATGATAAAACTATCTGAACCATTTTTTTCTTCCGATCTTTGTCTTCGTAAATAGCAACATTTTGGCGTGTCATTAATGTAATACCGGCCATTTTAAACTCTTTTTGATCTTTAAAATAAACAACAGGGACATTCACCAAACGGATCTACTTCTTTTTGTTCTTTCTCAAATGTTTGTATGTGGTTTCCTTCGAACCATACCCTTACTCTTATTCCGCTAAAATCGAGATTTTTACTTTTTATGATCCATTATTCACTTTCAAAATAACTTCCAATTACAACATAATATGTGTATAAATTGTAAATGGAGTTGATATAATTGAAGATTAGGAAAATCTTATTGAGTTCTGCTTTATCCTTTGGCATGCTCATATCCGCGATTCCCGCATTGGCTGCTGGCACTTCGTCTGAGGTTGCAGTAAAAAGTGATGAATATGATTATGACACTATATACCGCATTAGTCCTCTGCCAATGGACTTCCAGCCAACAATAGAATACAACGGTTATACTTATACGCTTACACGACATTATTTTGATTACTCAATCGGGTTTTACACGGCTATTTATACAAAAGTTGTTTAAATTTATAAAGGAGCTTTTTAGCTCCTTTTTCTCTTGTTTTAAGCACAAATACAAGTTTAAATGCTGGTAATAAAAAATTCACTTTAAAGAAGCGCCGCCCGCAAAATGCGGCTTTTGCACACTACGCCAATTTTATATAGAAAAGCCAGACCTCCTCCAAGAGGTTCCAGCTTTTCTTAATGTGCTATCGATCTTCGTTAGTTCAACGGGAACTTAATCATTCGGTACAAATGCAGCCTCCCACTTCTAGTTAGGGCTGATGGCGGAATATCTGATGGCTCTCTACACATCAGACATTATAAGATTTCAATGTAGCCTTCTGTACCATGAACGCGAATTCGTTGCCCATCTTTTATCAGCTTGGCAGCATTTTCAACGCCAACAACTGCAGGTAAGCCATATTCACGGGCTATAACAGCTCCATGGGTCATCAGTCCCCCAACTTCGGTGACTAGGCCTTTTATGGATACAAACAATGGTGTCCAGCTTGGATCGGTAAAGGAGGTAACTAATATATCTCCATCTTCTAAATCAGCATCTTCCATGTTTAAAATGACACGCGCTCGCCCCTCTATCACTCCGGAGGAAACAGGTAGACCTACAATCGCTCCGGCTGGGAGATTTTCTCGTTTATACTCACCTGTAACGATTTCACCATCAGACGTGATAACACGTGGTGGAGATAGTTTTTCATATAATGTGTACTCGTCTTTTCGTGTACTGATGATGTGATAATCCAGTTTATGTGTGCGTACGACTTCGTGAAGTTCTTCAAAAGTGAGATAGTATATATCTTCTTTTTCATGAATAACGCCCGCTTCTATGAGTTGTTCGGCTTCTTTCAGTAAAGCCTGCTTATAAACGAAGTATCGATTAACCATGCCGTATTTTGGATATTCCCTAAACCCGCTGAAATTCCGGATGATATCTATCATTCGTTTTGTTTCTTTGGCTTTTTGTTCACCATCCGGTAATTGCTTCAATCGATCTAATAACTCTTGCTCTTTCTTCAAAGCTTTCTGTCGCCCTTGCTCAAATTTCCGATGGCTGGCATTAGGCCCACTGTTATTGATATTATTAAGAATCATTGGGATAAGTGTAGTTGGTTTTTCGCTCCATCGAGTTCTTGTAATATCAATTTCTCCGGTACATCGCATTCCGTATTTGCTGAGATAATCATAGATCGCGTCTCGGGTTTTGCTTCCGCCATCAAACTTAGCCAGTTCATCCAAAAAGTTATCATCTTTTACATGTTGTAAGTAATCAATTACCTCTGGATAAGGACGAATCACATCTGCGACGTCTAATAACGCAAGACCCATTTCTGAAGTAATATTATGGGGTACAGATTGAGAGAGTGTATCTGCTGCGTTTTTTTCACCTAACCACTCGTTCATTTTTTCGTTAATCCATAATGAAGCATTCATAGCAGTTCGAATCACAACCGAACTTTCTGGGTTAAATAAAATCTTCTTTAATTCCTGGATATCTTCCAGAATAAAACGAAATAAATCTGATCCTGATTTCGTTTGGATGTTTTGTTTTAACTCTTCTATCGATGTTTGACTGCTCTCAATCAAATCAGACACGATTGTCGGATCGTTTTCAACTTGAGCCGGCATATCTGCATTGCCTCTGATGGGATTTGGTGCTGTTTTATCATTTGGTATCGACATTATGAAATCTCGTCGCTTTATTATGGTCATAAGTGCGTCTTTTAAAAGCTGATCGTGCTGCCCCATGCCTTTTAAGAAAACTTCTCTGCTGTCAGGGGATGCCAGATGATGTGTGACATCAACAAATAGCCTTCCACCGGCTTTACGCATAGGTGCAGCAGTCGTCAACAGAAAAAAAGACAATCCTAGTGGTTTTATGGGATCCGTCATCATTTGTTGATGACCAACAGAAATATAGACGTGATTTTCTTGGTCACTCGCTTCAGGGATGGGGAATAAAGTAGTGATTGGACGACTCTGTACAATATAAAAAGTATCGCGGGCCAAACACCATTCGATATCTTGCGGCTGGCCGAAATGAGCTTCGATCTGTCTTCCAATGCGTGCCAGCTGTAAAATTTGTTCATCAGTCAGTGTTTGAGCCTTTTGCTGATCAGAATCGATCTGATGTGTTTCTGTTCCGCCTTCTTTTCGTCCGTAGATAGCCAATTTTTTAGTTGCTATTCTCTTATCGATGATTTGCCCATCCTGTACTTTATAACAATCGGCAGATACCAAGCCGGAAACCAGTGCTTCACCAAGTCCAAAACCGGCATCGATGGATAACACCTTTCGGCTTGAGGTAATCGGATCAGCGGTAAATAAAATCCCCGAAGCCTGAGGGAAAACCATCCTTTGAACGATAACGGATAAATAGACTTGGCTGTGGTCAAATCCATTTTGCATACGGTAAATAACCGCGCGATCCGTAAATAGGGACGCCCAGCATTTACTGATATGCTGCAAGATTGCATCGACGCCGATAATATTTAAATAGGTGTCTTGTTGACCGGCAAAAGAAGCATGTGGTAAATCTTCAGCAGTCGCACTAGAACGCACGGCATAGGCATGTTCCTCGCCAAACTGGGAGATATATTGAGCCACAGCTTTCACAACATCAGAAGGGATGTCTACTTCCATAATGATTTGCCGAATCTTTCTGCTGATGTTACCAATCTGATCTCGGTCCTCAACTTTTAGCATCGCCAACTGGTCCAACAACTCTTGTAACGTTTCGTTTTGTTCGATGGCTTTTTGATATCCTACTGTTGTGACACAAAATCCTTCTGGTACTTGTATACCTTGAATTTTTGATAATTCCCCTAAATGTAACCCTTTTCCTCCAACGAGCGAAAGCTGTGTTTTTTCAATTTCATGTAAACCGAGAACCAAAGAACTCATTCTACATCTCCCCTTCAAAAAATAAATATTGACAAGAGCTTCCCAGCAGGATATAATAAAATTATAAGATGGGTATCTATAACTTTTTAACCAGAAAGCGCACGTAGTGTGATTATATCACCGTGTCTGTTTTTGTGCAATATAAAAAGAACCTGGGCAATTTCACCAGGTTCTTTTCTTAATTTCCATAGCTAGTCGCATTAAAAAACTTGGTTCGAGCTGATACAATCCTCTAAGGAAATCCTAAAGTTGGGTTCTTTTCGAACTAACCTGTCTTGTTCCGTAGAGTCCCCATTTATAAATTAGACTTTTTGTTCTTAACAGTCCCACCTTTAACTAGTATAAAGTTATGAGGATCTGGTTAACTACTAGATATTTTTATTTTGAATAAGGCTTATGTTTGATAAAGAAGGGTTATGTAAAGGTGTCTGTTGTGAGCAAGCGCTGACTACAAAAAATTGATAGCATTCTCATTTAAATACCATTCTATTAACCTATAGGAAAAGTTATAAAACCAGATGGAGAATACCCTACCTCCAGTAATTCCAAGGCCGTTCACCTAGTAGAAAACAACCTTTAACCATTACTAACGATTTTAATAATCATTGATTATAAAACTTCTCAAGGAACGATCATCAGCCCGTTAGCTACCCCTGATTAAAGATGATCTGCTACCACACTGTTACGTTAGAAATTCCACTACTTTGATATCCTTCTGTCGCCATGACTTGGTAAGCCCAATTACTGCCCAGATTCATTCCATGGCTCTTCCATGCGTTCACATGATTGCTGAAAGTGATTGTAGCGTTGCTTCCAGTTGGTCTCTTCGTCTGACGAACACTCCAGTACTGCGTAAAAGTAGTGCGATCGCCATCAATGGAAGGTGCGTTATAACGTGTAGTTGTATATATGTCATATGTACCCCCATCACTTTTTACAGTACCTTTATACGTTCCAGTAGGTCTATAAGTACCCCATGAATCCACTACATAATATTCTATGAGAGGTGATCTCGTCCAACCATATAAAGTTAAATATCCATTGCCATTTGGTGCCCAAACTCCGGCATTATAGTTTATCGTCCTAAATGGCGAACCTGTAGTCCAACCTTTACCAACAACAAAATTTCCGGTATTAGACCAATTAACACTGTAATTCCCGCCAGACCCATTAACAGCGTTTACTATACCGCCCCCATCAGTCCAATTTTGCCAGTAGTCTGTGCTAGCTGCAGAGGCGGTTGCCGAAAACAAGCTAATACTCATTAAAGCTGCCGATAATCCAACTAAGAAATTCTTTTTAAACTTAAACATATGTTACCTCCTATAATATTTTTTCCGACTTTGAGGTAGCACTCGTATACATTTAAAACATTCTTAATTACTAATGCCAAAGCTTTTGATCGTCCCCTTCAGTATAATACCACGAATTCATGAGCAAATATTAAAAGTATTTGTAATTTAATTACAAATACCTAGAAACACATTATAAGTGGTCTTCTTCCACCATATCCTGATCCTTTTTTCGTAGGATCACAATTCTTGTTTCTAATTCAGATGGAGTAATATCTGCAATGAATTCCCATTGAACCATTTCTATAAAGGAGATATACAGTAGAGATTGTGAAATTATTGTGCTGCCGCTTGTCTAATGAAGGGAAGCAAATCTATGAAGAATATGAAGAACTGAAGAAGAAAACAATTAAGGTTATACTAAGAAAGAACTGCTCAATTAGAATTATTGACCAAAAATTTGAGGATGATAGCTTAGATCAGTTTTACAAAGAAGTTGCAAGATTGTTATTTGAAAGGACTCTGAAAAAGAAAAATAAGAATTGACAATCGTGGTAACTGTGGAATGTAACCGAGCCTCCAATTCAAAATAAATTTCTTTAAAATACTTATTTTATTTAAAGAGGGACTGTATATCCCTCTTTAAAATTAAGCTTTAGATTGCTGCTGAAAGTAATAAAAATTGTACTTTTGATCAAACCCTTCTTCGCTACCACAAAGAAAAATAATGAATTCAATAAATGCGATAATAGAGGGGATACCAGTCCAGCAAAACAAAATATATAGAATACCTTGTCCTACTCTTCCCAAATAAAACTTATGTATTCCCAGACCCCCGAAGAAAAATGCTAATAATGCCGCTACAATTTTGTTCTTCTTGCTTACCATGACTTCCTCCTAGTTCATTGCTACCATTTTTAAAGTAATGCTTTCACATTATAATGCATTTTCCGCCAGAAATCGTGAAAATTTTGAAATTCTTTTGAGATTTTTTATTTTATTGAGAAATGAAAGCTCATATAATTGAACTAGATGGTTTTGGGAGGCGTTTATTCAAAATGTATGGCCAAAGATTACGTCAATTACGAAAGGCACACAAATTAACAATGGAACAGTTAGCTGAGAAAATTGGAATTGCAAAATCAAGTTACGGCGGGTATGAAGCTGAAAGCAAAAAACCACCATTGGACAAGTTGGTTATTTTAGCTAGACTATATGATGTTTCAGTTGATTACATACTTGGATTAACAGATGATCCTGATCCTAAAGTGGAAAGAAAAAATCTAAAAGAGTTTTTAGAAAAACCAGATATTCACCGGGATGGATATAAACTTACCCCTGAGATGTTAGATCCTATCCGGAAAATTTTGAAGATGGTTACTACAAACAACAATTAAAAAGAGCCCTTATGTGAGCATTTGCATAAAACAATTATTTTATCTAAATCTAAAAATTTGGATTCCAAGCAAATTCAATGTTACCTTCTGTTCTTACGACTAAATCTTTGCTTAATCTCTCTTTGTTAACCTTATATTCTTTGCAGCTAAAATATTGAGCTTGTGCAATGAAGTTATCATTACTTGACATTATGTATCTTTTGCGATCACTTTTCCTTCCATACTCTTTAAAAATATCCATAAATATAACATCTGCTGGCATCTTACCATACTTTTTATCATGCGTTATCTCTGGAAAGTTTTCTAAATGTCTAACCTTGTCTATGATTCGTACAATTTCCTTCTTCACATGACTTCTACGCTTTGAATTCTTCATGTAGATCTCAATTTTAAAACGTTTTAAATTGTTTGTACTTGTGTCTCTGATATTTTTAACGATATACTCTTCTTCCTTAATATCGTGATAATGACAATGCAAAGTATAATTTCCGCTAACTGTATCATCATCTTGAAAATTCGCACCAAAAAGACTATTCCTACTTATTTTATCAACTAAGTATTGGGCATCTATACCGTTTTGAATATATGCAATAATATCAGCTGTATCAGTTAATAAGAAAGAATTAATTTGTTTGTCGTTATTAAATGTAAGGAAAAGCCTATCGGACTCAGGATACAACAAAACTAATTTAACAAAGGTAAATATACCAAACTGAATCAATTCATTATTAGAAGGAACTTCATATGTAGAAAAATAGAGGTTGACTTGGTTGTTTATTTCATCCACATTCAAAAGATTACATCTTAAATTATAAGTTGACATCTCGAGTTTTATCCAGGATTGATAAACAATATCGGTTGTATTCGAACAAATTGACTGAGCAATGCTCTTATAATTCTTTACATTAAATTTTACAATACCGGCTAGCAATCCGTTAACCAGATCAATTATTTTATATATCTGTCTCTTAAATTGAGAAACACTTACTTCCTTACTTTTAGGTTTTCCTCTGTTAGTGAAGTTAAAGATAATTTTATCTTTCTCTTTTAGATAAGTTCCCCCATGGTTAATAGCATTTCTAATATCTACATCAATTTCCTTTGTTAAAATTGTACACCCTTTTGAATTAAGCAAATTGACTAAAGGGCCTAGATTATTTTGACTTAACAAGTCTTTATCATCTATGGTGTTAAGCAAATTCTTCAAAAATTTATATAAATTGCTAACTACTCCTTCAACTAACGAATTAAATAAAGGCAAATACTTGACTTGAATTTCAGTGTCTCTCGGAATTATAGTTTTATTAAATAAATTCAATGTACTCAGTACACGATCATATGATGAAAGGGCTAAAAAAAAGTTGTCTAGACTGTCTCTGAAGTTCTCAAAAAACAAATCAGTGTTAACGTTCTTGCATTTTACTTCATCAATTAAGTTGTAAATAAAATCTTTAATATCTTTATTCCAAAACTGTTTCTCCTCATCAAATATTAAATCATAAATTAACGGAAGCCATGTCTTAGGTATATATTGTATCCCCTCAATATTTTGGTCTATTCTCTCTTTGTACCCCTTCATAACTAATTCACTATCAAACCCCATGAAATCTAATGATCCAAATGCAGCTTCAACGTAATCACTGTTCAATTATTCCCTCTCCTAGCTCCTCATTTAATAAAAAGATTCTTTTAAACAGATATTTCACTTTCAAGTTTACTCAAGCTATATTGTTCTAGTATGTGCATATTCTTCTTAGAAACATTTATCCCATACTCAGGTTCCTTATAGTTTGGCTTATATTTAAATACTGGATTATTTCCTTCAAGGAAGACGTTCCCTGGTATTAAAAAAGATTGTGGTAAAGATCCTTCAATAAATAACATTAAATAAATATAAAAGCCCTTCTTATAAGGATTGAAATGTTTTTCTTTTAAAAATGTATAAGTTGATTTAGGAAAACTAAGTGACTTTACTTGTATTTCTAAGAATTCGCCGCCAGCCTTCCTTGCAATGAAGTCAATTCCATGATCATCTACCTCGCTACTAAAAATTTGATAACCATATGAGGCAAAATCCATCATTGCGTAATATTCACCATATCTACCTAATTGTAAGTTATTTAACTTACTCCAATTCATATTTGGCATTTCTTCATCTCCGTAAATAAATAATTATGCCGTTACTTATTTAATCCCTTTATATGAAGATGGGTCTTTATCAGGAAAATTCTTTTTCCAAACATCAAATGTGCTAAACAGTTTTCTTGTCCCATTTTTATGCAAGTGCACATGTTTGTATCCATAAACATTGCCATTCTTATGGCGAACATGATTGTTCTTTTTGCAGATTATTCTTCCTGTTACAGTAATCCAATATTTCTCTTCATAGTCAATTAAATCTCTTATCTTTTCCTTCATCTTTTCACCCAATCTGAATAAAATGATTATTTCATTACTATTATACTACAATTTTCCATGGTCACACTAAACAAAAAGCAGTCTATTCAGATCTGCTCCTTAGTGTTTTCTTCTTTTAACTTTTTGTTTAGGTTGAAGCCAATTAAAACATTGACAATAGCTGCTGGAAGATATAGAATCCCTGCACCTATTATTCCTAGTGCAGTACTTAAGCTCACAATAAATGTCTGCATTTCTGTGTTTCTTGACTTAAAGCAAAGTAATACTAGGAAGCCAGCTAAAACTCCTATAAGTCGTGAAATACCTGGAATAAAGAAATCTGTTAGGACTCCAAATAATTGCCCTATAATTGATAGCACAATTCCTAAAAAGCTGGACAATAAAACTAAATTTTTAATTGCATTTCACCCCTTTTCAAAGCCGCTTCCATTCAACATAATCAAACCGCTTCTGATACAAGTCTTCAAGTATAACAGCCCCTTCAATCCAACCTTCTGCAACAATGCTTTTCTTTTCTCCATTTTCAATCCACTCTATCCAATACACCTGAACACTCCTAACGCTTTACGACTTGGATTTCCCTTACCTCACATTGCACATTGCACATTGCACTTTGTTTTGAGTTCACTGGCTACCTCAATGACTTCATACATTGTTTGCAATTTAGAAGCGCCGTGGAGGTCGCTAGATGTTAAATAACCGTCCTCATCTAACTTAAATGATTTGAAGTATTCCTTGTTTTCAAACTGCAGTACATAAAAATAATCAAGCAAAGGCATAAATCAACCTCTTTTAAATAATTTTGTAATCCTCATTGCTAATGGCAGCAAACCAATTAGCATGAAAAAAGCAATAACGTTTACCTTATTTTTGAAAAACAGGCTGGCCAAATTCCTTTCCATGCCCGCTGCTGTTTCTTTATCCATGAGTTCTTTAAACTCATCATCA
The DNA here is from genome assembly GCF_037963335.1 of Bacillus sp. PS108. NCBI lineage: Bacteria > Bacillati > Bacillota > Bacilli > Caryophanales > Bacillaceae > Bacillus > Bacillus sp. PS108. Next base: position 2,050,912 of record NZ_CP150155.1, read on the forward strand.
TAGACCTGGTCAACAAAAATAAACTTAATGCCAGTCAACAATCCAGCTCCTAGCCAGATAATTAAAAAATAAGCTAAACCAATCATTTGTTCCCTCCCTATATCGAACGAAATTTGCTATTCTTGAGTATGTTGAATAAATTATGTAGGTGATCTTGTGGAAGAGAAATACGAAACAAACGGGTTAAGAAATGTTATCTAACGACGCTTGTGCAAAAATAATATTGTTGTTTAATTTACAATAAAGTCATTTGAAAAATAATATTAGTTGTTTAAAAATCCTTATTCCACGAACGGAGCAGGTTAGTGGAAGCAATAGTAATTTAGGTTTGACTGGGAAAATTGTCGATGATATTAAAAAAGACACCGAAGTGTCTTATGTTTTTCAAATTAAGCATACCGATAAATTCAAATTTAATTACTTAACATTATGCTTATCTTGGGAGCGAGGTATTTTATCGGTGAGTGTATACAAACCATGTAATGCTTGCTGTTAATAATGCTGACGAAATCAAAGCTGTAAGAACACTATATGTTTGCCAAATAAGTATCGTTGACCAATCGAAAGCACAGCACAGTATACCCAGGGCAATCGTAGCGATCAGGAAAATAACTGTTACGATTATTCTCTTTTTTGTCATTGGCTGCCGCTCATTCGTTTTCCTTCTGCGTAATCCTAAGAGAAATAGGAGAACGGCCAATAGGCAAAGAATAATAGTGATAGACGACAAAATGATATCCAAAAGCTGTGTGCCGCTTATTTCATATGACTGAGTTAGATTACCGTCTAATATATCTTTAATTTTTAGTACCAGGTTTATATTGGTATTTGCGCCGTTGCTCAGCAAGCAGACGGCTGTTCGTTCATTTAGCAGTATGACTACTTCGGTTCTGAAATTTGGATTGCTCCCAGTGTGTTCTATAATCGTTTGGTCGGCGTTTACCGACCAGCCTGCCGCATAATACATATCGTTGACAGCCGAAACAGACATATCACCCCTATGTGATTTTTCGATAACCGTGTGAAATATTTCGGGTATGTCCTGCACAATACCCATCTGTATGCCCATCCAACGCGCCATATCTTTTGTATTAGAAATGATGTAGCCTGCGGGCTTATTCCCAGCATAATCCGGAGCTTTAAATGGAGTTGTCATAAAAAAGGAAGAACGGTAGCCCTGTGCCAACTGTCCAGTGGCTTGAGCATCTTCTTTATAAACATACGTCTGGTGAAGACCTAACCGCTGAAATACCTGTTCCCTCATAAAGTCTTCATAGCTTTGTCGCGACACAATCTCAATAACCAAGCCCAATACGTCATAATTAACGGTTCCATAGTTATACTGTTCACCGGGAGGGAACGCCAATTCAGCATCTACGAGCATTTCCACAGTCTTTTGCAACATATCCGGTGTATTGCCTTGTGGAATACTTTGAGTATGCCTAATATTTGTTAGACCACTGGTATGGTGAAGAAAGTTATTTAGTGTAAGGCTTTGCATATCAACAGGTTTCCCTTGATACTTTAACGTAAACCAAGGTAAATATTTTTGGACAGGGTCAGTCATTGAGAGCAGCCCTTGCTCTTCCAACAGCATAATACCCATACCGGTAAAAGCTTTACTGACCGAGGCTAACTCATAGAGTGTATTTTCACTTGCAGACACCCCCTTTTCACGGTCAGCATACCCTGAAGAAAAGTAGAACACTTCATCATCAGTAAGTATTGAGATTGACATTCCCGGCACACCTGATATACGAGAGGCATCATCTAGCAACGCTTGTATTGCCGCAGATTTCGAATCAGACAACGCATAACTTTGTGTTGCGAATCCTGAGAATAATATAAATATCGTTAATACAAAAACAATAATCTTTTTCATATTGTATAAGCCTTTATCATTGAATTTCGCCGCCTTTCTATAAAACACTTCTTTTATCTTGATTCTTTATGCTCTCGGATTAAGACGCGTAATCGTGTTAAGGTTAATTCATGACCGCATAAGGAGTGATACCTTGCTAAAAGTTGCAAAAATTTCGGTTTCTTGCATTGCATTAGTCTTGTGCGTATACTCATTGTTCAATCAAAATGAATTATTGTTGATTGTTGTGCAATTATTTGTTGCAGCCCTTTTATCATTAGTCGGAGTTGAAGCGATATTAAGCAAACAAAAACTGTCTGGATATTTATTGTTTGGAACAGCAGCCTTCTTACTTGTTGTAAACGGAGTGAAATTCATGATTTAATTTAATGTTTTAATTCCGTAAGAATATAGAGTCCCAAAACCAATAAATAAGACCTGTAACAATACTCATAATGTAATAATTTAAGCTTCTGAATACAGTAAGAGCATTTGGCGGATAATCAACAGTCCAGCACAAAAACACAGCTAAAAAGGCTACTGCAATATAAATTAAAAAATTGTTCAAACTGAATTTTCTGGGCCTTCTTCTAAGCCACACTTGCAAAGGGACAGCAAATACCAAGTAAGTGATTAAAGCATAAACTCCTATGATGCCAATAGTGACTAATGCGAATGCCATAAAACCAGAGTAAGCAAACATATACAGACCAAAGATTAAACCAAATGATAAACTAGAGATTATTAGAGTATAAACATAACTGTTTAACAATCTATTAGGTAGCAAAAGTCTATCCTCCTGTCTTCAAAAAACCTTATTAATACAAAACTTTACTTAAGCCAAATAGCCTTAGTCGCATCAACTACTCTAGATTTTTCATCAAGATATGCATATTTTCTCTCCCACTCGCTTTTTCTCCAAGCCTCTTGATTTGCAAACGATGATTTAATTGGTTTTGGGTACTCATTCTTTGACCAGCCGTCTTCAATATGGTTTAACTTAGGGTCATTATCATCGTAATACTTATACCAAACAGTAATCATTTTTAACATTATTGCCCCCTGCTTCTTTTTAAAATCGTAGTTTTATTTAGTCTTGAGAAAGTTTGTCAAAATCTCTTTCTTTCATTTCAGGTAAAGTTAGATTAATCCCTAATATATTTATTAATTCTTGTACATATCTTTTAATTGCAAGCATATCAAATGGAAAATCGAAATCAAATTCCTCTTTAACGCTTAGAATATCCATTGAATACGAACAATTATGCTTCATACCCAAAAGATCATCATTAAAGCTTAGTACATCTTTATATGATTGATCAGATAACTCAAAGTGAGTAACTAAATAAACACTAATATGGTTACCACCTTGAGAATCAAAATCCTCTAATCTTTCCTCAAGTACTAATAAAAATGCAGATCTCTCATCATCACTTAAGACCAACTGAAAAAATTCTAAGTTTCTAAGTTTCAATAATCGTTTAAATCTTGTATGTAGTGCCCTCATAATCTAATTCTGCCTTTCCTGGTATAAATCGTTTTAGAAAGAGTATTACAAGTATTTATATGTATTTATATTCTTCTACCCAGTTGTGATATTTTTCATAAAGTGGACGTATTCGTTTGAAATCAAGAGCTATGACTTCACATCCTCGGTCATCATAGATAAAGAAAATAATGTCTTTTGTAATGTTCACAAAGAAAACATCAGGGTAATCAATAGAGTAACCCCCGAATCTCGGTTTCAATGGAAAATCTTCATTACTGGCTGCTTTAAGTAGTTCAGTTACATGTAAGTCTCGAGGTTTGCATAACAAGGAAAATTGTTGCATCTCGTATTCTTCAGCTTCATCTATCTCAAACGAGTAGGGATATGTCTTCACCAGAATTTGATTCAAATGATTTTTACACTTTAGAAACGGTTGATAGACCTTTAATTTTCTTATACATTTCTCTTTCTTGTGCTTATACATATTCGTCACAAGGAATATGTCATCGTTTTGTTCAAATAATTCATTAAAAATGGTTGAGATTTGCTCATATACAAACCGAAATCCTGATTATAGATGCTAGGAATTAATTCGAGTCTTGGAAACCTTTCCTCCATATACCCCATTAAATTCATTCATACATTCTCACTTTCGGTTAATCGAATCTTTTTCCTATTAGATAACAATTATGAAACAACAAATCATTTTATTTAAATAACAAAATACCCTTTTGGATAAAAGTACGATTTTATTTAGACCTAGAAAACTTGTAATTCTTTCCTAACCTTATAACTTTAGTATACCATTTTCATCCTGAGTGTTCGATATGGTTATGATTTTTTGGAAAATCAATAACTCATGCAGCTCGATGTTTAAATATGTACAGACTTTATCTAACAGCTCTCTTGGATACCGCTCCATTTCATCTCTGTATAGCTTTCTGACAGTCGGATACTCATGATTAATTTCTCTGGGTAGCTGCCTGATGCTGATCTTCCTTTCGTCTAATAAGGGCTTTAAATTTGATTTAATCACGTTCTCACCTCTTAGTTATTTCTGATCACTTAAAATGATCATTAACTAAATAATAATGGCCAAGGCTTTTTTCTCCTTGGCCTCGCTGAATTTAATACTCATCAGGCTCTTCATGTTCAAATCCATAAATACCGTTTATCCAAACATCTCCACAACCTGGATTCTTTGTAATCTCTAACACGTGATTACGATTAGCATCTCCCTCTACTCGGTCTGTAGCAGTATAATCTAAATAATTTCCGGTAAATTCTTTCTCACTACGTGGGAATACCCAGCCAGCAAGAGTAATTCTGCTGATTTTCATATTTAGAGTACAACCTTCAGCATTGCGAATTGTGAATTTGTAAAATAGCCAAGTACGGTCATAATCACGATCAAAATAATCTGCCATAGAAAAACTTTCTGAATCCTCACTCATGTGAAAGTTAACATTTTTGTACTCTAATGTAAGCTTTGCCTCGGCATTTGGAATACTAAAACTCGACATAAAGCCAAGGCAAATCATAGTCAGAAGGATTAATTTTTTCATTTCCTCTCCCCCTTTTTCCAATTATAATATTAATTGGTAATTAAAGGGTAGTGGTTTTTTCTCTGGATAATGAAATATTCAAAGATGTTTAATCTTACTTAGCTGCTATCTTCGCCTTATTTTGCAGAAAAACTGAGTCCCAGACCCAAAAGATTAGAGCAAATGTGATACTAAATAAGTAAATTTCATATCCCATTAGGAAATCTATAGTGGTCTTAAGGTCAGTAATTATTGCGAAGATTAACCACACTAAGAAGGAAAAGAATATGTATATGAGTAAGTATTTCAGGCTAAACCTTTTTGGATTGCGATTTAAAAAATATTGAACAGGTGCAGCAAAGATTAAATAGAAGATAAAGAGAATAACACTTATTAAGAAGTACGGAATATAACCATCATAATCAATGCCCAAAACATAAACAACAGCAGCTGATAACGCAGACGAGACATGAACAATAAAGATCCTTAAAATTTGCATGTTTATACCCCCTTTCATGTTAAAAGCTTCTTCAACATTGTCTAGACGCCTCCTTAAAATCACTTTAAAATCCATGTTTTAACTTAAATTATTTGAAATATCACAAACATTGCAACTTCAGCTACAAGCAAATAAATCATATATCTAGCATAATTAAACACATCTTCATCAGCATTTTTTCTTTTTTAAATGTCCAAGCAAATAATCCTAATATAGTTGCCACTAACACGATTTCAATTATTGTTAAAATTGACATACTTTCCTCCCAAATAAGAGCCAAATATAGATCAGAATTTCTTATGACAAATATTTACTTAGTTTCTCCAAAGCAATAACGGCAATAAACTGAGTTGTTATCTTCATCTCTAATGTATGTATCCTGGATTAAGAAATTTTAAAGCCAGCTGTTTTGAGTATCGATTTACTCATCATGAGCATATCCATCTGGATATCATAATCAGTTTAAAGATCCAAATTAGTAGTAAACGCTGCATGTAATTTAAATATAGAATTATCAAATTTAAAGTTTAAGAGTATCAATATTTCCTTTATTATACAAATATTACACAAAAAAGATTGCTTCAACTTAGACTAATACTGTAAATCAACCTCAATTGCCTTTTCATATGCTGAATGGAAAATTATTTTGTTATTTATCCATTCGACATTACCTACTCCTAATACACTAAGGTCATCTTTACCCTCGATATTTCGAGTCATAATACGTATGGTGTCCTTATTCACTTTTTTCATTAAACCAGGGTATAAACTAGGAACATGAACATAAAAATCGTAAAAATGATTCGTTTCCCCTAAGGTGGCATTATTATGTTCTATAGTTATTGTTACATTTTTAGTTGGCGAAGAAATGGTATCGTATGAATCACCAGTTAACGCAAACCATGCAACTGAAAGTATCAGTGGAATTGTTATGCAAGTTACATATAATTGTCGAATTTTAAACCTCCAAGCTAACACAAAAAAACCGGCTAAAGTAAGTAGTATAGGGAAAATATAATTTGTTTGTAAAACAAAGCTTAAGTAATAATCATCAAAAGACAATAAGAAAACAGTTAGATCAAAAGTTAAAACCAAGGCAAAGAAGATTGTTGCTCCGTCTATTTTGCGTAATACTTTGTTTACCATATTCATTCCCCCTGTTAATACACCACTATCGATAATTTGTATCTACAACCTTTGAGTTGTATTATAGCAAAGTAAAAGGGGTATCCGTAATCAAGAAACAGAATAAAACAAAAGGACGAATGTCTATTTTGAGGAAAATTTAATCTCTCCTTTCTATTAATAATTCAATGTTCCCTGTTATATCCTGGATCAAATCAATATTACAGTAAACACACAAGTTTCGTGACCTTCCCCACAGTCTGAGAATTGAAGGTGATCCAATATTTCTTCAGGCTTAGTTTACCTCCCTTCTCTTTAAACTGCTGTTTTATTCAAAACTTAATGTCCTTTGTTCCTTTCCCTCTTCCGACCATTGCGGATGCTAGCCACTTCATAGTTTCTTTAATATAGTTTTAATATAATAAAAGCTTCATGAGAAAAGGTCATTTTTTGCCCGCTTGCACACCCCCCCAACATTTTTAGTTATAATTATTATAAAAATCAATAGGAACTATAAATATATAAAGAGGGATTGCTATGCCAAAATTATATACATGTTTAATTTGCGGATATAAAGGATTAAGTGAAAACCCATTAAACAATGATGGTCAGTATCAAAAAACATTTGAAATCTGCCCTTGTTGTGATTTTGAATACGGCTACAGTGAAGATCATGAAGTAAGCTTAGGTTTTATTGTAACGCCAGATGAAGCTGCAATTCAGTTATACCGAAAACAATGGATTGAGAATGGCATGAAAATTGCAAATCCTAAATATATTCCAGATGAATTAAGAAACGGTGACTGCTTAAAATTTGAGGTGTTGTTAAACCAATTGAATAGCCTAAATCTCGATACAGAAAACTTTGAAATCAAGGGATTTAATGGTTATTAAGCAGATCCAAGCCCCCATATGGGGGCGTTCTTATTATTGTGCAGTCTATCAAAACTATCTATAGAAAAACTATTTAATGTATTGTATAAATATCACTGACCTTTTCTTTCTCCATTCAACTTCCTTAACCCTCAACTGTTTGCTGCTGCATCACATTCCTCCTTTTTGATTTTTGTGTATCAAGCCTGTACAATATTCAAAAACCCTAAAGGATGATGAACATGTGTGGCAAGTTCACTTTATTTTCTGAGTTTGATGACATCATTGAGCAATTCAACATAGATCAATTCTTACCTGAAGGTGAATATCACCCTAGCTATAATGTCGCTCCTTCACAAAACATCCTGACAATCATCAACGACGGATCAAACAACCGGCTGGGCAAACTTAGATGGGGTCTTATTCCTCCTTGGGCTAAAGACGAAAAAATCGGCTATAAAATGATTAATGCTCGTGCTGAAACGTTGGCCGAGAAACCCAGTTTTCGAAAACCGCTCGTAAGCAAACGTTGTATCATACCGGCTGACAGTTTTTATGAATGGAAACGTCTTGATCCGAAGACTAAGATCCCTATGCGGATTAAGCTTAAATCATCCAATCTCTTTGCTTTTACCGGCTTATATGAAAAGTGGAACACGCCAAAAGGCAATCAGTTGTACACTTGCACAATCATCACAACAAAGCCCAATAAGCTTATGGAAGACATCCATGATCGGATGCCGGTCATTCTAACTGATGAGAACGAAAAAGAATGGCTTAACCCTCAAAATACTGATCCTGATTATCTACAAAGCTTACTGCAGCCTTATGATGCTGATGACATGGAAGCATATCAGGTTTCATCTTTAGTGAATTCACCTAAAAACAATTCACCTGAGCTGATTGAATCCCATTAAGTACCACTGCCATATGGCTTTATATATCACCTTCGCTTAGCTAATATGTTCTAAGTAGGAGGGGGTATTTTGTTTGTATCTCCAATGCTATTGCATTCAATAAAAGAGCCTTTAGCCTTTTGATGACGAGAGCTATATCACTGAGCTTAAATTATCAAGACTAAAATTAAAATAAGGGCTCATACATAGTTGATATTTATAATATGTATTGAGACCTTTATTGAACAAACGCCCCGTTTGTTAAAGTGGAAATCTCTATAATTAATAGCCGACTTTTAAAAGTTCCAATCTAAAATTATCCTCTAAATCGGCTAGCTTCATTAACTTCTCCGATATACCTTTCCAATCTTTATTTACAGACATAGAATGACATATCCCAAACACCTTAGCCTGTTCAGTCTTCAACACTGATAAATGTGAATGCCTATCTTTAAAATACATTGCATAATCGTTGGCCCTTCTTGCACTTAATTGGAAAAGGAAGAATGTTGTATGCCCTATAGTATCAGCTGTAATAGGGGCATTTAATAATTGATCAGCATAAAAACAAATTGCTTCCCTTCCAATTAACCCTATATCCACTTTTTCGAATTTCCGATAAGTTCTCTTAAAATAATCAATTGCTCTCTCGTATATTTCGTTATTGTCTAATGTGAGAACCTTTTTTGCTGAAGACCAATATTTATTGATTCCTTTCCTATACGGAATCCTTTCCGCCATCCAAGCCTTCTTAAATTGGTCCAGTGATAATGGAACAAATGGAAAGCCAGCTGGATCTTGCACATAAATATTTTCATTATCCATTTGGTACCCTAGAACATAATGGTCAGAACCATTTAAATTTTTATGATTCGGATGGTATGTTAGCTCCCCCATATCTAAAGGGCCTAGAATTACAGGGTTTTGTTTGATTTGCTGTTTTAATAACGGAAATGGGTCATCTAAGTCCCTAGCTTGCTGATGTTCTTCTGCAGTAAATCCAAGGATGTTTAAAGCATAATTGATACCATCATCAGGATCTCTCATACTAAAATAAAGGTTTTTTTCATTTTCTATCATGGCACCTAACCCAACACCAGTTAATATCTCTACAATTTGAGGAGATACATTTTCTCCTATTGATGAAAGAAACATTGCAGTTGAATTTGAATAACAGTAATGGCCATTCCCTATATACATAACATCACCTCCGGGTAGATAAGTTAACCTTACAATTTTGAAAATTGAAAATCCATATTAAATTAGCTCCATTCTCGTACTCATCATCTGGATCATTTTTATCAACAATAATGATCTTCTCGCCAACCTCCGTTTTACGATCGACCTCTACGTATTCGCGCTTGATGCCGCTAAGTGTTTCGTCAGCCAGTACGTGAATCTTTACATTTGCTTTCGCTTTAGTTTCCATCATTTACTGCATCCTTTATACTTTTTTAAGTTTTTTTCAATTCTTTTTAGATTTTCATATTGGATTTCACTCTTTTATTTATAGAGCGTGTCATACACATGCCATCTAAGAGAGATAGGACATTTTTGTCTCGGAGGTGGAAACTAATGAATTTTTTTCTGGATCTTTTCACAAACTGGACTTTTGATAAAGTCCTGGATTATACGTTTGCTTTTGCAATTTGGTTTGTATTTAAATTCAGACCAAAGCAGAATAATTATCCAGATTATTTCGAGAAAACACGCCGCTATAGAGATTAACATCCCCTTCTGCGATCGTTATCGATGCGTGTACTTTTACCGATAACGATCCATCCTTATATGTATAGTTAAAAACTATCTTTTATCTAAACCCTAATGGCTCATTCAACTCAAATGCCAATCAACACCCATTGATAAACTGTTCTAAAGTCTCTATGTATCTATTAGGTAGCGTATAATCATGAGGCATCCACACATTTGCCAACTCTTCTGCATAGGGTAGATGGCTTCTAATTCCTCTGCAATAACTTTACACATTTCAGGTGTAATTACACCATCACAATCTGAATGACCGAAAAACTCTGTTAGCCCCTTATAGGTTATTGTTGAATAGCCTTTGCCAAAGTACCAATAGCCATACTTAAATTTTTTGGTTATCATGTGGTGGCCAACTACCTCCAATTGATTTTAATAAAAATCTCCTAAGATTATTGAATGACGAGTACGCCCCATCGAATGCTCCGTGTGTTACATATAAACCCATGTATCAAGGCCTCCAATTCTGTTTAAAATCTCGATTTTAAGTTAACTTTAAAGTACATGGTCTTGAGAAATTCCCCTTTAATTGGTAAGCTGGCACCTAGGATCATACAAAGCAGGTGATACCTTGAAAAAAATAATCGGAATAATTGGATTAATTGCTTCCTTAATTATGCAAGGATTTTCAGCAAGCGGTTCGTTGACTCATGAGATTGCTATGGCTTGTCTATTTGTATTTCTAATAATTTATAATTTTGAACATGCTAAGTATTTCTCTAAAAAATCTCTAATTGTTTTAGGAGCAATCTTTATAGCTCTAATGCTAGGTATTTATCAACTCATTTCCTTTAGCGGTGATTACTTTGATAGGCTTGACTTAAATATTGGACTTATCATCTTACTTGAGATCGCTTTGATCATTGTTTTGGTATCTATTGCAGTAAATTTAATGAAACTTATTGCGAATTGGTTAAGGAAAACACCTCATGGTAAAGAGTCTTAACTCTTTGCCTTGTGGTCTCTTATATATAAAATCAAATGCTTTCCCTAATTCCTTCTCTTCTGTTACCGCTGAGTATTAATAATTACTTTGGCCATATCTTATATTGCATATAAGGGTTAATCAGTCGAGATCATTAAGGGATTAAAATATGGCCAAATAAAAAACGATGGATGCTCCATTTCCATTAAAAAGACAAGGTTGAATATGTAGTACTTCACTCAGAACATTTGGCTTATTAAGGATATAATAAGTGTTCTTATTAATTTTTCCTGTTACGATAACGATCAAAAACAGAGTTATCTATCCCATTTCAAGCCAGATATTCTGCTTTTTTTAAAAATGTTCTTGATTTTCACTTATATATATATCCATAAAGCATCCGGACATAACCTTATATGTAACTGAAATGCAGGTATAAGACTTATTATATAGAGATTTAACTACCAATATGTGGGGGTCTATTAACATCCAAATACTCAAAAGCAAGAACAAATGTACTCATAACACTTCCATTTCCACACCCTATCCAAATTTTCATTTTCCTAATTTCACTTTAAATCGTCCTTTTTCACTTCGTAATCGCTATCGTAAAAGCCTATATTATCAACGTTTTTCCTTCTGAAAATTTTCCCTTTTTTATCAATATCTCCTTAAAACAACCACTTTTCCCTACTCCCACTTACGTTTTATCGTTTACCCCCTATTCACTAATTAAAGTATCAAAAATCCTTATGTTTACTGTCTTTTTTAACTCATTATAAATTTTTACGATAAGCATGTTATTCGTGTACGTTATACGACTTGATTGTATTTGGTGACGATTTAACAGAGAAATTTAATGCATTTCTAACATTTTTAACTGCAATGGGTATCATTGTTGACCCAACAACTCAAGGTATTTCTGATAGTGAACAAGCAATGGATTATGATTCACCGAGATAAAACCCCTACCCTTCTCTTAATCGAGGAGGGTATTTTTTTCGCTTTTTAAGAAAACGTTAATCTTCCTTAAACACTTAAATATGATAAAATATTACATATTTAGTCTATTGGATACATAAAGGGAGGGATTTTAATGGAGCAATTAATTCCGTCATCCACAGTAGGAGTTAAAATCAATGAGTGGTATAAATACATACGGATGTTCGCCGTTCCAGATGCAGAGATATTAAAAGCAGAGGTTGAAGAAGAAATAAAACATATGAAGGAAGATCAAGACTTATTGTTGTATTATTCTCTAATGTGTTTTCGTCATCAGCTAATGCTGGATTACCTTGAACCTAAGTCATTGAATGAAGAACGCCCTAAAATTTCAGACTTATTAGAAAAGATCGAAAGCAGTCAAACAAAGCTTAAAGGTGTCCTGGAATATTACTGCAATTTCTTTAGAGGAATGTACGAATTTGATAAGAAGGATTATATAAAAGCAATAAAGTCATATAAAATTGCTGAGAAAAAGCTCGCTTTAGTAACAGACGAAATTGAACGAGCTGAGTTTTATTTCAAAATGGCTGAAGTGTATTATCACATGAAACAAACCCATGTATCAATGCACTATGCTGAAGCAGCCCTTAACATTTATAAAGACCAAAAAACTTATACTGTTCGCCGAATACAATGTGCTTTTGTTGTAGCAGGCAACTTTGATGATCTGGAAAGTCATGAAAAAGCAGTTCCGCATCTTCAAAGAGCATTAAAAGATTCGAAAGCTATAAACAAGCACAAACTAATTGGTGCATCGTTATATAATTTGGGGAACTGTTATTATAAGATGAAAGAGTATGACAAAGCTGCTGAATATATTGAACAAGCAGTCTCATTGTACGAAAACGATAAAAGTGACCTTCTCCCTCATACGTTATTTACACTGACACAAATTTACTTCAAAATGAAGGATATTGAAAAAGCCTTTATTCTTTATAAAAAAGGAATCGAGAAAGCACAAGCCATTAACGATGATGTCTTAGTTGCTGAGTTTAATTACTTAAAGGCTTTATATATCGACTCTATAGATAAACGCACAGTTTTCCGAACTTTTTCTGTACTTAAAGATAATGTAATGTATCCAGATTTAGAGGAATTAGCACTCGACACGGCTAATTATTGTAAGGAGATAGGGCAATTTGAAAACTCAACCACCTTTTTTGACGTCATGGTGGATGCCCGAATCCAAATACAAAGAGGAGAGTGTTTATATGAAATTTAAACTTGCATTAGCCACCTTGTCAGTTGTCGTTGGATTAGCAATTTTTAGTGGCTTTTCATCCTCGAATGACAAAGAGTTCCATGAAGCTAAAAGGAATATTACTTCTATTCAACCGACCAAGTTTTTTGTTTAATATTTAACCCATTAGAAACATTACCGAGCAATGGGTGCTACTAATTTGTCAACTCTTGATTAATCATTAGCTAATTAAACTAAAAAGACCGCACTACGAAATACAGTCAGTGTGGTCTTTTGTCTTCAAAATAAAATTTTAATGGAAAGTTTGTTACCACATATGCAAAGCAAGAAACGAAAGCCCCCATGCTAATATGCCGAACATTACGAAGAACCTAAGAAAAGTTTCATATTTTGTAAGTCTTCGTTCTCTTTTTATTTTACTCAATCTCCAATAAAAGGCGTAGCCGGAGAACAATAAAATTATTTGTCCCAGTTGTGACACAGATTCTAAAAATTCTATCCCATTCATTGATTTTCACCTCGTTTATTTATGAGAAAAGTAGGTTTTATTATCTCAGATGAAAAAACCATTTCCAACTGTTTAAGTAAAAATAAGTAAGCCATACTGTGTCTAATGGTATAAGAAAAGATGTCCTCTGTGTCTAGTAAAACCATAGTGTATGGTGGCAGAATACGTTATGTTTCTCTATTAAAATTAGCAAATTAACATTGTAGTTTTATCATCTTAACTTTATGATGTATGTCCACCAGTCAGCCCTGCTCTGTGAAGCGCAGTACCAGCAGATGTATAAGAAACTGCTCTAAGAATCGCTTTCGAATTGTTTTGGCTCGGTGAAATCCACCACCAAGATCATCTTTACTGTATCCAATACCCAGGCTGATTGTTCGACCAGCTTTGTTGTTTGCACCCTTACCGGAAAACTCGGTGTCATCTAGGTCAGCTACAGACTTAAACGCTTTTTTAAGCTTCACCATTTGCGACCTTAGTTCCTTGTACTCTTTAGTTCTTTTGTCTGCTTCTGAGAGCAATGAATCAGCTTCAAATACCTTCATTTCATTCTCCTTTCAAGCCTACTCTATGTAAATTTTACCACAGTAATCTATTTGAATAACAGAAAAAGACAGCCAAAATGACTGTCTTATACATCACACTATCTTGTTCTATAATAATTTTCTGCGGTATAGTAGCGCCAATCCCAAAAAGGTTCCCCATTGGCCAATATATACCGGTCTAAAAATTTTTCAAAGTTTAAATTTAATGGATTATATTCTAAACCACTTTCAAATATATAGAGATAGTTGGGATCACCTTGGTTCACTTTATCTTTATCGATCATTAAATGGCATTCTTCCAATAAGTAGCCAATTGGAATACCATTGATATCTTCAAACAAATCCTCATATTTTAACTCCTCTTCAATCTCTTCAAGGCTAAATAGCTGAAGTCCTCCACCTATATTCTCCCCATCAGAAAGAATCTCAAAAATTTTCGCACCGTTATGCAGTGTCATGAACTTCTGATAATCCTCTGGAAGTGTAATCTGATGTTTAGCTTCAAAGCTTTGAATGTCGTTAAGGGTTGCTTTGTCCGGTGAAAAAGTAACAAGGCATTCCATGGTATCTCCTTCAGAACAAAACAATTGAATGGCTCCTTTTTCATCTAAAAGACTTTTCAAGCCATTTACAGTCTTATGAACAAAGTTAGTCACATACATCACCCCTTTATTTCCTTTTAACAATAACCTTTCAAATTCCAAAAGTTGTGGACAGATCGTGATAGGCGCTCTTTTCAATGAATATAATGCAATAAATTCTAAAAAGAGGTGCCTCCAAAAAAGTGAATTCTCTAATGAATGATGACATGGTAAAGATCATTAGAAATGGCCTTAGCGCATCGCAGCATCCAAAGCACATTCTTGTTATAGGAGCTGGATTGTCCGGGCTTGTATCAGCAACTTTGCTGAAATATGCCGGTCACAGAGTAACGATTCTCGAAGCGAGCGGCAGAGCGGGCGGCCGTGTCTGCACTTTAAGATCTCCCTTTAGTGATGATTTGTATTTCAACCCTGGCCCGATGCGCATACCGAATAACCATTCGTTAACCTTAGAGTATATAAAAAAATTCAAATTGCCAACAAATGTATTTATCAATAGAACCCCTATGGACATCATTTATGCAAATGGAATCAAAACACGTCTCCAAGTTTTTGAGCGAGCTCCTGGAATATTGAGATACCCAGTTGCACCAAATGAACAAGGGAAAACGTCTGAAGAGCTGATGCTTTCTTTACTGCAGCCTATTCTAAATTTTATCAATCAAAATCCAGCGAGAAATTGGCGGATTGTCGAAGAGCAATACAAAAATCATTCGTTAAGCTCTTTTTTAAACACGTATTTTTCATATGGCGCGATCGATATGATCGGTGTACTTTTGGATATGGAAGCGTATATGGGGATGTCCCTTGTTGAAGTATTGCGGGAATCTATCTTTTTTTCTTCACCCGCTCACTTCTATGAGATAACTGGCGGCATGGATCTGCTGCCTCACGCGTTTCTTCCTCAATTAAAAACAAACATTCTATACCATCAAAAAATGATGAAAATTTCTCAGGGTGAAAATCGTGTTACGATCCATTGTCAGCATCAACAAACGGCAGAATTCACATCATTCACAGCTGATCTCGCTATTGTAACCATTCCTTTTTCAACATTGCGATTTGTAAAAGTCGAACCATACCATTCATTCTCGTACTATAAACGGAGGGCAATCCGTGAGCTAAACTATATCAGTGCAACAAAAATCGGCATAGAGTTTAAAAGCCGATTTTGGGAAAAAGCCGGGCAGCGCGGCGGCAAATCTATTACTGATCTACCGATTCGTTTTTCGTATTATCCAAGCAGAAATATTGGAGCAAATGGACATGCCGTCATTCTGGCCAGTTATACTTGGGCTGATGAGGCACTGATATGGGACAGTCTTTCAGAAGGAGAGCGAATCCAGTATACTTTACTGAATTTATCTGAAATCTATGGTGATATTGTGTGGTCTGAATTTGTGTCTGGCACTTCTTTTAGCTGGAGCCAGTACCCGTATTCTGCGGGAGGTTTTACAGCTTTCGAACCAGGACAAGAATTAGAGCTGTATCCCTATATTCCTGTCCCTGAGGGCAGAGTTCATTTCGCCGGAGAACACGCCTCACTCACTCATGCGTGGATGCAAGGCGCGATTGAATCTGGAATACGTGTTGCTTATGAGGTCAATCGCTTACCTTAGATCATGCTCACCTTCTGTACTAAAAGATTATTACATTTCATATAATAAGATCTTGATTAGACGGACAAATTCAATCACAAAAACAAAGTAATCCTTGCATTCCTTCGCCCTCCATGCTATATTCATATAGCGATGAGCTGAATTGTGTAAGCCGATGTACACGCCTTTATGGCATACACGAATGTGGCGTGTGGTGCATCGCCTCAATACGCAAAGACGTTTGCCTTAGGCAAACGTCTTTTTTGTGTTATCCGATTTTTGTGCCGTTTGAAACAGGCTGATCCGGCTGCAAAAGGACGACATCGCCCTGGCCGGGTATG
Organism: Bacillus sp. PS108; assembly: GCF_037963335.1. Lineage (NCBI taxonomy): Bacteria > Bacillati > Bacillota > Bacilli > Caryophanales > Bacillaceae > Bacillus > Bacillus sp. PS108. Next base: position 2,067,688 of record NZ_CP150155.1, read on the forward strand.
CCGCCGAGGACCAAGACTTCCGATTTAAATCCGGCGATCCGGCGGGGCGGAAAGTTCACGACTGCTATGACTTGCTTGTTGACGAGACCTTCCGGCTGATAACGCTTCGTGATCTGCGCGCTCGATTGTTTTATGCCGATTTCTGTCCCAAAATCTATTACAAGCTTGATTGCCGGTACTCTTGCTTCAGGAAATTCTTCCGCTTTTAGAATTGTTCCCGTTCTGATATCCAATTTCTCAAAGTCTTCAATGACTGCCATATCAATAACTCCTTTTTCTCCTATTGTAAAGGAGATATTCAAGATTCGTTTAACCAAAGAGCCATTATTTTTTATCTGAATATAAGGTGTTTCGATACAGTCGGGGCGGCATTCCTGTGCTTTTTGTGAACCATCTTGTAAAAGAAGAAAGGTTTTGAAAGCCCAGCGCCCCGCTCACGAAGGTAAGGGTTTCATTTCTCTCCATCAGCATTCGTTTTGCTTCCTCAAGGCGAAGGTCGGCAATATAGTTCTGCGGGGACTTCCCTGTCTGTTTTTTGAACCAGCTTGAATAGTAAGCTGGGTGATAATGCTCGATTTCTGCCAGCTTCTTAATCGTCAGCCGCTCAAATAAATGGCTGTGAATGTATGCAATTGAGGCATAGCTATGGGATTGAAGCTTTTCTTTTATGTATTGTACTAGCATATGAAGCGAGTTGGCTGTTCCGGCCTTTGCTTCCTCTGTCAGCAAGTACCTGATCGAAGACCAGAAAGGATCGAGTGCAGCTTCAATTCCCGATCCTGCACGATACTCATCAATTTTCATTGCATGAAGCGGAACATCTAGTACAAGACATTCATTTCTTCCGATAGAACGGAAGCGATGCTCGCACTGCGGCGGAATATATAAAAAATGATCCGGATTTAATTTCACCTGGCGCCCCTCAGTCTCAAGATCTATACTCCCTTCAAGCGGAAAAAGAAATTGGCTGTACGCGTGCTTATGTGAATGATATAGGCGTGTGTATGTCCGTTTTTCGCAAATCATCTCTTGAAGCGAATCCATCAGCAACCCCCTTCCTTTGGTCATCTTTTAATCCGGTAATGGTGTTCCGATATAGGCGAAAATCCGATTTTTTCATATAAAGAAACTGCCGCCAGATTTTCTTTCATCACTTGTAAAAACATGTGTTCCGCTCCGTTGTTTTTTGCCCATTCAGTCAACACCCTGATCACTTGGGTTCCTGCCCCTTTTCCTCTGTGCTCCTCAGCTACAACGATATTACTAAGTCCGCCATAACCATCAATGACAGAAACCGTGCCAAGCGCTGTCAGGCTTTCTTTGTCATACATCTTGAAAAAAGTTTTACACGGCGGCATGCGTTCGAAAATGTGTTTGTAACCTTTGTGACGCTCGGGTGAAAACCCTTCTAATTGAATAAATTCATCTATCCAAACAGATGATGGCTCTTGTTCCCACTTGTATGTAAATCGGCTGTTGTCATTTGTTCGGCTCATAATTGACCGGCACAACGCTGTCATCTGGAAGCACTCGTCTACCTTTTCATAACGGCTGTCTGCCAATGCGTCATCAAGCCCTTTCGGTGATGCGTTGCTAATATGAAAACAAACAGGTAAGCCTAAACTTTGATAAAAAAGTTCGGCCTCTAGCTGAAAATCCCCTTCAGGCATATCCGCAGACGTCCATACGCTATTTGCCCTTTTGGTTACGCCAAAATTCGCTCTGAGAAGCCATTGCCCTATGCTTTTTTGAAAATAAGCCGGCCATGAAGCTGCCGCTAATCGTTCAATCTTGTGAATGTCATCCATTGCATAATGCCTCTCCCCTATGTATACTCCCTTGATATTATACAATATTCAGAAATATAAGACATCCATTTATTTGTTTACATAATATTTTTATTGTTTATTAATAATCCTGACAAAAATGTCCTAATTGAAAATGACAGGCTTTCTAAAATGTCCTCCTCACGTTCAAATGCTTCTTTTGCGATTAAAGCAGTAAAGCCATGCAGCAGGCTTCTGAGCCCCCTTGTCGCATGAATGGCAGTCTTTTCACTTGCATAGCCGTTTTCAATGAGCAGCTTCGTCACAAGACAGACAATTTGGTCAGAGACGATTTCCGTCCGTTTGTCCTGAACCTTAAGCAGAGCCGCTTCATAATATCCGGGATTTTCAATTGCAAAATCAACATATGCATGAGCTAAAGAAAGCATAGCGGAATCTCCCTTTCGTTCGGTTACGGAGTCCGCCATTTGATCAAAAAGCTTTGTCAGTCCTCTGACAGCAAGTTCTGCTCTGATCGCTTGCAGCCCGTTGATATGGTTATACAATGACGGGGGGCGAACATTCATTTTTTTAGAAAGTGCGGCAAGTGAGACACCATTTACCCCTTCCTGATCGGCAATCTCTGCTGCAGCGTCTACAATCATTTTTTGGGTCAAACCTATTCTCGGTGACATGCTCATCATCCTTTCTTTGCTTTTTGGATCGCCTGTCTCATCCGCTCTGAAGGTGATCGCAGGAATTTTCCATGTCCGACAGCGAGACAGGAAGGCGCCTTATCTGCGAGCAATTGTGCACTTTTGATGGCCTCCTCCTTATTCCATGTGGCGAAAGCGGGAAAAGGAAACGCCCATTTTATCTGACCTGATACAGCGATTCCTCCGCGCAACTGAAACGCATCTCCTGCTATTAAAGTGCCGTTTCTTGTATCAAGAAATGACATGCTGCCCGGTGTATGGCCCGGTGTTGGAATGGCAAGCAGAGAACCAATTGTTTCACCGCCCGTCAGCAGTTGGTGAGGCTTTGTTTGTATGTGTTTCGGAATACCTCCTTTTATAGGCGTCTGCGGCTCATCTTGCCGCAAGGATGTGTCACCTTGGAGCAAGAATGAATCCCGTTCCGAGATCATGACCTTTGCATGCGGAAATGTTTGTGCCAATGTATCCAGTGATCCGACATGGTCCCCATGTGCATGAGTCAGTAAAATATGCTGAAGCGGTTTTCCAAGCTGATTCACAGCTTGAATAATCCCTTTATAGCTGCCTGGCAGTGCGGCATCAATAAGGGTGACTTCGTTTTCTTCCTCTACTAAATAGCAATTAACCGGAAACAATGCTGGAAAAAAAGTCAGCTGCCAAACCGTTTGGTACTGAGTAATTCTCATCTTTTTATTCCTCCTAACAAAAACTAATGACGTTAGTTTTATTATTAACTAACACCATTAGTTTTTCAAGAGTTTATTATTTTTTTATCGCTACATAAATGTTAACTTGTGCTCGCTGTGGCACTGCGGCATTTTGATCATACATCTCAAAGTCACCTGTAAACGTGCGCAGATGCCGCTTATCCCAAGTCCAAATTTCCTTCCACGTTTCAAGCACAATCTCTTCAATAGGACCGATTCTGGAAGTGAAAACGGCGTAAGCGGAAGCCGGCAAATCAATGTTTTCATATGGTCCCGGAAGAATGTCGTCGTATTCCTGAAACGTTCCGACTGAAAACGTATAAAACCCATTCGTCTCTTGTTCATAATTCGAATATAAGGCAATAATGCTCTTGTCTTTTTCAGCCTGTGATAAAAGAGCGCTCATATCCTGCTTCCAGAATTGATCCCACAGTGCCGGAATCCTCCTTTCTTCCGTCATTTCCAGTGCGTTGCTTGTCCGTTGTGACAGTCCGGCAAATCGTTTCCAGTCTAAGTGTGTTATATGTGAAAAGCCCATACGATCTCCTCCTTTTTTTAAGATTATAGACAAAGAAACCTGACAGCAGTGTGTCAGGTTTCATATATTCTTTGCATGTGATGAATGGTTTCTTTTACTTTATCCCGTATATGAAGAGGCTGCAGAACCTCAATATCCTTTCCGAACTGGAGCAAAAAACCGATCAGCCATTGATCTTCTGGAAGTGAAATCACCGCCTGGCAGATTTTATCTTCCTCACAACAGTGAAGGACATCATATCCGAACCATTCACCTATGCGCTGACGTGCTGACGGCTGAACAAGAATAACCAATTCAGTTAAACGGTCCTTTTGGTACCAACTCTTATCCCATGGCAAAGTGTCCAGCTGAATGTCTTTTCTGATAAAGGTCTGATGTAAGATGGCCAGATCTTTCATCCGGTTCAGTTTAAAAAAGCGAAAATCATTTCTCACCAAGCAATAAGCGTATAAATACCAGTGCCCCGCCTTGCAAACCAATGTATAAGGTTCAGTTTCACGAAGAAGAGTTTCCCCGCTTGCGCTTGTATATGTAAAAGATATCGTTGACAACCGATCGATGGCAGCGCTTATTTTCTCACGAAGCGCCTTTTGATCCTCGGTATGGCCCCATGCCGTCATGTCAATAAACCATTTTTCTGTTTGGTGCTTAAATGCTTGAGCAGATTGCTCAGGTATAAGGTGTTTGATTTTTTGATAGGCTGTGCTGTGAGAAACGGGTTCATACATAGATGAAACGCTTTGCAAAGCGGAAGCAATTGCAAACAATTCCTCCTCCTTCAGCCACTCTCTTTCAAGCCGATACGTTTCCATGATGCCAATTCCGCCCCCGGAACCCTGTGAGGTCACAATCGGAATACCAGCCCTATTGATCGTCTCAATATCACGGTAAATTGTTCTGACAGATACTTCAAACAGCTCAGCAAGCTCTGCAGCCTGCACTTGTTTTTTGCTGATCAATAACACAACCATCGCTAACAAACGTTCCAGTTTCATTCTGCGCACCTTTTCTTCTTGTATTTTCCAACAAAACAATCATAACATTTTGATAAAGCTTGGGCATATCTATTATGCGGCGGAATACACCTCGCATATGCTATGAAAACAGGGGTTTCCCCTTCTTTTTTGTGTTCAGTATTTTATTTCAGCTACTATTTCCAACCGGATAAGCATACACTTCTCAACGGAGGGGATTTCACATCATGCATCTTACATTTCAGAGCGTTTATCCTGCCATGATCATCATCTTTTTTCTGTATAAAAAAATTAAAAGGTCCATCGGATACCAGCCGCTGAAGCCCCGCTGGCTGTTCACTCGCGTCATTCTTTTCTCGCTGTTTGCTTTTGGCCTTTCAATCTTCAGCGCCATTCACCCTTTTTTATATGGATATCTCATTTTGGGCATTCTTGGCGGATGGCTCCTTGTCTTTTTCGCTAAGAAAAACATCTCCTTTGAAAAACGCAGAGGAAAGATCTATTTTCGGACTCATATTTGGGTAGAAATGATTCTCTTAACCTTATTCCTGTCAAGATTTCTATATCGAGTGACAGAGCTTTATCTTACCTCGCCTGATCTAAACCGCCTTGGATCATACAGTCAGTCAATCGGAACGGACCCTCTGACAATTGGCGTCTGTTTTCTGATAGCCGTTTATTATATCGGTTTTTCTTCTTTTGTCATCAAGCTCAGCAGAAACGAACTCGAACAGCACGGACACAATAAAGAAAAAGACATCCTTGCCCGCTAACAGCGAGTTAAGCAAGGATGTCTTTTTCAATCATGCTGCGTATGATGGATCATTTGCTGAAGAACATCTAAAACATGTTCATCCTCCGGAGAGTAATAAATCGATGTTCCTTCTCTGCGCGATTTGACAAGCCGAAGATTTTTCAAAAATCTAAGCTGGTGGGACACGGTGGATTGCAGTAAATTCAGCTTTTCTGCAATTCCGTTTACAGCATGCTCACCCTGGGACAATAAATGGAGAATCCTGATTCGGGTTGGATCAGAAAGCGCTTTGAATGTTTGCGCGACTAGAAACAGCGTCTCCTCGTCCAGATCAGCAGCCGATTGTTCCGTTTCTCTAAATTCAGTCATATGTATCACCTTTCTTTATTCATAGTTTTATCTTATAACAAATGCGCTTGAGTGCAAACCAGCCTGCTTGTATTCCATTTCAATCTCATAGTTTAAATTTATGTTTCAAATCAGGTTTTTACTTGGTCTGATATACCGTCTTATGTCATAATAAAAAAGGTCATACTGCTCCAAACATTGAGGGTGAAACACAGTGAAGAAAAAGAGAAAAGGCTGTTTCGCTGCTGCGGGTTTTATGATGATTTTTGTCTTTGTCATCGCCTCTTTTTTATTGGTCCTGCTTTTTTTCAACCGGGATTTAATCAAAAAACTTCCGATCGATACGAAAACGATTGTTTTGGAACGTTTAACCGATTACAAACCCTTGGTGGAAGAAGAGCTTGAAAGCCAAGGACTCTCTAATTATACATCACTCATATTAGGCATGATGTATCAGGAGTCAAAAGGAAAAGGCAATGATCCCATGCAGTCCTCTGAATCTCTGGGGTTAAAACGCAATGAGATAACAGACCCTCAACTCAGTGTTAAACAAGGCATCAAGCAATTTACCCTCATGTACAAGACCGGTAAGGAAAAAGGCGTGGATTTGGATACCATTATTCAAAGCTACAACATGGGGGCAGGTTACATTGATTTTGTAGCTGAACATGGAGGAACGCATACTGAGGAATTGGCAAAACAATACTCCGAGCAGCAAGTCAAAAAAAATCCTGATCTGTATACTTGCGGGGGAAATGCGAAAAATTTCCGCTATCCGTATTGCTACGGTGATTATACGTATGCAGAAAAAGTAAAAGAAAAAACAAAAACTGTTGAAGAATCTTTGCAGGTTGCAACACTTGAAACCATGGAATCCAAGGCTCATGAATAAGAGTCTATCAATTTACTGACAAAAGCCCAAAAATGAATTTGGGCTTTTGCCATGTTTACACGTAAAAAAAGCCATACTGAGTATGGCTTTTAATAATACGGTGAAATCATCAAATATACAATAACGCCTGTAAGGCTTACATACAGCCATAGAGGCATTGTCCATCTCGCAATTTTTTTATGGCGCTCCACCTGCATGCTGAAGCCTCTGATCAGCGTAAACAGCGCAAGCGGCACAATAATTGCAGAAAGGCAGATATGTGTAATTAAAATAAAGAAATAAATCGGGCGCATAATACCTTCTCCGCCATAGAGCGTGTTTTCCGCAATCGAGTGGTACGTCACATAGCAAATCAAAAATAGTAATGTTGTTGTGAACGCAGCCAAAATAAAGCGTTTGTGAGCTTTGATATTTTTCTGTTTAATCATAATCAGCGCGGCCAATAAGAAGATAAACGTAAAGCTATTGAATATCGCATTCAGCATTGGCAAAATGTGAATATTCGCATGGCTGAACTGATCTAATTTAGGCATAAAAAACAGCACTGCGATTAAACCGTTAATCAGAACTGTCAGCGTAAGGACAATCCCCGTGTAATTTTTCGGTTTATTTTCTGTTTGGTTCATTTGGTGACCTCTCCTAATTTGTACTGGCTATCCAAATCGTATGCAAATTCAAAGAAGATGTCAACGGTTTCGATTGCTTCGTCAGAAATTAGACACACTTCAAAGGCCGGAGGCTATTAGCCCCGGCCTGTTAGGTTTACGCCTCTTTTATCAAATGTTCAATGACCTTATATTCATTTTCATTCAGCAGGTTCTTTTGAATTTTCGAATGAATGGGTTTATTCATATGCTGATCCAAGATATCGGCCGTTTCTTTATCCCCGGCAATAACCATTCGTTCCCATCTTTTCGCGGCAGCTTTTTGATCAAGGCTGGCAGCCAGCCGCTTATACAGTCTCGATTGGTTCTCTGTTACATGTTCCCTCATCCGGTTCTCTTCAAATCGTGCCGCTTTGTCTACAGCTGAATGGCAATTCTTCCAAGATTCATTGATCATATCATACTCATAACGCTCCACCGCCTCAATTTTCCCTAAAACGGTTTCAATAATTTTCACTTCATGCTGCTGAGTTAAAATAAACGCCGTACTTGGGTATGTCTGGCGCAAACCCTTTAGCTGATCCAGGACAGCTGTTTCTTCCCAGTAAAATCTTGTATCTACAGGGACTTGAAGCTTAATAGGCTCCCATATGCCGCTGTCGGAAACAAAAAACACGAGACTGCGGGGCATGTCTTTTCCTATTGCATTCAAGTATTGATTCATTTTAGCTCTGATTCCATCCAGACACTTTTCCTCCTCTGGATCACTAACTGCCAAATACTCTTTTAATCGGCTGAATCCTGACTTTAGGGCAATCTTCCATTCTCCCCCCTGCTGCTCTGGATCTCTCATGTCTGTATTGAGATACAGGGAGAGAATTTTATCCGGCGGTTCCAATTGGACATACTGTAATTTGTTAATCAATGAATCAATCGCCATTCTGATTCCTCCTTTTTCACAGGTTAGTTTTCTTTTTCCTCTCTTAAAAACGATCAAACCTGACTTTGCGCTAATTTCTAGTAATAATGGAATTGTTGTTTACAATACGCCTCTCTTCTAATACAATTGGTAACTGTGTTTCTAAGCTGTTTTTTGAAAGGAGTTTGATCTTGTTTACTATTAAAGAAAAAAATCGTCAAGAGCTTGAGGAAGAACTAAATGATTTAGAATTTCAAATTTATCGCATGCAGGAAAATATGAAGGATTTATCTAAAGATGCCAAAGTGCTTGGTATTGATCAATCGAACAATGAAGAATGGATGATTGTTTCCTCGATTGATGATGGCCAAACATGCAAAATTATGCTAACTGATTGTAAAACGGCTTACCGAGGAAAAGGCTGTTTTTCACTTGTAGCGTCTTACAAGGACGATGCCATTCATATAGGCGATATAAAAGGCCCTCCGAATCACGGGTTTGGTTCCATTTGCATGAAATATTTAAAAGATATAGCAAGAGACCACAATATACCGAAAGTCACAGGAGACATCGCCAAACGGGATTGGAATCATGTAGACCGGCTGATTCACTTTTATGAAAAACATCAATTCAAAGTATGTATCGATCATGATACCCAATCCGGCAGCATTAAGTGGGTTGATTTGTAAAAAAGTCTGGAAGAAAGAGCCAAGATATGCTGTAATGGTATAAAACCATTGATGGAGGGTTCTATGTACGCCTCAAAACTGAAAATGGGAGACGAAATCCGGATCGTGTCTCCCGCGACCAGCATGTCTATATTATCAAATGAAGCAAAAACCCAAGCAAAAACGGCGTTAGAACGCTTAGGTTATCGGGTAACCATCGCTGAACACGCAAATGAATGTAATGAATTTGATTCATCATCTATCGAGTCAAGAGTCCATGATCTGCACGCTGCCTTTTTTGATCCAGGCGTCAAAGCGATTTTAACGACACTCGGAGGGTTTAATTCAAATCAGCTGCTGCGTTATCTTGATTACGAGAAAATCAAACGGCATCCAAAAATTCTGTGCGGCTATTCCGATATAACCGCTCTTTGCAACGCTATTTATCGAAAAACGGGTCTTGTTACGTATTCAGGCCCCTTCTTTTCAACATTTGCAATGAAAAAAGGGCTTCATTATACACAAGAGTATTTTCTTTCTTGCTGCGCTTCAGACGATCCGTTTGAAATTCACCCCTCAAGTGAGTGGAGCGATGATCGCTGGTTTTTGGATCAAGAAAACAGGCGTTTTTATCCTAATAACGGCCCTGTTGTAATCCAAGAAGGTTATGCGGAAGGCACTTTAATTGGCGGAAACTTATGCACGCTTAATTTGCTGCAGGGAACGGAGTATTTTCCCGAAACAGAACATACTATTTTATTGATTGAAGATGATTATATGTCAGACATCCATATGTTTGACCGCGATCTGCAATCACTCATCCACCTCCCCGCTTTTTCACATGTAAAGGCGATTTTGATCGGCAGATTTCAGAAAGCATCAAACGTATCAATGGATCTAGTAAAAGCCATGATCGAAACAAAAAAAGAATTATCCGGCATCCCGATCATCGCAAATATAAATGCCGGACATACCTCGCCAATTGCCACGTTCCCTATAGGAGGAACATGCAGGATTGAAGCTATTTCGGGTACATCACGAATATGGATTGATAAACATTAATCAGCTTGTAAATTTTTTTACAAGCTTTTTTAGCGCAATCGGTTATGCATGCCGCACGAGACATGACAAATGTCATATAGGAGGCATGATGTGTGCTACTACAAAAGACTTCTCTCATTAGCGTATACTGAACCGAGACACACAATGAGAGGATACTTACTATGACTGAACAAACCATTGCACATAAGCAAAAACAGCTGACAAAGCAAGTCGCTGCATTTGCTCAGCCTGAAACAAAAAACAGCCTGATTCAGCTTTTAAACACGTTTATTCCATTCTTCGGCCTGTGGTTTCTTGCTTATCTCAGCCTCGATGTCTCCTATCTTCTTACGTTAGCATTAACGGTGATTGCCGCAGGTTTTCTGACAAGAATTTTTATCATCTTCCATGACTGCTGCCATCAATCTTTTTTCAAACAAAAACGCTATAACCACATTCTCGGTTTTCTGACAGGTGTCCTGACTTTATTCCCGTATCTTCAATGGCAGCACAGCCATTCGATTCATCATGCGACTAGCAGCAATCTGGATAAACGCGGAACAGGAGACATCTGGATGTTAACAGTAAACGAATATAAAGCTGCATCCAGACGAACAAAGCTTGCATACAGACTTTATAGAAACCCGTTTATCATGTTTATTCTCGGACCGATTTATGTTTTTCTGATCACGAACCGTTTTAACAAAAAAGGCGCAAGACGCAAGGAACGTGTAAACACATACCTTACGAATCTGGCAATTGTCGCGTTGGCTGCTGCTTGCTGTCTGATCTTTGGCTGGCAATCGTTTTTACTGGTGCAAGGCCCGATATTTCTGATTTCAGGTTCAATCGGTGTTTGGCTGTTTTATGTGCAGCATACCTTTGAAGATTCTTATTTTGAAGCGGATGAAAACTGGAGCTACGTTCAGGCTGCTGTTGAAGGCAGTTCATTTTATAAACTCCCGAAACTGCTTCAATGGCTAACAGGCAATATTGGTTACCACCACGTTCATCATTTGAGTCCAAAGGTGCCTAACTATAAGCTTGAAGTTGCTCATGAACATCACGAACCATTAAAAAACGTACCGACAATCACCTTAAAAACAAGCCTGCAATCACTTGCGTTCCGTCTATGGGATGAAGATAACAAACAGTTTGTGTCATTTCGGGCTATAAAACATATACCTGTAAGCCTTCCGCCTGATTCACCAGAAAAACAGAAGCTGCGGAAGAATGCCTGATGATAAAGGAGGTCTTCTAATATACTAGAAGGCTTCCTTTTTATTGTTGGAGGGTGCATTCTGGCTTTCACAATGATAAAGTTACAAGTAAGATGAAAAGCTGAAAATGAGGTAAGATCATGATTAAAAAGCATTTAACATTTCAAAAACTAAACGGGATTACGCCCTATATATGGACGATATTTTTCATCCTCCCCTTCTACTTTATATGGAAATCATCATCTACATTTGTTATTATTGTCGGCATCATTTTGACGCTTTTATTTTTTTCGGTATATCGATTTGCTTTTGTCTCAAAAGGCTGGACCATTTATTTGTGGGGATTTTTATTAATTGGCATTTCAACCGCTTCCATTACCCTGTTCAGTTATATTTATTTTGCTTTTTTTATCGCGTATTTTATTGGAAACATTAAGGAACGCGTCCCTTTTCATATTTTATATTATGTCCATTTAATAAGCGCAGCCGTCGCAGCCAATTTCAGTCTCGTATTAAAGAAGGAATTCTTTCTGACACAAATTCCTTTTGTCGTCATTACCCTCATCAGCGCAATTTTATTGCCCTTTAGTATAAGAAGCCGCAAGGAGCGCGAACGGCTTGAAGAAAAGCTCGAGGATGCAAATGAACGGATTGCAGAACTGGTAAAATTAGAAGAACGTCAGCGAATTGCCCGCGATCTCCATGATACGCTTGGGCAAAAGCTTTCTCTTATCGGGTTAAAAAGCGACTTAGCAAGAAAATTGATATACAAAGATCCCGAACAAGCAGCTCGTGAACTGAAAAGTGTTCAGCAAACTGCGCGAACTTCTTTAAATGAAGTAAGAAAAATCGTTTCCTCTATGAAGGGCATCCGGCTCAAGGATGAATTGATCAACATCAAACAAATTCTCGAAGCAGCTGACATTATGTTTATCTATGAAGAAGAGAAATGGCCCGAAAATATCTCATTGCTGAATGAAAACATTTTGAGCATGTGCTTAAAGGAAGCTGTCACAAATGTCGTCAAACACAGCCAGGCTAAAACTTGCCGAGTTGACATTCAGCAGCTCTGGAAGGAAGTTGTGATAACAGTGTCTGACGATGGAACATTCAAAGGAGAAGAAAATTCCTTTTCAAAAGGACATGGCTTACTCGGGATGAGAGAACGGCTTGAGTTTGCAAACGGAAGCCTTCACATCGATACCGAAAACGGAACCAAGCTTACCATGGCAATTCCTAATAATTCAAAATAAACATAAAGGATGGCTTATATGATTAGTATATTTATTGCAGAAGATCAGCAAATGCTGCTGGGCGCTTTAGGATCACTTCTAAACCTCGAAGACGATATGGAAGTCGTAGGCAAAGGTACAACCGGCCAAGATGCTGTTGATTTTGTCAAAAAACGCCAGCCTGATGTATGTATTATGGACATTGAAATGCCCGGAAAAACAGGGCTTGAAGCTGCTGAGGAGCTAAAAGATACAGGCTGCAAAATTATCATCTTAACCACCTTCGCCAGACCCGGTTACTTTCAGAGAGCTATTAAAGCTGGCGTTAAAGGCTATTTGTTAAAAGACAGTCCGAGTGAAGAGCTGGCCAACGCCATCCGTAGCGTCATGAACGGAAAACGCATCTATGCACCTGAGCTGATGGAGGACTTATACAGCGAAGCTAACCCTCTTACAGATAGAGAAAAAGAAGTGCTCGAACTTGTGGCTGACGGTAAAAACACAAAAGAAATCGCTCAGGAACTCAGCATCAAAAGCGGGACGGTACGGAATTATATCTCAATGATTCTAGAAAAGCTTGAAGTGAAAAATCGAATTGAAGCCATTACCCGGTCAAAGGAAAAAGGCTGGTTTAAATAAAAAAGGATCTTGGCATCTGCCAGGATCCTTTTTGTTAATCTGAAATTCCCGTTTGAGAACCTCGCCGCAACCAGAATTAAATTGATCCATATCCTCGCTCCTACGCCCGCTGAACGATTGTTTGGTTAACAGCCCAATAAAAGACTGGATTGAATGATATCCCTGTTAAAATGGTCGGCCATTGCACATCAGCAGAATTTCTGATATTGATTATATTGTATTTTCAGTATGACAAAGTTGCGCTACTTCGCTCCCGAAGCTGCCATGCCCAACTGCAAGAGCCTAATATCACAATAAAAAACCGTCTGAAATCAATCCGATTCCGTAAATGGCATCTGCTACATCCAACTGCTTATTATCTGCCAAAAAAGATACAACACCAGCTCGTTTCGCTGATCAAAGATAGTAACAACCAGCTATAAATGTCATGATGCCGAATGTCTCTGTAATGTGGAACCAATCATTTAACCCGAGAGCCCCTGAATCGCACATAAAGAGAAAAACGGGACCACTTTCTTTTATCAGCTTATGATATAAACAGCTCTAAGTAGAACAAAAAAAGACACAAGCCAAAAGCTCATGTCTTTTATCACAATCTATATTATTAGTTTAAGACTTTAACACTTACAGTTTTGACGCCCCAATTAGAAGCATCACTTTTACTTGGTACAAATACGTCGATTTTATTTCCTTTAATAGCGCCGCCAGTGTCTGCTGCTGTTGCTTCCCCGTAGCCTTCAACATAGACTTTAGAACCTAGCGGAATTACATTAGGATCAACCGCAATAACTTTCGCGTTCGGGTTCTTATTTAAGTCAATGCCTGTAGCTGTAACGCCGGAAATGCCGCCGTCGTTAGCAGTGTAAGCAGTAGCAGTAACTGTTAGTTCTTTTGAAGCTTCTTGATTATTTGTATTTGATTGAACAGCCTTCTCCTCTGTGTTAACAGAAGTTTCTGCCTCAGCCTTTGTTTCTTGTTTAGGTTGCTGTTGTACAGCTTCTTGTTTAGGTTGCTCTTTTTGCACAGCCTCTTGTTTTGGCGCAGCTTGAGGTGCGTTTGTTTGCGCATTCTCAGTAGCTGTGTTTGCTGCTGTTGCCTGACCTTTTACTGAAAGAGTTGATCCAGCATAGATCATGTCAGAGCTTAAGTTATTCCAAACTTTCAGGTTGTTGACTGTCGTGCCGAATTTTTGAGCAATCTTAGAAAGCGTATCTCCCGCTTTAATTGTATATTGCCCAGTCGTGGTTGTTTCTTCTGAAGAAATGGTCAGTTTTTCTCCTGCAATGATTTTATCAGAAGTTAACTTGTTCCATTCTTTTAAGTCCTTTAGGTTCACTCCATTTTTCTGAGAGATTCCCCAGAGCGTATCACCCTTTTGCACCGTAATTTCTTTTGCAGAAGCGTGAGCTCCGAATGCAGTTGTTGAAAGTGCAGCAACTGCCACAAAGGACATAATCGTCTTCTTCATAAGTAAATCCTCCCTTGTTAGCTTTTTATTGGCGGCTAACAGGTGATATCGTAACACACGTAAATGTCAAATCAATAACAAAAAGATATGATTTAGATTACAGTTCCTTTACATGAAGGATTTCTCTCTGATGGAAAGACTTGCTGAACCCTTGATATAATAGGCTTCGCAGGTCTTTTTATTTTGAGGCGAAACAGAGAAAATAAAATGTGTTTTTTATAGAAAAAAAGATTGTTTTTCTGTTTTTTTAGTCTGTCATCCTTGCATAAGCTTGTATTTCTTGTAAAAAAAGCCGGCCGTATTTTGCTCTTTTTTGTTCTCCGACTCCTTTTATAGACAAAAGTTCATCATCATTTACGGGCTGTTTTCCTGACATTTCTTTTAACGTTTGGTCAGAGAAAACAACAAATGGCGGAACACCCTGCTCAGCCGCAACTTCTTTCCGAACCATGCGCAATCGTTCAAATAGCTCGTCATTTTCAGTAATCGCTGCCGCTTTTAACGCTTCTTTTCTCGCTACTGATAATTCTCCTTTCAGCACATTCCTTCCTTTACTACTGACAAAAAGAGTCGGAAACGTTCCGTCTGACATCCTGATGAAGTCGTCAGAAATAAGAAATTCGATAAAATCACTGATTTCGCCAACGGATTGGTGTTTTAATATCCCGTATGTTGAAAGGTCGGAAAAGCCGTTTTCAAGAACTTTTTTATTTTTGGAGCCGGCAAGCACCTGGGCAACCATCGTCTTGCCAAACCGTTCTTTCATGCGAATGATACAAGATAAGACCATTTGCGCCTCCCGCGTCACGTCATGGGCCGCTCTTGTATCGGTACAGTTTCCGCACTGTCCGCACGCATCAGGCTCCTTTTCTCCGAAATACATAAGGATAAAACGCTGCAGACAATCTTCCGTATGACAGTAGTCGACCATTTGTCTCAGCTTTTTTAAATCCTGCTTTTGTTTCTCTTCATGTTCTGATTGCTCAATTAAGAAGCGCTGCACCATAATATCCTGCGGTGAAAACAGGAGAACACATTCACTGGCAAGACCGTCCCGTCCAGCTCGTCCTGCCTCTTGATAATAGCTTTCCATATCTTTCGGGATTTGTGCATGCAGAACAAATCTGATATTTGATTTATCAATACCCATTCCAAAAGCAGAGGTTGCCACCATCACTTGAAGCTCATCATTAAGAAACCTTTCCTGCTGCTCTTTTCTCACATCATCAGCCAAACCTCCGTGATACCGACCTGCCCTGACTTGATTTCGTTTCAATCTCTCATATATCCGATCAGCTTCTTTTCTGGTCGCGGTATAGACAATTCCTGCTTCATGCCTGTTGTTTTGCACATATTCGTCTATAAACCGATCTTTATTTTCTCCTTTTACTACTTTAAAGGTTAAATTCTCTCGGGAAAATCCGGTATATACCGTGTTTTCTTTTTGAATATGCAGCTGTTTGCAAATATCATCATGAACCTCGGGTGTGGCTGTTGCTGTTAACGCCATGATGACAGGCTTGTCGTGTAATTCACGGAACAAGATTTCAATATTCCTGTAGCTTGGCCTGAAATCATGGCCCCATTGAGAAATACAGTGCGCCTCGTCTATTGCGACCAAAGGAACATCTATGCCCTGCAAAATCCGGATAAATTCTGTGGACGTTAGTCGCTCTGGTGTAATGTAAAAAAGCTTATAAGCTCCTTCTTTGAGTCCGTTCAGCCTCTCATATATTTCCTGATTGGATTGTGTGCTGTTAATGTAGGCGGCGTTAATCCCCGCTTCTTCTAACGCATCAACTTGATCCTTCATCAAGGAAATCAACGGTGAAATGACGATCGTCGTCCCTTCAAACATTAATGCCGGAATCTGATAGCAAATCGATTTGCCGCCTCCCGTCGGCATAATGCAGGCCGTATTTTGCCTCGCTTCCGTCACCAAGCGGATCGCTTCATCTTGGCCGCTCCGAAACTTCTCATAACCAAAATAATGAGCCAGAAGGGATTGGGCTCTATGTAACATAACGTGTAAACCTCGCTTTTCCTTGAATTTCTCCCATCATATCATAAAAAAGCGGCCTTCATTTCTTTCACACAAAAATGGAATATTCACTATACCAAACCTTTTTAGATAAAATAAAAAGCCATTTCCGAAAAGGAAATGGCTTTCGCTACGTCTTGCCGTATGCAAGTAAGAAAGTTTTAAACCACCACTCCTCAAAGTGGGTGTTTGCAGAAACGTTCCTGTCGTCCTCTGCAATGGAGGCATGACATTCCGGCTTCGATATAAAACTCCCTATTACAGCTTAAAGGTTAAAACTTAATTAACAATACGCACAAAGTAGCTTCTTTAATATAGTACACCATCAGGCGGTTTTAATCAAGAGGTCAGAACAATTGTTTAGAAAAACTTTTTCCAGTGAATAAAACTGTTTTTTCTCCAAAATACCTGACAATTCGACAAACAAAAAATATATTACAATAAAAAAATAGCCTTTATTGCTAAAAGCGAATGATTATTTTCTTCTATATTAATGTGTATATACAAAAAGACTCCTATTTGTAACGATAGGAGTCTTGGCTTTATTAGAATTTTGCAGCAAGATCTTTTGCTTCTTGTAAACCTTTTTCAACGATTTCTTGCGCTTGATCAGGTGCTGCGTTATGTCCTTCGATGACAACTGTGTGCAAGTCTTGAACACCCCAGAAACCAAGAACTGTTTTCATGAAGTTTAATGACATTTCAAGTGCAGCCATTGGTCCTTCTGAGTAGACACCGCCGCGAGCGTTAAGAAGCGCAACTTTTTTGCCTCCCATTAAACCGACTGGTCCTTCTTGTGTGTATTTGAATGTAACGCCTGCGCGAGACAGATAATCAACATAAGTATGAAGCACTGCTGGCACTGTGAAGTTCCAAAGCGGGAATGCGAAAACAACTTTGTCAGCTTTTACAAACTGGTTCAGATATTTGTCAGCAATTGCTGCTTGTTTTTTCTCATCTTCTGTCATTTCCATTCCTTGACCTGCTTTAAATGTTCCGTTAATCATATCTCTGCCAAGGTAAGGAAGGTTTTCCTTATGAAGATCTAATTCAACCACTTCATCATTAGGGTTGTTTTCTTTATAAGCAGCTAAGAAAGCTTCGTAAAGTTTAGTTGAAACGCCTTCTTCAGCTGTACGGTCGCTTGATTTTACAAATAAAACTGTAGACATTTGTATTCCTCCCGGTAAACTTTTTATATTTACTTACAAATAGTATGTTACTTTCTTTTTTACGTAAAGTCAATCACTTTATTTTGAATATGAGATTTTTTTTCAAAAAAAAGCAAGTACATCTAATATCGGTGTACTTGCTTGCCATTTTTACTTCGAATCTTGTTCACGATCCAAGATTTCATACGTCTGCGAGCTTTTTTGATCAATTGTTTCTTTGTTGGATAAGTCTTTTACCTGTTCATGAAACTCTCTTTCATAAGAAGGAGCATCTGTCTCCAGATCATCCTCCACATTAGCTTGAGCCTCAACTGTCATTCTTGCATAGGGAACAGCTTCAAGTCTTTCGTAAGGAATGTCTTGGCCGGTTTTTTCACACACACCGTAAGTTCCGTCTTTCATCTTTTGTAATGCACGGTTGACCTCCTCTAACAGCTCCCGGTCAATCTCTTTCACTGTTTGGTCTGTCATCCGGTCTGTGACGAGCGTCCCGTGGTCTGCCATATGGTTGTCAACCCCGTTGGAAAGCTCCCCCACTTCTTCCGTCATTGATTCTGTTTCCTTTTTCTCGCCAGACAATTCTTTTTGCATATCGAGCAATTTATGATAGAGATGCTGTGTTTGTTCTTTTGTCAGTGCCATGTATATCCTCTCCTTTCTATCCTGTTTCCCGTTTTGCCTTCTGTCAAACATGGAAACATCGATGGAAAGAAGCTACTGCCTTTTTGAACGGATCGTGACCGCTGGCGTCGATGGTGCTTCGGGTTTTCGTTGGCACTTTTTGTCCTTCTCTTCTGGCGGTATATAATAGGTTGCGCCTATATTTAATCTGCCGCTCAGTTCATCAATGGTCAGCTCGCCGAATTCAAGATGATAGTCAATTTTTTCGACATTCAGCGTTTCAATATGTATATAGGTTTCTTCAGACTCTTGTTTGCTGCTTTGTTTTTGTTTCTCAATCACTGAGAGTCTTTCTTCACATTCACGCAGTTTGTCAAGTTCTGGTTTCAAGCAATGCCTGATCAGCGACCGGAACATTTTTTTCATGACATCACGACCCTTTGCATACTCCTCTTTCGTCTACATATATAATGAGGTATATCCCATAGAAAGGAGAGGTTTTCATGCTTCCGACTAACATCAATATTTCTCATCTCAAGACTAACTCGATAGGCACCGGATCATCCCTTACCTTTGGTTCTGCGGAGTTAAGGAACAGGTGCTCTGCTATCAAAAGAAATAACGGTTTTGGGGAACAAAATGCAGATGTTATTGTTATGGTCATTCCGATTGAATCAATTGATGACCGTGATGGGGCAGATGCACTCAGTATGAAAATCAATCATCAATAACAATGGTTTTCGCTTGACCTTCGTCTTTTTGAATAGTGATGTATAGGATTCCGTCTTTAAAAATGGCATTCATCTTTCCATGAAGATGATCGGAAAGCGGAATTTTCTTCTCAAAACTTCCGTATTTTCCTTCTTTTTGGCGAAAGTCCTGTTCATTAAAATAGGAAAAGCGCTGCCCCTTCACCACTAAATAATCTCCGTACGATAATATGTGAACGTCTTGTTTACGGTAGCCTGGAAGATAAATTAAAAACTGTACTTCCGCAACGGTATCTACAATATCCATGCTCGGAAATGAAGCATCTCCTTTCCCTCGCTGATCTTGCTGCGAAAACGGAAACGGAGATTGGCCATTTGTCATAAAAGGGGTTTTTTGGTCTTCATCAAATACCTGTTTCCAAAAGTCACCGCCGTACATCTGCTGCGCGAATTCCATCCACTGCTTCATCTTTTCGAAATCCATTTGAAGCCCCCTGTCTTAACATACTTTATAACCGCCAGCATACAACTATAGAAAGGAGGTTTGCCTGTGGTTCAACCAACTCCGTATATCAATATTAATATTTTCATGCTGAAAATTAATTCCTTTGAAAATGCTTCAGCGGTTAACGTAGGACAAAATTTATTGGCAGAATGGCAAAATTCAGATAAAAAAAATCAAGGCTACGGACAGAATTTTGGAGATGCGAGCGGATTTATGGGCACGAGAAGCCATGTGGATGACAGAGACCAAATTGATTCTCCGGCCTCTTTTGAAAGTGAAGCGGTTAACTCCTCAATCAAAAGGAAGTGATGAGATGTTCTTTTCACCCTCCGTCGTGAATGTCGGCGGATTTAAAATCAATACGATGGATCGAGGTTCCTCTTTAACACTCGGTCCGTATCAGCAGGTCGATTACTTTTTATCAGCTAAAATAAATCAAGGGTTTGGAGAAGAAAATGGCGACTTTACTCCTCTTGTCGTACCGATTTCAAATGTATTAGATGCAGATCTTGTTGATTCGAACTCAGCGAAAAACAGTGTGGTGTAATAAGAACAGGGCGCACATGCCCTGTTTTTTTTATAAAAAAAAGCCTAACCATTTTTTGAACGGCTGGCTCATCAAATATTCAGCTGCACAAATGCTTTGTCAGCACCGCCTGAACCTCGCTTAAATCGGTGTCTTTCGCAAATTCTAATTCGAACGTTTTGCTTCTTGTCATCAATAAAAGCCCAGTGTCCGGATCAAACATTCCCGCTTCTTGGATGGCAAAGCTTTCAATTGTTTTATATGGAAGAAATACACGAACCTTCTTTTTGGAAAACATTTTATTGTCAAAGAAAATGATCCGCTTATTTGTAAAGCAAATTTGGTCCACTCGGAGCTTATAAATCGATTCTATTCTTTCCCCTTCAACGAGCAAAGCCTCAAGCTTCTTTGCGTCCGTTGATCTACTAACAGAAAAAATACCCAATGAAGAACCCCTCTTTCTGCATTTATCTATTTGTTTTATCATTCACTACATAAAAATAAGTCCTTTATCCCTATATAAGAATACGACATAGAAGACATTTAAACCATTACGAACAGATTACATTTTTCAAATTTTTGATTTGTTTTTTGGCTTTTAAGCTGTTGTCATCAAGTAATACGC
Organism: Bacillus sp. PS108; assembly: GCF_037963335.1. Taxonomy (NCBI): domain Bacteria; kingdom Bacillati; phylum Bacillota; class Bacilli; order Caryophanales; family Bacillaceae; genus Bacillus; species Bacillus sp. PS108. The sequence goes on from NZ_CP150155.1 coordinate 2,088,375, forward strand.
ACAGATAGAGAAAAAAGTTTCAATATTCAGCAATGTTTTTATAAAAAAGCGGTTTTTAATGATTTTTTTAATTTTGTTTTATATTTCCTGTTTTAACCACAAAAAAACCGCAGCTGAGCTGCGGTTTTATGGATCGACTACTTTTAACAAAATCTGTCTGATGCTTCAAGGAAGCATTACATCTCTTCGAAGTATTCTTTATAATAGCCGCCGACTTTATTCGTATTGTCGACCACAAAGAGAAACTCCTCTGTTTCATTTTTTACTTCATATTCTTTTCCCGGCGTTAAAACGCGGTTTACGATATATTTTTTTGCGTTTGTCTGCACACACTTTACTTTTTTAATTGTTTCTTTTTCAAGCCAATTTTTATGAATCATGATGAAATCTCCTTTTCTTATCTATAAGCTTATTGTAGCTTTTTTCTTTTGTAAATTGCAATATCGGTTATTCATTGATTTTGCCTTGATTCCTATTATAGAATGTTTGTATACGCTTACGTTTGAAGCAACTATCACAGCTTATTTCTGCTATTCAATCCAGGAATCAATGTGCTATCACCAAGAATCTCAGAACAGACCATAAAAAATGACTGGAGGTTTGTTACGGATGAGTTCTTTAACGATGCAAGTGACGAAAAGGCTGGAGACATTTTTACAGGGAACAAAGAAGCTTTATATTGACGGAAAGTTTGTTCCGAGTGCCTCAGGGGCAACCTTTGACACTCCAAACCCGGCGACCGGCGAAACCTTGATGACGCTGTATGAAGCCCAGGCTGCGGATGTGGACAAAGCGGTTAAAGCTGCCCGGAAAGCCTTTGACCAAGGTGAATGGAGAACAATGTCTCCAGCTTCGAGAAGCAGACTGATGTATAAGCTGGCAGACTTAATGGAAGAGCATAAAACTGAGCTTGCTCAGCTTGAAACACTTGATAATGGGAAACCGATCAATGAAACGACTAATGGAGATATTCCGCTGGCTATTGAGCATATGCGCTATTACGCCGGCTGGTGTACAAAAATAACAGGACAGACGATTCCGGTTTCCGGCGCTTATTTTAATTATACGCGTCATGAGCCTGTCGGTGTCGTCGGCCAGATCATTCCATGGAATTTCCCGCTCCTGATGGCGATGTGGAAAATGGGCGCGGCACTTGCAACAGGCTGTACAATCGTCCTCAAACCGGCTGAACAAACACCGCTTTCAGCTCTTTATTTGGCAGAATTAATTGACCAAGCCGGTTTCCCTGCCGGTGTAATCAACATCATCCCAGGATTCGGTGAAGATGCGGGAGAAGCGCTGACGAACCACGAAGCGGTTGATAAAATTGCCTTTACCGGTTCCACTGAAATCGGAAAGAAAATCATGTCCACCGCAGCGAAAAGCATTAAGCGTGTGACATTGGAGCTGGGCGGAAAATCGCCTAATATTCTTCTGCCGGATGCGAATTTGAAAAAAGCCATCCCGGGCGCTTTAAACGGTGTGATGTTTAACCAGGGCCAAGTCTGCTGTGCGGGCTCACGTGTCTTCATTCATAAAGACCAATATGATGAAGTTGTTGATGAAATGGCATCCTATGCTGAGTCACTCCGCCAAGGAGCGGGACTTCATAAAGATACTCAAATCGGGCCTCTCGTAAGCAAGGAACAGCATGAGCGCGTTCTTTCCTATATTCAAAAAGGAAAAGATGAAGGAGCAAAAGCAGTGACCGGCGGAAGCTGTCCTTTTGAAGCAGGATATTTTGTCGCACCGACTGTGTTTGCGAATGTTGAAGACGAAATGACCATCGCAAAAGAAGAAATTTTCGGACCCGTGCTGACTGCAATTCCGTACGAAACAGTCGATGAAGTTATTGAACGGGCAAACCATTCAGAATATGGGCTTGCGGCCGGACTATGGACAGAGAACGTCAAGCAGGCTCACTATATCGCGGACCGTCTTCAAGCCGGAACCGTTTGGGTCAACTGCTATAATGTGTTTGACGCGGCGTCTCCATTTGGCGGTTATAAACAGTCAGGACTCGGACGAGAAATGGGATCATATGCCTTGGATAATTACACAGAAGTCAAAAGTGTATGGATAAACCTTGAAGACTAACATGTATGTTTAAAAAACTGCTGCCTGCCAGCAGTTTTTTTCTTTCTGTAATGGCAGTAAAAGACGCTGAATATATATGCTTCTGAAGGAGTTGAGCGTGATGGGCACACTTCAGGAGAAAGTGAGGCGTTTTCAAAAGAAAACCATTACCGAGTTAAGAGACAGGCAAAATGCTGATGGTTCATGGACATTTTGCTTTGAAGGACCAATCATGACAAATTCCTTTTTTATTTTGCTCCTTACCTCACTAGATGAAGGCGAAAATGAAAAAGAACTGATATCATCCCTTGCAGCCGGCATTCATGCAAAACAGCAGCCAGACGGCACATTTATCAACTATCCCGATGAAACGCGCGGAAATCTAACGGCTACCGTCCAAGGATATGTCGGGATGCTGGCTTCAGGATGTTTTCACAGATCTGAGCCGCACATGAAGAAAGCTGAACAATTTATCATCTCACATGGCGGTTTGAGACATGTTCATTTCATGACAAAATGGATGCTTGCCGCGAACGGGCTTTATCCTTGGCCTGCTTTGTATTTACCATTATCACTCATGGCGCTCCCCCCAACATTGCCGATTCATTTCTATCAGTTCAGCTCATATGCCCGTATTCATTTTGCTCCTATGGCTGTAACACTCAATCAGCGATTTGTCCTTATTAACCGCAATATTTCATCTCTTCGCCATCTCGATCCGCACATGACAAAAAATCCTTTCACTTGGCTTCGGTCTGATGCTTTCGAAGAAAGAGATCTCACGTCTATTTTGTCACATTGGAAACGCGTTTTTCATGCACCATTTGCTTTTCAGCAGCTGGGCCTACAGACAGCTAAAACGTATATGCTGGACCGGATTGAAAAAGATGGAACATTATACAGCTATGCGAGCGCAACCATATATATGGTTTACAGCCTTCTGTCACTTGGTGTGTCACGCTATTCTCCTATTATCAGGAGGGCGATTACCGGCATTAAATCACTGGTGACTAAATGCAACGGGGTTCCTTATCTGGAAAACTCTACTTCAACTGTTTGGGATACAGCTCTAATCAGCTATGCCCTACAAAAAAATGGTGTGACCGAAACGGATGGCTCTGTTACAAAAGCAGCCGACTTTTTGCTAGAACGCCAGCATACCAAAACAGCAGATTGGTCTGTCAAAAATCCAAATTCAGTTCCTGGCGGCTGGGGGTTTTCAAACATTAATACAAATAACCCTGACTGTGACGACACTGCAGCCGTTTTAAAGGCGATTCCCCGCAATCATTCTCCTGCAGCATGGGAGCGGGGGGTATCTTGGCTTTTATCGATGCAAAACAATGACGGCGGATTTTCTGCTTTCGAAAAAAACGTGAACCATCCGCTGATCCGCCTGCTGCCGCTTGAATCCGCCGAGGACGCTGCAGTTGACCCTTCAACCGCCGACCTCACCGGACGTGTACTGCACTTTTTAGGCGAGAAAGTTGGCTTCACAAAAAAACATCAACATATTCAACGCGCTGTGAACTGGCTTTTCGAACATCAGGAACAAAATGGGTCATGGTACGGCAGATGGGGTGTTTGCTACATTTACGGCACTTGGGCTGCTCTTACTGGTATGCATGCATGCGGGGTTGACCGAAAGCATCCCGGTATACAAAAGGCTCTGCGTTGGCTCAAATCCATACAAAATGATGACGGAAGCTGGGGAGAATCCTGCAAAAGCGCCGAAATCAAAACATATGTACCGCTTCATAGAGGAACCATTGTACAAACGGCCTGGGCTTTAGACGCTTTGCTCACATATGAAAATTCCGAACACCCGTCAGTTGTGAATGGCATGCAATACCTTACCGACAGCAGTTCGCATAGTGCCGATAGCCTCGCATATCCAGCAGGGATCGGATTGCCGAAGCAATTTTATATTCGCTATCACAGTTATCCATATGTATTCTCTTTGCTGGCTGTCGGAAAGTATTTAGATTCTATTGAAAAGGAGACAGCAAATGAAACGTGAATCTTATCAAACGGAGATGTTCAATTGGTGTGAAGCCCTGAAAGATCAGATTCAAAAGCGAGGACAGCTTGACCAGTTTGAAGATCAAATCGACAAGATGATTGAGGCTCTGGAAGATGATCAAACAACAGAAGAAGATTGGTATAAACAGGCCGCTGCCCTTTATCGGGATATTACAGAATCAGATGATACAAGTGAAAGACGCGCTTATGTCCCTATAGGGAAACACGTGCTGCCAAAGCTTCCTTACAAATACTCCGCCTTAGAACCTTATATTTCACGCGATATTATGGTCCTTCATCATACAAAACATCATCAAAGCTATGTCGATGGCCTGAACAAAGCAGAATCAGAGCTTAAAAAAGCGAGAGCGACAAAGAATTATGACTTAATCACTCATTGGGAAAGAGAGCTTGCGTTCCATGGAGCAGGCCATTATTTGCATAGTATTTTTTGGTTTTCTATGCATCCAAACGGAAAACGGCGTCCTACAGGGGCATTGTTCCAAATGATAGACCTTTCATTTGGAAGCTATTCCGCTTTTAAAGAACATTTTACCCAGGCCGCTAAAAAAGTGGAAGGCGTCGGCTGGGCCATTCTGGTCTGGGCACCTCGATCAGGACGGCTGGAGATTTTAACGGCAGAAAAACACCAGCTCTTTAGCCAATGGGATGTGATCCCCCTTTTACCGCTTGACGTATGGGAGCATGCCTACTATTTGCAATACAAAAATGACCGGGCCAGCTATGTCGATCACTGGTGGAATGTCGTGGATTGGCGCGAGGCTGAAAAACGTTTTGAGCAGGCAAAAGAAGTCGTTTGGAAGCTCTATTAAAAAAAGCCCCCTTTCCTCGGGGGCTCCGTGTTTTAAAAAATCCCTACCACATGCAAAAACACGATGATGATGGCAACAGGAGATAGATATCGAATGAGCAGCAGCCAAACCGCAAACCACTTTCGTTTAAGATTGGAACCGCTTTTCAGCTCGTCAAACAAATCCTGTTTCGGTATTTTAAGCGGGACAAAAATCGAAATCAGTAACGCACCTAACGGCATTAAAATATTGCTCACAAGATAGTCGGCCGCATCAAAAATAGACAGATGAAATATAGAGACGTCACTTAAGACACCGTATGATAATGCAGACGGCACACCGACAATAAAAATAGCAATTCCGCCTAACCAAGCGAATCGTTTTCTCTTATTGACATCGCCTTTCGACAGTACTGCGACCAAAATTTCCAGCATTGAAAAAGCAGATGTCAATGCAGCAAATAAAAATAGAAGTAAAAATGCTAATAAAAAGATAATTCCGAACGGCATTTGATTAAACACAGTCGGCAGCACGTTAAATAACAGAACCGGGCCTTGGTCTGGTTTGAGGCCGAATGAAAAGACAGCTGGAAAAATCGCAATTCCGGCCATTACAGCTACAAGCATGTTCATAACAGTTACAGATACAGCGGACTGTACCAGATTTTCCTGTTTCTCTAAATAAGCGCTATACGTTACCATGACAGATACACCGACACTTAATAAGAAAAAGGATTGTCCCATTGCATATAAAATGGTATTGGCATCAATTGCAGTTAAATCAGGCATCAGGAAAAATTTGATTCCTTCCATCGCGCCATCAAGTGTAACCGAACGCACCATTAAAATGATGAATAATAGAAAAAGCGCCGGCATTAATACTTGGCTTGCTTTTTCAATTCCGCTGCTTACCCCTTTTGCAACAACTAAAATTGTTACCACCATAAAGAGCAGCTGGCCTCCTACAGCCAAATAAGGATTTGAAATGGTACTTGCAAATATCGTATCAAAACCAGATGTTTGCGATAAACCGCCAGTGAAGCCTTTTATAATATAAATTAAAATCCATCCGCCTACGACACTGTAGAAAGATAGAAGAATAAAGCACGTCACCATGCCTAAATAACCGATCCAATGCCACTTCGTTCCTGGAGCAAGTGTTTTATAGGACTGAACGGCATCTTTCTGTGTTCTTCTGCCTATGATGAATTCACCTAACAATAAAGGCAGTCCGATTAAAACCGTAAATAAAATAAAAATAAGTAAAAATGCGCCTCCTCCGCTGGTTCCGGCAACATATGGGAATTTCCATATCGCACCAAGCCCGATAGCTGATCCTGCCGCGGCTAAAATAAAGCCGAGCTTCGAAGACCATTGATTTGCTTCCTTCACCGTATCACTCCTATTTGATCTAACCATTATAAAGGTTCATTGTAAGAATATCTTCCTATATAGTCAAGAACATTTTAATTAGTTTACATCATATATCTATAGACATCTGCCAAAAACTAATATTGAATTATTCAGAAAATTATTTATAATAAGAGAATGTTATGAAATTTGTAAGAATTTCTGCTGAAGTTCTTGATAAGTGTGTTAGGAGTGTTTTTATGGACATCATTAGAAAAATAAGTCATTTTGCAGGACAAACCTTTGGCATATGGGTCATTGTTTTTGCAGTGCTGGGATTTTCTTTCCCATCTTTATTTACGTGGATCAGTTCTTATATTACGATTTTTCTTGGCATTATCATGTTTGGGATGGGCCTTACACTGCAAGCCGATGATTTCAAAGAGCTGGTCAGAAAGCCTTGGCAAGTTATTATTGGAGTAATAGCCCAGTATACGATCATGCCGCTCGTTGCTTTCGGCCTCGCATTTGGGCTTCATCTTCCAGCTCAAATCGCAGTTGGTGTTATTCTTGTCGGCTGCTGTCCCGGGGGAACTGCATCTAATGTTATGACATTCTTAGCAAAAGGAAATACTGCCCTTTCTGTTGCGGTTACGACAATTTCTACCTTATTGGCACCTGTTGTAACACCGTTGTTGATTATGCTGTTTGCCAAAGAATGGCTTCCTGTCTCACCGGGGTCTTTGTTTATCTCAATCTTACAGGCGGTTTTATTTCCGATCATTGCAGGTTTGATTGTCAAAATGTTTTTCAGAAAACAAGTAGCAAAAGCCGTACATGCCCTTCCGCTTGTTTCTGTCATTGGCATCGTTGCGATTGTCTCAGCTGTCGTCAGCGGCAATCGGGAAAATCTGCTTCAATCGGGGTTGCTCATTTTTTCAGTTGTTATCCTGCATAACGGTATCGGTTATTTACTTGGGTTTCTTTGTGCAAAACTTTTAAAAATGGATTACCCGTCTCAAAAAGCGATTGCAATCGAAGTCGGCATGCAAAACTCCGGACTTGGGGCTGCACTTGCCACGGCTCATTTCTCACCGCTATCTGCCGTACCAAGCGCAATATTCAGTGTGTGGCATAACCTTTCAGGTTCTATGCTTGCAACATATTGGTCAAAAAAAGTGAAAAAGAAACAAGCTGGATCCAAAAGCAGCAATCTATCACTTTAAATATGCATCAAAAAAGGTACATCACTTTATCGTGATGTACCCTTTTTTATTATCCTTCTAATAAAAGCTGTTCAGGATCTTCCAGTAAATTTTTGATTGTCACGAGGAAACCAACCGCTTCTTTACCGTCTACAATTCGGTGATCATAAGATAAAGCGATATACATCATCGGACGGTTTTCGAAACGCTCTTCATCAATGGCTACAGGGCGCAGTTGAATCTTATGCATGCCCAGTATACCGACTTGAGGGCTGTTTAAGATCGGAGTTGACATCAGTGAACCGAAAGTCCCTCCGTTGGTAATCGTGAAGGAGCCTCCCTGAAGCTCGCTAAGGGTTAATTTATTGTTTCTTGCTTTTTTCGCAAGCTCGCCGATCTCTTTTTCGATTCCTGCAAATGTCAGGCGATCCGCATCCCGCACAACCGGAACGACAAGGCCTTCATCAGCAGCAACAGCGATTCCGATATCGTAGAATTTTTTAACGATCAACTCATCACCTTGAATTTCTGCATTCAACAGCGGATATTTTTTCAATGCAGCCACGACTGCTTTCGTGAAGAAAGACATAAAGCCGAGCTTCACTTCATTTTGCTCAAAGAATTGATCTTTGCGGCGTTTTCTGAGATTCATGACAGCCGTCATGTCCACTTCATTAAATGTGGTCAGCATTGCTGATGTTTGCTGTACCTCTACAAGGCGCTTTGCAATCGTTTGTCTGCGGCGTGACATTTTTTGCACTTCAACAGGTTTTTCAAAGCTTTGCTGTGCTTTTTGAGCCTGAGGCTGCTGCTTTTGCTGAGGAGCCGGTTTTGATGCCGGTTTTTCGTACGCTTCGACATCCTGCTTGCGCACTCTTCCAAGCGGATCTCCAGTTGGAACTTGAGACAGGTCAATTCCTTTTTCTCTCGCCAGCTTACGGGCCGACGGAGAAGCGATCGTTCTTGATTTTGCTTCAGATTGTGTTTCCTCGCTCACCTCTTGTGCAGCTGGTTCAGCCTGTTTCTCTTCTTTCACGCTTTCCTTGCTTTCTGCTTTCTCTGTAGGAGCAGGGGCAGAACTTTCACCCGCGCCTTCTGAAATCGTACCGATAATTTCTCCGACCTGGACGGTATCACCCGAATCTTTCAATACCTCTTGAAGTACACCCGATTCTTCTGCTGTCAATTCAACATTCACTTTATCCGTTTCTAGTTCAAGCAGATATTCACCCTGTTCTACATAGTCACCAGGCTGCTTTAACCATTGGGCTATTGTTCCTTCTGAGATTGATTCTGCTAATTCAGGTACCTTAATTTCCGCCATTTTTTCATTTCCCCCTTAGTTTTTGCGAGTCAAGCTATCAGATACAATACGTTCCTGTTCTTTTTTATGAACTGTCGGATCTCCCTCTGCAGGGCTGGATCGTCTTCTTCGTCCAATATATTGAACGCTTACTCCCTCTGGTGCAATCTCAGTCAAATACGGGCTGATATAACCCCAAGCCCCCATGTTCTGCGGCTCTTCCTGCACCCAAACGATTTCTTTCAGGTTCGGAAGTTTTGCAAATAATTCTTTGACTCCTTTTGCCGGGAATGGATACAGCTGTTCGATTCTCGCAATGTGAAGCCACTCTTTACCGTCTTCTAACTTATTAAAATGATCGCTAATGTCTATAGACACTTTACCGCTGGATAATACAAGTCTGGTTACTTTTTCATAGTCATGAGAAAGTCCCGACTGTTCATAAACAGGCTGGAAGCGGCTTTCGCTGAGCTCCTGCACTTCCGACACCGTATTTGGGTTGCGAAGAAGGCTCTTCGGCGTCATAATGACGAGCGGTCTGATTTCTTCACGAAGCAGCATTTTAGCCTGTCTTCTTAAAATATGGAAATACTGTGCCGCGCTTGTCAGGTTGGCAACCGTCCAGTTGTTTTCCGCTGCAAGCTGCAGGAATCGCTCGATTCTTCCGCTTGAGTGCTCAGGCCCCTGTCCCTCGTAACCGTGCGGAAGCAGCATGACTAATCCGGATTTTTGGCCCCATTTCGCGCGTCCGGCAGAAATAAATTGGTCAAAATACACTTGAGCTGCGTTGGCAAAATCTCCGTACTGTGCTTCCCACAAAACAAGCGTTTCCGGTGAATGCACGTTATAGCCGTATTCAAAACCGAGAACCGATCCTTCAGACAGCGGGCTGTTATGAACAGCAAATGATGTGCTGCAGTCAGATAAGTGATGAAGCGGCACAAATTCTTTGCCCGTCTCACTGTCATGAAGCACAAGGTTTCTTTGGGCGAACGTTCCGCGCTCGGAATCCTGTCCTGTTAAACGAATCGGTGTTCCGTCTTTCAAAATTGAAGCAAACGCGAGTGATTCTGCCAAAGACCATTCCACTTTTCTGTCATCATCGAACGCCTTGGCGCGTCTTTCTAAAATGCGTTTTAGCTTGCCGAAAACATTAAATGACTCCGGCCAGTTGATCAATTCGCCATTCAGCTTGCGGAGCACATCAAAATCAATCGAAGTGTCCACATCTGGGAAACCGTTTGATACAGGCTCTGGAAGTTCAATTTCACAGGCAGTGTGTTCCTTTTTAGACGGGACTTTCTGATATGCATCCTCAATGCGCTTCGTTACCGATTTTTCGATGTTTTGAACGACTTCCTCGGTAAGCACGCCTTCTTTTACCAGCTTTTCAGCGAAAATTTGTTTGACGGTCGGATGCTTTCTGACAGCATCATACAGCATTGGCTGAGTGGTTGACGGTTCATCCATTTCGTTGTGTCCATAGCGTCTATACCCGATCAAATCAATCAGAAAATCCTTGTTGAATGTTTTTCGGTATTCGACCGCAAACTTAACAGCTGAAAGACAAGCTTCAGGATCGTCCGCATTCACGTGAACAATCGGAATTTCATAACCCTTGGCCAGGTCGCTGGCATATTTTGTCGATCTGGATTCAGCGCTTTCTGTTGTGAATCCGATCATGTTATTGGCGATAATATGAATCGCACCGCCTACTTGATACCCTTTTAAAGAGCTTAAATTCAATGTTTCAGCTACAATTCCTTCCCCAGGGAATGCAGCGTCTCCATGGATTAAAATGGCCAGCGATTTTGTTTCATCTTGTACCGGGTATCCGCTTTGTGTCCGCGTTTCCTGTGCCGCTCTAGTGCTGCCTTCAACAATCGGATTGATAAATTCCAAGTGGCTCGGGTTGTTCGCTAACGTAATGCGCGCTGATTTTGTTTCAGCGTCTTGAAGCTCCCGATTCGCCCCCAAATGGTATTTGACATCCCCTGTCCATCCGTAGCTGATTCCAATGGATCCCTCAGACGGGACAAGATCTTTATTCGGCGCATGCTGGAATTCAGAGAAGATGATTTCATACGGTTTGCCGAGCACATGTGCCAAGACATTCAGGCGTCCCCTGTGCGCCATCCCGATGTTGACGCTTGTCGTACCTGATTTGACAGATTGTGCAATAATGTCATCAAGCACTGGAACAAGAGCGTCCAGACCCTCAATGGAAAAGCGCTTCTGCCCGACGAATGTGCGGTGTAAAAACTGCTCAAAGCCCTCTACTTCTGTCAATCTTTCCAGCACAGCTGACAGCTTTTCAGCTGAGTTCTTCTGGAACAGCTCGCCAGATTCAATCTTTCTTGTCAGCCACTCGCGCTCTTTGAAGTCATGCACATGGTCAAATTCAAAAGAGATGGTTCTTTTATACGTATTTCGTAAATACTGAATGGCTTCTAAACCGTTCGTAATGTTTTTAGGAGCGTCTTTGCAGATGACAGACGCAGGTATTGCTTTTATTTCCTCTTCTGTTAGCCCGTAATCGGATAATGGAAAAAGTTCGCTCTTTTTCTCATCCTTTCTGAGCGGATTGACGGAAGCGTTCAAATGGCCATAGGTTCGAATATCTTCTGCAAGTCTGACTGCGGATGCGATCTTTTGAATCAGATCGGCTGTAACACGTCCCTTTTCTTTTGTTCCCGAGGCCTCTTTTATATCGCTTGGCGGAGCACCGAGCTCGTCGAACATTTCCTTCAAATCCGGGTCAATGCTGTTCGGATCCTGGGTATACTGATCGTAAAGCTCCAGCGCATAGCCGAGGTTCGGACCGTAAAAATCTTCCCAATTCATTCGTTGTTTCATACTATTTTGAAACATTTGAATATTACCCCCAACTTAAATAATCAAGTGATTGATTCACTATCTTGAAATAACTTTCGAACGCTGTGTCCAAAATTATGTAATAAAAACGCTTCCAACGATATTTTACCACTGTTTGCAATTTGATTCTACCTTGATTGTTCACAAAATAGTAAAAAACCTTTATAAAAAACAAAAAATTTAATCATTCGAAAAAACAAACGCCAAAAAGCATAGGATTAAGGGCTATCCTATGCTTTTATGAAGCAGTTTTTTCAGCAGCGGATACAAAACATCCGGTAGCTGATCAACATCCGGGACAAATATACTGAATTTTCCGTACATATCCTGAATCGTCTTCATTTGCGATTCTTCTATTTCTGAGTTGGAGAGAAAAACATTTATCACTTCTATTCCTCTTTTTCGGGCTTCGATAACCGCCTCACTTGTATCGACGATCCCATTTTGTTCGTAGCCAAATGCGGCCGGCTCTCCATCTGAGAAAACAATTAAGAACTTTTGCGCCTCGCTGCGATGCAGCATTTTTTTCGTCATCTGCCTAATTGCGTACCCGTCACGGTTATCTTCTTCTGGCTCAAGCTGCATAATGGCCGGTCCAGACTCTTGTCTTAATGATGATTGGAAGGGAATAACCGTATTGAAATAGTTTGGCTGGCTTGTTTCGGTTGCATCATTTGTGTCCTCCCAGAACCCGACAATCTGATGCGGAACCGCTACCGATTTCAGCGCTTCGTGAAACAGCACGATTCCTCGTTTTGTTTCGTCCATTTTGTCGAACATGCTGGCTGAACAATCGACCAGCAATGTAAAAACTGCATCGATTTCTGAAGATGGTTCTTGCTTTTTGTAGAACAGGCGCGGATTTCGCTCAGTGAAGTAGCGAAGAAGCTTATTGTTCAGTCTCCCGGCATGAAGGTCTGTTCTCGGCAATGTTTTTTTATGTTCAAGCGTTTTTTGAATCATTTGTTTCAAACGCTTTTGATACGATTCAATCGTTTTTGCCTGCTGTTTATAAGAAAGCTCTTCTTCACTGGTTGCCGGCTGCGGTTCTTTATAAATTGGAAATGCATATTTATTTTCTTTGCCGTCAGCCATACCCGCTCCGTTCGGCTGGTCTTTTTGAGACTCCAGCGCTTCCAGCTTGGAATAGTCTTTCCGTTTCGTTTGTCTGGCTGATCCTTGAACAGAGCCAAGGGCCTGATCTCCATCGTCGCCTTCCCTTGAAGCATCTTTTCCTAAATCTGATTTTGCGCCGTGTTCAATATCAAATTGAAGGAAGCTTTTAGACGGTGCTTCTGTTTCCCTGTGCCATGTCGGCATTTCTTCTTCATGGATATCCTCATCACCGTCTGATTGTTTTGGAAGCGTGACGTCATCACTCAGCTTCGGCGCTTTTTTCTCTTCTTCAAATAAAGGCTGTTCTGCAGCTTTTGCGTAGTCAAGCTCAGGCAAAAAGAAGTAGGTGTTCAACATGTCTTTATCGAGCACCTCTTCAAGTCCGTCCATGAGGTCCTCAACAATTTTCAGAACCTGCCGTGTCGAATCTGCTTCATACACACGCAAGAGCTGCTGCTCAATAAACGGGCGCATCAGATCGATATCTTCACGCATGGATGGAAGGGTCTCGAGCGGCGATTCCGCTGTGAGCTTGACATAGATCGCGCAAAAGAGCGCATCGGTAAAAATGCTTCGTTCCAAATTTAAGGTCAGCTGGGTTGAGAAATGTTTTCTGTACATGTCTTTTCGCTTCGCAAATACATGTTTCGTACCCGGACGCTCACGTTTGATGCATTCTTCGATCCTAATGTCTTCAAGCAGCATAAAGAGCTGCTTGGCAAAACTTTTAAAGGTGAGATGACGATGGATATCATTCAAAAAGTTCGCAAACTCATGCAGCGAGCTATATCTTGTTCCGACTGAACGCAGGTAGACGTCGCTTTTCAGACCCGCTTCCATGTCCTCAGCTGCCCTGTCTTTCCAAAAGTGGCTCATATAGATTTTCTTTTCAAATGGATTGTAATAGGACTGAACGCCATACTCCACTTCTACCGCTTCACTCTTGGTGAGTGTTTTGGCCAAATCAGTCAGCATCATAAATAAAAATGAATCAATCGTGCTGTCGTTAAATTTGATAAATTTCATCGCAGCCCCCTCATTCAAATAGAGTTTCTGCAATATTTCGGACGGCCGCTTTTTCCCGATCATCATCAAGCTTTTCTACAATTCCCCGCTCAATGGCACGACGCGGCGGAATATAAGCAGCTAAATCACATGTATCGATTAAAGCTCTGATGGATGCCGCTTCTTCAGACACCTGTCCGTTATTGGCCTGAACGATCAAGTCAGAGGAAAGCGTGATAAATCTGTCAATCAATTTCTCGTCTTTCAGGGCTGACTGAGACATGAGCACTTGTTTCAGCAGCTCGCCTTTAATATAAGGCACATCAATGATGACAAAACGGTTTTTCAACGCTTCATTCAGAGGAACAGTTCCGACATAGCCTTCATTGATGGCTGCAATGACTCCGAAACCGCTTTTAGCCCGTATGACCTCGCCTGTAAACGGATTTGTCATCATTTTTCTGTAATCTAATACACCGTTTAAAATAGGCAGTGTTTCCGGCTTCGCCATATTGATTTCATCTATATAAAGAAAATGGCCTTCCTTCATTGCCTTTGTAACAGGTCCTGAAACAAACTCGATTGTCGCCTGGCCAGATTGATTTTCAATCGTTTTATAACCGACCAATGCCTCAGCATCCAAGTCGACTGAACAGTTGACGCTGTGCATCGGTTTATGAAAATAGCTGGACAATGTTTCTGCCAACTTTGTTTTTCCTGAACCTGTAGGCCCTTTCAGCAGGACATTTTTCCCCATGGCTAATGCAATAATGGCGTCAAATAGAATGGCTTCATCCTCCGCCTCATAGCCTGATGTTCCTATAAGCGATTGAAACTCCGGGGAAATAGGCTGCTCTTTATATGATAAAAGCTTTTGTTGTATATCTTCCGGCAATGTTAAGTGCTGTAGTTGAGTTGTCATAGACAGATTCCCTTTCCTATTCATATTCCATTAACGAGTATACTAAAAAAGCCCCTGTATGCTCAATACAAAAGGGCTTGGATGATATTACTGCTTCTCGTTATTTCCCAAAAGGGCTCCGCAGACAATACGCGCACCGGAATTGCCGCTTGGGTTTGTCAGATAATCGTCCGCTTGTTCATGAATAATAAATGCACTTCCGTCCTCGTCGAGAATATTTAGTTTACTTCCTTTTTTCAGTGAAGTGTCAGGCGCATTCATTATGACATCTACCTTTCCATCAGCACCGACTTCAAGGTTCGGCAGATCTCCGGCATGATGCCCCATCGGATTATTGAAGCCGTGTTCTTTGTTCAGTGGATTAAAGGGACCGCCCGCTGATTCAAAATCCGGCCTGACACAAGAACCTTTCTCATAAATATGAAAACCGAGAGAAGCACCTGGACGCAGGCTGTTTGCGGAAATATGAATATCGAGGCCTTCATCATCTGATTCTTTGATCTCTATAAAGCCGACTGCTTTCCCTTCACGATTGACCAACTGGACATGATGACCAAACGCTGACGTTTCAACCACTTTTTTTTCCGGCACCCGGTTAGGAGGGTCTGGAGGTTTTTTTTGTCCGCATCCGGCAACTCCCAGTGCCGTCAGCATCATCAACAGCAAGAGACGGTACATACTGTCTCCCCCTTGTTTTTTCTAACAGTGTGGTCAATCATTGTCTGGTATAAACAAAAAAGCCTATAAAAGGCTTTTTGTCATACTCATTTTTAAAAATAACTTCTTGCGCCCAAGTACCGCTGTTTCCAATACGAATTGCTGAGATTGGAAATGTCGACGCCCGATGAGCTTGCATGAATAAAATCACCGCCGCCTAGATAAATCCCCATGTGAGACGGGCCGGATTTATATGTGGTAAAGAAGACAAAGTCTCCTACTGACGGCTGGCTGACTTTCTGCATGACATTCCAATACCCTGCCGTACTCAATCTTGATATAGATGATACATTATTAATGAGGTAATAAATGAAGCCGCTGCAATCAAAACCGGCAGGCGTGTTTCCGCCCCATCGGTAAGGCACTCCGACATATTTTTTCGCTTCCGTTATCATTCTGTCAATCTTCGAACCTATTTGAATGTTTGACCCTGAGTTATCTTTTGGCTTTGTTGGCTTTGTCGGATTTGAAGGATTAGATTTTGATGCTCCCGAAATAGTCAGAACCTGCCCGATTTGCAGCACATCCGATGATAAATTGTTTTTATCACGGATGCTTTGGACAGTGACTCCGAGCCGATTTGCAATTTTCCACAGTGAATCGCCTGCTTTTACCTTGTACGTCGTTGTTTTTGAGGGATTGGAGTTTGACGGCTTTTTGGAACCGCTGTTTCCGTTCTTAGGTGAACTGCTTCCTTTTATTTTGAGCACCTGTTTAGGATAAAGTGTATCTGATGTTAAGCCATTTAAGGTTTTTAATTCGGCTACAGTCATATTTAAGCTGTTTGCGATTTTCCACAGTGAGTCACCAAGCTTGACCGTATATGTACTTTTTGAAGAACCTGAAGAATTGGAACCGCTGTTTTTCTTTGATCCATTTGATCCGCTTGAACTGCTTGTCCCTTTGATCTTAAGCTTTTGCCCCGGACGAATCAGGTCACTGCTCAGGCTGTTTAAGCTTTTAAGCTCAGAAACACTCATTTTATGATTTTTAGCAATCATCCATAGGGAATCACCATATGCAACTGTGTATGTTGATGTTTTGCTTGAGTTAGATGGGGATGTCGTGCTTTTTTTGCTGCTTTCAGGAACCTTAAGGCTTTGTCCGACATAAAGCACCGTTGATTTCAATTTGTTTTCGGATTTCAGAGCTGATATTGTCGTATCATACTGGCGGGAAAGTTTCCAAAGAGAGTCACCGCTTTTTACTTTTATCGTTTTTGCTTCCGCGGGTGCTGCGGCCATCGACGACCCAACAACTGCAGAAACAGCCAAGCCGGCTACAATCTTCTTTTTCATTCATTCAACCTCCTAAACTGTTTTTTTGTAAAAACAGCTAGTATTTTGTTTCCAAAAATGGCACACAACTGTTTTATCGTCAATTTTTCAGCAAGTTAAACCCTTTTCAAACATTTGGCGCAGCATTTTCAGCATCGTTCGACCTTTAAACCTTCAAATAAACATCTAACATTTTACATAAGCACGATATGTTTTTCGAAAGTCTAAGGAACTATTTAAGTGAGGGTAAAAATGATGGTTTTCTATCGATGAACGAAGCAGTTTCTCCTCCTTTCTTGTCTATTTTTCTAATCAATTCTCTATCGGCGTGTCAAATCCCTCTTATGAAATGGCAAAAAGCCTGTTCTTTCGATAAGAACAGGCTTTTACACTATGCATTTGCTGATTGAGTTTTTTGTTTTACAGCTTCAAGAATGCTGTCGGCTGCTTTTTTAGAGCCGCCTGCCGCTTTCAGTGATTGTCCAATTTCTTTTGCCTTTTCAGCATACGAACGATTATTCATTACTTCTTGTATCGTCTCTTTCAGTAGGCTTTCAGACAATTCTTCCTTTTTAATTACTTTTCCTGCGCCGACTTTTTCTACCTGATCTGCGACAACAAATTGGTCGCCTCCCATCGGAATGACAACGAGCGGGGTTTCAAAATACAAACCTTCACTTGTGCTGTTCATTCCGCCGTGTGTCACAAATAAGCTGGCTCTTTTCAAGATCTCAAGCTGAGGGACATACGGGCGTACAATGAAATTCTCCGGAATGTCGTTTAACTCACTTGTTTTAATATGCTTGCCGATGGAAAGCACAACTTTACCGTCAAAGTCCTTACACACTTCAAGGCATTGATTAAAAAACTGCTTTTGATTATTAAAAATGGTTCCCATTGAAATAAACAGCACGTTTTCATTGTCAATCTGATCAAATGGGAAATCATTGTTTCCGGCTCTTTCTGTAATGGAAGGACCGACAAATACATATCGCTCGCCAAATTGCTCAGCCAGTGGCTGAAATCCCCTTGATGTAAAGACGATTGTCAAGTCACCATCAGCTAAAAAAACATCAAATGGCTTCTTGATCTCTGCTTGAAAATCAGCATTTAACGTTTCTGCAAGCTGCTGGTATGATTCATAATGAGGCGAATCTTCAAGTGATCCTTTCATGTACGCTCCCATCATTTCCTTCGCAAATTCCTCATTCATCGCAAAGGTTGTACACAATGAAAATCTTGGCAGCTTCAGCATGTTGGCAATGACTTTACCCGCGAGAAGATGGTGATCATATATGACATAATCATACGATTCATGTTTAACTTCCTCATAAATATGAGTCGCGATATCCTTACAGGCTTTCAAAAAAGCGCAGAGCATTTCTGTGAAATCTCTTTCTTCATCGCCGGTTGCGTTTTTCCCGAAGTAATCTCCTCTGAAATCATGATACTCACGAAACTCTATATCAAGAGCTGTGATTTTTTCTTTATATTCCTTCACTGCGTAGTACGTAATGTTTTCTCCCCGGGATTTCAGCTCCTTCATCACACCGATAGAGGGATTAATATGCCCTTCACCGGGAAAACCGATCATTAATACATTAGCCATGCGACAGCACCCTTCCTTTGAAAATTTATGTAATATTTTATACGGTACTATAAATACATAAACAGGTAAAGTATTTCACTTAATTAATATTCATTACATATAACTTTTCTACCAGTTTATATTTCCTGTCTTCAAGACAAAAAGCATTCAGCTTGAAGCGAATGCTTTAATAAAGATACGAATTCAGTCATTTTGTCTCATGATAGGATTCTTAATCAGGCCCTTTTTATTATTTTTACGTTCTTGGTGAAATTAACGGATATAATACACCGTCTTTGGCAAACGACATCTTCCCTGTTTCCTCTGAAACCACGAGCACCAGTGCATCCGTATAGCCCGACATACCGAGAGCCGCCCGGTGCCGGGTTCCCAAATGGATATCCACTTCCTTCGTCGTCAGCGGGAGCACATTGGCTGCTGACACGAGTTTGTTTTCCCTCACTAATAAAGCGCCGTCATGAAGAGGGTTTCCGGGAAAAAAGATGCTTTCAATTAATGAAGAGCTGATCTCGGCGTGTAGGGAGGTGCCTTTTTGAATAAAACGTTCAACCGGGTCTGCTCTTTCAATCACAATTAAAGCTCCATGCTTATGTTCCGATAAGGCTTTAATCGCCTTGGCCAGCTCAATAAATGCCGGCGTAAATTCCTCAATGTATGATTGCAAATAAAAGGAGGATGCAATCCCCTGCATGTCCTGAAAAACGTGCCCCAAATCATCTAATTCACAAAGGAGACACTGGTCTTTTTCGTGAAGCGTTTTCAAGATTAGAGATGCATCACCTAATATTTGCTCTAAGTACACCTGTATTTTCCCCTTGAACGCATTTTCTGATATCTGCTCATAGCGCATAGCCTTCATCTCCTGTTCAAATTTCCAACTTTTCACGAATGCTTATCTTATTGATGCACATTCTATTGGTAAAGGAGGGATGTAAAGAATGGAAATCGAAAGAATCATTCAGTATATTTGCACCTTTTTAGGCGTGATTTCGCTTTCTTTTATTTATGCCCAAATGTTTAGAAAAACGAAACCGACAAAAAAAGAATAGGCCCGGCGTTCATTGCTTTTTATACATAAAATGTTATAATTTCTCTCGTTATGAAAAAGAAACGGAGATCAATGTATGAAAGAAACTCAAAACGCCCGGGAAAAAATCAAACAGCTCTTGCACATTTTAATACCGATATTCATTACCCAAGCGGGGCTTTCTCTGATCACTTTTCTAGATACTGTGATGTCAGGGAAAGTCAGCCCCGCTGATTTAGCTGGTGTCGCCATTGGCTCAAGCCTTTGGACCCCTGTTTACACAGGACTTGCAGGTATATTAATGGCGGTCACCCCGATTGTCGCTCAGTTATTAGGTGCAGAGAAAAAACAGAAGATTCCCTTTACTGTTTTACAAGCTGTATACGTAGCCGCGCTTCTTAGCATCGCCGTTTTAGTGATTGGATATGCTGCAGTTGACCTTATTCTTGGCCGATTGAACCTTGATATTCACGTGCATCAGATTGCTAAACACTTTTTAGGCTTTTTATCACTGGGAATTTTCCCTTTATTTGTTTACACCGTGTTGAGATCATTCATCGACTCATTAGGAAAAACGAGAGTCACCATGATGATTACACTCAGTTCTCTTCCAATCAATTTTGTATTGAATTATGTATTTATCTTCGGGAAGTTCGGAATGCCGGCACTTGGAGGTGTAGGCGCGGGACTGGCATCCGCGTTAACTTACTGGTGTATCTGCATCATCAGTTTTTTCATTATTCATAAAAACGCACCGTTTTCTGAATACGGGATTTTTCTTACCATGTATAAGTTCTCTTGGAAAGCATGCAAAAATTTGCTCAAAATCGGGCTGCCTATTGGGTTCGCCGTGTTTTTTGAAACGAGCATTTTCGCAGCTGTCACGCTTCTAATGAGCCATTTTCATACAGTGACCATCGCGTCCCACCAGGCAGCCATGAATTTTGCGTCTCTTTTATATATGCTGCCGCTTAGCGTGTCCATGGCTCTAACAATTGTTGTCGGATTTGAAGCGGGTGCAGCCCGTTTTAAGGATGCACGCTCATATAGCTTAATCGGCATCATGATGGCGATCGGCTTTTCTTTGTTCACTGCCGCCTGTATCCTTTTATTCAGAGAGCAAATTGCGGGCATGTACACTTCTGACCCCGATGTGCTCCGGCTGACACAGCACTTTTTAATTTATGCGCTATTTTTTCAGCTTTCCGATGCTGTTGCCGCACCGATCCAGGGAGCACTCAGAGGGTACAAAGATGTGAACTATACGCTTGCGGCCGCTTTTGTCTCTTACTGGGTCATTGGCCTTCCGGTCGGTTATATGGTCGGTACGTTTACAAGCCTCGGTGCATTCGGCTATTGGATTGGATTAATAGCGGGACTCGCCGCCGGAGCAGTTGGGCTGTTTTTCAGGCTGGCAAAACTGCAAAAACGTTATTCGCAAAAACAACATATTTAAAAGAGGTGATCAATCATGGCAAAAAACAAAAAATTATTCGAGTATCTTTCCCAGCATGCGGAAACCATCAGTTCAACATGGTATGAAACAATCGAGGAGACTGATCCCAATTCCATTTATGCCTCAACAGACCCTGTTGTCATTCACAATTTAAAGAGCCAGAATCTTGCCTTTAACTATAAAATAAACCGTATTTTTATAGATGATGAGGACATATACTTGCCTATACTGAAAGAATGGGCCTTTGAAGTCACACAGGATCAAGAGCATTTAAAAACTCCTATCCACTATATTATTCGGGAGTTTGTCAGAGTGAGAGATTTATATGTTTCTTATGTGAAAGAATTTGTCCATCTCAATCAGGATACTGTGAAAAGCGAAGAAGCCGAAGACCTGTATCACGCCCTTATAAAAGCGTTTGATCTTGTGATTCATATTTTTATAGAAGAAATGTACAAAAACACAAGCCTTCAGCTTCAGGCCCAAAAAGATATGATTACTGAATTGAGCGCTCCGGTCATCGTGCTGTTTCACAGCGTCGGACTGCTGCCTTTAATCGGAGATATTGATACAGTCCGCGCCAAGCTGATTATGGAAAACACACTGCATCAATGTGCGAAAAAAAAGGTGACACAACTGTATATTGATTTGTCAGGAGTAGCTGTGATTGATACGATGGTTGCCCATCAGCTGTTCAGTCTGATTGAGGCGCTTCGTTTAATCGGTGTTTCTTCAACTTTGTCTGGAATCCGTCCGGAAATCGCGCAAACAGCGGTTCAGCTAGGTTTGTCTTTCGAAGGTATTTCCTTGAGATCCACTCTCGCTTCAGCAATTGCATCGGACTTAAAATTAAAAAAGGTATAAGGCTTAAGGCCTTATACCTTTTTGATTAATCATTCCATTGATACGTCCAATATATTTCTTCTTCAAACCATGTTGCCATAACAGGTTCATTATTTTTCAATTTCTCTTCAAGCTCTCTGAGCATGCCTTCTGTTTGTGTGCGGTGAGCTCTTAACGCATTCATTTTAATATCAGCTACTTCTTTGATATCAAGCACGACATCAGCTTCGCCGAGAACCTCTTCTCTGTTGCGGGTAATGGCCATGCAGATTGTACGCGGACGGTCTTCTTTCTTTTTGCGGTATAATGCACGGATAACCGCTTCCCCGCATGCATCATGGTCAGGGTGCACACCGTGTCCGGGATAAAATGTGACAATTAAACTTGGTTTTACATCATCTATGATCTCTTCCATGATATCAGCTAAATACTCATCATCTTCAAATTCGAGCGTTTTGTCACGGAGTCCAAGCATACGAAGGTCATTGATATCCATTTCTTTGCAGGCATTGATGAGCTCTTGTTTTCTTAATAGCGGCAACGTTTCCCGATTCGCGAAAAATGGATCGCCCATATTTCTGCCCATTTCACCTAAAGTGGCGCAGGCATACGTAACGGGAATGTCTTTTTTTCTGTTTAAGGCAATGAGGCCTGCCACTCCATATGATTCATCATCAGGGTGAGGCAGGATTACTAGTACATGTTCTTTCATTATTATTCACCCTTTTCTTTAAACTGTGAACGGTTTTTCGCTGATTTGCAGAGAAATAGCCAGTTTACCGCCCGGCAGATGTCCCGCCATTAATAAACGGTTTTCTTCATCTACCGTGTATTCAGTCAAGCCTTCAGCATAAATCCAGCCTTCTTCTGTTTTCAAGCCAACGCGGTAAGGCCCGTTGCCTTTGATTTTTGCCTGATGATAAGTGACTTTTGCATTGCGGATATACGCAACAACCGTCATGTTCTTTTCATTTAAATGCGCTGAATAAGAACCTGTGGTGGTTTCTAAATGGATATATACAGGGCGGTCCGCATATCGTTCTAAAGATGCTTGCACATCTTCTTTTATGATCGCTTTCATGATTGCTCCCCTCTTTCTTCTTTTAAATACTCTGCACGTTCTGTATGTAATTTGACCAGCTGATATTTCACAGCCGGTTCGAGCTGTGAATTCACAATGCGCTGAATCGCGGCAAAATATTTTTCCAGCATCGGTTTTCGGAGTCTTGGATGTGTTCGTTTATCCAAGAGCTCAAGATCAATCGCCTCTGCTACCGCTTCTGCGTCATCATGTGCGAGAGATCGGTTATTCCAAAGTGAAGCATAGGCTTTCACTATCTCTTTATCATTGTCCATCGTCTTGCTCCTTTATGTCTTACATACATGAAATGATTATACATAATATATGCATCAGCTGAAAAGCCAAAGGCCTCAATGGCTTTTTGACGCCCGTTTCCACTTCACTTGTGAAAACGTAAACAAGATCAGCGCAGCCCATATACAGCTGAATGTAAAAGCCTTCGAGCTTGAAAATGGCTCATTGTAAACAAACAGCCCGATCAGAAGGGTAATGGTCGGCGCAATATATTGTAAGATACCGACTTGATACAGTGGCAGCCGTTTCGCTCCTTCCGCAAACAATAAGAGCGGCAAAGCCGTAAACACACCGGCCAAAAAGAGAAGCAGCCACGTCCCTCCGCTTTCTGCACCCGCTGGCTGAACATGTCCGCTGAACAGCAAATACCCCAATGCAATGGGCATAATCATGAATGTTTCCAGCGTTAAGCCAATGGCGCTCGGCAGGCTTGTTCTTTTTTTGCTTAACCCGTACAGCCCAAAGCTGAATGCGAGCAGAAGCGCAACATAAGGAATGGAGCCGTATTGGAACGCCGAGATGATGACACCGGCTGCCGCAATCGAAACGGCCACTAATTGCAGGCGATTCAGTTTTTCCTTTAAAAATAAAATCCCAAGGAGCACTGATACAAGCGGATTAATGTAATAGCCAAGACTAGCCTCAAGCAAAAAGCCATGGTTGACAGCCCATATGTATACAAACCAGTTGATCGAAATCAGGATAGAAGCAAGAAATAAAGAGAGGATCCCTCCGTTCTTTTTCAGAGAGCGCAACTCCTGCCATCCTATTTTCCATTGCCGCAAGAAAAAAAGTACGATACACATAAAAACAAAAGACCATATAATACGATGAGCCAAAATATCAAGAGCCGGCAGCTGTTCGAGAAGCTTCCAATAGAGCGGAAACAGGCCCCACATGATAAAGGAAACGGCTGTGTAAATAACGCCTTTTTTTGTTTCTGAATATTGCATTTATATCCCTGCCTTTCTTTAGAGCATCTTATATTATATCACGTGAAAGATCTGGCGGGCATATACTATTTTGTCCGTGAAGAAAGGATGTGAAGACAATGTTTGAGTGGAACAAGTACTTTCCTTTCCACAATCAATTTTCTAAAGAAGCATTAAAAAAAGCTGATCCGAAAGAAGTTGAAACGTATGTCAATCGTGTGATGGAAAGTGTGTTCGGCAGTGATTATGCGGCTCAATTTCCTTTCCGCGATCCTCTCCCCCAAAAAGAACATCCCGCCAAACCTGATGCAAAACCTGATGTCAAACCTGATATTGATATATTCGAAACAGCAGACCATGTGTTTGTAAAGGTGCCAATCAGCGAAGAATGGCTGGAACAAGTGAGAATCAAACACACATCTCACGAATTATGGTTGGAAAACTTCCCAAGAGCAGATCATCCGAAAAAAGTAAATCTTCCTTGTTTAGTCAAACGCAAAGGAACAAAAGCCGTCTATAAGGATGGCCTTCTGGAAGTCATGTTTCAAAAACAGCAAGACTACAATATGTCCGAGGTAGAAATCATCCGATAAAAAACGGCCTGCAATCGATGCAGGCCGTTTTTTATTAATAGAAGCCGGGATATCCCCCGTATGGCACGCCGGCACCAAAACCGTACGGTCCGCCTCCGTATCCATAAGGGCCAGGAGGATAGGCATAGGGACGAGAATAGTTAAACAGCGCACTCCCGAGAAAACCGCCTAATAAACCGCCGACTAGAGGAGCGCCAAACAAAAAAGGACTACGCGCCGGATATCCGGCTGGACCTGGGATTCCGCGTAAATACGAATGATGAGGGTACATGATTTTTTCCTCCTTTATGTCTGCCTATACGTAAAGTATTCAGCAAGGAAGAAAAACGATTGGGCTACGGACTGTCTATGATTGTTACATCACAAGCCCTGCCAATAACACACAGCCGAGCCCTGTAACCGAAAGAACTGTTGTAAGCAGCGTCCAGGTTTGAAATGTTTCTTTCATGCTCAAGCCGAAAAATTCCTTTACCATCCAAAATCCTGCATCATTTACATGACACGCAATGACACTGCCGGCTCCTGTTGCAAGCACCATTAACGCGGGGTTTACACTGCCAGCCTCCATAAGCGGAGCTGCCATTCCCGCTGTGGTAAGCGCAGCCACGGTAGCAGAGCCTAGACACAGACGCAAAACCGCGGCGATGGTCCATGCAACGAATAGCGGCGACATGTTTGTTTGACGGAAAAAATCAGCGACATAATCGCCGACCCCGCCGTCAATCAGCACCTGTTTAAACGCTCCTCCCCCTCCTATGATGAGCAGCATCATCGCAATTTGCGAAATTGATTCTGAAATAGATCTGCTGATTTCCTGCATAGGTATTTTACGGGCATATCCCATCGTATAGAGTGCAAGCAACAGCGAAATGAGGATTGCCGTTCCCGGAGTGCCGATAAATTCTATAATGTCTTTTCCTTTTGAATGTTCATTCAATAATAAAGAAAAAACTGTTGCCATTGCCATAAAGATAACCGGGAATAAAGACGTGACCGCACTGATCGCAAAGCCCGGTGTTTCATCCAGCTGAAATTCTTTCCTTGGTCCTAACCCCGATAAGTTTCCATGCTTTTGATACGCACCAGGAAACCGTTTCATCGCAAATTTATTAAATAAAGGCCCGGCAATCACAGTTGTCGGAACAGCGATGATGATTCCAAAAAGCAGCACCTGGCCAATATGGGCACCGTATGCAACTGAGATAGCAGTTGGAGCAGGATGCGGGGGCAAAAATCCGTGAGTAACATTTAAGGCGGCGGCCATCGGGATTCCCAGATACAGAAAAGGCATTTTTAATTCTTTAGCAATCGCGTAAACAATCGGTATCAACAGAACAAGACCCACTTCAAAAAACAGCGCAATACCGATGATAAAAGAGGCAACCACAACCGCCGCCTGTATTCGTTTCCTCCCGAATTTGTCAATCAGCGTAATGGCAATCCGGTAGCCGCCCCCAGCATCTGAGACAAGCCTCCCAAGCATCGCGCCAAGTCCAAACACTAAAGCTAAATGCCCCAGCTGCCCGCCAATTCCAGTCTCAATTGAAAGAACAATTTTATTGATATCCATTCCAAGTCCGATGGCTACTAAAAATGAAACGACAATCAGTGAGACAAAGGTATTTAATTTTACTTTAATAATGAGAAATAACAGAATCAGCACTCCGACAGCTACAATTAAAATCGGCATGGTACCCCTCCAAAAGTGTTTTATATGATTCTCGCGACAATGTTTTGGCGCTTTTCATGCCTAGACGAACAGAAAACGCTTTCATTTATAAATAACAACGTCTTGGTTATATGATTGTTATCTTTTGATCAACTAATATGTTCATACTAATCTCCTAATCAATGACTGTCAATCGTTTTTATGAGCTTGTCTCGATTATCTACCGCCTAACCTATGATTCATTAGTTATATGTTGATTAACTTTTGGTTATATGTTATGTTTTTTAAAGTTGACTGCCAATCATTATATCTCTCCATTGTCTGAAAGCAAACGAGACAATATGAGAACAGACGGATAACAACTTCACAAGAGGAGGAGTACACATGCCATTATTGCGTTTTGATGTAATTGAAGGCCGTGACGAAAAATCGCTGCAATTGTTATTAGATACTGCTCACCAAGCGATGGTTGAAGCGTTTGGTGTTCCGGAAAGAGACCGTTATCAAATTGTCCATCAGCATCCCGCAAACGAGCTTATAATCCAGGATACGGGATTAGGGTTTCAGAGAACCAAGGATATGGTCATCATTAGCATGACAAGCAAAGCAAGAACCGAAAGCCAAAAGGAAAAATTGTATGCTCTGCTTGCTGAAAGGCTAGAAGAAAAATGCGGAATTTCCCCTGAAGACCTCATGGTATCTATTACTGAGAATGGTGACGCAGACTGGAGTTTCGGTCTCGGTGAGGCGCAATTTTTGAATGGAAAACTATAAGATTTCGTCACCCCACAAAAAAAGAAGAGAGAGCTCCAAAGAAGCTCTCTCTTTTTTCATAAATGCGGAAGTCATCAGTATAGAAGCATCCAGCAATACGAAAAACCTGGATCTCCTTTTAGATCCGGTTTAAATGCCAATTGGAAGCTGACTTTGGCCGAAAATATAAAATTTTGCTGATTTGCATAATAAGATACATCATAATCACCATTTACAACAGGTTGGATGCTATAACTTATTGATCATTTCCATGAACATGACACTTTTGCCAATCCGGAAATGTCAGTCTGACAAATATAAAAAGTCATGTAAACGGGTGTGAACCGTACTTACATGACTCACCATGGAAACAAAGGCTCTTTTTCAGGTGCCGCTTTCCTTATTTCTCTTCTTCACACACTGTGTCACCAGGCTCGCAAAATTGATCGGCCCATGCCTGCATTTCTTGAAATACAGCTTGAAGCGCTGTTCCTTTTTCAGTTAGCGTGTAGATGACTTTGACCGGCGTTTCAGGGAGAACCTGCCGTTCGACAATCTCGTTTTGTTCAAGCTCCTTCAAGCGCTCTGCCAACATTTTTTGGCTGATCATCGGTATTGTTTCCGTTATCTCTTTAAACCGTTTCGGCCCATCCATTAGCACATGGATGATCAGACCGTTCCATCGTTTTCCCAGCAATGAGAATGCGGATTCCATTTTAGGGCACATCGTATTTCCCACAAGTCTTCATCCCTTCATCTATTGATTGACATGTATTCAATGATCCATTACAATAATCTTTCAAGTTACATTTAGTAAGCTTCTAACTTTTCTATTATCATACCACGTTTATCCGAAGGAGGAAACACTATGACGAATACTCTGGATGTTTTAAAAGCACGTGCATCTGTAAAGGAATATGATACAAATGCCCCGATCTCTAAGGAGGAGCTGACTGAGCTATTAGACCTTGCCACTAAAGCGCCTTCCGCTTGGAACCTTCAGCATTGGCATTTTACAGTATTCCACAGCGATGAATCAAAAGCGGAGCTTCTTCCTGTAGCTTATAATCAAAAACAAATCGTTGAGTCTTCTGCTGTTGTTGCCATTTTAGGCGATTTAAAGGCAAATGAAAACGGTGAAGAAGTTTATGCTGAATTAGCAAGCCAAGGCTATATTACGGATGAAATCAAACAAACATTGCTCGGCCAAATCAACGGTGCTTACCAAAGCGAGCAATTCGCACGTGATTCCGCTTTCTTAAATGCTTCTTTAGCTGCTATGCAGCTTATGATTGCCGCAAAAGCAAAAGGTTATGACACTTGCGCAATCGGCGGATTTAACAAAGAGCAGTTCCAAAAGCAATTTGATATCAGTGAGCGCTATGTTCCGGTTATGCTTATTTCAATCGGCAAAGCAGTGAAGCCTGCGCATCAAAGCAACCGTCTGCCGCTTTCAAAAGTATCAACTTGGCTGTAAGGATATGAAAAACCTTAGTCCGAAATCCGGACTAAGGTTTTTTTATACAATCGCCTCTTTGTACCATTCACGAGCCTGTTCAGCTTCATGCTGAGTCAGCTGATGGCCCCCGTCCTGCCAGAAAACGGAGGCTGATGCCCCGCTGTCACGCAAATAGCGGTAAAGCTCTTCTGATTCTTCCTTCGTGCAGAGAGGGTCGTATTTCCCGGCACCGATAAAAACAGGGAGCCCCGCCATATCAGGCAGCTCGATACCCCGAATCGGAACCATTGGATGATGCAGAATAGCCCCTTTTAACACATCTTTATAATGAAAAAGCAGGCTTGCCGCAATGTTTGCGCCATTTGAATATCCGACTGCAATCACTTTGCCGCGATCAAACTGATGCGTTTCTGCAGCCTCGTCGATAAAATCTTTCAATTCTCTTGTCCGCACCACAAGATCTTTTTCATCAAAAACTCCTTCACTCAGACGTTTGAAAAATCGCGGCATTCCATTTTCAAGCACCGATCCTCTGACACCAAGCAAATGGGCATCAGGGTCTATAAACCGCCCCAATGAAAGCAGATCGTGTTCATTACCACCCGTGCCATGCAACAGCAAAAGTACGTTGTCAGATGTTCCTTTTTCATAAATATGCTTCATTATAAATTCCCCCTTTTAAAGTTCAGGTAAAATGTCTGTAATTTGTTGTCTATGTTTCTCCAGCCATTCAGGCAGTTTTAAGGAAGTCCCTAGCTCAGCAAACGTTTCATCTGTCATAAAGCCCGGTTCATCTGTGGCAATTTCAAATAAGATACCGCCTTTCTCCCTGAAATAAACTGATGTAAAGTATTCCCTGTCGAGAATTTCTGACGAAGGCAGATGGTTTTCAGCAATAATCGGCAGCCATTTCGCCTGTTCCTTTTTCTTTGTCCGAAACGCTACATGGTGTACCGTACCATATCCTCCGACTCCTCTTTTTTCAGGGTATAAATGGACATCAATGACACCGCCGACGGCCGCTGAGGTTGCCAGTCTGACAATCTGGTCTTCTTCGGCCACTTTGGTGTATCCAAAGCTTTCCATTAACAATTGTATGGTCGCCTGCGGGTCGTAGGAATATAGCAGCACACCTCTCATTCCCGTAATTGCTTCATTTGTTGTGATCCCGTCAGGCGTCCACTCGCTTTTGCCGCTTTTCGCATCCTCCATGATCGCCAGCGGAAGGTCTTCTGTATCATCAAAAATAAGACCTTTTTCACCAAACAACGTTTTTTCCTCTAGGCTCAGCCCGCTTTTCTCAAGACGCTCCTTCCAAAAAGACAGGGAGCCTGAGGGAACTGAAAAGTACACCCGGCCCGCTTGGCCTTTTCCTACCGTTCCCTGTCCGCTTCCTTGGAACGGAAAAAAGGTCATTATTGTACCGGGATCTCCGTTTTGATTCCCAAAGTAAAAATGATACGTTCCGGGATCATCAAAGTTTACTGTTTTTTTAACAAGCCTGAGCCCAAGCACTTCTGTATAAAATCGCAAGTTTTCTTGCGGATCTCTGGCGAATGCTGTGACATGGTGCAATCCTTCTGTTTTCATTTTCTCACTCCTATTTATCTCGATTTCAAGATATTTATTATTTTAAACCTTAATTGAAAAGGATGCAAACCATGTGTTTTGATTAAATAATTGAAAAAATCACTTTTTTCTAATAATTATCTTGTGATCTTTTCTTACAACTGCTATTATAGTGAGCATTATCATGTTTCAGGAGGAAAGTAAATGGTTAAAAAAGCACTTATTGTGATTCTCATTCTTTTGCCATTCGTTCAGCTCGCGCTTTTGCCGCTTGTGAATCGAATAGAACCGATTATATTCGGCCTGCCGTTTTTCCACTTTTGGCTGCTGCTGTGGATTATTGTTACGCCGTTATGCTCGTTTGGCATTTATCAGATGCAAAAAAAAGATGGAGGACTTGAATAATGCAAGGGAATCTGACTACTCTTCTCATTACTTCTATTATTGTTTTAACCGTTGTCTGTATCGGCTTTCTCGCCGGAAGAGACAAATCCTCGCGCACTTCTGTGGAAGAATGGTCTGTCGGCGGCAGACGCTTCGGCGGTCTTCTCGTCTGGTTTTTAGTAGGCGCTGACCTTTATACGGCCTATACTTTCTTAGGGTTGACCAGTACTGCTTTTACAGGCGGAAGTGTTGCATTTTTCGCCATTCCTTATTCTGTGTTGGCCTACTTTATCGCCTACTTCTTCTTGCCAAAACTTTGGAAAGTTGCGAAAATTCATAAATTAACAACACTCGCGGATTATGCCCGGGAACGTTTTAACAGTAAGCTTTTGGCAAGCCTCGTTGCCATCGTTGGGGTACTCATGCTTATTCCGTACATATGCCTTCAGCTGAGCGGCATTCAAGACACGCTTCAGGTTGCCGGCACCGGATATATTAACGTAAAATTCGTTGTGATCATTTCATTTATTCTTGTTGCTCTTTACACATTCTTCAGCGGGATTAAAGGGCCCACATATACAGCCATCATTAAGGACATTTTAGTATGGGTCATTATGCTGTTTATGGTGGTGTCCCTCCCTCTCATTCATTTTAACGGCTGGACGCCAATGATTGACACGTTAGTGAAGGAAGCGCCGCAAATGCTGACGATACCGTCAGAAGGGCCAAAAGGCATTCCTTGGTTTATCACAGCATCTATTGTTTCCGCTCTGGCACTTTTTATGTGGGCACATGCCGCTACAGGTGTTTTCACGGCGAAAAGCGCTGATGCAGTAAGAAAAAACAGCATGTTTTTACCCCTTTACAATATTGTGTTAATTTTGGTCATTTTTCTTGGCTTTATCGCCTTTCTTGTTCTGCCGGAAGATACAAATCCAAGACTCGCGCTGCTGCATTTGATTCAAACATCTTACGGCGGCGTGGCACAAGGCTTTGCATATGCCACTATCGCTCTTGCTTCATTAATACCTTGTTCCATTATGGCAATCGGCGCATCGAATTTATTCGCCAACAACCTATACCGGGATTTGATTCATCCGAATGTGTCGCAAAGCAAGCTTACTCTTGTCACACGTTCAATGGTCTTTGTTGTCATCGGTCTCGCGCTGCTGTTTGGAATGCTGTTCCCGACTGCCTTAGTGACACTCCAGCTATTAGGTGTATCCGGCATGGTGCAAATCTTCCCGGCGATTGCTGTCAGTCTATTCTGGAAGCATCAAACGAAAGAAGCGACAGTTATCGGATTATTAGTCGGCCTTGCGGTTACGTTTATTGTGTATATCACTCAATCCGCACATGGCATTTATGAAGGATTCTGGGGATTGGCCGCCAACATGATCGCTGTGGTTATCCTGAATCCGCTGTTCGTTAAAAACGCGGGATCCAATCCTGTCATTGAAGGTTTATTTGGCAAAAAACAAGACGCTAATCCAAATCAAAAGGGTGCATAAAAAAACCATACGCGGCAGCCGCGTATGGTTTTTTTACATTTCTTTTTTCAGTGTTTCAATTGCCTTTTCCATTTGCGTATCATTATCAGACAGCTTCTTTTGAAGTTCTATCATTAATTTCGTTGTTGTATCGCCAGTCAGTATGCCTGTTTCTTTCAGCTCCTCTTTTTTCTGGAACTGTTTGACGACAGATACAAAATCCTGGTCATACGTACTGTTAACGTTTACCTTGTAACCAAGTGCTTTGAGCATTTTCTGAGCCACTTTGACGTTTGTGCCTGTATCACCTGATTTGTACGTTTTATCTGCGTCCAAATACGGCAGCTTCGCGTAATCAGGCAGCTCAGCTTTCACTTGAGGCTTGATGCCTTTTTTGTGAATCCATTCGCCGTCAGCAGTCAGCCATTTGGCAACTGTCAGTTTGACAGTAGAGCCATCATCATATTCTTTTGCCGTTTGCACTGTACCTTTTCCGAATGTCGTCTCGCCGATTAACGGTACGTTTGACGATTCATGAAGGGCAGCGGCCATAATCTCGGCTGCACTTGCTGTACCGTCATTTACTAAAACGACGGTCGGCTTGGTCACTTTCCGTTCTTTTTCGGCCTTCATGACTTCTTTTGAACCGTTTTTGTATTCAACCTGCATGATGTTTTTCCCTTTATCAATGAACAGGTTGCTCATCGTAATCGCCTGTTCCATTAAGCCGCCCGGGTTGCCTCTCAAGTCTAAAATATAGCCTTTGGCGCCTTTTTTCTCTAAACTGTCAATCGCATCTGTCAGCTCTTTAGCTGTTGTTTCAGAGAAAGAAGTGATTTGAATTTCTCCGATGTTGTTGTCTTTCATCTCTGAATAGACAGTCTCTACAGGAATGGTATCGCGCTTAATGGAAAGATCGATATTCCCCACTCCCGCTCTGTTCAGTTCAAGCTTCACCTTTGTGCCCTTTTTGCCTCGGATTAAAGCGACGGCTTCATTTACATTCATGCCTTTTACGCTTTTTCCATTTACCTTAATGATTTGGTCTCTCGGTTTGATACCGGCTTTTTCAGCAGGTGAACCTTTAATTGGGGATACAATAAGGATTTCTCCGTCTTTCTCCTCTACTTGGGCTCCGATTCCTTCAAAAGATGCTGAAATCGTCTCGTCGAATGATTTCGCTTGCTCTTGATCCATATATGTAGAGTACGGATCATCCAGTGATTGAATCATTCCTTTAATTGCTCCGTCTACTAATTTGTCATCATCTGTTTTTTGGTAATAATCACTTTTGATTTGCTCATACGCTTTATTTAATTTGTCGA
Organism: Bacillus sp. PS108; assembly: GCF_037963335.1. Lineage (NCBI taxonomy): Bacteria > Bacillati > Bacillota > Bacilli > Caryophanales > Bacillaceae > Bacillus > Bacillus sp. PS108. The sequence continues at coordinate 2,121,537 of NZ_CP150155.1, forward strand.
ACTTACTGTCTCCTGTGCTTGCTGATTTTTGGCCCAGGATACTGGAATTGCCCGTAATAAATAAAGTAAGCGCCGAAGCGACAACTGCAGTGATCAGCACAATAAAAAACAGTTTTAATTGCCGTTTCAATTAAACACCACCTTTTTCTTCTTACATTATTATCATGGACGAATTCTTATTCGTCAACTCGGAGCAGAAATGAAAGAGAAACGCCCTTCTTTTGCTTTTCATAAACCTATGTCTTTATACGACATATGATAAGGAAAAAGGAGGATTCGATATTGAGCCGATATTTAGAAATGCTGTCCTTATTCGGTGTCGCAGGGGCGCACCCAGGCGGGCTGGCTTTTTCAAAAGCGGTCTTGCAAAAGGCTGCACCCTCTCCGGATCAGCCGATTCTTGATGCCGGATGCGGAACAGGGCAAACGGCGGCTTATTTAGGACATTTGCTGTATCCTGTAACAGTCGTTGATAAAGATCCTATTATGCTTGAGAAAGCGAAAAAAAGATTTGCGAATGAAGGGCTTGCCATCCCTGCATATCAGGCGGAGCTGGAACATCTCCCGTTTTCTTCTGAGTCCTTTTCCTGCGTCCTGTCAGAATCGGTCCTCAGTTTTTCACGCCTGACATCCTCTCTTCAAGAAATTTCAAGAGTTTTAAAACCCGGCGGGATGCTGATTGGTATCGAAGCTGCTTTAAAAAAACCGATGCCCCCTGCAGAAAAGAAGCAAATGATGGATTTTTACGGATTTACTTGCTTACATGAAGAAAGCGAATGGCATAAACTCCTAAGATCCTATGGCTTTCAAAAGACAGAAGCTATGACACTTCTTCCGGAAGACATGGAATTTGAACCAACCACAGAAATGGATTTATCGCAAACGATTGATCCCATCTATTACGATACGCTTCAAACACATTATCAGCTCATGCAGTTATATAGTGAGTACATGGGTCATTGTATTTTTATCGCGTACAAGTAAAACGGCGTATCGCCCCCTGTTTTCGTCCAACCTTTTTTTCCTATCTATCATATGCTGATAGAAAGTCAGGATAGGAGGGGAACAATATTGGAGAGATATTATCATCTTTGCAAAAACCATCAAGGTAAAGTCGTCAGAATTACAGAGAGAGGCGGGAGAGTTCACGTCGGCAGAATTACCCGTGTAACAAGAGACAGAGTTTTTATAGCTCCGACCGGCGGAGGGCCAAGAGGTTTCGGTTACGGATATTGGGGCGGTTATTGGGGATACGGAGCAGCTTACGGTATTTCCCTCGGTTTAATTACAGGGGTCGCTCTTGCTGGTTTATTCTTCTGGTAAGCATAGAACAAATGCTAGATTCACCAGACACAATGAAGCCCGCTTTTCTAGAGTAAGCGGGCTTTTCATTTTAAATTTTCTTCACTTTTTCAAAGTACTCTTCAAGCGTTAAATCATTATCTTGGATGACCTTTGCGGCTTTTTTGCCTACATAGCGCAGATGCCATGGCTCATATTCATATTTCGTGATATCTTCTTTATTTTTCGGATAGCGAATGATAAAGCCATATTTATAAGCATTGTCCTGCACCCATTTCCCGTCTGCCGTGCTTCCGAACGCTTCATTTAGCTCAAAGCCATTGCTCCGGCTCGAAATGTCCATCGCAAGGCCTGTTTGGTGCTCGCTTTCACCCGGGTAAGCAACCGCTTCCTTTGCCTTCTTTTCCCCTTTTAGGCTTACTTCATTGTCAAAAATAACTTTCTGTCTGTCATACGAACGGTACCCTGAGACAGCTGCCAGTTCATAGCCTTCCTTTTTGGCAGCATCGAACATTGTTTTTAATGCGTCGGCGGCTTCTTTTCTGATGTAACGTTTTTGAATCTTTTCTTCAAAAGAAAACTCTACATCAGGTATGACAAGATCGCTAGGTTCATAGTTTCCGGGCAATGCGTATTGTTTATTGACAAGCGCGAGTATATTTTCTGGATTTTGAATGGTTTCCAGACCATCGACTTTTTTAATATCATTGAAATACTGGCTTTCCAATGAAAACTCACTGTTTTGAGTGTTTGATTTTTTGCTGTCAGCTGTTTTTTGTTCTGTTTGCTTTGTTTCTGCTGTGGTTTTCGTATCCTTTTGAGCATCTCCGTTCGACATGCTGCAGCCGGCTCCGACTATTGCCGTTACACTCAGAGCGGCAGCCAGTGAGAACCATTTACCGGACTTTTTCATATTACATTACCTTCCTTTTATCAATCGTTTCCGCATTCATAAAGAAGAGGCTGCCGGCACCCAGCACGCCTCTTGATATATTTTATTGTGATACGGAATGTAAAGCCACTTCTATCATATCATGAAATGTCGTTTGACGCTCTTCCGCTGTCGTTTCTTCTCCTGTTAATACGTGATCACTCACGGTGAGAATTGACAGGGCTTTTCTTCCGTGCTTCGCTGCTAATGTATACAATGCAGTTGTTTCCATTTCAACGCCAAGCACACCGTATTTTGCAAGTTTTTCAATTTGCGAATCGTCATTGTAGAACTGGTCAGCTGTAAATACGCTTCCTACAGTCACCGGCACACCTTTATCCTTTGCGGCATCATAGGCATTTTTTAAAAGCTCGAAATCTGCGCAAGGCGCAAAATCAACGCTTCCGAAAGCAACTCTGTTCATTTGTGAATCAGTTGAGGAGGTCATCGCCAAAATGACGTCTCGCACTTTGACATCTTTACGAATAGCGCCGCAGGAACCGACTCTTATTAGATTTTGCACATCGTAGCTTTGAATTAATTCATTCACATAAATTGAAATAGACGGAACGCCCATTCCCGTGCCTTGTACTGAGATTTTTTTACCTTTATATGTACCCGTAAATCCATACATGCCTCTGACTTCATTGTAGCATTCTACATTTTCAAGATACGTTTCTGCAATAAATTTTGCTCTGAGAGGATCTCCCGGCAAAAGCACAGTATCCGCAATTTGTCCTTTTTCAGCACCTATATGTACACTCATCTCATATCCTCCTGTAAATCTAAATTATCATCCAGCCCGTCCATTTTACAACGAATGTCATGATGAAACAAACTTTAGCATTGATTATAAAGGAATATGTCGAAAAAAGAAATGTTCGAGGATCTGTTAGGCACTTCCTCAGAAAAACGGATAATCGGGGTGTTAATTTGAAAACCTAACCGCAGGAAGGAGGGGTGGGACATGGGTAAAAAACATCGCAACCGGATCACCGGCCAAAAAAAGAACAATCATATACCTGAAAAAGATATCATTGCAGCTGAAGAAGCACACGGGAAAGAATATTCCGCTGCCAAACGCAAGCCTTAAAACTGCAGAAAACTGCGGGTTTCCGCAGTTTTCTTTTCATTATGTCGTTTGTACAATCAGACGATTGATTTTCCTCCAGCCGGCGGGAAGCAGTTGATAATATGTTTTCCCTTTTCTGCCTTCATCAATCAGGATCACGTCCCCTGTGGCCATGAATCTTGCATCATAATCACTCGGAACAGTGTCGAATACATTAAACAAAGAGAATGCTCTTTTCAGCACGTCTTGATGATCGCTCCCGTTCAGTTCAGTTCGATAGACGGCTCTGTAGCCCTTTTTTTCGCCAAACCGGGGTGTCTGAAATATTGTCACGTCATAGGAACAAGACTTCTTTTTAAACACGGATAACATCATCAAGATCCCCTCCCTTTTATTTCTATAACATATTGGCGTTTTTGCTGTGTTTTCCTCTCTCTATTTTTGTCGAAACCGCTTAATCTTTTCGTCAAAACCTTTTACTAGGAAAAACAGAAGCAAGCCGAGACTGAAGCCTCCTAACACATCCGTCAAAAAATGAACCCCCAGATAGACTCTGCTTATGCCGACCAAAACAGTAATTACACCGGCTATGATATATACCATTTTTTTATGCTTGGACAAAAACGGGAGGTGTTTCACTAAAAAGTAAGCAATAACAGGATAGACACAAGCTGCATTCATGGAATGGCCGCTCGGAAAACTGAAGGATGATTCATGAACCAGCGGTGCAAAATCAGGCCTCACTCTTTCGATCCATTCTTTTAAGACTTTGTTTAACAGCCGATCTGTGCCGAATACTAAGAGCATCAACAGGCCGTCCCATGTTTTTCTGTAGAAAAACATGCCTGCTCCAATGATGACAATTAGAGGGAGCAGAAAAGAAGAAGCACCAAGATGCGTGATCCCCGTCATGACTTCATTAAGCCATGGCTGACGGATCAAAACAGCTGCCTTGCTTATTGCTTCATCTGCAGATTGAACAGCATTTGTATGAATGGCCGCAGCTAGAATGAGAAAGAAAAGAAACAAGCTAACGGGCTTGTACAATTTAACCACCTCAATTTTCACAGAAGTCATAGAACATGAATAATAAAACCGGAGCTGACCGCTCCGGTTTTAAGCCTCACTCATCTTCATCCAGCTCTTCATCTATCATACATTTTTCTATCAAATAATCAAAGGTAATATCAGCGATTTCAAACAGCTCATCCTCACTCGGTATGTAGCCCCGTCTTGCAAGCTCTCTGTAAAAAAATTCAGCGATTTCTTCCGTATCAATCACAAGATCTATTTCTTTCATCTCCGTACCGCCTCCTTTTTTATGTTTTATGAAAAAACAGGCTGAATTATACCCGGTGTTCTAAACAATTCTTTCAGTCATATATTGAATAAAAAACGAGCCATGGGAGGCTGACGCTATGATTGCTAAAATGATGGAAGCACTGGACGGAGAAAGATTTGATATCATAATGGAAAAAACGCTCAAAGGAATGACGCGTGTGATGATTTGGGGCTGTCTGCCATATTTTTTATATGTCTTGATCCGTATGTTCACAAACTAACTGAAATGCTCTTTTAAACTTTCCAAAACAAACATCATCATGTCTTTATATTCTTCATCATGAAACATTTCGTACAGAATTTTGTAGTCATTATAAATATCCAGAAGCTCATCAACAATTGACACAGCAAGGATGTGAAGGGTATCTTGATCTTCATCATCGCCTTCAAACTGAAGAAGAGCAGACGATGCGATATCTTCGCCGATCTCATGGCCAGTTTCTCCGACATAATGGACAAACAACAGCTGATGCACAAACTGGTCCATTTCATATTTTCTAAGCACCAGCGTGAGATCCTCTTCCTCCGTTTCAAGCCACTCTCCATCCTTTAAACGGGTCAGCTCATAAATGATATCTTCCCAGCCATCTTCTAAATATCTCCAAATTTCTGTTCTATGGCCGATAATGCGAAAGAGTTCTTTTCCATAATCTTTTACATAAACAACGTCCCCAATAAGGAATTCATACTCAATATCAAGCTTCTCCATGTCGACAATGACACCCTCATAATCTTTATAAAGCTGAATAGATGATTCAAAGTATAAAACTTCGTTATGATTGACTTCATAAAGATAGTGTTTATCAATTTGGTGTACTTTTGTGATGGTGCCGACTGTTCCATACATAATGACGACTACGATATCCCCTACTTGGAATTTCGGTTTATTTTGCTTCATGGTGTCTCCCCCTCGCCGCAACATTTCTCATACGCTATCGTATGCCGGGTGAAGCCAATTCGCATGGGCATGAAAACCAAAGGAAATATCCAATTATGGTATGGGTATGGACATAAAAAAATCCGCAGTGATCTGCGGATGAAACAGCTATTATCTGCCGTGCACTTCAGACTCGTATTGATCCCAAGCTTCATCAAACGTCGCCATCGTGTGAAGGTAATCAGCATTCAGCTCCAAATATGAACTGATTTCATGATAATCGGTTGATGTTTTTGGAAAGCTGTGATCCTCATACGCCTGATTGGCAAATTCACTGATGCTGTCCTTCGGCTTAGGGTGTCTGTATTTCAATAAATAGTGATAAAAGGATTTCATGGGTTTCCCCTCCTGGTGTCTGTCTTTTGTTGTTCTATTATACAGTTCAAGTGTAAAATTACAACAAAAGAATACTGAAACATGACTCAGGAGAAGTCAAAATAGTTGCGTTTCAAAATTCTTTCTGTCTCCATGAGCTGCTGATATGTCAGGCTTTCAGGCAGTTTTTTTGTTTGAATTAAAAGCAGCTGATCCTCAATCTCCTTAACCGTGTTTTCCTCTTGATAGGTCATACCGCAGGAAGAACATACCATGGCAGGGATGTCTGTCAGTTCTATAGCCCTCGATCCATCAGGGAGCTCCCAGTACACCGTGTTCCTGCCGGGCACCGCTTCAAGCTCGCCGCACCATTCGCATGTTTTCATGAAGAATCCCCTCCGCATTCAGTCTCTTTCTGTTTTTTCTGCTGCGCCAAAAATTTCTTTTCTTTGAGCTGATCTCTTTTCTCACGCCGATCTTTTAATGTTTCATGCTCCGGATTTGCGATGTATGCCTCTCTCCTTTTGATTCTGTCTACATTTTCAGGTGTAAACGAAACTTCTTTGTCAGCAAAAATGGCACTCAGCCCGATCGGCTCCTTTTTGTCAGCGGTTTCAGGGAAAACGGACTCAAAATAGGCGTCTGCCTGATTGGGGATATAATTCTCTGGTTCCGGATATGACGTAATCACACCTTCAAAATTTCTTAAGATCACTTTGTCAGGACTTTGTGACAGGACATAGTTTGGCTGCAGGGCGATTTTACCTCCTCCGCCTGGTGCGTCAACGACAAAGGTAGGAACCGCATAGCCTGAGGTATGACCTCTCAGCCCTTCAATGATCTCCAAACCTTTGGAAACAGGAGCTCTGAAATGCCCGATTCCCTCTGACAGATCACATTGGTAAATATAATAAGGACGGACTCTGATTTTTACCAAGTCATGCATGAGCTTTTTCATAATTGGAACCGAATCATTTATACCTGCTAATACGACAGCCTGATTTCCGACCGGCACTCCCGCGTTCACCAGCTTTTCACATGCCTCAACGGATTCTTCTGTCATTTCGATGCTTGTGTTAAAATGGGTGTTCAGCCAGACCGGATGATATTTTTTCAATATCTCGCACAGATGATCGGTAATGCGCTGCGGAAAGACGACGGGCGCTCTTGTTCCGATTCTGATGACTTCCAGATGCGGAATACTGCGCAGCTCTTTTAAAATATATTCTAAAATTTGGTCGTTGATGAGCAGCCCATCACCGCCTGAAATTAAACAATCTCGGATTTCGGGTGTTTCCCGGATATAAGCAATTGCAGCATCAAGCTGTTTTTTTGGGACGCCCATTCCGATTTGTCCGGAAAAGCGCCTTCTTGTGCAGTAGCGGCAGTACATGGAACATTGATTCGTGACAAGAAACAGCACACGGTCGGGATAGCGGTGTGTCAGACCGGGTACCGGTGAATCTTCATCCTCATGGAGCGGGTCTTCCAGATCGTATTTTGTTTTGTGCATTTCTTCAGAAAGCGGCACAGACTGCATGCGTACCGGGCATCTCGGATTGTCGGGGTCCATTAAAGAAGCATAGTAAGGTGTAATATTTAAGGGGATCGTTTTGGTAGAAATTCTGACGCCTTCCTCTTCATCCTCGGTCAGATTGATGACTTTCTTTAAATCATCTAACGTTCTTACAGTGTGTGTCAGCTGCCAAAGCCAATCGTTCCATTTCTCTTCCGGAACGTCCTTCCATAACTCGATCTCCTTCCAATGCCGTTTCGGTTTATACCATTTGTTTTTCAAACGAACTCCTCCTCGCGCATATTTTGACTTACAGTTGCTTGCACCAAATATTCATGTTTTCAAGGCCTTCGGCTATAAAGCAATTATTGATCAGCCTTCCGCCATACTGATAACCTGAATGGTACAACACAGCATTCATCCCAAAAGACGAAGCACGGGCGAGAGAAAACACATGAAAGATATCCTTTCCAGCCATTTCTTTTTCTAACGCCTCGATTAAAAAGCTTGTTAACGAATGGCCGCGATATTCCGGCAGCACAGCGCAATCGGTTATTTCTGCATGCCCAAGCTCTGGATTGATTTCTGCGCTTGCTGCGCTGATCAGGCGGTCATGATCAAGCATGATATAATACACCGTATTTGCATTCATCGTCTTTTCAATATAAGCGGGGTCAAATACCGGGGTTGGGTACGTGCGGAATACTTTTTTATACAGCATCGATAGCTGGTACATGTCGTTTGTTTCTGCTTTTCTCATCGTAAAAACGGGTGTACTGTCGTTGCGAAGACGGGGCGCTGTGCGATATATGGCTTCGATGATCTCCTGTTCCTCTGTATAAGAATCTGTTTGTCTCCGGCTTTCTGAAAGGTAACGTACCATGACACAAGCCAAATGGCCGAGATAATAGCCCTTTAGATAGCCCTCCGGCGCAAATAATTGTTTGGCAAGCATTGGCTCATCATGCTGCTTCGCATAGACGATGATTTTTTCTGCATTCTCTTCTTTTGCCGCTGCCACGATATCCGGCAGGGCCTTCTCAATGGCTCCGTCATAACGGACCACTCTGATTCGTTTATTAAAACCGTCATGGTCCAAAACTGCTGTGACACCGCTACTCTTTATTGACTTGAGCATCCGCATCCTCCCCATCTGTATGAAGCCCGCACCAATCCATGACAAAAAGTGCAATAATTTTAGCAGATTCTATCATGGCTTCAACCTCAATGTATTCATTGGCCTGATGAGCCGTTTTTGTTTCCCCCGGCCCGAAAACGATTACTGGTGTATCTCCTGCATGGTACAAAAGCCCTCCATCCGTTCCCCACGGGGAAGCCTCAATAATCGGCTCTTTCTGTTTCATTTTTTGATAGGCTGATTGCAGCACAGAAATTAAAGGGTGATCATCAGGTAAATCATTCGGTAGCCATTGAGCGCCAAACCATTCTACTTGTACGGGATGACGTTTAAACCATTCGTCATGGTATTCTAAATCCTTCAGCCAGTTTTCCAATTCAAGTTTTACAGCTTCTGGTTTCTCATGGGGAGCAATTCCGCATCTCCCTTCTATGACGACACGGTCTGCAACTGAAGATGGCCAGGCACCGCCTGAGATGGTGCCGATATTCACCGGTACCGGTATTGGGATATTGTCATACAGCGGATCTGAAATTCTCGCATTGCGGACTTTCTCCAGCTCTTGTATCGCTGTGATAACGTGCATGCTTTTTTCAATCGCGCTTACCCCTTCGTAGCGTGTGCCCCCATGTGCGGATAATCCCTTCACAGTGATCCGAAACCACATCGAACCCTGCTGCTTAATAAATAGTTTCATATTCGTCGGTTCAGGAATCAGCGCCCCGTCAGCACGATAGCCTCTCATGATGGCGGAAAGTGTACCGGCGCCGCCGCACTCTTCATCTACAACACTCTGAAACAATACATCTCCCTTCAGTTTGACATCGCAGGCGTGCAGGGCTTCTAAAGCAAAAAGAAGGGCTGTATTGCCTCCCTTCATATCCGTTGAGCCGCGGCCGTATATTTTACCGTTTTCTTCGACAGCTTGATACGGTTCATACTTCCAATCCTTTACGCTTCCTTCAGGCACAACATCGATATGGCCGTTCAAAATCAGGGACCTGCCTCCGCCGGCTCCCGTTTTTTTAGCCACGATATTCGGGCTCTCATGAAAATCGGATCGGTTAGATTTAAAGTAGGGATGCTGTTTTAATTGCTTTATGCTTGGCTCCCATACATCAATGTCCATATGAAATTGCCGCAGCTTTTCAAGCACAACAGCTTGGGCGTTAAACTCTGACCCCAATGTGCTTTTTTCCCCAATCAGCCTTTTGAGAAGACGAATGGCTTTGGCCGAATGCTGATCAAGCCACTCGATTACTTTTCTTTCAATGTCTTGCATCCTCATTCCCCCTCTTAAGAAAAAGGCATATCTATTTTGATTTCAGCTTCTGTCAGCCTCGTCACCTCATCGATTGTCGAGCCATTCATCAGCTCTTTTAAAATGAAGTGATGGCTATCGACCTCAAGAACCGCTTTTTCGGTAATAATCAAATCTACACAGCCTGCAGCAGTTAATGGCAGCGTACACCTTTCTGTTAATTTAGGCCTTCCCTTTTGATCTGTATGACTCATGACGACAACCACTTTTTTCGCTTTTTGGGCAAGCTCCATCGCCCCGCCCATACCAGGCACCTTTTTTCCCGGAACAAGCCAATTTGCCAAATCTCCTGATTGGCTCACCTGCAGGGCGCCTAAAATCGTAATATCAATTTTGCCTTTTCTGATCATCGCAAAAGACATGGTTGTATCAAAATAAGACGCCCCTTTTACAGCGCGGACAGGATAGCCCGCGGCGTTGCATAAATGCGCATCCTCTTCTCCCTTTTCGGGACTTTCTCCAATGCCAAGGACACCGTTTTCCGCTTGAAACATGACCTGCATGTCAGGCGGCAAAAAGTTCGGTACCAAGGATGGGATACCGATACCGAGATTCACAATCATGCCCTGCTTAATTTCAGTAGCAGCCCGTTTTGCAATCTGTTCTCTTTCTGCTACTCCCAAGCCCATTTCCACTTCACTCCCTCGCTTCGTACAACTCCCTCAACAAAAACCCCCGGTGTGACAATCATTTCTTCAGAAATCTCACCCATCGGAACGATACGCTCAGCTTCGGCAAAGGTTCTCCTGGCGGCCATTGCCATAAGCGGGTTCATATTGCGCGCGGTTTTGTCATACGTTAGATTGCCGAATTCATCTGCAATGTAAGCATTGATGAAAGCAAAATCAGCCGTCAGCGCCTCTTCAATCAAGTATCGTTTTCCCGCCACTGTTACAATGTCCTTTTTTTCGCAAACCATTTGATTATCAATGCCCACGTCGGTTAAAATACCGCCAAGCCCCGCTCCGCCGGCGCGAATCCGTTCCGCAAGCGTTCCCTGAGGTGAAAATTGAACCTCTAACGTCCCCTCTGTCATCTGTTTTCCGGCTACAGGATTGGAACCGATATGCGAGGCGATCAGGGTTTTGACCCGTTGATTAACAATAAGCGGGCCGATCCCTATATCCGGGAAACCGGCGTCATTGCAAATCACAGTTAAATCCGTTACACCGCTGTCCAATATCGCTTCAATCAATGAAGGAGGCGACCCGACTCCCCCAAAACCGCCAAACATCAGAACCGATCCATCCCGAACATCTGCAATTGCTGTGTCAATGCTGATTGCTTTTTGAAATGGCGCCATTTAATGTCAATCCTTTTTTAAGTTTTTTTCGACCGCTGCAACTGTTTCTGAAAAAATAGAGATAAGCTCTTCCATTTCACCGTCTGAAATGGTAAAAGGAGGAGCAATAATGACAGCATCTCCTTCTCCACTGTCTATTCCAGCTTTGGAAGGATAAACAATCAGCCCGCGTTTTTTCGCCTCGCTGACAATAAGCTGGGTTACCGCCTGCTCTGGCGGAAACACTTTCTTCGTTTTTTGGTCTGTCACAAATTCAATGCCTAATAGCAGTCCTTTTCCGCGCACATCACCTATAATGCCGCTTTGAGATGCCGCCTCATCAAGCTTCTTCTTCAGCACAGCGCCCTTTTTTTCTGATTGTTTGATCAAGCCGTGCTTTAACACATATCGCAAAACTTCAAGAGCAGCTTTGGCTGAATAGGGATGTGCACTATATGTGTGACCGCTCATAATCACACCTGACCCTTGTTTTATGGTTTCAATAATAGAATCAGATACGACGGCAGCAGCAATAGGCGCATACCCCGCACCGAGTCCCTTCCCCAGTACAGCAATATCAGGTACGGTATCCCAATGCTCTGTCGCGAGCATCCTTCCTGTTCTCCCAAGCCCCGTCATCACTTCATCTGCAATAAAAAGCACATCGTGTGTGCGGCATACCTCACTTAATCTCTCATAATATCCCGGAGGCGGAGTAATCGCTGCGCCTGCAGCACCAATAATAGGCTCAGCCACAAAGCCGGCGATGAATTGGCTTCCGATTCTTTTGATCATGGTGTCCAGTTCATCAGCTGCAGTCTGAACAAAGTCTTCTTCCGTCTCATAATTCAGCCGATAAATATGTGGAGCTGAGATAGCTGGATACCGCTCAATGAGATGGGTGAACCGGTATCTCCTTTCATAAAAACCAGACAATGAAAGCGCTCCCAAAGTTATTCCGTGGTAACTGCTCCATCGAGACAAAAAGATGGATTTTTGTGTTTGCTTTTTTTCCTGCCAATACTGAATGGCGATTTTCATAGCTGTTTCTATCGCTTCTGATCCGCTGTTGACAAAAAAAGACCAATTCACATCTCCGGGCAGCTCCTGTGCCAAGAGAGCGGCTAATTGCTCGGCGGGCTCACTCGTAAACTGTGAGCGGTAAGCAAAAGACACCTGATCAAGCTGTTCTTTCAGCTTCTCAGTCACATCACGAACTCCGTGGCCGATATTACATGTCACCGCACCTGACGAGCCGTCGAGATATTTTTTTCCGGTCTGATCATAAACATATGAACCCTTCGCATAACTGACAACCGGATAGGCCGAGCTAAGCTCTGGCTTAATCAAATAACTGCTCATGCTCCCACCTCAAAACCCCTTTTACCATATTGTATGAGTGTCCAAATGGCGGCATGACGTTCCCCGCAAAAACTTTTTCACATAAAAAGAGCCTTCCTAATAGGGAAGGCTCTTTTGGAATTTCAGCATCTAGCAAATAAAAGCGGCTCCAACAATAATTAATAAAATGAACAAGACAACAATTAACACAAATGTATTTGTCCCGCAGCCAAATCCGTAACCGTACCCAGAGTATCCATACATGCTGTTTTCATCCTTTCTTATCACGATATACGGCATTTTATGCGGGCCAAGTCCCAAATGGTTTGTGCAAACGCCTATTTCATGTAAGGAAATAATGAAATACAGTATGCACCCGCTCATATTTTTTAAACGTCAGCTTTTCGTAAAACTGAGTTGCACCGTCAGTGCTTGCAGCAACTAAGTAGGCTGCTTCCATTCCTAGTGATTTGGCGATGGACAGCATTTCTTTCACTAAGATACTGCCGTAGCCCTTCCTTTGAAACTGATCTAAAATTGCCACTTCTTCGATTTTAGCCGTTTTCTCTTGATGATCGATAAACAGCTCGCCGCACCCAATGGGAACTTTCTGTGCCTGGTCGCTGTAACAAACAACAAGAATGATTATACCTGCTTCATAGAAAGGATATTTTCTTTTTAATTTTTGTTCAGCGATTGCTTCTCCAATATAAATGGAATCGTAAATTTTCATAATAGAAGATCCGTCGCTAAGACTTTTCGCCGTCCCCCATGCGGTTAAAGGATGTCCCATCTGCCCCTTCCAGTCACTAAGCTTCATGTCATATAGTAGCTCATCCTCGACGACAAAACCGCTTTTTACAAGCGACTGCTTCAAGCCGAGCGGAAAAACATGCTGCGGCGACGCTTTTAAATGGAGATAATTCGCATCAAGCAGCTTTGGTACGGAGGGTAAAAAGTTAAGTAACCGCTCCAATGGAAACGTATCATGAAGCTGAACAAAGTTATGAGAAAAAATTTGCGGAAGCTGCGGATCTCTGTATACGCTGTAATGATCAAACGATGCCGATTCAGACGTTAACAATATATATTGATGTTCCGTTTTTGAATAATGTCCTGTCATGAACGTCTCCTTTTTATGACCTATACCTTTACTCTGTTGCAATATTCAATTTCTTTATAATCTCATCGTACACCGGATAAAACGGCTTTCCAATTGGAAATTGTTGAATATTTCGGAAAGAAGCGGAGATTGGCTTCTGATGTAAAAAAAATTTCCTTGTTACTTGTTCACTAATCGGGTGAAAGACGCCGTTTAGAAACAAAAACGGCTCGCGTTCGATGAAAAACACCCGTCGGCCAGGTGGATTTTTGATCAATTCAGATCGTTTCCACGTAATCGGCGGTCCTTCCGGAAGCATCTCCATCTCTTCTTTTCCAATTGTCACTATGTCTTTTCTTTGAAATTGATAAAATTGAAACGCATACTGGTCCACAATTCGCCTTTTTTTTCCGGCTTCGATATAAAATATTGCAGGATGGTCAGCTTCCTTTACTAAAATATAATTCGGAATGTTTAAAATTTTGCCAATCCTATATTGGAATAAATATGGGTCTGGAACAGCGACAGTCCGATTTAGATACAAAAAACCCCACTTTTCTCCAACAGGATGCCTTACACCCTGATCAAAAAAATACACATTTTGATCTGAACCTTTTACAAAAGAGCCGTCAATCAAATCGGCGGGCAGAAACCGATATGCATTTTGAAATGAATCTGGGGTTTTATAGGTTGTGTCTAATACTTCATTTATCGGCAGAAATGGGGTAAAGTTGTTGAGTCTCGCCCAAAAAATTGCGTCTCCATGATTCCAATGCTTCATATCATCATCCCAGTAGCCTCCAAATTTATGGTGGATGAGATTAAGTAACGAACGGCGATGCATAACGGAGCAATGATCAACTTGAAAAGCGGCCTGATCAAGCACTGCATTGGCATTTCTGTAGAAATGTGAGATTTCCTCTCCCCTTTCGTTTACATGTACAACTTTTTGTTTTGAATAGACCGCCTGCGCTTCAGGCTTATGTGAAAACTCTTGCACCATACGGCTCAGCCGCTCAGGATGATAAACAGTGTCGTCAGTAAGATAGGAAATGTAATCGCCGTCTGCAAATGGGAGCGCACTGTTAATTAATGTGGCATAACGGGTTGTTTTTAATCGATCTGCAGGATGCACGAAACTGTTATGATATTGAATGCGCCGGTCATGGAGATACTTGTGAATCACCGCAGTTGTTTCTGCATTCGAATGATCATCCATGATAAAAAGCTCCCAAAAATCATGCGTTTGCTGTATCACGCTTTCGATCGCTTTTTGCAAATAATCGGGTTTGTTGTAACTTGTTAAAATAATAGACACTTTCTCTCCCATCTATACCGCCTCCCGCCGTCAAACATAAAAACGGCTCCGCAGCAAGCAGAGCCTCTGTCATCATTTAAAAAGCACCCCAGCTTACAACACTTGAGAGTGAAACATGAGATCTCGTGTTATTTAACGGGTTTTGGAAAATAACCAAATCAGTCAGAACTTCTTTTACGATGACATTTTGAAGTGTATCTCCGTTGATCAAATTGACTTTTGAAACCGGTACGCCCAGCTCTTTTGCAAAAACAAGCTGGCGTCTGAGGTCAGATGGATTTCCTTCAGAAGACGATTGACGTATAAGCAGAATCAGCAAAAGCAAAATAAAATGCAGATCATCTTGGTTTTCTTCTCGATCCACTTGTTTCTCTAAATCCAAATCATCCCTCTCCCTTATCATTATCTCTGTTTCACAATATGTGCGACTTCGATTTATGGTATAGGCTATGTCCACTCCATTAAAAAATCAGCATTTTCCTTAAATAGATGAAAAATAGATCAGGTACGGCGTTCGACTCATACCAAATAACAGCCGGAAGAATATGAATAACGTGAGTTCACTATCGAATAGGAGGTGTGTGTAATGAGCTCTGAAAATGCACAGTTAAAAAAGGATTTAATTAAAGCCGTTTTAAGCCCTTTATTTCCAACTGCAACAGAAGGAGGAGAAAATATGGATAGTAATCTTAAAGCCTTGCTTGATGCTGCCATCGATCAAAAAGTAGATGAAAGTGAAACGGTTACGGCAGAATCTCTTTTAGACCCTTCTCTTCCGGCAAGATGGATTTTTGCCAGAATTACGCCAGGCACTACAATCAGCATTGTGACTGATTCAGGTGACATGATCGGACCGGTTGTTTTCGTTGCTTTCGATCAAGTTCACGGTATCGTCTTTGTAACACAGGAAAGCTCCGTCACTCCGGCAGGCCAAGCTACAACATTAATTGATGTAGACAAAGTAGAAAGCGTTACGTTCTTTTCATAACATCCGATGAAAGTCTTGTATATCCAGTCGGGATACGGAGGAATATACAGTTATTTTGATCGCTGGGCTGAAGAATGTTTTCAGAACACTCATACAGAGTATATGATTGCAGATAAACCTGAAGCAGAATCTTTGATGAAGATCGAAGCGTTTCAGCCGGACTTCACACTTATGATGGTTGGAGACCGCGTTCCTCACGACTGGCTGACCTGGTTAAAGGGTAAGGATATCCCCGTGTATGTTTGGCTGACCGAAGACCCATTTTATATGGATATCAGCCTTCAGGTAATTAAGCTTGCTGACGCCATATTAACGATAGAACAAAATGCAGCTCTCTACTATCAAGAGCTCGGCTACCAGAACGTCTATTATGTTCCGATACCAGTTAACCATCGGCTGTTTAAAAAAATGGGCACCGAACATTCCTATCATTCAAATCTGTTAATCATCGGCTATCCTTACCCTAATCGGGTTCAGCTTATGAAAGAAGCGTTCCATCTGCCATTCACGGTTCGGGTAATCGGCAAGGAATGGGGAAAATATCTGCCTAAAAAAGTGCTCAAACAGCCGCATATTGATGTCGTCAGCACATGGGTTCCACCCGAACAGGCCGTTCATTATTATAATGGGGCAGACATCGTAATTAATGCGCATCGTCCCTATCATTTTGCTTTCAACCAAAATACTATGCGCATCAAAAATGCCAGTTTTAATAACCGAACGTTTGATATCGCTGCATGCGAAGCATTTCAATTAACAGATTTACCCGCGGCGCATCCTTTTTCATCCTTTATTTCTTATCACGGCATGAACGACTTTAAGGAAAAAGCCGCTTTCTATATCAACCACCCTGAAGAACGGCAAAAAGCTGCAGCAGCCAATTATAAAGAGATCGTACCCACATTTACGTTTGATGAGCTTCCTGCAAAACTAAAAGCGATTCATCTGGCGCTCTCATGAAAAATCGTTCATTGCTATGAACGATTTTTTTATTCATAGAAAAAAGCAGCCGCACAAGCTGCTTTCTTTTCTAGCCGTCAGAACGGTCTTTCAGCTTCCTCGGGTTCACCTGTTTATGAAGATCAGGCATTTCGCCGAGATGCTGTGCAATTTGTTCCCACGATACAATTTTGAAATTTTGATTGACGGCTTGTCCGTTATCGATATTTTCGCCATCCTGCGCCATAAAAATCCCGTACGGATATTTTGGGCCAAGTCCGAAACCGAGAACATCAATACCATCCGTGTCACTAGTACCGTCTATCTTCTCGCCATCTGTAATCTCAAAGTTGGCTACATAGCGATTTTTCCCCTGCCGTTCATACATTGCATAGCTGTTATTTCCTTGACTTGAAGCCATAAGATATCCTTTGCCATTTGGTGCATAATAGATTGTCAGTCCTTCAATATCAGCTGTCAAATGATCTCCTGTCGCACGGTCAACAACCTGCCCCTTTGATCCTCCGCCGGGCTCAGCGTTAAATTTCCAGATGGCCTCATCTTCCTCTGCTATGTATAGGTTTCCGTACTCATCATCCGCAACAAGGCCTTCGGTCTGAGAATTCAACTTAAATTCACGCACTTTTTTCCCTGTTACATAACCCTTTCCACCATCAACAATTTCATACTGCTCAAATTCCCCTTGTTTGCCTGTCACTAATGCGTAAAATGCTCCTGTTTTCTTGCTGTGATACAGGCCGAATCCATAAACCTCAGAAATATTGGTGGAAATAGGATGTTTTGGATCTGTAATGCTTTTCAATTTTCCTTTATCCCCGTCTATTGCATATACTTCAATTGTATTTTTTCCTTCGGACCGGTTGGATGCGGCAGCAATATCAATTTTTTCGCCGTTCAATGGAAAATCATAGCGCAGATCGACATTATTGAGCTTGCCAAACTCATAAGAATGAAGCTGTTTTCCGTCTAAATCATACACGACGAGGCCTGACTTCTTATTTGTCGTAATCAACTTGCTTTTTTCCGGGTGTTTTTCATGAACCCAAATGGCCGGGTCATCTGCTGCGTCATCGCCAGATGCGACCGGATCTGTCTCCGTGTGTGCAGTCACTTTGAAATGATGTTCCTCATTCACATAATGAGCCGACACCGAGGTTGCTGTCAGGCTAAGCAATAAACCCGCGGCAGTGCTTAGCAGCATTGTTTTTGAAACCTTCATTTGGTACCCTCCTCTTTTATCACTAACACTACTATTGTAAAATATATACAGGTGATTACCGTGAGGAAAATGAACCTTTTTTTATAGGGTTTCTGACTCATAAACAACTTATTCCCCAAAGAGGTACGTGAGATGACTTTGCCAGATTTCCTTTTGCGGAGCGAAATAAAAATATGTTGAATATTTAGTACATTGTTTATTTAGTTTTGTTGTTCCTTAGTTACGTCCGTTTTTCCATTTTCTATTAAAAAAGAACACTTTGTGACATGATCATTCCCCTAAATTTTGTTTTATTGGTTGCTTTCATTAATTCGATTACAAAGTTGAACATATGATGCATGGTAGAGAAACGAGAGTTGGAGGATAAGCCATGCCTAAACAGCAAACAGCAGAACTAAAACCATTTTTCCATAACAAAACAGTTTTAGTCACTGGCGGAACGGGTTCAATCGGGAGTCAAATTGTCAAACGCCTTTTGCTGCTTACACCTAAACAGGTGATTGTATTCAGCAAAGACGACAGTAAACAGTATGTCATGAGCCAAAAGTATGCGGAGGATAAGCGGCTATTATTTGTACTTGGAGATGTACGCGATCACAGAAGGGTGAATCAGGTGATGAAAGGCGTTGATATCGTCTTTCACGCGGCTGCGCTGAAACAGGTTCCGACATGTGAGGACCATCCATTTGAAGCGATCCAGACCAATCTCATCGGCGGACAAAATGTGGTGGAAGCTGCCCTTTCACACCGAGTGCAGCATGTCATTAATATCAGTACAGATAAAGCTGTATCTCCTGTGAACACAATGGGTGCCACCAAGCTGTTATCTGAAAAGCTGTTTCATCAAGCAAACCGCCACGTCCAAAACAAAGGAACCTTGTTTTGTTCGGTCCGCTTTGGAAATGTTCTCGGTTCCAGAGGTTCGGTCATCCCCATATTATTTGAACAGATGATGGAGGGTGAACCCCTGACCATCACAGACAAAAACATGACCAGATTTTTCATGTCAATAGACGATGCAGCTACATTGACATTACAATCGGCTGCTATTACAAAAGGCGGAGAAACCTTTATTTTCAAAATGGAATCACTGAAACTTGAAGAACTGATTCATGGGTTTGAAGAATATGCATCGCAGCACGGGCTCCCGCGGCCGGCTGCAGTAGAAGTGGGCAAGCGTCCAGGTGAAAAGCTTCACGAAGAATTAACATCTCCACATGAAATTGAATCACTGTATGAATGGGGCAACCTTTATGCGATCCTTCCAGAGCCGGAAAAACATCCTGACTTTCGCAAAGTCAATCTGCCTGGGTATCAATCAGATCAAGCCCCGCTCATTACGAAAGAAAGAATTGCTCAGATTATTGAAGAATTGCATCAAGAGAAAAAGGCATAAAAACAAGCCTGTCTATCCATTAGGCAGGCCTGTTTTTAACACTTTATTTATTAAAGAGATGCAGATAGCTTTCGTATCCTTCTTCTTTTAGCTTATGCTTCGGAACAAACCGCAGCGCTGCTGAATTTATGCAGTAACGAAGTCCGTTTGGACCAGGTCCGTCATTAAATACGTGGCCAAGATGAGAATCAGCAGTTCGGCTTCTTACTTCTGTGCGAATCATGCCGTGGCTCGTGTCCAGTTTTTCTTCCACTTCTTCTTCTTCAATCGGCTTTGTAAAGCTTGGCCAGCCGCAGTGGGAATCAAATTTATCCTTGGATGTAAACAATGGCTTGCCTGACACAATGTCTACATACAACCCTTCTTCCTTATGATCCCAATATTCATTTTGAAATGGCGGCTCCGTGCCGTTATTTTGCGTTACTTCATATTGCATGCGATTTAATGACTTTATTTTTTCTTCTTTATTGTACGCCATTTATTTAGCCCCCCAATGCTCGCTGATAAATCCCGCTCGTCCGGAACCTGTCCGGTAGCGCTGATAATGTGCTGGATTCTTTTTATAAAAATGCTGATGGTAGCCTTCCGCTTCATAGAAAGGTTCAGCTTTTAAAATGTCCGTTACAATCGGATCTTTAAAGATGCCGCTTTCCGCCAGACGTTGCTTGGAAGCTTCCGCAAGCTCCTTTTGTTTATCATTATGATAAAAAATGGCTGCGCGATAGGAACTGCCGCGATCAGCAAACTGCCCCCCGGCATCTGTCGGATCGATTTGCTGCCAAAATAATTCAAGCAGTTTTTCATAAGGGAATACATCAGGATTAAACGTGATTTGAACGGCTTCACGATGTCCCGTCGTTTCACTGCACACCTCTTCATACGTAGGGTTTTCAGTATGGCCGCCTGTATACCCGGACACCACTTTTTCAATTCCCGGCTGTTCGTCAAAAGGTTTAACCATACACCAAAAACAGCCTCCTGCAAATGTGGCGATTTCTTTTTTTTCAGACATACTGGTGCCTCCTTTGTTAATACGTGGTATTATTATATTATAGCATGTAAAAATAGAATGAAAATGATTCTGCTTTTCAATAAAATCTATAGGTTTTAAGCAATATGCTTATGTAATGGAGGTTCACAAATTTGAAAGTAAGAACACAGATGATGTACGATATGGAAACTTTACTCCGTAAAGTCTTTAAACAAATACGCAATGAAATCAATGAAATTTTAGATAAAGAGCTGTCGCGGAATGAATTCACCATTCTTCGGATCCTCAGTGAACAAGGGCCTAAAAAAGTCACTGAATTTGCGCCTATTTTAGAGGTATCGGCAAGCCACATTACGGCTGTGACCGATGCGCTGGTAGAAAAGGAATGGATTACGAGAATCAGATCGAAGGAAGACAGACGCATCATCCGCATTCATATCACTGAAGCGGGCGAAAAAGTCCTTCAGCACTTTAACGAGAAAAAAACGGAATATTTCTTTAAACGCTTTGACTGCTACACTGATGCTGAACTTGCCACGTTAATCGAGCTCTTCAGCAAACTTGATAAAAAACGGTGAAAAAAAGCACATACCGATATATAGGTATGTGCTTTTCGCAGTGCTTCACTTATTTTTCAGTAAACAGCTTCATTGCTTTCCAGCGGCCATATCTATAATACAAAAATGCCGCGCAGCTGCTAAATAAAAAACTCATTCCGATTCCAAGCCCGATTCCCTTTTGTCCAAGCCAAGCTGAAAATAGAGCTGTGAAAGGATATCTCAACACCCAAAACGAGATTAAATTTAATACCAGAACCTGCAGCATCGCTCCCGCGGCCCTGACGATTCCGTTCAGCACAAAATTAATCCCAATAAAAGGGTAGAAAAACGCGATCCACTTCAAATATTGTTCACCAAATGCGACCGCATCGGGCTCACTGATAAATAACCTTATGAGATATTTACCAAATACCCAAATCATAACCGCAATCACCAGCATGCAGGAAATAACAGCTATCACACCCAGCCTTGCAATTGTTCCCACTCTTTTTTCGTTTCCGATTCCAATATTTTGCCCTGCCATACTGTTGACGGCCGTACCGGCAGCCATTGCTGGAAGCGTGATGATGCTATCAAGCCGCTGCACCGCGCCAAAGCCTGATACCACGTGATCTCCGTATGAGTTGACAACACTCATAATCGCCATCATACCGCCTGTAATCACCATCATCTGCAGACCTGCCGGAATCCCGAGTTTCAAAATCAGCGCGGACTCTTCCCACTTGGGCATTCTCGGAATCGAGAATGGCACAAGCTTGTGTTTGATGACATAAAACAACCCATACAGAAACGCAATGCCCTGTGACAAAATCGTTGAATAAGCCGCTCCCGCTATTCCCATGCGGAACACAGAAATAAAGAGCGGCGCAAGCACTGTATTCAGTACAACAGCAAACGCAATAAACCGGAGAGGTGTCTTGCTGTCGCCCAGCGCACGAAGCACAGTACTGATAAAGTTATAACCAAACAAAAATAAAATGCCGATAAATTGAATCTGTAAATACGTCTCAGCAAGCGGTATCATTGACTCCGGCGTTTTTAGAAGACGCAGCAAAAGCTCTGAGAGAAAAAAACCGGCCGCGCCGAATCCGATGCTTAGGCCTGTTAATAAAACAACAAAAGCGTTAATATACGACGCCATTCCTTTTACATCATCTTTTCCTTTTTGCTGAGATAAAATGGTTAACGTCGCATTGTTAAGGCCCAAAATAAAAGACAGCACGGTCAAAACAATCGTGCTTGATACCGCGGCTGCCCCAAGGGCCTTTGCCCCCAGTAAATTGCCGATCCACAAGCTGTCTATAAATTGAAAGGAAACCTGCAATGCGTTTCCGAGCATAATAGGCATTGAAAACAGTACAAGCTGTTTCAGCACGTTCCCCTGTGTAAAATCGTATGCTTTCATCTTTTCTCCTTGTGTTCTCAAATTTTCTTTGGACCGCACGAAAAAAGAGACGTTGTTTCATGTCTCTTTTTTCATGACTTATCGGTTTTTTTTCGGTCTCGCATACCGAATGTAAACACCATCACACTTAGGAACAAGGCACAATAGGAAACATTCAAATACATTTGATCCATGTCTTCAGCGGTCAGATGATGATAAGCAAGCCAGCCGAAGTACAGGGAAAATGTAAAGGATAATAAACTGAAATACTGGTAAATCCGTTTCATTTTCAGTCACCTCTATTGTTTAGGATGGTAATAGGAAAACTCAATTTCATCTTTTTCTAAATTTATCTTATCCGCTTTGACATACATTCCATTCGTTAAAGGCATTTCTGACAAACGCACTTCAATGCTTTTATCTCCGGGGTGAACATGGACAAATGACGGCAATTCATAAAAGCTGTCCATATAATTTAACACAAAGCTAATTGGTATACTCAATTTCCCTAACGAAAATTTCGTGACATTCAGCTCTACATCACCGTTTTTTTTCACGGTCGGCTCAAAAGCGATAAACGCATCAATAGACGTGGAAAATGCCTTGATTTTCCCTGCGACATGAACATCATCATCAATCTCTACTTTATAATCAAGCTTGTTTGATGCTTTGTCGTTTAAATATGAGTTAACAAACGCAGCTAATGATTCTTTTGTGCTTGTCACTTGAAATCCATACTCGCTCTCAGATGAATCTTTCACCTGAGCCTGTTCCCCCGGGAGCAAAACAAGTGCCACAAACCCGGCGGCGAGGATAAAATTGATTGCAAGCAATATAAAAAACAGTCGCTTCCACTTATTCATGCTGTCACCCTACTCTTTCGGTAATCCTTCTTTTTTGATGGCTTGATAGACGCGCTTTGCGATAAGAGAATAACCCGTACCATTAGGATGAAAATCATCTTCCTCAGAAATTCGGCTGCTGTCACTTTTTTGATTGAACAAATCTTCGATATGAACGATTTTTGCATGTTTATCTTTTTTCAGCTCTTTTTCAGCAATATGGTTCCAATCCGTGACGACACCATTTATTTCATTTAGTTCTGATAATGTAAACGTAAACGGATTGTACATGCTAACATAAATCAGCTCAGCGTGATCATTCAGCTCGCGAATTTCAGAAATGATTTTTTCAAAGCGCTTTTCGTACGGTTTTTCCGCTTCCTGAAACGGTTCAACGGTTAATTGCAGAAAGTTTTGGCGAAGGATTTTCATCAAATCATTACCGCCAATTGTAAAAAAGACATAATCTGCGTCCTTTATGCCTTTTTGAACCTTTTTATCTTTTAGTTTTTCTAATAAATCATCCGAACGGTTCCCTTTTACGGCATAATTTTTCACGTCGACCGTTTTGACTTGTTTATCTGACCGGATAGAATCCGCCACCTTGCCGACATATCCCTTTCCGTCGGGATCTCCGACTCCTTCTGTCAGCGAATCTCCGACAGCCGCTATGACAATGTGTTCTTTTGTTTTCGTTTCATGGGCCTTTTGTTTTCCCTCAGATGATGTACGTATGCTCGTACACGCAGTAAGAAGCAAAATCAAACTGGCCATGATTGAAAAAATGCGCAGCTTCAATCTTGTTGCTCCTTCCCATTCTACTAGTGGAAAGTGTATCATGTTTTAGAAGATTTGCAAATGCCTAGTCTCTTAGCTTACTTGAGTGTACTGGCTGACTTCACATCGGAAATGATATCATCGTACGGTGTATTTTCCACTCCATTATAATCTTTCAGCACCTTGCCGTTCGGGCCTACTAACCAAAAAGAAGATTGATGAATGACTTGGTCCTGTCCCTCAGGTTTCTTCACAATCGCCTTAAAGCTCTTAAGTGCGAACTCTTCAATCTCACTCTGGCTGTATCCGGTGAGAAAATCCCAGTTATCAAACGATAATGGATAATTTGCGGCAAATTTCTTCAGCTGTTTCGGCTTATCGTTTTCTGGGTCAACACTAAATGATATGATACGGACATCTATATTTTCGGCTTTCAGTTTTTTTTGCAGATCGGTCATATGAGCGGTCATTGGCGGACATATAGTTTCACAATTGGTAAAAATAAAATCCGCCAGCCATACTTCTCCTTTTAAACTCTCTAAAGAAACGTTCTTGCCGTCTTGGTTTTGAAATGTAAAAGGCTCCACCTCGTAATTGAGCGGATTTTTAATCTGCTGTCCTCCGCATGCACACAAAAACAGAAAAATCAGCCCAGCCGTTAACCCCTTGATAACCTTCATGACATCCACCCTTTCCAGCCATCATAAAAACGCTTTCTAAAACCGTCCTTACTGTCCTATGTTTGTATTCGATACTGAGCAAAAAAAATCCTGCATGCCTCCCATTAACGATTACAAAGGAGGGCATGCAGGTAAAAAACGGCATGTTACGCGTTGTGCTTTAACACCTCTTGATGAAATACAGCCTGATAATCTGCCCACTTCATCCGGCGCTTCATATAATGTCGGAAAGAATACACTTTTGCCCTGCTGTTTGATGAAAACACTTCTTTTAAGTAGAATTGCAAATGGTGATGTAACATAAAGAAATAGTGCTCATCTTCCTTTAATACAGGTATTTCTGTCACTTTCACCTGAATCCCGTCACCGCGTTTGAACTCTAGGCTTTTGAGTAACAAGCTATCAATCCTCTTTTTTGTTTTTCTTCTATTATATATGATGCCAGCCGGGCTGTCTGTCATTTTGCGCGGTTGTGTAAAAAAATTAGATCAGCAAATGGAACAAGTCCTCATCCTTGTTCACCTCTACATAATGAAACGGTTTTTTGTTCATCCGTTCAATCAGCGGCCCATAATCGGCTTTGTTCTGCAGCTCGATGCCGACAAGAGCAGGTCCGTTGCTTTTATTATTTTTCTTCGTATATTCAAATCTTGTAATGTCATCATTCGGCCCGAGGACTTCGTCAAGAAATTCGCGGAGCGCCCCCGCTCTTTGCGGAAAGTTGACGATAAAATAATGCTGAAGACCTTCAAAAATCAAGGAACGCTCCTTCATTTCCTGCATTCTTCCGATATCGTTATTCCCCCCGCTGACCACACACACCACATTTTTTCCTTTGATTTCATCCTTGTACAAATCAAGCGCTGCGACAGAAAGAGCTCCGGCCGGTTCAGCAACAATCGCACATTCGTTATATAATTCAAGAATGGATGTACATACTTTTCCTTCAGGCACAAGGAGAATGTCATCAACGACAGTTTCCAGCGTCTGGAAGGTTTCCTCGCCAATTTTTTTAACAGCCGCCCCATCTACAAACTTGTCAATTTTATCAAGTGTGACGACATGCCCAGCTTTGTTTGATTCAAAGTAGGATGCCGCTCCCGCCGGCTCAACAGCAATTACCTTTGTATCAGGAGACACGTTTTTCAAATATGTACCTGCCCCAGAGAGAAGGCCGCCGCCTCCGACACTTGCAAAAAGAAAATGCGGTTCTGCATCAATGTCGTTTAAAATCTCGACTGCGAGCGTCCCCTGTCCGGCCATCACATCCGGATCATCGAACGGATGGATAAACGTCCGAGATTCAGCCTCACAGCATTCAACAGCGCTTTTATACGCATCGTCAAACGTATCGCCTGTCAAAATAATATCGATAAATCCTTTTCCGAATAGTTCAACTTGAGATACTTTTTGTCTCGGTGTAGTAGACGGCATAAAAATTTTCCCGTGAATGCCAAGATGTTTACACGAAAATGCCACACCTTGAGCGTGGTTTCCGGCACTTGCACACACAACTCCGTTTTCTGTCTGCTCGCTGGAAAGCTGTTTCATTTTATGATAAGCCCCTCTGAGCTTAAAAGATCTGACAACTTGCAAGTCTTCACGTTTTAAATAGATATTGCATTCATATCTCTCAGAAAGTCTGTCATTCCTCTGCAAAGGTGTGTGAATGACAACGTCCTTTACGTTTTGGTGAGCCTTCAAAATGTCTTTCACTTGGATGAGAGAGTTTTCTTTCAACAACGGTTTCATGTACAGATTCCTTTCTTGTTTTAAATCCCTATTTAATATGCCATTATAACATGAATATTCAAAAAATAAGACAATTATTTTTATTTAATAATTAAAAAAATACAGACTATGTCCATCACATCTTGTGGTAACTTCTGTTCAACCATTATCCTGCAGAGCCAAGAAAAAAGATGATCGTAAAATAAAGGGTGTTTTCAACCAAAAGGCATGATATAATGAAACCAATTAGAACCAAAAGGAGCCAATTGATGAATAGTGCACCAAAACTCAATACATTTCAACATCTAATCGGAGAACATCAAACTTTCCTGGAAGCGAAGCGAATCGCCAAGCAGTTCTCGTTATCGGAGCTTCCTGTCTTAATAACAGGAAAAATCGGAACAGGCAAAAATCACTTCGCACATGCCATACACTTGGAATCTTCGAGAAGCAATGAACCGTTTATAAGCGTCAATTGCAGCACCCATTCGGAAGAAACCCTTATTCATGAGCTTTTTGGCCCTAACGGAAACACAGGTGTTTTTCAAAAAGCGGTACGAGGAACCCTTTTTCTTGATGATGTATGGCGCATGCCTGCTTCTGTACAAGCTCAGCTGTTAAAAGCGCTTGATTCAGACACGGAGAAACCGCGAATGATCTGTGCTTCTGCAGACCGATCCGTGGAACATACCTTCAGGCAAGACTTATTCTACAGACTGAACATTTTAACGCTCACACTGCCCGAATTATCGGAACGAAAAAGCGATATTCCGCTTTTGACAAAGCATTTTCTCTCAAATTCCGGTCAGCAATTGTTAATCGATCCCTCCGTTTTTCCCGTGCTTGAGAAGCATGCATTTGAAGGCAATGTCAGGGAATTAAAAAACGCTGCAGATTATATGGCGGCAGTATCAAGCGGAGGAACGATTCAGCCATATGACCTGCCGCCATATATTAGAGGCGCGATAGACGGAAAAACGTCGAAGAAAAAAGCGAAGCTGCTGACTTTAATGGAAAAAGCAGAGTTTTTGTTTATTTTGGAAACAATAAAAGTATTGAACGAAGAAGGAGAACCTGCCAGCAGACGGATCATTTCTGAATACAGCAAAAATACCCAAACCTCGTTAACTCCTCAGCAGGTCAGAAGCCGTCTCGACTATTTGGAGAAAAAAGATTATGTCACCAAAAGCCGCGGACGCGCAGGCACAAAAATTACCTTTGAGGGCTTGAGCTTTATAGAGACGTTAAAAAATCAAATGATCTAGCGATCGAAAGGAGAATGTACTTGTTTACAATCAAAGAAGAGATCGCCAATGCGATTACACACGGCATCGGTGTCCTCTTATCCATCCCAGCATTAGTGTTTCTAATCATATTTGCGGCTAATTACGGGTCTGCATGGGACATTGTCAGCTTTACAATATTCGGTGTCTCTATGCTGCTGTTATATTTGAGCTCCACACTGCTTCACAGCATCACACATAAAAAAACGAAGGACATTTTGGAGATTATTGATCATAGCGCGATTTACGTACTCATCGCCGGAACCTACACGCCTTTTTTGCTTGGACCGCTGAAAGGCACACTCGGCTTTACCCTGTTGGTTATCGTATGGTCACTTGCCCTAGGCGGAATCGTTTTTAAAATTTTCTTTGTGAAACGGTTTATCCTATTGTCAACCTTCGTGTATTTAGTCATGGGGTGGCTGATGATTATTGCAGTTAAACCTTTATATGCTTCACTGAGCGGAGCGGGATTCAGCCTCCTTTTTCTCGGCGGCATTTTATACTCTGTCGGAACCATCTTTTACATTTGGAAAAAGATCCCCTTCCATCACGCCATTTGGCACAGCTTTGTATTGGGCGGGAGCGCTGCCATGTTTTTCTGCGTGCTCTTCTATTGTGTAAAGGTGCCGTTCCTTTCGTAACAGTAACAGAAAAGCGCAGTCTTCACGACTGCGCTTTTTTATGCACGTAATTGTTTTTCATTGGCAGGTATATAAGCTTTTGAAAAGGACAATTCAATGTCTGCCGGTTTTAAGCGTTTAAAAAACGAGCCCTTTTGCATGTTATCTGTTCCTTTCGTTTCCACCATCACCAACGGAAGATGATAGCGGGCCGCAAGTTCTATAGGATCAATAGAACCATCTAGTGAAAGAATCAGGCTTTGTCCCTTTTCCAGCTGTTTTGTCACATCTTCATATACCTTTTCTGAATCACCGTCTGAAATCACATCCATCCGATCCAGCCATTGCCCGATAAAAGGCAAGCGGAACACTTTTGGGTTGGCGATAAAGCCGGCCGGTTCCTCAATATATCCAGCAATTAAGGCCAGTTCAGCCAAACGCAAACGGGGATGTACATACAAAACAGGACCGTGTGGTATTGGCTCTGGCTGATGGATTGTCACAACTGAACCGGAGATGCCGATACAGCCTTCCAAAAACGCCTTTGGCTGTTCGTACACAAGAGTCATCTGTTTTTTGTATGACAGACGGGGATCGAGCATTGTTTGATTAAATAATTGTTTCATATTTTTTAACAGCATATACACAATATAAACCACTAGAAGGCTGTAGCGAACCAATTAAAATCCTCCCGCTTTAGAAGAATTCTTTTTTTCATACATTAGAAATTCGTAATCATACGGGTTTTTTTCGTCTTTGATCCCCTGCTCAGAAGAAACCAGCTTCCAATTGGATTCATCAAATTCAGGGAAATGACGGTCACCCTCAAACTCGTGATGAATTTTCGTCATATACAGTCTGTCCGCATAAGGGAACAGGTCCGTATAGAGCTGAGCCCCTCCGATCACAAAGCATTCTTCAGGGCCTGAACAAATGTCCAGTACATCCTTTAATGAACTGACAACGGTGCATCCCGGAAATTCTGAAGCCGGCGCTGAGGTAACGACAATATTTTTCCGATTTGGAAGCGGACGTCCGATCGATTCAAATGTTTTCCGGCCCATAATGATTGAATGGCCCGATGTTACTTTCTTAAAGTATGCAAGATCATTGGGCAAATGCCACGGCAAATCATTGTCTTTGCCGATAAGCCTGTTGGCATCCATCGCAAAAATGAATGAAATCATACGCTGACCACCCCTTTTATATGAGGATGCGGATCATAATCCTCGATGATAAAGTCCTCAAATGCAAAGTGGAAAATAGAATCAACCTTTCTGGCGAAACGAAGCTTCGGAAGCAGTCTAACATCTCTTTCCAGCTGCAAATTGACTTGTTCAATATGATTTTGATAGATATGAACATCACCAAACGTATGGATGAACTCGCCCGGTTCAAGCCCAGTCACATGAGCAATCATCATGGTTAGCAGGGCATAAGATGCAATATTAAACGGCACACCTAAGAAAACGTCGGCAGAGCGCTGATACAGCTGACAGGACAGCTTGCCGTCAGACACATAGAATTGGAACAGGCAATGGCACGGCGGCAACGCCATTTTATCAATTTCACCAACATTCCAGGCGCTGACGATTAAGCGTCTGGAGTTCGGATTTGTCTTAATATCTTCAATAAGACGGGAAATTTGATCAATGGTTTCTCCATCAGCTCCCCGCCAAGAACGCCATTGGGAGCCATATACAGGTCCAAGTTCACCGTTTTCATCAGCCCACTCATTCCAGATTCGCACTCCGTTTTCCTGCAAATAGCGTACATTCGTATCTCCTTTTAAGAACCACAGCAGTTCATGCGCAATTGATTTAAAGTGGAGTTTTTTAGTGGTGAGCATCGGAAAGCCTTCCCGTAAATTAAATCTCATTTGATATCCGAAAGTGCTGATTGTTCCGGTCCCTGTCCGGTCTCCCTTTTTCTCACCATGCTCTAAAACATGTCTGCATAAATCCTTATACTGTTTCATTTTTTTCATCCTTTAAAAGTAGTCTTCTAGTAGTGTAACACAATAAAAAATCATTTCTGAACCCAGAAATGATTTTTTTATAGTCAGCTGACGACAGGCTTTTCATCCTGTTCTTTTTCTTCATCTTGCAGATCCTGATGCGTATGTGCAATTCTGCTCGCCGCTGCTGCAGCAAGAGCTGCCACAATATCATCCAAAAAGGTGTGAATACCGTCTGGACTTTCATCAAGTTCCTTAATAATTCCAATCTTCTCTTTATCTAAATAACCGAAATTGGTCAAACCGATCGACCCGTACACATTAACGATTGAGAGCGGGATAATTTCATCTATGCCGTAAAGCGGTTCATCCGTTTCAACAAGGTGCTGCAGCGGTTCGGGGAGAAGCTTCTGTTCTGCAAGCTGATCGAGTGCAAGGCCTGTCAAAACAGCATGAATAATTTCACGTTTGTTCAGGACTTTTTCTACATTCTCCATGCAAACACTGAGCGGCAGATTTGGATTGTATTTTTCCTGAAGTTTTTGAACAATCCGTGCAATATCTTCTATCATAACGCCCCGTTTGTTCAGCATATCCTTTGTTATATCGACCATTTCATTCATTGTGTACTTTTTCATGTCTAATGGCATCTCCTTTAGGCACTCATCCAGTTGGGAGGCGTGTTGCGGTCCCAGTAAATGCTCCCAAGCTCATGATGTGATTGAAATCCATCTTCTGCTGTATGATAATGAAAATTAAACCAGTAGCCGTCATGAGGCGGGTGGTCTCTTCGCACATGGAATCTGAGAAGATCTTCTCCAGTTGTCCGATTGTAAACGTTGAAAATTTTTTCCGTTTTGCCCGCTGAAGGCATGCTTGAGATCACAATATCTTGGTACGCCTCATCATCTTGCAATGTCGCTAAATAATCACTAATCACATTTTCGATTTTTGGCAGGATCTCTTTCCGATAGTCATCCTCAATGACAGGAGCGATTCTGCTGCCGAATTTTAAAAAGGACTGATCCTCAGCGCTGTCAAGGAGCTGTTCCTTGTACGATTGAAAAAGCAGTTCAGGATCTCGCCTGTCATCCGACTCATCATCGTACAGGTCATGCTCATCATAAAAAGCGGTGTAATCATTCTGCTCAAGACTGCTCGGCTGTCCGGAAGGCTTGTCCGCCATAAGGGCAGCCGGAGGAGATACGAGCCCGAACGTTACAATGGTAAATAAAACCACAAGGGTCTTTCTCATCCACAATTTCATGACTGCTTATTCCTCTCTATTTTATTGTCATGTTTCTCTTATTTTAGCACATCCAAAACATGCAAGTCATGTACTATATGAAACTGATATGCAAATTAGGAGATTCGTTGCTATGCACTTTGTGTAAAAACGCTTACAATATTTCATGAAAGGAGGCTTTCCGCATGATTGACACTCTGTTTGCCACAGTTTCACTCTTAACATTATTATACTTTGTCGTCATGGAGGTCACCGATTAACAGAAAGCCCGTGATATGAATCACGGGCTTGTTTGAATGACGCCATAATGGAACAGTGCTGTTTTTCTTTTCATGACGTTAAAACCAAACTGTTCAAACCGCGGGCTTTTCCAGTGGTCTTTTAGCACAACGCTTTTTCTGGCGACTCGTACCGCTTCATTGATACATCCTTCGTGCAAAATGGAATCCTCTGCCAAATCACGTAAAGGCGCGATGCCGTCAGAGGTCTCTACAGGTTCATGAAACATTGGATCGAAATAAACCACATCAACAGAGTTGTCAGGAAGCTGCTTGATGTGTTCAAAGCAATCACCATTCTTCACCTGGATTCTTCTCATCGCAGCTTGAAGCTCTTCTATACCCGTTTCCCATGAATGCAGCCCCGTCCTCACTAAAACAGACACAAGATGGTTTTTTTCAATCCCAACAACAGAACCCGTTTCGCCTACTGCCATACTTGCGATAATGGCATCTGACCCCAGCCCGAGTGTGCAATCTAAAAACGTATCCCCTTCAGATAAGCCCGCAGCCCGAAGCATAGGCTCTTTCTCCCCCTGTAAGAAGCGTTTGGCTCTGAACATCGCTGTATTCGGATGAAAAAAGAATTTGGCACCTTGTTTCGTATACAGCTCAAACCGCTCTTTGCCGACCACAAGCAAATCACGTTCAGCTGATTTCAGCAGGTGTTCAACCGTTTGTTTATTCCGGCCGCAGTATGGCATATTTAGCTCTTTAGAAAGCTGCTTTGCAGTTTTTATGGTGTGTTCAGACGGTCTATAGCTTGTTGTTATCATCTTCTGTACTCCCAAAAAGAAAATGCCCGGAGAACGGGCATTTAGCAGTGCGCATCGAAGGCAGCAGTCAGATTTTTCATGATTTCTTCCATATCGTGTCCTTCAATTTCATGACGCGGAATAAAATGTACGACTTCTTTGCCTTTCAAAAGAGCCATTGATGGTGAAGAAGGCTCCTGGCCAGTAAAATACTCACGCATTTTCGCAGTAGCTTCTTTATCTTGGCCCGCAAAAACAGTCACCGTATTGTCAGGTGTTTTGCCATTCTGGAGGACTGCCTGTGTAGCCGCAGGACGCGCAAGGCCTGCCGCGCAGCCGCATACAGAGTTAACGACTACAAGAGTTGTGCCCTCTGCCTTTTCCATAAAGTTTTCTACTTCTTCCGCTGTTGTTAACTCTTCAAAACCTGCTCCAGTCAGCTCGCGGCGCATCGGTACGACAAGCTGGCGCATGTATTCTTCATAAGCCATTGACATAAAAAAAGCCCCCTCTAGTATCCTTCATCTGAAGTAAAGGATACTATAGAGAGGGCCGGATTTCAAATGTTCACACCTTAAAATAAAAGAAAGTGTCCCCAGCTATCTAGATTTTCATAATACCGCCGGTGTTGGCACTTGTCACAAGTTTAGAATAACGTGCCAGGTAGCCGGTTTTCACTTTCGGTTCAAAACCTTTCCAGTTCGCTTTTCGTTTTTCCCACTCTTCTTCTGGCACTTGTACATCCAAGATGCGTTTTTCAATATCAACGATAATATGGTCTCCGTTTTCAACAAAGGCAAGCGGCCCGCCCTCAGCGGCCTCAGGTGATACGTGGCCGATTGAGAGGCCACGGGAGGCTCCGGAAAAACGTCCATCCGTAATCAATGCCACTTTTGGCCCGAGTCCCATTCCAACGATTTGGGATGTTGGCGCCAGCATTTCCGGCATGCCAGGTCCGCCTTTTGGCCCTTCGTATCTGATGATGACAACGTCGCCTTCTTTTACTTTTCGGTTGATAATGCCGTCAAGCGCCTCGTCCTGAGAATCGAATACGACAGCCGGCCCTTCGTGTCTTGTAATCCCATTCTGTACGCCGCCTGTTTTAATGATAGCGCCGTCCGGAGCTAGATTACCGAATAAAACAGCAAGGCCGCCCTTTTCAGTGAATGGTTGATCCAGCGGATGAATGACGTCATAATCCTTTACTTCATGTCCGGCAATAGTTTCTCCAAGAGTTTTTCCTGTAACAGTCAGCGCATCTAAATGAAGCGCTCCTTCTTTCTTGGAAAGCTCATTCAGAGCCGCTGACACGCCGCCCGCTTCATGAAGATCTTCAATAAACACATCCGATGCAGGAGCCAGCTTGGCCAAGTGCGGCACGCGCTCAGCGACTTCGTTAATGCGTTCTAAAGAGTATTCAACGCCGGCTTCGTTTGCAAGGGCAAGCGTATGAAGAACGGTATTTGTAGAACCTCCGAGCGCCATATCGAGTGCAAACGCGTTATCAATCGCTTTTACTGTAACGATATCACGCGGTTTGATATCTTTGCGAATCGTTTCCATTAATTGCACAGCCGATTTTCTCACAAACTCTTTGCGTTCCGGAGATGTCGCCAGAATGGTTCCATTACCCGGCAAAGCAAGACCAAGTGCTTCTGACAGACAGTTCATTGAGTTCGCCGTAAACATGCCTGAGCAAGACCCGCACGTTGGGCATCCGAACTGCTCTAGTTCTTGAAGCTCGTTTTCGTTGATTTTCCCTGCTTGGTAGGCGCCTACCCCTTCGAATACTGAGGAAAGAGAGATTTTTCGCCCGTCACTTGTTCTTCCTGCCGCCATCGGTCCGCCGCTGACAAAAATCGTCGGAATGTTGATGCGCATTGCCGCCATAAGCATTCCCGGTGTGATTTTGTCGCAGTTCGGAATACAGACCATTCCGTCAAACCAGTGTGCGGATACAACCGTTTCCACAGAGTCTGCGATAATTTCACGGCTTGGCAGCGAATATCTCATACCGATATGCCCCATTGCGATGCCATCATCTACCCCAATGGTATTAAATTCAAACGGCACGCCCCCTGCTTCTCTGATTGCTTCTTTTACGATTTTCCCAAACTCCTGCAAGTGAACATGACCGGGAACGATATCAATGTATGAATTACACACCGCAATAAACGGCTTGCCGAAATCCTCTTCTTTTACTCCTGCTGCACGAAGCAAACTGCGGTGCGGAGCTCTATCGATTCCTTGTGTGATCATATTACTGCGTAATTCTGCCATGGTGATCCTCCTAAATTCTTTCAATTGTTTGATTGGATTTTATTTTGACAATTTTCAGTTTATTTATGGGCTGTTTTTGCAAATAAGATAAATACAGGCCGCCCTCACCTTGTTTTGTTCTTTCGTGTTTTTATATTTATATAGCTTTCTTTCGATTTGAACCCTCCAACTATTAATATTGTTACTTACTATAAATAGTTTTCGGATATTTTTCAACAATATTCGAAATAATTTTTATAAAAAGTGAATTCACATAAAAAAGGTGCATGATCTGCACCTTTTTTATTTCTATTCGCCTTTTTTTCTGCTTTCCGTCATTTGTTTCCAAACAGAACCTTTTGCTTCTTCTCCATGCTCAATACGTTCAAGCGCCATTTTGACTTGAAGGCTGACCTCAAATTCAGGGTCATCTTCGGCAGCGCGCAAAGCTTCAATTGCACTTTCATCGCCGACTTCGTACAGGAACATGGCCGCACGCCAGCGAACAAGCTTGCTGGAGTCGCTTAACGACTTGATCATAGCGGGAATGGCTTGAGGATCGCCGATATCAGACAGGCAGTCTCCGGCCGTTCTTCTGACTGATACAGCTTTGTCCTCAAGTGCTTTATACAATAGAGGAAGAACATCAGGTGTTTCAATCATTCCTAAGTACACAACAGCCTGTCTTCTGATGGACACCTTTGGATCATCCAATGCCTTCTGTAAAACCGGGATATCCTCTTCTTTCGGATCCATCTGTTCCAAGTGTGCATAACGCTTTTTCCAGTCCTCATCATCCAGCATGTCAAGCGTTACTTTATACGCTTTGCGCTGTACAGCTTGTTTTGCTTCGCCCTTTCCTTGAGCGGCTGCTTCAGTCAGTCGTTTCAGCCGTTCATCACTGTATGCCGCCTGAAGCTCTTCTGTCACATCATGGCCGATTTCATCAAAGTCACCGAATCTGACACCTTGTTCTTTCCAAGCCCGCTCAAACACAACATTGGAAGCTTCAGATCTAAGTTTTAAGATCGCCTGCTGAAAGCGTTCAGGTAAGCCGAAGCGTTCTTCCCGCTCTCCATCGGTTAATTTAACTTGCATAGGAATGCCGCTGAACATCTGCACAAAAACTTTTACCTCTCCAAAAGATTCTTGATCAGAACGATTTTCTTCTCCGCTTTCAGCACTTTCCATCCCAAATGCAGTGCGGACTTGCGGTAAAATGTCTTTCCAGTCGTATCTTGCATTCCGTTCAACAGCAAGAAAATCTGCGACGTGATATACCCCTTTAACTCCATCTATTTTAAGGATTTCCGCTATAACAGGCGGTGCGCCTTCTGCTTGCTCAGGTTTATAGTTATTGCTTTTGCCCGCCGGAAGCTCTTCCGTTAAGATGACTTTCATTGTATTCGGGCTTGGTGTAGGTTCAATTGATTTTATCTTCATGATCGTCCTCCTATAGCATATCTGTGACTTATTCTATCATAGTCGCTCCAAGCCTTCTAT
This sequence comes from Bacillus sp. PS108, assembly GCF_037963335.1. Lineage (NCBI taxonomy): Bacteria > Bacillati > Bacillota > Bacilli > Caryophanales > Bacillaceae > Bacillus > Bacillus sp. PS108. Next base: position 2,157,885 of record NZ_CP150155.1, read on the forward strand.
TACGACGTTTCGGCATCAATCCCGGGTATTTCTTTTTCTAATTGGCGGACAAACTGAAGCATAAAATTGTGTCTTTCTTCTGCCAGTTCCCGTGCAGTGTCTGTATTCATCATATCTTTCAGCCGCAGCAGCTTATGAAAAAAATGAGTGTAGGCGCTTCGATCATCTCCATAAAGGCCATGCCCGTTTGCGCCTGCAAACATGAAAGCTCTCGCAATGCCGACAGCACCAATCGCATCAATTCTGTCAGCATCCTGTACGGCTTTTCCCTCAATTGAGAGCGGCTCCTTCGCCAGCTTTTCCCTGTCTCGAAAGGACATCCTTGTTATAATATGAATCACCCTGTCAGCATTCTCTTTTCCTACTCCGAAAAAAACGAGCTGATCATATACTTCGCTCACAGAAAGCCTGACCGTGTCAGGCAGCTTCACATCAATTAAATCATGAACCAAAGCCGCCGTTTCAACAATGAACAAATCCGCTTTTTCCTTTTCTCCAATATACGCTGCAAGATCTGCTACTCTTGATACATGATGCCAGTCATGTCCAGAGCTTTCGTCAGTCAGGATAGATTGAACCCATGCCCTGATTTGCTCTGCCTGCTGCTTCAATTCCTTCACAAAAACACCCTCTTTTTATTGCTCTAATAGCTTCACGATATCGTCTTCCAGCTCTTTCGGATTTGTATTTGGTGAATAACGGCCAACGATTTCTCCATTTCTATCCACTATAAATTTCGTGAAATTCCACTTGATCGCCTTAGTTCCCAGCATCCCTTTCGCATGTTCTGTCAAATACACAAACAGCGGGTGGGCGTTTTTCCCGTTTACATCCACTTTTGAAAACATAGGAAATGTAACACCGTAATTTGTTTCACAAAATTCCTGTATGTCAGCCTCTTCACCAGGCTCTTGGTTCATGAATTGATTGCAGGGGAACCCTAAGATCTCCAGCCCCTCCTGCTGATATGTATCATATAATTCCTGCAGCTGCTTCAATTGGGAAGTAAAACCGCACTTACTTGCTGTATTCACGATCATCAGTACCTTTCCCGCGAAAGGCTGAAGTGTCATGTCTTTCCCTGTGATTGTACGTACCTTCATATGATAAATAGACATGTAAGTCCCTCCTATGTCCCTGGTGCTGATTATTTTACCTTTTTTAAATCGCAATTCAAAATGTAAACATCAATTAAGAACTCATAAGAAACCTAACGATATGAGCGTCAGTTCATTATCAATTCATATGGCTCGTTTTTTATCTTATCATTCTATAAAACATTACAATTCCCTCTGACATCTTTGAAAATCATTTTACTGTGAAACCAAAAGGCGTGTCAGTGCGTTTTATTTAAAGAGTTTTCTGTTGTTTCCCCCTCAACACGTATAGATAGATTGAAAATTGGCGTGAAAATTCCTATAATGAAGAAAATTAAACGGGGAAATAATGGAGGTGGCACGTTGCCTATTAATATACCAACACACCTGCCGGCAAAACAGGTGCTTGAAAGTGAACATATATTTGTAATGGATGAAAGCAGAGCATTTCATCAGGATATCCGGCCGCAAAAAATTATTATATTAAATTTGATGCCGAAAAAAATCCAAACAGAGACTCAGCTTCTCAGATTGCTTGGAAATTCGCCTTTACAGGTTCATTTCACATTTTTAATCCCAAGCACACACACGCCGAAAAATACTGCGAGAGAACACCTTGACGAATTTTACACGACTTTTTCCAATATCCGTCACAAGAGGTTTGACGGCATGATTATCACCGGTGCGCCGATCGAGCATTTGGCGTTTGAAGAGGTTTCATATTGGGAAGAGCTCAAGGAAATCATGGAGTGGAGCAAAACAAATGTCACTTCAACCTTGCATATTTGCTGGGGTGCTCAAGCAGGTTTGTACTACCATTACGGTGTGGAAAAAATTCAAATGCCGAAAAAAATCTTCGGTGTGTTCGAACATACCGTTCTTTCAAAACACGAAAGATTGGTAAGAGGTTTTGACGAGCTATACTACGTGCCGCATTCCCGGCATACAGATATAAATATGGAACAGCTTCAAGCAGTGCCCGAGTTAAACATTCTTACCGCATCAAAGGAAGCCGGGGTGTGCTTAATTGTGTCCAAAGACGAAAAACAAGTCTTTTTGACAGGGCACCCTGAATATGATACAAATACGCTTCTGCAAGAGTATGAAAGAGATTTGGAACGAAACCTTTCTACTGTCGAGGAGCCTAAACATTATTTTGCAAAAGGCAGCAACGAGCCAGTGAATCGCTGGAAAGCGCATGCCACATTATTGTTTATGAATTGGCTGAATTATTACGTTTACCAAGAAACTCCTTATGAATGGGACTAATTTTTCTTTTTTTAGTGATACGCTGAGCAAAAAATATGATAAAATACATCTGATTCAGTCTGCGTATAACAAAAATTTAAAATACTGGAATCCAAATCATTTAAAATTAGCTTAACTTTTTCACTGCATTAATAATTCGATTATGTATTTGTGTTATGTTTATGTATAGACAATAACTCCTTACGATGCATGAAGCTTGCTTGTTGTTGATTACATTGAGGTGAATTTACTTGAATACCAATAAAAGAGTATTAATTTTGACTGCAAATTACGGAAATGGACATGTGCAGGTAGCCAAAACACTTTATGAACAATGTGTACGGCTCGGCTTTCAGCATGTAACAGTTTCTAATTTGTACCAAGAGTCAAATCCGATTGTTTCAGAGGTAACTCAATACCTTTATTTAAAAAGCTTCTCAATCGGGAAACAGTTTTATCGTTTGTTTTATTACGGAGTTGACAAAATCTATAATAAACGTAAATTCAATATTTACTTTAAAATGGGTAATAAAAGATTGGGCGAACTTGTCGATGAACATCAGCCCGATATTATTATTAATACATTTCCGATGATCGTCGTGCCGGAATACAGACGCCGAACTGGAAGAGTCATTCCTACCTTCAACGTTATGACTGATTTTTGTCTTCATAAAATTTGGGTTCACGAAAACGTGGATAAATATTATGTGGCGACAGATTACGTGAAGGAAAAACTGCTGGAGATCGGCACTCATCCAAGCAACGTAAAAATCACAGGAATTCCAATCAGGCCGCAATTTGAAGAATCCATGCCGGTTGGCCCGATATATAAAAAGTACAATCTTTCACCAAACAAAAAAGTGCTTCTGATCATGGCAGGTGCTCACGGTGTATTAAAGAACGTAAAAGAGCTGTGCGAAAACCTTGTCAAGGATGACCAAGTGCAAGTAGTTGTCGTGTGCGGGAAAAATACGGCTTTAAAAGAATCTTTGAGTGCGCTTGAAGCGGAAAATGGTGACAAATTAAAAGTTCTGGGCTATGTGGAGCGTATTGATGAGCTATTTCGGATCACAGATTGCATGATTACCAAGCCCGGCGGCATTACTTTGACAGAAGCCACAGCCATTGGAGTGCCTGTCATTCTGTACAAACCCGTGCCTGGCCAGGAAAAAGAAAATGCAAACTTCTTTGAAGACCGCGGAGCTGCCATCGTTGTGAACCGTCATGAAGAGATTCTCGAATCAGTCACTTCCCTTCTTGCAGATGAAGATACCTTGCATCGCATGAAGAAAAACATTAAGGACCTTCATTTAGCAAACTCCTCTGAAGTGATTTTAGAGGATATCCTGAAGGAATCAGAAATGATGACTGCCAAACAAAAAGCCAAAGTGCTATCGTAATGGCGAACTTGAGAGCATACGAAAATCGTGTGCTCTTTTTATTTATATTCAGCCATCAATAAAAGCGGTTACATTTTTTTGTGGAACTTGCCCTTCTTTTGAAAAATAAGCCGTTTCGCAACTTGACGGGTGCTCCCAGATGGTGTATAGTTGAACCATCATTTAACAATGAATCGAAGTTAGATGATGACAAAATTTTTTTTAGCACATGGGTGCTACAGTACTAGGAGGAATTAAGCAATATGCAAAACGGTAAAGTAAAATGGTTCAACAACGAAAAAGGATTCGGCTTCATTGAAGTTGAAGGCGGAGACGATGTATTTGTTCACTTCACAGCTATCGAAGGAGATGGATACAAATCATTAGAAGAAGGACAAGAAGTTTCTTTTGAAATTGTCGAAGGTAATCGTGGACCTCAAGCTTCTAATGTTGTAAAACTCTAAACTCAATACATGATGATGAGATGACAAATAGAGGAGAGGCATTCGCCTCTCCTATTTGATTTTCATCTGGATTTCAATCGCCAAAATGTTTTGTTTACACCTCTGTTCAATCTCTTCAACATACTTTTCCATTGACGGTTTTCCTTTTTTCGCGATATCCGCCAGTTCTTCTAAATCACTGTATATTTCTATAAATGTTTTGTGAAGGATCAACTTCAAGTCTTTATCATCCATAGCTGCGTTCCCCTTCTCTATCAAGATACCTCAAATAGTAAAACAGTCCTATTTATTCTGGTTCAATAGTTATATCGGCTTATTTTTATTTTCTTTTCTATTTTGGTACATAAATTTCAAAAAAACTCTGCAAAATAATGGCGGAGGTGTTTTTTGTGACTTCAGAATTTCATAATGAGGATCAGACTGGCTTTACGGATAAGCGGCGGCTGGAACTAGCGGTGGAAACAGCGCAGAAAACAACAGGAGCTGCGACGAGAGGCCAAAGCAAAACATTAGTTGACTCTTCATATCAAGCCATTGAGGATGCTAGAGAACTGTCACAATCTGAAGAGCTGGCAGCTCTCGATGATCCTGAATTTGTAAAGCAGCAACAGCAGCTGCTAGATGACAGCGAGCATCAGCTGGATGAATTCAAAGAATAAAAACCGCAGCTTCTGCGGTTTTTATTTTTAGTGATTGGTTAAGACATCTCCGTATTGTTTCAGCTTTTCACCAACCGTACATTTATTGATACAAAATGAATGCGCATAAGTTTTGCCAAATTCTTTGCGAAACTGCTTCTTAATAAAACAGTCCTTACAATATTCATCGTGCAGTTCTGTCAGTTCTTTAAAGATCATTTTCTTATCCAATATCGTCATCTCCGTTACGGTCTAATTTCGTGTGGCTTTCTACGAATTGATGGGATAGAATTTTTTTAGCGAGGCCGTCAGCTTCCTGATTATCTTTTCGTTGTATTGTTTCGTAGGTTGGAGTAAGCTTCAGCGATTCAAGGAGTGCTTCTATTTTGTCCAGCCATTCATTATGAGATGGATCATAACAAGGCCAGCTGCCGTCAAGCTGATTCAGCACAACAAGCGAGTCCCCTTTGATTGTAATTGAATTTCTGCTTGCCCCAAGCTCTCTTACTTCTCTTATTGCTTCATAAAGCGCTGCGTATTCAGCTTCATTATTGGTTTTCAGCCGGAAGCTTTTATTTTTTCTCAAGCGATGCCGGGTTCCTCCCAGTGAATAATAGATGACGATCCCGAGACCGGCCAATTCGCTCTCCTTATCGAAACTGCCGTCAAAATAAACAGTAATGTCATCAGGCTCTTGAGCAAGCTCCTCTGTCAGCTTTTCCAATTCCTTCAGCGTCCAGCTGCCGCCTTTCTCGTCTTCGAACTCTAGCTCTTTCATGTATGGAAAACGTCCAAGTTCTCTGGCGAGCATACGTGCCTGCTGTGCTGTCAGCCAGTCTTCGCTAAAAAATGAGACGGATCCCGTTCCTTTTGCTTCTATTTTCAAATGCGGTCTGAGCTTCATTACAATCACCTTACCATTCATTAGTTGCCGGGCTTATGCTATAATCAAACCAATCTTACCCCGGAAAGGAAGCTTTTTCATCTTGTTTAATAATTCGTTTTGGATCTTTTTTGCGATCATTCATTTTATCATTGTTCTTTTATTTTATAAAGGATTTGGCAAAATGGGGCTGTTTGTTTGGATCGGTTTTGCGACAGTCTGCGCCAACCTCCAAGTCGTCAAAACAGTCGAACTGTTTGGCTTAACAGCGACACTTGGGAATGTGATGTATGGCACAATCTTTTTTGCGACAGATGTGCTGAATGAAAAATACGGACCAGCTGAAGCCAGAAAAGCGGTATGGCTCGGATTCTCAACGCTCCTGACGCTGACATTTGTCATGCAGGGCGTGCTGCTTTTCGAACCGGCTTCCAGCGACATATCACAAACAGCGCTGGAAACGATCTTCGGATTCCTTCCGCGAGTTGCGTTAGGAAGTCTGCTTGCCTTTATCTTCAGCCAAACGCTGGATGTTTATGTATATTCGGCAATTAGAAGGATATTTCCTTCTGATCGGCTTTTATGGCTCAGAAACGGCGGCAGTACAGCAGTCAGTCAGCTGTTTGATACATTCATATTCACTGCAGTCGCCTTTCTCGGCATTTATCCGGCAGGCGTGTGGCTTCATATTTTTATTTCTACATATTTGATTAAGTTTGCGGTATCTTTGATTTCATTGCCTTATGCTTATGCAGCCAAAAAAATGATACCTAAAGATGAAAGGAGTTCATAATGCCTACAGAAATATACGTAGACGGCGCAAGCGCTGGTAATCCCGGACCTTCCGGTATCGGCATTTTTATCAAACATGAGGGAACAGCAGAATCCTTCTCTATTCCAATCGGAGTGCATACAAATCAGGAAGCGGAATTTCTTGCATTAATTGAAGGGATGAAGCTATGTGCAACGCGCGGGTATCAATCGGTTTCCTTTCGAACCGATTCAGATATTGTGGAACGCGCCACTGAGCTTGAAATGGTTAAAAATAAAACGTTTCAACCGTTCGTAGAAGAAATCATCCGATTAAAAGCGGCATTCCCTCTTTTTTTCATCAAATGGATACCGGGCAAGCAAAACCAAAAAGCCGATCTTCTGGCAAAAGAAGCGATTCGGCTGAATGAAAAGAATTAAATCTTGATCATTGGTTCATCCTAATGGCGAGGTGAACTAACATGAAAAAGAAAGATAAAGGCCGGCTGACCGGCGGTGTTACTCCGCAAGGCGACCTGGAAGGCAATACACATAATGACCCTAAAACAGAGCTTGAGGAGAGAGCAAAAAAAAGCAATACAAAACGCTAGAGAAGATCTAAACGATCTCTCTAGCGTTCAGCTTTTCAAGCATACGCTCAATTCCTTTGATTTGGTGGCGGCGAAGCATGTCAGCCGCCTGCTCCATTTGCAAAGTAAATAAAGCGTCTTTCAGTGTGCAGGCCAGCGGCACTGAGCAATGAATTTCCGCCAGCTTCCTCGACATCTCCAAATCACTTAAACCTTGCTGAATTTTTCCCTGCTGTCCTTTTGGAAGAAGAGAAAGATTTTCCAATAAACGGTCAATCGTTTCGTATTCACGAATCAGTTTGTAGGCTGTTTTTTCTCCAATCCCTTTGACTCCGGGATAGTTATCACTGGAATCTCCCATAAGCGCTTTAATATCAATCAAAGCCTTCGGCATTACGCCTGTTTCTTCATAAAAAGTCTCTTTTGTATAGACTTTATAATTTCCGATTCCTTTTTGAAGTAAAGCAACGCTTACTTTATCCGTTAACAGCTGAAGTAAATCTCTGTCCCCTGTTACGACCGTAATGTCCGCTTCATTCGCAAATAAATCGGCAAGAGTACCGATACAGTCATCCGCTTCATAGCCGGCAAAGCCAATATTCATGATTCCAAGCTCTGCGGCTGCTTCCTTTGCCAAATCAAACTGCGGAATCAGCTCCACAGGCGGCGCGCTGCGGTTGGCCTTATAATCTTGGAACAAGTCATTTCGGTACGTTTTGCTCCCCATGTCCCAGCAGCAGACGACGTGTGTCGGCTGGAATGTTTCCACGGCTGTAATCAAATGCTTTAAAAAGCCGTTGACGCCGTTCGTCAACACCCCGCTGTCATTTATCATAAAGTTGCGATGTACGGCCGTGGCAAAAAAGGCCCGGAATAAAAGAGCCATGCCGTCAACCAGCAATAGTTTATTATTATTCATCAAATAACTCCCTTTTCTTTCATTCCTTCTATTTTATCATAAAGCAGCCCAAAAATAAAAAACAGTATCTCTTTAATTAGAGATACTGTTTGGATATTTATCAATCGTTGTGTCTTTTGTTGCTGGCGATCAGCTTTTCAGCTTCGCGTCCTGCGTAAGAGTCAAAATGGGTTTGAAATCCGTTTTTCTTTTTGGCATTGTTATTCGCCTGTGCATTTCTGTTTCCGAGCTTTGTTCTGCCCAACATGAATCCCCCCTTACGTCGGATGCATATAGTATATGCTTCCGGCAGGAGGTTCACTCGCGACAGGATCATCCAGCTTACATGCGGCTTACGTATTCTCTGACCATTTCTTTTGATACAAGCCGTCTTGTCGGGACGATGCCTTTTTTAGCGAGCTGATTCATTTGCTCGGTAATTTCATTAATTGCATCTGTAGTATAAGGTTCATCGTTTCTGCATTTAGCAACAGCTTCTTCAATCGCCAATTCACGCATATTTTCAAGACGCATAAATGCTTTGATATGCTCGTGCTGTTTTGATGAATGTGCTGAAATTGCTTTATGTACCTCTGACATTAATCGTTCATCTCGCTTTTTTCTATTTAGTCTATCATGACTTGAAATACAAGCCAACTGAATTTTACATTTTTATTGTATTGTCTGAATTTTTCCAGGAGATGCACGCCTGGTACGCCATTTCAATCTCTTTCGCATGTTCCCCTTCCGCATATCCTCTTAAATATGTCTCTTTTTGATCCATTATTTGCGCGATTGCTTTTTCACCCATATCTTCCTGTAAGCGTCTGAGGTGAGCTGTGTAATGAGAGATCAGGCTTTCTTCTTCATTTTTTATCCATGCCTCTGTGATTTTCGTAAGTTTCATCCGTACAGCTTCGATAAAGGCCGCTTTTCCTTTCTGCTCAAAAAACTGCTTCGGTGATTTGACCTCTTTTAGTTCCTGCTCAAAAGCACGTTCTTCTATTTCCGGTTCAACTTCCTTCAACTGTATGCCGTTCGAATGCTGATCACCCGCATAAACGGAAAAATAACCGTCCTCGTTTAATATTTTTTGAAAATGATCTAGCCATTCTTCATTGATATGCCGTTCGATGAAACCGCTCATGCGAACATCAAGCGTTTTGATTTCCTGAATATATTCAAATTGATATTCATGTAAGGCTGTTGTCATCGCTTTACTGACGTTCTTTTTCCAATCCCCGTTTTGCAGCCCGGGATGAAATGCCGATTTTAATAAATCATTTGCAAAATATGATAATCGCTGTGCAATGTGATATAGCTGCTCTCTTGTATCTTTTTTTACTTTTTCAATGATGGTTTTTGAGTTCCGCCGTTTCTCGATATCGGCCGCTGTCCGCTCAAATGACAGCATAAGGCGCTGTTTCTGCGCTTCCTTCTCTTCTCGGGACTGATGCTGGGATTGGTGAAGCTGAAAAACGGTTTCGCATAGTTTGTCTGCCTCCGAACTGAGCTGCGCTGCTGACGCTTTTTTTACATCCACTTCGATAAACCGGTCTAAGTGTTTTCTTACTTTCGAGAACTGATTATAAAATGACTCCGGTTTTCCCACCAGTTCCTCCTTACTTGATACGGTAAAGAGCTGCGGCTCATAAACCCCTTCTTTTACAAGCTCTGCGCTGACATAATCGGTCACTGTTTCGAGCTCTATTTTATCTTTTGCAAGGTCTGCAGCATTAATAATAAAAAACATTTTATCCATGCTGAGCGATTCTTTCACAAGTCCAAGCTTTCGCAAAAATGAACGGTCTCCTTTTGAAAAAGAGTGCTGATAATAAGTCATATAAAAAAATGCATCAGCATCTTTGATATATTGGAATGCCAGTTCTGTATGCCGTTTATTCATGCTGCTCGCGCCGGGTGTATCAACGATCGTAATCCCTTTTTCAGTGAGCGGGCATGTATAGTAGACCGTTACCTCTTTCACAGCACAGGCCGTTGTTTCCTCTGCTACATACGGCTTTAATTCAGAGAGCGGAATCGTTAATTTCTTCCGTTCCTGTATATACTGCTGATACTTCTCGTATGCAAGCAGAAAATTGCTGATTAATTTCACTTGTTCTTCCTGCAGCCTGTTTTTTTTGACTGCCTTTTCCCACTTCTCTGTGAAGGAACGGCCTGCCGGTTCTTTTGGTATTCCGGTGAGCTGCAAAATTTCAGCCGTTATGTCATCCTCTGTCTTAAACACTACATCCGCTGTTTTGTTTAAGTTGCCATTGATTGGCTTTGTGATCTTGTTAATTGTCGCTGTGGTTGGCGTTGGTGAGGATGGCAGCACTCTTTCGCCGACAAGCGCATTGGCAAATGATGATTTCCCCGAGCTAAAGCCTCCAAAAAGAGCGAGTGTAAATTTCCGTTCCTCAAGCCTTTTCACCCTTTCACGAAACGCTGAAGTTTGCTTTAACAACATGCTGCATTCGCCTAAAATGTCAGACAAAGTGTAAAAGCGTTTGATTTGGTCTTGAAGCGGCATTTCTTGTTCCATTTTGATTTCTGATTTCGGCATCGGCTGCGCCGTCAGCTGGCTTCGGCCTTGTTTCTGCTCTGGAGCCGCCACTCTTGTTTTCTTCGATTTAAACCATTCTGTGTCTATATGCATTGGGCATGCGGACTCTTCTTCCCAAATGGCCCACAGGCGATCGGTTTTCTCTCGGGCATTATTCTCTAAACGTGCCTGTTCTTGAAGAAAGACAAGTTTTTCTGATTCTTGGACGAGCCGGTCGTTAATTGTTTGCACATCTTTGGAAACACGCTCTTTCACCATAGCGGAGAGCACCTTTATTATGTCTGCGGCTTCTCTTTTCGCCTCTTTCCGGATGAGCTCTGCCAAGTCTTTTGTATATTGCAATACATATTCAGAGGAAAAGGCTGCACCATGCTTGACCGCGCGTTCAATGATGCTTATATCAAGCGGTGTGCGATAGGCCTGAATCAGCTTTTCACTTTCAGCAGTATAAACATCAAATGCCTTGGCGAGTTTATGAAGCGTGTCTATCATATGCCAATCCGCTTCGGCCTCTGTTCGTTTTGCCACATCAGAGAAAAAAGCATTCCGTCTTTTATCTCTTTCCTGTGCAGTTTTCGCTTTAGAAAAGAAAAAGCCGGTTTTAAAAGAAGGCTCTTGTGATTCTAAAAATGCAGCCGCCAATTCACGCATTTCAAAAGGCGTCAGGTTTGCGTTTTTTAAAATACGATTGATTTCTTCCAGCATCCTCTTCTCTGCCTCAGTCGTTTGTTTTTCGGCCTCATTCAATTGATCACGCAGCGATTGGACCAGTCCAATTTGGATATTAAGCTGTTCAGCGAAACTCGGAGCGCCTGTTTCGTCTTTCTTCAGCATTTCCGTATGTTCCTTTAGCAGATTACGGACTTTTTGTTCCGTTAAAGCCTGCATATTGCTTTTTGATTGCTGTTCTATTCTTCTTAACTCTTCTCTCAGGGCCCCCATCTGATTGAACGGGTGATCCGGTTCTGTTACTGATGTAAAATAGAGCGCTTCCCTTGAAATCCCTTCATTGCAAAGCATCTCCTCTACCTGCGCTTGATAGTCTCCAAATTTCGTCTCCGTCTCATCATGGCGGTCAATTTGATTGACGATAAAATACACATTCGGAATGCTTTCTTTTATTGATCTGAGAAACTTTACATTTTCTTCAGAGTGCACGTGATTATAGTGAACGACGTAAAACAGCGCATCAGCTTGGTGAAGAATAGAAGCAGCCGATAGAAAATGCGCATCATCTGTTGAATCTATCCCTGGAGTATCAATATACGCAACCCCGGAATCGATCTCAGTATACCTGTCAAAAATTTCGACGCTTTCAATCTGTTCCCCGTCTTTACAATATTGCTGCACCTTGTCTTTCTGGTAAGCTCCTTCCAGCTCAGCACACGCTCCGTCTGTTGTATGAAGCCGAACTCGCTTTTCCCCGTTTCTGATCACAACAAGGTTAGCGCTTGTCGGAATCGGGCTTGTCGGCAAAATATTCTCCATTAACAGGCAGTTCAGCAGTGACGATTTTCCCGCTGAATAATGCCCGGTAAACGCGATATAAACCTCTTCATCAGCCGCTTTTTTCATGACCGCAGCCAGTTTAGCAGCCCTTTGTTCATCTTGATTCTCAATAAATTGCTTATAAAGTTCCCCAGTTTTATGCAAAAGCTCTTTTCTGTTTTGATCTGTCATAAGTCTGAACCCCTTTGTGCCGTTTCAATTGTGAACCTTTTTCGAAAGATCTGAATTCATTCCCTTTTCATTTTACACAAGAATAAACCAAATTTCTTTAGGGAAATAGAAAAAAGCCGCCATTACGGCAGCTTCTATAAAAGAAAATCTGCAACTTTTACAAGTTCCAGATTCATCAAACAGATTTATTAGAGATTCCTTTTAATACAAAACCAATTAATACACTATATGTACAAACCGCTCCAAGCAAAAACAGCATTGTCATTTGCTTCACCATCCTGATTGAGAATCTTTTTCAAATTCATTTTAACATGGTTGAGAATGATTTTCAATCGCTATTTTACGCTGTATTCCTGTAATGCTTTGTCTTCTGCGCGAATTCTGACGCTTAACAACACGGCATTGAAAATGGAAAACAGACACATGGTGACGTATGCTTGATAAAGCAGCGGAATCAGCAAGATTTCGAGTATAACAACGGCATAGTTTGGATGTTTCATCCATTTATATGGACCTTTTTTTACAAGCTCTACACCTGGAACAACAAGGATTTTCGTATTCCAATATGCCCCTAAGGAACAAAGCGCCCAATACCGTACGATCTGTACGCTTAAAATCACTGCAGCGATACCGAGCCACCAGCTGGACGGCTGTTTATTCATCAGCAGCACCTCGGCAATTAAGGACAGGAAAAAAAGGATATGCATCGTAATGATATACGGATAGTGGCTCTCGCCAAATTCAATTGCTCCTTGCTTCTTTACCTTTTGTTCGTTTTGCCTGGCCACTGCCATTTCTGCTGCTCTTTGAACAATGAGAATGGCGATCAACAACCAAAACATGAGTCAGGCCCCCTTTTCCCAGCTGAATAACAGCAACTCTGATGAGAAACCCGGCCCTAATGCGCCAATCAGTCCGCGTTCAGCTTCCTTTTTATGTCCGTTCTGCAGATGGTCTTTGATCACATACAAGATTGTGGCTGAAGACATATTTCCGTGCTTTTGCAAAATGCTTTGCGCAGATGAAAGCTTTTCTGACGACAGCCCGAGACTTTTGATGTATGCATCGATCACTTTTTTTCCGCCTGGATGCGCCAAAAAAACACTGATATCATGGAATGACAGCTTATGTTTGTCCAAAAAAATCTGTACATTTGTTTTGAGCCATTTTTCCACCAAGGTCGGAATGTCTCGTGAGAAAATGACTTTGAATCCTTGATCGGTAAAGTCCCAGCCCATGACATCTTCTGATTGTTTCATCAAAATAGATTGGGCGTCCATTATCTTCGGCGCAAGCTTCAGCTTTGACATCCTGCGGTCCGCCTTCTCTCCGCATAATAAAGCTGCGGCAATGCCGTCACCAAAAAGCGAGGTGCCGATCAGATTGCTTTTCGTTTTATCTTCCGGCTGGAATGTCAGGCTGCATAGCTCGGCAGCAATGACAAGCACAAAAGCCTCAGGATACGCTTTGCAGTATTCGGCTGCACGCGCAAGTCCGCTGGCTCCTCCTGCACAGCCAAGCCCCCAAATCGGAATCCGCTTCGTATATGGAGAAAACGGAAGTTCATTCATAAGCCGCGCCTCGATACTCGGTGTGGAAAGACCTGTACTGGAGACGAAAAAAACAGCTTCCACTTTCTCATAAGGAATGGCTTCTTGAAAAAATTCCGGATGAGAGAGGCACTCACGAACAGCCGCTCTGCTGTGTTTAAGTGTTTCTTCTATGTATATTTGATTTTTTTCTTCAAAGCTGTGCCCCTCTTTATACCATTCAATCGGCTTAACAAACTGTCTCGAATGGATTTGCCCGTTTTTAAAGGAGGATAACAGCCGGTCAATATCCTTAAAAGAATGCTGAAACATATAGCGGGCGAACTCGGCCGCTTTCTCTTGGTTTACATTATACGCAGGAAGACTTGTTCCAATGGATAAAATAAACGCCATGCGATCACCTCTTTGCATACATTGTGCCGCAACAATCTTTTTTATATGCAAAAAAACTCCGCCGCGGCGGAGTTAGACTGCTGTTTTTTGTTCAGCGAGGTCAGCTTCTTGTTCTATTTTTTTAGCTTTAGAAAAAACGTTATATACAATATTTAAGACGACTGCAGTAAAGCTGCCCGCCACAATGCCATTCGTTGTAAGCAGCGTTAAGGCACTCGGAAGCTGTTTGAAAATATCCGGCACAACGGTCACACCGAGCCCCAATCCCACTGAGCAGGCAACAATCAGCAGATTTTCCTGTTTCGCAAAATCAATGCGGCTGAGCATTTTAATCCCGTAAGCGATCACCATTCCAAACATCGCCACCATTGCACCGCCCAAAACAGCGGATGGAATAATGGTCGTAAAAGCAGCGATCTTTGGAAACAGCCCAAATGCCATTAGGATCACACCTGTGACCACAATGACGGCATTTTTTTTGATCCCTGTGAGCTGAACAAGCCCGACATTTTGAGAGAATGCCGTATAAGGAAAAGCGTTAAAAATACCGCCCAGAAGCACAGCCAGTCCTTCAGCTCGATAGCCTTTAGACAAATCTTTCTCTGTCAAACGGCGGTTTGTCAGGTCACCTAAAGCAAAGTAAACACCAGTTGACTCCACAAGGCTGACAATTGCAACGATGGACATCGTAATGATAGGCGCTGCATGAAAAGACGGCGCGCCGAAGTAAAATGGCTGAATCATTTGAACAACTGCCGCATCCGAAACATTATCAAATTGAACTTTCCCCATAAAATAAGCGATGAAGGTGCCAAACAAAATACCGATCAAAATCGAGACGGACTTGATAAAGCCTTTTGTAAAACGGTATAGAAGCACAATGATACTCAACACGGTAAAAGCAAGAGCAAGGTTGGAGAGATCTCCGAAATCTGCACTTCCTTCTCCGCCGGCCATGTTATTCATGGCAACCGGCATCAATGTAATACCGATAATCGTAACAACAGAGCCTGTCACGACCGGCGGAAAAAACGATACGAGCTTTCCAAAGAAAAATGAAATAAGAATGACAAGAATGCCTGAAGCGATAATGCTGCCGTAAACTGTTGAAACCCCATATTCAGATCCAATCGCAATCATTGGCGATACAGCTGTAAAGGTACATCCAAGCACTACCGGAAGCCCGATCCCAAAAAATCGGTTGCTCCACACTTGCAGAAGTGTAGCCACACCGCACATAAAAATATCAATTGATACTAAGTAAGTCAGCTGCTCGACGGTCAGTCCCATTGCTTTTCCGACAATCAGAGGAACGACAATGGCGCCGGCATACATGGCGAGAACATGCTGAATCCCTAAAGACAGCGTTTTGCCGAATCCATTTCTCATGAATGAACCTCCTGTACGAAGGACACTTTTCCTTCTTCTAAAGACTGAATTCTTGCCAAAGATTCCACTCGGTAGCCCAGTTTTACAAGTTCTTCTCTTCCCGGCTGAAATGACTTTTCAATAACAATGCCGATTCCCGCGATAGAAGCTCCCGCTTGCTTCACAATCGACACAAGCCCGTGCGCTGCCTGTCCATTTGCCAAAAAATCATCGATAATCAGCACATGATCCTGATCCGACAGGTGGGTCCCAGACACTGCGATTTGGCTTTCTGTTTGCTTCGTAAAGGAATAAACAGACGCTGTCAGCAGGTTGTCGGTGAGTGTTAACGATTTATGCTTTCTCGCGAAGACAACTGGCACACCCAGCTTCAAGCCCGTCATTACAGCGGGGGCGATACCTGATGATTCGATTGTCACAATTTTGGTAATACCGTCTTTTGCAAACCTGGACGCAAATTCGTCACCAACTCTCTGCATAAGCAGCGGATCAATTTGGTGATTCAAAAAAGAATCCACTTTCAATACCTGATCAGATAATACGACGCCTTCTTCCTCTATTTTCCGTTTCAGTGCTTCCATCCTGTCTTACCTCCGTTATGAGAATAAAAAAAGCATTGCCCGCTCAAATAAAGAGCAAGCAATGCTGATATCACAAAAAACCGTACACGTGCGGTTCCATTGCTCACCCATAGTCGGACATTTACGGTGCCCGGTAGAAACTTGCGTGCCATATCCACGCGATTATATGAGTGTTCCTATTATATTGTAATAAATTATATCAAGATTCTAATCTCTTGCATAGGCTGAAAATAAAAATTCCCGAACTTTATTTTTGTTTTTTTAGATATCATTCGTATTTAAAGGGAATTCGATATAAAAGAGCCTGACGACCGCGCCGCCAGGCTTTTGATTATGACAGATAGAGATTTGAATATTTGTTTGATAAATAATCAATTAAATAACGAACATTCAGCTCTTCTCCTGTTGCATCTTTAATAATGTCTAACGGCTTTTTCCGTTTTCCGTGAATGTGCACCTTTTCCGTCAGCCATTGCTTTATCGGATGGAACTCTCCTCTTTCCAAGAGAGCGTCAAATTCAGGGAGATCCTCAAGCATTTTTTGTTTCAGCTGAGCCGCATACATGTAGCCGAGCGCATAGGATGGGAAGTAGCCGAAATCTCCACCTGCCCAATGGACGTCCTGTAAAATCCCCTCTGCGTCGGTCTGCGGTGTAATCCCTAAATAATCCTGGTATTTTTGATTCCAAAGCGACGGCAGATCTTCCACAGACACTTCATTGCTGAAAATCGCTTTTTCAATTTCATAACGGATGATGATATGAAGAGGATACGTCAATTCATCCGCTTCGACCCTGATAAATGAAGGTTTTGATTCATTGATTGCCCGGACAAAATCATCCAGGGAGATGTCCTTGAACTGTTCAGGTGATGCTTCTTGAATCTTCTGATAGTACGGTGTCCAAAAATGCTTGTTGCGGCCGATAAAATTCTCGTAAAATAATGATTGCGATTCATGAATTCCCATTGATGCGCCGTCTGACAAGTTCGTGCCACTGAGTGCTTCATCAATATTTTGCTCGTATATCGCGTGCCCGCACTCATGAATGGTGCCAAAGATCGCCGTCCGGAAATCTTTTTCATCATATCTCGTCGTGACCCGAACGTCTCCCCGGTTCAGCGTAGTTGCAAACGGATGAACGGTTTCATCAAGTCTTCCGCCATCAAAATCGTAGCCAAGCTCCTGTAAAAAATACAGACTGAGCTCTTTTTGCTTTTCTTTCGGGAACGCTTTTGTAAGAAAGCTTGTATCTGGTTTATTTCCGGAAGCTGTCACCTGTTTAACAAGAGAGATAATCGCTTCCTTCAGCTCAGCAAACAGCTGATCAAGCACCTTTACCGTGACGCCGGGCTCAAACAAATCAAGCAATGCATCATAAGGATGCTCTTGATATCCCCAATACGTAATAAAACGTTTATTGAATTCAATCAGCTGTTCTAAATAAGGAGAAAACAAGCTGAAATCAGATTTTCCTTTCGCTTCCTCCCACGCTGTTTCTGCCTTTGAACACAGAATTACGTATTCTTTGTATTCAGCCTCAGGGATTTTCTTATTCTCTTCATACTCTTTTTTCGCCAGTTCCACTGCTTTTTTCGTATCTTCCGACAAGTCATCAAATCGTTCATACAGGACATCGATAAGCTCCTTCATTCGATCTGATGTTTGGATATTGAATATATCTGTTGAAAGCTGGCCGATGCTTTCGGCACGATCCTCTGAGCCGTTTTTCGGCGCGCCTGTTCTGGAGTCCCAGTGCATTAACGCAACTGCTTCGCTGTAATGTGAGATTCTTTTTAAAAGATCAAAAAATTCTTTTTCATATGTATGTATCTCCATATCCATTCCCTCCCTATTCTAGCCGTTCCATTACAGGCTAATGGAAGGGGGTATGAAAGTCAAATTGTTTGTATAAAAGGCTGCCGGTATGTTTTGCGGCAGCCTTTTTATTCAGTTGATCGTCATTTGATTTTTTGGCGGAGGTGTTCTTCGCTTTTTCTGCTTGATTTTTTTATCCACCCACACTGTTGCCAGCGGGGTTAAGAGCGAGGTGACAATAACGCTTGTCGCGATAATTGCAGTTGCCGACTCAGCAACTGGCGCAAATGAGGCATTCGCTTCCGCTAATGCGTATGGCACGGCTACAGCCGCCCCTGCCGTAGAAGAAGCGGCCACACCCGCGACACCGTCTCCCCGCGCGACAAAACGATCAAGTAAAAACAAGGAACTGCCCGATAAAATGACGACAGAAACTCCGATAAAAATGCCGAGCAGCCCTGATTGGATCAGCATTCCAAAATTCAAGGTATTGCCGAGCGAAAAGGCGAAAAATGGAATGATCGCCGGCACAACCTTGCTGAATAAGTCTCTGAGATCGTGATCCAGATTTCCAAGTATACATCCAAGTAAAAACGGGATAACTGTCGCTGCCAGCGTTTCCCATGGGAATGCGGCAAGTCCCGTCACACCAAACGTCACCATGGTCATAAAAGGACCAGATTCTGTACTGATAAAGGCGAAAGCGCCCGCATCCTCTTTTCTTCCCATGTGATTCATGAGCGCCAAATACAGTCCGCCGTTCGTTTCATTCATTACCGCGACAATTGCTAAAACAGAAAGGCCTGCAAAAAAGCCGGATTGTATGCCTTCGTCAGGTATAAATTGCGCTGCGATCACGCCGAGCAGTGCCGCAAATCCGACCTTTCCCAATAATAACGTGATTCCTTTTCTTGCGATATAGCCTGAAGAACGAAAATCAATCGTTGCTCCTACGCAAAAGATAAAAACACCCAGTATTGGCAGCGTTCCGGTAATCAAAGCACCCGTAAACCCTCCAAAGAACTCCGCTGTTCCAGGCGCAAACGTGTTGAGCGCCGCTCCAAGAAATAGCGGAATAATCATCATTCCGCCAGGTACCCGTTCAATTGTCGCCTTGATTTTCATATTGTGGATTCTCCCATCCTCCGGTTATGAAAAAACAATTCCACTTACACTTGGAAAACAGCCTGCAAATCCTCTTTTGAACAGCTGCCCAGCTGGCTGCCGACTCCGACGGCGCCAGCTCCGGCTCTAAGCCAATCCGGCACTTCAGACGGATGTATCCCGCCTGTCGGAATAAAGGTCACCTGCGGGAAAGGACCCGCTAAATTTTTCATAAACGGGATGCCAAACACACCGCTTGGGAACAGCTTTAATGTCGTAAAACCGAATGTCAACGCTTCCATAATTTCGCTCGGAGTCAAGACGCCGGGGATATAATGTGTTTTTACAAAAGATAGATGTTCAGCAAGATCAGCTGAAAAACCCGGACTGACAATAAACTGTGCTCCAGCCTCAGCAGCTTCCCCAGCTTGCTGCGCGGTGATGACAGTGCCCGCGCCAATTAAAATATCTTCCCTATTACGGAAGGATTCGATAATATCTGATGCCCCGGGGGTCGTATACGTCACTTCAACTGCACGAATCCCTTTATCTAACAAACTCTCAATCTGCTGACAGGCCTCCTGCGTATCCTTTGAACGAATGACTGCAATCAGCTTTGCTTCTTTCAGACGGTTTTCAACGACTTTGGACTCCATATTAATAATCCCCTTTCTTTTGGTGAACCGTTCTTTGAGCAGATAAAAAAGAAGCTAATTTCTCCCTGGTCGGCAAACCGTCCATATCCCCCGGTGCCTGCACTTGCAAAGCGCCAATCGCATTTCCCCTTTGCACCGCATCCTTGTACGACAAACCGTCTAGGATACCGCTGATTACACCGACTGCAAATCCGTCTCCGGCGCCGACTGTATCAACCACCCGGTCGACCCGGCAGCCTTCTAGAAATCCTTCACTTGTCACCGTTTTAAAGTAAGCGCCTTCTTTTCCAAGTTTAATAGCAACAAAGCTGGCACCTTTTTTCAAATAATAGTCGGCAATGCCTTCAGGTGTTTTTTCTCCGGTCAATAGCTCTCCCTCTGCGATACCCGGGAAAAACCAGTCTGCAAGCCCAGCCAGATCATTGATTGTGTGTACCATTGTTGCTTGATCAGGCCAAAGCGAAGGTCTTACATTAGGGTCGAATGAAATGGTCTTCCCTGCGTTTCTCATGTCGTTCATGACATGATACGTGAAGTCTTTCATCTCGGCTGATAAAGCAGGCGGAATGCCTGTCACATGCAAATGGCCTGCGCATTGAAAATAATCTCTCGGATATTCAGCTGAAGTTAATGTGCTTGCAGCTGAGTTTTTCCTATAGTAGGTAACTTGCGGGTCGCCTTCTTTCACTTTTGACTTCAGCAGCAGCCCGGTGGGATTTTCGTCCTGCGAGCGGATCACGCGGGACACATCCACTCCCTCTTTTTTAAGTTCCTGTACAATAAACGTTCCGAGCTGATCATTGCCGACCTTGCTCATCCATCCCATTCGAAATCCGAGTCTGGCAAGGCCACAGGCGACATTGCTTTCTGCTCCGGCAAGCCCTTTAGAAAAAGTGGATACTTCATGAAGGCCTCCATACTCATTTGCATAAAACATGGCCATTGATTCCCCGAATGTCACCGCATCAAGCTTCATCTCTTCCCAACCTCCTCTTAGTTGAGGGCACCTAGGATTAAAGTGACTTTCTCATGATGACTTTTGCCTCTAATTCAATGGTTTGAGGCGCTCCTTTGTCACCTTCAATCCTTTTTAATACACGTTCCATCGCCGTCCTGCCCATATCATGTGACGGCTGGGCGATCGTTGTAATACCTGGACCGATCAGTTTATACCATTCCGTATCATCGAATCCTGCAATCCCTATATCTTGAGGGATGCGCAGGCCAAGCTCTTCCATACAGCTGATGATTTTCAGCATAATCAAGCCATTCAAAGCCAGAATCGCTTTTTTTTGCTCCGGCATTTCCTTGTGAAAAGAACGAAGCGCCGCCTTAAGCTGCTCCTTGTCCTTTACGTCAATTTCATGCAATCTGACAAGCCCGTTCACATTTTGAACCGAAGCCATTTCCTGATACACAGCTGCTCTTTCTGCACGAGGGCTTATAGAGGAAATCGGTTCGGTAAACAGCGCGACATCAGTATACCCTTTGCTGTACACCTTCTGAAGAATCTCTTTTGTGATCCATCTGTTGTCAGTCGTTACGGTATCCAGTTTCAGATCCGGCAGTTTCCGGTCAATTAAGATGGTTGGAATTTGCTGTTCAGCAAAAGCGCGGAGTACATCCTTGTTTTCCCCTGTTGCGTTTAAAATCAAGCCCTCAACCGAATGGGCTTCTAGCTTTAAGAGCATTTCCCGCTCTTTTTCAGGACTGTTATCTGTGTTGCACACCATAATGCTGTAACCATATTGATCACAAACCTCTTCGACTCCCCTGAAAGCAGCGACCGAAAAAGGATTTGTAATGTCAGCCACAACAAATCCGATTAACTTACTTTTTTTTATTTTTAAACCTTGTGCCATTTTACTCGGCCGATAATTCAATTCTGCGATTGCCTTTTTAATGTTTTTCACTTTTTCAGGAGAAATCGCGTCAATTTTTCCGTTAATATAGCGGGAAACTGTCGATTTCGAAACTCCTGCACATTCAGCTACATCTTTGATGGTTGTATGGCCTGTTGTTTTCTTTTTCATTCAAGTGCTCCTGTATCTCTTATATTTGAAACCGATTTCAAAACCGTTACAACAAAAGAATACCATAATTTTAAAATTTGGAAAGAGTTTTTTTAATAATGTGTCAATTCATTATTTTTTCGTTGACTCTTTTCACTATTTATCCTAAAATTTTCTTTGAAACCGTTACCAAAATATTTTCATTCAAGTGATGCTGAAATCCTAACCAAGGGGGAAATATAATGGAAAATCGTTATTCTGTACATCCTGAACAAGTAAAACGCTTTACAACAGAGGAGCTTCGCAGTCATTTCTTAATGGATCCTTTATTTACAGAAAACAAACTTACGATGTATTACTCACATGAAGACCGGGTTGTCATCGGCGGAGCGGCTCCAGGGCAAAGTGAACTGAAGCTTGATGCAGGTGATTTTCTAAAAACAGACTTCTTTTTGGAACGGCGTGAAATCGGGATTATTAATGTCGGCCAGCCTGGTGCCGTTAGAGTCGGCGATGATGAATATGTGCTTCAAACAAAGGATTTTCTCTATATCGGAATGGGTAATCAGGATGTATCATTTTCAAGCCTGAACGGTGAAAAAGCGAAGTTTTACTTCGTCTCCGCTTGCGCCCACAAAAGCTATCCGACACAAAAAGCCGCCCTAGCTGAACTGACACCGGACCGCCTTGGTGATGATGCAGCGTCTAATGTCAGAAGTCTGTACAAAGTCATTCATCAGGATGGCATTAAAAGCTGTCAGCTGATGATGGGAATAACGATGTTAGATCAAAACAACAACTGGAATACCATGCCAGCACACGTTCATGACCGTCGGATGGAGGCTTATCTTTATCTGGATCTTGAAAAGGATTCAAAGGTATTTCATTTCATGGGCCAGCCGGACGAAACACGCCATCTTGTTGTTGGAAATGAGCAGGCTGTCCTTTCTCCCGCCTGGTCTATTCATTCTGGCGCAGGAACATCAAACTATAGCTTTGTGTGGGCGATGGCTGGAGAAAATTACACATTTACGGACATGGATCTCGTTCCGATGGATGGGCTGAAATAAGATGGGTTATCTACATGACGCCTTTTCATTAGAAGGAAAAACAGCGCTGGTGACAGGCCCTGGAACAGGGATCGGTCAAGGAATTGCCAAAGCCCTAGCCGGTGCTGGCGCTGATATTATCGGCACATCACATAAAAGCAGCCTGTCTGAAACACAGCAGCTTGTGGAACAGGAAGGCCGGATATTTACATCTTTTACATTGGACATGAGCAAGCCGGAAGCGATAAAGGATTCTGCAGCTGAGCTGTTTGAAAACAGGCAGATCGACATCCTTGTCAATAATGCCGGCATTATTCATCGGGAAAAAGCGGCAGATTTTCCAGAAGAGAACTGGCAGCACGTACTGAATGTCAATCTAAACAGCCTGTTTATTCTGACACAGCTTGCTGGCAGGCACATGCTGAAAAGAGGTCATGGAAAGATTATTAATATTGCCTCTCTCCTGTCTTTTCAAGGCGGCATCCTCGTTCCGGCTTACACCGCGAGCAAACACGCTGTTGCCGGTTTGACAAAATCATTTGCAAATGAGTGGGCAGCGTCAGGTATTCAGGTCAACGCAATCGCCCCAGGCTATATTTCTACTGCGAATACAAAGCCTATTCGGGATGACGAAAAGCGAAATGAGGACATTTTAAAGAGAATTCCTGCCGGCCGCTGGGGCCAAGCGGATGATATCGGGGGGACTGCAGTCTTTTTGGCATCACGTGCTTCAGATTATGTAAATGGACATATTTTAGCAGTTGATGGCGGCTGGCTATCCCGCTGACAAATAAAAAAAGCTGACGAACGATCGTCAGCTTTTTTCCATTACATCTTATGCGGTTCAACAGGCAAGACCTTTTTGACCTCATCAATGATGCGTTCATTTTCTCCGCCAGCGTAAATGTGAATCGAGCCGCTGTCTTGATTCGAGCGAATCAGGCGCCCGATGCCCTGCCGTACACGTAACAACATATATGGCAGATCAACTTCTTCGAACGGATCTTTTTTCGCTCCGTTGCGCTTCGCTGTAAATACAGGATCGTGTGGCGGAAATGGCAATGACCAAATGGTAACATTCTTCAATGCGTCACCGGGAATGTCGAGTCCTTCCCATAAGTGAACTGAACAAAGTACTGTTTCCTCTTCCTCTTGGAATTTCTCTACTAAGCTGCTGATTTCCTCATCACCTTCAAAGAAAATTGGATACGGCAGCTCCCATGCCGCCGACAGCTCTTTAAACTCGTTTAATTCTTCAAAAGAAGGGAAAAGCACCAGCGTTCTTCCTTTGTAACGTTTGATTGTTTCAATCGTTTCAGCCGTTTTTTGCTCAGCGTCCATATCTGTTTTTGCGTATAGATTAATACTCATTTGCTCGTCATAATCATAAGGGGAATCAACAGTTAATGACAAATAATCATGAATCCCAAGACTGTCGGCAATATAATCAAACGAACCGCCTTCTGACAGCGTAGCAGAAGAGAAGATATAAGGAATTTTCTTAGAAAACACTTTTTCGCCAAGTACTTCTGCTACCGTTCTCGGCATCACGACAAAAGTTGATTCTGCTTCCTTTTTCTCCAGCCAGCTGATTGCATCCTTTTGATATAGAGATAATGAATACGCCATTTGTTCAACATATTCTTCCACTACTGACAACTCGTATTGATCAATCGTATACATTTCAGACTCAAATACAAGTGCCTCACCGATTTTATCAAGTAAACGGCAAAGCTCGTCCGCCGCCTTTTTGACACGCTGGTCATTTTTTATTTCTAAACGGTGTGAACCGGCTACTTCCTTTGATTCTTCAGAAAGAACATAGAAAAATTCGTCGTTTGCGAGAAGCGCATCTTCAATCAATTCTGCAAACTCTTCTCTGATGTCATTTTGCAGCAATCGTTCTAAAAACAATTCAAGAGTAGACTGCTTCACTCTATAGGTTAGCGCTTTTTGCGCAGCAAACTCTAACAAGTGCCCCTCATCAAATACAACTGCACTATGATCAGGCAAGAGCGGCAGCTGGCCCTCTCGTTTGCGTGATTCTTCCGTCCACACATGCTCCATATAAAAATCATGGGAACATATGATTAAGTCCGTTGACTTGCGATAGTAATCTCTGGAAAGTGTCAGACCGCATCTGTGTCTCATATCACAAGTCAGACAGTCCTGAAACGAGTCGTAGCTTACGTCAGACCACTCTTCATTCGATAGATTTGCGTACTGCTTACGGTCGCCATACGGATAAAAGCGCTGCATCGCCTGTGACTCGTGGACAAATGACGGTAACGACTCATAAAGATCCAGCCATTTATCATCATCAGAACGCTGCATTGTTTTTTCAAGCTTCTTCAAGCATAAATATTGCTCATGTGATTTTGACAGCCTTGTATCAATTTTCAGATCAAGATGCTCAGCCAGCTTAGAAATATCGCCCTCTTTTTTCACTAGCTGTTCAATTAATGTTTCATCTGCACAAGCGATGATGGCGGGTTTGCCGACATACCTTGCATAGCTGATTGCAAAAAGAAGATATACCAGCGTTTTCCCCGTTCCCACTCCAGCTTCGGCGAACATGACTTTTTTCTCTTTAAACGCCCGCTCCAGCTGAAAAGCCATAAATACTTGCTCGTCCCGAAGATCAAACCCTTTTTCGGGAAGGATATCGTAAAACACGTCACCAATCCAATTGTTCAATTCTTCATAAAAATTCTTTGTTTTCGTTAAAGAAAAAGGCAAACGTGATGTTGTCACCTAGTTCCAACCCCCAACTATTCGACATTCAGACCACCAATAATATCATTTTCCGCTGATGAATACAATAAAAAAACTTGGCAATGCCAAGTTTTTTGCAGTTTACTTACGATTGATCACATGCGACGATAAAAAAGGATGGTCTGTTGAATAAATATGTTCTACCGCTTTTTCTAAATTAGTTTGCGCATGCGAAATCATAGACGGAGACGATTCAGTCCCGAGCTCCTTCAGCTCGTTTGCTGTTGCGTCAAGCGCCCTTTGAATAAGATTAAAATGTTCGCTGTTCAGCATGAGATCACCTCTGATGGAAATAATCATCATTGTATGCGAACTTTTCATTTTATATACATGCTTTACCGCATGTTATCACCGAAACATGCACAAACTACACTTGATATTCCGTCTCCGGATTATCCGTCTTATCAACAATATTCTATCAGGGAGTGATGTTGACATGAGTTATAGAAACCGATTAGATCAGCATTCTGAACTGTTTCATCACAATTGGACGCGGCCTAAACGTTCTAAGTCTCAAGTAAACGGTCACACTGAAATGTCCCAAACCAACATTATATTGAGAAGCAACGCGAAAGCTCACCGTTGGTAACGATAGAATAGGGCTGAAAGATGAAAGAAGACGCATGCAGAGCGTCTTCTTTTTATGCGTTTTCTGTTTTCTTGCGCTGCGGCCTTACTTTTGACCAATATTGATAATAATCCGTTTTTATAAACCCGTTAAAGAGTTTTCGTTTCTTCGTTGCTTTTCTGCCATATGCTTCCTCAAAGTTTTCATTTGATGTCAGCATATACACAGACCAAGTATCAAGCGGCTCGAACGCCTTCCCCATTTCTTTATACATCTGCTCAACAGCTTTTTTCTCGCCGAGACGCTCTCCATATGGCGGGTTGCCGACAATTACGCCAAATTCCAGATTTGTGGTAAAGTCTTTGACCTGCATCTGCTTGAACTGGATTAAATCTCCCAGTCCTGCTTCCTCTGCATTTTCTTTTGCGATTTGAACCATGCGGTGGTCTATGTCGCTAGCGAAAATTGTAAGCGGCTGATCATAATTTGCCTTTTCTTCGACTTCAAGCCGCGCTTTGTTCCACAGATCTTTACCGATCCATTCCCAATCCTCTGAAACAAAATCGCGATTGAATCCCGGTGCGATGTTTTGGCCGATTAACGCCGCTTCTATCGCGATTGTTCCGGAGCCGCAGAAAGGATCAACAAACGGGCGGTCGGGCGTCCAATTGGTTAATTGCACCAAAGCGGCAGCAAGTGTTTCTTTAATCGGCGCACCGCCCTGATCGACACGGTATCCTCGTTTGTGAAGGCCTGTCCCTGATGAGTCCAGTGTAATCAAAGCCTGATCTTTCAATAAAGAAATTTCGACTTTATACTCGGCACCTGTTTCTTCAATCCAATCATTGGCTTTGCCGGACTGCAGCTTGAGCTTTTCGACAATTGCTTTTTTGACGATCCGCTGACAGTCGGGAACGCTTGCAAGTGTTGATTTTACCGATTTTCCGATGACAGGGAATTTCCCGTTTTCAGGTATAAATGAGCGCCAGTTAATCGCTTTCGTTTTTTCAAACAGTTCATCAAATGTTTTCGCTTTAAAAGAAGCAACCTGAACCTTTATGCGGTCGGCTGTTCTAAGCCAAAGGTTCGCACGGCAGATGGCAAGTGCATCACCTTCAAAAATAACTTTCCCGTTATCAACCTTGCATTCGTATCCTAAATCTCGTACTTCCTTTGCGACAACAGCTTCAATGCCCATCGGCGCCGTTGCAATTAGTGTATACTTCTTCATCGTATCACCCTGTCTTTTAAAACTTTTCTCTTTTCAAGATAAAAGCTCTCCTTATACGGGAGAGCTTGTTTTCATCATTTTAAATGTAAGTGGTTTAACGTTCTGTAAGCCATGTTTTGTTCCGTCGTACTGCAAACGGCTCATCACCTCGTACTCAGGCGGCAATCATCTATCTACAGAAAGCATTCTGTCCTTCTCTCCGTTGAATTCCGTTAAGAAGGTTCCCCTACCAAAATTTGGGTTTCTCGCTCGAGGGGTTTACCGCGTTCCACTCTCACCATTTCTAGTGAGACTTCGTCACTGTGGCACTTTCAAGGATACTCAGCCATATCCGAAGACGTAGGCTTTTTTCCTGCCGTCAGTCTCTAAAGACTGCCCTAGCTTATGACTTCGCTAGGCACGAACACTACGGGCATCTCAGCACCGTGCGAGCATGGACTTTCCTCTACAGATTCAAGATCTGCAGCGATTACCCGAACGTTAAGAACATGAATTATTATATAACAACTGATTACAATTTACAAGCGCCATTTTTTTCAAGCATGATCAATCATAAAGCTTGCTGCCAAAAACGTGTTTTTCTAAGTTAGACAGCCGTTTTAAAATATCAAAGTTTGTTGTGTTAGATTGCACAGGCTGTTTTTTGCTGGCTTCTTCAAGCTGTTTTTTCAGCTGCAGATTTTCCTGCTGCAGTTCTTCAATTTCTTGATGGAAGGTTTCATAATCCTTAATAATCATATCTAAAAATTTGTCAACGTCTTCTTGCTTGTAGCCTCTAACGCCTGTTTTAAATTCTTTTTCCAAAATTTCTTTCGCAGAAAGCTTTACTTTATCAGCAAGCATCTTTTTCACCTCGTATCGTGAATCATCACATATATTTTTTCAGAAATCTGTACGGTTGTCAAATTTCTCTTATTGCTATGAGTAGCTGTCTTCCTCTACTGTCACTCTCAAGTCATCCATTGTAATAAAGTAGATGGGATAGCCATCCTGTTCGCGCCTTTTTTCCGCTGTCCCAAGCATATACTTAGGGGAGCCTTCCTTTTCCGGGTCATATAAAAGCAGAAGCCCGTCGGACTTATCAATGAAGAACTGATTTTTTTGTTTGAATTGAAGCGGGCTTTCATAAGGACGGTGAGTCAGGCTTGCTTCATAGTCTGCCTGAGCCAGAACTGCTTCATACTGTTCCTTATTCGGTTCTTTCCAGTTCTTTTCCTGCTCGTAAAATGGTGTGATGACAGCTACCTTTAAATCAGGGTATTCCTCCTGCAAATCATATGCAGCTTCTGCCGCCCACAGCTCTGCTCCAAGCTGGCCCGAAATTAAAATCCATTCTAATCCTTCATCCAAAAAAGCAATCAGCCGGTTCTTAATGGCTTTTTTTATGTAATACAGCGCCTTGTCATCCTGCTTAAATATCCCGAGTTCAAACGGTTTATAGCCCGTTATTGCCAATACTTTCATCATTTCACCTGCTTTAAAAAATGGGGCTCCCGTGGGCCCCATTTGTTGTGCTGCATTGTTTACACCATCAAGCTGCACGTTTTCCATACTAGTAGTCGCAGCAAGGTTTTCCTGCTTGAAAATGCTGATGCGTAGCCGGGTCAACATTTGAGAAAGTGTGTGGAAAGTAGTGAACGTGCTGAAAATGCTGGTGGTTTACGTTTGTTGTATGCTGTGGGTGAATGTGCGGCACGATAGTCTTCGAAAACGTATGGTGTTCACAGCAATGAGTAGGATGGACAATTGGCGCCATCATATGCGGTCTGCAGTGATGCATGATAAAATCCCCTTTCCATAAACTTTATTACAATACTAAGCTATGAAAAATAAGGGGTACATGTTCTGATGCAAAGACCTATTTTAAAAGTGTGCAATTAAGCTGTCTTTAAAGTTTGAAAACACAAAAGCAATCAAAAATACCACAACAAAGAACAAGTAAAAAACACCCTTATACATACCAACTCTCCCTTTAAAAATAACTAACGTCATTTTACAGGATTCGCCGCTATTCTACAACAAAATCAATGTGAATTCAGCAAAAAAAATTCATGACGAAACAAGTCGTCTTTTGCGCTTTCCCGGGGAATATTTAAGAGGAATATTTCCTCTTTAGCCGGGCAATTCTCACATGCAGTTTTTCAGTTTCTTTCTCTGATAAGCATGCCGCATCGCTAAGCAATTGCTCTGCTACTTGCAATGCTTTTCCGAATTCTTTTTTCTTATGCTCAAAATATTTCGCGAGCTCTATTACAGCAGCGTATCTGCACTTCTGGTTTTGCGAGCGGGACAGCTTTTCCCAAAGCGGCACTGCTTCTTCCAAGCGGTTTTGTTTTTTGTACAGGAGCGATAAATCCAGCCGTGCACTGTCCTGATCCTCAAACGATTTTTCTATAAGCCTTTCCAACTGCTTGATCGCTTGGTCCGTTTCCTTATGAGCCATAAACCATTTCGCCATAGCATAGGCTTCACTGTGTTCTTTTGGCGCATGTGATTCTGAAAGGATTTTTTTAGACATATGGATGTACAATGAAATGAGCGATAACACATCCATTTCATTATGATGCAGGACACCTTTTAAAAGATCCGGCTCTTGCGCCTTGATAAAATGAAAGTAAAGCATTGGCGCCAAGTAGCCCGGTGTGTCTTCTAGCCTGCGGATGCCGAGCTCCTCTTTTTCAACCGTGCCAAGAGATACACGGTCCATTTTGTGTTTCCACAGGCGTCTAGCTCCATGCAAAAGATCAAAGTGGCCAAACTCCGGAAGCTTCGGAAGTCTGTCACGGATCAAGGTGTGCCTTGTTTTCACCTGCGGCCAATCAAAGGCTTTGCCGTTGTAGGTCACAAGTGATGTAATGTCAACCTCGCTTAAAAAGCTTTGGTACAAGGCGACTTCGTTCCCCGGTTTGGGCAAAAGATGCTGTTTGACTGTCACTCGGTCTTCATATACTCTCGCATGCCCAAGCAAAAAAATGGTATTCCCAGCTCCACCCCCAAGACCGGTTGTTTCTGTATCAAAGAAAAAGAGGTTGTTTTTGTTATACCCTTTTGCTGACAATGTATGCGACAGGCCGCTTTGATTCCACAGTGTGATCACTTCTTCAAGCTCAGAAAAGCTGTATAACCCATGGCGGTGAGAAAGCGGATATTCTACTTCTCTGATGAGGCAATATTCATCTTCGAAGATGAAAGGCTTCATGCCAAAAGCCTCCCACTCTTCTAAAAACGGGATGTCATCAAAGTGGTTTTCTTGTTTGCCTGCTTCTATTTTTTGTTCTCCTTCGTCGAGCGCCATGTGCTTTTTCATCCGTTGGAGTTTCCCTTTTAATGACATATCCGGCCTCCCTCCTTACGACATTTGATCCAACAGCTGCAAAATTCTTTCCTTTGCTTTTATCCCTTCTATTTCCGTACCTATACAAGACGGACAGCCGTCATGACAAGGACAATGTGTAATCAGTTGTTTCGCCGCTTCATTAATGTCTGAAAAACGTTTAAAGACTTCCTCCGCCAAACCGATACCGCCCGGATAATGATCATATAAAAATATGGTTGGCAATCCGGTATGGGCTGCTTTAATTTGAGAAACAACATGAACATCATTTCGATCACACATGATATACACAGGGACAATATGCTGCAGCACATTCGAGATGCCAAGAAGCAGCTGTTCCAGTGTCTTTTCCCCGATGTCTTCATCCGCTGTTTTGATTTCGAGCCAAGCTGCACTTGTATGCAGTTCTTCTTCCGGCAAATGAATAGGTCCAGACCCAATATTTTCAAAAGTGGTCATTTTTATTTTTTTAAAAATGGTCGGCAGGGCATTGACAGTGACGTCTCCGTAGTGCAATGACGTACGGCTTTTTTCTTTCGTTTTATCGATTTCTAATACCTTCAGCTGAACTGCCAGGTTTGCATCCGTATAATATTCGACATCGACTTTTCTGACATACGCCTTTTTATGGTCCCAATCGAGCTTCTCAACTTGATACTGAACGCCTTCATGCAAATAAATCGCTTCATCATGCAAAAGCGTCATCGCACTAAAACGGTCCATTTCACCGATAATCCTTACATTTGCAATATCCGACTGATCAACTATAACGACATTTTCCTGGGAGGCGGAACGCAAACTGATGTTTGAAGCAGGAAACGACTCACTTGCCCAATGGTACCGTTCGCCGTTGCGGTGAAGAACAGCCTCTTCCTCAAGATACTCAAGAATATCACTGACTTCCATGGGTCCAAATTCTTCATCAGCTCTAAAAGGAAGCTCATAAGCCGCACACTTTAAGTGGTCTACTAAAATAATCAAATTCTCCGGATTGATTCTTGCAGATTCAGGCGAACGATTAAAGAAATATTCAGGATGCCGCAAAATATATTGGTCAATCGGTGTTGAATTGGCTACCATGATAATCAAAGATTCACCATGTCTTCTGCCGGCTCGTCCCGCCTGCTGCCAAGCACTTGCAACACTTCCGGGATACCCCGTCATTACACACACTTGCAGCTGGCCGATATCAACACCAAGCTCTAAGGCATTCGTACTGACCACTCCTAAAATGTCGCCTTCTCTCAGGCCTTTTTCGATTTCTCTTCGCTCTTTCGGCAGATAGCCTCCCCGATAGCCTCTGATTGATTTTGTTCCAATCTCTTTTTTCACAAGCTCCTGAATATGGCTTAAAATAATTTCCACCCGAACTCTGCTTCTGGCAAAAACAATGGTCTGCACTTTGTTTTTAAGGAACTCTTTCGCCAGTTCATTCACTTCTGCGGTTGCGCTCCTTCTAATATTGAGCGGTTTGTTCACAATTGGCGGATTGTAAAACACAAAATGCTTGCGTCCGCTCGGTGCGCCGTTGTCATCGACCAGCCGCATCGGTTTGCCTGTCAGCTGCTCTCCCAATTCCTTTGGGTTGGCAATTGTTGCGGAAGTACAAATAAAAACCGGATCACTTCCATAAAACCGGCAGATCCGCTTTAGCCGCCGGATCACATTTGCCACATGGCTGCCGAACACACCTCGATACGTATGAAGCTCATCGATGACGATATACTTAAGGTTTTCAAACAAACTGACCCATTTCGTATGATGCGGTAGAATGGCAGAATGCAGCATATCGGGGTTTGTAATGACAATATGACCTGCTTTTCTCACCTTTTGTCTGATTGCCGGAGACGTATCCCCGTCATATGTAAAGCTTTTAATATCAATGCCCATTTCATCAATAATTTCATTTAGCTCGCTCTTTTGGTCTTGTGCCAGCGCTTTAGTCGGAAATAAATATAACGCCCGGTTTGTTTCATCTTGGGCGATGGACTGCAGGACTGGGAGGTTGTAGCATAACGTTTTTCCTGATGCTGTTGGCGTTACGGTAACGATGCTCTCTCCTTTTTGCACATATTGAAAAGCGGAATATTGGTGAGTATATAGTTCATCAATGCCCCTTTTCGAAAGGGCCGCTTTGATTCTCTCGTCTATACTTTCGGGCATAGGCCTTGTTTTTGCTTCCCGAGGCTCAATTTCATGCCAATTCACAACGTTTTCATTTCCTTTTAAATCAGAAATGAGTTCAGTCAGTGATTTCTTTTTCATTCTTTACACCTCTTTGTCAAGTACAGTTTACCGAATATTTGTTTGCATGGCTAGGTGCAAATTATATACAGTTGAATAAAAAAAGCAAGGCATACGCCCTGCTTATTTCGCTTTTATTGTAAGGAGCTTTGATTTGCCTTTACGAGCAGCCTTTTCGCCTGCCGGCACCATTGATCCTACAGCCTCACCATTCATTATAACGATTGGGATGACTGTGCTGCTCGCTTTTTCTTTTATTAATTCCAAATCACATGTAATCAGCGGGTCACCGACCTTCACTTTATCCCCTTCTTTAATGTGGGCAGTAAATCCTTCTCCGTTCATATTGACTGTCTCCAGCCCGACATGAATTAACAGCTCAATTCCCGAGCGAGTCCGAATGCCAACGGCGTGTTTGGTGTGGAAAATCTGAATGACTTCACCTTCAGCAGGAGAAACGATTTCACCGCTAGAAGGTTCCACCGCTATTCCTTCTCCCATCATTTTCTGTGAAAAAACAGGGTCCGGTACATCTGACAGGTCCATTACTGTACCGTCTGCCGGAGAATAAATAACCTCTTCTGTCACCTTTTCCTGAGTTTTGCCCATTCCGAATAATTTTTTCAGCAATGTATTTTCTCCCTTCTCATTCACTTCAACCGTTATCCCTTCATTCACCACTATTTAACCACACTTTCAATTTTGCTTCAATTTATAACAACATCTGGCATAGACGCATAATCTGGTTAAAAAAGGCGGTGGCGAAATTGGAATTCTATGATGACAAAAAGAACGAACTGCAAAAGAAAGAAGAAATCATAACGGAGGCAATCGACACTCTTTTTCAATCCTCAGCGTTCGGCAACCTTATAAACGGATTTCAGAACCTGATCAACTCGAGTTTAAAGGATGTGCAGACGACCATACATGTCAGAGAAAAAGATACTGGGCTGTATATCGATATTACCATTCCGGCGACGTTTCGAGATGGCGAGATCGTCGTTGATGTTAAATCGAGGTATCTCCATGTAACACTCCAAGAAAAACAGAAACACCAAAATGAGGCTACCTTTACAAGCATGACAAGAACGGTTCAGCTGCCTTATGAAGTTCGCCAAGAAGATATGGAAACGTCTTGGAACGAGCAGACAATGACACTTTTCTTTCCAAAAAATAAGCATGAATGAACGATTCATTCATGCTTTTATCATTTAAAAAAGCTGGTAAATCCCTTTATTAAAGATCCGACCTGATTCATTGCACTCATTACTTGACCTGTCGTATCCATCATTTTATTAAAATCAAATTGCCCATTGGCTTTTTTGAACTGCGACATAATGCTTTGAAATTGCGAAGGCTGCTGTTGATTAGGCCTTGGGATAGGATAAGGGTTAGAAAATACAGGCGGCTGCATAGGCATAGGCTGGATCGGAGCATAGGGCTGATAATAATCCTGCTGTCCATAATGCTGCTGAGGCAGTTGTTGCTCTAAATAACCGGGTGCAGCCTGCTGATAATATCCTTGCATTTGCTGAGGATAATAATAGCCCATTTGCCGAGGATAGCTTCGAGAGCTCCTGTTCATTGCGATTCCCCCCTAAACACAACATATTTCTCTTCTATATATGTATGAATGACTTCTATTGTTTGTGTCACAAGTGATGATTAGCATTTGTCAAATTGTGTCGAAAGTTTAAATTTTTTAAAAACAGAAAAAAGTCGAATCATTATGGTACCATATTTTCAATACAGATGAGAGGGGATGCACCATAATGAACGTATCATACTTAAGCAAACGTTTTGCAGAAATGAAGAAATATGAAACAGACTGTATGAATAAACTGATGGACTTTGCCAAGTTCCTCTATATTCAAGGACATCTCAGCATAACTGAGTTTCGTAACAGTATGAAGGTTCTCGAAGCAAATGGAGCAGAAAGCCCGGCATATGAGATGAATTAACGTCCGGCCCCCTATAAAAACGAAAAGAAGACAGCCTTTTACCGGCTGTCTTCTCTTGCAATTTCATCCTTTACTGCGTGCAATGTATAAAGGACTGACTCAGTGATGTCCTTGAATCGTTTTTTATGAATATGATGAACATATGATTGAAGGACCAATTCCAGGAAATTATCCTTTACAGTCTCAATTTGCTCTTTATGCACATATTTTGGCCGGTGGGCTTTTATCAATTCAAGAGCACCCTCTGCCCAGCGGGCCGCCAGTTCATCATTCTCTTCAACTGCAGGCTTTATCGTCTCAAAAAAATCATAAGAATGATTACTGTTTTTTCCTTCCTGATACCGATCAGCGCCTTTTTCAGCAACTTCAATCATTTGCTCGGTCATTTCCAGCAATGTTTGTGATAGCAATACCTTTCACCTCAATGCCTATCGTACCAAATTTCACTCACAAATTCAGCCGATGCGGTATACCTTCTCAAACGCATACCTGTGTTCAGGCGATTGATACAGCTCATTTATACAAATATGAAGATCTATGATTTCTTCTTCAAGCATACTTAGGCGATCGTTTTCCGTTTCCCGCATCTCAGCCTCTAATGCATTTACAGAATGATTCAGGCTTTGCTCAGCTCGCGTTAATTCATCTTCTATATCAGAAAGCATACGGAGAATATCTGTCTTGCATACATAACCGGACATTCGTGTACCTCCCTTTCCTTGTCTCTCCCGGTTAACATTCTTTGCTCTCAAGGCTCTTTCCTTCCTCATGACAAAACTAGAAGCAAATCGCCAAACAAACAGGTATTCCACGAAAAGCTGAAGTTTTCGACAAAAACACCCGCAAAAATTGTATGATCCTCCTCCTTAATGCAAACGATACTTGTGAGGAGGTGCCGTATGAAAACAAGACCGAAAAAAGCCGGCCAGCAAAAAAAGACTGAATCAAAGGCAATCGATTCTTTAGATAAAAAATTAGGCGGCCCGAACCGCCCTTCTACGTAAGAAGCAAGGAATTTCCTTGCTTCTTTATTTTTTGAGCCACTGCTCCACCGCAAAAAGCGCATGAAGCTGGCGCTTTTTATGTAAATACCAGTCTGTCAATTCAATCTGCTTCGGCAATTCCTCGCGCCTAAAGAACGTTTTCTTTATCTTTCCATGAAACCAATCTGTTTTCGTTCCGTCTAATGAGTGGATTAACTCAGGGTAGCATGTCCTTAGCATAGGAGATGTTCTTTTTGTAATCCCGATCATCTTTTCCATATCAAAACGGGAACCTGAGTGCGACACTGTGTGCAAAAAGTGATAAAAAGAGGAGAACAATTCTGGCTTGAACAGCAATTGAGACAGCTGCTTTCCCAGCCTTATCCTTTCCTCCGCCTTTGAAAAGCGTTTCACTGAAATGCCGTAAAGAAACCCATTTGAGGAAGGAAAAATAACGGTGTTAAAATGAAACCAGTCACTTAAATAAAAAGGAATCGTGTCAAAAACATTCTTTTTAAACGAAGGATTTTGTATAATAGGTGTTTGGATAGTGTTTTGTTCATTTATAATGAGGGCATACATTAGCCGCTCCGTATTTCGGTCATGCCAAAAACGGGTCCACTCTTCCGACATAAATTGTGAGACGCCAAACACATGCAGAAGATGAAACAGCGGTTTCCCGACTCTTTTTGACCAGTGGTATAGTAGAAGCTGCGGATAGGCATCCGAAAAAATAAGCCAGTTCGCTCTTTCATAGGCTAAAAAGAACCATTTTTGCTGTCTCTCACGAAGTCCAAGCTGAAACAGACTGCCTTTTAAGTCAGTCATTGACCAGCCGGCATTACGAGAAACGAAAGAAGCCAAGAGTGACCATTTGATTTCCGGGTGACGGTCGTAAAATGCTTTATAAGCATTTGTTCTTGAAATGTTATCCGCGTTTTTTATTTTTGTCTGCCGCTCAATCCGGCTCAGAAGCTTTCTAATGGTCTGTTGTTCTTGCACGTTCATTCACTTCCGTCATGATTAGTTTAATAAGGAGGATGAGAAAGTGATTCGGTATCCTAACGGAAAAACATTTCAGCCGAAACATTCGGTTTCATCCCAAAACAGTCAGAAAAGGGCCCCGTCTTACAGTAATCGCGGAATGACCCTCGAAGATGACTTAAACGAAACGAATAAGTATTATCTGACAAACCAAATTGCCGTTATACACAAAAAGCCGACACCTGTTCAAATTGTAAATGTCCATTATCCAAAAAGAAGTGCCGCAGTGATTAAAGAAGCTTACTTTAAACAATCATCGACAACAGACTACAATGGGATTTACAAAGGGCGGTATATTGATTTTGAGGCGAAAGAAACGAAAAACAAGACTTCTTTCCCCCTGCAGAATTTTCATGCCCATCAAATCGAGCATATGAAGCAGGTAAAGGCTCAAGACGGTATTTGTTTTGTTATTATATCCGCTTTCGACCAGGTTTATTTTTTGGAAGCCGATAAGCTGTTTTATTTCTGGGACAGAAAAGAAAAAAACGGCAGAAAATCAATTCGAAAAGATGAGTTGGAAGAAACAGCTTATCCGATTTCTCTTGGATACGCACCCAGAATTGATTATATTAGTATTATTGAACAGCTTTATTTTTCGCCATCATCTGGTGCGAAAGGTTGATTAACGAAAGGTTGAGATGTTATGTCAGATCAATTTAACAGCCGTGAAGCTCGACGAAAAGCGAACAGCAAGTCGAGTCCTTCACCGAAAAAAGGCAAGAAACGAAAAAAGGGCGGATTGTTTAAAAAGACCCTTTTCACTTTACTCATTCTGTTTGTTTTAGGCGTAGTTGGCGGTGCTGTTACATTTGCCGTTATGGTTTCAGATGCGCCTTCACTAGACGAAAGCAAATTGAAGACGCCTTATTCATCAACGATTTATGATAAAAACGGAAAAGAAATTGCTGAATACGGTTCCGAAAAGCGGTCCTACGTCTCAATAGATGAAATACCTGATGTCGTAAAAGAAGCCTTTATCGCGACAGAAGACGCACGTTTTTACGAACACCACGGGATTGACCCTGTCCGTATCGGAGGTGCCCTTGTCGCCAACTTTAAAGACGGCTTCGGAGCTGAAGGCGGAAGTACGATCACCCAGCAGGTCGTTAAGAATTCCCTTCTGTCCCATCAAAAGACGCTGAAACGGAAGGTACAGGAAGTGTGGCTTTCAATTCAGCTGGAGCGCAATTACTCTAAAGATGAAATTTTAGAAATGTATTTAAACCGGATTTATTTTTCTCCTAGAGCATACGGAATC
The DNA here is from genome assembly GCF_037963335.1 of Bacillus sp. PS108. Taxonomy (NCBI): domain Bacteria; kingdom Bacillati; phylum Bacillota; class Bacilli; order Caryophanales; family Bacillaceae; genus Bacillus; species Bacillus sp. PS108. Next base: position 2,196,029 of record NZ_CP150155.1, read on the forward strand.
GGAAAAGCGGCGGAAGAATTTTTCGGCGTCACAGATTTAAGCAAATTGACTGTGGAACAAGCTGCGACACTCGCGGGTATGCCGCAAAGCCCGACAGCGTACAACCCCGTTAAAAACCCGGATAAAGCGGAAAAAAGACGGAACATCGTCCTCAGTCTGATGAAAAAGCAAGGATTTATTTCTGATTCTCAATACAACAAAGCGAAAAAAGTGGCAGTGAAAGACGAAGGCGTTGTTTCACAAAAGGAATATGAAAAAAACAATTCAAACAAATACAGCGCGTTTGTTGAAGAAGTCATGAAAGAAATTGAAGAAAAATCTGATGTCAATCCAGGTACTGACGGATTAAAGATTTATACAACATTAGATACAAAAGCACAAGACAAACTAGATGAATTAATGGACGGAGACACTGTCGGATTTACTGAAGGCATGCAGGGCGGTGTGACGCTTCTCGATACCAAAAACGGAGAAGTCCGAGCGATTGGTGCGGGACGCAATCAGCCTGTCGGAGGCTTTAACTATGCTACTCAAACTAAGGCACAGCCTGGTTCGACCATAAAACCGATTTTGGACTATGGACCAGTTATTGAAAATAAGAAATGGTCCACATACGAACAAATTGATGACTCAGCTTATACGTATTCTGACGGAAAACCGATTCGTGATTGGGACCGCAAATATCTAGGGCCTATCTCAATGCGTTACGCTCTGGCCCAATCAAGAAATATACCTGCTTTAAAAGCATTCCAGGCAGTCGGTAAAGATACTGCTGTAGACTTTGCAAATGGACTTGGCCTTGGTTTAACAAAAGATAATGTAACAGAGGCCTATTCTATTGGCGGTTTCGGTGGGAACGATGGTGTTTCTCCTCTGACAATGGCAGGTGCATACAGCGCGTTTGGAAATAACGGAACGTATAATGAACCCCATTTCGTAAAGTCTATTGAATTTAACGATGGTACAAAGCTTGACTTAACACCAAAATCAAAGTCAGCAATGAGCGATTACACTGCGTTTATGATTACAGATATGCTGAAAACAGCTGTTAAGACAGGTACTGGACAGCTTGCACAAGTACCTGGTGTAGAAGTTGCAGGAAAAACAGGAACGACTAACTTTGATGATAATGAAGTCAAAAGGTACAATATCGCTAGCGGTGGCGCCCGAGATTCTTGGTTCGTTGGCTACACACCACAATATACAGCTGCCGTCTGGACGGGAATGGGAGAAAACGAAGCTGGAAAGAAATCTCTTTCAACTGAAGAACAAAAAGTTGCAAAGCGCATCTTCGCCCAGCTCATTGCTGATGTCGATGACGGAAGCGGATCATTTGAGAAGCCTGACAGCGTAGTGGAAGCCTCTGTAGAAAAAGGCTCAAACCCTGCAAAACTGGCAGGGCCAAATACGCCAAGCGATAAGAAGCTCACAGAGTACTTTGTTAAAGGCACAGCTCCTTCTACTGTTTCTAAAACATATGAGAAAGAAGAAAAAGAGGAAACAGCTAAACTGTCTGGTTTAAACGTGAAATACGATAAAGACAATCAATCTTTAACGTTAAGCTGGAATTACGACGGAGATGCGACCTTTGCTGTTAAGCAATCTGTTGACGGCGGCAGCTACTCGGAAATTCAAAACAGCTCTGCAAAAGAAGCAGTCATTTCGGGTGTGCAGCCAGGATCTGTGTACAAATTCGAAGTAACAGCCGTCAGTGATGATGGCAAAAGTACAGCTTCCACATCCTATGAGGTGCCAAAAGCTGAAGACGATGAAGATAAAAAAGACCAGCAGCAAACTGATGATGAAAAACAAGATGATGAGAAGACTCAGGATGATACACAAACTGATGATTCTCAAAAAGATGACGGTCAGACGGATCAAGATCAGACAGATGATTCAACAAACGATCAAGACAAAAAACAAGACAATACGAACACCAATCCGTCCGACAACAATAACCAAGACCAATCAAACGATAACGATAACGATAACGACAACAGTAACAACCAGGATACGTCGGATGGTGATTCGAACTCTGGTAAGAATGATTCAACAGGTTCTGACACGAATAAAAATAAAACAGACACATCTAATAAAACACAAACAAACTCATCATCCATTGAAAAAACAAATTAAACAAAAAAGCCGTCACCTTTGGGGTGATGGCTTTTTTGGTACACAATAAAAAACCTCCCGTTTTAACAGGAGGTTTTATCGATTCATCGCATGATATTTATAAAAATGCTTTTTCATTTCGGTAATCAGCTCATCAAGCTGAATAAAGCAATGGTATTGGGTCGGCTTAAGAAGAATAAATTCCACTCGTTCAGCCCAATTAATCGGCTTTGCGGGATATGATTTCTCCCTCAGTTCTTGCCAATCGAGCGATTTCACCGGCTCACCTGCTGTCCAATGTAACGAAGCCAGCAAACACACAATGCCCTTTAACATTTCGTTTTGGTCACATCTCGATTTTCGTGTTTGAAAGACTGGGAGAAGTGATGCTTTGATGTCATCCCACACTTCAAATAAAAGCGGAACGTATTTCCCGCTGTCCTCCCATGGCAAATCGCCTTGTAATTCCGTGCAGAAATCAAAATACACGGGATTGGTCTGCAAGGTTTTCTTCATATCCGAGGAACTCTTCTGGCCAAGACTGCGCAAGTATTGCTCATAGGAAGCCAACACTTCTTTTGCTTGCGTCATCGTTTCACCAGTCCTTTTTTATCCCTCTTCTGCCCTTCTCTGCACAAAGAAAGCAGCGGACACTCCGCACAGCGCGGAGATTGGGCTTTACAGTGATATCTGCCGAAGAAAATAAGCCGGTGATGCGTAACGGACCAGTCTTCTTTGGGAACCTTGCGCATCAGCGTCTTTTCAACTTCCAGAACCGAGTCCTTCCACCGGCAAATGCCCAATCGTTTGCTGACTCTCTCCACATGGGTATCTACGGCAATGGCCGGCACGCCAAACGCAACGGATACCACTACGTTTGCGGTCTTTCTCCCGACCCCTGGCAGTTTGACAAGCTCATCGCGGTCTCTCGGCACTTCTCCGCCGTAATCTTCAATAATCATTTTACTCAGCTTTTGAATATTTTTCGCTTTATTACGATATAAACCGATTGATTTAATATCCTGCTGAAGCTCTTCCAGCGGAACAGCCAAATAGTCTTCCGGCCGTTTATATTTTTGGAATAATGTTTTGGTCACTCTGTTTACAAGTGCATCTGTACATTGCGCAGATAAAGCAACAGCCACCACTAATTCAAAAGGATTGGAATGAACCAGTTCACACTCCGCATGAGGAAACATGTCACCTATCTTGTCTAAACAGAATTCAATTTGTTTTAGATTTAACACGATTGTCACCTTTTCACTTTATTGTTCAAGCCAATTGTAAAAAGGAACCTGCCTTTTATACTCTTTTTGCGGTTCATTCTGCTTTGCTTGTACACGCCGGAATTTTTGGCTGTGTATTTTTGCCTGCTCCACAGTTTTAAGCCCGTTTTTCTTCCATTCAAACAAAATCCGGTCAATGTAGCGGAAACTGAGTTTTCCTGATAGTACAGCCTCTTTTAACGCGTGTTTGATCAGTTGTGCGTCATGCTGATCCTGGTCCTGCCAGATCGCCAGCGTTTCACACTCCAAAGGCGATAACGGCCTTGCGAACTCTTCCTCAAAAATGGTATAAAGGCTTTTTTGTTCCCCTTCTGCTTTTCTTTCCTGTGTTTGATTCTGTGCAAGCTGAATATACTCGTACAGTTTCCCCCATAAAGGCTGAAGAGAATATTTCTCAAATTTGATGCCGTTTTGATCCTCGCATTCTTCAATAAACAGAAAGCCTTTTTGAATAAACATCCGCAATCTGTTTGTGCATTCTTCAACAGAAATTGACATACCTTCCTGCAACTGATTCGGTGTAGGAAAATATGATCCTTTTTCTAAATGCATTTTAATTTTTAACAGCAGAATAAGTTCTGTTTCATTAAGCCCAAGCTGTTTATAATGCGTGAGCAGAAGATTGGGAATGGTTGATGTTCCCTGCTCCTGCATATCAATAAATTGCTGTTTTTTCATCGTCACACCTCTTACTGTAAAGGATTGTGATTGCCCCTTTACTGTAAAAAGTCTCCCTTGCAGGAGACTCTTTTTTGTTTCATTTGAATGTATTACGGATACAGACGGTTTAACAGTCTTGGGAACGGAATCGTTTCACGAACGTGAGGCGCTCCGCTGATCCAAGCTACTGTCCGCTCTAATCCAAGGCCGAAGCCGGAATGAGGAACTGATCCATATTTTCTAAGTTCAGCATACCATTTATATGCGTCAGAATCCAGTCCATGTTCTTTAAGACGCGATTCCAAAAGTTCCATATCGTGAATCCGTTCAGACCCGCCGATGATTTCTCCATAGCCTTCCGGCGCAATCAAGTCAGCGCAAAGCACAACGTCCTCACGGTCAGAAGCCGGCTGCATATAGAACGGTTTTAAGGACGTCGGATAGCGAGTGATGAATACCGGTTTGTCATAGTGTTCAGCAATCGCTGTTTCATGAGGCGCTCCGAAATCATCTCCCCACTCGATATCGTCAAAGCCTTTTTCTTTCAGAAATTCAATCGCTTCATCATACGTAATTCTTGGGAACGGAGCTTTGATTTGCTCAAGTTTTGACGTGTCTCTTCCCAATGTGTTTAGTTCAATTTTGCAATTTTTAAGAACTGATTGCACGATGAAAGAAACGTAATTTTCCTGTACTTGAAGGTTTTCTTCAAATTCTACAAACGCCATTTCCGGTTCGATCATCCAGAATTCGATTAAGTGACGCTTTGTTTTAGACTTTTCCGCTCTGAATGTCGGTCCGAAAGAGAATACTTTTCCTAAAGCCATTGCCGCAGCTTCCATGTAGAGCTGGCCGCTTTGAGACAGATATGCATCTTCATCAAAGTACTTTGTGGCAAAGAGTTCTGTTGTTCCTTCAGGTGCGCTTCCAGTCAAAATCGGCGGATCCACTTTTACGAAGCCTTCGTTATTAAAGAATTCGTAAGTCGCGCGAATGATTTCATTACGGATTTTCATGATCGCATGCTGGCGCTTTGAACGCAGCCATAAATGTCTGTGATCCATTAAAAATTCCGTTCCGTGTTCTTTTGGTGTAATTGGATAATCGGTCGCTTCGTGAATGACTTCAATATCTGTCACAGCAAGTTCATATCCAAGCGGAGAACGCTCGTCCTCTTTGACAATCCCTTTTATATAGAGCGACGTTTCCTGCGTCACTGATTTAGCTGTTTGGAAAATGCTTTCTTCCACTTCCGCTTTTACTACGACACCCTGAATAAAACCGGTTCCGTCCCGAAGCTGTAAAAACGCAATTTTCCCGCTTGAACGCTTATTAGCGACCCAAGCTCCGATCGTTACTTCCTCACCTACGTGCTTGTACACTTGGTTGATTGTTGTTTTCAACATATTTCCCTCCAAAACAAGAAAGACATTCGGAAGCTCATTGCCCCGCGAACTCTTTTATCATCACTTTATTATACCCGCTCTTAACTAACCGGGTCAATGCAGATAAAAAGCGGCTTTTCTGTCAGCCGCTTTTTGATCTGTTAGCTATGTTTTTCTACAAAACGCTTGATTCTTTCAATGGCTTTTTCAAGAAGATCTAACGATGTTGCATAAGAAAGACGGACATTCTCAGGAGAGCCAAATCCGGATCCTGGAACAATCGCAACTTTTTCCTCCTCGAGAAGCGCTTTAACAAATTCATCTACATCTTTGAAACCGCAAGATTGAGCTGCCTCTTTTGCATTCGGGAACAAGTAAAAAGCACCTTCCGGCTTCACACAGCTGAACCCTGGGATTTCTATGAGCTTTGCATAGATCGTATTTAATCTATGTTCAAATGCTTCTCTCATTTCTTCCAATGGCTCAGAAGGCCCGTTATAAGCAGCAATCGCTCCGTATTGTGCGATTGATGTCGGGTTTGACGTGCTGTGGCTTGCAAGGTTCGTCATCGCTTTAATAATGTCTTCAGAGCCTGCCGCATAACCGATTCTCCAGCCTGTCATGCTGTGGGACTTCGATACGCCGTTTATAATGACCGTTTGCTCTTTCAGTCTGTCTGACAGCTGTGCAATGGAAACATGTTTCTTTCCGCCGTATGTAAGTTTTTCATAAATTTCATCTGACACAATCAAGATATCATGTTCAAGGCACACTTCACCGAGTGCAGATAGTTCTTCTTCCGTATACATGACACCAGTCGGGTTGCTTGGAGAGTTAATAACGATTGCTTTTGTTTTTTCCGTAATTGCATTTTTCAGCTGCTCAGGCGAAATTTTGAAGTGATTTTCCTCAAGCCCTTCTACATAAACAGGCTTTCCGCCAGCGAGTTTCACCTGCTCCGGGTAGCTTACCCAGTAAGGCGTTGGAATAATAACTTCATCTTCTTCATCCAAAATCACTTGGAAAAGGGTATACAGAGCATGTTTGGCACCAGTGCAGACAATAATTTGAGACGGTTTGTATTCAATATTCTGGTCGCGTTTAAATTTCTCTGCAATGCTGTTTTTCAGTTCAGCCAAACCACCGGAAGGCGTGTATTTCGTATGGCCCTCGTTCATCGAACGCACAGCGGCATCAATAATATGCTGCGGTGTATTGAAGTCAGGTTCGCCTGCTCCTAAGCCGATGACATCATGGCCTGCGGCTTTCAGTTCTTTCGCTTTCGCTGTGATTGCCAGTGTGGTTGATGGTGTTAATGCGGATACTCTTTTTGCCAGTTTCAACTTGAACTCCCCCTAATTCGTCTTAAGGCGTGATATTTTTGAGAATCTTTCCAGTTGTAAAGTCCACATAACTTAAACTGTATTGCCCTTCTTTGTCTAAGTACGTCACTTCCCAAAGCAGGACGTTTCCTTCTCTTGCCAGATGAACCTCTTTTTGCTTTGAAACCAGCCCTTCATCCTTTATGATTTTAGCCGCTTTGTCTTCAGAGATTCCCTCTTTCGCTTCTTTTGAGAGAATTTTTGCTTTTTTATCAGCAGGAACCCAGACATATAATGCAGTGCCTTTTTTATCCGTTCCCTTTACAACATAATATTTTTCTTTTCCGACAAATGTTTCGACTTGATCAACATTGGCGAGATCGGTTTCTTTTTTAGCTTCAGCAGCTGCTGCTTCGTGCCCCTCTTCCTTTTGTGCCATGGCTGATTTATAAATGCTTGCCGAGACAAGAAGTACTGCTAAAAAAATAATACCAAAAATGACGGTAAATATTAATGCTTTTTTTCTCATCTTCTCACCTACGTACGATAAATGGTAAAAACGGCTTGGTTTTTGTTTTCTTCATCCAGCGCAAGGCCGAACATCAGATTGTCTCTTTTCAATGTACGATTCAATGTGTCCACAATTTTATACAGATCATCAGAATGCTCTACATTAATTGTTGAAAGAATTTCGATTTTACTTTCCATTTTTTCATCCTCCAGTTTGAACAAATATTGTTAGTCATACTCCATTTCAGGACACGCCATACTAGTATCACAGAGCGGGAAATCCGCTTTTAAATAAAACACCATCCTACTCCCACACCGCAAAAGCCGCTTTATGCGGCTTTTATTCTTTTTCCCCTGCAACATAAGCTTCAAGCTCGCTGTCAGTCATTTCGGATACTGAGGTTGTCGGCAAGGCATCAAGAAACAGCCGGCCGTAACCAGCGGTTTTAATCCGTCTGTCCAATATAATAATCGTTCCCTTGTCTCCCGCAGAACGCAGCAAGCGTCCGATTCCTTGCCTGAAGGTCAGCACAGCTTCCGGTAATGACACTGTTTGAAACGGATTCTTTCCTTTTTTGCGGGCAAGCTCACATTTTGCAGCATGAAGCGGGTGATCAGGGGACCGGAATGGGAGCCTCACGATCATTACTGTCGTCAGCTCATCACCAGGGAAATCAACGCCTTCCCAAAAATGATTTGTTCCGAGCAGGATCGCCTGATTGGATGTTTTAAAAGTCTTCATCAGCTTGCCGGGACTTCCGCCTGTAATCCCTTGTGCCAAGAGCTGAATGCCGGAAGCACTCATGTTATGCTTAAGCTCCTGGTGAACCTTTTTCAGCATATCATGGGATGTAAACAGCACAAGAATTTTAGGCTGTTTTTCCTTTGCCATCAGTTCGATATAACGGGCTGTATCCTGTATAAATTCAGGTTGCCCTGTATCCTGAATTGATTTCATTTCCTTTGGAATCATCACCTGCATACGCTCATCGTAAGAAAAGGGTGACTCAATTCTCATTGTCCGCGGGAAAAAGTCACTCAGTCCCAGTCGTTCAATCATAAATTGAAAAGAACCTTCGACTGTAAGAGTTGCAGATGTCAGCACCACACTATTTTTGCGCGCGAAAAACTGATCAGCCAGAAGTTCACCAGGTTCAAGAGGCTGTGCGTAAATGGCCACTGCATTTTTCGCACCCTTTGCATCTATTTCAATCCAAACCGCTTCATCGTCATCAGACCCAAAGAAGAGCTTCTGCAACGTCTGACAGTAATGCTGCAAGCCTTTCATGCTTCTTTGGTATTCATCGGCTAAAAAGACGGTTTTGCTCTTCATACCCTTCAAATGTTTTTCCATCAGGGATGACTGTGCCTCAAAAAGCTGCTGCAAATGTGTCAGCATGGAACAAAGCCTCTCCGCACCATCCGTTAAGATCGACCAGCTTTTATCCTGGCTTTCTTTGTTCACCTTAAACACTAGACGGTTTAAGTCTTCTTTAGGTTTTCTTCGTTTGACAAAAGAATGTACAGAGCTGAAGAAAGCATCACTTTCTGCTTGAACGTGCTGAAGCCACTCTTCCAATTCGAAAAATGAATCAACCGGCAGGCTGTTTCGCTGGAATAGCTGTCTCATCTTTTTTAGAAGTCCCTGCTCCTTCAGAGTGCCGATTCTGCTCAATTTCGTATGCAATTCTATGTACGTGGCTCTTTTCCCTAAATGTTCGCTTGCCGCACGTTCAAAATGGTGTGCTTCATCAATAATAAATGTGCCGCTTTCGGGAAGCCTTTTTTTCTGGCTGCCTTCATCGGTCAGCAAAAGGGAATGATTGGTGATCACCAAATCGGAGCGCATAGCAATCTGTTTGGCCCGCTCGTAAAAACCGATCACATGCTCACTGAGACATCTTTTATAGGAGCCATCGTCATAAGCCAATCTGTCCCACAGCAATTTTCCGCCTGAAGGCAAATTCAGTTCCGCTACATCTCCTGTATTTGTCTCTGTCAGCCAAACAAGAAGCTGTGCCTTTGTCAGTACGGCATCATAATTTTCATCTTCTTCATGAAGCACCTGCTCAAATTTATACAGGCATAAATAATGCGATTGCCCTTTTAAAATCGCCGCTGTTACCGGAAATGGAAACAGATCTTGGACAATCGGCAAATCCTTTGTGAGAATCTGCTGCTGTAAAAGCGTCGAATACGTGCTGATTATGACCGGCTTTTTTGATTTCTTGGCAAAAAGCGCAGCCGGAATAAGATAGCCAATCGTTTTTCCGATGCCTGGAGGAGCTTCAATCAGCGCATGCTCACGATTGGCAAACGCATCAGCCACCTCTCTCATCATCATCATTTGGCCGTCTCTTTTTTCATACCCAGGCATTAACTCTGACAGCGCTTTTTCATTTCCCGCTTCCCAGCTTTCGATCTCAAATGAGAAGTTCTCGTCCTCATTTATACGAACAGCGATAGCTTCAGGTTCTCTGACAGAAAACGAAGAAAAGCGCGTATAGCCCGGTATCTCGGTATGTCTGTTTTCATTAATGAACATATCCAACAAATGCGTCAGATCACTGATGAAATGCTGCGAAAGCCTTCTTAACTGCTTTAATGTCGGATAAGGAAGCTGCCGTAGCTTTTCAAGGATTTCCAAAAAAATAAGCCCTGTCACTTCAGCATCGCTGTCAGCCCGGTGCGGCTGATCATGCCGCAGCTGAAGCTCCTCGCTTAATTCCGTCAGCTTATACCCTTCAAATCCCGGAAAAACAATGCGTGAGAGCTCGACAGTATCAAGCACTTCACAATCTGGGAGCTGAAAGCCCGCCTTATGTAGCTCATACTTGACAAATCCAAGGTCAAAATGGATATTGTGGGCGACAAAATAAGCGCCATCAAGCAATTGGAATACTTCTTCAGCAACTGCTTCAAATGGCTGTTCATTTTCTACCATTTGATTAGAGATTCCAGTAAGCTGCTCAATAAAAGCAGGGATTGATTTATTTGGATTAATGTATTTTGAAAACCGCTCAGTAATTTGTCCATTTACGATTACAACCGCTGCGATTTGTATGATTTTATCGCCTTTCTTCGGCGAATTCCCTGTTGTCTCTACATCTATAACAACGAACCGTTGCTTATTCATTAAAATGGACACCTCAATTCTTGCATACGACAAAAGTGTAACACGTTTTGTACGGAAATGGAGCGGCAAAACCGTTTTACTCTCAAAATCTTAAAAGAAAACCCCCGATAAAGGGGGCTTTTCTTCTACAAAATTGTACGGGCTGGTTCGTTCCCCAGCATTTGTTCAATTTTGTTTTGATCATTCAGAACAGCCACTTTCGGCTCGTGGCTTGCCGCTTCTTGATCAGACATCATTTTGTAGGAAATAATAATGACCTTATCTCCTTCCTGCACAAGGCGTGCGGCTGCACCGTTTAAGCATATGACGCCGCTTCCCCGTTTACCAGGAATAATATACGTTTCAAGACGTGCTCCATTATTATTATTCACAATTTGTACTTTTTCATTAGGAAGCATTCCCACAGCATCAATGAGATCTTCATCAATTGTAATGCTTCCCACATAGTTCAGGTTTGCTTCCGTAACAGTTGCCCTGTGAAGCTTGCCGCTCATCATTGTTCGATACATATTATATTCTCTCCATTTCTCGAATATCAATAATGATATTATCTATTAAACGCGCTTTTGAAAAAGCAACTGCAACAGCGAGAATCATCTTTCCAGCAATTTCATTCACAGGCTCGAGTTCCGGATAGGAATAAAGCTCCACATAGTCTATGGTTCCGCTAGTCGTTTCAATGATTTCTTTTGCAGCTTTTATCACCGCTTCAGGATCTCTTTCACCGGCTTGGATCAGCTCCGCACTTGTTTGAAGGGCCCGATACAGCTTAGGCGCTTCTTTTCTTTCCTCAGCTGTTAAGTATACATTGCGAGAGCTTTTGGCTAAGCCGTCTTCCTCTCTGACCGTATCGACAGGAACCAATTCAATATCCATGAAGAAGTCACTGATTAACCCATCAACAACAGCTACCTGCTGCGCATCCTTTAAACCGAAATAGGCACGAGTCGGCTTGACTAGGTTGAAAAGCTTCGTCAGTACGATCGCGACCCCGTCAAAATGTCCTTCTCTTGAGCGCCCGCATAACACGTCTGTGCGTCTTTCTACATGAATCGTGACATTCTTTTCACCGGGATACATATCATGAGCATCTGGCGTAAATAAAATATCGACTCCGGCGTTCTCTGCAAGAGCTGCATCCCGCTCAATATCGCGCGGATATGCTTCAAAATCTTCATTAGGACCGAATTGTGCAGGATTCACAAAAATACTCATAATAACGGCGTCGTTTTCTTGTCTTGCTTTGTCTGCTAAGGTTAGATGGCCCTCATGCAGAAACCCCATCGTCGGGACAAATCCGATTGACTTGCCCTCTGAATGATATTGTTTTATGGCTTCTTTCAACTGTGAAATATCAGTAATCTGTCTCATCTTATTTTCCCCCGTACAAGCCGTCCAGCACTGTCTGGTTCATTTGAAAGGAATGCTTTTGTTCAGGGAAAGCACGATGTCTTACATCCTGAACATATCCGCTGATTGCTGTTTCGATGGTTTCATCAATGCGCGTATATTGCTTTACAAATTTAGGTGTTCTCTCAACACCGTGGCCAATAATATCATGATAAACGAGAACTTGTCCGTCCGCTTTCACACCAGCCCCGATTCCAATGACCGGTATGCTTAGCGTCTCGGCAATTTTGGCTGTGAGTTCTGCCGGCACACATTCCAGCACAAGCATCATAGCTCCTGCTTCTTCGCATTTTATACTGTCTTCTATTAATTTTTTGGCGCTTTGTTCGTCTTTGCCCTGTACTTTATAGCCGCCCAGTACGCCGACTGACTGCGGTGTCAAACCTAAGTGACTGACTACTGGAATGCCTCCAAGCGTCAATGCGCGAATGGATTCAAACACGCCTTCTCCGCCCTCAAGCTTCAGTGCGTCAGCTCCGCTTTCCTGAACGATTGCCGCTGCATTTTTCAGCGTATCTTCCTTGGACAGGTGATAAGACATAAACGGCATATCTGTCACAATAAAGGTATTCGGCGCACCCCTTTTAACGGCTTTTGTATGATGGATCATGTCCGCAACTGTCACACCGACAGTTGAATCAAGGCCGAGGACGACCATTCCAAGTGAATCACCGACTAAAATCATATCAACTCCCGCTTGTTCAGCAAGTTTAGCTGCCGGATAATCATAAGCGGTCAGCATGACAATCGGTTCTTCAGACTCCTTCATTTTTAGAAAATCCAGTTTTGTTTTCATGTTTTCTCCTCCTCATGTTTAGAGGAGATGATCTGCCGTTTTCTTCTGCAAGCCAAAAAACCTTCCGTTACAACGAGAAGGATTCTTCACTTTCTAAAGTTCGGCGAGTTTCATCCCTCTGTCCCAGTCCTTTTTTGGATCAAGGCAGACTGCTGCAATGTCTATCTATTTTAATAATAGGTGCAGTTCGCAGGCGATACTGCCCAATGGAAGTATACCAAAATCAACGGGCTTGTACCAACACATTAGCCCAATTCGATATCGGCAGAATAGATTTTTTTAATGCCTTCGTTCGTTTCTAAAAGCAGAACGCCTTCATCATCTATACCTAACGCCTTACCGTAAAAGGTTCCGTTTAACGTTCTGGCTCTCATATTAGTGCCAATACCGAGCGCATAGCTTTCCCATAAAAGCTTAATCGGCGTAAATCCGTGCGTCATATAATCCCGGTACCGTTTCTCAAAGCATAGTAAAATATGCTGGATGACGCCGGCCCGATCAATTTTTTCCCCAGCAGCTTGGCTGAGGCTTGTCGCGATGTCCTTCAATTCATCTGGAAAATCATTAGGCTGCTGGTTAACGTTAATGCCGATCCCAATGATCACTGAACGTACGCGGTCTTCTTCAGCCTGCATTTCCGTTAGGATACCGACTGTTTTTTTTTCGTTAATCAAAATATCATTTGGCCATTTAATATCCGTTTGGATGCCTGCTGCCTCTTCTATTCCCTGCACAACAGCTACTGCAGCAAGCAGAGTCAGCTGCGGTGTTTTTTGGAGCGGAATGTCAGGCCGCAAAATCAGGCTCATCCAAACACCGTTCCCTTCTTGAGAATGCCATACCCTAGACATTCGGCCCCTTCCGGCTGTTTGTTTGTCAGCCACCACGAGGGTGCCTTCCGGTGCGTTATTATTCGCGAGCTCATGAGCCGTTTTTTGCGTGCTTGAAAGAACGTCATGGTAAATAAGATGCTGGCCCATCACTTCCGTTTTTAATCCAAAACGAATTTCGCTTTCACTGAGTTTTCCGGGTTTTTTGATGAGCCGATATCCTTTTCTTCTAACGGCTTCTACTTCATAACCCTCTTTCCGAAGCTCTTCAATATGCTTCCACACAGCAGTTCTTGAACAGCCGAGAGCATCACTGATTTTTTGGCCAGAAATAAATTCATTGCCGGCCTGAGAAAATAATTCAATAAGGTCTTTTCTTAATGTTGACCGCATGTCTTCAGCCACTCCTCTATGTGTTTCTTTTGATTGGAGAGCTTCCCTGTCACAACAGCCTGCTCGATCCGCTGTAATTCTTCCGACACCCATTTTCCAGCCGGTCGGTTTCGAAGCGCAAGCAAGTCCTTACCCGTGATATCAAGATCCTTAAGGCTTTTGATCGGCAGGTTTTGATAAGCGTACTGAATGTCCTTCAGTTTCTTTTCATCCAGTTTTTCGTTTTGCCGAAGCTGCGATATTTTGGCCGCAGAGAGCAGTGCTTTTTCCCCAGCTCTGTACATTGTCATTACGTCAAGGCTCTGGCCAAACGTATCAGCAATGTGAATGGCTTCCTTGATCACTTTTCCCGGGAGCTTCCAGGCTTTCAGGAAAAGGGGCGCGTCTTTCAAGACTATGTCAAGGTTAATTAAAAGAGCAGCCCAAAGTTCCTCACGGGATGTTAAAGAGAAGAATGGAAACTCACTCGTTGAAATCAGGTTTTCTCGTTTATGATAAATACCAGGAAGCTCTTCATACAATCTCGTTTGAATGAGTGTTTGAAGCGCCTGGCGAGAAGCTCTTCCCTGCAGCAATTTCTCGAACTCTATAGTTTTTCGTTCGACTGAAACATGGGAGAGGAGTGATTTTTCTTTCGCAATGGCTTCTTCTGTTTCCGGTGAAAGCGTAAAGCCAAGCTGGCTCATAAAGCGTACGGCTCTCAGCATACGAAGCGCATCCTCTTGAAATCTATCCTCAGGCTTTCCAACGGTTCGAATCACTTTCTGATCAATATCTTTCTTGCCGCCAAAATAATCAAGCACCTTCCCATCCGCTGTCATGGCCATCGCATTGATCGTTAAATCTCTGCGTTTTAGATCCTCTTCTAATGATGAGATAAATTGCACTTCTGACGGTCTTCTGAAATCAACATAATCAGATTCAGTCCGGAATGTCGTGACTTCATAGGTTTCATCCTCCCAGAGCACAATAATGGTCCCGTGCTCTTTGCCTACATCAACAGTCCGCTGAAACAGCCGTTCTACTTGATCAGGTGCCGCATCTGTCGCGATATCGACATCTCCGATCGTTCGTTTCATATAGCTGTCACGAACTGCGCCTCCGACAAAATAAGCCTGATGGCCTGCTTCGATTAAGATGCGGAGCACGGGAAGTGCTTTGATAAAAACTTTTTCCATGTGATCACTCCGGTTCTGCTAAATCGGCATAAATCTGTTCATACTGGCTGACAATTTTTTGGGAAGAAAATTCATTTTCAAGCATCTCTATTGCCGCCTTTGTAAAACGATTGCTTAGCTGTTCATCTTCTAAAATGCTCATCGCGCGGGCTGTTGCGGCCGCAACATCACCGACATCCACCAAAAATCCGCTCACATTGTTTTTAATAACCTCAGGGATACCGCCAATATTTGTTCCGATACAAGGCACTCCGCAAGCCATCGCTTCAAGCAGGACAAGGCCGAAGCTTTCTTTTTCAGATAGCAGCAGCTTCAAATCGCTAATAGAATAAAGCTCTTCAACACGGTCTTGATTTCCAAGCATTAAGACTTGGTCTTCCAAGCCATATTTTCTGATAAGCTCGCAGGCTGTCGATTTCTCCGGACCGTCTCCGACTAAAAGCAGCTTCGCTTTCGTTTTGCCAGCGATATTGCGGAACACACGGATGACATCCTGCACGCGTTTAACTTTTCTGAAGTTGGACACATGGATGACGACTTTTTCATCTGGTAAAATTCCATGTTTCTCTTTAATTGCCGCTGTGTTTTTCTTCAGATACACGCGCTCGTCTATAAAGTTATAAATCGTTTCAATTTTTTTCTCCGGTTTAATTAAATCGTATGTTTCAGCCGCAAGCGCTGAGGAGACGGCCGTCACCCTGTCTGATGACTCAATAGCAAAACGGATCAGATCTTTTAGAGACGGATCATAACCTAACACCGTGATATCCGTGCCATGCAATGTTGTAACAATGCCGATATTACGTTTCAGCATTTGTTTTGCAAGATAGGCGCAAACGGCATGCGGGAGAGCATAGTGAGCATGGATAATGTCTAAATTCTCCCGTTCCGCCACCTCAGCGATTTTGCTTGCCAATGTCAAATCATACGGAGGATACTTAAAAACAGCATATTGATTAACCTCAACTTCATGAAAATGAATATTGGGATGATATGTATTCAGTCTAAACGGAATGCTTGATGTGATGAAATGGATTTCATGTCCCTTTTCAGCAAGCTGCTTCCCCAGTTCTGTCGCAATGATACCTGAGCCTCCAACGCTCGGATAGCATGTGATTCCTATTTTTAGTTTTCTCATTGTTCGCCCCCAAGCACATCATGATCAAGCATCAGCATCCGTTTGGAAAAGAAACCTTCGGCATACTCCACGCCCGCTTCTTTACCGTAAAGCTTTTCTCTCGCTTCAACGATTTCAATATACCCATTCGTCAGAGGAGTAGAAACGGAATCCTTTGACGGGATAAACTGGCTTTTGTAGGCGTTGAGGCTTAGTTTCTTCGCCTCTATTGTATCCGAGATATCAATAACAAAATCCGGCTGATGAAAACCATTTATCATATAATAGTAAACCTTGCTGACTTTATGCGCCGGAAGGCTTTTTTCGTCTTTATATTTATGGATTCCGGCGGAAAAGATCGCTTCTTCCACCAGTGCAGCCGCATTGCCGTGATCCGGATGGCGATCCTTTTTATACGGCATAAAAACCGCTTTTGGCCGGCAGGTTCTGATGACAGTGACAATTGACCGAATTGCCTGATCACTCATTATTAGGCCGCGGTCTGGAAGCGTTAGCTGAATTCTTTTATCTGCGCCTAATATGCGGGCTGCTTCAGCTGCTTCTTCTTTACGCAAACTGACCGTACCGTTAGAAGAGAGTTCCGCTTCTGTCAAATCGCATATCATTACTTTTTTTTCCTGTTTGACAAACTTCGCTATTGTGCCGCCCATTCCGATCTCGACATCATCACTGTGGGCGCCAAAAGCAAGAACGTCAGCATTATACATTCGGCTCTTCTCCCCGAAGAAGGTCACGGAATTCGAAAACACCTTCATCAAGTGTGCGCACAAGAATTTCCGCAGTACCCATATTTGTGGCGAGCGGAATGGAATACACATCACATAACCGGATTAATGCCGAGACATCCGGTTCATGCGGCTGCGCGGTCAGCGGGTCGCGCAAAAAAATGACAAGATCGAGTGCATTGGCAGCGATCAGTGCACCGATTTGCTGGTCTCCCCCTAAAGGGCCGGATTGAAAACGTTCAATTTGAAGACCTGTCGCCTCATGAATTTTCAACCCTGTGGTTCCGGTTGCGTATAGATCATGATTCTTTAAAATATCCCGATAGGCAGTCGTAAATTGAACCATGTCCTGTTTTTTCTTGTCATGCGCGATCAAAGCAATTTTCATTGTTTATCCCCCCGTCTAATCAATGATATTTTCTAAACCATACACAAGCTGATCAATCTTCATGACTTGTTCGACTGACAGTTTAACGCCTGACATGAAAGAAGCACGGTTATAAGAATCATGGCGTATCTGAAGCGTTTGGCCATCCATGCCGAACATGACCTCCTGATGCGCGATCAGTCCCGGAAGACGGACGCTGTGCAAGCGAATGCCGTTTTGCTCCGCTCCTCTTGCTCCTGGGAGAATTTCTTTTTCATCCGGATGTCCTTGCTGCTTTTCTTTACGGACTTCTGAAATCATTTCCGCTGTTTTAAGCGCAGTTCCGCTTGGTGCGTCAAGCTTCTGGTCATGATGAAGCTCAATAATCTCAACATCCTCAAAATAGTTGGCAGCCATTTTTGAAAATTTCATCATCAGTATCGCACCGAGCGCAAAATTTGGCGCGATGATGGCTCCGATCCCTTTTTCTTCTGTTAAAGATGTGAGCTCTTTTAAATCAGCTTCTGAGAAACCGGTTGTTCCGACAACTGGACGGACTCCGTGCTCTAATGCAATTTTTGTATGTACTTTTCCGATTTCGGGCGTTGTTAAGTCAATCAAGACATCCGGTTGTGTTTCTGTAAAGCAGGCATGGATATCTGTGTAAATGAAAGCATCTGACTCAACAGGCATCACATCAGATAATTTTTGCTGATCGTATGTATGGTCTATGGCCCCGACAAGGTCAAAATGTGGTGTTCGTTCTGCCAATTTAACAGCTTCCTGCCCCATTCTTCCACGCGGTCCCGCAATGACTACTTTAATTGTTTCGTTTGACATCTTGATCTCCTCTACTTTCCTTCTTCTTTTCTGGTCCAGCGATCTTTATCTCTTGTATTAAATTTATGCATGACTCGGTCGTGGGCTTCCTCTAAAGAGATATCAAGGGAGTTAGCTAAACAAACCAATACAAATAGCACATCGCCCATTTCCTCTTCCATGCTTTTATCATCTTCAGTCGCTTTTTTTGGTTTTTCTCCATAACGGTGATTCACTTCTCTGGCAAGCTCGCCCAGTTCTTCAGTCAGCCTCGCCATCATGGCCAGCGGGCTGAAATATCCTTCTTTAAATTGGCCGATGTAACGGTCTACTTCAGCCTGTATGTCTTTCATTGTTTTATCACTCACTGAACGAAACCTCCTATCATCCTCTTACATGTTAGCTAATTCAGATACGTTTGACAAATGTTTAAGCACGTTTGCTGTTTTCTTTTTCATCCACTATAATATAAACGCTATCTAATGGAAGGAAAAGGGGTTTTGTGTGATGCTTGGAGAAATTAGATTAAAAAACATATTTTTTATTTTAATCGGAGCGGCAATTTTTTCATTTGGCTTGGTTCATTTCAATATGCAGAACAATCTGGCTGAGGGCGGTTTTACAGGTATTACACTTTTGCTTTATGCCCTTTTCCACATCAGCCCCTCTATATCGAACCTGGTGTTGAACATTCCGATTTTTTTTATTGGCTGGCGTTTGCTCGGCAGGACAATGTTTGTTTATACCCTTGTCGGCACTGTAGCTTTGTCTTTGTTCCTCAGCATCTTTCAGCGATATGAAATCCATATGCCCCTTCAGCACGACTTAGCGCTCGCCGCTTTATTTGCCGGCGTATTCATCGGAGCCGGACTGGGTATTATTTTTAAGTTCGGCGGTACGACAGGCGGTGTTGATATCATCGCACGTTTAGTGAATAAGTATTTTGGGATTCCGATGGGCAGAACGATGTTTGCTTTCGATGCCTGCGTCATCATTTTGTCTTTGCTTACTTATCTCTCCTATAAAGAAGCGATGTATACGCTGGTAGCTGTATTTGTAGCGGCAAGATTAATCGATTTTATTCAGGAAGGCGGATACGCTGCTAAAGGCGCTACGATCATCTCTTCGAAAAACGACCTGATTCAGAAAAAGATTCTTGAAGAAATGGAACGGGGCGTCACCATTTTGAAAGGACAAGGTTCCTACACAAAAGAGGATATAGATGTACTTTATTGTGTGGTGCCGAAAAATGAATTGGTGATGCTGAAAAGCGTGATTAACTCCATTGATCCCCATGCCTTTGTAGCGGTAAGCGATGTTCACGATGTGCTCGGAGAAGGATTTACGCTTGATGAAAATAAAAATCCGCTTCCGCGCTGACATGTAATAGAAAAAAGGCGGCTGACCGCCGCCCCTCATCCTTATTTAGGGTAGTCCCTTTTTTTCAGCTTGTTTTTTTCCGCCTTGTACTTTCTGTAACCGACATAGGTAAGAGCAGTAATGATGATACTGCCGGTTGTAATGATCAC
The DNA here is from genome assembly GCF_037963335.1 of Bacillus sp. PS108. Taxonomy (NCBI): domain Bacteria; kingdom Bacillati; phylum Bacillota; class Bacilli; order Caryophanales; family Bacillaceae; genus Bacillus; species Bacillus sp. PS108. Next base: position 2,215,628 of record NZ_CP150155.1, read on the forward strand.
CCAGAGTAAAGACGGATCGGCATCATCCTCCTCCACCCTGTCAAACACATTTTTCAGGTCATGCTGAAGAAGGGAAAGCCGTTCAAGCTTCGTGCTCTCTGTCATTTGCTGAAATTCCTCTTGCTCAATAACATCTATATGTTTTCCGACTGTTTCAAGCTGATCCTCTGATACATCGATTGTAAGACTGGGGTAAATCAAGTCATATAAACTGATAAATTCATTCCATTTTTCATGAAAGCTTGTGCTTCCATTCTTTTGGACATCTCGCTTCAGTTCAGTAAAAGCTTCCATAATCGGTTTTTCCAGTGAGCCCCAAAGCGGGTCAGACCGATTGTCAACCGCATCCATCAGCATTCTGAACTGCGCGGCTGCTCTGAGTTTTTGTGTGTCTGATGTATCAGCTTGCTTTAAACTCCGAACCATATCATTATAGCCCAATGTGATTTGACGAATTTGGGCTCCCGTTAGCATGGGGTCTTGCTGTTTTTTCTCAGCGGATTTTAATGTTTTTTCAAAATACTCCAAGACTTGAAGCGCCTCTTCATATTTCGCCTGTCGGGTCATTTGAAAGACTGTATCGGATAAATCATTCAATTCCTCGAGGCTTCCCCGCTCTGCAGCCTTGGCATTTCCATTATAAAAAATAAGTGCAATCAACAAACAGATCGTCAGCTTTCGTTTCATGCAGGTCCCTCCCACTCTCTCTCCTTACAGAATATGAAGAAAGGGACAAGGATAGACCAACATTGTCTTTACATCAGCTCAAGCTTCGTTTGTTTTTTTGAGACCACAAGAAAGTAAGCAAGCGCGATTGAAAAGATGCTTAGCCAAAATGTTCCGTATCCTATTTCAGTCATATAATCAGAAAGCATAGAGTATTGCGGCATCATATCAAACAAGTAGTCAATGACATCGTTATGCAGTGTCCAGACTGCAGCAATTGCAAGATGCCAAAATGAAAAACGAAAATACGGACTGTATAATACGCCTTGAACTGCCATTGCAAAATGCGAAGCAATTAGCATGTAGCCCTCCCACGGCAAGTCACCAGTTACTGCAAGCACAAGAAAATTCATAGCCACCGCCCATAGGCCATACTTTACGAGGGTAACTAGCGCAAGCGCCTCAAAGAACGGAGCATTCCGTTTCATGAGAAAGGCAAGCAGCACAAACAGAAAGAAAAACGTTGCTGTCGGACTGTCCGGAACAAAAATCAGGAAACGTGCCGGTGTCTCCAAAAGCTGCGGCAAGTACCAATAGTAGCCGTAAACCGTTCCCAGAAAATTAATGGCTAAGACAAGAATAAGCATCGGCCGCTGCCCTAATACATATTGAAACCATTTCACATCGAATCAACTCTCAGTCTGTAAAAATAATATGTCCAAATAAAAAAGCTGACGCCGGGTCAGCTTTTGATAATAAAAGTATATCCTTCCATTTGACAATTCACAATACGTTATTTTGCGGTTGTTTCAGAAATAAATTTTGCAAGTTCTTCGAGCTGCTTATCATTTCCTTTGAACACACCCGCCGGCATTTTGCCTTTCCCTTCTACAGCGATTTTTTTGATTTCATCCGGTTTCAGCCCGCTGTCAACCAATGAAGGCCCGGCCGCTCCTCCCTGAAGGTTATCCCCATGGCAAGAAATACAGCCCTGTTCCTTAAAAACCTTATATCCTTCTGCATTGGTGTCAATGTCGGCTTCTTTTGTAATTTTCCCCTGTTCTTCTGCCTTGGCCCAGTCATGAGTAGCAACTGACTGCCACGTCAAAAATACAGCAGCGGAAATGGCCAGAAGCATCATACCGACAGCGACCGGACGCTTCCACGGCCTTCTTTCTGTCCCTCTGTCTAGGAATGGAGCCAAAAGCAGGGCCCCAAAAGCGAGACCTGGCATAATCATGGCGCCGACCACTGTAAAGCTTCCGGCGGCGTATTCATACTTCAACAGCTGGTATAAGAAAAGAAAATACCAATCCGGCAGCGGAATATAACCAGTATCAGTCGGGTCCGCCATCCGCTCCAAAGGCGGCTGATGCACAATCGTCAAAACGAGAAAACCGATGAGAAAGACAGCTCCAACCATCCATTCCTTTAACAAGAAATTTGGCCAGAAAGCCTCTGTTTTACCCGGATACTCCGAATAATCCTTCGGTATATTCGGCTTTTTTTCAGCCGGTATCCTTGAGTCGCCTACAAATTTCATCCCTTTGCCCCGGTGCATGTCATCCCCTCCCTTTTATTCGCAGATCAAGAGTTTAAAGCGGTCCTGAAATCCCCTGCTTCCGGATCATAATAAAATGTGCAGCCATCAGCCCGAACAATGCGGCAGGAAGAAAAAATACATGGATCGCAAAAAACCTAGTCAGCGTTTGGGCGCCTACAATATCCGGATGCCCTGCAAGGAGCGTTTTAACTTGCGTTCCGATCAAAGGCGTAGCTTCGGCGATCTGCAGCCCGACTTTTGTTGCAAACAGAGCCTTCATATCCCAAGGAAGCAAGTAGCCTGTAAAGCCAAGACCGAGCATAACAAAAAAGATCAGCACACCGACAATCCAGTTCAGCTCGCGCGGTTTTTTATACGCGCCTTGGAAAAAGACCCTCAGCGTATGTAAAAACATCATCACAATGACCAGGCTCGCACCCCAGTGGTGCATCCCCCTGACAATCTGGCCGAATGCCACTTCATTTTGCAAATAATATACCGATTCCCAGGCATTTTTGATATCAGGCACATAATACATCGTTAAAAACATTCCAGATAATACTTGGATAACGGTTACAAAAAACGTCAGTCCCCCAAAGCAATACACAAACGCAGAGAAATGATGGGCGGGATTCACATGTTCCGGTACTTCGTGATCGGCAATATCCCTCCACATCGGTGTAATATCAAGCCGCTCGTCTACCCAGTCATAAATTTTGTTCAGCATGTCACCCTTCCCCCTTAGGCTTTGCTTTTCCAAGATACAGGAAGCCGTCTTTTACTTCTTGCTCATAATGATCAAGAGGCGCAAGCGGCGGCGTGCCAGGGACATTGGTGCCGTCCTTTTCATAGAGTCCATAATGGCATGGACAAAAGAATTTATTCGGGTTTTTAGGATCACTATTCCAGTTCACCGTACACCCTAAATGCTTACAAATTGGCGAAAGTGCTACAATTTCATCCCCGTTTTTGAAGACCCAGGCTGATCTTGACTCTTCTGACTCATACCAGGCATCGACTTGATTAATTTTAAAATCAAAGCGCTGCGGCTCTTTTGTCAACTCATCAACGCTGACAACCTGAACCATATCCTGCTTCCCTGTCGATTTTAATACCGGGTCGAGTGCGAAGCGAACCATAGGCATGAGCATACTAGCCGCCATAAAACCTCCTACGCCTGTGAGCGTGTAATTCAAAAATTGACGTCTGGATATATCATGTTTACCGCCCATCTCTTCTCCCCCCTCTAGGTCACCCCTGCAAACTGACTAAAATAGAAAATATTGCAATAACTCTAGACACCCTCATAATATATGAATCTCTCAGCAAGGTCAATATAGCCAAAATATTGTTTATAAGGAAATGTAAGTGTTTTTATGAAGTGCTCCATAACTGTAACAAAACGTTCAAAATTTCAGCAGTGCGTTCATCCAATATTTTTCTTTTTAAAGAGTCATTTAAATGCTCTAATGGAACAGACGGTGTAACAATCATTTTGCCTAACGCATCCTCAGCTCTCCAACTTTCGTCAGATGTGAGCAGGACAACATGCGGAAATTCCGTTATCAGCTCTTCCCGCAAATCCTTAAGCCCTTGAACGGTTATTTCATTTCTATCAACATATGTATAAGGCGGAAGTAAATATACCCGTCCCTTTAACTGCCTTTCAAGTTCTTCTGAGAGAAGCTGCGTAAACTCGCCTTTCTCCGCCGCCATTTTAAAATGGTTATTAACCCTTATGTTAATTAATGGTATGACAGCGGTATCAATGTAATCCTTAGCTTGTAAATAGTCCTTGGCATCAGTGATTCTCCACCTCATCGTTCTCCCCCTTTACGGCAACAAGCCTTGCAATTCACTGCAAGGCTGGTCATATTATGTGAGCTGATTTAATTGGCGCGATAATTGTTCAAATGCCTCTTTATCATGACGATCTAACGCGTCGTCAATGTCTTTTAATAATTTTTCTCTTTGGAATGTGGAAATAGCGTGCTCTAAAATCTGTTCCGCCAATCCCTGATCTTTTTTATTCTCAAAAAGGTTTTTCGGAATATGCGGGTTGGACTCCAGCACCGCCGCATATTCAGGTGAGCTGTAAGCCGAACGGAAATTAAGCTGGATAAACAAATCCTGCTGTTTATTTAATCTAATATCATGAAAAGATTTTTCCGCGTCGGTAGTCATGACATTCTCTTTATAGAACCGGAACGGAACTTCTTCAACACAATGTGTTGACATTATAATGCCTCTCGGGCAAAATTCAGCCTGCTCCACAAAATGAACCTTCTCCATGAGAGAATCATGGCTCATTAAGTAGTTCAAGATCCAAACGCACTCTCGGCGCTTTAACTGATAATGGTTTAAAAACCAACGGATAAAATCTTTTTTCTCATTGACAGAAACAGGGGTCTGCATGTAATTCCCTCCTCTATCGTTCGTATAATCTATATACTTATATGTTCCACATGAATGGTTAATATTCCTGCTTATCTAGAAAATTCATCCTCGATTCGCAAAATCGTTTCTTCAAGCTCTTCATTGGCTCCGTCCATTTCAAGAACCTTTTTCAAAAGCGGCAGCGCTTCTTTTTGAAGGCCTTCTTCTAATAGGAAGCTTGCGTATTCATATAAGAAATCTCTATCCTCCCGGTAATGAAGATAGGCAGCCTCAAAGGATTGTTTTGCTTCCTCGTATTGCTCTAATTCAGTATATGCGCTTGCAAGATACCAATTGTATTTAGGATCTTCTTCACCGTAGCTTCGAACCTCTTGAATAAGATCAATGATCTGATCATAATCCTCTTCTTTGTGATACACGGCAAGAAGTGTATGAAGCGCCTCGACAAAGCCCGGATCAAGCGCAAGCGCCTCCTGAAGCAGCTTTTTCCCCTCTTCTGACTTCCCGATTTTTAAGGCCATTTTGGCGGCATAAAGGAAAAGTTCTTTGTTATATTCATCATATCTGATCCCCTCTTTTGCCGTTTTTAATGCCTCTTCATACATTCCTTCAGCTTCATAGCTTTTCGAGAGCGGCATATAAAGTGAAGTATAAGATGGATCAAGCTCCTTTAAATCAGACAGCTGCTTAATAGCTGTTTTCACAAGCCCCGCCTGTAAGGCTGTAAAACCATAGCCGAAAATCGTATTAGGATCAGGATTCTCATCGACAGCTTTCTCATACCATGGAATGGCATCCTCAAATTCACCTGAGGCACTTAACGATTCTGCCAGTCTTTGATGGACATTAACGCCTCCGATCTCACTCTGCTCCTCAGCCGTTGTTTTAAAATATTGAACCGCTTTTGCATAGGCTCCCTGAGCAAAGTAAAGTTCTCCCAGTGCAAAATCAATAACAGGTTCATTGTCCAGAATGGACTTTGCCTGTAAAAGCTTTTGTTCACTGACTTCGAATAACCCCTGCATCTGATAAAGATCCGCCATAAGCAGCAAACTTTCCGGATATGATGGATCTGTTTCCGGAATAGTCTCCAGCACAGCGAGGGCTTTTTCTTCTTCGTCAATATCTATTAAAAGTTCAGCGTAGAAATTCGTCAGTTCTGTTTCATTTGGATATAAATCATGTAGATCACTAATCAGTGAAATTGCTTTTTCTACATCGCCCCACTCGTAATAAAGCTGGGCTGCAATGGCTTTATCTTCATCATGCAGCTGTTTTTCAGCCTTCGAGAGCGTGTTGAGGCCTTTTTCTGTTTCACCTGCTTCAACTAATTTTATGGCTTCTTGAATCAATGTATTCAAATCGGACCGGTCCTTTCTTTTCCTATACAACATCAACCATACAAAAAAGCTTTATTTGTTCGGGTTAATCTTATCATAATTCAGACGAATGCCCCCGGCAAATAAGATGCTTCTGTACGGAAGGGAATTATTGAGTCTTATTAGTTTACCAAAAGATCTTGAGATAGAAAATGAAAAAAGGAAGATCGCCCTCTGTACAGTAAAGCAGCTCTTTGACCTGCCGGCTTGTAAGTAAAGCACATCCCCCCTTTTCGTTTTTCTATCCCCTCTATAAGACAAGCTATGTTTTTTCGCCTCGAATTATGATCTGCATAAAAAATCCTGAAGTAAAACTTCAGGATTTTTTCGAAAGCTTATTTAAATGCTCGAAGAAGGTTGGATAAGAAACGTGAATGGCATCCGTGTGCTCGATTTCAATCGGCTCCTCCGTTATACAGGAAGCAATACCAAGCATCATTCCAATTCGATGATCTCCGTGGCTGGACACTACAGCGCCGCCTTTCAACGTTTGTTTGCCATAAACCTTCATTCCATCTGCTGTCGGTTCAATTTCAGCACCCAGCTTGCGAAGCTCAGAAACAACAGTATCAATACGGTTTGTTTCTTTCACTTTTAGCTCTGCCGCGTCCTTAATAACGGTGGTTCCTTCCGCCTGAGTCGCAAGAAGCGCGATGATAGGGATCTCATCAATTAAACGCGGAATGATATCTCCTCCGATTTCAACTGCCTTTAGAGATGACGTTTCTATAATCAAATCTCCATAAGGCTCTGCACCGCTATCAGCAGATGGTTTGATTTCAAGTTTTGCCCCCATGTTTTGAAGGACATCAATAATACCTGTCCGAGTCGGATTTAAACCTACGTTTTTCAATACAATTCTGCTGTTTGGAACCATCGCGCCAGCAGCAAGGAAAAACGCGGCTGAAGAAATGTCTCCAGGAACAAAAATATCAGCAGCTGTCAGTTTCTGGCCACCAGCAATGGAAACACTCGTTTGATCTTCAGAAAGCTTAACGCCAAAAGCAGAAAGCATCCGCTCAGTGTGGTCCCGAGATTTATGGGGCTCTGTGACAGTTGTTGTGCCCTCAGCCTGTAATCCGGCCAGCAAAACAGCAGATTTAATTTGCGCGCTTGCAACAGGTGATACATATTCAATGCCTTTTAATGAAGCGCCGCTCACCGACAGCGGTGTAAATTCTCCGCCGGCTCTGCCGTCGATTTTAGCCCCCATTTTTTTCAAAGGCTCAGTCACACGCTTCATTGGGCGCTTCGCAATGCTCTCATCTCCGGCTACCGCGCTGTAAAAAGGTCGGCCCGCCAATATTCCGAGCATCAGGCGAATGGTTGTACCTGAATTTCCGACATCTAAAAGGCTTTCTGGCTCTTTCAGGGCATCGATTCCTTTTCCGTGAATCACGACATCGCTGCCGCTTTGCTCAATGTGAACACCCATTTTTCTAAAGCAATCGATCGTGCTCAGACAATCTGCTCCCGGCAGAAAGTTTTTAACTGTTGTTGTGCCTGCCGCTAGCGCGCCAAACATAACAGAGCGGTGAGAAATGGATTTATCACCGGGAATATGTATTTCTCCATGTAAGGTCTGCACCTTTTCTCGTTTCATTTTTTCCACCTCAATCAGCATAAAAAGTTTCATATTCCGCCCGGGCTTCAATGCATTGTTCTGCCCTTTTGCGGTCGTCATCAGACTGAAAACTGATCCTTAAAATCCCGTTAATATCCTCTCGTGTTTCGATAATGCGGATATTCGTGATACTGATGCGCTCCGCAGCTAAGATCGCTGTTATCTCGGATATTACACCCGGATGATCGGGTACATCCACATATAAATCATAAAATGCAGGTATCGCTCCCTTCTGCCGAAGCGGCAGCCCGTCGCGATAATCCTTGGCGGTTTTAAAATAACGAAATAGATTTTCCGCATCTTCTTGTTCTACATATGTACGGATCTTGTCAATTTCACGAATCCACTCATCAAAACGGTCTAAGATTTTATCTTTATTATGTAATAAAATATCCCGCCACATTGCCGGGCTGCTTGATGCAATCCTTGTAATATCTCTGAATCCGCCGGCAGCAAAACGCTTAACAAGCGGATACAGGTTTTCCGAATGATGGGTTTGGTGAACAAGACTGGCTGCTACAATATGCGGAAAATGACTGATTACACTTGTAACACCATCATGCTCCTCTGGCGACATTTCCACAAAATGGGCATTCGTCCCCTTCAGCAGGTTTTTTAACTGTTCCACAGCTTGTTTGTCCGTTTTCTGGCCTGGCGTTAAAATATAAAATGCATTTTCAAACAGGAACTCCTTCGCAGCGGCCACTCCTGATTTATGTGAACCCGCCATCGGATGCCCTCCGACAAACTGATAGCGGCTAGGCAGCACTTGATCAGCGTAATCAACCACTTTTTGCTTTGTGCTTCCTACATCCGTAATCAAAAGCTCATGTTCAATTCCTGAATGAGCCAGCTCTTCAAGCATAACCAGTGTTTGTTCGACAGGTGTCGCAATGATTACTGTAGCTGCCTCTTTCGCACCGCTAATAAACGAATCAGCACGATCGTCTATCACACCTAATTTTAATGCCGCTACCGCCTGTTCATCAGAGATGTCGATTCCGATAATCCGTTTGCCGGGATGATTTTTTTTGATCGCTAGGGCAATCGAACCGCCTATCAATCCGAGACCGGCGAGCAATATTGTATCTTTCATTTGATTCATACGTCATCACCTGGTTTATAGACTAAAGAGGTGATATTTGATCACCTCTTATAAAATTTCAGCTAAAATTGCAAGTATTTCTTCATTTTGCTCTTTTGTTCCGATCGTAATCCGGAGTGATGTCGGGAAACCTAATGCATTTCCTGACCGGACGATATAGCCTTTTTCCAGCAGAGCCTGAAACAGTTCATCAGCAGGACGTTTAAAGTCAATTAACACAAAATTTGTCTGTGAAGGGTAGCACTTTAAACCATGAGTTTTCGCAAAATCATAATACTGATGAAGGCCTGCATTATTTTGCTCGATACAGGAAGCAATAAACGCTTGATCATCAAGAGCGGCAATCGCCGCAGCCTGGCCCAGACGGCTCGTATTAAACGGCTCTCTCGCCGGCTCAATCTGGCGAATCAGGTTCTCGTCAGCAATTCCGTATCCGACTCTGAGCGCTGCCAGACCGTATGCCTTTGAAAATGTGCGCAAAATCATCAAATTGGAATACTTGCTTAAGAGCGGCACGGTTTCCGGGTAATCCTCTGCTGTTACATATTCATAATATGCTTCGTCAAGAACAACAAGGACACGTGAAGGAACGCGCTCCAGAAATGCGAGTAATTCTCCTTCAGATGTATAAGTGCCAGTCGGATTATTCGGGCTGCATATCCAAACGACTTGTGTCTGTTCGTCGATGGCTTCTAACATGGCGTCTAAATCATGTGAGCCGTCGGGACGAAGTGCAATTTCACGTACTTCAGCACCTTCAATGACCGCATTATGTTTATATTGCGGAAAAGTGGGGGCAGCAGTAACCGTGTTTGTTTTATCGTTTAAAAATGCCCGGCAGATGATCTGTATGATTTCATCAGAACCGTTGCCGAAAATAAGTGATGTTTCGCTGACATTGAGGTGCTTACTGAGCCTTGTCCGCAAAGCGGCGCTATACCCGTCCGGGTAAAGGGCAAGCTGTTGAATCTCATGATGAAGCGCCTCTTTTGCAGCCTCTGAACAGCCGTAAGGATTCTCGTTTGAAGCAAGCTTCACCACTTTATCCAAGCCATATTCTGATTTCACTGCTTCAATCGGCTTTCCAGGCTGATAAGGCTTCAGCTGTTTTAAATGTTCTTTGATACGCAAATCAGTCACCTCATTTTAAACTGTACAAGCCGCTAAACGCCATTGCATAATCCTCAAACTCCTGCAGCGCCTGATTTCTCGTTTCAGCGCTGATGAGCCGGTCCTTTAATTCTTCTATTTTTCTGACGAGCGCACTTCCCACTACGACACCGTCACTAATTTCATTCATCTTTATGACCTGTTCACGGTTTGATATACCGAACCCTACAGCAACCGGAACAGCGCTGAGATTCTTCACAGTACGAATGAACGGGTACACGGATGAATTGAACTCATTGCGGACGCCGGTCACACCCAGAGAAGATACACAGTAGACGAACCCCTCGGCTTGTTCAATAATGGTTTTCAAACGGCTTTCGCTTGTCGGCGCAACCAAAGAAATATACGTCACCTCATGGCTTTTACATTCCTCTTGAAGGCTGTTGCTTTCTTCTAATGGCAGATCCGGAACAAGCAGACCGTCAATATGATTTTCCCGCAGTAAAGCGAAAAAGTATTCTTTGTTCAATTGTAACACAGGATTATAATACGTAAAGAGGATAATCGGAATATTCACTCCGTTTTTTTTCATTTCTCCGCCTAATTCGATTGCCTTTACGATATTCATTCCTTGATCAAGTGCCCGCTTTGAAGCCCTCTGGATCACCGGACCGTCTGCAAGCGGGTCAGAGTATGCAACACCAAGCTCCAATGCAGTGGCGCCTGCTTTTTGGAGTGACTTCGCCAGTTCAATCGAAACCTCAGGAACTGGATCGCCCGCCGTAATAAACGGGATAAACAATTTTTCTGTTGGTTGAAGATCCAATTTAAACATGGGCTTTCACCTCTTCTTCCAATACATTCATTAATGTGTTGACATCCTTGTCTCCCCGTCCTGATAAACAGACGAGAATGAGTTGACCGCGATCCATTCCTTTGGCGAGTTTGAATGCTTTCGCTAACGCATGGGCAGATTCGATTGCCGGCAAAATCCCCTCTTTTTCTGACAAAAGCTTTAATGCATCCACCGCTTCTTCATCAGTGATACTGTCATAAGTGACACGGCCGCTCTTATGCAAGTATGCATGCTCCGGACCGATTCCAGGATAGTCGAGACCGGCTGAAATAGAGTAGGGCTCAATAATTTGCCCGAACTCATCCTGAATGAGATAAGTCAATGAACCGTGAATAACCCCTACGGTTCCTTTCGAAATAGTGGCGGCATGAAGAGGCGTATCAATTCCTTTTCCTGCTGCTTCAGCGCCGATCAGTTCAACATCTTCATTTAAAAATGCCTGAAACATACCCATCGCATTGCTTCCTCCGCCTACACATGCCACTACTTTATTAGGCAGAGTGCCTTCAATACGTTTCAACTGATCCTTCGCTTCCTCTCCGATCATTTTTTGAAATTCACGGACCACTTGCGGATAAGGATGCGGGCCGACAACTGATCCAATCATATAAAAGTGATCCTCACAATGCTGAACCCAGTACCGGATCGCCTCATTTGTGGCATCCTTCAATGTTCCGTTTCCGCTTGTTACAGGCACTACCTCCGCTCCAAGAAGCTTCATGCGGAAAACGTTCAGAGACTGGCGGGCAACATCCTCTTCACCCATAAACACAGTACAGGAAAAGCCGAATTTGGCTGCAACTGTTGCAGCGGCAACACCATGCTGGCCGGCACCGGTTTCAGCAATGATTTTCGTTTTGCCCATTTTTTTAGCAAGCAGCGCTTGACCTAGCGCATTATTGATTTTATGAGAACCTGTATGGTTTAAATCTTCTCGTTTCAAATAGATTTTCGCGCCTCCTAAGTATTCAGTGACTCGATCAGCGTATGTTAATGCAGTCGGCCGTCCGGAATAGTCCTTTAACAGCTTATAATACTCTTCACGAAAAGCGGGATCATCCTTGATTTGTTTAAATGCTGTTTCTATTTCATCTAACGGCTGCATGAGTGTTTCCGGAACAAACTTTCCGCCAAAATCACCGTATCTGCCTATTTCATTCGGATATGGATACATATCGGTTCATCCTTTCTTCTAAAAGACTCATCAGATTCTGATCTTTTTGTCCGTTTTTTTCAATTCCGCTGGCAAGGTCAATTCCTTCTGGCTGCCATTTCAATAGGCTGGTGATGCTATCCGGATTCACGCCGCCAGCGATAAAGCAGCGTTTACCAATAGCCGCCTGCTGATATTCCGGCACACATTCCCAAGAAAATGCAACACCAGTTCCGCCTCTAGACCCTTTTACAGATGAATCAATCACAAAGCCGTCAACATTATCTTTAAAGCGGGCTATTTCTTGAGTTGTGTTACCTTGATGGTGAAGCGCCTTCCATATTTCACAGCCTGTCAGCTTGCGAAGAGCATCAGCATCCGCCGGTTTTTCATCACCGTGAAGCTGAATGACGTCGAGCTTCAAGCTCTTGGCAATACGTGACATCGTCTCTATTGATTCATTAACAAAAACACCTGCAACCTGTTTTTCGACACGAGCTTGGTTCAGCCATTTTTTCACATCTTGCGGAGATACTTTTCGTTTGCTTTCAGCAAAAATAAATCCTAGGTAATCAGCCTGTGATTCCGCCGCAAGCTGCAAATCCTTTAGTGACCGAATACCACAATATTTTAATGCCGGTTTCTTCACAACCTCACTCCCTAAACAAAGCATGGATTGCTTTACGCTGAGAAGTTTGTCTCATCAATGATTCACCGATAAGTACAGCTCGCGCCCCATGTTCATTGACAAATGTTAAATGTTCTAAAGAACCGATTCCGCTTTCGCTGACAAGCAAGGATTCTTTCGGAACGAGAGATGCGATTTGTTCTGTCTGCTTTACAGATGTTTCAAACGTTTTTAGGTTTCGATTATTTACGCCGAGAATGTCGGGTGTGAACACTTTCAATATTTGTTCTAGCGTTGATGCATCATGAACCTCCACTAACACGTCCATCCCCTTTTCACCTGCTTCAAGATATAATTCATGAAGGTGTAAGGGATCAAGCACCTCGCCGATTAACAATATGGCATCCGCTCCGATTCTTCTTGATTCCTCTACTTGAAGAGAATCAATAATAAAATCTTTTCTAAGTACAGGAATCGAAACAGCACGCTTTACGTCTGATAAATAGCTGTTTTCCCCTTGAAAAAACGGGGTGTCTGTTAAAACGGAAATCGCATCTGCCTTCGCAGCCTCATAGTCTTTTGCAATCTGCACAGGCACAAAATTCTCTTTAATAAGCCCTTTTGACGGCGATGCTTTCTTCACTTCGGCAATCAACCCGATAAACCGATTCGGGCTTGCCAGCGCCTCCTTAAATGAACGTTTCTTGAAAGGCTGCTCTACCGGCAGAACCAGTGTTTTCACTTCTTCTTTCTTTTGTTTGATGATTTTTTCAAGCATAGATCTCTTCCTCTTTCTGCTTTAGTCGTTCAAGCTGCGCGGCAGCGCCTCCGCTTGTAATCGTCTCTAACGCCAGCTCCGTTCCTTCCTTCAGTGAGGCGGTAATTCCCGCCGTGTAAATCGCAGCTCCCGCATTAAAAGCCGTAATAGATAAAGCGGAACTGCTGCTTTTATTTTCAAAAATATTCTGAATGAGATAGGCGCTCTCTTTCGGTGACTGCACCTGTAAATCTTCAAGTCTGCCATTTGTGAAACCGAAATCTTCGGGTGAAACGGTATATTCCCGGCGCTCTCCGTCCTTTAATTCAATCACGTCGGTCGGTGCTGTAATTGAAAGCTCATCTAAACCGTCACGGCTTGATACAAACATGACGTGCTTCGGCTGAAACGTCTCCAGTGCGCTTGCCATCAGTCCAGCTTTTTCAACAGAATAGACCCCAATCACCTGACGCTTCGCCTGTAAAGGATTGCTGAGCGGCCCAAGCAGATTAAATACCGTTCTGAAACCTAGCTCTTTTCTAGTACCTGCTACATGTTTCATAGACGAATGGTAAAGCGGCGCAAAAAGAAATCCCATGTTGTTTGTTTCAATGCTGCTTTTGACCTTTTCGGGAGTGGTTTGAATAGAAACCTCTAGCTCCTCTAAAACATCAGCGCTTCCGCTTTTAGAAGAGACAGAGCGATTGCCATGCTTAGCGATTTTTGCGCCAGCTGCCGAGGCAACAATTGCCGAGGCCGTTGAGATATTAAAAGTGGAAATACCGTCTCCCCCTGTTCCGCATGTATCAACAATATCAGGAAGTCCATCGACTGTAAGAGTGTGTGCCCGCATTGCCTTCACAAAACCCGCAAGCTCTTCTGGCGTCTCCCCCCGATGAGCAAGAATAGACAATATACCACCCATTTCAGAAGGAGTCATTTCCGCTGCCATCATCATATTCATCAGCGTTTCAGCCTCACCGGCAGTAAGGGTTTTTCCGTCAACGCACAATTGTAGAAATCTGTTCATCAGCTTTATCCTCCTTGCTATGAAACATGTCTTCTGCAATATGAATCGTTTTCAGCAGCGCACCGGCTTTATTACAGCTTTCTTCGTATTCGGCTTCCGGAACAGAATCAGCAACAATGCCAGCACCTGCCTGTATCGATGCAACGCCGTTCTTTACACTCATCGTGCGAATCGTAATACAAGAGTCGATATTCCCGTCAAACCCAATGTAGGCAATACATCCTCCGTATGTCTCTCTCGGTGTTGGCTCGAGCTCTTGCAAAAGCTGCATGGCACGGATTTTGGGTGCGCCTGTTAAAGTCCCCGCCGGGAAAGCTGACATCAGTGCATCGACAGGATGAACCCCTTTTTTCAATCGGCCTGTAACCACCGAGATAATGTGCATGACATGTGAAAAGGAAACAATTTTTGTGAACTCCGGCACAGAAACAGAACCATACTCTGCTACTCTGCCGATATCGTTTCGGGCAAGATCAACAAGCATGTAATGCTCCGCTTTTTCTTTTTCATCCTTCATGAGCTCAACCTTCAGTCTCTCATCTTCAGTTTTGTCTGCGCCGCGTTTTCTCGTACCGGCAATCGGATGGATTTCTAAGTGCCCGTCTTGAACGTGTATTAACCGTTCCGGAGAGCTGCCGACTATTTCTCTGTCTTGTAGTTTCATATAATACATATACGGCGAAGGATTGACGATCCTAAGCACTCGGTATAACTCAAAAGCATCTGCTTTTATCGGCACCTCAAATTTTTGTGATAAAACACCCTGGAAGATATCTCCTGCTTTTATATAGCTTTTGATTTTTTCTACATCAGCCATAAAAGCCGATTTTTCATAATTAGAAGATACCGTCTCAAAGCTGGGTGTCTTGTATGAATCAGCAGAGAGAAACAGCTCTTTTATGTTTTTTTGGTCCATCATTTTTTCGATGAGATTTTGGAGCTCCAAATGATTTTGATGGAATACATCCATTTTTTCGTTTTCTGTTTCCTCTCCAGTGAGCCTTGCATATTGGATAAAGTGGACGTTTTTGGTTTCATGATCATACGCAATTAATGTCCGGCAAACAAACAGCATACACTTTTCCATGTCTGTTTCTTTGGTATGCGAAGGAACAGAAGGCTCAATCAGCGGGATCATATCATAGCTTAAGTACCCAACAGCTCCGCCGACAAAAGGAATGCCAAGCTCAGGTGTTTTGATTTTGTATGTGGTATTCATCCAGTTCAGCACTTCTTTTAGTTCATTTCCTGTGTAAAGAGATTTGCTGTCCTGATCAGCGGCCGAAAAACGGCCCTGCTCTTCTTTAATTGTGAGAAATGGATTCAGGCCGATAAACGAATATCTGGACCAAGTGGAAGTATCGTCCTTGCTTTCAAGAAGATACGTAATCTCCCTGTCAAGCTTCTCTATCATTTGAATGGGTGTCAGTGTATCGACTGTGAAGGTCTCCACAATCGGTATCGTGTGGTGGGACAAGCTGTCCTCTAAAAATGCGGAAATGTTTGATTGGAAATTCATTGCTCTCACTCCTTATGGCAAGGAGAATGAGAAGATGGCATGAGAGGATAAAATACTATATAACAAATAAACCCAAAAGAAAGACTTCTTTTGGGTAGAATAAACATACATGTCTCAGCTCAACTAAACTCATTCTCTGCTACCCTATTCTCTAACTCAACTCATTCTAATCGCTTTATACACACTCTTGTGTATTTCTAAGCTATTCTTATCGTATTACAATTCAGTATTTTTTGTCAATGATAAATCGGGCCTCAATACGACGGCTTTTTCTAAATATACATGTCTGATCTGATCCTGAGGGACATCTGTCTGGACGGTCATCATGACTCTTATGCACTTTTTCAGACCGCCTGTTACGTCCATTTCCTGCATACATGTTACCGGTACATACTGCCATCCTGAAAGCTCGCGAACAGCTTTTGCCGGGAAAACAGCGTGCAAATCAGGTGTAGCCGAAAGAAGCATTTGAACAACATCTTCCGGTTTTGTATGATTTTCTTCTATGATTTTCTCTAACAGCTGTTTTGTTTTTTGTAAAATTTCTTCTTCAGTATCCCGTTCAACTGTAGTTGCTCCGCGAATTCCGCGAATCATCATGATGTCTCCTCCAATCGCCATTTGTTCAGCCAGCTCTCAAGTTCATTTCTGGAAAATGTATGATCAGCAACTTTCCCTAATTCGTTGAGCACAATAAACTGAATCTTCCCGCCGCGGGTTTTCTTATCATTCATCATACGGTCCAAGAGAACCGAAGTTTCCGTCTCTTTTCTGATTTGACTTGGATAACCCAGGCTTTTTAGCCAGCTGACCAAACGTTTTCTGTCCATTTCACAGCCTACAGTCTTTTCGCTTATATATAAAGCAAACTGCATTCCGAGGGCTACGGCATCACCGTGAGTGATCTGCCCGTATCCATATTCCGCCTCAACGGCATGACCGAGCGTATGCCCAAAGTTTAAGTAAGCTCTTATCCCCTCTTCTTTTTCATCCTGCTGAACGACAGACGCTTTAATTGAAATGCCTTTAAAAATCATGTCATTCAGCTGATCATTGGTGATATCACGGAGTGAGTGGATATTCAGCAGCTCCTCCAGAAACGCTCTGTCATAGATAAACGCGTGTTTAATCACTTCTGCCATTCCGGACCTAAGCTCTTTTTCAGGCAGAGAACGCAGGAAATCTGTATCATAGAGCACGGCTTTCGGCTGATAAAACGCACCGATTAGATTTTTTCCAAGCGGATGGTTCACGGCTACTTTTCCTCCGACTGCGCTGTCATGCGCCAAGAGCGTCGTAGGCATTTGGATGAAATCCATGCCGCGCATAAAAGTGGCAGCCACAAAACCGGCAAGATCCCCTACAACACCGCCACCGAATGCGATGATGCATGAGGAGCGATCCAAATGAAAACGAATCGCTTCACTCTGCAATTTTGTGTACATGTCCATGGATTTTGCCTGCTCTCCACTCGGTACCGTCACTTTTTTCACAGGCCATTTATCTTGCAGCAAATGGAGCATTTCATCACCATACAGGCGGTCCACTTCTTCATCCGTGACAAGCATAATCCTTGTTAAAGGCCTGTTTAAAGAGGTTAATAGTTCGCAAGCCTTTTTTCTGATACCTTGTCCGATAAAAACAGGATATGACGAGGAAGCAGTTTGAACATGCAGTGTCTTCATTAAAATTCCCTCGACAGTTTTCTCATATTCTCCACATTTTCTCTAATGCGGTCAATTTGATCTAATCCGAATTGTTCAACGACTGCGTTCGCAATTTCCCAAGCGACAGCCGCTTCAGCGACTACACTTGCCGCAGGAACAGCACAGCTGTCTGAACGTTCAATGCTGGCGGAAAACGGTTCTTTCGTTTCAATATCGACACTTTTCAGCGGTTTATACAAAGTCGGAATCGGCTTCATGACTCCGCGGACAACGATTGGCATCCCTGTCGTCATGCCGCCTTCCAGTCCGCCAAGTCTGTTAGTAGCACGGGTGTATCCTTTTTCCTCGTCCCAAATGATCTCGTCATGGACTTCGCTTCCATTTCGGCCTGCCGCCTCAAATCCGATCCCGAATTCCACACCTTTAAATGCATTAATTGACAGTACAGCGGCAGCAAGCTTGCTATCCAGTTTGCGGTCATAATGGACATAGCTGCCCACGCCTACCGGCATTCCCTCGACAATGACTTCTACTATTCCGCCGATGGAATCTCCGTTTGCCTTTGCTTCATCAATGGCAGCCATCATTTTTTTGCCTGCCTCTTCATCGTAGCATCTGACAGGAGACTCTTCCGTTACGCGCTGCAGGTCTTCAATTGACGTATATTCTGTTTTTTCAGCTTTAACAGCGCCAATTTGCAACACGTGGCCCGCCACCTTAATGCCAAGCTCAGAAAGAATCTTTTTAGCTACAGCCCCTGCCGCCACTCTGACAGTTGTTTCCCTTGCTGAAGAACGCTCAAGCACATTTCTCATATCACGATGATTATATTTAATTGCACCGTTTAAGTCAGCGTGCCCAGGTCTAGGTCTGGAAATCTGGCGCTTCATTTCCTTTTCTTCATCTTCTGTAATTGGAGCGGCGCCCATGATTTTTGTCCAATGCTTCCAATCGTTATTTTCAACTACGAGAGCAATTGGTGAACCGAGTGTACGTGCATGGCGCACCCCGCTCATAATTTTGGCCTGGTCTTTTTCGATCTGCATGCGGCGGCCGCGGCCGTGGCCTTTTTGGCGTCTGGCAAGCTCAAAATTGATATCTTCCTCCGTTATGTAAAGCCCGGCAGGTACACCCTCAATAATGGTTGTCAGTTGGGGGCCGTGTGATTCTCCGGCTGTTAAATATCTCATGACTTCTTCTCCCTTCATCGCATTAACGCTTTTAAGTAAGACTACTATAACATATTTTTCAGGAAAAAGTCAGTCTATCTTTTTTGATAAAAGAATGTATCGGCTGGGACTAGGCCAAATTTCTCGGGATTGAAGATTTGCTCGGTGCTGCCGACAAAAAGAACTCCATTCTTCTTCAAGCTATGTGCCATTTTTAAATACAGCTCTTCCTTCGCGCTTTCTGTAAAATAAATAAATACATTGCGGCACACGATTAAGTCAAAGTCTTGTTCATAACGATCCGCCAGCAAATTGTGCTTTTTGAATGTAATATTCTTTTTGATTTCCGTTTTCACTTCATAACTTCTATTTGCGTTTTGCGTAAAATAACGATCTTTCACAGATAGCGGCACTTCCTGTAAAGACCGCTCCTGATAAACGCCTTTTTTCGCTTTTTCCAATGCTTTTTCATCAATATCCGTCGCTAAAATCTGATAGCCCGGAAGCCCTTTTTGCTGGTCCAAAAGCATGGCAAGCGTGTATGGCTCCTCCCCCGTTGAGCAGGCGGCACTCCAAATTTTTAAAGGCCTAGAGGTCTTGATTAACGGCAGAATTGCAGTCTCAAGAACTTCCCATCTTTTATAATTACGATAAAATTCTGAAACATTGATCGTCATTCTGTCCAATGTTTCATTTAAGAGAGCTTGATCCTTTTCCAATGCCGCAGCAAAGTCCTTAAAGCTTTGGAACCCCTTTTTCTCATAGAGTGACGTTAGCCTTCTCTTCATTTGTGCTTCTTTATATAGTGTCAAATCGACTCCGGTTAATTGTTTCCATTTCGTTGTAAATACGCTGTATGTATCCATCTCTACTCTCCCAGTCTCGCTGTCTTTTTGTCCTAGTATAGCTTGTTTTATCAGGAAATTGTATTGTTTCAATAAAAAAATCAGCTTTTCAGCTGATTTTAGATCGTTGGGAAAGGCAGAGGTCTGATGCACACTGCCAATCAACACTTTATTCACTTTAATGTAAACCTTTACAAAACAGATCAAAAACCGGCGGCGTTATATGATGCCGGCTCTGTTGCTTATTTTCACAATGATTAATAGATCCAGCCTGCCATAAGTTGCTGATATGATACTAATTCTTCATTCTTAAAGAAAATGTTAATCTCGCGTTCTGCACTTTCGAGAGAATCAGAGCCGTGGATGATGTTTTTTCCGACAAACATGCCATAATCCCCACGAATCGTACCAGGTAAAGCTTCTTTAGGGTTTGTCTTCCCGATCAGCTGTCTCGTCACTTCAATGACATTTTCGCCTTCCCACACCATTGCGAATACAGGTCCTGAAGTAATAAACTCAACGAGCTCTCCGAAGAAAGGCTTACCTTGATGTTCGGCGTAGTGTTTCTCAGCCATTTGTTCAGTCACTCTCATTAACTTGGCGCCAGCTAATTGTAAGCCCTTACGTTCGAATCTAGATAAAATGTCCCCAATGAGCTGACGTTGGACACCGTCTGGTTTCACCATGATAAAAGTCTTTTCCATCATATTCTCCACCCCATCATTATGTATGTATAGGCTTTCACACTGCACACCGAAATCGTAACATCTTTCTGATAATTAATCAATCCGGGGCGGAGAAATTTCTTAATATCTACAAAAATTAAAATTTTCTTTTACCGATATATTTTGCGATGGCTGCAAGAGACGAGCGTGCGCGCCCTCGAGGAAGCGTGTTTAATTTCTGAAAAGCTTTCTGCAGATACATTTCGCTTACTGCCATAGATGCTTCAATTGCATCTGTTTTTTTGATTTCTTCAATGATTGGTTCAAGCTGTTCCTGCGTTGTCTCACTGTTAATCAATTTAAGCTGGTTTTTTAATGCAGGATTTTTCAGGGCATACAGCACTGGCAATGTGACGTTTCCTTGAAGCAAATCTCCTCCAACGGGTTTACCCAGCTCTTCTTCAGTTGAAGTAAAATCAAGAATATCATCAATAATCTGATAAGACATGCCGACGTAATACCCAAACCAGTACAATGCCTTATGAATCTTCTCATCAGCTCCAGACGCAATGGCACCAAGCTGGCAGCTGACCGCGATCAAGAGAGCTGTTTTTCTTTTGATACGGCGGAGATACGTTCTGAGATTTTGTTCCATGTTGTATTTGTCTTTGATCTGCTCAATTTCCCCTAGACAAACTTCAACGATCGTCTGTGACAAAATCCTATGGGCTTTCGGTTCGTTAATTCTCGTCATCATTTCAAGAGATCCCGCAAGCATATAATCGCCTGTGTACATCGCAATACGATTGTCCCACTTTGCTTTGATTGTCGGTTTTCCTCGGCGAAGCTCCGCATCATCAATGACATCATCATGAACCAAAGATGCCATGTGAATCATTTCCAGAGTGACGGCGACATATTTAATCTTATTAATATCGTAATCACCAAACATGCCGGAAAGCAACACGAAAACAGGCCGAATACGTTTCCCTCCGGCCTGCAGCAGGTGAAGACCTGCCTCGCTTAAAAGCGGGTAATCGGAACGTACGGTTTGTTCAAGTTCTCTTTCGATTACATCAATATCGTCATTTAAAAAAGAGTAGGCCATTTTAAATTTCATATCATTCACCCAAACATCTGTGTTTTCATTTCCATCCGATATGCGTGGCAGCGACTCCGCCAGTAAACGAATGATATTTAACATTTTTCAGGCCCGCCTCTTCAAACAGGCCTGCCAGTTCCTTCATTCCAGGGAAATCTCTGGCTGATTCTTGAAGCCAAGAATATTCTTTATAGCTCTTCGCAAACAGTTTCCCGAAAAACGGCATAATATACTTAAAGTACATAAAGTAAGCCTGTCTGAATCCGAACATTTCCGGCTGGGACGTTTCCAGACATACCACCTGCCCGCCCGGCTTCACTACACGTCTCATCTCTTTCAGTACAGTCAAGTAATCAGGGACATTGCGGAGCCCGAAGCCAATGGTGACATAATCAAATGTATCATCATCAAAAGGAAGCTCCATCGCATTTCCGTGCAGCAGTTCAATTTGGCTGAATCCGCCGTCTTTTACTTTCTGCTCGCCGACACTCAGCATATTTTCACTGAAATCCAAGCCCTTGATCTCGCCGCTTTTGCCGGCCGCTTTTGCAAGAGCGATCGTCCAGTCAGCCGTTCCGCAGCAGACATCAAGTGCTGTTGCGCCTTCTTTTACATTCATGATGCGCATCGTTTTGTCGCGCCATTTTTTATGCTGCTGAAAACTGATGACAGAGTTCATTTGGTCATAGTTTTTATATATTTTTTCAAATACTCCGTGTACGCGCTGTTCTTTTGAGTCCTGCATAATGGTTTACCCTTCTTCCACTTTCTGATGATAGGTTTGATCTTGGCTGATTGTCTTCAGACGGTTTATTAAAATGTTCTGAATAGGTGAATTTAGAGGCAGAAGTGACTCAATGCTGTTTTTCGCTTTTTTAAAACAATCTTCTAATATCTCTTCTTTTGTTTTTCCCAGCTGTATAAAACTCCCGATCACATCCAGAAATGCATCATTTCCGTTCATAAGCCGCTTAAATACAAAAAAATCACTCGACAGCTTTTTCCAGCGCGGAAGGTTGAAGTGTTCCGCCACACGATGGAATAAAGCTGATTCAACGATGCCGACACTTTCGAAAAAATCGTTTTCGTCCTTGAAAGAACGGTCATACAGACGAATTTTATGTTCGTTGATTTCTTTAATGGCTGTAGCAAGCGTCCGAATCATGTAGATATCCTTCATTTCAGATAGTAAAGAGTAGTACAGCCCGCTGAAATAATCGCCCGCGAGAACAGTCAATTGGCGGTTTTTGTTTTCGTCTCGTTTTATGACTCTAGCTGTCGTCACTTCATCATGGGTATCAAGGGCGCTTTGTACAAGCATCGCTGTTACAATATAATTTTCTCTGTCGTTGTTTTTTATGTCAGCTTCTTCAAATAAAGCATGAAAAAGAAGAAGCTTATCCTCATCAATTTTCGGCGCGGAAATATGCTTCGCTAAATAAGGATGAGACAGCTTTTGTTTTAATTTCGTGTTCAGATTGGCTAAAGTTCCGTAGATGTCTTGCAAAAATATCACCCTTGTCCCCAAATTCACATTTATTTCTTAATCTATGTATGAGTTTTATCTTTTCATTCGCTTACGCAGGTATCATTATAGCATAAAAAAAAGAAATTGGCTGTATCCTCCCGCTGTTTGCGAGCATTTGCTTTTAACAGCGGGGACAGCCAGCTTATTTTTTTTCGCTTTTCATTTCTCCGTACGCGGTTTGAATCAGTGCCTCTCCTCTGACTTTAATGGCAGAAGTATGCTCTGTAAACTGAGCGATGATCACTTCTCCCTTGTCGAGTTTTTCGGAATGGTGAAACTTTGTGTCTGTTCCTCTTGTCAGGCCGATCACATTCACTCCGTCCTCAACGGCTTTAATGACGACAAAATCACTTGAATGCTTTTGGTTCATTTATAGCACCCTCTATCTTTATTAGTCCTGGCGTTTAATATGTTCCAATACTTCTGCACGGGCAGCGGCATCATCTTTAAAAACGCCTCTGACTGCTGAAGTCACAGTTTTCGCACCCGGTTTTCTTACACCGCGCATCGTCATGCACATGTGTTCCGCTTCAACCACTACCATTACGCCATGCGGATCAAGCGTTTCTACGATGCTTTCTGCAATTGTAGAAGTGATGCGTTCCTGAAGCTGCGGGCGCTTTGCAACTGCTTCAACGGCACGTGCCAGTTTGCTGAGTCCTGTGACCTTTCCGCCTCGCGGGATATATGCAACATGTGCTTTTCCATAAAAGGGAACAAGGTGATGCTCACACATAGAATGAAACGCGATATCTTTTACAAGAACAAGCTCCTCATGGTTTTCACCGAAGATAGTCTGGAAATGTTCTTTTGGATCTTCATTCAAGCCGGAGAATACTTCGGCATACATCTTTGCGACTCTTTTCGGAGTATCAAGAAGCCCTTCTCTATTCGGGTCTTCTCCGATCGCTTCTAAAATTTGACGAACAGCTTGTTCGATTTGCTCTTTATTAACTTCTTTCATGTTCTATGTCCTCCACCAATGAATACATTTAATTTCGATTCTAGCACATATGCCCCGCTAAAAGCAAAGTGAATGCCCTGTCAGGAAGCCCATGCTCTTGAAATATGAAAAGCCCCTTAGAAAGGGGCTTTTCTGTGAAGAAATAAAGTGTATGTAAGCTAGATGCATACACGATCTATATTCACAATTATTTTCCGGCAACTGCGTCTTTAAGCGCTTTACCTGGTTTGAAAGCAGGTACTTTGCTTGCTGGAATTTCGATTTCTTCACCTGTTTGAGGGTTGCGTCCTTTACGTGCAGAACGTTCACGCACCTCGAAGTTACCAAAACCGATCAGTTGGATTTTATCACCGTTTTTAAGTGCATCTAAGATCGTATCAAAAACAGAGTCAACTGCTTTTGTAGCGTCTTTTTTAGACAATTCGCTTGCTTCTGCAACCGCATTGATAAGTTCTGTTTTGTTCATGCCTTTCACCTCCTCCCAAAAGGATACATTCAGTTCGTTTATTATCATTTCTTCACAGTTCAGTCTGATTCTAAACCTGTCTCAGAAAAAAATGAGAGCAAGTAAGAGAAAGACAATTAAACGGCTTTTTAAGAAAAACTGCACTCTGAGGAATGTTTGTCCAACAAAGTGAAGAATTTCTGTATGTAGAGTAACACATATAAAAAGCCATATCAAGCATTTTAAAGCGTCAATCCCTTGCTCGTCAAGGATTTAAGGTGATTTACCGAACAAATATTCCTTTTTTTCCTTTTTTCATCCTATTCCTTGATCCTTTTCCATTATTAAGAGCAAAGAAAAAAGACCTCCCATTCTATAAAGAGGTCTACCGGTATTACAGGATGATGGCGATTAAGCCGCCAGAGCCTTCGTTTATGATTCTTTCTAATGTTTCTTTTAATTTATACCGTGCGTTTTCAGGCATCAATGACAGCTTTGCCTGAATCCCTTCTCTCACAATTGAGCTCAGCGACCTTCCGAAGATATCGGAATTCCAGATGGAGAGCGGATCATCCTCAAAGTCCTGCATTAAATAGCGTACAAGCTCTTCACTTTGTTTTTCCGTTCCGATAATCGGGGCGAATTCGCTTTCGACATCGACTTTGATCATATGGATCGACGGAGCGACAGCTTTCAGCCTCACACCGAATCGCGAGCCCTGCCTTATAATTTCCGGCTCATCGAGACTCATATCAGCTAAAGCAGGCGCTGCAATGCCGTATCCCGTCTGTTTGACCATTTTTAAGGCATCAGACACTTGATCATATTCTGTTTTCGCATGGGCGAAGTCTTGCATGAGCTCAAGCAGATGGTCTCTTCCTCTGATTTCGACGCCCACAACTTCTTTTAGGATTTGATCATATAGATGATCAGGCGCGTACAAATCAATTTCTGCCACCCCTTGGCCCAGCTCAATTCCGGCTAATCCGGCACTTTCAATGAATTCAAACTCGCTGAATTGGCCGACAACCCTGTCTACGTCCCGGAGCCGTTTAATATCCTTAACCGTTTCCTTCACGGACTCCTGATAGCTTTCACGCAGCCAATGGTTTTCTTTCAGCACCATTACCCAGCTTGGGAGATTGACATTCACTTCTAGCACCGGAAACTCGTAGAGGGCCTCTCTGAGCACACTCAGCACATCTGATTCCCGCATGCTCTCTACACTCATTGCCAATACCGGGATATCATATTTTTCGCTTAAATCCTGGCGCATGGCTTCCGTTTCCGGGTGATACGGCCTGACTGAGTTGATGACCATAATAAAAGGTTTGCCAACCTCTTTCAGCTCTTCAATGACTCTTTCTTCAGCCTCTATATAGTCACTTCTGGCGATATCTCCAATGGTGCCGTCTGTCGTAATGACAACTCCGATGGTCGAGTGTTCTTGAATGACTTTTCGTGTGCCGATTTCAGCAGCCTCATGAAATGGGATCGGTTCTTCGTACCAAGGCGTATTGATCATCCGCGGCCCGTTTTCATCTTCATATCCTTTAGCCCCGGGCACTGTGTAACCTACACAATCTACTAATCTTATATTCACATCGAGTCCGTCTGACACATGAACAGACATCGCCTGATTCGGAACAAATTTAGGCTCTGTAGTCATAATGGTTTTGCCGGCTGCGCTCTGCGGCAGTTCATCCTGCGCTCGGGCCCGGTCTGCTTCGTTACTGATATTCGGGAGCACCACAAGCTCCATAAATTTTTTAATGAACGTGGATTTTCCTGTACGGACAGCACCTACGACTCCTAAGTATATATCGCCTCCTGTTCGTTCAGCGATATCCTTGAAAATATCGACCTTTTCCAAGTGATCCCCTCCCGGACTTCCTATCCTTTTCAATTTTATTAAGCTCTTTCAATCAAACACAGGACACTATATGTGTATGACGTTGTCCTATTTGAATATGACATCTTTAGAAAATTTCTCATCCTCAATCTATTAATATAAAAAAACCTTTCTCCCTATTTGTATGCAAGGGAGAAAGGTTCATTCCTTTTTCATATCATTTTCTAAAAAAACAGGTTCCTGTTTGTCATTTACCGTATATTTTACAGAAAACGCGGGGACAAAGGGGGTTTCCTGCCAAATCATATCCTGGATTTCAGTCCCGGGTTTAAACGTTTTCTTGCTTTTTTTGAGGCAAGAAGCCAGCTCAGTCCGGTAATCAGCATATATTTCTCCGTCTCCGTCAATCATAAGCGGCAAGGAATTCCCTGAGATTGGGCTTGTCACTGTAAGAGAGCTGCCATCCCCAAGCTTCTTCTCATCGAGTGTAAATAAATCACGAGATAGCACATCCTTGTAAGGCGGATATTGATGCTCCTGACGATACATTTGGATGCGCAATTTCACATCGCGAATTTTTTCTGCCATCTTTAGATCAATTAATTTAACAGCCGGATCGTTCTCTACGTCAACAAGCACGTATTGATAGTCTCCCCCGCTTTCAAATGCCGTACTTGGAGGTTCAGCTATGTATCTTGGCGCTAACCGGTTAAAGTCTATCGGATATTTTTGATATAGCGGTGTCGACATATCTTTGGTTTGAATAGGAAGCAGCCCTCCATTTGCCTTTTGAAATTCATCAACAGCAGATTGAACCTGCTTTAGCTGGTCTTGATAAGGAATGGCATGCACACTGCTTTTCCGTTCATTTGGATATAAACATCCGGATAAAAACACGACTGCCGCAAAAATGATTGCGCACTTCAGTTTACCCATACAGCACTTCCTTTTACAGCTTTATTCATTGACAGGGCCGCTAAAAACCACGACAAACACAATAATTCCAGATATGAGCATACACATGTATGCGAATGATGAAATCGCAATCTTCAAAAAACGGTTTTGGCACTTAAAGCGGCTTAAATAGATGGAAGCTACAGCCAAAAACATCAGACCCATGGACCCTAGAGCAAACCACATTTTCATCAATGCCAGATTCAATGACGTGCGCCTCCCCGATATGTATGATGTAAGCGTTATATTATATTTTAATATACAGCGCCGGAAAAGATCAACCAGATTTTCCATCCTTTGATAGAACAAAAAAACTGAAGCAAAGAGGGGGACCTTCGCTTCAGTCAACTTGACTATATTCACCTGCACGTTTAAGAAACACTCTCTTGGACTTCGATGCTATAGTATGCGACTTGGCATACAGATGCATCCTCTATTGCCTAAATCGGCAAAATGTTTCAGGAGATCCCAAGACTTAGGTGTTCTTCTGTTTTTCGGGCTTTCGTTCAATTAAGATATGCGTTTCACCATACGATTGATACTTTTACTTCACTTGATTTTCAAACGTATTTACCAAATCCTCCATCTCGTGGGTTTTCCCTCTCGCCATTAAAGATTCAACAGCGGTTTCCACTTTTTGTCCGTTGAACAGGACCTGATGGAGAGCTTCTGTAATCGGCATTTTAACATCATATTTCTTCGAAAGCTGGTAAGCCGCTTTCGTCGTGCGGACGCCTTCGACTACCATTCCCATCTCTTCAAGAACATCTTCAAGCTTGTACCCTTTTCCGAGCAAATTGCCCGCACGCCAGTTTCTGGAATGAACACTTGTGCACGTCACAATCAGATCGCCTACTCCTGTCAATCCAGAGAACGTCAAAGGATTTCCGCCCATTTTCGTTCCGAGTCTCGCGATTTCGGCAAGTCCGCGTGTAATCAAAGCAGCTTTGGCATTGTCGCCGTACCCTAAACCATCTGTAATCCCTGCAGCAAGGGCAATAATATTCTTTAAAGCCCCTCCGATTTCAACTCCGATAATATCAGGATTTGTGTACACCCGAAAATTGTGATTAATAAATAGATCCTGCACCTCTTCTGCTGCCCTCATGCTCTTTGAAGATGCAGTAACAGTTGTGGGGTGCCGCAACCCTACTTCTTCCGCATGACTCGGGCCGGAAAGGACAACGATATCTTTTCTGACATCACTCGGGATCTCAATTTCCATAATTTCAGAAATGCGCAGAAGTGAATCTGGCTCAATACCCTTGCTGACATGAACAAAGACTGCCTTTTTCGTTATAAAAGGGACAGCCTGTCTCAGCACTTCCCGAATTGCTTTTGTCGGGACCGCAACGATAATGACATCTGCGTCTGAAACAGCCTCTTTCATATCTGTTGTTCCTTTAATGGATGTAGACAGCTTAACATTCGGCAAATAATCTTTGTTTTCATGCAACTCATTAATTTGATGAATTAAATCTGCACGGTGAGCCCACACACACACTTCATTTCCATTATCAGTTAGAACTAAAGCCAGTGCTGTTCCCCAACTCCCTGCTCCAAGCATTGTGACTTTTTTCATGTTTGATTCACACCTTTTTATTTTCTAGCTCTTGCAAATATTTTGATTGGTGTCCCCTCAAAACCGAACGCGTCTCTGATTCGGTTTTCTAAAAACCGTTCGTATGAAAAATGCATCAATTCCGGATCGTTTACAAACACAACGAAGCTTGGCGGCTTTACCGACACTTGAGTCGCATAGTAAATCTTCAAACGAGAACCGTTATGAGTCGGTGTCGGATTCATTGCCACAGCGTCCATAATGACATCATTTAAGACGTTTGTTTGAACTCGAAGTGAATGATTTTCACTTGCTTTAATAATCGCAGGCATCAGCGTATGGATCCGTTTTTTCGTTAAGGCAGACATAAATAGGATTGGCGCATAATCCAGAAATTGAAAATGATCGCGAATATTTTCTTCAAATTCTTTCATTGTGCTCTCATCTTTGTCAACAGCATCCCATTTGTTTACCACGATGACGACGGCCTTGCCCGCTTCGTGTGCATAACCGGCGATACGCTTGTCCTGTTCAATAATGCCTTCTTCGCCATCCAGCACAACTGCCACGACTTCTGAGCGGTCAATCGCTTTCAGCGCCCTCAGTACACTATACTTCTCAGTCGTTTCATAGACTTTCCCTTTTTTTCGCATACCTGCAGTATCGACAATGACAAACTCCTGCTGGTTGTAAGTAAATGACGTATCAACAGCATCTCTTGTCGTTCCAGCCACGTTGCTGACAATAACGCGTTCTTCGCCGAGCATTGCGTTCACAAGTGAAGACTTTCCGACATTCGGACGTCCGATCAGACAGAATTGAACAACTTCCTCATTGTATTTCGTTTCTGGAATGTTTTTAAAATGCTCTGCAACGGCATCCAGTAAATCACCCAGTCCGAGTCCGTGTGTTCCCGAAATTGGATATGGCTCGCCAAAGCCTAGCGAATAAAAATCATACATATTCGCTCTCATTTCTGTGTTATCCAGTTTATTAACCGCTAAAACAACAGGCTTTTTTGTGCGGTACAAAATTTTCGCCACTTCTTCATCAGCAGCTGTCACGCCTTCACGGCCGTTCACCATAAAAATAATCACGTCCGCTTCATCCATGGCGATTTCAGCCTGCTGGCGAATCTGCGCTAAGAACGGCTCATCACCGATATCAATACCGCCCGTATCAATCAAATTAAAATCATAATTCAGCCATTCAGCCGAGCTGTATATCCGATCCCTTGTCACGCCAGGGGTATCTTCTACTATTGAAATTCTTTCTCCCGCAATCCGGTTAAAGATTGTGGATTTTCCTACATTTGGTCTCCCGACAATGGCTACGACAGGTTTACCCATAGTACCCTTCCTTTCAATCCAGCCGCTTTCATTTTTACATAAATTTTCAACCGGTTATTAAAATCATTTCATTCACTTTTATGAAAAGAAACCCTTCAGAGGAAGGGCTTAACTCATTTATTATATCAGTTTTTACTGGGATCACAACTATTCTTAAAAATGTTTCACGATCAAATACACGTCATCTCCGATTCTGTGAGCTATTCCATCAAGGATGGCCTCAAGATTTTTAGCGAAAAGCTCCATCTCCTTTTGGTCATTGCAAAAAAAGACAGGTGCTCCCCCTGCAACCCGGTTTGGATTTGTCGTGATTACAGACAAAATCACTTTCGTAAGAGATTCACTCATCCTATCACCTTATCCTGATTCTTGATAAATTCAGTCGGCATTCTAATCGCATTTTCCAGGGTTGGAACATTGCTAATAATTTGAACAGCCGTTTCGGGATGGTGAATTTGCGGGAGAACAAATACTGCCACTCTCCCATCATTTAAATCCCGTTTTGCAATTGGTGCCAAAGATGGCTCTCCTGAATCCCGATAAACCCCGAGCACATTGGAAACATCAAATAAAATGGCCTGACGCTGCCCTAAATTTGCTATCGTCGCTGCTGAATTAAAGTTTTTCGGCGTCAAAATAAAGCCCATGCCATGCTTTAAAATCAGTTCCTGTTTCTCTGGAAGCCCGATATTCATCATATAAATATTATCAACAAACAGCCCAGGACCGTCAAAGCGCGGCTTTATGTACTCGATATCTACAATATCCTTCAACACACTGCCCGACATAAACTTCATAGCCAGTAAAAAACAAACGACAGCCGCTATGACAGCAGCCCAGATGGATAAAAACACATACGCAGAGGTTGTCAAAAGCGCTGTAAAGATCACAATATAATTTCTGCTTTCAAACGCAATGGCAATCCCCTCAATATATGTGCTTCCCCTTGAGACAAGTTCATACGAATCCATTTGCGTCAATGTGTTCCGCTCCATGTTTCGGACATCTCTAAATTGCGTCGCTGCCAATGTTAAAAATGTGATGGCCGTAAATTCCTCCTGCAAAAGCGCCGGCATAATAATTGCACCTAAACCAGCCGCTATCAACCCCAGTGCGATGTGAATCACTTTCCCATGAACATAGGTCGGATACTGGCGGTAATCCGTTTTCAGCATATAAAGCCTTGTCGCAATTCCGGCAATGACCCCAGCAATAATCGGATAGATGTAATCACTCATGACATTTTGGTAGCTCCTTTGTTTGATCTTTTGCTTTTCTGACCAATCTGGCTTGCGAGGTGTTCGTATTTAGATATGCCAAACAGCAATATCATCCCCGCAGAACACGCATTCAGCCATTGAAAGCCGCCGACAGCCATAGCCCCGGCCAACTTCTGGATCACAAATGAATACACCAGTTCGCCTTGGCACATCCCTAGGACAAATAAGACAAGCTGCTTCTCAAAATTCCTTTCAACTGAAGCTGTTAAAAGCACTATTAATATAACAGCAGCCCACTCAGGTTTTATGATGAACCAAACCGGGTCATATAATGCAAAAAGATAAACAAACGCATACGCGGCAACGAGCGTCAGATAGACCAAGATGTAACGAAAACGATACATTCCCAAATACCCGGCATAGACACATCCGCAAACGAAAAACATCAAATATGCAGCATTCAGGGAAAAATATAAAGCGATGTCATGTATGCTTAGAATAATATTAGTTAAAATAAAGACAGAGACGGCAATTCGTCTTTTCGTCTTTTCAAAAATAAATGTTGTCAGAACCCACAGAAACCACATTGACCAATAGTAATAAAATTGTTCCATTTTACTTCCTCCATATTCCCAGTATGGAGTTCAAGTACATTTTTTAAACAATCGATCTCACATTAAGGAGTATGATCATGGGAAAAGACAGACAAGAGAAAAAACTCAAAGCTTCAGGCAGAGTCGAATCAGACCGCGACCAGTCCATTCACTATGACGGAGCGACAAGCCTTGAACAAAACGGAAAATTCAAAAAACGAAAATCATAACACAAAAAGCCCAAACCACATATGGTTTTGGGCTTTTATCATTTATCGCACACTATAGCTTGATGTATTGACCCCTCTCTCTGTGAGCCAATGATGGGTTTCACCTTTGATCACAAGGGGCGCCTTTTGTAAATCGGCAATCGTTCTGGCACCCAGCACAGTCATAATCAACTTTAATTCCTCAAGGATCAGCTGAATCTCCTCAAGCAGTCCTTCCTCACCGCTGTCAGTCAGCGCTTTTAAAAAATGCCCTGCCATTCCGGTGCAAGAGGCCCCCAGCGCAATTGCCTTTGCCACGTCAAGCGCATCTTGCAGACCGCCAGAGGCGATCATGGTGCTTGCAGGAAACTCAGAGCGGATTTCCGCCAAACTTGCAGCTGTCGAAATGCCCCACGAATTAAAAAAGGAGATTTGCCGCTGTCTTCGGAGATTTTCGATTTTCGAGAAATTTGTTCCCCCGTAACCGCCAATGTCAACAGCTGCAGCACCAGCTTCATACAGCTTCCCTGCTGATGCTTTGCTCATACCGAATCCGACTTCTTTCACAATGACCGGTACACTGACATGACTGCAAATTTGTTCAATACGTTCCAGTGCGCCGCTAAAGCTTCTGTCTCCTTCAGGCATCACAATTTCCTGAATCACATTGAGGTGGATCTGCAGTGCGTTTGCTCCAATCATCTCAACGGCTTCCTTTGCCTGAGCAGCCGTTGCCTCGCTTCCCAGGTTGGCAAAAATCAGCCCGTTTGGGTTTTCCTTTCGAACAATTTCATAGGAAAGACGCTCTGATGGATCTTTTAATGCTGACATTTGCGATCCCACAGCAAGGGGAATTCCAGCCTGAGAAGCCGCTCGCGCAAGCGATTTATTAATCTCATATGTAAGTTTTCCGCCGCCGCCAGTCATTGCATTGATAAAAATCGGCGAACTGCTTGAAAGTTCGCCGATTTTTGTGGAAATATCTACTTGTTCTAATGCAAGATCGGGCAGACTGACGTGAACAAACGTAATATCATCAAGACCTGTTTCCCGCTTCTGGCCGGTAGACAAGGCATGATTGATGTGTTGTCTTTTTCGTTCTGCTCGAGTCACGTTTATCACCAATTATTTTAGTTTATTCAGCTTATCTCCGATCAGATCTCCAAGCTGGAAGCCAGTGCTTGTTTCTTCCTTCGCTTGATATTGACGGTAATCTTCCTGGTCAGCTTTAGGCGTTTCTTCAAGTTCACGCATGCTTAATGAAATGCGCTCCTCATTTTCATTCACATCAAGAACCTTCACTTTTACAGTCTGTCCTTCTTCAAGGACTTCATGCGGCGTGCCGATGTGTTTATTGGAAATTTGAGAAATATGAACGAGACCTTCAACACCTGGAAGGATTTCAACAAAGGCACCGAAGCTTACAAGACGCTGTACAGTTCCTTCAAGCACATCGCCAGGCTTCACTTTTTCGCCGATTTGGCTCCAAGGTCCAGGCAGTGTATCTTTGATTGATAAAGAAATACGTTCATTATCACGGTCAACCGATAACACTTTCACTTTTACTTCTTGTCCCTCTTCAACAACGTCAGACGGCTTCTCTACATGAGAGTGGGAAAGCTGTGAAATGTGTACAAGTCCGTCAATGCCGCCAATATCAACAAACGCGCCAAAATCAGTCAGGCGCTGTACTTTGCCATCAAGTACACTTCCAACTTCAAGAGACTGAAGAAGTTCTTGTTTTTTATTCGCTTGTTCACTTTCAACAACAGCACGGTGTGAAAGGATCACGCGGTTTTTATCACGGTCAAGCTCTACAACGAGCAGTGACAGTGTTTTTCCTTTATAGTCAGTGAAGTCTTCAACGAAATGTGCTTCAACAAGTGATGCCGGAATAAAACCGCGAACGCCGATATCAACGACAAGGCCGCCTTTCACGACATCTTTCACTTCAGCTTCAAACACTTCTTTTGTTTCAAATTTTTTCTCAAGGTCTTCCCAAGCGCGGTCTGCATCAACAGCACGTTTAGATAAAATCAAAGCATCGTCTTCCACTTTTGTTACTTTCAGGTCAAGCTCGTCGTCTACTTTAACAACATCCGATGCTTTCTCTACATGAAGACTTGATAATTCACTGATTGGAATAATACCGGATTGTTTAACATTAATAATTTCTACATCTACATGTTTGTCTTCTACCTTTGTCACAATCCCTTTAACTACATCTCCAACCTCTGGCACTTGAACATCAATTTGATTCATTTCCTCTGTCATTTGAATAACCTCCTTGGTCCAAACCTACACAGCTTAATTAAAACGGTTTGAAAGCTGAACATATAACATGCCCGCTTTTAGCCGAATATGTATTAAAGAATCATCCAAAAAAGTTTTTTGAATGATCAATAAAAAGTTTTATTAGTATTAACTTCTAATAAAAGGACAGGTTTGTCAAGCAATAACATTCTATCTTCGTTGAAAAATTCAAAAAAAGTGGCATTTGCCATCCTCAGCGGGACTTTTGCTCCACAGCCTCGAGGATTTTATCAGCTACCTCTTGAATGGAAAGCGATGTCGTGTCGATTTCAAGAGCGTCTTCTGCTTTACGCAGCGGAGATACTTCGCGCTCTGAATCAAGCTTGTCTCTTCTTGCAATTTCCTCAATTAATGTTTCGAAGTTGACATCAAAGCCTTTTTTCACATTTTCTTCATAACGACGTTTCGCTCTCTCTTCAACAGATGCCAAAAGAAAGATTTTTACTTCTGCATTTGGCAGCACATGCGTCCCGATGTCACGACCATCCATGACGACGCCGCCTTTTTCCCCAAGCTGCTGCTGGCGTTTCACCATTTCTTCTCTGACACTTCTGTGCTTGGCCGCAATTGAAACTTGGTTGCTTATTTCATCTGTTCTGATCGCCTCAGTTACATCGGTGCCGTTTACAAGCACTTTTTGTCCATCTTTTGTTGTAATCAGCTCAATGTCTGTCCGCTTTAGCAGCTCAGCCAGTTTTTCTTCATCTGTCAGATCAACGTTTTCCTGTAAAGCCGCGTACGTAATCGCCCGATACATCGCTCCTGTATCAATATATATGTACGATTTTTTCTCAGCCACAATTTTGGCAACGGTGCTTTTCCCCGCAGCTGCCGGGCCGTCGATTGCAATCGATAATTTCTTTTCCATAATTCCTCTCCTTGCTCTTTTCTCCTCTATGGATTGTATCACGAACTTTATGAAAAAGGGTGAAAAATTGATGAATAATTAATGTTTGAAGGTTTCAATCCTATTGTTTTCCTCCATTTTATCCACCCCTTCATATTGAATCACTTTTGATACGTATGGTTCAATATGCTGATAGTGAAAAAGAAATTGGACACCAAGTAAAATGATGGCCTGAATGAACAATAATTTGATCAGCAGCCGTTCAAATGTTTTCATTGGAGCACCTCCATTACAAATAGTATGGAAGTGTTTGCCGATGTTTATTCCATTCGGGCCTTTCTTCTCTTATTTAACTGGCGCCGGATGCAGTATTGAAGCAAAGCCTGCTGGTCACCTGCTGCAATTTCTGAATACTCTAAAGTCATTTTTCGTTTTTCTGACTTGGGGTCATTAAAGATTCGTCTGACAACTGCTTCTGTTTCTATTTGACGTGTGTGCTCCTCTTCAGGAAGACGGATGATCAGGCGCAATGATTCCCCCGATTGAAAAGAAAGGCCATCAGCTAAAACCACGGCTATGCCGCCTGCACTGATGTTATAAGATAGTGTGCGGATCTCTTCCTCATTTCCCGGCTGAATTTGCACATCTAATACCGCATCAGTTCTTACATATTGGCGGCGCTGGATTCTTTTCATTTTTTCACGGGGAGGCACTTCAAGACAGATCATTTGAAGTTTGTCCTTCACTTTACCTTTTATACGGCTTATAAAGCGATAAGGAACTTCGTCTTTTCCCACAAACTCTACCGTTACTTCCATATCGTTATGTAAAATCACAGTTCGCCCTGTAACTACATCAACAGGATACGCGATCAAAAGTTCATTGTTTTCGATGCTGACCGCCTTGCTTTTTGCCTTTTTCAATTCATTTTCTTCTATATATTCTAAAAGTACAGTTTCTCCAATCTCTATCATTGACTTCACTCTTTCGCATTCAATATACTCACGTTTTTATTAAAGCACGTAATGAAAAAAAGGAAAAGACATTTAGTCCTTTCCTCCTGTTTTTTATAGGTCTTTATATATAGGTTCTGCATTTTTTAGTTTTTCAACCTTTTCTTCCGATCCGTCTTTGGCATTGATATACATTCTGAATGTGTCATTTTCAATTGTTCCAAGCATTTCGTAACATAACACTTCTTGACCTAGTTCATTTGTAATCAAAGCGAGCCTTGTTTCTCTCACTTGTACATTTTTATTTAATTTAGACTTTGCCTCTGCTTCAGTAATTGCAGGCTTAGGTATGGTTCTTTTTCTATGAGATGTGAGGAAGTCTCTTGCTGAAAAGCCGACAACCTCACCGTCATCCAAGGCCACTTTCATACGAATTGCCTCCGGGTACATCCGGACTTTATTTTCAACAGGAACATATGAAAATACACCGATTTTATCATATTGGGCACTTTCATCAATTTCCAAATCATCTGTTTCAAATCCGTTTTTCTTTAAAAATGCAAGCGCTCGGTTCGATCCGTCATTTAAACTGATTTTCTGATCTTTCACTTCCCTGTTTTGGATCAAGTATACCGGATGCCCGCCCTTCTTCGTAATATCCATATAAATCACTGCTTTATGGTCTGGGTCTTTCATGCTGATGCTATATACATCGCGATTTGTTTTTTTTCCGCTCTTTACCACTTTAATTGAATAATTGTCATCTGGGGCAAAGCGCTCAGCAATTTGTTTTGCTTCCTGTTCGGAAATTTGTTTTCCCTTCAGATGGCTGAAGCCTTTCTCTTCTTTTTTCGTACTGGTGAAACTCGGGCCAAGATCAGTGCCAGTGGAGAATGCACCAACATTTTTTTCGACTGTTTTAAAGCTGTTGATAATCGTATTATCACTTTGTTTTTCGTCAGAAGCCAGAGCCATTTCTACGTCCATCCAGCGAAGGTTTTTGCTCATGACAAGGTGCTGAACATGACGCAATTCATTTTGTATATCTTCGGACTGCTGATATAGCTTATTTAGTGATGTATACTCGTTTTTATCAAGCGGCTTTTGGTCCAAATCTCTGACTGACGTTTTATAGCTGAAATCGCCGATCTTTGATAATAGCTCTTCAGTTTTATTAAACGGCATTAATGTAAGCGGCAGCTGACTGACGCTGTTATGAGCTTCTGATGTAATCCTCCACACATCGATCAATGCAGGCGACAGTGATTTTTGGCTGTTCATGGCAAGTGTTGTTCCGATTTTATCATGAAGCTGATCCACCTGATAGGTAAGCTCATGAAACGCCCGCTGATAGTTATTTTCAGCATGAAGAAGAACTGCGTCTTTTTCCTGGTGTTCTTTGTATCCCCAGTAGCCTGTACCGACTATTGCAATACCAAGCACGGCGATTAAAATTCCTCTGATCATTTATCACACCTCTTTTTATGCTTTCTCATATCTGCTACTCACAGAAAATGTGTTTACCGATTCTTTTAATCTGCGGACGCCCCCAAATCCACGGACTTGTAGCCGTATCCGGATTAAAGTAGTAAAGTGCTTCCTCTGATGGGTCCCAGCCATTGATGGCATCCAGCACTGCTTCTCGTGCCGTTTCATTCGGCTGCATGTAAATTTGTCCGTCGGCTACTGCTGTGAAGGCAAGCGGCTCAAAAATAACCCCCGCTACTGAATTTGGAAATAACGGGCTGTTCAAACGGTTTAAAATGACTGCTGCAATAGCAACCTGCCCCTCGTACGGCTCGCCCCGGGCTTCGCCATAAACCGCTTGAGCAAGCAGCCTGATATCGTTGTTGGAAAATCCACCAGGCATGTTCGCTGCTACCGCATCCTGTTTTCTTGCTTTTGCTGGTGTATTGTTTTGCTGTTTATTCGCATTCGCTTTAGGCTTCTGCGTTGTTTTTTCCGCAGGCTGTTTCTGCCGTGCTTCTGCTTGTTGTCTTGCCTTTTGTGTTGCTGCTTTTGATGGTTTCGTCTGATACTTTAGCGGAATTTTTCCGTAATGCGTGAATGTATTCCCTTTATTGAGCTGTTCCATGACATATTCACGATAGTATTTTGATTTACAAATTAAGGTTTGCTTTGTTTTAGCTCCTACAAGGCCGTCAACCTCTTTTAACCCGAATTGATCCTGAAAATTTCGAACTGCCCAGTACGTCCCCCATCCATAAACCCCGTCAATTTTTCCGTTATAATATCCGTTGTATTGAAGACGCGCCTGAAGCTCGACCACATCATCCCCTGTTGCCCCTCTTTGAATGACCTGATTCGAAAAGGCAGAGATCGTTTCAGTATTAATAAACGTCGTTATTGTAAAGGAAAAAAGGATGAGACATGCCATAATCGATCCTTTGGACTTCATCTTTTCAAGCCTCCTACTGCAAATTTTTAAGTGTAATCGTATTTTCTGTAACGAGGTTATTTTTATACACTCTTTCCTTGTTATCCCTCAGAACATAAAAACTGCACACAAAAAAGCCGCACGGTTGCTGTGCGGCTTCTATACTTGCATCATATTAACGGAACGGGCTTTTTTCGCTTTACGCAAACCAAACCACCATAAAAATACCATAAATGGAAGCATATAATAAATCCAATTGCTAAGCGCTGTTAGGATAAAATCATATGATCCATGCAAAAGGGATGGGACAACTAAAGAAAGAGTAAGCCACTTTACACGCGCCTTATCAGCGGAAAAACGGGCTTTTCCAAGGTAAAATCCCATTATAACGCCAATCAAGGCATGGCATGAAACAGGCAGCAGCGCCCTGACAAACGCATGCTCCACGCCGTGGCCAATTAAATAAAGAATATTTTCGAGGGTTGCAAAACCGAGTGATACACTTGTACCGTACACAATCCCGTCATAATGCTCATCAAAGTGGGCGTGCGGGTAGACACTGATCATCAGTATAAACCATTTTAATGATTCCTCCAAAAACCCCGAAGATAAAAAAGAAACGAAAAAGCTTCCGTCTCCTACATTCTCTTTTTCAAGTACATACTGGATAAACATGATGGGAAATACAAGAACAACCCCGAGAAAAAACGACCGTAGCACCATATGTACAGGTTCATTATCATACTGATCTTTTAAATAAAAATAACTTAATAACGCGATGCCGGGGGCAATTCCTGCAGAGATGATTGCAAACATCAGGCAACCTCTTTCCTTTATATTCCTACGTCTATCCTACCATGTTGTTTAAAATTTTACATCTGTCTGCACTTAAAAAAACAAAAAGAGCATACGAATGCATCATATGCTCCTCATCTTTAATGGTTTTCTCTTTTGGCGATTTCCGCTGCGATATGCCCCCCGTGAAACCTGCCGTTTTCAATAAATATTTCATTTGCATTATTTCCCGCAGCAATAACCCCGGCAATAAAGACACCTTCAACGTTCGTTTCCATCGTTTCTTCGTTGAAATATGGACGCCCTGTTTCTTTATCAATTTCAACACCAATTTTTTCAAGAAATTGATGATCGGGATGATAGCCTGTCATGGCAAATACAAAATCATTTTTAATGGTAATGAGTTCTTTCTCTCCGGAGCGAAACACAACTTCATCCTCGGTGATTTTTTCGACACAAGCGCCAAATTCCATACGGATTGTACCGTTTCTGACGAGGGCTTCAAATTCTGGCAGAATCCACGGCTTAATGCTTGGAGAATACTCATTGCCCCTATATAAAACTGTGACACGCGCCCCAGATTTCACGAGTTCAAGGGCGGCGTCCACGCTTGAATTTTTCCCGCCGATGACAACAACATCTTTATCAAAATACGGGTGGCCTTCTTTAAAATAATGAAATACTTTCGGCAAATCCTCACCGGGTACGCCCATATAGTTTGGATGATCATAATAGCCTGTGGCGATGATACAATATGGCGTCGTGTAGGTCTCTTTTGACGTCTCAATAACGAATGTGTTATTTTGCGTTTTCGTCACTTTACGCACCATTTCAAACGCATTAACACGGATGTTTTTCCGTTTGACGACTTCACGGTAATACGATAAAGCCTGAATTCTGACAGGCTTCCTGTTCTCTGTAATAAATGCCACATCTCCGATTTCGAGCTTTTCACTTGAGCTGAAAAAGGTTTGATGCGTCGGATAATTGTAAATACTGTTAACGACATTGCCTTTTTCGATGACGAGGGCATCAATGCCAATTTGTTTTAGGTGAATGGCAGCAGATAGTCCACAAGGTCCTCCGCCTATAATAATTGCTTTTTCTTGAATCATTTCTGTCAACTCCTGCGATTGGCATTTCACTTCATATTTTCTATTTCCGAATAAAAAAATCTCCTATTTTATCATAGGAGATTTTTTATTTTTATGCAAATCATCAACTTATATCCAGCCTCTAAAACGCGAAGCTTCAGCCATTTTGCGAACGCCGACCATATATGCAGCGAGCCTCATGTCAATTCTTCGGTTGTTAGCCATTTCATAAATATTGTTAAATGATTTGACCATCATTTTTTCTAATTTTTCTTCTACCTCTTCTTCACTCCAGTAGAAGCCTTGGTTATTCTGAACCCATTCAAAATAAGAAACTGTTACGCCACCGGCACTTGCCAGCACGTCTGGTACAAGCAGAATGTCCCGGTCTGAAAGAATTTTTGTTCCTTCAAGCGTTGTTGGCCCATTCGCTGCTTCAACGACAATTTTAGCCCGGATATTATGGGCATTTTCTTCTGTAATTTGATTTTCAATCGCAGCAGGAACGAGAATATCACAATCCAGCTCCAGCAGCTCTTGGTTGGTAATGGTATCGTTGAAAAGCTTTGTTACGGTACCGAAGCTGTCGCGTCGGTCGAGTAAATAATCGATATCAAGGCCTTCCGGATCATAAAGTCCGCCATACGCATCTGAGATGCCGACAACTTTTGCCCCCGCATCATGCATAAATTTTGCCAAATAGCTTCCCGCGTTTCCGAAGCCTTGGACAACGACACGCGCACCTTTAATATCGATGCCTCTCTTCTTAGCCGCTTCTTTAATACAGATGGTAACACCTTTTGCTGTCGCAGATTCTCTCCCGTGAGATCCGCCAAGCACAAGCGGTTTGCCTGTAATAAATCCAGGCGAATTAAATTCATCAATTCTTGAATACTCATCCATCATCCAAGCCATGATTTGTGAGTTTGTAAATACATCCGGTGCCGGCACGTCTTTTGTCGGGCCGACAATTTGGCTGATCGCTCTGACATACCCTCTGCTCAGACGCTCCAGCTCTCTAAACGACATATCCCTTGGATCACAAACAATTCCGCCTTTACCACCGCCATATGGAAGATCAATTATGCCGCATTTTAAACTCATCCAAATTGAAAGCGCCTTCACCTCTTTTTCTGTTACGTTCGGGTGAAAACGTATCCCGCCTTTCGTTGGACCGACAGAGTCATTGTGCTGCGCACGATATCCTGTGAAAATCTTTACTGAACCGTCGTCCATACGAACAGGTATTTTTACCGTTAATAATCTCATCGGCTCTTTTAACAATTCGTATACCTCTTCGGGATATCCCAATTTTTCCAGAGCCTTATGTATTACGGTTTGGGTTGATTTTAATACATCAAGTTTGTCCTCTTCTGTATGACCGGTGTTTCGATCGGCTGCCATTTGAGTTAACCTCCTAGAATCTTCTGTTTCTCACATGCTCCCTTTCAGAGAATAGTATACACCTTCATATGATCTGTGCATAGAATAAACGTTATGTTTTTCCATGTTTTTTAACGAAAAAAAACTGCTGAAATCAGCAGTTTTCCGTTGCATTCTTATGAAAAATGAGTTTGTATCGTCTCTACGGCATTACCGTCCATAATGAGCTTACCATACTCTTGCAGGCGATAAATCGTTAAAGTTGTCGGATTGCCGTATTCAGCCAGAACCGCCACAACCCCTTCAGCCGTATGTGACCCTAGATCTTCAAGGCTTAAAAAGTACTGCCCGTCATAGTGGTAGACAGTTCCCCCTGTGATACCGATTCGCTGTAAGCTTTCTGAAAGCTGAATGATATCTTCAAAGGAATGGAATTGATATATGATGTCCGCGCTTTCATCAAGCTTGACTTGCATTTCGATGTAATCATCATCATACTCATCGTCTTCTGAATCGGCGTCTTGGTTCTTTGTTACAATCACGACCATCCCTTGTGCTTGGAGAGAATACACTTCCACTGCAATCGGTCCATTCGCTTCAAAGCCGAGCTCTGTATTTGCTTCATTCATCATATCTTTAAATAACTGGTGGACTTTGAATGAGTCCTTCCAGAGGTCTTCTTTTGTCAATCCCCGGTCTGTTAAATCATCGAGGGTTAAAAAGATTTTGATCTTATTATAATTCAGACGCTCAAGCCGCATAACGTTCCCTCCTGCCTCTACTTGCACACAAATCATATAACACATTATATGAGATGATGAGTCATAGGTTCTTAATTGTTATCAGTTTACACTGAGTTCACTAGTAAGACAAGCACAATGCAGTTTTTATTGCCATACGGATTTTTGCTTTTTAGAAGTTATTCTGGCCCGCAAAGAGTCACAATGTGAGTTTCAGGCTCAGCACCTAAACGAAGAGGCACTTTTGTCGTGCCGTAGCCGTTGCTGATCAGATATGCCACGTTTTTAACAATACCTGTTTTCCCCAGTTCATAAGGGCCGAATTTTCCAAACCTGATCTGGCCTCCATGGGTATGTCCGCTGAATATCACATCAATACCGTCATCTTCATTGATTTGTTCATGAATCTCCGGATTATGGCAAACCAGAATATTCAGCTGGCTTTCATCAAGTTCTTTGATGGCTTCCTCATAATGATCCATCTCCATCCTGATATCATCAACCCCCGCAATTGCAATCGTATGCCCATTGTATGAAAACGGGACTGACTCATTTCTCAGAGTGATGACGCCGTGCGCTTTAAATATGGAATACAGCTTATGCTGCCTGACTTCATAATCATTATTCCCCCACACAAACACGATAGGGACCCCGAAATGTACGAGCCTTTTGATGTTTTCCTCGATTCTCGCACTGGGCACCCCGCCCTCAGCTAAATCACCGCCGATTATAACCAAGTGAGGGGCATGGCTTCGCGCTTTTTCTAAAAGGTCTTGATCGATGAGACGTTTGTGAATGTCTGAAATAAAAAAGATTGTCAGAGGCGGCTTGCCCTTCATCTTTGATAAAGGAAACGTATGTGTCTTCAAATGATTGCCTTTTGCTGTCGCATACATTTTTGCCGTCATTGCCGCTGCCGCAACAGTTAGTACACCGGCAATTTTCACTGATAGCTTCATAAAAAACTCTCCATTCTTTTTAGAACTTATCAATAAGACGGACAATAAAAAAAAGACGTTTCTATCGTTTGAGAAAACGCCCCATTTTATTTACTTTCAAAATATAGATTAATGTCATATTTGTGCTTCATCATGTGAAAAACAGACTCTCTCGCCTTCCATTTATCGGGCTGCGGCCAGAGATCAGTGCTTTTCTGAATAATTTCACATCTCAGTTTATGGAAATCAGTCTCGGATTTTTCTTCCTTTTTCTTGAAATAATATGAAGTGCAGTAGGCAAAAGCGGTTGCCAGCATCCAAAATAAATAAAAGGTATGGCTGAGTATTTCTTGAAGTATAAGCTGAGGCTCCGGGCTTTTGATCATGATCATAACACATAATAAGCCTAGGCAGATAAGTGAAGCCCATCGCCATCTGCGGCATTGTGCTGCATAATTTTCGAATTTTTGTTTTCGTTTTACAAGCGCTTGGAGCATCTGTTTGGTCGGCGCGTCTGTAAACTGATCCAGCTGATTCCATAAGGATTCCATACGCTTCACACCTTGTCCATTTTCATTGCTACAATATATGAACGTA
This sequence comes from Bacillus sp. PS108, assembly GCF_037963335.1. NCBI lineage: Bacteria > Bacillati > Bacillota > Bacilli > Caryophanales > Bacillaceae > Bacillus > Bacillus sp. PS108. The sequence goes on from NZ_CP150155.1 coordinate 2,259,576, forward strand.
AAATAAAAATAATACCCTATTCATCCATTAAGGGGATGTCCAAAACTTGTCCGGTGTAAACATCATTTCCATTCAGATGATTATACGCTCGAATTTTTTCTTCTCCTGTCCGGCTTTTATAATACTTCATGGAAATGCGGTATAGCGTTTCTTTCTTTTGGACGGTGTGCTTAACAACGCGATTCGGCACATTTTGAACTGGCTCAGCCGGCTGCTGTTGCTGTTCTTGCTGTTGTACTGTTGATTGGGAAGAGGAAGCAGCCGCGGCGGTTGCTTCCTCCTTATTTGCCGAGTCTTCTTTTTCCGCTACAGCAGTCTGTTTCTTATCATCAGCGGTTTTTGCCGGCTCTTTTGGCTTGGAATCTTCAGGCTCTTTTTTTGACTCCTTCTGCAGTGCGGTCTCTTTAGTGTATGCGGTATCGTTTTTATCCTCTGATTTCGGGACAACCTCATATTTGCTTTGGCTGCTGTCAATAAAAACATCTTCATAATCGTCATGATTATCCGGGTGGCTCTTTAGATAAAATAAGGTGACTAAAACGATAACCGGCACAAATACAAATATTACTGCGAGTACTGTGAATAATGGCGTTTTTGTTTTACCTTGCTTTTTTTTCTGTTCTCTTTGATTTTTTACAGATTGTCTTGTCGGAAGGCTTTCTCCATCATCGACATAATCGTCCGCCAATGCGGCGTTTTGATCTTCATAAAGATTCTGGGCTTTTCTTCTCTCTACTCTCGACATGTTCGTCATGTTTATCCCTCCTCACATGTTCAAAACGAATCTGACAGGCAAACACGGCATCAATGATAAAATGCGCCGTCATCGGAACAAATAAGTTGCCGGTCCATTCATACATCAGACCGAGCAAAAAGCTGATTGCTGTCACCATAATAAATAACAGCCATTTTGACAAATACCGAAAGTGCAGAGCGGCAAATATAAGGCTGGCCGCCCATAAACCGATATGAGTCTGCAGCACTCCTCTGAATAACATTTCTTCCGCGAAAGCAATCAGAAGCGTTAAAAATATAATATGAGGGATTGACCTCTTACTGAATATTTTTTTATTGATTCCGCCGTCATCATATAAATGAGACGGAAACCATTTCATTACTGCCATATCGGCTAAAATAACAATAACAGCTATAGAAACACCATACCAGATGATTCGCATATCGCGAATGTCCCAGTGCTTTAATACGTCCCGTACATCCTCAAAAAAGAATAGTCCTGCTGCAGCAGCGGCAAAGATGATGAGTAGCTGCGTCAAGTATAACTGCTTCAGCATATCACGGTCAGACATATGCTGAATATAATCTTTTTGCTGTTTCAGTTCAGCTCACCTACAGTCTGCAAGCTGAATATCCGGTGCAATTCCGAACTCCAGCTGTCTAATGGCGCCATTTTACTCCGTTCCCCTTTTTGTTCATACAAGGATAAATCAAAACCGCAATGTGAACAGCACGGGAGGTTTCCGTCATCAGGCTCGTATGATTCATCAAAGTAGGTTAACAGTGCCTGCCTTAAACAGCCGTCACGCTGAAGCAAAAATGATACACGGTGCATTTTTTCCAGCTTCAGCTCCATGCGATATGAAATTTCTTTCTTCATCAGTTCAACTGATGTTTTTCCCTGCATAAAGAGATGAATCATCATACGGGCCTGTGTCTCTCCGACTCCATACTGAAGTAATACGTCACGAAGCCTTCTCTCATCCCGCTCCTCCGTCTTCTCTAGCACACGGATCACGTCGGCGATTTCTTCAGCTGTGACACTCTCCATCTGGATAATCTGTTCCTGCAATTCAAAATCCCCTGGCGCCCGCAGCAAAATGCTGACACTCGGCTTTCCGTCGCGTCCCGCTCTGCCGATTTCCTGCATAAAAGCTTCTGCCGTCTGCGGGAGGTGAAAATGAATCACATATCTGATATCGGGTTTATCGACACCCATTCCAAACGCATTCGTACAACATATCACATCAAGCTGGTTATGAATAAACTGCTGCTGAATTAAAATCCTGTCCCCTGACTCCAAACCGCCATGGTAAAAGTCGGCTCTGCTGCTCGTTTTGCTTTTAATTTCACCCGCTAATTCCTCAGCCCATTTCCGTGTCGGACAATAAACAATTCCCGGACCTTGCAGGTTTTCAACCAGCTGAATGACCCTATCTATTTTTTCGGCAGTATCCGCCGCATTTTCAACCCTCAGTGCGATGTTTGGGCGGTTGACTGAGTTGAGATGGCGTACAGCATGCTGCAGCTCCAGCAGGTTCATGACATCTTGCAGCGTTTCCTTTGTAGCCGTGGCGGTCAATGCCAGAACGGGCGGGTGACCAAGTTTTTTTCTCAGCTGCCCGAGCTTTGAATAATCAGGCCTGAAGTCGTGTCCCCATTCAGAAATACAATGCGCTTCGTCAATAACAAATAGGCTGATCGGGACACTTTTCAATTTTTCCAATACATATGGAGACTGTAAAGCTTCAGGAGACAAGTACAAAAATTTATATCGATGAATATGTTCTAAAACAAATTGTCTTTCCTGCCTGTTAAGCATGCTGTTCAAAGCTGCAGCACGCTTTTCCCCCCGGGCTTTGAGCTGCTGCACCTGATCCTCCATTAAAGAAAGCAGTGGAGAAACGATTAATACCATGCCGTCAAGCATATAACCAGGCAGCTGGTAGCAAAGCGATTTCCCTCCCCCAGTCGGGAGCATTGCAATGGTATCCTTCCCGCTGAGTATGCTTTCAATAATGTCCTGCTGCCCTTTTTTAAAGGAAGTAAAACCAAAAAACTGATATAACGTTTGCTGTAATTTAGTCATATTGCTGCACCTGCTTTGTCAATGCCAGTCTGATTTGAAAGTAGCTGAACCGCTGTTCCAGCCCGTCGCGAATTTGTTTGATTTTATTCGTCCGCATCCGTTTGGCAAACTCTGCGATTTGAAGCTGGTCTTCTGCTGATACATAGTCATTAATCATAAACGCAGGCTCATGGAGAGAAATCTCGACAATGTGGTCTTCGATCGTCGCTGTTTTCAGCTTTCTGATTTCAGCAATTCGATGTATCGGAAACCCTTGTTTGACCATCTGCCATGTTTTCCTCGTCGACTCTGTCAGGGCATTATCTAAATGCACATCAGAAAGGAGATCCTTTAACAAAGCATCTTCACACTCCGGAAGAGAATGAATAAAATAATGTACCGAAGCCCAAAACATGATATAGACATACCATTCGTCTTCTTTCAGCGTATCAGCAAGCTGCCTGCTCGTATAACCGATCCGATGGTGCGAGGTTAAGGAGTAGACAAAAATTTGCGCTGCTTTGTTTTCAATCTTTTTCAAATGCGCCTCAAGCATGGCAAAAAGGCTTTTTGCCATCTCTATATGATCCGTATGCCGGGACAGGTATTTCTTTACCCAGTGAAGTGTCTTATGATCCTTTGTGACAGGGATATACTGCCTGCTCCCTTGCTGTTTATGGGATAGGACCTGCACAAGCAGCGAAAGCCTTTTCCAAAGCACGCCGGCAGCCTGCTGATAATGAGCGCCGTGACAATGAACGGGCCAAGGCCGCTCGCTAAGGGCATGTCTCAAAACTGCTGCGCCGCTGGCTGTCACTTTGTATGTATCTGATTCAGACATTGGCGCGAGATATGAATGCTTTTCAAGCTTGTCAAGCGACGCAGAAATATCGCTTCTCGAACATTTTGCCGCCATTCCAAAGTATTTTGCAGTCTGAAATAAGCCGGCATCTTGAATGGTCTGTGACGATCTCTTGCCTTTGAATAGGTGAAAAACAGCGCTTCCCGACCGTTCCCCGTTTATTTTGCAAAGACAATCGAGAACCATAATATCGAAGTAATTTAATGACAACCTATCCACCTACATTCTTCCTGACAAAAATCGTTGATTTGCTCTTTTTATTTTAACAGATTTCAAACAGAAATCGACGTTTAAAGTCATCATTAAGGGGGATGTTATGTAGATAACCCCTTATGTGATAAGCATTCTCAATCATTTTTCTGTTGAAATGTGGCAGCAACATCATTACAATAAGTAAGAGGAATAGGTGTTAAATTGATTAAATATAAAGATTGATCCATTTGTTCCACCAAGAACAATCTGGGAGGTTTTATTCATGGCAAAGTACACAATCGTAGACAAAGATACATGTATTGCATGCGGCGCTTGCGGAGCTGCTGCACCAGACATTTACGATTACGATGATGAAGGCATCGCGTTCGTAACGCTTGATGAAAACAAAGGTGTTGTCGAAGTTCCTGAGGTACTGGAAGAAGATATGATTGACGCATTTGAAGGATGCCCTACTGATTCCATCAAAGTGGCGGATGAGCCATTTGAAGGCGACCCGCTTAAATTTGAATAGAAGTAACTAAAAAAAGCTCCCGAACGGGAGCTTTTTTATTTAATGGATATGTGCACTTCGCTGCTGCTCAATCCATGGCTTAAGCTTGATAAAAATTAGTGAGAATACAACCGTAATTACAATACCTTTTATCATGTTAAACGGCAGGATACCTGCGACGACTGCTGTTTTTAGCGCGCTGTCGGATAATGCCGGTGAATGTAAAAACCACGTGTATGCCGGAAGAATCAGAACATAATTTAAAATACTCATTAAAATGGTCATCGCTGCAGTTCCCAAAAGCAGGCTGACAGCCAAGCCCTTTGCTGAGTTGAGTTTTTTAAATAAGAAAGCAGTCGGTAATATAAAGAGTGTTCCTGCAATAAAATTCGCAACTTGCCCTACAGGAACTCCGGCCATGCTTCCCTGAATGATATACTGAAGAACATTTTTTATCGCTTCTACGGCAATACCCGCCAAAGGTCCGTAAATCAGAATGGCAATAATAGCGGGAACGTCGCTAAAATCGATTTTTAAATAATCCGGAAGACCCGGAAACGGGAAATTTAACAGCATCAAAACAAATGCAATGCTGCTCAGCATGCTGACCACAACTAATTTTTTTACTTTCACTTCATTCTCTCCTTTTCGATCACATCTTACTCGAAAACGGAAAGGTTCTTTTCCAGCCAATAAAAAAACCGCTTCATATATAAAAGCGGGGTTTCGAAAATTAGGCTAGGCAAAGAAACGTTTGAAAAATTTCAATTTCAAAACGCTTATGAACCTCCATCTTCTCCCATCCAGACTGTACTGTCGGCTCCGGAATCTCACCGAATCCTGCTGTAAAGACAGCTCGCGGGCTTAGAGCCATTGGCTCATCACCGCCGGTAGGGAATTTCACCCTGCCCCGAAGATTGATCATATAAAATTTAATTACATTATAAACGATAACTGGTTGGCTGTATAGAGAATTGCTTCAAATTAAATATATTACCTGCAAGCTGTCAGATCATTGATTTATTAGGCTTTACTTTTATCCTTTACTGCGTCAATACACGTTGACACTCTTTTGAGAATATGTTAAATTATCAGATATTTAGTTTGTCAATTTAGGAGGAAATCTAACGATGTTTCGAGTATTGGTCTCAGACAAAATGAGCAACGACGGTTTACAGCCACTTATTGAATCAGACTTTATTGAAATCGTTCAAAAAAACGTAGCAGATGCAGAAGATGAATTACATACTTTTGATGCTCTTTTGGTGCGAAGCGCGACAAAAGTAACAGAAGACCTTTTCAACAAAATGACTTCTTTAAAAATTGTCGGAAGAGCCGGTGTCGGTGTCGATAATATCGATATTGATGAGGCTACGAAACACGGGGTAATCGTGATCAATGCTCCGAACGGCAACACCATTTCGACAGCTGAGCATACATTTGCAATGATCTCTTCTTTAATGAGACACATTCCGCAGGCTAATATCTCAGTGAAATCCAGAGAGTGGAACCGCACAGCTTATGTCGGTTCAGAGCTTTATGGAAAAACGCTTGGTATTGTAGGATTAGGCCGAATCGGAAGTGAAATTGCACAGCGTGCGAGAGCGTTCGGTATGACAGTGCACGTTTTTGATCCTTTCTTAACGGAAGAAAGAGCGAAAAAAATCGGCGTAAACAGCCGTACATTTGAAGAAGTACTTGAAAGTGCGGATATCATTACCGTTCACACGCCTTTAACAAAAGAAACAAAAGGCTTATTGAATAAAGAAACGATTGCAAAAACGAAAAAAGGCGTTCGCTTAATTAACTGTGCGCGAGGCGGAATTATCGATGAAGCAGCACTTCTCGAAGCTTTGGAAAACGGGCATGTTGCGGGAGCAGCGCTTGACGTTTTCGAAGTTGAACCGCCAGTTGACAACAAACTTGTTGATCATCCATTAGTCATTGCCACTCCTCACTTAGGAGCATCAACGAAAGAAGCACAGCTCAATGTCGCCGCCCAAGTGTCAGAAGAAGTTCTGCAGTTCGCAAAAGGCCTGCCTGTCATGTCAGCTATCAACCTGCCTGCCATGACAAAAGATGAATTTGCTAAAATTAAGCCCTACCATCAAATTGCAGGAAAAATTGGCAGCCTTGTATCACAGTGCATGAAAGAACCAGTACAGGATGTTGCCATTCAATATGAAGGCACAATTGCTAAACTTGAAACATCGTTCATTACAAAAGCCCTTCTGTCAGGCTTTTTAAAACCGCGCGTTGACTCTACTGTTAATGAGGTCAATGCCGGGGGTGTCGCAAAAGAACGCGGCATCAGCTTCAGTGAAAAAATTTCCTCTTCTGAATCTGGATACGATAACTGCATCAGCGTAAAAGTGACAGGAGACCGCAGCACCTTTACTGTAACGGCTACGTATATTCCTCATTTCGGAGAACGAATTGTCGAGATCAATGGATTTAATATTGATTTTTATCCGACAGGTCACTTGGTGTATATCCAGCATCAAGATACAACAGGTGTCATTGGCCGAGTAGGACGTATTCTCGGAGATAACGATATTAACATTGCAACTATGCAGGTTGGCCGTAAGGAAAAAGGCGGAGAAGCCATCATGATGCTTTCCTTTGACAGACATCTGGAAGACAAAATTGTGAAAGAACTAACAAATGTCCCTGATATTGTGTCTGTGAAACTCATTGATCTGCCATAATCAAAAAAAACTCAAGCTATCTATATAGCTTGAGTTTTTTTATTTCTATCCCCGTGTGTTTTTATGCAAAATATCTAAGACACTCCTTAGCTCAGAAACAGGTATTTGACCTGGTGCGGACGCCTCTTCTCCAGCTCCAAAAGTACAAGCCGATCCAAAAACCTCACCGCTCAGCCTGCTGATAAGCCCTGTTGCAGCCATTGACATTGTAATAATGGGACGGTCTGCATATTTTGTTTTCATTGTATACGTCGCATCAAGCAGTGTTAGGAGATCTCCAGTATCATTCGGCATGACAGCCATTTTTGGAATATGCGCGCCTAAGTCCTGCATTTTTCGAAGTCTGGAAAGAATTTCATCTTTTACAGGTGTTTTTTCAAAGTCGTGATTTGACATCACCACATAGACGTTGTTTTCTTCCGCCAGCGATACTAACGCTTTTACATTTGCATCTCCTGAAAATAATTCGATGTCTATCAGATCGATGTCTTTTGTTTGGATTGCCGATTCCAGCAAAGCAAGATAGGAGCTTTCGTCCATCTCCATGCTCCCACCCTCTTTGTGGGTTCTGAATGTAAATAGAAATAGCTTGTCTTCTAAAGATTTACGAAGCTTAGAAATGAGCTTTGTGACCGCTTCTCTGTCATTCGCTTTTTCAAATACGTCGACTCTCCATTCAACAATGTCCGGATTCAGTAATTTTACTGCCTCTGCTTCATTCAGAATTTGTTTTTCCGTCTTTCCCATCAGCGGAACGATGATTTTCGGCATTCCTTCCCCGATGGAAACTCCTTTAATTGTTAACACGTTCACTCATCTCAAATCCTTTCAATCGTTACCTTGTTTTATTATACACGTACAACTTTTTTTTGAAAATTTCTATTATATGAATAGCAACTAAAAAAGAGCCTCAAAGGGCCCATTTTAGTTTAAGAAAATCGGATTTGGAGCAGCCGGTACCGGAATTGCATCTGATACGTCATATTTGCCGATTTTGTTTGTTCTGGTTTCGGTAAAGGTCACTTCTGTGAAGCCAAACTCTTTTGCGGTTAAAAGAAGTCCCTCAATCATTAAAATACCGGCAATAGAATCCTCAACTTCTGAGTCCTTTGAAAAGCGGATATATAAGTGTTTCTGTTTCTTCGTTACAGATTGGACAGCACCCGCTTGAATAAGCGGTGTTGTATCTTCTTGGCTGCTCGATTCCATTTCCTTAATCGCTTCTTTTACTGTATCAAATGTTTTTTCTGACGGAATGAGAAAGTTCCCTTGTTTATTTTTGTACAAGTAGTAAGCTCTTTTTGACTGTTTGGGAATCGAAATTTCCGTAAAAGTGCCATATGAGCCAATCCGAACCCCAGTCTCATTTTGATCCGATAAAAATTTGACTTTTTCATAAGGACTCCATTTTAAGGATTCTTTAAGCAATTTTTTTAACAGTGTATCATCTTTTACAGAAAATGCCGTAGCTGGCTGATGGACTCGTATACTTAATTCCTTCTTCTTTGGTTTTTCTTTTATTTCTACTTCATCTATGAAGGATGGAATTGTAATGGCATGATCCAAGATATCCAATTCACTACTTACAGTCAGCATGTCCTGGATCGTTTGGTATGCATTTGTTTTTTGAATGCTGACAGGTATGATTGCAGATGTATCGGCATCAGCAACTGCTACAGTGATGTAATTGTCTTGTTCCTTTTCAGTTACAACAAACGATGTATGATCCAGGGATGATGCAGCTTTTGGGCTGTCTTCTGTCTCAGTTTTCGTTACTGCGTTCTCTTGGGACGCTTCTTTTTGTTGAGGCTGTGCCTGATCAAAGAAATGAGGAGAAATAATGAAGGCGATATAAACCGCAATTGCAGCGGCACACGCGGGGCCAATCCACCTGACAGCGGGCTTATTTTTACGCTTTGCCATCGTCAGCCGCTTGTAAATATCCTGAGGCGAACGATGGTCTTTAACTGCCGGAAGTTGACTTAACAACTCCTTTATCTGTTCTTCGTTCCATTCTGACTTCATCATCCATTAGCTCCTCCCTCAAAAGCTCCATATGTTTCCGAAGTACTTTGAGCCCTCTGTGTTGGGTCGTTTTTACTTTGCTTTCCGAGAAGCGCAGAGCCTTGGCTGTTTCCTGTATTGAATATCCCTGAATAAACCGCAAGATAATCACAGCTCTTTGATCGATTGTACATTGATCAAGCGCAGCATAAATTTCTCGGACATTTTCATGTTGAACCGCAAGTTCGTCCGGCAGCAATTGCTGATCCCTGACATCCTGTGTATCCCAGTCAAATGTACCGAGTATACGCTGTCTGATTGTTTGCTGTTTACGAAACCAGTCTATCGCAACATGGCGTGCGATAGACAAAAGCCATGTTTTTTCACTGCTTCTTCCTTCAAACGTATGATAAGAATTTAATACCCGGATATAAACCTCTTGAAGAAGGTCTTCTGTCTGGTTTTTATCCTTTACCATATAAAATAAAAATTGGTACAAATCTTGATGATATGTATCATATAATAATTGAAAGGTTTCTTCCATTTGAAACCCCTCCGTTCACTTTTTTGTCGTATGAATAGCTTGAAAAGTTACATTACAACTATATTACGAGTAACTGGAATTTGGAAGGGAATTTATATTAACATATCCTTAAATTTTATTAATGTTGGCTATTAAAAAAACACCCGCTCAGTCAGCGGGTGTTTCTTATGGAACAAGATTCTTCGGCAAATTCAGACTCGATTTTACCGTTTTGTCGGAATATAAAAAGTAAATGTTGTTCCTTTATCTATTCGGCTGTGCACAGTAATTGATCCGTTGTGGGCTTCCACGATATTTTTAACGATAGCCAGCCCTAACCCGGTTCCTGCTCTGCCCCGTGTCCGCGCTTTATCTGCCTTATAAAACCGCTCAAAGATAAATGGCAGATCTTCTTCCGGTATGCCGGATCCGGAGTCTTTGATATCAATTTTCAATCCATCCTTCACAGAATGGACTGAAATGGAGACACTGCCACCGGATGAAGTATGCCGCAACGCGTTATCGATCAAATTGGTAAATACCTGCTCCATCTTGTCTTCATCAAACAGAAATTCCTCTTCTGTGAGAGAAATGTCATGATGTAAAGCAATATTTTTTTCTTTCGCAACACCCGAAAACTTCCGAATGATCTTTTCTAAAAACTCATTCACATTGATTTTTTCATAATGTAAGCCTGTATGGCCTGATTCCATTCGGGCTAAATCAAGCAAATCATTAACTAAACGGCCCATTCGGAGCGATTCGTCATAAATGATTTGGGCAATTTCTTTCCGGTCTTCTTCAGAGCTTGCAATGTCATCGACAATTGCTTCACTGTATCCCTGAAGCATGGAGATCGGTGTTCTCAGCTCATGACTGACATTTGCGATAAAGTCCTCCCGCAGCTTATCAAGGCGGCGTTCTTCTGTCATGTCACGCAGTACGGCAACCGCTCCTCTGACATGCGATTCCGCATAAAGCGGCGACATCAAAAGCACCCATGATCTGCCTTGCAGCGTCATCTCAATCATTTGTTCTTTTTCAGTGCTGACAGCGTTTTGAAACAGCTCTTTTGCTTCAGGCGGAAGGTTGTCGCCTTCTTTGATATTCATGTTCTGTTCATAATACCAAGCCTGAAGAAAACGTTCAGCCGGCGGGTTGGTCACAAGAATCGTACCGTCAATATTAATGGTAATAACCCCGTCAGCCATACTGCTCAAAATGTTAGAAAGCTGCTCTTTTTCTTGATTGAGCGCATTGATATGAAAGTTAAGCTGCCGGCCCATTTGATTAAAAGCGGTTGCCAGTTCACCGATTTCATCCTGAGTTAAAATCGGGATTTTTGTGTCGAACTTGCCCTTCGCCAAATCCTGCGCGCCTTCTCTCATTTTTCGGAGAGGGTACGTGACCCTGCTTGATAAAAAGAATGCGAAAAATGTGGTCAGCACAATCGCAATTCCAGCGGCAAGAAAAATATAGCGGGTCGTATGTTTTGTTGTATCTTTAACGGCAAGCAAAGACTGGGATAAAAAGACCATGCCTTTCTTTCCGTCTTTTTCATACGGGACACCTACAATCAGGCGTTCATTATCCGTGTCTGTATCGCTCAGTCCCGTCCGTTTGCTTACTTTTTTATGGTCTTTGAGAGCTTTATTTAAGTCTTTGTCATGCTGTATTTGCTCAACCGTAATAGACGACAGGCGATTTTTATCATTCGGAGAATACCAGTGGTTCTTCTCATCCTGGATGATGGCAATGCTTGTTAAGTTATCAGCGAGCTCCCAAGTGATTGACCTTGCCAGTGCCTGGTCCTCGTGATTTTCTAGGATGACAGCAACTTTATTCGCAAGCTGTGTTAAATCATTCTCGGCTTCTTCCACATGGTAGTTTTCAATAAACTCCAGCAAAAGAACCGTTAAAATGAACAATACGATCAAGACGAGTGAAAGGATCGTAAACCACAGCTTGCCTACTACGCTTTTCCAAAATTTCATTCAGCGCCGACCTCAAATTTATAACCTACACCCCATACGGTGACAATTTTTTTCGCAGCCTCCGGAGAAACCTTGTTCAGCTTCTCTCTCAAGCGTTTGACGTGAGTGTCAACTGTCCGTAAATCACCAAAAAACTCATATTGCCACACTTCTTTCAGAAGCTTTTCCCGATCATACACCTTGTCAGGCGTTTTCGCTAAGAAATATAGAAGCTCATACTCTTTTGGCGTCAGGCTCACTTCTGTTCCATCAGCTGTTACGCGGTGAGCATCATGGTCTATTGACAGATGTGAAAACACGAGCACATTTTTCGTCGGTGTATTGGCATTGAAATAAGAGGTTTGGGATGCTCTTCTCAAAAGGGCCTTTACACGCAGCACGACTTCTCTCGGGCTGAACGGCTTAACAATATAATCATCTGTTCCCGCTTCAAACCCCTGCACCCGGTTTGCTTCTTCTCCTTTTGCGGTCAGCATGATAATGGGTGTCGCTTTTTTTTCACGAATTTGCCGGCACACTTCAATTCCATCAGTCCCCGGCATCATCAGATCAAGCAAAATTAAGTCATAATTGGCTTCAAGCCCTTTGGCAATGGCTTCATCACCATTTTCAGCTTCATCTATAGCATAATTTTCACGTTCAAGATACATTCTTAAAAGGCGGCGAATTCTGGCTTCGTCATCAACTACTAATATTTTTGTTTCGTTCGTTTGGTCCATGTTTTCCCCCTGCTTTCCTTCTGTTACTTTCATTTTATCAAATCGTGAGAAAGTTTGAGAACTGTGTCGCTTTCAAAGGACTATGCATAAGAATGAAGTCCGGCAAGCACAAGATTTACGAATATTAAATTAAACATAATAATAGCAAAACCGATTACGGCCAGCCATGCTGACTTCTCACCGTGCCAGCCTCTTGACAGTCTTAAGTGCAAGTAAGCGGCATAGAACAAAAACGTGATCAGCGCCCATACTTCCTTAGGGTCCCAGCCCCAAAATCTGGTCCACGCGAGCTGAGCCCAAATCATTGCAAAGATCAGCGCGCCGAGTGTAAAGATCGGAAATCCGATTGATACGGCCCTGTACCCAACCTCATCCACCAGATCAAGATTGACGTTTTTCACCAGCGGATGTAATAGAGCGCTGATTCTTTTTCTGATGATCAGACGGAGAGCCCCATACAACACAAGACCTGCTCCAAATGACCAAATGACAGTGTTCACTTTTCTGCCTGAGAAAAGCGCGGGAAGATCAACAAGCGGTTCCATTCTTCCTTCGGTCAAAAGCTCTCCCTGATGCGGACCGACAAGCGCGGGCATTTCGTACACCATCACGCTTTTTTCTTTACTTTTGTCCACCCAGTTAAACTCCGCTTCATAGCCTGCAAGACGAAATGCCGATGTGATTGCAATAAAGGCGACGGTTGTGACCAGGATAAACATAATCGCTTCAAGCCAGAAGGTCTTTTTGCTTGGCTTTGTCTGGTCTACATGCTTCAAAAGAAAGATGACACCAGCGACAAAGCTGATGGCAAGTATAGCTTGCCCAAGCGCGGCCGTTGTTACGTGAATATACAGCCAGTTACTTTGGAGCGAAGGAATTAAAGGCGAGATATCTGTCGGAAACATGCTGGCGTAGGCAATCAGCAATAAAGCAATTGACAGCGTAAACAGGCCTAATGAAGGCAATCTATAGAGAAAATAAAGAATGATAAACGCCAAAACAAGCATCATGCCAAAAGCGGTGGTGAATTCAAACATATTGCTGACAGGCGCATGGCCGCTGGCAGCCCACCTTGTGATGAAATATCCTAGGTGGCAGAAAAAACCGACAATAGAAAGGGTGATTCCAATGTTGGCCCATCGGTTTGGCCTGCCCTTTTTATTCTTATTCCCGCGTATGGCCCCGCCGAAGATTGGGACAGCGATTAAATACACAAGAAAGGCCGCATAAAGAAAATTTCCGCTCAGCTCTGCCATGACATCACTCCCTTTTCGCCTATTTCTGTGTTTTGATTAATTCTTTTTGGTCCACCGGTTCAGTCAGTCCGGAATCAGCCAATATAAATGCTAAATCCTTCTTCAGGCCAAACCAGTTTTTATTGGTATGCCCTGCCACCATAACTGCGCCGTCCTGTGAGTGCAGCCAAATTCTTCGATGCTGCCAGTACATACCTTGAATGACACCGATCATAAAAATGGCTCCGCCGACAGCAAGCACCCAGAGTGTCAGATCCTTTCTGACTGTAAGTCCAGTAATGTTTTTCGTTTCGACATGGTCAAATTTCAGCTTGTATTTATTATTGCCTGATCCTTCGATGGTTTCTTGGATGGCGACAAAGCTCTTTTCGCCTTTCGGTTTGTCCGGCGTTATAATATTAAAGACAAAAGCCGGATTGTTAGGGATCTTTGTTTTTGTGCTCGGCTCTCCGTCCTGATTAAAATAGAAGTCTGGCAGGTAGCTGGCGATTTCCACCTTGTAACCGTTGCCAAGATCATAGACCGAATCTGGATCCAGAAGGTTGATCTTCAGGCTCCCAAAGGATTTTTTTGTTTTTTTATCAATCAGCTGGAACACCATTTGGTCAAGCTGATTCTCTTTGTAATCCACCTGGTAAACGGAAAAAGAATCAAAACGCAGCGGCTGATTGACACGGATGTCTTCTTCTGTTACTTTTTTCAGCTTCGGCTTCTCGCCATAAACAATTTTTCCTTCTCTCTTGTAGAGTACGGCATCGGTTTGAAAGTTCTTTGCCACTCTACCGTCCCCGACTCTGTCAATGGCATCTGCAAATACCTTTTTTTCTGTTTTGCTGTTATAGGTCTCTACGCTGAATTGATTGTTTTTCAAATAATATTTTCCGTCTGTACCCGGAATTGCTGCGGTTTCGCCTTCTCTGACCCAAAGCGTCTCATCGACGTACATGCCAGGCACAAATCTCAGCATCGCACCAATCAGAAAGATGATCAATCCAATATGGTTGACATACGGGCCCCAGCGGGAAAAGCGTCCTTTTTCAGCAAGAATGCTGCCCTCTTTTTCTCTGATTCTATAATGTTTTTTCTTTAATAGAGCAACTATCTTTTCTTTCGATTCCCCGTTCAGTACAGTAACTGTTTCACTGAACAAGCGCTGCCTTCTTAAAAAAGCCGGGCTCCTTCTGACGCCTTGGTTTTTTAACGCTCTGTACAACGGAATGACCCGATCAAGGCTGCAAATCACGAGTGAAATGCCGATCGAGGCAATGAGCAGCAAATACCACCAAGAACCATATAAATGATGAAACCCGAGCAAATAATAAAGCTGGCCAAACGTGCCGTACTGCTCCTTGTAATAAGTATCAGCCTGTGCGCCCGGAGGCAGATAGGCTTCCTGGGGAAAAATGGTGCCGAACGCTGATGCGGCAAGGGTTATGACGATAAGCCATATTCCCACCTTAACCGAGGAAAAGAAATTCCAAAT
This sequence comes from Bacillus sp. PS108, assembly GCF_037963335.1. Lineage (NCBI taxonomy): Bacteria > Bacillati > Bacillota > Bacilli > Caryophanales > Bacillaceae > Bacillus > Bacillus sp. PS108. The sequence goes on from NZ_CP150155.1 coordinate 2,274,631, forward strand.
TTTGTCGATGATCGTTTTGTTATAGGTTTGCGAACGTCTTGCGCTTCCGTCATATCTCATATCAGCGAGCGGAGGTTGAGTTTCCTGAAGAGCTCTTCCGCACGATTCGCATAAAACGGTTCCGACCGGGTTTATATGTCCGCATTCACATTTGACTTGCTTCATCCCGAAGTCTCTCCGGGTTTTATGAGATTCATATAATCGTGTATCATGCTTTCTGTCATAGTGCCGGTCACCACCTTGACAACTTTTCCTTCCGGATTGATCAAAAAGGTTGTCGGAAGCGGAGATACGTCATAGGCATCAAGCACTTGGCGATCTGTATCCAGAACAACCGGGAAATTGACTCCGTAGGATTTCATAAAATTATGTACTGCTATCTTTGACTCCCCAACATTTACAGCGACAATTTCAACACCTTGGCTTTTAAAATGCTTATATTGGTTTGCCATATAAGGAAACTCTTTTTTGCACGGTTCACACCATGTACCCCAGAAATTCAAAAAAACACCTTTCCCTTTTAAGTCACTGAGCTCGATACGTTTCCCATTCGTATCCTCTAGGACAAAATTCGGTGCGTCGGACCCTTCGGATATACTCTCTTTGCCGGCAAATACAGCGTTGTAAATGGTATAGCCGAGTGCGCAGATTAAAACGAGAAGGATGCCGGTCCGAATGAATAAACGCCTTTTTTTCTTCATTGTCCACTGCCCCCTTCCCCCTATTGCAGATCCATTCAATTATATCATTGCACGTTCATTTCACATTTCTTACTTTTTGAAGGTTATGTGAAATTTAGAAAGCGTTTTTACCGTGATCCGCCAGTGCTCTGAGCCTTTTTACTTCGTGAGGCGTAAGCTCTCTGGCATCGCCCGTGTGCAGGCCTCGCAGGTTTAAAAACGCGTATTCCTCACGCTTCAGCTTGATTACCTCATGTCCGATCGCTTCAAACATGCGGCGCACCTGTCTGTTGCGTCCCTCATGGATCGTCAGCTGAATAATGCTTGTCTGCTTTTTCTTATCCAAAGACAGCAGCTTCGCTTTAGCAGGCGCTGTTTTGCCTTCCTCCAGCCTAATTCCGCGCTCCAGCTTTCTGAGCAGCTCTTTAGGCGGGATTCCTTTCACCTTCGCCACGTATGTTTTGTCTATTTCATACTTAGGATGCATTAGCTTATTGGCGAATTCGCCGTCATTGGTTAAAAGCAAAAGACCGCTCGTATCATAGTCCAGACGCCCAATCGGATAAATGCGCTGCGGAATATTTTTAAAAAAGTCCGTCACCACTTTGCGTCCTTTATCATCTTGCGCTGCGGAAATAACGCCTCTTGGTTTATATAAGAGAAAGTAAACCGGCTCTTCGCGTTCAACCTTTAACCCGTTTACCTCAATCTGATCAGAACCGGTGACCTTAACACCTAGCTCTGTTACTACTTTGCCATTCACCTTTACTTTTCCTTCTTTAATCAGCTCTTCTGCCTTTCTGCGCGACGCAACTCCGGCATGAGCAATCACTTTTTGCAGTCTTTCCATGTCTTTCACCTCAAGTATTATCTTACTTTTTTCAACCTTAACAAACAAGCTTTTTCAAATTCCTATGCCAAATCTAAAAAAAACGCCGTTTTCAGGCGCTCCCAAATAATAACGTAACGATGATGATAGATGCAACTACGCCGATTAAATCTGCAAGAAGTCCCACCTTTAATGCATCACCCATTTTTTTAATGCCGACTGCTCCGAAATACACAGTCAGTACGTAAAGCGTTGTATCTGTAGATCCCTGCATGACGGAAGCCAGCCTGCCGATAAAGGAATCGGGCCCGTATACTGCAATTAAATCGGTCGTCATTCCGAGTGCGGCCGTACCGGAGATCGGGCGGATCAGAGCAAGCGGCACTACTTCAGCAGGGAGGCCGATAGCGGAGAAAGCCGGTTTTAAAAGATCCATTATAAAATCAAGCGCGCCTGATGATCTGAAAACAGTTATAGCGACAAGCATTCCGACTAAATAGGGGATAATGGAAAAGGCGATTTCTATCCCCTCTTTTCCGCCTTCGACAAACGATTCATATGTCGGAACCTTTTTGATCGTTCCATAAAGAAGAATTCCGGCAATAATGATTGGAATCATGGCTAAAGACAGCCAGTTGATGATTTCCATCCGCTCACCTTCCCTTCTTTTTGCGGCGGTAATAAAAATACCGATCAATGATAATGGCACCGATTCCGGAAATAAGCGTTGCCAAAATGCTTGGCCCGACGATATCTGTCGGCGTTTTGGAGGAATAAGCCATTCGGACAGCGATCACCGTTGTCGGGATGAGTGTGATGCAGGACGTATTAACAGCTAAAAAAGTAATCATCGACCGGCTTGCTTCCGATCGGTTTCCGTTCAGCTTTTTCATTTGTTCCATTGCTTTAATGCCAAGCGGAGTTGCTGCATTTCCGAGGCCGAAGAAATTCGCCATAAGATTAGATAAAATATAGCCCATCGCCGGGTGATCCGGCGGTATATCAGGGAACAGTTTAGATATAAAAGGCCTGCACATCCGGCTGAAAATATCCAAAAGCCCTGACTGCTCGGCGATTTTCATTAAGCCAAGCCAGAAAACAAGCACGCTCATCAATCCAAATGAGATCGTAATCGCTTCTTTCGCACCCTTAAACACGGCTTCATTTACATCTTGCAGAGTTCCGTTGCACATCGCAAAAACGAGTCCGATCACGGTTAAACTGACCCAAATTATATTGACCATTTTGCTCCGCCTGCCGCATTCAGAAAGATTGATTTAAACGTTTCAAAAAATTGTTTCTTCGGTTTTTGATGCCGCTCATTTTCATAATAGATCGGCACTTTTGCGATGGTTGCATCGTTGAACATGATCTCCATGTGCCCTACGATGTCAGGGATTTTCGAGGCATCTTTTTCCCATGCTTTTTTCGGCTTGAGCAGTGTGGTATTAATTTTCACATCTTCTTTTTCCTCTTCGGTCAGCAAATAGGTGATATCACGTTTGATAAAAGCCTTCGATTCATAAAATGTGCCTTTCAGCTTTGGAATATCCCCTTTTTTTGCAATTAAATAGGTTTGATAATGCTCAAACACATAGTTAAACATCTTCATATGGTCATCCCAATCATTAGGGTCATTAATGGTGACGGCTATCAGGTCAATGCCGTCCTTTGAAGCCGTAGAGACCAGTGTCCGTTTTGCAAGTTTTGTATAGCCTGTTTTTCCTCCTGTGCTGTACGGATAAAGCATGGTCAGCAGTTTGTTTTTGTTTTTCCATACGCTTTCCATCGTTTCCGCTTTGTATATTTTTGTGCCTGAAATCTTTTGATAGTCTTTCAGCTTCATAGCATATTTAGTTAAAATGGCCATGTCATAGGCTGTTGAATAATGATTTTCATAGTCGTCCAATCCGTGCGGGTTTTGAAAACGGGTGTTCTTCATACCAAGCTGCTCGGCTTTTTGATTCATCATATAAACAAACCCATCGAGGCTCCCACCGACATGCTCAGCAATCGCGACAGCGGCGTCGTTTCCTGACCTTAGCATCAGGCCATACACAAGATCTTTTAGCTTCACTTTTTGACCTTCTGTTAAATAAATAGCGGAGCCTTCTGTTCTGACAGCATTTGCCGAAACCGTCACCGTTTGATCCATTTTGCCGGATTCGATGGCGAGGACGGCGGTCATAATTTTTGTGATGCTCGCGATCCGCCTTTTTTGATGCTCATCCTTGGCATATAACACTCTGCCTGACGCACCGTCAATAATGATCGCGCTTTTTGCACTGACATCTATAGCAGCATGTGCTGTATTCACATTTACGGTTGCAATAAGAAAAGAAATCATGATCACGAATACTGCTTTTTTGAAAATGCGCATGTTTGCTCACGTCCTTGTGGTGGTTTGTACAAGTTTATGCGCATGTCCATCAGTTATGAATAACAATTATATTTCTGGAAGCAAACATAAAAAAACTCTCCCTGAAAAAGGGAGAGTAAACGTTATCTGATTGGCGCCATGCTTGATCCGGACGCTTCGTAATGAGCCAGCTCTTCCCTCATCTTCAGAAAGGCAGCGCTCAACGGCAATAATAATTGCTCAAGCGACGCAGGAACAGCATGATAAAACTCAATTGCGCTGACCCCGGTATAAGACGCCCGGCTATTTTCACACCACGTGTCTTTTTTCGGCATAAAGAACTCTTCAATGCATTGGTGATACACATTATAAAGTGTTTTTTCCGCTCTGGCTTCCTGAAAAGGCTCCTGCATCAGGAGACGGCGGCACGCTTCTGCGCCTCCTTCACAAAATACTGCCATTCTTCTCAGAGTGCTCAGCACATCACAGCAGTATCCTTTTTCAATAGGCAATTCAGCCTGTAAGGACTCAAGCGTCGTTTGATTTAGGTAATCGTTCACGGTATTGACAACCATTGATAAGAATTCGCCTGTTTTTTGAGTCTGCGCTCGCACAATCGAATGTCCCATTTCGTTTGGTATCTTCCCCTCATGTATTTGTCTCTCACATTTTGCTTCTTTCATGATAGCTTCTTCCTTATATCTTATGATGATGAAAAAGCGCGATTCATTAAACTTCTATTTTATATCTTCGAAGGTTTGGTTAAAGTTTTCAAAAAATAAATCTGCTTCTTCTTGAAGAACGTCTTCTTCCGCATTTTCAGGCAGCGGCGGAAGCTCGTCCAGCGTTTTCAGACCGAATTGTTCAAGAAAAGTCGGCGTAGTACCGTATAAAATGGCCCGCCCCGGACCATCGGCACGCCCTACTTCACACAATAGCGCCTTCGCGACAAGACTGTGTAAAATCCGCTCTGATTTTACTCCTCTGATTTCTTCAATTTCTGCTCTCGTAATTGGCTGTTTGTATGAAACAATGGCCAGCACTTCTAAAGATGCTTGAGAAAGGCCCTTTGACGGCACTTCAATCAGTTTTTTCAAGTAAGGCGCAAAGTCTTTTTTGGTAGAGAGCATGTACGTATCTGCATACTCAATAAGTTCAATCCCTCGTGTATCTCCGCGGTATTCGTCCGCCACATCCGCCATGATCGTGTTCAGTTCAGGCTCTTCGATTTCAAGCACTGTTAACAGCTGCTTTTTTGTAAGCCCTTCATCGCCTGCCGCATAAAGAAGGGCTTCCACAATAGCTTTCCAATTCACGATATCAAGCCCCATGAATGGATTCACTCCCCGTAATGTAAATATCTGAAAAATTGTGCTCCTGTTCAATGAGGACCAGCTGATTTTTCATCAGCTCAAGAACAGCTAGAAAGGTCACTACTAAATGTTCTTTTTGTTCATATGGAAACAGATCCATAAAGTTGATTCTCGTTCCTCTAGATTTCAAGCTGTGCACGATTTCGTTCATTCTGGCTTCGATTGGTATGTCCTGTCTTGTAATTGTTGTTTCCATCGGCCTGTTTATTTTTTTGCGTTTCAGCACTTTTTGAAAAGCTCCGATCATATCATAGACCGTGACAGAGAGCTTTTGCTCAGACTGTTTTACTTCTTTTGCATATTCACTCAAATCACTCGGCGGTTTCGTGAACGATTTTTGTCTTTCTTCTTCCCGTTCTTTTAATTCCTTCGCCGCATCTTTATATTTTCGATACTCAATCAGCTTTTCAATCAGTTCCTCCCGCGGATCTTCTTCTTCAAGCAATTCATCTTCAAAAAGCTCCTCCTCTTGCTTTGGGAGCAGCATTCTGCTTTTAATGCTGAGCAGCGTGGCAGCCATAACCAAATACTCGCTGGCCATATCGAGCTCAAGCACACGCATCGTATGTACATATAATAAATATTGTTCAGTGATCTTCGCCACAGGTATATCATATATGTCAATTTCAAGACGATTGATTAAATGAAGCAGCAGGTCCAATGGGCCCTCAAACGTATCAATTTTCACTTGATATTCTTCCATCATCTCACCATTTTCAAGTATCACTCTCATTGCCGTAAAAACTGGCTACCCTATAGTATAATCCACCAAAAAGCTCTCGTCCAATACTATTTCATTTCCTGTTTTGAACAAGTTTGTGCAGAATATTCAAAACACGAGAGGTGTTTGCTCGGAGCGCTGAAGCGGGAGAAAAAGCCTTAGCTTCTGGTTTTCCTTTCTAAGAAGCAATAGAGGCAGAGCGTTCTTTTTTCCTTTTATCCCTTCTATGGTACACTAAAAGCACATTAAAGGAGGAAACACCTTGTATCCGAAAGCTTATATAGATTATCTCGTTGAGTTTCACGCGACACGGGATTATTTTGAATGCCATGAAATATTAGAAGAATATTGGAAGGAAGATCCGCCAAAGAAACGAAAACGCTATTGGGTGGGCTTTATTCAGCTTGCAGTGGCTTTATATCATCACAGAAGGCAGAATACAGCCGGGGCAAAAAGACTGATGGCGAACAGCATCCGGATTCTTCAAGCAGAACACCGGGCAGTCGAAGACTTAGGGCTTGATCATGGCCGTTTGCTCGAACTTATGCAATCGGTTTACGAACAAATCGAGACGGGCTCTGCCTATAAAAGCATTATGCTGCCAATCAAAGATGAGAAACTGGAGGAAGCATGCAGGATCGAATGCAGGAAAAAAAAGTATACATGGGGGCAGCCCAGTGCACTCAGGAACATATTTCTTATCGACAAACACCGTTTGCGGGATCGGACTGACGTCATCCGTGAACGTGAAAAAGAAATAGAACGCAGAAAAAAAAGCAGAGACTGATGACAGCCTCTGCTCAGCGTGTCGACAAACCCTCGCATTCGTTGTCAAGCCTGTGCGTTGGTGCTCACGAATGAAAACATTCGCTCCGCTCCAATGCTCAGCTTTCCTAGACTTCAAGGGTTTTCAATCGCGCTGAAAGGATGACAAAAACCTAAAACAAAACTGTTTTCGGATTTTGTCATCAAACTAAAGCAGAGGCTGATTACAGCCTCTGCTTAATTATTGTATGAAATGTCTTGATCCTGCTGACCTTGACAACGTTCGAAAAAGCTCTGCGTTAATTCATTTGGAACCAGTACTTGCGTTTTGAATAAATGCTTTAAAGCATCCATCATCTGTTTTCCGATTCCTTGATGGCGATGAGAAGGATTCACACTGATATGCCGGATCTCAACCTCAGAATCCTTTTTTTCGACTCCGATTGCTCCGACGATATCCTCGTCCTCTTTCCAAAGAAAGAGCTGGCGGTCTGTATCCGTTTCGTAGTCCTTAATTGTCTGCTGAAGCTGCTTAAGGTCTTTTTCATTCGGCATAAACGAAAGAAGCCCCATCGCAATCTTTTCAAACGATTTTTTATAACGAATTAACATAAAAACCCCTCTATATCCAAAATGTCCAGTCTGCTATTAACGGATACGAATAGGTGATCCGTTTTCTCACATTATATCATTTTCGCCATATTTTTAAACTGTTTTCAGCAAATTATTCAAATGAGCGGTTTAAATTTGCCATTTCAATGGCAGAAACAGCACAATCTACACCTTTGTTGCCCGCTTTTGTGCCGGCACGCTCGATAGCCTGTTCGATGTTTTCAGTTGTTACAATTCCAAAGATGACAGGTACACCAGTAGTGTTTGCTGCTTGCGCGATGCCTTTTGCAGCTTCATTGCAGACATAATCGTAATGTGTCGTTGCGCCTCTGATGACAGTGCCCAATGTGATAATAGCATCATATTTTTTTGTTTCCGCCATTTTTTTCGCAGCAAACGGTATTTCAAATGCGCCTGGAACCCAAGCCACATCAATGTCATTTGTGTCTACGCCATGTCTGAGCAGCGCATCTTCTGCTCCGCTCAGCAGCTTGCTCGTAATAAAATCATTAAATCTTCCTACTACGATTCCGATTTTAAGACCTGTACCAACTAAATTTCCTTGTATGATATTCATATGATTCCCATCCTTTTTTGTGATATTTGTGATTAGAAATGAAGTAAATGACCTAGCTTGTTCATTTTGGTTTGCAAATATTTTTTATTGTGCTCTTTCGCCTCCATTTGAAGCGGCACTCTTTCTGAAATACTGAGTCCGTAGCCTTCAAGGCCTGCGATTTTTCGCGGATTATTCGTCAAAAGCTTCATATTCCGGACACCGAGGTCGCGTAAAATTTGTGCTCCGATGCCATAGTTGCGAAGATCCGGCAAGAATCCAAGCGCCTCATTGGCTTCTACGGTGTCATAACCTTGTTCCTGAAGCTTATAAGCTTTTAATTTATTGATTAAACCGATGCCTCGTCCTTCTTGGCGCAAGTACAGAAGCACTCCACGGCCTTCTGCGGCAATTTGGTTCAGCGCGGCGTGCAGCTGCGGTCCGCAGTCACAGCGATGAGAGCCAAACACGTCACCTGTGAGACATTCTGAATGCACCCGGACCAATACCGGTTCTTCTCCGAACGGCACATCTCCCATCACAAATGCGACATGCTCTTTTCCATCTACCTCATTTGTGTATCCATAAACCTTAAATGTCCCAAAATCAGTAGGCAGCGTAATGTCAACTTCACGCTCGACAAGTGTTGTCAGATTGTAACGGTATTGAATCAAATCCTTAATGGTGATCATTTTTAATTGATGCTTTTTCGCAATTTCAATGAGCTCAGGCACTCTCGCCATCGTTCCGTCTTCATTCATAATTTCACAAATGACGCCGGCTCCTGGAGATCCGCAGGCTTCAGCAAGATCAACAGCAGCTTCTGTATGGCCCGCTCTTTTCAGGACACCTCCTTTTTTCGCAATCAGCGGAAAAATGTGCCCCGGACGCTGAAAATCAGATGGCACGGATGTGCTGTCCAGCAATGCTTGAACGGTAAAAGATCTTTCTTGAGCGCTGATACCTGTTTTCGTTTCACGATGGTCTATGCTTACAGTAAATGCAGTGTGGTGAGAATCTGTATTATGCTCCACCATAGGGTGAAGATCAAGCCTGTCTGCGATTTCCTCACTGAGCGGCGTGCAGATCAGTCCTCTCCCATGTGTCGCCATAAAGTTAATGACTTCCGGCGTTGCATGCTCGGCAAGAGCCACAAAGTCTCCTTCATTTTCTCTGTCTTCATCATCTACAACGATGATGACTTCGCCTTTTTTTAAAGCGTCCAGTGCTTCTTCTATCGGATGAAACATGCAAATCTTCCTCTCTAAAAGCCGTTTTCGCTTAAGAAGGCTTTTGTAATGGTTTGTTGGGTCTTATTTTCATTGGCTTTATGCAAAAATCGATACATATATTTTCCGATCATATCGCATTCGATATTCACTTTAGAGCCGATCGTTTTTTCTGAAAAGATCGTTTCGCTGATTGTATGCGGTATTAAGGAGATCGTCACTGTGTCTTCTGTCAGGCCGAATATGGTTAAGCTCACGCCATCCACAGTAATTGATCCCTTTAAAACCAATGTTTTTGTTAATGACGGGTCCAGTTTTAAATCATAGTAAACTGCGTTGCTTTTCTCTTCAATTCGTGTGATTTCCGCAGTTCCGTCGACATGGCCTGAGACGAAATGGCCTCCGAAACGGCCGTTTGCCGCCATTGCTCTTTCCAGATTTACTTTGCTTCCTTTTGTTAAATCATTCAGTGACGTAGCTTTGACTGTTTCAGGCATAACATCCACTGTGAATTGATTTTTTGTAAAATCAGTGACAGTCAGACAAATGCCGTTCACTGCAATGCTGTCGCCAAGATGAACATCCTCTAAAATCTTTGAGCATTTAATTGTTAAGGCCATTGAATGCCCTGCTTTTTTCATGGATTCGATTGTGCCTGTTTCTTCGATAATTCCTGTAAACATGGTCACCATCCTATTCCTTTGTCGGTTTTGCCGTCAGTTTGATATCACGGCCGATTTGGGTTATATCAGTGAATTGTAATAAGGGGACATCTTTCATTGATTGAAAACCTTCACCGGAGATTAAGCTGGGAGCATGCGTTCCTCCGATTAGTTTAGGGGCAAAATAGAAGATGATTTCTTGAAAACAGCCTTCTTTGACAAAGCTTCCGTGAACAGCTGAACCGCCTTCCACATACACCGACATGATGCCTTCTTCCGCTAGGATCTTCAAAACATCAGGAATTTGAATGCGCTCGGTTTCAAGTGTAAATATGTTCACTCCGAAAGCTGAAAGCCGTTTTTTCTTTTCCTCGTCTGCGCGTGCCGTCGTAAAAATCCATGTCGGCGCTATTTGATCGCAAATCACTTTAGCGTCCTCAGGAATCGAGAGTACGGTATCAAGTATGACCCGAACCGGCTGTTTTGTTACATTCGGCAGTCTGCAGGTTAAGCTCGGATTGTCGGCTTTCACTGTGCCAACTCCGACTAAAATGCTTTGGTGTGTTTTCCTGTATTGCTGAGCATCCTGTCTTGCAGCCTCTGACGTGATCCATTTGCTGTCACCCGTGCTGGTAGCTATCTTGCCGTCAAGGCTGGCAGCCGCTTTTAGCGTGACGTACGGAAGGCCTGTCCTCATAAAGTGCAGAAATTTTTCATTCAGCCTCTCCGCCTGGTCTGCCAGGATGCCTTCCCTTACCTCAATGCCGGCTTCTTTCATCATGCTGATCCCTCTTCCAGCCACAAGCGGATTAGGATCTCTCATCGCTACGAACACTCTTTTGATGCCAGAGTTGATAATCAATTCTGCACATGGCGGTGTTTTTCCGTAATGGCTGCACGGTTCGAGTGTAACGTAAATGTCGGCACCCTCTGCATGTGCTCCAGCCATATGGATGGCATGAACTTCTGCATGAGCTTCACCATATTTTAAATGGGCGCCCATTCCGACAATTTGTCCGTCCTTTACGACAGCAGCGCCGACGAGCGGATTGGATTCGGTCTGTCCTTCGCCCTGCTTCGCAAGATCTAATGCCAGCTTCATATAATACTCTTCCATTTGGTTCCCTCCCCTCTTTTGTTATTTACCGTCAAAAAAGCCCCGAATTTATAAAAAATCCGGGGCTTTAGGTATTTTACGCAATAGGAAATAACACTATGCATTTTTGAACCATTTGCATAGCGGTTCATCATCCTTCTCCCATCCAGACTTTCACTGTCGGCTTCAGCTTAAACTGAATCCACCGCGTGCTCATGCACACGGGTCACGGGCTCTAAAGCAAATGTGCTTTACTACCGCCGGTCGGGATTTCCACCCTGCCCCGAAGGATACAATCTTTATTCATTTGTCCTTATTGGCTATTATAGCGATCCTTTTTAAAGTACGCAATGAAATAAACTTACAATTTGAGAAAAACAAAACATCACCCTTCGATCCGAAAGGTGATGTTTTGTTAATCATTCACTTTTGCAACCTTGATTAATCCGTCGATCCGCTTTGATTTGCTGAAGTAAGCCTTAATCTTGTCACCTTCTTTTATATCAGATAAATCCTGATTTAATTTTTTTCCGTTGAAGATGATTTTCGTTCCGTTTTCTGCTACTCCATGATACTCTGAGCCGTCAATTTTCGTCACTTTATATTCCTGGATGGTGTATTCCTCTTCTTCCGAGGACAAGGTTTGTCCAATTGCTGTCGGAACATCCTTCAGCTCAACATCATTTATGTACATATAACCGCCTGCAAGTAAAAGCAAAAGCACTAACAGAATGGTAATCTTGGTTTTTATTCTTCCCATTTCTAAACCTCCAGCCAATATGAATCTATTCATTCATATGAGTTATTCCTTTTTTTCATGAATAAAAAACCGTAAATTCTCGTAAATTATTAATATAACGATGCATAACGGGAATATGTTTCACATTTCTGCAAAAATTTCTTTTCTATAGATATACGAATTTATGTTCTGTTTTTAGGGGATGACCGTAAAAAAGATATAAAAAAAGCAGCCCCAATGGGAAACTGCTTGATCCTAATTTGTTTTGCGCATTTCGTTAAACGGGTAGAAAACAAACTTTGATGTACCCGCAATTTGTTTTTTCGTGAAGAGGCCAAGTCCGTTACGGCTGTCCGTGGAATTCCGACGATTGTCACCCATCACAAAATACTTGTTATCAGGCACTTTAACCGGGCCGAAATCATCGGTCAAATGTTTACCGTCCTGTTTCGCTATCTTTTTATTAGCTGCCAAATAAGGTTCGTCCACCTTTTTCCCGTTAATATAGAGCTGGTCATTTTTCATCTCAACCGTATCGCCGGGAAGGCCGATAATACGTTTGACATAGTGAACATCATCTCCGTTTAACACGACGATGTCTCCTCTATCAAACTCGCCGATGTATTTGACTGTCATATTAACAAAGACCCTTTCACGATCGTGAAGTGTAGGTTCCATGGATTCACCGTCAACGACATACGGCGCAAAAATAAAGTTGCGGATGAGCAAAGCAAGAACGACAGCAATCACAATTGCTTTTGCCCATTCTAATATTGATTTTTTCTTCGAAACTTTTTCTGATTTCAACTGATTTCCTCCAATAAACAACGGTCTTCAATTTATGTTATCACGAATCGAAAAAAAATCCCATTAGGACCATTGAAGTGATTTTACAAACACATCTTCTACCCACATCATGCCTATTTTTCTTGTCGATCATAACTAAGCCTGCAAATATTGAAAGAAATGAATCGCATAATTCAGAAGCGATGGACTCAGAAGAAAGAGAGTTCTCATATGCTAAATCTTTAGATCGTATATAAGGCATGAGGTTACGAACAGTTTGTTCATTTATCTCCCAGTCCATGATATCCATGGCACTTGACAAAACAATTCACATCAAGAAGGTTACTGGAATGTTTGCGGCAATCTATTTCACAGGTGATAACCGCACCCCGTTTTTTGCTTTCATAATATGTTTAAAATCATTCAAGCTCGAAAACATGGATCAGCCTCCAAAAAATAAATCCAATATATTCCCGGCAGTTGAAGACTCTTTATTATAAAACTCTGAATATCCGCAGTTCTTACAGTAAACCACTAGAAATCGGTTATGCTGCACGTCAAACAGCTTTGATAATCCCGTGCCGGTTGTGGCTATTTCTTTTTGTCCGGCTTCTGTACTGCCGCATTTTATACAGCCTTTGTTGTCCATATCGCGATCTCCTTTTCATTACATCACGTTTGTTTGATTTATTTTACTACAAAATATCAATCCCAATGAACAGGCATCTCCTAAATATTTTTGCCATTAAGTTTACGCTAATCAACTCTAGCACTAATACATATAAAAAATAGAATGATATGAAAGGAGACTTGATAGTATGATTGATTATCCTATTAATATAAACAACGTTTCCGGGAACAGTGTAATTAACGTAGGCGGCGCTTTTATGATCAGGCCTTTAACTTTGTCCAAATCTGTGTTTGGCTCCGGAGGTTTAAACACAGGAATTGTCTTTGAAAATAACTTTGTAAGCAAGGCTAAAATGATTAATCATCAATTTACTGATCAGAACGTCACCAAAACTTTTTAATGTATTCAATACACGGGGGTCACTAACTAAACACCTGGTTTTACCAACCGCCATCAGCACTCGGCGGTTTTTTATTGAACATTTTTACCCAATAAAAAAGCCCCCTCTATATGAGGAAGCCTTTTGCCTGCCAATTAGCCTTCAACGCGAACTTCTTTCATGACGTCGCCGTTAGACATGTTTTTTGCGAATTCTAATCCGCTTGTTACTTTACCGAACACAGTGTGAACACCGTTCAAATGAGGCTGTGGCTCATGAACGATGAAAAATTGGCTGCCGCCAGTGTCTTTTCCGGCATGTGCCATAGAAAGTGCGCCCGCCTCATGTGTATGCGGGTTTCCTTCTGTTTCACATTTGATTGTGTATCCCGGACCGCCAGTACCAGTTCCGTGCGGGCAGCCGCCTTGGCTGACGAAGCCAGGAATCACTCGGTGGAATGTAAGCCCGTCATAAAAGCCTTCGTTCGCAAGCTTTTCAAAGTTTGCAACAGTTCCAGGTGCAGCTTCAGGATAAAGTTCAAATTCAATTTTGTTCCCGTCTTCTAATAAAAAGTAACCTGTTTTCAATTGTATGCCTACTTTCTTTATTTTAATTTTCAAAGGAGATTATGTATGATAGGTTATGGCCTGTCTCTCCTTGTCGCGGCTATTATACCACACCTTTCGGGGGAAAACGAATCTCCCGGCTTTACTAAAAAATAAAAATGAAACCTGAATCTCTTTATCTCCGTCTAACCTAACGGAACTGTATTTTTCATGATTCAGGTCCTCACAAAGCAGCACTATCCAGCTGCTTGTGAAATTGAAGGAGGTCAAACTGCTTTGAAGAAAATTTGGATTGGAATGCTGGCAGCGGCCGTTTTGCTGCTGACGGTTCCGAAGGTCAGTCTCGCGGATGCCGCAGTTGGAGATGTCATTGTAACACTGGGTGCTGATTTGTCAGAATCCGACAAACAAAAAGTGCTTGATGAAATGAATGTCCCTGATAATGCCACAACGGTAACCGTGACCAATAAGGAAGAACATGAATATTTAGGAAAATATATATCGAACGCGCAAATCGGATCGAGAGCGATTTCTTCATCGTCAATCACCATTGCCAAAAAAGGCTCCGGATTGAATGTTGAGACCCATAATATCAGCGGCATCACAGATGAAATGTACCTGAATGCACTGATGACAGCCGGTGTTAAAGATGCGAAGGTGTATGTTACAGCACCGTTTGAAGTATCCGGGACTGCCGCTTTAACTGGATTGATTAAGGCTTATGAAGTTTCTTCTGACGAAGCGATCTCGGAGGATGTTAAGCAAGTCGCCAACCAAGAGCTTGTCACGACATCAGAGCTTGGAGACAAAATCGGTAACGAAAATGCGGCAGCCCTGATTGCAAAAATCAAAGAAGAGTTTGCTAAAAACGGGGTGCCTGATAATAAAGCTGACATCGAAAAACAAGTGGATGACGCAGCTTCTGATTTAAACGTCACACTTACAGACAGCCAAAAGAATCAGCTTGTCTCCCTATTCAATAAGATGAAAAACGCTGACATTGACTGGGGACAGGTCAGTGACCAGCTAGATAAAGCGAAAGATAAGATTACGAAATTCATAGAATCAGATGAAGGCAAAAACTTCATCCAGAAAGTCATTGATTTCTTCGTATCTATCTGGAATGCGATTGTATCTATATTCAAATAGGAAAAGCGCCGAAAAATCGGCGCTTTCTTTTATTGCTTTACACCCGTTTTAAATGGCAGATCAAGTTTTACAATATCTTCGTATGTTTCTCGCTTCACGACTAAATGAGCCTCACCGTTTTCGACAAATACAACGGCGGGTCTCGGAATACGGTTATAATTGTTGGCCATGCTGTATCCATAAGCGCCTGTACAAAAAACGGCAAGAAGATCGCCTTCTTTTACTTCCGGCAGGTCAATATCCCAAATCAGCATATCTCCGCTTTCACAGCACTTTCCGGCAATTGATACCGTTTTGTCATGCGCTTCTCCGATCCTGTTGGCTGCCGCAGCTTCATATTTAGCTTGGTAAAGCGCAGGACGAATATTGTCGTTCATGCCTCCGTCTACAGCCACATATTGGCGGACACCCGGCACTTCTTTTTGAGAGCCAACCGTATAAAGAGTTGTGCCTGCGTCTCCCACGAGAGAACGGCCCGGTTCGATCCAAATTTCCGGAATGTCAAAACCGTAACGGGAAGCATTTTCTTTCACAGCTTCGATAATTTTTTCAACGTATTCAGTGGCATGAAGCGGTTCATCATCTTCCGTATAACGAATGCCGAAACCTCCTCCAAGATTCAGCACCTTGGATACAAATGAATATGAATCTCTCCACTCGTCTAGTTTTTTGAAGATTTTTTCCGCTGCTAACACAAAACCGGCCGTATCAAAGATTTGCGAGCCGATATGGCAATGGACACCCAGCAGCTGAATGTGTTCCGATTGTAATACTTGTTCAATGGCCCGTTCAGTTTGTCCGTTATGAAGATCGAAACCAAACTTTGAATCTTCCTGGCCCGTTGTAATGTAGTCATGCGTATGCGCTTCTACTCCGGGCGTGATCCGAAGAAGAACATCGATGGAGTGACCCGTTTCTTTACATAGGTCTTCAAGAAGCGCAATTTCATAGAAATTATCCACCACAATGCAGCCGATGCGGTGCTCAAGCGCCATGCGCAGTTCTTCCCTGCTCTTATTGTTTCCATGAAAGTGGATGCGTTCTGCCGGAAAGCCTGCCGCAACAGCCGTATATAGCTCTCCTCCGGATACGACATCTAAAGAAAGTCCCTCTTCCTCAGCGAGCTGAATCATTGCGACTGATGAGAATGCTTTGCTCGCATATGCCACCTGTGCTTTCAGCCCTGCAGAAATAAACGCCTGTTTAAAGCTTTTAGCACGCTCACGTATTAAAGCCACATCATATACGTAAAGAGGTGTACCATATTTCTCCGCTAAATAGAGAGCATCCACACCTCCGATTTCTAAATGACCATGTTGATTTTGTCTGCTTGTGCCGTGTAAGAACAATGTCATTCCCTCTTTCTCCGCTTATGGATGAAAGGACAGTTTTATGGACTGTCCCTTCATAATTAAGACATACATTATCATACTCTTCAGTCAGTTTCAATGCGATTATGAATTGGTAGGCTGCCTTAAGCGATTTTTGGGGTGAACGATACTGGGTCTTACTTTTGCGCCAGGTTTCGCTGTGCGGACAAGAACCTGCCACAGCGCCTTTCCGTTAAAGGGAATCAGCGGCCATAAGTACGGTGTCTGAAGGGATTTGATGCTTGCCATGGCAATAATTAGCACTGTAAATCCGATGACGAGCCCTTTTATATGAAATAAGGCAACGAGTATCATGAGGACAAGACGGCTCATTTTGTTTGCCAAGCTTAATTCATAACTAGGTGTCGTAAAGGTTCCAATCGCCGCAAGTGAGACGTACAGGATCACCTCAGGAGAAAAAAGGCCGACCTCAATCGCAATCTGCCCGATCAGAACAGCGGCAATTAAACCCATTGCTGTCGATAAAGCCGTCGGGGTGTGAATGGCAGCCATTCTGAGAAACTCGATTCCTAAGTCAGCTAAAAATATCTGCAGGATGATCGGGATATGCGTATCTTTATTTAAACCGATAAATTTCATGTTGTCCGGGAGCAGATCAGGCTGAAGCACAAAGAGAAACCAGATCGGAAGAAATAAAGTAGAAGCAAGAATACCGAAAAATCTTACCCATCTTAAAAAGGTCCCGACTGAAGGCGCCTGCCTATATTCTTCAGCATGCTGCACATGGTGAAATAAAGTCGTCGGGGTAATGATCACACTCGGCGATGTGTCCACTATAATGATAACATGGCCTTCTAGAACATGATTTGCGGCCACATCCGGTCTTTCTGTATAGCGCACGAGCGGAAAAGGATTATAGCTTTGATTAACAATGAATTCCTCGACAGTTTTGTCTGCCATTGTTAATCCATCGACATCAATGGATGCAATTTCTTTTTCTACGATCTCAACCAGATCCGGATCAGCTATATCTTCTATATAACAAATGCTTAAATCCGTCTTTGACCGCTCACCAACTTTAGTCATCTTGACTCGAAGGCGCTCGTCTCTGATCCGCCTTCTGAGAAGGGCCGTATTGACGACGATATTTTCAACAAATCCGTCTCTGGCTCCCCTGACCACCTTTTCCGTATCAGGTTCTTCCGGGTTTCTGCCCGGATAGCTTCTGACGTCAATTATAAATGCGAAGCCTGCACCTTCAACAATGACAGCGACGAGCCCGGACAGCACTTGGTCGGTGGTTTCATCCAAGGTTTTTACTTTTTCGACCTGGGCGTTAAGCAGCCTGTTTTCGACGATGTCGACCAGCTCATCAGGGTCTTCTTTCCGATTGTTAATGGCAACAAGCTCTCTCATTAAATGAATAATATAGGCTGTATCGCATAATCCATTTAGATAGTAAAGCTGGATCTCTTTATCTAAAATCGTGAGCTTGCGAACACCTACATCATAGCTCGTCCCCATCCCGACACGGTTTTTGAAATACTCTTCATTTTTAGCTGGATTCCGATAAACCCGAATTTTCTCTTCCTTGTGGTCCGGCATGATACCCGCTCCTTTCTAAAATAAACTCGACCGCTTTCATGGTGATTGGCGACCCTTTTGAGATATCGTCTTTTCTGCCCATTTTGCCGATATCCCCGATACCGACAATAAGCGGGAGATCAAGTTTATCAAGGCAATAGACTGTATCTCCACTCATTCTGTGGTCATCAAATTCCCTTTCCCCGACTTTATCGACGCCGTATTCAGTTATTTCTCCATTGCGGTCAATGCTTACATCGACCCTGGTCCATTCAGCCTGATGTGTTTTTGACGCGACCGCAATCACACCGAGCACTTCAATAGACGGATGGGTTGCGACATAGGTTAGAGCGGCTTCTCCCGGACCCTCTCCTTGAAGGCCGGAGTCGTCAAACATGACAAATACAGGATCATACGGTGCTGAGGCGATCAGCTTGACAAGCTCGGCGCCGCTGCGGGTGGAAGGATTCCCTTTTGATTGTGAAATGCATCGGCCTCCCACTTTGCTTGCGGCATATTCAATTGTTTTAGCGGCATAAACATCCCCGTCTGTTACCAGTATGACCTTGCGTTTTGTCGTCATGTCGGCATTATCCTTTCGGTTTGAAAATAACAGCTACGATAAAGGCGAAAAGAATAGCGGCTGAGATACCGGCCGAGGTCAGCTCAAAAATCCCCATGCCGATTCCGATAAATCCGTG
The DNA here is from genome assembly GCF_037963335.1 of Bacillus sp. PS108. Lineage (NCBI taxonomy): Bacteria > Bacillati > Bacillota > Bacilli > Caryophanales > Bacillaceae > Bacillus > Bacillus sp. PS108. The sequence continues at coordinate 2,293,379 of NZ_CP150155.1, forward strand.
TATATGCGCCTGATGCATGGCGCCGTGCAGAAGACTGTGACCGAAGCTGACGATCGGAACGGTGGCGCCTCCTCCGGCAAATTCAATAAATTTATCGTAAATGCCGAAACCATCTAATATTGCACCGATTACAACAAATGATGTCATGACATGAGCTGGCGTCAATTTAAAAATATCCAAGAGCAGCTGGCCGACGATACAAATGGCCCCGCCGCAGACAAAAGCCAAAAGGTAGTCCATATTAAGATGCACCTCCTGCACGCTCAAATACAACCCCGTGGGCGATAGTCGGGATGGTTTCTTTTTGCTGGATCATCGTCGGGCTTAATAGCGCCCCGGTCGCCACGACAAATACACGGTTTAGTTTTCCTTCTCTCAGCTGCTTAAAAATATGAGAGTAGGTGACAACCGCTGAACAAGCACAGCCGCTCCCCCCGGCAAAGACCTGCTGATCCGGAGTGTAAATCAGAAGCCCGCAATCATCATGCTTTGTGCCGACTGGATATCCATCTTCTTTTAAAATGTCTTTTACGATTGGAGAACCGACGCCTGACAGGTCACCTGTCAGGATTAGATCATAGTCATCCGCTGTCCGGTTGAGATCTTTAAAGTGCTGCTTAATCGTATCAGCTGCAGCCGGAGCCATAGCCGATCCCATATCAAAAGGATCTGTAATTCCTAAATCAGAAACCTTCCCGACAGTCGCACTTGTGATTTGGATATCACCCGGTGTCTGACTGATGACAACTGCACCGCTTCCGGTTACAGTGGAGGTAGCAGTGTCCGGTTTTTGGCCTCCGTATTCTGTCGGATAGCGAAACTGTCTTTCCGCAGTTGCATTGTGACTGCTAGTGGCAGCGAGTGCCCTTTTGGCAAACCCGCCATCAACTAAGGCTGATGCGACAGCCACTGTTTCCATTGATGTTGAACAGGCGCCAAACATACAAAGAAATGGGATTTTCAAGTGTCTTGCCACATAGTTAGCCGTCACGTTTTGGTTCAGCAAGTCGCCTGCCAGCAATAGGTCAATATCATCTTTTGTCAGATTGTTTTTTTGAAGTGCAACATTAACAGCGTCTTCCATCAGCTGCCGTTCCGCCATTTCCCAGCTTTTTTGATTACAATGCATTTCGTCATAGGTTTTATCAAATAAAGAGCCGAGCGGCCCGTCTTTTTCCTTTGGTCCTGCTGCCGTTCCCGCTGAGTTGACAAATATGGGATGTTCAAATACCCAGGTTTGCTTTCCTGTTAATTTCATTTTCTTCTCCTCCTATGACATCAATTTCTCAAAAGCAAACCGAATCATTCCAACGATGTATGCAGCTACAACTCCGAAAACAATAACATTTCCTGCCAGTTTAAACATATTTGTCGCTACTCCAAGCACTAATCCTTCGCTTTTATATTCAAGAGCCGCGCTTGCCATACTGTTGGCAAAACCTGTGACAGGTACGGCTGAACCTGCGCCTGCGAATTGTCCGATTCTGTCATAGATGCCAAGCCCTGTAAGCAGGGCAGAAATTAATATCAGCGTTGCAGCTGTTGGATTCCCCGCAGTTTTTTCATTGAAATCAAAAAAATGGATATAAAAATTTTGCAGACCTTGCCCGATTGCACAAATCAGTCCGCCCACTAAAAAGGCTTTTACACAGTTCCAGACGTAAGGCGGCTTAGGCTGATATGTTTTCACTTTTGATTTGTAATTTTCTTTTATGTTTGTCATCTTGAAACCTCCTTATGAATGGTCAATAAAGTACAGCCAGTGAAATAAAGATCCCGCGATTTTCCCAATCACGATGGCCATTAATAAAATAATGATTTTACTTCTGAGCCCGATTCGTTTCGCCAAAATCGGCAGGACATTTAAAACCTCTGTAAGAGCAGCCGCTAGCATCCCGACGAACAAACCTGCCAGAAGCCCGACCGGCACAGCTATCCATTTTGTTAGATAAAGATGATTCATATGAAGCGTCTCCCATCCCCCGCAAACCGCGCCAAGAATAACAGCCGCTTCATAAGCCTGAACAAATCTCATTGTTTTGGTGAGCTGCATCAGCCGCGGAATGATTCCCATTACGGTTAAAAAAGCAACGAAACCCGCCCCCACCGTTATGCCTCCGCCGAGCCCGACAAAAATGATGAACAATACACTAACGATCATGCAGATCCTTTATGGTTTCTTGATTCTCATGCATGGCCACATATTGATCGAGATCAAGCTGATAGTTAAACATCTCAACCTCCAGCGGGCTGGGCTCTTCATTTAGGCGCTTTTTAAATATGTGGTTAAAAAACACGATCATCCCCAGTCCCAAACCGATGCTGTATGGGATTTGAAGCAAATATGGATAATCATTCCTCTCTCCGGTTATGATTTCATATAGTGCGATATGAACATCTCTCATGCTTACATCCTCATGAAAGTTCATGATGGCAAGACACGATCCAATAAACAGAAGCAGCCAGACACCGATAAATAGAACCGTTGATAAATTTCGCTTTCGATACTGAATTTCAACAATGGTTTCTGCTCCGCCTACGGTTTGAACATCAAGTGTCGGGTCTTGTAAATGAATGGCTCTGAGGACTTGTATGATATCCAGAATTACGATATTTTTATCTTTTTCGCTCACCTGATAAAGCGGCATAGCCGAAAGTTTCTTTTTCAGCTGAAGCTGCCCTTCTATTTGCGCGGCATCTCCAACGGTAATAATATCCCCTGGATGTGCCAGCACCCGGTGGCGAAGCCGGATAAATATTCGTCGTTCCATCATTGATCACCATCTTTCGGTGGTTATATATGTAGTATGTGGTTCGATTTTGTTCTCATTCATCCGCTCGAAAAGACCATAAATTACCACGCTTTTGCACATAAAAAAGCTAGCCTGCACTGCAGACTAGCCATCCGTATGATCCATTTGAACCTTGATCTGTTTTAATATTTTCTTTTCAAGCCTGGAAACCTGCACCTGAGAGATCCCGAGCCGCTCAGCCACCTCGGACTGTGTCTGGTCTTTATAATATCTGAGATAGACGATTAGTTTTTCCCTTTCCTCCAAATCGCTGATCGCTTCTTTCAGCGCAATTTTGTCAAACCATTTTTCTTCTGAGTTGTCAGCGATTTGATCAAGCAGGGTAATCGGATCTCCGTCATTTTCATAAACGGTTTCGTGAATCGAAGATGGAGCCCTTACCGCCTCTTGGGCCAGTACAACATCCTCAGCTTCAATCTCCAAATGGTCAGCGATCTCCTGCACCGTCGGCACTCTGCCCAGTGTTTTCGAAAGCTCATCCTTCGCGCGCCGGATTTTGTTTCCAAGCTCTTTTAATGACCTTGATACCTTTACGGTTCCGTCATCACGGATAAATCGTTGGATTTCTCCGATAATCATCGGCACTGCATACGTTGAAAAACGCACATCATAGGTTAAATCAAATTTGTCAACAGATTTTAACAGCCCGATGCAGCCGATCTGGAAGAGATCGTCAGGCTCATATCCTCTGTTTAAAAACCGCTGTACGACAGACCAAACAAGACGCATGTTTTTTTCTATGAGGAGGTCTCTTGCCTGCTGGTCGCCATTTTGGCTTTGTTTGATTAATTCCTTTACTTCATGATCCTTCAGCTGAGCGTTTTTGCCGTTTTTCTTAACCTCCACATCCATAACAAATCTCCTTAATTACAAAGCGCTTTGCTTTTTGATAAGTGCTTTGTTAAGCGAATCGTTGTTCCCATTTCAGGCGATGAATCGATACTGACATCATCCATGAAATTTTCCATAATGGTAAAGCCCATTCCAGAGCGCTCAAGCTCAGGCTTAGTCGTAAATAGAGGCTGACGGGCTTCTTCAAGATCTGTAATGCCTAAGCCTTCATCACGAATGGTCATATATACGACATGATCTTCCAGCGTCACTGAAATGTAAACTTTCCCTTCACAGTTCTCTTCATATCCATGGATAATCGCATTCGTGACAGCCTCTGACACGACTGTTTTGATTTCAGTCAGTTCATCCATTGTCGGGTCCAGCTGAGCTATAAATGAAGCAACTGTCACACGGGCGAACGATTCATTCTGACTGAGGGCAGAAAACTCAAGGTGCATTTCATTTTTCATGATGCCACCCCCAGTGTCAGGAGTGCCTGCTGTTCAGATTGTTCAAATCGGATAATTTTAAACAGACCCGACATATCAAACAATCGCTTCACCGCAGGAGAGATAGCGCAAACAACCATTTCTCCGCCAATTTGCTTAATTTGCTTGTATCTTCCTAAAATAACGCCAAGCCCCGAGCTGTCCATAAAGGAGAGGTCCTCCAAGTTCAGCACGATATGGCGAATATCATCCTTCTCCAATGATTGAGTCACTTTTTGCTTCAGGGTTTCAGCCGTATGGTGATCGAGTTCGCCTGTTAATCGAATACAAAGCACAGATTCTTTGACATTCATGTCAATTCCAAGGCTCATGCTCATTCCTCCTTGATATGATCGGATAATGAGTGTTTCGATTTCGACGGAATGAATTCCTTCACCGTGACAAAACTAGTGGTCATTCGGCATAATTACTTAAATTTTGTCCAGTCTCCCATCGTCCGCTTCAAGAATGTGATAAACCCGGCTTTCTTCATATCTTCTTTTGCAGCAACAGGACTTTCAGCGAGTACTTCTCCATCCTTTTTCAGAACAAGAGTGCCAAGCTCTTGGCCTTTTTGAATCGGAGCACTAATATTGTCCTTCATCTTGATTTCTTTTTTCACATCGTTCATATCCTCGCCTTTTTTCGTCAATATTGAAATCGGCTCAGATGTAGTGAGTTCGATCAATTTTTGTTTCCCTTTTTTGACCTTTACTTTTGCTACTGTTTCATTTCGTTTATATAAAGGATGCGTTTCATATTGGCTAAAGGCGAAGTCAAGCATTTTTGTCACTTGCGCGTTTCTTTCTTTAGGCGTGCTCGCTCCGAATACAACCGCTATGGCCCGCATGTTTCCTTTTTTAGCCGAAGCAGTCAGACAATATTTCGCTTCGCCTGTATAGCCTGTTTTTACGCCGTCTACACCAGGATAAAATTTGATAAGGCGATTTGTATTTACAAGCCAAAACTTTTTATCTGTATTTTCACGCAGATAATCTTCATACGTGCCGGTAAACTTCGTAATTGATTCGTATTTCAATAATTCCTTAGCCATGATTGCCATGTCATAAGCAGAGCTGTAGTGTCCTTCCTCGGTCAGTCCTGTTGGGTTTTTAAAGGATGTATTTTTCAATCCCAGCTCTTTTGCTTTTTTATTCATTTTCTTCACAAATTCTTCTTCAGAGCCGGAAATAAATTCAGCCATGGCGACGGAAGCGTCATTTCCCGAAGCGATTGCGATGCCTTTCAGCATTTCTTTGACAGTCATTTCTTCGCCGGGCTCAAGGAAGATCTGTGAGCCGCCCATTGACGCCGCATGCTCGCTTGTACGGACTTTATCACTCATTTTGATTTTGCCTTTATCTAAAGCTTCCATAATCAAAAGCATCGTCATAATTTTCGTCATGCTTGCAGGCGCCAGTCTCTCATTGCTGTTCTTGTTGTAAAGCACTTTTCCCGTGTCACGTTCTATCAGCACCGCAGACTTCGCTTCATGAGCAAGCTCCGATGTACGTTTTCCGTCTTGTTTTGCAAATGCAGACGGTGCAAATGTAAGCAGCATTATACCAATCAACAAAGTGGATAAAAGACGTTTCATCTCAAAAGCCCTCCATTTCATAATCCTTTTTATTTTTTCCAAGCGGGATGGTTTTATACGCCACTGATGGAAAATGTTTCGAATTTTGGGCGTAAAAAAAGACAGCTGTGTGATATCAGACACAGCTGTCTTTTGGTCCTGCATTGATTCATTTTTATTCGTACTGAGCGACGATCGCTTTAACAAGCTTTAAGAATCCAGCTTTTACTTTTTCGGTCACTTCCATAACTTCATCGTGGCTTAAAGGCTGATCCAGAACTCCGGCTGCCGCGTTAGAGATGCAGGAAATGCCAAGAACCCGCATTCCCGCATGATTCGCTACAATGACTTCCGGAACAGTAGACATGCCGACTGCATCAGAGCCCATCGTTCTTAAGAACCGGACTTCTGCCGGTGTTTCGTAAGAAGGTCCTGTCACAGCAGTGTACACGCCTTTTTGAATTGGGATATTAAGGTCTTTCGCAATCTTTTCAGCCAGGCTGGACAGATCTTTGTCATAGGCTGAAGACATATCTGGAAATCTGGCGCCGAAATCTGCTTCGTTTGGCCCGATTAACGGGTTTGTTCCCATAAAGTTGATATGATCGGTAATAATCATTAAGTCTCCCGCACGGAATTCAGTGTTGACACCGCCTGCGGCATTTGTCACGATCAACGCTTCCACACCGAGCGCTTTCATCACGCGTACAGGGAATGTGACTTTCTCCATTGAGTAGCCTTCATAAAAATGAAAGCGGCCCTGCATTGCAATGACGGAAACTCCTTCAAGAGTGCCAAGCACAAGCTGTCCGGCATGCCCTTCAACAGTAGATACCGGGAATTCAGGTATGTCTTCATATTTCAGCTTGACCGGATTTTCGATTTCGTCAGCCAAAATGCCAAGACCTGAGCCTAAAATAAGGCCGATCTTCGGAGATTCCGGCAGGTTTTGTTTAATAAAAGCTGCTGCGCGTTCAATTCTGTCCTTCAAGAAACAGTCCCCCTATTGTAATAAAGATAAAAAGCTTTTCCCGTATTTCGGTTTATTCGTTTGGAAATTATCAGCGATCGTTGCGCCGATATCAGCAAATGTATCTGCAAGCGGCAGCATTTGCGCTTTCTTATGTTTTTTGCTGTAAGCGAGAATCGGCACATACTCGCGTGTATGGTCAGTCCCATGATGAATCGGATCATTGCCATGGTCGGCTGTAATAATTAACAGATCGTCTTCTCTCATTTTTTCAAACACTTCCGGAAGCCGCGCATCAAATTCTTCAAGCGCGCGTCCGTAACCTTCAGGGTCACGGCGGTGTCCGAATAACGCGTCAAAATCAACAAGGTTCGCAAAGCTCAGACCCGTAAAGTCTTCTCCCAGCGTATCGATCACCTTGTCCATTCCGTCCATATTGGAAACCGTTCTGCGTGAAGAAGTAATGCCTTCTCCGTCGTAAATATCAGAGATTTTACCGATTGAAATCACATCTAAGCCGCTGTCTTTCAATTCATTCATGACAGTGCGATCAAACGGTTTAAGGGCATAGTCATGGCGGTTTGGCGTCCGTTTGAATTGACCCGGCTCTCCGACGAACGGCCGTGCAATAATGCGGCCAACCATATATTTCGGATCAAGCGTCAGCTCTCTCGCCGTTTCGCAAATGCGATACAACTCCTCAAGCGGCACAACCTCTTCGTGAGCGGCAATTTGCAGAACAGAGTCAGCAGACGTGTAAACAATTAAAGCCCCTGTCTCCATGTGCTCCTGGCCAAGTTCATCCAAAATCGCTGTGCCGGAAGCCGGCTTGTTTCCAATAATTTTGCGTCCAGATCTCTTTTCAAGTTCTTGAAGCAATTCATCAGGAAAGCCTTCCGGGAACACTTTAAACGGTTTATCAATGTATAAACCCATAATCTCCCAATGGCCAGTCATCGTATCTTTTCCGTTTGACGCTTCTTGCATTTTTCCATAATAGGCAAGCGGATGTTCTGTTTTTTCTACACCTTTGATATCTTCGATAAGACCAAGGCCGAGCTTTGCCATATTCGGCATATGTAATCCGTTCATATGCTCGGCAATATGACCGAGCGTATGAGCGCCTTCGTCATTAAAGTCAGCGGCATCCGGCGCTTCGCCGATTCCGACTGAGTCCATCACAATTAAAAACACACGATTATATTTGTATGCAGGCATCTTGAAAGCCTCCTTTTTTTCTATACGTCTATTGTATCGCTAAGAGGTCTGACAACTCAAGTATAAACCGTTTTCATTCCCGTTGACAATGTATTTGGAAATAATGAGAAACTTCAATATTTTCTGTCGCTCTAAACAAAAAAGCCGCAGCCACCTGCGGCTATGCTCGCGGATGAAACTGCTTGTACACATCCTTCAGCCTTGTTTTCGTCACATGCGTATATATTTGCGTCGTGGATATATCCGCATGACCAAGCATTTCCTGCACCGCTCTTAAATCTGCCCCGTTCTCAAGCAGATGCGTCGCAAAGGAATGCCTGAGTGTATGTGGAGTCAGCTCTTTCTTAATGCCGGCTTCCAACGCGATTTTTTTCAGGTTCTTCCAAAATCCCTGGCGGCTGATCTGTTTGCCGTGATGATTTAAAAAGAGGGCGTCAGATACATTATTTTTTAACAGTTTTCCCCTGGCTTTTGTCATATATTCCTCAATGGCGGAAGCAGCGGCTTCACCGATTGGCACAATCCGTTCTTTTCTTCCTTTGCCGAAGCATCGGATAAACCCCATAGATAAATGAACATCAGCCGTTTTCAATTCAATCATTTCACTGACTCGTATGCCTGTCGCATAAAGCAGCTCCAGCATTGCTTTATCCCGATATCCGAAAGGGCTCGTCAGCTTAGGCGTGTCCAATAATCGCTCGACTTCATTGAGTGCGAGCACCTTCGGAAGCGCCCGTTCCGTCTTTTGTGTTTCGATATGAACGGAAGGGTCCTTATCCGTTACTTTTTCCCTGAGCAGAAATTGATGAAAAGAGCGAATGGATGCCAAATGCCGCGCCGATGTCTTGCCGGATTTCCCCGAGTCCTTCAAATGCTTTAAGTATTGGATAATATGTATGCGGGTAACGTGATTCCAATCCGTCACATGAAGGGTTTCTGTTAAGTAGAGAGAATAGTTTTTTAAGTCACGTTCATAGGATACGATCGTATTTTGAGAGAGCCCTCTCTCTACCATGACGTAGTGGATGAAATCCTTTATTTGATCTTTCACTCTTGATCTACTCCCCGTTTTGGTAAAAAAAGATCAACCGGTCGAGCCATCCGCCTTTTTCATCCTGATCCATTTCAACAACTTTTACAGCGGAGCCTTCCGGTTTATCATACCGATGATAGTTTTCATACTCTTGATTCACCCATATCATAGCATAATAGAACAAAGCGGTAAAACCGGTAAACAGGATGAAAACTTTCAATGCATCGACAGCTGTTTTCAGGAATCTTCCCATGTCCTAATCGATCCTTTCTCTATTGTTCCAGTTATATAAACCATATGCCAAATCAGAAAGGTTTTATACATAGAAACAGCAAAAAACCCTTTCCCTATGAGAAAAGGTTCGCGCTCGGCACCGTCTATTCAGTTTCTTTTCCGTTACAGCGGTGGCAAATGCCGTGAAACGTCAATCTATGATCTTTAATCTTAAATTTCCAATCACGTTCAATAATTTCTTCCACGTCTTCAAGCAAATCTTCTTCAATTTCATCAACGGCTCCGCACTCCATGCACACCAAGTGGTGATGAAAGTGAGCTGCGCCCTCTTTCCGAAGGTCGTAACGGGACACACCGTCTCCAAAGTTAATTTTATCTACGACTTTTAATTCAGTTAATAATTCAAGCGTACGGTATACTGTAGCGAGACCGATCTCAGGAGATTTCTCTTTTACGAGGAGGTATACATCTTCTGCGCTTAAATGGTCTTCTTCGTTTTCAAGCAGCACTCTTACTGTCGCTTCACGCTGTGGCGTAAGTTTATAGCTGGATGAGTGCAGTTGTTTCTTAATACGATCAATACGGTTTTCCATGTCTTTCCCTCCTACGCCGCATTCCATGACTCATTATAACAAAATACGCGCAGAGTTCCAACTATAATTATTATAAACTGATAAATAAAATGGTTTTCTTTTAATAATGATTTTAAAAAAGTCTAGATGTAAGCTTTTCCATTAAAACAGGAGATAAGTATGCTTCAAACAGAGATGAGATCAGCGCTAAAAACAGAATGACCAGCAGCACAAAGGCATACCGCCCGAACCATTGAATCGGCGCGTCATGCAGGCTTCGTTTCACGAACAGCTGTCTGATTAACTTTAAAGAAAACGCAATTGCACATGTGCCCATAATGAGATAAGCCGGAATCAGCAGCACATTTTGCGGCAAAACGGAGACAAAAGATAGGAAAAAACCGCTTACTCCCATCTGATTGACTAGGAACCCGACAGTAAAGCCGACGACGATCCCTTTCAGAAAGATCATAATGAAAATAATCGGCATCCCAATGACGGAAATTCCCAGTATCCACATCAGGCCTAAATACTTTGCATTATGAAAAATACTTTGCCCAAACATATCAGCTGAACTTGCCTGTTTTCCATCCGAAAGCTGTCCAAAAAATTGACTTAAGTAGTAGTATAAATCTTCTTTCTGGCTGATGGTCATACTGTTGACAATAATCGCGCCAAAGATGACACCCATAAAAAACAGCACTGACACAAATATATAAAGAGAGAGATGATCTTTGACATGCCTGAGAAACATGTCCTTATAAGAGATTTTTCGCATACCGTTTCCTCCCGCCCGTTCTAGTGATTTGATTTAATAGATTGTATGAAAGAAACGGAAAAACATGCCCTTTTTCAAAAAGAAACGATAGAGACGAATGCTAGGCGGCTTTTTGGGGCACAAAAAAATCCTTATCATCAACTGCTGTATGATCATAAGGATTCTTATGCTTCCGTTTATTCAAAAACTCTTTTTTGCTTTTTGTCATTCTTTCATGTGTGCTGAAAGATGGTGTGCTGCCTCTTGATAATAAGACGTCACGTCCGCCGTTTCTCAATCGATGCTCCCGCTTCTTTTTCGCTTGGCTTTTTGCCATGTGATCACTCCCTTTTTTATTTTCATAGTAATGATAACAAAATTGAACAATGATAAGAAAAAAACAGCACCTGCTACGACAGGTGCTGTTTAGCTACATTTATTTCACTGCTGTAAGAGCTGCATGCTCGACAGCTGCCGCTACAGCATGATGGACTTTTGAATCAAGCGGCTGAGGGACAACATCACCTTGTTTAGTGCAAGCTGCGATGGCCTCTGCTGCTGCGACAAGCATATCATGATTAATCTCCGTGCTTTTTGCGTTAAGCGCTCCTCTAAAAATCCCCGGAAAACCGAGTACATTATTAACAGAACGCCCGTCAGCTGCATATGCGGCGCCAGCCTGCAGTGCGGCCTCCGGCTCAATTTCCGGCTTCGGATTCGATAAAGCCAAAATCACTTGACCAGAACGTACAAATGCAGGTTTTATTAAACCCGGAACGCCCGTTGTAGCAATGACAATATCACATGTTTCCATGAGCTCCTCAATACTGGAAACTGCCTGTCCGCCGTATTGTTCGAGACGGTTCATTGCTGACTCTGATTTATCTGTTCCGTACACAGCATTCACACCATAAGCCATGAACATCCGGCAGATGGCCACGCCTGCTGCACCAAGGCCGATTTGCCCCACTTTCGCTTCCTTCAGGTCAACCCCCGCACTCCTGCATGCCGAAATGGCAGCTGCCAGCGTCACTACAGCTGTACCATGCTGGTCATCGTGCATAACAGGGATGTTCAGCTCCTCTTTTAGGCGATCCTCGATTTCAAAACAATGCGGCGAACCGATATCCTCAAGAAGGATGCCGCTAAAGCCCGGAGAAATATGTTTTACTGTTTTGATGATTTCTTCAGGATCACTCGTATCAAGAAGTATCGGAATGCCGCTAATACCCGCCAGCTGATCAAACAAAGCAGCCTTTCCTTCCATGACAGGCATGCCAGCCACAGAGCCGATATTCCCAAGGCCTAAAATTGCGGTTCCATCCGTTACAATTGCAACAGAATTGCTGATCGTTGTATAAATAGAAGCTTTTTCAGGTTCTTTTTCGATCAGTCGGCACACGTCCGCAACACCTGGTGTGTAGACACGTCCCAGCTCTGCCAGTGAACGGATCGGCATTTTGCTTTTCATTTGGATTTTTCCGCCTTCATGTGCGGACAGGACTTCATCAGATACGGTGTGAAGCCTGATCCCTTCTCCGAGGGCCTGTACAGCCGCGATCACTTCCTGAAGCTGTTCTTCATTCTCCACTTGAACGGTAATATTCCGCATTGTGTAATTGGGTCCGACTTTTACCGTCTCCACTTCACCAATATCCCCGCCCAGAAGGCCGATGGCCGTAGCCACCCTTCCAAGATTTCCGGGAACCGAAGGCGTTTCGATCATCAGTGTCCGAATCATGTGTTTCGCTATCATTCAGTGATCCTCCCCTATTAGCCTAGTTTTTCGGCTTTAACTGTATTGTTTTTCGTATACCATATAAATTTTCCTGTATAACCATAGATAATTGCAAGACCTATTGCTACAAAACTGAGCCACATAAACGGCAGATAAGAGAAGGTAGAAACACCTAAAATACCAGCCATGTAAATCCCATTATCAGACCAAGGAACCATCCCCGAAGTCAATGTTCCCCCGACCTCTGAGTTACGTGATAACACTCTTCTGTCCAGATGTAAGCGATCATAGCTGTCTTCCATAATTTTCGGAGTCAAAATAAGGGATACATACATCGCACAGCCGAAGATGTTTGCTAAAAACGCTACGATCAGTGTAGACAATGTGACATTGCCGGCTGAAGTTAATTTCTTTTCAAACGTTGAAACAATGACTTTTAACACGCCGAGCTTCTCAAGCAGACCGCCAAAACCAAGGCCAAAGATGATGACGACGAGAGAATCAAGCATACCGACAATTCCACCGCGGTTTAACAAGCCGTTCAAAAATTCAACATCAGTTTTAATAGAGAAGCCGTTGTACGCAGTTGCAATCGCATGGGCAATATCCATTCCTTGGAAAACAACAGCCCAGATTGCACCGAGTAAAGCGCCAATTACGATAACCGGCATAGATGGCTTTTTCATCGCCAATAAGACTATGACGAGAACTGCCGGGATCAGCATCCAAATATGAATGTCAAACGTGTTTTGCAAAGATGATTTTAAGAATTCAACTTTATCAAGATCAATATTTTTCCCGCCGTACATAAATCCAACAACTGTAAAGAGTATAGCTGTAATGACATAAGCAGGTATTGATAAATAAAGCATTGCTCTCACGTGAGCCAATACATCGACTTTTGATAGTGAAGAAGCTAGAACTGTACTGTCAGACAGCGGAGACAGCTTGTCCCCAAAATAAGCACCTGAAAGAATAGCTCCCGCTACTAGAGGAAGCGGAATGCCTAAACCCTCTCCAATTGCGATCATGGCAATGCCAGCAGTTCCGACTGTTCCCCATGACGTTCCTGTTGCCACAGACATAATGGAACAAATAATTAACGTTGCCAGTAAAAAGATACTTGGGTGAATAAATTCCAGTCCGTAATAAATCAAAGTCGGCACAACGCCTCCGGCAATCCATGTTCCGATGAGCGCCCCAACTGAAACGAGAATCAGTACGGCTTCAAGGCCATTTGATATCCCATGTACAATCGCATTTTGTAAATCTTTATAAGAATAACCGAGTCTTATACCTAAAAGCATTGCAATAAACCATGAAACAAAAAGCGCCAGCTGTATCGGCAAGTCGAGAAAGACTGTAAACGATAGAACAAGTGCTAAAAATACTCCTAGTACAATAATAATTTCAAATAGTGTTGGCAATCTTACATCCTTCAAAAGAAGTCCCCCTTCATGTAAAAGCTAAAACGCTTTCAATATATAGTGCAACACGTATACTATACTTCCTCATCCCTATGTTGTAAACAGCTTATTCATCCGACTATTCGGAGATGAATAAGCTGTATTTTATACAAATTTTATTTTTCTAATAGTTCTTTCCCTGCGATACCTGGTTTGGTCATCTCATATGGGTTTAAAATAATATCCAATTCTTCTTCTGTCAGCACATCATGCTGCAGGCAAAGGTCACGGACTGATTGGCCTGTCATAATCGCTTCCCTGGCAATTCTGGCAGCCGCTTCATATCCAAGATGCGGATTGACAGCTGTGATCACGCCTGCGCTTTTTTCTACGTATTGCTTCAACCGCTTTTCGTTGGCTTCAATGCCTTTTAAGCAGTTGTCAGTGAACGAACGGAAGCCGTTGTTCATGATGCTGATGGATTGAAGCAAATTAAAGACAAGCACGGGCTCCATGACGTTCAACTCAAGCTGGCCGGCTTCTGAAGCAAGGCAGATTGTATTGTCGTTTCCGATAACCTGGAACGCAATTTGGTTGATCAGCTCCGCCATAACCGGATTGACTTTCCCCGGCATAATAGATGAACCCGGCTGACGTGCAGGCAGAGAAATTTCCGCAAGTCCGGCGCGCGGTCCCGACGCCATTAAGCGCAGGTCGTTTGCGATCTTCGACATGTTCATCATGCAGACTTTTAATGAAGCTGATACCTCTGTATAGGCATCTGTATTTTGTGTCGCATCAACAAGATGGTCAGCGCCGACAAGAGGAAGCCCACTAATATCAGCAAGGTGCTTTACTACCTGTTTGATATATTCAGGATCAGCGTTCAGCCCTGTACCAACAGCAGTTGCGCCCATGTTGACTTCATACAGGTGCTGGCGCGATTGCTTGATTCGTTTGATATCACGCTCGAGAACACGGCTGTAAGCTTCGAATTCCTGGCCAAGACGGATCGGAACCGCATCTTGAAGGTGTGTCCGGCCCATTTTAATAACAGAGTCAAACTCCTGTGCTTTTTGCTTAAACACACTATGCATATCTTCCATTGTTTTCAGCAGTTTTTCTAAGAGCTTCAATGTGGAAATATGAATAGCAGTCGGGAACACATCGTTCGTAGACTGTGACATGTTCACATGTGTGTTTGGACTTAAATGGATATAATCTCCCTTTTTATGTCCCATGATTTCAAGCGCCCGGTTTCCGATAACCTCATTCGCGTTCATGTTCATAGAAGTTCCGGCACCGCCCTGAATCGGATCGACGATAAACTGATCGTGCCACTTGCCTTCCAGAATCTCGTCAGCGGCTTGTACGATAGCTTGGCCAATTCCTTCATACAGCCGTTTCACGTCCATGTTGGCAAGAGCCGCAGCTTTTTTCACAATCGCCAGTGCGTTAATCATTTCCTCATGGATTTTGTATCCTGTGATCGGGAAATTTTCAGAAGCACGGAGCGTCTGAATTCCGTAATAAACATCTGCTTCAATTTGTTTTTCCCCAAGGAAGTCTTTTTCCACGCGATATTCTTTTTGGCCGTTTAACATAATCTTTAACCTTCTTTCTCTTTGCTGGTTATCGTTTTTACATTTTACAGGACAACGTCATCAGCTATCGGCGTTTCCATAATTCTCTTGACGATAGGAAGATCCGAAGACTGACCTAGCGCCCACATCAATTTTGGCACAATTGCTTCTGTGTTCATATTTCTTGATCGGATAATTAAGTCTTGGTTGACTCTGCGGCCAACCTCGTAAATGCTCATGTCTTCGCCTTCTTCAAGACATTGAGTCGTAATGACGACGACAATGCCGCTTTCGATCAGTTCATTCACTTTTGACAAAATGTCTCTGCCTTCAAACGGCACCCCTCCGCTGCCATAACTCTCAATGACAATTCCTTTGTACATGCTTTTCAGGGCATCAAACATTTCGGGCTTTAAGCCTGGATGCAGCTTCAGCAGACATACATCTGTGCATAGTGAAGTGTCAACTGTGAAGGTGTCGTTCTCAGGTTCCGTTACTTGTTTGTTGTATTCGATCCCGTCTTCATTGATAAAAGCGATATATGGGTAATTGATGCTTTCAAATGCGTCGTAGCTTTTCGTTCTTAATTTGATCGCACGTGTTCCCTGAATGACTCTGCCATCAAACACAACATAAACGCCGCCCACGCCTTCACAGGCAAATCGAATGGCATCTGTAATATTTTTTTTGGCATCGGTTTTTTGGAACGTGATCGGAATCTGCGAGCCGGTGATGACAATCGGCTTTTTGGCATGCTGCAGCATATACGATAGTGCGGCAGATGTATAGGCCATTGTATCTGTACCGTGAGTAATAACAAACCCGTCATAGGCATCATAATTTTCCTTAACGGCTTCTGCTATTTCCACCCAGTATTCAGGCTGCATATTGGTGCTGTCTATATTCATAAGCGACTGAGTTTCCATTGTGTAATCGTTATCAAGTTTTGATACGTAACTTAATAATTCATCAGCCTTGACTCCGGGAGCCAGCCCATTTTCCCCTTCAACTGAAGCAATCGTTCCCCCAGTTGTCAACATCAATAATTTTTTCATACCATGCACCTCTTCACTGTATCTAAAGATGGGTTGCGAGAAGGTATTCGCTTTTCGCATACTTTTAATGCAATTATAGACACGGAAAATAAAATACGCAAGACATTATTATTCAATTCGCGTACACTTCCTAATACCTATATGATATAATCAGCTCAAGGTGAAAAAGGAGCGGAAGTTCATGAATCTAGATCGTTTAACTGAATTGAGAAAAAAGAAAAATTGGTCGCTTCAATATACAGCTGACCTTCTCGGTATCGCAAAAAGCACATATGCCGGCTACGAGTCAGGCTACCGACGACCTTCACTTGAAGCGCTTGCCATGCTGGCTGACCTCTTTGACACAACCTGCGATGAACTTTTAGGCCGCGAGAAACAAAAGCAGACTGCTCCTCAGGCCATAGAATTGGCCACGTGGAGCAGCCTTGACTTTACCATTTCTGTTGATGGCAAGCCGCTGAGTGAAGATGAAATCATCCAGCTGATTACCTTTATACGCACAAAAAGAAAAGTACAGGAGGAACTGAGTTAATCTTTAGCTCACGGTTTAATTTTACCGTAGGTTCCTCCTCCTCCGGCTTTCAATTCCAATTTTCCGGATCTCGCTTTTACGATAAGCGCCGCGGTTTTCGGCGGGACAACGCGAGCCAAATCTTCTTCTGCAGCCTCATGAAGAACAGCCATTTCTGTTCCGAAGGCTTTTTTTAGTTTGTCCAGCGTTTTCGGGCCTACACCCGGAACAAATTGCAGCGGGATCTGATGTACATATCGCGGACGCGGGACGCGATCTTCAAGCTGATCACTCAATTCACGTAATCTTTCGCTGACTCCTTTGGTAAATCTAGCATTTCCGCAATTCGCGCACGCTGTTTCCCCGCTTACAGCAGGCTCTCCGCACGCTTCGCAAGCGGTCTGATAATATTTCCCCAATAACGGGTCCAAGCCGTAATTTGCGATAATTTTCCTGTCATCTTGTCCCTTTAATGCAAGAGCAAATTCAGTAAAATCAGCTGACTGCACATATAATTCATTATATTCTCTGCCGATTTTCCCCAACGAATGCGCATCAGAATTTGTTAAAAAAGGATACGGATTCAATTGCGATACGTGTGATGCCATGTCTGTATCACAGCTTAATCCAAGCTCCACCGCGTCTATCATAGATGGATCAAAAACCTCAGTTAAGCTTGATTTAACCCCTTTTCCATATAAGCTTTTATGCGGCGTAAAGATATGGGCGGGGATAAACAGGCCGCCCATATCCTGCACTTTTTTTTGCAGGTTTAAGCCCGTTTCATAAATCCGCTGCGAGCTCAAATGAATATTTTTCAGCCGGGCTGACAGCCAGTTTGAAAACTGTTTCATATCAGCCAGCGTCGGCATAAATACGAGCACATGGATCGGTCCGCTGCAGGCTTCATCATAAATCTCCAGCTCGCTCCCCAATAAAAGAGTCGTGCTGCGATAACGGATTCCTCCCCCGTCAAGCTCGCGATATTTTCCAGATGAAATGCCTTCCTCAAGCTCTAGAATGACTTCCGGAGAATGACAGTCGATAATGCCGAGGAGTTCAATTCCTTTATGTTCACTGGCTTCAACCAAAATTCTGTCCAGCGTTAATGTTTTGGCGCCTGTTATTTTGACAGCCCTTCCTGTAAAGGTTCGGCCGATATGAATGTGCAAATCCGCGTAAATCTTTTTCATTTTTGTGCTTGGAGCGCTTCTTTCAGTTGAAGATACTGAATCGCGTAGGCTGTTTTAGCATCATATACTTCACGCAATTCAACCAGCTTTAGCGCATCTTCAAGCGTCACCTCCATCACTTCAACAAACTCGTCCTCATCAAGCTCCCGTTTTTCTTCAAGCACAGAAAGCTCCTCAGCAAGAAAAACGTGAACGATTTCATCTGCAAATCCGGGTGATGTATAAAACGCAGTTATTTTTGTCAGTTTTTTTGCTGTATAACCGGTCTCCTCTTCAAGTTCCCGAAGTGCCGTATACTCCGGCTCCTCACCTTTTTCAAGCTTACCGGCCGGAATTTCAACGATCGTCCGCTCAAGCGGCTTACGGAATTGTTTGACCATGATGATTTTCCCTTCATCTGTGACGGCTAGTACCGCTACAGCTCCAGGGTGTTTCACAATTTCACGTTTACTGGCTTTGCCGTTTGGCAGCTCTACATCCTCGACATAAAGATCAATGACTTTACCCGAAAAGATCTGTTCTTTGGCAATTGTTTTTTCTTCTAATGATTTCATTTCTTCATCTCCCGTTCTGTCTCTATATGATGCCCCATACATTTTATCATACTAGAGCAAAAGGGGGCTTCTTCGTGAAAGTGCACCGCATGCCAAAAGGTGTTGTCTTAGTCGGAAAAGCTTGGGAAATTCGGGCGAAGTTAAAAGAGTATGGACGCACATTTCAATATGTGAAAGATTGGATCTCAAAGCCATAAAAGTTGAAACTTTAGCTCCTTTATATTACGGTCAATACAAAGCCTAAAAAAGGAGTGTGCACATGAGAAAGCGCAAATTGGGTACATCTGATTTAGACATTAGTGAAGTCGGACTCGGCTGTATGTCTCTTGGAACTGAAAAAAACAAAGCATTGTCCATTTTGGATGAAGCGATCGAGCTTGGCATCAACTATTTGGACACAGCGGATTTGTATGACCGGGGACGCAACGAAGAAATTGTCGGTGATGCGATCCAAAACAGACGCCAGGATATTATACTGGCAACAAAAGCGGGAAACCGTTGGGATGACGGAAGCGAGGGCTGGTATTGGGACCCTTCAAAAGCTTACATAAAAGAGGCTGTAAAAAAGAGCCTTACACGGCTGAAAACAGATTATATCGACCTTTATCAGCTTCACGGCGGCACGATAGAGGACAACATTGATGAAACGATTGAAGCGTTTGAGGAATTAAAACAAGAAGGTGTCGTCCGCTACTACGGCATTTCTTCCATCCGCCCGAATGTGATTAAAGAATATGTAAAAAAATCAAACATCGTCAGCATTATGATGCAATTCAGCCTGTTTGACAGACGCCCTGAGGAATGGCTCCCGCTTTTAGAGGAACATCAAATCAGCGTAGTCGCCAGAGGTCCTGTTGCCAAAGGGCTCTTAACTGAAAAACCGCTTGATCAAGCTTCAGACAGTATGAAACAAAACGGGTACTTGTCCTATTCATTCGAGGAACTGACAAATGCACGCAAGGCAATGGAGGAAGTGGCTCCCGATCTTTCCATGACAGAAAAGTCGCTGCAGTATCTGCTAGCACAGCCGGCTGTCGCTTCAGTGATTACAGGCGCCAGTAAGATTGAGCAGTTACGGGAAAATATTCAGGCAGCAAATGCACGGCGTTTAACCGAGGAGGAAATCAAAGCGCTCCAATCTCATACGAAACAAGACATTTACAAAGCTCATCGCTCATAGCAGAAAAACCAGCACCCGTACAGGTGCTGGTTTATTTATATTGATGCCAATCCATTTGGCTTTCATTTAGGAGTTCTTCAAAGCTCTTATTTTTTTCGATCTCTTTTTTCTTTCTGATCTGTTCTGCTTTTTCTCTTTCCTGCCTCTTTTCATCCTCTTCCTTCAATTGGCTCTTCATCTCCATAAGCTTTGCTTTGATATCGGATTGAAGGCCGTCTTTTAGCTGGTGTTTGTCAGCGGATTTTTGTTTTTTCATTCAGACTTCCCCCATGTTTTGTTTTGAAGCCAGTTTATCACGGAGCATATAAACTGAACAAGCAGACTCTCTTCTGATCACTTTCTCAGCGTAGCAGTGTTTAGGTATAATGATCTTAAACACGAATTGCCTATATATTTCGTTGAAAGGTGCTGTGACTTTTGAAGAAAATCCTTTTGGCCATTGGCGCGCTCGTAACAGCTGTCATCGCAATCGGAATTGTTTTTTCGAATATGATTCTATTCATCAAGAGAAAAACGGATGAAGACATTATCAAAAGAGAGACAGACAACGGACATGATGTGTTTGAATCATTTGAGCAAATGGAGAAAACCGCTTTTGTGATACCCTCCGCTTACGGGTACGACATAAAAGGATACCATGTCGCACCGCATGACACACCAAATACCATCATCATCTGCCACGGGGTAACCATGAATGTGCTGAATTCTCTTAAGTATATGCATTTATTTCTTGATCTCGGCTGGAATGTGCTCATTTATGACCACCGCCGGCATGGCCAAAGCGGCGGAAAGACGACCAGCTACGGGTTTTACGAAAAGGATGATCTCAATAAGGTTGTCAGCTGGCTCAAAAACAAAACAAATCATCGCGGATTGATCGGAATTCATGGTGAGTCGATGGGGGCTGTGACCGCCCTGCTTTATGCTGGTGCACACTGCAGCGATGGCGCTGATTTTTATATTGCCGATTGTCCGTTCGCTTGTTTTGATGAACAGCTTGCCTACCGGCTGAGAGCGGAATACAGGCTCCCGTCTTGGCCCCTGCTCCCTATCGCCGACTTCTTTTTGAAGCTGAGGGGCGGCTATCGCGCACGCGAAGTATCTCCGCTTGCTGTCATTGATAAAATTGAAAAGCCGGTCCTCTTTATTCACAGTAAGGATGATGACTACATTCCTGTTTCTTCAACCGAGCGGCTTTATGAAAAGAAACGCGGTCCAAAAGCGCTGTACATTGCCGAGAACGGTGAACACGCCATGTCATATACCAAAAATCGGGATACGTACCGAAAAACAGTGCAGG
The DNA here is from genome assembly GCF_037963335.1 of Bacillus sp. PS108. Taxonomy (NCBI): domain Bacteria; kingdom Bacillati; phylum Bacillota; class Bacilli; order Caryophanales; family Bacillaceae; genus Bacillus; species Bacillus sp. PS108. Next base: position 2,314,394 of record NZ_CP150155.1, read on the forward strand.
AGTTTTTAGACAACATGAATGATTCAACAGAATAAAAAAGCGAAAGGCCTCTTCGGCTCTTTCGCTTTTTTATGTTACAGAACGTCGGTAATGCCATCCATATTTTCTCTGATCCATTCAATCGCAAGATCTATCGTTGTAAACTCCTGCGTCTCGAAGGTCATTTCATCCTGCAATAGCCAGACATCTTTCTTGATGGACTCTGCTCCTCCGATTGACCAGTGAAGCAAGGTATAGGGATGGTTTTGATTCAGGAAGGATACCCACGTTTTATTTTGTGCTGTGTTCTTCATTGCCTTCAGCTTTTGTTCCACGTTTCGCGTCTCCTACTTTACTAATATGCTCATTCTGGGGCTGAGCATTTCAGCCGGGCTTTTCAGCGCCAATGTTTTGGCTTTTTCATTGTAATCGATCGTCATTTGATCGTCAAAAAACACTTTTTGCGACGATTGGATATACAGCGGAATGCCGTTCGTTTCCAGCTGCTCGCACTGTCCCGTTAATTCTTCTGCCAGCCAGATTGTCGGGACACCGCTTACAGCGCAGCCGCATCCTTCTGCATCGTAACGAAGCTGGGCTTTTTTTCCCGGGTTGGCGTCAAACGCCTGCTGCAGTGCCTGTTTTGCTGCATCTGTCACATGTATGTTCATAAGGTGAAACCCCCGTTTTCATCATTTTCGCTATTGTAGCATACAACACTGCCATTCGCATTGTTTCTGCCTTTTTTCCACCGCTTCGCATTTTCTTCTGCAGTCTTGATCCACTCATCTTTCCCTTGTATGTACTGATTGATGCTGTCAGGATGCTGGGCCGCCAGCCGTTTTTTGAGAACGGCGTATTCTTTCTCTATGTTTGGATGAGCTCTGAGATAATCTCTGAATAACAGATGCCTTTCAATAGCAGGGTTTCCCTGTTCGTACATATGGACATGATGAGTGCGTTTATTTCCGCCCTTTTGGAAATAACGCCTGCCCGCTATGCCGTTCTCACCTTTTGGTGTATAGCCGTTAGCCTTCATTTGTTCATCAAATTGGCTCACGGCTTCAATGCTTCTGACTTCAATTAACATATCAATGATTGGCTTCGCTGCCATGTTCGGTATCGATGTGCTTCCGATGTGATGAACAGCGATAATCTCCGGCCCGAACACAAGTTTCAGCCGTTCTTTTTCTTCATCGAAACATTCTGCCCATTTTTCGTTGTAGAGAATGACCTCAACTTTTCTTTTCGGATACAAATGAAAGACCGACAGCAATAGACCCTGCGCTGCTTTGACGGTTTCTGCCTTTTGGAATCCAGCCTGTGTATAGAGTGACACGGCCGGGGTATTGTTCTCGGCTGTGACTACTTCGATTTTCTCAGCGTCTTTATTATGATCAATGACAAATTGCAGAAGTGCTCGTCCAATTCCTTTTCTGAAACCGTCAGGATGCACAACAAGCCTGCAAATGGTGAGATGATGCATGTTTTTCTCATATGAAATGACACCGATCAGCTTGCCGTTTTTCCGATATCCCGCAAACCGTTCATGGGATGCTTGAATATCCTTCACCTTCTCTTGTAAAGCGGGAATACCGTCAAAACCGATAATCTCTGTTTCCTTTATGTAGGCGGGGATCTGTACGGCTAAAATCTCACGCGCTATAGTGGCTTCCTTATGCTGGAGAAATTCAATCATTCGTGTTCTCCTGAAACAGCCGCTGTCTGTCGACTTTTGCGACGCGGACTGCATACGACTCGTACCAAACGCTTTTTCCTTTTTCTTTTGCCGCTTGATGTTCAGTGTGATGCCTCCAATGGTTAATTGCGTCCATACTGTCCCAATAGGAAACTGTGATGCCCCTTCCATCCGCTTCACGTACGCTTTCCACGCCTAAAAATCCAGGTTGATCCGCCGCAAGTGATACCATCCGCTCCGCTGTTTCTCCATATCCTGTGTCATTTTCGCTTTTGACAGAAGAAAAAATGACTGCATAGTAAGGAGGCTCAGGTGTTTTTGATAAAAAATCCATCATATTTCCCCCTCATATGTTTTTGACAAACAGTACCCTGTCTTGGCCCGGTCCATCATAGTTTGCAAACACTGAGATGCCATTTACCGTCTTGGTGCCCTTTTCAATATCAAACCCCAATTTTGTGTGATATGCGATTGATACCTTATTCACAGGTGAAGTGACGCACTTTACCCGGGTGCAGCCTCTTTGTTTTACTGTTTCGATAAATACATCATACAATTGTTTACCTATTTGCATTTTTCTGAAATCTGGATGCACACCGGAAAAATGAATGTACGCCGTTTCAGGATCCGATTGCGATTGAAATCCGATTAAAAATCCCGTCATGCTGTTATGTTCGGATGTAATAAAGCTTGTGTCCTGAAAATGCTCAAAAAATAGTCTCGGCAATTTTTCTTTCAGCTGTCTGCCGCCCCACCATTCATTCAGTACAGACGTTACCATTTCATAATCTGAAGACGTGATTGTTCGAATATCCATTACGATTTGATCTCCCTCCGTCTGGCAAAACGAATGTCAGCTCTTTTTCTCACAATATAAAAATTATATTTTGCCTGGCTGGAATTGTAAATGCCTTCTTTCCTTTATCATACGTTTCCAGACTGCCGAGGGAACAATGTTTGATCATTTTACGCCTATCTCCCCCAAGCAGGAGGAGAGACTTTACAGCACAATATCAAGCACTTGATCAAGTTTCAGCTTATAAAGCTGATCCTCGTCTCCTTTTATCCATACTGCTTTTTCAAACTCTTCATACCGGCAGATCTTCCCGGTGCAGCGGACAATCTCACCGTCCTGAAAGCAGCTGACAGTGATATCCTGAGCGAACTCCATCGCGGCGCAAAGCGTTTGATTCATCTCTTCCAGCTTATCGGGGTCAAGGATCGGCTTTTGCAGCTTCTGTTTAAGCCGCTTTCTCTCCAGCAGGCTTTGCTTATGTTCCGGCAGAAACATCCTGCTCCCTTCCCACAGCAGGTTGCCCCTTTTTAAATGGTCGTTCATTTATAATGCCCCCCTATTTTAGCCGCACGTTCAAATGCCTGGCCTGCCGCTGTCAGTGACGCCGCCCTGATGATTGCTGTATCGCCGAATCGATTTTTAATGCCATCCATCACATAGCCTAGGCTCATTTTCTTTGCATAATCCTGAAATAAATTGAGCTGCCATATGTCATCAGATGAGAGCTGAGACAGATTGACACCGAGACGGCGGACAGGTTTCCCGTCCCAAAATGTAAGAAACAGCCGGCGTACAGCCTCATATACATCCTGCGTAGAATTAGTCGGCTCTGCCAGCTTCACTTGCCGGTTGAAGCCCGTCGGCCAATCAAAATCAGCACCCCGGCAGCTCACTGACACCGTCTGCCCCATGACCCCGGCGTTTCGGCTTCGCCTGCACACCTCTTCACTCAGCTCAAGCAATACGACCTTGATTTCTTTGTCAAAGTGTTCGTAGTCTCTCGGGAGAGTCATTCCATGGCCTATCGCCTTTTGCCCGTCCAGAGACGAAGTTGACACAGGGGAATAGTCGATTCCGTTTGCCGTCATCCACAGCACGTGGCCGTTAATGCCCCATTTCTTTTTTAAAAGATCGAGCGGAAAAGCCGCGAGCCCGCCGATCGTGCTGATGCCCATTCGATTTAAATGATGCTTCATGCGGCTCCCGACGCCAAACATGCTGCCCACCGGGAGCGGCCACATTTCGGTTTTCATATTTTCTTTCGTTAAGGTAAAAATACCGTTCTTATTCTTTTTGGCAAAATTGTCACACGCAATTTTGGCCAGCGCTTTGTTAGGGCCGATTCCGACCCGTGCATAAACGCCGATCTCCCGCATGATTCTGCTCTGAATGCTTTTCGCGATCTCCATCGGCGTCCCAAACAGCTTCTGGCTGCCTGTAATGTCCATGAACTGTTCATCGATAGAATAAGGCTCCACAAGGTCTGTATACTCCTCGAGAATGGCCGTAATTTGCAGTGATACATCAATATACCGTTGCATACGCGGCCGGAGCACAACAGCCTCAGGACACTTTTCCTGCGCCTCCCACAGCCGTGAAGCATTCACCACACCTTTTTGTTTCGCCAGCGGGCAGGCAGCCAATACGACTCCGCCCCTTTTTTCAGGGTCACCCGAAACAATGACGGGCTTATTTTTCAAATATGGATTTTCCGCTTTCTCTACAGATGCATAAAACGATTGCATGTCAACGAGAAAAATCACTTTTTCTTTCATCATACACACCTCTAAAAAGAACTTATGTTCGTTTTTCATTATATGCGAAAGTATGTTCGTTTTATACTGGTAAATGATTCTTGTCTGACAGAAAATATGATCCAAGGGTTTGAGAGAAGAAAAACATTTAGTAGAATAAAAGCGAACATAAGGATAGGAGAGTCATGATGGAGAAATTTGTCGAAAAAATGATGGAACAGGCATTGCGTCAATACGGCAGAAACGTTGCTATAGATCCGTTAAGCCCGTATGAAAAACAAAGCCTGAAAGCGGCTCTACAAGAGAGACGGAATGAAGAACCGGATGAGAATTTGCATGCGCATATAGAAGATATCATTTATGACTATGTCACAAACCAAGGCCTGTTCTCTTAAACGCATGACTGTCAGTTCTTTCAGCCGCTGATGCGGCTTCCCTTTGAAAACACCGCCTGAAACAAATAAACAGTCTCAGGCTTACAGAAAAAAGCAGGATTTTCTCACGCTCCATAGATTCATATGGCCTGGCGTAAAATTCCCCCTCAGAACTCGCGCAAAACGGAATAAGCTGTCCATGATCACGCGTATACACTTTTTCGAAGAGATGTGCTCTCTTGTTCTGTCATGCGGTCCATCGGTTTTCAGCTTACATCTTGATCTCATATCCAGTTTCACTGCCGATATGATCTACGTCCTGGCGGCTTAAACTCTTTTAATGTTTCAAACACACCCTCACTGAATTCGGACATACCGTCATTTTCCTTCTGTCATCACCTTCAATTTCAAGATGTAACCCCCGCCACACGCATCCTCAACGCATAGTATATTGCCATCCATACAATCAGGCATACTACATGTCAATAACGAAATATTTTGAACGATCTATTGGAGAAGGAAATTTTTTCATATATGATAGAGAAAGATCATACATACAGGAGAGAATATAATTCATGAAGAAATGGAAAGATATCCACCCGATCAGCTGGACAATTATAATCGGAACCATTTTCGGCAGAATGGCAACATCGATGAGCATTCCTTTTTTAGCGATTTATTTGACAGCCGTCCAAGGCGCATCAGCTTCCTATGCAGGGCTGGTCATCGCCGCGAGCTCATCAGTCGGCATCCTCGCAAGCTTTTACGGCGGATATATCTCAGATAAATTCGGCAGAAAAAACATGATGCTTGTATCGATTTTCGGATGGATGCTGGTATTTGCAGGCTTTGCGGCAGCATCTAATCTCTGGGTGTTTTTTGTAGTAAACGCATTAAACGGTCTTTGCAAATCACTGTTTGAGCCCGCTTCAAAGGCCTTGCTGTCTGATATGACAGAAGAAAAAACGAGACTGCTAGTTTTTAATTTACGCTATGCGGCTATTAATATCGGCGTTGTCTTCGGACCTGTGCTTGGCCTATATTTCGGCTCATCGCAATCGACTACGCCCTTTTTGGTGCCTGCAGTCATTTACGGACTATACGGAATTGTGCTTGCCCTCCAATTTAAAAAACATCCATCCTTATCAGCACCAGCCCAGTCCCGAAATATGAGCGTGCGGGAAGCGTTTATGGTCACGCAAAAGGATTATCTTTTTACCATTGCTTTGGTCGGCATTACGCTATGCACCTTCGGCTACTCACAATTCAGTTCCACATTCCCTCAGTATATGGCGCAGAACCCCTTGATCGGCAATGGAACGAAGCTGTATGGGCTGATGCTGACATTAAACGCAATCGTTGTGTTGGCGACGCAATTTCCCATTGTCCATTTTGCAAAACGGTTTTCGCCGCTTTGTTCTCTGATGCTCGGTAATGTGATGGTTAGCATCAGCATGGCCATTTTCACCGTATCACACGGTGTTCCATCAATTGTGATGATTGTCATCACATTTACAATCGGCGAAGTGCTTTTATTCTCTATGATGGATTTGTATGTAGACCAGATTGCAAAACCAGGATTAAAAGGCACTTATTTCGGGGCAATCGGTTTTTCACAGCTCGGAAACGTCATCGGCCCTTGGGTCGGGGGGATATGTATAGACCTGTTTGGCGCTGGCCGGCCGATTTATATTTTTTCTGTCCTGAGCGGCATTACCCTGCTCGGCCTGCCATTTTTAGCGTTCGCCTATCGGCAAATGAAAATGGAGACCACAAAACACCGTTCCCGTCTGGAAAAGCCGCTTTACATAAAAAACGGAAGAGAATGAATCTCTCCCGCAAACATGAGGTGAAGAACATGAATATAGGTGATGTGATGTTTCAGCTGTTTGTATTTATTATATTTGCCGCTGTCGTCTTTGCGGCTGTTACAGGCTTCAAGTATGCGAAAAACCGAAAAGCGCAGCTGGATCGCATTGAGAAAAAGCTGAACAGCCTGTCCGAAGATCACGATTAACAGCTTAGGGCAACGAGCTCTACCTTAATCCGGTCTGGATCCTCACAAAAGACTGCATAATGCCCGTCTCCTCCGGCAAAAGGATGCCTGTCTCGGTACAACACACGATAACCTTTTGCCGTCAATTTTTCAGTCATCTGATCGACTTGAAGCTTGGATTCAGCATGAAATGCGAGATGGTTCAGACCGACTCGGCATCTATGGTATTTCGGCTCTAGAAATGACTCTTTCGCCTGCACAATCACTAGGTAAAAACGATCTTTCTTCCAGCTGATGCCTGAGCTCCATTTTTGATACTCTTTATAACCAAGTTCTTTTAAGAACCAGCCCCAAAACCGCCTAGACGCCTCCAAATCAGAGACATACAGTTCAATATGATGCACAATTTCATACCCTCCTTACCAGCACTTCCTCGACCTTATGCCCGTCTCCCTTGCGCAAAATGAGATCTGACCTGAATTTAGTCGGCAGGATATTTTCATATAAATTTGGCCGGTTGACACTCTCCCAAATCGAGGCTGCCATCTCGTCAGCCTCCTGATCGGACAAGTCTTTGAATTTATGAAAATATGAATCAGGATTTTGAAAAGCTGTTTCCCGAAGCAGGCGAAAACGCTCTAAATACCAAGTGAAAATCCGGCTTTCCTCCGCATCCACATAAATCGAAAAATCAAAGAAATCGGAAACAAAAATACGCGGGTTTTCCCGGTCATCCTCCAAGGTGGGCGACTGAAGAACATTAATGCCTTCAATAATCACAATATCCGCCTGTTCTACAACCTCGAACACACCTTCCTCGCGGTCATAGGTTAGATGGGAATACACCGGGGCCTTTACGCTGTCCTTTCCTGATTTTAAGTCATTCAAAAATTCGAGCAGCGCCTTTACATCATAGCTTTCAGGAAACCCTTTTCTAGACATCATATTTTTCTTTTTCAGCTCGGCAGTAGGAAATAAAAAACCATCTGTCGTGATAAGGCTCACTTTTGGACGGTCAGGCAAACGCGAAAGCAGCTTCTGCAAGATCCGCGCCGTCGTGCTTTTTCCGACTGCGACACTGCCGGCAATGCCGATAATAAACGGAATTTTGGCTGAATGTGGGTGCTTCAAAAAAACATTGACATGCTTATTGCGTTCAGCCGCAGACTTGACATGTAAATGAAGCAAGCGAACAAGCGGAATATAGATCGTCTCCACTTCTTCAACAGATAGATAATCATTCAATCCTTCCACAGCTTTTGCCTCTTCTTCAGATACAGCAATCGACAAATGCCCCCCAAAACCAGACCAAGACTCCCGATTGTGCTGTGTATATAAAGTATGTAGGTTAAGTTCTTTATTTTTCACTGTTTACACCTGACTCTCTGTAGGTTAAAACCCTTACAAAGATTGTAACGGAAAACCTTTTCACTGTCTGCTTATTTTTCATTTCGTTTTTTTAGCAAATCAGCACCGATTCGGTTATACGCAGCCATTTCATCTTTTGGAACCATGCTTCCTCCCGTTCCCCAGACGACATGTACGGCATGTTCCATCTTATATTTCTGAGCATAGTGCCTTCCCTCTTCTGTCGTAAGAAGCTGAACCGGCCCGAACATGCCGGCAAGAGCAGAGGGCTCTAAATATTTATCTTCAGATACAGCCAACATATGAAGCAAAGTATAAAGCGTATTGTCCTCTACCGTATAACAGCCGCTCAGAAGCGGTTCAATCAGCTTGCCGACAAATCCTGACGGTCTCCCTACGGCAAGTCCGTCAGCAGCAGTCTGATTATCCAGGCCGATATCCTGGACGGAGATCTTTTCGTGAAGTCCTGAATAAAGCCCTAACAGCATACAAGGTGAATGAGTTGGTTCTGCGAAAAACACATGAACATGATCTCCGTATAAAAGCTTCAGCCCAAATGCTACACCGCTCGGTCCTCCGCCGACTCCGCACGGCAGATACACAAACAAGGGCGTCTCAAGACTTGGCTTTATATTCATACAGTCAAGCTGTGTTTTTAATCGGCTTGCAGCAACAGCATATCCTAAGAACAGCTGACGAGAATGTTCATCATCAATAAAATAACAGAATGGATCTTGTTCCGCCTGCTGTCTCCCTTCGTTCACCGCTTCGCTGTAATCTGTTTCGTACTCCATAACAGTGACTCCCTTTTGGCGGAGGAGATCCTTTTTCCACTGCTTAGCATCGGCGGACATATGCACTGTCACGCGAAACCCGAGTGCCGCGCCGATGATGCCGATGCTTAAACCCAGATTTCCTGTCGAACCGACAGCAATCGAATAGCGGGAGAAAAACCCGGCAAACCGCTCTTCCTGTAAGATGCGGTAATCATCGGTTTCCCGAAGCATTCCTTCTTGAAGCGCGAGATTTTCAGCATGCTTTAACACTTCATAAATCCCGCCCCTCGCTTTAATCGATCCTGAAATCGGAAGCTCATGGTCGCACTTTAAAAGCCATCTTCCGGGAAATGGCTGCTGATATGCCGCTTCCAGCTTTCCCTTCATATGCTGCACCTCAAAAAGCGGAGACTCGATGATTCCTTTAGCGCCTTTCGTCTCAGGAAACACCTCGGCAATGTAAGGTGCAAACCGCCGCATTCTTTTTTCCGCTTCCGCTATCTCGGTTGCCCACTCATCTGCACGGGGTATTGGCCCCTCTTTCTTGCCTGAATTTGCCCAGAATACAGGCTCTGCATCAATCAGTTTCTGAATAAACGGATCTTTAAGCAGAGCATGAAGGACTTCTGAATGAACTGACATTCAACAATCTCTCCCTTCCACTATCAAAAACTGCCCCGTGAGAAACAAGCCACTCCACTACAGGCAGTTCCATCATTATTTTTTCATGAGCGCGCGTCCTGCCAGCTTTTCTACAAGAGCTGGAAACAGCTGATACAGCTTAGTGCCGGCATTCATTAAACGCGGAAGATTGATCTCCCGCTTGTTCGTAAAAATTGCAGCTGTAATTTGAGCTGCTACGTCATCAGGATCAAGCATCCAGCGGCCGACATTTTTGGCGTAGTCCCCGCCTTTATCAGCAATGGAAAAAAAGTCCGTCTGAATCGGTCCCGGGTTGACTGTTGTCACATAAATGCCGGTTCCCGAAAGCTCCATCCGCAAAGCGTTTGAGTAACCTAACACGGCATGCTTGGTCGCGGAATACAGGCTCGACTTCGGTGTTGCGATTTTCCCCGCTTGAGAGGCGATATTGATGATATGGCCCTTTTTTTGCTCAAGCATTTGCGGAAGCACCGCTTTTGTACAGGCGATCAGGCCGAAGACATTCACATCAAACATCGCTTTCATGTCATCCAATGTAGAGTCTAAAACCGTTTCAAATATACCGAAGCCTGCATTGTTAATCAGTACATCAATCGAGCCGATCTGATCGCGGACCCGGGCGATATCCTCTAGGCGGCCGACATCCAGAGGAAAAATCTCACACTGTCCGCTCCATTCCTCGGTTATTTTCCTTTTGATTTCTATCAAACGATCCTCGCGTCTAGCAGACAGCAGGACATGGGCTCCTTCAGCCGCGCATAAGTATGCGATTCTTTCTCCAAGCCCTCCTGAAGCGCCGGTTATCCAAATCCTTTTTCCCGCTATATGTTTCACCCATTTCACCTCTTCATTGTTTTAAAGTATGCGGTATTTCCTTCCCAATATGACGTGATGGCTTCTTCAGCCTCCAACACATCAAGGTGACCTGCCGTTTCTGACATCGTTAAAAACAATTCCTTTTCATATACAGCAGGAAAAAGCTGCTGACAGACCTGAAAAGCGGTCATCGGCTTTTCATCCAGCATGCGACGCACATCCTCCGTCCTGTTCCTCTGCTTGTCAAAACGCTTCTCAATCAGCGCTTGTACACTGGTGATAGGCTCGCCGTGACCAGGAAATACGATTGTTGGATCAAGTTGAGACAGCCTTCGCAATGACCGCTGATAATCCACTAAAGGCTTTGACCTAACGTCTCCCGCTTTCGGCGCTTCCAAAATCGGATTAGACGAGCTGTTTGCCAGCAGTAGATCGCCGCCAAGCATCCTTCCGCTTTTTTCATGGAACAGAACGATATGCGATTCAGCATGTCCAGGCATCTCCAACACAGACCAGCCCTCAAGCCCATCTATGCCCATACCTTCTCTGATTGATTTTGTCAGAGATCTCGTACAGGAAAATGCGTACGCTGATCGAATCAGCTTTTCCGCCTTCCCCGTATCAAATGGAACGCCTAATTCAGGCAGCAGCTTTTGAAAAAAACGTTTTTGCCAATCCATAAAGGCTTGATTTCGGCTGATATAAGGTTCGTTGAACGCATGCCCAATCACTTCGATTTCATCTGAAAAGACATCAAGCAAGCCTGCATGGTCAGCATGATGGTGAGTCAGGACAACCTGCTCGATATCTGACAATTTCACATTTACAGCGGCAAGCTGCTCTTGTAAGGCTCTGGCAGCCTCTTTTGTATTCGGCCCTGCATCAATAAGTGTCAGTGCATCACCTTTTACGAGGTAAACGATAACATCGCCGACAGCAAACGGCGTCGGGACGCGGATCGTAATTACATCTTCAGTTGTCATCCTTTCGCTCCTTGTCTTCATTCATTATTCATATTTTAGCTTTTTCTCGGTCTTGTGTCATTATTGCTGAATGAGAACAAACCTTTTTGAAAAAGCTATTGACATTAGCTTATCCGCCATTGCATAATGAACAACAAACTAAAACGAGAACCATTGGAACGCTATGACGAGGAATAGTATACAAGGCAATGGCCTAAGAGAGCGATACCCCCGGCTGAAAGGTGTTGCGGCCCGCTTGTTTGTAGAACCTGCCCTCAAGTCGCGGTTAGGAAAACCTAAACGTTTCCCGCGTTACGGGATTTGAGCTGAGCACAATTTGTGCTAATGAGGGTGGTACCGCGAACCTTTTCGTCCTTTACGTGATGAAAAGGTTTTTTGTTGTTCTGATAGAAGGAGGATATCAATGAAAAAGATAGGATTTGTCGGCGCCGGGTCAATGGCAGAAGCAATGATCAACGGCATTTTGCAAAGCGGCATCACAAAACCAGAACATATCTATATTACAAATCGCTCAAATGACGAGCGTCTGATTGAATTAAAGGAAACGTACGGCGTGCGTCCATGCAGAGATAAAAATGAGTTTTTCACTCACACCGATATCATTATCCTCGCTTTCAAACCGAAAGACGCGGCGGAAAGCATCGACAGCATACGACCGTATATCAAGGACCAGCTTGTCATTTCAGTACTTGCAGGCCTTACCATCGAAACCATTCAGCATTATTTTGGCAGAAAGCTCCCGGTCATTCGCGTCATGCCGAATACATCAGCGGCAATCAGAAAATCAGCAACCGGATTTTCCGTAAGCGCTGAAGCAAGCCAGAATGATATTAGTGCCGCAAAAGCTCTATTGAAAACAATCGGTGATGCAACACTGGTTGAGGAGCGAGATCTTGACGCTGTCACTGCAATCGCAGGCAGCGGCCCGGCCTATGTGTATCGTTATATTGAGGCGATGGAAAAAGCGGCACAAAAAGTAGGATTAGATAAAGAAACGGCAAAAGCACTCATTTTGCAGACAATGGCAGGGGCAACAGATATGCTCCTTCAAAGCGGCAAACAGCCGGAAAAGCTGCGTAAAGAAATCACCAGTCCTGGGGGCACTACAGAGGCAGGTCTTCGCGCTTTACAGGACTCCCGCTTTGAAGAAGCAATTATTCACTGTATTGAAGAAACAGCTAAACGGAGCGCAGAAATCAAAGAACAGTTTGCCGTTGCCGCCTTAGAGAGACATTCTTAGATGTAAGACAAAAACAGAAGGCACTGTGCCTTCTGTTTTTTATTTTTCCCGCAGCAGCTGGCCGGCAGATTCTGATTGCTTTAATAGCGCGGAGATCGTAAATGAAAGCAAATCGGGAAGCACTTCAAAGGAATAAGGCATATACAATCTTTCCGTCCATTTATGCGGGTCTTTACCAGCCGGACCGACATTTAAAACCGGAACATATAAAGCCTGATTTTTACCGCTTGGCAATGAATATCCTCTGTTAAAGAGCGGCATATTGCTTGTGTATGCATCAACCTCCTGTTTTTCCAGCTGAAGATAACTCAAGTCCGAAAGTCCGGGGAAGTACTGAACCTCCCGTAATGCAATGCCGTATCGCTCAGCCGCATAATGCTTTATCTGATCTGCTGTATTTCTGATCAATTGATCATCCTTTGAAGAAACAGCTGGATAAAGCGGCGGACTATAAAACAGAACGATGAGCGGCGCATCCTCCTTACAAAGCGAAGCAAGCTCAGAAACAATTTTCGTCGAAAAATCCCTGTCTCCAAGCTCCCCCCTGTTAGCAAAGGCATAATTTAGAGCCCGCTCTGTTTCCGAGATCCCCGCACGCTTTTTTGCACGCGAGACCAGCTCATCAAATGTCAAAACAGTGACGTCCCGCTCAATCGGCTGAAATGGCTCAAATTGTTGAAAATCCTGTGTTTTCTTCCGAACGTTCGACATGATTTCCTCCGCCGCCTGTTCTGCTGTTTTAAGCAGCATCTGATGCAGCTCACTAGCTGAGCGTTTCATTGACAGCACATTAAATAATGTGACGGCTGTATGCGGTGTCTGGACTGAATATGCCTCTTTCAAGTCCTTTTGCATTAAGTTTACCGGCGGCGGAGTGACCTCGCCATCAACCTTTTCGCAATAATCAGCATTCAGTTCAAGCAAACGGTTAATCTCAGATACCATTAAATTTGCGTTTAGACCTGAAAACGGCTCTCCAACATGTGTCTCAATCCCCTTGCAGAAAAAACCCGCAAGCACCTTGCCAATGCTTCCTGTATAAAAATATTGCTGCTGATCGCCGGGAAATTTTTCAAACATCGGTTCGGCATTCAGGCAAGCGGTTAATGTGATATCATGCTTTTTCTCCATCTCCTTCAATGCAGGAACCGCTTCAATCATGCCTCTTGAATTCACTTCCTCGTCCGGAACCGTTATCAACAGCAGATTGCCCTCAAAATGCCCGTTCATTGCCCTCTCCAGCATCGACAGTTGAATACAAAGCCCCGCTTTCATATCCATCGTCCCTCTTCCGAACAGCCAGTCTCCGCTTTCGGCATCTCTTCTCACACGTTCCGGGAGCAGCTCTTTTTTCTCTAAAAAGGAGCTCAAAAGCTCAGCAGGCTTGCAAGCCATATGTTTAAATTCGCCGTAATCTTCTATGTCAACGACATCAAAATGACTCAGCAGAAGCACTGTCTTTTTGACATTCTTCTTTTTGACTAGAGCCGTAAGAAAAGATCTGCCATCGTCCATCGGATGAAGTGTTACATCATCAGGGTGCTTTTGAAAATAGGGCTTGTCCTTCAAAATAAAATAAAGATACTCTGCAAGCGCTGCCTCGCCCTTTGAACCGGTGATGCTTTCGTATTGCACAAGAGAAGTTAAAAGTGCCAGCAATTCGTCCTTCGTCTGCCAATTCATTGATTCCGCCCCTCCTATGAATAAAAATGCTTCAATACTGAAAAATAAACTGATTTCTCGTCTATTATACAGAAATGTTTGACAAAAGCGGTTCTTTTGAGCAGTTTATATGACGGGAAAGAAATGACTTGATATAATCAATCTCTAAAAACCTTACGGGAGGCGAAAGAAATGCCCAGAAAATTATTCACACCGATTACAATTAAAGATATGACGTTAAAAAACCGCATTGTCATGTCGCCAATGTGCATGTATTCTTCTCATGAAAAGGACGGAAAATTGACACCGTTCCACATGGCACATTACATATCGCGCGCAATCGGCCAGGTCGGACTGATTATTGTAGAGGCGTCAGCGGTTAATCCTCAAGGACGAATCACTGACCAAGACTTAGGCATTTGGAGCGACGAGCATATTGAAGGCTTTGCAAAACTGACTGAGCAGGTCAAAGAACAAGGTTCAAAAATCGGCATTCAGCTTGCCCATGCCGGACGTAAAGCTGAGCTTGAAGGAGATATCTTCGCTCCATCGGCGATTGCGTTTGACGAACAATCAGCAACACCTGTAGAAATGTCAGCAGAAAAAGTAAAAGAAACAGTTCAGGAGTTCAAGCAAGCGGCTGCCCGCGCAAAAGAAGCCGGCTTTGATGTGATTGAAATTCATGCGGCGCACGGATATTTAATTCATGAATTTTTGTCTCCGCTTTCCAACCATCGCACAGATGAATATGGCGGCTCACCTGAAAACCGCTATCGTTTCTTGAGAGAGATCATTGATGAAGTCAAACAAGTATGGGATGGTCCTTTATTTGTCCGTGTATCTGCTTCTGACTACACTGATAAAGGCTTAGACATTGCCGATCACATCGGTTTTGCAAAATGGATGAAGGAGCAGGGTGTTGACTTAATTGACTGCAGCTCAGGCGCCCTTGTTCATGCAGACATTAACGTATTCCCTGGCTATCAAGTCAGCTTCGCTGAGAAAATCCGTGAACAGGCGGACATGGCTACTGGTGCCGTCGGCATGATTACAGACGGTTCAATGGCTGAAGAAATTCTGCAAAACGGACGTGCCGACCTCATCTTTATCGGCAGAGAGCTTTTGCGGGATCCATTCTTTGCAAGAACTGCTGCGAAACAGCTCAATACAGAGATTCCGGCCCCTGTTCAATACGAAAGAGGCTGGTAATGCCCATAAGAGATATCCTGTAGAGGATATCTCTTTTTTTATTTTTAGAGAAACGATCGGCTAAGGTTCTCCGTCTCCCTAGTAGAACCAATTAGAGGAGATGACTCCAATGAAATCAGCTTGGATGGAAAAGACATATACAATTGACGGATGTGCGTTTCATACACAGCACCGGAAAGGATCAAGCGGTGTAACGATTGTCTTTGAGGCCGGCTATGGTACTTCTTCTGAGACGTGGAAACCATTAATGGCGGACATTGATGATGAATTTGGCATTTTCACATATGATCGGGCAGGCATAGGAAAAAGCGGGCAAAGCAGAGCTAAACGAACAGCTGATCAACAAGTGAAAGAATTGGAGAGTTTGCTTAAAGCAGCTGATGTAAAACCTCCTTATTTGGCTGTTTCACACTCATACGGAGCTGTCATCACCGGTTTATGGGCCTGCAAAAACAAGCATGATATTATCGGCATGGTCCTTCTTGACCCAGCTTTAGGCGATTGCGCCAGCTTTACCTTTATACCCGAAGAAATGCACAAATCACATACGAGAAAGATGATGCTTGAGGGCACACATGCAGAGTTTTCAAAAAGTCTGCAGGAGCTCAAAAAGCGGCAAGTCCACTTAGGAAACATGCCTCTTCTTGTGTTGTCATCAGGAGAACGGACTGAGAAATTCGCTGCTGAACAGGAGTGGCAAAACTTGCACAGCAGCATATTGTCTCTATCTAACCAAAGCGGCTGGATTCAAGCTAAAAACAGCTCCCACAACATCCATCATGATGAACCTCATATCGTTCACTTGGCTATTTATGACGTATGGTGCGCAGCGTGCCAGCAGGCCGCTCCTCTTTACCAGGCAGTCAATTAACGTAAAAAAAGACCGGGCCGTAAGGGATTCCCGGTCTTTTATATTATTTTGTTTCACGGTGAAGGGTATATTTCTTTAAACGCGGTGAATATTTTTTCAGCTCCAAACGGTCTGGATTGGTGCGTTTATTTTTTGTTGTGATGTAATTTCGGTCTCCCGTTTCAGTGCAGGCTAAAGTAACATTTACTCTCATAATTAACATCTCCTTATAAAGCGTAATGATTACGTTTTATTATACAACGTCATCACAAATTGTCAAATAAGAGCTCCGCCTTCAGCCTCGCGGGACGTTTACCTCTAAGAAATCATATGCCGCCACGCTATTGGGGAAAACGTCAACCGCTTCTTTTTGAAGCTCCAAAGAAGCATCTCCCTGATATCTTGCGCTGATATGGGTTAAAATGAGCTGCTTCGCTCTTGCTTCTTTCGCTGTTACAGCCGCTTGTTCCGTTGTACTGTGATAATAATCATAAGCAAGTTTACGGTCTTCCTTAGCAAAGGTTGCTTCATGAACAAGCACATCACAATCCCTCGCAAGCTCTTTTAGTTTGTCACTTACTCTCGTATCACCGGAGAACACAACAGATCTTCCCTTTTTAGGAGGCTCCAGAAAATCATTCCCATTGATAATTCGTCCGTCTTCAAGCGTTACCGTTTCGCCTTTTTTGATTTTCTGATATACAGGTCCGGGCGGGATGTTCATTTCTTTTAATACGTCAGCCTTCAAGGAACCCGGTACGTCTTTTTCCTGCACACGGTACCCGAAGGCTTCTACTCCATGAATAACAGATACCGCTGTGACAATAAACTGATCGTCCTCAAACACAATTCCTTCTTCAATTTCCTGGATCGCAAGCGGATATGTCAAATGGGTTTTCGTGACGGCAAGGCTTGTTTCAATAAACGCCTTGATCCCTTTAGGCCCGTACACTGTCAGCTCGTCCTCTCCGCCTTGAAAGGAACGGCTCCCCAGAAGCCCCGGAAGTCCGTATACATGATCGCCGTGCATGTGTGTAATAAAGATTTTCTCTATTTTACGAGGTTTAATCGTTGTATGTAAAATTTGATGCTGTGTGGCTTCCCCGCAGTCAAAAAGCCATACCGAACGCCTTTCTTCAAGCAATTTTAATGCAACCGACGTTACATTTCTCGCTTTGGCGGGAATGCCGGCTCCCGTCCCTAAAAAAAGTAATTCCACGTTTCCTTCCTCCTACTAGAACCAGATACCTACAAGAATACAGGATCAAGCGCAAAATGTGAATCTTGCCTCTGAAAAGAACAATCCTTTCGTGCTAGAAACATTTTTTCAGCATTCTGCTTAAAAAAGGTCTTAAATGTTTGCTTTCGTTGAATTTTAGATTTAAAATGAAGGAAATATACGGGGTGTACTAAAATAAAGCTTCGAATAAAGTGAGGTACTTTTAGTGAAAACAAACCAACAACCAAAAGCAGTAATTGTCATATTCGGTGCAACTGGAGATTTAGCAAAACGAAAATTGTATCCGTCTATTCACCGTTTATATCAAAACGGACAAATCGGAGAAGAGTTTGCAGTGGTAGGAGTTGGAAGAAGACCTTGGTCTAATGAGGATCTTCGCCAAACTGTTAAAACATCCATTTCCTCAGCTGCAGATAAGCATATAGATGATTTCACGTCTCATTTTTACTATCACCCGTTTGACGTGACAAACCCTGGCTCTTATCAAGAGCTTAACGTATTGCTTAACCAGCTGGAAGATACATATCAAATTCCTAACAACAGAATGTTCTACTTGGCAATGGCTCCTGAATTCTTCGGGACGATTGCAAAAACTTTAAAATCAGAGGGTGTAACAGCTACAACAGGCTGGTCCCGCCTTGTCATCGAAAAACCATTCGGCCATGATCTGCCAAGCGCACAGGCATTAAATAAAGAAATCCGCGAAGCATTTACGGAAGATCAAATTTACAGAATCGACCATTATCTAGGCAAACAAATGGTTCAGAACATTGAAGTGATTCGATTTGCCAATGCGATTTTCGAACCGCTTTGGACAAACCGCTACATTTCAAACATTCAAATCACATCTAGCGAATCACTAGGCGTTGAAGACCGCGCAAGATATTACGAAAAATCAGGCGCCCTTCGCGACATGGTGCAAAACCATATTATGCAGATGGTTGCCCTTCTAGCAATGGAGCCGCCTATCAAATTGAACACAGAAGAAATCCGCAGCGAAAAAGTGAAGGTGCTGAGAGCACTGCGTCCTATTGCAAAAGACGAAGTGGATGAATACTTTGTGCGCGGACAATATCAAGCTGGTGAAATTGACGGTGTACCGGTTCCTGCTTATACAGATGAAGATAATGTCGCTCCTGACTCCAATACAGAAACCTTTGTTGCCGGCAAGCTCTTGATCGACAACTTCAGATGGGCTGGTGTTCCATTCTATATCAGAACCGGAAAACGAATGAAAGAAAAGTCTACAAAAATTGTCGTTCAATTTAAGGACATTCCGATGAACCTGTACTACGGTAATGAAAACAACATGAATCCGAACTTGCTTGTCATTCATATTCAGCCTGACGAAGGCATTACGCTTTACTTAAATGCTAAAAAACTTGGCGGAGCAGCACACGCACAGCCAATCAAACTCGATTACTGCAGCAATTGCAATGACGAGTTGAACACCCCTGAAGCATATGAAAAACTAATTCACGACTGTCTTCTTGGCGATGCAACAAACTTTGCACACTGGGATGAAGTTGCCCTTTCTTGGAGCTTTGTCGACTCTATTTCTGAAACATGGGCAGCAAACAAGACCTTATCTCCTAACTACGAATCAGGCTCAATGGGACCGAAAGAATCTGATGATCTTTTGGCGAAAGACGGCTTACACTGGTGGAATATATAATAAGAAGAAAAAAGCCGAAAATGCTTACAAGCATTTTCGGCTTTTTTGCAGCTGTCACAAAGGTATAACACAATCTCTTTAATAACAAAACCCCCGAAGCTCTAGAGCTTCGGGGGTTTCTATTAATTACTTCATCCATTCAGTATGGAAGATGCCTTCTTTGTCAGTACGCTCATAAGTATGAGCGCCAAAGTAGTCGCGCTGTGCTTGGATTAAGTTTGCAGGCAGTACGGCTGTGCGGTAGCTGTCATAGTAGGCTAATGCGCTTGAGAATGATGGCACCGGTACACCTTGGGCAACTGCAAGTGAAATCACTTGGCGAAGCGCTCCTTGGTAGCTTTCTACAATATTCTTGAAATAGCTGTCAAGAAGCAGGTTGTCAAGCTCCGGCTCACGATCGTAAGCTTCTTTGATCTTCTGAAGGAATGCCGCGCGAATGATGCAGCCACCGCGGAAGATCATAGCGATTTCACCATATTTCAGATCCCAGTTGTATTCTTCAGAAGCAGCTTTCATTTGGGCAAATCCTTGCGCGTATGAGCAGATTTTACTCATGAATAACGCTTTTCTGACCGCTTCAATCAGCTCTTCTTTATTTTCTGTAACAGGCTTCACTTCTGGTCCTGAAAGAAGGCCGCTTGCTTTCACACGCTCTTCCTTCATAGCTGAGATAAAGCGCGCGAATACAGATTCAGTAATAATCGGAAGCGGAACACCTAAGTCAAGTGCGCTTTGGCTTGTCCATTTTCCTGTTCCTTTTTGGCCTGCTTTATCAAGAATCACATCAACAAGCGGTTTGCCTGTTTCTTCGTCTTTTTTCGTAAAGATGTCAGCTGTAATCTCAATCAAGTAGCTGTCAAGCTCACCTTTATTCCATTCAGCGAAAACTTCGTGAAGCTCATCAGCAGAAAGGCCCAGCACCTGTTTCAGAATGAAATATGATTCAGAGATCAACTGCATATCTCCGTATTCAATTCCGTTGTGCACCATTTTTACGTAATGGCCGGCGCCGTCCGGACCGATATATGTCGTACAAGGTTCTCCGTCAACTTTTGCAGAAATGGCTTCAAGAATCGGTTTTACAAGCTCATGTGCTTCTTTTTGTCCGCCAGGCATGATAGAAGGTCCTTTAAGCGCCCCTTCTTCTCCGCCGGAAACGCCTGTTCCGATAAAATGAATGCCGCTTTCAGCGAGTTCTTTGTTACGGCGCTGTGTATCTTTATAGTATGTATTACCGCCGTCAATTAAAATATCATCCTTCTCTAGATGAGGAAGAAGAGATTGAATTGTCGCATCTGTTGCAGTTCCCGCTTTAACCATTAATAAGATTTTGCGCGGTGTTTCCAAGGATTGGACAAATTCTTCAATGCTGTAAGTGCCAACAACATTTTTTCCTTTTGCCTCCTGTAAAAACTCCTCAGTTTTACTGCTTGATCTGTTGTAAACAGAAACAGAAAATCCCCGGCTTTCGATATTTAAAGCCAGATTTTTACCCATGACCGCAAGTCCGATAACGCCGATTTGTTGTTTTGACATATTCTAACGTCCCTTCTGCAAACGTTTAATCATTTTAAAATTTAAATTAAAATAAAATGATATTTATAATAAAGAAATTACCATACATTCACCCTTTTTTTCAAGCGATTCAGCTTTTCTTTTCATCTTGAAAAAAATCTTTATTAAAGCTTGTTCCCTTTGTTTTGCTCTCCTCTTTTTTTAACGTTGCCCCTTTTCTGATCAGTTTGGTACCGTACTTTTTATTCAGCTTTTCCATCATCTGCTGAATGGGCTCATCCTTCGCATCTTCATTAAAGCTGAACAAATCGAGCTGTTTATAGGCCTGCTCTTTTTCTACTAAATCCGTTCCGGTAATGCCAAGCAGCCTGACAGGATTTTTATTCCAATGTTTAAAAAAGAGGTGCTCCGCTTCTTTCAAAATGTCATTTTTTTGATCAATCGGGTTTCTCAGCGTAGTGCTTCTTGTGATGGTTTTCCAATCCGCATATCTAATCATAATAAAAAGCTTCGAAGCCATGACTTCCTTGCGCTGTAAACGGTCACTCACAGAAGCGGCAAGCTTTCTAAAGACGCCTAACAGCTCTTCTTCATCACTGGAATCATGGGAAAGTGTCGATGAGTTGCCGACGCTTTTAAATTCGTAAATGCGCTCCGGGTCAACCGGCGCATGGTGAATGCCATTTGCTTTATTTTTAAGGCGCGGACCGTTGATGCCAAGCAGGCGCTTCAGCGAGTGTTCATCAGCTGCAGCTAGCTCTCCGATTGTATGGATGCCGAGTCCCTTCAGTTTTTCCGCTGTCTTTTTGCCGACTCCGTGCATCTCTCCAACAGGAAGCGGCCACAGGATATCAGGCACTTGCCTCTTTCTTAAGATCGTAATTCCAAGCGGTTTTTTCATATCAGACGCCATCTTAGCGAGAAATTTATTCGGCGCAATCCCTATGCTTGACGGGAGCAGCAGCTCTTTTTGCAGCCTGCTTTGGATTTCTTTTGCCGTCTCTAGAGCGCGGCTGCTGTATGGTGTATCGGTCATGTCCATATAGCCTTCGTCGATAGAGACAGGCTCCACCAGGTCAGTATATTCACGAAGAATGGTAAACATCGCTCGTGAAGAGTTTCTATAGCGGTCAAAGTTCGGCGGAAGAACGATGAGCTCAGGACAATGGCGCTTCGCTTGCCAAACCGGCATCGTTGTTTTGACGCCGCGCGCTCTTGCTTCATAGCTGCATGTTACCACAATGCCCTTTCGCTCTTTTACGTTTCCGGCAACTGCGACCGGCTTTCCCCGGAGAGCCGGATCATATGCCATTTCAACCGACGCATAAAAGCTATTCATATCAATATGGAAAATAATTCGGCTCTTTCCCGGCATAAACAAATCTCCTTTTCGGTCATTAGACAACAGCTTGTACATATAGTAAAATGAAGCTATTGAATGGATGTGATGACAATGTTTGTGGAATCGATAAATGACGTTTTATTCTTAGTCGATTTTTTCACAATTATTCTTCCTGCTCTAACGGCAATCGGGATTGCATTTCTCTTACGGGAGTGCCGTGCGGGCGAGCAATGGAAATCAAAACGAACAGATGAACATCAGACGGTCTTTCACATTAACCGAACAGACTTTCTTATTATTATATATCATCGCATTACAACTTGGATACGTAAAGTCTTCCGCATGAATTCGCCTGTGAACGATGAGGAAGACACCGGTTCTCTTCTTTTATAAACCGCATTTATAAAAAGGAGGAGAACAAAATTGTTAAAAACATATCAAAAACTTTTGGCTATGGGTATCTTTTTGATCGTATTATGCTCGGGCAATGCTGCATTTGCAGCGACTAATCAGGTGGGAGGCCTCAGCAACGTAGGTTTTTTCCACGATTATTTAATCGAACCGTTTTCCGCTCTGCTTAAGGGTGTTGCCGGGCTGTTTCACGGAGAATACGGACTCTCTATTATCCTCGTAACCATTATTGTGCGTATAGTTGTATTGCCTTTGTTTGTCAATCAGTTCAAAAAACAGCGCATCTTCCAAGAGAAAATGGCCGTTATTAAACCTCAGGTTGACAGTATCCAGGTTAAGTTGAAAAAGACGAAGGACCCGGAAAAGCAAAAAGAGCTGCAAATGGAAATGATGAAGCTGTATCAGGAGCATAATATCAACCCGCTTGCGATGGGCTGTCTTCCAATGCTGATTCAGTCTCCGATTATGATTGGGCTTTATTACGCGATTCGCTCAACACCTGAAATTGCGTCACACTCGTTTCTATGGTTCAGTTTAGGGCAATCTGATATTCTCATGTCCCTTAGTGCAGGGATTATGTATTTTGTCCAAGCCTATATCGCTCAAAAACTGAGCGCGAAATATTCCGCTGTCCCGCAAAACCCTGCGGCACAGCAATCCGCAAAATTGATGGTGTTCATCTTCCCTGTGATGATGACGATTTTCTCGCTTAATGTTCCGGCAGCCCTTCCGCTGTACTGGTTTACAAGCGGACTGTTTTTGACAGTGCAAAACATCGTCCTTCAGATGACGCATCATAAAAGTAAAAAAACAGCCGCTCTTACTGAGTCTGTGAAATAAAAAAACAACCCCGCGCGAAAAGCCGGGGTTGTTTTTTTGTTACTTGCAAAGCATACCGCGCCAAACAGTCATGTTTATCATGACTGAAGCAGAAATGGCTATCCTAAAAAACAGCCGTACCGTTTAAAAAGAAGGAAATCGGGAATATCTTTACTCACCTCCATATGAAAGGAGCATGTACGTTGACGGAACGCTTTCAGCAAAAAAATATTTCTGTACCTGAAGGAATCTGGATTATGAGACAAACCTGGAATGATGTCTTATTTGCTCACTGGCCTGTTGATGTTTCTATCCTTCGCGCTTTGGTACCGTCCGTTTTAGAATTAGATACATATAACGGGCAAGCTTGGATCAGCATGCTTCCCTTTATGCTCACGAACCTGAGGGGGCGTTATCTTCCTGCCATTCCCGGTGCGCGTGCATTTCCTGAGCTTAACCTCCGCACCTATGTCACGTATAAAGGCAAGCCCGGCATTTATTTTTTTAGCTTAGATGCCGATCATCGTCTGGCGGTCCTTGGCGCTCGCACATTCTTTCATCTGCCTTATTTTTACGCGGATATGAAAGCCGAAAAAAACGGTGATGCCATTGACTATGTCAGCAAGCGGAAAGATGACAAAGAAGCAGCATTCCACGCCGCATACCGGCCCATTTCAGCGCCTTTTACAGCAGAAAAGGATTCGCTCGATTACTGGCTGACAGAACGGTATAGACTCTATACTATCAATCAAAACAAACTCTATTACGAAGACATCCATCATCATCCCTGGCTGCTGCAAAACGCCGAAGCGGAAATTTCAGTCAATACGGTGACTGATGCTCACGGCATTACATTGCCAGAGTCAGACCCCTTGCTTCATTACGCTAAAAAACAGGATGTGTTATTTTGGCCGCTTAGGAAATGGAGCTAAAAAAACCCGATGCGGGAAATCGCACTCGGGTTTTCTTTTTTATTTTGCCGCCTCTTCAATAATGGCAACAACCATTTCTGCCGTTTTAACGAGCTCTTCGATCGGCATTTTTTCATTTTTTGTATGGATTTGCTCATAACCGACAGCAAGATTGACCGTCGGGATGCCATGACCAGCGATTACGTTCGCGTCGCTTCCGCCGCCGCTCGTTTGCAGCTCGCTTGGACGTCCGATTTTAGCAGCCGCTTTTTTCGCGATTTCAACAACTTGGTCGCCGTCTTGATATTTAAAGCCCGGATACATAACCTCAATTTCGACTTCTGCGCGTCCGCCCATATCAGCAGCTGCCTCTTCAAAAGCAGCTTTCATTTTTTGAACCTGAGCTTCCATTTTCTCAGGAACTAAAGAGCGCGCTTCAGCAAGAATATGAACTTCGTCGCACACAATGTTTGTTTGTGTGCCGCCTTCAAACCGGCCGATATTAGCTGTTGTTTCTTCATCGATACGGCCCAATGGCATTTTTGAAATGGCTTTGCTAGCGATTGTAATCGCTGAAATGCCTTTTTCAGGTTCAACCCCGGCGTGAGCGGTTTTCCCGAAAATTGCCGCTCTTACCTTCGCCTGTGTCGGCGCGGCCACAATGATATTTCCGACTTTTCCGTCTGAATCAAGAGCATAGCCGTAGGATGCAGTGATCATAGAACGGTCAAGCGCCTTCGCTCCGATCAGACCCGATTCTTCCCCTACTGTGATGATGAATTCAATCG
Organism: Bacillus sp. PS108; assembly: GCF_037963335.1. Lineage (NCBI taxonomy): Bacteria > Bacillati > Bacillota > Bacilli > Caryophanales > Bacillaceae > Bacillus > Bacillus sp. PS108. Next base: position 2,339,260 of record NZ_CP150155.1, read on the forward strand.
TGCCGTGTTCAATGTTTTCTTCTTTCAGCACCTTAATCGCCTCAAACATTGCAGCCAATCCCGCTTTATCATCAGCGCCTAAAATCGTCGTGCCGTCAGTTTTGACGTAACCGTTCTCTACAACTGGTTTTACGCCGTTTCCGGGTACAACTGTGTCCATATGAGATGTAAAATAGATCGTATCTGTTTGTTTTGTCCCTTTTAGCGTGCAAATCAGGTTACCGGCTCCGTGGCCCGTGATATCCATTGTATCGTCTTCTTTAACGTCCACACCTAAATCAGAAAATTTTCGTTTCAGCACTTTGCAGATTTCAGCTTCGTGCTTTGTTTCTGAGTCAATTTGGACAAGCTCTAAAAATTCTTCCAGCAGGCGTTTTTCATTCACCATTTGTAAGTCCCTCCATATTAAAGCGGTATGTTACCGTGCTTTTTTTTCGGTCTCTCTTCTGTCTTATGTGCAAGCATATGAAAAGCTTGAATCAGTCTTCCCCTTGATTCTTCCGGCAAAATGATGTCATCGACCATTCCACAAGCGGCCGCTTTGTATGGGCCGGCGTTTTGCTTTTTGTATTCCGCTGTTTTTTCGCGTTTCGTCTTTTGCGGGTCAGCTGAAGCTTTGATTTCCTTTTCATACAAAATCGATGCCGCACCTTCTGGACCCATCACTGCGATTTCAGCATTCGGCCATGCAAACACAAGGTCCGCTCCGATTGCTTTGCTGTTCATGGCCACATAGGCGCCGCCGTACGCTTTTCTAATGATGAGTGTGACTTTTGGGACAGTCGCTTCTGCATAAGCAAACAATAATTTTGCTCCATGCCTGATGATTCCGTTGTGCTCTTGCTGAATACCGGGCAGAAACCCCGGGACATCCTCAACAGTCAACAGCGGGATATCAAATGCGTCACAAAAACGGATGAACCTTGCTGCTTTATCAGCAGCGTCAATCGTCAAGCTTCCCGCCAGATGCTTCGGCTGGCTCGCCACGATGCCGATTGTTTTTTCACCCAGCCTTGCAAACCCAATGACAATGTTCTTCGCAAAAAATGGCTGAATCTCAAAAAAAGACTGCGGGTCGGCCATCTCCTTAATCACCGTCCGAACATCATACGGCTTTGTCGTGTCAGCAGGCACTAGACGGTTTAATAACGGTCTGGACGCCTCTTTCTCTGGCTTTGGCTCAGTTGTCCGGCCATTCAGCGGCAAATAAGACAGCAGTTTTCTCACCCCTGTCAGAACCTCCTTCTCCGTATGTCCGGAAAAGTGGGCGTTTCCGCTGACGGCATTATGTATCCCCGCTCCGCCTAAGCTCTCCGCATCAACCTGTTCCCCTGTCACTTTTTCAATCACCTTCGGGCCGGTAATAAACATCCGGCCGGTCTGTTCAGCCATAAATATAAAATCTGTGAGTGCCGGAGAATATACAGCGCCTCCAGCGCACGGCCCTAAAATAACCGATATTTGCGGAATGACTCCGGAATATAAGACGTTTCGGTAAAATATGTGACCGTATCCATCTAATGATAACACACCCTCTTGAATTCTCGCACCACCTGAGTCATTCAACCCGATAATCGGCGCCTTATTTTTTGCTGCCAGATCCATCAAAGCGCAGATTTTCTTGGCATGGGTTTCGCCAAGCGCCCCTCCGTACACTGTGAAGTCTTGCGCAAATACATAAACTGAGCGGCCGTCAATTGTGCCGTACCCTGTCACGACCCCATCCCCTAACATGCGCTGTTCTCTTGTTAACACTTGACTTTCCATGAAGGGGTGTAATTCGATAAAGCTGTCCTGATCTAGAAGAAATATGATCCTTTCCCGAGCAGCGAGCTTGCCCTTTTGCCGCTGCTGAGCCAGCTTTTCCCGTCCTCCGCCTTCTTCTGCCTGCTTGCGTTTCGTGTATAAATGATCCATGTGCTCATCCATGCTCATTGAGTTGGTCTCCTTTCGGTTCACAAAGCTCTACAAGAACACCGTTTGTTTCCCGAGGGGAAATAAACGCGATCTTTTTCCCGTTTGCCCCCTGTCTTGGAAACCTGTCAATCAATTGAACATGCCGGTCAGACAATGCTTGAAGCTGTTCAGATAGGCCGTTGCACAAAAATGCAATATGATGCAGTCCCTGCCCTTTCTTCTCCAAAAATAAACGGACGGGGCTGTCAGCTGTCAACGGCTCTATCAGCTCAAGTTTGACGCTACCAGCTTGAAAAAAAGCAACATTCACCTTTTGCTCTTCAACCGTTTCTTGATGAAGAAATGCAAGCCCCAATACATTTTCATAAAAGCTTCTTGCATCTTTTATCGAAAAAACGGCTATCCCGATATGGTCAAGCCTGTTCATTTTCATCCCTGCTTTCGCTAATAGATATCGCTTGTCCGCCCATTCAAAACACGCTAAAATATAGACAGATTGTTTAAGGAGTGAAAATCATGTCTCAAAAACTGATGAAAAGCGTTTTGATCGTGATTTTGGGAGTTTTTATTCTTTCAACTGTACTCTCAGGAATCGTCATGTTTCTATAACGATAAAAAAGCAGGCGCCTTATTCAATGGGAATATCCTGCTTTTTTATCAGAGCTTTATGCTCGATGGCAATCTCCTCAAAAGAGCGGTTGTCGTCCGTGATCAGCACTCTCGTTCCTACTGGTATCGTTTGAAACAAATGAACAACCTCATCGTTATGCATACGTATACAGCCGTTAGACACAAATTTTCCTACTGATTCCTCTCGGTTTGTCCCATGAATTCCATAAATCCGCCCGTCCGTTCCTTTCGCGTCAAATCCGATCCATCTTGCCCCAAGCGGGTTATCAGGAGATCCCCCTTCAATATTTTTCTTTCTGTAGTAAGGATTTTCCGCTTTTACCGTTACCGAAAACTCTCCTTCAGGCGTCAAATCATCTGTTTTTCCAGTCGCCACACTATACACGCCTTCTACTTTGTTGTCGAGAATAACAGCAAGTTCATTTGTTCGCTTGTTGACAATAACATACGGATCACCTGGCAGCGGATTTTCGCCGAGCGGCCAAATCGGTGAAATCATCATGAAAATCGAACATAAGAAAAAACGCATAAGCTCCTCCTTTTTCATTAGGTTGACCAATGAAGGAAGAGCTCATGCGAATCATCCGAGTGATTTTTGCGCTTTTATTCCTTTAAAATAACTTTTAATCACTAAATATTGTTCCATTTCACCGAGAAGATGGAAGAGAGCAGCCCTCGCTTCAAATTCCTCTCTAGTCGCAGGAAGCGGCATCTCCTCAAATTCTTTTCTCATGTCAGCAAGTCTTTTCAGAAATTTATACGCTGTATTCCCAGGGTGTATCGCCTCCCGCAAATCATGAATAAATTCAGCGATCATTTTTCCCTGATCTACCGTGATGGAGATCGATGTCACTTTAGGGAGAAGGCGTTCAATAATTTCAAATTGCTTTTCTCTCATTTTAAAATAATGATAATGCAGATTTTCGTAACGTAAAATGTGGTTTTGCACATCTCGATATGCCAGGTTTTTAGCCTCCGTAATAAGCTGGTGCGTTTCCGGAATTTCTTTTCCAGACCAATCTTGCTCACCAGTTAACAAATACCGTTCGATTTCTGCAAAAATGACAGCAAAGTTATCCTCTATCTTTTTACGGTAAGCAATCAGCTTCCGATCAAGACTCGGCATATACAAGTTCATCAATAGAGCGACGCCGATGCCGACCGTAATCAGCTGAACTTCATTCCAGATGAAAGTAGGCGTAATGCCGCCGGACATGTATAAATGAAGGATAATAACAGAACTGGTGACGATACCCTCGTTAATTTTTAACAGAACCGTTATCGGAATGAATATCAAAAGAAGCGCTCCGATCACAAACGGGTGGTAGCCAATAAGCTCGAAAAAGAGATAAGAAAAAACAATTGCCAGACAGCATGCCGCAAAGCGGGCCCATGAGGCCTGAAGCGACCGTTTTTGTGTGATTTGTATACACAAAATGGTGATGATTCCTGCTGATGCGAAGTTTTGCAAATGCAATAACTGGCTTATATAAATAGCCAAAGCTGTTCCAAGCGCGGTCTTTATTGTGCGGTAACCAATTTTAAACATGTCGGACTCCATTTCTATTTGTTTCTTCAATAAAAAAGAAGAGGCGGCCAGCCTTCTTCTTTTTTATATTCTATAATATTTTCTCTAAAAAGTCCTGCGCTCTTTTGGATTTTGGCGACATAAAAAATTCCTTCGGATTGCCGTCTTCGACAATCATTCCTTGGTCCATAAACAGCACACGGTCTGCCACTTCTTTTGCGAAGCCCATTTCATGTGTGACAATCACCATGGTCATGCCGGTTTCGACCAGCTCTTTCATCACCTGTAGCACTTCTTTGACCATCTCTGGATCAAGGGCGGAGGTCGGCTCGTCAAACAGCATGATGTCCGGATTCATCGCAAGAGCCCTGGCAATCGCGACACGCTGTTTTTGTCCGCCAGACAAACGGTTTGGATAGTCATTTCGCTTTTCAAACAAACCGACTTTGCGGAGCAGGTCCTCAGCTTTCTCCTGTGCAGCCTGTTTTGATTCTTTTTTTACATTGACAGGCGCGTACATGATGTTTTCGAGAACCGTTTTGTGCGGAAAGAGATGAAAATGCTGAAAAACCATCCCGATGTTTTCCCGGACCTTTAATGTGTTGGTTTTCGGCTTCGTAATCTCTGTGTCTTTTATTGTAATGGTTCCGCCGTTAGGCTTTTCCAACAGGTTTAAACAGCGGAGGAACGTTGATTTGCCTGAGCCTGAAGGACCGATCACGGCAACAACCTCACCCTCAGCGATTGTTGTTGAAATGTTTTTTAATACTTCGTGTTTCCCAAATGATTTTGACAGCTTTTCAACCTTAATCATTGGATTTCAGCTTCCTTTCTACAGCCTTGCCGATAAACGTTAAAATCAGGACAAGCACATAATAAATCAATCCCGCGATAATGAGCGGCTCAAGGTAATTGTAAGTGGCGGCGCCAGCTTGATATGCGCGTCTCATGACATCACCAAGCCCGATGACGGTGACGATCGCCGATTCTTTTGTTAACGTAATTAATTCATTCACAATTGCAGGTGATATATTTTTGAAGGCCTGCGGCAGCAGCAGATCCTTCATCATTTTTCCATATGGGACACCGAGTGCAACAGCAGCTTCTTTTTGCCCTTTATCAATAGCATTGATTCCCGCTCTGATAATTTCCGATACATAAGCGGCGGAATTCAAAGACAATGCGACAACCGCAGCCCAAAACTGGTCAATTTGAAATCCGAGCAGCTGAGGAAGGCCAAAATAGACAATCATAAGCTGCAGCACTAAAGGCGTGCCTCGGAACACTGATGTATAAAAATCAGCGATCCAGATAAACGGGCGGAATGTGCTGATCTTGCATAAGCTTAGCACAATACCGAGTATAAGTCCGATAATAGCAGATACAACAACAATTTTTAATGTAATTGCCAAGCCTTCTAATATAAAAGGAATTTGGGGGATCGTTGCTGAAAAATCCAAATTCATAACTTTGTCTCCTTTTCTTACAGGAAAAAAGATTTCCTATTCAATAAAAAGGCTCAACGAAAAAGTTGAGCCGCTTTTTTTTACTTCTCGCCAGTGAACCATTTTTTCTTCAATTTCTCAAGCTCTCCGTTATCTTCCATTTCCTTGAGCGCTTTATTGAATTTGTCTGTCAGTTCACTGTCCTTTCTGAAAGCAATTGCTGAACCGGCTTCTTCCGCTTTCGCATCAGGAATCACAAAGCCTTGCAGGTCATCATTTGATTTGAAATACCCTTCTGCAACAATGTCTTCAATAATCGCGGCATCGAAGCGGTCAGATTTGATTTCCTGCACCAAATCAGAAATTCTGTTGCGGTCTTCTGTTTTAAAACCATATTCCGGAGAAAGCTCTTTCCCCTTCTCTTCCTGAATAGAGCCAAGCTGAACACCAACTGTTTTTCCTTTCAGGTCTTTCAAAGATTGAATGCCGCTGTCTTTTTTGCTGACAATCATATGGTTCGCTGTGTAATACACATCGGAAAAATCAACTTGTTTTTTACGCTCAGGCGTTGGTGTCATTCCTGACAAAACGAGATCCACCTGTTTTGATTTAAGCGCTGTAATTAAGCTGTTGAAGTCCATATCCTGCACTTCAATTTCATAGCCTGCCTTCTTCGCCAGAGCTTTTGCCAACTCTACATCAAAGCCGACAATATTATCGCCTTCTTTATATTCAAACGGTTTGTAATCCGCCGAAGTACCCATAATTAATTTTTTCTTGCCGCCTTCTGAACCTGAATTGCTTGAGCCGCAAGCAGATAATGCAAAGGTAATGCAGGCAGCTACAAGTAATAAGAGCCATTTTTTCATGATCCATTTCCCCCGTATTCATTACTTTTGGTGTATTTGAATATTTATTCGTTAATTTGTATTTTAAACAGTTTCTTATTTTTATGCAATACTATTTTTAAAAATTATCTTCAAGCTTATCTTTCCAGTGATCTCTTTTTGATATTACTAGATAAAAATAAAATCACTGTACAATCCGATTGAATAATCCCTTAATATTTATTCATATACCCTTGGAAATTTATGCACAAAAAAACCCGGGCCGCTTGGGCATCCGGGTTGTTCGTCTTATACTTCTTCACAATATTCTTCAAAGGCTTCCTGCAGCTTTGCCACTACGGCCATCGGCTCGTGGCCTTCAATTTCATGGCGCTCTACCATTTTCATGATCTTTCCGTCTTTCAAAATCGCAAAGGACGGAGAAGATGGCGGATAACCTTCAAAATAGTCACGCGCACGCGCTGTCGCTTCTTTATCCTGTCCGGCAAAAACGGTGACGAGCTGATCAGGTCTTTTATCATAGTGAACGGAATGGTAGGCTGCCGGTCTTGCAATTCCTCCGGCGCATCCGCAAACAGAGTTTACCATGACGAGCGTCGTTCCTTTTTTCGTAAGTGCCTCATCCACCTCTTCGGCTGTTTTAAGCTCGGTGTATCCGGCAGCTGTTATTTCTTGTCTCGCTTGGCGGACAATATCATTCATAAATAAATTAAAGTCCATGTTCAATGAAGACCTCTCCTTTTTCATCATCTGTTCTTATGATAGCAAGGAAACGTCCATATCGGCAAATGACTTTGCTTCGCCGTGCACTTTTTTTGCTCTTCGTTTACTGCTTACAGAAAAAGGGGATTATATAACCAGAAGTAAAATAAAGGAGCAGTTGTATATGAGCCACCGGAAAGCGTTACTGATTCATAACGGAAATGCCGGCAACAAAAATATAGAAAAAGCACTTGGTGCTGTGGTGCCGGTTTTATCTCACCATTTAGATGAGGTGATTATTAAACAGACAAAGAAAAAGGATGATGCGTATCATTTTTGCCGATCCATTGATGATTCTGTCGACACCGTCTTCATTCTCGGCGGCGACGGCACGATCCATCAATGCATAAATGCTATCAGCGCTCTAGAAAGAAAACCCGCTGTCGGAATTTTGCCCGGCGGCACGTGCAACGACTTTTCAAGAGTGCTTGGCATCCCTCAAAATCTTGCAAAGGCCGCGGAAGCACTTATGGCGGGAAAAAAAACCAGCGTAGACGTATGTCAGATGAATGACCGTTATTTTTTGAATTTCTGGGGGATCGGCTTAATTGCAGAAACGTCGAATCAAATCAACGAAACGGAAAAAGCATTATTGGGAAAAATCAGCTATTTTACAAGTGCCTTGCGAACCGTCTCATCTGCTGCATCGTTTCCGATGACATTAAAAATTGATGGAGAAGAAATTAAAGAAGAAGCCGTTATGCTGCTTGTGATGAATGGCCAATACATTGGAACGAATCGAATTCCTCTGCCCGATGCCAGTATTGAAGACGGCTTACTTGATGTTCTCATATGCCGCAATACCAACCTCACCGCGCTGCGGGAGCTGATGAGCATGGAACAAGGCTCAATTGATCGTTTTACCGGAGAGTTGTCCTATGTCCAGGCTTCCCGTATCGAGATTGAAACAGACACTGCCAAAAAGGCGGATATGGATGGAGAAGTTTATACACATACACCCGCAGTCATTCAGGTCCTGCCACAGCATATCGACATGCTTGTTCCCGCAAATGAATAACTGTCATAAGGCTTTAGAAAGATTTTGCAAATCCGTTGACTCTCCCCTAGGAGGAGGTCTTACAGTATAAGGGATACACACTTGAAAAAGGGGAAGTCATATGGAGAAGAAAAATATTACCTTAACTATATTATTAACCAATTTATTTATTGCTTTTTTGGGGATCGGGCTTGTGATTCCAGTAACGCCGACCATTATGAATGAATTGCATTTATCGGGAACCGCGGTCGGCTATATGGTTGCCTGCTTCGCTATTACACAGCTCATTGTCTCACCAATAGCCGGACGATGGGTTGATCGCTTCGGGCGCAAGATCATGATCGTGATCGGCCTGTTGTTCTTTAGTGTGTCGGAGTTTTTATTCGGCATTGGAAAAACAGTGGAGATGTTATTTATCTCCCGTATGCTGGGCGGTATCAGCGCAGCCTTCATTATGCCCGGGGTCACGGCTTTTATCGCAGATATCACGACTATTAAAACACGGCCGAAAGCGCTCGGTTATATGTCAGCCGCTATTTCAACAGGATTTATTATCGGCCCCGGCATTGGGGGATTTTTAGCAGAAGTCCATTCCCGGCTGCCTTTTTTCTTGCGGCAGCTTTTGCACTGTTAGCAGCCATTTTATCCATCCTCACGCTGCGCGAGCCGGAACGAAACCCTGAAAATCAGGAAATAAAAGGACAGAAGACAGGCTTTAAACGGATTTTTGCCCCCATGTATTTCATAGCTTTTCTCATTATCTTAATTTCGTCTTTTGGTTTAGCATCATTTGAATCTTTATTTGCATTATTCGTGGATCATAAATTCGGTTTTACGGCCAGCGACATTGCCATTATGATTACAGGAGGAGCGATTGTTGGCGCCATTACGCAAGTCGTCTTATTCGACCGCTTCACAAGATGGTTTGGCGAAATCCATTTAATTCGGTACAGCTTAATTCTCTCGACGAGTCTGGTATTCTTGCTGACAACGGTACATTCATATGTTGCGATTCTGCTGGTGACAGTCACCGTATTTGTCGGATTCGATCTCATGCGGCCTGCGGTAACGACTTACCTGTCAAAGATTGCGGGAAATGAGCAGGGGTTTGCCGGCGGTATGAATTCAATGTTTACAAGTATCGGCAATGTATTCGGGCCTATTATCGGCGGAATGCTGTTCGATATAGATGTAAACTATCCTTTCTACTTTGCAACGGTCACCTTGGCTATAGGGATTGCACTGACCATTGCTTGGAAAGCGCCTGCACATCTTAAAGCCAGCACGTGATAAGAAGCGTATTCTTTGTGTACTGTAAAGAATGCGCTTCTTCTTTATACTGATGATAGAAGGAGTGATGGCATGAAGGAATCGTATTACTCAATTGGGGAAGTTTCAAAACTGGCAAATGTATCGATTAAAGCGCTCCGTTATTACGATAAAATTGATTTATTTAAACCCGCCTACGTCGACCCGGATACCAGCTACCGCTATTATACAGATTCTCAGCTCATTCATCTGGATTTGATCAAATCATTGAAATATATCGGCACACCTTTAGAAGAGATGAAAAAAGCACAGGACTTAGAGATGGAAGAACTGTTTGCTTTTTATACAGAGCAGGAGAGGCAAATCAGGGAGAAATTAGACTTTTTATCAGCACTGGAGCAAACCATTTCATTGGTGAAAAAGCGGATGAAACGGCAGATGGAATATCCCGCGCTCGGTGAGGTTTTTGTTTTAGATGAAGAAGAAATACGGATTATTCAGACAGAGGCAGAAGGAATCGGGCCTGAAAACGTGCTCAACGCCTCCTACAGCAAATTAAAAAAATTTATCGAGTCAGCAGATGGATTTACGAACAATAGCTACGGCGCTACTTTCTCTTTTCAGCCCTACAACAGCATTGATGAAATGACTTACCGTCATATTTTCACGCCTGTATTGACGAATAAACAGATTTCATCAATTACGCCGGATATGGAAATCACAACAATCCCTAAAGGGAGGTATGCGTGTATCGCGTATAATTTTTCGCCTGAACATTATTTTCTCAACTTACAGAAGCTTATCAAGTATATCGCAGACCGCCAATTAACAGTTGTCAGTGATGTATACGAGTTAATCATACCGATTCATTACTCCCCGAAAAAACAAGAAGAATATCGTGTCGAAATGAAAATACGAATCGCTGAATAATAGAAAAAGAGCATTTTTTGAAACAAAACTTCAAAAAATGCTCTTTTTGCTTATTTAGTAAACAGATGTCTTCTCGTCAATCGATTCTAAAATTTGTTTCACACGTCCCAGGAATCGTCCGCACACGAGACCGTCAAGCACTCTGTGATCTAAGGACAGACACAGATTAACCATGTCTCTGACAGCAATCATGCCATTGTCCATGACAACCGGGCGTTTGACGATGGATTCTACTTGAAGTATCGCAGCCTGAGGGTAGTTGATAATGCCCATCGACTGAACAGAGCCGAACGAACCTGTGTTGTTGACGGTAAACGTGCCTCCCTGCATGTCATCTGCAGTGAGTTTTCCGTCTCTTACTTTTTTAGCTAGGCCGGTAATGTCTTTCGCAATGCCTTTAATTGTTTTTTCATCAGCGTTTTTAATCACCGGAACAAATAAAGAATCCTCTGTGGCAACTGCAATTGAAATATTGATATCCTTTTTCTGAATAATTTTGTCCCCCGCCCACATGCTATTCATTTGTGGGAATTCTTTTAACGCCTGAGCGACCGCTTTTACAAAAAAGGCGAAGAACGTTAAATTAAAGCCTTCTGTCTTCTTAAAGGAATCTTTTATACTGTTGCGATATGCAACCATATTTGTGACGTCGACTTCCATCATCGTCCAAGCATGCGGAATTTCTGTTTTGCTTCGCTTCATATTGGAAGCAATTGCTTTTCTTACACCTGTGACAGGGATTTCTTTATCACCGGCTGCAGACGCAGGATATGACGTCTCTTCTTTTGGCTCAGGTTTTGATGCAGACTTCGGTGCAGGAGCTGCTGTTTTCGGCTCCTCAGCCTTCTGTTCTTGCGCGCCGCCTGTTTCAATTAAGCGCTGAATATCTTTTCGTGTGATGCGCCCGCCGGCACCTGTTCCTGTTACTTGTTCAAGATCAATGCCGTGCTCTCCGGCCAAACGGAGTACAGCTGGCGAGTAGCGCTTTTTATTGGGCTGATCAGCTGCTTCGGCACTTTTTGCAGCAGGCGTCTCAGCGGCTTTTGAAGCAGCTGGCTGTTCTTGTTTTTGTTCAGCCGGATTCGCGCCTTCTGTTTCAATTTTGCAAATCACTTCTCCGACTTGCAGGGTTTGGCCTTCTTCTCCCACAAGCTCTGTTATCGTACCAGTAAAAGAAGACGGAACCTCCGCATTTACCTTATCTGTCATGACTTCCGCGATCGGATCGTATTTGTTCACTTTATCACCGGGGGCGACAAGCCATTTGCTGATCGTCCCCTCTGTTACGCTTTCTCCAAGCTGCGGCATCGTCATTTGTTCAATTGCCATGATTGTATCCTCCCTTACGTCTTTAAAACTCCGCTAATTCTCTCATCGCCGCTTCCACTTTATCAGGATTGACCATAAAGTATTTTTCCATTGTCGGCGCATAAGGCATAGCCGGAATATCAGGACCTGCAAGCCGTTTGATCGGCGCGTCTAAGTCGAACAGACAATGCTCGGATATAATTGCGGCTACTTCGCTCATGATGCTGCCTTCTTTTGTATCTTCTGTGACCAAAAGAACCTTTCCAGTTTTGGACGCAGCTTCGATGATGGCTTCTTTATCAAGCGGGTAAACTGTTCTTAAATCCACCACATGCGCTGAAATGCCATCTTTTTCGAGACGTTCTGCAGCTTGTAAGGCGAAGTGGACACACAGACCGTATGTAATCACTGTGATGTCGTCGCCTTCCCGTTTTACGTCAGCCTTGCCGATTGGCAGGACATAATCATCAGCCGGAACCTCTCCCTTTATCAGACGGTACGCCCGCTTGTGCTCAAAAAACAGCACTGGGTCTTCGTCACGAACTGCAGCTTTTAATAGACCCTTGGCGTCATATGGTGTTGATGGCATGACAATTTTCAGTCCGGGCTGGTTGGCGAAAATTGCTTCGACTGATTGAGAATGATACAGGGCTCCGTGCACGCCTCCGCCGTATGGCGCTCTAACGACAATCGGACAGCTCCAGTCATTGTTGCTGCGGTAGCGGATTTTAGCCGCTTCAGAAATAATTTGGTTGACTGCCGGCATAATGAAATCAGCAAACTGCATTTCAGCAATCGGTCTCATTCCGTACATTGCCGCTCCGATACCGACTCCTGCGATCGCAGATTCAGCAAGCGGCGTATCCATAACGCGCTCTTCCCCAAATTGTTCATAGAGTCCCGCTGTCGCTTTAAACACACCGCCTTTTCTTCCTACATCTTCCCCAAGGACGAAAACGCGAGAATCTCGTTCCATTTCTTCTTTCATTGCCAAATTGATTGCATCAATATATGACATTACTGACATTTGTTCTTCCTCCCTACTTCGCATACACATAATCAAGCGCTGACTCAGGAGCTGCATATGGGGCGTTCTCCGCTTCATCCGTCGCTTCATTTACGATTGCCATAATTTCATCCAGCATGGTTTGTTCTATCTCATCGGACAACAGGCCTGTTTCCTTTAAGTAAGCTTGATAAGTAAGCAGGGGATCACTTTTTTTCGCTTCCTCTACTTCTTCACGGCCTCTGTAGCTGCTGTCATCGTCATCACTGGAATGTGGTGTAAGGCGGTAAGAAATCGTTTCAATTAATGTCGGGCCTTCTCCTCTGCGTGCCCTTTCGCGTGCTTCTTTAACCGCTTGATAAACTTCCAGCGGATCATTTCCATTCACAGTTACGCCAGGCATCCCATAGCCTATGGCACGGTCGGAAATGTTCTCACATGCGACTTGCTTATCGTAAGGCACTGAGATTGCGTATTTGTTGTTTTCACACATGAAAATAACCGGCAGCTTATGGACAGCGGCAAAGTTTGCCCCTTCATGGAAATCGCCTTGGTTTGAAGACCCTTCCCCGAATGTAACAAAGGCTGCGATATCCTTTTTCTCCATACGTCCCGCAAGCGCAATACCGACTGCGTGCGGCACTTGCGTTGTAACCGGAGATGATCCCGTCACAATGCGGTTTTTCTTTTGTCCGAAATGTCCCGGCATCTGGCGGCCTCCTGAGTTCGGATCTGCTGCTTTTGCAAACCCGGACATCATTAAGTCCTTTGCTGTCATGCCAAACGCGAGCACGACACCCATGTCTCTGTAGTACGGCAATACATAATCCATTTCACGGTCAAGTGCGAAAGCCGCTCCTACCTGTGCTGCTTCCTGTCCTTGACAAGAGATTACAAATGGAATTTTGCCAGAACGGTTTAACAGCCACATTCTTTCATCGATTTTTCTTGCTAACAGCATGGTTCTATACATATCAACGGCTTCCTGATCAGTCAGCCCTAGTGCTTGATGTCGGTTTGTACTCATTCAAGCCCCTCCTTTATGCTTTTAAAAATGAATGGCTTTGCCATCTGCGGCAAGCGCTGCTTCTCCAATTGCTTCAGAAAGCGTTGGATGCGGGTGAATCGTTTGCCCGACCTCCCACGGTGTTGCGTCCAGCACTTTGGCAAGACCCGCTTCAGAAATCATGTCGGTGACATGCGGGCCGATCATATGAACGCCGAGAATATCATCTGTATCTCGGTCAGCCACGATTTTGACAAAACCGTCGCTTTCACCGTATACAAGCGCTTTTCCAATCGCCATAAATGGGAACTTGCCGATTTTGACATTATGCCCGTTCGCCTTTGCTTCGTCTTCGGTTAAGCCGACACTGGCAGCTTCAGGGCTTGAGTAAATGCACTTCGGCACAAGCGTCGGATCAAGCGGATGCGGATTGAGACCTGCAAAATGCTCAACAGCAATAATTCCCTCATGTGAAGCAACATGAGCTAACTGCAGGCCACCGATTACGTCTCCGATTGCATAAATATGAGATTCCTTCGTTTGGCAGCTTTCATTGACTGAAATCATGCCATTTTCAGTAACAATATCGGTGTTCTCTAGGCCGATGCCTTCGATATTTGCCTGTCTGCCGATGGAAACAAGCATTTTCTCAGCAGAGTAGGTAACGGTTTCTCCGTCTTTTTCCGCTTGTATGCTGATATCGTCTGATGTTTTTGTCACTGTGTCAGGCAGCACTTTTGCCCCTGTTATGAACTGGATGCCTTTTTTCTTAAGAAGACTTTCCATTTCTTTTGAAATCTCTAGATCTTCAGTCGGCAATATGCGATCCGCGTATTCAATAACCGTTACCTTCACACCAAAATCATGAAGCATAGACGCCCATTCGATACCGATAACCCCTCCGCCGACAATGATGATTGATTGTGGCAGCTCCTCCATTTGGAGCGCCTCATCTGAAGTCAGTACAGACTTACCGTCCGCTTCAAGACCCGGAAGCATTCTCGGTCTTGATCCTGTTGCAATGATCACTTGTTTCGGTATCAGCATGTCATTTTCTTCACCATTTCCCCGCTCAACAGAAATTGTTCCCGGCAGCGGAGAGAAGATTGACGGTCCAAGGATACGTCCATATCCGGTGTACACGTCAATTTTTCCTTTTTTCATTAAATGATTTACACCCGCTGCAAGCTTATCAACAACGGCTTGCTTACGCTGCTGCACTTTTTCAAAGTTGAGGGACACGCCAGCCGTTTCCACTCCGAATTGATCGGCTTCACGAGCTGTCCGGTATACCTCTGCGCTTCTAAGCAGCGCTTTACTCGGGATACAGCCTTTATGCAGACATGTTCCCCCGAGTTTTTCCTTTTCCACAACGGCTGTTTTTAAGCCGAGCTGAGCGGCTCTGATGGCCGCAACATAACCGCCGGTACCGCCGCCCAGAATGACTACGTCATACTCAGTTGCCATGGTGACTCACTCCTGTCTGTCTATTCAATACGATATTGTTTGGATTGCTCTTCGCCCTGCAATACTCTGAGCGCCCCTTGGGCAAGAGACTGCAGTTCATTTTCACCCGGATAGACTAAAACGTCTGAAATCCAATCTATGTATGATCTGATAGCAGAAACAAAACTTTTTCCGTACGCAAGGCCTCCCGTCAGCACAATCGCTTCAACTTCGCCTTTTAACGCCGCGCTGGCTGCCCCGATTTCCTTTGCTACCTGATATGCCATGGCATCATAAATGAAGCGGGCTTTTTCATCGCCCCCTTGAATCATCTGTTCCACTTTTACTGCATCATTTGTACCGAGATAGCCTAAAAGTCCGCCGGTGCCAACAAGCTTTTTCATGATTTCTTCTTTTGTATATTCCCCTGAAAAACATAGATCAACAAGATCTCCCGCAGGCACTGTTCCTGCTCGTTCAGGACTGAATGGTCCCTCGCCGTGCAGGCCGTTATTGACATCTACCACTCGCCCGCGGTCATGGACGCCAATTGTAATACCTCCGCCCATATGGGTAATAATCATTTTCATGTTCTCATATCGTTTGCCAAGAGAGGCTGCCGCTTTACGAGCGACAGCTTTTTGGTTTAACGCATGGAAAATGCTTTTCCGTTCAATTTCAGGCATGCCTGAAACTTTCGCAAGCACTGACATTTCGTCTACGACAACAGGGTCGACGATATACGAAGGGATATTCAGGCCGTCAGCGATTTCCCGCGCGATAATGCCGCCGAGATTAGAAGCATGCTGACCGGCGTAACCGCTTTTCAAGTCCTCAATCATGTCATCATTCACTACGTAGGTCCCGCCTTCAATTGGCCGGAGAAGGCCGCCTCTTGCGCAGACTGCATCAAACTTCGAGATATTGATTCCCTGTTCATGAAGTGTTTCGAGAATATGGTTTTTACGAAATTCATACTGATCAATAATTCGGTCAAATCGCTGCAGCTCTTCTATGTTGTGTCTCAATGTTTTTTCAAAAATGCTTCTTTCATTATGAAAAACACCGATTTTCGTTGAAGTTGAGCCTGGATTAATTGTGAGAATGCGTTTTTCGTCATGTAGCACTTTCATAACCTCCAGATCAATTTCTTAACGTCTGCTTAATACACTGTGGCCGTTTTGCAAAAACTGGCTTCTTGAGCGGCGCATGCGTTCAATCCGTTCCTCTGCCAAGCGGTCAGCCGCTAAATATGCAGGAATGCCGTCACGCTGAGAAATCTCAAGTACACGCTCGATATTGCCGTAAATGCCTTCAACTTTTTTCAATGCACGTTCTGCATTATAGCCGTAAAGCTCATCTGCCACGTTGATGACACCGCCCGCGTTAATCACGTAATCCGGTGCATAAACGATGCCCATTTCGTGAATTTGATCACCATGGCGTGTCTCTTTTAATTGGTTGTTAGCCGCACCTGCGATCACTTTCGCCTTCAGCTGTTTAATGGTATCGTCGTTAATAGTCGCACCAAGGGCACATGGCGCATAAATATCGCAGTCTTGTGAATAAATATCATCAGGATCTACCGCCCGGGCGCCAAAATCTTCAACTGCACGCTGTACAGATTGTTTGTTGATATCCGTAACGATTAAGTTTGCTCCTTCTTCATGCAGGTGGCGGCAAAGGTTATAGGCTACGTTCCCAACACCCTGTACAGCAATGGTTTTTCCTTCAAGAGAGTCGGTTCCGAAAGCAGCTTTAGCTGCTGCCTTCATTCCTCTGTACACCCCGTACGCTGTGACTGGGGACGGATTTCCAGAAGAGCCGAAAGCAGGAGAAATCCCTGTAACGTAGTCTGTCTCATCATGAATGATATCCATATCCTCGACCGTTGTGCCCACATCTTCAGCCGTGATGTATCTGCCGTTCAGCCCTTGAATATAGCGGCCAAACGCGCGGAACATTTCTTCATTTTTGTCTTTGCGCGGATCGCCGATAATGACTGTTTTTCCGCCGCCAAGGTTTAAGCCTGCCGCCGCGTTCTTATAGGTCATGCCTCTTGCCAATCTGAGCGCATCTTCAATTGCCGCTTCTTCATTTTCATATGTCCACATTCTCGTTCCGCCAAGCGCCGGACCAAGCGTTGTATCATGAATCGCGATAATCGCTTTTAATCCAGATTGTTCATCCTGGCAGAATACCAATTGTTCGTAATCGTATTTCTCCATATATTTAAAAAGTTCCATGTTCGTTCCTCCTAATGTGTGTATTCTTCAGATGCGCATATTGCCAGCGCAATGGAATACAGTTTATTTTCAGCAGAGTCCGCTCTGCTTGTTAAGGCAATCGGTGCTTTGGCTCCTGTAATGACAGCCGCCACGCTGGCCTTGGCAAAATAAATCAGAGATTTGTATAAAATATTGCCGGCCTCAATTGTTGGGACGAGAAGGATATCTGCGTTGCCCGCTACGTCTCCCGAAATTTTTTTCTGGGCCGCGGCAATTTGAGAAACTGCGTTATCCAAAGCAAGCGGTCCATCAACAATGCAGCCTTTGATCTGGCCCCTTTTGTACATTTGAGCTAGAGCAGCTGCATTCACGGTCGCTTCCATCTTAGGGTTCACCGTTTCGACCGCTGCAAGGGCAGCTGCTTTTGGCATATTGTTCCCCACTGCATGGGCCACATGAACGGCATTTTGCAAAATCTGCCGGAGCTCTTCCAGCGAAGGAGCAATATTCATTGCCGAATCTGTCACAAACATCAGCCGGTCAAAATCCGGTATATCGAAGACAGCCACGTGGGAAAGGACACTTGCTGACCGAAGCCCCTCCTGTCTGTTCAATACCGCTTTAAGCAAAACAGAAGTCGGCACATTGCCTTTCATTAAAACGTCCGCTGTTTTATGATGCACAGCACGAACCGCTAATTTCGCCGATTCCTCAGGAGTATCGGCATGGACGATTTCCACTTGATGCCCTTGCATGGATGATGTCAGCTCGTTCAGTTTTGTGCTGTCGCCCGTTAACAAGAAACGGGCGGATAGGTGCTCGGCTGCCAACTTTACAGCCCGGATCACTTCCTCATCCTCAGCGTGAGCAACCGCAATGGTCTTATTTTTGTGTATCGACGCTTTGCCGATTAAATCTTTCAGCTTCATCTGTTACCACCTTTCTTGTTTCGACTCCGCCTTTTATTATGCAAGTTCCATGCCAGCTCTTAAGGGTGCTGTCATACCAGATATATCGAAACATTCGTGCAGATGTTTGCGTTTATTCTGCAAATTATTGCATGCCTTCATTTGCAAGGCCATATTTATCCATTTTGTAATATAAGTTCCGAATGCTGACACCGAGAGCTTTTGCTGTTTTTGTCCGGTTAAAATGATGCTTTTCAAGCGTTTGCTGGATCAAATGTGCTTCAAATTTTTCTACTGCGACAGACAGCTTTTCGCCTTCAATATCCGGAAAGTCAAAACCTGTTCCCTGGTCTGTGTCATTTTCTTTTTGCTCAAGTTCGAATACAGGCAAGTGATCTTTTTCAATCCATTCCATATGCGGATTCAGAAAAATCATGGCTCGTCCAAGGACATTTTCAAGCTCCCGGACATTCCCAGGCCAATGGTAGGCAGATAAGGCGCGCAAGGCTTGCTGTGAGAGCCCTTTTACATTCCTGCCGTAATCCCGGTTGATCTTTTGGATAAGTCTGACGCTCAATGCTTCAATGTCCTCCAACCGCTGCCGCAAAGGCGGGATGGAGATCGGATAGCGGTTGATCCGGTAATACAGGTCTTCCCGGAATGTTCCGTCCGCCATCGCCTTTTCAATATTTACATTTGTCGCCGCGATCACTCTGACGTTGACAGGGATCGCTTTCGTGCCGCCCACTCTGACGATTTCCTTTTCTTGAAGGACGCGTAGCAATTTGGCCTGCATATTTTGTGTCAGCTCACCGATTTCATCTAAGAAAATACTGCCGTTATTTGCTTCCTCAAATAAACCCTTTTTACCGCCGCGCTTCGCTCCTGAAAACGCGCCATCCTCATAGCCGAACAATTCTGATTCGAGCAGGTTTTCAGAAAGGGCTGCACAATTCACGCGAATAAATTTATTGTATTTCCGGTCACTTTCGTTATGGATGGCATGGGCGAACAGTTCTTTTCCTGTTCCTGATTCCCCGCGCAGCAAGATGGTTGCCGGTGTTTTCGCACCGAGCTTCGCCTGCTCAAGCGCAACCAGCATTTGCTCGCTTTTGCCGATAATGTCGTCAAACGTGTATTTCGCTTCAAGCGTGCGAATAATTTGTCTGGCGCGATTAAGCTCCGCTGTCAGCATTTTAATTTCGGAAACATCGTGAATCACGCCGACGCTGCCTTTCAAAATCCCGTCCACAATCACCGGTGCTACATTAACGATGACCTCTTTTTCATTCGGGCCGACCTTCATTCTGACACCGCGAACAGGACGTCTTGTTTCAAGCACCTTTAAATGCATGCTTTCGCCTTCGGAAATATCAGTGTTTGCAGGCTTGCCGATGACTTCTTTTTCAGAAAGCCCCGTCATTTTCGTATACGCTTTATTGATTAGCAGGCCGATGCCGTTTTCATCAACGACAGAAATCGCCTCATCGGAGGATTGAATAATTGCCTCCAGCATCGTACGGACCTGCTTTAAGTTGGTCACTTCCTCTGCCAGCTCGACCGCATCAGTGATATCTTTAAACACACAAAGAGCCCCGAGCAGACGTCCGCCTTCATCAATAATCGGCAGCCTTGTGGTCACAATTTGCAAATGATCGCCTAACAGCTGCTTCTGGTTGTATTCAGGCACTCTTGTTTTTAAAATCCGCGGCATCTTAGTGCTCGGAATCACTTCTTTTATTGGACGCCCAATGACTTCCTCACGTTTTTTCCCAACCATTTTTTCGGCCATATGGTTAAAGAGAATGATTTCTTCATTGATATCAATAAAAATCATTCCATCATGGGTCGAATTAAAAATTCTGTCATATTTATAGGTTTGCTCTTTTAGCATTTGAATCAGGTGCTGCTTTTCTTCCATCAGCTGAAAAACGATGTATGCCATTTTTCCCGGCATGACAATGGTATCTTCATGCTTTCTTTGAAGGAGCTCGTCAAACACGGCTTGATCGCCGGTGGTATGAATGACGATATCCGGTTTTTGTTGTATGTAAGGTTTCCAATCAGATGAAACGGCAATCCCATACTGTTCTGCTTCTTTCAATCCCGGCGCCTCGGGGTCTTTGTCAACTACGGCAATGATATCTATGATGGCTGTTTTAATCAGAATATGTAATAACGCCGTTCCCCTTTTGCCGGCACCTACTATCAGTACCTTTTGCATCCCGATACCCCTTTGTATGAAAAAATTTGCACACCTATTTATTCCGTTGCAATAATTTGCACAACCCTATGTTACCACGTTTTCTTCTCTTGACAAAATATTTTTTCCGCTGGACAATAAAGGTAATGAAAAGATAAAGGGGTTTTCTGAAGATGAGCCGACTTCTTGCGCTTTTGATATTACTCATCCCCGGGGCCATTTCCGCTTTAGGCATTAAACTGATGAGAGATACACTTTTCGGCCATACAATCAAGCCATTTTCAGCTCTTTGGCTCCAAGGGTTGTCAGGATTCATCTTTTTTGCGATCGGCCTCTATGTGCTGGCCGGGTTCATTTTATACAGAGACAGTAAACGCAATCAAGTCAGCCCGCGATTCAGAAAACGATAGCTGCAAAAAAGCCGGAGAATGCTCCGGCTTTTTTTGTTGCACTATTCGTCAGGCAAAACGGTCTTGGCAATCGTTTTGTCTAACGCTTCATAGTCATAATAAGAAATCGTATCGTACAGTTCTTTTCGTGTCTGCATATCATGAAGTCCTTCTTTTTGTGAGCCGTGCTCCTTCATCAAACCAAACATCCGCTCACAAGCTTTTGCCGCCGCTCGAAGCGAGGTGACAGGATATATCACCATGTGAAACCCCATATCTTCGAATTCATCGGCACGATAATATGGCGTTTTCCCAAATTCAGTCATATTCGCAAGGAGCGGAACGGGGATACGCTCAGCAAACTGGCGGAATTCATTCTCCGCCTGTAGCGCTTCCGGGAAAATTGCGTCCGCTCCCGCCTCAATGTAAGCCTCTGAACGTTTTATTGCGGCAGCAAGCCCTTCCTGCGCCCTGGCATCAGTACGGGCAACAACAATAAGGGAGGGTGCCGCTTGTTTAATGGCTTTTATTTTTTGCGCCATTTCCTTTATCGGAACTAGCTGTTTGCCATTTAAATGTCCGCATTTTTTTGGGAGCTGCTGGTCTTCTATTTGAACGGCTGCTACCCTGGCTTCAAGCATCTCCCGGGCTGTTCGGGCGGCATTTAAGACACCGCCAAATCCCGTATCGATATCCACAAGCAAAGGCAGATCAGCTGCACGCACAAGATCTTTGGCCCGTTCAGCTATCTCTGCCGATGTGATGATCCCTAAATCAGGCAGCCCCCTGCTGGCTGTATAGGCAGCACCGGACAAATAAATAGCAGAAAAACCGGCTTCTTTCGCAAGCAAAGCGGCCATCCCGTCATGGGCGCCGGGAATTTGAAGAATGTCCGGTGCTGACATCAGCTTGCGGAAACGCCCGGCAAGCTCCTCTTGTGACGATTGCTTATTGACGATCCACGACATGAAACAAAATCCCCCTTTTACATGCAGAACATGTCTACGAATTCATTTACGCGCATCGTTTGTAATGTCTCATAGCTGGTACAGCGCTCATAAATGTGTTTGTGCTGTTTATCAGGAAAATGGGTTTTGAGATTGTCAGAAAACTTTTCCAGCAGTTTCGGCACTGCTTCCTCTCTTCGAAAACGATGGCCAAGGGGAAACTCACATTCCACCATTTCCGTGCTCGTTCCGTCTTTAAAATGAACCTGAACTGCATTTGAGATGGAACGTTTATCAGGTTTCAAATAATCCTCGGTATATGTTTTATTTTCAGTCACTTCCATTTTATCACGAAGTTTATCTATTCTCGGATCACTCGCTGTTTCAGCTTCATAATGCTGTGCCGTAATATCACCAAAAAGCAAACCAATTGCTGTAATGTATTGGAGGCAGTGATCACGGTCTGCCGGATTGTGGAGCGGGCCTTTTTTATCAATGATTCGGATAGCGGATTCATGCGTTCTGATGACAACTCGGTCAATCTCATCAATCCGGTTCTTTACCTGCGGGTGAAGAATGACGGCGCACTCCGCCGCTGTCTGAGCGTGAAATTCCGCAGGATAAGACACTTTAAATAACACATTTTCCATGACATAAGCGTCGAGCGGACGGGCAAGCTTGATCTCTTTCTTATTGAATAAAACGTCTTGGAACCCCCAACCCGGTGCACTCAAGGCTGTCGGATAACCCATTTCCCCTTTTAACGACATCAGCGCCAAATGAACACCTCTGCTCGTTGCATCTCCTGCCGCCCATGATTTACGCGAGCCTGTATTTGGTGAATGGCGGTATGTCCTCAATGCTGCATTGTCAATCCATGCATTCGAAAGCGCATTTTTGATTTCTTCTCTTCCGCCGCCCAAAAGCTTTGCCGCAACAGCGGTTGTCGCAACTTTGACAAACAGCACATGGTCAAGGCCAACTCGATTTAAGCTGTTTTCTAACGCCAGCACACCTTGGATCTCGTGTGCTTTGATCATCATCTCAAGTACGTCGCGTACTGTTAACGGCTCTTTTCCTTCAGACAGCCTCACTCTTGATACATAATCAGCAGCGGCAAGGATTCCTCCCAAGTTATCGGATGGATGCCCCCACTCCGCCGCCAGCCACGTATCGTTGTAATCGAGCCAGCGAATCATGCAGCCGATATTAAACGCTGCCCTCACAGGATCGAGAACATATGACGTTCCCGGCACTTTGCTTCCATTGGGCACAGTCGTTCCTGGAACAATCGGGCCAAGCAGCTTTGCGCATTCCGGATACCGTAGCGCCAAGATCCCGCAGCCCAGGGTATCCAGCAATACATGCCCCGCTGTTGTATACGCTTCGGCACTTGTAATCTCTTTTTCAAGCACATAGTCTGTGATTTCTTCGATAACACGATCCGTTTTCGGCATTCTACCAGCTCCTTTCATGATTTTGTTTGATATCGCGGGCCCATGTAACTGACACGGGGACGGAAGAGCCGATTATTGGCATGCTGTTCGATCACATGGGCGCATAAACCGGACGTTCTTGCGCTGAAAAAGATCGGCGTATATAAAGGAATCGGTATGCCGAGCATCCAATACACTGGGGCAGCATAGTAATCCAAATTCGGGTAAAGCCCTTTTTCCTTCTCCATCAGCCGCTCACCCGCTTCGCACATCTCATATAAACGATGGTCACCGGCTTTATCGCATAATTGCTGCAGTGCCTCTTTCATCATGAGTGCTCTCGGGTCCATTTTTTTCATATACACCCGGTGGCCGAAGCCCATGATTTTTTCTTTTCTTTTCAGTTTTGTTTGCAGAAGCTGCTCAAAATCAGATGTCGTTTTTGCCTCCAAAAGCAAATACATCACAGCTTCGTTTGCTCCTCCGTGGAGATTCCCTTTCAGGGAAGCGACAGCCCCAGTCAAAGCCCCATAAAGATCTGAATGTGTAGATGCAATGACCCTGGCCGCAAAGGTTGAATTCGGCATCTCATGCTCACTGTACAGGACGAGCGACCGGTCAAAAATCTGTTCTTCCAATGCAGACGGCAATTTCCCTGTCATCATGTAGAGAAAATTCGCACTGTAGGATAGGGTTTGAAGCGGAAGAATCGGTTCTTTCTTATTAATGATCCTGTAGCTGGCAGCAGTGAGGGCAGGCATTTTCCCAAGAAGCTGATAGGCGCGTTCTTTGTTTGCGGAAGGAGACCGATCATCAATTTGCCGATCATAGCCAGCAAGTGCCGACAGGCCGGTACGCAGACTATCCATTGGATGAGTGTCCTCAGGGAGCAGCTCAAGCAGACGGAGATGATCAGCAGGCAGGCTTGAGGCACTGATTATTTTACGTTCCAGCGTCTCCATTTCACTTTCTTCTGGCAGCCTGCCCTCCAGCAATAAATGGACAAGCTCCAGATAGCTTTTTGTTTCAGAAAGTTCTATTAAATCATAGCCTCTTATCAAAATCTGGCTGGACTGCGTGTCAAGATAAGAAATATGAGTTTCTGCCGCAATCACACCGTCCAACCCTGGAGAATAATGCTGTTTCTCCTCCATATCCTCAACCTCCGTTTTTGCGTTTTTTGTCCATCAGGTTCCGCCAAGCAAATACTTGGAAATAATCAGTCTTTGAATCTCGTTCGTCCCTTCATAAATTTGCGTCACCTTTGCATCGCGAAGCAAGCGCTCAACTGGATAATCCTTCATATAGCCATATCCCCCATAAATTTGAACGGCGTCTAACGCCGCCTTTACGGCTGCATCGGAAGCAAATTGTTTAGCCATAGACGCTTCTTTTCCACAGTTTAGGCCGCGGTTATGAAGGTCTGCAGCGTGGTAGACAAGATGTCTTGCCGCCTCAGCTCTAGTCGCCATATCAGCCAGCTTAAATGATATGCCTTGATTGGCTGCAATCGGCCTTCCAAATTGCACTCGCTGCTTCGCATAATCAACGGCATGCTCAAGAGCCGCCTCTGCAATTCCGAGGGCCTGTGCCGCAATGCCGATCCGACCGACATTTAAATTCGCCATGGCAATGTGAAAGCCATCCCCCTCTTTGCCAAGCAAATTGGCTTCAGGCACTTCTGCATTATCAAAAATCAGTTCCGTAGTATTGGAGCCATAAAGCCCCAGCTTTCTTTCTTTTTTTCCAACGGTAAAACCGGGTGTGTTTTTTTCAACAATAAAAGCCGAAATCCCGTGCCTGCCTTGATCTGGAGCTGTTAAAGCAAATGTGATATAGATATCAGCTGCTCCGCCATTCGTTATGAATATTTTCGATCCGTTTAATAGGTATTTGCCGTTCTTTTTGATTGCTGTTGTGCGGAGGCTCCCGGCATCCGACCCCGAGTGAGGCTCCGTTAGTGCAAATGCGCCCAAATGGTCTCCTGACGCGAGCTTTGGTATATATTTCATCTTCTGTTCTTCGTTGCCGAAATACAGAATCGGATTCGTGCCGACTGAGGTATGAACGGAGAGAATCACGCCGACAGCCGCGCTGATTCTAGAAATCTCATGAATCGCCAAAATATAAGAAACAACGTCCGCTCCAGCACCGCCGTATTGTTCCGGCACCGGTATTCCCATCAGTCCGTGTTTACCCATTTTTTTGATCAGCTGAAAGGGAAATTCGTCCGTTTTCTCCATGATTTCCGCAGCGGGAGCAATTTCTTTTCGTGCAAAATCACGCACCATTTTTCGCATCATGACTTGCTCTTGGGTTACATGCAACTCGGCCACCCCCGGATGGAATAGACTTCAGGAAGTCTTCTCCTCATAGTCATAAAAACCGCGTCCGCTCTTTTTGCCAAGCCAGCCTGCTTTGACATACTTGCGGAGCAGCGGGCAAGGACGGTATTTGGAATCGCCAAGGCCTGAGTGAAGGACTTCCATAATTGATAAACACGTATCCAGTCCGATAAAATCCGCTAATGCAAGCGGACCCATCGGATGATTCATGCCCAGCTTCATCACTTCATCTATTGCCTCCGGCTTCGCCACTCCCTCATCCACGCAATAGATGGCTTCATTAATCATTGGAAGAAGCACACGGTTGGAAACAAACCCAGGAAAATCATTGACTTCTACCGCTGTTTTCCCCATCTTTTCCGCTAATGCCATAACATCTAAGGCCGTTTCTTCTGATGTAGCCAAGCCGCGAATCACTTCTACCAGCTTCATTACAGGGACGGGATTCATAAAATGCATGCCAATAACCCGTTGAGGCCGGTTTGTTACAGCAGCGATTTCTGTAATAGGCAAGGAAGATGTATTGCTGGCCAAAATCGTATGAGGCGGGCAAATGCGATCAAGTGTTTTAAACATCTCAGTTTTTGCCGCCATGTTTTCTGCGATAGCCTCAATCACAACGTCCGCATGCTCTGCCTCCTCAAGCGTTTGAGAAATCGAAATGCGGCTGATTACGCTCTTCACTTCCGTCTCGGTCCTTTTTCCTTTCTCAGCATCACGGGCCAGCTGTTTCTTCAGCCGTTTCAATCCTGCCTCCGCGGCCTCTGGATTCACATCATACATCCGCACATAAAAGCCCGCGTCGGCAGCTGTTTGAGCAATTCCGCTTCCCATCTGACCTGCGCCAGCTACCATGATTTGTTTGATTTCCATTCAAATCCCCTTTTTCATCATGTTTTAATGAACCTGCACTAAGACGGCGTCTCCCTGTGCTGCCCCGCTGCAAATAGCGGCAACGCCCAGACCGCCTCCCCGTCGCTTTAATTCATAAACAAGCGTCATGAGAATTCTCGCACCGCTCGCGCCGATCGGGTGGCCGAGCGCGATCGCACCGCCATTCACATTTACTTTTTCAAGATCGAAACCTACGATTTTTTCACATGTCAAAACAACTGAAGCAAAAGCTTCATTTACTTCAAACAAGTCAATATCTTGGACAGTCAAACCGTTCTTTTTCAGGAGCTTGTTAATGGCAAACCCCGGCGCTGCCGCCAGCTCGTGCGCTGGCATTCCCGTAGTTGAAAAACCAAGAATTGTAGCCAGAGGCCGTTTGCCAAGCTCAGCAGCTTTTTCCTCAGACATCAGCACGAACGCGCCGGCTCCGTCATTGACCCCGGGAGCATTGCCGGCTGTGATAGAACCGTCACTTGCATAAATCGGAGCAAGTTTCGCGAGCTGATCCAGACTTGTGTCACGGCGAATCGCTTCATCTTTATCAACAACGTTTGGTTTTCCTTTTCGGCCGATCCAGTTGACGGGAACAATTTCATCCTGAAACTTCCCTTCATCGGCGGCCTTAGCTGCCCTTGCATGACTTCTCAACGCCCATTCGTCCTGCTCTCTTCGTGAGATTGCATATTCCTTGGCAGCTGTATTTCCGTGAACAGCCATGTGCACCTCGTCAAATGCGCACGTTAATCCGTCATACACCATTAAGTCCCTAAGCTCGCCGTCCCCCATCCGTGCTCCCCAGCGCCCGGCGGGAACGGCATACGGAATATTGCTCATGCTTTCCATCCCCCCCGCAACAAGTATGTCCGCATCCTGCGCCCGAATCATTTGATCACATAAAGTGACAGCGCGAAGGCCGGAAGCACAGACTTTATTCAGTGTTTCTGACGGCACACTCCAAGGCATTCCCGCCAGACGGGCAGCTTGACGGGAAGGTATCTGCCCTGAGCCGGCCTGGACAACCATGCCCATGACGTTTCCTTCTACATCATCTCCAGAGACTCCAGCCCGTTGCAGCGCCTCCTTCATCACAATGCCCCCAAGCTCAGCAGCTTTCACCTCTTTCAATACTCCGCCAAATTTGCCAAATGGAGTTCTTGCAGCACTTACAATGACTGTTTTCCTCATGGTTTCACCTCATTCAGAAGATAGACAGCGCTTACAATTTCTAGTTGTCTTCTATGAATGTATGCTTTGAAAAGGGCATGAATGAATGAAAAAAGAAGGCTGCATCAAACAGCCTCCTTCTAACAACTATTCATTTTTCAGCAATGCCGAAGCCTTTTCTGGAAAGTCGGTAAACATGCCGTCTGCTCCCGCTTCAATGAGACACTTCATATCTTCCGGACGATTGACTGTATACGGCCTTACCTTAATCGAACTGTTCCTCATTTTCTTCAGCACTTCATCTGTGACCCCTGGGCTGTTTAACTTCGGGTGATAGCCGGAAGCCGGAATAGACGCGATATATCGATCTGCCTGATAAAGCACATCTGAAGTTAATACTGCCCGTTCGATATGCGGTGCAAGCCGGGCGCATAGCGCCAAGCTGTCATGATTAAACGTGGATAGGATGACTCTCTCCTCTACATTGAATCGCTTCACTGCCTCCAGCACTTTTTCTTCCATTCCCTCATAGCGGATCACGCTGTTTTTTAATTCAATGTTGATGAGAAAATCCTTTTTTACCGCCCACGAGAGCACATCTTCTAGCAGCGGCACTTTTATATCGCTGTACGCTTGATCGTGACCAGCGGCCGCATTCGCAGTCTTTACCTCATCATAGGCTGTATCCTTCACGAATCCTTTAAGTGATGTCGTGCGATTAAGTCTTTCATCATGAATCACAACAATGCGTCCGTCTTTCGTCAGCTGTACATCAAGCTCTATCCCATCCGCTCCGGCTTCAATTCCTTTTTCAAATGCAAGCATTGTATTTTCGGGAAATTGACCTGAGGCCCCCCGGTGGGCAAAAATCTTTGTCATCGTTTCACCTCAAACCCTAAAGTTTTCTCCATTATACTTATTTTGTCGGCTCCACTCTAGGATTAAGGCTGTATCAATCTACTGATCATAATAAGAATCAATGCCGTTGACAATCGCATCTGCGGCCTTTTGCTGGTATTCTTCACTTCCCAGCTTGTCCGCATCAGAGCTGTTCGTGATAAACCCAAGCTCCGCCAACACACTTGGCATTTGTGAATATGTAATGACGTAAAAGTCTGATTCTTTCACGCCCCTGTCTCTCGTTTGTAAGGAAGAAACGAGCTCTGACTGAATATCGGATGCTAGACGCCGGCTGCTCTCCCCTTCATAATCAGATTGAAAATACGTTTCTGTTCCTGAAGCTGAAGTAACCCCTGAATTCACATGGATGCTGACAAAAAGGTCAGCCTGATTGGCACTTGCCTTAGCCACTCTTTCCTCCAAGGTCAGAAAATGATCGTCAGACCGGGATGCAACAGGATTGGCTCCCTCCTCTTTTAGTTTGTCTGTCACATGCTCTGAGACAGCCAAATTAATATCCTTTTCAAAGAGCCCGTTTCCGACCGCTCCACTG
This sequence comes from Bacillus sp. PS108, assembly GCF_037963335.1. Lineage (NCBI taxonomy): Bacteria > Bacillati > Bacillota > Bacilli > Caryophanales > Bacillaceae > Bacillus > Bacillus sp. PS108. The sequence goes on from NZ_CP150155.1 coordinate 2,368,319, forward strand.
TCTTCACCGCCGTGTCCGGCATCAATATACACTGTTTTCCCTTCTATCGGCTCTGCTGCCTGTGCACAAGGCGCGAGCGTCAAAGCCAATCCGCACAGCGCCAAGCTCCTCCATAACATTCTCAACTTACTCCCTCCGGTCACGAGTTCTTTCGCAGCTGAATATCTTCCAGCTGTAAAGTTCCATTATCCTTCTTTGTATATTTCACCAGGACATGTGTCTGATCTGGCAGTGATTCACATTCATCACGTTTATCCTTCGGAACTTGTATCATGGTTTCTTCTCCATTAAGAGAAACCGCAATCGTATGAGGATCAGCCGAGCCAATGTATTTTCCCTCTTCGGTAAACCTTGGCACTGAGTCATCCGCACTTGCAACACTGCACCCCGAAAGAAAGAGCGCAGTAAACAGCAAAAGAACCGTTTGTTTCACATGACCACCTCTTCCTGATGTTTGGCTTTTATCTTTGACCAGAATGGCGAATTTGTAAAGACAACGCGAATGCAGGCGAGCAAGTTCCATGATTTTCAAAAGGGCTATACGACCCGATCATTTCCTGTTGTTAGAAAGATAACGAGCAGATTTGTCTATGAGGATGGCTCTAATTGAGGCGCCAATTAGAAAAAATTAGCGGAAAGAAGCAACTTTTTATTCATTTTAAAAAATTTGAGAATAGGGTGAGCAAATCGTTTGACGGGTGGGTCAGCCAAGCGTAACCTTTTAAAGGATATTTACTTTATTGAAAGAAGTTAAAGCCATGAAAAAATTCGTTCTGCTGCTGGCGGCAGCTGTCATCACATGTTCCATCGGCCACCAAATCAGCGGCGGCTACAAAGGCCCCGAAAAAGAGCGGCGAAAACATCACTCTGCACTCAAGATATTCAGTCGGTAAAGCAGATCAATTGCATTAATTTTTACATATAGGCTAGAATATGTGCGAATCCAAACGAAAGAAGATGATCAAATGAATCCTAAGTATAAGCCTCTGTTTGAACCATTTACGTTTAAAAGCGGCGTTACAATCGACAACCGGATCGCAGTAGCACCAATGACTCATTACGCTTCTAATGAAGACGGTACAATATCTGAAGCGGAGCTCGACTACATCATCCCCCGTTCAAAAGAGATGGGAATGGTGATTACAGCCTGCGCAAATGTTACACCGGACGGAAAAGCATTCCCCGGGCAGCCGGCCATCCATGACGATTCCAACATTCCAGGTTTAAAAAAGTTAGCACAAGCCATTCAGGCACAAGGCGCTAAAGCTGTTGTACAAATTCATCACGGCGGTATTGAGTGCCCGTCTGAGCTTGTTCCTCAACAGGATGTTGTGGGGCCAAGTGACGTGTTTGATAACGGCAAACAAATTGCTCGCGCATTAAAAGAAGAAGAAGTGGAAAACATTGTGAAGGCGTTTGGAGAAGCGACAAGACGCGCCATTGAAGCCGGCTTTGACGGTGTCGAAATTCACGGTGCAAACGGCTACTTAATTCAGCAGTTTTATTCTCCGAAAACCAACCAGCGCACGGATCGCTGGGGAGGAAGCGATGAAAAACGATTAGCCTTCCCGCTCGCTATTGTCGATGAAGTGAAAAAAGCCGCTTCAGAACATGCGAAGGGTGCGTTCTTAGTCGGCTACCGTCTGTCTCCGGAAGAACCTGAGACACCGGGATTGACAATGACTGAAACTTATACGCTTGTTGATGCTTTAGGGGATAAAGAATTGGATTATCTTCATATCTCACTGATGGACGTGAACTCAAAAGCGCGCCGCGGTGCAGATCCGACTCGCACACGCATGGACTTATTGAATGAACGTGTCGGAAACAAAGTGCCGCTGATCGCCGTCGGTTCCATCCATTCCGCTGATGACGCGCTTGCCGTCATCGAAAACGGTATTCCGCTAGTCGCTATGGGACGCGAAATTCTAGTTGACCCTGACTGGACGGTAAAAGTAAAAGAAGGCCGTGAAAAGCAAATCGAAACAGTGATCAAAGGCACAGATAAAGAAAAATATCATTTGCCTGAACCGCTATGGCAAGCAATTGTGAACACGCCAGGCTGGGTGCCTTATAAAGATTAATGTGCAAAGACTGCCGAATCGGTACGGCAGTCTTTTTCCCTTTATATAAATAGTTTGTGTACACATCTAAACAGCAAAAGAAAGAGCTCCCCACCAACTTCGAAAAGAAAATCCAGGAAAAACCCCTCACGCTTTCTTGCTTTTTTCTTTTTCATTCGTACGTCTCCTTTTTACATGAATACGTCTTACTTACGATTTTGCAGGAGAAAGGTTTCATTTTATAACGGACACATTTAGGGTCGATCATGCTTCGTGATCCTATAAGATGTATGAATGGACCAAGAGTGCAGGTAATACCGCCATTTGCTTTCCTTACTTTTCAAACCTATCCTTTACTATATGCGGATACTTAATATTTTTCTCCCATACTACAAATGTCCCCAAAACAAAACGCCTCCTATTTATCAGCGCAAACTAATAAATAAAAGACGTTTGATTTAATGACCACTTAATAAGCTCATGTTTAAGAAGCCTTATGCTCTAATCTCAGCTTATCCGCAACCATTGCAATGAATTCGCTGTTGGTAGGTTTAGCTTTTGTCATGCTGACGGTATAGCCGAACAGCGAGGAAATGGAATCAATGTTTCCTCTGCTCCATGCCACTTCAATTGCATGGCGGATCGCTCTTTCTACACGGCTTGCGGTTGTGTTGAATTTTTTGGCGATGTCCGGATAGAGGACTTTTGTAATGCTGCCTAGCAATTCGATGTCATTGTATACCATTGAGATTGCTTCGCGCAGATAGAGATAGCCTTTTATATGTGCCGGGACGCCGATTTCATGGATAATGCTTGTGATGCTCGCGTCGAGATTTTTCTTTTTTGGTTCAGGCTGGCTGCTGCGTATAATACTGCTTTGCGATGATGGCGCACGATGCGTCACACTGCTGGCATTTCCGCTGACCTGGCGGATATGGCCGACAAGGTTTTCCATATCAAACGGTTTGAGAATAAAGTAGGACGCGCCTAAATCGACGGCCTTTTTCGTGACATCTTCCTGCCCAAAGGCTGTCAGCATAATGACATTCGGCTGTTTTTTCAGATCTGATTCCCTCAGCCTCTCTAAAACCGCAAGTCCGTCTAAATGCGGCATAATAATATCTAATACGAGCACATCGGGATCTTTTTCTTTAAACAGCGACAGGCATTCCTGTCCGTTATAAGCAACGCCGATCACTTCCATGTCTTCCTGTCCTTCTATATATTCACTTAACAGGCTTACCAGCTCTCGATTATCATCAGCAACACAAACTTTAATTTTCTCCACGTTTCTTCCTCCCCAAATGTAGTTAACAGGATTCACCCTTGCTACATGTTTACATTCGACAAAACCGCTATATACCCTCTAAAAAAATCATAATCACCAATATTAGTGGCGTATCTTTGTTATTCTATGTTTTTCTCTGTTTTTCGACTAAAAATGAAATTTGACAAACAAGGAAACGTGAATTTGTCGAAAAATCTTCTTTTGTATATTTTACCGTATGTATTCTGAGAAGTGAAGAGGGATCAAAATAAAAAAACTGCCGGAAACTCCGGCAGTCAGCTTGCTTTTTCTTTTCCATAAATATCGATTCCTGCTTCTGACAGCATCCATTCAATATGAACACCGTAGCCGCTTGTCGGGTCATTTACAAATACATGGGTGACAGCACCGATCACTTTTCCATTTTGAATAATCGGGCTTCCGCTCATCCCCTGTACGATGCCTCCTGTTTCTTTCAACAGCCTTGGATCGGTAATTTTCAACACCATTCCTTTTGTCGCAGGGAATTTTTGCGGCGTTGTGCTGACGATTTCAATATCGAATTTTTCTACTTTGTCATCATCAATAACCGTTAAAATTTCAGCCGGCCCTTTTTTGACTTCGGTAGAAAACGCAACCGGCAATGCTTGATCTGATATGTTGTTTTGAATCGGCTGATGCAGCGTGCCAAAAATTCCAAATGGGCTGTTTCTGTTAATATCCCCGATCGTTTTGCGTTCTGAGGAAAATCGCGCCAGTTTTTCTCCCGGATTACCGCCTGTCCCTTTTTCAATTGATGTTACAGTGGATTTAACAATTTCTCCATTCTCCACTACAATTGGTTTCTTTGTGTCCATATCGGAAATCACGTGGCCAAGTGCTCCGTATTTTTTTGTTTTCGGTTCATAAAAGGTCATAGTGCCGATGCCGGCAGCAGAATCTCTGATATATAACCCGATTCTGTATTTCCCTTCTCCTTCATCCTTTTCTGGGATCAGCTTCGTTTTGATTTTCTGTTTATCACGTTTGATCAGTAAGTCTAAAGATTCACCAGTTTTCCCAGCCTTTTGAATAAATGGGGCTACATCATTCATTTTTTCAATTTTCTGTCCATTCATCTCAATAATGATGTCGCCCGCTTCAATTCCAGCCGTTTCTCCCGGAGATTTTTTGCCTTCACTTGTATTGATTTGATGAAATCCGACGACAAGAACACCGACGGAATGAAGTTTTACACCGATTGATTGTCCGCCAGGTATAACCTTTAAATCAGGAAGAACATGCACTTTTGTTTTTTTAATTGGAAATCCGGCAAGATCATATACCAATTCTGACTCACCTGATTTTTTGCCCGTCACCTTGATTTCATGCGGATCTTTCTTTACTGTAAACGCTTCTGAGGATTCTGATGTCTGAGCGTTTACCGATAAACTCGTTTCAATCGCTTGTGTTTGGGTTTCAAATACTCTCATTTGCGTTGGAATCAGTAAATATTCTTTTAGCGGTTTGCATAAACCTACACTTAATAACGAAACAAGGAGAATTAAACCTACTGCTTTTCTGATGTTATCGGGCATTCACTACTTCACTCTCCTCGCTCCTATCCCACACCTTCTTTATGACTTGCTGCTACATCATTTAATTTTGCCTTCTGACGGCTTATTTATAACTGTCATATGAAGAAAAACATTGGATATACTGATGAACGAATGGATGTGCACGAAAAAAATAAGCTGCGCTTCTCGCGCAGCTTACCCAGTTGTTTTGACTTGATCCGCTTGTTTTAAAAGTTCTTTCGCATGGCGTTTCGTTAAGTCGGTTACTTCGACACCTGCAATCATGCGCCCGATTTCCGCTACCTTTTCCTGCTTAGAGAGCGGCTTGACACGTGTCGTCGTTCTGCCGTCTTTTAACTCCTTCGCAATATAAAGATGCGTATCGGCCATGGCAGCCACCTGAGGGAGGTGTGTAATACACAGCACTTGTGATCCTATTGACACCTTATGGATCTTCTCAGCGATTGCCTGTGCGACCCTGCCGCTTACACCGGTATCAACCTCATCAAAAATGATCGATGTCACATCCTGTTGTGAGGAAAAAATGCTTTTTATGGCAAGCATCACCCGTGACAGCTCTCCACCTGAAGCGACTTTCGAAAGGGATTTCAGCGGCTCGCCTGTATTGGTTGAAATTAAAAACTTCACCAGGTCAATCCCTTGTTCAGTCAGCTGAACGGGCTGGCCGTTTACAAGCGGCGCCTCTTCATTGCGTGACGCTGTTCTGACCTTAAATTCCGTATCAAAAGTTGATTTTTCCATGTACAGGCTTTTTAATTCCCGATGAATCTCATCAGCCAGCTTTTTCGCCCATGTTTTTCGGATTTGTGACACATTTGCCGCTTCCACTGCGACATCTTTGCCGACGGAGTCAAGCTCCTTTTTCAAGCTTTGAAGGTGGCTGTCCCTGTTTTCAATTTGGTCAATCTCTTCTTCAATTTTAGAAGCATATTCCAAAATGTCTTCAACAGTGGCACCGTATTTTCGTTTCAGCTGTTTGATTTCATTAAGTCGCGTCTCAATATAGTTCAGGCGTTCCGGATCAAATTCAAGCTCATCCAGCATATTTCTCATCTGAAATGTGGCATCCTCAAGCAAATAGTAGGAGTTCGAAACACTTTCAGACATTTTTTTCAGCGGTTCGTTTATATCAGATATATCTTCAAGCTGCGCTGATGCCATTCCAACCCAGTCCAATCCGCCCTGCTCACTGCGAAGCGCGTTATATGCATTTTGCAGCGACTCATATATCTTCTCAAAGTTTGAAATTTGCTGGCGCTCTTCTTGGAGCTGTTCATCTTCGTTAAGCTCAAGCTTTGCCGATTCGATTTCTTCGAGCTGAAATTGAATAAGATCAAGACGATGGGCCATTTCCTGTTCGCTTTCAGAAAGCTGCTTAAGCTTTTTGAGCAGCTTCATATACCGCTGGTACCCTTCCTGATACGTTTTGAGCGCGCTTTCCACTTCGGCCCCGGCAAACTTGTCCAAAAGCTGGAGATGATTTTCGTCTTCCATTAACAGCTGGTTATCGTGCTGCCCGTGAATATCTAATAAAAGCCTGCCGATCTCTCTTAGCGAAGCAATCGTGACAAGCTTGCCATTGACACGGCAAACGCTTTTCCCGCTCGTGCTGATATCCCTTCTCATGACGATCATTTCGTCTGAAACGTCGATTCCCTGCTCAGCGCATACATCTAAAACAGGATGGCCGCTCTCCAACAGAAACAGCCCTTCAAGTTCGGCTTTTGCTTCCCCATATCTAACAAATTCAGATGATCCGCGGCCTCCGACTAAAAGAGAAATGGCATCTATGATGATGGATTTGCCGGCTCCGGTTTCTCCTGTTAAAACCGTAAGCCCGCGTTCAAAAGAAACCGTCAGTTCCTCAATAATGGCAAAGTTTTTAATCGATAGTTCAGCTAACAAACAGCATTACACCTCTTATCTTTGTTAGATTTTCTGTTACAGCAGTTCAAGGAGCCTGTTTTTTACGCCTTCTGTATCTTCAGGAGTCCGGCAAATAATTAAAATCGTATCATCCCCGCAAATGGTCCCCATCATTTCATCCCAGTCCAAATTGTCCATCAGCGCCCCGATTGCCTGGGCATTGCCCGGCATCGTTTTCAGCACAATCATATGGCTTGCTGAGTCTATTTTCACAAATGCGTCCATCAATGCCCGCTTTAGCTTTGACAGCGGATTGAAACGCTGGTCCGCCGGAAGACTGTATTTGTAAGAACCATTATTCGTAGGCACTTTCACAAGGTGAAGTTCTTTAATATCCCGTGATACCGTGGCCTGCGTTACTTTGTATCCATCCTGCTTTAGCATGTCGACCAATTCATCCTGCGTTTCGATTTCATTGCTTGTAATGATCTCTCTGATTTTAATATGCCTCTGGCCTTTGTTCATGTAAGCACCTCTATTTCCAAGCTTATCTGTTCTTTTATGTTATATGATTCTCTGCACATTGTACATGAATGCAGAAAAAAGGAATAATAGCGCCCTATTATTCCGGTACATCTGCTTTTTTTTCTTTTAACGTCTTATGTGCTTCTTCTACAACGCGCATGATCTCTTCTTCCGGCAGCTCCTGGCCTTCCTGTCCCTCTCCCGGCCAATGCAAATGAAGGAGAAACTCAATATTTCCGTCTCCTCCCGTGATTGGAGAAAATGACAAGCCTTTACAGATATAGCCTTCAGCGGCAGAAAAACTGATCATTCGCTTGAGCACATCAGCATGCACTTTAGAATCTCTGACAATCCCTTTTTTGCCGACAGATTCCCGTCCCGCTTCAAACTGAGGCTTAACTAGAGCCATGCAGTCGCTGCCCGGAACGAGCAAAGTTCTTAGGACAGGCAGGATGAGCCGCAGTGAAATAAAGGACACATCAATTGTGGCAAACTCCGGCATGCCCTTTGTAAAGTCTGCCGGTGTTGCATAACGAAAGTTCGTCCGTTCCATCACGACGACCCGTTCATCCTGTCTAAGCTTCCACGCAAGCTGATTATAGCCTACATCCACAGCGTATGACTGTTTAGCTCCATTTTGCAAAGCGCAGTCCGTAAAACCGCCGGTGGAGGAGCCAATATCAATCATAATTTTATCTTTGACAGAGACGGGAAATTCCTTCAACGCTTTTTCGAGCTTTAAGCCGCCCCTGCTCACATACCTCAACGGGTTTCCTTTGACAGTTAACGGAAGGTCGCGGTCAATTTTTTCTCCAGGCTTGTCCAAGCGGTTTTCGTTTGAATAGACGATCCCCGCCATAATGGCTCTTTTGGCTTTTTCACGCGTTTCCGCCAGCCCTCTTTCCACTAATAATACATCTAATCGTTCTTTCTTTGACGTCATGATCCAATTCCTTTGTGTGTCTTTGGCGGCATCAGTAATCTAATACGATTTGCCACCTGCTGTTTTGTCAGTCCAATTTCCTCAAGAAGCGCTGTTACACTTCCGTGTTCAATAAACCGATCAGGTATACCCATTCTGTCAATCGGAGTATGATATTCACCTTGATCATGAGCGAATTCTAAAATCGAGCTTCCGAAACCGCCTTCTAAGACCGCTTCTTCAATTGTTAAAATTGGCAAGCCTTCTTTTAGGATACTCTTCATCATCTTTTCATCAATCGGCTTAATAAAACGCGCATTCACAACGCGCACGGAAAGGCCTTCTTTCTGCAGCTCTTCGGCTGCTTCAATCGCCATTTCGATTGTTGTGCCGAATGTTAAGATGACAGCATCGTTCCCCGGACGCAGCACCTCCCACGTACCGATCGGAATCGTTTTCAACTGTTCATCCATTTTTACGCCGAGTCCGTTTCCGCGCGGAAAACGCATCGCTATCGGGCCTTCGTCATAGCTAAGTGCTGTATGAACCATATGCTGGCCTTCATTTTCGTCTTTCGGCATCATTAAGACCATGTTTGGAATGTGGCGCATAAACGCAATATCAAACACGCCTTGATGTGTCTCTCCATCAGCGCCAACGAGTCCTGCACGGTCAATTCCAATAAACACATTGGCGTTTTGGCGGCAGATGTCATGGACAACTTGGTCATATGCCCTTTGCAGGAAGGTTGAGTAAATCGCCAAAAACGGCTTCATACCCTGCATTGCCATAGCTGCCGCCATCGTTGCGGCATGCTGTTCTGCGATTCCTACGTCGAACATCCGGTCAGGGAATTCCTTTGCGAAACCTTCAAGCTTTGAACCGACAGGCATAGCCGGCGTAATGGCTACAATGCGTCCGTCCTCGCGCGCCATTCGCTGCACAGTTCCGCTGACAAGACCGCTCCACGAAGGAGCTGCGGCTTTCGGCTTTACAAAGTCACCGGTATTAATTTTATATGGTCCGGTACCATGCCATGTCCCAATCGTATCGGTCTCAGCCGGTTTGTACCCCTTCCCTTTTTTCGTGATGACATGCAGAAGAACAGGGCCTTTCGTTTTTTTGGCGTATTGAAGATTCTCAATCAGCTCATGATAAGAATGTCCGTCCACTGGACCCAAATACGTAAAACCGAGCTCCTCGAAAAACATTCCGGAGACGAGCATGTATTTCAGGCTGTCTTTGACTCGTTCCGCCGTGGCGGCAAGCTTGCCCCCAACTGCCGGAATCTTTTTAAATAAGTATTCAAGCTCATCTTTGACCCACTGGTATTTCCCCGCAGTACGGAGCCGTCCGAGCATAGAGTGAATGGCACCGACATTTGGTGCAATACTCATTTCATTATCATTAAGGATGACAATCATGTCTTTTTTCTCGTCGCCGATGTGGTTAAGGGCTTCGAGCGCCATTCCGCCGGTCAGCGCGCCGTCACCAATTATCGGAATAATATATTCATCCGTTCCTTTAATATCACGGGCAGCTGCCATTCCCATCGCGCCTGACAGAGAAGTCGAGCTGTGCCCGGTTTCCCAAACATCGTGCTCGCTTTCACTCCGCTTTGGAAATCCGCAAAGCCCTTTGTACTGGCGAAGCGTCGCGAATTCTTTTCCGCGTCCTGTCAGCAGCTTATGGACATACGATTGATGGCCTACATCCCATAAAAATTTGTCTTTCGGGCTGTTAAATTCCTTATGCAGAGCAATAGTAAGCTCTACGACACCTAAGTTTGGGCCGATGTGGCCGCCGGAAGCGGATAAACTTGTAATTAAAAACTGACGGATTTCATCACTTAATTTCTCTAATTCATCAATGGACATGTTTTTTAAAAACGACGGGTCCTGTATTGATAAAAGATCCAAAGCGGATCAACTCACTTTCAGCATGAATTTCTGCAATGATACATGTCTTTTGCATGCCGAGCTGACAATAATCTCAGACATAAAAAAAGACAAACGCGCTTTTCCTTTTCATTTTTCATATAAACTGCTTACATTTTACCATATCTCGTGCAGCCGCTTCAAATTAGGATCGTTTTAGTGATCTCTTGCCGCAATTAAATCACAAAGCTCATATAAAAGGTCTTTTTGAAGAGAGAGTCCGCCGATCAATCGCTTCGCCTCTTTTATATGAACATCCAATTTATGTTTGGCCCCTTCCAATGAAAGAAGCGACGGGTATGTCGATTTGTCATTTGTGGTATCTGAGCCGACACGTTTGCCGATTTTCTCTTCACTGCCTTCTAAATCTAAAATATCGTCTCTGATTTGAAATCCGATTCCAATGTGGCTGCTGAAGGTACGCAGTGTTTCAATGTCTTCCTCAGGCGCATCAGCCAAAATAGCACCGGCGATTACACAAAAGCCAAGGAGCTTGGCAGTTTTCCGTTCATGAATGGATTCGAGCTCTTCAAGCGTGACTTGTCGGTTTTCCGCTTCCATATCAGCTACTTGCCCACCGACCATGCCTTCGGTGCCTGCCGCTGAAATCAGTTCATTCACAAGGCGCAGGCGCTTTTCTGCTGACACCTCGTCTGACACGTGGGAGGTAATCAGCTTAAAGCTTTCTGTGAGCAGCCCGTCACCCGCTAATACTGCCGTCGCTTCACCAAACACTTTATGGTTTGTCGGCTTCCCGCGGCGTAAATCGTCATCATCCATGCATGGAAGATCATCATGAATTAACGAATACGTGTGAATCATTTCGACAGCACAGCCCACCGGAATGCCGTCTTTTTCGCTTTTTCCATATGCATTTAAAACAGCCAGTACAATCAGAGGCCGCAACCGCTTTCCGCCGGCCTGTAGAGAATACAGCATAGACTTCTTTAATGAGTCCGGCATATCAAGCTTTTCTGTATAGACAGAAAGCTGATTTTCAATTGTTTTTTTCCGGTCCGCCAGAAAGCTCGTTAATTTATTTGTCACCTTCGTCTTCCTCCTGAACACTGAAAGGTGCCAGTTCGCCGTCTTCTTTTAAAATGAAGTCCATTTGCTTTTCGACTTTTTGCAGCTTTTCATGGCACATTTTTGACAGAGCCATGCCTTCTTGGAAATAGTTAATGGCTTGCTCTAGAGGCACATCTCCCTCTTCAAGCTTTGATACAATGCTCTCAAGCCCTTTCATCGCTTCTTCAAATGTCATGTTTTCATTTTTTTTCACGTCTGTCATTTTTCTTCCCCTCTCTTTTCTAATACTTCACAGGTCAGCACGCCATCCTTCAGCTTGACTTCAAGCCGGTCCTGCTCTTCTATCTGACTGACACTTTTAATGAGTTTATCTTCTTTATAAGCCAAGCTGTATCCTCTCTCCATCACTTGAAGAGGACTTAGTGCATTCAGCTTGCCAAGAACGGTTTGAAATTGGGAATGCAGCTGCTTCATTTGGATATTCATATTTTTTCTCAGCTGATTTGTTTGTTCCTGGTATCGTGTTCTCGCTTGTTTCAGCTGTTCATGAGGATGCAGTGCCTCTAATCTGTACGTTTCACGCTCCAGCTGTCTGCTTTTCCGATCTAAAAGAGCGGTCAGCTGTGCTTGAAACTGCTGGTACGCGAGGTCAAACTGCTGCTCTTTTTGCGCATACAAACGCTTTGGAAAACGAAAGGCATAGGACGATTGCAACGTTTGAATCCGTTCTTTTTTCTGGCCGAGATGCTGCTGCATCGCTCTTGTCATTCTGACTTCCGCTGTTTTTGTCCGTTCGATTAAATCAGTGGTATGAGGCACAGCAATCTCAGCTGCTCCTGTCGGCGTCGCGGCTCTGATATCGGCGACAAAATCACTGATCGTAAAGTCCGTCTCATGTCCGACTGCCGATATAATCGGAATATTGGAAGCAAAGATGGCGCGTGCTACAATTTCTTCATTGAATGCCCACAGTTCTTCTATCGAACCGCCGCCTCTCCCGACAATTAATACGTCGCAAATCTCTTTTTCATTTGCCTCTTCAATGCGCGTAACGATGGATCTGCTCGCATTTTCACCTTGTACGAGCGCTGGAAGAACAATGACTTTTACAAGGGGATATCTTCTTTTTAGAGTTGTAATAACGTCTCTGACAGCGGCACCCGTTGGAGATGTCACAACCCCGATTGTGGCTGGAAATGCGGGGATTTGTTTTTTGTAGCGGTCGTCAAATAAACCTTCTCCGGCAAGCTTCTTTTTTAATTCTTCGTACGCTAAATAAAGCGCTCCAACCCCGTCAGGCTGCATTTCTTTGGCATATAATTGATAGTTTCCGCTCGGTTCATATACGGAAATTCCGCCTCTGACCAGCACTTTCATTCCGTTTTCAGGTTTAAAAGGCAGACGCTCGCTTTGTCTCGCGAACATCACCGACTGCATTCTTGCGTTCTCGTCTTTTAAAGTGAAATAAATATGCCCTCGTGTGTGTATCTTTACATTCGACAATTCGCCTTTAATCCAAATATTTTCAAGGTGAGGATCTACATCGAATTTTCGTTTTATATACTTTGTCAGCGCTGAGACGGTCACATACGCTGCTTCACCCATGTCTAAAAACTCCTCTCCTAAGCATTCCTGCACCATAACTAAAGAAAACCCGCCCTGGCTTTAGGAGCCTGAAGAAGCGGGTATCGTGCTCATATTCAAGGCGGGCAAACATTTCGCCTGTGAATATCTCCAATTATCTATGATAACGTACGTTTCGCAGATTTAACAGTATTATGCGCAAGCATCGTGATGGTCATCGGACCTACTCCGCCCGGAACCGGCGTGATGAAGGACGCTTTTTCCTTTGCCCCTTCAAATTCAACGTCTCCGCAAAGCTTTCCGTTTTCCAGACGGTTAACGCCGACGTCAATGACAACAGCGCCCTCTTTGATCTGGTCTGCACTGATGAAGTTGGCTCTACCGACTGCCACCACCAGGATGTCCGCTTTTTTCGTATGTTCAGTAATATTTTCTGTTCTTGAATGACAGTAAGTAACCGTCGCGTTTTCATTTAATAAAAGCTGGCCGACAGGTTTGCCGACAATGTTGCTTCGGCCGACTACAACAACCTCTTTACCGGAAAGGTCAATATTGGTTTTCTTCAAAAGCTCAACAATTCCATGAGGCGTGCAAGGAAGAAACGTATCTTCGCCAAGCAGCATTTTCCCTACGTTTAACGGATGAAAACCGTCTACATCTTTATCAGGGGAGATACGTTTGATCACCGCTTTTTCAGAAATATGGTCTGGGAGCGGAAGCTGAACGAGAATGCCATGAAACTCAGGGTCTTGGTTATATTGATCAATAATGGAAAGCAGTTCAGCTTCTGTGAGGCTGCTGTCAAATTGATCGAGCTTGAAATTCATTCCCATTGTTTCTGCCGCTTTTTTCTTTCCTCGCACGTAAGAGTGAGAAGCAGGATCATCTCCAATCAAAATAACCGCCAGCCCGGGAGTGACGCCTTGCTTTTTAAGCTCTTCTACCTCTTTTGCCAATTGTTCGCGTTTTTCTCTAGCCGTTTCTTTTCCGTCGATGATTGTTGCAGTCATTTTCTTTCCTCCTATGATTGTTCAATATCAGATTTAATGTTAGAAAGAACCCCGTTTACAAACTTTGTCGCTTTGTCATCACCAAACCGTTTTGCCAGCTCAATCGCTTCGTTCATGGAGACATTCACCGGAATGTCTTCGGCATATGCCATTTCATATGCTGCCAGGCGCAAAATCGCACGGTCAACATTGGCAATCCGATCGAGCTTCCAATTCACCAGATGCTTGGAGATCATTTCATCCAGCTGGTCTTGGTGTTCCAATACCCCGTGTACAAGCTGTTCAAAGAAAGGATCTGTTTTTTCTTCATCCAGTGCGTGTTCTATGGCTTCATTCACTGCAATATCGCTGACATCAATTTGAAATAGTGCCTGCAAAGCTTTTTCTCTTGCTGTTCTTCTTTTCATTTTCTTTCTCCTTTGATCCTCTTTATCCGCTTGTCGTTAAGCCACAAAGAGATCATAACATATTTTTTTCGTATCCGCATATTGAAATCAAGGTTTTTTTACCCTATTGCCGAATATTTTCACACACCTTAATATGATTATTCGGATTTCACGTTCATGAAGAAACTCGGCTATGTAAGCCGGCTTTCTTCATGCTTTGAAATAAAGGGTAACGTGTAAAAAAACCAAAGGGCCGCCCTCCCCTTGGTTTCGTGTTAAGCCATTTACATTTCTTCGTCGATTTGGACTTCTTGGGCTTTTGTGTCAAATTGAATGCCGACGATGTGAATATTGATCTCGTTAATCGAAAGAGACGTCATATTTAATAAGGTTTGACGAATGTTTTCCTGAACGGATGCTGCAACTTTCGGAATCGAAACGCCAAATGTAACGACACAGTATACATCGATCGTAATTCCGTCATCCGCCAGGTCGACTTTGACACCTTTGCCATGATTCACTTTGCCAAAGCGCTCGACGACGCCTGTCGCAAAGTTTCCGCGCATTTCGGCAACCCCATCAACTTCTGATGCTGCAATGCCGGCAATGACCTCAATGACCTCCGGTGCAATCTCAACCTTACCCAAATGCGTATCTTCGTGATCCATTTTAAGCAAGCTGTTGTCTTTCATTCAATTCACCTCCGTAAAAATTATGAGCCCATTACATCATATGTTTCTAAAAATTTCGTATTAAACTCTCCGCTCACAAATGTTTCGTGTTCAAGCAGTTTTAAATGGAAAGGGATTGTTGTCTCAATGCCTTCGATGACGAATTCGCTCAATGCGCGCTTCATGCGGGCAATCGCTTCATCCCTCGTTTTTCCGTATGTGATTACCTTTGCAATCATGCTGTCATAGTACGGTGGGATGGAATAGCCAGGGTACGCAGCTGAATCGACACGGACACCAAGACCGCCAGGAGGCAGGTACATTTTAATTTCACCAGGTGACGGCATGAAATTTTTACTTGGGTTTTCTGCGTTGATTCGGCATTCGATGGCCCAGCCTTCAAATTCAACATCTTCTTGCTTGAGGCTCAGTTCCATTCCTGATGCCACTTTGATTTGTTCCTTGATCAGGTCAGTTCCCGTCACCATTTCTGTGACTGGGTGCTCTACCTGAATTCTCGTGTTCATTTCCATGAAGTAATAGCGCTGTTCATTGTAGTCATAGATAAATTCAACTGTTCCAGCACCTGTATAGCCAACCGCTTTTGCAGCCTTTACCGCTGCATCTCCCATTTGCTCCCTGATTTCTGAATCAAGGGCAGGAGATGGTGATTCTTCCAAAAGCTTTTGCAGGCGTCTTTGGATCGAGCAGTCGCGTTCGCCCA
Source organism: Bacillus sp. PS108 (assembly GCF_037963335.1). Taxonomy (NCBI): domain Bacteria; kingdom Bacillati; phylum Bacillota; class Bacilli; order Caryophanales; family Bacillaceae; genus Bacillus; species Bacillus sp. PS108. Next base: position 2,383,880 of record NZ_CP150155.1, read on the forward strand.
AATGGATCGTATTTCCGTAGTTATCAGCAAGCACTTGGATCTCAACGTGGCGAAAATCTTCTATGTATTTTTCGATGTATACACCTGGATTTCCAAATGCAGTTGCCGCTTCCTGCTGTGTAATCTTAATGCCATTAATCAGTTCCTCTTCAGTGCGGGCAACCCTAATTCCTTTTCCGCCTCCGCCTGCGGTGGCTTTTATAATTACAGGATACCCAATTTCATTAGCAAGCGAAACCGCTGCTTCCACATTTTCTATAATTCCCTGTGAACCCGGTACGATTGGCACGCCGGCCTGTTTCATCGTTTCCCGCGCAACGTCTTTTGTTCCCATTTTTGAAATGGCGTCAGCGCTCGGGCCGACAAACGTGACATTCACTTCTTCACATAATTCAGCGAAATCAGCATTTTCAGCTAAAAATCCGTATCCCGGATGAATGGCGTCCGTGCCAGTCAGCTTTGCAACACTCACAATATTTGTAACGTTTAAATAGCTGTCTTTTGATGCTTTCGGTCCGATACAAAAAGCTTCATCGGCCATTTGAACATGAAGGGCATCTTTATCAGCTTCTGAATAAACAGCGACAGTCTCAATTCCGAGCTCTCTGCAGGCTCTGATGATTCTGACAGCAATTTCTCCTCTGTTGGCGATCAATAGCTTTTTAATCATGTTAAGTCTCCTTACTCCGCTTTTACAAGAAATAGAGGTTGTCCGTATTCGACCAGCTGGCCGTTTTCTACTAATACTTCAACGATTTCGCCTTTCACTTCTGCTTCGATTTCGTTGAAAAGCTTCATCGCTTCTACAATGCAGACAACTGTGTTTTCATTTACTTTTGAACCGGCTGTTACATACGGGCCAGCTTCCGGTGATGAAGAAGCATAAAATGTTCCTACCATTGGTGAAGTGATTTTATGCAGATTCTCATCTTGCTTTGGTGCTTCTTGGGCAGGTGCCGCTGCTTGTTGCGCTTGGGTCTGAACTGCCTGCGGAGCCTGTGCTTGTACAGGTGCTGCCGGTGCCTGCTGCATGACTTGAACCGTGCCTGCTTCGTGTTTTTTCAGTTTTAAGGATACACCTTCATTTTCATATACGAATTCGTCAATTGTAGACTCGTCAATTGCTTTAATCAGCTCGTGGATTTCTTTGATATTTAACATTCAATCGCACTCCTATGTATGAAATTTCTTTTTTATAGGTTACTACTAAAAGTACATACTATGTTCATCTTACAGGAGCGGACTTTTGAATTCAACTCTAATATGACAGCAACGCAAAAAGCCCGCTTGTTTAGCGGACTTCTTTTTCCTCTTTCTTACTTGGATGGTTCAAATGTGACAGCGACATCTTTCATTGTTTTAATTTCTTTTGCCACAAGGTCTATAATGGCTGTCGCCTTCGATTTGGAGTGTTTGTCTGATTTGACTGTAATATTGATTTTATCTCCTTCAGCATTAACAAGCGCATCCTCGTAACCTTGTGTTTTAATCAGCGTTTCCAGCTGTTTTTCTGTTCCTTCCACTTCACTGAGAGCCGTCATTTTATCGTATGCTTCGCTTTTCTCCTTGGCTGTTGCATCATCGCTTGACACAATGGCATTCAGCTCTTCTCTTTCTTTGCTTCTGGCATCTTCTAAATCAAGACGGTACGTTGTAAACAAATCATCATCGGCTGTTTCCGTAACAACAGTTCCTTTTTCACTGGCTTCAGCGGATGTTTCCTTGTCTGCTGATGAATCTTTCGTTCCCTTTGTTCCATCTTCTTTTCCTTTTTCAGTTTCTGTACCGCTTTTTTCCTTCGTGTCTTGCTTGGCAGGCGCTTTTTCAGTTGCGACCTCTCCGCTGTCAGACGAGCTTTTTTCACTTTGCATCTGCACGGCGTTTTTGCTTTCCGGCGACATGATATAGTAGACGCTTAACACCACGACAAGACTGAGCATTGTTAATAGCCAAACGGTTTGTTTTTTAAGCATTTATGAATCCTCCTTTATTTTTTTAGGGGCAACCGCAACCCGGTGGCTTGGAACATCCAGGACCCGTGTCACCGCTTCGATAATGGTTTGTTTTATTTGAACGTTGTCCACTCCTTGAGCAACAACGAGTACACCGCGTATATCAGGTTTTTTCGTTTGGACGACGACAGGTGTTTCTTTATCGCCGTTTTTGATCATGACGATTTCTTCCTCCGATGTTTGGTCTGTAACGCTTCTTGTTCCGCCTTCTTTGTCAGTTTCTTCAGTGGTTGTATTTTTGTTTGATTTGTTTTTTTCGTATACTTTCAGCGACGTTGCATCTACATTCACGACAACCGAGACATCGTCCACACCAATGATTGTTTCAAGAATTTCTTTCAGCTGATTTTCGTACTCTTTTTCATAGTCATCGATCGAGTCTTTAGGTTTATCAGATTTTGAGGCTTTAAACACTTCGGCTGTTTTCTCTTTGCTGTCTGCGGAATGTTGCGATGATACGGCCGTTATCGTTTTGGCGTTTTCTGTTTTCTCAGGTGAAGAAAACAGCTGGCTGACAAGCATAAAGGAAACTCCGAGAACAAAAACGAATAGAAAGTAATGATATTTGGTCAGCTTCGGCTTTTCGCCGTCCTTCGTTTGTCCCGGAAGAAACTGCTTTTTCAATACATTCCATAATCCGTTTTTATTCATTGCCGACACTCTCCCCGCCTTCCATATGAACCGTAATTTTCTCACTTCCGATTTCCCAAATGTCCGCGAGCTGCGTTTTTATCTGTTTGGCTTCTTTTTGTTCGGCTGCTTCTTTCGTTACGTATGCATGATCTGTATCAATGTGGACCGGCGCGACCGTTTGGACCGTTTTTTCAGAAGACGGGGCCATATACACGCTGATTGTTTTAATATCCTCTTCTGAATCTACCTTTTCTCCTGCCGTGAGTTTGATGCGGCCTACTTTATATTCATCATGACTGAATCTCTCCTCCGCTTTCTTTTTTAGTTGGACAGCCATTTCTTCTAGAATATATGCGCGCTGGGAAGCTTGTATTTCTATTTTTTTTGAATTGATTTGATTTTTTATGTCGGCAGACTCTGACTGCCCGTTTTTTGTGAGATATTCAAAGATGATTTCGGGGTCTGTCTTGAAAAGTTTAAAAATCGGCGTAAGCATGACGACAATCAAGAGCAGGCTGACTACCATTTTTGCGTACTTTTGCATGCTGGAGCTCGGCAGCAGCATATCAATCACAATTGCAAATAGGATAAACAACACGATGGTGGTAAGCCATTCCGTTAAAAAACTCATTCGCCTGCCTCCTTCATTTCATCATCATCGTGAGGTTTCCGGCTGTGATTATGACAGTAAGGCTTAAAAAAAACATGAGAGACACAATGGCGAGAGCTGCAAAAATATAAATGACGCTTTTGCTGATGACGTCGAGGCAGGTGATGACGGGCCCTCCTCCTAGTGGCTGAAGAATCGCGGCTGCCAGCTTATAAATAAAAGCGAGGGAAAGCACTTTGATTGCCGGAAATGCCGCGATACAGATCAAAATAGCGACACCGAGAATCCCTACCGTATTTTTCAGCAGTAAAGAGGCGCTGATTACTGTATCTGTTGCGTCTGTAAACATTCGGCCAAGCACAGGAATAAAATTTCCGGTTATAAATTTAGCCGTCCTGAGCGTAATGCCGTCTGTCACTGCAGCTGAGGCTCCCTGAACAGAGATGACGCCGAGAAAGATGGTAAGAAAAACAGCCAGTGCTCCGATGGCGATATTTCTGAGCAGGTTAGCCAGCTGTGTTACTTTGTATTGTTCAGTCATCGTGCTGACAATGCTCAGAATCGCTGATAAAAAAATCAGCGGCATGACGATATTCTGAATCAAGAGACCGCTCGTGTTCATCAGGAAGAGGATAACAGGATGAAAGAAGGCAGCAGATACAGCTCCGCCTGAGGAAGCCAAAAGCGCCAAGAGGAGCGGAATGAGCGCCAGGATAAAGCTGGTCATCGTCTGAATCGCCTCAGTTGCATAGTTAATTGCCACATGAAAGCTATTAAGCGCAAGGATAATCAGCACCATGTACACAATTGAGTAAGCGACCTTACTGACGGTGCTTTGCTGAAAAGCATTTTGCAAAAGCTGCAGAATGACGCAAAAAATCGTGAGCAAAATCAATGTGCCCAGCAGCTTTCCGTTGGCAAGCACTTCATGAAACAAATAAGAAAAGAGAGCTTTCAGCCATTCTTGCGGTGAGAATGATTTATCGCCATTGATAAACTCCATTAAGCTGCCTTTTTGGCTTTCCGGCAGCAGTCCGCCGTATTCTGTCATAATGTCATTCCAAAATTCCCCGATCTTATCTGTTTCAAGCGAGGCTGCTGTCCTTTCCGCTAATTGCTCGGCTGTTTCAGCATGGTCTTCCGTTTGTTCTGCATTACCAGCTGCTTGTACAATTTCTGCACGGCCTGCTATGATCAGCACGGCCAAAAGCAAAACCCATTGAAAGCGCTTCAATCTACCGCCTCCTTTCGGTTATGACATAGAAGGTATAAGTCCGAGAATCGTTTCGATAATGACGGTTAAAATAGGCACAGCCATTACGAGTATTAAAATTTTCCCCGCCAATTCTATTTTCGAGGCGATGGCTCCTTGACCGGCATCTTTTGTGAGCTGTGCTCCGAATTCAGCAATATAGGCGATTCCGATAATCTTTAAAATGGTTTCAACATAGACCATGTTGACATTTGCATTAATCGCAATTTTTTCTATCATTCGAATAATGTCGTAGATTTGGTCTACCAAATAAAGAAAAATGGCACATCCGGCAAAAACGACGATTAAAAACGCAAAAGTCGGCTTTTGTTCTTTTACAATTAAAGAAAGGAAGGTGGCGATCAGCCCTAAACCTACAATTTGAACAATGTCAATCTGCAAGCCCCCCTATCCTTGGAATAAAAACACAGCTTTTATCTTTTTAAATAGGTCATCTACAATCGTGGCGACCATAAATAAAATATAGATAAAACCTAACAGCGTCACCCACTGAGCGTATTCTTTCTTGCCCATCTGATCCAATATCGTGTGTAAAAAAGCGACCACGATTCCCACTCCGGCAATTTGAAATATGACATTCACGTCTACTCCCATTTTATTTTTGCTCCCCTCACGTTTACATCAATAGAAGAATGAGTAACAAGCCCGCTAAAAAGCCCAAACTTTTTATCATTTTTTCATTTTTCGCTTGCGCCTGTTCAGCATCCGCTTCAGAGGCTTCCAAATGTGTCAGCGCCAGCTTGATGTGCTTTTGCTGAGAGATTCGATCATGAATCCCGAGCGTCTCGCCAAACTGCTTCAGCACTTCGTATTCGCTTTTTTTCAAAGACAGGGTGTCCCATACCTTCTTTAAGCTTTGCTCCCACGCCGTTTTCGCGGAATCACTTCCCTTGTCCAGCTGATCACTGAATGCGGAAAAAAGAGCTGAAACAGGCTGTGCGAGCTGTTTGGCAATCTGCATTGAAGCAGTATGAAGCGGTGTATGGCCGTACATGATTTCAGCCTCGAGGGATTGAAGCGCCGCACGCAGCTGGCGGATTTGCCGCGGCCGTTCTGTATAAATCTTCGCCATCTCAAAACCTGTCCATGTTGTCGCTACCACAATGAATACAGCGCCCAGCAGCTTCAGCATGTTTTCACGCCCGTCGTCCTAGACAGCACATTTCCGTCTTTGTCATAAATTTGGCTCACTGTGCCCGGCCCTTTTGCTCTTGATAATTCCAAATAGCGGTCAAAGGCTCTTTCTTCCCACAAACGCTTCAATGAAGGCCGCTTCATCAGATCGGATATGCTCCAGCCATGCGCCGATACGATTACTGAAACACCGGCATGCAGCGCCTCCAGAAGTGCATCTGTATCTTCCATACGCCCGATTTCATCGACAATCATCACCTCAGGGCTCATGGATCGAATCATCATCATCAGCCCTTCAGCTTTTGGACAGGCGTCTAACACGTCAATTCTCTGACCAAATTGATGCTGCGGAATGCCGCGAAGACATCCGGCAATTTCTGACCGTTCATCGACGATTCCTGTCTTTACGGGCAGCATGGGTTTTTTGCCGGTGCTTGAGAGCCTCGCAAGGTCCCGGAGAAGTGTTGTTTTGCCGGTTTGGGGCGGTCCGATAATCAGCGTATTCAGCCAGCTGTCTTGATATAAATATGGGAGCAGCGGCTCCGCAATCCCCAGCTTTTGCCGGGCAATTCGTATATTAAAAGATGCGATGTCACGGAGGCCTTTCACACCTCCGTTTTCCGTAATGACTCTGCCCGCCAGTCCGACTCTGTGGCCGCCTCTGATCGTGACATACCCTTTCTTCAGCTCTTCTTCAAGTGTATACATACTATAGTTGCTGAGCCGGCTCAGGATCAGATGGGCATCCTCGGCCGTGCCCGCATAGGACAAATAAACAGGTTGTCCTCTTCGAATCAATTCAACAGGGCGGTTGATCCGAATTCTGACTTCTTCGATTTCCAGCCATTGTTGTTCCGGTATTTCAGAAAGGGCGTTTTTCATGGATTCAGGGAGAACCTCAGCGATTTCATTCAACAGAGCCTCCTCCTTTCTACCGATTGGCTTCTTTAAAATGTATGATGTGAGGCAGACTTTATGACAAGCCTCTCTTTATTTATGAACACCCGCCAAAATCAAGACAACACCCGTAAAAATCAGAATCAGCTTTGCATACGAAAGCTGCCCGGCAATTTGGTAGATTCCGACAGTCATCGTAATGATAAAAATCAACGGACCGACAATAGCGAGAATGCTGTTAACCACAACCGCCTTCCGGACATCGTTGGTCACAAGCATGACAATTGCTGCCGTCAGCTCAATCATAGAGGATAAAACTCGTAATCCCGCCATTGTTAAAACAGTAGAATTGATATTTCCAAGTAAAAATTTCATAGCACTCTCCCAACCTCCCATTTTTTTATATGATATGCTCTAGCTTGCTGAAGTAGTCTTGTCATTTTCGTATAAAAGAAAGATTCTGTTTTTGGGCACAAAAAAAGCCTGCTCCCATTTGGGAACAGACTTCTTTTTTTCTTTCTATGCTCTTGAAACGTAAGAACCGTCTGATGTATTGACAACAAGTGTATCGCCTTCATTCACAAAGAACGGCACGTTTACAACAAGCCCGGTTTCAGTTTTCGCAGGTTTTGTACCGCCTGACGCTGTATCACCTTTAATACCAGGTTCAGTTTCAACAACTTTCAGCTCAACTGTGTTTGGAAGCTCGATACCAAGTGTTTCATCCTGGTACATCATGATATGCACAGACATGTTTTCTAGCAGGTATTTTAATTCTTCTTCGATTTGAGTTGCGCTCAGTTCAAGCTGCTCATAAGAAGAAGTATCCATAAATACGTGCTGATCTCCGTTTGCATATAGATATTGCATTGTTTTGGTTTCGATTTGCGCTTTCGCTACTTTTTCACCAGCGCGGAATGTTTTTTCCTGAATCGCGCCAGTGCGAAGGTTGCGGAGTTTAGAGCGGACAAATGCCGCACCTTTTCCAGGTTTTACGTGCTGGAAGTCAACGACGCGCCAAATGCCGCCATCTACTTCAATTGTTAATCCTGTACGGAAATCGTTAACTGAAATCATGTTTAATGTCCTCCTATATTCCAATCACAAAATAATAAGTTCTTTTGGGGAATGGGTGATTGTCCGGTTGCCGTTTTCTGTAATCACGATGTCATCTTCAATGCGGACACCGCCTGTTTCTGGTATGTAAATGCCCGGCTCCACTGTGACCACCATACCCGGTTCAAGGATAGCTGAAGATCTGACGGATAATCCCGGCGATTCATGAACTTCCATGCCGAGCCCGTGCCCGGTTGAATGGCCGAAATAGTCACCGTAGCCTTTTGCAGCAATATGATCCCTTGTGAGGGCGTCAGCCTCTTTTCCTGTCATTCCCGGCTTAATATGTGCGACGCCAAGCGCCTGAGCATCAAATACAACCTGATAGATATCCTTCAATTGATCACTGGGCTGACCTACAGCGACCGTCCGGGTAATATCAGAACAATATCCTTTATAATAAGCGCCAAAATCAAGCGTAACAAGGTCTCCGCTTTCAATCAGTTTGTCACTGGCCACACCGTGCGGAAGGCTTGAACGAAGGCCTGAGGCGACAATCATATCAAAAGAAGAGCTGTCTGCTCCCTGGCTTCTCATATAAAACTCCAGCTCATTGGCAACAGCGATTTCAGAAATGCCGGGTTTCATAAACGTCAAGATATGTCTGAAGGCATCATCTGCAATCTTCGCAGCTTCCTCTAATATCTTAATCTCTTCACTAGACTTAATCAAGCGCAACTTTTCCACGGATTCAGCCACAGGCACTAATTCGGCATCACTGATAACGGCGCTGTATGAAGCGTAAGTGCCATATGTCATGCTGTTCTGTTCAAAGCCGAGACGCTTGATGCCAAACGATTCAACAGTGTCGGCAGTGGTCTGAATCAAGCTGCCGCCATGTTCAATGATCTCAAAACCCTTTACCTGAACCTTCGCCTGCTCAGTATAACGAAAATCCGTAATAAACGCTGCTTTGTCACCCGATATAACAGCCAAACCCGCCGAACCTGTAAACCCTGTCATATAGCGTACATTCGTGCTGCTTGTAATCAGCATGCCGTCAATTCCCAGCTGTCCAAACAGGTTTCTTAATTTCTCTAGCTTCATCTTGATTCTCCCCCTTGCTGGCTTAATAAGTAGCGAACAGCAAGCTTGTAGCCTTCAGCTCCAAGACCGACAATCTGCCCTTTCGCAACAGGAGCGATAACCGACTGATGCCTGAATTCTTCCCTGGCGTATAAGTTTGATAAATGCACCTCTACCACAGGAAGACTGATGCTTGAAACAGCATCCCTGATCGCATAGCTGTAATGACTCAGGGCGCCGGGGTTCAGAACAATCCCGCTGTATTGCTCCTCAGCCTCATGTATCGCATCTATCAAATCACCTTCGTGATTAGACTGGAAGAAAGTGAGCTGGATATGTAAGGCTTCAGCAAACTGAAAAAGATCTGTTTCAATATCGGTCAGTGTCTGGCGGCCGAATACTTCAGGCTCACGACTCCCAAGCCGGTTAACATTCGGTCCGTTCAAAATCAAAAAATGAGGCACATAATCTCTCCTTTTCGCGAGGGTTTCTCATGTAAAAAATGTTCACTTCTCGTGAACATTTTATCATACTGGAAAAGGATTATACACTATTCTCTATGCATTCCCAGCGCACGTGCAAGCTTTTCCGAATTCAGCTCATTGTATTCAAATGAAATGGAATACCCAACAAACAGCCCGTAAAGTAAATAAATGCAAATGGTCGTAATAATTGTATCTGATGTCAGTTCGGTCACCGTGCGCACATCTGGAAAAATCGGATTAAAAACAAAAAACACGAGCAGCCAAAGCACCAAGCCGTATAAAATACCCGGCCACATTGTTTTTAAACGTTTCAATAGAAGAAAATAAAGAAATGCTGCGCCAATTGAAATTACTCCAATCAAAATGATGCTGATTACCGTTCCCAGCCCATGTTTTTTCCACTCTCCGAGTACAAACGGCTGCAATATCATATTCGGGCTGATTTCGGAAAAATGAAACAAATATGCGATATAAGCAACGAAACTCCAAAGTACGCCTCCGCAAAAACCTGTTGCCGCGACCCTGCCGGCCATTGAAACAGGCGGCTTTTGCTTCTCATTCAATTCTTTATTTTGTTCTGTATCTTTTTCGCTTGTCATCATGGCACCTCCAGTTAAAGTGTGCCCAAAAAATGAAATGTCAATAAAAAAGCTCACACTTTTTGACAACTGCGAGTAAAATTTGAAAATACCGGGTATAATGCATGTAGAAAAAGCAAGGCTATGGCAATTTTTTCAGCCTGTCAATCTAGAGGTTTAGCGCTGTTTCCTGTACAATAGAGTGAAAGGAAATGGTTAGCAATCCTAAAGAAATAGGCAGGTTGATAATATGTCAAAACATAAAGTTCCGCCCGCTTACGGCGGGCAGGCTGTTGTGGAAGGCGTTATGTTTGGCGGAAAGCATCATTACGTTACAGCCATCAGAAGAACGGATGGAAGCATTGACTTTTTTAAGCTTCCACGCAAACACAACCCGAAACTGAACATCGTGAAAAAGATCCCGTTTTTACGGGGGATCGCGGCCATTATCGAAGCGAGTGCAAACGGCACAAAGCATTTGAATTTTTCAAGCGAACGTTACGGGCTCGATCCATCTGAAGACGAGACACTTGAGCAGGAAGAAAAAAAATCCTCCGGGCTGTCTATGTATCTCAGCCTCGCAGTTATAGGCGTCCTATCATTTTTGTTCAGTAAATTCGTATTTACATTGGTTCCAGTTTTCTTAGCTGAACTGACAAGGCCGATTTTTTCCTCGGACACGGCGCAAATCGCGGTTGAAAGCCTGTTTAAGTTGATTTTGCTGCTCGGTTACATCTATTTTTTGTCCATGACACCGCTTATTAAAAGAGTGTTTCAATATCATGGAGCCGAACATAAAGTCATAAACTGTTATGAACAGAATTTTCCAATTACTGTGGAGAATGTCCAAAACCAATCTCGGCTTCATTACCGCTGCGGATCAAGCTTTATTTTATTTACGATTATTGTCGGCATGTTTGTTTATTTACTCGTTCCGACAGATCCGCTTTGGCTGCGTGTTATAGATCGTGTCGCACTGATACCGGTCGTGCTTGGTATATCCTTTGAAGTTCTGCAGCTGACAAACAAAGTGCGTGACATTCCCGGTCTGAAATTACTTGGGTACCCGGGACTTTGGCTTCAGCTGTTAACCACAAAGGAACCTAAGGATGAACAGGTTGAAGTTGCCATCGAAAGCTTTAACGAACTTCTCAGACTCGAAGCATTGTCTGAGCAAAATCAGAAGCCTTCTCACAACGTCATCTAAAATCCGTTGCCCTGCTATTACTTTCGGAGGTGGACAGTTATGAATCATCGTGTACAACCTATTATTGCTGTATTAATTGCGCTGGGAGCGTTCGGTTTCCTCTATGTGCTGGTAACCAATCCCGGAGAAATGGCAAAAATGGCGGTAACCGTCATCGTGGCAGGTATCATTATTTATTTTACTGTGAAATATGTAATGAATCGAAATACGGGCAGCGAAGGAGCAGCCTTCAAAAAAGCGGCGAAACAATCACGGCGCCGGATGAAAGAACAAAAAGCAAAACACCGCGCCGGGCATAAGGGACGTGTCAGCCACCTGCGAAGCGTTCCGAGCGCCAGCAAGCCTAAGCCGATGATTCTCAAGAAAAAAAGCCAGACTCAGCTGACTGTGATAGAAGGAAAAAAAAATAAAAAGAAAAACAGAGCGCTTTTTTAATAGGTCCACTGCTTTAAAAACAGCTCTGTCCGTCTTTTACCTAGCTCAATCAGGGCTAGTTTTTTTTGTTGTGTTAAATGAAAATCAGTGGCCATTACGTCATCGACAGGAAGAAAAATGATATTTTGTTCATAGCGTGACGCAATGTGCCTTGCGTCATGGGCATCCTTCATCGTTTCAAACAGGGCGCCGAACAGTTCAAAAGCGTTGCGGATATTTTTTTTCGGACGCTCTCTTTCACGTGGCGCAAGCGTGACACCGATCACAGGGCGCTTTCTTTCCTTTGAAAACAGCCAGATGGGGAAATTGCTTAACACGCCTCCGTCGACAACCGTGGCGGTGCCTGTGTCCGTTTTTAATTTTATCGGTTCAAAGAAATACGGAATGCTGCAGCTCATTCTGACCGCTCTGGCAACCGGGAACATATCTGGATTTAACCCGTAACGGGCCAAATCGTCCGGCAAAACAATCATGGTGCCGTTTGTCAGATCAGAAGCAATAAGGCGCAGAGACCCTTTCTGCAAATCGCCGAAAACCCTTATGCCTTTCGCTCTTAACAGATCAGCAATCCATTTTTCTATCGTATCGCCTTTGTATAAGCCAAGACGCCAGTAGATGGACACCCACTGGAGCATCTTTAAGGGGAGAAATGAGTACCTCTGATCCAGCAATTTCTCTCCGTCCACTTCTTCAATTAACGCGTGGATTTCCTTACTGGTGTAACCTGACGCAATGAAAGCGGCAATAATGGCGCCCGCGCTTGTACCCGCAACCCTTTTAAAGCGGAAGCCTTTTTCCTCAAGCGCTTCATAAGCGCCTGCAAGCGCAATGCCTTTTACTCCTCCACCGGAAAACACACCGTCAATATACATTTCATTCCCTCCCCCTCCATCCGATCGTTTATTACCATTTTAAGAAAACACGCGAAGAAATAGACCAATGAATGACGGGCGGCGTCAGCGTATCAAAAAAGACGGCCTCCTTCGAGACCGCCTTTTTACTGATTATGATGTTCTGTTTTCTTTTGGATTGATTTCAGATCTTTTTTACGGGCATCATCTTCTTCAAAATATTGAACAAGATCCCCGATGCGATCAATGCTGTTCCAGCTTAAATGATGTTCGATTCCTTCGACATCGTTATATATTTTCTCTTCATCAACACCAATGATTCTTAAAAACTGCTCAAGCAATTCATGTCTGTATACCAGCCGTTTGCCTATTTTTTTCCCTTTAGACGTTAACACGAGACCGCGATATTTTTCATAAATTAAATATTCGTCTTTATCTAGTTTTTGAACCATTTTTGTTACAGAGGAGGGATGGACTGCCAATGCTTCCGCGATATCGGAAACTCGTGCATATCCTTTTTCTTCAATCAGCATATAAATCTGTTCAATATAATCTTCCATACTTGGTGTTGTCATCGAAACCCTCCCAAAAAGCACCTTAACTTTATAAACCATTACAAGTTTACACTAATGAACTTGAAAAAACAAGGATGCTCCGCGGGTCAAAAGCCCTGTTTACCGCTTATAATTCCATTCATCTGAAGCGTACTTTGTTTCAGCCAAGTGATGAACAAAATCAAGCTCTTCCTGAGAAAGTTCATATGGCTCCAAATGAATGTTAAGACCTGTTTCAAATCCTTCTTTAAAGGCTTTACGAGCCTCATCCATCGTCACCCGCTTTTCAGTGAGTTCATTAATGGCAACCGCTTTATTTTTGAAATTGCGCTGCATCCGTTCTCTTACTCTTTCACTCGGATATAAGAACAGATCGAACAGCTTATCCTCATCCAAATCAAGCAGAATGGAGCCATGCTGAAGAATCACGCCTTTTTGTCTCGTTTGCGCGCTTCCCGCCACCTTGCGCCCCTCAACCACTAGCTCATACCATGAAGGCGCGTCAAAACAAACAGATGACCGCGGATTTTTTAAGCTTTCTTTTTCTTTTTCAGTTCTCGGGATGGCAAAGTAAGCGTCCAGACCGAGATTTCTAAAGCCTTGAAGTATGCCTTCTGAAATAACCCGGTAAGCCTCAGTAACAGTTGCCGGCATCTCGGGGTGCTCTTCCGAAACAATTACGCTGTATGTCAGTTCCTGATCGTGCAGCACACCTCTCCCGCCGGTCGGGCGTCTGACGAATCCGAGATTATATTTATGTACTGCTTCAAAATTGATTTCCTTTTTAATATTTTGAAAATACCCTACAGAAAGTGTCGCCGGATTCCAGCCGTAAAAACGGATAACTGGGGGGATTTTCTTTTCGCTGTGCCAATATAAAAGCGCTTCATCAAGCGCCATATTGAATGCAGGACTTGCATTGCCTGAGTCTATAAACCGCCAAGTTTCTTTTTGCATTTTAAGACCTTCCTTACCGTTTTAATAGAATCAGTTTATCAAACTGTCGGGAAAATGAAAAATATTTTAGTTCCATTATAGATGACAATCACGCTGTGCTTTACTATAATAGTATTTGTCGAAAACGGCTCTATGACCTTGTTTTATGAAGCAGGGTTTTGATTTTATATGCTAAAGGAGTAGAATCACATTGTCTAATATGATCGTTTTGATTATTTTTGCTGCATTTATCATCTATATGATTGCTTCATATGTCTATCAGCAGCGAATTATGAAAACACTTACCGAAGAAGAATTCCGCGCGGGTTACCGCAAAGCGCAGCTTATTGATGTTCGTGAGCCAAATGAGTTTGAGGGCGGACATATTTTAGGCGCCCGCAACATCCCGCTTTCCCAGCTGAAACAGAGAAAAAATGAGATCCGTACGGACAAGCCTGTTTACCTGTACTGCCAAAACAGTGTCCGCAGCGGACGCGCGGCACAAACCCTGCGCAAAAACGGCTGCACTGAGATTTACAACCTAAAAGGCGGCTTTAAAAAATGGGGCGGAAAGATTAAAGCGAAGAAATAAAGCAAACAGCTGTCTGGTAGACAGCTGTTTTTATTTATCTTTCTTCCGCCTCGTATCTGAGCACTGGGTGTCTCGCCGCTTTTGTTTCATCCATTCTTTTTACAATCGTTGTATGCGGGGCCTCCTGAACAAGCTCCGGATTCTCCTCCGCTTCTTTTGCGATTTGAATCATAGCATCAATAAACGCGTCCAGTGTTTCCTTTGATTCGGTCTCTGTCGGCTCGATCATGATGCATTCTTCAACATTAAGCGGGAAATAAATCGTCGGCGGATGATAGCCGAAATCAAGGAGCCGTTTTGCAATATCAAGCGTACGCACTCCCAGCTTTTTCTGCCGCTTCCCTGATAATACAAATTCATGCTTGCAATGGCGGTCAAACGGAAGATCGTAATAAGGCGCGAGTTTTCTCATCATATAGTTGGCGTTTAACACTGCGTTCTCAGTAACAGCCTTTAATCCGTCAGGCCCCATGGAGCGAATATACGTATACGCTCTCACATTAATGCCAAAGTTGCCGTAATACGGCTTCACACGGCCAATCGCATGAGGGCGGTCATAATCAAACGTAAAGCGCCCTTCTTTTTTGACTAAAACTGGCTTTGGCAAATAAGGAATCAGATCTTTTTTTACGCCGACAGGGCCTGAGCCGGGGCCTCCGCCGCCATGAGGGCCTGTGAATGTTTTATGCAGGTTGAGGTGCACCACGTCAAATCCCATATCTCCAGGTCTCGCCTTGCTTAAAACGGCATTTAAATTAGCGCCGTCATAATACAGTTTCCCCCCCGCTTGGTGTACAATTTCCGCCATCTCTGTAATCTGCTCCTCAAACAAGCCGAGCGTGTTCGGATTCGTCAGCATGAGAGCTGCAGTTTCTTCATTCACTGCTCTTTTTAAATCCTCTAAATCAACAAGCCCTTTTTCATTCGATTTCACCGTAACGGTTTCAAAGCCTGCTACTGTCGCTGATGCAGGATTCGTCCCGTGCGCGGAATCAGGGACAATGACCTTAGTCCGCTTGAAATCCCCGCGAGCTTCATGATAGGCACGGATCATCATCAGCCCTGTCCATTCGCCGTGCGCTCCGGCAGCAGGCTGAAGCGTAACCTCATCCATTCCCGTTATTTCTTCAAGGTGCTTGCTTAAATCATATAAAAGCTCTAATGCGCCTTGCACCGTGTCTTCATCCTGAAGGGGATGAATCGCAGCAAAACCAGGTATACGCGCGATTTTTTCATTGATCTTCGGATTGTATTTCATCGTGCAAGAACCGAGAGGATAAAAGCCGGAATCCACTCCATGATTGCGTTTGGACAGCGCTGTATAATGGCGCATGATGTCCAGCTCTGAAACCTCCGGCAGCGCTGCGTCTTCGTCACGAATATAGATGTCTGACAAGAGGTCCCCCAATTCGATTTCCGGTACATCGAGCTCCGGCAGACTATAGCCGATTCGGCCTTCTCTTGAAAGTTCAAAAATAAGTGCCTGGTCCTGATTACTCATGGCGATCCCCCAATTCCTGAATGAGTGCGTCAATTTCTTCTTTTGTTCTCAGCTCCGTTACAGCAATCAGCATATGGCAGTCCAGCTCCGGATACGTCAACCCAAGATCATATCCGCCAATCATGCCTTTTGCCAGCAAACGCTTGTTCACAGCTCTCACCGGCTCATCCAGTTTGATGACAAATTCATTAAACATCGGCCCGTCAAACATAACAGTAAGGCCTGCTTTTTTTGCTTCTTGCTTTGCATAGTTGGCTTTTAAGAGATTTTGGCGGGCTATATCTTTTACGCCGTTTTTTCCGAGAGCAGTCATGGCCACTGATGCTGCCAGCGCATTTAAAGCTTGGTTCGAGCATATATTTGATGTTGCTTTATCCCGGCGGATATGCTGCTCCCTGGCTTGCAGGGTAAGCACAAAGCCTCTTTTTCCGTTTTCGTCTTCCGTTTGTCCGACGAGACGGCCCGGCACCTTTCTCATTAATTTTTTAGTAACGGCAAAAAAGCCGCAATGCGGGCCGCCGTATGCTGAAGGAATGCCGAAAGGCTGCGCATCACCGACGACGATATCAGACTGAAACTTGCCCGGCGGAGTGAGAAGACCTAGCGCCAGCGGGTTAGCTGAAACAATAAACATGGATTTCCCTTGATGAGCGATAGGCTCAATATCCTTTAGCGGCTCGATCCGGCCGAAAAAATTCGGGTACTGAACGATCACTGCGGCTGTGTTCTCGCAAACGGTTTGGCGCAATGCATCAAGATCCGTAACGCCATCCGCAGCGGGTACTTCAACAACATCAATATACTGACCTTTTGCGTACGTTTTCAGCACCTCTCGCGATTCAGGATGCACGGTTTTTGACACAACAATTTTTTTCTTTTTCATGTGGCCTGAAGCAAGCATTGCTGCTTCTGCCAAGGCTGTTCCGCCGTCATACATCGAGGAGTTGGCGATATCCATGCCTGTCAGTTCACAGATCATCGTTTGGAATTCAAAAATAGCCTGGAGCTCTCCTTGTGAAATCTCTGGCTGATAAGGCGTATATGCGGTATAAAACTCAGAGCGCGAAATGACATGATCCACAATGACAGGCTGATAATGGTCATATACACCCGCTCCTAAGAAAGAAGCGTATTGTACGGTATCACAGTTTTTAGAGGCCAGCTTTGTCAGTTCTCTTGTTAATTCTGTTTCTGATTTCGCTTTTTTGATTTGATACTCTTTTTTATATTTGACGTTTTCCGGTATATCAGCAAATAAATCATCGATGCTGCTTACGCCGATAGCAGCAAGCATCTCCTGTTTATCCTTTTCTGTTGCCGGCAAATAACGGTGCTTCATGTGTTGTCTCCTCTCTCCAAGAAAAAATATTAGCGTTTATAAAATGGTGTTTTGACAACCTTTGCTTTCACTAATTTTTTGCGAATCTCTACATCTACAACAGTCCCGATCTCACTTGTTTCCGAATCAATTAAGGCAAGGCCGACGTTTTTCCCTAATGTCGGTGACTGCGTGCCGGTTGTCACCTTTCCGACAGACTTGCCATTTTGGAAAACTTCATATCCGTGCCGCGGTATCCCTTTTTCAATCATTTCGAGACCGACAAGTTTGCGCTTCGCTCCGTTTTCTTTTTGTTCACTCAATACTGACTTACCAAAAAAGTCAGACTCCTTTTTGTGCTTTACAGCAAAGCCTATACCTGCTTCAATCGGTGTAATATCCCGGGTCAGCTCCTGACCGTAGAGCGGGAGCTTCGCTTCAAACCGGAGTGTATCACGTGCACCGAGACCGCATGGAATCAATCCGTATGCATCCCCTGCATCGATGATTTTTTTCCAAATATGCATAGCATCATCACTGCGGCAGTAAATTTCATACCCGTCTTCTCCCGTATAGCCAGTGCGTGAAATAAGTGCTTTGCAGCCGCTGATATCGGCTTCATCAATAAACGCAAACGGCTTTAATGCAGACACATCTGCATCTGTCAGATTTTTTAAGATCGCTTCTGCTTTCGGTCCCTGTACAGCCAAGAGCGCGATTTGATCTGACTGATTGTCAATTTGCACATCACCTGCTGCATGTTCTTTCATCCAAGCCAAGTCTTTATCTATATTAGAAGCATTAATGACAAGCAGATAGCGGTTCTCTCCTTTTTGATAGATAAGCAAATCATCGACGGTTCCGCCATCCGGGTAACACATCGCTGTATATTGAGCACGGCCTGGCGTTAACGCGGAAACATCATTTGTCATCAATCTTTGCAAAAAAGACAGACTGTCGTTCCCTGACACTTCGACTTCTCCCATATGAGATACATCAAACAAACCGGCTGCAGTTCGGACAGCCTCGTGTTCTTTTTTTATAGAAGAAAATTGAACAGGAAGCTCCCAGCCTCCGAAATCAATCGTTTTTCCTCCATATTCCTTATACAGGTCAAATAACGGCGTTCTTTTCAGCATCTAATTCCTCCCCTTTTTCAACGGCGCAGCTATAAAACATACAAAAAAGGACAGAGAAACACCTCATGTAAAATGAAGGTTCTCTGTCCTGGCACCTGAAAGTTTACTTTGCATACGCAAAGACGTCCCCTTTGGTGGTTTGCGCATCCGCACAAACACTCTCCAGAGTTGCGTCGAGCAAGAGTTCTTTTGCCTGAGAGATTCACTCCGCAGTTTGCTCCTTCGGCGCCTGTATCCCGAGGTTTTCGGTCAGGTCTCTCCCCTTGCTGTCATTCGCTCATATTTTCATGCTGTTATGGACATACTATAGCAATATCTTACATCAAATACATACTCATATCCTACCATCATCACTATATGCTGGGCAACAGCAATTTGGGCAGATTTTTCTTATATTATTCATCTTAAGAATCGAAGAATAAGA
Organism: Bacillus sp. PS108; assembly: GCF_037963335.1. NCBI lineage: Bacteria > Bacillati > Bacillota > Bacilli > Caryophanales > Bacillaceae > Bacillus > Bacillus sp. PS108. The sequence continues at coordinate 2,402,601 of NZ_CP150155.1, forward strand.
AAGGCGGTTTCAAAGCAATGAATACAGAAATGATCTACGATGCAAAATGGCCTGAAGAATTTGCTGAAAGACTGAAAAACGATGGCCCTTGGGCAAACTGGGAACTGTACAAGCTCTCTGCAGAAATCCAGAAAACATTAGCAATTCCAGATTTTGAAGGCTTACGGGCTCCTTTATATCTGCCTTCCTTTACGCCGCTCCCCCACCAGCTTGAAGTGGCGCAAAAAGTGGTTGAAAAAATGAACGGGAAAGCGATTTTAGCAGATGAGGTTGGTCTCGGGAAAACGGTTGAAGCTGGACTGATTCTAAAAGAATATATGATTCGCGGGTTAGCAAAAAAAATTTTGATCCTTGTGCCCGCTTCCCTTGTGTCACAGTGGGTCAAAGAGCTTCAGGAAAAATTTTTGATTCCGGCTGTTGAACAAAAGAAAAGCTATGTGTGGGAGCAATGCGATATTGTCGTCTCATCAATAGACACCGCGAAGCGCTCGCCCCATCGAGAAATCGTTCTGTCTATCCCATATGATCTTGTCATTATTGATGAGGCACACAAACTGAAAAATAGCAAAACGAAGAACTATGAATTTGTCCGGAATCTCGTAAAAAAATATTGCCTGCTTCTTACCGCGACGCCAATCCAGAACCGTATCGAAGAGATTTTCAATTTGGTGTCCTTATTAAAACCCGGCCATTTAGGCAGTCAGAATCACTTTCAGGAGGAGTTCGCCAAGAAGAAATCCAGTTTAGAAGCGCATGAACATTTAAAAGATCTTGTGAATAAAGTCATGATCCGTAACAGGCGGCATGATACAGGGCTGAATTGGAAACAGCGCCATGTTGAAACAGTGCCGATTCAATTTTCTCCATCAGAGCAGGCGCTTTATGATGAAATTTCTCGCTTGAAGGAAAGTATCAATAAACCAGCCAGCATGTTCTCGATTATGACCTTGCAAAGAGAATGCTGTTCGAGCAGAGAAGCGGTGTATATGACGCTGAAAAAGATGCTTGATCAAAAAGAGAAACAAGCACCTGCCATTGATGAGGATACGATTTCAGTTTTAATAGAGCGCATCAATCAAGTGACACAAAATTCTAAAGCGCTTCAAGTCGTTGATTTAATCAAAAAGATTGACGATAAGGTCATCATTTTTACAGAATACCGGGCAACCCAGATTTATTTGCAGTGGTTTCTTCAGCAAAACGGCATCAGTTCTGTGCCGTTTAGAGGCGGATTTAAACGTGGAAAAAAAGACTGGATGAAGGATCTTTTCCGCGGAAAAATCCAAGTCCTTATTGCAACTGAAGCAGGCGGTGAGGGAATTAACCTGCAATTTTGCAATCACATGATCAACTATGACCTGCCATGGAATCCGATGCGACTTGAGCAAAGAATCGGAAGAATTCACAGACTCGGGCAGGAGCGTGACGTGCACATTTATAACATGGCGACAAAACATACGGTGGAAGAGCATATTCTAAAGCTTTTATATGAAAAAATTCATTTGTTTGAAAAAGTGGTCGGCGAACTTGATGATATTTTAACGAAAATTCAAGTGAACAATTTTGAAGAGCATCTGCATGACATTTTGTATCACTCAGCAACAGAAGAAGAAATGAAAATAAAAATGGATAACTTAACCTCATTTTTGTCTTATAAAAAACAGCAGCCTGCTGAAAAAAGAGGATCTTAGCCTGTAAGGAGGTTTTATTAGTGAGACAGCAAGAGGTTCACGATTTTCTGCTGCGTTTTTTTCAAGCAAACAGCTGCCAAATCGTCGATCAAGGCTTAGGCTATATGACAGTGCAGCTTACAGTTGAAATGGACAAACAAATCATGAACCGCCCTTTCTACTGGCATTGGCGCGAGAAGACAGGCGGTGATCCGAATCCAATGAAAATCACTTTTATTACAGATAAAGAAAATGCGCCAAAAGACCTAGATGGTGAATTTATATATTTTGGGGCTCCGCGTCTTTTTCAAATATTTAAAGCTGTTAAACAAAATGGGAGATTTACCAGAATGTATGAGAAAATTGAATCAGCCGGAGCTAAAGTCCCACTTCAGCCTTGGCTTGGTATAAATGTCACGATTTCATACCAGTCCGACATGAAAAAGGATAAGTTATTGTCACTAGGTCTTCACCTAGTCTCTGGAACGATAATTGAAGATTTTCAAAGCAAGCTGACCCAGTTTTCACTGACGTCTCAAATATGTGACTATTGCTTCACCATTTCACCTATGATCAAACCAGAAAGCGGACTTAAGCGTATGGAAAACTATATTTCCAAATCCGCTATGCAGGAGCCATCCGACTGGGCGGAACAGGCGGTTAACAGGTGGAAGAATGATATGACATTGCTTGATAAGTTTTACGAGCATATAGAAGAAAAACCAGAAGAGTACCATCTAGAAAAACAGGCGCTGAAAACCTTGTATCAACCAAAGATATCAGTTGAAATTGAAAATGGCGGATTGTTTTATCTGCAAAATAATATTTCAAGCTAACTTTTTTACCATTCGACATCATTCTCGTTTTTTTTGAGAAAATACGATTATAATAAAGGTATATTGGAAAAAAATTCTGGTGATTTAATGGCAAATGACTTCCAGAGACTAATGAAGCATACAATAAGTCATGGCCGGACTGGCTGAAATACATAAACAAGTATTTTAGGAGGAGAAACTGCATGAAGAATGCAAAACAAGAGCACTTTGAATTGGATCAAGAATGGGTTGAATTAATGGTGGAAGCCAAAGAGGCAAATATCAGCCCGGAAGAAATACGAAAATATTTACTTTTAAACAAAAAGTCTGCTCATCCTGGTCCGGCAGCCAGAAGTCATACCGTAAATCCTTTCTGAATGTGCTATAATATCACAAGGAAGGTGATGACATTGATTGGCCAGCGTATTAAACAATACCGTAAAGAAAAAGGCTACTCACTATCAGAACTAGCTGAAAAAGCTGGTGTAGCGAAGTCTTATTTAAGCTCAATAGAACGAAATCTACAAACGAACCCCTCCATTCAATTTCTCGAAAAAGTCTCCGCTGTTCTGGACGTCTCGGTTCATACTTTGCTCGATGAGAAACATGAAACCGAATACGATGGTCAATTAGATAGTGAATGGGAGAAATTGGTTCGCGATGCGATGACATCCGGGGTATCGAAAAAACAATTTCGTGAATTTTTAGATTATCAAAAATGGAGAAAATCCCAAAAAGAGGAGTAGTGCCTGAGCAGAGGCACTAACTCCTCTTTTGTCAATAACCATCGAGACGGCCCAGTATATGAATACTGGGCCGTCTCTTTTTATGGCTGTTATTAATTTTTATCCTCGCTGTGCGCTTTTTCATTTTCTTTCACATAACCGTCTTTATCAGTATGGTCCTTTTTGATTGTCAAGCCGTTCCACTGTGTAGCTTCGAACGAGAATTGAAGCTTAATGGAGTTGCCTTGATATTTATTTTGAACCATAAGCCCGTTTTCATCTTTTGTTTTATCATCTTTGAATTGGATTTCCATTTGAACCTGATCGAAGTCAGTTGGTGTTTTTGGAACACCATCATATTCAGGAGCGGTTTTACCGTCAATTGTTGCTACATTGACTTTACCGCTTGCATGTAAGAATTTAGGGTCTATTTGTTTTTTGATTTTTTCAGCAGCCGCTGCATCATTTTTAGCAGACATCAAATACAAGTCTTTAAGGTTCGCATCATCTAAAATAATGTTTTTCGGGTAACCATTGCCGCCCTCTTTTCCAACTGTCAACAATGTCACTTCAAACTGGCTGAGGAAATCTTCTGGAGATGTATTGCTGCCGCCGTTTGCTTTAAAATCTCCATAATTAAGCGCCATTAAAACTTCTTTGATCGCAAGTGATCCGTTATTTTCAAATTGGAAATCCTTTGTCAACTTATCTCCCGGCTTTAGATTTGATAAGTTCACACTCGCTGAATTCTCTTTAGCAGATAAATCAAGCGTACCTGATGCAAAAGTAGCATCCTTTGATTTAATGTCGTTAAATGCTGCCCATGTTCCTCCTCCAACTAAAGCTAATCCTAGTGCTGCAGAAGCAACTCCTAAACTCAATTTCTTTTTCATACCCATGGTAAACTCCCCTTTTATTGAATGATTTTATATCGAAACCTGTTGCCAGGTTTACAACTGAAGTTAAGTAGACATGGTGCTGTCCTTTGTATCTGTTTCCAAGGCTTTTGTCTTTCTTTCAATTTCTCTAATGGCGCTGCTGATCGTCACAAAAGCGTACACTAACAGCATCACGCCGGGAACAATCAATAATACAGCCGTTCCAATCGGCTGACTGGCAAAATGAAGCATATAGCCGGCATATGGAAGCTGAAAACCTGTGTATTGCGCGCGAACATTTTCGTCCGATACAGGCGCTGAATCAGCTGCTGCATTATTATCACCTTTTGTTTTAAATAACAAATGGTCTCCTTGCTTTGTTATGTCAACAATTCTGTGGGTGACAGCCGTATTTGCATCCTGCATAAATGTAATAACGTCACCTTTTTGAAGCTCTTTCACATCAGCGATTTCTTTTACCAATATTAAGGAACCTGTATTGAACTCCGGCTCCATCGAACCTGACAGAACTGATTTCAGCGTATACCCAAACACCGCCGGCTCTCCCCCGGATGAACGTGTTGAAATCACGACAAGTGTCAGCACAATAATAAGAGTAAAGATGATCACGTATAAAATATTACTGATCAGCTTCATTGCTTTTTTCATCCTCTTCCCCGCTTTCCTTCTGGTCTGATTGAGTTTCATTTTCTTTGGTTACAGCTTCTTGAGATGTTTCTTCTTTCATTGTTTTTTCCTGTATATCCTTTTGTGTTGTTTCATTCTCCTTTTTGACGTCCGACTTTGTTTCTTTTTTAGGGACTGTCGGTTTTTCATCGCATTTTGCAAGCGTCATAGGCTCCGACCACTCAAATGTACTGCCGTTTGCCGGGTAGCCTGCCGGTTTATATACTTTAAATGCATAAATGCCGGGTTTCATTTTTTTCTTCGTCTCAATTTTATAAAGTGAATCGCCAATTTGATTGGTGACAAATCCTTTTTCGATCACGTTCCCATCCTTTAACGGTTTGCGGGCATTTTCAAGCTTATGAAGCTCCCACTTCCACTTTGATTTCTTAAGTTTCTCACCTGTATTTTCGAGCACAGCAAATAAGGCGAAAGGTGAGCATACAGTGCCTTTCGTATCCGTTTGATCTGATATGTGCAAATCACTTTGATCCCAGCGTTTATCATAATGGCAGTTTTTATCTGTATGCTGAAAGTCTTTACACGTTTGAAGTGAGACATCAAATGTTTCAATATCATGAAAAGCAGCGCTTGTATCATCGGAAAATTGTAAGCATATTGCGGCAGTCAGACTGAAAATGACTGAAAGCTGAAAGATAAGCAGAACTTTCAGTTTCGTCTTCGCCTTTTGCTGATTGTGAAACAATCGAAACATATCTTACCTCCTGTAAAACACTGTAACTTGATATGACAATCGTTCTCTTTAAAGAACTTCACAAATAGAGTATAATCAACGATTTATAGATTTAAAAACACCGAAATCGCTCATTTCGTTCGTTTAAAAGAATGTTTTCATCATATTACAAAGTCTTGCTCAGTATTGCTCATTTTTTCAATTTTTTAGAAATTTTTGGGATTGTTATGTGAGAATTTAAATGCATATCCCATTATTATTTGGTAATAATAAACAAAGAAAGGGTGACAGCATGATGATCAAACAATGTGTGATTTGTCTATCTCTTCTCGTCTTTGGCACCACAGCCGCTCACGCAGAAGAAACACCGCTTGTAACCGCCCGCCACATGTCCAAATGGGAAGAGATTGCTGTAAAAGAAGCAAAAAAAAGGTACCCGCTCGCACAGGTACTGTTCAAACAAAAAGTATGGGACCGTAAAAGAAAAGATGAAGCAGTGAAGCAATACCATTTAACTCTGAGGGAAGGGTCAAAAGAATTCGGCGTTTTTGTGACGATTTCATTTGATCCTTATAGCCAAAAGGTCAATAAAATTGCCATATTAGAAGAATATCAATAAGGTCCTCCATTTTTTGAAGGACCTTATTCGTTTATTTGCGGTTATTTTTTCCGTTTCAGCCAAAGCCGGAAGCCATAGGGTAAAATACCGAACCACTGCTGGGAAACAGGCGTTTTTGTTTCTTTCCGCACCTCTTTTCGTTCTTTTCGCTCATCTCTCGGAGTATCTATATATTTGACAAATTGCTGCGTCATATATTTAACATAATCATTCGTTTTCACGTGATCACCTCATCATTCAATTATTATGAGTGTTGTCTCACATGACTTTTTTTATACCCTTTACACTGTTTTATTCTGTCCATCTCAGCAGTTTTTTCTGTTTTTGGTCAAACACGATCTGTGCAGTTCTTTCTGTTCCCGACTCCGTTGACACTCTTAAGTTGATTTCTTTTTGTTCTTTTATCGATGTATCATGAATGTAATAAGAAACCCGTCCATATGGAAATTGCTGCGTACCCTCCTGGCCTTTCCGTTCCTCTAGAACATGCCGGACCGAAAGAAGCACCCCATTTTGAAGCAAATTCTCTCCTATGTATAACTCTTTTGTTTCCTTCTCAAACATGCATCGTGAAATATATTGAGCAGCAGCAAAGTTCACGATTAACAGCACAAGCGCTGACACAAAAAGAACAGCTGGATAAATAAACCCTCTTGTACGATACATTCACCTCCCTCCTAAATACGAATAGACTGGAAAAGCTGTTTGATACACTTTTTGGTCCTCACTCTCAATTTTCAGCAAAACAACACCATTTTCAAAATCAGCTTTCATGGCAGTAATATGATCTAAAATTGGAACATGCCCTTTGCCATCCACTCTTTTTCTTATCATTGAATGATAAATGTCAAAACGGATGTCTTGTCCGGAAAGATTGGTGCAGATTAACACGCTCCCATGCTCGGCTGTCTTAACTGCCTGTGACTCCTTGCATTCATTCATCATCTGTTCTATCGAAATCATCCATTCTTGCTGTGTGAAACCGTCATGTTCCTGCTGTCGAGATAAAAACAGATGGAAAATCGCAGCTAACGATCCTGATATGAGCAAAAAGACTGAGAGCGAAAATAATACGTTAAGAAGCGTGTAGCCATTCTGTCTGCAGGATGCTGAGGCAAAATGATTTTTCTTTATAAGCTGCGGCTTTGATACATACGTTTTGATATTCGCCCTCCTCCTCCCACTTCATTGCATAGATATGATTGTTCTTTGTAATCGTTTTTGACGCGGCTCCTTCACCACTCATGACATATTTGCTAATGCTCTCATTCATCATCTGATAGCCAATTTCTCGTGATTCCGCCATTTTTTCATCAGACATCAGCTTGTCCCACAAGGGGACGACTGTCAGCAGCACAAACAGCCACAGGCTTAGCGCAGACATTGTTTCTATTGTAGAAAAACCTTTATTTTCTCTCCACATTGACTCTCCCGCTCCCTAGATAAACTGTTATGTCATAAGCGTCATGGCCTATTACTCGTATTTTTCCGCCTGCATTCGGGTGCCCTTTCTCATTAAATTCCAAACGGTCTTTTAATGTCAGCAGTTCTATAGAAAGTCCCGTTGCATACGGACGTTCAATGACCGTATCACCAATGACTAATTGATATTCTTTTTTATGAAAGAGAATTTTTGTTCTTTGTTGACGGGAAATAGCAGTCTGCTGTGTGAGCATAATATCATTTTTCAGCTGCCTTGCTGCCTGTCGGACAGCTGTATTGTCATAAGCAGGAGGAAGTGTGGTGAAGACGGCCACCAGGAGGATAGAGGCAAGGCTTAACACAAGCAAACTTTCTAAAAGGGTAAACCCCTCCTCCTCGTTTAATTTAATGTTCAACCTTAACTTCTCCGCCGGTGATGATAATGCGCTTACCATTTGGACAGACAGCATCCTTTTTCACATAGCCCTCTGACTGTAAATCGGCAAGGCTCGGAGTTTGTCCTTCATGATCAAGCTCAAATGCAGTCATTTGTGCCTTAACCATGTTTTGTAAGCCTTCACAGCCCTTTTTTTGAATGGTTTGGTTATGTTTCGTGACGTTCGGTATCGTAATTAAAAGCAAAATCGAAATAATAAAGAGCACGATTAACATTTCAACAAGTGTAAATCCTTTCTCATTCATCAGCCTCTTCCTTTCACATTTGATTCATCATCTGATACATAGGCACAAGCATAGATAAATACACAAGTAAGATCATCGCTGCAACAAATCCATAAATCATTGGCTGAAGGATGCCTGTCCATTTTTGCGCTTTGTGTTCCAGCCGCTGTAATATGAATTGGCTGTATGTGAAAAGCTCCCGATCCAATCGGCCGCTCAGCTGGCCGTGAGATATGACTTTTGATAAATCAGTTTCATAAAAAGGGCTTCCACAAATAGCGGATTCAATTGACTCACCGGCTTTTAGCCGTTCAATCAATTGTTCAGCCTCGCAGCGGTAGAAAGGGAGAAACGTTTGATGTTTAAATGCATTAAGGCTGTCATAAATTGAGAGGCCTGATTTTAAAAGGCTGCTTAGCTGCAAAGAAAAAAAGTAGCTGTTAAACAGCTTGACAAGCTTTCCAACCAAAGGAATCCTGATACAAATCAGCATTTGCCGGGCAGGTGATTTTTTCTTAAACACAAGCCAATAATAAATCCCGATACCTGCTGTAAAAAGAACAAGCAAAATGATCACAAGATCAATATGCTGAAAAAAAGCAAAAAGCATATCGGTTGAACGTGAGGTTTCCATATTCATCGATTGATAGATACCGGAAAACTGGGGAATGATGATGGACTGTAACATATAAAACATGACAGCGACCGTAAAGATGAGGAAAAGCGGATAGCGCAGCACTCTTTTCAGCTGGTCTGCCTGTGCAATTTTTCGTTCCAGCAGCTCTCCGCTCTGGATCATGGAAGCAGGCAGTTCACCATGTGTTTCAGCAAAATAACAAATACCTACGGCTTCCTTATGAAATGACAAACTCTTTAGTACTTGATAAAACGGAGCCCCTTCCCTCAAACAAGTGACCGTATCAGTCAAGTCAGCCGCCTGCCTCTTATTCATCTGAAGTTCCATCAGGCGTAATCCATCCAGAAGCGTATATCCCCCCGCAGTCATTTCACCGAGCCTCTTTAATAACCTGGCTTGATCCTTTAACGACCAGACTTTTCTAATCTTTTTCATGATAAACCCACCGGTCATAGTTGTTTGTCGTTAAATAGCCGAGTGCAATTCCTTTTCTGATAATTTGACGAAGCGTTTGATATTGGTAATTTGCATGATTTCCTTTTGCCTCCTGGATACATTGCTGAAGATTTTTCCCGTATAGAAGCTCATAAACGCTAGCTCTCCTGGTATTTCGTGACTGTCGGCAATACACTGATGAACATCCGTTTTCACAAAACGGGCAAGCCAAATCAACCAAGCGCTGAGCCGCTATTGCAATGACAGTCTGTTCGATTTCATTCATATTGATACCGAATTCAAGCAGTCTGTAAATTGCGCCCTTTGCGTCTCTCGTATGAAGGCTCGTCAGTACCAGATGTCCCGTCATCGCTGCCCGCACCGCAATTTCAGCTGTTTCCGCGTCTCTGATCTCACCTAAAATAATCATATCGGGATCATGGCGCAAAATTGCTTTCAGACCTGTGGAATAAGTTACACCGGCTTTTTCATTCACCTGAACCTGAAGAACATCTTCGTCCCTTGTTTCAACAGGGTCCTCTAATGTGACAATATTTCGATTAAAGTGTTTTTTTGCATATTGAACGAGAGAGTATAATGTGGTAGTCTTCCCTGAACCAGTCGGCCCGGTAAAAATGAGCATGCCATGGGAATGTTTTAAAAACGAGAGTAATGTGGCTCCTGTCTTCGGAAATAGCGACAATTTATCAATCGAAGGGATATTGTATTGGGGCATCACTCTGATCACGAGGCTTTCTTCATTAATTGTGGGCAGCGTTGACATTCTTAAATGAACATTTCCCTCTTTCAGCTTTAACGTAAGCGAACCGTTTTGCGGCTTTCGCCTTTCACCTATATCCATTGCTGAAAGAAATTTAAAATGTGAAATCAGTCTTACGCACTCTTCTTTTTTCATGTCCCTTTTTTTCAGCAAGGCATGATCGACCCGAAAATGAATGATAGCGTCCCGCTCCCTCGGCACAATGTGAATATCAGAAGCCTTTGTTAGATATGCCTCTTCAATCAAGTTTTTGCTTACCTTTTCTATTGAATCCAATTTGATTCCCTCTCCTTTCAACGCATATTGTAGAAAAAGAAGAAAGGGTAATCAAACAGGGAAAACGTGATTTTGTGAGATGTTATATGCTGAAAAACCAATTCTTTCTGGCAAGAAAAAAGACTTTCAACTGAATGTGCCCCTGTCATTATAATTTTCCCTATAAATAAAAAAGCAGACATGGTCACCATGCCTGCTAGATTCCATTTTCATTATGCTGTTTTCGCTTATTGACCAGTATCTTTCTCAACGGAAAGGTCGCCTAATGCAACATTACCGGCAATTTGGCCATATTCAAGTATCGGTAAACGACGGATTTGATGCTCTGCCATAAGCGCCTTGAAATCGTATCCGGTCACCCTGATATGTCTGGTGAAGAAGCGGGGCACGCTGCACAAAATATGAAACATCCTATAGAGTCCGCCTTTTTCGAGGTTTCTTTTTCTTCTTCCGCTCCTGCAGCATATCTCCCGTCCAGCCTTTTTTCCTCAAATAGAGATAGATCAGAACTGTAGATGTGACAATCAATAAGAGAGAAAAGAGATATCCGTATTTCCAATTCAGTTCCGGCATCACTGAAAAGTTCATCCCCCATAAGGCCCCCAGAGCTGTAATCGGCGTAAAAAGCGTCGTAAAAATGGTCAGCGCTTTTACAATTTCATTCCCCCTATGTGAGGTAATGACTTCCTCTGAATGCAGCAGATTGTTAAGCTCCCCTTCAAATTCGCTGATGTATGTAAATCCCCTGTCAATTTTCAGTTGTGTCCGCTGATAATCCTTTTTCCCTTCATTTTGAGGTAAAAAGGTTTCTTTCAACGCCATTTCAATTTTTTTAGCGCTTAATATCAAATTTTTCCAAATCATCAGTTCATGGCGCAGGAGATGGACGCGGTTTAAAATGCTTTTGCTATTGTCGTCTTTAATTTGCCATCTGAGCTTTCTCAGCTTTACTTCAAATTCATCAACACCGATTAAATACGCATTCATTAGTTCGCCGAGAAGAATTAAAAACCCCTCTATCGCATTGTCCGCTCTTTCCATTTGCCGAACAACTTCTTTTCCTTTAATCTCTCTCAAAATTGAAAAGTCAAAGTTGATTGTAAAAAAATATTGTCTGGTGATATAAAAGTGAAAAACAGTATGGTCTTTTTCTTCACCAAGCCCCTGATCATAAACAATCGACCCAAATACCGCTTCATTTTCCGTTTCAGTTGTATCTACTCGCAAAAAATTAACGTGATGGTTATTTTCAAACCACTTTTCACACTGAGGCCAGTGAGAAAAATGGATTAGATCCCTTGCCTTACTTCTTTCTTGAGGCCCCATTTGGTACCAAAACCAATCCTTTCCCGTATGTGCCTTCATGTCAAGCTCCTCCAAACTTTTTTTCTTTATTCTTTAATTGCCCAATAACCGTGTCACTAAACCAGTCTGCCGCTTCAACACATGTTTTATGAGCATTTTCAGGTGGTATGGAATGTAGAAAGACATCGGAAAAGGGAGGTGCATGCCTTCCTTGGAGAAGGCAGTTGTTTTGGAATTTGTCAATTTACTAGCAGTAGCTATTCTCATTTTGTTAACAGGATTTTTTGTTGCCGTAGAATTTTCAATCGTAAAAGTGCGGCGATCCAAAATTGATCAGCTTGTCGCAAAAGGAAAGAAAGGTGCTAAAGCGGCAAAGCATGTCATCACTCACCTTGATGAATATTTATCAGCCTGTCAGCTGGGCATCACAGTCGCAGCCTTAGGACTGGGATGGCTTGGGGAACCGACTGTGCAAACTCTGCTTCGACCGCTTTTTCATAAAGCAGGCTTAAATGAATCGCTTACCCACCTGCTTTCACTCGTCATCGCATTTTTAGCGGTTACGTATTTAAATGTCGTTATCGGGGAGCTGGCTCCAAAGAGTTTCGCCATTCAAAAAGCAGAAAGCATTACCTTGTTGTTCGCTAAACCGCTTATTTGGTTTTATAAGATCATGTTTCCATTCATTTGGCTGTTGAACCACTCTGCCCGATTGATTACAGGAGTGTTTGGGCTGAAGCCGGCATCAGAGCATGAGCTGGCATATACAGAGGAAGAACTTCGGGTCCTATTGGCTGAAAGCTATAAAAGCGGCGAGATCAGAAAAAGTGAATTAAAGTACATGAATAATATCTTCACCTTTGATAAACGAATGGCAAAGGAAATTATGGTGCCGCGAAATGAAATGGTCAGTTTGTCACTAGATGAAGACTCCATTTCAAATCTTCAGGAAACAGTCAAGCAAACAAAATATACACGGTACCCGGTTGTAAGAGAGGATAAAGATAACGTCATTGGCGTGATTAATATGAAAGAAGTGCTGTTTTCCATGCTGACGAAAGATTTTTCAATCAAGAAGCATCAAATTGAACCTTTCGTACAGCCCGTTATCCATGTCATTGAGACGATTCCTATTTATAAACTACTGCTGAAAATGCAAAAGGAACGCACTCATATGGCGATCCTCATAGATGAATATGGCGGGACGTCCGGTTTGGTCACTGTCGAGGATATTATCGAAGAAATTGTAGGAGAAATCCGTGATGAATTTGATGCGGATGAAGTGCCTCATATCCGCGAACTTGGAAAGGATCATTACTTGTTAAATGCAAAATTATTAATCAGTGATGTTAACAGCCTGCTTGGAACCGATTTGTCAGACGCAGAAGTAGACACCTTGGGCGGCTGGTTTTTGACACAAAACATAGACGCTGAGCCTGAAAGTACAATAGAATATGATGGCTACTCTTTTAAGGTAAAAGACATCAACAGCCATCACATTTTATTTATAGAAGTTAAAAAAGCTGAATAGCCCGTGAAAGGCTGTTCAGCTGCTATCTTTCAAGATAAACTTGGCAAAGGCATCAACACTCTTTTATTTTAAACCCTTTATTGGCCAGGGCTTTAGCAAGACTTTGCTCGGTTTTCACATTCGAAAAATCCAGACCCAGCTTCACGACAGTTTGGGCAATTTCCGGCCTGATTCCTGAAATAATCGTCTCAATGCCGAGCAATTTGGTGCTGTCAATCACTTTAAAAATTTGATAGGCTACCATGGTATCAACGATAGGAACGCCCGAAATATCTAAAAATAAATACGAGAGCTTTAACGCTGAGCACTGCTCCAGCACAGACTCCAAAATCGTCCTCGCTCTGTGCGTATCAATTTCACCGACAAGCGGAAGAATCCCAATTCCATCAGTAATCGGCATAATCGGCGCACTCAATTCATTAATCATTTCTTTTTGCGCGTTTAATTGTATCATGGTCACCTGGTGATATTCTTCCGTAAACACTTCGATGATCTCATCAATGTTTTGATTCAAGATCCGGCTCCACTCATAAAATTCCTGAATGCTGATGTCTTGAGAAGAAGCTTCGCTGAATTTCTGAATCCATTCAAACATGATGTGCCTGAAAGTGTTAAACTGGCCGACACTTTGTGTAACCGTCACTTCATGAACGGCACGGTCTCTGGCGCATTGAAGAGACCACCGGTTGAGCTCATCCTCTACGTCTTCTTTTCTAAGGGATTTTGCTACGATGGTCACCAATAATTCATGCTGGTCTTTTAACTTTTGTTCTAGTTTTTGCTGATCTTTCGCTGAATACAGCCAGCTGCCTGTTGATGTGCAAACTTCCAGCCATTGTTGCGTGATATCTTCTTTGTGCTCTGTTAAGTGCTGATCAAGAGCTTTCATCTTAATGAGCTCCCTCCTGTTTTGAAAAATGTACGCTATATATGTATAACGCGTCTGCCTTTACACATACTATGTTTAGATTCAATGGGCTATAGCCAAGCGGTAAGGCAATGGACTTTGACTCCGTGATCGTTGGTTCGAATCCAGCTAGCCCAGTTTCTGAACAGGTGAAAAACCGAAGATAAGCTGATTCGAATAAATCAGCGGATCTTCGGTTTTTCATCATGCAGATTGATGAACCGTTTTCTTCTTCGATAACTTCAACAGTTCTCCCGGGTTATAACCAATCACCAGCTTTTTGTTGTCTACTAGAATCGGGCGTCGCAAAAGCTTCGGCTTCTCGATTAAAAGTTCCAGCACCTCATTTACCGTCATTTCTTCAATGTTTAAATTTAAATTTTTGAAAGTCTGGCTTCTTGTCGCCAAAATTTCATCAATTCCTTCTGTCGTTAACGATAAAATGTACTTTAATTCTTCTCTTGTCGGGGTTTCTCTGAATAAGTGCCGTTCGTTAAATTCAATTTGATGTGCTTTAAGCCAATGTTTTGTTTTTCGGCATGACGTGCAGCTTGGATATGAGTAAAAAGTTAATTGTTGTTCCATTCGTTTTTTCCTCCTCAGTTAACCATCTCTTTGTAGAATAACTACCCGGATCATTTTTCATTTAAACCATTTACAGAACTTTTTTCGGATTATTTTTTAAAAAACATTCATACAATAGAAAACACAATCAAAGGGACAAATTCCATTTGTATATTAATAATGAAAATGTTTACATTTCTAGGTGTGATCTATTATAATAACAGTCAGAGGGACTCTCGGGAGGGGATAAAAATGAATCGCATGTTCCGGGTGTTAGGATTTTGGACGGGAATTTTTGCAGTCATGTTTTATTTAGGTGATATGAAAGATGCTTCCCTTTTATTTTTTGGACAGACGATCTTATTTGTGTTTCTATCGTATTTGAACTTAACCGAACGCATGTATATTTATATTTTTGGCGCTTATTTAACAATTTTCTTCGCCGGCTTTACATATTACTCAATTTTTATTATGGTGCCCGGCGGCGGAGGCCATTAAATGCAGAAAGAGACAAACCTTATCGGTTTGTCTCTTTTTTTACAATGAAAACCCATTTAAAAACGGATTTTGGTCCTGCTCAGTCAGTACGTTTGTTTCAGGTCCATGACCGCTTAACACCAGCGTGTGTTCCGGAAGCGTAAGCAGTTTTTCATGAATGGACGTCAGCAGCGTCTCTTGATCGCCGCCTATTAAATCCGTACGTCCTATACCGCCTTGGAACAAGACATCTCCGGAGATGACCAAGTCTGCATCTTTCACGTAGTAAG
The DNA here is from genome assembly GCF_037963335.1 of Bacillus sp. PS108. NCBI lineage: Bacteria > Bacillati > Bacillota > Bacilli > Caryophanales > Bacillaceae > Bacillus > Bacillus sp. PS108. Next base: position 2,417,995 of record NZ_CP150155.1, read on the forward strand.
ACACACTGCCTGGTGAATGTCCCGGCGTAAATAATGTTTCCAAATGAAACGGCCCGATATTCAACTCACCGTCGCCTTCAATTAGATGATCTGCAGGCTTAGCTGTCACTTCTATCCCTCGCAGCATGCCGGAGCCGTTTAAAGAAGCATCCGTAAGCCAATTTTTTTCATTTTGATGCAGGTAAACAGGGATATCCCATTTTTCTCTCACTTCATCAAGCGCCCCAATATGGTCAAAATGGGCATGTGTAAGCAAAATGGCTAAAGGCGTCAGCCCTTTTTCTTTTATGTATTGATTGATTTTATGTCCCTCGCCGCCCGGATCAAAAATCAGGCATTGATCATCACTGATGAGAAAATATGCGTTCGCTTGAATCGGCCCTACTGGCATTCGTCTCCATTTCACTATTATCACCTCTTTCTTTTTTATGCTCTTATTATGAGGGTTTTTTAAAAAAGATTCAAACAATCGCAATGAAAACGCTATCGACAAACCTATAAAAAACAGGTAGAATAAAACTGGAAAGAATTGCAGGTTTTTCAATGTAAAGGGGGCTGTGTTATGTTACTTGTCGTGATTTTCGGCCTTGTCGCTCTTTTCGCTTTATGGGGAGTCTTGCGTTCTGTTAGAAATAAAAATATACTCGGGTTTTTATTAGCCGGTGCCACCTTATTTGTCTTTGGATGGTTTACCGTGATGACCGTAATAAACAGCGGGTATCCAACCGCACATTAAAACCTGTATCCGATCGGATACAGGTTTATTTTTATGGCTGTAAATGTTTATTGACACTTTCTATTTTGCTCTCAAGCGTCGTTTTTTTGTCACGCCTGTCATCGATACGGATATTCGTTGCCACTCTGTGCAATCCTTTTTGAAATGGCGCTTCGTGAATTGCCTGAATGACTGCAAAAAGGTCACTGAGTTCTCCCTCGATCAACGTATTCATCGGTGTCAGCTGATATTTGATTTTCCCTTCTGCTTGATATCCTTCTAATATCTTTTGCACATCGGCTACGTAAGCACTGACACTGGGTGTTTCCGTACCGATTGGGATAATGGTTACATCTGCGATAGCCATCGTTATTCCATCTCCTTTTGATCAATGATGAGTTGCTTCGTTTCATGTGATTTCAATAAAATAATTTGCTCAAAATGAAAGCCGTATAACGCATATTTCCCGTTCGGAGATATTTGAATCGGCTCCATTTCCCGCAGAGACACAAGATCCTTTGTCTCTCCCGATGCTACATTGATTGCTGCGAGCTTATATGCATCGCCGCTTTGTTTGAATGTATAAAACAGGCCTCCTGCATCATCATAGTCATACTCCATTGGAGCCAAACTTGTATATTTCGCTTGGAGCGGCCATTTCGCTGTAACAGGTGATGTTGATTGCGGCGTTTTAAACTGATACGTCCCTTTTCCTCCGGAAGCTGATTTGACAGTAAAACTCATTTGATGGAAAGAATCGAAGAATAGAACGTTATCCTCAAGCTTCTGTTCCGTCTTAGAAGCTGTATCGAACGTATATAAAGGCCCTGTTTTATCTTCTCTTCCCTCTTTTACATAATCAAATGTATTTTTGGATGTCCAATGAATGAACGGAACCTGTACTGGGCTTAAGAAAGATTCGTCTTTTTTAGCATTCACCTGATATGTATGAAAATCCCAGTTTTCATTGAATTCCGTCACCATCATTTGATAAGGATCATACTGATTCCAAGCAGCCTCAAGCTCATACGTTTCGTAATCTTTTTCGTAAAGCGTCTCTCCTTCTGCATTAAGCAAAACCACTGCCGTCTTTTGGCTATGTGTGATTTGCAGCAGAATCATCTGCTCCCTCGCATTGATTTGAACATCAACGATTTGACCATCCGTTTGATAGAGCTTTTTCGCTTTGCCTGTAAAGATGCGGTACGCAAAAAGCTCTGTTTTCGTCGGATTAGACGCAGTATATAATATTGTGCTGTTATTCAGCCAGCCTTCCGCCCCATCCGCTTTTTCCGCGGAAAGCGGTATGATGTCTTTTTTCTCATCTTTTGCCGCCGATGCCTGTTTTTGCTGCTGATGAGATGGTTCGCATGCCGATAAACTAAACAGCAATACCGCCAGCAGAATAAAACAAACTGATCTCATCAGCATTCCCCTCCGATCATCTTTATTCTCTCATATTTGCTTCGGCAGGAAAAAGAAAAAGTTTCAGTTACTCATGAAAAAATAACGCCCTCCACAAGATGCCGCTTGTGGCGTTATATATGTGTGAAAACTGCTGAAACGGCAAAGGATTTTGGCCTTTTCCAAGTTCCACCGTATACCCTTCCTTAAAATAATGGTGAATAAACCAATCACGAAATCCAGCATAGCTGTCTATATCCCTTACTCCCTTATAAATGTTCCCGCTTAACTCCTCAAAATCCTTTATGACGGCAGCAGATTCCTCAGGCTCAAGGCCTTTATAGCCCCAATAAATTTCTTCTCCTTGAGTATGAAGAGCCAGCAGTCTGTCAGGCGGATTCTCCGTGATCAGCCGGTACATCGCAATAGATTCCGGCTCCGTAAGCGGAGAGATTCCCGGAAAATCGCGGTAGCTGGGTGCTGTCGGTTTTCGGTATTTTTCAATTTCCCATAATGATGGAAATTGTTTATTTAAATCAACCCCGTTTATATTCGCCTTCCATTCATTAAAATTTGGACGATGTTCATTTAGCCTTTCGAGTTCATCTCTTCTGGCTCCCATGACTTCTGATCCGTTTAAAACAAGATCAACGCCATCCGGATTGACAAGAGGAACGAGGGATAAGGATGTGCTGTTAAACAGCTTTATGGGAGAAAAGCCAAAGAAAGGCGAATTGCAGCATAATGACATACAGTATTCCTTAAACCATTTTAGCAGGACAGACGTTGTAATCCACTCATTCGCATGAAATGACGCGTTCATATGGACCTTTTTTACGGCATGCTCCCCACCAGCCTTCAGCTCCCAGATAGGCCTGCCGAGTACAGAACGGCCAATTTCCCGGCATGAGACAAACGGAAAAACATCAATAATCTTCTTTATTTCCTTTTCAACAGCTGAATCATCATAGATTTTCTCTTGCTCAATCCAGCTATCTGAAAGTTTCAGCTGCCGAGGCTGTAAAAAGCCCTTTATGTCCTGAATGGTTTGAAGCTCTTTGCCGCTATGCTCCTCTATCACATAACCAGGGCAATACAATTGATGTTTTTGTGCGGAGCGATTTGCACTTTTAAGCAATTCCTCGTCTATCTTCAGTTCTTTCGCCACTCTGGCCAAATTGTTCTTGATCTCAGGTTTCACCGTAATAAACGCCATCATCATTCCCCTTTTTTGTTACTATATGACAGCGTATTTAAAAAAAGAAAGCCTCCCGCTCACTTTGACGCGGGAGACATTGTGATTACGATGCCTGATCAAGCATTTGTTTTTCTTTCCGTTTTGACGAATTGTCCAGCCTTTTCTGGTCATAAAATCGCAACAAATCCCCATAAATGATTTCATCAGAAAGTGATAGCTCCTGTTTTGCTTTATCAGCAAATGCTTCACATTGTTTTGTCTCTTCTAACGGTTTTCCCGTCTCTTTGTCATAACACGCACCGTCTGTATAAACAACCTGATCTGTGATAAAACTCCCGTCCCGGAGCACCGCAAAGTCCAGTTTTTCGTCTGAAAGCAGATCGTTGCCGAATTGAATTTGATCTTTCGTATCAATCCCTAAAAGATTCATCAGCGTCGGCCTGATATCAATCTGCCCGCCTACTGTTTCAATGGTTTGCGGCTTTTTATCAGTAATACCCGGAATATGAATGACCAGCGGCACTTTTTGGAGCTGTACCTCTTCAAATGGAGTTATTTCTTTTCCTAAAAACTGCCCCATCGCTTCATTATGGTTTTCTGATATACCATAATGGTCACCATATAATACAATAACAGAGTTGTCGTATAACCCGTCTTCCTTCAGCTTTTCGATAAACCGTTTTAGCGCCTCATCCTGATAACGCACTGTCGGAAAATATTTATTTAGCGTCTGGCTGCTTGAATCATATTCATCAATCAATTGATCCTCTTCATCAAGATCAAACGGGAAGTGGTTCGTCAGTGTAATCAGCCTCGAGTAAAACGGCTGAGGCAGATTTTTCATCAGCTCTGAAGACTGCTCAAAAAATTCTTTATCCTTCAGTCCCCAGCCGACTGAATTTTCGTCAGTTACATCATACGAGTTAATATCAAAAAACGAATCATATTCAAATGAGTCGTACATTAAATCACGATTCCAAAAGCTCTTATTATTAGCGTGGAACACCGCTGAATAGTATCCGCTGTTTTTCAAAATTTCAGGAGCGGCCATATATTGATTGCCCGCATTCGTAAAAAACACGGCACCTCGTCCAAGCGGATACAGTGAATTGTCCACGATAAATTCAGAATCCGAGGTTTTCCCCTGGCCTGTTTGGTGGTAAACATTATTAAAGTTGTAGCTCTGTTTTATAAAGTCATTCAGAAAAGGCGTGATTTCTTCTCCATTCAATTTTTCATTAATCACGAAGCTTTGCGTCGACTCTAAGGATACGAGAATGACGTTCCTTCCTTTTGCAGCGCCGAATAAGCGTTTGTTGGCATCCTTCGCATTAGCGGTTACGTAGTTTTCAATCTCCGTCAGGCTGTTGCTGTCTGCCAACGCTCTCTGTGCGGATTGCTTTGACTGAAGAACGCCATCGTAAATATGAAAATTAAACAGGCTAATGTTTTTAACAAGCATTTCTCTGTCAAATGAGCGTGTCAATAGCTGAGGTCTTTCCGCCTCAGACAAGCCCAGGTTGAAGAAATAAACAGAAGCAACGAACAAAAAATAAGCCGCCCGTTCATTTTTCGTTGAGGGAATGTCCGATTGAAAAGCTTTTTGCCGGATGTGAAGCCATATTAAAACCGCAATATCTACAGCTAATAGGAGGTCTGTCGGCTCAAGAAGTGTTCCGATGCTGCTTCCGAGATCACCCATATTGCTCGTTTGAAAAAGAACAGGGATTGTTAAGAAATCATTGTAAAAACGGTAAAAAACCATATTTGCCAGCAATACAAATGTGACAAGACAGCTCATCGCGATAATGTAGCGATTTCTGTTTTTGCCTTTTAAAAACAGGCTGAGGCCAAAAATAAGCAACAAAAAACTCAATGGGTTGATAAACAGAATAAATTCCTGTGTTAGATTGTCGATTTTAATATGAAAACTGGTTTTGTAAACAGCATACGTTTTCAGCCACATCAATAAAATGGCAATCAGCATAAATGAAATCTTCGAAAAAAACGTTTTTCGCATTTCAACCTCCTATGCAGCACGCTCAAAAAAATCAGTCTATTCCCAACATTCTCATTAACACATCAAATTAAATCTTAACCTGAGCACAACAAAAAATCAATTTCATTTACACAATTTTAACAATTTTGATGTTTCAGCCATTCATTTTTAGCGATCCAAGCGCCTCCGATAACGCCGGCATCATTTCCAAGTGCTGCGATTGAAATATCAGCAGCTTGGGCTGCCCGCGGAAACGCGCATTTGCGGAATGATTTCTCGACTTTTGATCTCAGCAGTTCTCCGGCTCTCGATACGCCGCCGCCAAGAACGATTTTGGATGGATTAAGCGAGCTTGCCAAATTTCCGAGCACCAAACCAAGGTGCTTGGCTACATAATCAACCACCTCAAGGGCAATTTCATCATTTTCACCCGCCGCTTCAAACACATCCCGCGCTGACAATTGTTCGGTTGCTTGTAAACGTGTCGTCTTTTTAGCATTTGCTATTTTTTCTTTTGCAATTCTTACAATTCCGGTTGCTGACGCAATTGTTTCGATACAGCCCGTTTTTCCGCAGTTGCAGGGCGCTCCGCCTTCAGGGATGCTGCAAATATGGCCGATTTCTCCGCCGGCGCCATTTATGCCATGTACAATTTCACCATTTACAATGATGCCGCCGCCAACTCCTGTGCCAAGCGTCACGAGAATGACGTCTTTTGCGCCATCACCCGCTCCCTTCCACATTTCCCCGAGCGCAGCAATATTCGCGTCATTTTCTATAACAGCTGGGATGCCGGTTTCTGTCTCCAGATGGTTTTTCAAAGCATAATTTTTCCACCCTAGATTTACTGTTTCATAAACCACTCCTGCCGCCATATCTACAGGGCCTGGTGCACCCATTCCGATGTATTTGATGATGTGCTTCGGTTTTTGCAGCTCATCCAGCTTGCTGTCGATTGTTTTTGCAATTGTGACAGTAATCGTGTCGCCGGTTTTATCAGTCGGAACTTCCCACTTATGCTGAATTTCGCCATATTGATTAATAAAAGCGAGTTTAATCGTCGTTCCTCCCAGGTCAATGCCCGCAAACCATATCTCGTCCATTTTTATCACCTTAGCCTTTATAAAAATCTCTTCCGTTTTTTGTTTGTTCCAATTCTTTTCGAAGGACAGCTGCCGCTCTGGCCCACTGCTCCTTTTCAATCATGTGGTTCATGTATAATTCCTTTAATTCATCCAGCATAAACTCAATTTCAAGCTCTCTGTCTCCAAAATAAACAATGTGGCCAAACGTTTTTAACAGCTGCTGCACATCATAAAATGTATTCATTTTCCTCACCATTTCTTGAACTTAACTATCATAAGCGTATTCATAAGGAAGCGGTCAGTCAAGAAGAAAACGCTGACAAAAAAGCCAGCTTCCTTTCCATATTCCACCTTTATGATTCTTTATTGTTTTCAATTTGCCGCTGCAGCTCCTTGTAGCGCTGCTCCTTCGGCTTCAGTTTCACAGCCGTCTGGATGGCCTTTTCTGCTTGTGCAAGCTCATTTTTTTCCGCATACAATAACGCTAAATTGTAATAGGAAGCATGGTCTTTAGGTTCTTTTTTCACTGCTCGTTCCAAAAGGGAAACCGCCTGATCATATTCGCCGATTTGAATATCAGAAACAGCAAGAATTTTCAAAAGATCGGCAGAGGCATCTTTTTGCGCTGCTTCTCCGTTCAGCAATTCTGTTACTTCTTCATACTTTCCTTCCTGATACAGCTCGCTTGCCTGCTGAATCAGCGCTGACTCCTGGTGTGAAGGCGAATGCAATCCGTAATATAAAAATCCAACAGCCAAAGCAATCAGCAAAACCGCTGACAACAATCTTTTTCCAAAGGCTCCGGCTTTAGGCAACCCCAGTGCCGCTGCAGCGAAAAAGCCGCCAATCAAGCCGCCGATATGTCCTGAATTATCAATATTCGAAACCGCAAAACCAAAGCCCAGATTGATGATAATAATGACAATAATATTGGTTCCTATAGTTCTTAAAAACATTTTTCGATTAGACAAAGCAACATACAGTAATGCACCTAAGCATCCGAATATGGCTCCTGATGCCCCTGCCGAAGGATACGGGCTGAACACAAAACTCGCAATCGAACCCGTAATGCCAGCAGCCAGATAAATCAGCAAAAATCTCCCCGATCCATACATCCGCTCAACCGCTGTACCAACCGACCATAAAGCCAGCGTATTAAAAGCTAAATGCGCTATGCCGATGTGAAGCACGATCGGTGTCAGAAGCCGCCACCATTCTCCTTGTGCAATCAGGCTGTTTTCTTTTGCTCCAAAAGCCACCAGTGTCTCCGTATTAGTGCTGCCTCCGTTTATTTCGAGCAAGAAAAACATCAGGATCTGAAGCGCAATAAATAAATATGTAAAAGTCGGTTTTCCGTTTTGAAAAACCGCCGCTTCAGTTTTTCTCTGTTCTTCTTGTTTCAGCACTAGCGAAAGGAAGCGTTCTCGCGCCATTTGCGCGTTTTCAAACGAAGCGTGTTCCTCTGAACAATCTTCTGTACGAAATGATGGAAAAACCGCTTGAAGATCATCTCGAAGCATCGTTCCTCTAACGATCGCCGGCTCAACTGACACAGTTCCCTTCTCAAAAGTTTTTTTTGCAATCTCTTCCCAGTCATCAACTGGGGCTTCCGTTGAAAAAAACACGTTCAGCAACTTCATCCTTCGTCTGCCCAATTGATGTCTGACTCGTTCTACTCGTTCGGCCTGCTCTTCGATGTCTCTAACCATTTCTTGACGGAAATCAAGATCGTGCTTATAAAGACGAACTAGATCATGAGAGGACTTGTCCGGCGCTTCCAGCCATATTTCATCTGACTCACCGGCTTGTATGACGCCATACCCGCTATTCACCAGGTGCGCCGCAATTTTCCAATATGTATACTCCAGCAAAAACATGTTTACCGCTCCAATAGTTTTTTTTCATTATAACAGCTGGCGCTCCGAAACGCCTACTGAAAGCAAAAAATCCCGTTTTTCACGGGATTTTAGAAAGCTTGCTGTATAAACTTATTGCGGATAAATGGAATTCTTAAAAACAAATGGATAAAAGACCGCCTGATTCCTGGCTGGCTGAGTACAGTATTCATAAGACGGTAGCGATTTTGATAAAACATGACGGCAGAAACCGCGAAAATGGCATAAATCAAAAGTTTTTTCATGATATCCCTCCTGCCAATAGGGTTTGTTATTCTGCCTTATTTATTCTCGAATAAGGGACAGGAAAGTTATGAAAAACAAGAAATAATCCGATCCTCTGTTATCAGCTTATGTACCGGGATGTCATGTGGCAGACTGGGTACGTGCGCATACAACTGGCACTCCAAAAGCAATGAGACTGTCTTCCCTTCATATTCACTTAAATAGCGATCATAATAGCCGCCTCCAAAGCCGACCCTAAACCCGTTAACATCAAAACAAACACCTGGAACGATCATCAAGTCAATTTGTGATGGGTTTACTTCTTTTGTTTTTTCAATTACCGGCTCGAGCAGTCCGGCGTACACGGTTTCGAGCTGATCATCAGTCTGATATGTGCGAAATTGCATTTTCTTCGTGTCCGGATGGCATTTTGGGATGCAAACTTGTTTCCCTTCTTCCCAAGCCTGCTCAATGACAGGACGCGTCGGTATCTCTAATCCTCTGGAAATAGTGACGGCAATGGTGCCGGCATTTTGCCACTCCGGCAGAGAAAACAAGTACTTATACGTACGTTCCGTTTTTTGAAGAATATCTTCATTTGATAAAGCAGACAGTGCCTCCAGCGTCTTTTTTCTTAATTGTGATTTCATCTCTCATCCCCCTCGGAATAGAAAAAAAGCCAGAACCTTTTTCAAAGCTCTGGCTTTTTTCTTACACCTCAAACAGCAAAGCTGTTATTTTGTTTCACGGTGTAACGTAGATTTTTTATCACGTGGGCAATATTTTTTAAATTCAACGCGGTCTGGATTGTTGCGTTTGTTCTTTTTAGAAATATAGTTACGCTCACCACATTCAGTGCAAGCCAAAGTAATATTAACGCGCATTATTTTCCCTCCAAACTAAAATCATTTACTTATTCAGACTTATATATAATACCACTATAATGGACGGAATGCTAGGCTGTTTTTCAATGAATTGCTGAATTATTGAAGATACGCTCATAAAGCTGCAAATATGATGACATAATGAGTCGGGGGTGGTGGAGCTTGAACACTTGTTGTCTGCCAGCTTCTTTTATCCGGCGGGCTTTTTCCCGGTCTTTTAAAAAGCTGTCCAGCAGATCAGCCGCTTCCTGTACGAGCGTAAAATTAGCGATGATTGCCGTTTTGTCATGAACGGCATAATCACAAAAACCACCCGACTGAGAAACGACAGTCAGCACACCTTGTTCCATGCTTTCTTGCGCGGCAAGCCCAAACGGTTCATAAGAACTAGGGAAAACAGCCATTTCACATTGAGACAGTAACGTTCTGATGTCTTTCCTATTGAGAAACGGCAGGAACATGACGCGATCCTTCAGGTTATATGCCGCAGCTAATTTCTCATAGCAGGACAGAGACGGCCCCTCCCCAGCCAGCACTAGATAGAGGTCTGGCTGACGCTGCTTCAAGATGGCAAATACCTTTAACAGCTGCGAAAATCCTTTTTCCGGAACGAACCTTCCATATGAAAAGAGAAATCTTCTATTTATGCTTCTTTGGATTTTCCCCTTCTCTTCCTCCATAGATGCAGGGCTTGGGATAACGGTTATTTTTTTATGTGCTGCCTTATAAGGAGCCGTTCGGTCTTGAGCCTGTATGGGTGTGGGGCTTCTCGGCACACCTTCTTCCTTTCGCTTTCAAGACCGTGGATTGTCGCAGCAAGCGGAAGGCCAAGCCGTTGTTTCAAATACTGGGCGGCAGGGGCAGTTGTGTCATCATGGGCATGAATCAGATCAAAGCGTTTATTGTGTGATAACACATGGCGAACCATTGTAAAGTTAGCATCAGCTATGTAATCTTCAAACTTCGCATACGAAAACAGCTGCCCGCTCGGAGTAAAAACCGTAATGTTGATATGAGGGTTTAAATAGGAAATGAGGCGGTTTAAATGGACACCGAGCCCGCTTTTCGGCTCATCGGGATGTTCGGGTGAAAGCATGAGAATGTTCACCGTTCTTTTTCCCCTCTCCCATAACAGGTGTATGCAGAAAATTGCGCCTCCCACCTGGTGTGCGCTTCTTCAATCTGAAAACTGTTTATATGACGAATCCCATTTTCATCAAGATAGATGTCGTCTGTACCGGCAAGCTTGAGAGAGACATTCATTGAATTCACAATTCTGTATTCAGCCCGATATACAGCATCACCAGCCGCCTGTCTAATCGTCCATTCTCCTTTATCATACGTTGTGCGTTTTGTCCTGACAGCTTCAATGTCTTTTCTTTTGATGACAATGCGCAATTCTTTTATCATATCCTGCGTTTTTTCGAAAAGGACCGCTTCAGCCAGCCGCATTGTTTCTTCTGAGATTTCCCAGGTTACGGTCAAGGTGTGAGCGTTTTGAATGATCATGTCGAATGTGTCCCTAAAAAAGGAAAGCTTATGTCGTATATTATAGGGAAATGGGTGTTTATCCATGGACTCCTAACATTCTCCTTTCCAATCGTTCACTTCGTGTTCCTATTAAACCATTACATGAAGAAGAAGCGAAGAAAGATTTCTCGACAAAATCTCGTTTTTTTCGCGAATTCCTTTAGAAACTATTGGTTTTATGGTATAAAAAAGAAGGATAAAAAAAGAATAGAAGGTGATGAAACGTGGAAATTGCTATTATTGCGTTGTTTATCGTCAGTATAGCGCTAATTGCATTCTCATATTCTCAAAGAGACCCGATGAAAGATGTAGAACAGGAGCTCGAAACACTGCAGCTTTCTGCGATGCAGGAAATTTACAAGCTCAAAAAGAAAATGACAGTGCTTGAGGAAGAATTACTGGAAACAAACCTTGTCATTCGCAAATCAAAGCAGAACGACATCAATCAAAAAATCGCTAAACAAATACTTTCTAAATATAATAACGGTATGTCAGCTGAAGCGATTGCTAAAGCTGAGCATGTATCAGTGGAAGACGTGAATACGATTATCAAAGATAATGAGAAGGTGCTCGTATGACAAAACGGGGCATTCAGGCATTTGCTGGCGGCATCATTTTAGCGACAGCCGTTCTTGCAGCTGTTTTTTATCTGACTGACGAAGACCAGGCCGCTGCTGTAAAAGAAAATAAAACAGTAACTGAACAAGACGTGAACAATTACCTTGATTCTAAAAAAATGGTTTCTGTGAACCGTGATGAATATCAAAAACTTCTTGATTCAAAAGAGAAATCGTTGACCGATGACAGCAGCTCAGACACGAAAACAGACAAAGTCAAAACGTACAAGCTCAAAATTAAAGATGGCATGAGCACTGCGGATGTATCTGCTATTCTTGAAAAAGAGGGCATTATCTCTTCGGCTCAAGACTTTAATGACTATGTCATTGATGCCGGCTATCACAAAGAAATTCGTGCCGGCGAGTTTAAAGTAAAATCAGACATGAGTTTCAAAAAGATCGTAAAAACGTTAACACGATAAAAAAACAGGCTGAGTCAGCCTGTTTTTTTTCATCCAAACTTTCCTGAAATGTAATCGAGCGTTCTTTGGTCCTTCGGGTTAGAGAACATTTTATTCGTATTGTCGCATTCAACAAGCTCGCCCATGTAGAAAAAGGCGGTTTGATCAGAAACCCTTGCTGCCTGCTGCATGTTATGCGTGACAATGACAATTGTATATTTATTTTTCAGCTCTAGAATGAGTTCTTCAATTTTTCTCGTTGAGATTGGATCTAGTGCAGATGTCGGTTCATCCATCAGCAAAATATCAGGATTGGTCGCAAGTGCTCTGGCGATGCAAAGACGCTGCTGCTGGCCCCCTGACAGCGAAAGAGCGGACGTATGCAATCGATCCTTCACCTCATCCCATAACGCCACGTCTTTTAATGACTTTTCCACAATTTCCTGAAGCTTCTTCTTATTTTTGGTGCCGTGGACTCTCGGTCCGTAAGCCACATTATCAAAAATAGATTGCGGAAACGGGTTCCCTTTTTGGAATACCATGCCGATATTTTTCCGTAAATCCACGATGTCCACTTTATCCTTTAAAATATTGCTGCCATTATAGTTCAGCTCACCTGCAAGCTTTACATTTGGCGTCATTTGAATCATTAAATTCAATGTCTTGATAAAGGTCGATTTCCCGCATCCGGATGGACCGATAATCGCCGTAACCTCATTTTCATAAATGCTCAAATTGATATTTTTTAAAGCATGATGCTGTCCATACCATAAGTTCATTCCATTGACTTGATAGACTTCCTGTTTCATTACAGCTTCGGTAGCAATACTCATTGCCGCCCTCCTATCCGAATTTCCCGTTAATATAATCCTCTGTCTTTTGCTTTTTCGGACTCGTGAAAATCTGTTCGGTCTGTCCGTATTCTACAAGCTCGCCGTTTAAAAAGAATGCCGTCCGGTCAGAAACCCGCAGAGCCTGCTGCATATTGTGCGTGACAATAATAATTGAGTATTCTCTTTTCAATCCTGTAATTAATTCCTCTATTTTCGCATTTGAAATCGGATCAAGCGCTGAAGCTGGTTCATCAAGCAGAAGAACAGCCGGCTTCATCGCAAGCGTTCTCGCGATGCATAAACGCTGCTGCTGGCCGCCGGATAACGAGAGTGCGGATGAATGTAAACGATCCTTCACCTCATCCCAGAGGGCCGCTTTTGTTAAACTTTCTTCCACAATTTCATCTAAAACAGCTTTATTCCGCTCTCCGGCATATTTCAATGCATGTGTGATATTCGCATAGATCGATTTCGGAAATGGATTTGGTTTTTGAAAAACCATTCCGATTTCTCTTCTCAAGCTGACAACGTTAATATTGCCGCCCAATATATTTAATCCTTCATAAAGGATTTCACCTTCCGCTCTTGCAGATGGAATTAAATCGTTCATTCGGTTAATATTTCTCAAAAAAGTAGATTTTCCGCATCCCGACGGCCCAATTAAAGCAGTCACCGCATTTTTTTCAATATCCATGTTTACATGATGAACGGCTTGTTTATTTCCGTAAAAAATAGACAGATCTTTGACCTCAAGCACGTGATTCTGCTTCGGAACAATAACAGCTCGCTCAGGTTTTTCTTTTACCATTTGTTCAGACATGTTTTTCGCCTCTTTCCGTTCTAATTTGCCGTAAGCTTTTTGTAGATCATCGTGCCAAGCCATCTCGCCGCGAGATTAAACACAAGAACAGAAATCACCAGCACGGCAGAACCACCGTTGGCAATCGCTTCAGCATCCGGAATCATTCCTTGTGTATTGACGTTCCAAATGTGGACCGCAAGTGTTTCAGCGGGCCTGAAAATATTAAGCGGTGATGTTTCCGAAAACGGGTTCCACTCCGTAAAATTAAGACGCGGTGTTGTCAGGCCTGCCGTAAATAATAATGCGGCCGCTTCCCCGAACACCCTTCCTGACGCTAAAATTGCTCCTGTGATGATAGAAGGAATCGCACTTGGAATTAAAACTGTTTTTACGGTATGCCAGCGTGATACACCTAAAGCGAGAGAGGCTTCCTTCAGATCTTTAGGGACTGAACGGATCGCGTCTTCTGTCACACGCACCATGACAGGAAGGTTAAAAACAGTTAACGCAAGCGCCCCGCCTATGATCGTATATCCCCAGCCTGTTAAGTTGACAAACATCAATAATCCAAACATCCCAATGACAATAGACGGAAGAGATGAAAGCACCTCTATACATGTTCTGATGAAGTCAGTTACTTTGTTATTAGGCGCGTATTCAGCCATGAAGACTCCGCCGCCCACACCGAGCGGGATTGTAATCAGCATTGTAATAAACAAAATATAAAAGGAGTTAAACAGCTGATCTCGTATGCCTCCTCCAGCTGCAATGGCGCTCGATTTTGTTGTAATAAATTGCAAACTGAGCTGAGAAACACCGTTTATAATAATATAGGAAAACAAACCTACTAAAATGGCAGCGATAATGGCTGCACACAAACCAAACATTCCGGTCGCCAGTTTATCTGTTATTTTGCGGTTCATTACACTTTCCTCCTAGATGACAAGTAGCGAATAAGCAGGATGAACAAGAATGACATCACCAGAAGCACAAGTCCCATTGACCACAGCGTATTGTTTTCAACACTTCCGTATGTGGTGTGGCCCATATTCAGCGTGATGATCGTTGTCAGCGTTCCCGCAGTGTCAAACAGGCTTTCCGGCAATACTCTTGTATTTCCAATGACCATCTGAACAGCCAAAGCTTCACCGAACGCCCGAGCCATGCCTAACACAACAGCTGTCATCAATGTTGGAAAAGCTGCAGGCACAAGTACTTTTCTGATTGTCTGCCATCTTGTCGCACCGAGCGCGTAAGAACCCTCTCGTAAACTCTTCGGAAGAGAAGCCATTGCATCAGCAGAAATCGATGTGATCGTCGGCAGAATCATGACGGAAAGGACAATCGTTCCCGCCAATAAACTGTGCCCTGTTCCGCTCGATTTGAACTGGGCGATAAACGGCACCAATACTGTAAGACCTATGAATCCATAAACAACAGATGGAATACCGACTAAAAGCTCAATCACCGGCTGCAGCACTTTCTTTCCCCAATTCGGGGCAATCTCTGTCATAAAAATTGCACCTGCAATGCCAAGCGGCGCAGCGATTAGAGCAGAAAGAATCGTTACTGCAAATGAGCCAAAAATAAATGGCAGCACTCCGTATTTCGGATCACTATCTGTAGGATTCCAATTTAAGCTCGTTAAGAATTCAATTGGGCTTACACCATTTACAAGAAAAGATTGCAGCCCCTTCACGCCGAGGAAAATGGTGATTGCAACAGATGCCGCAATCATAATCAGCGCACATGCTGTCACAATCATTCTTCCCCGAACTTCATCCAATTGCCGATTTTGCCTTGAGCTGATTAAACGCTCGCTCACAGACATATTTTCTCTATTGTTTATCATTGTTTTACACTCCTATGAATGTGTTAAGAGGAGAAACGGTTGTCCCCGCACTCCTCTTTTTATTAAGATCAGCTTTGCTTCCCGTTGGCATCGCGTGTCACTTTCATATCAGTAACCGGAATGTAGCCTTGGTCAGTAACAATGCTTTTTTGAATGTCTTCACTCTTTAGATAATCAAGAAATTCTTTAGCTAAACCTGTCGCTTCACCTTTTGTATAAGAATGCTGATAAGCCCAGATCGGATACTCGCCAGTTGCTACATTTTTCGCTTCAGGTTTAACACCGTCAATAGATAGAGGAGTTACTTTGTCATCTGTTAAATATGAGAATGCAAGATATCCAATCGCTCCCGGAGTATCAGCAATGATTTTTTTCACCGTGTTGGAGGAATCTTCAGTAATGCCTTCTGCAGGCTCCGCTCCGTCAAGCGCATATTTCACAAATGTAGCACGTGTGCCGGAAGAATCAGGACGGTTTACAAGTGTAATCTTTTGGTCTTTGCCGCCGAGCTCTTTCCAGTTTTTAATTTTGCCAGTGAAGATTTTTTTCAATTCATCTTTTGAAATATCCTTCACACCAGCATCAGGGTTTACAGCTGCTGCCATACCAACTACAGCGACTTGATGATCGACAAGCGCTTTTGCATCGATGCCTTCTTTTTCTTCAGCAAAAACGTCTGAATTCCCGATCTGAACAGCTCCTTCAGAGACTTGAGAAAGCCCTGTTCCAGAACCGCCAGCTTGTACCTGTATATCAGCATCAGGGTTTTCTTCCATAAATTTTTCCGCGGCTGCAAGTACTAGTGGCTGCATTGCCGATGAACCAGAAATGGTTAAAGAACCTGATGCCTTTTCTTCTCCTTTTGCAGAATCGCTATTCGATTTTTTACTTTCTCCTGCATTTCCGCATGCAGCTGCAATCATTATAAAAGCAGCCATCAGAAGCATAAGCACCAATTTGTTTTTTTTCATTTCCTGAATTCCCCCTGCGTATAATGTGTAATTTGTCCTACACGTATAGAGTAAAGGTTCTATGTAAAAAGGGTTTGAACCGAATGTTAAGGTTTTGTAAATCAGTGCGTTTTTTTGTATAAAAAAAACGCCCACATCATGTGAGCGTTTCTTTTTAGTTATCAGAAGACGTTGTGTTTTCTGCATTTTCTTCAATTTTGTCTTTATTCTTTTGCTGAGTATCTTCTTTGTCCTGCTTCGATTTCAGCTCAAAATATTTATCCATTACTTCCCTGCCGATTTCGTTTGTAATTGAGTATCTTTGATTGTAATCAATGTAAGTCCAAGGAACTACGACAGAAATAGCAATCTCAGGATTGTCAGCTGGTGCATAAGCCACAAGCGTCGTATTATAAGTGTCTGTTCCTGTTTTTGATTTATCCGGTCCGTCGTAAAATGATTGGGCTGTTCCTGTTTTTGCAGCTGGTTTATACGATGCTGAAGCCAGTTGACCTGCAGCTGTCCCTTTAGTGGCAACCCGTCTAAAACCGGCTTGGACCTCTTCGATATAGCTACTCTTCATATCGACTTTATTCAATACTTCAGGCTGAACAGAATCAACTACTGCGCCGATCCCTTTTTTCGCATTTGAATCTCTGACTTCCTTTACAAGCTGAGGCTTCATGCGGTAGCCACCATTTGCTATGGTGGAGACATATTGAGCCAATTCCAGCGGTGTATAAGTATCATACTGTCCAATGGCGAAATCAAGCAAGAAACCAGATAATCTGCTTGTACCTTTATATCCCGTCATTTCATTTGGTAGATCAATTCCTGTTTTTACTCCTAATCCAAATTGACTGAAATAATTTCTGAAGGTATCAAATGCAGAAGTATCCAAAGGCAATGCTTGGTGAGGTTTATATTCACCTTTACCAACTGCAATAGCTGTTTTAAACATAAAAACGTTTGATGACTTCTCTAATGCAGTTTGAATACCAACCGGCCCTAAGTTTTGCCAAGATTTTTTCCCTCTTTTATCCTGGCCGATATACAATGGTTCATCCTTAAATACAGTATTCAAATTAATCGCTCCAGTTTGAAGACCGGTCAAAACGGTTGCACCTTTTACAGCTGATCCCATAGCGTAGGATGAAGTCATGGCTCCTAATGCATAATCATCAAACTTATAGGCTCCATTTTCTCGTTTAATCTGCTTCCCTGCCATTGTCAGCACTTCGCCGTTTCTAGGGTCCATCATGACAACGAATGCACGATCCAACAATTCGGTACTAGGTCTTGCTTTAGCAGCTTTAAGTTTTTTCTCAATAATTTTTTCCACTGATTTTTGCAAATCAATATCAATTGTTAGTACAAGATCTTTCCCGGCTTTGCCTTCAGATACCGTTTTTGTTCCCGTGACATTGCCTTTTGAATCTGTGATATTTTCGACTTTTGCTTTTTGGCCCTGCAGAAGGCTTTCATATTGGTATTCCAGATAGCTTTTTCCGACCCTGTCATTTCGGCTGTAGCCAAGCGATAGATAATGGTCGAGCAAGTTGGACGGCAATCCTTCATCAGAGCTGGAAACACTCCCGAGCACTGAGCGAAGAAGGTTTTTATATGGATATTCACGTTCCCAATCGGACGTGACATCAACTCCAGGCAGTTCGTCTAAATGTTCACTTACCACTGCCATTTCCTTCGCTGATACATCCTCATTTTTAATATATTGAGGGGTCAAAGCATAGCCTGAATCCATACGCCTTTTGATAGCAAGGATCTGCATATCTTTATCCGTCAATTCATTCAGCTGCTTATCAGTAATCCGTTTTAGCTGAAGCTGGTATAAATCGTCATCGGATAATTTTTTCTCTTCAACCTGCTGTCTTTCTTTAGAGCTAATCAGCTTTTTCGCTTCTTTCGGTCTAGTCAAAATCCAATAATCTTTTTTATCCCGTTCTGTTACTTTTTTTGTATCGACTTTGATCATGCCAGACAGCTTTTTTGCGATCTTTAAGCGCTGTTCTTGCGTGGTCGATTTAGATCTCGTGTACGTGATTGCATTTAAAGCCTTATTTGTCACAATGGCATTAAAGTTTCGATCATAAATTTTCCCGCGCGGTACCGCTGAGCTGACTTCACTTTGTTCCTGCTTATTCGCTTGGTTTTTGTAATCATCGCCTTGCACGATCTGCTTGATGCCCAGTTCCACAATAATCCAGGTAAATATAACAAAGGCAGCTAAAAATAAAATATTCAGCCGGATCGGAAGCGACTTCTTTTTCTCTTTATGATTTTGCTTTTTTTGTTTATTTCTCCTCATAACATCACCTTTTCTATTTACAGAAAGAAAAGACACTCAAGTAAGAGTGCCAGTTTTCATTTTAAAGGTTTTTTCGACTTTTTTCTACAGATAACCCCTTTTTGGCAAAAAAATTATCTCTCGCCTTTTAACAGGGTCGGTTCTGTTACCCGTTTTTGGCCGTCTTCTTCCATGGTTTCATTTTCCCCTTCTTTCTCCTTAAAACGGATATCCTTGACAAAGTAATAAATCAAAGGATGTCCTATACCCAATATCGCAAGTGACAAAGGAATTCCCACATCCTCTTTCAGAAGAGCCACAATCAGGAGAAAGCACAAAATGGAAACAATTCTGCCGGCGTTCAAGAACATTTCTCTAAGCACGATATATTCAATTCTTGCTTTTCTGGCATGCCTCGCGCGCCCTATCACATCATATGTAAGTGATACATATGGCACAAGCAACAGAGGATAGCCGATGGCAATAAAAACGCCGTACGTTAATAATGTCGAAAAGCTCATATGGAACAGAATCAAAAACAGCGCGCCATACAAAATAAGTCCGCCCAGCAAAATCGATTTTTTTCTCGCCTTTTTCTTAATCAGCCTGGATGCAAAGTAGTAGGCAAAGAAGGAAACAGCTGAATTGACAAGACCGAATGTGCCGAGAGCAAGTTCGCTGTTTGTCTCAATAAATACAAACACACTGATTAAAAAGACAAAAATCCCTTCTCTCAAACCCTGAAAAAAATGCGCATTCGTGATTCTCCGCCAATTCATATTGCTATGGCGCTCTCCAAATACTTTGCTCAGCATAAAACGGCCCTTTGATTCTCTCCGTTTTAAGAAAAAGCTCATCACGACAGCCAGGGCAAATAAACTGAGGGAGAGACTGAAAATCACTGTATAACCCGTATTATTTTCAAGCCTTGAGATCACGAATCCGGCTACAATCGGGCCGATCATTCCTGCAGAGGAAGACAGAATGCCCATAAACCCGTTGAAAAAGTCTCGCGTATCCGGCTCTGTTATTTCAAAGGTCAGTACGTTAAACGCTAGCCAATAAAAGCCATAGCCAACTCCGAGCACCGCGCCGATTAGCACGAGGCGGCTGGCCGCCGTTTCTCCGGCTAAAAGCACACTTAAATAAAAGGCAGCTAAAAAAATGACGCCGAACCTTAAAATGAATACCCTGTCTATTTTTTTGGCTAACCGTCCAGCCAAATAAAAGGTTATCGGCTGCATTGTCACAATGGATAAATTATATATCGCCAAATCAATAAATTTCCCTGACTGCTTCCAAAGATACACATTAACAAATGTATTGGACAGTGCAATTCCCAGCGAGTAAAGCCCGCCAATGGTCAGCAGAAAGAGTAACCCTTTGTTTACGTCTACATCGCCTATCACTTTTTTTAGTTTGCTCATTACTGACTCCCCTTTACTATCCCTTAGTCTGTCTCACTCAAACCGAGATATGTAAAAAGAAGACATAAAAAAACAAGGTCCCATAATGAGGACCTTGTTTGTGCCATTATTTTGCTTCGCTGTATAGACGAGCCACTTCGTCCCAGTTTACAACATTCCAGAAAGCTGAAATGTAATCAGGACGGCGGTTTTGATAGTTAAGGTAGTAAGCATGCTCCCAAACGTCAAGACCTAAGATAGGCGTTTTGCCTTCTGAAAGCGGAGAATCTTGGTTTGGCGTGCTTGTGATTTCAAGTTTACCGTTGTTCACAACAAGCCATGCCCAGCCAGAACCGAAGCGTCCAGCTGCTGCTGCTGCGAATTGCTCTTTGAATTTGTCAAAGCTTCCAAATACACTGTTGATCTCTTCAGCAAGCGCGCCAGTCGGTTCGCCTCCGCCGTTTGGAGATAAAAGTGTCCAGAATAATTTGTGGTTCGCGTGTCCGCCGCCGTTGTTGCGGACTGCAGTGCGGATGTTTTCAGGAACAGAATCAAGATCTGCAACAAGCTCTTCAACTGATTTGTTGGCAAGAGCAGTGTTTCCTTCAACCGCTTTGTTTAAATTTGTCACGTATGTGTTGTGGTGTTTCGTATGGTGAATAGTCATAGTTTCCTTGTCGATATGCGGTTCTAAAGCATCGTACGCATAAGGTAATTCTGGAAGTTCGTAAGCCATGATAATTCCTCCTTAGTATATATGTACTGAAATGCCGCTTCACAGCGAGCCTTTCTTCATTCAATGTAACAAAAGAATGCTTTGTAATCAATGAAAAAGCTCACGATTTGGCTCATTTCAGCGGACATATTTCACTTTAACCGATAATCGGCACCATTAAACCTGCCGCCAGCATTTCTTATAGGACCGTCCATAAAAAATATCCGATCATCAAAAGCTGTATGATGCCCTTTGCAATAACCCCTGTTAAAAAACCAATGAGTGAGCCGAGGCCAATTTTAAACGCTGACTTTAAGTCCTTCTGATGAACGATAAGTTCTGCGCAAACAGCCCCGATAAACGGCCCCAAAATGATCCCTGCAACCGGAATGACAAAAGGCCCGATTAATAAACCAATCGTGCTTCCCCAAATGGCAGCTTTGCTTCCTCCGAACCTTTTTACTCCAAGCAGATTCGACACGTAATCTGCTGCGAATAATACTGCGGCAAAAACTGCCTCAACAAGCCAGAACATATAAGAATACGGACTGAATGAAAATAAAAATCCGTACAATACAAATCCGGCAACAATAAATACTACGCTCGGAATAACAGGATACACCAGCCCGATAAAGGCAATGATAAAAACCGCTGCAATCAACAGCCAATACAACATATCCATAGCTTCCATCCTCCCATTTTACTCTGTCTTCTTCATGTCTTCCTTGTATTCACACGCATGCAACGATACAATAAGCAACATATATTAGTTTAGCTAGGAAGTGAAGATAGTGAATGTGTTTCAGCTTTTCATTAAAAGTACATACTCTCCCCGTGATATTGCAAAAACAAGATTTCAAGGAATCGGAAAAGCGATTCTTTATGTATTTTTGCTCTCTGTCCTGTTTGCAATCCCTACCGCTTATTATGTAAGTACAGGGACCGTAAAATCAATGAACGGCTTTAAAACTGTTTTAAACAAAGATTTCCCTGATTTCACAATTTCAAACGGCAAACTTCAAACGGATGAGAAAAAAGCCACGGAATCTCAAGCAAATGGTTTCGTTATCGTGTTCGATCCAACAGACTCCTATGGCACTGAACAAATTGAAGCAAAGCAAAACGCAATCGGCATCCTTCAGAACAAATTTGTTTTGGCCATTGACGGACAGGCCCAAGAAATGTCTTACTCAATGATGCCGTCAGAGTTACAGAAAAAAGATGTCATTGCAGGTTTAAACCAAAATAAAGCGATGATTGTAACTGTTCTCTCAGCTCTTATTTTTCTCGTAACTGCAGCGGGAAAATTTATTGAAGTATCGTTTTTAGCGCTTATCGGGTTAATCATTAAGAAGTCGCAGAAAAAACATTTATCCTATCATCAGCTCTGGAAGCTTTCTGCTTATTCCATCACCCTTTCAACTGTATTCTTTACAATCATGCGGGCATTAGAAGCAACCGTACCAAGTGAATTTTTGCTGAACTGGTTTGTCAATTTTGTCATCCTGTTTCTCGTTTTAAAAGAGATTCCGTCCAAAAAAGCTGCTGTATAAACCGAGGCTGCATTCGCAGTCTCTTTTCTTTTGTCATGAATCGAAATGGACAAGCATACTATGGTATAAAATTTCGTATGCGGGAGGAAAAGCGATGAAGCGTCTCACCTTAGTATGCAGCATTGTTTTTATACTTTTTATTCTTTTTTATGACCTTAAAATTGGAACCATACCCATTCAGGACCTCCCTGTCTATGAAGCATCAGCAAAAACGGCTGTACAAGAACCGGCTTATAAAACGGTGAAGGTAAAGCCGGGTGATACGGTTATGTCGATAGTCGGATCAGCAGGTTCTCCGGATGACATTGTAAAGGATTTTGAAGCACTGAATCCAAATGTGAAAGCCAATGCCATTCAAGCGGGAACAGCGTATAAATTCCCGGTCTACCCTTAATTTAACGTTAATTTCTTGTCAGTTCGGCCAAGACACTGTTACAATGTAATTTGTAAAATAAATTCACATAAACCATACTAGAATTGTTATATCTAGAAGCGGCAACTACAATTAAGGAGCGATTGCAAGTGAGTGAAATCACACATCGTACAAAAACGCGTCCCGTCAAAGTGGGACCTTTAACAATAGGCGGCAACAATGAAGTTGTCATCCAAAGCATGACAACAACGAAAACACATGATGTAGAAGCAACGGTTGCAGAAATTAACCGTTTGGCTGAAGCCGGATGCCAAATCGTTCGGGTAGCATGTCCGGATGAACGGGCAGCAAACGCCATTGCGGATATTAAAAAGCGCATTTCCATTCCTCTCGTTGTTGACATACATTTCGATTATAAACTTGCGTTGAAAGCCATTGAAGGCGGCGCAGATAAAATCCGCATCAATCCCGGCAACATCGGCCGGCGCGAAAAAGTTGAAGCGGTTGTTAAAGCGGCCAAAGACAAAGGCATTCCGATCAGAATCGGAGTAAACGCCGGTTCATTGGAAAAACGCATTTTAGAAAAATACGGTTATCCGACTGCCGATGGAATGGTAGAAAGCGCACTTCATCACATTAAAATTCTTGAGGATCTTGATTTTCACGATATTATTGTCAGCATGAAGGCCTCTGACGTGAACCTTGCAATCGAGGCTTATGAAAAAGCGGCGAAAGCGTTTGACTACCCGCTTCACCTCGGGATCACCGAGTCAGGAACACTGTTTGCCGGCACAGTAAAGAGCGCAGCAGGACTCGGCGCAATTTTAAGCAAAGGCATCGGGAACACCATGCGCATTTCACTAAGCGCAGACCCTGTAGAAGAGGTAAAAGTAGCAAGGGAGCTTCTGAAATCTTTCGGCTTAGCCTCCAATGCTGCCACGCTCATCTCTTGCCCGACTTGCGGCCGTATTGAGATTGATCTAATCAGCATTGCCAATGAAGTGGAAGAGTATATTTCTAAGATAAAAGCGCCGATTAAAGTTGCTGTTCTCGGCTGCGCTGTAAACGGACCTGGTGAAGCGAGAGAAGCTGATATCGGAATCGCCGGCGCACGCGGTGAAGGGCTACTGTTCCGGAAAGGGAAAATTGTCCGTAAGGTTCCAGAGGAAACGATGGTAGAAGAACTCAAAAAAGAAATTGACATTCTTGCTGAGGAACACTACGCAAAACTTGAAGCTGAAAAAGCAAAATTAAAAGAAGAAACACAAAAAGCTTGACGGGAACCCGTCAAGCTTTTTTGTGTTAGAAAAATGGAATAATAAATATTCCAAGCACTAATGAAACGACACCGATACCCATTGCCCAGGCGCCAAGGCCTTGAGCACCTCTTCTTCTTGCGATATAGCCGACAATAATACCGGCAGCTCCCAATAAAACAGGCAGTACAAACAATGAAATGATGGACAAGGCTAAAGCGATATATCCTATTCCCCGTCCTTCATTGACATTGCCGCCGCTGCGATCATTGTCTTGGTCATTGCTGCGGTCAGCAGCACGATAAGGCTCTGCGATTTCAGCAGCTGTTTCCTCAAAAAAACCGTCATTGTCGCGGGTAATATTTGTCCCTTCAGATCCATGATCAACATAGTAACTGTTGTTATCACGCTTTTCGTAATCGTTTGCCACCTTCAATTCCCCCTTCTGTTTTATTAAAGGAGCTTTTATAGTTTGATCCATTTTGCCTGATTCATGTTTGCTAAACTTTTCTGTTAATGTCAATTGTTTATGTTACACTTGAAGGGATGAAACTGAAGGAGTGTGGGCATGTTACGCTTAGGAATAGATATTGACGGCACAATCACGGCTCAGGATACATTCGTCCCTTACTTGAACCGTTCGTTTAATCTTTCCATTTCATTAAACGATATGACGGATTATGATTTAACAAAGCTGTTAAACATTACCCAGGAAGAATTTTGGGATTGGATGAATCAAAATGAAGCGATCATATATAAGGAAGCATTGCTTGCACAGCATGCGAAACAGTCACTTGATCTTCTCAAAGAGGAGCACAAGCTTATTTATATTACAGCGAGACGGACTCATTTAACTGATATTACCTATGAATGGTTTGACAGACAAAACATTCATTATGACCACATCGAACTCGTTGGCGGTCATCACAAAGTTGAAGCGGTCAAGAATCATAACATCGACCTGTTTTTTGAGGATCATCACGGGAACGCCATGATGATTGCGAAAGAAGCCGGGATACCGGTGATTTTGTTCAATTCCCCTTATAATCAGCTTCCGATTGATTCAAACATCATCAGAGTAAACAACTGGCTAGAAGCCGTTCAATGGATGAACAACAATAAGCATCACTTAATACGTGTCAATAACTGAAAAAGGAGCCCAAACCGGGCCCCTTTTTCATATATACGCATTTTACGCAGTAGTGTTTTCTTGGTTTTCCGCTGTACAATCAGGGCATGTGCCATAAATCTCAAATTTATGCCCGCTGACCTGATAGCCATCCAAATCATCACAAAGCTTGTCCATCGGACATGATTCAATTTCCTTTGTTTTGCCGCAGGCAAGACAAATAAAATGATGGTGGTGATGGGTGAATGAACACTTAAATCGGAAGAGCTTTTCACCGGACAGCTCAGTTGTTTCCAAAATCCCAAGTTCTTCATATAAAGAAAGATTTCTGTAGATTGTATCAAAGCTTAAGCCTGGATAATCATCATTCAGTGCAGACAGTACGTTTTTAGCGGTAAGATATCTGTCTGAATCAGCAAAAAGCTGCAGCATATCCTCCCGTTTGTTTGTATATTTATATCCGTTTTCTTTTAGTAGGTTCAGCGCTTCTTGTACGTTCATGAAGGGTCCCCCTTTTCGCTTTGCTTAAGAACGTATTACATGTATGAAAAAGAAAATGGCAGCTGTCTGTCCAGCAAGCCATTTTCTTTACTGCAGATAAAATTATACCCATAAAATAAATAAAAGTAAATGAAAGCCTAGTGGATTGCGTTTTTGAATTTTCCGCCTCTCGTTTCATGAGTATTCATAATTGTTATGAATGCATTTTGATCGACTTCAAACACAATCGATTTGAGCTTTGTCACTTCCAGCCTTGTGACAACCGCGTAAATTACGTCTTTTTCTTCGTCCGTATACCCGCCTTTCCCCTTCAGCTTCGTTGTGCCCCGACCAAGACGGTGCAAAATCGCGTCGGAAATCTCATCATACTGCTCAGACACAATAATGACAGCTTTTGTTTCATCAAGCCCTTGGATCACGGCATCAATCGTTTTCATCGCAATATAATAAGTCATGAATGAGTACATCGCTTGCTCAGGACCGAACACAAAAACTGCCCAAATGAAAATGAACACATTGATGAACATAACGAACTCACCTACTGAAAACGGGAGTTTTTTGGTCAGCAAAATACCGAGAATTTCTGTACCATCCATTGAACCTCCGTTTCGAATAACAAGCCCGACGCCAAAGCCGAGTAAAAGACCTCCGAACACAGTAGCCAAAATAGGCTGGGTTGTAATGGCTTCTACATGGTGAAGTGAGGATTCAATAACGGCAAGCCCGACAATCCCTATAAACGTAGAGACTAGAAAGGTCTTACCGATATATTTATATCCGAAGATCATAAAAGGAATATTTAATATGACAACGAAAAAAGCGAAATTCAGAAAGGGGTTTGACATAAAGAGGTGGTCTAAAATAAGTGATACACCGATAATCCCGCCATCAATAAAATCATTGGGGATTAAAAATAATTCAATACTTACAGCCGCAGATGCAGCTCCTACCAGAATCATAAAGACCCTGAAAATAAAATGGGTAAATGTTTCTTTCTTATGTTGTTTTGTTGGGGTCATAAAATCTCCTTTCCTGCAATAACTATTTTAAATACATTATAAATCTATTTTACCATTAAACACTGACACATTTTACTGATTTGCCCATACATTAAGTCTGGAGGTGGAATGACCGATGATTTTATTTCAAAGAATTATTTTGCAGCGGCTTAATCAGGCTACTGCTGATGATTTGCTGAAGTACTCAAAACAATACGGAATCAGCTTAACAAGATCGCAGGCCGTTGAAGTAGCGAACCTGTTATACGGGAAAAATGTAAACATCTTTAATGAGAGTGAACGAATGCGGCTGCTGAAACAAGTAGAGACGATTACATCGAAAGAAACAGCTCAAACAGTTAATGAACTATTCAAACAATTTACAAGCTAAAAAATGGGGGTGTTATCCCCCATTTTTTATTGCTGTAAAATCTTTTCAAGCAATGTATCATCAAATTGTTTTTCTTTCAGCATTTCAATCTCAAAACGGTATGGCGGTTTTTTGTTCTTTTTATCTTCACCGACGTATGGTGTTTCAAGAATTTTTGGAATGTCTTTTAACTGCTCATGGTGAACAACATATTGCAGTGCGTCAAAACCTATTTCACCAAAGCCAATATTTTCATGGCGGTCTTTTCTCGCACCTTTGACATTTTTGCTGTCATTGATATGAAGCACTTTAATACGGTCAATGCCAATGATTTTATCGAACTCATTTAGCACTCCGTCAAAGTCTTCGACAATGTTATACCCGGCATCATGTGTATGGCACGTGTCAAAGCACACTGACAGCTGCTCATTGTGTGTAACGCCTTCGATAATCTGCGCAAGCTCCTCAAAGCTTCTGCCGCATTCTGATCCTTTTCCAGCCATTGTTTCTAATGCAATCTGGACATTTTGATTCGGATCAATCACTTCATTTAAGCCTTCAATAATTTTTTTGATGCCCGCTTCAGCTCCTGCCCCTACGTGAGCGCCAGGATGAAGGACAATTTGCTTCGCTCCGATGGCCGCTGTCCGTTCAATTTCTGAACGAAGAAAATCAACACCCAGCTCAAAAGTGGACGGATTTGTCGTGTTGCCAATATTAATAATATAAGGCGCGTGTACGATAATCTCGTCAATGCCGTTTTCTTGCATATGTGCCCGGCCTGCTTCTATATTTAAGTCTTCAATTTTCTTTCGGCGCGTATTTTGCGGTGCGCCTGTATAGATCATAAACGTATTCGCCCCATAAGAGACTGCTTCCTGGCTTGCAGCCAGAAGCATATGTTTTCCGCTCATAGAGACGTGTGAGCCTATTCTCAGCAACAGGTTCCCCTACTTTCTTTTGTTAGATTGGTTTCTTCTCTGTTTTTTCTTGATTTTCTCCATCTCATAGCTCATTTTCTTTTTATACCCAGGCTTAACCTTCTTCGGCTTTTTCACGAGACGATGAGCAATTTCATCCGCTTCATTCGGCGTTTTTTTACGCTTTTTGCGGCGCTGACGGTCATCGCCTTTTTTCCATTCGCCCTTGTCAAGCTCTAAGTAATCAAATTCGATGCCCATTTTTTCAAGTCTTACTAATGCATCCTCATCAGTAAGCTCATAAATGGTCATCGCTTGTCCTGATGAGCCGGCACGAGCCGTTCTGCCCACACGGTGAACATAGAAATCGAGATCATCCGGCAGCTCATAGTTGATAACATGGCTGACACCTTTAATATCAATACCTCTTGCGGCAAGGTCAGTTGCAATGACATATGTGAATTCCAAATCATTGATCTGCTTCATGACTTTTTTCCGCTCACGTGGTGTTAATCCGCCGTGCAGCAAGCCAATTTTCATGCCTTTGCCAGTCAGATACTGGGCAATATGGTCAGCCGTATTTTTCGTGTTGGCAAACACAATCCCCAGGTATGGATTCAGATGCGACATGATGTCAAAAAGGAGCTTGTCCTTGTCACGATGTTTCGAAGGAATGAGGATATGCTCGATTTTCGCAGCAGTCACCTGTTTTGGCTCCACATGGGCGTATTTCGGATTTTCCATGTATTTCTTCAAAAATGGTTTCAGCTTTTCCGGTATGGTCGCTGAGAACACAAGCATTTGCAGATTTTCAGGCATGCGGGAACCGATGTAATCTACATCTGCAAGGAATCCCATGTCCAGCATTAAATCCGCTTCATCAATAACAAGAGATTCCGCTTTATGAACACTTAACGCCTGTTCTTTGATTAAGTCAGCAATCCGTCCGGGTGTACCGACAACAAGATGCGGCTGTATTTTCAATTTATCAATTGATTTTTGTTTATCAGTGCCTCCGATAAAACATTTCGAGCGAATCTGACTGCCTTCCTCACCTTGTGTGATTTTAAGCGATTCCTGATAAATCTGGTTGGCTAGCTCTCTTGTCGGAGCCGTAATGACTACCTGAACGACATCCTTAGCAGGATCGATTTTGTTTAATAAAGGCAGTAAATAAGCGTGAGTCTTTCCAGTACCCGTCTGAGACTGGCCGATGACGCTTTCTTTTTTTAACACTGCAGGAATCAGCCTTTTCTGGATATCAGTCGGTTCGTAAAAACCAAGGCGATGTACTGCATCTATAATAAATGGTTTCAATTCATAAAGTTCAAATTTTGTTTCTTTCATTTTTCCCAGCTCCTTAAAGCGGCACATTATGTGTCCATCATCACATTATACCCGATTTTGCTTAAAAACACCACGTTTGCAAGGCGTTTGTTTTATTCAGTTATGTAAAGCAAATACCGCAGCCCATGCATATTCTAATAGCAGAGAGAGCTGAAAGGAGGTACAAGTATGTTTTCACCGCAGCAGCCAATGAGAAATTACCCACAGCCCGGACCGCCCCGCCCCATGCCAAATCAGCGAATGATGGGCAGAAGACCGCCTAATATGCGAGGACCTTCATTTGGAGCACAGCAGCAAGGTTTTCAGCAAGCCGGACTATTTCTTCCTCAGGCAAATGCCGGAGCGAGAAATGGTGCAGGTGCAGGTACAGGCGGAGGCTTAAAAGGAATGCTGTCAAGGTTCCTACCCGGCGGAGGAGGCGCTGGCAGCGCCGGAGTTCCTGGAATTCCAGGAGCAGGTGCAGCAGCGAGCGGAGGTGCTGGCCTGCAAGGCATTCAAAATATCGCCAATCCTGCATCATTATCCAGTATGCTTGGAAATGTGCAAAAAGTACTCGGCATGGCGCAGCAAGTCACCCCTATGATCCAGCAGTACGGCCCATTAGTCCGCAATCTGCCAGCAATGATGAAGCTGTACAGCCAATTAAGTAAAAGTGATGATACTGAGACAGAGGCCAATGAGGAAAGTGAAAAACAATCAGTTTCAGAAGAATCATCAGAAAAAGAGAAAGAAACTGAAACAAAAACCTCAGATGGGAACAAAAAATCAAAACCAAAAAGTTCTTCTCTCCCAAAGAAATCTAAAACAACTGACAATAAAGAACAAGAATCAAAAACGTCTGCCCCGAAGAAAAAGGAAGCTCCTGCTCCGAAAAGAACATCAGGCAGTTCAAAACCGAGATTATATATTTAACATTCTTTGATATCTGAAGTGAGATTGGCTATAATGAGATCAGAAGAATGCAAGAATAGAGCCGTTTGATTACGGCTTTTTATATTGCCTTTACTCACTTCAGTATTGGAGGACAACCGAAAATGGACGTAATTAAAATTTCACCGCGCGGCTATTGCTATGGTGTTGTTGATGCTATGGTCATTGCCAAAAATGCGTCACTAGATAAAAGCTTGCCAAGACCCATCTATATACTCGGGATGATTGTTCATAATAAACACGTCACTGATGCGTTTGAAGAGGAAGGGATTTTTACATTGGACGGCTCTAACCGTCTGGACATCTTAAAGCAGGTTGACAAAGGAACTGTCATTTTCACTGCGCACGGTGTTTCTCCCGAAGTCAGAAGAATCGCAGAAGAAAAAGGGTTAGTCGCAATTGATGCTACATGTCCGGATGTGACGAAAACTCATAATCTAATCTTAGAGATGAAAGAAAAAGGATATCACGTGATCTATATCGGCAAAAAAGGGCATCCAGAGCCTGAGGGAGCCGTTGGCGTAGCGCCGGAGATCGTTCACTTAGTTGAAACAGAAGAAGATGTAAAGAACCTTGATATCCAAGCCGAGAAGTTAATCGTGACGAATCAAACAACAATGTCTCAATGGGATGTTCACGACATTATGGAGCTTGTCAAAGAAAAATATCCTCATGTCGAATATCACCAAGAGATTTGCCTCGCTACTCAAGTGCGGCAGGAAGCTGTATCAGAGCAGGCAAAAAAAGCGGACTTAACAATCGTTGTCGGAGACCCGAAAAGCAACAATTCAAATAGGCTTGCTCAAGTGTCAGAGGAAATAGCCGGGACAAAAGCATACCGGATCGGCGACTTAAGCGAATTGAAGCTCGAATGGCTGAAAGGCGTTAATACCGTTGCAGTTACAGCGGGAGCTTCAACACCGACGCCGATCACAAAAGAAGTCATTCGCTTTTTAGAGCAGTTTGATCACGAAGATCCATCAACTTGGACAACTGAACATAATATACCGCTCAAAAAAATACTTCCAAAAGTAAAAGCAAAAAACTGAGGCTGTAAAAGCCTCAGTTTTTTTATAGAAATGTAAATGGATTTGTATCTGTTTCAGAAACAAAGATATTCACGTCAAACTTTTTATCGTTACACATTGATGTCAGTTTTCTCGTGACGCCTTCTTTCATGATTTTTTCCGCGTAATGGCCCGGATCAACCACATTTAGGCCAAGCATCATCGCATCATGGGCCACATGGAAGTATAAATCCCCTGTGACGTAAACATCGGCTCCCTTTCGTTTTGCATGATGAATATACTTGTTTCCATCTCCACCAAGAACAGCTACCTTTTTCACCATGCTGTCTGCATCTCCCACCATTCTGACACCATTGACGTCAAGCTTGTCTTTCACAAATAAAGCGAATTCCTTAAGCGTCATCTCATTTTTAAGGGTTCCGACACGGCCGAGCCCTTTTTCGGCGGGAGTCTGTTCGACAGGATAGATATCGTAAGCAACTTCTTCATATGGATGGCTTTTTATCATTGCATTGATAACAGCTTTTTCGACGCTTTTAGGAAATACAGTCTCAAGCCTTACTTCATGAACAAGCTCAAGCTCTCCCACTTCACCGATAAAAGGCTTAGCTCCGTCCAATGGCTTAAAGCTGCCGATTCCTTCAGATGAAAACGCGCAATGGCTGTATTCACCGATATGGCCGGCCCCCGCATTTCCGAGCGCGGCTCTGACCTGCTCTTCATATTCCTTCGGCACGTAAACTGCCAGCTTTTTCAGAGGATCCGTATAAGTAGGTGCCAGCACTTCCGTCTCACTCAGCTCTAATGCTTCAGCAAGCAAATCATTCACGCCGCCGTCCGCAACGTCTAAATTTGTATGAGCTGCATAAACAGCAATATCATGCTTCAAACACTTTTCAATTAACCTTCCGGCAGGCTGATCTGTTGAAATATGCTTTAGCGGCCGGAAAATAGGAGGATGGTGTGCAATAATCAAGTCAACCTCTTTTTCAATCGCTTCATCGATAACGCTCTCTAACACATCAAGTGTAACCATCACATTTTTAATTGGTTTGTTTAAAGTCCCGATTTGCAGGCCGATTTTATCTCCTTCAACCGCATAGGCTTTCGGGGAAAATTGTTCAAACAGCTGGATGATCTGCTGCCCATTTACACTTTTAGCCATGATCGATTACCTCCTTTAACAGCTCCATTCGATCGGCGAGCTCCTTTAATTTTTGTTTGTTTTGCTCTGTATCCGCCGCTTGGCTGATCTGTTCATAAATGCTTTGAGTGTGCTGAAGCTCTTGTGTCCACTTTTTCAAAAAGACAGCATTTTTTTCTTTTGCCAAGAAAGGGCCGACGAGCATCCCGGCTGATAAAGAAATACCGTCATAAGCCGCATCCCTGTCTCCCGCTTCTGCTACCAGCACCTCATAGCACTTTCCGTCCTCTTCAAGGATTACCTCATCTATCAGCGCATATCTTTCTTTATAAAGCCACTCCCTGATATGAACAGCATGAATATTCGGCTGTAAAATGAGCCGTTCCTTCCCCGTTAATTTGTCTTTGCCCGCTTCTAAAATGTGAGCGATCAAAGCCCCGCCCATTCCGGCAATCGTAATGGCATCAGCTTCACCTTTTTTAATCACTTCCAGTCCGTCTCCCTGCCTTACAGAAATGTGCGAGTTTAAGCCTGATTTTTCAACCTGCCGCTTTGCAGACAAAAATGGGCCGTCTGTTATTTCTCCGGCAATCGCCCCGCTGGCTTTATGATTCAGCACCGCATAACAAGGAAGGTAGGCGTGGTCAGAGCCGATATCGGCCATCACCGCTCCATTCGGTATGTACTCCGCTACTGTTTGCAATCGTTTAGATAATTTTAATTCGTTCACTTGTCATCACAACTTTTCTCAATCATTTTTTCCTTTACTATCATATAAAAAATCAGCCCGGAATCCAAGCTGAAGCAAATGATTTTGAGATTATTTCTTTTGATGCGGGTCTGCACGCGGCAGTCAAAAATAAAAGGCTGTCGAGAACATCTCGGCGGCCTGTGAATGTATAAAGAGAAAAATGGTTCTTTTATTTAATTTTTGACACCCACTCTGCCATATCATCCAGCTTATCGGCCGGTACAAGACCGGAAGGCATTCCATTACCGCCTTTTTCGATCTTTGTTTTAATTTCAGCGACATCTTTCTTATCCCCTACACCTTTTAAGCTCGGACCCGAAACACCTTCATAATTTTCACCGTGGCATGCGATGCAGTTTGCCTTGTAAATTTCTTCTGGTGAAGCGTTTGCATCTTTCTTTTCAGCAGATTTGCTTTCTCCTCCGCTTGCAATCTCCCGAGAGTCATCAAGTCCTTTTACTGATAAAAAGAAAGTTAGACCAATTCCTAAAACAGCGATCAGCAAAAATGGAATAAGCGGGTTCCATTTCATTTCCCTTCCCCCTTTTTGATCCTTCCCCCTATGTAAACACTTCTAATTCTAACTTATTTTTACAAAAAGTAAATGGATTGCTATACAAAAGTTTTTTATTCACACTTTATACAAAATTGAATAGAAACATGCCTAAATCTCTAATATCCTTTTTATTCTATTGTATAATGTATTGTATACGCTTACAATAGAAAATATGGAATTAGATTTTGAAATTTTTCACCACAATGTTCATTTGCAAATGACATCATTTTTCAGTAAAATAAAGGCATATTATCCATATATCTTTTTAAAAAAAGAAGAACGGATCTTCAAGACCCGTTCCATCTTATTCAAGGAAATCTTTCAAACGTTTACTTCTGCTAGGATGTCTTAGTTTCCGCAACGCTTTGGCTTCGATTTGTCGAATACGCTCTCTCGTTACTCCAAATACTTTGCCGACCTCTTCTAATGTTCTAGTACGGCCGTCATCAAGACCGAATCGAAGACGCAATACATTTTCTTCACGATCAGTTAACGTATCAAGCACATCTTCCAACTGCTCTTTCAATAGCTCGTATGCGGCGTGGTCAGAAGGTGAAGTTGCTTCTTGGTCTTCAATGAAATCACCAAGGTGCGAGTCATCCTCTTCACCGATCGGTGTTTCCAGAGATACCGGCTCTTGAGCAATCTTTAAGATTTCGCGTACTTTTTCAGGCGTTAAATCCATATCTTCCGCAATTTCTTCAGGTGTTGGTTCTCTGCCTAAGTCTTGCAGTAATTGACGCTGCACACGGATTAATTTATTAATGGTTTCAACCATATGAACGGGAATCCGGATCGTTCTCGCCTGATCGGCAATGGCGCGTGTAATCGCCTGTCTGATCCACCACGTAGCATACGTACTGAATTTATAACCTTTGCGATAATCAAATTTTTCAACGGCTTTCATCAGACCCATGTTTCCTTCCTGGATCAGATCAAGGAACAGCATACCGCGTCCGACATACCGTTTTGCGATACTGACAACAAGCCGCAGGTTCGCTTCAGCCAATCTGCGTTTAGATTCTTCGTCACCTTCTTCAATCTTTTGAGCGTAGGCGATTTCTTCTTTTGCAGAAAGAAGGTTAACCCGACCGATTTCCTTTAAATACATACGAACTGGGTCATTGATTTTAACGCCAGGCGGTACACTTAGGTCATTAAGGTCAAATTCTTCTTCGGCTTTGGCAAGCTGCTGAATATTAGGATCTTCTGTTTCTTCATTCTCACTAATTAATTCAACACCTTGTTCACCTAAAAATTCATAATACTCATCCATTTGGTCTGATTCAATTTCAAAGCTGGACATACGCTCAGCAATTTCTTCATATGTCAAAACGCCACGTTTTTTACCAGACTCTGTTAATTGCTCTTTTACTTGGTCGAATGTTAATTCTGTCTCGTGGGTTTGTTTATCAGCCATTATGGATCCCTCCTTCCAAAGCTTGCAACGAATTCTATAAGCGGTATGATTCTTATTCGGTCCATTCAGGCGTTTTCTATGTGAACTGCCTTTAACAATGTGCGAATAATGAAATGACAATTCATGATGAGGTTAAGCGATCTATTTGCTCCTCCGCAAGGAATCATTGCCAATAAATGCTCCTCATCAGTTCTCCAGTTATTTTAAAGATCGGTTCAATGTAACGATTTCTTGAGCCAGAGAAGCAGCTCTTAAAAAATCTTTTTGCCTTTCGGCTTCGGCTCTTTCCGCCTCTTTTTCTTTTATCATTGACCAATTTCTTTGATTCAACACTTTTTTTACATAATCTGATAACTCGGCTTCGCTAAGCTCTTGATTAACCTGAAGCATTAATATATCAGACAAGAGCTGACTTATATGATCATCCGTCACCCTGGCCATCAGATGCTGAGGCGTCAGCTCGGCTCCCTCTTCATAAAAAGCATAAAGATAGGCGGCTAATGCCCGGTGCTCATCAATATTAAATTGAAACCCTACCCGGTCAATCACTTTTTTGATGACGCTCCGATCTCGAAGCATGTGAGCGAGTAACAGCCTTTCTGCATTTTCATACGCCGGACGCAAACGTTTTTGCCTTGCTTTTGTCGTCAGATGCGCTCGCCGCGTTTTTGTTTCACCGCTATTGTCAGCAGGTTTGTTTTGCTTGCTGAAAACAGACAGCTGCTCAGTTAAAGACTCCTGTGAAAGCGAAAACTCTGAAGCAAGCTGCTTTACATAGACTTCCTGCTCTAGAGACCCTGAAAGCGTGCTGATTTCTTTCAGTACGTCTTTAATGTAAGCTAGGCGGTCGCCTTCATCGGACAGGTTCTTTCCTTTTCGGAAATATTGCATTTTGAACGCCATTACGGTGACACTTGCGTCAATAATGTCGTTTTTAAATTTTTCCCCGCCGAATTTTTTGATGTAATCATCAGGGTCCAATCCGTCAGGAATCATTGCAACTCTGACTTTGCAGCCTTTTTTTTGCAGAAGCTCCGAAGCTTTTAAGGTGGCTTCATAACCGGCTTTATCAGAGTCATAGCAAAGAATGATTTCTTCGACGTTTCTTCTCAGGATCTTGACATGATCATCTGTAAGAGACGTTCCCATCGTGGCTATGCTTTCCTTTACATCCGAGCTTACGGCCGATATGACATCAGCAAACCCTTCAAATAAGACTGCTCTTTCCTGCTTTCTGATATGAAGGCGGGCCTTATAAAAATTGTAAAGCAGTTTGCTTTTATGAAAGAGCGGGGTTTCAGGACTGTTCATATACTTAGGCTGCTGGCTGCCAAGAGCCCTGCCTGAGAAAGCAACAACAGCCCCGTGATGATCATGGATCGGAAACATGACACGGTTTCTGAAGCGGTCGAAATATCCGCTTCCGTCTTCGCGTCTGATCAGGAGACCCGCTTTTTCCATTTGCGCCTCACTAAATCCCCTCTTTACAAGGAATTTCGTGATAAAGTCCCAAGAATCAAGAGCATAGCCAATCTGAAATTCATTAATCAGCTCTTTCGTAAAGCCCCTAGAAAGCAGATAATCCAGTGCCTCTTGACCTTCTTTTGTATTTATTAACAAATGATGGTAAAATTTCTTCAGGAGCTCATGTGCCTCAGCCATTTTTTGTTCTCCAGAAGACTCTGGCCGGGCTCCGGAATGGACTGTTATATCATCTGGAAAATCAATTTGGTATTTGTCAGCAAGGTGAGAAACCGACTCGGCAAAAGAATAGCCTTCCATCTGCCTTAAAAAAGAGAAAACATTGCCGCCCGCTCCGCAGCCAAAGCAATGAAAAATCTGTTTGTCGGGCGATACGGAAAACGAAGGTGTGCTTTCTCCATGAAAAGGACAGAGTCCAAAGTAGTTTCGGCCTTGCTTCTTTAATTGAACATAATCACCTATGACTTCAACGATATCTGCCGACTTTTGCACCTGATCCACAATTTCATCTGGTATCCGATTTCCCATCTTATAACACTCCGTCGTACATTATTCGATGCTTTAGTGCAAAATCCCTTCATCGTTCGACAGGATTTTTTGCAGCAGTGTAATAAATCGTTCTCGATCTTCTTTATTCAATTTTTTAGGCCCTTTGGCATATACGCCTTTTTTTCTTTGTTTGCCGGAAAAATGACGGCCCTCTAGGGCAAAATCAATCGTGTCTTCTTTGTAAAGACGACCTCTTTCCGACATAACAGAGACATTTCTGTTCAACAGCAGAGATGCTAATCCGATGTCCTGCGTCACAACAATATCTCCCGGTTTCACGTGATTTGCGATATATAAATCAGCAGCTTCTTTATGAGGATCAACATACTTCCATTTTTCTTCATTGCTTCTGGAAAGCTGATAATGTTCAAATGAAGCGACAAAAAGAACTTGAACTTCATACTCGGATGCTGTTTGTAAAATTTCATCTTTTACCGGACAAGCATCAGCATCGACAAAAATCGTCTTTTCTTGTTCATTAAGAAGAGTAATTCTCCATCCCTCCATTAAACTCCTGCATAAAAGCAAGCAAAATCGCACATCCTTTATTATTGTGGATGTATATGAATTTGTCGAAAAATTTCCGGGAGAAATTCTTGACATCTTACCCAT
The DNA here is from genome assembly GCF_037963335.1 of Bacillus sp. PS108. Lineage (NCBI taxonomy): Bacteria > Bacillati > Bacillota > Bacilli > Caryophanales > Bacillaceae > Bacillus > Bacillus sp. PS108. The sequence goes on from NZ_CP150155.1 coordinate 2,455,730, forward strand.
AATAGTTTATTCGTATCACACGATCCTTAAACCTAAAATTAATCATTTTATCACAATTTTTTATTATAATACAAACTTCACAAAGATGCTATTGTTTTTCATTATTCCCTTTTGGCACAGCCAAAAACCCAGGATAGAGCGTCCTGAGTTATATGTTTTTTGTTTTGAGATGATGGATAATATTTGCTGTTTCCTCAACCGCTTTATTTGAAACATCAACAACCTGGCAGCCGATCCGATCCACAATCTTTTCGAAATACTCGAGTTCCTCTTTGATTCTGTTGATATTTGCATAAATCGCTTTATCATTAAGCCCGAGTGATTTTAAACGTTCTTTTCTGATATGATTCAGTTTATCAGGGCTAATCTTTAAACCGATGCATTTTTTCGGATCAACGTTAAAGAGTTCTTCCGGCGGATCAACCTCCGGTACAATCGGAACATTGGCAACCTTCAGGCGTTTGTGTGCGAGATATTGAGACAGCGGTGTTTTAGACGTTCTTGAAACGCCGATCAAAACGATATCAGCTTTTAAAATCCCTCTTGGATCACGTCCATCATCGTATTTAACTGCAAACTCGATGGCCTCCACTTTTTTGAAATAATCTTCATCAAGCTGGCGCACCCGCCCCGGTTCGTATTTCGCTGTTAAACCGTAGGCTGTTTCCATTTTATCAATCAACGGGCCGATAATATCATAATATAAAACATTTGCTTTTTCCGCTTCGGCTATCAAATATTCTCTGATTTCCGGCACCACGAGTGTAAAACAGATAATGCCGCCGTCTGCCTTTGCAAGTGAAATCACTTCATTGATAGTGCCTATATCTTCAACATAAGGAATTCTTCTTACATGAGTATCATCCGCCGATCCGTTAAATTGGCTGAGTGCTGCTTTTACTACCAATTCAGCCGTTTCACCGACGGAATCCGATACAACATAGATGATGCGGTTATTCATATTATCCCCCCGTTAGTTTGCAATCTTATAGGATTTCATTTTCAGATAAACTGACAAGTATTTTGGTCATATTTGTTTTTGTCACTCTGCCGATCACTTCAAAGCCTTTATCGGTGTCTTTGATGACAGGCAGTGCATCAATTTGTTTTTCTATTAAGTGCTTTGCAATGTCCATCACATAATCCTCGCGTCTGCACACCGTAATGTTCGGCATCCTTGTCATGATGATGTGAACAGGGACCGATGTAAGCTCCTGCTGGCCAATGCTCGCTCTGAGCAAGTCTTTTCGTGAAAGCACCCCGACTAAAACAGCATCGCGGTCCACCACAAACAGAGTACCTACATCTTCTAAAAACATGGTGCAAATCGCATCGTACACAGAAACGTTTTCGTGAATCACTACGGGGATAGATTGAAAGTCTTTCACCTGAAGCTTTTTGAGTTTATCCGCCAAAAGCTGTGTGCCGGTTTTTCCCGTATAGAAATAACCGACTCTCGGGCGCGCCTCGAGGAATCCTGACATGGTGAGTATGGCTAAATCCGGGCGCAATGTCGCCCTGGTTAGGTTCAGCTTTTCTGCAATATGCTCCCCTGTAATCGGCCCGTTTTCTTTTACAATCTGCAAAATATGTTCTTGCCGTTTATTTAGTTCGATCGTACTCACCACCTTTTCACTTCATAGCTATGTAAAGAAATAATAATCCATATTATAACGTAAATATCTTGTAATCAAACAAAAAACTTATAAATGGGGAAAAGACGATTACCGATCACACAGCAACCGCCTTTTCTCTCTTTATTTTACAATAAGGGCATTCATATTCGCAAAGGACTTGATCTCATCCGCCAAGCTTACCATTTGCGCTAAACGATTTGCCTTTAATGCCTCATTATCCGCTATAACCATTGTATGATCGAAGTAAGCATCGATCGGTTCTTTTAAGGCTGCAAGTGAAGCAAGCGCCGCCTCATAATCTTTTTTGCTGAAGTTTTCCTGCAGATTTTGCTTCGCTGTTTGGTAGGCATCAAACAGTTTTGCTTCGTATTCATTTTCAAACAGATCAGGCTGAATGTCTCCGCGGACTCCTTTTTTGCTGATAGAGATCACTCGGCCTAACGCTTCGGCTGTTTCCTTAAAGCCAGGTGCACCAAGCTTTTGCTCCAGTACTTGTGCTTTATGCAGCGCAGAGTACGGCTCAAGCTCAGAGCTTTCCAGCACGGCGTCAATGACATCATGTCTGATTTGTTCAGCATTCAAGACATATTTCAAGCGCTGAGTGAAGAAATCCAGCAGTTCATTTTCTTTATCGGTTTGAACGAAAGTAAGCAGCTCTTCAAATGAAATTCCCCAGTTGCGGTCAAGAAGAATCGCAACAATACCGCTTGCTTGGCGGCGCAGTCCGTAAGGGTCTTGGGAACCGGTCGGAATTACGCCGATAGAGAAGAATGAAGCGATTGTGTCAAGCTTATCCGCCATTGCTACAACAGCTCCGGTGAAAGTAGAAGGCGTTTCTCCGCCCGCTGATCTAGGCATATAATGTTCATTAACTGCCGCCGCCACAGCTTCATCTTCGCCAAGCATTCTCGCATACTTTTCGCCCATAATTCCTTGAAGTTCAGGGAATTCATATATCATATGCGTCACAAGGTCGAATTTAGAAATTTCAGCAGCCCGCTTCACATGTTTTAATGTATCTTCATCAGCCTGAAGACGAACGGCAAGTTTCTCTGCGATTGATGTGACTCTTCTAACCTTATCAGCAAGAGAACCAAGCTCTTCATGGAAAACGATATTTTCAAGCTTCTTCACATTTGCATCAATGTTTAGTTTCTGATCTTCCTTGTAGAAGAATGACGCATCAGATAAACGTGCGCGCAGCACTTTTTCATTGCCTCGGGCCACATTTTCAATCGCGTGGCTGTTGCCGTTTCGGACTGTGATAAAGTGAGGCAGCAGGTCACCGTTTTTGTCTTTGACAGGGAAGTAGCGCTGATGCTCTTTCATTGTTGTGACAAGCACTTCTTCAGGAATTGACAGAAACTCGGATTCAAATGAACCGTAAAGAGCTGTCGGGTATTCTACTAAATGATTCACTTCATCAAGAAGGTCTTCGTCAACTGGAATGCTCCAATTGTTTTCAGCAGCCATTGTTTCCAGCTGAGATTGAATCATTTGCTTTCGGACGCTAGGATCAGCAATAACATGCTGTTCTTTCAACTGCTCTTCATAAGCTGAAGGTGATTCAATTGACACTTCATGTCCGAGGAAACGGTGTCCCTGTGTTGTCCGTCCAGACTCAACGTTTGTGATCGAAAATGGAATGACATCCTGTCCAAATAATGCGACAATCCATTTGATCGGTCGGATATAACGCAAATCTTCATTTCCCCAGCGCATGTTTTTCGGGAAATGCAAGCTTGTAATTAAACCGCTCAATTCTGGCAGAAGCGACTTCGTTTCTTGGCCGGCTTGGAATTTTTGCACGAATACATACTCTATGCCTTTTACTTCTTTGATATACAGGTCTTCCACATTCGCGCCTTGGCCTTTTGAAAAGCCGATTGCCGCTTTTGTCCAGTTCCCGTCCGCATCAAGGGCAATTTTTTTCGCAGGCCCTTTTGCTTCTTCTTTTATATCATCCTGCTTTTCTGCGACATCCTTAACGAACACAGCAAGACGTCTCGGTGTATTGAAGAGTTTCACTTCACCGTGAGTAATATTTTTTTCTTTAAGCCAGCCTGTCAGCTTGTCGCCAAGCTGAACCATGCTTTCATTCAAAAAGCGCGCCGGCATTTCCTCTAATCCGATCTCTAAAAGTAAATCCTGTTTACTCATGAGAAGAACCCTCCCCTTTAAGCATTGGGAACCCTAGTTTTTCTCGTTCCTCATAATAGGTTTTTGCTACTTTTCTAGCTAAATTCCGCACTCTTGCGATATAGCCCGTCCGCTCGGTAACAGAGATCGCACCTTTGGCATCAAGCAGGTTGAAAGTGTGCGAGCATTTCAGCACATAGTCATATGCTGGATGAACAAGTCCGTTGTCCATTTGCTTGATCGCTTCTTTTTCATATGTGCTGAACAATTGGAACAGCATATCGACGTCTGATGTTTCAAACGTATAAACAGAATGCTCATATTCAGCCATCATGAATAAATCTTTTACTGTAAACCCTGACGTCCATTCCAAGTCAAACACGTTTTCTTTATCCTGGATATAAGACGCGAGACGCTCAATTCCATACGTAATCTCTACAGAAACGGGTTTACACTCTAATCCCCCGACCTGCTGGAAATACGTAAACTGTGTTATTTCCATTCCGTCAAGCCAAACTTCCCAGCCTAGACCCGCGCAGCCTAAAGACGGATTCTCCCAGTTGTCTTCAACAAAGCGAATATCGTGCTCAAGCGGATCAATTCCAAGAGCACGCAAGGAATCCAAATACAGCTCTTGAATGTTATCAGGTGACGGTTTAATAATGACCTGGAACTGATGATGCTGATACAGTCTGTTCGGGTTCTCCCCGTAGCGGCCGTCTGCCGGACGTCGGGAAGGCTCTACATAAGCCACTTTCCACGGCTCAGGACCGATACTGCGCAAAAATGTATACGGGCTCATCGTGCCGGCTCCTTTTTCTACATCGTAAGCCTGCATAAGCACACAGCCCTGACTGGACCAATGCTTTTGCAAGGTTAGAATCATGTCTTGAATATTCATTTCAAGCACCTCCACTTTTCTTTCATAAGTTGACTGTGGCAGCAACCAAAAAACTCCCGTCTCTATGCTTGCCAGCCGCAAACATAGGGACGAGAGTTCTCCCGCGGTTCCACCCTAGTTGCTGAGAACAAAATCCCAGCCTCTTTTTTTAAAATTGCTCAAGAATGCCTTTCGTTGCGTGCTCATCCTTAGCTTACACCGCCCTAAGGTCGCTTTCATGAGGTAAACGCAAGTACTTCTTTCTCTCACTGCAACATATTTTATAATAAATGATCATATAAAAAGATGGACCAAATGTCAACTTTTGTTTTCACCCATAAGATGTTTCATGCTTTCCATTTGATCTAAAAAGCGCTTTGATTTTAAATACAATCCCGAATATTCTTCGTAATATAAATCAATCACTTGCTTTAATTCAGCTTTTGTTTCCTCTTTTAAGGACACATTGCCGAGTCTCGACAAATCAAAATAGTAGAAGAGTCTTAACAGCCTTGCCGTTTGTGGTTTAATCGGTATCCTGTAAGGATCTTTTTCAAAACAGCGGTGGCATATAAAACCATTATCACGAACAGAAAAATGAAAGGTTCCGTCTTGGCTTTTACAATGTACACAATGATTTAGCTCAGGATACAGGCCCATGACACCGAGCATCTTCATTTGAACAATGAAGGTGATAACATCCGGATCTGTTCCTTCATTCAGCTGTTTTAATGATTCTAATATGAATTCAAATAAATAAGGATTTGGCTTTTTTTCTTCTGTGCCTCTGTCGACTAACTCAGCAATATAGGCAGCATATGCTGTTAAAAACAAGTCTTCCCTGATGCCTCTCATGCTGAGGATCATTTCCCCCTGCTGAAGCGTTCCGAGGCCCGATGTTTTTTGCATTAAGAAAGAACCATACAAAAAGGGCTGGCTGACTGCTGATAAACGGCTGTTCGGTTTTTTGGCGCCTCGTGCCATAACACCTATTTTTCCGTGTTCTCTTGTCAGTAATGTTACGATTTTATTCGTCTCTCCGTAATCATTTGTGCGAAGAACGATTCCTTCACATTTTGTCAGCATTTCCGCACCTTCCTCAAGCAGGAGCGGCCAAGAGGTTTATAAAATTGGATAATCAAATCGGGCTAGCTCATCTTCTAGTTCTTCGGGTCTTTCCATGTTCTCTTTTTCCAGTTCTTTAAAAAGAAGATACGTATCAACATTTCCTGTTTGAGAAAATACGTTCCAGGTAAAATTCAACACAAGAAACCCACCTTTCTGTAGTTAAACTAGCTTACCTAAACTCCAAATTCTTACCTTTATCTTGACCAGATGTCCTCCATTTCATGTTAAACAAAATTTGCTAATGTATCCCTGTTCCTGTGAGATAATGACACACACAGCAAGAGATTAATATTCGTCCTCTTTAAAGCCAAAATCGCGAAGCTGGGACATTTTATTACGCCAGTCTTTCTGCACTTTCACCCACAATTCAAGGTAGACACGGGAGCCCAACAGTGCTTCAATATCCGCTCTCGCTCTTTTTCCAACCTCTTTTAGAAGGCTTCCTTTTTTACCGATCACGATGCCTTTCTGGGAATCCCGCTCGACCACAATCGTTGCCGCTACGTGCACAGAACCGTTGTCTTGCCCTTTGATGGATTCGATGGCCACCGCAATGCTGTGCGGGATTTCTTCTCTCGTCAAATGCAGCACCTTTTCCCTGATTAATTCAGAAATGATAAATCGTTCAGGGTGGTCAGTTACCTGGTCACTCGGATAGAATTGCGGCCCTTCCGGCAAATACGCTTCAACCTGAGCAAGCAATGTTTCGATGTTATTTCCTTCTAAAGCAGAAATCGGAACAATTTCCTTAAAAGGATAACGTTTGCGGTATTCGTCAATTAGCAGAAGCAATTGGTCGGGATGAATTTTATCAATTTTGTTTACGATTAAGAATACAGGCGTAGACATCTTCTCCAATTTCTCAATGATGAATTCGTCGCCCTTCCCGTAGCCTTCCTCAGCATTGATCATAAACAAGATCAAATCGACTTCTTTTAATGTATTTTGCGCCACTTTCATCATAAAGTCCCCAAGCTTATGCTTAGGTTTATGAATCCCTGGTGTGTCAATAAAAATGGTTTGTGATGTGCCTGTCGTCAGTACTCCTTGCACCTTGTTTCTCGTCGTTTGGGGCTTATCGCTCATGATCGCGATTTTTTGTCCAATGACTCTGTTCAAAAATGTAGATTTTCCTACGTTTGGTCTTCCAATAATGGATACAAATCCTGATTTAAAGCTTTCGTTCGTCATGTAAATCCTCCGATGAAAATGCGCCTGGCAATAATTCTTCCACAGTCATTTCTTTTATTTGTCCTTGTAAATTAGTTAGTACGACAATAACGTCTTTTGTGCAAAGCTCAGAAATCACCTGGCGGCAGGCTCCGCACGGAGATACCGGTCCAGGGGTGTCAGCCGCAACGGCCAGCATCTGAAACTCTGTATCCCCTTCAGAAACAGCTTTAAATAAAGCAGTACGCTCGGCGCAATTGCACATGCTGTATGCCGCGTTCTCAATGTTGCAGCCTCTGTACACTTTTCCATCCTTGGTAAGAAGAGCGGCTCCTACTTGGAATTTGGAATACGGCGCATATGCCATATCACGCGCTTTTAAAGCTTCTGTTATTAATTCTTGTCTGTTCATGTGTACATTCCTCTCTTACCTATAATGGTACCGCTATCACTTTATATTTTACATAATCGCGCGCTTTTTTTCACGCCCATTTCTAAAAATGTAAAATAAATGTAAGAATTTTCAGCCATTACAGCTTTGGCAAAAAAATAAGTAAACCAATGATACACGAAATCACGGCAAAAACGCAAACAGCCCCGGCGGCAGCGTCCTTGGCCGCTTTAGCAAGAGGGTGATGTTTGTCAGTTATTAAATCAACCGTATGTTCAATGGCTGTATTTAAAAGCTCAAGCGAAAACATACCGCCTATCAAAAGGAATATAATCATCCACTCAATCATGCTGAGCTCTACAAGGAAGCCGCAAATGAGAACAGCGCAGGCGGCTGCGGCATGAAATTGGAAATTCCGCTCCGTCCGCGCTGTTTCCCAGATGCCCCGGCCTGCATGCACGAAGCTTTTGAAGAATCGCTTCAGCTCATTTCTATGATCTTTTGAGTCCATAAGCGTCCAGCAATTCCTTTTGCTTAGTAAGCATCTCCTCTTCTTCCTCTTTCGTCATATGGTCATACCCTAAAAGGTGCAGAAATCCGTGTACAGCTAGAAATCCGAGCTCTCTTTTAAAAGAATGATTATACTCCTCTGCCTGCTCTCTTGTGCGATCGGCACTGATGATAATATCACCTAAAACCGGAGGCATTTCGGCGCCCACGATTTCGACCTCGCCTTCTCCCTCTTCTTCAAGAGCAAATGAGATGACATCTGTCGGAGCATCCTTTCCCCGGTATTCTTTGTTAATCTGATGTATGTCATCATTGGAAACAATCGTGACAGAAACTTCAGCCTGATCCTGAACGCCTTCACGCTCAGCGGCAAATTGAAGCAGATTTTCTACTTCTTTGAGCATCTCTTCTGAGACGCTTCCTGTTTCATCAACGATATCAATCAGTAAACTCATCTATTTCACCTTCTTAGTAGCCTCCGGATATTCAATCCGGGAGTGGAAAATTCCTTTTAATGTTGCACAGAGCGTTTTTGCGATTGTATCCAGCTCTTTAAATGTCAAATCGCATTCACTGAACTGTCCGTCCTGAAGCTTATCGGATATAATACCCCGGACAAGCTTTTCAATTCGTTCAGGATTTGGATTATGCATGGATCTGACGGCCGCTTCAACACTGTCGGCCACTGATATAATTGCGGCTTCCTTTGACTGCGGCTTCGGCCCCGGATAACGGAACTCTTCCTCTGTAATCTGGTCGCCTTTTTCCTTCGCTTTATAGTAAAAAAACTTTAAAAGCGAGGTTCCATGATGCTGCTCAGCAATATCGACAAGCTCTTTCGGAAATTTATAGCTTCTCAGCATATTCGCACCGTCTGTCGTATGCGAGATAATAATATTTTTACTCAACTGAGGTGACAGCTTGTCATGCGGATTGTCAATATTCATTTGGTTTTCAATAAAATATTGCGGGCGCTTTGTTTTTCCGAGATCGTGATAATATGCGCCGACTCTTGCAAGCAAACCATTAGCCCCAACCGCTTCACAGGCTGCCTCTGATAAATTGGCAACCATTACACTGTGATGATATGTACCTGGTGTTTCTGTCAGTATTTTGCGCAATAGCGGATGGTTAGGATTAGACAGCTCGAGCAGCCTCATGGTGGATAAAATGCCAAAGCCCGTCTCAAAAAACGGCATCAGGCCGATGATCAATACAGATGAAGCAAACCCCGACACAACCCCCATGAGCATTAAAGTGCCGATTTCAAGACCCGACAGCGCAGTGTTCTGGATCAATAATAAGGATAGAACGACAACCATATTAATAAACGCCACGAAAAGTCCGGTCTGCAAAATCTTTGATCTTGCATTGTGTTTTCCTAAAAATAATACACCTGAAATGCCGCTGATCAAATAATAAATCCCTATGACATAATTGAATGTTCCTGTCACACCCTGATTAAACATCATACTTCCGCAAATCGCAAGAATGATACTTCCCAAAATGGCAATGCGTTCATTCATCAGCAGTTTGATTAAGATGGCGCCGGCCGCAATGGGGACCAGATAGCCGATATTATTATACTCCATCTTCTGAAACAAACTGACAACCTCCATGATCACAAGCAAAAGTGTTGTGATTATGGAGAATAACAGAATGGATTGGTTTTTAAACTTCAGATTTTGTTTCTGTTTTTCAAAATAATATACAAGTGTTGCAATGAAAAGTCCGATCATAATCAATAGCCCGCTGATCGGTTTAAAGAGATTTGAGTTATTTAATAACCCGGTCAGCTCAAGTTTCCTGTACACTTCCCGATCAATGAGGTCATTTTCTTCCACGAGCACTTGTCCCTGTTTGATTTGAACCTGCTGGACATTATCTGAGGCTTCCTGCCGTTTTGCCTCTGTTGCTTTCGGATCGAAGACGTAATTCGGAATAATAGCAAAACGCCCGATTTCTGTCGCGGCTCCCAAGTATTTAGACGGAATAGAATTGCTCTTTAGCTCTTTTTCTACCTTATCCTTTGCATCAGATAGTTTATCCGAAGGGATTTCACTGCTCATGACCGTATTTACTGCGGTAATGACCGTATCTCTGACAAAAGAAAAGTCTTCACTGTCTGCTTTCAGCAATGTCTTGATGGAATCCTCCGATATAGAATCATTCACATCTGATGTCAATTTGTCCTTTACAGATTTGACCATTGATTTTTCCGATGGTGATTTACTGCCTTCTTCCGATGATTTTTTCACTTCACTAATACTGTCGAATATTGATGACACAAGGTCAATCCGATTGTCTGTATATTCTTTTTTTAATGTATATTGATCTTCAACCGCGTCCTCAGCGGCTTGCTTTTTTTCCTCTGTGGCTTTTTGATCTTCTACGGTTGCCGGAGCGTAAATGGTCTTGTCGCTGACTGAAAACAGGTCTAAATCAAGTGTTTCCGGCTTAACATGTACAAAGAGCAAAGCAAACATAATGGCAGCCAGCAGAAGATACAGCAGTACATGCATGGAGCGGGCATTTTTAAAACTGCTCCATTTTTTTGAGCTGCTTTTGGTCTTAGCCTTCTTTTTCAACACAAGAACCTCCTCTTGAAACATCAAGCCCATAAGCAATCATAAAAATGACCCGATAACGCGCGATCGGGTCATTCAGCATTAATTTTGCTTATCGTATGCTTCAATAATTTTCGCAACAAGCGGATGTCTGACCACGTCTGTCTGGTCTAGCTCAATCATAGAAATGCCGTCTATTCCTTTCAGCATCTCCTTCGCTACTGCAAGTCCCGATTTGACGCCTTTCGGCAGATCAATTTGGCTGACGTCACCTGTAATGATCATTTTAGAGCCAAAACCCAGTCTCGTCAAAAACATTTTCATTTGAGCAGGCGTGGTATTCTGTGCTTCATCAAGTATAACATAAGCATCATCGAGCGTCCGCCCCCTCATATATGCGAGCGGAGCAATTTCAATGATGCCTCTTTCCATCAGACGTTCTGTATGATCTGCCCCAAGCACATCATGGAGAGCGTCATACAGCGGGCGCAAATAAGGATCTACTTTTTCTTTTAGGTCACCTGGGAGAAAACCAAGGCTTTCACCGGCTTCCACGGCAGGTCTTGTTAAAATGATTTTTTTGATATGTCCGTTTTTTAAAGCATGGACTGCTTTTACGACAGCCAGGTACGTTTTCCCGGTTCCCGCCGGACCAATGCCGAATACAAGGTCATTCCGCTTCATAGCGGCCACGTATTCCCGCTGTCCCATTGTTTTTACACGGATTGATTTGCCTTTTGCGTTTTTTGTAATTTCTTCTTCATACATGCTTTCAAAGTATTCAAGTTCATTCTTCTTTGCCATTTTGATGGCGTAAATCACATCACGTTCAGAGATCTCTATCCCCTTGCGAATTAAAGCGAGGAGCGATCCCAGCAGCCTGTCTGCAATCTGAAACGATTCATCATCGCCTGAAACATAAATCGTCTCGCCGCGCGTAATGATATTTACATTCAGATCTTTCTCCATCAATTTCAAAAAAGAATCTTGGTTCCCGAAGAGTGAAAGCGCCTCGTCCGGGTTTTTCAGTTTTTGATTCATCGCAAGTAAATGTTCTGTCATTCTTCAGTCTCCCTGACAATAGGTGTGGTTTGAACGATATCTTCTATAACTTGGTAGAGAATAATCAACTTTACTTTACCATTCTCAACAGTCTGGTGCAAAACTTTTTCACTTTTCACCTCGCCGTTTTCGCCTATTTTATCCTCTACATCCTGTTTACCCAATTTAATGCCTTCTTGAACTGCTTCTTTTTTTGTATATTTTCGCAAAGCCTCTTCACTTTCTCTCGTTTGCTCTTTGACATAAGATACAGGGAGCTTAAATCCGAGAAAATGAAGCGAATGTTTTTCTTGTTCTGTTTTTGGATGCTTCAATTCCTCTTTTTTAAACGTCATCCCCCAGATCGGGATTGCCAAAGAACCAAAAGAAAGCTTGTGCTTTGTCCTTACTTTGCCCGTATAGACGTTAAATAATGTTTCAAGCGGGACTGTCACTTCTGATCTATACCAGGTTTCTCCGTAAATTTCTGCTTTTGAGGCGACTTCCTGCTGATGGTCTTCGCTGCCGATCAGTCCCGAAACAAGCAGCTGCCCCTTTTCAACATGATCGTGTATGGCGGCCATGGGCTGTCCTTTTTGCACAAACATTCTCGTAATGGTTGCTTTCTTTTTGGCGACAATATTGCGCGGGCTAACATATTTTTCTTTTTCGGGCTCATTTTTCTCCACAACTTTCATGTGAATGGTCGTCCCCTTCAGATCAACTCCGACCCAAGTGATATTGTCTATTCCATTGGTTAATGATTTCTGTATTTTTTCGGGCGACATCATTAAAAACTGCAGACGGCCCTTTTTGACGCCGATTTCATTAAGATGCTGCCTCATTTGATGTTCTGTTTCAGGCTTAGCGCCTGTCACATCAATTTTCCACACCATATTGGACAGCAAAAACAAAAGGATGAAAAAAATCGCAAAACCGATCGTAAACCCTATATTCAGCTTTGATTTCAGCAACAGGAAGGGAAAACCCTTCCGATTGATAAATCGGGCTTTACATTTAAATTTACTTCTCACCCGCCGAAAGGCATGTACATCCTGAAGCTGTATATATAACGATACGGCTTCTTTCTTTTTTTTGACATGAAAGACCGGAATCCCCTGTCTTGTGCATTCATTAAGGAGCCGTTCAATCCCTCTTCCCGTCAATTCAAGCTGGACCTTACCCGAAAAAAAAGACAGCCATTTATTTTTCACAACATTTCCCCCTCGGCTTTATGACTCAACATATCGAACGACATCAATCGTACCCTCCAAAAGTATCTCTTCCGGAAGAATCGCCTTGATGACAAAATTTTTACCAGATATGATGCACTGGCCCTGCTTCAGCATCAGCCGCACTTCATTCTCACTGAAAAGCAAAAGGCCTCTGTGGTTTTCTATGTAGATATGAAGTCTGCCAACCATTGTAATCCTCGGCAGATCCATCATAACGTCCGGGGGAATTTCCAATGCTCTTGTCAGCCAAGCTTTCATACGATTCTTTCTTTGCCCCATACAAAAAGAACCCCCTTTCATCTCATATGTATGATTTGAAAGGAGGTTCTAACACTTTAATTTTTACGGGCCGGGCGCATCGTACGGTGAGGTTTTTTCGCCCGTGGAGGTCCGAACACCTCTCCTAGAACGATCCCCTGTACGACGGTGTCTTTATTCACCTGAAGCATTTTTTGTTTTGTGTATACTGTTTTTTGTTTGGCAGCAGCAAGATCTCGTTCCAGCCCTTTCAGGTTTCTTGCTGTTTCCCTGCGTCTTTCTTCCGCTTCCCGTCTTGCCTGTTCCATACGGTTAGGGATAGGGGCAGGGGCATCTTCTTTTGACTGCTTCTTTTGAGGAGAAGCAGATTGCACGTGTTGAGGTTTTTTACTTTTTTGGCTGTTTTGCTTTTCTTCTTTGCTCTTTTTGCCGAAAATCGCAGAAATGATTCCGATGATCGCTGCAATAATAAGCGGATTGGTCAGTAAATCTTCCATCAGCGTTCTCCCTTCTTAGAGAGATTATGATTTGCGGTCTTCATCCGAAGGGTCTTTCGTCAGCTTGCCGAATGAATCACGCATTTCTGTGTCAGCATCGATGTTCTTGATATTCATGTAATCCATGACGCCAATATTCCCTTCACGCAAAGCTTCTGCCATCGCAAGCGGCACTTCCGCCTCGGCTTCTACCACTTTCGCGCGCATTTCTTCTACGCGGGCACGCATTTCCTGTTCTTGAGCGACAGCCATCGCACGTCGTTCTTCCGCTTTTGCCTGCGCGATGTTTTTATCAGCCTCGGCCTGATCGGTTTGTAAAATTGCCCCGATGTTTTTGCCGATATCTACATCTGCAATATCAATTGAGAGAATTTCAAACGCAGTTCCTGAGTCCAATCCTTTTCCAAGGACTGTCTGAGAAATCATGTCAGGGTTTTCAAGCACTTTTTTATGATTATCAGATGAACCGATTGTAGAAACGATCCCCTCACCTACACGAGCTACAATGGTTTCTTCCCCTGCTCCTCCAACGAGGCGCTCGATATTCGCTCTTACTGTGATTCTCGCTTTCGCTTTCACTTCAATCCCGTCCATTGCGACACCGGCAATGAACGGTGTTTCAATCACCTTAGGATTAACGCTCATTTGAACAGCTTCCAACACGTCCCGGCCTGCAAGATCAATGGCAGCACAGCGCTCGAAAGTGAGTTCAATGTTAGCTCTCTGAGCGGCGATAAGCGCGTTGACGACTCTGTCAACATTACCTCCAGCCAGGTAGTGGCTTTCAAGCTGGTTTGTTCCAACATTAAGTCCCGCTTTATGGGCTTTAATCAGCGGGTTAACAACCCGATTCGGAATGACACGGCGAAGCCTCATACCAACTAGAGTGAAAATGCTGATTTTCACTCCGGCTGCCAAAGCTGAAATCCAAAGCATTACAGGCACAAATGTAAAAAATACTGCCAAAACAATGATCGCTACTGCGACAATTGCCAGAATCATAAGTGTTGACGGATCCATATAACTTCTCCTCGTTTCTATTTAAATTTCTCTCACGACAATGCGTGAGCCTTCTACTTTAATCACTTTTACTTTTTTATCTTTTTCTGTAAACGATCCCTCCGAAACAACGTCAAGGCGTTCATCATCAATAATCACGGTACCGGAAGGACGCAGCGGTGTAAAGGTTATACCCACTTTTCCCATTAAGTCCGTGCGCGTTTGATTTGAAACGTAGCCGCTCTCCGTGTTTGTAGAATCATTTAATATCAATTTCTTAAAGAATTTCATACGCTTTCCCAACACCCTTGTCAGTAAAATAAAAGCTGTAATCGAAACAGCTGAGGCGATCAAGAGAGAAACTGCCATGACAGTGAAGCTCCCCGCGGCTAAAAACAGGCTCGCAATAATCGCTCCCAAGCCCAGTAATCCAATGATTCCTCCGGGAAGAAAAATCTCAAGCAGAATGAGAATCACCCCTGCTATAAAGAGGAGAACCGTCTCATACCCGGCAAGGCCGGCTGCAAGATGCCCGTAAAAGAACAGCAATAACGCAATGAGTCCAGCCGTTCCAGGGAGGCCGACACCCGGGGAAAAAAGCTCCACCGTCAGACCTAAAAAAGCGATTGTCAGCAGAATAGGGACAATGACCGGATTCGTCAGCCATCTTGCTGTCTTTTCCGCAAAGCTCTCCTTTGCGTAGCTAATCTGCGCCTTTTCGAACCCAAGCTTCTTTACGAGCGTGGACAAATTGTCAGCAGTGCCTTCTGAATAGCCTACCTCAATCGCCTTGTCTGCGTTAAGTGTCAGCAGATCTCCCTTAGGCGCGCCGACTTCCTTGGCATCTATATCTGGGTCAGCCATTGCGAGCGCATATTTTGGATCGCGGTTATTTTTCACTGCGGCATCTTCCATCTCTGCCAGCCAAAGTGATTGAGCTTTTTGGTCAGCGGCATTGCCTTGGCCATCAACAATCGCGGCGGCTCCCATTTTTCCGCCAGGCGCCATATAAATGTGATCTGCTTGAAGTGCAATATATGCACCAGCAGACAACGCGCGTTTGTTGACATATGCAGTTACGGGGATCTCGCTTTCGGTTATCAAATCGGCCATATCAATAGCAGATTTGACCAATCCCCCCGGGGTATTGATATCAAGAATAATATGGTCTGCATGTGCATCCTTTGCGTCTTGTAACGAACGGGACAAAAACGAGGCGAGACCCTGTTCGACATTTTTTTCAACCGGGATCACATAAACAGTTTGTTTTTCTGCTTTTGCGTTCAGCTGTACGCCTAATAAAGAAAGTAAAAATATACCCAAAAGAGCAGCACGGAATCCTTTGATTTGAAGCAAGGGCGGTGTATCCCTCCTTCCTTTTATAATAAGTGCCTTCTCTTCATACGTAACAAATGTATCAAAGGTTTCATTTTTTTATGTATAAAAAAAGACATCTCTCTTAGAAAGATGTCCTTTTCTTTGCCATTTAAGACAGTTGACTGCTCACAAGCTTATTAATTAAACTTCCGTCAGCTTTACCTTTTACTTTAGGCATAATTGCCCCCATCACTTTGCCCATGTCCGCTTTTGAGCTCGCACCGACCTCCGCGATGGTTTCATTTACGATTGTACGCAGCTCTTCTTCTGACAGCTGCTCAGGTAAATAAACTTCTAAAATGTCCAGCTCTTTTTGAACTTTATCTACTAAATCTAAACGATTAGCGTTTGAAAATTCCTGGAGGGAGTCTTTACGTTGCTTAAGTTCACGAGAAAGGACAGTGAGTTCCTCATCCTCGGTCAAACTGTCTTTCTTAAGCTTAATTGCTTCATTTTGAAGTGAAGCCTTAACCATTCGAACGACAGTCAGTTTGTCTTTCTCACGGTTTTTCATATACAGCTTCATATCCTGGTTGAGACGCTCAAGAAGACTCATAAATCCACCCTCTTTTAGAATTTGCGTTTTCTAGCAGCTTCAGACTTTTTCTTGCGCTTTACGCTAGGTTTTTCATAAAATTCACGCTTTCTTGCTTCTTGCAAAGTACCTGTCTTTGATACACTGCGTTTGAAGCGACGAAGAGCATCTTCAAGCGATTCGTTTTTTCTAACGACCGTTTTTGACATTCTCTTTCCCTCCCTCCGAATACACCAATCGACTACCTTTAAGTTACACATATAAACATGTACTTTGACATTATAATATAAGCCATCAGTCAGGTCAACTAAGTGAGTTCACTTTTCCGTCATGAGTGCGACTGCCTGTCTATATAATGAAAGAAAGGGGTTGGTGAATAGGATGTTAATTCTGATTAGCTTTACTGCTCTTATATTATTCTTTCTCGCAGGCATGAACATGCTTCGAAAGGGCTTAATTTCAATGGCGTACTCAAAAATTGAAGAACGTTTGCTTTTATTTACAGACCATCCGTTAAAAGCGTTTCTTATCAGCATTGTATTTACGGGGATACTTCAGAGCAGCTCAGCCTTTATGGTCATTGTCATCGGCTTTGTAAGTGCGGGCGTTCTTTCTTTTAAGCGGACGATACCGATGATTCTGGGGACAAATGTTGGCTCTACTTTTACAACTGAATTTATTGCTATCAAAATGGATATTTTGATTTGGGTTCTTTTAATAGGAGGTTTATTGTTTTTTCTGACTGGCAGGTATCCTTTGAAACAGCTGGGAACAAGCTTCCTTGGACTGGGCATCATCTTCTTTTGCATCAGCGGATTCAGCCATCTTGCCGGGCCGCTGACAAAGCTGAAAACGGGCGCCGACGTTCTATACCATGTTAACGATTCAAACTGGACCGCTTTGCTCATCGGGATGGTGTTAACTGCCATCATTCACTCCAGTTCTGTCTGTATCGGCATTTTGATGAGTTTTATGAATGAAGGGATTATCGGACTGACACAGGCGATGAGCGTCGTACTCGGATCAAATATCGGGACATGCATTACAGCTGTCATGGCTGCTGTATCCGGGGGATATGCGGCGAAACAGACAGCGTATGCGCATGTGGTATTTAACGTGCTAGGGGTGGCTCTAGTATTGCCTTTTCTGACCGCAGCGACCGGCTTTGTAGAGCAGTTATCACCCGATCCCGCCCAAAGGATTGCTCATTTCAGCCTTTTATTTAATGTAGTAACAGCTCTTTTATTTCTTCCGCTTACAAACTTGTTTTACCGCTTGATTCACCTTCTTATCCCGGCTAAATAAAAAAATCGGTACATTTTAATGCACCGATTTTTTAGGTTAAGAAGACAAACGCATGTGTTCAGTTATTTCATCCTCAACCACACGGACAAACTGTCCTTCGTTGTAAGGATAACCTGCTTTTAGGATTTTGACTTTTACGATTTTGCCGATCATATCTTCCGTCCCTTTGAAAACAACCTTCATATAATTGTCTGTGTAACCTACAAACATATTTTCTTCTTCTGTTTCCTTAAACGCTTCCTCAGGGATAATTTCAAGCACTTCATTTTCATACTGAGAAGCGTATTCTTTTGCAAGCTGGTCAGAAAGAGCAATCAGGCGGTGCACACGTTCGTTTTTCACGTTTTCATCCACTTGGTCTTCCATTCGTGCAGCTGGTGTTCCTGTACGTTTACTGTAAGGGAAAACATGCAGTTCAGAGAATTTATGTTCTTTAATAAAGTTATAGGTTTCCATAAATTCTTCTTCTGTTTCTCCAGGGAATCCGACGATGACATCAGAAGTAACAGCTAAGCCTGGCAGTGCTTTTTTCAATTTATTTAAACGGTCTGCAAAGAATTCCATTGTATATTTGCGTCTCATCCGTTTAAGCACTGTGTTTGATCCGGATTGGATCGGAATATGCAAATGATTCACTATCTTATCTGAGCGGTCTAAGACCTCGATCACTTCGTCAGTGATTTGGCTGGCTTCGATGGAAGAAATTCTGATCCGTTTCACGCCTTTTACACGGGTGTCTAATTCGCTCAAAAGCTTCGCGAAGTTGTAATCTTTCATATCTTCGCCGTAGCCGCCTGTATGAATACCCGTAAGAACAATTTCCTTATATCCGGCATCAACAAGCTGCTGCGCTTGTTTAATGACTTCTTCAGGGTCGCGGGAGCGGAGCAGGCCGCGCGCCCACGGAATGATACAGAATGTGCAGAAATTATTGCAGCCCTCCTGTATTTTCAATGACGCTCTTGTGCGGTCCGTGAAAGCAGGCACATCAAGCTCTTCATATACTCTTGCTTTCATGATGTTGCTGACGCCATTAATCGGCTGGCGTTCTTCTCGGTATTGGTCAATGTAGCCAAGCATTTTTTCACGGTCCTGTGTTCCGACTACAATGTCGACACCGGGGATCGCCATAATCTCAGCAGGTGAGGTTTGCGCGTAGCAGCCTGTGACACAGATGACACCGTCAGGATTTTGACGAATGGCGCGTCTGATCACTTGGCGGCTTTTTTTATCTCCCGTATTTGTAACCGTACATGTATTAATGACATATACATCAGCTGTTTGTTCAAAGTCTCTTCTTTCATAGCCCGCTTCTTTGAAAAGCTGCCAGATTGCTTCTGTTTCATAATGGTTGACTTTACAGCCAAGCGTATGGAAAGCAACAGTTGCCATTACTGATCACCTCTTAATAACTCTGTTTGATAAGAAATCGCACTCAACGCGTATAGCGGAGCGGTTTCTGTCCTTAAAATTCTCGGTCCAAGGCCGCACGGCACACCGTCTTGCTCTGTGAGCCGTTCAACCTCCGCTTCTGTTAAACCGCCTTCGGGACCAAATACGATCAATAGAGATGATCCTTTCGGAAGGCTGCTTACAATCGCGCTGAATGTGCTTATTTCCCCTTGCTTCGATGACTCCTCGTATGCAACGACACATTTATCGAAATCCTGCATCCTTTGAAGAAGCTGCTGAAAAGAATGGACATCCATCACTCGCGGCACTTCGTTACGGTACGATTGCTCAGCCGCTTCCTTTGCAATTTTCGTCCATCTTTCCCGCTTTTTCTTTGCCTTTTTGTCATCCAGCTTGACAACAGAACGCGCGGCTTGGAAAGGAATAAAGGCATGAGCTCCGAGCTCAGTCCCCTTTTGGATAATCCATTCAAGCTTATCTCCTTTCGGAAGGCCGCTCGCAATATAGACCTTTATCGGAAGCTCTCTGTTTTCATTCGTCCATTCTATCACAAGGCAGGACACTTTATCTTTGGAAACAGATTGAAGTTCACATTTTGCCTCGAAGCCGTCTTGAGAGCAGCAGATAATCTGATCTCCCTCATTCATTCTCATCACGTTCACAATATGATGAACATCTTCGCCGGTAATCGAAAAAGCCGGCGCTTCCTCTATTTGCTGCTTCGTGAGCTCGATAAAATATCGTTGCATACGCTGTGACACCTACTAACTATTATTTTTTCGCAATAATGCTGACCCAATCTTCCATTGAAAGGATTTCTACAATGGTAAAGCCAGCTTGTTCCAGTGCTTCTTTTACTTCTTGTTTTTTATGACCGATGATTCCTGACGTAATAAAGTGGCCGCCCTCTTTTAACAGGCTGTACGCTTGTGAAGTAAAGCGAAGAATGACTTCAGCCAAAATATTGGCCACAATCACATCATGTTCCCCTTCAATCCCGTCTAACAAATTGTTTTGCTTCACTTGAGCAATATCTCTGACTTTGTTCAGCTTGAGATTGAGGCGTGCACTTTCTACAGCCACGGGATCAAGATCGTAGGCATGAACCGAGTCAGCCTCAAGCATTGCAGCCGCAATACTTAAAATTCCCGAACCAGTGCCGACATCAATCACCTTATCACCCTTTTGCACAAAGCGTTCAAGCGCCTGAATGCAGAGTACGGTTGTCGGATGTGTCCCTGTGCCGAAAGCCATTCCCGGGTCCATTTCAATAATCAGTTCATCCGTATGGACCGGCGTATATTCCTCCCACGTCGGCACAATTGTAAACTTTTCAGAAATTTTCACAGGATGATAATACTTTTTCCAGGCAGTCGCCCACTCTTCTTCATTTACTTCAGAAATAGTGATGTGGTTTCTGCCCAAATCAATATTGTAAAGAAGGAGATTATTAATCGTTTCTTTGATGCCGTCTACAGTTTCGCCCAGAAAACTGTTAACCGGCAGATATGCTTTGACAATGACACCCTCATCTGGGTAATCATTGGGGTCGAGCTGGTAGATTTCCCCGTACACATTCTCACGTTCTTTAATTAAATCAAGCGGGTCCTCTATCACAACCCCACTTGCACCAGCTTCATGCAATATATTTGAGATAGGTTCGACCGCTTCATGTGTTGTGTGAATGCTTAATTCGGACCATTTCAAAACTACCAACTCCTCATCCAATAATTAATCGCCTTTAAACGCCCGTTTTACCTTGTCAAAGAAACTCATTTCCTGTTCGTCAGGCAGGTTTCCGCTGACTTCGGCAAATTCGCGGATAATGTCTTTTTGTTTATCTGTCAGATTTGTCGGCGTAACGACGCGGACGACGATATGCTGGTCACCCTGTCCATAGCCTCTGACATTTTGAACGCCTTTGCCTCTTAATCTGAATTTCGTTCCTGTTTGTGTACCGGCCGGAATTTTCAATTTCACTTTTCCATGCAGCGTCGGCACTTCCACCTCATCTCCAAGAGCAGCCTGAGCAAACGTTAACGGCATTTCACAGTAAATATCATCGCCGTCACGCTCGAAGAACTCGTGTGCGCGTACATGGAACACGACAAATAAATCCCCAGCAGGGCCGCCGTTTATTCCTGGTTCACCCTGTCCCGAGAGACGAAGCTGCTGCCCGTCATCTACACCGGCTGGAATTGTCACATTGATTTTCTTGCGTTTTTTGATTTTTCCTTTGCCGCCGCAGTCCGCACATTTGTTTTTAATGATTTTGCCTGTACCTTCACAGTGGTGGCAGACCCGTCTGTTAACGACTTTTCCAAAAGGTGTATTTTGCTCCACGTTTAACTGGCCGGAGCCTCCGCAGTGGGAGCATGTTTCTGGATTTGTTCCAGGTTTCGCACCTGAGCCTTTACATGTTTCGCACGTTTCCTCGCGGGGAATTTCGATGGTTGTTTCTTTACCGAAAGCCGCATCCTCAAACGACAGGGTCATCGTATACTGTAAATCAGCACCCTGGCGCGGAGCGTTTGGATCTCTTCGTCTTGTGCCTCCGCCGAATATACTTGAGAAAATATCATCGAAACCAAAACCGCCGAAATCGCCGCCGCCAAAACCTCCGCCGCCGAAGCCTTGGTTAGGATCAGTGTGACCAAATTGATCGTAATGCGCACGTTTTTGGTCATCTGACAGCGTTTCGTATGCTTCTTTTACCTCTTTAAATTTTTCATCTGATCCGGCTTCTTTGTTAATATCAGGATGATATTTTTTTGACAGCTTCCGATAAGCTTTTTTAATTTCATCCTTTGAAGCGCTCTTACTTACTCCCAGCACTTCATAGTAATCACGCTTACTCATCTCGCTTCACTCTCCCGAATTTCTCACATAAATTAGATTGTATCATTTTGAATTATGATTTTTCAATTCCTTTTATCCCGGGCAAGAAAAAAAGTCAAAGCCAAGAGATGCCTGACTTTGACTTTCTAATCATTGAATCAGATTATGAAATGTGTTCTTTTCGGTCAGCTCCGGAAGCGGGGCTGACACTAAAAAGAACTTATTTTTTGTTTTGGTCGTCGTTTACTTCTTCGTATTCAGCGTCGACAACGTTGTCATCCGCTTTGTCTTCAGCGTTTGCTCCGCCTTGAGCTTGCTGTGCTTTAGCAGCTTCTTCATAAAGCTTCATAGAAAGCTCTTGAACGATTGTTTGAAGCTCATCTTTTTTCGCTTTGATCTCTTCAAATTCGTTTTTCTCAATCGCTGCTTTTAAAGCATCTTTGGCATCGTTGGCTTTTTTCACTTGTTCTTCGTCCACTTTGCCTTCAAGATCTTTTAATGTTTTCTCAGTTTGGAAAACAAGCTGATCTGCTTCGTTGCGGACTTCGATTTCTTCTTTTTTCTTCGCATCAGCGTCAGCATTTTCTTCCGCTTCTTTTACCATGCGTTCGATCTCTTCATCAGAAAGACCTGAAGAAGATTTAATTGTAATGTTTTGTTCTTTTCCTGTGCCTAAGTCTTTTGCTCTTACGTTTACGATACCGTTTTTGTCAATATCGAAAGAAACTTCGATTTGAGGCACGCCGCGCGGTGCTGGCGGGATATCAGTAAGCTGGAAGCGGCCGAGTGTTTTGTTGTCGGCAGACATTGGGCGCTCACCTTGAAGAACATGGATATCAACAGCTGTTTGGTTATCAGCAGCAGTTGAGAACACTTGAGATTTGCTTGTTGGGATCGTCGTGTTGCGGTCGATCAGTTTTGTAAACACGCCGCCCATTGTTTCGATACCGAGAGAAAGCGGTGTAACGTCAAGAAGAACAACATCTTTTACGTCACCTGTGATAACGCCGCCCTGAATCGCAGCACCAAGCGCTACAACTTCATCCGGGTTTACGCCTTTATGCGCTTCTTTTCCAGTTTCTTTTTTGATTGCTTCTTGTACGGCAGGGATACGAGTTGATCCGCCGACAAGGATGACTTTGTCGATTTCGCTTGCAGAAAGTCCTGCATCTTGAAGCGCTTGACGGACAGGACCCATTGTGCGCTCTACTAAATGAGAAGAAAGCTCTTCGAATTTAGCGCGAGTTAATGTAAGTTCAAGGTGAAGCGGTCCTGCTTCTCCAGCTGTGATAAACGGTAAAGAAATTTGCGTAGAAGATACGCCGGAAAGATCTTTTTTCGCTTTTTCAGCTGCGTCTTTCAAACGCTGAAGCGCCATTTTGTCTTTTGACAAATCAATGCCGTTTTCTTTTTTGAATTCAGACACAAGATGATCAATGATAACTTGGTCAAAATCGTCCCCGCCCAGACGGTTGTCGCCGGCAGTTGAACGAACTTCGAATACACCGTCGCCAAGCTCAAGGATGGAAACGTCGAATGTACCGCCGCCAAGGTCGTATACTAGGATCGTTTGATCTTCATCTGTTTTATCAAGTCCGTATGCAAGCGCTGCTGCAGTCGGCTCGTTGATGATACGTTCTACTTCAAGACCTGCAATTTTACCAGCGTCTTTTGTTGCTTGACGCTCAGCATCGTTAAAGTATGCAGGAACTGTGATAACTGCTTTTGATACTGTTTCGCCAAGATAGCTTTCAGCGTATGATTTAAGGTGTTGAAGGATGATAGCAGACACTTCTTGTGGAGTGTAATCCTTTCCTTCAATTTCAACTTTATAATCAGTACCCATATGACGTTTGATAGACATAATTGTGTTAGGGTTTGTAATAGATTGGCGTTTAGCCACTTCCCCTACTTGACGTTCGCCGTTTTTAAATGCAACAACTGATGGCGTTGTGCGGTTTCCTTCAGCGTTAGCAATAACTTTAGGCTCGCCGCCTTCAAGCACTGCCACACATGAGTTTGTTGTTCCTAAGTCGATTCCGATAACTTTACTCACTTGAATAACCTCCTGCTATGTAATTATTGATTCACTTTGACCATGGAAGGGCGAATGACGCGATCCTTCAGCTTATAGCCTTTTTGCATTTCCTCAACAACAATGTTTGAGCCGTAGTTTTCGTCTTCAGCCTGCATAACAGCTTGGTGCAGATTAGGATCAAATTCCTGCCCTACAGCTTCGATGGCTTCGACGCCTTCTTTTTTCAAGGCTTCTACGAGCTGACGGTGGACCATTTCCATTCCCTGGAGCAAACTTTTCGTCTGTTCATTGTCGGCTTCAACCTGAAGCGCTCGTTCAAAGCTGTCAAGAGCCGGCAGTAAATCAGTCACGATATTTTGAGAACGGTATTTTTGGGACGCTTCCATCTCTAAACGGCTGCGTCGTTTATAGTTTTCAAAGTCTGCTTGAACACGCAAAAGTTTGTTTTCTTTTTCCTCAAGCAAACCTTGCAATTCGTTAATTTGGTTTTGAAGAAGTTCGCTTTCATTTGTTTCTTCCTGCTGTTCATCAGCGGCAGCTTGTTCTTCAATGATTTCTTGCTCTTCTGTTTCGTTTTGATCAACGGTTTGTTTTTCTTCTGACATTGTGTTCACCTCCCTCAAAGTGTAAGGAGAAGGACAGGTGCTGCCCTTCGATAAAATTTGCCAAAATTCCCTTATTCATCATACAGACTTGTTAATGCTTTTGACAAGTCCGAAGTCACATGCTGAAGCAGGCTGACAACCCTGGAATAATTCATGCGGGTCGGGCCGATAATCGCAATTGAGCCGATCTGCTTCTGGTCTACGGAATAAGAAGCCGTAATCAGACTGCAATTTTCCATCTCTTCATAGTCGTTTTCTTTTCCGATTTTAATCGAAATTCCCGTGTGCGGGGATTGAACCAGCTTTAAAACATCCTGTTCTTTCTCAATTAATGAAAGCAGCGACCGAACTCGGGTGATATCATGGAACTCAGGCTGGTTCAGCATATTGATTTTCCCGCCAAAAAACAACTTTTCAACGTGATTTGTGGAATGAAAGGTTGAACGAAGCGCGTCGAGTATATTGTCATAGTTTTTAATGTGCTGTCTTAGGTACATGACAACTTCTTTAAATATGCGCTCATTCAGTTCATCCATTGGAACGCCGCTTAAACGGTCGTTCAGTATATTTACCAGTTTTTCAATATCAGACAGATCCATTTTGGCCGGAAAGTTAATCGTTTTGTTTTCCACATGCCCCGTATTGGTAACGAGAATCGCTACCGCCATATCAGGCTGAATCGGAATGATTTGAATCTGTTTAAGGTAATTCTCACTCAGCTTCGGCCCGAGTACGATGGATGTGTAATTCGTCAGATCGGACAAAATTTGCGCTGATTTTTGAACTGTCTTCTCCAGCTCGAAAATTTTCTCTTTGAAGATCGAGTGGATTTGGTCCAGGTCGCTTTTCGTCAATTTGACGGGTGACAGCAAATGGTCAACATAGTACCGATACCCTTTTTCTGACGGAACACGTCCTGAGGATGAATGGGTTTTTTCAATAAAGCCCAATTCCTCCAAGTCAGCCATCTCGTTTCTTATTGTTGCAGAGCTAAATGTGATTTCATCTTTTTTCGAAAGAGTTCTTGATCCCACCGGCTGTGCCGATTTAATAAAATCGTTGATTATAACCTGAAGAATCAGCAGCTGACGATTTGTTAACATCATCATCACCTCTGTTAGCACTCTCAATAAGCGAGTGCTAATTCTATAACAAAAGTATCAAACCACAAGAAAAATGTCAATTATAACTCACCCAAAAAAGCGCCAAAAACTTCATTGCCTAATAATTTCCCTTGATGAGTCAAATAAACGGCAGACTCTGAATTGTGAATCAGCCCTTTTTCAGCGAGGTCATTTAACACGCTTGGGAAAAGTCCATCCAGGGAACGGCCGTATTTTTCTGCGAATCGTTTTTTGCTGACACCGGCTGTTTTTCTCAAACCTAAAAACATTTCTTCCTCAATCTGTTCTTCTGTTGTCACTTCATGTGTATCTCTGTACGGAAAACCCTTTTCAGCTATCAGGTCAATGTAATGCTTAACAGGTCCGACGTTCACTGTTCGTGTGCCGCCGATATATCCGTGAGCGCCGGCTCCGAAACCGAAATATTGTTCGTTGCTCCAATACGTTAGATTGTGCTTAGATTCCATGCCTGCCTTAGCAAAGTTGCTGATTTCATATTGATGAATGCCGTGAGCTTCCATCTTGCTCATCACCATTTCATACATTTCAGCTTCCTGCTCCTGCGGCGGAAGATGAAGCCGCCCTTTTTGCATCAAATTATAAAATACCGTTTTCGGTTCTACAATAAGGGAGTAAACGGAATAATGCTCGGCATCCAGTGATAAAGCAGTGTTTATGGAATGTTCCAGATGCTTGAGGGTTTGCCCCGGAAGCCCGAACATTAGATCAAGACTGATATTCTCAAAACCGATTTCCCGCGCTCTTTCAAAAGAGGTGAATACATCTTTTTGCTTGTGCACTCGGCCGATTTTTTCTAACAGATCGTCTTCGAACGTTTGCACACCAAAGCTGAGGCGATTTACGCCTGCTTCTTTTAATATTTTTAATTTCTCTGCGGACAAGTCGTCCGGATTCGCTTCAACCGCAAATTCCGATAAGTCGCTTGAGGGCTTCAGTACGCGGTTGATCATGTCCATCAGCTTTTTAAGCTGTTCCTCAGACAGGGAGGTCGGCGTGCCTCCTCCGATAAAGATTGTTTTGAGATCAGGCTGCCCGGTTTTTGCTATTGTATTTATCATTTCCTGTTCGAGTGCGTTTAAATACTCATCGACTGGCTGACTTTGAATAAAATATTTATTGAAATCGCAGTAGTGGCAAATATGCTCACAAAATGGGATATGGATATAAGCTGATTTCAACGGATTCACCTTCTTTACAGAAAGAAGCCGCAGTACAAGACTGCGGCGGCTTCTATTGTTTTTTCGGACTGTCGTCCATTTTCAGAACTGCCATAAATGCTTCTTGCGGCACTTCAACTGAGCCGACCTGCTTCATCCGGCGTTTTCCTTCTTTTTGTTTTTCAAGAAGTTTCCGTTTACGCGAGATGTCCCCTCCGTAACATTTAGCCAATACGTTTTTACGCATTGCTTTTATGGTGGAGCGGGCCACGATTTTCTGGCCGATTGCGGCTTGTACCGGAACTTCAAACTGCTGGCGCGGAATGAGTTCTTTCAGTTTTTCAACGATCACTTTTCCGCGTTCATATGCGTAATCACGATGCACGATAAAGGAAAGGGCATCGATTTTTTCACCATTCAGCATAATGTCCATTTTCACAAGCTTGGACGGTTTGTAGCCGATCAGTTCATAATCAAAGGACGCATAGCCTTTAGTGCTTGATTTCAGCTGATCAAAAAACTCATATACGATTTCCGCTAATGGCATATCATAAATGATGCTGACACGGTTTGCGTCTAAATACTGCATATCAATGAAATTGCCGCGTTTTCCTTGGCAAAGCTCCATTACAGCGCCGACATAGTCATTCGGCACCATCATCGTCGCTTTTACGTATGGCTCCTCAACCCTTTCGATCTTTTGAGGATCCGGCATGTTGGACGGGTTGTCGACAACGACCTTTTCGCCGTCTGTCATATACACGTCATAGATAACGCTTGGCGCTGTCGTAATCAGGTCGATGTTGAACTCACGCTCAATTCGCTCCTGAATGATCTCCATGTGAAGCATGCCTAAAAATCCGCAGCGGAACCCGAATCCAAGCGCTTGCGAAGTTTCCGCTTCATATTGAAGGGAGGAATCATTCAGCTCAAGCTTTTCAAGAGCTTCCCTTAAATCATTATACTTCGCTGTATCAATCGGATACAAACCACAGTACACCATCGGGTTTAGCTTGCGGTATCCCGGCAGCGCTTCTTCTGCAGGATTGGCAGCGCTCGTTATTGTATCACCGACACGTGTGTCACCGACATTTTTGATTGAGGCAGTCAGGAAGCCTACATCACCGACCGTCAGTTCATTTGTCGGAGTTGCTTTCGGCGTGAACACGCCCACCTCTGTTACTTCGAATTCTTTGCCGGTTGCCATCATTTTGATTTTTTGTCCCGGCTTTACCGTTCCTTCAACGACTCTGATATAAGCCACGACACCGCGGTAGGCGTCATAAAGCGAGTCGAAGATCAGCGCTTTGAGCGGCGCCTCCGGATCTCCGGTCGGAGCTGGCACCTTTTCTACGATTTGTTCTAAAATCTCCTCAATCCCGATACCGGCTTTTGCTGAAGCAAGCACGGCTTCTGATGCGTCAAGGCCGATAACGTCTTCTACCTCTTGGCGCACACGTTCGGGCTCGGCGCTCGGAAGGTCGATTTTATTGATGACCGGAAGGATTTCAAGATCGTTGTCAAGCGCTAAGTAGACATTGGCGAGCGTCTGCGCTTCAATCCCCTGGGCTGCATCCACGACAAGAATCGCTCCCTCGCAGGCAGCAAGGCTTCGGGATACTTCATACGTGAAGTCGACGTGTCCCGGCGTATCGATTAGATGAAAGATATATTCTTCTCCGTCTTTTGCTTTATATTTAAGCTGAACAGAGTTTAATTTAATGGTTATGCCCCGCTCACGTTCAAGATCCATAGAATCGAGCAATTGTTCTTTCATTTCTCGTTGAGTGATTGCCGACGTTTTTTCTAAAATACGATCCGCTAAGGTCGATTTTCCGTGGTCAATATGGGCAATGATAGAGAAATTCCGTATTCTCGATTGCCTCTCTAAACGCTTTTCTTTATCTGTCACAATCTATCACTCCTACTATTAAACGCAAAATACACTAGCTTAGATTATATCAATAGGATTGTAAAGATTCAATGTAAAACAAGAAAGAGAAAAGTTCCCTATCATATCTGGGCTGCTTTTCTCTTTCACGTACTTATTGATTCATATCCCGTATCCATTCATACATTGACTGGGCAGTATTGGTTACGGTGTCCGAAAGCGCTTTTCCGGCTTTTGAAAACATATTGAATGTCTCCACCTTTTCCAGCTCTTTTTGTTTTTCTTCTAAATCTTTTGCCGTGACTGTTTCTCCTAGGATTGAGGCTTCTTTTTCATTATCTTTTCCGTCGGTGAGCGTAAACGCCCCCTTCAGTGAAGGGTCATGATAGCCTTTCATACTCAGCATCCCGTTGTTTGCCTGCTGCATGCCGAACAGAACGCCTAAAAACATGATCGTGACAAGCAGTAAGCATTTTCCAAAGTATGCAATCAAATCAACCACCTATTTCTTATTGTTTTTTCGTCTCCCCGCTCGCTGCGTTGACCTTTTCAGCATCCCAGTACATTTCGCTGAATACGTCCGCGGCCGCGTTAGCCGCACGCTGCAGCTCTTCGAGATTATTATCTACTCCGCCAAACTCGAGCAAAAGCGCTCTATCGGTTAAATCCTGATTGTAAACACCATTATCGCCTGGCGAGCCTTTGGAAAAGACACCTGTGCTAAGTCCGGGGTATTTTTTCTCCATCAGTTTATGAAGCTCACTCGCAATTTTATAGTTTTCTTCGAAGTTTTTGCTTTTTTTCCCGACGACAAAGGCTACCCTGGCATAGCTTTTCCCTTTAATCGTTGCGGTTGTGTCTTTTTTGCGCCGTGAGTCTCTGTGGATGTCAATGATATATTGCAGATTTTTGTTTGAAGCAAGGGCGTCTTTCACAACCGGCCTTGATTCATCATAGGACCTGGCATAGTTTAGGCCTTTTTTATTTAATTTTGACTGTATATCGGTTTTATTCACTGTGGCTCCGATTCCCTGGGATTCAAGCGCTTGTCCGAACATATCTCCTACAAGCGTGACGTTGGCTTTAGAATGGCGCGCCATGTCAGGATCGGTCTCGCCTTTTAATAGAGGGAGATATGATTCCGTATTGTGCGTGTGATAGATAAACACGACCTTTTTATCACCTGTTGTTTGTTTGGGCGGATCTTTTTGCGCATTATCTGATTGCGTTTGCTGTTTTTCAATCTCTGCCAAATTCGCTTCTCTTTCTTCCTCCATCACCTTAGACGGCGGCGGCGATTCCGCAGGCATATTCGTATAATCCGTTCCTTGTCCAGCTAACAAAATCTCGGTATCAAATTGTGCAAATCCCGGCAGCTCCCGACCGAGAAAGCTCCGCGGATCTTCGAGGTTAATGCTCGTCGCCAGCTTTAAAGAAAGACGAGAAAGATGAAATGAGCTGTCTGTTTGAGAGAGGTCAGAAGCGAAATAATGGTTTTCCATCCGCAGCAAATGTGCAAATACGTCACCCGGCAATTCTTCAGCAATCCCATAAAAAGAGTCAGACGACGGCCTAAGTTCCGGCCGGAGAGACGTCAGCACACCGGATAGAACAAAAATCACGATAAGGCTTACGATAAATAGAAAGATGGCTTTTACCGCTTTCCCTCCATTTACCGCAACAACAATCTGTCTGTTTCTGCGTTTATTTCTCATTGAATCCCTCCAGCGCTTGTCTAGTAATTACTCTATGAACAAGCTAGAGGAAGTAGAACTGTTTAGTGATTGTAGGAGCCTTTGTTTTCTTGTGACACTTTTTCATGAAGCGCTGTGTTTAATCCGTTCGCTAAAACATTTGCCATATCGTCGATAAATGAATCGACTTCCTTCGGTGTAACCATTAAGTTGTGCCCTAAAGGCGAAAGCACCTCGTGAATGAGCTGCCGTTTTTCATCTTCTTGAAGGGTTCCGACAATACCTAGGAACGATTGGCGCTGCTTTTGATCGGGAAGATCGTCTTCAGTGAGCACTTTCTTTTTCCCAAACGTCATGCCTGCCGGAACAAGCGATCTTGATGGCCTGTTATCCTTCATTTCTCTGCCAAAATGTTTTAATATGTAGTCCACCGTGTCGCTGGCAATTGTCACGGCATCAACTACTGTCGGAACACCGATAGCAATCACCGGAACACCAAGCGTGTCTTTGCTTAAATCTTTTCGTTTATTCCCCACTCCAGACCCCGGGTGAATGCCTGTATCCGATATTTGAATGGTTGTGTTGACCCTTTCCACCGCCCGCGCCGCCAACGCATCAATGGCGATGACAAAATCAGGCTTCGATTGCTCAATCACACCTTTAATAATGTCACTTGTTTCGATTCCTGTTATCCCCATTACACCCGGTGCAAAAGCACTGACAGGCCTGTAACCCTCCTGTACGTTTTCCGGCTGAAGCTTAAACAAGTGCCTTGTTACCAACAGATTTTCTACTGCCATCGGCCCAAGCGCATCAGGTGTCACGTTCCAGTTGCCGAGCCCAACGATCAAACAGCTCGCATCTTTTGAGATATTAAGGTTTTCAAGAAAAGCTGAGAATTCCTCCGCAAAGACAGCAGAGACCTTCTCCTGCATTTCCGAATCATTCTCCCTGATTCCCTGTGCTTCAAGCGTTAAATAGCGCCCTTCTTTTTTTCCCGAAAGCTCTGCGCCTTCCTTTGTAACATCAACTGTGCGGATTTTAATGCCGCCGTGATCACGCTCTTTTTCAATAAAGCCTTTAATTTCTTTTGTCGGCACAGCCTGCTGATTGGCCATTGCTTCCTTCGTTTCCACTGCCAAATCGGTCCGTATCAAATACTGATTCACATCCAGCTCACTCTTTTTCATACAGGGGGCCTCCTTCACATTAAGTACCTATATTGTTGCCATTTGCTGAATGAATCATGCTAAAAAGAGAGCCTTCAAAGAAAAATACTTTACATTTATATTGCAATCTAAAGATGTGTTTGATAGAATACAATTTGTTCTATTGTGAAGAAGATTTAACCTTAAGACACTGTGCTACAGGTTGTATCTTAGGAGGTGAAACACATGCCAAACATTAAATCAGCGATTAAACGTACAAAAACAAACAACGAACGCCGCGTTCATAACGCGACAATCAAATCTGCTATGCGTACTGCAATCAAACAAGTTGAAGCTTCTGTTGCCAACAACGAAGCTGACAAAGCGAAAACTGCTCTTACTGAAGCAGCTAAACGTATTGATAAAGCAGTGAAAACAGGTCTTGTACACAAAAATACCGCAGCTCGATACAAATCAAGACTAGCGAAAAAAGTGAACGGACTTTCTGCATAATATAAAAACGATCCTCAATAATGGGGATCGTTTTTTTCATTTCTTTTTAACAGCTGTAAAAGGAACAGTTCGAGCAGGAGCTGCTTGTCCTTTTTCCCGGTTTTCATCTCATAGTCCATGACAGCAAGCTGTTCAATAATTGAACGGAGCTCCTCCTCTGAAAAAAGCCTTGCTTGATCCATCGCCAGCTTTACCCGAAATGGGTGAACTTTTAGATTAGAAGCGATTTGTTTTTGTCCGTATCCCTGTTCCGCGAAGTATTTTGTCTGAAGAATCAGCCGGAACTGGTTCGAAATAAGCGCCATAATTTTGATCGGTTCTTCATTTTGTTTAAGCAAATCATAAAAAATTTGCAGACTCTCAGTTCGTTTTCGGTTGACGATTTTATTGATCAGCTCAAAAATATTTTGTTCAAGGCTTCTAGCAACAAGCATTTTCACATCATCCAGCGTAATTTCTTCACGATCTCCAATAAACGTGCAGAGCTTTTGAATCTCCTGAAAAATCGATGACAGATGCCCGTTCACAAGCAGAACCAAATGCTCCGCCGCTTCCGTGCCGATTGTTTTCTGCTCTGTTTTTGCAAGGTTGACAGTAAAGTCTGTCGTTTCCTTTGCGTTTAATTCCTTCGCCTCCATCATAAACGCGTGCTTCTTTAACGCTTTCGTCAGCTTTTTCCGCTCATCAAGCTTTTCATACGGAGCAAGCAGGACAAAGACTGTGTAAGGAGCAGGTGATTGTATATATGATTCAAGCGCACTGACGTTGTGCTCAATTTTTTCTTTTTTCTTTTCACCTGTTAAAAAATATGGATTTTTCACAATGACAAGACGCCGCTCCCCCATAAACGGAAACGTTTCAGCATCTGCAATTGCTTGATCCAGCGGGTCCTCTTCCAGATCAAAAACGGACAGATTGAAATCCTTTGTCTCCTGATCAACGACCGTCTGTCTGATCCTGCTGACGGTTTCTTGCAGCAGATATGTCTCTTTTCCGTATAAACAATAAACCGGATGGACCTCTCCTTTTTTCAGGCTTTTCCACACATCAAATACCATTGTTGTACGACTTCCTCTCTTTCATCATCCCCTTCTATCCTAAATTGAGTTTGCAAAATAGTAAAGAGGAAGCCTGACTGCTGCTTCCCCATTTATATTAAACGCCTGTTCGCAAGCCCCCGGGACAGCTTGTAAAAAGGCGATAATCACCAGAACAGAAAACGTTACCTTAGCTTCTAGATTTTTCAAAACAATTCCATTATACTTAAGTCAGTCAGGAGGGATAAAGTTGAATGATTTTGAAAAAAACGTTCAAAGCAAACGAAATGATGCTGTAGATTCAGCTGTTGGTTTTGTTGTGTCCTTCGGATTTTTCGCCTTCTTGTTTGTCATGGCAACGGTTATTCACCTAGTTGGTTCATAACAGCGACTGCCCGGGCTGCTGATTTCTCGGCAGTCTTTTTTAGTTCGTCTCTGTTATATCTGATGTATCATATGGAGGATAGACAGAAAAGGTTCCAACTCTGTTTTTGTATCTATATTGGATCGTTCCGTTTTGATCTGTTCGCAGCACGCGGATAGAATGTCTCTGTAATAGTTGCAGAACTTCTTGATGAGGATGATGGTACCGATTGTTTTTCCCGGCTGAGATAATGGCCGTTTTCGGCTGAAGCTGTTGGATGAATTCTTCACCGGTAGAGCCTTTGCTCCCATGGTGCCCCACCTTTAAGACATCTGCTTTAATATTTGGAAACACGTCCATCACCTCCTGTTCCCCTTCTTTCTCCAGGTCACCCGTCAAGATCCAGCTCATACCGCCCGTCTCCATCCACAGAACGAGAGAGGAATTATTTTTGCTTGCCGGATCAGGTGCTCCAGGTGACAGTACATGGAACTGCAAATCCTTTATTTGCAATACATCGCCTCGCTTCACCTCTTCAATTGTCACTCCCTCTTCTCTGGCTGTCTGCAGCACTTTCTCATCTTTAGGTTCAGAAACGAACCCTTTCGGAATCACGAGGCGCTTTACTTTATGATGCTTCAGCAGAGTCTCCGCCTCTCCGATATGATCTTGGTCAGCGTGCGTCAGAATTAAAGCGTCAAGCTGTTTGATTCCCTTAGCAGTTAAAAACGGAATCAGCACCTTTTCCCCCAGTGAAAACGGATGCTGTTTTTCGCGCCAAGGCTCTGACGAGTAAGACAAAGTGCCGCCGGTATCAATTAAGACACGACCCCGCTGATGCGGAGCACCTACAAACATGCTGTCACCCTGTCCAATATCTATCATATCCACTTCTCCTTCGGAACTAAGACACGGATATATAAAGAGCAGAAACAGCACCGTGCAGCAAATGCCTCCGGTTACCATCAACTGCGACAAGGAGCGTTTTTCAATCGCCATAAGCAATAGGATGATCGTGACCGTGAATAAAAAAAGCAAAACAGGTGCAGGATGTGCGATCATAATCGTGAACACTTCAACATCTGCAATGTTTGTGATTAGCCTATTGGTCCAGCTTATCAATAAATCAAACCAGCTGAAAAACAATCTCCCAAACGAAACGGAAAGACTTAATAGAAGAACACCTGCTACAGCTCCCGGCAAAATACAGAAGGTATAAAATGGTACCATCAACATATTCATCGGTACGCTGATGATAGAAAACTGATGAAAATGATATAGGAGAATCGGAAGCGAGCCCAGCTGAGCGATGAGTGATACAATTGTCAGCTGCCCCAAGGAGGTTTTAACCTGATGAAAAATAGAAGAGGATAGAATTAAAGAAAAACTGACGGCGAACGATAGCTGAAAACCGGCTTCAAAGAGATGATAAGGATTGAAGAGCAGAAGGACGATGTATGAAAGACAAATTGCAGTTGCAGAGTGGACACGCCATTTGACAAGGCTTCCAGCTAAGTAAACACCCGACATGAGAGCGGCGCGTAGCACTGAAGGAGCAGCGCCGGTCAACATCACATAGAGCGGCAGAAATAACAGCAACAGAATTGACGCCTTTTCTCTAGTTATACCAAGGCGAATCATGATATAAAACAAACCTGCTGTCAAAATCCCCACGTGGAGTCCTGATATTGCCAAGAGATGGACAACACCAAGCTTTTGATACGCGGTAAGCACTTCATCCTCCACATAGAATCTGTCACCAACTGTAAGTGCCTGTACAATCCCTGCCGAATCAGGAGGCAAAAGGCTGTTTGTGAATGATATGATATGTTTTCTCAAGCTGAGCACCTTGTACTTAAAATTTTCAGGTTCGCTGCAGTTTTGAATAGACGTGACAGAGTAGTTCCAATGAATATGCTGCCGATAAAGATACTCGTTATAATCAAATGCACCCGGCACAGTTGCGTGATTCGGTTCTTCCAATGTACCAGTCAACTCACATGACATTCCTGGTTCTATGTATAACAGCTGTTCTTTTTCACCAGCAGACTGAATGCGATACGCAGCAGCCCATTTTTCCTTATCAGGTGTCTCAACCATCATAGACATACGGTCGCCGTCAATTTTGGGAATAGTGTCAATCACTGCCTTGAATTGATAGGTTCCCTGCCGATAGGAAGAGACATTCTGAGAATCTGTGACTGCATACAGTACAAAAAACAATATAAAAGAGAAGAAACAAACAATAATGAGAAAAGCGTGCCTCGTTTTGATTAAAATGATGAGGAGAAAGAGGATGAAAAGAAAAATAGCGGGGAAATAAGCGGCGGCAGTAATTCCAGCCGTTGCCGAAGCTGCCGCCATAGGCAATAATAAGCGCGAATTACGCATTCATCACACGTAGCTCGTGAAAAGTGTATTCGCCTGTTCATGTATCTTTTTCAATTCTTCCTCCGCTAAACCGGCATCAGCCAATTTCCCTATAAGACCCGCTACAAATGAAAGCTTTTCCCTGTTTTTCAGATCAACGATCATTTCATCGAGTTCAACCTGTTCAACTGTTACACCCGCCTGTTCAAATAATTCCTGCGCATATGGATGTGTTTTGTAATCCTCAGCATAATAAACCGTTTTGATACCCGCTTGAATAATAGATTTGCAGCATTGAATGCACGGATAATGCGTCACATAAATCTCGGCTCCATCAGTCGGCACCCCAAACTTAGAGCATTGAAGAATCGCATTCATTTCAGCGTGAATGGTTCTTGCGCAATGATCATCTATCATTAAGCATCCTTCATCTGCACAATGTACGCCGCCCGCGATTGACCCATTGTAGCCTCCTGCTATCATGCGTTTGTCTCTGACTATAGTAGCGCCGACAGATAATCTCGGACATGTGCTGCGCAGCGCCAATAAATGGCTTTGAGCCATAAAGTATTGATTCCATGAAATTCGTTCCACGTTGTTCCCTCCAAATGTTGTGTTGCCTGACCTTTAGTTTACCTATCATAATGCATGACCGTCAAATCACTTTACTGTAATGGAAGACTTTATTTTCTCAAATGACTTTTCACCTATTCCTGAAACCTTAGTGATATCTTCAATTGTTTGGAAACGCCCGTTTTCTTCCCGGTATGCAATAATAGCTTCAGCTTTGGATGGCCCCACCCCTGAGATGCCTTGTAACTCCTCTAAGGTTGCTGTATTGATATTCACCAGCGCTCCCTTCCCTCCATCGCTTTGGACAGACCCTCCGCCACCTTGCTGCACTGCTATTTCCTCTCCCTTTTTCGGGATGTACACCACTGTCCCGTCCTGCAGAATCTCCGCCAAATTTACTTGCGCTTCGTCTGCTTGTTCACTGGTCCCGCCCGCTTTCTCAATTGCCTGAGATACTCTGTCCCCTGTTCGCATTTCATAAACGCCAGGATGCTGAACAGCACCTTTGATGTCTATCACAATTGTTTCGTTTGACTCGTCGTTGTTTGCTTCCTGCTTTACCACTGTATTTTCTGTCTCTGTTGGTACAGCTTGCTTCACCGGCTCTTTATTTTTCCCTGTGGCCAGAAAGATCATAATCGCTGTGAAAACAGCCGCAGAAGCCGCTAAAATAATTGCTTTCTTATGCTGATTCAACCAATTCATCGTGCATGTTCCCCGCTTTCGTCATATTTTATTTTCATAACACATATGGTTTAGAGGATAATAGCTCAAAGGAGGGGAAACCATTGAAGATAGGCTTTATCGGCACAGGAAATATGGGTACGATCCTTATCGAATCATTTATTGAATCAAAAGCAGCCGATCCCTCAAACATGACAATCACAAACCGCACAATTGAAAAAGCGTTGCACATAAAAAACCGCTACAACAGCATAAACGTTACCGAAAGTCTCGAAAAGCTCGTTTCTGAAAACGAGATGATTTTTATTTGTGTTAAGCCGCTTGATATATATCCTTTACTGGCAAGAGCGTTACCTTATTTAAGAAAAGATCATATTCTCATCTCAATTACAAGCCCCGTTCAAACCGAACAGCTCGAACAATATGTGCCGTGTCAAGTGGCTCGAGTGATCCCAAGTATTACGAACAGAGCGCTGGCAGGTGTTTCTCTCGTCACTTTCGGCACAAGCTGCGGCGAATCTGCAAAAACGAAAATCAATGAGCTGATGCAGCATATCTCTCATCCGCTGCAAATTGAAAGTGACATCACCAGGGTTGCATCAGACATCGTAAGCTGCGGCCCCGCTTTTATGAGCTATCTGATTCAGCGGTTTATAGATGCAGCTGTTTCGGAAACATCAGTGTCTAAACAGGACGCGATTTTGATGTGTAAGGAAATGCTTGTCGGAATGGGAAAACTGTTAGAAACCGAATTGTATACCCTGCCTGCATTACAGGAAAAGGTTTGCGTTAAAGGCGGTGTAACAGGAGAAGGCATTAAAGCGCTGGAAAGCGGTGTGCAGGATATGTTTCACCGGGTATTTCAAAATACTCATATGAAGTACGAGGAGGATATTTCCGCAGTGAAAAAGCAGTTTCATGTGTAGACGAGTATGTCATACGTTCGTCTGTACTGCAAAAGCATAAAAAAGCATTTTAAAAAACCATCGTTTTAGGAAACGATGGTTTTTGATTTCTGCGCCTTGAAAAAGAGGCGTTCTGATTGTGCTGATGGCTCGGTATCCGTAAAATCAGCTGTCACGCGATGGAGCTGAAAGCCGCAGTTCTTAAGCATTTCTTCGTATTCTTCCACCGGGAACGTTCTTTGCTCGTGTGTCTCATCAAAACGATCATACGCTTCTCCGTTCCACACAAAAAACGACATATCATGAATGACAGAAAGCTCGTCACTTCCGGCAAAGCTCTGCCAAATATAGCTGATATCTTCGTCCTGGTCAGCAAATGTGCTATCCGGAAAGACTTCCGCAATTTTAAAAGATGAATGAACATCAAACAGCAGAATGCCTTCAGGCTTTAATACCCGAAAAACACTTTTAAAGGTTTCGATCACATCATTTTTTGTTTTTAAATAATTTAATGAGTCACAGCATATCACAACAGCGTCAAATTGACCGTCAAAGCCGGTAATCTCTCTCATATCCTGCTGAAGAAATAAAATAGGCTGGCTACTCGATACCTTTTGCTGGGCGAAAGAAAGCATCTCTTCGCTGAGATCGATGCCTGTAACCTCGAAGCCTTTTTCGGCAAGCCGGATGGAGATTTCCCCCGTGCCGCATGCCAGATCGAGAATACGGCCTTTTTCCGGGAGAGATGCTTCAATCCATTTTGTCCATTGATCGTAAGGCGCGTGTGACATTAACTCGTCATACACGCTTGCAAAGCCTTGATAAATCATTGATTCATTCCAAGATCAAGATCTGCGAGCGGAGCGTCTCCCCACAGCTTTTCAAGGTTGTAGTAGCTTCTTTCGTCCTTGTGGAAGACATGGACAATCACATCGCCTAGGTCAACGAGAACCCATCTTGCTTCATCAAAGCCTTCCATCTTTTTGACTTGAATGCCGTTTTCATCAGCTTGATCCTTGATTTCACGGGCAATCGCCTGTACCTGTTTATCTGAATTTCCGTGGCAGATCAGAAAATAATCAGCAACCAGAGAAATACCTTCCATATCCAGTGCTAAAATATCCTCTGCCCGTTTATCATCGCAAGCCGCAGCTGCGATCTTTAAAATGGACTTATGGTTCATTCACAAATTCCTCCTGTTCAGCTGCCAGACACAAGCCAGTTATACGTTAAAAATGTGTCTGGAAAAACCGGTTGATTTTTTTTCATAAGAAAAACCATTGTATTTTTAATGGACTGAATCAGCGCTTGATTCAAATCTGTCTCAGCAAGCTTACGCACCTCATCGACACCGGGAAATGCCCGGTTTGGCTCAATGTAATCGGCAACGTAAATGACTTTTTCTAAAAGTGTCATGCCGGGGCGGCCTGAGGTATGATACCTAATGGCGTCAAGAATGTCTTCATCTTGAACCCCTGCCTCTCTTTGGACCAAATAAGCGCCGACCGGAGCGTGCCAGAGCTCCGGATTATGATCCAATAAATGCGCAGGCATTTTTTCACGCGCAATAATTTGTTTCATTTCTTCTTTCGGGCGGAATTTGGCGTAATCATGAAAGATTGCCGCTGTTTCCGCTTTTTTAGAATCGGCTCCAAAACGCTCCGCAAGTTCGATCGCCGTGTTCATCACGCCAACCGTATGGATATATCGGTGTTCGGTCAATTGCTGCTTCACGCATGCAAGTGCCTCCTCACGATTCATATAAACCATTCTCCTCTACATACTTCTTCACTTTATCAGGGATTAAGTAGTCAGTGGGCTTCTTGCTTTTAAACCGTTCCCTTATCATAGTTGATGATACCTCAAATTCCGGAACGTCTGCAAAGAGAAGCGGATAAGGGGTTTCAACATGAAAACCGGGGCGCTTTACTCCAATAAATTGAATGAGGTTCAGCAGCTCGTCCAGCTTATACCATTTCGGCAAATATTCAATCATATCAGCGCCGATAATAAAGAACAGCTGATCATTTGGATAACGCTGCTTCAGTAAAGAAACGGTATCAAAGGTATATGATGGCCCTTCTCTTTCCATTTCAACAAGCTCCAGCTTAAAGGACGGATTAGATTGAATTGCAAGCTTTAGCATTTCCACGCGATGAAAGCTGTCGGTATAGTCTTCGTTCTGTTTATGCGGCGGAATTTGATTAGGCATAAACCAAATTTCATCAAGCCCCGCCTGGTACAGCACCTCATTAGCCATTAAGAGGTGACCATTATGCGGAGGGTCAAACGTGCCTCCGAAAATTCCGATTTTCTTCATTTCAACCACCTTTAAGGAAGCTCGATTTGTTTATTTTCCTTTGATTCCTTATATAACACAATCGTATTGCCGATTGTCTGCACCAATTGAGAGCGGCTTCCTTTTACAAGAGCTTCCGCTACATCGTTTTTATCCTCTTCGCAATTCTGAAGCACGCTGACTTTAATCAGCTCTCTCGCTTCAAGCGCCTCAGCAATTTGTTTAATCATGTTGTCGTTTACTCCGCCTTTACCTACTTGAAAAATCGGCGTTAAATGATGCGCTTTTGAACGCAAAAAACGTTTTTGTTTACCTGTTAACATTCTGTTCCTCCTAATTTTCCTGTTACAATGGATCTCATTTTTTCAATATCAGGCTCTTGTCCAGTCCACAATTGGAAAGACAATGCTGCCTGTTCAACAAACATGCCCACACCGTCGAGTGTTTTCAAGCCTTTTTGGCTTGCTTCCTTTAAAAGGGCCGTCTGTATTGGATTATACACGATATCACATACGACGGCACTGCTCGCGGCACGCTGTAATGAAAGCGGCACATCGTCCACGTTCGGATACATGCCCACAGACGTTGTATGGATGATAACATCATACTGCTCAAGACGTTCTTCTGCTTCTTTTATGCTTAATACTTCTTTATTGTGAAACGAGGGAGTAGCTTCTGTAAGCCGCTTTGCTTTTTCTAACGTCCGGTTGCAAATGTCAAATTTTTTCGGGGTATTTCGGACAATTGTTGTAAAAATGGCTCTCGCCGCTCCGCCAGCGCCGATCATTAAGAATGACAGTTCAGAGATGGGTTTGTCTAATACCTTCATTAATGACTTCACGAAGCCTTCCCCATCGGTATTGTATCCGACAAGCTTATCTCCCTCTCTTCTGACCGTGTTTACGGCACCGAGCACTTTTGCACTCTCATCAATATGATCCAGATAATCCATAATGGAAACCTTGTGCGGAACAGTCACATTGATTCCTTGTACGCCTAGAGCTCTTATTCCTTTTACCGCATCCTCCAGATCATTCTCTTCTACCTTGAAGGCATGATAATGTCCGTCAAGCCCGAGGTCTTTCAATGATGCGTTATGAATATCAGGTGACATAGAATGGCCAATCGGATTTCCGATAACCCCGTACAGCTTTTTCATACTCCTCTCCCCTTTTCTTAAATTAATGAACGCCGAACAAATACATGAACGCCTTTTGGCGCGTATGCAGTTACCTTTTTATCGGCGTCATGGACAGTAACCCAGCCTAACCCAGAGAAAACGATATCTGTCTTTTTGTCTTTTATCGTAAACGTATGGGCGACCAATTCCGGAAACTCATCCATTTCATCTTTACCCGGAGGTGTGAGCAATTCCCCTGCATGCTTTTCATAAAGCGCGTCTGCATTTTCAAGTTTTGTTCTATGAATCATCAGTTCATTCGGCATATAGCAAATAAAAGGAGATCTTTCCCCAGACACATAATCAAACCTTGCAAGTCCGCCAAAATACAGTGTTTGCTGATCATTAAGCTGGAATGTGCGAGGCTTCAGCTCCTTTTTAGGAGATAATATTTTCAGATCCTTTTTATTGACATAATGCGCCATTTGATGGTTGTTGATAATTCCCGGTGTATCATAAAGCGATGAACCGTCATCCAGCGGGATTTCAATCGCATCAAGGGTTGTGCCAGGAAATTGGGATGTTGTAATAATATCTTCTTCACCTGACACTTCTTTAATAATCCGGTTAATAAAGGTTGACTTTCCTACATTTGTACATCCGACAACATAGACGTCTTTTCCGTTGCGGTAATGCTCAATCGCGTCAATTACTTCTCTGATTCCCTGGCCGCGTCCCGCACTGACCAAAAATACGTCAACCGGTTTTAAGCCAAGCTCTTTCGCTTCACGCTTCATCCATTGGATCAGACGCTCTCTTTTCAGTGACTTAGGCAAAATATCCGCTTTATTGCCAACTAATAAGATAGGGTTTCCCCCCACCAAGCGCTGCAGCCCATTAATCCAGCTGCCGTTAAAATCAAAAATATCAACAATTTTTACGACAAGAGAGTCCGTTTCTCCAATACCGTGAAGAATGTTCAAAAAATCATCATCAGTTAAGGAGACATCTTGTATTTCATTATAGTTTTTCAGTCTGAAGCAACGCTGGCAAATCACATTTTCTTTCGTAAGCGATGCAGGCGGCGCGTACCCCAAACCTGTTTTGTCCTCGGTTTGGATCGTAACTCCGCACCCGATACAAACAACCTTTTCCATTTCTTACTCCTCCCACTGAATGTGCCCTTTTCGTTTGAGAGCACTCAGTATTCTGCGTTCGACCTGGCGGTTAAAGCGCGTAATGAATCCGTCAGAGGAAGCGACTGGCACGACCAAAATCGTATGGTAGCCGTTTCGGTTTCCCCCGAGTACATCGGTCAGCAGCTGGTCTCCGATGACAACGCAGTCCTCTTTTTTCAGCTCCATATTGCGCACCGCTCTATTAAAGGCTTTACCCATCGGTTTTCTTGCTTTATAGATGAATGGGATTCCAAGCGGTTCTGAGAAAAGTTTCACTCTTCTTTCGTTATTATTAGAGACAATTGTCACTTTAATGCCGTGTTCCTTCATTTCTTCAAACCACTCGATCAATCGCGGCGTCGCGTTCGGCCTGTCCCATTCAACAAGCGTATTATCCAGGTCAGTAATAATCCCTTTTACATTTCGTTCCTTTAATTTCTCAGGTGTAATATGAAAAATATTTTTTACAAACTCGTCAGGTAAAAAAAACTTTTTTAACAAAACCCGCACCCTTCCCTTTTTCTTTCTTTCAAAATGATTGTCGAAAAAAATCGAACTTGCGCCTAAAGAAAAACTGAGCAAAAAAATTTCGACAAAAATTGGGTTTCTTCACCAGGTGTGGATAAATTTACACACACTATCCACTCTTATTACATCACTCTTTAGACAAATTATAAACACGATACTCACAAGTTATCCACTTTTTGGTGTGGATAACAGAACGATTGTTCTTATATGCATTTCATGGTAGATTAAAGATAACTTCAACCTCAGATGAACGCAACTTATCATTGTATGCGTTAAAATCATGAATGATTCCAACTTTTAAGGAGGTGCCTCTCCCATTAATTGGGTTCCTAGCATGAGAAAACTGTCTGATGAATTACTAATAGAATCTTATTTCAAAGCCACCGAAATGAATTTAAACCGTGACTTTATCGAGTTAATTGAAAACGAAATAAAAAGAAGATCGCTCGGACATATTATTTCCGTATCTTCTTAATAGGAATTTGTCTATTTTTTCCGGGCGTATTTCCTTTTTTTACTCAGATGACTGATATTATATCACTTTGGCTGCGCGCTTTACTACTACTTTCAGCAAAAAACACCCCTAAAAAGAGGTGTTTTAAAGGGCCGGTTATTATGCTAACCAGTATATGCCGCCCACAACAAGGAGAACAACAACTAAAACAACAATAAAAGCGTATCCATATGCTCTGCCTGCGCCATACATGTGAAGCGCCTCCTTAATAAGGTTTTATAACAGCCTATGTAGGAGAAATAAATCGGACTAGGCGGTTGTCCGGCTCAACGCTGCAGGATCTGCCCATCTTGTATTCCTTCATATACGATCCTTGCCCCTTTAGGTGTCATATGATTTCCAGAAGGATCTATAAGACCAGATTGGATAAGCGCTTCATCAGTTGCTTTTCCGCCGTCTGCTTCTATAAAATGCTTCCAGTTATCTACAAGAGGGACATCCAGGCGCTTCGACACATCTCTTGTAATATCGTTATATGAGTTGTGCCATTTCCTTGCTCCGCCTTTTGGTTCAAAAGCAGCTGCTTGATATCTGGAATAGTAAAACAAATGATGCTTCCCATTACCTTCTATAATTGGGATGCACGTCATTAAGATAGGCTTAATTCCGTGTTTTCTGCTTTCTTTAATAAAATAAACCAGATTTTCTCTAAAACGCTGCTTCGACACTCTCGGTTTCCCCTCAGTCAGTATGGCAGCGTCATTGGTGCCGAACATAATAAACAAATACTTCGGTTTTTGATCCAGCACATCTGTCTGAAATCGGAGACGGGCATCCTCTGTCGTCTGTCCGCCGATTCCCGCATTGAGTATAT
Organism: Bacillus sp. PS108; assembly: GCF_037963335.1. Lineage (NCBI taxonomy): Bacteria > Bacillati > Bacillota > Bacilli > Caryophanales > Bacillaceae > Bacillus > Bacillus sp. PS108. The sequence continues at coordinate 2,500,227 of NZ_CP150155.1, forward strand.
CAAGGTTACCGCGCTCAGCTGTTTTTAATATATTGACCCACTGCTGTGCTTTTGGATAATCGCGATAATCCCAATTAGAGCCACGCGTATTGCTGTCACCAAATGCTACAACGTCTTCGTATCCCCTTCCCTCGCATCCTGCTGTAACGAACAGCAGAAGGAAAAGGATGATAAAATGTTTCATCTTTACACCCCCAAAAGCCTCACCTTAATGTTATACCTCTGTTTCTCTTCGTTCAATGAAGAGTTTTTCGCTATCACTGTTTTTTCCTATAGTTAACGTGTCCCCCTCAGTGAATATCATTCTGCTTTCATTGCGGCGCAGCTGATGATTTTTTAAAATTCCCTTCTTTCCAATCTGAAAAACACACAAACCAAAGAAAAGAAAATAACCTGAATCCTCACTGGAAACAGGTTATCCGTTAAATCCTGCATTTACTTTAACTTCGATTTAAGCTTGGCCTTTGTTTTTGGCCCATAAATCCCGTCTGCAGTTAATCCGTTCATGAGCTGAAAACGCTTGACGGCATTCGCTGTTTTCGGTCCGTAAACTCCATCTATGCCATTGTTTTTGGCTCCCTTATCAGGGTAAAAGTGAAGTGCAGCTAAAGCCTTTTGCAGCTGGAGAATGTTTGTGCCCTTTCGATAAGGCGAAGTGAGCTTTATAACCCCAGACGGCAGAGGATATGATGGTGAAGGTTCTTTTGGAGGTGTATCCGAGGAAGAAATTCCGTTTATAAAAGAGTTCCAGTGGTTCAAGAGTTTCCGCGGACATTCTTTCCCAGACCATTTTTTGTGGGGAACAACACGATGTAACGGAATATTGTTTTCCTTCATCAGCTTTCTGATCAGCCACTGGGCATTTGATGTTGCTTTTTCAAAATCGCCATCAGCATTTTCGCAGATTTCAATCCCGATCGATTTGCGGTTTCCTGTCCCGTTTGTACCGTCTCCCGCATGCCAGCCGTTTTCATCTATCGGGAGATGCTGATAAATGACTGAATCGTCAACTGTAAAATGCCAGCTTTCGGATGTGCTCGGGTTTTTCACAAAATTGGCGTGCATTTTCGCATCAGCGCCTTTTGCTGTATTCGCTGTATTATGCACCGTAATATAAGCAGGCGTCATCGAATAGCCAGGACGATTATCATTTGATAGCGGTATAAAATCCTTTTTTATGGTTACCATTTCTATCCCTCCCTATTATTAAGAATGCAGAAAACAGAGAGATGGACAGCCTTTTTTATGAGGTAAAAAAGAATTGTGTTCTTAACCTGGTTTTCAGTTGAACAGCTGAAATGGCACCAGTTATACTAATTTAGATGACGGAGGTTTTGGCTCCTAACATCACCTAAGTTGGGAGTGACCATAGACATGTTAAAAAAAGTAATAGGTATACTTGTGATTATCGCTATCATTGCAGTCGTTTTTTTTCAGAAAGAAGCTTGGCTTGATGCAATCAAAGCAGGAGGGATGTTTTCCGTTTTATTTAGTATGCTGCTGATTGCTGCCGATGTTTTTTTCCCAATAGTGCCGTTTGCTTTGGTTGCTGCTTTAAATGGCGCAGTGTTCGGGACTGCAAATGGAATTTGGATTACACTGACCGGCTCAATGCTTGGTACAATATTGCTGTTTTTTCTCGCCAGGTACAGTTTTAGAGATTGGGCCAGAAAAAAAGTTCAGGCCTATCCTGCCATACAAAGCTACGAGGCTTCCTTCAACAAAAACGCTTTTACCGCTGTTTTATTAGGAAGGCTGATACCTGTCATACCTTCACTTGTAATGAACGTGATCTGCGGGCTGAGCCAGGTTCGCTGGCATGTTTTTTTCTTTGCGTCTTTAATAGGGAAAATCCCCAATATTGTTGTTGTCACTATTGCAGGTGCCAATTTCACCAGCAATAAATTATTGTCTATCAGCATTTACGGTGCATATATTCTGATCATCATGCTGGTCATTTATAAAAAGTTCCCTCATCTTCTGAAGGTGCCAAAAAAATAAGGAGGCTTGTTGGCCCCCTTACTTTTTTTCTGTCGCATGGCCTCCAAATTCATTTCGAAGCGCAGCGACCACCTTTCCTGTAAACGTATCGTCTGTTAAAGAACGGTATCTCATCATCAGTGACATGGCGATGACCGGAGTTGCCGTCTGCAGATCAAGCGCGGTTTCCACCGTCCATTTTCCTTCACCTGAGGAATGCATAATGCCCTTGATCTGATCCAGTTTCGCATCCTTAGCGAAAGCTCGCTCAGTCAGTCCCATAAGCCAAGAACGAATGACAGAACCATGATTCCACACTCTGGCAACCTTCTCGTAGTCAAAATCAAATTGGCTGTTTTCAAGCACTTCGAATCCTTCACCAATCGCGGCCATCATTCCATACTCAATTCCATTATGGATCATTTTTAAAAAATGTCCGCTTCCCGCTTCACCAGCGTATAGATAACCATTTTCGACGGCAGTATCACGAAAAAGCGGTTCCACAATCTCCCATGCTTCATGATCGCCCCCCACCATAAAACAGGCTCCATGCCGTGCGCCTTCCATTCCGCCCGACGTTCCGGCATCGAGATAATGGATACCCGCTTCTTTCATTTGATTGTAGCGGCGAATTGATTCTTTATAATGAGAGTTTCCAGCTTCGATAATCATATCGCCTTTACTTAATAAAGGTGATACATCACGCAAAACAGCATCGACAATGCCATGCGGTACCATAACCCATAGGATACGCGGCGGGTCTAATAAAGAAATTAACTCTTTAAGATTCGTTGTCCCCTCAGCCCCGTATGCTTTCAGTTCATCAACAGCCGCTTGATTTACATCATATCCAACCGCTTGATGATTGCGGTCAATGAATTGCTTTCCTATGTTTATGCCCATTTTCCCTAAGCCGATTAATCCGATTTTCATATCTGTTCCTCCTGATTGTCTAAAAAGCCTTTACTCTTTATGTTCCCTTTGGATTGTATTGTGATACGCAGAAAACAAATGGGGCTTACATCGTCTGCGCATGTAAATTTTATTTTTCATGACTGACTGTGCCTGCCAGTTCTATTACTGAATCTCTTTATATCCATAATTATCACTTTATCCTTGATTTACCATCAGTTTAAGTTAAAATATGGGAAGGTATTCGATTTTTTTAGTAAAAAGAAGGTGACATGTTGCAGAATCAATCTCATACTCTTATCGGAGTTACGAAAACCGCTGTATTCTTTTTATACGCTGCACTTGCAATCATCGGTTTTGCAATCGGGTATTTTATTCCGCAGATTGCGAAATGGGCATTATCCCTCCCCTGGATCCCTCTTGAAGGACCACTTCGGCTCATTACCTCTTTTCAGGGATCTACAGCTTCATTTATCACTGCTCTTCTCGGTATGTGTGCGGGGATTTGGTTCGCTCATTCTGTTATTGCAATGCTGCTATCTGTCAAAATTACAGATCACACAGTGGAATTCATCAAAGGAAAAAAAGTGCAAACAATTCATTCCGATGACATCGCTCTTGTATTTATGGATCACAAACGGCTTGTCCTCCTGGGAACAGCCGGATATGAATTGGTACGGGAAGAAATTGATGAAAAACCAGTAAACGTTGAGAAGGCCTTTAGACAGCATCATTACGAATGGGCAACAGATGGTGATCCGTTTAAAGATCAATTTCGCCGATGGATTCCTGATGCACCAGACCTATCGCAAGGCGCCCATGCCTTATTAAAAGCTCGTCACAAAGCGCTGCAGGACGAAGAAAAAGACGATATTGAAGAATTCCGTCTCGAACTGGCACAGCTGGGCATCGTTGTACGGGACGAAGGCACACGCCAATATTGGCGAAAAGCAGAAACCTATCCCCCGAAAATTCAGCTCGGCGAAGGATTGTAACAACAGAGGCTCAAGAAAGAGCCTCTTCTTTATTACTGCACAATAAACAGCACTCTGGTGCCGTCAGGATAGCTGCTCATTTGATTCCCTACCCACGAGCCGGCGCCGCGATTATCAGAAGGCGTCACATATCGGACATCAGCCCCTGCGCCGCCTTCCTCGCAGACAGCCATCGGCCACTCATCCCGGTCATAGCCCGGCTTCGTCGGGATTCCCTTTAAAGATTCCTCCCGCCTTTTGTCTGCTCCATCTCTGTCAATGGTACAAATATCTGGATGTCCCTCTGCAATCGCATCCCTAATATGACTGCCGGTTTCCGGATAACGAGACAGCGGAAAATATAACACTTTGTCATACGAAGATGCGCCTTGGATCTGCTGCGGAACCATTAAACAAAGAAGAACTGCTGCAGCAAGAAACAGGCCTGCCATCCATTTTTTCATTCCCATCCCCCCATACCTTTGTTCATTTCAATGTATGGGCGCTTGATAAAGATTATTTTTAACATTTGAAGTTAGTATGCTGCTTACAAAAGCCGGACTCCCCCGCGAGAATTTTCCCGGTACAGACACAGACAGCCTCCCGGTCACATACATTTACATATAGGCTTTTGCCTACATACTTTTGTGGAGGTGACGATGGTGACAGGTGTTTTCGCAGCGCTCGGCTTTGTTGTTAAAGAGCTTGTCTTTTTAGTATCTTACGTGAAAAACAATGCCTTTCCACAACCGCTCTCAAGCAGCGAGGAAAAAAAATACTTAGAGCTCATGGCTAAAGGGGATGAACATGCCAGAAACATGCTGATTGAGCATAATCTTCGCTTGGTCGCCCATATTGTGAAAAAATTTGAAAATACAGGTGAGGATGCAGAGGACTTAATCTCCATCGGAACGATCGGGCTGATAAAAGGAATTGAAAGCTATTCCGCTGGTAAAGGGACAAAGCTGGCGACGTATGCTGCGAGGTGTATTGAAAATGAGATTGTAATTACAAAAGGGGGGTGCATACACCCCTCTTTAATACGTTTCAATATATATGGTGTCAGAATCCACAATGGTAACTTCTTTCACGATAAAGTTAACAATTGTTTTTTTATCTTCAAGAGTTAAGTTATCTGCACCGATTGATTGAAAATAGTCGATGGCTCTTTTTAGAGCATTTTCACTTGAGCTCGTATCATCTAGGACTTTCATTTTTGACTGGATTTCGTTACACTTTTCAGTAAGCTGATTTTGCTTTTTTTGCAGTTCAATAATTTGTGCTTTGATTTCATCTATGTCTAAATCATCGTCATCGCTTAGGCTGATTAGCGTTAAAAGACGCTTGCGGCCTTTTTTTGTTTTCTCTATCTCTTTTTCAATAAGTTCTAATTCATCAGACAGGTGATTTGATTGTTCAGCCTCTTTAAAAGAAACATACTTTTGAGGATTTGTGATGAATTTAAAAATTTCACCCCATACATGCCGGTTCAATTTATTCTCAGACATTTCTTTTCCGCAGCCGCGGTCCTTTGCGCCAGAATAATTTTTCCGGCAAGTATATACATAGTAGTCTTTACCATGTGATTTTCTTTTCTTCCCTGTCATGGTATTTCCGCATTTTCCGCATCTAACCAAACCCGATAACAAGTAATTGTGAGGGCTGATACTCAAGTGTTTTCTTTTACTTTGACCTAAGAGTTCTTGAGCATAATCCCATTGTTCAGCTGGAACAATTGCTGGAATTGTCACAGTGATTTGTTCTTCTTCAGGCCTTATTTTAATTATAGATTTGTTCCCTGCCTGCTTTGAAACATAGGAACCCTCTGTATCATATTTATACTGTCTATGTTCACCCTTATAGGAAGAGTTCATTAATATTTGCCGAACAACCTGCCTGTGCCATACTTTGGCGCCTTTTTTTGTTTTAACCCCCATCTGAGTTAAATGTAGAGCAATACCATTTACTCTGCCGAAAAAAGGGCTTTTATGATCGGTGAAATAGTTAAAAATCATCCGAATGATTTTTGCTTCCTCTTCTAATATCTCAAGAGTTCTTTTCTCTTTAACAAATTTATAGCCATATAGTTTAGAATCTTTAATGATCATGCCTTTTTTCATTTTTTGAAGTCGGCCGCTTGATGTCCGTTCTTTGATTTTGGCTTTTTCAAATTCTGAGATTGCCCCGCGCATTGCGAAAAACAATTGACCTTCTGGAGAATTGGCGTATTCACCATTTACAAAAATCAAAGGTATGTTTCGCTTTCGCAATTCGTCATCAATGATTAGCTGATTCATTAATTTCCGAGAAAGACGGTCAGGATCGTAACAAATGACTTGACTTATAAGTCCCTTGCTTGCATCCTCCCTCAAGCGATTCAAAGCCGGACGTTCTAAAAGCTCTCCTGAAAATCCTTCATCTGCATACTTCAGCACATCTTTAGTCCCTGCTTTCTTTATACAGGCCTCGATTTGGCTGTCGATGCTCGATCCCTTGATCGCTTGTTCCTCGGTCGATACCCTTACATATATTGCTATCACCCTGAATCTCCTTCCTATAAAGTTTTATTAAATAATGATAGCAATCGTTAATGCATTTGTCAGCTTGCGGTCCCTCGATGATTATCACTTTCATAAAATGCATCACCCCTTGGGTAATGCTATGTAACAGCTGTTTGTCCAAATGAGGAGATTTTAAATTAAACTATAGTGTTATTAAACGTTTCAATGAATATGCAAAAAATTTAAAAAAAGTTGTTGTGACTTTTCTACACTCCTTTAGGTCCTCAATAGAAAAGATTTTATTTTCTATGCCTCAACATTCGCTTATTATAGTTTTCAATGATTTATTATTATTTGAGAGTACAATGGAGTAGTGTTTTTCATTGTTAGATAGTTAATGACATTTCACTGGTGTCAAGTTCGTATAGCTAGACATTAATAAAAAAAGGACACATATAAATATGCATCCTTTAACAAAAGAGTTTATTTATTTCCCTGTTTCAGCAAATTCCTTCAACCTATTCCCTATTTCATCACGAACTCTTTGGAAAAACGCCCATTTTTCTTCTTCTGTCCCTTGTGCTCTTGCCGGATCATCAAAACCCCAATGCTCACGTTTTACATGTGGAGGCGTCATCGGGCATTTATCAGCAGCATCTCCACAAAGCGTAACAACTAAATCAGCATTGTTCAGAATATCAGAATCGATTATATCTGACGTTTGATTAGAGATATCTATACCAACTTCCTTCATCGCTTTAACAGCATTCGGATTTAATCCATGTGCTTCTATCCCCGCGCTATACACTTTCCACTCATCACCTAAATATTGTTTAGCCCATCCTTCAGCCATTTGGCTCCGGCAAGAGTTCCCTGTACATAAAAAGTAAATGATTTTATTCTCCATATATTCCACCTCTACATCGAGTGACTTCCAAAGTATTTTCGTTGAAACCATAAAGCAACCTTAACAAGTGCTATCATGACTGGCACTTCTACAAGCGGACCAATTACGGCGGCAAATGCTGCACCCGAATGAATTCCAAATACACCAACAGCTACAGCAATCGCTAATTCAAAGTTATTGCTTCCTGCTGTAAAAGCTAAAGTAGTAGTTACAGCATAGTTTGCCCCGATTTTCTTCCCTAAAAAGAAGGAAACAAAGAACATTAAAACAAAGTAAATCAATAATGGAATCGCAACTCGGACAACATCTAACGGCAAGCTAACAATTACATCACCTTTTAAGGAAAACATGACGATAATTGTAAATAGCAAAGCAATTAACGTAATTGGACTAATCTTAGGAATGAACACTTTTTCATACCATTCTTTGCCCTTCACTTTTACAAAAATATAACGTGTCACCATTCCTGCAATAAAAGGAACTCCAAGGTAAATGAATACTGATTTTGCGACTTCTGCCATCGTAATATTCACTACTGCTCCTTCCATCCCTAACCATTGCGGAATAACTGTTACAAAAATGTAAGCATAAACTGAGAAAAAAAGCATTTGGAAAATTGAGTTGAAAGCAACTAATCCTGCCGCGTATTCCGTATCACCTTTTGATAAGTCATTCCAAACAATAACCATCGCAATACAGCGAGCTAATCCAATCATAATAAGCCCAATCATATACTCCGGTTTATCTGGCAAAAAGATGATAGCCAAAATAAACATGAGAGTCGGTCCGATGATCCAGTTTTGCACTAAAGATAAAATTAACACTTTAATATCTTTAAATACCCGTCCAATTTCTTCATATCGAACCTTTGCTAGTGGTGGATACATCATTAATACTAATCCAATAGCTAAAGGGATAGATGTAGTTCCTACTTGTAATTTGTTTAATCCACCAACAAAACTCGGAAATATAAAACCTAATCCTATCCCCAATGCCATCGCAAGAAAAATCCAGATGGTTAAATAACGGTCTAAAAAAGATAAACGTTTCATTACTTTATCCTCACCTTTTTTACTAACAGCAAGAGTTCGTTGTAATATCACTTGGCGGTGTTACACAACAAGAGGAGGAATCTTGTTTTTGAACCTCGCTGTTCGATTTGGTATAGAAAAATTCCCACTCGTTCCCATCTGGATCAGTAATCCAAAATTTATCTTGGACTGCATAACAACAAGTCGTATCCATTTCTTCACGTGCAAAAAACCCTTCTTTTTCAAGCCTTTTCTTGTGTTTCAAAACTTCTTCCAAACTATCTACTTGGAATCCAAAATGATTCACTTGATTTCCCTTCACCTCATCTGCGACATTTAAAGTGAAATTCAGTCCAGGAGTCTCTAATAGAAACTTTGCATAGTCTGTTTTTACTTTTACAGCCTTTACTCCAAAAACTTTTTCATAAAAATTGATCGATTTCTCTAAACTGACAACGTTAACCCCTACATGAACATATTTCATTTTAATTCCCCCTCTTATATATTAATCAAAAAAATTTGATATAATACCTAAAAAATTTTTTTAGCAGCAATCTCCTTCACCTTTTTTTCTAAATATACAACAAAGCTCTTCTGATAATAAACCATTTACTTCCTCATCATTTAGATCATAATAACTCCATGTTCCCTTTGTCTCTTTCGTTATTAAGTTGGCATCCAATAAAATTTTTAGATGATAAGAAAGTTTAGATTGCGTCACCTCAAAAATCTCAGTCAGATCACAAACACAGGTTTTTCCCCTTTGACAAAGTTCATACATGATCTCTAATCGTTTCTGATCAGCAAGAGCCTTAAATTTTTGTTCATATTTCCGTAGCAGTTCTGATTTCGTCTCATCCATTCATATCGCCTTCTTTAATCAATTTTTTTTGATGTATTTATTATACTCATGATTTTTAAATTAATGCAAGCAAATAAATCAATTTATTTTGATTAATTGTAAAACCCGCTAAAAGCTTGTGTAACCAGATAGAGGTTTTCCATTTTTATTATTTCCTCCATCGCTACTTTGCTACTACAGCAACGGAGATCATAAACGCTAATTTCTAATTTCAAGAAAAAAACATTAAATAATTTTTGTGAATATGTAGAATCGATAATAATTCGAGATAATACGTATTTAGTCAGAGCACACAGATTTATCATCAATTAAAACCTTATGTGAAGATATAAGCCATTCAATCCATCCTTCCACATAAGGTTTTAAACAATTTAATCAGACCTTTTCTTTTTGAATAAGTTCTTCATTTTCATAAAAGGGCATTGTGACACTTGATTTTCATCATCTCGCAAGAAGTACTGTTTCCACTCCAGATTGTCTTTTTTTCCATACCATCCTAAATGCGGATGGATAGGTACTTCATCATATGCCTCAAGCCTTTTTCGAATTTGCTTACTCATATTTCGTCCAAATGCAGTAGTATCATTTAGATCCTCAAAAACCCATCTAGGCTGAAACGTCAACATAAAATAAGGAAAACTTCTGCTTTTTCTTTTGCTGTGAGCCGGTGTAGCACACAGAACAAAATATGGTTCTCCATTAAAACAGTATTCCCATTGAAAGTTATCTGGATTTTCTGGTATATCATCTGGCCAATCAGCTGGATCTTCCATACTCAATGAATTGAGCAACTGCCAAAACAACGATTCGTAATCCTCAATTTTGTAATCAGTCAGTAATTCTTCTGGTGTATGAAATATTACAGTTAATGATGCATACTTTCCTGTCTCTCGTGAAATAGTTCCATACCGAGTAAGCAATGGCGCTAATTCCTTCGCAGTCTCGGGATTCCTAGGATCACCGACAAAAGCAATTCGCAGCTGGTCGCTTAAAAATGCTTGCCTTCCCGGTATACAAGGAAATTTATTTTCTTTATCACCTATTTTTTCATTCAAATAGTTAAACGAATCTAATTGCCAACCAGGTAGCGTTTCTTTAATTTTTTCAAGATCACTTTTAGCATATAACTCAGTCAATAAATCCACCTCCGAAGGCATTTATCATAATGTATTGCGGGAGCACGAAGGAGGTGAATGTCTAATTACTTTTTCATAAATCCGAATGAATATTAATTAAATGGTTAATGCTTTAATGGGTAAGTAGTATTTGCTTATCACAAAAAACAAAAATCCAGGTTTAAGTCTGCGTTTAGACGTTCATGCACACTCAGCCCTCAAAACGTATAACGCCGGACTTTCTGGATTTTTTTATTTTAACACCAACAAACGATCTTTAATTGAGTAAAAAGTAAACATATTGGTATTATCTCTAAAACAGTATGCACTTAGATTAGTGATGATTTTGATGCTCTTGATGCTTTTTGTTATCAGGTTTAAAAACGTTCTTGTCCTCTTCAAGTAGCTTACCGACTATAACCTGTCTGGTGGGCATTACATGTGCGTCTCTTGTTTTTACATCTGCTTTAATATTATATAAGCCATCATCAGTAAATGTCTTTGTAGCAACGTATATCCCATTGTTTTCATACTCAGCTTCTACCACTTCTAAATGCTCTTTATGATTTTCTTTCCATATCTCAAACTTTACATTCGTTGCATACTCTACTTTTTTTCCTTCTTGCGTCAGTTTCATTTTTAAATTTTGTTCTTTATTCTTTGATAGGCTAGAAGGTAAAATTATCTCTACATCAAGTTGTTTTGATTGTACATACTGGTCAGCAGCATTAGGATCAACAGTGCATGAAGTTAATAGGAGCATTAATATGATTAGGAAAAAGAAAGACAATCCTCTACTATTCAAATCGACCTCACTAATCAATCAATTTTTATTAATTTATTATGGTTTTCAACTTTGAAATCCTTTTAATGAGGAGATTATCAATTATCCAGACTAGCACAAGAGATATTCCTACCAAAGGGAATAGGACACCAAACATTATGATGATAAGTATTAGGAGTTTCATGGTTTTGAGTTCGGGAGATTTTGGTGCCCCTAACTTTCCGGCAGGTTTACGTTTCCACCAAAGAATAAATCCACTTATCCCAACTGCTACAATTCCAATACAGATCATTAAACCGATCAATTGGTTAACCAGTCCAAACTGTGTCCCTTTGTGAAGAGTTATTCCAAGAGCAATTATTTTTCCCATAGTGCCGTAGTTGTCATAACGATAATCTGCTAGGACAGCCCCCGTGTATTGATCTATATGCATCGTTGCCTCATCTTGTGCTTTGGGCGGAAAAACGGACATTGTATAAACTCCGTCAGTTTTTTGAGGAATGTAAATATCATAACCAGGCGTAATGTTTTGTTCTTCTGCAATCGTTACAACATCATCAATAGAAAGTTACTTGAAACAGGAACTTCTAGATTCTCAGCTGCCCAAGGGACATCGGCAACTTCTTTTGTTTGAGTTGATGTCGGAGCTTCTCCAACCCAAATAGATGGAGGATATCCGAATCCTGAATTTGTAGTTAATTGCTGAAATGTGTTTCCCCATAAACCAGACCATGGTAATCCCGTTAAAACCAAAAATAACATGCCTGCAGAAATCCAGAATGCAGGTACTGCATGTAAATCCCTAGTCAATATTTTCTTTCCTTTTGTAACTCTGGGAATCATGACACCCCGTACCTTCATTCTATTTCTGGGCCACCATAAATAAATACCGGTCACGATAAGTATTAGCGCCCAACAAGCTGTTAATTCCACAATTCTGTCCCCTGCTGTTCCTGCCATTAATTCACCGTGAAATTCTTCGATTTTATCCATTATTCGATTATCATCAGCAAGTTGCCCTATAATTTGCCCATTATGTGGATTAACAAACACAATATAGGAACTGTCTTTGGAAACAATACCCACTTCGGCAGATCGTTCTGGATGATCACTGGGTCTATATTTTATTATTTCAGCGTCAGGATACCTTTCTTTTATTGCTTCAAATTGTACTGATGGAGAGACTGTTTTTGATTCTGCCTGAACCTCGTATAGATCTTTGTATAAATGATTTTCGATTTGAGGCTTAAACAAGTACACACCACCTGTGACAGCCAATATAAGTAAGAAAGGCAAAAAGATCAAACCCGCATAAAAATGCCATCGCCAAACTGTCTGATAAAGTGAAGTTCTCGCTGTTTTTCTCTTAGAATATTCCTTCTTTTCAATTGCAGAATAATCTGATTTTAACATTTGTTTTCTCCTTTTTATTTTCTAAAACAAATTATTGTCTTATCACAAAGTCAATATTTAATGTTGTTACAAAAAGAAATGTGCAAGACAAATTACATAGCCCCTTCCTCATTCTCTCTTTTTAAAAAAATACTAAAGAGACCTTATAACAACAATACGATCATGTTAATATTTGTTAATTTTTGTTGAATTATGTTATTTCATAACAAAAAAAGACTCTTTTAAGGTCTTTTAAGATTTTACGCATAGGTTTTGTTTAGATTCCATTTTTTCAAACAAGAATAACCTTACTTTGGTGCAAGTCATGAAATCCTAAAGAAGATTTAATAAAACTCCAAAACAAAAAAGATACCAATATAGTTTGGTATCTTAAATAAAGTGAATGCTTATGAAGTAGTGAAGTCATTCATTATATGGTTTTAAGGCTAGCACTATAATCCTTGCTTACCTCAACGCTTGTTATACTTCAGGCCTCATTTCTGTTTTTATATTCGCTATATCTTTTTCTGTTACGTAAAGAGTAGAGATTGAACCAATAGAATTAAGTGAGCTTTAGAAGACTTAAAAAGCTCTGATAACAAATCTCTTTATAATATTCATGTGAATTTATATCTTCACTCATTAGCCATTGAATGAGCAATCCATCTACAATAGATCGCATTGTTTTTGAAGCTTTTTCAACATCTATACTTTGGTCAAATACTCCTGTTTCCTGTCCAAAAATAATAATGTTAGATGTGATGCCCCAGCACTGTTGATAAAAGCTATGGTTAATTTTCCTGTACGTTTCATTTCGGGTTGCCTGAGACAAGAAATCTAAATAAACCTTGTAAAACTTTTCATTTTCCTCGGGAGAGACAAATATTGAATTTACATAAGCTTTCAACTTATCCAGTGGCGTAGATTCCGAATCCACTGCTTTCAATTCATGTTTATAAATTTTATTTGTAATCCACTCAAGTAGTTGAGAAAGGGTATCTTCCTTATTATCAAAGTAATAATGCACGACGCCCTTACTAACTCCTGCGTGATCAGCAATACTTTGTAGTGTAACTGAATTATAACCTTGTGTTGACACAGCTTGGAAAGCTGCCCTTAATATCTGATTCTTTCTTTCTTCTGCTTTTTTCTTCATAATAAACCTCCAGAAAGCTAACCTTCAATTAGTATACAACAGTTCATGAAATCCACACAAAATTATTCTGACCAGACAAAATAGTTTGACCGGTCAGAATAATTGTGTATACTTAAAGTGGTTTCACATCAAGATAGCATATTGGAGGATTTATAAAATGAAAGACGAATTCAAGGCTCTAGTTGTAAACAAAGTTGATGATGAATTTTCAATTAAAGTAAAGAATGTTTCTCCAGCGTTTTTACCAGAAAGTGATGTCCACATCCAAGTACACTACTCTGGAATTAACTACAAAGATGGACTTGCAGGGAACCCCAATGGGAAAATCGTAAGAAAATACCCATTTATACCGGGTATAGATTTAGCAGGTGTAGTCATTTCTTCTAATGATCCTCGCTTTAAAGAGGGGGATAAGGTGATTGCCACAAGTTATGATATAGGTGTTTCTCATTTTGGCGGTTTTAGCGAATATGCAAGTCTCCCTGGAGACTGGATTGTACCTTTACCCGATAATTTGACCCTCAAAGAAGCAATGATAGTAGGAACAGCTGGCTTCACAGCGGCACTGTCTATTCAACGTCTAGAAGAAAACAACCTATCTCCTGAAAAAGGAAAAGTTCTGGTAACAGGAGCAACAGGTGGTGTTGGTAGTTTTGCTGTTTCATTCCTTAACTCTCTCGGTTATCAAGTAGAAGCTAGTACAGGTAAAGAATCAGAATATGATTACTTACGAAAACTTGGAGCTAGTACAATTATTTCACGGGATATGACCTATGGAGGGAAGGTTAAAGCCTTAGGATCACAAAAATGGGCGGCAGCTGTTGATCCTGTAGGCGGGGAACCTCTTGCCTCTATCTTAAGCCAAATTCAATATGGAGGTTCCGTTGCTGTTAGTGGATTAACAGCTGGAACAAAACTGCCAACTACTGTTTTTCCATTCATCTTAAGAGGTGTTAATTTACTTGGGATTGATTCTGTATATTGTCCAATGGAAACACGGTTAAAAACATGGCATCGTGTAGCAACAGATTTTAAACCATCTAGTTTAGAGGAATTTATTTCACAAGAAATTACTTTAGATCAACTTCCTAACGTTCTTCCTGAAATATTGGAAGGACAAGTAAGAGGGAGAACGATTGTAAATATCGTATGATTATTCATCAGAACTCATCCAGTTGCTAAAGATGAAACAATGTCTTAAAGGGCTAGTAAAGGGATTCTCAACAGGAATTCCTTTACTTATTATAGCTTACTTTATGTAAATGCAAAAATATAAGGAGTGATCCTCCCCATTCAGCTTACACAGTCTTAATGATATGAAAACGCTTATTCATCGTACATTATAAATGTGGCTCCTAGTCTAGAGTTTCGTTTATGGGCAAACAAAGCTCAAATAAATAGGAACCCACCTTGTCACAATAAACTCAATAGACTAATGCTGAGAAGTCTCCATATTTACTACAATACACCCACACCCCTGTTTGACTGGTTCCCTTGGAGAGAAGAAGACTTTGAAAAAGCCAAATGCGAAAACAAGCCGTTTCTGGTCAGCATCGGTTATTCGAACTTTCATTAGTGACAAGTTCGTGTATCTACACATATCCCTTAAGATGTACATAACTTTGAAATTGTAATTAAAGACAAATAAAAAAGGAACTCATTTGAATTCCTTTTTATAACTTATTAGTTTAATCGAATGATAGTCAAGGCTGCTCCGGTTGATCCCCCTCCTAAAAGAATAACTGTAGCTACTACTCCGAATAATTGAAGTGATATTCTGTCTCCTGCATCCAAAGTAGCGAACACATCATCATTGTAACTAGAAGTTGATACTGCTGGAGAAATGATTGAACCTGGTATTGGATCACCATTACGCATTAATCTAGAACCAGCAAGTAATGAAAGAGTGGTATTGATTTGATATGAGAGATAATAACGTCCTGCCACTGGCACAGTAAACATATTATTACCTCCATTTACTGTAAAACCGTCTAAGCTTTGATTGTTCGGTAAGGGTACTGGGGAACCACCCAGTACCACTGCAATTGTACTACCAACTGTATTAGATGCATACATAGAGTTTCCTGTTACACTTCCGCCTGTTCCTGTTGGTCCGGTTATTCCTGTTGGTCCGGTTATTCCTGTTGCTCCCGTTACTCCCGTTGGTCCCGTTGCTCCCG
The DNA here is from genome assembly GCF_037963335.1 of Bacillus sp. PS108. Taxonomy (NCBI): domain Bacteria; kingdom Bacillati; phylum Bacillota; class Bacilli; order Caryophanales; family Bacillaceae; genus Bacillus; species Bacillus sp. PS108. The sequence goes on from NZ_CP150155.1 coordinate 2,516,021, forward strand.
TTATTCCGGTTGCTCCCGTTATTCCGGTTGCTCCCGTTGCTCCGGTTGGTCCTGTTGCACCCGTTGGTCCGGTTATTCCTGTTGCTCCCGTTACTCCCGTTGGTCCGGTTGCTCCTGTTATTCCGGTTGCACCCGTTGGTCCGGTTGGTCCTGTTATTCCTGTTGCTCCCGTTATTCCGGTTGCCCCTGTTGCTCCCGTTGCTCCGGTTGGTCCTGTTGCACCCGTTGGTCCGGTTATTCCCGTTACTCCCGTTGGTCCGGTTGCTCCTGTTATTCCGGTTGCACCCGTTGGTCCGGTTATTCCCGTTACTCCCGTTGGTCCGGTTGCTCCTGTTATTCCGGTTGCACCCGTTGGTCCGGTTGCTCCCGTTGCTCCGGTCGGTCCTGTTGGTCCTCTACTACTACCTCCACATGCGTTAAGTTGAGCGCACATTTCTGTCACTACTTTCAGCAAAAGTTTGTGGAATCAAAGATACAAACTGATTAATATTGATAATTTAATGAAAAAGAAACGGTCACATTTGCTGTTCCAGTTCCCCCTGCCCCAACAATACCTATTGAGTTGATATCATTCAAAGTGATTGATCTACTTTCTCCTGGTGCTACTGTAAATCCCGCAACTGCTGTTCCATTAACTGTAAGAGAAGCTGTGGGGCCTACTCCTACAATCCCATTGTTTTCTACCATTATTGTTCCATTTATAACAAAAGAAGTTGCGTCTTCCCAAACTGGTGTAGCTACAGCTCCAGTATCCCCCAAATCAATCGTGAAACATACAGCATCGTTTACAAAACCCGTTTGCTCGTTACTACAACCGCCCAAAATAGCCATAATTATCCTCCTCATTCATATTATCTTTATAAAAATATGTTATTAAAAACAATTTCGATTGGATAATCAACCAAACTTAAAAATATTTAATAGATTTAATAATGTGATTCAGCTGAACATCTATTTGTCCTTTCGATTTTCTTTTTGATGATTCGATCTTAAGACACTCAAGATCTTTAACCGTAATAGAGCAACTTTCTCCTTTATTCACACCTAATGAATATATATTTTCTTTAGTCTGAAGAATAATTTTAATCGAAGAATTCTTGGTATCTTTATGATGAAGAGTGACTGTAGCAGTATTAGCAAAGTTAGATTCGTTGTTCCATAGAACTCCTGTTTTATTTTCATTTGTTAAAAAACAAATTTCAAATTTATCTTTTATACTTGGTTTTAAAATCAGATAATCATATACAGGAATTTTAACTTCACCAATACCACAAAAAAATGAAATATCAATCAAAATACGTGAATCTGAACGATACAAAACCTTATTGGCACATAATGTTTTCATACAACAAGGAACGAGTAATTCTAGCACAACACATTTTCGCAGTTCATTAACCGAAATAACTTTAAAATAACACGTCTGAAATAGTTCTCCATTCGATATGCCAGATGCAATAAAATGTTCTCCTTCTTGATTAATTAAAAAAACTGGTGTTACAGCAAAACATTCATCAACTTTTATTTGTTTTTCACTTTGAATTCGTTTAAGTTTTTCAATGATGCAGCATGTCAAGTTAAACCAACTCAATTCATTGCTTTAAAGTTAAAGTGGCTTTTTATAACTTATAATATGTGACGTGAGATTAATTGTGCATTTGGTGAGGTACACCTTCATTGACTTGTATTTGATGCTATGTAATTGGTGATCTTCTAGACAAATTGACTAACTAAAACAAGAAGATGAGAGGCCAACAAGTGTAATAAAAAAGTTATTGCGGTCTCACCGAAAATTTAAATTGCGGTGCCCTATTGCCTTTTTCTGCGAACCAAAACTTGTTAATATTTACATTACTAGTAGAGTTAAGGGAAGGGTGAATATCTTGATATCAATCACATCAGCTGAAGTGGGAATGAAGATTAATGAATGGCATAGGCATATTCAAAAATTCAACGTTACTGATGCTGAAATGTTAAAAGCTGAAATCGAACGTGATATAGAGGTTATGGAAGAAGATCAAGATTTGCTTATTTATTATCAATTAATGGCCTTCCGCCATAAAATCATGTTGGAATACACGATGCCATCCGATGAAAACCGAATGGAACTTTCAGAATATTTAAAGAAAATCGAAGGGCATAAGAAGAAGCTAGACAATATGCGGGCATATTATTATAACTTCTTCCGCGGGATGTATGAGTTTAGAAACGGTGAATACACAAAGGCCATTACATATTACAAAAAAGCTGAACGCAAAATTCCTACAATCTCCGACAAGATTGAAAAAGCTGAGTTTTATTTTAAACTGTCTGAAGTCTATTATCATATGAAAATGACACACATTTCGATGCATTACGCTGAGCTTTCATATAACATCTATAAAAAACACGAGCTTTATTCTGTTCGGCGTATACAGTGCCATTTTGTCATTGCCGGTAACTATGATGACCTTGAAAATCATGAGAAAGCTCTCCCCCACCTTCAAGAAGCTTTAAAAGGTGCTGAGCTGCTTAAAAGTAAAAATACTCATATCTATGCCACTGCGTTTTTCAATCTCGGCAATTGTTATCACAAAATGGACAACTTAAATAAGGCTGCTCGTTACATCGAACAAGCCTTGGTTCAATACAGAAAAATTAACTCTGACGTACTTCCGCAAGCTTATCATGACCTAGCATTGATTTATTTTAAACAAGGCAAAAAAGAACAAGCAATGGATTGCTTCCGCAAAGGAATTAGAAGTGCTGTAGATTTTAAAGACGAACTTTTTATGAACTTATTTGAAGCATTAGACGTTCTTTATATAAGAAATGGCGATACACCTAAACTCCTCAACATTTTTTCTCGTTTAGAGAACGGCAAAGGATACCCTTATCTGGAAGAGCTGGCATTGTTAGGAGGCAACCTTTTCGATTATAATGGAAAAATAGAGGATAGTATCATCTGTTTCAAGAAGATGGTATATGCTCAAAAGCAAATATCGAAAGGGGAATGCATGTATGAAATCTAAATTGTTTATCAGTTTATCCGCCGTTTTAATTGGACTTGCCTTTTTCGGATCTATGTCTAATGGCGAAATGAAGGAAGCATCCCGGAATGTAACTCTAGCACCTACTCATGAATTCCTTGTTTGATTCGATAAACAACATTAGTTCTGATTCCCTTTAGCCGTTTCATAACGGCTTTTTCTTATTTCTGATACTGAAAAAATCCATCATACATAAAGCTTTTGAGGTGAACATTTTGGACTTATTTGATGAATGCTTAGAAGCTCTAGGGAAAAACAAAGAAATCTTATCAGAAGAATTAACGGCAAATTATTATGAACTGCTTTCAAACAGTTTTCCCTTTACATCTTGGGGACAAATCAAGTGGAAAGAAGTTTGTTGTCATCAATCTATAGTTTACGAGGACGAGATTTACGATTGGCTAGCTAAACACCATTTTAAAGATAGGAACATTATTATTCTTTGGGGTTACGGAGAACAGCCAGCATTAAAAACCAGTCTTGAGCATGCATTAAACGTAATTGATGATGTAACTGCCGTTGGATCAGATACTTTTATGTTTAGTGAATTTGGCTACGTTATCGAATTTTTTCATGATGGCGATGTTACAATTGGAAAGTCCCCTTTCATTGAAAGGATTAACAAATAGGTAAAATGACACAGATCGAATGATTCATTTCCACCATTTGATCCACATAACAGTTAGTTTCATCATTCTTCCATGGTAATATTTTGTTATGACGATTAAATGAAAGGATATGATCATGAAAGTATTTGAAGCCAAAACCTTGCTCACCGAGGCTGAAAAGCGAGCAAAGGAATACAAAGATTTAAAAAGTAAAATGGTCAAATTAAAGAAAGCGTTCAAAGCTGTTGCAGATTTAGATGATAGCGAGTTTTCAGGCAAAGGTGCTAATAACATCAAATCATTTTATGAAGATCAAGCTGGCATTGCTGACCAATGGATTGATTTAATTGAGATGAAAATTTCTTTCTTAACGAGTATTCCTGGTTTCTTAGAAGACGCCAACTTATCAGATGCCTACATAGAAGAAACCTTTTTAGCGCATGAGCTTGCTAACGCCTCCACCAAATCAAAATCCATCATGTCTGAACAGAAAAAAGCCATGCAAGATATATTAAATGATATCAACGATATACTGCCTTTGGATCTGTTCTCGACAGAAACTTTTAAAAATGAACTTTCGTCTGCCGAAAAGAAACGAAAAGAAGCCATTGAGAAAATGGATGAAGTTGACGAAAACTTAACATCAGAATACGGACTATCAGAAGCAAATGAACAAATGATTCAAGCTGATTATCAAGCTTTAATGAATGCGACAGCAAAAGGCAAAAGCGCCTCTCCTATTCACTATAATGCGATGGCTTATAGAGACAGTGAGATTCACAAGATGACTGAGGATGTAAAGAAACAATCAACAGACTACATCTCTTTTAAGGACCAACAGGCGGAACAAAGAAGAATAGCAAAAGAACAAGAAGAACTGGCGAACAGACCATGGTATGAAAAGTCTTGGGATGCTGTTTGTAATTTTACAGGAGAGGTCTCTGGATATTATGATTATAAAAGAGCCGCTGATGGGGTTGATCCTGTTACCGGCGAAAAGCTAACTGCTGGACAACGGGTCGCTGCCGGTGCAATGGCTGCGGCAGGATACATCCCTATCGTAGGATGGGCAGGTAAATTAGCTAAAGGCGGAAAAGCTGTTTATTCAACAAGTAAGGCATTGTATAGAGCAGACAAAGCTCTCGATGTATACAAAACACCTAAGACATTCCATGCTCTTCAAAACTCCAGCAAAGGACTTTATGGACTTGCTTCTGCAAATGGTTTTAGCGAGGCCATAACAGGACGCGATATGTTCGGGAATAAAGTCTCTAAAGAGAGGCAAGAACAGAGCCTTAGTGGAGCAATGGCAATGTTGGTTCCTTTCGGAGCTCGTGGAATTAACAAAAAGCTTAATGCAAAATCGAGTTCCCGAGTTAGCGAAACATCTACTAACACCAGCAAAAAACCTAAAGTTCCTAAAACGTACAAAAGACCAACTTATTTCCGTAAAGGCGTTAGAGATAAGGTTTGGGAAAATGCTAAGGATTCAACCGGATCTGTTAAAGACCCGTTAACAAAACAGGTAATGAAAAAAGATGAACCATGGGATATGGGTCATAAACCAGGTTATGAATTTAGAAAACATCAACAAAGTGCAATGGAAAGAAATATTAGTCGAAAGCAATTTTTAGATGAACATAATAATCCAGACCATTATCAACCTGAATTACCTTCCTCCAATAGGAGTCATAAAGGGGAAGATATGACGGATGATTACTTTGGAGATTAAGGAGAGATTGTCTAATGGGCGTTACACAAGAAAATAAAGTAATTGCTAGAACAGTTTTAGGAGCTTTTGGAGGTAAACCGAAGGTTACGAAATATTGGGATGATAACAAGAGTAGCAGCATTGATATTTTATCGGTCAGTGACCAGCCTCAGGAAGGTATCACGTCATATTCAACTCTAGGTTTGTCGGATCATTCTATTAATTATGAGGTGAATGGCACTCCGTTGCGGATAGAAATCGTAGCTGCAATGGAGTCAGCTTCAGACATATATGCTAATGTTTTATCAACTTGTGCCTTTAATATAATCAACTCAAATTTCACTTGTGCACCAGGTGTTATTTTTAAAAATGTGATTAGTATGTATGATCAGGAAACCGATATGAAACATATTATGTTCGTTCCCCCATTTTTATGGGAGGAAGATTTAGAACTACTTGAATTTAGTAACAAAAATGTTACTTGGCTAATGGCTTTACCTATATCCGAAGGAGAATTGCAAGTAGCTGAAAAACACGGCTCAGATTATTTACAAGATCTTCTGGAATCAAAACAGATTGATATTTTTGATATAAAGAGAGAATCTGTTGTTTAATGACTTTAATAAAGAAGAGTCACTTTATAAGCCCCTCTCAATGAGAAGGGCTTATTTTATTTAATTTGAAATCAGCTGCAAATAATAGAAGAAAATGACTGAGGTAAGGAGAATTCTATGATTAATGAAGAAAAACACACAAACCCTCAAGCTAATAACAATATATTTGGAAGGATAGATACCTGGTATTCTGTTCATAGGAGTTCGAACTTGAGGGAAAATAAAGAAAGACCAGCTTATTATGTGGCTGGTCCTTATCTTTAATTAAAGAAATGGTTATGTAAAGCTTTAGAAAATCCAAAACCTTCTTCTGGTCCCTTTAACCAGAGAGAAATAAACTTTTCGAAATCCACTTCTTTTTCAATATCTTTCAAAATTCTTTTAAATTCTTCAGTAAAGTTATGAAGAGAGACCTCTTCGCCATTTTTAATCTTATCAGTGTACTGGCTCGTTAACTCTCTTAATTCTTGATACTGTTTTTCACTTAAATCATAGGCCAAAACTTGATCAAATAAGCCAAACCGATCATAATCAGCTGCTAATTGTTGGACTAACCTTAGTTGAAAAGCCTGCTTCTCGACTTTTTTTTCTAGGTTGTCAAGCCTTTCTTCTACTGTTACCAATTCAAATCACCTCAATTAAAAAGCTAAGAAAGTAAATACACTTGCAATAGTTCTAGCTGTAGAAGATTTTACACCAGCATCAATTAGATATGAGGAAACCGTGTCAATAATTGCGTCCTCCACAACGTCACCTCGTTTAACTAACTCGTCCAAAGCATCTGCTACATCATCAGTATGTTTTGCGAATGTTTTTCCTGCTGATCCACCTAACTCATCGACTACCTCACCAACAATTCTCCCACCATGTCGAAGCGCACTGGCTGTTGCCTTCATTGCTTCTTTAGCAATCCATTTTTTAATACCATTTGTGTGAAATTCACCAGATTGTTCAGTTGTATTAGTTGGTAATTCGGATAGTTTAACGGGAGTTTGATAAGTGACTTCCTGCTGTGCCTGTAATGTTACCTCTTGAGCTTTGGCATGTCCATCCAACGGAAGAACTAATGATAAAGAGAATGTTAATGCAGATGTTGCTAAAAGTAATTTCTTAAACATGAAATCAATCCCTTTCTTTTAAATTATTTACATGTAAATGATAACATTATGTTCAGACTAGAAAAATAATACTTTTTACTCAAATATTAGAATAATTTTGAACTATCTGTAACAAAATAAACATAAGTATCTCCTTGAGAAAGATACTCAAGGAGACTATTTATTTACTTCAAGAGAGCTTCAAGTTTCGCTTTCGTTTTTGGTCCGTAAATACCGTCTTGAGTAAGCCCGTACATAGACTGGAATCGTCTAATTGCATCTGCTGTTTTCGGACCATACACGCCGTCAATGCCGTTGTTTTTTGCTCCTTTATCCGGGTAAAAGTATAGTGCAGCCAGTGCTTTTTGAATTTGTGTTACCTTTTCCCCTCTCATCATTGGGCTCTTCACTTTAAAAATACCGGATGGTAGCGCATATGACGTTTTTTTGCTGCTTGTGTTTGTTGTTTTCTTTTTAGCTACACTTGCTTTGCTTGAGTTTGTTTTTCCGCCCAACTTTTTCAATTCTGCTTCAATTGCAGTCTTAACTTGAATCCATCTTCCCTCTGACAAAATGCGGTGCGGGCAATACTTACCATTCCAGTCTTGATGTTTGCGGACTCGATCAATACCCCATCCACGTTCTTTAAGTAGCTGCGCCACAAACTTAATAGCAAGCTTTTCCGCTGCCTTATATCGTACCCCTCCTGACTTGCTATAACAAATTTCGACACCAATAGACTTGCGATTCCCTGTACCGTTTGTTCCATCTCCTGTGTGCCAAGCGTTACGATTCGTTGGAATACCTTGAATGACTTGTTTATCGTCTACTGCAAAGTGAAAACTTGTTGAGCTAGAGTTATTCTTCATGTAAGAAATCTCATTGGCTGCTGAAGCATCATTCGCAGTGTTGTGAATAGTGATATATTCAGCTTTCATTGGATTAGGACATTTCAATCCATACTTTGATTTAGAGACTAGATTCTTTACAACTTTAATGGCCATATACCCTCTCTCCTTCTGTCAGTAAGATAAAAAAAGCCACTGGCTTAGCCAGCAGCTTTGTCTGCGTTATTCTTACTCTGTTCTTTTTCGTTCTCAATTGTTTGTAATCGATCTGTTATTGATGATGGTATTTTAACACCAATCTGTGCTAAGTTTTCAGTTATTGACAAACCTTCATTAGCGATATAAAAAAGAACGGTACCAAAGGTTAAGACACCGTTCAAATTGAGTACTGTATCAATCACGTTTGCTAAAATGACCGCAAAGAAATTGAGTAGCTTGCGGACATAGCCAAACCATGCGCTTCGACTTCGCAGTTTTTTGAATTTCCATGCCTTGATTACTCCTGTTAAAACGTCAATTATGCTAAGTACTAGAAGTAAATCAAGGTACTTCACCCCTCCAAATAAATATACTCTTGCTAAATCTAATGTTTCAAAATTGATAAACAAACTTGTCTCCTCCATTCTAATCACCTCCTCCGAGGCAAATAAAAAAGGACAGCCGGATCTTATGAGACGGCCGTCCCTCTAACTGAAAAGTTTCCATTTGTTAAAGCTGTAAGCTCCATAACAATTTCTTTAAAGCCAGTAATGCTAAAAGACCAAGCTTCTGATTTCCCTTTGGTGCTAGTGGCAAATGTTCCGTCATCTACTTTCTGCCCTCTAAGGGCTCTTTTTGTTCCCGATAAGGATTTACCCCAGAACTTCAATTCACTTGTCTCAGCCGTCCCATAAACCTCAATGAGTAACGTTTTGAATGATCCAACGGTGAATGGGTTACCCTCACCTATGGTTTCTGTTTTATCGTGAAAGACAATATCCATTGTTTTTGCTTGAGTGTCTAATGAGCTAAGGTTCAAGCCTTCAGTTTGAACTTTTAAACGACCATCATTAGTTAAACCGTTTTTATCTAACTGGACTGACAACGGAGCAACTGCTGTAATAGGAACAGTGTGGTTAATGGTTATATCCTCTTCACCTGCGCCCAGTGACTGGTATAGTAAAAATTCAGATTGCTGCAGGTTACCATTTGCGTATCTGAAACGGAAATAGCGTTTAGTTAAATGAATCCATTCAGTCTCGCCAAGCGTATTTGCTTTAACTACCAATGAAGAGACAGTGGTCCATGTATTCATATCATTACTTTCTTCGATGAATAAGGTTCCTTCACGATCAGAATAAGCGTGACCTTTTACTTTTGAAATTAAAACCTGACCTAATCGATCTTGACCATATTGAGTGTATACTTCAGTGGCTTTTAAAACTGCGTTCGTTAGTAGCTCCGCATTACCTGAAATAGCAGCCACGGGTACTACAAAATCCCTGTTCCCTTCTCGATAAGGTTTAGCCGCTCCTGGCTTACCGGTTGCATCTGTTGGAAATTGAAAATTATATGATGCCATAATAATCCTCCTTGCTATAGTAGATCATTAGTGGTGAGTATGGGTTTACAACGGAACCACCCCCTTTAAGGCAAAATAAAAAAGCCCTAATTGGCTTCTCCTGTGATCTCTTTATACTGTTCAGCTGTAATGAGTTTTTTCTCTACCCCTTTTTGTAAATCCTCAGGCGAGCAATCTTTATAATGAATTGCCTGTTTCACCATTTCAGGAGTAGCCCAGTCATAATGTAAAGCCCAAATCCAATAATTCATGAATCTTTCCCTCCTTGTAGAGTAAGCAGTTGCAACTTTATTTTTGAGAGCTCGCTTCCCAAAGTTTGGTTTAATTCTTCAAACTGTTTACGGGCTAGCTTCTCCTGAGATAACTCTCTTGCAAGTAGATCCACTTGAACTGGTGGTTCATATGCAGATGTAGATGTACTCTGAAGCTCTTCCCACCAAGTTTTTAACTCTGCTTCCGTTGGTATAGGTGCCCTAATATTCCACTCTGCTATATATGAGGGAGTTCCGTCACCATTATTCTGGACAATAAAATCCTTTGTGGGATCAGCTGTTGGGTATTTAAAAAGAATAGCTTCACCTATATTCATCGTTACCTCCTAAAATCTCGGATAATTTCTCCCGCCTAATTCCTGTATGTCAATAAAGTTAAACGATCCATCCTTATCGTCCACGCCCCTTTGACCATTTCCTACGTAATTACAATAACACCAGATTTCTAAGTAATCACCTTTGTTCATTGGGACAGTTGCATTACCATTTAAACCGAGGTACATTTCATTATCTCTATTTTCATAATACCCTCGAATATGATGTAGCGTTTTGTATTTTTTTCCATTTAAATAAACTTTTAAATGAAGGTTAATATAAGAAGGAGAGTTTATCACATAAATTCCTGAACCAACCAAATACATTCCATCATTCGGTGCAATAAACCTGTTATTTTTAATGTCAAAAGCATTGTGACTGTCCTTGATTATTCTATTGAAAGCTATTTTAGTATGGTCAACTTTTTTTAAGTATTGAATGCCTGTAGTTCCCACATTTGCATGAGCAAAACCCGATATTTTCTCCCATTTTGTCCAGCCTGAACCACTCCACCAGTGCCTAATCCAAACTCCTGTACTGTAGTAGTAAGTCCCAGACTCATTTCCTGTCCCATAAAAGTATTGCGTAAATCGGTAATTATTATATTTTTCATTTTTGACAATGCCATAACTCAAAGGGTACCCTGTAGTATTGCCCTGACCAATGTCCATTAAGGTCAGTCCTAAAGGATATTCTTCCCCTCCCTTTCTAGCATCTTGAATAGCATTGTCACCAGTAATTAATGTCAGATTGTTATTTTTGTAGTTGGTATCTACGTAATATTTTGCATCCGATAAAGCCTTATCAGCTTTTTCCTGAGCTCCGGCAGTTGTTTCTTTTGCATTCCAATTCTCCCGCTCTACTGGTGTTATGTGCCGTTGTGAATCATTAATATGCTCTTCAAATTCTTTTTTCGAAGCTTGCTGTACATTATCAACGTTCCCTAGCCCGATTTGCGCCTTTGTTGTATTGTGAGGGTTGTTCATGTCATTTTTATGTACATCTAAATCTTTATGCGCGTCTTGAATACCTTTCTCCCAACGGTTCACATCATCCTCATTAATAGGATCATCTGGCAGCCAGTCTGTTTTTGCTTCATATGCCATTTGTTACACCACCTCAAAAGTAATCCTAAAATCAAGCGTTCTATTATTACTGACGTCTAAATCTGTTGTTCTTCCCGTAATCACGTTGTTTTGCTCATCAAGGATCTGCACACTCTCAATGTGTTTGATATCTTCTTCTCGATGAGTAAGTACCGTGACAACGGCCTCCTGAATAGTGACTTCCACAATTTCTGTTTCATTTCCATTCAGCAGCACTTTCGATATTCTATTTTTCAAATCTGCAGCTGTTCGCTCTCTATAAAGCTGTGTAATCATACAAGGACCACCTCGTTATTATTGAGCGTGACGGAATAACCTACCTTTAGCTCACTTGTTTTTCGATACCTTCTGTTATTCAGAATGACAGTATCTTTTATCTTGAGTGGCTCATTCAAAGCAGCTCGCAAGGTATATGCCAAATGAGCTGGCTTCATATTCTCCAATGTTTCTATGAGCTCGCTCATATGCTGCATATCATCTATATCAATATCAACATTAAAACGGTACTGTCCTTGAAGTAGCCTGACCTGAGCAGACGGATTTTTCAGGAACCGATTTAATGCCTGTTCAATAGCCTTATATGTTGCCGGCGGTATATTGGACATTTTAGAGATTAGGCGCAATCGGCGGATCTCATCAGTGTCACCTGATTCCCGCGGTACGTTCAAAATCTTTTCCCAACGTTCAAGCCCCCAGGTTGCTGTTGTGACAAATAGCTGATCTGTCAGATCAAAGATGCCGTTATTTTGCTTTTCAAATTCGGGAGCTTCTGCCTCAAGAAGCTCAGACATTTCCTTTAACTTGGTAAGGAACAGCGGCAAATAAGCGGTCATTTCATCGAGTTTGCTCAATGATGTTCACCTGCCCCAATTTAGGGATTTCCACGTCACTCAGAACTAAGTTTTCAGCTAAACCATTGATCTTAATATCTGCATAATCACTTACTGAAGGTGAATTGTAGACGATATTATTAATCTGCGATAAACGGATGACGTTATCTTCAAAAGCCATCTTTTTAAAGAGATTTAAAACACCTGATTCGATTTCTTGCTTTACCTGCTCGATAGAGCTATTGACCTCGGGAAGTACCTCGGCTGAAATCTCAACCTCTTTCCATACCGCACTCTCCACTGTGACAAAGGCACCTATTGGCGCTTGTCCCTCGCCTTGTCCTGGTTCAGGATCAATATAGTTTTTAACCTTAGAAATCAATATATCGGAAGCAGGTTCCAAGTTAGAATTGGTCACGACAATTTTGACTGTGCCGTCCCCGTTCCAAAGCGGAAAGATTTTTGCCTTTCCGACTCCGTCAACTTCTTCCGCCCATTGTTTATAATGCTCTTTATTTGCACTGACAGCTTCTCGGCGAACACGGGTAAAATATCTAGCCCTTAAACTGTCATCATCCTCTTCATCACGTCCTGGAATCAGGATTTCTTTCACAATAGCCTTTTGAAGTCCAGGTATAGTGTCAAGTGACAATAGATTCTGGCCGGATATGTTTGCGTTCCCTGCTTCTCCGGCTGTTTCGCATTCCAACGTCCCGTCTGCTGTGTATTGAAAGTAGAGGTTTTCAACAAAAAAGCGGGCACCCACCGGAATGGTTATTCCTTCAGTAAACTCCGCTGCCCTGACTGCTTTCGTAGCAGCCGTTCGCTCGATGCCGGCTTCAGTAGCCCGACGATCTAAAAATTCCCCTTGTGCTGTGTCCGAGAAGACAAGTTCCAGCACCGTATCGAGCCAAATATAAGACTTGGCCAATTCTGCAGCTGCAGGAGCTAACGCGTTATAAATCACGCTTCCTTCCCTTGTATCAATGTCCGCTGAAATTCTGTTCAGCATCCGGTCCATAATTTCTTCAAAAGTTTGATCTTCAAACATCTTCACCAAGCACCTCCTCGATCTCCAATTTTCCCTCGTCCGTTTCGACTGTAAAGGAAACATGGAACGAATCACCTTGTTTTTCTATTTCAAAATCTGATACAGAGGAAACACGATCGTCATAGATCAGCGCTTCCTCTATTAGCCGCGGAATCTCCATTTTCTTATATGCGTCTGTTGTTTCATTATCCGCCAAGATGTCTCGAAGCTCATTTCCAATGTCATGGCTGAAAACAGAATAGGCGTATCGCTCAGTATGAAGAGATAAATATACAAACTGCCTGATTGCTTCAAGGCCAGTAATCATTTCATTTGTGATACGGCCATTTTCAAAATCTATTTTGTAGGTTTGCGAGGTCTCTATTACTTCGCTGTCATCTTCTATATCATCAAATTCAATTTCTGGCGAAAGGGGCATGATAAGATCACTCCTCCTATAACGTTCTTCCATTTATTGATTGAATAACATAATAAAAACCGCTCCTAAAGAGCGGTTTTAAAATATAAGAAGTAATCATTCTAAGAAGAAATCGAAAGGGATTTATTTACTGCTTTTTGAGCATGGATTAAAGTCGTATCAAATAATGGCACTTCTGAATCCTCTACCTTTACTAATAATCCAATTTCAGTGCATCCAAGAATGATGCCTTCTGCTCCTCTATCTACCAAATTATTTATGATCTTCTTATAAATGTTTTTGGAAGACTGTTTAATTTCACCTAGACATAGTTCTTGATAAATAATATTATTTATTAATTCCCTTTCATCATCATTAGGAACAATGACATTAATATCATGAGACGCAATACGCGATTTATAAAATTCTTGTTCCATCGTATATTTAGTACCAAGCAATCCTACTGAACGAATGTCTTGTCTAATGATTTGTTCTGCAGTTGCGTCGGCAATATGCAAAATAGGTATAGTGATCATTTCTTGTATATATCCAATAACTTTATGCATAGTATTTGTACATATTACAATAAAATCTGCACCCGCTTTTTCTAATGATCTTGCAACTTCCCCTAAAGCTTCACCTGCTTTATCCCAAGCACCTACAGATTGATAATGTTCAATTTCCTTAAAATCAACACTGTATAAAAGACATTTTGCCGAGTGAAGCCCTCCTAACTTCTTTTTTATTTCTTCATTGATAATTCGATAATACTCAGCTGAAGATTCCCAACTTATTCCACCAATAAGACCAATAGTTTTCATAACCCACCTCGGATAAAATTTTCAAAATATTATAGTTATTCTAAAGCATAGATTAGGCCTTTACAATTATTATGTCAGGATTACTATTATTAAATTTTATCGAGAATAAAAAATGATTGTCCGCCTTTTAAAGAGACAATCATCACACGCTCACCTGTATTCAGTGCTTCTTCTTCACCGGCCCGCAGCCGCTTTGGAACAATAATCAAATCAGCAGGTATTATTAATTTGTCACTTTCATTAAGCTTTATTTCAATAGGTGAAACGGAAACCACTTCAGCCGGCATAATATCCACCGGTGACTCAGAATCAACTGCACCGACAGCCAAATGTTTGATTGCTTCACTTAATCTCATGAGGAAACACCATCAGGTATAGAATTTTTCTCAACCACATCAATGGTCATCGTGTGTGTCGATCCTTTAAATTCGTGTTTATCTGTATCAATCCAGTATGTTTTCTTAACCCCGACTTCCGGAATTGAAATATAGACGGGCAAACCGCTCTGAAGATCTGGAATCCCAATTGCTTGAATACTTTTGAGTTCTTTTTTGACGCCTTTCTTCTGTGCCTGTTTAACTTTCGCACGCTGCTGAAGCTGTGCTTGGTTAATGTTATCTGATACTGTTTCAACATACTGAAGCACGCCGTATTTGCTGATACCCGTGTTGTCACTTGCGGTAGCCGTATAAGTTTTATTGTCTTTCTGACGCCGCAGCTTTACTCTTGTAGCTGTGTCATTAATGGAAGTGCTGTATTGATAACCAGTAATGTTCACACCCGATTCTAGCACCCATACTTCTGAGGGATCAGGCCAAGCGCGAAGGCCGAGCTTCCCCTTCGCCGAATATAATTGATAATTCCTTCCGGTTTGGCTCTTCGTTTGTTTCAAGGCTTTCAGAATCATGTCATAAAGGCTCGTATCGTCTTTGAACACAAGTGATTTAATTGTATGACCTGTGTTTGCAATAGACGTTGTGGGAATCTGAAAGTCTCTTGCCAGACGTTTTATGATCTCGTCTGCACGCTTATTAGAGAACACATAAACATCTTTGTTTTTGACCAGATATTGCAGCATATCATAAGCCGTAAAGGTCAGCCCGTGTTCTTCTGGATTGCGAGAAAACACAATGCCCCGGAACAGTTCTTTGCCCTTCCACTTAAATAAAACTGTATCCCCTTCAGATACGCTGTAATATGAATGGGTTCCTTGTTTCGTTATGATCTTGGCTGTGATCGATCGGGGTGCCTGATACCGTTGTCCCTCAAGAGAAACACTTTCAGTTACCAGCTCAAGCCACTCCGTTTCTTTAATGACGAAAAGTTCTATCATGTCATCACCTGCTTACTGCGGTATCTTTAATTTTTGACCAGGAAATATCCAGTGCCCTGGCTGCCTGATATTCCGTTTGCTTCGTTTGATCATAGCCTTTTTATTGACGTTCCAGATCTTGCGCCATTTTGTGCTGTCTCCATAAAATTTGCCGGCAAGGTCCCACAGTGTATCGCCTTTATTAACCGTATATGTTTTAGGAGCTGATTTAGATGGCCGTTTCTTCTTCGTCTTTTTCTTCTGCTTGATCTTCCGCGGCGAAGCAGTTTTGTATTCCTTCAGCTTTATTTCATAATCACGATCACCTATGTCTTTTTGGCCCTCGCTATAAGAAAAAACCTCGATACTGCAAGTTACATTAATTTTCGTTCCAGTAATTAAGAATTGAACCGGCTTTTTAGATTTCACCCATTTCTCGATCTTTGCAATAGCATTTTCAGGGGAAGGAAATCCCTTATACTCAGCAAGCGGGCTATGTTTCTTTGGAAAAAAAGAAGAGAACGAAATCTCTTTCGCTCCCGGTTTATCAATAAAAGTGATCTCCCCAAAACTAGCCACTTTTACTGATTCATTTTGAATTGTATTTGAAATATCAATTTGTTCAGGAAGGACAGGAAGCCGCAGCTTATCCTTCCCTTGTGAAATCCAGAATTCATATATGGATTTAGTCAAAAGCAACGACTCCCTTCGTTCCAATGTTGATATCCTGTTCAAGCTCATCGACAAGGGCCTGCTTAATCTTAGCTACAAGGCTGTTCATGTCTTTGTCATTGTGAAAATGCTGATCGCCATTAAATTGAATAATAACCTCTTTACCTCCTGATGCTGTAACAGTTGTTTGCTGACTGCCTGTTGTAGCTGCTGTTACCTGACCGGAAGATAATTCAGTTTGACCTTTTTGAGATGGGTCTGTAACTTCCATTCCGAGTGCCTTAGCTGCTTGGGCTAATAAATAACGTCCACGGATACCTCTCTCCTCTGGGATGATCCATTCCCTTTTGTTTCCTTCACCGACACGTGCAATCTGCTCTTTGGTAATAAGTCCGCCGTTAGCGTAGCCAACATATGGACCTCCGTGCCTCATGCTTCTAATGCCTGGTACATTATTAATTGATCCATATCTGCTTTTGATATAGCCAATCGCAGCAGCAGCGTTGTGTATCGGGTTAAGAATATTATCCATTCCCGGCAATTTGTGTGCGTTGAAGGTACTTGGGATTGTCTGCATGAGCCCCTGAGATGGATGTCCTGCTTTCGCATTACTATCCCATAAGTTGATTGCCTTCGGATTACCGCCTGACTCATGCTGAGCAATTGTCATCAGCCCTGGAAGCCAGCTCATCGGTGTCTTTGTAGCCATGATAGCAGCCATGAGCCATTGCTTCACATTTCCGCTTACTGCGCCCATTCCAGAATAAGCGGCAGCTAGTGAGCCTGCTTGTTTTTCAGCAAACTTTTTTACATCAACAGAATCCAGACCTTTTACAATACCTATAGAGGCAAAACGCCCAAGACTCATCATGACACGGGAAGGTGAATGAATATCCAGCTCTTCACGAAATGCCTTCTCAACTTTTTTCGCCAGTTCCTTGGCAGCCTCATTGACTTCACTTGCCTTAGAAGTCATGCCTGAAACAAAATTACCAATCATACCGCTTCCCCATCCGTTTGATGATTCTTTAGAGCGGATAAACGGCTTGTTAATATGAGTGCTGACGTATTGATCAGTACCAGTTTGTGAACTATTTTGTCCGGAAGCAAAACCTTTGATCGTTCCGCTTCCCCATGATGAAGATTTATTAACAGTGTTCTGAAATGGTGTTTTAACCTTCGTCTGCAAGAATCCATCTGTACCGGTCGAAGTGCTGTTCTGACCTTTAGCATATCCATTGACCACTTGCTTTCCGTAATTCGAAGAATATGAGATTAAATTGTTCATTGGCTGTCCAACGTTTTTCTGTTTCCATGCTTCCATAGAAACAACATTATCTCTAATTCCTTGATCAAAGCTCTTCGTGAACTGTTGACCAAATGATGTTGCTTGTTCATCAAGACTGGATGTGTCAATAATAGGAGATACAGAAGCAGTCACCGCCGCACTACGGACTAGCGGGGAAGTTGCCGGTTCACCTCCTGCAGATGAAGCAGACGCTATATCATCAACCACACTCATCCCTAATTTCGAAGCAGCTTGAGAAAGGAGCATTTTGCCGCGACCTTTATTATTCTCAACAGGGATAACGAATTCTTTACCAGCTTCACCAATCCAAGATATTGTTGGCTTCGTAATGTAACCACCAGTAGCATGTTTCTTTGGCTTTTCTTTTCCCGAACCAAATAAATAATTTACGCCACTCTTCACATATCCCCACGCTTTACCAGCAGTTTTTTTCGTACTTGAAGCTACTTTACCACCAACTTCTTTTACCCCGCCTAAAATACTGCTTCCCAATTCCTTTACACTCTGCCACTTTTCAGACCACCACTTCTTACTAAAAAGGGTTTCTGAGATGGAACTCTTAACACTTTTCCATATTGATTTAGCATTGTCCCATTTATTTTTGGACCAGCTTTTTACACTTTCCCATTTTCCTGACCACCACTTCTCGCTAAATAGAGTGGATTTCAGCTTTCCTTTAACTGATTGCCAAACAGAAGACGCGCTGTCCCACTTACTTTGAGCCCAACTTTTTACGCCTTCCCATTTACCTGACCACCACTTCTCACTAAACAAAGTGGATTTTATTTTTCCCTTTACGGACTCCCAAACAGATGATGCACTATTCCATTTGTTTTGTGCCCAGCTTTTAACGCCAGACCACTTTTCAGACCACCATTCACTATTAAATAAAGTGGACTTCACCTTTTCTTTTACATTAGACCATGTATCACTTAACCCATTGATGGAAGTCTTCGCATTACTCTTAATGCCTGACCATTTTTCAGACCACCATTTTTGATCAAATAATGTACTGTTTAGTTTCTTCTTTACTTCTGAACCATCAAACGCTTTACCTAAACTTGAGCCGCCCATGGTGCCTGCTATACCACCAACTAATCCACCAATAGCTGTTCCCACTCCTGGAATAACACTGCCAATAGCTGCTCCTGTAGCCGCTCCAGCAAGGCCACCGCCAGCTGATCCAATTTTTTCACCAACATTATCTTTATTCATCCCAATTAAATCGGTTGCCGCTAACGCTGTTCCTAATAGAGGGACTCCCTTTGCAAACTTGCCAACACTTTTCAGAGGACTTAAGACTTTCCCGAACTTCGATGTACCGCCTGCAGCTCTACCAGCTGAGTATAGCTCCGATCTCGTAGTGATTATTGCTGATCTTGAATCTCTAGTTGGATTAGTACCTACAGTTCTACCGGAACGCCTTCTCTCCAACCGTTCAGATGACACAGCAATTGAACTATCAGAAGGGTTCATTCGGTTTGGATTACCGCGTCGACCTAAAACTCTTTTCCCTCGTCTTCTACGAATGCGATCATTTTTACCTCCATCGCTACAACAGCAATATGTCAAGCTGCCGCTTCGAGGTAAACTCGTTGGACCTGTGGCAGTTTTGGATTCTCTGCCCCTTGTGCTAGCATTACGATTACTGTTTCTATTCCTCCTTTCACTTTGCGTATTAGTACCAGCTTTAGGAGTACGTTTTGGAATTAATTTTCGGATTACGCCTGCTGCATCACTTCCGACAGTACCTATGCCTTTTAACAGCGGACGAAGTATTTTCAAATAACCAATCAATCCAATTAAAGAGGGGATCACAACTTTAATCGCTGTTTTCAAATCATCCCAATGGTTGACGCTCCACTCAATGGCTACGTTTAACTTATCACCTATCTCCTCACCTAGATCAGCAATATCTTTTTTGATCTCTTTAAGTTTTTCCTGACCTTCTTTACTGTTAATGAACGAGCTGATTTTATCAAAGGCCGGTCCTAATCCAGTTAGCAGAGAGGTTCCCATATCCTTAGATATGCTTTCAAAATCTCTCATGGCATCATTAACCGGTGTCATCGGGTTATTATCCCGAAGTTTCGTAAAGCTACGTTCTAATTCACCGCTTGTTTTAGCACTTGTACCAATACCCTCAGCCATATCTAAAATAGGCTGCTTAAGGTCTTCGTATTGTGTTCCAATAAGCTCAGTTGCAATAGCAGCCCGCTTTGTTTTATTTTTCACTTTAGAAAGGGCTTTTGCCACCCTAAATAAACTTTCCTCTCCGCTTATTGAACCATCTTTGAAGCCCTTGAACATTTTCTTAGTTTCCTTGGCTCCGAACAGCGTTTTAAATGCGTCCACTTGGCTATCAGACATTTCGGTTCGGCGGATGTTAAACTCACGCATACTATCGGCTAGGTTATCGAAGTTTCTGGCGCCACCCTTTGTTCCTTTTATCATGGCGTTTGCAATTTGGCCGCCTGTGAGTTTCAAGTCTTTAAAGGTGGAACTGTATTCATTCATCGTGTCCAATAAATCGTCAGCCTGGTCCCCGGCATTCCGATATACATAAGCAATTAAGTCTCCGCTTTGTTTCCCAGACAATTTCAAGTTGTTATACATCGAACTAAAAGCACGATCTACCTCTGCCTGATCAGCATTCATAAGCTGGGCAATCTTACTTGACGACTCAGTCAAATCAGCCAGAGCTTTTTTAGACGCCCCTGTCTGTTGCGATAAGTTTCTCAAAGATAAACTGACTTCTTCACGAGAACTGCCCGCTTTATTGTTGAAATAGATCTGATCCGTCATTCTTGCAACATCTTTCTTATTAACGTTTGAAGTTGCTGACACATAAGCATCCTGAGACATTGTACTCTTACCAGAACCCATAATTGAACCTGCAGAAAAACCACCTGCAACTGCCAGAGTAATGGTAGCATTCTTCAAGCTGTCTATTTTCGCTTCAATAGCATCCAGAGCAGCTGAAGCTCTGTCCTTAATAGAAACAGTTGGCTCTGCATGTTCGCTATCTACATCGGACACATGACGACGGATCTCATCTAATTGGTTTGAAGCATGATCACGAACTGAAACAGTTGGCTCAGCGTGCGAGCGATTCAAATCAGTGAGACCTCCACGGATCAAACGAAAACGTGGTGTAGCTTGATCATTTACGGAAACTGTAATCTCATGGCTACCCTCGGTAAGATCCTCAGCTTGCTGACGTATAGAATGTAATCCATTCGAAGCTCGATCATCTAAATCCACTTCAAGCGATCGAGCCCGACCGGTCAAACGGTTGGCTGATCGGTCAATTCTCCGCATAACTCTCTCAGTCCGATCTTCAGCATCAAAAATAAGAGGGCCATTAGCGGCCCTCTTAAGTCTTTCAGCATTGCCTTGTAACAATCGAAGCTTGCGGGAAATTTTATCATGTAATTCAAACGTGGCTGTTAGTTTAGCCATAGTTAATTACCTCCCTTCTTCGCTTCTTTTTCTAACAGCTCAAGCTTATAACCGATTAAACCATATAAGAGCGCCTTGAATTGTCGCGGTGCCTCATATAGTTCTCTTAATTCTGACGGGGCGTATTTGAGCTCATGCATAGCATAGTAAAGATATACAGCTTCTTTATCCCCGTCCTTCACTAGTTTTTTGCTGCTTCTTCAAGATCTTCGAGATCATCATCGAAGCCGTTGATCTCAATTGCTTTGTTCAGCCAGTTCGCATACTCACCCCCGACTGAAAGAACACGTTTTGCGACTTCCACTGGATCTTCTGTTTTGTACGCTTCACGTAGTTCCTTAGCTTTAAAGTTAGGGTAAACAGTCGTTTCAACCGCAATACGCGCATAAAAGCGTTGGCTGTCCAAGTCCTTCACACGACCGCGGCCTTTTACATTCTTGTAAGTCGTATTCTCTTTCTCAAGTTCGTCAATTCGTTCAGTCGTAATGGCTTTGAAAATGAATGGAACAACATTGCCTTCTTTGTCTACAAATCGTTTAGAAATCGGTACTTTCACTTCCTCAGCTTCAATTGTTTGTCCCGGCATAAAGAATGAAAGATCGTATACCTTTTTGTTTTGTTTTTCGCTCATGTACATTAACTCCTTTAAAATTAAATTCAATCGATTTAAGCCAACAAAAAAGACAACCACAAAAATGGTTGTCTAGTGTATAATTATTCCTGTACATTTGCACGGCTAACTCAAAGGTGGTCTGCTGGCTAAATCCCCTGAAAGGGGGTGACGCCTATGTCGACATTTCAAGCGCTTAGTTTAATGCTTGGAACGGGAATGTTTATTCTCGCCTTGTTGACGTATATAGACAAAAAGAAATAGACCACCCTTTGAGGCCTGAGAAACTTCTAGGGTAGGTCCATATCTAAATACACCTATAGCCAGCGCTCCAATGAGGAGCCAGCATTTGTACGGGCCGGAGTGTTGCAGCACTCCGGTATTTTTTTATTTTATGCATTTCTTTTGAAAGAAATACATGTTTCTATATGAAACTTGTTCAGTTGAATTACTTCTAAAGTAATCTTACCACATTTTTTCGTGAATATCTCGTGAGAGTTCACGATTTTTCGTGAATATCTTCGTTAAAGTTCGGCGATTTTTCGTGAAAGTGATTAGAATGTGGATTTTAACTGTTCAGGCACATCGAAGTCCTCAAAGGTAAACGGTACCTCTTCCTCTAATGCTTCTGAATCAACATCAAGCCCAGCGATTTTCGCAGAATCAAAGTTTACATCGTACAAGGTGACTCGTTCAGTACCACGTCCTGAAGAAGCATCATCCAGAACAGCTTGTAAGGTGAAATAAGGATCGCTTCCCTTTTTCACATAGTCCATCATAATAAGAACAAATTGAGAAGTCACTTTATAAAAAGTGGCTGTTCCCGTTCCATTTGCTCCGGTCGTTTTGTGCCCCGTCATCCGACGACCCATGATATTGACCTCGGATTTGTTTTTCTCTACATTGGCTTCAAACGTTTTGATATGGGCCATTTCTTCTCCATCAAGAAACAACCTGCCCTCTTTACCTGAAATGGTGTTTTGCGCTTTTAATGCCATTCCTATTTCACCTCAACATTAAAGTAGAACTTTTCAGCTGCATCCACCGGTTGAACTGCTAGATCAATCAGGAAGCCGTCACGATCATTATTCAGAGCAATTGTAATGTCATTCTCTGAATCAAAATCAGTAATGCCCCCATTATCTTGAAGAACACTCAAGTATTGAGTAATCAGCGTTTTTACAAACTGTAGTCCGTCATTTGTAGCAGGAACGTCACTGCCGCTTGCTTTGCGAGACTTGATCAATGCTTTCAATTGAGATGTCAGGTCATTATTGATTGCATCAAGTACACGGACAATTTTGTTTTTCTGGAACATCTTATTTTTCTCTGCTGTTAGGCTTGTGAGTGAATTAATGTCCTTTTCAACCGATACTGATTTATCACGAGAATCATAAGTAAACAAGAATTCGCCATTTGACAATCGTTCAACGATTTCATCGTTGTCAATTCGGTTAAGGACATCTACAGCTCCCTCGTATTCTACAAATGTAAGTGATTGATTAAATGTAGCCCCCGCACTTGCGCCTGCAACCCAAGCAGTAGCTTTTTCAGGAGTGATCTCCGTTCCGTCTTGAAGTAGGACGCCACCAGTTACATTGATAATACCCTCATGGTCTCCCTTGTAATTTGAAAGTACACCTTGAACCTTTTGCCCTTGGTTGTCTCTCAGCCGTTTGATAAACGCAACAAACGTTGCTTTTAATTGCTCGTTATCCTCTACAGGCAGTGCAATTGTGTCAAAGTATTCCGTTTCAGCCGCTTCCAAGAAAGCTGTATAATCAGCATTGGTCGGTGTTTTGTCTGTTCCACCTGACAAGCGGATTCCGGAAGTTGCCGGAAGAGCACCGCTGACGTCTTCAGGGGCCGTACCGGTTAACGGAATAGTGACTGTTAAATCCCCTTTCCCCGTAAACGTGACATAGTTATTTTGTTTAAGCTCTTCAGCTTTAGACACTGTTTGTTTATCCACTTCTGACTGATCAAGGTAGGTAGTGACATCAACTTTCGAAGAGTCAATAACGTTTTCTGTAATACTGATAATGATGTCATTCCCCTTTGTGCCGCCATAAAGAGCAGTAGCTTTTACACCTTCGCTAATGTCTGCTGAGGCACGAAGACCTTCCGTCAGACGATAAAGCAAGACTGTACTTGCCTTTTTCATTGCCTCACGTAAAAGCAACAGCGAAGGATCATCAATGTTCAACCCCACTTTTTTATTCAAGTCCTCGATTGAAGAGATAGAAATGAATTTCTTAACCTCACCCCAGCTGGATGCTATCGGTAGCGCAACTGTTCCACGTTCTCCGGCAGAAACACGGTTCTCCGCGGTCGTTTTAAAGTTAAAGTAAATACCGGCACGCTCTTTTTCCTTGCCGGGTGTGAATGTTCCGCCGTTCATCTATTTGACCTCCTTTTGAAGAAACTGAGTAATCAACTTCTTCGCTTCCGATTTTGTAATACTTGTTTTATGAACATGAAAAAGAGCACCGTCAAACACCTCGGGTCTTACCCCAAAGAGCTCTCGACTGTGCTCTCGCAAATCCTTAATATAAAAAGCATTTTCTGCTTTCTCTTTTTTAGTGGCCATCATTTCACCCCACTTTTAAATTTAAAACCATCAATTGAACGCTGTTCTTCCTGCTCATACCAATAGCGGCTCGTCCAGTTTAAGACAATGGTGGCGTAATCATCTGATACCCGCGTTTCTATTCGAGATAGGCGAATAAAATCCCCCGTATCCTCGCCAGATTCTTGTATAAGCGGAATTATGCCCCTTCTGCTTCTAAGTGTATCCGCAATCCTTTCTGCTTCATTATGAGCCTTCTGTGCGTTTTCGTGAAAGAGTTTTACGTTTAAAACATAGGCTTTCTGAAACGTAGATACTGTGTCCGCCCCATCGACCGTTGAAGCCGGTGGAAAGTAAAGAGACGGAACAGCAAAGTCCTGCGGTATTCCTTCTTCATACACTTGAACAGGATACAGTTTGTATAGATAGCCCATAATTGAACCTACTTCTTGATTCATGGCAGCACCGCCTTAAAATTCTTCATCGATCCATTGTTGCAGCTTCCGCTCAAGGCTTCTCTCAAACATCAACTGAAAAATAGCCATGGCGTTATCCCAAAAACCAGAACCGTCGATCCACTGGAACCTTAGCATCATTCCGGAATTTCTTTCAGCAGGGTCATACTCAAAACGGTCGCCTTTCCACCGCCCTGGAACCCACCGTCTATCCTGATTTTTAGACGGATCGATAGTAAAGTGACCATCATTGACGTATGAGGCGTATTCCAGATTTGTTCCAACATCCAACTTTAAGCTGCCTTTTGTCATTGAAAAGATATTATCCTGGTCACCTTTCTGAAAGGAATTAAGCAAGCGGCGTGTGTCTACCGTCTTCGTCCTGATAATTTCATCTTGAATAATGTCTAGGAACTCAAAACCCATAGCTTCAAGCCACTCCTCGTATTTCCCTTTCAATCCACCAAGAGAAGCACGGTTTAATGATTGAATGAACTGATCAAGACCTTTGATCTTCACAAATATTCAACCTCCCGTACTGCCGTAACTTCCCAATGATGATTCCTGATTTTGCTGGGCTTCTGTAATTTATAAGCAGTACCATCCCAAACCGCCCTGTCATTTACTCGAATATCAGCATTAGCAGGGAAATGCACAAGGAACGATTGATAAACAGCTACATTTGGCTCCTGTTGGATAATGGACTGACTCTTTTCTGTAAAATAACACGGCTGATTTTCTATGTCTGGCTCATCAGGGTACGAAAAAACCGGTTGAACATCTTCAACCGGCACCCCGAATTTTTGCTTTCTATTTTCTTTTTTCTCCTGTAGATGGTAAATGTCGCATCTGTGAGTCAGTAAAGACCGATAACTCATATTGATCTCATCCGCACTTTCGCTTCAATCCCTTCTAAATCAGGGTCAGCCGGTTTCACATAATCTTTTATTAATGCATACACATCAGGTTTTTGAAGAGAACTGCCATCCCCTAGAGTATATGAATAGTCACCAATTTTTTCAGTTGTATATCCTTTAATAATTGACTCGTCGCCATTTATAAGAGCATAAAACTGAGACAACTTTAATAGGGCCAGTCGAACCGTTTCAGGCAAAGGAATATACTCTGCATCTGAAAAATCATGTCCAACTTTAAGAATGATATCGGCAGTTGCCTCTAGTATATCCTGTTTTAACAACTCGTCAGGTCTGGTCTTTACAGATTCAAAAACTGAATAACTCTTTAATTCATCGGGAGTGATTAACAGCATAGGTCACTCCCCATTGTTATCTATTTGCTTAAGGATATAGGCAATTCTTTCATCTGCGTTTTTGAAGTCAGACGGATTGCCACCAAGATTAGAAATAATGGATTCATGCTCTGCTTTATTCATACCTTTCAATTCCGATTCAGTATAATTTATCGGATCATCTTTTTGATTCTTAAGATCTTTATCCAGCACAAAATATGGATTTTCATTTAAATACTCATAGAGCTTTTTCGATACTGTTTGACTGACACCTGCTCGAAAGGTTATTCCCATAACATTGTACGTTTTGCCTTTAATAAGCTTTGCAGTATACACGCCAGACCACCTACTCCTTCACTTTCACGATCTTGGCTACGGCGTCCTCTTCTTCAAAAACACTATCCAATTTCGCTGTCAAAACAATGATAAACATACGGCGACGAATGTCCTTATCTACTTCAATTCGAATGTTACGAGAGAATCCGAGAATAATATTCTTCGGATGAGTTAGGATGATATCAGAAACATCGGCTGCAGTATCTCCCTCTCCAATCGTATAAGGCTGTAAATTTGCAATACCTTTGATCGGAACACCAAAAGCAGATGAAAGGCCACCTTGAACAGCTGCATCCCCTAAATTTGTTTGACGATCAGCTACACGATCTTTCCATTCAACTTCAATACCAGGCGATGTATAGAAGCGGAACTCCTGCGGAATTCGCAAATATTTAGGAGGTACTGCTTTGTATCCCCGCTTGAACGTTTGCCGTGTCAGTTCCTCACCTGTAGCATCAACAATGTGAGATGTAGCTTGTTTTCTGATGCCATCTAATTGTGCAAGATATGAGTCGGATGAAGATGTATCTCCATTTACAAGCAACTCTTCAATATCAACCGCAGCACGCTCAGCTATCATTTGCATAATTGTATTTTGAAGACCATCTTTTTCGATGTTGTTTTCAAGTGTGTCATAGGTAATGTTAACTTCAGCAATAACTTCTTTTGTGCTTAAGTTAACTGTGCTAGTTGATGGAACTGATTTTTGATCTTTAGTTAGCGCAACTCCCTCTTGGGCTGCCCTTAAAATACGCTGACCAAAACCGATCTTCTCGATTTTCTGTGTGTCATGGTCCATTTGAATAACACGCGCATCTCTTAAAATAGTTGGCGTATCTTGAACCATTCGTATAAAAGTTGAAGCTTGAGTAGGATTCATAATCCCGCCGCTCTCTAAAGTAGAAAGCGTCATTTCTGCTTTATTAATAACCTCTTGATTTCTCATTCGTATCCTCCTTATACATTAAAACAACCCTGACCAGATTGATTTTTGAACTTGTTCGGAACCTGATTCTTCAGTTTGCTTAGATGTTCCGCGACTTTTTTCGATTGCTTCAATACGATCAGCGAGCGGTTGAACAGCTTCTGATATTGCCTTTTTCAACTTCTCGCCCTCTTTTTCAACCTCTTCGTCTGTTTTTTCTTTATCTGTCTTTTTAGGATCTTCTTCTTTTTCTAGATCTGCCAGCCGCTTCTCAATCGGCTCTAAAGCGGCTTGAATTGATTTCGTTACTTCCTCCGAAGTCATTTCTTCTTCCCCCTCTTCTGTTTCCACTTGGCTCAGTAAATTTCCAAGAGCGGTGTGAGCATTTTTGATTTCTTGCAGGTTTGAAGCGGAAAATTTTCTGCCCGCCTTTGTAACTGGCTCTTCATATGATTGCTGTTGTTTACCCATAAAAAAGTTTTTGAGCAAATTAAAAAGCCCTTTCTCATCTGTTTTCACTTGAGAAACGGGCTTTTCTTCTTGCTTTTCAATTGTCTCGGCGGTACCAGCCATTGAATAACCGGTAATTTCACCTTTTTTGATTTGCTCCCATACTTCTTCGGAAGCCTTCGTCACAAGGACCCATGATCCTTTTTTGATGGTTTCCCCATTCATTTCAAAGTCTGCAGGCGCGACATAGGACTCAACCACCTCACCAACACCGCCCTGAAAATCATGTTGCTTATCAATTTCTCGGGCATCTTTCAGGAATCCATGAGCGGCTTTTTCGATTTCTGCAGCTGTCATGAAATCGCCGTGGGCGTCTACTGTATCTGGTTCATATACGATTCCATAAACAAGTTTTTGCTCGTCCGCTTCTTTCGCAAGGACCTTTACTTCCTTTTGGAAGTCTGGCTGTTTTTCCGATTTCATAAAAAAGAACTGCTTTTGATTAGCAGCCTTGTCGACATAAGAAACATGTGTGATTTTTGCGTTTACCAATTCTCTTGGCATGTTGTTCACCTCCTTCCAAGAAACTAATTTGCAACTTTACCCTTCTGGTATATCTGTTTTATTGATTAACTTCTCTATTTTTAGCTTCAAAGAGGTAAATTTAATTCTCTTAATAAAGACGAATTGAACTTAGATGAGTATTTAACACAAAAGTTGTAGCCTTCTTTAGAAAAATAAATTTTATCTGATTCTATGATAATGTTATCTAGTTTATTTGTTAATTTATTCATAAAATCCATATCAGTTGTTCCTAAGGTCACTAGCATCTTTGGAGGTAATGCCTTCATAGAAATTGGTATCCAAGGTCTTTCTTTAGAAACAACTACTGCATGTGCAGTACCACTAATGACAAAATTAAATGTATCTTGATCCCTTTCTGTTTTCATTTTCAGAGTATTCTTTAGCCATTCTCGAAAAATAGGCACTGATTTTACAGGAAATCCAATTTCTCTTAGATACATGGCTTTAAGATTTCCGGATAGTTCTATCTGATTTTCTTTTATATACTCATGTGCAATTATTTCTAGAAGGTTTCCATCACCATCACGAAAATATAAGTTTTTTCTACCATTTGTTTCATCAATATACTGGCCATTTTCTTGTTTTAAGATAAATAAACCCGACTGACGTATAAAAGATGAAATATCAATAAACTGAGAGTAGGGAACTTGTATCGCGAAGTGTACTGGATAAATGGCTTCATAAGTTTCTTTAAAACTTAAAGTAGTAAATGGTGTAAGTTGAAACCTTATATAATTTCTTGATTCATGTAATATTGGCAACTGGAGACGATCAGCATAAGCTTGTTTTACCCCTTGTATTGAGACAGTCTGTAATTCTAAATCAGCGTAATGTGTAATCAAAATTTTCTTCCTCCCAATCAGTAAGCTAATTACTTCTATTATAGATATTTTATTCCTAGTTTACTAAGATTTCTTTTCGAATCTCTTCTTTTTCTTTGGGAGATAATCCTAAAATCTCGTTATCTACTACAGGGGCTAATACACAATGGCAATTTATCCGCTCCCCCGCTGAAAGTTTAGGGTCTCGCGGAAACATGCAAGTCTCGCTGCTACCTGGTATCTGAAATTCTTCATCTATTCCAATTACTGTGCCATCGAGATTGATGTGACTCTCACGCGGGTTGTTTTTCTTCCCTCCGCTGTGCCGCCATTTCTTTTTCTTTACTGCTGGCGATTGTGCATATGATTCATGCTGCGCGGCAGAGGAAGCGGCAAGCACTTCTGTGATGGCCGTTGTGCGAGCTCGCTCCCTATCAAATTGCGGCATTTCTTTGAGGGTCAACTCAATGTCCTGAATCGATGAACCGTTCTCGATGGCATCTGTCAGAATGTTCTCCACCGCTTCATGAGTGTTTAACTTCATGATCTGAGCCAGTTTCTCAGACCAATCCCTAATCCAATTAACTGTACGGGTAGATAAAACTTTAAAAGGAACTTCTGGATCTATAGAATCCATGATGACTTTAGCCAGCTCTTCAATAGTCTGTTGTAGGAATCCCTCAGTCAGTTCCTGAAATTCCTCCTCGAAATCATCCTCAGCAAATAAGTTTTGCGTAAAAAACACTAAAAGGGCTTCTAACGTCTCATTTGAGTCTTTGCTTACAAAACCTTTAAGACCATCTAAAAGCTTCTTACGCTGGCGTCTGAGTAATCGAGCGATGCCTTTTTCATATACCTCTACATATTTGGGTATATTAGATTTGCCAGGAAAGTCAGGTACCATCTCCCCCAATTGCTTAAACTGATTTTCCTCGGCTTTTAGAATGAAAACGTTCAGACTTTCCAACAACTTATCCGTTTTGTTCATCTCTTCAGATCCTCCAAAACATCCCGCATATCTTTTAGTAACCCAATCATATTAGGAGCACCGCTCTTAGATTTAAAAAGCGCAGCCAAAGGATCGGAAGCGGACGACTCGTAAGTCTTACCAAGCGGCCTGTTGTATTCTTCTTCTGGCCATTCTTCAAGTGTCTTACCAAGAACTCTACCAGCTAAATCACGTAGATCATTCGGAGAAACTGCACCAGCTGTTATAAACGGTGTTAAAACCTTAGCAATCTCAAGTGGGTCTCTAAAGTCAGGCCCTTTCAACATAAGACGAACCTTATGAATTTCAAGGTCATTTAGAAATAAAGCATTTAGTTTACCTGTGATTAATTTTCTTTCTGGCTGAAAGACTTGTTCCTCAGTGATCTTTCTTGCTGTATCAGCAGTCGCTCTGTTGTAATCTTGAGCTTCACCTGTATAAAGTGGTGGCAAACGAAAAGCCGATCTAATTTTGTCTCGGCTCTTTTGGTCATATTCAAGAAACAAGGCATCCTCTTGAAGGATTTCAGCAAGTGATTTAATATCGACTTTCACTGGAGCAATCTCTTCATCGCCATGAATGTTTTTCCCCTTCGCTATGCCTTCCGCTTCAAGTAAAAGAAACTTATGTGCATTCTCCACTCCTTCAAGCCCATTCATGTAATCCTGCAATTGTGTATATGAGTCCTCTGACAACATTCCGTTTTCAATTGTAATGGCAGCGGGAATATGTCTACCTTGCTTGAAGTACATAAAGTTCAGCTCTTCAGCTTTACGAGCACCATACAAATTAACAATATGGCCAATCCATCTGGGCTTACCATAAGTACCGCTTCCTATCTTGAAATGAACCACTTCATTTGCTCGTTTTTCAAATGGTGTTTGTTCATCATATTGGCCTGTCTCTAAATTTAAAATTCGTGGATCACCATATTCCTTAAAGTAAACGATACGACCATCAATCATCTGAACATATTTTCGGAATCGTTTCTCTCTTTTGATTGATTTCATCTTTCCTTGTTCGAAGTACGTAAAATCAACTTCGATTGGTTCAGACAATTTACAAACCCGAACATTTTGAACATCCATGTATTCAATGCCAGCTGGCTTATTTTCACCGTTTCGAATGACCTCGATAAATCCATTCCCTGTCTTTTCTCGATCTTCAATAACAAAGCCGAGTAAAGTCTCAGCTGACTCATCAAAGTGAAGATATTTAACGAACTCTTCAAGCTTAGTCCATTCACTTTCAGCTTCTGTTTTTTCTTCATTTGTCACATCTGGCGAATTCACATCAAATGAATACTCAAAATCAAACCCAAAGCCTACAATATTTGTCCTGTAGGCATCAACACATTGCTGTAAGATCGTTGAATACTCAGCAATAATCTTTAATTCTTTGAGATTATACGGAGGCGGTAAAATATTGCTGTCATAGGTGTCCGCAAATTCATCCTCATAAATTTGTTTCGTTGATTCAGTTGGTGGAGTAGCTTTGATCACTCGTGCTTTAACAGATTGTTTTGACATCCTTTACCTCCTCCCTGGTCTTGTTCTTTGCGGTCTTCCTTTAGATTCTTCTTTCAGATCAGTTACCTCGTAATCATCAAGCGCATACCAAATAGCTGATAGTGTATGCGGATCTATGGTGAATTCGTCTTCTATGATGTTCCCCAGCTTATCGGTAGCATAAGTGAGCGGTTTAAGTTCATAAATCGTGTTCTCGCAACTGTCAGAGCAAATGATCTTCTTGAACCGTTTGATCTTCTTTGTGTATTGGAGGCGTGAACCCTGATACTTACGGGCGCCCACCATATTAAACCCATGCTGTTGAAAATATCGGATTGTTTTAGGCTCCGCAGAATCCGCCTTTATTAATTCCTTAGTCTCTGCAAATTCCTTGAGTTCTTCGGCCGTCTTATCATCAGTCAGTCCATTTTTGTAATACTCCCAGTAGATATAGAGATATTTCTTTTCATGATCCACAGCAACCCTAACGACGGCGTTATACGACTCAACAAAACCAAAGTCCATGCCAACCCGTTTAAGAGGGCGGTTAATATCAGCGATTGCCTTCAAAACCTCTTCATGCGGTCGCTCTTCAAACTGCGGCAGAACACGAATTCCATTCACGCCAAAATGACCTTTCCGCGCAATTCGGTAAAGGTCTGGATCATATTCCTTCAATTCTTCAAGTTGTTGCACATAGCTTTCTGGCAGAAAAAAATTATCGTCTGCCGTTGAGTGATGATAATAGGTGTCGTTGCTAACGATTATCCGCTTTTCATAAAGCTCCTTATCATCCAGTACAAATCGCTTCTCTCGATCGTCTTTAAAGAAATGCTTAAAAGTCCAATTATCTTCTCCGACTGGGTTTGTTGAGAGAATCATATGAAGCGGCAATGACGGATGACGAAGACGTCCTAATAACTCCTTGAATCCCTCATATTTCACTTCAGAACATTCTTCAATCCAAATGAGCGAAATATTATTGATTGATTTCAGTTTGGCTGGCTTATCCATCCCTTTAAAGATGATGCGACTGCCATTTGAAAATCGAATCTGCATAGGAGAAGATACACACCTAACGATATGATCTAATTTCAGATCACTTACAAGTTCATCAAAAAGAGAAAATGTGGAGTCCCTATGTGTGTCGTACACTTCTCTGATAACAAGAGCAGTCCGTTTTTCTTTAAGCAATTTCAGAATAATCTTCAAAGCAACATGATAACTTTTGGATGATCCATAACCACCAACAAGAAACTGAAACTTTTGATTCCAGTCAAAGAGAAATTCTTTAAAATGTGGATTTACTTGTTTAATCACTGTCATCACCTTTGTTCACAATGGTGATTTCAAAAGGTTTATCTTCTTCTGTAAGTTCTTCAATCTCTAATTTTTTCTTGTTGATATTTAAACACATATGCTCCAATTTAAGGCGTCGTTCGTCTTCTGCATGAGCTAATTCATCAAACTGTTTAATTAGATTCCTGAGCTCCGCCATTGCCCGAGATTGAGCATTTAAGAACGTTGCATGACGATCCCAAGAAAATTGGAATTCATACTCTTCCTCTTCAACTTCGTTTGTCTCAGATAGGACAGACTTTTTCTTTTTCAATTCTTTAATCATTTCTTCCTTATCAGAAACGAACATGATCTTTTGCGCTCTAATAATCGCGGCATATTGGATCTGTATTTGGTCCCATATCATATCGACAGGTGAGCGCTCCTGAATCTCTTCCATGATGGTTAGTGTTTCTTTTGGCAGGAACTTTGAGAAGAATCCATGTATCACAGCGTTTTGATTTCCATTTGGTGCACCACCCTTATTCCCTAAAGCATTTTTGTTACCGAGTGGTGCACCTACTTTTTTTGTGTGCACACTTTTCTTGGAGGGTGCACCCTTTTTTCTTTGCCAACCATGCCGCTGTTTCCACGATTTAATGGTGTTCACTGACACTCCGTACTTCTCGGCAAGATCCTTGTATTTCATACCTTTAACGTAATCTTTATACGCCTGTATGTGCTTTTCAATCATCTACATCCACCGCCGCCTCCTTTGAATTGAGTTGTTTTGAAATCAATGTGCTGGAATAAATGTAACCAGCAAAAAAATAAAAGCTCCCCCATGTAGGAGAGCGCATATGGTACTTTTTCTCGCACTTAAAGAACCTATTACAGTTCTATTTTTCGATAATCTTGATCATCTAATAGCCTAATAAGATAATTTATTTTTTTCCTTTCTTTTTTTTATGTTTATTATCAAAAAAACCAAATACAACTGCCAATGCAATAATTATCGCGACCCACCAAGACCAATCCACTTTATTACCTCTTTTCTATAAATATTAATTTAAGTAACCTGCTTAATTAGCTGCCTTCATCGGTACTGCTAATATTGATACGTTTATAATAAGTTCTAGGTTTCATTAATCATATCCTCTCTAAGCTAAGCCATTACTCAGAGGCTGTTAGTCGCAAATAATCTCTTCTAAGATAAAGGACATGGTTACATCGCAAATTAAAAGAGCATCCCGAGGGATACTCTTTTTTAATTAGTTTTATCTTTTTTTCACATCAAATTGCGTTACAAGTCGCATGTTTACATTCGCAATACGCTTACCATCTTCAAACTCATACCAATGTTCACATTCTTGCAATTCTTTTATAAGTGCTTTTTCAGATTCGGCAATTACTTTAGCTGTTCTTACATTTTCATTATCAAACCAAAAAACAACCTCAAATTTCATAATCTTTCACCTCTTGCTTTATTATCGGGCAAGAGGTCTTTAAATGGAATGGTTCGCAAAATTTGTCGAATGATTTATTATCCTGTGTACTATATAGTTTAGGTGGCTCAATAAAATTTCTGCCGCGCCGACCTGCCTCCCATTTTACACCACAGATTTTTTCAGATTCAACAAACGCTCAAAGTGACAATCTTGGCATAATTGGCTGATCAACACGTCTTTCATTTTGCGTACAGTTTCCCGTGAAAAGCCAAGATGAAGACTAATAGCACGGTAGCTCATTCCCTCCATCATGCAGTCATAAATGACTTTATGCTGCTCCCCTTTGATCTTTTCGGCACCTAGCTCAACTGCATATACTCGCTCTTCATAATACTTAAGACGTTTGAAAAGACGTTCCTCTCTCATATCCATTTGCCTCAGCTCAGCCTGACTCTTCCCAGGACTTCCTTTTGGCATAGCAGCTTCTAATCCATATTGTGCAATACCCCAATTCTTCATTGGAATTACGGAACCATAGAGTACTCTTTGCAATCGATGAACCTCTTTCACCATCCAGTGATAGCTATTGATTAGATTTTCAATTTCTTTTTGATTCATGATTGTGTCCTCCTTTTCAAATAAAAAACGGACACCAAACAAACAACGTAAATGCTGTAAGTTCAGTGTCCGCAGGCTTTCCGTCTTGGACTAATCTTTTAAATTTAATAATAAATCATTCAAATCGTAAATAAATTTGTAAACAACTTCGTGAAATTCTTTGCAAAATTCCCTATTTAGTATATGTATTCTGTCACGGTCATCAATTTCAATATAATTGGTTTTTCTAATAATTTGAATTAATTCTTTTTGCTTTGTTTCATCTGGTATCATTGTTATTATTCCTGAATTGTGAATATAACAATTTCTAATCTTAGAATAATCAACTATTTTATTCCAAACATTGTTCGAGAATATTTCTGACTCTTTAAATTTCTCATTACTTTTATATCTTAATTTAAAATAACTTTTGGCTTTAAAAATCCCTCTATCATACTTAACTTTTTCTAAAATTGCTTTATCTAAACATCTACTTATAAGGTGGTACTCTAAAAAGCTATATATACTTGTAAATACACTACTTCTCAAAATTGAAGGATATGTGATATTGAAGTCATGGTATTCATCAATATAATAATCCCAATAATCTTCTTCAATTTCTGGGCTTAATTCTTTTGCTTCATTTTCATATCGTTTTTTTGCTATTTCAAACCTATCTTCAACATCATCCAGATATTCTATAAATTCATTTAAAGGTGACAAAACTCTTAAATAGAAAACAGCACCTGATCCCTTTAAAAACATTACTATCCTCCAGCGTTTTAGTTTATTTTACTACAAACCAATTTTAAGTGCTTCTTAAAACAAAGTTTATACCACCTTAAACCCTATCTCATGATCAACCCGCGCAAAGCTCCCCTTCACAGTTTGGATCACTGTTTTACCGTGCTCAGGAGCATCTAAGACATGGGCAGTACCTTGATTCCCGTCTAAAACAATGATCTTAACTTTCCCTGGGTCAATCTTCTGCTGAATAGTGAAGTCTTTTTTGATGTTTATTTCTCTTGGATTGTACACTTGAAGCGCCCCCTATGTTATGATAGAAGTACCAGTTCATATCAAGAACACTGAGGCTAAGCGCTTCAGTGTTTTTTATTTTTACGCAGAAACCTCTTTTATCTTGATCTCCACCCTCGGCTCATCGCTATAAAACTTGCTGACTTTCAGATCCACAACCTGACTATCATCTTTGTATATCAGATGATTCAAAGCATCTTTCACACCCTTTACATAGTTATCAACGTCGGGCTTTGTGGTCGGCCTCAGAAGACCTTTTTCAGCTTTTTCTTTCTTCTTTGATGAGTTTGAAACTGATTTTGGCATTGGTCTATACACTTTGACATCCATTGCAACTGGACCAGTAATAATTGTTTCTGGGCGATGCTGAGATGCAACCAATGCCACATACTGCTTAAAGTGCTTTGATTTCGCTGGATCACGCATATGCACCTTCCCATTTCGTATTGATCCACGCGGCCGTCCTTGTGCGACTGGCTCACCATAAACAGTGAACTTAATGCAATCCAACTGTTCTTTACCTCCCGTCAAGCTGTTCCCATAGCTGAATTTCTTTTTCTATTCTCGATGCGGAGAGTAAAATTGTCAGCAGAGACACGACTGCTTTAAGCACTCAGCATCCGCTCCATTTGCTTTATTTTTTCCTTAAGTAAACGGATTGTTGGTGTAAGATCTTTACCTTCAGTTGGATTTGAAGGTCCAAATATATAAAGTCCACCAGTTGCTTTTACATTCATTTTCTCCTTCATTCCCAATCACCTAACCTATGATTTAATTGCATTCGATCGCCTTTAATAATCACTATGTAATCACGACACATCTGGTGAATACGTGAACCAAGAGCCTCGTCTATATCCAAAATCTCATCAATTGTTAACTCCGAAGAAATCAGCAAAGGCTTATGATTCAAATAACGATAATTTAGGACTGACTGGATTTGTTCAACCTGCCAGTCGGTTGCCCTTGGTTGACCGTTTATTGGTTTAAATAAGTCATCAAGGAATAGAACTTCGACCTTTCTCATGGCATCCAGTTTTGCTTCTAAATTGTCAAAGTCAGCTTTCAAATCACCCATGCCCTCTACATAAGGGAAATACATGCAGTGTACTGATTTTTTCTTGATCAGATTATTCATTATCGCCGTGAGCAAATGAGTTTTACCGCTACCTGGCTGTCCAAGTAATGCGATACTGTTTTGCCGTTCTCCTTTGATTTTTTGAAAATCTTTATAGTATTCCACTGCACATTCATAGGCGTCCTTGATCATGTCTGGCTTACCGTCCGTGATGAAGTTACCAAAGAGAAGCTTTTCAAACTCTTCTGTAATGCCACTAGCTGACATGAGTCTGGCTATTTTCTTTCGTCTCACACATTCACACTGTTTTGAATAAGTATCTTTCCATTCACTAGCTTTGTCCGGCGTGCAAACCTTCCCCAAAAGAAAATCATCTTCGAGTACCATTTCGTCTGGAACCATAAGATCTAACTGTTCATCTAAATGCCAAGGAGTATCTTTATGGACCCGATAAACGACAATTCCACGATCATTACAATAAGGACAATTAAATTCAGCCTTTTCTACGGATGCGGCCTGTTTTGTTCCCAAAAAGCGGGCTGACTTTTCCCGAAGTTCCTGCATGATCGTTTGAAATGCGGTGTCTATACTGACTGCTTTGTTTATAGCCATATTGTTTCTCCTTTCTCTTTTGAGTGAATGGATTTGATAAGATGGCTTGAACATATGACAAACTTGCTGATTTCCCCTTTAGCTGAAACGCTGTCTTGATAGCCTCCATCACTTTTTCTTCACCATAATCGTCGACCATGTATCCAATTCGCTGTGCCTCTATAGGACCGACTGACCGAGCAACTTTGTTTTCATATAGCTCAAAGGCATTTTTCATTTTGTCATCGACCTCCTGATGTTCAATCTCAGCTGGTTCCAAAGCTTTTTTCTTCATGTAATTTCCTAGCTGTATGTAGTCCGCATAATGAAGTATGGTGACGATGAACCCTCTTTTTTGTGGAAGACGGTGCAATTTGATATATCCCTGTTTCTCCATTCGGTCTAGTGAGTATTTGATCTGTGCAGCTGACCAGTTAAAATCTTTTGCAAGTTCCACAATTTTGATAATGGTCTGCCCAAGCTCTAGCTCTTGATTTGGCCTGTATTCAGCTCTTTTGAACAAGTGATCATAAATTTTTTCATCCCTAAACTCTTTGAATGGTAGTCGGGGTATGACCACATACCCCATTGCTTTTATGTCCAAGTCACTCACCTACTTCCTTTCACAGAGTACAGTTATGTCACAGGTGCCGGCCTCAATCGAACGGAAGTTCATCTTCTTTTATGTCTACAGGCTTACCGTCAAAAGGATCAGCTTCTTGTTCGCTTGTTTTTTCCGGTTCGTCTTTGTTTGAAGGCTCGGAATCGATAATTTCTGAGCTATCCGCTTCATTGGTAATGTCAATCCGTTCTCTTGTTTTATCTTCCTCAATAACTGCTTTTTGCATTTCCACAGAGAGAATCCCCCACTTGCTCAAAACTGCTTTTAATACAGTCTTAAGAGCCATCGCATCCCAATCATTTTTCCATCCAAAATCAGATTTGCTGAATTTCTTTTTGTGTTTCTCTACTTGTGCCTTTGTCCAGTACACTGTTTTTCGGAAGCCATTTATCAACTCAAAATAAGCTGCATAACCACTTACCGCGTCTGATTCTCGTTTTTCAAAATCAATCTCGATCTCCTCAGTCAATGGATTCCACTTCTGCAATTCTCCTTCATGAATCGGTATGCAATTGATGGACTTATATTGGCCTGTTCGTAAGGCAAGCTGGATATATCCTTTGTACCCAAGCTGGAATTGAGCCTTACCTCCATAAGGAACAATCCAGGCATATCCTAAGTTTTTATCTATAGGCAGATCGAGTGTAGCTGCCACCATTGCTGAGGATATGACACTCATAGGATCTGTTTTCTGCAGCATCTGCTCGCTGTTATATAGGCTTAAGATAGAGGCAGTAAACTGTGTAGCCCTCTTCCCTAATACTTCCTCAAATCGCTTAATAACGGATGGGGAGGAAAGTAAACCCTTCATGGTTGCTCCTTGCTGTTGCACAGGTGCGCTTTTTTGTTTCTTTTGGATGTTGTTTTTAATTGATTGATTAGTAGCCATAATCAGCTAACCTCCTTGATTCTAAAACGTCTGAAATGAGTTTCCTTTTTGACCTCCTCGTAAATATCCGGAAACTGCTCTTTCAGCTTTTTCGTGTCAACTCGATTTGAGACAACAGGCTTCCAATAAGCTTGATAGTTGCCGATAAACCCATACTCTGCATCCTTCATTTCATGTTTGATCTGGTTTTCTAATTCTTTTGCCTGACTTTGAAGCTCTGAGAGCTGTTCTTTAAGATGCAAATATTGTTGAATACGTTCTCGATTAGTCGCAGTTAAATCAATAGCTTTGTTATTTTCCGTTTCGGCATATCGCTTTTTGAGGTATTCCTCCGCAGCACTTGACCCATCTAAAGCAGGAGCTTGTCCACCTAAGACCTTTTCATTCCAGAACTCAATCTCTGCTTCAAAGATCATGTCAATTAACTCGTCGTCTCTCTCAATCTCTTTCCAAACAAACTTGTTTCCGCCAATCAGCACAGCAAAGTAAGCCTTCTGATATTCAGGTCCAAGTACACCCAGGTAATGCTGGACCTGAACGATATAGCTCTCGGGGATTTCTTCGTCCTCCCATTCTTTTAAGTTGTAAGCAGAGGTTGTTTTACATTCAAGGATCGCTTTTTCACCAACGATCATTCGGTCTACATTAGCCAAAATGAAATCATGTTCTGGATGTCTAAGTATTGCTTTTTTACGTCTAACCTTCTTGCCACTACGAATCTCAAATTCTTTTGCAACAATGTCTTCAAGCAATGATCCAAAGTAAGCAGCTTCACTTTGCGATTCACTAACAGGGACCTGTCCTGTTTTGTCTAACCATAATTCAAAAGGTGTCTTCCACTTGTTTAACCCCAAGATAATGGATGCATCTGAGCCGCCAATCCCTTTTCTTCTTTCAATAAGCCATTCATCACGGCTCATTTCAGAAGTCTTAGCAAGAACCTCAGCTCTTCTTGTCATAACCCTAACCCCCATTGTTTTTATTGAGGCTATCTGATAAAATATTTGCACATGAGTTTTTTAGATAGCCTTTAAAGAAGTCCACTTTGCCGAGTGGGCTTTTTTATTGCGCATTTTTAAATTCAAAACCAAGTTGCTCCCTTAAATATCTTTCCAAGTTCTCTCTCAGAATGATTTCGCCGCCATCAATTACATAATCATCAACTGGTGTTACTTCATCACCGTAAAAATCTATTTGCACATCCGTTTCAGTCAGCTTATCGTGCCAGTTGTTTATGACCATTGGATTTTCGACCATTCTTATTCTCCTCTCTGAATTTGTCTGCACGTCTATCCCATAACAGATGGAATTCACTATTGTTACGAATCATCGCACACCATTTACGAACTTCCAGAGCAGTTGCCGGTTTATGAACAAAATGAACCATCATCCTATACACCTGCTCACTACAGTTAAGTTGATACCTTGCTGTTGCATTTTCAATGCCGTTTCATAAAGACGTCCTTTGTTTGCAAGCCGGCTAATATCCTCAGTAAGAACCTTGATGCTTCCAGCGAGACTAATCGCTTCTTCATAATCACCATCACGTAAAGCCTCTGACAGCATGATTGATAGCTCTTCTGCTGATTCGATTTTTCTTTTTGCGATAGGAACATCTGACTTCAAGAAATGATTAGTATTCATACTGAAACCGCCTGCCTTCCTTCTTGTTTTGCCATAGCAACTTGATCAACTAGAGCTTTCCGCGTCCACCTATCTGCAAGCTCCTGCATTTT
Organism: Bacillus sp. PS108; assembly: GCF_037963335.1. NCBI lineage: Bacteria > Bacillati > Bacillota > Bacilli > Caryophanales > Bacillaceae > Bacillus > Bacillus sp. PS108. The sequence continues at coordinate 2,556,803 of NZ_CP150155.1, forward strand.
CAACCCGTGAGTACGAACAAGTGAATAAATCAATGTTTTGTTAGCCGCAATCAAATCAAAAATCTGCTTAATATCAGCCATCGGCAGCTCTTCAGTTTTACCTGGTCTATTATCAGTAAGCCAACGGGCTAAATGTTTGGTTGCTTGTAATGCTTCCTCCAATTGGTGAACCATATTAATCACCGCATTACTTGCACATTCATTGAGTGCCGGATCAATAGGAGCAGCGGCTGTGGGATGAAGTTTAAATAAGTAATGAACAAGATCAATATGTTCATAGGCATCGCACTTCTCAAACCACTTGATACATAACTCTGGAGTAAGCTTGGCAAGTCCATTTTCAACATCTGAAACATACCTTTGATCCTTACCTCCGATTAACTTTCCGATTTGGTATTGGGAAAGACCTGCAGCCTTACGGGCACTACGCATAATCTGCGGTAAATTCCGCATGTTGTATGGGTTGTTCTCCATATGTTTGCCTCCTGTTATATTAGGTTTTTAGTTTTAAAATTGAAGTTGAAAGACCATGCTGTTTATAAATGACTTAGGCTGATTCCTTTTTATTTTTTTGCGCAAGCTTCTCTTGGTGTTCATTCATACGCTGAACAAGTATGCCACTGAGGTATTTGTAGGCTTTGGCCTCTGCCTGTTCAAACAGTGGTCCTTTTTTCAAGATGACTTTCATAATTAAAAGGCCTCCTTTGTGAATTCTAATCATGCTGAATCCTTAGAATTATGTTTCGTTTCGTTACATACATCCTCAAAAAAAATAGTCCAGTCAAAGCCTAATTTCTCTCCTATTTTTTTTGAGACAATAACACTAGGCTTCCTAGTACCATTTTCTATCATGGTGTAGTATGCTCTACCAATCTGTGCAGCTTTGGCAACTTCTTCTTGAGTAAACCCTTTTTCTAAGCGGTTTTTCTTAAGCCATTTTCTCATCATTTTTCACCCCCTTAATCAGAAAATGTAACGTTTCGTTACTTAGATAATAGTATCGATTCGTTACATTGTCAACACATTTTCATAAAAAAAGTATCGTTTTGTTACCAAAACTTATATGTAACCCTTTGTTACGTTACAATGAGATATAGAATAAAAACAAAAGTCAGGTGATTAATATGTTCTCCGAGAACTTGAAAAAGTGCAGAAAACAAAAGAAACTAACCCAACAAAATATGGCTGATAAACTTGGAATTACTCGGCCTGCCTACACCGCCTATGAACTAGGTAGTCGTGAGCCTGACTATAAAACCTTAATTAATATTTCAAACATACTTGATGTTTCTTTGGATTATCTTCTTAAAGGAGAAAGCAATGAAAAAGTATTTCAGGATGAAGCAAAAAAAGTGTTAAACGATCCTGAAACATTCCTTGCAGCAAAAGACGGTGAGGTAACAGATGAGATCTTACAGGCTGCTTTGGAGATTATAACGGAGCAATTAAAAGAAAGACGGAAATCAGATAAATAAACGCAGTTAGTTTATTATTATTTATTTCTGTTTATTATGTTTAATTCTGTTTACTAATAAGATTTAGATTCTCATTTATATTTCATTCATACCCTCATTTAAAAAGTGATTTTGAATCCTTTACAAACCCTTACGTGACAAGGGTTTTTGTTGTTTTTCTCATTTATATTTTCATTTATGTTTCTTTTATATTCTCATGTAAAAAAATTGAGCGTTTATTGTGAGGGAAATTGCAGAGTATCGAAATGGGAAAAGAGGGCTTCTTGTTAAAAACCTTGCAAAGTGTATGTGAAAAAAATAAACAATACAATTATCGTAACAACAATAATTGTTTCTTTAATAAAATTTTTATTATCTTCATTCTTTTGTTTCTTTTTTTTAATCTCTTCTCTGTATTTTCTTTGAACCTCTTTCTTCTTATCATTATTTTTCATGATTAAACTCCTTTGAAGTCCATTTATTCCCTTGCCCCTATCATTTGCAATTGTAATAATTCACTAATGATTACACCAACAAAAAAGGATCGGCAAGTGCTTTTCACTCAATGGTAACCAACATAAGCACTAGCTGGACAGGTTTTAGGATGTATCTAATCGTTGAGGTTCCATTTCCTGCAACTGATCCAAAAACTTCCTTATGAAGAACAATCTCTTCTCTGTTGTGGGGATGCTACCAAAAATAGTAGGCAAATTGATAGCGGTATTAAAAAAACAGCTCATTAAATGCCATACTGGAACTGTCTTTGATTTTTGGATTTATTTTCTGATGCAGCTATTGCTATCCGTTAGTTTAATTAGAACTCAGATAATCCAAGACACGGTCAACTCTTTCATTGACTGAGCAGTCGTCTTCAATCTTTAACACTGGACAAGATAAATCTGCCATCCAATGTTCATGCAAAGCTCTACTTCTAACTTCCATTCCAGCATTATCATATAAAGAAGCCCACTCTAAAAATGTTTTTGATTGTTCATATTTACTGCCACCGGCTAACACTTCGTTTCCATAACGCTGAAATTCCCTGTGCCTTAGTCTCTCAAGCCGTATATCTTGTGGAATCCATAAGAAGACGACAAGGTCAAAATAACTTTTTAGATTATCGCCCCAGCCACACACTGCACCAGAAAGAATCCATTTTTCATTGATTGTTAAGTCTTTTTCAAGCAACTTTCTTCTTTCAGGAATTTCTCTTTTTTTAGTGAATTTGTCTAACCAATAGTAATTATCAGTATCAAGATGCGTATGAGGCAAACGCTTTGATAATGCAGCACCCAATGTTGAAGTTCCGACACCAGAGGCTCCCAATATGTGAATATTTTTTTTCATACTTCCCCTCCTTATTAAGCAACCAAACTCCCTGTTTGTTGCATAACGTACTTACTATTATTTTGACATAAATCCCTAAAAGACCTTTACTTTTCGAGGGAAATCCAGATGCGTGTTAAAATCATAATACTTACGAAAACAGTCATGATTAAACGGATTCATATTCCATCTCCTTAGACGCATTTTCCTATGAAAAAAGTCTTGATTTCCATATAATATTTAAACGAATCCAATTTTTAGATTGTCGTCTTTAAGGAGGTTTTTCATCTTGAGGTATACAAACAGTCATTTAGAGGATTGGATTGAAAACTTATACAAGAAGATTGATATTACAGAACCAGAACAAATTAATTTTGAACGGATTGCCGAGGCTTTAGATATCAGGCTTTCGTTTAAACCTGTTACAAGCTTCGCACTTAAACACAGCGGGATTTATAATATATGCTTGGACAGCCGAAAAAGCCGAACTGAACAATGGTATGATTTCGCTCATGAATTTTGCCATATATATAGACATGAAGGCGATAAAAAAACAATGCCTGCAACTTGGACAGATTATTTAGAGTGGCAGTCCAATTATTTTACATATCACTTTTGCATTCCAACTTTCATGTTGCGTAATATTAATCTTTCGTACATACAATCACATGCAATTGAAAATATAGCTTGGTTATTTAAGGTATCCCCTTCGTTTGCGAAGAAACGTTTGAGCATTTATTACAGGAAGCTGACTCAACCTTTATTTAATCAAACAGTTACGGGAAATCTGTGCACCCCCCTTTTGTAATGAATAATGAAATCCTCATGCATTTGCGCGCATTGAAAAAAACAAAAAAAGACGTCTCCCTTCACGATCCGATCGGGCAGGATAAGGAAGGGAATGAAATAAGCCTGATTGACGTTTTGAAATCAGAAAACGAAGACGTGATAGATACGATCCAGCTCAATATGGAGCTTGAAAAAGTAAAACAATACATTGACATTTTAGATGACCGTGAGAAAGAAGTGATTGTCGGGCGGTTTGGACTTGATTTGAAGAAGGAAAAAACGCAGCGAGAGATTGCCAAAGAACTCGGTATCTCACGCAGCTATGTATCGCGGATTGAAAAACGGGCGCTGATGAAGATGTTTCATGAGTTTTATCGGGCAGAGAAGGAAAAGCGGAAGAAGGCGAAGGGGAAATGATTTTGGAAAAAGCCGGATCTCATATTCCGGCTTTCTCTATTTCATTAAAGTTTTTTTAAAAAGAAATAGAGAAAAAATATATAAAAGAGTGATGAAAATCAGTTTTGTCATCACTGATAAACTCTTCGAGAAAAGCGTCTGGATCATAGCAGATGGCTTCTCTTATGGGGCGTTACTTCCCTCCATCAAGCATTCTAAGCCGGACGTTCTAAAAGCTCTCCTGAGAAAATCCTTAGATCGGTATACTTCAGTACATTCCTAGTCACTGCTTTCTTTATAGAGGCCTCATCTATGCTGTCGATACCCTTACATATATGACTATCACAATGAGAGGACTTTTAATGAATATGAAGAATCAGTTAAAAAACATTGGTTAGCAGCAGTTCGTTTTAAAGAACTACTCATTTTATTTCTTCTTCAATTAATCACTGATCGTTTAAGTACAATTCTTCACAATCTCTTCTGTTGACTCCAATCCCTAATAAGTGCTCCTCCAGTACGGTGACACATATAGAGGGACGAGAAAATCTCATTAAAACTGCCCATCCGATGGCGGGCAGTTTAATTATTACCTCTCCTGTTCCTTTATCACCCTCTCAATCCCATATAAAATCAGTTTCAAGCCAAACTCAAATGCTCTGTCAGTCCCCATCAACTCAAACAGCCCGTTCGTAAACATCCTCCGGAATAATCCCGCATCTGTCTCGCTCATGGAATCAAGAAGGCGTATCATCTCCTCCCCCGGATGCTCTTCTTGGTCCTTTAGGATAGCAGTGACATTGCGCTCATGCTGATAATCGTCTAAAACGAAGTAGAAGACATAGTTTACAAGCGTAGTAACCACTTGCATTTTCTGCTCTTGCTTAAGTGGTGTTGATTCCACGCAGAGTAACATTCGGTTCGTGAATCGGATGATGTCCGGTTCATGGGGCAGCGTCATCATCATGAGCTGCGTAGAGCAAGGATATCGGCTGAGCACGTTCCGTACCGTTATCGCAAGCCCCATCAGCTGCTCCTTCCAGTCTTCCTCGGAGTGGAACTCCTCCAGAATCATTTTCGATACTTGGTTAGCCAGACGCTGGTAAAGCTTCTGTTTGCTCTTGAAATACCAGTACAGAGAGGGAGCCTGAATCCCTAGCCTGTTGGCCAATCGTCTCATGCTGAATGTTTCGATGCCTCCCTCCCCAAGAAGTTCCCACGAGGTTTCTAAAATCTTTTCCTCTGAAATCTGAGGCTGTTGCTTTTTCATATTATCCGTCCTTTTATCTAACAGTGTAAGTTTCTCTTTACAGGTTTATAAAATGATGATACCATCTAACACTGTAAGACTCAAACTAACAGTGTTAGATTAAATATAAACAAGAAAGAAGTGAAATATAATGGATACAGAAAACCTCTATTATTTTGAAAAAGCACCGATCGCAAAAGCTGTTGCTCACTTCGCTATACCGATGATGCTAGGTACATCAATGAGTGTCATATATTCCATTCTAAATGCCTTTTTCCTTGGTACACTCCACAATACCGCCATATTAACCGCACTCGCATTAACCTTGCCGTTATTTGCAATCATTATGGCGTTAGGCAACTTGATTGGCATGGGCAGCGGTACATTCATCTCCCGTTTGCTCGGGGAGAAAAAATATGATGATGTAAAGCATGTATCCTCATTTGCCTTTTACAGCAGTTTATTTCTTGGTCTTATTGTGATGGCAGTGGGTCTCCCTTTAATCGATCCAATTGTTCATGGCCTGGGGGCAACATCTGACTCCTTCGGCTTCACGAAGGACTATGTCATGGTTATGCTTATTGGTTCACCTTTCGTCGTATTATTTTTCACGCTGGAGAATATCGTGCGCTCAGAGGGTTCAGCAATCACGTCGATGACCGGTATGATTCTCAGTGTTGTTGTAAATATTATGCTTGATGCGTTAGTCATCTTCGTATGCCATTGGGGTGTAATCGGAGTTGCGTCTGCTACCGTCATTTCCAACTTGGCTGCGAGTTCATTCTATGCCTTCCACATGGGATATAAGAGCCAGTTCTTAACTGTCTCCGTAAAGTGGTTCAAGGTTGGCCTGGATATTCTGAGCAATGTATTAAAAATCGGCATTCCGGTCTTTATTATGAGTATTTTTTTGGGGGCAATGTCTCTTATCTTTAATCATTTTCTTGTCGAATATGGGGACAAAGCCGTTGCTGCATACGGAATTTCATCCCGCTTATTTCAATTTCCTGAATTTATTTTGATGGGACTATGTGAAGGGGTTGTACCGTTAATTGCATTCTCTTTTACAGCGGATAAATTACGCATGAAAAATACCATTGGATTTACATTAAAAGCGATTGTGACGCTAGCAGTAATGTTTGGCGTTATCGTCTATTTAATTTCCGACCATCTAATAGGTTTATTTACAAATGACCCGCAATTAATTAAAATAGGCAGCTACATTCTACATGTTACGTTTTTATCCATATTTATTACAGGGATGTCCTCATTATTTACTGGTATCTTCCAAGCTACCGCGCAAGGAACGGCCGCTTTTGTTATGTCATTTATACAAGGAATTACTCTGATTCCTGTATTGTTCATCGCCAATCAGGTGAACGGCTTTCATGGGGTGGTTTGGTCACTTGTCATTGCAGATACAGTCGCATTCCTTGTAGGTGCCATCATGCTTTATGCTTTGAGGAACAAATTGCAGCCTGAATTGAATAGTTAAGTGCTAGTAAACATATGACATTTAAATCCGTATTGTAAACTAATTAAATATGTAAAAAAAGATAGTTTAGCCCTCATAATCGGCTAAACTATCTCCTTCTCAAATCCTCCCACTTTATTATTAACGTGGTTTAGAAGAATTGAAGCCGCACGAGTTATTCCGCTCACTATCATTGATTATGAAGCTTATATATTAAAAAATGGTGAGCTCAAAACAGTAAACGTCGGGCTTTTTTACTCTCTTCCTTTTAAATACACGATTAGAATCATCAAAAATAATAATGATATTTACACAAATTGCGATTTACGCAAAAGTCACCACTCCTCTTTTCATGGACAGAAAAAGAGGAGCAAACCTATGTCTTCGTCTTAACGTTTTTCTTTGCACAACGTCTAGTATCTTCTTTGGAAACCATAACGTCCATTTCTTCTATGATGAGATGAATTTTTCTGTAAGAAATTCAGCAAGCCTTACTAAACCATATGAAGAAATTGTTTACTCATTATGTCCTTTGTCATTTCAGTTATTCAACTATTGGTGTAAGTGAACTACCAGCCCATACCTCTCCCTTATTAAGGGTCCAGCTGTCATTATAAAAATTAGACCCACCTTTATTAACCGAAGGGCTGTGAACCTCATCCCAAGTTAGAAAGTACACGGTTTTCGGATATTTTTGTTTGACTGTATTAAGAAACACAGCATAATCCAAATTACCATCTTGTTTTTGTGTGCCGATTTCTGTGAACGCAAATGGCTTATTAAGAGCTGTTAACTCATCATATCCTTGAATTGTAAAATCATCTGAGAAATACGCATCTAATCCAACAATATCAACATATGAAGATCCAGGATAAAAGTCAGTCTTAAAGTCTCGATTGGCGTCCGGTGAGTAAACCCATATCAGGTTGTCCAAACCTCTTGTATCAGTCATATAATGATAGATTTTTTGATACAGTTGTTTATAAAGTGAGAAGCGCTGGCTGTCTTTTTTGTTATATTCGGTTAGTCCCCACCAAAACCATTCTCCATTCATTTCATGAAGAGGTCTGAATAGAACAGGTACACCTTCATTTTTTAACTGATCAAGGCCATCTGCAACTTTGCTCAGAACAGCCTCTAATCGCTTACCCTCTGTAGTTGATGAGTCTAAGATTTTTTCATACTCACTGTTTGAAATATGGGAAGCATTTTTCCCAAAAGTACTGGATGCAGGATTAGCTAGATGTAAGCTAATCTGTGGTATTCCACCGCTTTTCCAATATGAGATTAAGTCACTGTTGCAACTATAGTCGATCGTCTCAGTAATATCAGAAATATAGGGCTTCTCCAACCATCCACTGGAATAGTCACAACCATAAATTGCGGGTAGCTGGCCAGTAGCATTCTTAATTCGGTTGGCTTCTTTCATGGAAAACGAAGCATTTGTGAATCCGCCGAATGCACCTGACAGTATGCGATTTTCAGATCGGTTTGGCAGATGAGCCAGCCAATTCATCAACTCTTTCGTTGTTGCCTGTGCATTAGGATTCACAGGGTAAACTGTATGAGCAAGAGCCGACTGTGAAAAAGATGAAACGATTATGAAAGATAGTAATATAAAAACAGCAATTTTTTTATACATAATATTCTCCGTCTTCTACTTTTTATTATTTTAATCATTTATTCTGTTAAAGATTTATAAAGCACAGAATCTATTAAGTCATTTACGCTTTTTCATCCCCTTTCATATTTAAAATAAGAGAGACCTTCCTTAGAGATATTTGCATTTACCCATTGTAAATCTCCATTTTTTGGGCATTAATTATATTAAACCGAAAAATATCTTCTTTCATCAGACGTTTCACCTATTTTTTACTGTATGCCTCACAGACTATAAAGCAAACTTTCCCTTTTGCATTTAAACCTTATTACCTATTTCATTAAGTCGAATTATTTTCGATATTAAGTGGTGGATGATTTTCACTCTCTTTTTTATCCTATTAAATTATTTTAAAAAATAATCAAAAAACAAATCATTTTGATCCCTATTCATAGCAGCAAACGTTACTTTTGGTACAAAGTCCTTTATAAACAGAAAGAGGAGCAAACGTATGGTTTACTCCTCTAACTTAGTTTCTTTCTTCTTGGTTTTTCATAATCTGATGTTTTCCTTAACAGCAGTTCCAACCCGTCACTTTCTCCGCAGCATATAATCAAGATTCTAATACCAATCCAAAAGTTATTTTGATCTACTGAGAATTTTAATTTGCGGTGCCCTATTGCCTTTTTCTCTCTCTGACTCATAGTTTTAAACCATTCAATAAAAAACCCTCAATTGATGTTTCATATTCATTTGATTTTCAAAAACTTCAGCCGTATCAACCTGTTAATCTTTCATTTTACCCGCTGACTTATATCAAAGGAGCTCTAACCAAATTTTAATGGCTGTCGCACTTATTAATAGCGCTAAAATCCATTGCAGGAATTTTGTATTTACTTTTTGCCCAACTGATGCGCCAATAGGAGAAGCAATTAAACTAGCAATCATAAGAACCAGGGCTGGTACAAAAAGAACCTGGCCCGTCATTACTTTTCCAACTGTTGCGCCAATAGATGAAAGAAATGTAATCGCAAGAGATGAAGCGACTGTGATTCTAACAGGAATATTTAAATTCGATAACATAATGGGGACTAGGATAAAGGCGCCGCCAGCTCCTAAAATACCTGATACGCCACCAATGATAAACGCTAGGGACGAAGCTAACCATTTATTAAATATCACTTCTTCGCCTTCTCTATGGGCTTGTCCTCTTTTAGGTATAAACATTAAAATAACTGCTATAATAGCCAGAATTCCGTATATAAAGTTAATTCCTTTTTCAGATATATAATGAGAAAAGTAACTCCCCAATACACTCCCTAAAAGGATGCTGCTTCCCATGTAAATTATTAATGCTTTATTTAGAAGACCACTCTTACGATAAGCCCAAACACCGCCAAGTGTCGCAAAGAAAACTTGAATAGCCCCTATCCCTGAAACTTCATGGGCAGTTAATGACATCACTCCCACTAAAGAGGGAATATACAACAGCATTGGATAATTAATAACTGCTCCGCCAATACCAATCATTCCGGAAATAAAGGCACCAATAAACCCTATAATGAAAAGAGTTGTGATAAAGGCAATATCCACTTTGGTTTCCTCCTATCAAAGGAAAAGGGTATCTTTCTATTCGATACCCTTTCACATTCATTAGCCTTTTTGAATCCAAAATTTCAATACATCGCCCTCGTCCGTTTGCTCTAAAAGGTCATGTCCGCCTGATTTAGACCAGGCTGCAAGATCATTTTTAGCTCCCTTATCTGTTGCATGCACTTCTAATATTTGACCTGGTTCCAGTTCATTCATCGCTTTCTTTGTTCTGACAATTGGCATTGGGCATGCCAAGCCTTTTGCATCTAATACTTTATCTGATTTCATGTTCATCTCTCCTCTTTTTAGCAGAAACTTGTGTTACCGTATTGCACAGCGGTTTGGGCCAATCTCCATTTCACGCTGTTTTTCTTCATCTGGGCTGATTTTCCCCATGTTTGTTTCTCGAATCTCTTGGTATGCATTTGGTTGCGGAGGCAAATGATCTGTTACTAGGTGTCTAAATTCTGTTTCATCCGCAATGTTCAAACCATGGTTCTCGCTAAATAATGTACTTAGTTTTTTACCAACACTTCCATCCTCATTTAGCTCGTCAATGATCATAAAGTGTGCCGGTAATACAATTAAATCCTTTGATAACGCTTTGTAACGGCTATAAAGCGTTTTTCTTAAATCTCCTACCCAATCTTCTGCCATACCGGCTAAGTCTGGTCTGCCGATTGAATCAATAAACAAAATATCACCTGAAAGAAGATACAGATCATCGACAATGAAAGAAGTGGACCCAATCGTGTGCCCCGGAGAATAAATCGGTTGAATTTTAATCGTTGTATTTCCAATGATCATGTCGTTTCCTTCTTCCAACGGCTGATAATCGAATACCACTTCTTCAGCATCTTTAGGCGGTAACCAGTAGGTTGCTTTTGTTTTTTCAGCAATGACTCTGCCGCCTGAAATATGGTCCGCGTGAAGATGTGTATCAAATACGTGAGTAATCGTTGCACCCTTCTCCTTCGCAAAATCCATAAAGAAATCTACCATACGTGTCGCATCAATAATTGCTGCTTCACCATTGGAAATGACCATGTATGACAGGCAGCCTTTACCGATTCGAACAAACTGATACATCTCACCGCCATCTTTTAAATCCCCGACTTTTACCGGCTCTAAATGTTCGCTCCATGCTTTCATTCCACCCTTAAGATAGGATACAGAATGACCTGCTTCAGATAGCATTTCGGATACCATGACGGATGAACCTTCTTTTGCACAAACGACCAGCACTTCTTTATCAGAAGGAATTTTCTCCAATATATCTTCTACGCCATCTAAAAGATCAAAATAAGGAACATTCAAATGGTCAAAGTCATGCCCTTCTATCTTCCAATCACTAAAATCATTTTCATTACGCACATCCAAAATAAATAAAGGTTCTTTGTTAAAGATTTTTTTTGTCACTTCTTTTGGGGTCATTGCCTTTACGGTCATGTTTCAATACCTCCTATATCAAATCTTTTAGCGGGACTAAAATGTTAAGGATACATCAGCATCTTTAGTAAAATCTAAAAAGGTAACAGCCCCGCCTACTTCGATTCCTTCCATAAAATCATCTTTTGTTAAACCCATAACGTCCATCGTTATTTGACAATCAAATCATGCAACTCCCATTTCAATCAGTTAAGAATAGAAGGCACATTTGCGTTCCTACAACCTTCTGCGACATGCTCTTTTCCTTGTCGCAATATTACAGACTTTATAAGCATCAAACAGACCGCCATTTGCCGCAATAATCGCTACTCTTGTACTCATCTGTTCATCATGCTTTTTATTTATTCGGTTTTACCTGTCCACTCCCGCATACCGGGGACAACATTAATAACTTTTTTAAAACCTTGTTTTTTCATGGTGTGGGCCGCCATTTCACTTCTTCTTCCCGAATGGCAGATAATATAAATTTCATCATTTTTGTTTAATTCATTAGAGCGCTTTTCCACTTCACCAAGAGGGATATGCACAACTCCAGGAATATGAGCTTTTTCATACTCCTCTATCTCTCGTACATCTAAAATGTTAAGAGACTCGTCACTATCCACTTTCTGTTTGAAAGCTTCTAATGAAATCTCAGGAATTGAAGATGCATTTTCTGATGAATGCTCTCCTCCTTTTCGAAGAAAATGACGAAGTATTTCTCCCTCTGCTTCAGTACCTAGATATTCATGGCCTGTACTTTTTGCCCATGCTTCCAGATCTGCTGTGGAACCTTTATCTGTTGCTTGAATTTCCAATACTTCACCAGCTTTTAAATCCTTCATTCTCTTCTTCGTTTTTACGATAGGCATTGGACACGCCAAACCTTTAGCGTCTAGTACAATAGTTGCTTTCATCATTTTTTTCCTCCTTTTCTCATATAGGGGTGGGGGTATATAAATATACAAAAAGTTTCTCACTAGAAGTTAATACCATGTATTCATGCCCCTTTTATATTTGTGATCTTTTTAAATACTTGTTTCTTCAATATTTTTACTTGCCTTTAAACTTCTCATTCCGCTTAGCAATGAGTAAATGAGTAGCATTAGATAAATAAGTTGACACTGCCTTCCTCAGCATCTGCCAAATAAGCTGCTACACCAGCATAGTCAATATCATCTAATAGTTCTTTTTCCTGTAAACCAAGAAGATCCATTGTCATCGTACAAGCTACGAGCTTTACCCCCTGTTCTTGAGCCATCTCAATCAACTGAGGCAAAGGAAGTGCATTATGCTTTTTCATCACATTTTTAATCATTTTAGGGCCCATACCTGCAAAGTTCATTTTAGATAAACCCATCTTATCAGCACCACGAGGCATCATCTTTCCAAACATTTTTTCAAGAAATCCTTTTTTCACTGGAATCAGCTCTTCTTTACGTAAAGCGTTTAATCCCCAAAAAGTATGGAAGATCGTCACTTCATGATCGTAGGCAGCTGCACCATTTGCAATAATATAGGCTGCCATTGCCTTATCATAATCCCCGCTAAATAAAACAATTGTTGTGCGTTTTGTTTGTTCTGTCATGTTTATTCTCCTAACCAATTACCCCAGTGGGTATATTAAAGTCAAAATTTTTTCGAAAGATCTGCTTTTATTCAACTCTTTAAATACCATAGGGGGTATAATATAACGCATATAAAAATTCGTCAACCTTAGGTTGATGAATTTTTATCGGCTCTTTACCAATAAGTCGACTGCTTCTTTTACTAAATTTTGTGTGTCTTCGCCTTTTTCTAAACTTTCACGAACACAATGTTCAAGGTTTGTGCTCACAATTAAACCCATCGCTCGATCGATAGCATTACGGGAAGCTGCTAATTGGGTCACAACCTCTCTACAATCTTTTCCTTGTTCCATCATAGTCAATACACCTTTAATTTGTCCTTCTATCCGTCGTAAACGGTTTTTAATCTTTTGATCATACTCCATATATCAATGAAATCCTTTCTTTCATTTATTTTTACATTTACATGCTGCCAGTTCATAACTGTTTACATGGATACCTTTGCGCTTTAGAAAACGCACTCCTAAATTTAATTCCACCCGATCACGAGCTATTATGTGTATTTTATCACGTGGAATCTCTAAATAAAAACGTTTTAGATACGCATATGGGATGTTTAAAATAATATTATCCGAAAAATTGGCTACATCGTTATAATGACGAATATCTAATATTGTGATGTCCATAGCCTCTAATTTATCTTTATGGATACAAGAGATTCCGGTTATAGGATAATACCGTCTATACGATGCAATGATAATCACAAAAATAAGCAGGAATGCAATAACTAAATAATTTATACTACTTACACCACCTTATTAACTCTTTGTTATTCACAAAACTATAATATACCCCCATAGGTATATAGTCAAGTGTGAAAGTTACTTTCTTTGAGCTGATAGATTCATTTCGATATCCGCGGATTGAAAAAATACTTACATTCGATAATGCCAATTCTGCTAAAAGGAACTCGAATAAAGCAATAAGCCGATTTAATTTTAAATCGGCTTTATTTATCAATTACTTAAAATTAGCACAAGACACGCTGCTTGGATATTAAATGGGGTTTCATTAGCATGGTACTGGTTCCCCATGTTTCATGCTGGATGTGACTTTAATTATTATAGAATTCTGCAGAATATCTGTGCTAATCTTCCGCAGCCACTGCATCTGCTTTGGTTTCATGAACTGTACCAAATGGATGGTTAGGAGGAGCATAAATGGAGTAAAGTTTTAATGGCGTATTTCCTGTATTAATTACGTTGTGCCAAGTGCCGGCAGGGACAACAATGGCAGAATCATCATAGACATTTCTTTGAAAGTTCAAATGATCTTTGCTCTTTCCCATTTTGACGATCCCACGCCCCTGCTCAATCCGTAAGAACTGGTCAACGTTAGGATGGATTTCCAAACCAATGTCTTCTCCAATACCAAGACTCATCAAAGTCACTTGAAAATGCTCTCCTGTCCATAAAGCAGTACGGAACGTATGGTTTTGTTTTGTGGCTCTATTGATATTTACAACAAATGGTTTTGGTCCATGATCCTTCAAAAGAAGGTTTCTATCTTCATATGAAGAGCGCAAATCGGCACCTCTGTGTACGTTCTCCATCTCATTTGGAATAGTCCAATAAACAGATCTTCCATCATTATACATCGGCACAGTCACATAATAATAACATTGAGGCGAAAAAGGGTTATAGTACATTTTTTGATCCCCGCAATTATAAATTTTTGTGATAGTATCCTATGCATTTATTAAGGGAGTGTGCTAAATCAAGAAAACTCATATTAAACACAAAAATGAATGTTCGATCACCGTTTGATTCATGGATGAATAATTTATCACCGACCTTGTAATCGTTTTCTAGATGTTGAATTTCACTAGCCTTTGTTAACAAGACATCGAATGACACCTTTATATGATGGATTATCAAAGGTCGACGATCCTAAATGGCTTTTGAACATTTACATAGCACAACAACAGAGTATACGGAATTCTGTTGTTTGTCCCCCTATCCCAGCTCTTTTAGATTTATCTCTTTGGATGCGCCTTGATGGCCAGCTTTTCAGCAGCGTAGAATTTATCGCCTCCTGAATCGTTATAGCATATTTCAACGCCGATAGACTTGCGGTTCCCAGTGCCGTTTGTACCGTCTCCTGTATGTGGGCTCGCTTTTAGTAAACCAGTTTATATTCTTTTTGGGCACACAACAGAAACAATTTTCCATATGAAAATCTCGTAATCTTACACCTCTTTAACTTGAAGGAGGATTTTTGCATATGTATTTTCATACCCGTCAACTACCATCTCATCCAGCATATATTCCTCATATGCATTTTCCCCTATTTGCATTCCATTTCTTTCAATGAACTCAATGATTCTCCGGTACGCCTCTTCAGTATTTCCGCCTATTTCATATCCAACTGCATACAGGCCTTTTGGCCGTACATGATAATTTATGTTCTCTGCCCCATCTTTTACTTTTATATAAAAGTAACTGTAATTGTAGAAGTCTTTTTCTAAGATTTGTTCCCGTGCAAAGATTCCGCCTATCGGATATCCTTCATCTAATTCATATTGCTGAACTTCATGAATGAGTTCTGAAATGGCTGCCACATATTTTCGTTCTGGTAAGTTTAATGTTTTTCGGCTTAACATGAATGTTTCTTCATTTAAATATTCAAAAGAAATTGAAGAAAAATCAGTCTCAAGTGCTTGTTCTGTAAGCGTCACTTTTGTTTGTAAGATCGTTTGCAACTGCTTAAGCTCATTTATTTTTTTATCAATCTCAATAGACTTTTCTTTTAGAACATGCAGGATCTTGTCTGGTGTTTTTCCTTTTATTAGACACTTTATTTCTTTTAATGGAACCCCAAGCTCTTTAAATAGACTGATGACTTGAAAAATCTCAAATTGATGATAGGAATAATATCTATACCCATTTTCTTTTTTTATTTCCGGCGAGAAAAGACCAATCTCATCATAATGAAATAAGGTTTGTTTTTTTACACGGCAGAGCTTCGAAAACTCCCCTGTTGTGAAATACTTCTTAACATCTTCGCTCATAAAAACCTCCTTGACTATACGGTAACCATATACCTTATGATTTGATTGTACTTGAAAAAAGCGTCAAGCGAAAAGGATAGGTAAAAAGGGTTCAATTGAGTAAAAGGGGAATTCAGATGAAAAAATCAATAAATGAGCAAAAAGCGATATTCATTATACTATTAAGCAACATCTTCGTAGCATTTCTTGGTATCGGTTTAATCATTCCAGTTATGCCTTCTTTTATGAAAATCATGCATTTATCCGGCAGCACAATGGGTTATCTTGTTGCGGCTTTTGCCATTTCTCAGTTAATTACTTCACCTTTTGCAGGTAGGTGGGTTGACCGTTTCGGGAGAAAAAAAATGATTATTCTCGGGTTGCTTATATTCAGTTTATCTGAGTTGATTTTCGGATTAGGGACCCATGTTTCAATATTTTATTTCTCGAGGATATTGGGTGGTGTAAGTGCGGCTTTTATCATGCCTGCGGTAACAGCATATGTAGCTGATATTACAACCCTAAAGGAAAGGTCAAAGGCTATGGGGTATGTTTCTGCTGCAATTAGCACCGGCTTTATTATTGGACCTGGTGCGGGAGGATTTATTGCCGGCTTTGGCATCCGCATGCCGTTTTTCTTCGCCTCCGCCATCGCGTTAATAGCAGCTGTCACTTCCGTTTTTATACTAAAAGAGTCATTGTCGATAGAAGAACGCCATCAACTCTCATCTCATACAAAGGAATCAAATTTCATTAAAGACTTGAAGAGATCCATTCATCCTGTTTATTTCATTGCATTTATTATCGTCTTTGTAATGGCTTTTGGTTTATCAGCTTATGAAACGGTATTCAGCTTGTTTTCTGATCATAAATTTGGCTTCACACCAAAAGATATTGCAGCCATTATTACGATTAGTTCCATTGTTGCGGTAGTTATTCAAGTTTTACTATTCGGGAAATTGGTCAACAAACTTGGAGAGAAAAGAATGATTCAGCTGTGCTTAATAACCGGTGCGATCTTGGCTTTCGTGTCTACTGTTATGTCAGGATTTTTAACTGTTTTGCTTGTAACTTGTTTTATTTTTCTGGCGTTCGATTTGCTACGTCCGGCCTTAACCGCTCATTTATCCAATATGGCCGGTAACCAGCAGGGTTTCGTAGCAGGCATGAACTCCACATACACCAGCCTGGGAAATATATTTGGACCTGCTTTAGGCGGTATACTATTTGATCTTAACATTCATTATCCTTTCCTTTTTGCAGGTTTCGTTATGATTGTCGGCCTTGGTCTTACAATGGTTTGGAAAGAAAAAAAGAATGATGCTGCAGCTTTGAATTAATTCAGCCTCTATAAAGTCAAGTCATTTGGATGCAGGGAATGCCTCTGGCTAGGCACAATAAGAAAAGGTACTTAATATGATAGGCTACATGTTGCTTGACGTGAATATAGTTTAAGCTGAGTTTTAGCAATATCAGGATACCGGGATAAGAAAAAAGGAGAATGTAGTATGAGTATAAACATAAAAGGAGTAACTGATGATAATCGTGCTGCAATTCTTGATCTACATGTCAGCCAGAATCAATTATCATATATTGAATCTACAAAAATATGTTTAGAGGATGCAAACGAATGTCACTATTATAAACCTGTCGGGCTTTACTATGAAGGAGATCTAGTCGGTTTTGCAATGTATGGATTGTTTCCCGAGTATGATGAAGATAATAAAAACGGACGAGTCTGGCTTGACCGATTTTTTATTGACGAACGCTATCAGGGAAAAGGATTAGGGAAGAAAATGCTTAAAGCCCTCATTCAGCACCTTGCTGAGCTATATAAATGCAAAAGAATTTATTTAAGTATATTTGAAAATAATATTCATGCTATACGCCTTTATCAAAGGTTTGGTTTTCAATTTAATGGTGAACTCGACTTTAATGGTGAGAAGGTAATGGTAAAAGAGCTATAGATATCCAAGCCTCCTTGTTTGCTGAGAAACGTTTGAACTTCGATAATGATTACCTACTTAAACTGCAAGTTAAAAAAGCCTGGATGAAAATTTCATCTCAGGCTTTAAGCATCTTATTAGTCAAAGTCTCATGTGTTTTATCCAGATGTTATTCTTTTTTCCGGACAATTTCTAAATAATTAATATGCCGGCCAACTGTTTTGTGCACTTTAAAAATATACCCATCGGCTTCTATAACGGACCCAACTGCAGCGTCTATTTGTTGAGTCATAAACCAGCCACCTATTGTATCCACTTCGTCACTTGCTAACGCCGTTCCCAATAAATCATTTACATCTTCAATGAGCACTTTCGAATCTAAGATATAGTGATTATCATTTACTTTTCTAATATTAGGCACTTCATCTTTATCAAATTCATCTCTGATTTCCCCGACAATTTCTTCAAGAATATCTTCAGCAGTGACTAAACCTGAAGTGCCGCCATATTCATCCACAAGAATAGCGATATGTGTTCGCTCTTTTTGCATTTTTACCAATAAATCATGAATTGGAACGGATTCAATAACATGGATAACAGGGTTGATATGATTTTCTAACTTGAAATCCTCTTTTATCTTCTGGTCTGTGTCAATATAAGCTGACAAAAATTCTTTAGCATTGATAAAACCAATGATTGAATCTTTATCTCCATTTAGGACTGGGTACCTTGTATAGCTCTCTGTCTTAATGGCCTTAACAATAGTTTCATAAGAATCCTCACTAGAAATCGCTACGATCTCTCTTCTCGGAATCATAATTTCTTTGGCAATTCTTTCATCAAATTCAAAAATATTATTTACATATTTCAACTCATTTTGATTGATTTCACCGCTCTTATAGCTTTCAGACAGTAAGATGCGCAGTTCTTCTTCAGAATGAGCAAGTTCATGTTCTGATGCAGGTTTCAAACCGAAGAGTCCTACTATAAACCGGGCTGAACCATTTAAAAACCATATAAAAGGGAACAGGATGCGGTAAAACCAAATAATTGGCTTTGCAGTCAAAAGAGTGATGGTTTCCGCTTTTTGGATAGCGAGTGTTTTAGGAGCAAGTTCTCCAACTACAACGTGCAAAAAAGTCGCCATCACAAAAGCAATCACTAAGATCAATACATGTGAGACTGTTTCACTTACATGAAAATGAGCAAATAAGGGGTGCAAAATCACTTCAAAAGTCGATTCTCCAACCCAGCCAATTCCCAACGCTGTAACCGTGATCCCTAATTGACAAGCTGACAAATACTCGTCCAAATGAGTAATGACCTTTTTGGCTGATACGGCACCTTTTTTTCCCTCTAATATGAGTTGGTCAATTTTTGATGACCTGATCTTTACTATCGCAAATTCAGTCGCAACAAAAAATGCTGTTAAGACAATTAAAATAGTAAAGATTATAAGGTTAATGGTTGTCAATGATTTGCCTTACCTAGTAAGGCGTACACCTCCGATGTAAATATTTATTTTTATAACCCATTTTTTCTGAATAAACAAAAAACAGTATATATAACATTATAAGTTCAAAAGAACCTAAAATCAACTCTGAATAATGTAAATAATCATCTTTTTCCGTATGGAGAGTGGTTCCCATAGTATTCAACTAGCGATTGGTGACGTTTTAAGACTTAAAATAGAAAGCAAAATAAAAACACACCTGAATTTTCTGGTGTGTTTCAATAATATCCAACCGTCTTGATTTATTTAATGTCTTTATTAAGGTTTTCTTTTAAAATTTGAATCAATTCCGCCTGTTGCTTTATATTTTTGCGGCCATTTCTATTAATTGCAGCAAGTTCACAGACAATTCCAGCTGAAATGAAAAACAATAAACCTTCAAACATTTTAAATCCCCCACCGTCTAAGTGATAGTCAAATGTGTTTTTTCTTTTTGCAATACCTGCTTATAATCTTCCTTACGCTGATATATGTTATTTAAAATGAGTCCAATAATGACAAACAGTGTTCCTACTATATCAAAAGCAGTTATGTTATATCCTTTGATCACCATGATTAACAATGTAGTAATGGGGACAAAGTTAATAAATAAAATCCCATTAATGGATGATAGGATTTTAATGCCATAGTTCCAACTAAGGAGGGCTATGATACCTGGTAAAGTAATCATAAATAAAAAATCATACTTAATTGCTGCAATCACTTTAATACTCGGTACCGACACGTAACCTTGCGCGGTAAGTATAGCTGTCATGATTCCTGTTATAGCTGTGCCGAATAAACATGTCAAAGTTGAATAACGAAGTGTGGACCACTCTCGGAATATCTGTCCCCCCATTGTGTAGACAACCCACCCTAAAACACCAATGAATATAAAGAGTATCGAGAATAGATGATCCCCTAATGAAAAAAAGAAACTTATATTACCTTTGGTTATGACCATCGAAGCCCCCAAAAAGGCAATCAATATACTGATCATTGTGTATTTTTTAGGTTTCACATGTTTATATCCCCATAGAATAACAATTGAAAGCATCGGCATGAGTGCCTCGGCAATGGACGCTGTCATAATTCCAGACTTCCCCATCAACCTTTGACCTAAAAAAATAAGAACATTGTATACAGTAAACGCCATCACTCCAAATAAAATGATCCATTTTGCTTTACCCTCTAAATGAAATGATTTTTTTCCTTCTCTCACTAATAATAAAATCACTAACATAATTGTTACCACACCGTAGCGAATAAATGAAAAATAAAACGGATCAATAAATTCTAATGCATGATCTGCAACTGGAAACATCGCGCCCCAAGACATACTTGCCACTAAACATGTAAGGGCACCAATGAATAATTGACTTTTTTT
This sequence comes from Bacillus sp. PS108, assembly GCF_037963335.1. NCBI lineage: Bacteria > Bacillati > Bacillota > Bacilli > Caryophanales > Bacillaceae > Bacillus > Bacillus sp. PS108. Next base: position 2,577,554 of record NZ_CP150155.1, read on the forward strand.
CATTGAATTCCCCTCCTTTTCTTAAAAATTACAATGAGAATTATAAAGAGAAGTAAGCATCAAGTAAAATGAACAAAAGTGATGAAAAACATCATTGATAATGATACTTTAATGAAGGGGGGATCTTCATGGAACTGCGAGACTTACAAATTTTCAAATGCGTAGCCCATCACAAGAGTATTACCGGTGCTGCAAAAGAGTTAAATTATGTACAATCTAATGTAACTGCGCGGATTAAGCAATTAGAGAATGAACTCAAAACACCTCTTTTCAATCGCCATAAAAAAGGGGTTTCACTAAGCCCAGAGGGCCGAAAAATGATTGAATACGTTAACAAAATTTTGAAAGATGTTGAAGAACTGGAGCAAGTCTTTCTAGATACTGATATACCGTCTGGAATATTAAGAATCGGTACAGTGGAAACAGTGAGGATACTGCCGACCATCATAGCTTCCTATTATAAAAAGTATCCTAATGTGGATTTATCATTGCAGGCTGGTCTAACAGAGGAACTTATTAAAAAGGTCATGAATCACGAATTAGACGGAGCTTTTATTTCAGGCCCTTTGAAACATTCTATTCTGGAACAGTATGATGTTTATACTGAAAAACTTACTCTAGTAACCAGTAACAAAACGTTTAATATAGAGGATTTTTCAACGACTCCGATTCTTGTTTTTAATCAGGGGTGCGGGTATCGGTCTAGGCTTGAACAATGGCTCAAAGATGAAGGTGTGCTCCCAAACAGAATGATGGAATTTAACATCCTGGAGACAATCTTAAATAGTGTTGCACTTGGACTCGGTATAACAGTGGTACCGGAATCTGCTGTTATGCATCTAGCTGCACAAGGTAAGGTTTATTGTCACCCATTACCCGAGAAAGACAGCTGTATCTCAACAATCTTTATACGCCATAAAGATGCGTACCTGACAAATTCAATGCGCAGCCTCCTTAAGACCATTGTTGAACATAAAAATATGAGTATGTCTTAAAGTGCTTTTTCTCTTTCTATGTTAAAAAAGAGAAAGCGCATCTCCACTTCGCTACCCTTATTCACGCAAAAAATAGAGCAGTAAACATGTGAGTTACTGCTCTGCTTCGTTTATTCACCGTTCATTTGTTTTACAATGTATTCAGCATCATTTCCTACACCTTGAAGCAACGCTGAACCTCGCTTATGCTGCCAAGGCAACCCTATAAAGTACAATCCTTCTACAGGTGAAACACCTCTATGATGTATGATTCGACCTTCTTTATCCAAAACACCTTTTATATTTATCCAACATAAGGGATTCCTGAAACCAGTAGCCCAAATAATATTGTTTACTTCTAATGTAGATGAATCTTTAAAAATGATTTCATTTTGCTTTGCGGCAATGACTCTTTTTTTTAAGATGATCTCCTTCTGTTTTATTGCATGTTTTAATTCATGCCCAAATACTGGATCACCTTTCTTTTGAATGAATTTGCCTACTACTGATGTATGACTTGCATGTAAAACTCCTAATTTATCAAACCACCAAAAGATGCTTCTTTTTCCGATCATTAAAGGGAAATAAACTAGTTTATTACTACAGGCTAAATATGTAACTCTTTCTTTGGATAATTCAACAGCTATTTGAGCACCACTATTCCCACCACCAACTACTAGTACATTTCCATATGCCAATTGTTTTGAATTCTTATATTGTGATGAGTGTAGTTGATTAATATTATCGGATAAATCCTTTGATATTGATGGAATATTAGGAGTATGAAAAGGCCCTGTAGCAATGACAAGATTCTTCGTTTGATATTCTTCCCGATTTGTTTTTATTAAGAAATAATTCTTTATTTTTAGGACACTTATTACTTCTGTCCGTAATTGGATTGGAATTTCAAATTTTTTAACATACTTCTTTAGATAAGCAACAATTTCATTTTTTGAAGGAAATCCATGTTTTTCTCCTTCAAGATGCATTCCAGGCAAAGAGCTATACATTCGAGAAGTAAATAAAACTAATGAGTCATACCGATCTTTCCAGCTCTCCCCCACCTCATGACTTTTATCCAAAATAATAAACTTTTGATCGGACTGCTTAAGATAATATCCTATCGAGATCCCTGCTTGACCAGCCCCGATTACTATAGTGTCGTACACATTATCACCCCGCCAATTTCAAATTGTCAGTAGACAGAATCTGCAAAATGCTAGTTGATCTCCTCACTATAAAGTTAGATAAAAAATTTAATGGTGATGGTGGTCACGTGGCTTCTCAATTTTGGCCTGACAAAGGATCGCATTATCGTGATTATTCGCTTCGGTTTCCATTTGAATGGTTACGTGCGTAATGCCTTTATGCTCAAGTTCATGTTCAATTTTGCGTAAAATATTTTCACTTTCTGAAATGGTCAGTTGATCGTCAACAACTGCGTGGCAAGAAAGAGCATTCAATCCGCTTGTGATAGACCATATGTGTAAATCATGAATGTTTTGAATTCCCTCTGTCCCTTCAATTGTACGAATGATATCAGAGACATCGATATTTTCTGGAGTTCCTTCCATTAAGATGTGAATGGAATCTTTAGTCACATTGTAACCGCTTCTTAGAACAAGAATAGCCACAATGATACTAGCCAATGGATCTGCCCAGCCCCATCCAAAGAAGATGATAAGTATGGCAGCTAAAATGGCACCTACAGAGCCGAGCATATCGCTTATTACATGTAAATAAGCTCCTCTTATATTCAGATTATTCTTTGTATCTCCGCCACTCATCATAATCCAAGCGACCAATAGATTCACAACTAACCCGATGATACTAATTGTAAGCATTCCAGTTGTTGCTACTTTTGGTGGATTAGAGAAGCGTTCGATTGCTTCATAAATGATATAAAGAGAAATAAGAATTAAGGCAGCACCGTTTATCACAGCTGCAAGAATCTCAAATCGTTTATAGCCGAATGTCTTATTGTGATTTGCCTTTTTTTCAGCTAATGTAAAAGCAATCAGGGCAACCATTAATGAAATTGAATCACTCAGCATATGGCCTGCATCAGATAAAAGCGCCAGACTATTTGTTAAAAATCCTCCTATAGCTTCTATTATCATATAACCTGTAATCATGATAAAAGAGATCAATAAAACCTTTTTATTTGCTCCTTCATTATGATTGTGACTATGATTGTGACCCATAAAAAACTCCTCCTTACCTAAAGTTTATTGATACATATGTATTTATTATTTCAAATCTGTTATGAAGCATTCTAACATAATGCAAACAATATTTATATATGAGCATGTGTTCATATATAAATATATCTGCTCTTTACTGAAATGTCAAAATATTTTTTATAGAAATCCACAATACCTCCTTAATTATTCTTTTATAAACATAAAAAAGCGGAGCAAACACATGGTTTGCTCCGCTACCCTAGTTTCTCTATCCTTTTCTTCAATCAAGCATTTGAGGGTAGTATTCAACTACAATTTACCTGTTAAAAATTGGGCCTCACCAAGTCCAAAACTCCAGTCAGCATTATCATTTTCAACAATAGATACAATTAAATCAGTTGATGCGATACCACACTCAGATTCCAGTCTTTCAGCTAACAGCCTGTAAAATTTTTGTTTCTTCTCTTCCGGTCGGGATTTACTTGTAACTGAAAGAACAACAAGATTTTTAGTTCGGTTAAATCCTAACCCAGTATCCTCAATAATCATATGATTTTCTGGATGTTCATGAACAATTTGATAACGGTCTTGTTGAGGCACATCAAAAGCCTCTACTACAACATTGTGAGCGACATCTAAAAGTTTTTTCAAACTTGATTGATCTCGCCCTTCTATTAAGTCAAAACGAAGTAATGGCATAAAATCCCCTCCTTCTACTACAACAGTCTTTTTAATTTCATTCGTTAATGTGTCAGCTATTTCCAAGCAGCTGCTACATTTAGAATAAAGTAATTTCCCAATAACCCCTTCATTCTGGTGTTAGTCAAGCCTATGTTATGATGTGTATTTCCATAGGCAATATACAGAATCAACTTCGAGTAAATTAACCATTTTTTGAAATAGCCTTATCACTTACTTTAGAAATCATTTATTCTTCTAAGCTTTAGTTTACATGAAGCTCTGCTATCATATATAATTCAAAATTAAGATGGAAGACATCTCAAAATCAGATATTAACTATGGAGGACTAGATGAATATTCAGTTGTTACAGGTTTTTCTCACTACTGCTCGTGAAGGCAGTATTTCCAAGGCTGCTCAGACTTTAAATTATGCACAATCGAACGTAACGAATAAGATACAACAACTAGAAAACGATTTACAGACAAAATTATTCTATCGCCATAGTCGAGGAATCACACTTACTCCCCCAGGGCAAATTCTTGTTTCTTACTCAGAGAAAATTCTACATACTATTGAAGAAGCTAGAGCAGCCATGGGCGAATCATCCGCGCCTTCTGGGCCACTGCGTATAGGATCAATGGAAACAACAGCTGCAGTTTGGCTTCCTCAACTCCTTGCACATTATAATAACCTCTATCCAAATGTTGATTTGAACCTAGTAACCGGCCCTACGGAACAACAAATACAAGCAGTTTTACATTATGAGTTAAACGGCGCTTTTATTTCAGGGCCTATTGAACACCCTGATTTAGTTCAAGAAAAGGTATTGGATGAAGAGATGGTTCTTGTTACAAGCGCTTCACACCCTGTGATTTCTTCCATTCAGGATGTTCAAACACAAACAATGCTTGTATTCCGTAAAGGATGCTCTTACAGAGCAAAGCTCAATCATATCCTCCAAGAAGAAGGTTTATTACCTATAAAATTAATGGAATTTGGCATACTTGAAGCGATCATTGGCTGTGTAAGCGCCGGCTTGGGGATTTCACTGCTGCCTCGTTCAATCATTGCTTCGCATGAAAAAGAAGGCCGCATTCGCAGCCACACTATCTCTGACAAATATTCTTTCGTATCAACCATGTTTATAAGGCGGAAAGACACTTTAATTACCCCTGCTTTATCTGCTTTTTTAACGCATATGAGGGATCATTTTCAGGTAAAGAGGCCAGATCAATAATAAATGGATGGAAGGCAGGCTTCGCCTCAAAATACCTCTGATCAGTTGTCTGATATAAAAATATAGGCGCATCTCATTGTTTGTATAGAGCAAAAAAGCAAACTTCGGTATGTAGTTTGCTTTTTCTTCGTGATTTTGCACTCTGAATTGTGAAACCTAGTCGATATTAGAATGTAGATTTTCCTCATTCAAAGAATTTTGAACGAAGATCATTGCCCTAGACACTTGGTTGCGTCTTGAAGTTAAAGGCTGACTATTTCCTAAAGAGTCAATCGCTCTCACAACTATTAAATATTCACCTACAGATTTCGGGTGCCGACGGAAAGAGAATTTCTGCCACTCAACACTCTTACGACCTTTAACTTGAGCTTCTTTCCAACTCTCTCCTCCATCAGTGGATACTTCAACTGTTACAATTGGATGTTCTGCCCATGTCCAACCGAAAATATCAATCTCTTCAAGTTCAACCAATTGTCCATCTACTACTTCTCGGTCAACGTAATATTTGGCAGTGAAAGCACTGTTGCTTCGGGAATCTGAAACAGTCAAATGAGTCAGCCATTTTTTAGAATTAGTTCCATAATAGCCGGAAACAACAAGCCGAACAGGACCACCCCTCTCTACAGTTAACGGCTCATTGTTAATTTCCAAAGCTATTAATACGTTTGGGTTTAACACCTTTGCTAGGGAGAGGTCTTTCTCGTACTCCGAATAGTATTCGTGGGTGAAACTCCTTGATCAATTACCGGATGTTCTTCCTACCTTACGAAGAGGCGAAACAAGAGGAAGGATGATTGTAAATTTGGTTGAACACATTTAATAAGCAATGCAACCGGCGAACAAGCACTTTGTCCTTCCTGCAGATCTGAGTGATATTGCTGTTGATTGATCAACTTGTTTTTGTTCGGAATATACTCAGTATATAGCCGCATATTCCCCCTGCAATAGCTGGAATGAGCCACCCCAGCCCTATGTTATACATAGGAAGAATCTGATTGAAAATATGATTCACAACTTCAATTTTTATTCCCGCCTCCTTCAAACCGTCAAATAAGCTGATGATGAATGCGAATAATAAACTGCCTTGATACACTTCTGTCTTCCCTTTAAATACAGAATGCAAAAACGTTAAAAATATTAAGGAAATCGCGATAGGATACATCGTCAGTAAGACAGGCATTGACACCTTAATGAGCTGGGTTAATCCTATATTTGCGACAAGTGTACTAAACACTGATAAAACGACAGCAATTTTTTTATAAGAAATGTTCGGAAATAATTCATGAAAAAAAGAAGAACACGCTGTGATCAGTCCGACACTTGTCGTCAGACACGCCACTGTAATCATTAAGCCCAATAAGATTGAACCATAAGATCCAAAATAATAGGATGAAACCTTAGCCAAGACCTCTGCTCCATTTTCTAAAATCCCCAGTTCTTCAACGCTGGAAGCCCCCATATAGGAAAGGGCTGTATACATAACTGCTAAGAGTACAGCTGCAATCGCGGCTGCTTTTGCACAAACACCCATCAGCTGTTTTTTGGTAGAAGCTCCTTGTTCTTTCAATGCATTCACGATGATAATTCCAAAAACAAATGCTACAAGGGCATCCAGAGTGAGGTATCCTTCCTGAAATCCTTTAAAAAACGCTTGTGATGTGTACCCTTTTGATGGTGCTTGAATGGTTCCAATTGGGCGAATAAGAGCTACCACTACAAGCAATCCGATAAATGTCAGCTTAATTGGCGTCAAAAATTTCCCAACTATATCAATGATTTTTGAAGGATTGAGTGATAACAAGCATGCCAATGCGAAAAATAATATTGTAAATAAGATTAATGAGACAGGGCGTGCATCATTTGATAAAAAAGGTTTTACCCCAATTTCAAACGATACGTTTCCTGATCTTGGAATAGCGAAAAAAGGCCCGATTGCCAAATAGAGAATCGTCGTAAATACAATGCCAAACACCGGGTGAACACGGCTGGCTAACGACTGTAAGTTTTGTTTACCCGAAAAAACAAATGCTGTTATAGCCAGTAATGGCAATCCAACTCCGGTCACTAAGAAACCTGCATTAGCGATCCATACATTTTTTCCAGCCATTTGACCAAGCATAGGCGGAAAAATGAGATTTCCTGCTCCAAAAAACAATGCAAATAGCATTAATCCTATAATGATGATATAGGAAGCAGACACTTTTTTTGACATTATATATCCTCCGATTAAAGTAGACACTTCTTGAATAGCCAGGAAACATTACAGATGCTATTTGCACTGGCGCAGTGTTTATTCCAAAATAAGTTTGTGTCAGTTTTATATATTTTTATCAAGTTCAACAAAAGCATGATCATTTTGATCGTTTCCGATATCGGTTAAAAAACCAATTGCACCAAAACCATATAAACAACGGTTCCCCCCGCTATGGAAAGAAGCATATTTTTCTTCCACAAGTGAAGCAGTACAACTACAGCTGTCCCAACCAATTCAGGAATGCCATGACTTCCAGAAAGCAGACTCACATCTTTTAAACAATAAATAACCAAAAGCCCGATTACCGCTGATGGCAGCACTTTACCAAGATACTGTACATATTTCGGTGTCGGTTTGCCAGACGGGAAAATCATGAATGGAAGGAACCGTGTCAGCATTGTTCCAAGCACGACCATTGCAATGGTGATCATTTGCTGCGTCATAGTCATCGTCATACGGAAACCTCAGCTTTCTCCAATGGTTTTCTCAGAACAGTCAGTACCCCTAAAATGGCGAGCATAGCAGGAATAATAAATTGGTTTCCGCCAAAAAGGATAAGACTGGCTACTGAAAGTACAAGTCCTGTGAGAGCACTGTAATGCTTTTTCTCTTTCATCCATTGTTCTATGAATATCACAATAAACAGAGCAGTCATCACAAAATCAAGCCCTTCGGTATTAAACTTCACGTACGACCCAAAAATACCTCCTATCGCTGCCCCCGCGACCCAATATAATTGATTAAGCAGTGTCACAAAAAACATAAACCAGCCCTTGTCAACATTCGCTGGAACATTAGCGGTATAATTGATAGAAAATGATTCATCGCACATTCCGAAAATCAGATAAAGCTTTTTCTTTCCAGTCCCCCTGTACTTATCCAACATGGAAATTCCATAAAACAAATGCCGGGCATTGACCATTAACGTCAAAAAAAGAGCATTCATAGGGTTGAACGCACCAAGTAAAAAATTCGCTGCAACAAACTCCATTGAGCCCGCAAATATCATAAAACTCATGATGATTGGATAGATTGCGCTAAATCCCAAAGAATGCATAAAGATTCCATAAGCTATCCCCAAAAACAAAAACCCCGCAAAAATCGGAATTGTATATGGGAATGCAGAACGAAATGCAGCCCATATTTGACTTCTCTTATTCATATGAGTGTTTATAGCAGGAGAGCTTAAATGTAACGATTCTTTATTTTTATTCAAATCAACAACCTCCTACATTTCATCAATTGGCACACTGACAGTTCTTTTTTCTGTACTCATGACTATGCTTGTGTCAACTCCACTAATAGCAGGGTTCTGCATTAATGAATCAATGATAAAATTCCGATAACTCTCCATGTCCTTCGCCACAATCTTAAGCATATAGTCATGGCTTCCTGTAAGTGTGTAGCATTCTTGAACCTGTGGGAATTTGTTTATATCCTCTAAAAATGAATGAATTGTCTCCCTATTTAAGGGTGATAAGTTGATGAGAGCTAGTGCTGTGACTTCGATTCCAAGTTTTTTCTCATCAACAATAGTCGTAAACTTTTTAATTATACCTGCTTCTACTAGGTTCTTTGTTCTTGCAAGGCAAGCTGATGGTGAAAGCCCAATTTTCTTAGATAAATTCAGATTTGATATTGAAGCATCTTCCTGCAATTCTCTTAAGATGGCCTTATCAGTTTCGTCAAGCATAATACCCATTTCACAACCCCCAATACCCTTAACAGAATTATATTTCATCCAATTTAAATAATAACGAATTTTCATTCGATAATCAAATATTTTTTTAAATTTAATTCCTTTTAAAATATTATTAACAGAATAAAATTATCCTCATGATTAACTCATAATGAAATTAACTTACATCAGAAAGAAGTCATGGGAGAGTTATGTACTTGTGTGACTTGATACCAACATCATAAGAAACTTATCAGAAGCCAAAAAGTTATTGCGGTCTCACCGAAATTTTAATTTGTGGTGCCCTATTGCCTTTTTCTACGAACGAAAATTGTTAAAATTCACAAAACAGAAAGTCTACTCTATTATTATTTTAAACTCGTCCTCTAATTCCTCTTGAGCCTCTAGTAAAACTTCTAATACATCATCAGCGTATGAACCTAAAAACTTTTTACTAAACTCAAAATTTATCAAGACTAAAGTGAGCGGCAAATCCACCCACCCTGTTAGGCAATCCCATAAAGCGTCTAAATTTCTCCCATAGTAGTTTGGGAAGTCTAATTTATCTTTTAAAACATCATGTAAAACTTCTATATTTTCAAAGTCTCTTCCATCTATTATTATTTTTCTCATTAGAAACAATGCCCTCCATTATTTTATCTTAACAAACGTTTACTATGTAACAGCTGTTTGTCCAAATGAGGCTGAAAACAAATAAAAAACACCGATAGGGGGAAACTATTGGTGTTTGCAAGACATTTTCATGCCCGGTAGGCATAAATAATGCTAAACTTTGTTTTTGAAAAGCTATCATATCAAATTTTTATGTTACAGCTTTACTATCGTTTAATCTAATTGAGGAGTAAAACGAGTATGTTTGAAAATCACATATCCCCAAAAAATTAAAAACTAAGCGGCAATTCTTCGAGTGCTCTCATCAGAAAATTCCCTTTCCATTTCATTTGTTCCTTTTCGCCTTTTAACTGTATATTTGGACAGCGGCGTAATAAGGTGGACATCGCAATCTTTGCTTCTAAGCGGGCTAGCTGTGCACCAAGGCAAAAATGATTGCCATGGCCAAAAGCAATATGGCGGTTGTTCTTTCTTTCAATATCAAATATGTCGGCATTTGGAAATATCTTCTCATCACGGTTTGCTGATGCTAAAGAAATGATGATCACATCTTTCCTTTTAATCTCCTGCCCATGCAGTATAAACGGTTCAGCCGTCCAGCGAATTGTCGTTAGTTCAACAGGGCTGTGAAACCGCAATGCTTCTTCTATGGCTGAATTCATCAAGTCCGGCTGCTGGCGGAGCTTTTCTAATTGATCTTGGTGACACATCAGAGCATATGTCAAATTGGTGATTAAGTTTACGGTTGTTTCATGACCTGCAACGATAAGCAGCATAATCATCGAGTACAATTCTTCTGTACTTAATTGTGTGCCTTCACTTTCCGCTTGAATTAATGCACTGATTAAATCTCCTGCAGGTTCTCTCCTTTTTTTGCGAACTAAGGATTCCAGATATTCAACAAATTCCCCTAACAAATGGTCATTCTCCTGAAGTCTTTCAGGGGCATCTGAAAAATCAATAATTGCTTGCGACCACACTCTGAATTTTTGACGATCTTCCAAGGGAATGCCGAGCATTTCACTTATCACGATAATCGGCAAAGGAAACGCAAAATCGTCTACTAGGTTCATGAGTTTGTTGGGCTGTACTTTATCCAATAAAGAATCTGCTATATGTTGGATTTTGTTTTCCAACTGCAAAATCATCCGATGCGTAAATGCTTTTTGAACAAGAGTTCGCAAGCGGTTGTGATCCGGGGGATCTGAATTAAGCATATGTTTTGTTAAAGACTCTTCATTCTTCAATAGAGCAGGACGTTTTTCTTTTGCGGTAAATACATTTTCATAGTTTTTCTTTAATTTTTCATTCTTTAATAAATGTATTGCATCATCATATCTCGATATGAGCCAGCCTTTCCCCAGAGATCCTAAAGATAATGGGTAGAGAGGCTGTGATTTTCGCAATTCTTTATAAAATTCATACGCTTCATCTTTAAATGCTCTCGAAGACAATTGACTTTCCGTCAAAATGGTTACACTCTTTTTTTCTTTTGAAGACATTCATTCGACCTCCATCTTTGAAAGGTTATGATAATCTTTAAATATAAAATCAGGACGATTTGTAAAATGATCCATTGAGATCAGTATTCATGATAAGGGCCAAAATGCCGTCCCCGCATTTTGAAATAAAAGATATGAGACAGTCATTAATCATTTTGCTGCCTAAACTCTTTCCCTGATAAAATGGCGAAACTCCTAATACTTCTATGCCGGCTCTTTTAAGGAATTGTAAGATTTTTTAGCCTCATTAGTCACCGTCAACATGTTCAATACTGAAAATCCCCCCATTTTGATTAATGTTATCCCCCCTGCTGCTATATAATCGATCAAGTTTAATGTCGGGTTTATCACGATGTTTTAATAGAGCGGCAACAACCATTTCACCATTCTGAATGCCAACAAAAAAGAAATGCTTTTTAAAATATGCTCTTGTCAGTACTTTATGCATTTCAAAAATAAATGAATGATCTTTTTTTCGCGTTTTACGAGTAAATCCATAAAAGGATATTGATTGAAAGATTGATGGAATAGCTTTGCCACTTTGCTTACTTCATCTGCTCTTGCTTGTCGATAAAGAAACATTGATGCACCTCCTCTGAGCAGTAAAGCAGGAAATCGAATTAAAGCGCCCTTCCTATTGGAAAGGCGCCTGCCGTTTTACTGTGCCAAAATGTTTTTCATCAGTGAGTTTTTATAAAATCATTTATTAATTGATCAGTTGTCAATATTGTGGCAAATTCATCATGCAATGTAGCTAGAGATATATTATGAATAGTCGCCGCATCATAATATGTATCATTTTGGTCTCTCATTCCGAAGGCTGCTGTTGCATCTGAAATCAGGTATGTATCAAACCCTAAATTACCACTCATTCTTGTGGTGGTTGATACACAGTGAGGCGTGGTTAAACCAGTTATGACTACAGTGGTTATTTCATTTAATTTTAAGAATTCTTCTAAATTCGTACCAATAAAGCTGCTATTTACTGTCTTGGTTATAATGACTTCTTCATCCATAGGCTTAACTATTTCCTTTATCGCAAACCCTTCATTCTTTGGATGGAATAAAGAATGAGGTTTATCAGAAGTGTGTTGTATGTATATGACTGTCCATCCTTTTTCTCTCCATAATTTTAGTATTTTACTAATGTTTTCTTCCGCCTTTACGTTATTCCGTTCCCCCCATTTTTTATCATCGAAGGCTTTTTGTACATCCACAATGATTAAAGCTTTCTTTTCTTCCACAAGATACCCTCCTACGTAGAATTTCTATTTATTACTACATTCTAAATACAAATTTTACTTTTGTACAATTGTTTAATGATGAATTTCAAATGAGCGCCTTCTTTATTGGAAAATGCGTTCTATACTGCAACTGTGCCCAAGCCGTTAACCTTCAAATCTAATCTGAGAATCACTGGCTCTACAGAGAATAATAAAAAACACTCTAATAACGAGTGCTGAAATGAAAAACTATTGATTTAGAAGCCATTTGATACGCTCAGCTGAAATGATGTAGTGGAGTATTATAAGACATAAAAAGACAATACTAACTGGTTTTAAATAACTAAAATAAAGCGCTGCAACAGCCATTGCAAAGATCAATAATTCAATAACTAACCTTGTTACTCCGTTTACAGCTATTACAGTTTGTCCGCTTCGACTAGGATCATGAGGTACTGCAAATACAGACCAGACAATCATAACTGCAATAGGTAAAACCAAAGTTAAAACATATTTAAAATAACCATTAAAGCTTATCCAAGCATACACCCCTAAGGAGATTAGTGCAGCAATTTCAAGGGTGAATCTTAAAAGTAAATTAGTCTGATTCAGTTTTTCCAACTCCTCTATAAAAAACACCCCCGCAGGAGATGCTCTTTCTCTGCTTTATTTCAGCGTATAAAAACTTTTCTGTTCTTCCTCTTTAGATTCTATTGTAGTTTTCGGCGAGATTACCTCTACTTTTGAAGAGATGATACCGACTGCTGCTGTTACCAATGCTCCGATAATAGAACGATGATAAGTATAATGAAATATGACAACTTTTCCCCTCCTATTCAGTTAATTATCCAAATAATCAGGAAGTTGTCTACAATTTGCAGAATTTGTCGAACGAAGTAAAGATTATACCTGGGAGGCTTTACTCATTGTATGAATTACAGTAAATAAATTGCCTTCCCTTTTGAGAAGACGTTCCAACTCAGCTAGACTCTTCCAATAGGCTTCCTTTTGGCGCAGCTGCTTTTATTCAAAAATTGAGCAACACCTGAATGTTTCATTGGAATTTCTGAACCATCGATCGCTGCTGAATTTGTTGCAAATGCATACGTAGGAGTAGTCGAATGGTGGTTGAAAAATGAAATGCCTTCCCCACCTCGAGTGATGGCAGAAAAAGCGGGGGTTTTGTTAGAGAGGAATCTATAGACATGTGTATCTAGAAGATTTGACAGCATTAAAAATTATACTTACATTGTTGGGAACAGGCCAACAATAAAGCGGAAGAACGTTGTCATTTGAAGTGGTTTGGAATAAAAATGATTCGAATATGTTCTTATCATTGGTAAACGAACAAAAAAAGAACATGTTTTGAAAAAAGATAGATCAAAACATCTTCTTATATGTTGTCATAGCGTAACTTTTTTATAAAAAGGTTGATTACATTTTCGGGGCTTCCAAACCAAATTTTGCCCATTCTTCTTTTGCTGGACCATAAATACCTGGAACAGTTAACCCTGCTTGTCTCATAAGAACAGTCATTTGTCCCCGATGGTGATTTTGATGTTGAATTAAAAACATCAAAAGTGAACCGTTAGGCAATTGTTGTCCGATAAAGTTGATACGTTCTTGAAGTGTATGGTCAGTCCATTGGGTTTTTAATGCCTGTACAAATGCATTACTGGCTTGATGATAGCTGTCAGCTATAAACTGAGCCGAAGTTGGAACAGGATAATCTTCAGCTGGGGCATGGAACGTTAAGTCTGTGTTTGAGGTAATGATGCGAATGGCAGCAACAGTATGCCAAGCAATACGGCCTAGAGTCCAATTTTGTGAAGTTATTTCTTGTTTAAGTGATTCATCAGTCAGACTATTTAATAGTTTCTGTGTAGCATCTGCTTCGAACTCCCAAGATTTCAAAAAATGGTCTAAGGTTTGGAACACAAAAATCCTCCTTTACATTCTATTATTTTTTTAATGTGCCTATAGGTTAATTATAATGCCTCGTTTCGTTAAAAAGAACAAAAATTTTGGACAAGAATAATCATAGTAAAATGCGTAGACATTCTTAAACATAACGATTTACGCATCTTTTTACAAACATGGTGACTCCTTGGTCTCCATTGTCAGCGAGAATCAAATATCATATGAAAACAATCCTATATTCTTATTACTTTACTGAGCAATAAATACCTTCCGTATACTTAGTGATGCCTTCATCGTAATCAGGATACTTATATGCAAGACTTTCTGATACAGCTTTTGAATACTTTCTAAATAATGCATAGCAAGTAAATAAAGACTTCCACATTTCCTGATACCCATTCACAGAATATGTAGACATGAGTTCCTCCCATTCTTTATTTGAAAGGTACCGTTTCATAAATTTATAGTTCTTCCCCATACTAAATGAATACCCTTTCTGAGATGCGATATGCCAGGCCATCATTCTCAATAAATTAGGACGTACAATTTCATTTAAATGGTCAATGGCAAAAAGGATTTCATTTCTTGCTAATCCTTTTACTACGTAAGTCGAAACCATCCAGAACTCATTACAGCAATCATCAAATTCCCTTGCAGTAGGCTTTTTCATCCAGTATTGGTGATCATTTGGGGTCACTTTATAGTTGATGAACGAATCCTTATCAAGCAATACCTTAACCAAACCATCGTTATTAGCAAAATAGTCTTCTGCTTCACGAATTGGAATAAGGGTTAGATCTAATTTGTTGCCATCCTCAAAAAGAATAATGTATGAAAACCAATTACCTAATTCGGGAGGAAAAAGCTCCATATCTTCTGGTTTTTGCATCATAATGCGCTTCCCAAAGATTTCGAGCCACTGATCATTTTCTTTAAAAGAATCTACATCAGTTACAAAATACGAGATGTCATAATCTTGGAAGTTGTCAGGAGGGATATTTCTGTTTGTACGCGACCCTTCCAAAGTGACCAATCGGATTCTCTCATCGTTCAAAGCAAAGTCCAAGAAAATGTCCATCATTTCCTGCTCACTTCGCATTACATGTTCCTCCGTTTCAACCTTAATATCTAACTGTAAAACCGAATATTGATCTGTACGTCTTATAGATTTTTTTACTCTTGAATGTGATGTATTCTTCTAAGCTTTATTTTACATGATGTTCTCCTATATATCATTCAATATTAAGATGCAAGACATCTCAAAATCAGATATCAACTATGAAGGACTACATGAATATTCAGTTTTTTGTAGAGCCGCCATGAGACGACACTATCTTTGACACACTTTAATCCTCCCTGTTTTATCGTCATGTTAACTGGTATGAGAGATTGACAAAAAGAAGGAAAACGATATATTTAAGCGAATACGAGTTTTTGAGTAAATTTTAAAATGACACTTTTTTCAAAAATCATGTCTTAACGGGGGGATTCGGTATGAATGAATTTATGAAAAAGTTTTCTTTAACAAAACCGATTATTCAAGCTCCAATGGCTGGCGGTATTACAAAGCCCCGACTTGCATCTGCAGTTTCGAATCAAGGTGCTCTTGGCAGCTTAGCATCGGGGTATCTTACGCCAGACCTCCTAGAACAACAAATAAAAGAAATGTTTGAGCTGACAGACGCTCCTTTTCAAATTAATGTGTTTGTTCCGCTAGGTCTAGAGATGCCACCAAAAGATCAGATTAAAAAGTGGAAAGAAAACATACCGTTAGCTAATCAAGTAAATCAATTCACATCTGTACAAGAAGAGTGGGATGACTTCTATCAAAAAATTGATCTAATTTTAAAATACAAGGTTAAGGCTTGCTCATTCACTTTTGATCTGCCGCCGAAAGACGCAGTCAAGGAGCTAAAAACCGCTGGATGCTGTTTAATAGGAACCGCTTCAACAGTAGAAGAAGCATTGTTAATGGAAGAACGGGGAATGGATATAGTAGTCCTTCAAGGAAGTGAAGCCGGTGGACATCGCGGAGCATTCTTACCTTCCAAAGGTGAATCTGCCGTAGGTTTAATGGCTCTGATTCCACAAGCAGCAGATGCACTGAGCGTACCTGTCATAGCTGCTGGGGGAATGATAGACCACAGAGGAGTAAAAGCAGCTTTAACCCTTGGAGCCCAAGGCGTTCAAATCGGTTCTGCCTTTTTAATTTGTCACGAGAGTAACGCACATCCAGTACATAAACAGAAAATACTAGAAGCAAACGAAGCAGATACAAAGCTTACGACATTATTTTCAGGTAAAGAGGCCAGAGGAATCGTAAATAAATGGATGGAAGAAAATGAACAGTTTGAGACACAAACCCTTCCGTACCCTTATCAAAATACACTAACGAAGGCAATGAGACAGAAGGCTTCACTTCAAAATAACCATGATCAGATGTCTTTATGGGCAGGTCAAGGGATACGGTCATTGACAAAGGAAATTTCGGTTAAGCAGCTTTTAAATCAGCTTTGCCAAGAGGATATAAAAATATAGGCGCACCTCATTGATAGAGCAAAAAGCAAACTTCGACAGGCAGTTTGCTTTTTTTTCGTAATTTCATCCCCTGACTCTGGAAATCTCAATACTCCTACATTTTCAAAGCTAATTGATTCGGGTTATCAATCATCCCATTGATACGATGCGATCTTAATGATTTCACCACAACCACAATACATCACCAACATTTCGATCTTATCTCCTCTTCTCAAGTTTTACTACCTATTCGAAAAATCGATAACTCCCATATTAAATTCGAATAGTAAAATGGTTCTTTTTCGTTTGATTCAGATGATTTAAAGTCATATGATAAAAAAAGAATGAGACAGAAAGCGTGAGAAGTGATGAAAATAGGATTTTTTGATTCTGGAATTGGTGGCATGACTGTATTGTATGAGGCCATAAAAGTTCTTCCTTATGAAGATTACATTTTTTATGCAGATACGTTAAACGTTCCATACGGTGAAAAATCAAAGGGTAAAGTTAAAGAATATATTTTCAATGCAGCTGAATTTCTGGCCAGTCAAAATATCAAAGCTCTGGTTATTGCGTGTAATACAGCTACTAGCATTGCGATAGAGGATCTTCGGAGAAACTTCGACTTTCCGATAATCGGAATCGAACCCGCTGTAAAGCCTGCTATAAATAAATGTACAGAGGAAAGAAAAAGAGTTCTGGTAGTTGCTACTAATTTGACGCTTAAAGAAGAGAAATTTCATAATCTAGTTAAAGAAATTGATCACCATGACCTTGTTGATTGCTTAGCTCTTCCAGGACTAGTTGAATTTGCTGAGAACTTTGATTTTAGTGAAGACAAAATCATTAAATATCTAAAGAACGAACTATCTTCTTTTGATCTGAAACAATATGGAACGATTGTGTTAGGATGCACTCATTTTCCGTTTTTCAAAAACAGTTTTGAAAAACTGTTTGGGATAAAAGTTGATATGATTTCAGGCAGTGTCGGTACTGCAAAACAGTTGAAAAAAGTTCTTGCAGATCGTAATCAGCTTGGTAAAGGATCGGGCTCAATCACCTTTTTCGATTCTGGCCACAAAATTGTGGACCAAGAAATCATATCAAAGTACAAAAGATTGTTTGAAATATTAGATGAAACTCAAAGGAGTCATGTTGGACGTTGAATGTAAGGGGCTCTGGTGATAAACAATTTTTCAGTAAATTTACAAAAGGGAGAAGTATGAATTCGGGTTTGTTATCCAATGTAAATGAAAAAGACAGTCTCCTGAAGGGAAACATGAACTAAGAAGCGGGCTGAAAAAGCCCACTTCTTTTCTAATAAACAATTGAGTTATGCACACATATCTGATTACAGTGTTTTCGCTCTTTCCCCTCTTATTTCTACCCCATCTCTATAGCTTTTCTATTACAATAAAGCACAAGTATCGATTGAAAAGTTATCGTAACATGTACACTTCACAGGACATTTTTCGAGATTGCGAATCGACCGTTTGCCAGATACACAAAGTCATAATGTGTAAATTCTGTGTCTATTTTCATGTTTATTATGGAATTATTTTCATAATGTTTTATAATACAAGATGATAACGCTTTCTAATTATAATGATAGGGGGAAATAATGATGATGAAAAAAGGACTGCTTGCGGGTGCGCTTACGGCAACTGTGCTTTTTGGCACATGTGCAGTAGATGTGCCGGGTATTATTAGCCCAAAAACCGCAGAAGCTGCATCACAGCTAACTGATGGAATCGGCGGGAGGGCTTACTTGAACAGCACTGGTGCCATTTTTGTTACGAAAATCCAGCTTCCTAGCTCCATTCAGGTTTCAAATGGGACAGCCTATATCTACTCTGGCTTTAGCGGAGGCACAGAATCCGATATCGGGTTTCAGTACAGTGATAAATATAACGTATGGAAACCATATATGAAAGTCGGTTCAAAAGGACAGGATCTGGTTCAGTACCTCGAAGGAGGAAGCCAATTCACGAATACGAAAGGCTTCCGTCCGGGCAGCACCGTACAACTTACCATCTACAAAAACCTTAACGGCAATACCCGCGCTACATACTGGGGCACGAACAATGCCGGATACAACGGCCGTCTCATTTCAGAAATCAGCAAAACAAATGTCGGCTCCATCTCCAAATGGAAAGCGCTTGCTACAGTTGCTACAACAGGTTCACGCCAATCTATCAAATCAAATTTTTCAACATCTTTTACAAACATCACCATCGACAACAAAGCAATAACACCTGTAATTGATACACAAGACTTCGCTAAAGTAACAGTCTCAGGCAACAGTGTCAGTTTATCCGTTGTGAAAAATTAAAACATGTTAAACATACAATGCGTTAGGCTATTGAGAAGCTCTCGATAGTCTTAAAGGGGGCTTAACATGCCCCTTTTTTCATTTCAATTTAACTTTCAGTTAGCTTCGGTGCATGCCGTCTATCCCCGTCTTTTATCTGGGTGAAGTAAGGAGCAGCTCGCCCCTTCTGAGCCTGTTCCATTTGCTCAACGCAAAAGGTGTGCATCACTGTCTTAAAGATGTTAAAACAAATAGCAGATGGTGCACTTTATTTTTAGATGAGGCATGCTTACGCTCGATATGCAAATCAAATGATTAAGGGTCTGCAAGAGAGAGAAGTTTTGGGTGTACTTTCATAAAAGAGGGATG
Source organism: Bacillus sp. PS108 (assembly GCF_037963335.1). NCBI lineage: Bacteria > Bacillati > Bacillota > Bacilli > Caryophanales > Bacillaceae > Bacillus > Bacillus sp. PS108. Next base: position 2,597,037 of record NZ_CP150155.1, read on the forward strand.
GCTTCATATAGCTCGATTGCATCAGGAAGATTAGCCAGCGATTGGCCGAGAACAACACATCACTTTGAAACGGATTCATTCCAAAATCATAAGTATGATCTAATAACTAATAAAGATGAGTTAGCAGTCCAGCCTTAGGCTAAAAAATATTTTTACATCAATTAAACTAGCATCACTATCGAATAAGCTCGATCTGCATATCATGTACTATCCTCTTTTAAGGAAGGTGATGTTATGAGGTCATTTCCATTAATTGTAGTTCTATTCATCCTATTAATCATCGTTGGGACATCTTTCTTTGGTGGCTATTAAGAACACACCTTACCTCATATCCATCAGACGCCATAAGAAATCTTTATGGCGTCTGTTTTTTATTAGATTTAAACAAAACCATTAAAGTGGGGCCATGCAAACACACCTATGGAGATTACTGCCACGACTTCTTTGTGAGGGAAATATTCTTCCCTTTATGGACTATTGTGGATCAAAAGAGAAAGTTGAAATGCATTTTTATGGTGAGATGAATCGAGGCTTAGACATATAAAAAACCGCAAAGCTTTCTTGAAGAAGCTTTGCGGTTTTTGGGTCTCTTCTTTGCTTCATATTAGCCAATAGATTTCAAGCGTAATCCACTGCCATACATCCAATGATTTTTTATTTTGAAATAGGTTTCTTCTACTCTTCATGTGAGATGACTCAAGGTATGCCACGTCACAATAATGTGGCGGATCCTGAATGGTCTCAATCAGTTTTTTCCCCATTCTATCAATTCTCCACAGAAAAAATGGCTATGGCAGAACAACTTTCATAGAGTAATCATCATTTAATGAGCCATCATCTCATGGGCAATATCGTGTCCATCCATTTTTGACGGGTAGTAAGTAGGCCAGTTTTTGACTTCATCAAGTAAAGCTTCACGGTCGTCCCCCCAATAGAGATGGTAATGACTAGCTTTAGTCGGGTAAATACTATGATCACTAAACTGAATATACTGAGGCAGCCCTTCTGCTTTTTTAGCTAGTTTGAATATGTATCTTACCCCTCTATTGCCCGCATCATAGGTTAGAATTTCGTATCCGTCATACGTATACTTACCAGAATATTCTTTTCCATTTTTGAAGAACGTTACAGTATCTTTCTGGATTACAATACGGTCAACATCTGTTTGATAGCCTTTTTTATAATACTCTTTATATTCTTCAGCTGTCTTGCCGCCTTCGTGTTCTGATTTATATGAAAACACTTCGTCAAGAGTACCATCTTGCAGGTATGGATATACAGATTGCCAATCTCCTTCCCAATCAGAAAGTAAGCGATCCTTTACTTGGCTGTTTTTAAAATAGCCTTCATATATTTTTTCTGTTTCTTCATCATGCGCATGACTATGATCGTGAGAATGTTCGTGTGTATGACTGTCAGATGTTTGCTCTTGCGTTTTGGAAGAGTCTTCTTCAACTGCTGAGGATGATGTTGTTTGATTAGACTCACCTGCAGAAGAACCGGAAGTCTGACATCCTGCCAAAACTAGTAATGAACCAATCGTTAATATGCCTAGCGGCTTTGAAAATAAAATGTTCATTCCAACACTCCTTTTTTATTAAATCGAAAACGTTACGATTTATATTATACATACATCTTTTGCAAACATCAAAGGGAAAATGCTCTTCATGCGGATGGCCTATTTTAAAGGAATAACTGACTATGTTCATCAGTTATTCCTTTAAAATACGAAAGTCTACGATATTTCCATATCGATCCGCTTCAATATGACAGCACCCCTCAAGCAGCTGTTTTAATTTTCCCCGTCCGCGTTGTACCCTTGATTTTGCTCCGGAGTAAGAAATGCCGAGCTTTTCACTCAACTCTTTTTGTGATAACCCCTGGAATTCAGTTAACTCGAGCGCCTCTCGATACTTTTCAGGCAACCGTTTGATGGTCGATCGAATACACACAGTTGCTTCCTTGGTGAAATTTTCTTCCTCTGCACTGTCATTAAAATGTAGAACATCAGGCAATATTTCGCTTGTTTTTTTTGTACGGTAAAAATCAATAATCGTATTTCTAGTGATCCGAAAAATCCAGCTGTCGATCTTTTGTTCATCGATCAGATTTGGGAGATGCACTTGTATTTTCATAAATACGATTTGCAAGAGGTCATCAACGATAGATTGATCGTTTACCCTATGTGAAATATATGTTTTTAACGGCTGATGAAATTGATCCCATAGATCCTCTATATTCATTTGAAAAAACCTCCTATAATTTGCGTCTGCTTTACATTTGCTTCGTCTTTTTAATCGTATCAAAGAGCGAAACAATTGTTGAATCAATTGTATTGCAGCTGTTGCAAAAAATAATGATAAAGGAGAGGTTTGTTGTGGAGTATACCTATTTAGGGAGAACAGGATTGCGGGTGAGCCGTTTATGTTTAGGCACGATGAATTTTGGAGTTGATACAGACGAAAAGACTGCGTTCCGTATCATGGATGAAGCGCTTGATAACGGCATCCAATTTTTTGATACTGCCAATATTTACGGCTGGGGCAAAAACGCAGGATTGACAGAGAGCATCATTGGAAAATGGTTTGCACAAGGAGGACAGCGCCGCGAGAAAGTTGTTCTGGCGACAAAAGTATATGAACCGATTTCTGATCCGAATGACGGACCAAATGATATGAGGGGCTTGTCTCTATACAAAATCAGACGTCACCTGGAAGGATCACTGAAGCGGCTTCAGACAGATCATATCGAATTGTACCAAATGCATCATATCGATAGGCGGACACCGTGGGATGAGATATGGGAAGCTTTTGAGACTCAGGTTCGCTCCGGCAAAGTAGACTATATTGGATCCAGTAATTTTGCAGGCTGGCATTTAGTTAAAGCGCAAGCTGAAGCTGAAAAACGGCGATTCATGGGACTCGTCACTGAACAGCATAAGTATAGTTTATTAGAACGAACAGCTGAGATGGAAGTGCTGCCGGCTGCACGGGATCTTGGTTTAGGAGTAGTGGCGTGGAGTCCCCTTGCAGGAGGGCTTCTTGGCGGGAAGGCATTGAAAAGCAATGCCGGAACTCGTACAGCAAAAAGAGCAGATTTAATTGAAAAACATCGTTTGCAACTCGAGAAATTTTCAGATTTATGCAAAGAACTAGGAGAAAAAGAAGCAAATGTGGCTTTGGCATGGGTGCTGGCAAATCCAGTTTTAACTGCGCCGATCATCGGACCACGAACGGTTGAGCAGCTGCGTGATACAATAAAAGCCGTTGAAATCAGTCTGGATGAGGAGATTCTCTGCATGTTAAATGATATCTTTCCCGGACCTGGAGGAGAGACACCTGAGGCATACGCCTGGTGATACATTCATTACTCAATACTGACATTTTTCTTAAATATTTATACTGAACTATCATATTAAGAAAGACAAGAGTTTGTTTGTCTCTTGTCTTTTCCACATCATGCTGAAAATGCTGGCTAAACATCGACAAAAATGCTGCCGCTTCTAAAAAAGAACCCTAAACAATAGAGTAACTGGAGAGACAACTGGCTTGATCAGCTTGGGACCCCTTTCAGCTGTATTTAAATCAATCAAACTAATGATTCATTGGCAGTCTAAATATTATTATTGTTTCTTTACAAAATAGTAATAGCCCCTGTAATGATTGCTAACAACGTAATAACTAACGATGTAATTACAGCCCACTTAACGGCAAACCTTTGAAATGACCCCAAGTCCATTTTAAGCATGCTTACTAGCAATACTGTTGACGCAACCAATGGACTCATCAGATGAACCGGCTGCCCCATTATAGAAGCCCTTGCAATTTCTACTGGTTCTATACCATATGCTGAGGCAGCTTCTGCAAAGATAGGTACCATACCAAAGTAATATGCATCATTTGATAAAACAAAAGTAAACGGAATACTAGTGAGTGCTACAATAACGGGGAAAAACCCTCCCATTGATGAGGGAATAACGGATATTAATGATCCTGCTATGGCATCCACCATCTTTGTCCCGGATAATATACCAGCAAATACTCCTGCTGAAAATACCAATAATACTACAGTTATGGCATTACCAGAATGCTCGGCGATTCGCTCCTTCTGCATTTTTACATTCGGATAATTTATAGTAAGGGCAAGAACAAAACCAATTAAAAATAAAACTGACGGATGCTTAGTTCCAAGCACAATAAACACCATGATACTTATAACGAGGAATAAATTAAGATATATTAAGCGTGGCCTTTTCAATTGCTCGCTCTCCAAACTAGCAGCCATATAAGATTGAGAGCTGTCCTTTGTTATATGTCTAGGCTCTAATTGAACGATGCCTATTCGATTCCTCTCTTTCCTTCCCATTAGAAAAGCCAGAAATATCACACAAGCAATACCTCCAAGCATGGTCGGAAGTAATGGCACAAAAAAATCTGAAGGATCCAAACCCAGCACTGAAATCGCTCTTGTAGCTGGTCCGCCCCATGGAGTCATTCCGCTAACGATACTCAACGACAGCATTGCTAATGTCGCCATAACCATGGGATTCATACCAATTCTTTTATACAAAGGTAACATTGCTGAGACTGTTATCATATAGGTTGTTGTACCGTCCCCATCTAAAGCGATAAGCATTGCCAAGACGGCAGACCCTATCGCTATTTTCACAGGGTCTCCCTTTACTATAGATAAAATTTTTTCTATTAGCGGATCAAATAAACCTGCATCAATTAAAATTCCGAAAAAAAGAATAGCAAACAATAGCAATGCCGCTGAACTTGCAACTGTTTGAATTCCTTCTAAAATCATGTCGCCAATACCCTTACCAAAACCTCCAATAAGAGCAAAAACAATGGGAGTGATGGTCAAGGCAACAATAGGCGAGACTTTCTTTGTCATTATTAATATTGTAAAAACAGTTACCATCGAAAAACCTAAAATAGTAAGCATATTACACCTCCAAGAATGCGCTTTCAAATGACTTTTGATTAACATATCTTATACGGTGTAATAAGTTAAATAAATATTTTTTTACTGTGTTTCAAAAAAAATTCTATCATAACTTTAAATGGTTACCATTTGTTCACCCTTTAAAAAATCAATGAATGCTTTAACGAGTTTGATTCCTAATGATTTTTGATCGTACATTAGCCAAGTATCTCTCATTAGAGGCTTACCCTTAGCATTATACAGTTCCATTGTGTACAAATGATCAGATTCCTGCAGGCAAATTTCTGGTGCTATGGAGTAACCAAGACCATGCTTTACCATCTCTTTGCAAGTCTCTTGTCGATCCACTTCCATTGCAATAATGGGGGCTTGTTTTAGATTCGTATGCATCCAATCTTCTATAATCGTTTTTAAAGAAGCATCCGTTTTATATTTGATAAAAGGTAAAAAAGGAAGTTGCTCTATCGTTATTGGTTTTTTTGAGATGATATGTAATTTTTCCCGTGTCAGCCGTTCCTCCACCCCTTTCCAGCGATGGCTTCCTCTCAGTATACCGACTTGTACAATACCAGCATCTAATAATTTCATGACATCTGTGCTCCAGCCTGTTTGTACACTATATTGGACATTAGGATACATAGTGGAAAATTCCCTTAATAACTTAGGGAGCTTATATTGAGCGAAATTGCTTGATACCCCCAGCCTTAGATGTCCTTGCACCTCTTTGCTTAGATTAGAGATATGATCTTTGGTATCTTGAAGTTCCTGTAGCATTCTTCTTGCATAAGCAACCAAGTGTTCTCCTTCCGCAGTAAAGGTAATTCCTTTATGCCTTTTGGTGAATAATTCAATTCCGAAAATCTCCTCAATCTTATTCAACCGATAAGTGATGGAAGGCTGTGATGTAAATAATCGTTCTGCTGTTTTTGTTACACTTTGTTCTTCGTGAAGAATTTTCAATAAAATCCAATCTTTCTCATCCATTTTCATCTTCCTTTCTAGTCCTTCTTTCACAATTATAAAAGTTTTTTTATCGAATATTAAGAAAACTTATATTTTATTTTTATTTTTTTACCTTCTACACTAAAAAACATAAAAAATACTACCTTTAAGATGAGGATGATGACGATGGTCAAGACGAATGTAACAATCATGAGAGGCGGAACAAGCAAAGGCGTTTTTTTCCACGAATCAGCCATGCCTAACAATAAAAACGAATGGGAGCCCTTTTTGCTTGATGTCATGGGAAGTCCTGATAAAAGACAAATAGATGGTTTGGGTGGCGGTAATTCCCTTACTAGTAAAGTGGCAATAATAAAGAAAGCATATACTTCGGATATTGATGTTCACTATACTTTCGGTCAAGTCAGCATTTCAGAAGAAAAAGTGGACTTTAAAGGGAACTGCGGAAATATCTCCGCTGCTGTTGGTCCATTTGCTATCGAAGAAGGACTTGTAAAAGCGACAGAACCAATGACTGCGGTAAGGATCCTGAATACCAATACGAATAAAATGATCATTGCGGAAGTAGAAGTGGAAGACGGTCAGGTCAAATATGACGGAGATGTTACGATATCTGGAGTGCCTGGATCTGGATCTCCAATCTATTTAAACTTTCATGATGCCGCTGGTTCAGTTACCGGTCATTTATTGCCTACTGGAAATAGTTCGGAGTTTTTAGATACAAGTCAAGGCCAAATAGAGGTGTCTATTATCGACTATGCAAATCCATTAGTTTTTGTGGAAGCCAGCAGTATCGGCCTGGAGGGAACGGAACTTGCAGAAGAATTTACTGATTTACAGTTGGCTCAATTTGAAGAATTAAGATCCATTGCGGCAGAGAAATGCGGCTTTGCCAGTCGATTTTCAGCTACAAAGTTATCGCCGGCTGTCCCCAAACTGGCTATAGTAGCAAAACCAGAGAAATATAAAGATAGTACAGGTGCTTGGCATTCAAGCGTTGAGATGGACTTACACATCAGGATGATGTCCATGCAAAAGCCACATCAAGCACTGGCTGTCACTGGAGCGATATGTACAACAAGAGCCCTTTCAGTGGAAGGTGCAATCCCTGCAAGAATAGCAAAAAACCACTCTACAAAGGTTCGGCTAGCTCATTCTTCTGGTATTATTGAAACAATGGTGGAGCCCACTGGTATAAAGATCGTCCGTACCGCACGACGTATTATGGACGGAACAGTTTATACGCATGGAGACTATCAAATGATGTAGATGGACTGTGCAAAAAGCCTCCCCCTTTCCATCGTTAATAGATGGATTGAATGCGCCTTCTTGCACAGATCCATTGTAATCTTGCATGGCTTTAAAAAAGCCTCTATATTGTTTTTTATGAAATCGCCAAGGTCCTTTCATGTATCTGCCTCAAGCATGACATAATCATTATAGAGAAAATTGAATACTTTTTACTGCAAATAAAAAGATACCAACATCATTGGTATCTTTTAGATTGAGTTCATCTGCAGCGGTTTCTTTTCCTCACTGCTTATTTGATTACAAAATTACCGTACTCGTTTGAACGAACATGAATCGGTCCGTTTAGATTATAGTTGTTCTCCTTGGCGATAGAGCGAAGCACGTCCACACGGGCAACTGATTCTCTCCATTCGTCACGGGTGTCATGATTGGCCGGATTCATCAGATCGTCATAGCGTACGTCCAAGAATTTATTCAACCACTTCTTCTCGTCTATTCCGTCTTTAGGTGATCCGCCCGCTTTTTTGTTCGTACGTTTAATCAAGGCATAAAAAGAGTCAGGGTCATCACCATCGCCATGCTGAATAACCGTATCGTACATCACAGCTCTAGCCAATGCTGTTTTTAGTCCGGCATTATCCGATCGTTTCATGGCAGGCTGATAATACAAATGGTCATTTACTTTGTCTTGAGCGGCGCGAAATTCCTTATCATTTGCAAGCGACTTCCAGGCAGAAGCGAATCCCTTGAGATTGCTTGTATCATCGCTTTCTTTCTTGGCCAGACGGCGCAATTCAGGCAGATACTTTTTCAGTTTGTTATTCGGAACTGCCTTTGTGTATACTTCCACTACTTCCAATGCATCCCCGGTAGCCGTTGTAAAGCCTGCCCGTCCGCATGTATAGCCTCGCCCGTCATCCAATCGCTCTACATATCCATATTGGATCTCCGTTGTGCCGTTTTCAAAGATACTTGTCAGCTGTTCCGCCCGGCGCTTTTGATCTTTATTCAGTCCCGCCGCAAAAACCGTTTCGCTCATCATCAGGGTAAAAAACATGGTGAAAACAAGTAATGAGATCGCTGCTTTTTTCCAAAAATCTGCTTTTTGCATACTGATTTTCATTTTACTTCCCCTTTCTAAATATTGTAAATACAGACTCAGTATACATGAAGAAACTGCCCTATTGTTGAAAATACATCAATTTGTCAATATTTTGAATCTAAAGTAATATAGCTTGAATCTTACTCTTTTGATTGCCAATCAGCCTTAGACCCTCTCACTGGGAAGGTCCCTTTCTTACTGCCAACTTTAATTAACAAGATGCCATAAGGCTTTACTCTATTTTATAATGGAGATGATCATCGAAAATCGTTAGGGAGGTGATGTAAATGGCAAGCAAGATGAGAATGCCAGATTCCGCAACGTCCCATGCAAAGCCTATTATTGGGAAGGCGATACTTTGCATGGGGTAGACTTTCTAAAAGATCGCCCCAGTAAGCTTTTCTGATATAGTTGCTTTGCACCTTATTTGACATAAAAAAAATAAGGAGCTGGCAGAAATGGCATATGTAAAAGCTACCGCTATTTTACCTGAAAAGCTGATATCGGAAATTCAAAAGTATGTTCAAGAAAAAACAATATATATCCCTAAACCTGAATCCTCTCATCAAAAATGGGGTGCGTGTTCAGGAACAAGAAAGCTGATCGATGACAGAAACGCTTCTATTAAAAAAGCATTTAAAAACGGCAAAACCATTCATCAATTATCTGATGAATATCACCTCTCTATTGAAACAATAAAAAAAATTGTCTACTCTAAATAAACAAAACGGAAGCACTGATAAAAAATAATCAGTGCTTTTTATATGGCGAGTTTGTTTCTTAGTTATTTCCTGCATATGATACCATTGGCCAATTGTGTAAAGTTAAGGGAGATGAGAAGAAAGGAAGGTCCTACAAATGACGATAAACAATGGAACGTTGCAAGTACCCGGCGCGAACATCCACTATCAGGTGCGTGGCTCTGGTCCCATCATTCTTTTGGTCCACGGCGGAGGCGGTGATGCCGACAAGTTCCATCATGTTGCCAATCATCTGGCTAACTGGTACACGGTTGTTACTTACGATCGCCGCGGCCATTCCCGCAGCAACCTCGCCAATCAGATTGAGGATTACCGTGTGGAAACACACAGTGACGATGCTCACCGTCTTCTAGCCAAAATCACCAATAAACCGGCATACGTATTTGGAAGCAGCTCCGGGGCTGTTATCGGGCTTGATCTGTGCATACGCCATCCCGAACAAGTACATGTCATGATCTCACACGAACCAATCTTATTGCAGCTTCTGCATGGAAATGAGCTGAAACAAGCCGAGCAATTCATGGAAGACCTTAAGGAAAATCATCGAAGTGAAGTCATTAAGTTAATGTCAAGATTAGAGACAGGCGAACAATCAAAGGCTGTGCTGACAAAGCGGCTTCTCGGCAATTCAACGTATTTCACTGAGTATGAAATTCAAGGAATTCTCAGCTATACATTAGATTTCGAAGCATTAAAAACTGTGTTTACATCTTCACCGATGAAGATACTCCCAGCTGGCGGTAGTGCTTCTCGGGAGCTTTTTCCTTATCGTTGCGCGAACGCCCTAGCGGAACAATTGGAAACAGAATTGGTTGAATTCCCCGGAAATCATACGGGGTAGACAATGTACCATAAAGAATTTTCTGAGAGGTTACACGACATGTTAGAAAAAGAAAAGAAACATACGTGTTAAGGATTGATTAAAATTTTCAAAATAGGACAGGTAAAACTAACTATGGAATTGGAGAAGATTTCACGAAGCGTAAAAAGAACTTTTTACTAACGAGAACGCAATGTGAGATGTTTAACCAAAGTGATATTAGGGATTTCATCGAAAAATAGGTTTGTACATTACGTTCTCCTATTGATTATTTCCTATCTTAATTCCGTATTTTATACCATTAGATACAACTCTAAAGCGGCTCGTTATTTTGTCCTCAACAACAACCAGTGTCTAACATCATGAATCTCTTTTGAAAATCACCACAAATGCAGGTATGGAAGACTTCATCGCAACAAAAACCATACCAACTATTGTTGTTGGTATGGTTCGTCCTAGATAGGCCCAGAGATTCTATTGTACGGAGTATTTAGCTAATTGCATTTGTAACCGACAGGGCCGTCTGATCCTGTGTACACATATGTGTCAGACACATATCCAATATTCACGACACCCCGGGAATCTTTCCACTGGATTTGGTCCCAGATATTACTCGTTCCATACTTCCCTGTAACAGTCGTTCCATAAGCGTAACAATAATAAGGAACACGGGAGCCGCTCGGAATGGAAAGCATAATAGGATAATTTGTACCAGGACCGCTGCGCATATTGACAGGCGCACCGCTGCTTGTTGAGACAGTAAAGTACTGAACGGCAAGTGCCTGACTGGAAAAAATGAATAATGATGCAATCATAACGGTTAACATACTCAGCATTTTCAGTTTAGTCAATGTCATCCCTCTTTCTTCAATTCCTTCATTTTAAGAAAACGATAGAACAATGCTACCAGCTGCATTTAGGAACAACCGGACCGTCTGAGCCTGTATACATATATGTATCAGAGACAAATCCAGGAACGATCTCCCCGCTGGCAAGCGTTCGCTCTGTGTAATTCCAAATGTTACTCGTTCCATACTTTCCAGTTACAGTTGTACCGGTTTTGTAGCAATAGATCGGGATGCGGGTTCCGCTCGGAATGGTCGTTACAATTCCCCAACTTGTACCTGGGCCGCTGCGCATATTGACAGGCGCACCGCTGCTTGTTGAAACCGTATAATACTGAGCTGCAAGTGCATGACTAGAAAAAATGAACACAGATGCAATCATCACCGTTAGCATACTTAGCCTCTTTAGCTTATTCACCTTATACCCTCCCCTTATAAATGCCGTACGTTTGACTTTCTTACATCCAGTTAAGGATTTACTTTCAGATACCATGCCCCCTCCCCTCCCATATATTTATCAATGTACCATAAACTAGATCTTTCAAAAGTGGAATTATTCCTATGTTTTCGACAATTAAGGATACAAAATAAATGGTAGTCAGGCTTGATATTGATGGTGCGTTACATTTGGCCCTTAATCATTTGTCTAGTCATCAAAAAACGGACACCAAACAAATCAGCGTAAATGCTGCAAGTTCAGTGTCCGCAAGCTATTATGACTTTGCTTTCTTTTACCAGGGCGTATAAAAATGATTAGGTACGTTATCAAACGTTATATTCTATGATTTTGCGAGTCGAAAAATCATAACATTTTATATATTTCAATCAGATTATGATCTGGATCTCTGAAGTGAGCAACTCGGGCACTCCATTCCTTGCGATCATGCGGTTTATTCACACATTTAACTCCTTTTTCGTGTAAATCGTCATATGTTTTATCAACATCTTCTACCTTAAACTGAAGCAAAAATTTTAATTGAGCTTCTCCTTCCAACGATTTTTTTTCCTCTCCAACGATTTCAGCCATCGTTTCTCGAGATAAAAGCTCTATTTTCGTTTCCCCATTATCAAAGAGTGCATATTCCATTTCATTCTCTAACCAACTTATTGGAAGTCCTAATGAATCTTTGTAAAACTCGACGTTTTTCTTAAAATCATTCACCAACAGTCTAATTTGTAACAGCTTCATATCGAGTGCCTCCTATAAAACCATACTTTTTACTGGTCATCCAATTTAATGATACAAAAGGAAACCTGACAGCACTATGTCAAGTTTCCATAAATAAATTTCCATACTTCACCTTTATTTCAGATTTAAGTGCAGTTTATTCCATGTCATAAGAAATGTACGCTAACGAGCAAAAACAGCGATTCTTAAAACAAAAAATGATACCGAGTGTATTTTCTGTATGCTTCAACTTCATTTCGGGAAATGTAACGTTGATAAAGGAGGTTACATCAATATGGATCATCAAACATTGGCAGCTCACGAGGCTGTTGACTTACATGAAATCGTGAACTTTAAAACACTTTGTATAGCGAAATCAAAGTTAATGCAAGGACTTGTGTTTGACCAAGAACTGAAGGACTTGATGCAAAAAGATGTGCAGCAATCCATTCAAGACCTTACTAAATTACAAACGGTTTATGAGCGTGCCTCATTTCAGGCCCCTGTCCCTCAAAGCCGCCCAACGCCAATCATCAATTGAAGAAAGGAAGGTAAGCCTCTTTGAATAATGATCATTTAGACCCCATTAATTCGCTGAATGTACCTGAACTTGCAGACACTACATTCGCGATGGACTTTCTTATACGAGCTAAGGAAGGCGTAAGGAATACTGCTGTAGCTTTGACAGAAACCGCTTCACCAGATGTAAGAGCACTGCTGAGGAAACAGCTGATGCAAGGAATAGCGATGCACCAAGAGATTACGGAACTGATGATCAGCAAAAAATGGTTCCATCCATATGAGCTTAGTGAACAGTATAAGCTGGATCAGCTCTCTGCAAAAAACACGATCATGGTCGGCAATATGAACCTCTTTCCTGATGAAACAAATCGAAAAGGGATGTTTGACCGGACACCTGATGAACACTAACACTGGAGGTTGTACAGCATGAAGGCAGTAACGTATCAAGGCATTAAAAATGTTGTTGTCAAAGATGTCCCCGATCCAAAGATTGAAAAGTCCGATGACATGATTATCAAAGTCACCAGTACAGCCATTTGCGGATCAGATTTACATTTAATCCATGGATTCATTCCTAATATGCAAGAAGACTATGTCATCGGCCATGAACCGATGGGAATCGTCGAAGAAGTTGGTTCTGGTGTGACTAAACTAAAAAAGGGAGATCGGGTAATTATTCCCTTTAATATAGCATGCGGTGAATGCTTTTTTTGTAAAAACCAACTGGAAAGCCAATGTGATCAGTCTAATGACAATGGGGAAATGGGTGCTTATTTCGGCTATTCAGGGCAAACTGGCGGTTATCCAGGCGGGCAAGCTGAATATTTAAGAGTGCCATTTGCGAATTTTACCCATTTTAAAATCCCTGAATCTTGTGAGGAACCCGATGAGAAATTAAGCGTGATTGCCGATGCCATGACCACCGGCTTTTGGAGTGTGGATAATGCCGGCGTAAAAAAAGGCGATACAGTTATCGTTCTCGGCTGCGGACCAGTCGGCCTGTTTGCTCAAAAGTTTTGTTGGCTAAAAGGTGCAAAACGCGTCATAGCAGTTGACTATGTAAACTATCGCTTACAGCATGCGAAACGTACAAACAAAGTAGAAATCGTTAATTTTGAAGACCATGAGAATACAGGGAATTATTTAAAGGAAATCACGAAAGGCGGAGCGGATGTAGTCATTGACGCTGTTGGGATGGATGGTAAAATGAGCGATCTCGAGTTCCTTGCCAGCGGCTTAAAGCTTCATGGCGGAACGATGAGTGCATTGGTCATTGCTTCCCAAGCTGTTCGCAAAGGAGGAACCATACAAATTACAGGTGTGTATGGAGGCAGATATAACGGTTTTCCGTTAGGAGATATTATGCAGCGAAACGTCAATATACGCTCTGGACAGGCTCCAGTGATCCACTATATGCCGTACATGTTTGAACTAGTATCGACAGGCAAAATTGATCCGGGAGATGTTGTCAGCCATGTCTTGCCGCTTAGTGAAGCCAAGCATGGCTATGACATTTTTGATTCAAAAATGGATGATTGTATCAAAGTTGTGTTAAAGCCTTAAAAAACGGAGGTTACAGAAATGGAATACGCCTTACACGAAGTGCTTGAGGTTCAGGAAATGACTGCATTTAAGACACTTTGTTTGACGAAATCTAAAACAATGAAAGCACTGGTATCTGATCCGAAGCTGAAAGAAATCATGCAGCAAGATGTTGATATCACCACACGCCAGTTGCAGGAATTTGCCTCTATTTTATCTAATGCAAAGCACGAATGAGGAGATGAATAAATCATGAATCCTATCATAGAATATCTGACTGGCATGAATGTTCTAACAGACCAAATCATTGCTATGGACTTATTAATTTCAGCAAAGAACGGAGTCAGAAATTATGCGATGGCAGCCACTGAAGCCGGAACACCTGAAGTAAAAGAGGTCCTTATCCGCCATTTGGAAGAAGCACTCGATATGCACGAACAACTCTCAAGCTATATGATGGAAAAAGGCTGGTACCATCCTTGGAACCCTGACGAACAAGTCAAGCTGAATTTAAAAAATATTGATACAGCCATTCAATTGCCAACCCTTTAACATACAATGACTGATTTGCTGAGGAACAGTATTGATTGGCCACAACTGTTCCTCAGCTTCAAAATGAGCACTGTTTGTTCGGGTCCTATGACCGTAAATAGATTAACCGCTTTTCTCCATCTGATCTCCGATAATGTTTGCAAATTCTCCAATCCAAATAAGGAATCGTAACCACCTCTTTTTATGCGATCTCTTGATGGAGAAAACAGGCCAGAAACAAAATCCTTCGTTTTTGACCTGCCCTCTTCACACGCAAAGAATGCTACCTTCTTTGCTCCACTGATCCGTGAAGACTTTCCGTTTTAGGCCTGCTTTTGAATTTTGCCTCGTTTTCGCGCAATTTCCCATCATAATCTTTAATTTTTGTGTCTAATCTTTTAATTGTTTCATCAATTTCTTTCCGCTTCTCTATCAGCCGCTGTCGTTCGTCAGCCAGGATATTTTTTCGAGCTTCTACCGTACGGTCACCTTCGGTAAATAATGTTGTATATTCAATTAGCGCTTCTATCGATAGTCCCGCATTTCGCATGCATTTAATGAATTCAATCCATTTGATATCTTCTTCATCATAGTCGCGAATGCCGCTGTCTTTTCGTTTTACAGGCGGGATTAATCCTACACGTTCGTAATATCTGAGTGTTGCGGCTGTCAGGCCAAACTGCTTTGCCACCTGAGCAATATTCATGATCTTCACCTCTCTATCCTGCATGTTGTGAAGGTAACACTTAAAGTTAACTTTAAGTCAAGCTCAAGACAAGTGGTTAGCTGCTGAATCTGGGTTTATATATTCGGGACTTGCCTTAAAGCACACTTTAAGCTTTATACTTCACCATGCAATAAAAACAGTGTAGATGGAGGGATTGCTGAATGGCAAATAAACAAACTGCCGGAAGAGAACAAGCCAAAGTTTGCTGAACTTCATGATGATGTCCTATTCGGTGACATTTGGGCAAGAGAGGAAGAATTTTCCACCCGAGATCGCAGCATGATTACAGTTTCTGCGTTAATTACTGACTGTTTCTCAGCTTATAAATCAGGTTCATTTTAAATGGTTTTTTTAAAAAACCCTTGCCTTAAAGCAGACTTTAAGGTTTATCGTTATGTTGAAGACACCATAAAACATAAATAAGTGCATGTTTTTATTTACAACACTTATGATGAAGAAAGGATAGGTTCGTATGTGTAATCAACATCAAACCCGTGTATTAAGCGTGTCACATGCAAAAGCCAAATTTGAACAAACGACGATTGAGCGAAGAGGATTACGGCCGCACGATGTCTTAATCGATATTAAATTCAGCGGTATTTGCCATTCAGACATTCATAGTGCTTTTGATGAATGGGGCGGTGGCATCTTCCCAATGGTGCCTGGACATGAAATAGCCGGTGTCGTAACAGCCGTTGGAGCAGAAGTCACCAAGTTTGCTGTCGGAGACCGCGTTGGTGTCGGCTGTTTTGTTGACTCTTGCGGAGAATGCGAATACTGTCTCAACGGAGAGGAACAATTCTGCACGAAGGGTGTTGTTCAAACGTATAACTCAGTAGACTACGACGGAAACCCCACTTATGGCGGGTACAGCCAAAAAATCGTTGTCACTGACAGATTTGTTGTTCGCATACCAGATCGTTTGGAAATGGATGTTGCCAGTCCGCTGTTGTGTGCAGGTATCACCACGTATTCCCCGCTGAAACACTGGAATGTTGGCCCTGGTAAAAAAGTTGCGATTGTAGGCGTGGGTGGCCTTGGACATTTGGCGATTCAATTTGCACATGCGATGGGTGCAGAGGTAACCGTTCTGAGCCGTTCCATGAATAAGAAAGAGGAAGCTCTGGAACTCGGTGCAAATCATTACTTTGCAACAAGTGACCCAGCTACATTCACTGCATTGGCCGGGCGTTTTGACGTGATCTTAAATACGGTATCGGCAAATCTCGATGTAGATGCCTATTTATCAATGCTTCGTATAGACGGGACACTTGTAAACGTTGGAGCTCCTGCCAAGCCGGACACATACAGTGTGTTTTCCCTAATCATGGGGCGCCGCAGCATTGCAGGTTCTCTAGTCGGCGGAATTCAAGAAACTCAAGAGATGCTGGATTTCGCAGCTGAGCATGGCATCGAACCTAAAATCGAAGTCATCGGAGCTGACCAAGTGGACGAAGCATACGAACGTATCCTTCGAAGCGATGTCCGTTATCGATTTGTGATTGATATTTCCACATTGTAATAGGTTAGTCCTTATATGGCTGACCCGCTTTTATTGAAACACACGAAAAACGATCTCGTTAAGCAAATATTTTGAAGGCCGGTCAATCTTCCTGTTATTCTATGAATAGAGAGTTATTAGGAGGGTTTTTATGAGCAAAAAAATTGCAGTTCTTGTTACAGACCAATTCGAAGACATCGAATATACAAGTCCGGTAAAAGCATACGAAGAAGCTGGCTACAGTGTTGTGGCTATCGATTTGGAAGCCGGCAAAGAAGTTACCGGTAAGCATGGCGAGAAAGTAAAGATTGACAAAGCCATCTCTGATGTCGATGCAAGTGACTTTGATGCACT
The DNA here is from genome assembly GCF_037963335.1 of Bacillus sp. PS108. Lineage (NCBI taxonomy): Bacteria > Bacillati > Bacillota > Bacilli > Caryophanales > Bacillaceae > Bacillus > Bacillus sp. PS108. The sequence continues at coordinate 2,614,074 of NZ_CP150155.1, forward strand.
TTTAATTCCTGGGGGATTCTCTCCGGATTTGCTTCGTGCAGATGACCGTCCGGGTGAATTCGCAAAAGCATTTGTCGAAAACAAAAAACCTGTTTTCGCAATTTGCCACGGCCCGCAAGTACTGATTGATACGGATCTTCTAAAAGGCAAAGATATCACAGGCTACCGCAGCATCCGCAAAGATTTAATCAATGCCGGTGCAAACTACAAAGATGCAGAAGTAGTCGTCAGCCACAACATTGTCACAAGCAGAACACCTGATGATTTGGAAGCATTTAACCGCGAATCTTTAAACTTGTTAAAATAAAACGAGAAGGCACAGACTGTTCGGGTCTGTGCCTTTTTTAAAATTAAGACTCCTTCTTTACATTCTGAAAGACAGCAGTCGCGTCCCACACATTCAAGCCAAATTGGCCTTCTGAAAATGCGGAATCATTTGCATCAATCACAAGACGATCATTTAAATAGATTTTAAAGCGATCGCCCTCGGCCTCTGTTTTCAGATGATACTTTTTATTAACGTCTATCGGTGTTTTGTATTCAGCAATGACAGAAGCAGCACCGTTCTCAAATTTAAAGAATTTCACTAGATCATGCTTCGCATCCACATTGGCAAGGTAACCGTTTTTGGCATCTTTGTCAGAGCGAAACATAAGTGCTCCTGCCCCTCTTCCGTTTCCATCCTTAATGGTGATATCAGATTCATAAGTGAAGTCTGACCCGGATGCTGAAGACAAGATAAAGGAATCGCCGTCCGACCTCCCTTGTTTCCCCTCAATTGTGTCTGCCCATGTGCCATTTACAGTCGTCCAGCCAGTCAAATTGGACATAAAAGGTGACGTTCCCCATACCTTTTTCAAAGGGTGTATCGTTAAAGATTTTACCTTTACACCGCCCTTTGCAGCATATAATTCAAGCCCTTTGCTTGATCGGTCTGGGAGAATAATATCCGTTATGACCTGCTTTCCGTCATTCCCAAATACTTCAACCGAGGAGCGGTCAACAAAAATGCGCATCTTAACCTTCCCATTTACCGGCTTCAATGGGGCTGTTTCTTTTCCGGTGTTAAAGGCCGGATTAAAGGTATTGTTGCCCGACTCGCTCCGGTCAACGAACAATTTGGCGTTCCTTCGGTCATAACCGACCTTCGTAAATTGATTTTCACCTGTTCGGACCTTAAAACCAAATTCAGCAGCTGAACCAGAGCTTACTTTAAATTCTGCATTTATTTCATAGGCATCTCCAGATTGCCCCGCTAACACATTATGACTTGCAGGCGATATGGTCAGATTCTTCCACTTCTTAGAGGTTCCGCGAATGGTTTCCAGCTCTTTCACCGGTGTTTGGACCACTCTAACCCCTTCGGTAAACGCTTTCAATTTTAACTCTCTTGGAATGGACGTTGCACTTCTCCATGGGGATGTCGGAACATCATTCGCATATTGCCAATTGCTCATCCACCCTAACCATAGCCGGCGGCTGTCTGTGGATGGAATATCAGACCAGGATACAGCCGCATAAAAGTCTCTGCCGTAATCCGTCCAGAGAACTTTGTTTGGCGGGTTTTCATTTTTAAAATGAGTTCCATCAAAGTCCCCTACAAAATATTGCATGCCTGATCCTCCCGAGACCGCTCCGTTTCCGACACTGACCTGCATGACCCATTTCTTTTGATTCGGATTGCCGTCTACCGGAAGCTCAAATAAATCCGGGCATTCCCATACTCCCCCGTGGCTTCCTTGATCCTGTCCAAATTCACTTGCATACGTCCACTGCTTCAGATTTTTTGATGTATAAATGAGGATACGGTCACCGGCCGCAAGCACCATTACCCACTTTTTTTCTTTTTCATACCAAAAGACTTTTGGATCGCGAAAATCTTTTTTACCCGGGTTTGGAATGACAGGGTTGCCAGCGTATTTCGTCCATGTTCTTCCTTTGTCGTTGCTATAGGCAATACTTTGCACTTGATGGCCTTCCCGATCCTGTGTATAAATGGCCACAAGCGGCTTCTCTTTGCCTGTTTGAAAACCGCTTGTGTTATTTTTATCTACAACTGCGCTTCCAGAAAAGATCGTGCCTTTTTCATCCGGATACAGCGCAACAGGAAGGTGTTCCCATGTAACCAAATCTTTGCTGACGGCATGCCCCCAATGCATGGGCCCCCACTGAAGCCCGTATGGATGGTATTGATAGAACAAGTGATATTCCCCGGCATAATATACCATTCCGTTTGGGTCATTCATCCAGTTTGCCTCTGGTGTGAAGTGGTATTGAGGACGGTAATCCTCATCATAGTAGCTTGAATCGGCTGCATCTGCCGAAAATGCCATAGTCAACAGCAGGGTGAACATGATCATGACTTGAATAAGTCTCTTTTTCATTTGTTCCTTCGCTCCTCTCTTCATGTTTGAACACTTTCAAGAGAGACTGCTAAGCAAGCTGGTCCGTTTCTGGCAATTCTCCTCTGTTTCGCTGTTATCCGAATGATTTATATATGAAAAGACTGCTGCAGTTTCTCTCTTTTTCCTTCACACACCTTATGCTAAGAATCCAGCCCAATACCCGAGAATCCCGATGACAAAGATGCCGCAAATAATGAGAAGAGGATTCACCCCTTTGCGAAGCATCCATGCCACCAATAACGTTAATCCGAGAGGCAGCGCACCCGGCATAATGCTGTCTAACACGTTTTGTACCGTTTGAACATCTACTTTTCCGCTTTCATCCTTAATCCTGGATACAACGATTGGAATGTTGATGGTGGTCCATTTGGACACGAGAGCCCCCATAACAAATAATCCGAGAATCGAAGCGCCCTCTGTAAGCTTTTGAATGCGATTCCCCGCTAAATCCTGAAGAATCTCCATTCCTTTCACATAGCCATACTTTAATCCATAATATTTTGTGCTTAATCTTATGGCATTCAGCAAGAAAAAGAATAGCAAAGGGCCGGCAATGTTTCCTCCTAAAGCAAGGGAGGCTCCTAGCGCAGCTAAGACAGGACGAATCGTTCCCCAGAAAATTGGGTCGCCTACGCCCGCTATTGGTCCCATCAAACCAATTTTCATTCCGCTTATCGCTTTTCCGTCAATTCCTTTATTGTTCGCCATTTCTTCTTCCATGGCTGCCGTCACGCCAAATATAGGCGCTGTCAGCCACGGATGTGTATTAAACCATTCCAAATGCCGCTGTAAGGCTTCGTTTCTTTTCGCTCCGGGACCGTACAATTTTTTGATCGCCGGTATCATGACATAACAATATCCCATTGCCTGCACACGTTCGAAGTTAAAGGAACCGAGTAAAAAATTTGAACGAATAAACATGCTGAAAATTTCTTTCTTCGTTAATCGTTTTTCTTTCTCCATTTTTTCTTCCCCCTCATCGTTTAGGCATCAAGATCATCATCGTCATCATAAACAGCAACACTGCCACTGTCTGATGCGGCCGCGACTGCTCCGTGAGCGCTTTGTTTTTGCATCACCTGCTGGTATAAAAGCGCCAGACAGAGACCCAGGGCTCCAAATCCCACTAAGTTAAAATCGGTAAACGCCGCTAATAAGAAACCAATATAGAAAAATGGCTTTAAATAAGGAATATTCATCATATTGATCACCATGGCATACCCGACTACCACAATAATGCCTCCGCCTATTTGCAGTCCTTTTGTAATGACATCAGGAATATTTCCCAGGAACGCCTGAACAGCGCTGACACTAATTAAAGCAACAATCAATGTAGGAATCATGACGCGCAAAGCTTGAAACACCATCGCGGTAATATGCATAATTTCAATTCCTTTTATATTTCCCGCTTTTGCATATTGATCAGCGCGGTGGATGAAAAAGACAGTGATCGTCCGAACAAAAATCGTCAGCGCCTGACCCGCAGCTGCTAAAGCAACAGCGACAGCAATCCCTTCGCCAATTCCTTGATCAGCGGTAATAACTAAAATGGTTGAGATGACAGAGGCGATCGCTGTATCAGGTGCCATGGCAAGCCCGACGTTCATCCAGCCGAGCGCCATCAGCTCCAGTGTGCCTCCAAGAATAATTCCCGTTTTTAAGTCCCCGAGCACCAAGCCAACCAACGTACAGGCCACAAGCGGCCGGTGTGTCTGCCCTTCATCCAATACACTTGCGATTCCGGTGATTGCTGCAATGATTAACAACAAAATAATTTGTAATGAAGACATATTCTCATCCCCTTGATTATTTTGCTACGTTCCGTAAAATCTGTACAAAATCCTCACTGGCATCTGAAGGCAGCTGCCTCAATTCCAGTTTCACGCCCTTGTCACTTAATGTTTCAAATGCCTTTATATCTTGTTCTGTGACACTGACTGATTTTGTGATTTGCCTGCGATGATTTTCAAAACGCATTCCCCCGACGTTTACGGTTTTGATCGGTACACCTGCTTCTATAAGAGATACAATATCAGACGGATTTTCAAACAAGAGCATTGCCGTTACCCCTTCGTAGCGCGGACTATGAAATGCTTTTGCCATTTTAGAAACCGAGACGGCACTCGCCTTTACATTTGAAGGCGCAACAGAAAGGATCAGCGTTTTTCTCATTTCGTCCTGAGCAATATCGTCGGAGACAACGATGATTCGGTCGGCTGCATGGACTTTTATCCACCTTGTCAGGATTTGGCCGTGAATAAAGCGGTCATCAATTCTTGCTAACACAATGTTCATCATAATTCATCCTCTCTTGTATCTTGATTTGCTGTTTTTACTTTTTCTAAATGTTCACTGCACACTTGAAAGCTTTGCTGACTCATTGCTTTTAAGTTGTTCAGCAAATCTTTGAGAGCCAGATGTTCTCTCAGGCTTAATACCTCCAGCAGAATCGGCAGGTTTACGCCGGCTGCCATATCCATTCTTTGATCCTCAGCAATAAAGGAAGCTGCCGCGTTATATGGCGTCCCTCCAAAAATATCGACTAAAAAAAGCACTTCATGTTCTTCCGGGATATCCTTAAGCGCCTGATGATATTTTTCTTGCAGCGTTTGTATTCCTTCCCCTTTAAAAAACGGCACTGCAATCAGGTTATTTTCTTCACCGAATATCATCCCTGAAGACTCTTTTAATGCTATGGGAAAATCTCCATGACCGCTGATAATAACTGAAATCATATCTATTGCTCCTTTCCTGTTTTGTACATCCATATATAATGCAAGGATCGTGCCAACACAGTTGTGTTAAGCGTTTTCATTGTTATTTCAGCCAATAGCAATTTGTTGTTGAAACACTTAAAACGAAAAAAATAAACCTGTATTAAAATGATGTTCCATTTAATACAGGTTCATATGAAAAAACTGTTTTTAAAACAGCTAGCCATGCACTTCTTCAGCAAATATGGCGGCTATAAATAATTTTTCATCATCACTTATGCGAAGTCCGAGCTTTTCTTCATAAGGGGCTAATGTTCGCTCTGTCACGTACACCATTTCCTTCAGCTGATCATTGATCTCTTCTTCCTCTGAGAAAGCGATCGGATTCTGCTTAATTACCCTTTCAAAGGCGAAAGCCGTGTGCATAATGACTTTGATCAAAACAGCATTATTGAAAATGACCCCCAGCTCATCTTGAACGGTTTGCAGCCACTCCAATAACATTTCGATCACATGGTGGGGATTCAAGAAGACAAGGTATTTTTTCAGGCTATCCTCGCAAAGCTCCCTGACAATAATATTTGCTTCGTTCAATCCATTGCTCAAGGAGATGCTTCCTTTTGTAATCGCCTGTTGAATCAGCTTCTCTCCCTCCCCTTCAATTAACACTTCTAAAGATACATGCGGAGCATTGATTTTAGGGTCTTTCGTTCCGACTGTCGCAAGGATTTCATACTCTTTTTCGATTTCTTTTATGCTGTTTGCCAGCTTAATCGATGATACGGTCAATATGTGAATCGGGGTATCGGAGGCCTTGTTTACGATCGTGGTTAGAATGTCTTCCAGCTTTTTCGCCGTCCCGCTGCCCGTGGTGCAGATGGATACCAATGCCTTCTTTTTGCCGGGTGCCGCTGGCTGACGCTCCCACAACTCGATAAAATCCTTCGTGACCGATTGATAGATCGCATGCAAATTTAAATTCAAATAGTTGACCTTTCTGACAGCATCCAGCACCATTGAAGTCGTAACATTGCTGATCGTTTTAATGGAAATTCCTGTCTTTTCCTCCAGCCTGCTTTCCAGCATTGCAAGCGACCCCATGTCTACCAGCATTAAAACACCTTCACCTTCATCAACCTGTTTCATTTTTTCTGCTACGCATTCAAGAATGTCCGAAGGTGAAACAGAAAGCGGCATATCGACTGCTGCAATCGGCGTGCTCCCTAGCAGTTCTGTCGCGACTTCAACCATCGAACTCGCCGTGCTGTTTCCATGCGCAGCCACGATGATACCGACTCTTTTGTTCTCCTTTAACGATTTGATGGAATGGATTAACATCGTTAAGTAGATGACTTCTATTTCAGGAATAGCCACTTTAAAATATTCCTGAATTTTATCTTTAAAAATCATCGCCACCCGATATTCTTTCACATGGGTATCACGAATTTCATCCGTCTCCTGTGTATTCAAAACATCAATTTGCTTTCCTCGCTTTAAAAATGCGTCAATATGCATACTCAAGAAATAAATAAACTTACGGTCAAATGTGCAATCCAGCTCATGTTCAGCTATTTCTTTTAACTGTTTTGTCATTTGAATCACGTCATCTTCAACGAATGTCAGCAGGCTGTCTTTTTGAAAAGCTTGATGATGAAAAAAACTTCTGACATGCAAATGGACATCAGTCAAGATGTATTGGTTAATATCCTTTTTGGATAAACCTTCTTTCATAAGCGTTTTCACTTTTTCCTCAATCAAATGATATAAGTTAAATGAGAGGTCTTCGTCAATTTTTGTTGTTTCATCTTCTACAATCGGAGAGATAATCGTTGTAATATTGACATATTCAGAAATGGCTTTGCTTCTTTGCATGTTTTTGCTGCTGGACATCCATTCTTGCTTGATTTCATCAGGCAGATCGCGAACAGTCAGTTCAATAACTTCATTTCTGTCAAGGTTATGCAAAAATCCGTGTGCGCAAACTAACTGGACATTTGATTTCAGCTGTCCGACATTTCCAAATTTCGCAGAGTGAATAAGCGCATTATAGACATCGATATGCACACTCAGATTCTTCTTAATTCGCTCTGCTTCTTTCCCTAATAAAAACGTCGTCAGATCCACTCTTTCTTTAAGCGATCGTTCTTCAAGCGAAGGAATATGAATGGTCATTGGGATTCTTCGCAAAAACGTTTTCAATAGTGCAGAACTCGGATTTTCTGTAGTCGCACAAATAAACAATACGTTCGATGTTCGTTTATGTTCAGATTCTCCAAGCCTGTTATAAGAACCGCTGTCAATAAAATAAAACAGCATTTCTTGTCCCTCGGGAGGGAGACGGTGGATTTCATCCATAAAAAGAATGCCCCCATTGGCCTGTTCGACTAAACCCGCCTTATCCTCGGCAGCACCTGTAAATGAACCTTTTTTGTGTCCGAATAATTGAGAAAGCAATAATTGAGGGTTGTTGTAGTAGTCTGCACAGTTAAATGTAATAAATGGTGCGCCGGCCTTCAATATGTCAGAGTAAATGGCAAACTGGTAAATTCGGTTCGCAAAAAGGGATTTACCGGAACCAGTCGGCCCTAGGAGGAGCATATGCAGACCGTTCGGCGGATAAAAGACAGCTGCTTTTGCCTGGGAGATCGCTTTCTTCAAACTCCCTTTTGCCCCTATCATAAGCTCTAGGGGATTCGTGGAAATGTGTTGATGATTTTGCTTTGAATTTCCGGAAAACGCCTGAAGGTCTTTCACTTCCATCATCTCTGTATCCCATTTCTTGTTGAATAATTTTTCTGCTATCTCGACTGGGATGTATCTTACAGGAAATGTTTTAATTTTGATGACCTTTTTGGACCGGACGAGATTGTTCAATTCAAAGCTGACATTGGACCGCTCCATTTTCAGCTGCTCGGCAATCTCCTTTGCTGAATTCCCCTGTATTTTTAAAAGATGATCTAAGGTTGAATCATGAAAATTATGCATGAGCTGATGGTATATTTTATCTATTCTTCTCACGTATATCATCCTTTGTCCTTATTAGATAAGCCATTAACAAGAATATTTCGAAACTTTATAGTCCGCGTTGAGATTATCTGCTGATACACGTTTAAAAAGGTCTCTATAGCAGATTGACAAAGCTGGCTTTTATGCGTATATGTTTACATGTTGAATCATTTGCATCTCATATTAGTATGATAGATGCTCAGTTCTAGAGGGCCAGTCCCCTTCAAAAGTAATAATCAGTAAACAGTTTATCATTCTCGGGGAATGTAATGATGTCAAAATCATCAATGACAAAAAATGAATCTTATAGATCATGACAAATTACCCAAATATAACCCCTTAAGTTCGTTCACAACTAAAAAGACGAACACTCTATGTGACCGCCACAGTATTACAATTTGCAAAACTTCGTCATTTTTGCAAAGTTAAGGAATCTGTAAGCTTAAAAACTTTATCTCCGATTCTCTCGATTTGATCCCCCCTGTAGGCCTCAAACATAGTGGGTATGCAATTATACAAATCGTTACCGATTAAAACTAGCCTGTCAGATTGTCCAAATGACTTTCCTGTTTTACTCTGCTATTCAGGTAGAATCACGAGTGAAAATAGAGCCACAAGACATGTAACAGCACTTAAAATAGTTTTAAAATTTAAAAATAAAAGTATCTATTCTTTTAAATGTTATAATATCCGATAAAACTTTACTCATCTTTTTATTACTGGAGGAAAATAAAATTGATAGGCAATTCTAGCAAAGACAATTTTGGCCAGCAACAGAAATTGTCTAGAGGCCTTAAAAACAGGCATATACAATTAATGGCGATTGGAGGTGCAATCGGTACAGGTTTATTTTTAGGTTCAGGTAAATCCATCCATTTTGCAGGACCATCCATTTTATTTGCTTACTTGATCACCGGCGTATTTTGCTTTTTCATTATGCGTTCGCTCGGAGAACTGCTCTTATCAAATGCGGGATACCACTCTTTTGTTGATTTTGTAAGGGACTATTTAGGAAACATGGCAGCATTTATCACTGGGTGGACCTACTGGTTCTGTTGGATTTCCCTCGCGATGGCTGATTTAACGGCGGTCGGCATTTATACGCAATATTGGCTTCCCGATGTGCCTCAATGGCTGCCGGGTCTTCTTGCGCTTATTATCCTGCTGATCATGAACCTTGCCACCGTTAAACTTTTCGGAGAATTAGAATTTTGGTTTGCATTGATCAAAGTTATTGCCATACTGGCTCTGATCGTAACTGGTATTTTCCTGATTGCGAAAGGTTTTTCCGCAGCTTCCGGCCCTGCCAGCCTCACCAACCTTTGGAGCCACGGCGGCATGTTCCCAAATGGATGGCATGGGTTTATCCTATCGTTCCAAATGGTCGTCTTCGCTTTCGTGGGTATTGAACTTGTTGGACTGACAGCAGGTGAAACAGAAAATCCCCAAAAAGTGATCCCTAAAGCCATCAATCAAATCCCTGTCCGGATTTTACTTTTTTATGTTGGCGCACTTTTCGTGATTATGTGTATCTATCCTTGGAATGTGTTGAACCCAAACGAAAGCCCATTTGTTCAGGTCTTCTCTGCAGTAGGCATCGTTGTGGCTGCCAGTTTGATCAATTTTGTTGTATTAACATCAGCCGCCTCAGCTGCAAATAGCGCTTTATTCAGCACAAGCCGAATGGTCTATTCACTTGCAAAGGATCATCACGCACCTGGACTATTAAAGAAATTAACTTATTCTAACGTGCCAAGCAATGCGCTGTTCTTTTCATCCATCGCCATTCTGATTGGCGTTAGTCTGAATTATTTAATGCCCGAGCAAGTCTTCACACTGATTACAAGTGTTTCTACAATATGCTTCATTTTTATTTGGGGCATCACGGTGATTTGCCATTTGAAATATCGAAAAACAAGGCAGCATGAAGCGAAAGCAAACAAATTTAAAATGCCTTTTTACCCATTATCCAACTATTTAACACTTGCATTTCTCGCGTTCATTCTTGTCATATTGGCACTGGCGAATGATACACGTATTGCTTTGTTTGTCACCCCGGTCTGGTTTGTTTTATTGATTATTTTGTATAAGGTGCAAAACCCGCAGAGGACATAAGGTGAAATAAAAAAAAGACAAGGGATACTCACTCCCTTGTCTTTTTATATGTGTCAAACACTAAATTAAACTTTGGTTTCAAATTTCATTCACTTCATTTAAGTGTTAACTCAAACCAGTTTTGATGCCGAAACCTACTAATATTATTCCGGTAATTTTTTGAAACACTTTTTGGAACTTCGAGTTTTTCATCCATTTTTTTGCGTAATCAATAATATAAACAAGAAACAGGAACCACAACACCGCTAATAAGGTTAGGATTGAAGCTAAAATGATGAGCTGCTGGTTTATATTTCCGTTCAAATTGATAAATTGGGGCATGATTGTAACATACACCAAAACAGTTTTAGGATTGAGAATGTTACTGAGTGATCCTTGCATAAAGGAAGTTTTATAATAACGTTTCGGAGAACTTGCCATATTTTTTGCTTGGGATTGCATGTCATCTAACGAAAACATACTTTTAGCAAAAAAGCTTTTTACACCTAAATAAATTAAGTATGCCGCTCCCAAATATTTGATCGTTGTGAAAAGAATCACTGACTTTGCGATCACCACTGATAATCCTAAAATGGCAATCACCGTCCAAAAGGAAAGTCCTGTTGCCAATCCGAGAATGTTATAACGGCCGGCTTTCGGGCCATACCTAAGCGTATTTTTCATCACAAGCATCGTATCTGCCCCCGGTATGATAACCATCATGGCAGCGATCGGTATGTATGCGAGTAAGCTGTGCATTGTTCTCTCCCCCTTTAAAAAATCCCCTTAATCATATAGTGACTACAAAAGTAACTACTTATAAAAAGTGTATCAATGTGTTTGGAATAAATCAATATGGTTTGTTAAAATAGCGATTACTAAGGCAGCGATTGCTCTTTATATTGGAGGATATATGAAAGAAAATATGTTAGACATTTTAAAAAACCTCAATTTTACAGAATATGAATCGAAAGCGTATTTGGCATTATTGCAAGAATCACCTTTAACAGGCTATGCCGTTGCCAAAAAATCCGGAGTTCCCCGTTCTAAAATTTATGAAGTATTGGAAAGCCTTGTCATAAGGGGAGATGTTTTTGTCAGTCATGGAAATACGCCTCAGTATGTTCCAGTCCCCGCAAAAGAACTGATTAAAAACCGCCGGCTCAAAGCGGAAGAGCATTTTGATCAGGCTGAGAAATATTTTGAAAAGTTCGAGCAGACTGCTAATGACCGGGAAAACATCTGGAATATCACCGGCCGCAGTGAAATTCTTGAAAAGGTGAAGGCTTGTATTTTATCTGCCAAAAAAAGAATCCTCTTAGAAATATGGAAAGAGGATTTTGAGGAGATAGAATCAGAGCTCAAACAGGCGGCAGAACAAGGCGTTATTGTCACCATAATTGCGTACGGAGACATCGTATCTGATTTTGCCAATGTTTATCTTCATGATATGAGCAGTGAAATTACAGAAGAGTATGACGGACGGTGGCTTGTCTATAGCGGAGATGATTCAGAAGTCGTAGCGGGCATTGTCTCACTTGGCAACGACAGCCGTGCTGCATGGACGATGCATGTAGGGTTAGTCATGCCTATTACTGAAGTGATCATTCATGATCTGTACCTCATGGAAATTCTGAAAAAGCATAGAGAGCTTTTAGAAGAGAGCTTCGGGAAAAATCTCATCCAGTTGCGCCGTAAATTTTCTATCCATTCAGATTTCAAAAAACATTATTTGGAATAATGTTTGGATCTCTTACCCCAAAAACAAGGCTTGTACAAAACAAGCCTTGTTTTTTTATGCATAAACCCCCTATGCTGATTTACTTCTCTCTTTTAAAAAAATGTGATTCTGCGCAAACTATTTTTCAGCCTGCCGCGTCTATCCTAGGTAACAGCCTACGATATACGTATATTCAAAAAGGAGCCCTTTATTGCAATGAAGAAAAAACAAACAACAAAAGCGTTGCTTGTCACATGCATAACTGACCATAAGCAAGATTTCTACAGGTTGGCTTTCAGTTATGTGAAAAATCAAGATGACGCATTAGATATTGTTCAGGAATCTATAAAAAAAGCGCTGAGCTCAGTTGAAACGGTCAGGAACCTTGAGACGATAAAAAGCTGGTTTTATAAAATTTTAGTACGGACAGCCATTGACTTTTTGCGCAAACAAAAAAAGATAAGAGTGATGGACGACGAAACGATAGAATTTTTAAGCAAAGGAAAGGAAGACCATTACAAGGATACTGATCTCCATGAAGCGCTTGACGAATTGCCGTACCGCTATAAAACCATTATTATTTTACGTTTTTTTGAAGACCTCAAATTAGAAGAAATTGCGGAAATTACAGGAGAAAACACGAATACCGTCAAAACGCGCCTATACAGAGCATTGAAGCTGATGCGCATTCAGTTGACGAAGGAGGATCTTTCTTAATGGATAAGAGATTACAGCAATTAAGAGAAGAATATAAAAATGTTCAGATTCCTAAAGAATTGGATATCATTGTTGAAAAAGCCCTTCAGCAAGAACCAAAAAAGAAAAGAATCGTCATGTGGCCGACATCAGCAGCAATCGCTGCAGCTATTTTATTCACTGCGCTTGTTAATATCAACCCGGACGCCGCTCAGGCTATGTCCAAGGTCCCTGTCATCGGCAAAATCGTCAAAGCGATCACCTTTATTGAAATCAAAGAGGAAAAAGACCAATCAAGCATTGATGTCAAAACACCTGCTTTGTCCGGGCTTTCTAATAAAGAGCTGGAAAACAGCATTAACCAAAAATACTTGAAAGAAAGCCAGCAGCTGTATAAAGAGTTTATACAGTCCACATCCAAAAACAAAAAAGGGCATCTCAGCATCTACAGTGATTACGAGACGGTCACAGACACGCCAGATTTACTCTCTATCCGGCGCAATATTGAAACAACACAAGCATCTTCCTACACACAAAGCCGTTATATTACAATTGACAAAAAGAATGATATTTTACTTACATTAAAAAGCTTATTCAAAGATGAGCGGTATATTAAAGTCATCAGTCAAAATATTAGAGAGCAAATGAAACAGAAAATGAAGGAAGATCCAAATAAAATATATTGGCTCACTGACGAAGATGCAGAACCGTTCAAAACGATTCTTCCTGATCAGACGTTTTACATTACTGAAGACCATAAACTTGTGATCTCATTTGACGAATATGAAGTCGCCCCCGGCTATATGGGCGTTACAGAGTTTACAATTCCAACCGGCGTCATTTCAAACTTGCTCGTGGGAGAACGTTATATTCGATAAAATAAAAACATCCATCTAAGATTATGGATGTTTTCTCTCTTCTCTATTCGAGGTCGTAATCCCGCTATCAAAAACAACGAGAATATTTGCATACTATTGGAGGAATACCCATGTATCACAAGACACAGCATCATCGATACATTCCTGGACTTGATGGCCTTCGGGCTTTCGCCGTCCTGTCAGTTATCGCTTATCACCTGAGTTTCAATTGGGCTAACGGTGGTTTTATCGGAGTTGATATCTTTTTTGTTTTATCCGGATATTTGATTACATCTATTCTATTACCGGCATATGGAAATGATATCAATCTTGATTTTCGGGATTTTTGGGTGCGCCGCATTCGGCGGCTTATGCCAGCGGCTTACCTTATGATCTTTTCCACTGTTGTGTGGGTCGTATTGTTTGATCGAGAACTATTACACACTGTACGTGGAGGTGCGATCTCTTCTCTCTTTTATATGAGCAATTGGTGGTTTATTTTTCACAAGCTATCATATTTTGATAGTTTCGGTTCCCCATCTCCTCTAAAAAACCTTTGGTCGCTGGCGATTGAAGAACAATTTTATATCATATGGCCGATGTTCTTAGTTGTTGGAATGTACATAATGAAAAGCCGCGCCAGATTGGCTGCGGTGATATCATTGCTTGCGCTTTGTTCAGCCGTGATGATGAGCGTACTGTATGAACCTGGCGGAGATCCGAGCCGCGTTTACTATGGCACAGACACTCGTTCGTTTGAACTTCTCATCGGATGTGCCTTGGCTTTGGTATGGCCGATGAAAAGGCTGTCTTCCAACAGGCTGCCAAGCAAACTGAAGCACACTTTGCACGCCACTGAATTTTCGGCATTTTGTATATTAGTGTTGTGTGTCTATTTCACAGATGAATACGAGCCTTTTCTTTACAGAGGCGGAATGCTATTCATTAGCGTGACTGCCGCAATCCTTATTGCATGTGTTTGCCATCCGAGCAGCTTTTTAGGCAATCTGCTTTCATGGAGGCCGCTTCGGTGGCTTGGAACGAGGTCTTACGGAATTTATCTTTGGCACTACCCTGTTATTGTGTTAAGCACGCCAGTTCAAGAAATCGGAAACCCTGTTTTTTGGCATATCGTGCTAAAGGTCATTGTGACATGTATACTTGCCGAGCTCTCCTACCATTTTATTGAGAAGCCGATACGGACACAGGGATTTAGGTCATTTTCCCGCCGTGTTTTTATACATAGAATCAAGGAATGGAAAACGACATCTGTCATCAGCAAAATGTCAATTGGTTTCATTATTTTCGCTATACTTATTTTTGCAGGCGGGCTGTCAAGGCTAGCCGGCGAGCAAAAGCACCCTACCAAATGGACCTATAGCTCACAAGAAACAAATGCTGACACCAGCCAGGCTTCTGGGGATAAAAAGAACGCTGCAGCAGATAAAAAACACAATCCTGAACAAAAGACAACAGATTCCAATCAGGGTCAAAAGGAAAACAAAGATAGTGGGCAAGAGACTCATAAAAAGAAAGACACGCAATCCCAACAGCAGAAAAAACCAGCAGACACTGCGAAAGAAGTTTTAGCTATAGGAGATTCCGTCATGCTTGATATTTCTTCACACCTGCGTCAGTCATTTTCAAATGTGACGATTGATGGAAAGGTGGGGAGACAAATGTCTCAAGCTTTGGAACTCACAAGGGAATACAAGTCTTTTAATCAGCCGAACAAGGCTGTTATCATTGAGCTTGGAACCAATGGCTACTTTACAAACAGCCAAATCGAACAACTGCTTCAATCTTTCTCAAAAGCTCATATCTATCTTGTCAATACACGGGTTCCCCGCCAATGGGAAAGCAAGGTTAATGAGTCTTTACAGCGCCAGGCAAGCGCACATCAACATGTTACGTTAGTTGACTGGCATACAGAAGCTCTTCAGCATCCGGAATATTTTACCCCTGATGGTGTTCACTTGGTTCCTAAAGGGGCAAAAGCTTTGACTGCTCTTATTGTTCAGGCGATGAAATCGTAAAAAAGAGATCCTATGCGGATTACTTTTTCACTTTAGTTTCTGATCGTTGATTATGTCTCCTTTCAGCAAGGCAGCCCTTATGTTTACATGCCGTTTACGTAAGGGTAAGCCAAAATTGAATGGAGGGATGATAATGAAAGGAAATGAAGAACATGACATCCAAAAAGAGTTGAAACGATATGAGCTTTTTTTCAAAAAACGATATAAGGTTCTTTATACAGTAAACGATTTTATCATCGGTGCTATGTTTCTCGTTGGAAGTTTTTTCTTTTTCTATGACCGGTTAATGTCGGCAGGGATATGGTTGTTTGCGGTCGGAAGCTTGCTGCTGTTAATCAGGCCGACCATTCGGCTGATTCATGACCTTCATTACCGTAAACATGTGGAACGGCAATTCAAGCATCAATCTTCAACAGATGACTGATCTTAAGGAATAAGAAAGAACTAAATGCCAAAAGCCTGAGTTGAAAATCAAAAACAAGACTTTTAGACTATTTATTTTTAAAAATAAGGTAAAAAGAACTAAACTTTTGCCTCTGCATGCCGATATGAATAATAAGGCCGGCGCGATACTCCCTATAACATCCTTTTCAGTAGATTTCATTATCGTGCCGGTTTTCTCATATGCAAAGCAATCCCGCCAATCAGATTGGCGGGATTTTATATTTTACATTCCTGTCCAAACGTCTTTTACATAACGTTTTTGGTCTTGCAGCTTTTGCAGCCATTCAGCTGATTCTTCCTGGCTTGCTCCTTTTTCAGCTTCATACGCCAATCGCAAAGTTTTCTCTACATCAGGAGCCATTTGCGATCCATCACCGCATACGTAAATATAAGCCCCTTTTTCAATGAGTGTCATCAATTTCTGCGTATCTTGCTTGAGCAAGTGCTGGACATATTCTTTTGATTCGTTTTCGACGCGCGAGTAGCATCGGCGGATTGTGACCAAACCGTCCTGTTCCGCTTGATCCAGCTCTTCTCTGTAAAGGTCGTCATGGTCCGGGCGGCGGCAGCCGAAGTATAAAAGTGCTTCACCAAGGGTGCTTCCTTCCTTCTTCAAAACCGATCTTGCCTGAATAAAGCCCCTGAATGGCGCAATTCCTGTGCCCGGCCCGACCATAATCATAGGCGTTTCAGGCTCATCCGGCATCTGGAATCCGGACTGCGGCGTACGAATGAAGCAAGCTGCTGCATCACCTGTATTCAACTCTGCTAAATAATTAGAGGCGACACCCCGGTATTCACCTCGGCCGCTCCATGCTGAGGCTTTCACAACTCCTACCGTCATGCTCACGATATTTGCATGAACTTTCGGTGAGCTTGAAATGGAATAGTATCTCGGTTTTAGTGATGGCAAAAGTGCTAAAAACCGTTCAAACGGCATTTCGCAGGCAGGATAATCCTCTAAAAAATCAAGCATGGTAAGACGTTTTGCAAGTACCTGCTCTTTGTAAATGCCATCATCTGAAACGAGCTGTTCCAGCTCTTTTTGATGCGGCGGACAAACTGTATAAGAGGCCAGCTCCCGAAGCTGAAGCCTTGATGCCGGTTCCTGCAGCTCTACATAGGACGACAATAAATCCACTACTTTGATTGGCCGATCCATCGGCAGATGAGCCATATGAGCGCTTCCGCTTACTTTTATCACATGATTGGACTGCAAACCGAATCGGCTGAGAACCCGCTGAACAAGCTCCCTGCTGTTCTTTGGCAGGATTCCGATATGATCGCCTTCTTTATATGTTTTACCAGCCGGAATTTCCAATTCAATATGGCGGGTTGAACGCGTGCTGGCAGCTGTCTGGAGTTCTCGATTCTCTAACACAATCCCTTCAAACGCGCCATATGCTTTAGCAACCGGCGTTTCCGTCGCTTCACTGAGAAAAGTAATCGATAATGAAGGCCTGTCTTCTTTCTGGGCTATTTCGTTAATATCAAATGCGTCCATCGTTTCCTTCCAGAAGCGGTTTTCCCAAGACTCGCGGTGGCTTTCAAAATCATCGGCGGCGTCACCTTCCCCAATCGCTGTTAAACGCGATGCCCCCTTTGCTTTCATCATGTCATCAATCAGGCGGGGAATCCGCTGATACGTGCTGGCCCAGCTCCGGTTTCCGCAGCCGAATACCGCATAGGAAACACCTTTCAATTGGCCTTCCTCAAGCTCTTTCAGCCACTCTACAAATCCGGCAGCATTATCAGGCGGCGCCCCATTATAAGAAGCCGTTACAATGACGACTGCCCCTTCTTCAGGGAGCTTGCCGATATAATCATCAAGCGGAGCCGTTTCAGCTGTAAAGCCCATCTGGCGGCCTTGAGCAGCCAGTTCACCGGCTATTCCCTCAGCTGTCCCAAGATTTGAACCAAAAAGAACAAGTAAAGGTGTGCCGTGTTTAGGTTTGGTTTCTTTTGGCTTTGTTTCTGCTTTGATGTCTGCCTGTTCTTTTCTCTGTACATTGATTGCCGCTGTTTTTCGCGGTTTCACAGTAATTTTAAAATCATCCGGCTTGATCGTTAATGCTTCTTTGATTTTTAGTTCGTAGCCAGTATGGTTTATCAATTCAAAATGCTTTAATACAAGACCGAGAACCATTGTCGCTTCTTGAAGAGCAAACTGCATGCCAATACAAGCGCGCTGTCCGTTTCCAAACGGCTTATACGCATGGTGAGGGATACTTGAAGGATCCTCAAACCGTTCCGGACGGAAATCTTCCGCATCCGGTCCCCAAGCGTTTTGATCCCGGTGCAGTTTTGGAATTAAAACAGTGACTGGCTGCCCTTTGCTGATCGGATATTCCCCGCCTAGAACAGTATCCTCCTTCGCATATAGAGAAAAAGCCGGAGCTGTTGGATACAGTCTGAGGGTTTCATTTAAAACCATCCGAATGTATTTGAGCTGCTGGATTTGTTTATATTCAGGCGTGTCATCCGTTAACACGCGATCCGCTTCCTCCTGAGCTTTTTTCAGTTTTTCCGGATGTGTAAGCAGACAATAAATCGCAAAGGATAGCAACCCGCTTGTTGTCTCATGTCCAGCAATTAAAAATGTGATGATTTGGTATCGAATGTTTTCGTCATCCAGCGTTTCACCAGTTACTGGATCTTTGGCATAAAGCATGAGAGACAAGAGATCCTTAATGTTTTCATCCGGATTCGCCTTTCGCTCCGCTATCATTCTATCAACCAGGGAGTTCATGACTTCTATATCCTTTTGGAACTGCAGCTTCGTTTTCACCATCATTTTATCTTGCAGGCCCAGTCTTTTCGATTGATTCATCGCCTCTTTTAAGGCACGGAGCATACTGGTGATAAACGGATGCTGTGAATCACGGTAAAAGCTGTTGAATCGATAGTTAAACCCGCATAACCCAATCGTATCAAGCGTCAGACGTGTCATATCGTCCGCTACATCAATTTCTTCATTAGGGTTTAACCGGCTCCACTTTTGAATCAGCTGGGTTGCGATATCCAGCATCATAGAATGATAGCCTTTCATCGCTTTTTGACTAAAACTCGGCAGCAAAATGCGGTGGGCTTTTTGCCAGTTCGGTTCGTGCGTCCAGCTTGTAAATAAGCCATCTCCCCCGAACTCACGCACCTTTTGCAAGCCTTTGCCAAGGTTCTTGTCAAAGCGTTTTTCATCACACACTTCAGCCACAAGATTGTGGCCCGAGACAAAAACACTGGATACTCCCGGAAAATCAAAACGGAAAATCGGTCCCAATTCATCAGATATCCGCCATAAGGATTGAGAAAGCTGTTCTTTTTCCAGATGCGGAAGATTTTTTAAAGGTCCGTATGTTTTGGGCTGAGGTATTGCGCTTGCCTGTTTCATTAACATCTCCCTTTCCTATTTTTGTGATGAATGAAGCTTAATGGCGTCCCAGCAGCATTGTTCCAATTCAGTAATTAAATCAGTGTCCATCTCTATATCACCTGTTTGAACGAGCTGATATATCTTGAGAAACGCCCCTAATACAATCGCAATTAACACATTAGAGGGCAGGCTGCGAATCACGCCTTCCGCTTTTCCCTTATTAAAATAGTCATCAAGCATTTGAGTCAGATTTTCTATCATTTTTTTGCTTGTATGATTTAAGTAATGAGCGTCTTTTTTGGTTTCAAGAAAAAAAAGCGCATAGTCGCTCTCTTTCGTAAACTGAACGAGACAGCAAAATACGTGGTGAAAGCCTTCTCTGACAGGCAATTCTGAAACGTCTTGCTTCAGTTTTTCCGTAAATCGCTGGATGCTTTCTTGAAACAGTACGTTAACGAGTGTTTCTTTGCTGTCAAAATAACGATAGATCGTTCCTGTCCCTACATGAGCACGTTCAGCTATCATAGGAATAGTGGTAGCGTCAAAACCCCTTTCCGTAAAAAGTGAGACTGACGCTTTCATAATCATGTCGTATTTACTGCTGGATGCGGATATCATGTAATCTGACAACCTCCGATTCGTTTACGGAATGAATATTCATTCCTTTTGTTCACAAAGAATGTCTGCCCTGTCTGATATCACCTCTTTGTTCTTTCTTCTGTTATAAGTTTATATGAAAAAAACTTTTTTTAATATAAAGTATATGCAAAAAATAAAAAATTAAGAAAATATACCCAAATCCTAATGCGAGGATCTTGGATATATTTCCCGAGAAATTTTTTATTTAACAGCCACAATACATAGACAGGAATCACGCCTGATAACAGAAATATCCCTAAAATGCTGATCTTGCAGCAGTTGAATATACGTTTTCTCTTTTTCACCGGTATTTGTGTCAATACTGATATAAAACCGGCCGTCAATTTGAAGCACCCTGTAAATTTCTCTTAATGCAAGCCTAATATTGGTGCAGCTTTGAACCGTATGTAAAGAAAAGACTTTATTAAAAGTACGGTCATCAAAGGGAATGTCCTCTGGATAGCCATGAAAAACCTCCCCGTTCCCCATGTTCTTTCGATTCGCACGTGATATCTGTCTTACCTTTCGTTTTGAAGGATCAATGCTTTTTAGGCTACCCTTTTTTAGTTTCTTGGTTATGCTTTTAAAGACAGTGCCGTTTCCGATTCCAATTTCTAAAATTCTGTCATTTTCTTGTATATCTATAGAGTCAATCATCATATGCTCAATTGTTTTGGTTAGCTTATATTTCCGAGAAAATAATTTCCAAAAATCCGATCGTTTATAGAGTCTATTTTCTAGCATTTTAAACACCTGCTTTTGGTTTCCTATGTTTATTTATTATATTCAAAAAATAAACATCATCTTCATTCTAAAAGTGAAGGAAGGTACCAACTAGACGGCAATGTATTGAAAAATGTTTCAATAGAACTAAACTTTTTCATTTTTTTCCGCAAAAAAAGCAGAAAACAAAATGTTTTCTGCCCTCTTTCTAATGCCAATGATAAGGGAATGCAAACAGCCTTTGCTGCTGCATTGCCATCAGCCTCTGCTGTCGGAATGGATTTCCATAACCATGTTTGAAGGAATGCGGCATGGACGCATAACCATGGCCAATCGACGGCAGCCTTTTTTGATAGTCGTTCATCATGCCATCACCTGCCTCACAGTAACGTTGATTTATTGTATGCAGGCAGGCATTTTCTTGACAGTCGTATCGCTAAACTTGGTCCTTCTCCATTGTATAATGCATCAATAATTCCATTCTAAGCATATGCCATTCCCCCTTCAGTTTTTTTCGTTGCTTTTAGCGCCAGTTTGTTAAATAAAGATGCTTTAACTGAGACTCTTTCATTTCATCATAAATCTGCTCAATCTGCTGTTCTCGTTCGAATTCTTCCAGGCTTTTAAACCTTTTTTTTATCGTTAACGTTAAAAAGAATAGGTTAATCGTCATATCGCTCACCCCCTTTCAAAGTCCGCATCAAGCGAAATAACCCGCGGCACACCCCTTCTGCCGCGGGCAAATAAAAACCGCAGACAAAAGAAGACACCAATGCCTCTACTGCCTGCGGGGAGTTGCGTATGTCCGACTATTCCGAATTTAATGCGTGCGATAAGCATCGGTTAAGGAAGGACACGAACTCTTCCACAGGCTGAATAAACTATGAACTTTTACATGTGTATCACGTACAGGTTGACGTCGTTGTCTCATTGTCATTTTGGTTCAGCCTCCTTTGCTTTTTTCTTACTTTGTAAGTATATCCACCAAATTCCATTTTGTAAACGTCTTTTTCTAAAAATGGACGGAAATTGTGCAAATCATCGAATGGATTTGCCCGTTGGTCATGACACCTGCTTCATTTCTTTTCTGGAGCGGTCTTTCTTATGATATGCAATAAAATAAATGAGACCGACAAATACAGCTCCGCCGATGACATTGCCGATAAAAGCCGGAATGATGTTTCCGATGAACTGCCCCCACGTGAATGAGCCTGCAAAAATGGCAGCAGGAATCACAAACATGTTGGCGACAACGTGCTGAAATCCGATAGCCACAAAAGCCATGATTGGGAACCAGATGCCAAGGATTTTTCCTGCTGCGTCTTGGGCGCCGAAAGAAAGCCACACCGCAAGACATACAAGCCAGTTACAGCCGATGGCGGAAATGAGAACCTTGCCAAAGCTCATATCAAGCTTTCCTTGGGCAACGGCAATCGTTTTTTCTAAATAAGGACCTGTTTCAGTCAATCCAACCAAATGCCCGAAAAAGTACGCAACAAACAATGCGCCGATTAAGTTCATAATTGTGACGATTCCCCAGTTAATCGCTAACTCTTTTACTGATATTTTTCTCGAAAATAACGCCATCGCAACTGACATCATATTGCCTGTGATCAGTTCAGCGCCAGCGAGAACGACAAGGATCAGGCCGACTGGAAATACTGCTGCACCAATCAAACTGGACAGGCTCCCCCATTCTTTCGGAAGATCGCCGATTACCCTGATATCAAGCAAATACCCAAGCGCAATAAATGCACCGCCTAAAAACCCCAGCACAAGCAGTGACGGCAGCGGGAGCTTTATTTTTTTCATCCCTGCTTCAATTGCTGCTTCCGCTATTTCATCCGGTTTTCGAAAAGCCATAATTAAACGCCTCCATTACTTCTTCTTTTCTCACAGTTATGCAAGAAAGGCAATAAAAAAGGCAGCACTCAAATAACCTGTGTCAAACCAGGCGTTTGAATGCTGCCTAACTTGTATGCATACCCATACAACAATATCAAGCAGTATGAAGATATTGAAAGAGAATATATACAGTTCGTGCATACATTCCATTGCTTTAGCCTTCTATAACTGTAGCAACATCATATCAAATGTGACAAATTTGTGTCAACGACAAATATACTAGTTTTGCAGAACTTCTTTTTGCTCATCTATTTTTCGGTCAAAAACAAATACAGATACAGCGATGTTTTCCTCAATTTTAATATCAGAAAACAAATGGACTAGCTTAGCTCCCATGAGTTCCTCCATTCCTTCCGGTGTTTGTTTGGAATAAAGGTCTTGAATTAGGCTTGTCCGGGCCGCATGTACCATCTCTCTTCCTTCAGGCGTGCGGGCGATAAACTGCTCGCTTGCACTCAGATTTCCGTATAGTGTTGAAACTGCCATGTTTTCTACAAATACAGTATGAATTCTCTCAGGCCCTTTTCCGAACAATTCTTTGCGAAGTTTTCGAATGATATCATTGAATTCATGAATTTTTTTAGACATGCTGATTACCCCTTCCGATATTGCCTTATAAAGGCTTTTCCCGGTTCCCCTCAGGACATTTCACTTGGTTAAAATTTTCCTGCCATATTGTATTATAATAAATATCACATTATAATAAAAGCAGTGTTGATGGATTTGTAATAGGATCTTGTTATGAGTCTATCGTTTTATAAAAATCAAGGATTGGTCTGTTAGTAAGACTTGCTAGTGAACTATTCCGCCATGTGTGTTTACACCTTCTTAGAATTAAGGGCAGGTGTATCTATACATGGCTTTTTTTGACTTCTTGAAAGACAGATGGAGGGGAATATGAATATGATGGACGTTAAGTCGATCAGTGTCCGTGTAGACGGAACAGAAATTCAAGCACGAGCAGGGGCCACAATTTTAGATATTTTAAATGAAAACGGAATTGAGTACCCGCAGATTTGCCACGTACCAGAGGTTGACCCGATTCAAACTTGTGATACTTGCATAGTAGAGGCAAACGGCAAGCTGGTTCGTTCATGCGCGACGGTTGCAGAAAACGGGATGTCTATTGATCTATCAGGAAATCGAGTGAAAGAAGCGCAAACCGAAGCGATGGACCGCCTTCTTGAAAATCATTTGCTGTATTGTACAGTTTGCGATAACAACAATGGAAACTGTACGCTGCATAATACAGCGGAAATGATGGGGATCGAGCATCAAAAATACCCATACACGCCAAAAGAAGATCCTTCTTGCGCGGTTGATATGTCTCATCCTTTTTACCGCTATGATCCAAACCAATGTATTGCCTGCGGCCAGTGTGTTGAGGTCTGTCAAAACCTTCAGGTAAATGAAACACTCTCAATCGACTGGGAACGCGAACGCCCTCGCGTCATTTGGGATGAGGGAGTTCCGATCAATGAATCTTCCTGTGTCAGCTGCGGTCAGTGTGTAACAGTATGTCCATGTAATGCACTGATGGAAAAATCAATGCTCGGGCAGGCTGGCTTTATGACAGGCATTAAAGAGGACGTCATGGAACCGATGATTGATCTCGTGAAAAATGTTGAACCGGGGTATGGCAGCATTTTTGCCATTTCTGAAGTCGAAGCGGCAATGCGTGAAACGAGAACGAAAAAAACGAAAACTGTATGTACGTTCTGCGGTGTCGGGTGTTCATTTGAAGTATGGACAAAAGGACGGGATATTTTAAAGATCCAGCCTGTTTCTGATGCTCCGGTTAACGCAATTTCCACATGTGTCAAAGGGAAATTCGGCTGGGATTTTGTCAATTCAAAAGAACGGATCACAAAGCCTTTAATCCGTAAAAACGGAGCCTTTGTGGAATCTTCTTGGGAAGAAGCCCTCGATCTTGTCGCAAGCAGATTAGGATCAATCAAAGAGCAGTACGGTAAAGGCTCTGTCGGGTTTATTTCTTCTTCTAAAATTACGAATGAAGAAAACTATGTCATTCAAAAACTAGCGCGTCAGGTATTTGAAACAAACAACGTCGATAACTGCTCACGCTACTGCCAGTCTCCTGCTACAGACGGATTGTTCCGCACTGTCGGCATGGGCGGTGACGCCGGCACGATTAAAGATATTGCCAAAGCAGGCCTCGTCATCATTGTCGGTGCCAATCCGGCGGAAGGACACCCAGTGCTCGCAACACGCGTCAAACGGGCACACAAGCTCCACGGTCAAAAACTGATTGTTGCCGACCTGCGTAAAAATGAGATGGCTGAGCGATCTGATCTGTTCATCAGCCCTAAACAAGGCACAGACCAAGTTTGGCTGATGGCTGTTACAAAATATATGATCGACCAAGGCTGGCACGATCAGGCGTTTATTGATGAGAACGTCAATTACTTTGAAGATTATAAAGAAACCCTTAAAACGTATACGCTTGATTATGCAGAACGCATCACAGGCCTTTCAAAAGAAAACATCATTCAAATTGCTGAAATGATTCGTGATGCTGACGGCACTTGTGTCCTTTGGGGAATGGGTGTCACACAAAATACAGGCGGTTCTGATACATCAGCAGCCATTTCAAACCTGCTTCTCGCTACGGGCAACTATCGCCGTCCAGGTGCCGGCGCTTATCCTCTGCGCGGACACAATAACGTGCAAGGCGCATGTGATATGGGAACATTGCCTGGCTGGCTGCCGGGATATCAGCATATTACAGATGACAAAGCACGCGCTAAATTTGAAGAGGCATATGGTGTCGAGATTGATGGAAAGCCTGGTTTAGATAATATTCAAATGCTTCATGCCATTGAAGAAGGAAAAATGAAAGCTATGTATCTTGTCGGTGAGGATATGGCACTGGTCGATTCAAACGCGAACCATGTGCATGATATTTTATCAAGCCTTGATTTCTTCGTGGTACAGGACATCTTTCTGTCAAGAACAGCTCAATATGCTGATGTCGTCTTGCCGGCCACTCCTTCACTTGAAAAAGACGGAACATTTACCAACACAGAACGCCGTGTCCAGCGATTGTATCAGGCGCTTCCGACGCTTGGTGACGCAAAACCGGACTGGTGGATTATTCAAGAGGTGGCAAACCGTTTAGGAGCGAATTGGAATTACAGCCATCCAAGTGACATTTTCTCTGAAATGGCGAGTCTTTCTCCTCTGTTTGCCAAAGCAAGCTATGAGGTGCTTGAAGGCTGGAACAGCTTCCTATGGGGCAGCTTCACAGGTGAAAGCACACCGCTTCTGTATGAAGACGGATTTAATTTCCCTGACAAAAAAGCCCGCTTTGCCCTTTCTGATTGGACCGAGCCAGCGGCATTTCCGGAGGAATATGACCTTCATATCAATAACGGCCGGATGCTGGAGCATTTCCACGAAGGAAACATGACAAATAAATCGAAAGGCATCCAAGCGAAAGTGCCGAATGTATTCGTTGAGATCTCACCTGAGCTTGCACAAGAGCGAGGTGTTTGTGACGGTTCGCTTGTACGGCTCGTTTCTCCGTTCGGAGCAGTCAAATTGAACGCGCTGATCACAGACCGGGTACGGAAAAATGAACTCTATCTGCCAATGAACTCGACAGACAAGGAGTCAGCGATTAACTTCTTGACGGGCCCTGCAGCTGATAAACGGACGAACACGCCTGCTTATAAACAGACAAAGGTCCGCATGGAAGTGCTTGGCGGCTGTGAAACAGCGCCGCTTCCAAAAACAAATCCGCGCAACAAAAAACGGCATCCGCAAAACGGAGTCGAAGCAGAAAGAAAATGGAACCGCCCTGGCTATGTACATCTGACTGATTAAACGATAGGAGGAAAACGAATGGCCACTCCGATTACGACGATCAAAAAAGAAACAAAAACAGCTGAGCAAATGAAGCTTGAAAAAATAGAAGAACTGAAAGAGCTGCTGGCGGAAAATGAGGACGCCGTCTCTAAAACGATGACGTTAATGAATGAACTCAATGATCTTGGAATTTTTGATGCGGCAACAAGCATGCTCAGAGCGAAGGAAGACATTGCCAAGATTGCGCTTGGCCAAGTTTCCCGCGAGCCTGTCACCAACCTCATCAACACGATGATGGCCGCCGGAGGCGCATTGACAAAAGCCGATCCTGAGTTTACAGCAAAGCTTTTAGAAAGCGTAATGGCTGGGACTGAACAGGCACAAAGCTTTTTAAAAGAAGACAAGAAAGTCGGGATTCTCGACCTGTTAAAAGCAATGAACGATCCTGATATCAACAGAGCCGTCGGCTTCGGCCTTCAGTTTTTAAAAGGCATGGGAAAAGAACTTCGAGAACAATAACAGAAAAACAGCCATCGCTGATGATGGCTGTTTTTTTATTCGTCGGCTTCTTCCAAACGCTTCTTGTAAATAAGTGAACGGTCAGCGCAAAAGAAGGCACCGGCTAAAAATACGCAATCCGCTAAAAACATCGTCGATTTCTGGCCTAATGTTAAACCTTGATCAGGGAGAACTGCGCCTATATATAAAAAAGTGCTGACTGCAAGCAATGTAAAAGCAAAATGCTTGTAGTCTTCTTTTAAAGATTTCATTCTATTTTTGTTCAAAAGAATCACCTGCCAGATTCATAGTATACGACTATTATAATATAATCCGGCGGCTTACAGAGAAAGTAATTCTATCCATTTGTTATATATTTTCAAGCGCTTGGCCGATATCTTCCAACAAGTCTTCCGCATCTTCAATTCCTACAGAAATTCTGATCAAGCCGTCCGTAATGCCGAGCTCAAGCCGGCGTTCTCTCGGAATAGAGGCATGTGTCATTCTTGCAGGAACAGAAATTAAGCTTTCAACCGCCCCTAGGCTTTCAGCAATGGTAAACAGTTTCAGATTTCCTAAAAACGCATCAACCCGTTCTTCACTGCCAATATCAAAGGAGATCATGCCGCCGAAGCCCGATCCTTGCGTTTTTGCAAGCTCATGTCCGGGATGATTTGAAGAACCAGGGTAATATAACGTTTGGACAGCAGGGTGATTCTCAAGAAAGCTTGCGATTTTCCGCGCATTTTGATCGATCGCTTCCATTCTGAGTCCCAACGTTTTGATTCCTCTCATTAACAGCCAGGAATCTTGAGGGCCGAGCACGCCGCCTGTGGAGTTTTGCACAAAATGCAGCTCTTCTCCAAGCTCTTTCGAAGCTGTCACAACTAAACCTCCGACGACATCACTGTGTCCGCCAAGATATTTTGTCGCACTGTGCAGTACGATATCAGCGCCTAAAGTAAGCGGCTGTTGAAAATAAGGAGTATTAAAGGTATTGTCTACGATAAGCAGAACACCCGCTTTTTTTGCGATATCAGCCATGAGCGTCAGGTCGGTGATTTTGAGCAACGGGTTTGTCGGAGTTTCAATATAAATGGCTTTTGTATTAGGGCGAATCGCTTTTTCAACTTCTTCCCTGCTGCTCGTATCAACAAATGTTGATTCAATGCCAAGACGGTTAAGCACCTTTGTCATCACGCGATATGTTCCGCCGTACACATCATCAGTCAACACGACATGATCTCCGCTGTTAAACAGCATCATAACTGCTGTAATGGCAGCCATTCCTGAGCTGAACGCATAGCCTGCTTCCCCGCTTTCCAGTTCTGTCACAAGTGCTTCGAGAGCGGTTCGAGTCGGATTGGCCGTTCTTGAATACTCGTAGCCTGTATGCTGCCCTGCTTTCGGCTGCTTGTACGTGCTTACTTGATAAATCGGCACGGAAACTGCGCCTGTTTTCTCATCACCTGTGATTCCGCCATGTATCATCAATGTTTTTTTCTTCATATCAGATGCCTCCTTCGTATATTTGTTTGCTGATATATCGATCGCTGCTGTCAGGAAATACTGTGACAATATTAGTTCCAGCGGATGCTTTTTTCGCTTCCTCCAATGCCGCATAAAGCGCTGCACCTGAAGAGCTTCCGATCAGCAGGCCTTCTTTTTCTGCCGCTTCTTTCACAAGTCTAAACGCATTCTCATCTGTTACGGTGTAGATCTCGTCAAAATGGCTCTTATCCATATAATCGGGGATAAACTCCATGCCGATGCCCTCTGTTTTATGAGCGTGGGGCTCTCCTCCGTTTAAAATCGAGCCCTCCGGTTCAACAATCACCGTTTTGACTGCTGGATTTTTTTCTTTTAAGAAGGAAGCTGTCCCTGCGAATGTGCCCCCTGATCCTGCCCCTGCGACAAATGTATGAATATTCCCGTCAAGCGCTTCCCACATTTCAGGTCCAAGCGTCTTATAGTAAGTCGATGGATTTACTCGGTTTTTAAATTGCAAAACGCAATAAGAATTTTCAATTTCAGTCTCCAGCTGAATGGCTTTTTGAATGGCTCCCTGCATTCCGTCTTGACGCGGTGTATGAATGATTGATGCGCCAAGCGCTTGCATAATTTGCTGTTTCTCTCTGCTGAAATGTTCAGGGACACAGAAAATCGCTTTCAGCCCATATTTTCTGGCACTTAACGCAAGGCCGATCCCTGTATTGCCTGCCGTAGCTTCTATAATCACTCCGCCGGGTTTCACTTTGCCTGAATCGAGCGCGTCACGAATCAGCATATCTCCCAGTCTGTCTTTGATGCTTCCCCCTGGATTCATCATTTCAAGCTTGGCATACACCGCGACTCCTTCTGGAACATCAAAGTTCTTCAAGCGGAGAAGCGGTGTATTCCCAATCAGCTCGGTAATGTCCGTAATCACTGTCATATATGTCCTCCTCCTTAATAGAGGTTGTTTTTAGAGAAAAACGGAGGAGAACGTTCTCCCCGTTTTAATGAATTCGTTTGATCACCTTTAACACAAGCTCTGTTGAATGAACAGCCGCCTGCTCTAAAAATTGGTCAAATGAAACATGTGATTCTTTTCCTGCGATATCTGATAACGCTCTGATGACGACAAACGGCGTTTTAAATTGATGGCATACTTGAGCCACTGCCGCAGCCTCCATTTCAACCGCGTACAGATCAGAAAATCTCGCACGCACCTCTTCAACCCGCTTCGGATCGTTCATGAAAGAATCGCCTGTTGCAATCGTTCCTTTTGCAACCTGAATGCCGTCGAGTTCAGATACCGCTTCTTCAGTGATGCTGATCAGCTTTTCATCCGCCGCATAAGCAGCCGGAAGACCCGGCACTTGGCCGTATTCATAGTCAAAAGCCGTTACGTCTACATCATGGTGGCGAACGTCAGTGGAAATAACGACATCCCCTACATTCAATGTATGATGAAATCCGCCGGCTGAGCCTGTGTTAATGACATAATCAGGCTTGTAACGGTCAAGCAGAAGCGTCGTGCTGATCGCAGCATTTACTTTTCCAATTCCTGATTTTAAAAGAATCACTTCAGTTCCTTCATATTTGCCTGTTGTAAATTCACAGTGTGCGATCGTTTCTGTTTTTGCATTTTCAAGTTTGTTTCTTAAGATGGTAACTTCCTCTTCCATTGCTCCGATGACTGCTAGTCTCATCTATTCACATTCCCTTCACTTTACCGTTTGATCGCCTCCATTATCCACACGAAGTCGTTTTGCTGAGTGAATCGGACTGCAAAACCTTCAGCTGTAAACATTTCTTTCAACGCATCCAATGTAGGATAATGCTCTGTCTCTAAATCATTTGCAAGCTGATAAAAGCCTTGAGAACGGGCTTTATCGATAGCCTGTTGATACGCTTGCGCATCTTCAAAGACGGTATCGGCAAACACTATTTTATCATGCAAGTGAAGGTATTTGCCATATTGCTTTATGGCAGCCCGCTTTTCTTCGTCAGTCAAATGATGAAAAGCATATGAACTGACAATCGTATCAGCCTGAAATGGCGGCTCAGGGAATGTCAGGAAGTCTCCATCAACGATTTCCGTCCTGCCTGAGAGCTTGTCAGAAGCCAGTTTACGCATTGCTGGAGAAGGTTCGATTCCAAATACAGTTTTGCCTGCATCGAGCAGCTTAGCCGTCAAATTCCCTGTCCCCGGGCCAAATTCTAACACATGCGTTCCAGATTTGCTGACGATGGCATCAAGGATATGATCGTAGCCTCTGAACGCTTCTTTATACTGAATATCTAAACCTTTTACTGTTTGATCATAAGTTGCTGCCCAATCTTCAAAGAGAGGGATAAATTCACGTCCCATATTTGTCACACTCCATATTTAATAATTCCTATAAGCATACTATGAATTAATGATGGAACAGTTCCTATAATACCACATCTTCTGAAAAGCAGGTACTAAAACACTTTGTGTATTTTATGCCATCTCATATTGCGCATTGACCGCAAAAAAGCTTATACTTCATATGACTTGTGAAAGCTGGAGGGTCAAGACATGAATTTTCAATTAGATCTGATTAAAGACAAAGTGGAATTTTTTGAAGCGGCTTCATTGCAGGAGCTTGAAAAGAAAATCAATACACAAATTGAAAACAATAAAGCCATCATGCTCCGGGTGAAATCTGTTTCACACCAAACTGCTGTGGCAGAAGGAAGAATATTGTACAGCGCGGTGGTTCATTTCGCAGCTGAAGCCTAAAACAAAAGCAGCCGGTTGTAACCCGGCTGCTTTTGTTTATTTTAGCTTTTCTACTTTTGTCGGCTTCCAGCCTTTTTCATCGACCCATGTAATCGTGACTTGATATTTATTCCCAGTCGCCTTGTCCAAAATTTTGCCTTTGGCATCCTGAGGGCTGCCGTTATTTCCGAGCCAGAGCACCGTCATGTTATCTGTTGAGACACCAGTTGCGTACGAAATGGCTTTCAGCATCTCAGCCCAGTCTTGTGAGCTTGAATCATAAGTAGCGGCATGCTCGCCAGTCTGCTCAGTTCCGACTGCTTTCCAGTCAGGATTTTCATACGTTTTTTCCACATCGCTCGATGAGCCGCCTTCTGTTACTTTTGCATCTTTAAGCCCGTCACCGGCTGAATCTGAGCTTGAATCTGAATCAGAGTCATCTTTTTTAGAAGGAGAATCATCTTTTTTGGAATCAGAGTCAGAAGACTTCTCAGAATCC
This sequence comes from Bacillus sp. PS108, assembly GCF_037963335.1. Taxonomy (NCBI): domain Bacteria; kingdom Bacillati; phylum Bacillota; class Bacilli; order Caryophanales; family Bacillaceae; genus Bacillus; species Bacillus sp. PS108. The sequence goes on from NZ_CP150155.1 coordinate 2,645,739, forward strand.
TTTTCACTGTCAGATGTATCTTTCTTGCTGTCTTTTATATCCTCATCCGATTTCTTTTCCGTCTTTCCTGAAGCCGGAGATTCCTGTTTTTGCGTCGTTTCAGAATCCTTGCTGACATCTTTGCTAGAAGGACTGTTAATGAAGAGATTCGCTGCTACTACGACAATTAGTATGGATACGATTGCGATTAAAATGTTAAGCACTAAATTGGCTTTTCTGCGTTTATCACGATTTTCATAACGAGATTGATTATTGCTCAATAATTCTGCACTCCTTTATCCCTCTTGGCTCAGCATATATTTTAACATGTGCTGAGAAGTTGTTCTATTTCTGATTGATTTCAATTTCGTGTACTTTTTTAACAATATCATAAAACACCGAATTTGTCAGAGCCTTATCTCCCGGTATATCCATGTGTAAAACAACCAGAGCGTATTTCGGCTTATCCGCGGGAAAATATCCGGCAAACCATTTTTCATAGAGCGTTTCCTTCTCTTTTGAAAGCTTGCCTGTCTGGGCTGTGCCCGACTTCCCTGCTACAGTATACGGAAGATCTTGAAACCTTCTGCCCGTTCCGGAAGGAGATTCTACTACCCGCCGCAGTATTTTTTGAAGCTGCTGTGACGTATATTTGTCTATCGTTTCCCCTTTGAGCTTCTGATCTTTAAACGTAACGAGCGTTGTGCCGTTCTTATACTCAATTTGTTCGGCAATTTTCACCTGCCGTTTTTCTCCGCCGCGGGCGATTGTCGCCATCATATTGGCTACCTCCAGCGGCGTTACCTTTACATTTTTCTGCCCGATTGCTGTTTGCGCAATGGCTTTTTTGACTGATTTGTCTTTTTCATCCCCCCAAATCACGCCGCTTTTTTCGTTATACAGCTGGCGGAAATCGGTTTCGTGGTACAGTTTTCCCTCCCAGCCTGCCCGATCAGTGAGAGCCAGCTTCTCGGACATATCTTCAATAACCGAGCTGTCTTTTTTCATTAATTGTTCTGCAAGACTCGTAAATGTGTAATTACAGCTTTGTGCAAAACTTTCATCAAAAGACAAGGTTCCTTTGTCGTCCCCTGGTTCCCCGTACAGGTTTAAATTGCAATTAAAGGTTTGACTAGGCTTCACCATATTATTTTCGATTGCAGCTGCGGCAATGACTGTTTTAAAAACTGATCCGGGATAGATTGGCGTCAGCATATAATTTTGAAGTGTGTTTTGTCGGGACACATCCGCATCTGGTTTGCTTACAATTCCCAGAACACTGCTATTTTCGATGTCCAGCAGCACAGCTCCTCCCTTTTTCAGCCCCTGTTCATCCAATACCTCCTCCATCGCTTTTTGAATGCTTTGATCGATCGTTGTTTTGATCTGGAGCGGATAAAATGTATTGGCTTCAGCTGTATATTTGACGTCCATGCCAAACAAAGGGTTTCCTTTTCCGTCCACATGATATAAAAGCTTTGTGTCTTGTTCCGGAAGCAAAAACTCGTCAAATGTCCGTTCTAAACCGGTTGTTCCGATTTCTGTTGTAATCGGAAGGCTCTCCTTGTCAGGATATTTCTTGCGAAGCAGCGCCGGATCTTGGTTCGTGCTCCCTATCGTATGTGAAGCAAGGCTGGGCTTGTCTTCATTCTCCATATATACGCCGTAAATGCCGGGATATTTCAAAGAATTAATTTTTGTGATAGATTGTTTTGAAAGTGTTTTGATTTTCTTTTGCTGCAAAATGACCGGTTTTTTTGCCTTACCTAGTGTCTGGCGCAAATCATCTTCAGACATGCCGAGGATGTCCGCAACTTTTTTGATCGGCCAATCCTGCGTCAGCAGAAAAGGGAACAAAACAACCGCAGGCTCGCTTTGTCCTGTCAGCGCCCGCCCGTTTCGATCTAAAAAAGAGCCTCTTCCATCTGAAATGAGCACTTCCTCCGTCCGCTGTTTCACACTTTCTTGAATCAAATTAATTTTCTTTTTAGAAAATGATTCTGTGAAAAACAGCTGGATTTCTGCAAGCCTCAGCAGAAGCAGAAAAAATACAATCAAAAAAACGATGACTGCCAGCTTCATTCGTTTCGATATCTTCATAAAAAAACACCTCACCCACATTGTGGACGAGGTGTTTCGCTGCTAAACAGATATTATGAAATTTTCACAATTTTCACGAGCATTTCTCCGCCCGGTGTTTGTACTGTGACTTCTTCATCTACTTTTTTGCCCAAGAGGCTTTTTGCGATCGGTGAATCGTTTGAGATTTTCCCTTCAAACGGGTCAGCTTCCGCGCTTCCGACGATCGTATATGATTCTTCATCACCGTCAGGCAGTTCGACGAAAGTGACGGTTTTACCCAAACCGACAACGTTAGAGCCGCCGTCATCTTCAATGATTTTCGCATTGCGAATCATATTTTCAAGAGTCGTCACGCGGCCCTCTACAAATGCCTGCTCTTCTTTCGCTGAATCGTATTCAGAGTTCTCGGAAAGGTCTCCGAAGCTTCTCGCAATTTTGATTCGCTCTACTACTTCTTTTCGTTTAACCGTTTTCAAATATTCTAATTCTTGTTCAAGTTTTTGTTTTCCTTCTGCAGTCATAGGAAAAACTTTCTCTTGTGCCATGTCCCTTCACTCCTTCTGGTTGTCCCTCAACATCTTCGATTATGTATGAGAGCATAAACTAAAAAATACAAGAATGAGAACACAGGGCAGTCCTCGTTCTTCTCTCCCATATAGGTACTGTTTATCTTAAACTGAATCGTGTCGTTCTGCAAATATTTCGCGTTTATAAACAGGGAAAGAAGGGAATTCGCACATTCCCTTCCTGCCTATACATAATATGGTCAGAGTTATTTATGTCTATGCTATGGTATTACAAAATCGCGTTTTGTTCAAGAATGGTTTGAATTTTTGTGACCATCAGATCAATTGCGACGTGATTCTGACCGCCTTCCGGGATAATAATATCAGCGTATCGTTTCGTCGGCTCGACGAATTGGTTATGCATCGGACGGACCACTGACACATATTGTTCAATGACAGAATCAATAGAGCGTCCGCGCTCATTAATATCTCTCATAATCCGTCTGATGATACGCAAGTCAGCGTCCGTATCAACATAAAGCTTGATATCCATCAGATCACGAAGCCTTTTGTCTTCAAGAACAAGAATGCCTTCAAGGATAATAACATCCTTTGGCTCTACGTGAACCGTTTCTTCTGAACGTGTGTGAAGCTTATAGTCATAAATCGGCTTTTCAATCGGGCGGTAATTCAATAGATCCTGAATATGCTCGATTAAATAGTCATTATCAAACGCAAGCGGATGATCATAGTTTGTGTTCAGCCTTTCTTCAAACGGAAGATGGCTTTGGTCTTTATAATAAAGGTCCTGCTGGATCATTAAAATTGAGTGTCCTTTAAATTGTTCATAAATGGACCGTGTGACACTCGTTTTTCCTGAACCGGAACCTCCTGCGATTCCAATGACTACTGGATTCTTACCCATGGGCTGTTACTTCCCCTTTCTCATCATGTTGCTCGGATAAATCTTTTTGTCTAGTTTGAATTTGACAATTTGCAGGGGATGGCGGGCAGCATCTAGCTCATTTCCGTCTTCGTCCCAAATGGTTTCAATCGTATGTGTAAAGTTTTCGATTTCTGGTCCGAAAAATTCCACTTCGTCGCCTTTTTTGAAGAAATTGCGCTGCTGAAGCGTGACCATTTGTGTATCTTCATCATAATTCAGCACTAAGCCGACAAAATCATATGTCGTTTTCTTGGCGTGTTCGCCGAACATTTGCTCTTCATAGCCTGGCGTTCCTTCAAAGAAAGCTGTCGCAGTGTCCCTGTTGGCGCACTTATCAAGCTCTTCAAGCCATTCTTTTTGAATCACAAAGTTCTCTGGATCAGCGCAATAAGCATCGATTACTTTGCGGTATACGCTGACAACAGTTGCTACATAGTGAATGGATTTCATGCGGCCTTCAATCTTTAAGCTGTCGATTCCCATTTCAATCATTTTCGGAATGGATTCAATCAGCTTCAAATCTTTCGGGCTCATCGCAAATGGTGCATCTTCTTCACCATACAAAGCAACGGCGTTGGCACCGTCTGTTTGATAGAGATCATAATCCCAGCGGCATGACTGGCAGCAGCCTCCGCGGTTGGAATCCCGCGCTGTCATGTGATTGCTCAGCACGCAGCGGCCGGAATATGCAATACACATTGCGCCATGAATGAAGGATTCGATTTCGATATCTACCTTTTCTTTCATTTCTCTGATTTCAAGAGCGCTAGTTTCACGTGCCAGCACGACGCGGTCGAGACCTTCTTCCTTCCAGAACTGGACAGCCTTCCAGTTTGAAAGAGACTGCTGTGTGCTCAAGTGAACCTCAACATTCGGCGCCACTCTGCGGCATGTTTCAATAATAAGCGGATCTGCAACAATAATACCGGCAACGTTGGCGTCTCCAAGCGCTTTTAAATAGTCTTCAAGCCCGTCCATGTTTTCATTATGAGCGAAAATATTCGTTGTTACGTAGATCTTCGCGCCATATTTCTTTGCGAATTCTACGCCTTCTGCAATTTCTTCGATCGTAAAGTTATCGGCATTCGAGCGAAGCCCGTATTCCTGTCCCCCGATAAAGACCGCGTCCGCTCCGTAATGAACAGCGATTTTCAGCTTTTCAAGATTACCCGCAGGTGCGAGAAGCTCCGGCTTTTTCGTAATCACACGCTTTCCATTAACGATTGTGGATATTTTATCATTTACGGCAGTCATAGCTTAACCTCCTTTTGATTAATAAACCGTTTCCTTGAAGAAGAATCCGGTATCAATTTTTCTGTTTACTGGCTGGATGCTTTCAATGCGTTCGATCCAGTCTTCTTTTTTCGCTTCGTATTCGTCACGGTTTTCCACGCACAAATCAATTGCTTCTCTGTACATTTTGGTGACTTCTATTAGGTATTCAGGCGTTTTCAAAACACCATCGATTTTGAAAGAATCAATTCCGGCATCTATCAATTCCTCGAGCTCATCAATGATGCACACATCGTTCGGGCTCATGATGTGAGTGCCGTTTTCATCTTCGAAAATCGGATATTTATTATCACGTTCTTTATCGTGTAAAAACATGCCTGATTCTTTTTTCTTTCTTTCAATGTCCATGACTTTGCCCTGATATTCAAAATAGTTTCCAATCAAAGAACGCTTCGATTGGAACATGCACGTCATTCCATGCACCTGGATTTCAATTTCGACTTCCGCATTTTCTTTAATCTCAACAATGCTGTCCATGTTTAATTCTCTGGCAAGCACAGAGCGCGCCGCACCCTTGCGTCCCCAGTAGTTGCATGTATAATAGTTGGTACCTGTCGTTTCTGTGCTCCAATGAAGCTTCAGATCAGGCGCAGATTCACGGGCAGCCATCAGCACGGCAGGATCGCCGAATACCGCTGCATCGACACCGGCTTCTGCTAAGAAAGCCAGATATTCGCCAAGCTCACCCACTTTATCATTATGGAAAATTGCATTTACAGCAACGTATACTTTTGCCCCTTCTTTGTGAGCAATCTCTACGGCTTTTGTTACATCTTCACGAGAAAATTCTCCGGCTAATCTCAAGCCGTATCTCTGTTCCCCAACTAAAAACGCAGTTGCCCCAGCCTGTATGAGCGGCAAAATGTCCGCTGTACTCGTCGGCGTCACTAAGAGCTCTGGTTTTTTCATGACGTTCACCTCTTCTTTTTACTAATCGCAAGTCCGTCCCCGACAGGAATAATCGCAGTTTGATAATCCGGATGATTCATCAGCCAATGATTATATTCATCAATTTTTGCTACAAGCCTGCGCCTTCTCTTCGGTTCTATTTTGCTGTAATCCTCTGCCACCAGACCTTTAAACAGCACGTTGTCTGTTATAACCACCCCGTCCGGTGAAAGCATCGGTTCATATAAATGAAAAAAGTTTTGATACTGACCTTTTGCAGCGTCAATAAAAATGACATCGTAAGGCGCGGTTACATGAACGGCGTCGGCTAATTCAAGCGCATCTCCGTAAAAAACATGAATCCGGTCATCAAGCTGAAATTCCTTGATATTGTTTACCGCTTCTTCATGCCGTTTCTCATTGCGTTCAATTGTATATATTTCAGCAGACGGCAGCTCCAGCGCCATTCGAATGGCTGAATAACCAATGGCCGTTCCGATTTCTAGTATTTTTTTCGGCTGTTTCACAGACAAAATTTGAAGCAGCACCTCCATGCCCGCTTTTTCCATAATCGGGACATGATGTTCTTCTGCATATGCTTCAAGCTTCTTCACGTTATCCGGCCGAGGCTTTAATAATGCTTCTATATAGTCATTTATTTGTTCATACCGGTCAGTCACTACAAACAGCCTCCCGTTCTAAAAAGGAGTGCCCCAGTCTTATGCGCAGGACACTCTCTGAATACATCATGATACATCGGTAAACAACCCGATATATTTTATCATAAAACCTTGCGGAAAGCGAACAAAAGGAGAGCTTTTTGCTCTCCTTTTATTTCTCATTTTTTGAGGAAATGTATTTTTCTTTTGCTTTATTATGCTCTTTTAGCGTTTTTGTAAATACGACCTCACCATTTGATTTGGCCAAGAAATACAGATAGTCCGTTTTATCCGGATGCAGCGCCGCTTCCCATGACGACATGCCGGCATTGGCAATCGGCCCTGGCGTCAGCCCTGTGTTTTTATACGTATTGTATGGTGAATCGATTTCCAGATCCTTATAAAGAACCCGATCTTTATGCTTGCCTGCCGCGTACAGGACGGTCGGATCTGTTTGGAGCGGCATTTTCTTTTTCAGGCGGTTATAAAAGACGCTCGCAATTTTATGGCGGTCGGATTTTTCAGTCGCTTCTTCTTCTATCAAAGAAGCCATTGTCAGCAGCTTATGCACAGAAACTTTGTTTTTCTTCATTTCTGATTTATATGTTTCCACATAAGAATTTGTCTGCTTAATCATTGCCTTGATAATGTCTTCAAGTGATGTGTCCGGATCGTTAAAAGGGTATGTAGCCGGGAATAGGTACCCTTCAAGCGGGTGCTTAATGTTTTTATTGAAAACATCATTTGTCACAGTGTCCGGGAATTCTTTCTTCAGCTGATTGATAAATGTTTCATCGTCCAGCTTCGCTATGACTTGTTTTTTAGAGTATTTTGTTTCATCAGCAATAGCAGCCGCGATTTGGGTCAGCTGTGCTCCCTCAGTCACTGTGATTTGAAAAGCGTAACCTGTAGCCCCGCTTGTCAGCTTCTGAATAATGGCATCTAAATCCATACCTTTATTCAGATGGTAGAATCCGGCCTGAAACCCGGAAGCACCTTTATATTTCACATAGTACTGAAACGCCTTCTCGCTTTTTATGACATCATTTTTCTTTAATATCGATGCGATGGCTGAAACAGACGAACCGCTCGGAATGTTAATATTAACTGTCGTTTTACTGTCTTTTTCAACAGGTTCAAGCAATGATTTCCCATATAAAAATGCCCCGCCAATGATGAGAAACAGCACAACAATGGAAGACAGTATAATTCTTTTTTTATTAAAAAACGATTTTTTTTGCTGATTGATATACATTAGGTCTCCTCCCATCAGCTCTTATACTACATGATTCATTGTATTTCGGCAATTTATTACAAAAAGAGGCCTGCATAAAGCAGAAAAAAGCCGGAGCAGTATAGCTCCGGCTTTGATTTGGCGCGATGTTTTACTCTTCGTCTTCGTCCGCTAAGAATGTGTTTAGTGTTTCTTCGATCATATCCCATTCTTCGTCAGTTTCAATCGGGAATAGCTCACCGTTTTCACCGTCTTCGTTTGGCGTGAAGCTGGAAGCAAGAATTTCTACTTCTTCGTCATCTTTTGATTCGATTGGATAGTACAAGACATAAGATTTGCCAAACTCTTCATTTTCAAATGTAAACAGCACTTCACAAAGCTGTTCATTTCCTTGATCGTCAACAATTGTAATATTTTTTTCGCCGTGTTCCATTTTCTTCACCTCTGGCTTTAATTTAAGCTGTCAAGATATCCTTGTAAAATCATAACAGCCGCCATTTTATCAATGACTTTTTTTCGTTTTTGCCTGCTGACGTCAGCTGCAATCAGCATTTTTTCAGCCGCCATTGTGGTAAGACGCTCGTCCCACAGCACAACAGGAACATTGTACGTTGTTTCAAGCACTTTCGCAAATGTTTGGCTGGCTTCGCCTCTCGGGCCGACTGTTCCGTTCATGTTCTTAGGAAAGCCGAGCACGATTTTATCTATAGTATAGTCCTTTATCAGTTCAGATAAACGGGATAAACCATAATCGCCTTCTGCTTCATTTATCTTTATGGTCTCAATGCCTTGAGCAGTCCAGCCCATTTCATCGCTCAGAGCTACACCGAGTGTTTTGGTTCCTAAATCGAGTCCTAATATTCTCATTCTTTATTTACGCCTCTTTATGCTGTTCTAAATAAGACTTTACCAATTCCTCGATTAATTCGTCTCTTTCAAGTTTGCGAATTAAATTGCGAGCGTCACGATGCCTAGGAATATAAGCGGGATCACCTGACAGCAAGTATCCGACAATCTGGTTGATTGGATTGTAGCCCTTTTCCTGAAGCGCGTCATACACTGTAATCAGCACCTCATTTACGTTAGTCTCAGCAGAATCATCGGAGAAATTAAATTTCATCGTTTTATCAAACGAGCTCACCGTTTTGCACCTCTTTCCCAAATTCGCAGGCAAAGTTCAGCCTGGGGTCCTAATCTTACCATCATTCTACACTACATGGGCGAATTATAAAACGGATTTCACCCAATCTTCTACAGAAGCCAAAGCTTCTTCTAATTTTTCCGGCTGTTTACCGCCTGCCTGCGCCATGTCCGGACGGCCTCCGCCGCCTCCGCCGCAAACTTCCGCAGCTTGTTTAACCAGCTTGCCGGCGTGAAGTCCTTTCTCAATGAGGTCCTTTGTGACTCCGGCAGAGATATTAACTTTATCGTTTTGTACCGCACCAAGCACGATCACCGCAGAGCCAAGCTTTGCTTTGAGTTCATCGACCATAGTGCGGAGATGATTCATGTCTTTTGCATTTACTTTTGCCGCAAGCACGTTTACGCCGTCAACTTCTTTTACTTTCGACAGGATTGCTCCTGCTTCCACGTTGCCTAGTTTTGCAAGAAGAGATTCATTTTCTCTTTGTGCATCCTTCAGTTCAGCCTGCAGAGCCGCGACCCGTTTCGGCACTTCTTTGATATTTGTTTTCAGCTCGTCAGCGGTCTGCTTCAATACAGAAATCTGGCTGTTCATTTCGACGTAAGCGCCTTGTCCCGTTACAGCTTCAATCCGTCTTGTGCCTGCTCCGATTCCGGATTCAGAAACGATTTTAAACAAGCCGATTTCTGCTGTATTTCTGACATGGCAGCCGCCGCACAGCTCTAAGCTGTAATTTCCAACTTGAACGACACGGACAATATCGCCATATTTTTCGCCGAACAGTGCCATCGCACCCATTTCTTTTGCTTCAGCGATCGGTTTCAAATCAATGCTGACCGGGATGCTCGCCCAGATCTTTTCGTTTACGATTCTTTCAATTTGTTCGAGCTCTTCTTTTGTCACTTGGCCAAAGTGCGAGAAGTCAAAACGAAGACGGTTTTCCGTTACAAGAGAGCCCGCCTGATTGACATGAGTTCCAAGAACATCTTTTAGAGCCTGATGCAATAAATGCGTTGCCGTGTGGTTTTTAATGACGCCGCTTCTCATATGGTCTTCAACTTCAGCCGTAACATGCAGGCCTTTTTGAACAGTACCGCTCTCCACAACACCTTCATGCACATGCTGGCCGTTCGGCGCTTTTTGAACATCTTTAATTCTTACAACTGCCTGCTCGTTTCGGAGATAGCCTTTATCGCCGATTTGGCCGCCGCTTTCTGCATAGAACGGTGTTTCATCAAGAATGATTTGAACGCTTTCTCCTTCATGAGCCTCTTCGATTAATTGGCCGTCCCGAAGAAGCACAATGATATTGGCATCAGCTTTGGTTTGAGAATAGCCGACAAATGTGCTTTCATCTGTCACGTCGCGCAGTGCGCCGCCCTGCACCTGCATGCTGCCTACATCCTGGCGGGCGTTTCTTGCCCGTTCACGCTGCTGGTTCATTTCCTCCTCAAAGCCCTCATGGTCAACCGTCATGTTCTCGTCTTCTGCGTATTCTTCAGTCAATTCAACCGGGAATCCATACGTATCATACAGTTTAAACACATCAGCACCTGAGATAACGCTGCTGCCCTTGTCTTTTTCTTTTTTGATCATTTCTGACAGGATCGCAAGCCCTTCATTAAGGGTCTCATGGAAGCGTTCTTCCTCGGTTTTAATGACTTTTGCGATGAAATCCGCTTTCTCTTTCACTTCAGGATAGAAATCAGCCATGATTTCTGCGACAACCGGCACTAAATCAAACATGAACGGACGATGGATGTTGATCGTTTTGGCATAACGCACGGCACGGCGTAATAAGCGTCTTAATACATAGCCGCGGCCTTCATTTGACGGCAGCGCACCGTCACTGACAGCAAAGGCAACCGTTCTGATATGGTCAGCAATCACTTTAAACGCAGTGTCTTTCACATTGTCTTTGCCATATGTTTCACCAGAAATCGATTCTGTTGCTTTAATGATCGGAACAAACAAATCGGTGTCAAAGTTTGTTGGAACATTCTGGATGACAGATACCATTCTTTCAAGACCCATGCCTGTATCAATGTTTTTCTTTGGAAGCGGTGTGTACGTGCCGTCAGGGTTATGGTTGAACTCTGAGAACACAAGGTTCCATACTTCCAGGTAACGGTCGTTTTCCCCGCCTGGGTAAAGCTCCGGATCTTCTGGATCATTACCGTATGCTTCACCGCGGTCGTAAAAGATTTCCGTATTCGGTCCGCTCGGCCCTTCACCGATATCCCAGAAGTTCCCTTCCAGACGGATAATTCTTTCTTCAGGAATACCGATTTTTTTCGCCCAAAACTCATATGCCTCTTCATCTTCAGGATGAACCGTAACAGAGAGAAGCTCTTTGTCGAAGCCAATCCACTTGTCGCTCGTTAAAAACTCCCAAGCCCATGTAATGGCTTCTTCTTTGAAATAATCGCCGATGGAAAAGTTTCCGAGCATTTCAAAGAAAGTGTGATGGCGCGCAGTTTTACCTACATTTTCTATATCGTTTGTTCTGATCGCTTTTTGAGCGTTTACGATTCTTGGATTTTCCGGCACGACACGGCCGTCAAAATATTTTTTCAGCGTCGCAACACCGCTGTTGATCCAAAGCAGTGAAGGATCCTCATGAGGCACTAATGACGCGCTTGGCTCTACCGCATGTCCTTTTTCTTTAAAGAAATCCAAAAACATTTGACGCACTTCCGCAGAAGTTAAGTGTTTCATTGTATTTCCTCCTCTATAAAAATCGAAATTCTCTTCAGTGACAGCAAAAAAGCCCTCCCCCTATGCAAACCAACGTTTACACAGGGACGAGAGCTGTCTCGCGGTACCACCCTGATTACGGGCATTCATGCGCCCGTCACCTTTAACCCTGTAACGCAGGATAAGCGGCAGTGATTAACTGCACTCAGGATTAGCTTCCTCCGATCTTCTGATAAAGCTCCTTTCAGCTTATGGAGCTTCTCTCTTTAACAGGGCTTCGGCGTACTCAGATCCGTCACTCGAGATTCGTATGTATTCTACGAGAAATTATAGACAAGCGGCACGCCGATGTCAATGCTCCGTCCTCATCCGCAAAAAATGGATCATCATTACTTTTAAAACAGCCGTCGCAGGAACAGCCAGAATCATCCCGACGATTCCCGCAAGCTCCCCTCCGGCAAGGAGTGCAAGCATGATAACGACCGGATGCATTTTAAGGCTTCTGCCGACAATGAACGGACTGAGGATATTTCCTTCCATAAACTGCAGAATAAACACCGTAATCACCACAACAAGAACCGCCTTGACTGAGATCGTCATCGCAATTAACAACGCAGGAACAGCTCCGATGAAAGGGCCAAAATACGGGATGACATTCGTTACTCCAGAGATAAGGCCAAGTATCAGCGGATATGGAAGCCCAAATACCCAGAACGAAATGCCTGCAATCACGCCAAGAATCAAGCAGACCAAAAGCTGGCCGCGGATATAATCGCCAAGCGAATCATCCACATCCCGCAAAAAGGCGCTGCCCCGCTTTCTCCACGACTTCGGAGTCAAGTACCATACTGTCTTTTTCATTAACTCAATGTCCTTCACCATATAAAACACGAGAAAAGGGATTGTTGCAGCAATTAAGAAGTAATCAAGCACATTGCGGATCCCGCTGATCGCACCCTCGATCGTTCCCGCAAAAAACGCCTCCGTCTGGCGGATCATTTTATCTATACGGTGATGCATACCATCAGGCCAGTCATCCGTATGGTTATGCACATGAAGAAGAAGCCCGTTATACGTTTCGGCAAACATGGGTATATTTTCTGACAAATCCGTCAGCTGCACGATTAAAACAGGCACCCCTTTATACAACGCCCAGCCAATCCCGCCAAAAAAAAGAACATAAATGACCAAGATGCTCAAAGTCCTAGGCAATCCTTTGCCATGCAGCCATTCTGTGACCGGAAGCAATAAATAAGATATAAAAATAGAAATGATCAAGGGAATAAAGATCGTTTTTATGACGAGCCAAAAGGGTGACCATAACATATCAAGCATAAAAAAGACATAGACTGTTAACAGAACCAGCAAACAAATAGCCACCCACAACAAAAGCTGCACCGGTTTTTGGAGCATCTGCTTTCACCTCACCTATATCTTTTGAGGTTTACACGGAATTATTCTTTATGTTTCTTTAGTCAGTCAGAAGTCATGGACATTTTTTCACTTTTAATTTTCAGAAAAGTTTGATCATTTACTTTTTTGGTCAAATTTTCTGATAGGAGGATTGCGATGATCACATTTCAAAATGTAAACAAGCATTACGGAGATTTTCACGTGTTAAAACAAATTAATCTTCAAATCGAAAAAGGTGAAGTCGTTGTTATCATCGGCCCATCCGGTTCCGGTAAAAGCACATTGCTCAGATGCATCAACAGACTTGAGTCGATCAATGAGGGAGTGCTTACAGTAAACGGCACCGCCATTAACGACAGAAAAACTGATATCAATCAAGTGCGGCAAAATATCGGGATGGTGTTTCAGCACTTTCATTTATATCCGCATAAAACAGTGCTGCAGAACATCATGCTGGCTCCGGTAAAAGTGCTTAGACAATCATCTGAACAAGCAAAGGAAACGGCGCGGTACTATCTTGAAAAAGTCGGCATCCCAGACAAGGCTGACGCCTATCCTTCCCAGCTTTCCGGCGGGCAGCAGCAGCGTGTTGCCATCGCAAGAGGACTGGCGATGAAGCCGGAGGTCATGCTGTTTGACGAGCCGACATCAGCACTTGATCCTGAAATGATCGGTGAGGTGCTAGATGTCATGAAAACACTCGCCAAAGAAGGCATGACAATGGTTGTCGTGACACACGAAATGGGGTTTGCCAAAGAAGTTGCCGACCGGATTGTCTTCATTGACGAAGGAAAGATTTTAGAAGAAGCAGTGCCGGCTGAGTTTTACGCGAACCCAAAGGAAGAACGGGCCCGTTTATTCTTAAGCCGTATTTTAAATCATTAAACCAGAAATGGGGGAGCTTGTATGAAAAAGATTTTTTCTTTAGCATTGATTTCTTTATTCGCTGTCATCTTGCTTGCCGCTTGCGGCAGCAAGGGATCAAACGGAGAAGCCTCAAAGGAGAGCAAAAAAGATACGCTAGCCGCCATTAAAGACAATGACAAAATTGTCTTCGGCGTAAAAACGGACACTCGACTGTTCGGTCTTAAAAATCCAAGCTCAGGTGAGATTGAGGGTTTTGATATTGATATTGCTAAACAAATCGCTAAAGACATTTTAGGTGATGAGAAAAAAGCTCAATTTAAAGAGGTCACCTCAAAAACAAGGATTCCTATGCTGCAAAACGGGGATATCGACGCCATTGTCGCCACAATGACGATCACTGAAGAACGAAAAAAGGAAGTTGACTTTTCTGATGTCTATTTCGAGGCCGGGCAATCGCTTCTCGTGAAAAAAGGCAGCAAAATCAAGAGTGTCGAGAATCTTGGCAAAGGCTCAAAAGTTCTTGCAGTAAAAGGCTCCACCTCCTCTCAAAACATTCGTGAAAAGGCGCCTGAAGCATCTGTTTTAGAATTTGAAAACTACGCAGAAGCCTTTACAGCCCTTAAATCGGGGCAAGGCGATGCCCTCACCACAGATAATGCGATTTTATATGGAATGGCTGATGAAAATAAAAATTATCAATTAACAGGAAAGCCTTTTACAGATGAGCCTTACGGGATCGCCGTGAAAAAAGGGCAATCTGCTCTCGCGAAAGAAATCAACGCTTCACTTAAAAAGATGAAGTCGGATGGCAGATACGATGAAATTTATAAAAAATGGATCAAAGAAGACCCAGCTGAATAACAACCATCCCGGGATGAGCAGGCGATGCTCATCCCAATTTGATAAGGAGTGAATAGGCAGATGAATGTGTCAATTCTTTTCGATAACTTCGGCATGTATATGGACGGTTTTTACCATACCTTGCTCGCAAGTGTTATCGCGCTGGCCGGCAGTTTTGTCCTCGGCGTTGCTGTAGCGGTTATGAGAATAACAGTCTTTAAGCCGCTGCAATGGTTCGGGACCGCATATGTAGAATTCATCCGCAACATCCCTCTTCTTTTAATTACCTTTGTTTTCTATTTCGGACTTCCAAACGCAGGCCTGAGGCTTGACGGTTTTCAAGCGGGAACGGTTGCTCTCACCATTTATACCTCTGGGTTTATCGCTGAAGCCATCAGAGCAGGCATCCAGTCTGTTTCAAAAGGGCAGATGGAAGCGGCACGCTCGTCAGGCTTTACCTACAGCCAGGCCATGCTCCATATCATTTTGCCGCAGGCAATCAAAATCGTCATTCCGCCTTTAGGCAATCAATTTTTAAACTTAGTCAAAAACTCTTCGATTCTTGGGGTTGTGGCCGGATTGGATCTTATGTACCAAGCCGATTTAGTTTCGTCGAGCACACTCGTTGTATTTGATGTTTATATTTTTGTGGCGCTTTTTTACTTAGTGCTGACGATTCCGCTTAGCATCGGTGTTAACTATCTGGAAAAACGGCTGGAAAAAAGCTATTGATAAGGAGTGAGTTACATTGGATTTCATCGGTGCTTATTCACAGGAGCATTTAGCGTTTTTATGGGATGGCTTTCTCGTCACCTTGTACGTTGCTTTCATCTCCATCATTCTGAGCTTTTTCTTCGGTTTAATCGCAGGCACCCTGCGTTATGCGAAAGTTCCCGTTCTTTCTCAATTGATTGCGGTTCTCGTTGAAACGATCAGAAACCTCCCCTTGCTGTTAATTATTTTCTTTACGTTTTTTGCCCTTCCGGAAATTGGGATTAAGCTTGAAATTACAGCTGCTGCAATTACAGCACTAACGATTTTTGAATCCGCTATGCTATCTGAAATTATCCGAAGCGGACTGAAATCAATTGACAAAGGACAAATTGAAGCGGCGCGCTCCTCCGGGCTGAGCTATACACAGACCCTGTTCTTTATCGTCATGCCGCAAGCGCTTCGCCGCATGGTTCCGCCCATCGTAAGCCAGTTTATTTCTTTATTAAAAGATACATCGCTCGCTGTTGTGATCGCCCTGCCTGAACTGATTCACAACGCGCAAATTATTAACGGCCAAAGCGCAGACGGCAGTTATTTTTTCCCGATCTTTTTACTTGCGGCCCTTATGTATTTCGCAGTCAACTACAGCCTTTCACTCGCAGCAAGACGCCTCGAGGTCCGGCAAACATAGAAAAGGATACTCTTTGGAGAGTATCCTTTTTACATTAAAACATTTTCGTAATTCTTCTTCTCATCCGCTTCATGCTTCGATTATTCAGCATGTCAGATTGAGTCGCCATTCGGTACACGAGAGCTCCGGCTCCCATTGCCAAAAGAGAAGTCATCGTCCGATTCATCCTGCGCATCTCCTTTCATGATTAAAAATTGATGCTGCGTTCATCCTCAGAAAACAAATCATCCAAGCTGCTTAACGTTCCGTCTTCTTCCACCTGATGAGTTGCAATCTTCCCTTTCGCCACTGTCAGTTCAATAAAACAGCCCCAGCAATAATATTGGTTCACGCCGATTTTGCCGATATCCTTACTTTTGCAATTCGGGCATATAAGCATACCTCACACCTCTATCCGTTCAGAACGATCTCGTCTTTCCGCACCTCGACAAGCGAATCCGCTCTTTGGATCTGGCGCTTGCTTCCCGCCAGGTCAGAAAAGAAACCGTCCGAAAGTTCATATGCTACGATTATGCCCCTGTCCAAACAAAAGTATACATCTTCCAGCATTCCCAATATATCGCCCTCTTGCGATTTCACAAGCTTCATCTTCATCTGCTCGTATGTGAAGCATAATTTCGGAAGAGGCAAAAGCTGTTCTGAACTGACCGAAGCCAATATGCGGTCATCAAGAATGGAAGAGATATCACACGCCCGTAATAGCGCATGATGATGATGCAAAAAGCGTTTTTGTGCAAGAATAAACCCAAGACAATCTCCTTTCAGAGAAAAACAAATATCGGAAATTGTCCCAAGATAACTAGAAGTTCGTTCTGAGTATACTGGGAATCCTTCTACTTCATGGCATGTTCTCAAAGTGTGATCAACCACCTTTTGTTGAACAGGCTTAGGTTTTGCTTTGCGCCTTAGACTCATACGATGAAATCAATTCCACTGCAAATGAAAAAACTCCCGCTTACACGGGAGCATTTTATTGCTGTTCTTCTTTCATAAAATCGAATGGTGTAATGCCTTCCATGCCAATGTTGGCGTCGTGTACGCTGAACGGGAGCTCTTTTTGCAAAGCCTCAAGCTCGGCATCCATTTCCTCAACCTGTACGGACAGCCTGTTTTTCAAGGAGGTCTGCCTGACAGTTGCATCATTATTTTTCACGCCCCACTCCAGCGCCTCCTCCTCACCGCATAAAATGAGAAATTTCTTCGCTCTTGTAATCGCGGTATAAAGAAGGTTTCTTCTGAGCATTCTATAATAGCCTTTCACAACAGGCAAAACCACAATCGGAAATTCACTTCCCTGCGATTTATGAATAGAACAGCAATACGCATGGGTAAATTGATTAAAATCTTTTTTCGTAAATGTCATTTCATTGCCGTCAAAAGAAACGACGGCCATGTCTTCTTTTTCTGTATTTTCCTTTGCATAAAATATCGACGTGATTTCGCCAATATCTCCGTTGAACACATTGTTTTCCGGCTGATTGACAAGCTGCAAAATTTTATCTCCGGTTCTGTAGACAACATCCCCGAACTTCAATTCTCTCCGTTTTTCTTTAGGAGGATTTAAAATGTCCTGCAGCATCACATTCAATTCATTAATGCCGGCTTTTCCTCTGTACATCGGAGCGAGGACCTGAATGTCCTTTGCTGTATAGCCTTTTTTCAATGCATTGGCGACAACCTTCTCAACTACTTCTTTGATTTGCGACCCGCCGCAGCGAATAAAGGAACGGTCCTTTGTCGGGGCAGTCAAATTGTTCGGCAGCAATCCATTTTTCATCTGGTGGGCAAGCTCGACGATTGATGACCCTTCTGCCTGGCGATAGATGTCTGTCAGTCTCACAGTCGGAATCACCTGGGATGCCAGCAGGTCTCTGAGCACTTGTCCCGGACCGACGGAAGGCAGCTGGTCTTCGTCTCCGACAATGATGATTTGTATATGATCAGGGATCGCCTTGAACAAATGATTCGCCAGCCATATATCAAGCATACTGGCTTCATCGATAATTAACAGCTTCCCTTCGATCGGCTGATCCTCTGTATGAGTAAAGCCTTCAGCACCGTTCCAGCCAAGCAGCCTGTGTATCGTAACTGCAGGAAGTCCCGTTGATTCACTCATCCGTTTTGCTGCTCTCCCTGTCGGAGCGGCCAAAACAATCGGAAAAGCTTCATCCTTTTTATAAGCTGACGGATCTAGTGACACACCGTGAAGCTCTCCGTAGAGCTCGACAATCCCTCTGATTACCGTCGTTTTCCCTGTTCCCGGACCGCCTGTTAAAAGAAGCATCGGCGAGGAAAGGGCTTTTTGAATCGCTTCCTTCTGGCTGGGGGCATACTGAACGTTCATCCGTTCTTCCAGTTCTCCCAACGCGAGCAAAAACTCTGATTCGGGAAACTGGTTCTCATATTCGGTTTGGCTAGCGATATGTTTCACACGCTTTGCAACGTTTTGTTCTGCGTAAAACAGCGATGGAAAATAACAGCGGCCATCTTCTATGACAATGTCTTTATTTTCTCCAAGGGCAATAATCGCGTTAGCGGCATCCATTTCTGTGATGCGCTGCCCTTCCCTTGCTGACTGGTTTAACAGAGATTGGGTGTCAATGATCAGCTGTTCTGTTTCTATGTACGTGTGCCCCTCTGACAGACAAGTCGCTTCAAGCGTGTACAAAATAGCAGCTTTTACCCGCTCAGGATGGTTACCCGAAAGACCCATTCTGCTGCCCAGCTCATCCGCTTTCCCAAACCCGATGCCTTCTACATCCTTCACAAGCTGATAAGGATTTTCCTGAATCTTTTCAAGCGTCTCGGATTCATAGGCTTGATAGATTTTCATAGACAGCTGCGGGCCAAAGCCAAACTGATTCAAGGAAATCATGATTTGCTCCAGTCCCTGATGCCGCTGCAATGCGCCAGCCAGCGTGTCTGCTTTCTTTTTTGAGAGTCTTGGAACATCATAAAGCACTGAAGCGTCAGCCAATATTTTATTAATGGCGCTGTCGCCCAGCTTTTTCACAATTTCTTCAGCAGTTTTTTTGCCGATTCCCTCGAATAAATCACTCGATAAATATTGAATGATGCCTTCCTTAGTCGTTGGAATCTCCTTTTTGAAATGCTCCGCCTGAAATTGGAGCCCGAATTTTGGATGGGTTACGATCTTTCCGTAAAACGTGTAGGTCTCTTCTTCTTGAAGCGCAGGGAAGTAGCCCGTCACGGATACGGCTTTATCTTCAATGGCTTCGGAGGTCTCTGTGACTTTCACTTTCAGAACCGTATATAAATTGGTGTCATTATGATAGATGACTGTGTTGACTGTCCCTTTTAAATAGGGCTCTTCCTCCAGTTTAAGCTGATCCGGATGCTGCTGCACGAGCTGTCCCTCCTCCTGTGCCTGTTATGATGGATCAATCAGTTTTTTAGCATGAAGCGCAAGCATATGATATGGCTGGATATCGATTGCCTTGTCCAGCATTTCCAGCGCTTTTTCTCGGTTTTCTTTATAAGCATAAGCGACACCGGCATTATAAAATGCATCAGCATGCCCCGGGTCTTGCTCTGTCACAACTGAGAATTGGCTGAGCGCTTCGTCCAGTATGCCCTCGTTGGCTAAGCACATCCCGAATTGAAAGCGCGCTTCCGTATCGTTTTCATTCAGTTCGACAGCTCTTTGTAAATATGGCAGTGCAAGCTTAGGCTGTTCGAGCTTGACAAGTACCGTTCCGAGCATGTAAAACAGGTCGCCGTTTTCCATCCCCGCACGTAGCGCTTTTTCAAACATGTCTTTCGCTTCTTTGTACATTTCTTTTACAACATAGACATTTCCTGCTCCATAATAAGCAGTGGCTGCGCTACTGTCTAATTCAAGCGCTTTATCATAAAACGCAAGCGCACGTTCCAGCTCGTTTACAGATGAAAGAAGGTTGGCAAAATTGATATACGGAATCGCGTCTTCTTTATTTTCTTCAATCGCTTTTGTAAATGCCTCTGCCGCTTTCTCGTAATCGCCTTCCTGCATCGCCTCTATACCGAGTTGATTATAATCCACCGATCATCTTCCTTTCATTAAAAAACCCCAACTCAGTGTTGAGGTTTTTCATCTTTTATACGTACCACAATTTTGTTCCGTCTTTGTACACATCATCAATTGTCCCGCCGCCAAGGCATTCTTCGCCGTCATAGAAGACAACGGCTTGTCCCGGCGTTACAGCGCGGACTTGTTCATCAAAGATGACTTCCGCTTCACCCTCGCCAGTCATGCGCACCGTTACTTTATGATCTTCTTGGCGGTAACGGAATTTAGCCGTGCAGGAAATCTCTTCGCCCTTCATGATATCCGATCGTACCCAGCTAATATTTGTTGCTGTGATTTTGTCAGAATATAAAAGCGGGTTATGGAACCCTTGATCCACGTAGAGGATGTTCTTTTCAAGATCTTTGCCAACCGCAAACCACGGCTCGCCGCTTCCGCCGATGCCAAGGCCGTGACGCTGTCCGATCGTATAGTACATCAACCCGTCGTGGCGGCCTTTTACTTCGCCGTCCATCGTCATCATATCGCCCGGCTGTGCAGGGAGATATTGGCTGAGAAACGTTTTGAAGTTGCGTTCGCCGATAAAGCAGATGCCTGTACTGTCTTTTTTCGTCGCTGTTGCAAGTTCTGCTTCTTTGGCAATTTCACGCACACGGCTTTTTTGAAGTTCGCCGATCGGGAACATGACTTTGCTCAGCGTATCTTCTGTCAGCTGATTCAGGAAGTACGTTTGATCCTTGTTTTCATCAATGCCGCGCAGCATTCTGACTTTTCCGCCGCTTCTGTCTACTCTTGCATAGTGGCCAGTCGCTAAATAGTCGGCGCCAAGTGACAATGCATGCTCCAAAAAGGCCTTGAATTTAATTTCTTTGTTGCACAGTACATCCGGGTTTGGTGTTCTGCCTGCTTTATATTCATCAAGGAAGTATTGAAATACCTTCTCATAATATTGCTTTTCAAAGTTTACGGCATAATACGGAATTCCGATTTGGTTGCAGACGCGGATCACATCTTCATAATCCTCTGTCGCCGTGCAAAAACCGTTTTCGTCCGTATCGTCCCAATTTTTCATAAAGATTCCGATTACATCATAGCCCTGTTCTTTTAACAGCAGGGCCGCCACAGATGAGTCTACTCCGCCGGACATGCCGACGACGACTCTTGTATCCTCCGGCCGTTTTTCCATTTCATTCACTCCAATTACTAAGCCGCCTTATTGTGTCAGCCGTTTGACAACGTCGGCCACATGTTTGGCAGCAGTTTTCACTTGCTCAGCCGTATTGCCGAGGCCGAAGCTGATTCGAATAGAGGACGTCAGCCGGTCACTCTCTTCTCCGAACATAGCAGTCAGAACATGTGACGGCAGGACTGAACCGGCCGTGCACGCTGAACCGCTGGAGACAGCGACACCCGCCATATCAAGATTAACCAGCAGCGCTTCCACTGACACACCGGGGAAATAAAGATTCAGAACATGCGGCAGACTATGCTCTTTGTCCCCGTTGATCTCGAATGCCACACCTGCATCTCTAAGCGTGTCGGCAAAGATTGCTTTAAACGATTGATACTTCTCGTTTTTTTCGTCCCGTTCTTCACTTGACAGCTTGATCGCTTCTTTCAGCCCGACAATGCCTGGAACATTTTCGGTTCCGGCACGGCGTTTTCTTTCTTGCTCTCCTCCGAATAAAAGCGGTGAAAGCTTCACATCTTTACTAGCATATAAAAAGCCTGTCCCTTTTGGCCCGTTGAGCTTGTGCCCGGAAACAGACAGAAGGTCAATATGGCTGTTTTTCACATCAATTGGCAGCAACCCGAATGCCTGAACAGCATCGGTATGAAAATAAGCTTTGTGTTCCTTTAACAGCTCACCGATTTCTTCGATCGGCTGCACTGTTCCAACTTCATTATTTCCATACATCACTGTCACAAGGATTGTATCATCACGCAGTGCTTCTTTCACCTGTTTTGCACTGACTCTTCCATTTTGGTCAACGTCCAGATACGTTATGTCAAATCCGTCTTCCTCAAGTTTTTCACATGTGTGAAGCACGGCGTGATGCTCAATTTTTGTTGTGATGATATGTCTGCCAAGATCTTTTCTTGCAAGTGCGGTTCCCATGATCGCCAAGTTATCAGC
The DNA here is from genome assembly GCF_037963335.1 of Bacillus sp. PS108. Taxonomy (NCBI): domain Bacteria; kingdom Bacillati; phylum Bacillota; class Bacilli; order Caryophanales; family Bacillaceae; genus Bacillus; species Bacillus sp. PS108. The sequence continues at coordinate 2,667,856 of NZ_CP150155.1, forward strand.
TTCCGTTCCCCCACTTGTAAAAATGATCTCCTGCTCTGCCGCTCCGATTTCTGCTGCGATCTGCGCTCTTGCTTCATCCACCCATTTTCGAGATTCTCTGCCAAATGAATGTATACTGGAGGGATTACCGAAACTGCCGGAGAAGTGCGGTATCATTTTTTCCAGCACGCGCTCATCCATCGGAGACGTTGCGGCATGATCTAAATAAATCCGTTCCATTATGTTTACACCCCTGATCTAAATATAGAACATATAAGCTTCTTGCTCTCCGTCTGTATAGCTGGCAAGATCCTCTAATGTTGTACTGTCTAAAACCTCTTTTACAGCATCCCGGATGCGAATCCAGAGCTCACGCTTGGCAGGCTCCTCATCTTCCAGCACTTCAACAGGGCTGATCGGCCCCTCAAGCACACGGATAATATCTCCCGCGGTAATGGCATCCGGCTCACTGCCTAATACATATCCGCCATATGCGCCTCTGATGCTTTTCACTAAACCGGCATTTCTGAGCGGCGATACCAGCTGCTCCAAATAATGCTCGGACAAATTATTCGTCTGTGCGATGCTTTTTAATGAAGTCGGGCCTTCACCGTGCTTTTTTGCAAGCTCGATCATAATGGTGAGCCCGTATCTTCCCTTAGTTGATATTTTCAACATGAACACCTCTGTTATTTCATGATTTTCCACATTTATAATGGTAATTTCTATATGTTTCGTCCGTTTATTATCTTATAGACCAACTGTTATTATAACATACCTTCAGCGAATTTTCATTGAGGCAGAAGGAAAGGGGGCCTTTCCCCTTTTCTAATGTACGGTTTTCCGTTACCCTGTAATTAAGTAAGGAGAGATGATAGATGAAGCCATTGGCATATCGGATGCGTCCGACAAAAATAGAGGATATTATCGGCCAGCAGCATCTGGTGGCTGAAGATAAAATTATTGGCAGAATGGTCCAGGCAAAACATTTGTCATCCATGATTTTGTACGGGCCGCCCGGAATTGGAAAAACATCAATCGCAACAGCAATCGCCGGTTCAACAAGTATTGCTTTTCGAAAGCTGAATGCTGTCATTAACAATAAAAAAGATATGGAAATCGTAGCTCAGGAAGCCAAGATGTCCGGCCAAGTGATTTTGATTCTGGATGAAGTCCACAGGCTGGATAAAGGAAAACAGGATTTTCTATTACCCTATTTAGAAAACGGGATGATCATTTTGATCGGAGCAACGACGGCTAACCCGTATCATGCCATTAATCCGGCGATCAGAAGCCGGACCCAGATTTTTGAGCTTGAACCGTTAACACCTGATCTGATTAAACAGGCACTGGAACGTGCGCTCCATGATGAACATCGGGGCCTTGGCACCTATTCAGTATCCATTGATGATCAGGCGATGGAGCATTTTGCCCACGGATGCGGAGGAGATGTCCGCTCCGCTTTAAATGCGCTTGAGCTTGCCGTGTTGTCAACGAAGGAGTCAGCAGACGGTGAAATTCACATTACATTAGAAACCGCTGAAGAATGCTTGCAGAAAAAAAGCTTTTCTCACGATAAAGATGGTGACGCGCATTATGATGTACTGTCCGCTTTTCAAAAATCGATCCGCGGCTCTGATGCCAACGCTGCTCTTCACTATTTGGCTAGATTAATTGAAGCCGGTGATCTGGAGAGCATCGCAAGACGATTGCTTGTTATCGCCTATGAAGATATCGGTTTAGCAAGCCCGCAAGCCGGCCCTAGAGTGCTGAACGCTATTCAGACCGCTGAGCGAGTCGGGTTTCCTGAAGCGCGAATCCCTCTGGCCAACGCAGTTATTGAGCTTTGCCTCTCACCGAAATCAAACTCTGCCATTCTGGCAATCGATGAGGCCTTGGCAGATATCAGAGCCGGAAAAATTGGGGATGTCCCAAAGCATTTAAAAGACGCGCATTATAAAGGAGCTCAGGAATTAGGAAGAGGAATCGACTATAAATACCCGCACAATTACGACAACGGTTGGGTCGAACAACAATACCTCCCTGATCCTCTGAAAAATAAGCAATACTATAAGCCGAAACAGACTGGAAAGTTCGAATCTGCCTTAAAGCAGGTGTACGATAAATTAATGAAAAGAAAATAAAACAAAAACAGCCTTGATCATCAAGGCTGTTTTTATGCATTATTTATCCTTCACACGTTTGATCTCAATGTCTTTCAAAAGATCCATGACAACATGGCCGCCCATAATCAAACCTGCAACTGACGGCACAAAAGCATTAGAGGAAGGCGGCATTTTTGCTTTACGGATTTTCGCTTCGTCATTTCCCACTTCTTTTCTGACATCTTCCCGAATGACAATCGGGCTTTCATCAGAGAAAATCACTTGGACGCCTTTTTTGATACCCTCTTTGCGTAATTTCGTACGGACGACCTTCGCAATTGGATCAGTGTGCGTTTTTGAGATATCAGCGATTTGGAAGCGTGTCGGATCCGTTTTATTTGCAGCACCCATGCTGGAGATGAGCGGAATATCCCGTTTTAGACATTCTTTCATTAAATGTATTTTATAACAAATGGTGTCTGACGCATCAATGACATAGTCAAGATCATAGTCAAAAAATTGCTCATACGTTTCTTCCGTATAGAACATTTTTAACGCGATCACTTCGCACTTCGGGTTAATGTCTGCGATCCGCGCCTTCATTAAATCAACTTTCGGCTGTCCGACAGTTGAAAGCAGCGCGTGAAGCTGACGGTTTACATTTGTAATGTCGACATCATCTTTGTCGACAAGCAGAATGCGGCCGACGCCTGACCGCGCGAGAGCTTCCGCCGCGAACGATCCGACTCCCCCGACTCCAAGCACAGCAACTGTGCTGTTTTTCAGCGTTTCAAGGCCTTCTTTTCCGATAGCTAATTCATTGCGTGAAAACTGGTGTAACAAGAACCTCACTCCACATTCGTATTCTGGTTTCATCTATAAAATGGCTGATCCATGAGCAGCCGTTTTTTCTGCGCACAAAAAATAAAGTCCCAATAGTGCCGTTGCAGCTTTCCTTTGTTTTGAACCCGCTCTCAGCAGGTGGGTGCCCTCTTTTAAATCTTGTAAGTCCTCTTTACCGAATGAAAAGAGGCATGTACGCCATTTAAAAATGCGGGCTCCCAAATCAAAAAAATGTTCGGTCAAAACTAGGTGTACAACTAACACATCAGGACTTTATTTAACTTGTCAAAATCATATCACAGACGATTTTGATTTTCAAGAATCGAACTGCAAATTCAGTTCTTAACTTTTTTCTTGATAGAAAGATGAAGCTCGTCAAGCTGGGCGTCGCTTACTTCGCCTGGCGCTTCTGTCATCAGGCAGCTTGCACTTGCCGTTTTCGGGAATGCAATCGTATCTCTCAGGTTCGTACGTCCAGCGAGAAGCATAACGAGACGGTCTAAGCCGAGTGCGATTCCGCCGTGCGGAGGAGCGCCGTATTCAAATGCTTCCAGCAGGAATCCGAACTGTTCAGCCGCTTCTTCTGGTGAGAAGCCGAGAAGCGCAAACATTTTTTCCTGAATATCCTTTTCGAAAATACGGATTGAACCGCCGCCAAGCTCATAGCCGTTTAAGACGAGGTCATAAGCTTGCGCTTTCATGTCTTCAGGCGCTGTTTCAATCAGCTCAAGGTCTTCTCGGACAGGCATTGTGAACGGATGGTGCGCTGCGTAAAAACGGCCTTCTTCCGGATCATGCTCTAATAGCGGCCAGTCGATGACCCATAAGAAATTGAACAATTTTTCGTCAATCAGTCCGCGTTCTTTCCCAAGCTTTAAGCGCAGGGCGCCGAGTGATGCGGCCACAACTTCGAATTGATCCGCTCCGAACAGCAGCAAATCACCTTCAGCAGCATCAAGTGCTTCAATCAGCTTAGACTGCTTTTCTTCATCAAAGAATTTAGCGATCGGGCCTTTCACTCCGTCTGCCTCAACCTTCACCCAGGCAAGCCCTTTTGCCCCGTAGTTTGCAGCAAAAGCGCCAAGAGCGTCGATGTCTTTTCTGGAGTAATCGCCGGCACCGCCTTTTACATTGATGGCTTTGACCACGCCGCCGTTTGCTACAGCTGATGAGAACACTTTAAATTCCGTATCCTTTACAATGTCAGACACATCCGTCAAAAGCATGTCAAAACGCGTATCCGGTTTATCAGACCCGTACTTGTTCATTGCTTCGTCATACGTCATTCGAGGAAGAGGAAGCTGAAGTTCCTCACCTTTTGTTTCACGCATAACCTTTGCCATCATCTCCTCAGCCAATGACATAATGTCTTCCTGGCTCATAAAGGACATTTCAATATCAATTTGCGTAAACTCAGGCTGACGGTCCGCACGCAAGTCTTCATCGCGGAAACAGCGGGCAATTTGATAATATCGTTCAATGCCTGATACCATCAGAAGCTGTTTAAATAGCTGCGGAGACTGCGGCAGCGCGTAGAACTCACCTTCGTGCACACGGCTCGGCACCAAGTAGTCACGTGCGCCTTCAGGCGTGCTTCCTGTTAAAATCGGCGTTTCAATATCAAGAAACCCATTTTCATCTAAAAAGCTGCGAACAGCTTTCGTCACGTTATGGCGCAGCTGCATCGTCTGGAACATAGCCGGTCTGCGCAAATCTAAGTAACGGTGTTTTAAACGAACGTCCTCTGACACTTCTTCAGCTTGATCAGAAATCGCAAATGGAGGTGTCTTTGCAGCATTTAATACGTTCACTCCATCAGCATGTATTTCGATCGCGCCTGTTTTCAAATTCGGATTAACTGTTCCCTCTTCACGCGCCACCACTTTTCCTTGAATATCAAGCACGTATTCATTTCTGATGCCTTCCGCAATAGCAAGCGCTTCTTTTGACACATCAGGGTTAAAAACGACTTGAACAATGCCCGTACGGTCACGCAAGTCAATAAAAATCAATCCGCCGAGGTCTCGTCTTTTTTGGACCCAGCCTTTCAGCGTTACAGATTCGCCAATTGCTTTTTCAGTTATATCACCGCAATAATATGTTCTTCCAAACAATGCGTTTCACTCCTTATCCCTTTTGGTTTGCCTTCATCACATGTATAAATTCATCAAGTGCCACTTCAATCTGTTCGCCCGTCTGTGCATCCTTTACATTGATTTTGTTTTGGGCAAGCTCATCTTCACCCAAAATCGCAATAAATCTGGCCTTTAAGCGATCAGCTGTTTTAAACTGGCCTTTCATTTTCTTATTTTCATAATCGATTTCACTGGAAATGCCTGCTTCTCTCAGTTTGTACACCAATGAAACAGAATAATCCTTTGCTTTTTCGCCGAGTGTGACGATATAGCAGTCGATTCCCTTATCAACAGGCAGCTCTCTTTTTTCAGCATCAATTGCGGCAAGCAAGCGTTCGATGCTCATCGCAAATCCGATGCCCGGTGCTTCAGGTCCGCCGATCTGTTCGACAAGCCCGTCGTAGCGTCCGCCGCCGGCAAGTGTCGTAATCGCTCCAAAGCCCTCCGCATTGCTCATAATTTCAAATGCGGTGTGGTTGTAATAATCCAGCCCTCTCACAAGGTTCGGATCGATTTCATACGAAATGCCAAGATCATTTAAGTATTGTTTCACTTTTTCAAAATAAGCGGCTGATTCTTCATTTAAATATGTCAAAATCGAAGGTGCCGATTTCATCAGCTCATGATCACGGTCTTTTTTGCAGTCCAAAATTCTAAGCGGGTTCGTGTGCAGCCGGGACTGGCAGTCTGAACAAAATTCTTCGATGCGAGGCTCGAAGTGTTTCACGAGCGCTTCTCTGTAGCTTTTGCGGCTATCTTGATCGCCGAGACTGTTTATGACAAGCTTAACGTTTTCTAAACCTGCTTTTTCATAAATACTCATCGCAAGCGCCATTACTTCAGCGTCGATTGCAGGGTCTTTCGAACCAATCGCTTCAATTCCAAACTGATAAAACTGGCGGTAACGGCCCGTCTGAGGACGTTCATAACGGAACATCGGCCCGACATAATAAAGCTTTGTCGGCTGTACAGGATTTGCGAACAGCTTGTTTTCATTAAAAGCGCGAACCGCAGCAGCTGTTCCCTCCGGACGAAGCGTCAGGCTTCTGCCTTTGCGGTCCTCGAAGGTATACATTTCTTTTTGTACGATATCCGTTGATTCTCCGACGCCTCTGGCAAACAGTTCTGTATGCTCAAAAATCGGTGTGCGGATTTCTTTATATTGATAAGTGCGGCAAGTGTCTCTCATAATTTGTTCAACAAACTGCCAGCGATCTGATTCTCCAGGCAGAATATCCTGTGTTCCTCTCGGAATGTTATATCCCATAGGTAGACCTCCTTATGTATTCCTTATAAAATATCCAATGATCGTTAATGATGAAAATGAAAAAAACTCCCGCCCCTACTATACATGATAGTAGGGACGAGAGTTATACCCGTGGTGCCACCCTAGTTGGAATACGTTCATATTCCCGCTCGATCCTTTAACGCAGGTTCACGTTCACTGCCTAATGGCGTTATTCACGCGTTCAGCAGGAAACCTCCGGAGTGTTGTTTCGAGAAAGACGCAATGGGATCCGCTTTCAGCCTGGGGCGGGTTCCTCTCTAATCATGCAATCTGACCTACTCTTCTCCATTATTGGTTCAAATCTTTCATCATTTGCTATGTACTCAATTTCTATTATAATAATGGGATTGGGGTTCTCTGTCAAGCTTTATTCCGGTTGTTTTTCCTCAGCGCTGCTTCTTTGGACATAAGACCAAATTCAGATGCTGTTTCCGTAAGATAACCAGTCGTATCGGGATCTGCGTGATCGCTGTAATGCAGATTCGCTTCACCGTCGTGAAATGCACGTCCCATTTTTGGATGATATTTCATGATTTGCACACCTTTTTGATTGTATTTACGCTTAGTATAAACAAATCATTTTATTTTTATTTAAAAATCAGAAAGGACTTTACGATATTAAACAAGAATGCTTTTTTAATGATCATCAGAAAGGAGGACACAATGAACAAGAAATACTTTGTCCTTATTGTATGTATTATTTTCACCTCAGCGCTATTCCCGACCTTTTCATCCGTTACAGCTGCTCAAGGAGAAGCGGTCATCGCAACAGATGAAATGAACGTCAGAAGCGGCCCAGGGCTTAGCTACGGCATTACAGCGGAAGTAAAAAAGGGAGAACGCTATCCAATTTTAAAGGAAGATGGAGACTGGGTGCAGATACAGCTTGGTTCTGGAGAAAAGGGCTGGGTAGTCTCCTGGCTTATTACAAAGGAAGACCAGGCCAGCACAAGCTCCTCAGGAAGCAGTGACACTGTGACATCAACAGACCCCGATCTGCGGATGAGAAGCGGCCCGGGCACTTCCTACGAAGTCATCGGCAAATTCCCGCAAGGCAGCCAAGCATCTGTCATTGATAAAGATTCGGGCTGGATCAAGATATCCTATCACAGTGCCACCGGATGGGTATCATCTGAATATGTCACATCAGGAGGCAGCAGTTCAGCGTCTGATGAGAGTGACCAAACCGAGGATTCCGGTGCGTCAACGACGGGCACAGTCGGTGTTTCTTCGCTAAATGTAAGAGCCTCCGCCTCACATGACGCGGCAATTATAACAAAACTTGATCGCGGAACGAAACTGACGGTTCTCAACGAGAAAAATGGCTGGGCTCACATTGAGGTGAACGGGCTAAAAGGCTGGGTTGCAAGCCATTACCTTTTGACTAGTTCTGTTCCAGCTGATGATTCAGCAAATGCCGGCAGTTCATCCTCCGCTAAAAAAGCCTATATCATGTACGGAGGAACGAATCTAAGAAGTGATGCGTCAACATCAGCTTCGATCGTTGAGCGCGCTGCCAAAGGAGATTCATACACCATTACCGGTTCAAAGGGAAGCTGGTATGAAATAAAGCTTGATAACGGGCAGACTGCTTATGTAGCCAATTGGGTGGTCCAAACGTCTAAAAGCGCAGAAGAAGCAGGTGAACCGCCAGTCTCTGATTCCCCGTCTGGAAACGGCTCTCTAAACAATAAAACGATTATTGTTGACCCGGGACATGGAGGAAAAGACAGCGGAACGATCGGGTATTCGGGGAAATTCGAGAAAAACCTGACGATCAAAACGGCAAAACTGCTCGCCAGCAAACTTAGATCGGCTGGAGCGGATGTATATGTGACACGCCAGGATGATACCTTTGTCAGCCTGCAGTCACGGGTCTCTACCTCTCACTACCGTAACGCTGACGCCTTTATCAGCATTCATTATGACAGCTATGCGGATACCTCTACAAGAGGCAGTACAGCATATTACTACAGTCCTGCCAAAGATCAGGAACTCGCATCAGATGTCCACTCAGAAGTGGTGAAGCGTTCTTCCATTCCAGACCGCGGCGTATTATTCGGAGATTATTATGTGCTCCGGGAAAACAGACAGCCCGCTATGCTGTACGAGCTGGGATATGTAAGCCATCCGCAGGAAGAAGCCATTGTACATAGCAATTCATACCAAGAAAAAGTAACAGATGGGATCGAAAGCGGATTAGAGAAATACTTCCAATAAAAAAAGCTGCCTTTTGGCAGCTTTTTTTATTTTGAATCCATAATGAGCGTGACCGGTCCGGAGTTTGTAAGCTGAACATCCATCATTGCTCCAAACGTTCCGGTCTCCACTTTGATTCCTTTTTCACGAAGCAGGTCATTCCATTTTTCATAAAGACCTAAAGCTTTATCAGGTTTGGCCGCGTTCATGTAGTTCGGCCGGCGCCCTTTTTTCGTATCTCCATAAAGCGTAAACTGTGAGACGGATAAAATCTCTCCTCCTATATCTACAAGAGACAGATTCATTTTCCCTTCACTGTCATCGAAAATACGGAGATTGACAACTTTATCGGCTAAATAAGCTGCATCATCTTCTGTATCATCGTGAGTGATGCCGACCAGCACCATAAGGCCTTGTCCAATTTGGCCGACGACCTCTTCGTCCACTGTAACGCTTGCTTCTGTTACTCGCTGAACAACTAATCTCATTTTCTAACCCCTTTAGTTCATGACGCGGCGCACAGAGTAGATATCTCTAATCTGTTTAATACGCTCGACGACTTTGTGCAAGTGATTGATATTCTGAATAAAAATCGCCATATGAATGGTTGCCACTTTATTGCGATCCGATTTGCCAGAGACAGATGAAATATTTGTTTTCGTTTCATTCACTGCCTGGAGCACCTCGTTCAGCAATCCGCGGCGGTCATACCCAAGAATCTCTATCTCAACATTGTATTCCTTGCGCTTTTGAACTTGTGACTCATGCTCCCACTCTACCGGGATCAGCCGCTCTTGGGCTTCATTCGTTTTGACATTCGGACAGTCTTCGCGATGGACCGAAACCCCTCTGCCTTTTGTGATAAAGCCGACAATATCATCACCTGGCACAGGATTGCAGCATTTTGATAAACGGACAAGGAGGTTGTCGATGCCCTTGACACGAACGCCAGCTTCCCGTTTTCTTCCTTGCGGGTACGGCTTAGGTTCCCCAGTAACTTCCTGAACGATCTTTTCCTGTTCTTCCTGGTCGCGCTGCTTTCTCTCTTTTTCTGTTAGGCGGTTCGCCACCTGCAGAGCCGTAATGCCGTTGTAACCGACCGCCGCGTACATATCCTCTTCATTTGAGAAATTAAATTTGTCAGCAACCTTTTGAATATTCTCCGGCGTTAAAACATCCTTCAATTCAAAATCCAGGTTTTTAATTTCTTTTTCGACCAACTCACGGCCTTTTTCGACATTTTCTTCACGCCGCTGTTTCTTAAAGAATTGACGGATTTTATGCTTCGCTTGGGATGTTTGGGCAAGCTTCACCCAATCCTGGCTCGGGCCGTAGGAATGCTTAGAAGTGAGAATTTCAACGATATCACCTGTCCGAAGCTTATGGTCAAGCGTAACCATTTTTCCGTTTACTTTGGCACCGATTGTTTTATTGCCGATTTCAGAGTGAATCCGGTAAGAAAAGTCAATCGGAACAGAACCGGACGGAAGCTCGATTACATCTCCTTTTGGCGTAAAGACATACACCATGTCAGAGAACAAATCAATTTTGAGCGATTCCATAAATTCTTCTGCATCTGTCGATTCATTTTGAAATTCTAAAATTTCACGGAACCAAGAAAGCTTTTTCTCAAAGGTTGCACCTTCATTGGCTGCTTTCCCTTCTTTATAAGCCCAGTGAGCCGCAACCCCGTATTCAGCTATTTCATGCATTTCAAAGGTGCGGATCTGCACTTCAAGCGGATCGCCTTTAGGCCCAATAACCGTTGTATGAAGCGATTGATACATATTCGGCTTCGGCATTGCGATATAATCTTTGAATCTGCCGGGCATCGGTTTCCAGCATGTATGAATGATGCCAAGCACCGCGTAGCAGTCCTTTATGCTATTCACAAGAATACGGACAGCCAACAAATCGTAAATTTCATTGAATTGCTTATTTTGCAGCACCATTTTTCGATAAATGCTGTAAATATGTTTCGGGCGTCCCGAGAAGTCAGCCTTGATATTTACTTCTTCGACACGTTTCTTCACTTCATTGACAACCTCATCAACATAAAGCTCACGTTCTGCGCGTTTCTTCTTCATGAGGTTGACAATTCTGTAATATTGCTGAGGGTTCAAATAACGGAGCGCCGTATCTTCCAATTCCCACTTAATTTTTGAAATCCCGAGACGATGCGCCAAAGGAGCAAAAATTTCCAGCGTTTCATTGGAGATTCTCCGCTGTTTTTCCTGAGGCAGATGTTTCAGTGTCCGCATATTGTGAAGACGATCCGCCAGCTTGATCAATATGACCCTGATATCTTGAGCCATAGCGACAAACATTTTGCGATGATTTTCCGCCTGCTGTTCCTCTTGAGATTTATATTTAATTTTGCCGAGTTTCGTTACGCCGTCTACAAGCATTGCCACTTCTTCGGAAAATGCTTCTTTCAGGTCATCGAGCGTCACATCTGTATCTTCCACGACATCGTGCAAAAATCCGCCCGCGATTGTGGAAGGGTCCATTTCAAGATCAACGAGTATCCCCGCAACCTGAATCGGATGAATAATATATGGCTCGCCCGATTTGCGGTATTGCTCGCGATGAGCATCTTCAGCGTACAGATATGCTTTTTCGACAAATGCGATATGCTCATCAGATAGATAGCTGCGCGCTTTATCTATAACTTGCTCGGCAGTCAATACTTGTTCGTTCGCCATGGAATCACCTTTTTTAAAATGTAAACTGTATTGTAGTTTATTATCAAGAAAAAAACGAAAGATGTAAAGAGCAGAAGTTCAAATAGCCAAATATTATATAAAATAAATGCAAAACAATAGGAAAAAAGCACCCTGACATGGAGTGCTTTTTCGTTATGCGGTTATCCTTAGTATTTCATCAATGTTAAGATGTCGTAATCTTCGAGCTTATTTCTGCCGTCAAGGTAAGAAAGCTCGATTAAGAAAGCGATACCAGCAACAACGCCGCCAAGTTCTTCAACAAGTTTGATTGTCGCTTCAATTGTGCCGCCTGTCGCAAGCAGGTCATCTGTAATAAGCACACGCTGACCAGGCTTAATCGCATCTTTGTGGATCGTTAATACGTCTTTTCCGTATTCCAAGCCATAATCCACTTTGATTACTTCACGAGGCAACTTGCCTTCTTTGCGGACCGGCGCAAAACCTACGCCAAGCGCGTAAGCAACGGGACAGCCGATAATAAAGCCGCGTGCTTCAGGGCCAACGACCAAATCAATTTGCTTTTCTTTCGCATATTCAACAATTTGATCTGTGGCATAGCGGTATACATCGCCTTTATCCATCAGTGTCGTAATATCTTTAAATTGCACGCCCTCTTTCGGGTAATCCGGTACAATTGTTACGTATTGTTTTAAATCCATCTGTTTTATGTCCTCCTCGTACTTTCATAAGCCTCTGAATCTTGTTTCATCAGCTTATTCAGCCATTCCTTCAGCTCTTCAGCAGAAGAATAATTCAGCTTTTGATCCAGTTCCATCAGCTGCTGTTTCGCCTGATATGTTTGTGAGTCTGTTAAGTCGCGTTTCTTTGCTCCGCTCACAACAGACAGCACACCATTCTCTATTTTAACAAAACCGAGATCAAAAAACACCTTTGTCATGAAATTGATTGTTTCAACGGACCAGCCTTTATGTTTTGCAAGCTCTGAACCGTGTTTTTTCACGTCAAAAGCGCCTCTTTTCAGCAAGAACGCATAATACCATTTAAAGTGGTCTCTTGCGGGAAAAGTTGATAAAAAGTGGTCCTCATGATTGAGAAAAATAAAATATATCCGCTCGGGCGCCTTTCCTTCCAGCAAACGTGCGAGCATGTCCAGCGAAGGCGGCGGATCCAGTAATACAATATATGCACCATCGAGGTCAAACGCCTTTGCTTGATCTTTAGAACTGATGACGTGCACTTCTCGGCGAAGGTCTTCAGTTTGAAGTAATGTTGTTGAGTCTTCTTTGAAAGAGACAATGGCCCGTTTAGCAGATGGAAGGGCGGAAACTGTGTCTTCCCACGTCCGTTTTCCCCTTAAATCAAACAGCTGCCATTCAGAAACAGCGGCATCCTTTATCATAAGCTGCGGCTTTTTTCGATTGTTCCATTCGTTGATTGACATTTCACCGACAATGGAAATTCTTGAACCCGGTACGATGCCTTCTTCAAGCTCGCCTTTATTAAAACCGACGCAATCAAGCTGGGACGACTCGTTTCTGATCGTCATTTTGACATGAGTTTTATTTGCCCCTATCTTGCGGACATCTTCCAGTACTGCGTTTTCTACGAGAACGTGCGGTTTCGGGTTCAGCATGCCAAAAGGAGACAGCATGTTCATTTCTGCGATGCTTTCAACTGTAATGTCTTCGACGCCGCAGACAAGGTCGACTTCCTGTACGGGAATAAAATCCTCTTCCGTAAGCGTATTGTCCGCTATTTCATTCAGCCTGCTTCGCAAATCCGGCACATCTTCGGCTTTCAGCGTCATCCCCGCAGCCATTGGATGGCCGCCGAAATGAGGAAGAATATCTCTGCATTCAGAAAGGCTCTCAAATAAATTAAATCCTCTGATGCTTCGGGCCGAACCTTTAGCGATTCCCTTTTCTTCATCAATGCCAAGAACAATGGCCGGTCGGTAGAAAAGGTCCACAAGCTTTGAAGCCACAATCCCGACGACTCCCGGGTTCCATCCGGCTTTGGCCACGACAATTGCAGTTTGATCGAGCCCTTGCTGTTCAACCATTTCAATCGCTTCATCCGTCATTTTGCTGACCATTTTTTGGCGCTCTTTGTTCAGCTGGTCAATTTCTGCGGCAAGCTCTTCCGCTTCAAACGAATCCTCTGACATAAGCAAATGAACAGCGGGATCCGCCTGTTCGATTCTTCCGACGGCATTCAGCCTTGGTGCGAGCTGAAATCCGACTGTTTCTTCGTTCGCTTCTCCGATGTCTCCGCCTGACAGCTTAATCAGCTCTTTTAAGCCGAGCCGATTTGTCCGTCGAAGCCTTTCAAGTCCTAGTGTTGCTATTAATCTGTTTTCGTCATGCAGCGGGACTAGATCGGCAATGGTGCCGATAGCCGCCAGGTCAAGCAGTTCATCAGGAAGTTCACCCAATAGAGCGTGGGCAAGCTTAAACGCGACTCCAACCCCGGCAAGCTCTTTAAACGGGTAAGTGCAGCCAGGCTGCTTCGGGTGGACGATCGCACGGACATCCGGAAGCTCCGGTCCCGGTTCATGATGATCGGTAATGATGACATCCAGTCCGAGTTCCTTTGCCACCTTCGCTTCATGCACAGCGGCAATTCCTGTATCAACCGTAATGATCAAAGAGAAGCCCCGTTCTTTAATCGAACGAAACGCCTGTTCATTAGGTCCATATCCTTCTTTAAAACGGTCAGGTATATAAAAATCAACTTGAGCCGACAGTTTTTGCAGCGTGTGAAGCATCACTGACGTACTTGTAACCCCATCGGCGTCATAATCGCCATATATCATAATCTTTTCTTGTTGTGAAATCGCCTGTTTTATTCGATATGCCGCTTCTTTCATGCCTTTCATTTCAAAAGGATCATAAAAATCGGCATCCTTTGTATGTAAAAACAGCCTAGCGCTTTCTGCCGTATCAAAGCCTCTTTTTACAAGCAGGGACGCAACAAGAGGTGTTATATGCAATTGTTCTGTGAGTGATTTGACCTTATCCTGATCTGGTCGCTGGATTTCCCATCGCATTTTTGACGCTAACATAAATTCACCCCTCAACCACCCTATTATACTAGAGCAGGCTGAGGGGTTTCAAATAATATTCGAAAACTAGTCTTTTTTCTCAATCATGGCTGATGCATCCTGTGTGTCAGTCTGATCAGCAAGATGAGTATCCTCTTGTTTATGTATTGCTGTTCTATTTTCTTTCCGCAAGGTTTTTATTTCCCGCTTCAATTTCATTACCTGAAAAATGCCGACAGAAAATACGATCAGCGCTCCCATTAAAACTGAGCCCAAAATAACAAGAATGAGCGGCCATTCTGATCTTCCAAACAGGTAATCAACTTCTACGGATCGAACATTAATGACTGCGAAAATGGCGACAATTAAGGTGAAAATAAGTGCGAAAATAATGGTCCATTGTTTATTCATTCTCTTTTCCCCCAAACTTCTTATTGAGGTAACTTTCCCCATCAAGACTGGTTTTAAACATGGCTTAACACTAGGTCAAGCTCCCTTTGCTGTTAATTTTTCCCGGATCAGCCTCTTCAGTCCGGTTCCCTCACCGGAAATCACAAGTGTATCGCCTTCGTCAATGACTGTTTCAGAGCTCGGATTCAGTTGTTTATCCTGATTCTTTTTAACAATTGCAATGACCGTCACATGATATTCCTGACCCACATTCAAATCACCAATCGTCTGATGAATGGCAGGCGCTCCCGCCTCTGCTTTACACCACTCTATAATCAAATCATCAAGGGCTGACTCGACCTGTTCTAATGCTTTCGGTTTATATGCCATTCCGCCAAGAATTGCAGACATTTGCCTTGCTTCAGCGTCATCAAACTGCACGGAGGCAACACATTCCTCATGGTCGTTTTCGTCAAAATAGTAAAGCTCTCTCCGTCCGTCATGATGAATGATAATTGAAATTTTATCACGGTTTCTAGTAATCATTTCAACTTTTTGTCCTATGCCCGGCAGCTCTGATTCGCGAACCCTCATATATAAACCCTCCTACATATCTGAAAACCAGCCATAAACACTTTTAACACCATATATATGTTTAAATGTAAGCGTATGTCATTATAGCAAATGTCTATTTTAAGTTCAATGAAACTTCAAAAAACAGGCTGCCCTGCAGAGGACAGCCTGATATTTTTTATTGTGCCGAATCTTTTTTCAGTTCTCTTCCTTTCCATGCAAGCCAAATTTGTGCGGCAATGTATAGAGAAGAATAAACGCCTGTTAACAGCCCGACCAATAAAGCAATTGAGAAGTTAGTAATAGAAGATGCTCCAAAGATCAGCAATGTCACAACAACAATCACAACAGTTAATACAGTGTTAATTGAACGTGTAAAGGTTTGCTGCAGGCTCAGGTTTACTATATGGTTCAGATCGGCAAATGTTTTCGGCTTACGCTTTTTCATATGCTCGCGGACCCTGTCAAATGTAACGATTGTATCGTTAATGGAATACCCGATTATCGTCAAGATGGCCGCGATGAACGTAACATCTACCTCAAGCCTTGTAATACTGAAGAACGTGACGATAAAGAATGCGTCATATAGCAATGAAGCGATGGCAGCAATCGCCATTTTGTATTCGAATCGGATTGAAACGTAAATAATGATGCCAATAGAAGCTATAGCAACTGCGTACAGCGCATTTCTTGCCAGCTCCTTACCGACTGTCGGTGAAACTGTGCTGACATTTGGCTCTGATCCGTATTTGTCTTTAAAATACGTTTTTACTTTTGCTATGGTTTCTTTATCTGGCACCCCGACAAAACGGGCAACACCGATATTGCTCTTTTCGCCTGACAGAACTACAGTATCAGGGTCCATACCCAGAGATTCAAAGTCCTTCTCAACTTGCTCTGTCATCAGCCTATGGTCGCTTTGCACTTCAATCCGTGCACCGCTTGCAAAGTCAATGCCAAGATTCAGCCTGAACACAAGCAGGATAATAATCCCGGCAACCGTGACCGCACTGGAGAAAATAAAGAAGTATTTGCGTTTGCTCGTGAAATCCCATTTTTGGAATGGCGTATGCGGCTCTGTATTTTCATCCGTATCCTGAATATCCATGATATGTTTCTTATTGACACCAAACCAGCCTTTTTTCCGATCAAGCCATCTGCTTTCCACAAGGAGAGCGAGGAGAAATCTCGATAAGAAAACGGCAGTGATAAAGCTTGTCAAAATCGATAGGATCAGCATTGTCGCAAACCCTTTAACAGAGCTTGTCCCAAAGATAAAGAGCACAACCGCTGCAATAATGGTTGTAATATTCGCGTCAAAAATCGTCGCAAATGACCGTCTGTTTCCTGAACGGAAGGCAGAGCGGACTGACTTTCCTAACTTGAGCTCTTCTTTAATCCGCTCATAGGTAATAATGTTGGCGTCAACAGCCATCCCGACACCTAAAATGAGAGCGGCAATTCCCGGAAGCGTGAGTACGGCATTCATCCAGTCAAAGATCTGGAGTGTAATGTAGATATAAACAGATAGCGTAATCACCGCGATTAATCCCGGCAGACGGTAATAGAAAAGCATAAATAAGAAAATAATTGCAATACCGACAATACCGGCAAACACCGTATCATGGAGAGCCTGCTGGCCGAATTGTGCGCCTACTGATGTCGAATACTTTTCAGTCAGTTTTACAGGAAGCGCACCGGCGTTTAAAATGCTGGCTAAATCTTTCGCTTCTTGAGCTGTGAAATGACCTTCAATTTTTACATCAGTTGTATTTAGTTCCTGACTTACATTTGGAGCGGATACAAATTTAGGATGCTCTTTTTGAACTTCTTTCTTAAAGGAATCACCTTTATCATAATCCAGCCAAATGACAAGCTGGTTGTTTGGCGCCATTTTCATGACCTTCTTGGTCACTTCACCAAATTTATCAGCGTCTTTCAGCTTAATCGTGACAATTGGCTCATTTGTTGTGCTATCATAAGTTTGTTTAGCGCCGTTTTCGACTAAATCAGCACCGTTTAACAGTTCCTTATCATTTGTATCTCTGAAAGAAAGCTGCGCTTCAGTCGCCAAAATTTCACGCGCTCTGTTTTGGTTTGTCACACCAGCGAGCTGAACGCGAATCCGGTTATTCCCTTCAATTTGGATGTTCGGTTCGCTGACACCGAGAACATTGGCCCGGCGGTTCAATGCCTCTACTGTGCTGACCAGAACATCTTTTGTGATTTTGTCACCTTTTTTTACAGGCTGTACATCATACAGCACCTCAAATCCGCCTTGCAAATCCAATCCTAACGTAATATTGTTAGCGGCAGGCTTCGTAAAGTAGCCCAAGCCCGTGCCAATCAATAGAACGAAAAGGAAAAACGCAATCAAGCGTCCTTTTTTCATTATGTATATCCTCCCTTAAACCTGTGCGAATCAACCTGCTATCTCAGCAGTTCTTCCAATGCTTCCTGGCCCTCTTCACTGCCCAGCCAATTAGACGTTTTAAATGACTCAACGGTTGCATAGTTCATAAATTCGCCAATTTTCACTGATAAAATATCACTCGCCAGTTCATAAATGTTCAGTTCCGTTTTCTTTTTCCACTTCTTATCTGTTAAGTATGACCACAAACTTTCGAGTTCAACATCATCATACCCGAGAATCTTAAACTCTTCCAGTTTGCTGTAAAGAAACGGCCTGACGTGGTCTTTATATAGATCGGCTGGATGCTTCTCCACGAATTCCACGCTCCTTTTTTATTGTTTTTCAAGAAGACTTGTCATGCTTGGACGATATATACGCATATCTTTATTGTATATGATTCCAGGTAGTTTGAGAAGGCAGGGGGTAAAAATGGCGAAACAGACGTTTTTAAAGGGCACTCTTATCCTTATCGCAGCAGGAATGGTTACAAGAATGCTCGGGTTTGTCAACCGGGTGGTTATCGCCCGTTTTATCGGTGAAGAAGGAGTCGGGCTTTACATGATGGCGGCGCCTACCTTCTTCTTGGCCACTACATTAACTCAATTCGGTCTGCCGGTCGCGATCAGCAAGCTAGTCGCTGAAGCCAGTGCGCGCGGAGATCATCAAAAAACGAAAAATATTTTAGTCATGTCTCTGACCATCACGGGAGTGCTCAGCCTCATCTTTACACCGCTGTTTCTGTTTTTCGCCCCGGTTATGGCTGAAACGATGCTGACAGATAAGCGAACACTGTATCCGCTCTTGGCCATTACGCCGGTTGTGCCGATTATTGCTATATCGAGTGTGCTGAGGGGATACTTTCAAGGAAAACAGAATATGAACCCGCTTGCTATGTCACAAGTCCTTGAACAGGTTGTCCGCATTTCACTCGTGGCTGTCTGCACAACGATTTTTCTCCCTTACGGAATTGAATATGCTGCAGCGGGGGCAATGCTATCCTCAGTGGCAGGGGAGCTGGCATCACTTCTTTATTTATTCGTTTGCTTTAAGTATAAAAAGACAATTAAAATCAGAAAGCATTTTTTCCAGTCAATTAAAAACGGAAAACAAACCTTTACCCAATTAATGAGCGTGTCCCTTCCAACAACCGGGAGCCGCTTTATCGGAAACCTCTCTTGGTTTTTCGAGCCAATCGTCGTCGCTCAAAGCCTTGCCATCGCCGGTGTGGCAACAGTTGCCGCAACAAAGCAATACGGGGAACTGACCGGCTTTGCCATGACGTTGCTGACTCTGCCTAGCTTTATTACATATTCTTTGTCGACCGCGCTTGTTCCTGCGATCAGTGAAGGAATGGAGCAGAAAAAATTGCAGGTGGTGGAATACCGCTTGGAACAGGCGATGCGTCTCTGTCTGCTCAGCGGAGGCATTTCAGTTGTTATTTTATTTGTTTTTGCGGATGAGCTGATGAGAGTGATGTACGGTTCCTCAGGCGCAGCTGTATTTATAAAAGTGATGGCCCCGTTTTTTCTGCTTTATTATTTCCAAGGCCCGCTTCAAGCTGTGCTGCAGGCGCTTAATTTGGCAGGAGCTGCGATGATGAACAGCTTAATCGGAGCGCTTGTCAAAACAGGCCTTATTTTTGTCCTTGCCACAAGGCCTTCTCTTGGCATTATGGGCGCGGCATTAGCCATTGTGACAGGCATGGTGCTCGTCACGCTATTGCACGCAGCAACCGTAAGCAAAGTGCTGCCGATCAGCATCAAAATCAAGGAGTACGCGCTCAGCTTCGCTGTTATTGTAATTTGCGGATTCATCAGCTCCGCCATCAAACAATATATAAGCTTTGGAGCATCTGAGGCTGTCAATCTAGCCGGATGGATTGCGGCGAGCGCCGCCATTTATATGATCCTCCTGCTCGTTTTCCGTTTAATTAAAAAAGATGAGCTTCGCCGCATTCCCATTATCGGACGTCTGATCATCCGATAATAGTCACGTGCGGTACCCATCTTTTTCGTCAATAAATAATTCTCCGTCTGTAAACGAGCAAAATGAAATATCTGAAGGGTTTGTGTATCCGTGTTTTTGCAAACTTTCAAGCAGCCATTTTCTATCTTTACTGATTCTGGACAGGTTTTCTGTTTGAATGAAGCCGTCTATAATGAGCGGCATTTCGAGCTGCCGATGCTCTCCGCTGTTTTCTTTCTTAACAATAGTCAGTTTGCCCGACGGCTCTAAAATAGCAAATGATACGTCAGCTACTCTGTCGATGCTATTTTCTCTGAGCTGAACCATTAAATCATCAAAATTATAACGCTGTGATTTCATGGCTTCTTCGTCAATTTTTCCATATTTGATAATTATGGTCGGCTTACCGTCAAGAAGCTGGCGGACTTTTCGGTTTTTTAAAGAAAAGTATGCCAAAGTCACTTGAATGATCATTAATACAAGCATTGGCAAAATGGTATGAAATAGATGATCGTCTACGTTTTCTATGGCTAAAACGGCAATTTCAGCCATCATGATAAAGACAACGAGATCTAAAATACTAAGCTCTCCGATCTCCCGTTTGCCCATGAAACGAAAAATGACCAATATCACAAAATACAATACGACTGTGCGAAACGCAATAGTGAGAAGCTCTTCCATTATGCACCTCCAACTCATTATAGGTTGCAACAAAATGATCAATTTATGTAAGAAAAACCGATTGCATTTCACAAAGCTTTTACGTCTAATTCATGGGATAAGGGAATACATTTTTACAAAGACGAGCCATCAGCATGTCTGACGGTTTTGAACAAAAAGAACAGAAGCCTTTTAATACAGGCAGAGAGGAGACAATCATGGAGGAAACGAAACAAGTTGGAAAAGGCATTCTTTACGGCTTAATCGCCATATTTTCAGCCATGCTCCTGACAAGTTTAGCGGTTTCACTTTTATTGACCGCAACCTCGCTGGAAGAATCATCATTTAACTGGCTGATCACCGCTATCTCATTTCTCTCTTTATTTATCGGCGGGTTCATTTCAGGCGGGAAAGGCAAGGAAAGAGGCTGGATGATTGGCGCATTGACCGCCTTAAGTTTTTCTCTGATTATCTTATTGTTTCAGTATTTAGGATTCGGAAAGACATTTACAGCAGAACAGCTGATCTTCCATCTGGGATTTTTAGGGGTGTGCATGCTGGGCGGGATTTTCGGCGTGAACATGAGGGGAAACAGGTCTTCCACATAAAAAAGAGCGGGCTCACTTGCCCGCTCTTTTTTGTTTGCTATGTATAGCTCCTGCTGTTATTCAGCAGCAGAAACTTCTCTGATCGCGCGGCGGTCGAACGTAAGACGTGTGTTATCACCAGTCTTAATTACGACTTTGCTTTCGTCGATAGAGTCAACAGTACCGTGCAATCCCCCGATTGTCACTACTGAATCGCCTTTTTTCAGTTCCTCTTGCATTTGGCGTACAGCCTTTTGCTGCTTTTGCTGAGGACGAATCAGCAAGAAGTAAAGGACCGCAAACATTAAAATAATAGGAACCAATGTACCTAAAGTGCCAGTCATCATTTTCACCCCTTTCTGTAAGCCTGTTATGTTTATTTAGAAGCTTTTCGCATTTGGCTTGTTATAGCCGTAACGCTCAAAGAACTCTTCTCTGAAATCACCCAGACGATCCTCGCGAATAGCCTGTCTTACCTGCTCCATTAAGTGTAACAGAAAATGAAGGTTATGGTAAGTTGTTAATCGAAGGCCGAATGTTTCATTGCAGCGAATCAAGTGCCTAATGTACGCGCGAGTGTAGTTTTTACATGTATAGCAATCACACTCTTCATCAATCGGACGGAAGTCTCTTTCAAATTTCGCATTTTTCATATTGAGTCGTCCTTCAGCAGTAAACACTGTGCCGTTTCTTGCAATCCGTGTAGGCAGCACACAGTCAAACATATCGACCCCGCGGATCGCTCCGTCGATCAGTGCGTCCGGAGAACCTACTCCCATCAGATATCTCGGTTTATCCTTCGGCAAGAGCGGTGTTGTGAATTCGAGTACACGGTTCATGACATCCTTCGGTTCACCTACAGACAATCCGCCTATAGCATATCCCGGAAAATCAAGCGAAATCAAGTCCTTCGCACTTTGTGTCCGCAGATCTTCATATTCTCCGCCTTGTACAATACCAAACAGCCCTTGTTCATCCTGACGATTGTGGGCATTCAGGCAGCGTTCCGCCCAGCGGCTTGTCCGTTCAACTGACCTCTTCATGTAGTCGTACTCCGCCGGGTATGGCGGGCATTCGTCAAACGCCATCATAATATCAGAGCCGAGTGCGTTTTGGATCTCCATCGCTTTTTCCGGAGATAAAAACAGCTTGTCTCCATTTAGATGATTGCGGAAATGGACACCCTCTTCCTCTATATTACGAAACTTGCTTAAAGAAAAGACCTGAAAACCGCCTGAATCTGTTAAAATTGCGCGGTCCCAGTTCATAAATTTATGGAGCCCGCCCGCTTCTTTGACAATGTCTTGGCCCGGACGAAGCCATAGATGATAAGTGTTGCTCAAAATGATGCCTGCATCCATTGCTTTCAGCTCTTCAGGCGACATTGTTTTGACTGTCGCCAGTGTGCCGACCGGCATAAAAACCGGCGTTTCGAAGGAGCCGTGAGGCGTATGCACTTTGCCCAGCCGCGCTCCTGTTTGTTTGCATTCTTTTATAAATTCATAGCGTATTGGTTGTTCAGCCACTTTTGATGAGGCCTCCTGTTCTCAAATTATATAATCAGCATCGCGTCTCCGAAGCTGAAGAAACGGTATTCCTCTTCCACTGCATGGTTATAGGCACGCAGAATGTTTTCTCTTCCAGCAAGCGCGCTGACCAGCATAATCAATGACGATTTCGGCAAATGGAAGTTTGTAATCATTCCGTCAATGGCTTTAAATTCATAGCCCGGATAAATAAAAATAGATGTCCAGCCGCTTGATGCTTTAAATTGCCCGTCATGTTCCCCGGCAATCGTCTCAAGCGTGCGTGTCGAGGTCGTGCCGACAGAAATGATCCGACCGCCATTTTCTCTTACTTTGTTTAAGGCTGCAGCCGTTTCTTCTGACATTTGATAAAACTCTGCATGCATATTATGCTCTTCCACTTCATCGGCACTCACAGGGCGAAACGTTCCAAGGCCTACGTGCAGTGTGATGAACTCAATTTGCACGCCTTTGTCTTTCAGCTGCTGTAAGATTTCTTCCGTGAAGTGAAGGCCAGCTGTAGGCGCAGCAGCAGAGCCGATTTCTTTTGAATACACTGTCTGGTAGCGCTCTTTGTCATCAAGCTGTTCTTTGATATATGGAGGGAGCGGCATCTCTCCAAGGGATTCAAGCACCTCGTAGAAAATACCGTCATATTGAAATTCCATCTTTCTGCCGCCGTGCTCAAGCTCTTCCGTGCAGATTGCCTTCAATCTTCCGTCTCCAAATGTGACAACAGTTCCTTTTTTCACCCGTTTCGCCGGTTTGGCAAGTGTTTCCCATTTATCACCGGTTTCCTGTTTCAACAAAAGAAGTTCCACTTTCGCGCCGGTATCCTCTTTTGTGCCGAATAACCGCGCAGGCAGTACCCGGGTATTGTTCAGGACTAGACAATCGCCTTCGTTAAAGAAGCTGATAATGTGTTTAAACGAGCTGTCAGTAAGCTCTCCTGTATGTTTATCGAGCACCATCAGCCTTGAAGCATCACGCTGCTCCAACGGTACTTGTGCAATTAAACGTTCTGGTAGTTCAAAATCAAATAAATCGACTTTCATGATGATTTCACCTTTATTCTAGTCTTTTGTTATTTCATTCTGCCAAAAAGATTAAGCAAAATTGATAATACCACACTTATAATAATACAAGTGACAACCGGGAAGAAAAACGTGACATTTCCTTTTTTTACAAAAATATCTCCCGGCATCTTGCCGACAAAATGCAAAACAGCTCCGATAATAAGCAAAACAGCACCAAGAATCATGATGATCTTAGGAAATTCAGTCATATCGGGGAGCCTCCATTTGGAAATGATGATAAACGGCCGGTGTCACGATCCTTCCACGCGGCGTTCTTTGTATAAATCCAATTTGCAGCAGATATGGTTCATATACGTCTTCAATCGTATGCGATTCCTCGCCGATGGTAGCTGAAATCGTATCAAGGCCTACTGGGCCGCCGTTGAATTTTTCGATCATGCCCATCAGCAGCTTATGATCAATATGATCCAAACCGAGGCGGTCAACCTGAAGCCGCTCCAGCGCATTCTGAGAAATGTCTTCCGTAATCCTGCTGTCACCCAGCACTTGGGCGAAATCGCGCACCCTTCTCAGCAGGCGGTTCGCCACGCGGGGCGTCCCTCTCGATCTTCTTGCAATTTCAAGAGCCGACGGTTTATCAATCTCAACCTCGAATACATCAGCGGTTCTTGTGACAATATCCGCCAGTTCTTCTTGTGTATAGTACTCAAGGCGAGACATTACGCCGAATCTGTCTCTTAAAGGAGCCGTCAAAAGCCCCACCCTCGTCGTGGCTCCCACCAGCGTAAAAGGCGGAAGGTCGAGGCGAACCGAGCGGGCAGATGGGCCTTTGCCAATCACAATGTCCAGGCAAAAGTCTTCCATTGCAGGATAAAGCACCTCTTCGATCGATCTGTGCAGCCTATGTATTTCATCAATAAATAATACATCTCCCGGTTCCAGCGCCGTTAATATAGCAGCCAAATCACCAGGCCTTTCAATCGCAGGCCCTGATGTCGTCCGCAATTCCACTCCCATTTCATTAGCAACAATCGAAGCAAGCGTTGTTTTTCCGAGTCCGGGCGGCCCGTACAGAAGAACATGATCCAGCGTCTCCTGTCTCATTTTCGCCGCATCTATAAACACGCGCAAATTTTCTTTTACCTTATGCTGCCCGATATACTGTGCCAGATTTTGCGGCCTCAGGCTTTGCTCTATCACTGATTCATGGTTGTCTGCTTCACTTGAGACGAGCCGTTCATCCATGAACATCACCTTACTTTAATAGTTTTTGTAATGCTTTTTTCACATATTGGTCTGTTGTCAGCCCAATTTCTTCTTTAAGGTGAGGAAGCACCTTTTTGATTTCTTTTTCAGCATATCCGAGAACCCTGAGGGCTTCAAGTGCTTCTTCAAGAGCCGTTTCCGCTGTTTGCTTTTCAAGCCTTTCTTCATGATTAAACAGATTTTCAATCATTTCAGGCACAACATCTGCCAGCTTTCCTTTTAAATCTAGAATAATCTGGCGTGCGGTTTTCTTTCCTACTCCAGGAAACTTGACCAAAAAAGCTTCATCTTCATTTTCAATTGCTTGGATGACCGCTCCGGGATCACCCGAGCCCAAGATGGCAAGTGCTCCTTTCGGGCCAATTCCGGTCACGTTTAACAGCTTTGTAAAGAGCGCCTTCTCCTCTCTTGTTGAAAAACCGTAAAGCGAAAAAGCATCCTCTCTGATATGATGGTATGTAAAAATCGTTTCCTGGCTTCTCTCCTTATATATAAACGGATTCGGCGTGAAAATCTGATAGCCGATGCCGCCGTTCTCTATGACAATATATTGGGGAGATACATAATCAATCGTCCCTTTAACAAATTCAATCACGCAAATTCACCTCTTTGACTGTTCTTCATTGTACCATAAAAACAGCCAAAGTCTTATAGAAAAGTTAACATATGTTCGCTTCTCTCTCATTCTTTCACGAAAAAAAAGACATGAATACATGTCTTCAATCAGCGGACGTTACCCGCTGTATGTCTTCATATGTTCGATGACATCCTCAAACTCCGCTTTTGTCCGAAATGGAATGCCTTTCAGCAGATTTTTTTGCATATGGCTTTCCAGCCTTTCTAAATCAATTTGAAAAAAAGACTGAATTGGTTCGGAAGCTGGCTCAGGCCGCCCATGAAAAGTAGAAATCACTCCATTATCCGATACACCGATATACCCGTTGACCTTGCTGAGCGGAGAAATATCGTCCATTTGCTTCCGGAAGAGCACATATCCCTTTTTTTGTTCCACAAGCGTCCATCCGGCATAAGCTGCCCAAAAATCATCCATAGAAAACACTTTTTCATGCTTATGCTCAATGCTGACATCGCCGTCCAAATACACCTTTTCAAGCTGCACATGCACCTGCAGCGGCTCATAGTGCTCCACTTCCGCGCCAAGTGCGCGGGAAGGAGCTCCTATTAAAAATACTGCCGCTGAGCAAAGAATGCCCAGCAAAAGATACGCCGTGCTGAATCGTTTCACCCTCTACACCTCTTTGCACACGTTTATGATTAGTTTGACCAAAGAGGCTACTGCTTAACCGTTTTATCAAAATTTGTCTGCACATTTTCCCTGACAAACCGTTCCTCCGTATACACATCTGTGCTTTGCTCAGAAATTGTCAAGAATCGCGTCAGAAAGGCACTGAAAAAATACAATGCCGCAAAGATCCAAATCACGCCGCCTGCACCGAGCGGCCCAATGAAAAGACTCACGATGCCCGGCGCGATAAACGCACATAAACCAGATCCCAAATTCAACACTGACATGGCAGCACCTTTATTATCAGGTGCAAGCGTCGGCAAAAGCGCGCTTAATGGAACGTACCCTGCTAAAGCCGCGCCGTAGCAGCAGGCGATAATCATGAGCACCCAATACTGATGCCCGATCAGCTGAGGCGTGTAATACAGCGCCAGCGTAAAAATACCGCATCCGACACCGCCAAACCACATGACCGTATTGCGCCAGCCAAGTTTATCTCCGACTGCACCGAAAATGATATTAAACACAATATTCACAAAAAACAGCGTCCCCCATATTTGCAGCCATTCCGAAACCGAATACCCGTATCGTGCTAAATAAGTAGGAAGAAAGATGGCAAATCCAAATTGTCCTATCGCATTAATCGTCTTGACCACTCCGCCGATGCCTACCTTAGGGTTTTCAAACATAATCGTAAATGCCTTCGACAGTTCTTTCCATTTCGGCTGATCTTGTTTTTGTATCGGAGTAAATTTATCTTTGTTAAAAAATAAGGCAAGAATTCCGCCTGCCGCCACAAACAGTAAAGCGCTCCAAAGCGTATTGATTTCTCCAAAGGCCGGAACTGCATAGCTGGAATAGAACGGGCCCAGCACGTTAAGGCCGCACGTAAACATAAACCAAAACCAGCCGACGGCTTTGCCGAGAATATTTTGAGAGGTGCTGTATGACACCCATACGAGAAAAGAGTATGCAAACAGCGGATATCCCAAGCCTCTAAGAGCATAGCTGCCCAAGAGAGCCGGATAATACATATGAGGAATCGCCCAGCCGATAAAAGCGGCCGAACCGAGGATAAATGCAAGCAATCCGACAGTCATCGTTTTTCTCGGCCCCCAAGTTTGGACAAACGTTCCTGAAAGCCAAGCTGAGATGGTGACAGCAATGCCGTACATGGTAAATAACGATGCGGATTGCTGCATACTGAGACCATGATCAACGAGAAAAGGAGACAGCCAGCCTTGTTCGAGGCCGTCTCCAACCATAAAGATGACAACGCCAATATAACCCCAAACCATGTGAGAAGGAATTCCGATTTTGTTCAAAACATTTCCTTTAGCATGTACTGTATTCATTTTCTCCACCGCCTACTTAAAGTATCAATGGAGTATATACCCAAGCTTGCTGAATTGTAATCCTGTTAGATTAAAAAGCGATTTTTTCAGTGTGCTCAATGCTGACAGGCATGCCAAAAGCAAGCGATTGCTGTGCTGCTCTGGCGATCCTTCCGGCCTGTAAACCGTCATTGCCGGTGCAGGGAGTCTCCTGGTTTGTGCCGATCGCTTCTGCAAAACGGAGAATCTCCTCCTCATATGAATCCTTATAGCGTTCAAGGAAAAAGAAATGCGGTTTATCCTTCATCACAAAATCAGCTGTTGACACCTCAACCGTTGTCGGCCTGCTATTGTCAGCCGCTGCAGAGCCTTTCGTCCCGAAAACCTCAACCCGCTGGTCATATCCGTACACAGCTTGGCGGCTGTTATCAATCACAGCCATGGCACCGTTTTCAAAAGTCAGTGTAATAACAGCTGTATCAATATCACCCAGTTCCGCAAAAGAAGGATTCACCAAAGCCGCCCCTTTGGCATACACTTCCGTCACTTCGCTCCCCAAAATATATCTGGCCATATCAAAATCATGGATCGACATATCCATAAACAACCCGCCTGACGTACGGACATAATCTATATTCGGGGGTTCTGGGTCCCGAGAAGTGATTTTTAATAAATGAGGCGTACCGATTTCACCATTTTCAACAATCGTTTTGATTTTCTTAAAATGAGGATCAAAGCGGCGGTTAAATCCGACTTGAAGTGTTACCCCGTGTTTCCGGACAGCCGCAAGCGCTTCACTCGTTTCGTCCAGAGAGAAACTAACGGGCTTCTCACAAAATATATGCTTTTTCGCCTCGGCTGCTTCTTTGATCATCTGTGCATGTACGGCTGTAGGAGAGCAAATAAAAATAGCATCAATATCAGGATCATGTAATAAATCACGATAATCAGAGGTTATGTATTCAATCTGATGACTGTCGGCCCAGCTTTTTATACGGCTTGCCTGAATGTCAGAGACTGCTTTTATTTTCATGTGAGGAATCCGGCTTATATTTTGAACATGAAGTTTGCCGATGCGGCCTGCACCGATAATCCCTGTCACAATCTGTTTTGTCATGGCTTCTTCCCCCTTGATCATTCACGAAAGCGCTTTATTTAAAATTAATACTATCCCATTTGTAAGCGCTTTTCAAGAATGGAAATTAAACGTTCTATGTCTCTTTTATCACAATTCATGCTTATAAGTAGCCTTCTTCTTCAAGACCAGATACACTAGAATTAGGCTCTTTTTCCTGAACAGTTTATGATTTTCCTATAAACAGCTGCATAAAATAGAGCAAAGAAGGTGAATGAAATGCTGACAAAAGCAGAGGCACTGGCCCATACCGTCATATACCGCAAGAACAGCAGATTTGATAAAGTCAAAGAGAAATCCGAGGAATTAACACTAATCGGCAAGGGAAGAAGCGCCTATGTGTTTGCCTTAACAGAAGGCGGTCGAAAAATGGCGCTGAAAGTATTTTTTCCGGAATATCAAGCGACAGCAGTCAAAGAAGCAGCGATCTATGAAAAATTAGCCGGGTCCGCATTCTATCCTGACATTTACGAAACTGGCGATTCATTTATTCTCATGGAATATATTAAAGGTGAAACCTTTTATAACTGTCTGAAGAAAGGCATTGCAATCAGTGATGACATGATTCAGCAGGTTGAAGAAGCGCTTTCTGACGCCCGGGCAGCCGGACTGAACCCGTCAGATATTCATTTGCGGAATCTGATATTGACAGAAACCGGGGCGGTGCGGGTGATTGATGTTGCGAGATTTGAGCAGACAAAAACATGCACGCAGTGGGACGACTTAAAATCCGCATATCATGCACTCTACAAAAAACCGATATTCCCCAAAAAGATTCCGGGTTTTTGGCTGGAGATCATCGCATTTTTATATAAGAAAGATTGGTTTCAAAAGCATTTCGCACAGCGGAAAAGAAAATATTCTTAAATCAAAAAGGCAGCCGCACAAGCGGCTGCCTTTATCATGTATTTTTTACTTTCTGACGGCAGAAATCAGTTTCATTTGTTCAGGCGACAGCTTAATTCGATAGCCTCTCACAGTTAAGTAGACCGCTTCTGGGTCCTTCTCGCCGGAATGACAATACGTTTTTTCCATTTCTGTCTCCCCTCACCCTTTATTGGCTTTATTTCATCTTATCATTGCTTTATTAAGGTAATTTTAAAGAAATGTAAAGATCATATGAATCCGATATATAGTAATATGAGAGAAAAAAAGGGAGAGAGTCACATTAAGACACGCAGCAACATCCCGCTTATTATGTTTGCCCTGCTGGTCTTCTTCGGCGGCGCCATCTATTGGATGTTATTTTCACTAAAAAACGTTCCGAAAGGCAATCTCGTCCAATCGGTTGAATCGCCGGACGGCAGCTATACGTTAAACACTTATGTATCCGAAAACACCCTGAGCTTAGATGCAGCCAGAGGTGAACTTGTAAATGAAAAAACACTTGTCAAGAGAACAATCTACTGGAATTACCCGGACAGCCGCCCAGCAGTGACGTGGGTCAATCACAATACAGTGAAAATCGGCAATCAGACTTTACATCTTGATACTGATGAAACATATGATTGGCGAAAAGATGATCATTGGATCCGTGAAGAACCGCCGCAGGCGTCAGTGAGGTGATGAAACATGAATAAGATGAACGGAACAAATGATGACAAGCATTTCAATCATTTTGTGATTGCTTTATCCTTTATATACGGTTTGACTGAACTAGGCTATTTGTTGCTGAAGGATTTTATAACAATTGCCATAAGTTTGCCTCTGTAGAAAAACGCAGCGTAGTCGATACGCCGCGTTTTTTCTTTTTCCCTTCCTCTTCTTATTGATAATTACAGGTCATATAATGTGACAAATCGATTGTAGAAATAGTTCGATTAGACCAAAATCCTTTTTATACATGTATTCGAATTTGAAGTGAGGGGGAAGCTTGATGGCAGATTTTGTTGCTAGTTTGAATGCGGTCTTATGGAGTACGCCCGTCATTTATATTTTATTGGGAATTGGATTCGCCTTTTCAATTATGACCCGTTTTTTACAAGTCCGACATTTAAAAGAAATGATTGTTCAGATGTTCAAAGGCAAGAGCTCTGAAGCCGGCGTTTCATCTTTCCAAGCGTTATCGATTGCGCTGTCCGGCCGTGTGGGCACTGGAAACATCGCGGGAGTGGCGACAGCAATTGCATTCGGCGGACCCGGTGCAGTGTTCTGGATGTGGGCAATTGCCTTTATCGGGGCGGCGAGTGCCTTTGTAGAATCAACGCTTGCTCAAATTTACAAAGTAAAACAAGACGGTCAATATCGGGGCGGCCCTGCTTATTATATAGAAAAAGGCTTAGGCATTAAGTGGTTTGCCGTCTTATTTGCCGCTGCTGCCCTTATTGCAATGGCCTTTCTAATGCCGGGCGTACAGTCCAACTCCATTGCGGCTGGGATCCAAAATGCATTCGGCATCTCTCCTTTCGTCACAGGGTGTGGTCTGGTTTTATTATTAGGGTTCATTATTTTTGGCGGCGTCAAACGAATTGCCAATGCGGCGCAAATGATTGTTCCATTTATGGCCATTGGATATATCCTGCTGTCTTTGATTATTATTGTCATGAATGTGTCTGAATTGCCTGCTGTGCTCTCATTAATATTCAAAAGCGCCTTTGCATTGGATTCCGCTTTTGGCGGCTTGATCGGCATGGCGATTTCCTGGGGCGTTAAACGTGGCATTTATTCAAACGAAGCCGGCCAGGGAACAGGCCCGCATCCGGCAGCTGCTGCAGAGGTTTCTCATCCGGTCAAGCAGGGACTGGTTCAGGCATTTTCTGTTTATATTGACACCTTGTTTGTATGTTCCGCTACAGCTTTCATGATCTTGTTTACCGGCATGTACAATACCACGGCTGCAGATGGTTCCTTTATCGTTCACCAGCTTAAAGGCGTAGAAGCAGGACCTGGTTTCACACAAGCGGCAATTGACAGTGTTCTGCCCGGATTCGGTGCAGGCTTTGTTGCCATCGCTTTATTCTTCTTCGCTTTTACAACAATTATGGCGTATTACTACATCGCAGAAACAAATATCGCCTATTTAGCACGAGGCAGAGAAAGCAAATGGGCGATGCTTGGCTTAAAACTGATTATTTTAGCCGCCACGTTCTATGGTACTGTGAAAACAGCTTCACTTGCTTGGGCATTAGGGGATGCAGGGCTTGGCATTATGGTATGGCTGAACGTCATTGCCATTGTGCTGCTTGCCAAGCCGGCGCTCCTTGCTTTAAAGGATTATGAGCGCCAAAAGAAGCAGGGCTTAGACCCGATCTTTGATCCAAAAGCGCTGGGTATCAAAAACGCTGATTTCTGGGAGAAAGAATACACTCATGAAAGTGAACGTGTCTCCTGAACATACTAAAACCGGCCCGATATGACCTCGTGCCGGTTTTTTATGAACGATAGTTTGTATACACTTCTTGAACATCATCGTCATCTTCAAGGACGTCTATTAATGTTTCCAGCTTCTCAACAGCCTGATCATCGGCTTCTGCATAGGTATTGGGAAGCATGGTCACCTCCGCCGAAGAAATTGGATATTTCGATTCGAGGGCTGTTTTCACCTCTTCAAAATGCTCAGGCTCTGTGAAAACCTCATATAGGTCTTCTTCAATTCGCAGCTCTTCTCCTCCTGCTTCAAGCACATCAAGCATGAGCTCATCTTCTTCTATTTGCCGTTCAGTACGGTCTATCGTAATGAACCCCTTTCGTTCAAATAAAAAGGCTACACATCCGCTTTCTCCCAGACTTCCGCCATTTTTATTAAAGGCTGTCCGCACATTTGACGCCGTTCGGTTTTTATTATCTGTTACGCATTCAACCATGACGGCAATCCCTGAAGGGCCGTAGCCTTCATAGGTGATTTCTTCATAGCTGCTTCCGTCTTGGCCTCCCGCAGCTTTTTTAATGGCCCGATCTATATTTTCATTCGGCATATTGGCGCCTTTTGCTTTTTCGATGACAAGACGCAATGCTGAATTTGCTTCTGGATCCGCTCCGCCTTCTTTCGCTGCCACATAGATTTCTTTTGCCAGCTTCATAAATATTTTCCCGCGCTTTGCATCCTGTGCATTTTTTCTTTTTTGAATGTTTTTCCACTTGGAATGGCCTGCCATGTTTTCACCTTCTTTTACATTTTCTATGTACACTTTAATGGGAAATGTTCGCTGATGCAAAGAAAAAGGCTGCCGAATATCACTTCCGGCAGCCCTTCCTTCCTAGCGGTTGTTCATTTTATGAAGTTTTCTGAACAGCCCTTTATCTGTTGATACTTGGACGTCACGGCCATTTGCATAGTTGCGCGCTGCTTTTACAACATTATCTCTGTCAGACTTTGTGAACTCTCTGTGGCTTTTGACTGCGATAACTACTCGGTCATCCGATACCATAACTTGTGTGTCATTGACGTTTTTCACTTGTTTCACACGGTTGGCAATTTTTGCAGCCAGTCTTCTGTTTTCTTGGTTGTCATACCCGTTGTTCGCTGCATTCCGATTCATGTTTCGGTTATTCGTGTTGTTATATGTTCCGTCAGTTGCCAAAGGAACACGATCGTCAGCAGTAACACGGTCACGGTTATTTACATTCGTGGTGTTTCGGTTACCGTCGTTCTGATCCTCCATTAATTCAGAAACAGGACCATCGTGGTCGATTCCGTCTCCCTGTCTATCGGCGTCATTTTCATTTGTATAATATCCGATTGGACGGGTATTGCCGTTATTGCGCGTATCATTCATAGCATTATCGTTTGCTCCGCATGCTGTTAAGCCGGCTGTCATTAGAATCAGGCTAGCGATCGTCATTTTTTTACCCAATGGAAAAACCCCCCGTGGACGAATTGAGCATGTTTGCTCGCTTTTATCATGTGCGTATGGGGGGCATGTTAAGCGTGTCAGTTCTCTCCATTTGGCAGTGATCTGCTTGAAAACAAAAAAAGGAACGATTTACATCGTTCCGAACGATCACTCATTTTCTTCTTCCGGACGGCCAAACATTTGGTTTACAGAAGGCTGGTTCGTCATTGGCATAGAAACTCCTGCCGAATATGGGTTTGGATTTGGGTTAGCTGTGCCATATGGCATATTAGGGCTTCCATAAGCTCCCATTCCCGAATGGCCAGGTGCAGAGAAATATGGCTGATGATCACCGTCACAGCCGCAGTCGTCATGATCTTTGTATGGCATGTAACCATGAGCCGCAGCAGGCTGGTATGCTCCCATTACTTGGGGAGTGCCGTAATAAGGGCCATACGGCATATGTCCATACGGAGATCCATAAGCCGGAGATGCGTATTGCGGCGCACCGTATGAACCGTAATGTCCGTGATGGCTGTTTTCATGATGCTGGTTTTCATAACCCGGGTCATACTGAGGCGATACAAAGCCTGGCTGGTATCCATGCATCGGATGCATTGGATAAGCTTGTGCCGGATAGTACGGATAGCATAATCCTGATCCTGGAAGAATTGGCGAAACAGGCACCGGACACGGTACGAAATGAGCCGGATAATGATAATAAGGCTGAACAGCCGGCATCGGCATATTCGGAACTGTGTGATGAACGTTTTCCTCTTCTATACCGCCTACCTCTGGCGCCTTTGGCATATTAGGCATATTCGGATAATTTGCATTTTCCATATTACTCATAGCCTCCTGTTGTGGAAATTGGTCTTGCATATGATACATATGATCCATATTTCCGTCATGATGTTTTTTCGGCTCCTCCGGTTTAGGAGGCGACCAAGGCTGGAAAAGCTGTTTCATATCATAATAATCGTTCACATCAGCTTCAGGGTACACATTTTCCTGCAAATTAGGCATCGGCGGGACATACGGCATGGACTTCTTTTCTTTCGGCTTTGTGTCTTCTACATCGACAACGGATTTAGGCTTCTCTTTCGCATATGGATGTTCTTGCTTCACACTCCCGGCCGCAGGACTTTTGCCCGCTTTTGGCTCTTTTCTGACCGGGACTCCTTCTGACGGCACTTTTATTTTCATTCCAGGCATGATTAAGTCTGGATTGCTAAGCTGTGTATTGAGTTTTTTCACTTCCTCAACATCGACTCCGTACTTTTCAGCTATTTTCCAGAGCGAATCGCCTTTTTGAACGATATGGATTTTCAACGTTTTCCCCTCCTATGCAAAACGTGAACAGTTCAGCTGTGATTACAATATGTTTCTTCACAACATATGCCTGAACAAAAGAAGTTATGAGTAAAGGAAGGGAAAATATTTCTGATCTACGTGATCGAAAGCATTCGATTCAGGGCAAGGAGTGCATCTTCCTGAATGGCTTTTGGCACCTTGATGACGCCTGAAGGTTCTCCTTTTTCAATTTGTTCCAGCGACCACAACAAATGCGGCAAATCAATTCGGTTCATTGTCAGGCAAGGGCACATGTCAGGGTTGAGTGATTCGATTTGTTTATCTGGATGCTCGTGAATGATCCGCTGAACAAGATTCATTTCTGTCCCGATTGCCCACTTGCTTCCCGCCGGAGCCTGGTTGATTGTGTCGATAATATATTTCGTTGATCCGTTATCATCGCTTAGTGTCACGACTTCGTGTGAACATTCCGGGTGCACAATGATCTGAATGTCGGGGTCTCGCTCTCTCATATCATGGATATTTTTAGTGGTGAATTTCTCGTGAACAGAGCAATGCCCTTTCCACAAAATCACTTTCACATTCGTATGCCCGGATTCAGCTACTAATTCATCTTTCATCGGATCCCACACAGCCATATCTTCAAGCGCAATGCCCAGATCATAAGCCGTATTTCTCCCTAAATGCTGATCAGGCAAAAATAAAATTCTTTTTTTCTGTGTAAACGCCCATTCAAGCACTTTTTTCGCATTCGAAGAAGTTACAGTTGCTCCGCCATGCTTTCCGACGAATGCCTTGATCTCCGCAGTGGAGTTCACATAAGTTAAAGGTATGATCGTATCTCCAAATATATGCTGAAGCTTCTTCCATGCCCTATTGGTCTGCTGCATGTCAGCCATGTCAGCCATAGAACATCCAGCTCTCATATCTGGCAGGACGACCGTTTGCTGCTCGCTTGTCAGCATATCGGCGGTTTCTGCCATAAAGTGAACGCCGCAAAATACGATATAATCCGCTTCTTTGTTTTTTTCCGCTACTTGGGCCAATTGCAGGGAGTCGCCTGTTTGGTCAGCAAATTGTATCACTTCATCCTTTTGATAATGATGGCCTGGTATAAAGAGCCTGCTGCCGAACTTTTTCTTAATGGCGGCAACGCGCGTTTCCATATCCTTTCTCGATAGTTCTTTATAACTTTCGGGCATCATATCATTCGATTGTTTGATCACATCAAGAATTGACATAACAGCATTCCTCCACAGATTCATTTGATAACGTAACATCCATGCTGATATCTAAACTTTTGACGGAATGAGTCAGAAATCCTAATGAAATATAATTCACACCCGTCCCTTTAAAAGCAGGCAAAAATTCTAACGTAATCCCGCCAGAGGCTTCAGTTTTTATATTAGCCGGTGTGAGCTTTGCAAAATGACGGACCGTATCAGGCGGACAGTTGTCAAACATAATAACATCCGCTCCAGCTGCAATTGCTTCCCGCAGCTGTTCCTCCGTTTCAATTTCCACCTCGATATTTACCATGTGCCCTGCGGCCTGACGGGCTTTTTTGCACGCCTCTAAAATAGAGCCGCATGCTGCGATATGATTATCTTTAATCATGATGCCGTCATACAAACCGAATCGATGATTATACCCGCCGCCGGCTCTGACAGCATATTTCTCCAGCATTCTGAGCCCCGGTGTTGTTTTTCTCGTGTCACAAATTTTAATCTGTTCATCATCCAGACACCGAACAGCCTCTCTTGTCATTGTCGCAATTCCTGACAGCCTCTGAATAAGATTTAATACGACCCGCTCTCCTGAAAGGAGCGCAGCTGCGGGACCGTGTAACTCGGCAATCACTTCACCTTTATGCAACATGTCCCCATCTTTTTTGTGTAAAATGCTTTGAACATTTTCGTCCAATAACGAAAAGCCTTCTTTTATGATCGCTGCTCCTGCAAAAATACCCTCTGACTTTGCAACAATCTCCGCTTCACAGCTCTGTTCTCCAAAAATAGACTGCGATGTAAGATCCCCTGTCCCAATATCCTCAAGAAAAAAGTGATTCAGTAATTTTTTCAGCTGTAAATGATTCATTGTTCCAAATCCCCTCGTTTTTTCTGATCTTCGTTCCTTTTTTTGTATGGACAATTTGTCTTCCTTGCCAGCTCACCTCAGCATGAGGAAAATCGGTGCGGAAGTGAGCCCCTCTGCTTTCCTCCCGCAAAAGCGCAGAAAACGTCATCAGCTTTGCAGTTTGCCATAGATGAGAAAGTTCCATCTGCCGAATTGTGATATCCTTCACATTTACTTCCTGAAAAGGCAGCGTATGAAGCCAGATGCTAAGCTCAATCAAACTGCTTTGTTCCCGCAGAATAGACATGTGGCTTGTCATTTTGCTTTGCAGTTCATGCCCCTCTATATCCGGCACCTCGTAGAAGACACTGGTTTCTAGCCCTGATTGATATTGCCTGTTATAAACCGGTTTTTGGATAATATGCTCTGCTGCCCTTTTTCCAAATACCAGCGCTTCCAATAAAGAATTGCTTGCAAGCCGGTTTGCTCCATGTAAACCGGAGCATGCTGTCTCGCCAATCGCATAAAGCCCCGGCACTGTCGTTTCTCCCCAGCGATTAACTGAAACACCTCCCATTAAGAAATGCATTCCCGGAGCAACAGGAATTTTTCCGCTGTGGATATCAATCCCTGCTTTTTCACAAATAGCGGTGATGGTAGGGAAACGCGTTTCAAAATCAGAAATCGCACTGAAGTCTATATAAACGCGATTTCCTTTTGCCATTTCTTCGTGAATAACCCGTGAGACAATATCTCTTGGAGCCAGGTCACCTAAAGGATGCCGTTCAGCCATAATCCTGCGGCCGTTTTCGTCTACTAAACATCCGCCTTCCCCTCTGACAGCTTCTGAAACAAGCCCGTAGGAAACACCATTTTTCACAAGCAGTGTCGGGTGAAACTGAGTAAACTCCAAATCCGTTAATTCCGCCCCGGCCCGGTAAGCCAGAGAAAGACCGTCACCTGTGACAGTGAGATCATTCGTATGGTGAAGAAACAGGTTTCCACAGCCGCCGGCAGCCAGCACAACTTCGTCTGCGTGCCTTACCTTGAGCCGCCCTTTGCTGTCTTTTGTCATGACGCCGATACATCGTCCGTCCTCTATAAGCAAATCTGCTGCCGTTTCATTCTCGATTAACTTGATTTTGCTGTTGATCCGTTTGAGCAAATAATCGATAAGCAACCTGCCTGTTGCGTCTCCGCCTGCATGAAATATGCGGTTGTATGAGTGGGCCCCTTCTCTTCCAAGACAAACACCGCCTCGTTCATTGCGGTCGAATGGAAATCCACGCTCCAATAGGCTTTGAACCATCATTTTTCCATCATGTAATACGTCTGCTGCAATAGCTAGATTATTATGGCCGCACCCTGCGTATAACGTATCCTCCAGATGGGCTTCAATCGAGTCATCTTTTGCATAGGCCGCAGCAATCCCGCCTTGTGCATAGACAGAATTGCTGTTTTTGACGCTTTTTTTTGTGATAACAGTCACTTCGTATGAGGGTGGGAAAGCTGCAGCTAAGGAAAGTGCCGCCGCCCCTGAACCGATGACTGCAATCGTCTTTTTAGACATATGCCACCCTCCTGTTGTTTACACCTGTCTTGACACCTATATTTACACAAGGATAAAATAAACTCAAGAGTTTTTTATGGAGAACGGATGGAGGAAGACCGGATGATTTATTTAGATTATGCAGCGACAACGCCTATTTGTGAGGAAGCCCTTACTGTATATCAGAAGCTTAGTATGGATATGTACGGAAATGCCAGCAGCCTGCATGATGCAGGAGGAAAAGCAAAGCACATACTGGAGTACTGCCGTGAAAAAATCGCCAACATCATTGGCGGAGAAGCAAGCGGCATCTATTTTACAAGCGGCGGCACTGAATCCAATTTTCTGGCCATTCAATCATTGCTAAACGGCCTGCCAAAAACGAAAAGACATTTTATTACGACTGCCATGGAGCATCAGTCCATTCATAATTGCGCTGCTTTTTTGGAACAGCAGGGATATGATGTAACAGTCATTGAACCGAATGAATACGGGCTTATTACCGAGGAAATATTACTAGCCCATATCCGGTCGGAAACAGGCCTTGTATCTATTCAGCATGCAAATTCTGAAACCGGGATCATTCAGCCCATTCACCGCCTGTCTTCATACCTGCACAATAAGGGCATTCTTCTTCATTGCGACGCTGTTCAAACGTTTGGAAAGATCCCGATCAATACAAAAAATCTGGGAGTAGATGCACTCTCAATGTCCAGCCATAAAATCCACGGTCCAAAAGGAGTAGGGGCGGTCTATATCCGTCCGGATGTCCCTTGGAAACCCGTTTATCCTCTGACTACTCACGAATACGGATTCAGAGCCGGCACCGTAAATGTTCCCGGGATCGGTGCCTTCACTGCCGCTGCAGAATTGATCGTAAGCGAAATGGAAAAACAGATATCCCGCAATGAGGCATTAAGAACTTACTTTCTAGACCAAATCCGTATTCGGTCTCTCCCTGTAACCCTTGCGGCAGACACTTCGCAAGCAGAATGTCTTCCGCATATTATAGGGTGTTTTTTTCACTCATTTGAAGGACAATATGTTATGTTAGAATGTAATCGGAGTAATATTTGCATTTCAACCGGCAGCGCTTGTTCTGCAGGTTACCACGGTCCGTCTGAAACAATGAAAGCATTAAGAAAAACCGAACAAGAAGCTCTGCAATTTATCCGCATCTCTTTTGGCAGGCATACAACAGCTGAACAGCTGGAACAGTTATTACATACGTTTACAGTGCTTTGGGAACAAAAGAAAGGAGAATTTGATATTGACCGAAGAATTAAAGCTAATGGGCGCCAACAGGCGTGACCAGCTTCTTCTGTGGCTGAAGGAATCTAAATCACCGCTGACAGGAGGAGAACTCGCAAAAAAAGCGAACGTTTCAAGACAGGTTATTGTACAGGATATATCGCTCTTGAAAGCGAAAAATGTACCGATTATCGCCACAAGCCAAGGATATGTATACATGGATGCAGCCGCTCAGCAGCACCAGCAGGCAGAAAGAATCATAGCATGTCTGCACGGTCCTGAACGGACAGAAGAGGAACTGCAGCTCATCGTCGACGAAGGCGTTACAGTAAAAGACGTAAAAATCGAGCATCCCGTATATGGAGATTTAACTGCAGCCATCCAAGTAGGCACCCGGAAGGAAGTTAGCCATTTCATTAAAAAAATCAATTCTACGAATGCTGCCTACTTATCACAGCTGACCGACGGCGTGCACCTGCATACACTGACAGCACCTGATGAACATCGCATCGATCAAGCTTGTCAAGCCCTCGAAGAAGCCGGCATTTTAATTAAAGACTAAAAAAAGCCCTCTAGAGGGCTTTTTTATAATTGGTAAGACTGGTATGCACCCAGGAGCTTCACTTTGCAGCCGAGTGCTTCAAGCTCCTGCATGGCCCCTGGAATCAATACATCATCAAACGCTTTTTCAATATCAATAATAAAGAAATAATGGCCTAACCCGGTTTTAGTCGGACGTGACTCAATTTTTGACAAGTTTAAATTCCTCCAAGAAAATGCAGACAGCACTCTATGCAGCGCCCCGGACTGATCATCCTGCGGCAGCATGACCATTAAGGTCGTTTTGGGCCTAGAACTCAATTTTGAATTCACTTCAAAAGATATGTTTTCATCAGGAGACAGGATAACAAATCTTGTATGATTGTCCCTATAATCCTGTATATCCCGTTTCACGATTTTTAATTCGTATGTAGAAGCTGCCATATCATTGGCAATGACCCCGATATTCAGCTCGGGATGGTCACTGACAAACTTTGCTGCCGCCCCGGTAGAATTGGCGTATTCATATGGAACGGAAGGAAAATGTCGATGAAGAAATTTATGGCATTGCGCAATCGCGTGTGAATGTGAGTAAATTTTGTCGAGCTCTTTCCATGCATTCTCTCTAGAGGGATGGACGAGCAAGTGCTGATGAATCGGCAACGTCATTTCACCCACGATTGGCAAGGGCTGTTCATGTATTAAATAGTCTATTGTTAGATTAACAGATCCTTCTAATGCATTTTCCAAAGGAACAAAAGCAAAATCAACTTTGCCTGCAACGGCTGCATCTATACACTCCGGAATGGTGCGGTAAGCAACATGTTCGGCGCCGTTTTGAAAACAAGAACTGACTGCTAGATGTGTAAATGTAGCTGCTGGACCTAAATAACCGACTTTCATGACGATTTTCTCTCCCTTATGCACCTGAACCTAATATTTCAACCTTTTCTACAAAATCAAACTTCCTGAGCTTATTCATTAATGTATGAATGTCTTCTTCCATTGCCGACGTACTGATAGACAGTGTCACATTTGCTCTGCCTTGAAGCGGAATGGTCTGGTGAATGGAAAGAACGTTGCTTCCAGAATCAGCTACCGCCTGAAGAAGCTGAGATAACGCACCTGACCTATCCTCCAAATGAAAGAAAAGTGTGATAATTTGTTCTTTTACCATGGTGTAGAATGGAAAAACAGCATCCCTGTATTTATAAAACGCACTTCTGCTTAAATCGACCTTTTGAACGGCATCTGCTACTGAATCTGCTTTTTTTCGATCAAGCAGCTTTTTGACTTCTAATGTTTTTCTCATTGCATCGGGCAATACATCTTCACGGACAAGATAAAATGTCTCCTCTTTCATTTGCATCCCCCCTTTAAAATAGAGAGCCTGGCACCAGGCTCTCTTTTCAGCCAACATTCATTAATCAATAAATTCAAATTCAAATTCCAGAAGCCTGATTATATCTCCATCCTTGGCTCCGCGTTCTCTGAGTGCTTCATCAACACCCATTCCGCGCATCTGTCTTGCAAACCGTTTAACCGATTCATCACGTGAGAAATCAGTCATCTTGAATAACCGCTCAAGGCTGTCTCCTGAAAGCACAAATACACCGTCTGGATCGCGTGTAATGTTAAATGGCACTTCTTCATTTTCCATCGTGTACATGACACGGTTTTGTGTAAGCTCTTCCTCGTCATACAGCGGGAATTCCGGTGTGTTCTCAAGCTGATTGGCAACCTCAAACAGAAGCTCACGCAGACCTTCTCTTGTCACCGCACTGATCGGGAATACCGGATAATCATCCGTCAGCTTTTCTTTAAAGGCTTCGAGATTTTCCGCAGCCTCCGGCATGTCCATTTTATTTGCAACGATAATTTGCGGACGCTCGGTGAGACGCAGATTGTACTCGCTCAGCTCCTGGTTAATCGTAAGATAATCCTCATACGGATCGCGGCCTTCTAAGCCTGACATGTCAATGACGTGAACAATAACCCTCGTCCGTTCAATATGGCGCAAAAACTGGTGGCCCAGTCCGACGCCTTGGTGTGCGCCTTCAATCAGCCCCGGCAAATCGGCCATGACAAAGCTGCGTCCGTCATCCGTTTCAACCATGCCGAGATTCGGGACAAGCGTTGTAAAGTGATAGTCCGCAATTTTCGGTTTTGCAGATGAGACAACAGACAGCAAAGTAGATTTTCCCACACTCGGGAACCCGACAAGTCCGACATCTGCAAGCACTTTTAATTCAAGAACAATGTAGCGTTCTTTTCCCGGCTCGCCGTTTTCTGAAAGCTGAGGCGCGGGATTAGCCGGTGTAGCAAAGCGGCTATTTCCTCTTCCGCCTCTTCCGCCTCTTGCAATGACAGCCCGCTGTCCGTGCTCTGTTAAATCAGCGATGACCTGTTTTGTATCATCGTCTGTCACAACGGTGCCCGGCGGAACTTTAATGACCATATCATCAGCATTTCGCCCGTGCTGGTTTTTGGACATGCCATGCTCGCCGCGAATCGC
Organism: Bacillus sp. PS108; assembly: GCF_037963335.1. Lineage (NCBI taxonomy): Bacteria > Bacillati > Bacillota > Bacilli > Caryophanales > Bacillaceae > Bacillus > Bacillus sp. PS108. Next base: position 2,710,284 of record NZ_CP150155.1, read on the forward strand.
TTTAAAGTGTTTTTTGTATCTAAAATCCATCAGGGTGCGGAGACCTTCATCTACTTCAAAAACGACGTCTCCTCCCTTTCCTCCGTCACCGCCGGCAGGGCCGCCTTTCGGCACATATTTTTCACGGCGAAACGCAACCATACCGTTGCCGCCGTCGCCGCCTTTTACATATACTTTGACCTGATCTACAAACATAATGTCCTCCGTTCTAAACCGTTAAAAACTCCGCTAGTCCAACCCAATTTCAATCAGACATTCGTGGCTCGTGATTTCAAAACGCATGATATCAACGTCCTCATATCCATTCTGCCGAATATCATCAAAAGCAGATGGATCGGCAAAGGCGCCGTGAAAATCAAGGTACAGAATCAGCTGTCTGTCAGGATGATCCGTTTGAAGCGAAACCGTTAAATGATTTTCACTCTCTCTGCTGACTGCTTGATCAAACAGATGAAACAGCTTTCTCATCAGTTTCGCCAGCTTTTGATCATAAGCCGACAAATCCTTAATTTCTCCGAGAACTTCATATTCAAGCGTCATATAATGGGTTTTCCAATTAAACGTAAGAAAATCAAACGCCAAATGCGGTGTTTTCAGGTTTGAGAGCTTTGATTCGTGCTTTGCGTCTATAACCATTTCTTCAATCATTTCAAAGACACGGTCATACTTCTGTAAGCTTAAGTTTCCTTTAATCAGCTGCAGCTTATTCATCCAATCATGCCGGGAATGGCCAAGCAGATGAATCAGTTCGTTTGTTAATGCCGTGTCGCTTATATTTTCTTCTTGATTTTTTGAAACATCCTTCATTTTCGCACTCCCAATCATTTAATTTCTTATTTAGGAGTCTGTATAAGTGTGTATTATGAATTATAACAGAGAAGGCTTTGTTAGAAAAACAATTGTTTTTCCCAGAAATATCATGTTCCTTTTTTCTGGCTTTGGTTGATTTGCAGCCAGGCAGAACATTTTATGTATTACTGCTTGGGGAACATATCCAGTGGGTTTGAGATGTTTATTCTCATTCTTGGCGGGGTCTGCTCGCACATACTCTGCATTTCATTCTAGGTGTTTACTCCGCATATTGCAAAAAAAACTCCAGTCATCATCGACCGGAGTTTTTTGAATCATTATTGAGCTACAGGATATACGCTCACTTTTTTGCGGTCACGGCCGAAACGTTCGAATTTAACAGTTCCGTCGATTTTCGCAAATAGAGTGTCATCTCCGCCGCGGCCCACGTTTTCACCTGGGTAAATTTTTGTTCCGCGTTGACGGTAAAGGATAGAACCGCCTGTTACGAATTGACCGTCAGCACGTTTAGCACCTAAACGTTTAGCCTCAGAGTCACGTCCGTTCTTTGTAGAACCTACTCCTTTTTTAGAAGCGAAAAACTGAAGATCTAATCTAAGCATGTAGCTCACCTCCTATATTATGTTTGTGGTCACACGCAAGTTGTCTTTGTAATCCCGTTCGATTGTCTCCAGCGAAACAATCATGCCTTCAATCAGCAGCTGAGCTTTTCGGCGTGCCTCTGGATCAAGAGATTCAGGGAATTCAAAATAAAAATAACCCCCGTCCTCCCCTATATCAAGAAGCGGCTCGAAGCCCGCGAGCACAATGACCGCGTTAACGGCTCCAAACACAACGGCTGTCACTCCGGCACAAACAAGATCTTGTCCATGTTCAGCAAAATTCGCATGGCCCGTCATTTCAAAAGACAATATGCCTTTATCATGAGACCTCCTGATTGTTGCCTGAATCATGCTTACGCGTTGATTTTTTCGATCGTCACTTTAGTGTAAGGCTGACGATGACCTTGTTTTTTATGAACGTTTTTCTTTGGTTTGTATCTGAAAACAGTGATTTTTTTCGCGCGGCCTTGTTTTTCAACTTTAGCCGTTACTGTTGCGCCTTCAACTGTAGGGTTGCCGACTTTCACATTGTCTCCGCCAACAAACAAAACGTCTTCAAAAGTAACTGTTTCACCTGCTTCAGCAGCAAGTTTTTCGATGTAAACAGTTTGGCCTTCTTCAACTTTGATTTGTTTACCGCCTGTTTTAATGATTGCGTACATTCTCTGCACCTCCTATTAGACTAAGACTCGCCAGATACCAGGGGGCTGTAAAAGCTCTTAACACCTGTACTGAGCGGTTGTAGCAATGGTGCTACATCCATAACATTAAAAAATATACCAAAATACAAGGCGTTTGTCAATCAGTTTTAGTAGGGCAGAAGCAGTTCCTCCATGGAAGAATTCGTCCGCTTATCGGCAAAGTAAGCGTGCAGCACTTCATTCTCGTCAAGCTGGCTGAGCTTTTGGCCTGATTTTTCTATAATAATCGGATGCTTACAGCCACGTTTGAACTCGGCCATCACATGATAGACTTTATCCTCCGCCTTTACTGTCAGCGGCAGAAGTTTCTCAAGCTCCCTGTTTTTTCCGTAATACCTTTCGAGGAGAAATCTCACATGGGTATAGTGCCTTTGCCGATATTCCTCAAATAAGGAAACAGCCAGAAAGACAAACAAAACCCATGCGCTGATTTGCAGAGGAATCACGAATAAAACCCAGCACCCGAGCAACAGGCAGAAGCAGAGCGACGTTTTTAGATTAAGCCGGTGAGCCTTTTGGAAAGGCAGCTGTTTGGAAAACAACAAAAATAACAGTTTTCCTCCATCCAGCGGCCAGATCGGCAGTAAATTGACAAATAAGATAGAAAGATTATAAAAGGTGAAGAGTTCAAAGGTATGCTGATGAATCACTGAGACTTCTGCAAGCATCCAGGCGGCAAACTGAAGCCAGATGTGCTGAAGAGGGCCGGCAATAATGACCGCAAACTCTTCCTTTAACGGCCGATTCCCGTGCTCTTCCACTTCGACCGTTCCACCAAACGGCAGCAAAAAAACACGCTTGATTCTCCAAGAAAAAAACACAGCCAGAGCAGCATGCCCCAGCTCATGAATCAATACAATCAGGAGCAGACAAAATAATGCTTTCATATGGCCTGTGAGCAAGCCCAGCGCCGCGATAATCCAAAGAAAAGGATGCACATGGATCTTTAAGATAAGGTCGAGCCATTTATTCAAATGAAATCACCTGAATCGGATCAATAAATTTATCGCCGTCTTTCATGGCAAAATAATAGACCCCTTTATTATGATCATCAAGCTTAATCGAACCGAGCTTTTTGCCTTTATCCACAAAATCATATAAAGCAACATCCACATCTTTGAGCTCGCCATAGATACTATAGGTGTTGTCAGCATGCTGCACCTTAACCGTCAGTCCCGTCTGGCTGTCTTTGCTGACTTCAACCACATAGCCTTCTTTTACGCTATCAATCTTATCACTGCTTGTTTCGACTTTAATTCCTTCCCCATTGTCCTGAAAATCCTGCTGTACTTTCCCGGATGCAGGCGCGATCAGATCTTTGCCTACTTCAATCTGCTGTTCCTTATTTTTGTGTTCAGGAGCCAGGAAAGCAAGCGGATTTCCGAATTTGGTTTCGAACCAATGGCTTGCTGAAGCAAATTGAAATTCAGTTTCAAAGGTTTTGGCTACAGCGGGTTTAATCTGACTGACGGGTCCAATGTTTGTTTTATAGGCTATAGCTGAAACGAGAACAAGGCAGGCCGACAGAAGACATTTCAGGATAATTGAATCTGTTTTCACCAATGGGTGTTTTCCGTTGAATGTTGGCATGTTATCTTCATATACCGGGAGTGTTCCATGTTTTTCCTGATCCGTTACCATCACCCAGGACGGGGGTTTCTGCTTTTCAGAAACTGCCTGAGTAGAGAAACGCTTTGAGCTGGAAAGCTGCTTTCTTCTTTTCTCTAATCGTTTTCTGATTTCATCTGCTCTGTGACTCATTGCCATCATCCTTTGCATTCGTTGGGTTTGTACATCATATGTCTTGTCCATGGCAAATATTCGGTTTAGTCAAGAACAAAGCAGGCAAAAACAAAAAAACCTGACACAGCATATGCTTTGTCAGATTCTTCTCTTTGATTCTATCACATTAAGATCTTACTCCGAAAAATGACTTAATCTTAGCCATCATTCCTTTGTTTTGCTCTTCAAGCACCTGTAAAGGAACAGATTCACCTAAGATGCGGCGGGCGATATTGCGATATGCAATAGAAGCGCGGTTTTTCGGGTCCATTGCAATCGGTTCACCATGGTTGGAAGCTTTGATGACTTCATCATCATCAGCCACGATTCCGAGCAAATCGATCGACAGATGCTGTACGATTTCGTCGATATCCATCGTGTCACCGTTTTTCATCAGGTGATTTCTGATTCTGTTTACAACGAGCCGCGGCGATTCAACATTTTCCTCTTGCTCCAGCAGCCCTATAATACGGTCAGCATCACGAACAGCTGAGATTTCAGGCGTAGTGACCACAATCGCTTTATCAGCTCCGGAAACGGCATTTTTGTACCCTTGCTCGATTCCGGCAGGACAGTCTATGATGACATAGTCAAATTCCTGTTTGAGCTCTTGGACCATGTTTTTAATTTGTTCAGGAGCAACAGCTGTCTTATCGCTCGTTTGAGCAGCGGGCATTAAATAGAGCAGATCATCGAAACGTTTGTCTTTTACGAGCGCCTGATGCATTTTGCATCTGCCCTCTACAACGTCTACCAGATCGTAAATAATTCTATTTTCAAGACCCATTACAACATCAAGGTTGCGCAGTCCTATATCAGTATCTACTAAGCATACGCGCTTCCCTAAAATGGCTAAGGCGGTACCGAGGTTCGCAGATGTTGTTGTCTTACCTACTCCGCCTTTTCCCGAAGTTATTACGATAGCCTCACCCAATTCACATTCCTCCCTCAAGCCTTGTTAGATCAGGTCTTAAATGAGCCAAATGTTGAAGGCGTTCAATGACCATATTTCCGTCTGTATCTAAATAAGCACATTCCATTTCGTTCCCTTTTTGAATGTGGTCTGGGGAGCGATTTAACACATGATTGATTCTTAATTGTGTCGGAAGCAGTTCAGAGGCGGCGATGACCGCTTGATTATTTCCATTAAACCCGGCATGCGCGATTCCTTTCAGTGAGCCCAGAACAAAAATGTTCCCTCCGGCCTTGACTGTTCCGCCGGGATTCACGTCACCGATCAGGAGCAAGTCGCCTTTTACCTGCAGCACTTGGCCTGAACGGACAATTTTTGAAACAGAAATAATTTCGGCTTCCTCTCTTATCTGCTGTGCTTCTTTTTTAGTAATGACTTCACTGTCAATAGAATGAACAAACAAATCTTTCTTTGACGCAATCAATTCGGTTAGCTGTTCCTCTTGCTCCTTATATAAAAAGCGATTACCCAGCTTAACATGAACGCTGATTTTCTGGCCTTTTCCATCGGTATATTGTTCAATTGACAGCATATTCTGAAGACCATCGAGAAGCTCATCAAAAGAACACGCATCATCCAGATGCAATGTTAGTCCATTCTTTGTTCCTTTTATTGTTACATATTGCTGCTTTTTGGTCTTCACAATATTCACCTCAACAACATACTCATTTCGTCAAAAAAAGATAAAATCCTTTTTACTCATCTCTCAATTCTTTCTTTAGACTCATAAAAAACAATCTAAATGGCAGAACAAGAATAAGAGCTGCTGCAATATTTAATAAAATTGTCGGTATAAACCGGTCAAGCACAAATCCGTTAAACGTCATAATGTCTTTATGAATCAAAGACTGAATGCCGAATACGTAAAATTCGAGCAGACAGACAGCCAGAACTGCTATCAATATCACTACAAATGCGTTTGTATGCAACACTTTAAACGCTTTTGAAGCCAAATAGCATAGCCCTGCAAAACCAAACATGTAAACGCCTAATAGACTTGTATAGTTCATGTCATATAGAAAGCCAAAAATAAATCCGTAAATCATCGCGTGTTTTTGGTTGATAAAAGCCGACATGAATATCAATACAAGCATCAAAAAACGCGGGGCGAGCACTTGGTCATCTGTAACGAAAGGAAAATGCACCAAATCTGTAAAAATGCTTTCCGCAGAAAAAACAAGCATCATAACGAAAGGGAGAAGGAAACGTTTCACGATCCTTCCTCCTCTGTATCGACAGTCGGCACGTCACGGTTAACAACGATCACATTATTTAAATCTGTAAGGTCAGCCGCAGGTTTTACATAAGCAACCTTCGTTAATCCATAGGAATCTGACTCGATATCAGTCACTTCACCGATTGTCAGCCCTTCTGGGAAAACACCGCCTGTCCCTGATGTTTCAATAAGATCGCCTTTTTTCACGTCTTGTTTATCTTTACGCTCAATAATTGTCATCTTAAGACGTTTTTTCTCTTTGTCATATCCTTCGATCAAGCCGTAGCCTTTGCTGCCTTTTTTTCCGGAAATTTTTGTCGCGACTCTGTTATTGCGGTCAGTATCGCTTAAAAGCTGAACAGTAGACGTAAAATTGTTAAGTCCGGAGCTTTTGATCTTGCCGATTAATGCGCCTTTTTCGTTTGTAACGGCCATATCTTTCGCTACGTTTTGCTGAGTCCCCTTGTTAATGGTGACCTGTTTCGCCCAATTATCAGGGCTTCTGGCGATGACCGTTGCTAAAATCGGCTTGTAATCTTTAATCGATTTGACATGGCCAAGCTCGTCACGCAAGGATTTGTTTTCTTCTTCAAGCTCTTGAAGCTTGGCTTCATATTGTGTCTGTCCGTCAAGTTTTTCTCTTAGACGCTCGTTTTCTTTGTATGTGTTTTTTAAATCATTGATGTTCTCAAATATTCCTGCAAAAAATTCGGCAGGCGTATGAAAAATATTTTGAAATACTCCCGTCGTATCGCCGATCACTTTCTCAGGCCAGGTGGTATTGCGGCCGCCCTTCAGCGAAAATCCAATCATAGCCACCAATATGATAATACACAGAAGTAATAGCATTAACCGCTTATTCGGCATCGTGTTACACCTCTTCTATTGAACTCCCGATTATCTAGTTTTCCCTTTGAAAAGATGGATGTGCTCCAGTGCTTTCCCTGTTCCGATCGCTACACAATCAAGCGGGTCTTCGGCGATAAGGACCGGCATTTTTGTTTCTTCGCTGATGACTTTGTCCAAATTGCGCAAAAGCGCTCCGCCGCCGGTTAACACTATACCTCTGTCCATGATATCTGCTGCAAGCTCAGGCGGTGTTTTTTCGAGTGTGCTCTTCACTGCTTCGACAATTGTAGATACAGTGTCGCGTAGAGCGTTAGAAATCTCTTTTCCTGTAATTTCAATTGTTTTCGGCAGACCTGTGAGCAAATCGCGGCCGCGGATTTCCATGTTGTCGGATTCTTCAGGAGCTTCTGCAGATCCGATTTCCATTTTAATCGCTTCAGCAGTACGGTCACCGATCATCAGATTGTACGTTTTTCTGATGTAGTTGATAATCGCGTCATCCATCTCATCACCGGCTACACGGATTGACTGAGACGTTACGATGCCTCCGAGGGAAATTATCGCAACTTCTGTCGTACCGCCCCCGATATCAACAACCATGCTTCCAGTCGGTTCCCAAACTGGCAGATTGGCCCCGATTGCTGCGGCAAAAGGCTCTTCAATCGGATACGCGTCACGCGCTCCTGCCTGTCTTGTCGCATCGATAACAGCGCGTTCTTCAACAGCTGTAATTCCTGATGGGACACATACCATTACATATGGTTTTCTGGCAAACATGCCTTTATTTTTTATGGCCTGATTGATGTAATATTTCATCATCGTCGCCGTTGTTTCATAATCAGCGATAACGCCGTCTTTCATCGGGCGAAGAGCCACCACGTTGCCCGGTGTCCGTCCAATCATATTTTTCGCATCATTTCCGACAGCGACAATCGATTTCGTATCCGTCTGCAAAGCGACAACTGACGGCTCTCTCACAACAATTCCTTTTCCTTTTACAAAAACAAGCGTATTCGCAGTTCCAAGATCTATACCAAGGTCTCTAGCACCAATTCCAAACATATGTATGTATCTTCCTTTCTTAAAGCAAAAATACCCTAAAGGGAAAAACTCATAAACTCTATTATAGCTTAATTCGACGAAAAAAAAAGTGTTACAAATATCCTTTTTCCTTTAAACTCACAAATTTTTTATCCCCGATCACCAAATGGTCAAGCAGCTCGATGCCAATCAGGTTTCCGCATTCAAACAGCCGTCTTGTCACTTCAATATCTTCCCTGCTCGGCGTCGGATCTCCAGAAGGATGATTATGAACACAGATAAAGGAAGCGGCAGATCGTTTAAACGCTTCTTTAAACACCTCTCGCGGGTGGACAATAGATGAATTCAGGCTTCCGATAAATACGGTGCGTTTATGGATGACTTGATTTTTTGTATTTAAGTATAAACAGACAAAATGCTCCTGGGTTAAAAAGCGCATATCCTCCATGACAAGATTAGCGCCGTCTTCCGGGGAGCGAATAACGAAATGTTCTTCGTTGGCTAATTTATGAATCCGGCTTCCAAGCTCCACTGCTGCCAGTATTTGAATCGCTTTTACCATACCGATTCCCGGGATGCTTGACAGCTCTTCAACCGATGCTTCCTTGAGCAGGCGCAGCCCGTCAAATGAGCGCAGCAGCCGGTTTGACAGGTCCAAAACAGATTCGTGTTTAGTCCCTGTCCGCAATAATATAGCCAAAAGTTCATGATTCGCTAAGTTCTCGGCTCCGACTTTCAGGAGCCGTTCTCTTGGCTTTTCTTTCATTGGGAAATCTTTGAGTTTTAATGGCAGATCGTGTATGACCAAGCACTCCTTTTCTTTCCCTTCCCGTTTATAGAACCGTCATGCCCTTATATCAAAATGGCGAAGAGCTCTCATTGTTTTTGATATAGGAAGGCCCATGACTGAATAGTAATCTCCGTCTATTTTCTTTACAAAAAGCGCGCCTCTTCCTTGGATGCCGTATGCACCTGCTTTATCCATCGGCTCTTTTGTTTCAATATACGTCCAAATCTCTTCTTCACTGAGGGACCAAAACGCAACTTCTGTCTTATCATAAAAAGTCTCGCTGTGATTTTCAGCTTGAATGCTGACCGCGGTTATTACTGAGTGGCTTCGGCCTGAAAGCCTCCGCAGCATAGATGCAGCTTCTTCTTGATCCTGCGGTTTGCCAAGGCATTCGCCGTCAAGGCATACCATTGTATCAGCACCGATAACGATTGCATGCGGGTGGAGATCAGCTACAGCCTTAGCTTTTTGTTTTGCCAACCATTGGACGTTTTCTTCTGGTGAAAAGTTTCGATTTAATTTTTCTTCTACTTCACTGACAATAATGGAGTAGGGCAGCTGGAGAAGATCGAGGAGTTCTTTCCTGCGCGGAGATTGTGATGCAAGTATTAGCGGTTTTGTCATGTTCGTCATCCTTTCAGGGTTTGCTTAAGAAAAAAAGATACTCGTTTATCCTACCAAATCACGAGGCTTGTCACAATTTCAGAAAAATAACTTTTTCATGACAAAATAAAAAAAGCCTGTCACTAAAGGACGAAGGCTCAGGGCACTATCTCTTATTTTACGACGGCTAACAGCTCCTGCTGAGCCTTCCACCCGGCTTCAGCACTTGGATCTTCTAATTCCTTTAAAGCCTGCAAAATCGCTTTTTTCTCTCCTGTTTCTGACGCTTTTGTTTCACCAAGCGACTTTTCTATTTTCTCTACACTCGCTTTTGTAATGTCTTCGCCGAGAATCGCCTTTGCTGCAAGCTCCGCTGTTTCCTTAAAAGAATCTGTCATATCTGACTCTATTGATAAGGAAAGCTCCTTGCCTCCCCAGGCTTCAAAATCACTGTCGATTAAAACCTGTCCTAACTGCTGTGAGACATCCTTTTCACTTGCTAAGCCTGCAATAACATACGTATACCCGTCATCCTTTGACAGTGACACGGCGGAATATCCTTTTTCGGTCAATTGTTCTGTTAACGTTTCGGCACCCTTTTCATTTGAAAATTTTCCGGCTTGTACAGCGTATGTTTTATATGTACCTTCAGTTTGCGCCGCTTGTTTTTCTGTGCCTGAAGTTTGTTTATCAGTTGAAGTATCCCCTGCTTTTGCCGTTTGGCTGCCTAGAGAATCCTCTAAAGAGGCCGGTGCTGACGCTTCTTTATTCCCCGATATGCTTAACGCGAATAGCCCTAATCCAGTGCCAATGACAGCCGCGAAGGCAATCGTCGCAGCCACTCTTTTTACTGGTTTGGCAGTCCCGGTCTTTCCTTTTGCATAAGACTTTGTTTTTTTCTTTTGATAAGGAGGAACAACTTTAGGGTCCTCTTTAAACACCTTGTCTTCCTCTGAATCCCAATTGAATTCATCTTCATCAGGATGTTCCTGGGATGCCGCAACCTCTTGTTCTGCCTGTCTTTTTTCCTCCCAATTTGAAAATGTCATGCTTTTATCCGCCTCTGTCTCAGGCGTCTCTTGTTCGTAAACCGTCTCTTCTTTTCCATTAATCGTCACCTTGAGGGCTTTTTCTGCGGCTTTACTGTTTTTTTTATTCTTTCTTTTTTTCAATTCCGCTTCCTCCCTTCATTTGCTTGACCGTTCTTGTCGGCTTTTCATGCTACACACTTTAGCACAGGCAAAGAAAAAAAGAACAAGACTTTTGTCGCCTTGTCCAAAAAACGTTCGTCAAATTTTTCAGCAGTCAGCCCAATGCCATTTTGATATAAAAAGAAATGATAGAGTCACCGTATAAATAGGCTAAAATGCTCCCTGCGGCTATAGCGGGGGCAAAGGGAAGCGGCTGCCTTTTAGCGAGTCTACCAGTCAGAACGGCTGCCGCTCCATATAATGCACCTATCAAAACAGAAAAGAAAAAGGCAGCTGCCAGCATTTTCACACCAAGCACAAAGCCAATCACCGCAAATAATTTAATATCTCCTCCCCCTACTCCCCCATGGGTGATTGCGGCAATTACAGCCAGAAATAGAAATCCGGCTGCCGCACCTAACAGGCCTGCATACCAGGAATCAAGCGGAGAAATCAATCTCGCGGCCGCCAAAAAGGGAAGAAAGAAAATCAATATACGATTTGGAATCAGCATAAAATGAATATCTGTCACTGCAACAATAATGAGAAGAGAGATAAACACCACAGCGGGAAACAGTTCCAGCGACGTGCCAAAGCGTATTCCTGCGGCGGCAAATAAACACGCTGTCACAAGCTCTGCTGCGGGATACATAAAAGAAATCCTATGCCCGCAGCTTTTACATTTACCTTTTTGAAATAGGAATGACAGGATGGGAATTAATTCTGCAGGAGTTAATGTCCGCCGGCAAAACGGGCATGATGAACGGGGCGCAATAATAGATAGATGTAAGGGGATACGGCACCCGGCCGTATAGTAAAAAGAACCAAGGATAAGTCCGAAGATAAAAAGAATGGATAGCATAGACAACACACCTTTACTCATTGAGTTCTGGTATGGATTGTAGCAAAAGGGACATCCTGAGCTCCAATTGGGAATATTCAATTTTACACATGAAAAAAACGGCAGAATCTTTTTTTGATTCTGCCGGAGCCGGATGCTTTTATTTCAACCTTTTTCGAATGTCAGAAATAAAGTAAAGAGATCCGGTAATCAGCATAATTTCATTTGAGCCCTTTTTGCTTTCTATGAATTTGATCACATCGTCTGGATCTTCACTCCAGCTTTTATTGCTGATTTCACTTGCATCATAGAGATCTTTTGCAAGAGAAGCACGCGGGAAATCAAAAGAAGCAAAATGAATCGCATGAGCAATGGTTTCCAGTCTTTTAATCATGTTCTGATACGGTTTGTCCTTTAACGCGCTAAACACCACAGAAATGCGTGAATTGGCGAAACGCTGCTTCATCGTTTCCACCAGCTTTTCAACACCTTCTTCGTTATGCGCACCGTCTAAATATACCGGAGGATGTTCCTGAACAAGCTCTAACCGTCCCGGCCAAGCAGCCTTCACAAGCCCGCTCCTTAACGCTTCGTCACTGATATGGGCGATATTCTCCTTATTGAGCCACTCCGCAGCCAAAATGGACAAAGCAGCATTTTGTCTTTGATGGGTGCCAATCAGAGATGTCCGAATATCTTCATAGCATTTCTCTTCCGTTTTGAATGAAAACTGTTCTCCTGCAGGCAGAGCCTCTTCATTGAAAATAACACATGCATCATGCAATGACTGGAACGGCGCAGCATGCCGTTCGGCTTCATGGCGGATGACCTGTAAAGCTTCCGGCTGGGTAACTGCTGTAACGATTGGAATACCTTCTTTAATAATACCGGCCTTTTCTCCTGCAATTTCTTCAATGGTGTTTCCCAAAATGTTCATATGATCGTGTCCGATGCTTGTAATCACAGTTAAGAGCGGTTCAACCACATTAGTAGAATCGAATCTACCGCCCAGACCTGTTTCAAAAATAACAAAATCGACCTTATGAAACCCTGCAAAATATAAAAATGCACAAGCTGTCATAATTTCAAATTCTGTCGGCTGTCCGTATTCCGTTTGATCAAGGGCTTCAACGTGCGGTTTCATTTGATTGACGAGTGCTGTCCATTCCTCATCTGAAATCGGTATCCCGTTTACGCTGATCCGTTCATTAAACGTAATAATATAAGGCGATGTAAATGTTCCAACCGTATATCCGGCTTCCTGCAGCATAGAACGGATAAAAGCGACAGTTGATCCTTTACCGTTTGTTCCTGCAACGTGGAACGCTCGGATTTTTTTTTCAGGATGTCCTAACCGCGCCATCAGCTGTTTCATTCGGCCAAGTCCGGGCTTCACCCCGAATTTCAGCCTCCCGTGAATCCAGCTGCGCGCATCTTGATATGCAGTAAACAATGATAATCCCCTCTTTTATAAGACAAGGCGGTTTCTCTAGAAACCGCCCCGGCTTTTCATTAACCCTTCAGCTCAGCCATTCGTTTTTGAACAGCGTCACGCTTCGCCACATAATCTTTTTCTTTTTCACGTTCTTCATCAATTACGTGTGCAGGCGCTTTTTTCATAAATCCTTCATTTCCAAGTTTCTTTTGGACACGCTCAACTTCTTTTGTCAGTTTATCAAATTCTTTTTGCAGACGGGCAATTTCTTCATGGATATTGATTAAGCCTTCAAGCGGAAGAATAACCTCTGCTCCTGAGACAACGGCCGTCATCGCCTTATCAACAGCCTCAATATCGGTGCCGATTTTAAGCACGCTCGGATTCGTAAAGCGTTCAACATATGAACGGTTCGCTTCGAGGCGGGCTGCTATTTCGTCTGTGCTTGTTTTAATGTACAGTTCAACCTGCTTGCTCATTGGCGTATTGACTTCACTGCGGATATTGCGCACAGAACGGATCAGCTCAACAAGAAGCTTCATGTCAGCTGCCGCTTCAGTATCGGTATGCTCCGGCACTACTACAGGCCATTGACTTACTGTAATCGATTCCCCTTGGTGAGGAAGGTGCTGCCAAATTTCCTCCGTTAAGAATGGCATAAACGGATGGAGCAGACGCATCGTTTGATCAAGTACGTAAGCAAGGATGGAACGGGTAGTTTTCTTAGCCGCTTCGTCTTCCCCATAAAGCGGAAGCTTCGCCATTTCAATATACCAATCACAGAAATCGTCCCAAATAAAGTTATATAAATGGCGTCCTACTTCACCAAATTCATATCGGTCAGCAAGCTGGGTCACGTGCTCGATCGTTTCATTTAATCGCGTTAAAATCCACTTGTCAGCGACTGATTTTTCGCCTGACAGATCAAGCTCATCGTACGTCATGCCATCCATATTCATTAATGCAAAACGGGAGGCGTTCCAAATTTTATTGGCAAAATTCCAGGTCGATTCCACTTTTTCATAGCTGAAGCGCAGATCCTGGCCAGGAGAGCTTCCAGTCGCAAGGAAATAACGCAGAGAATCGGCTCCGTACTTGTCAATCACATCCATCGGGTCGACACCGTTGCCAAGAGATTTACTCATTTTCCGGCCTTGCTCGTCACGGATTAAGCCGTGGATTAAAACATCTTTGAACGGGCGCTCGCCTGTAAATTCAATGCCTTGGAAAATCATGCGTGATACCCAGAAGAAAATGATATCGTACCCTGTCACGAGAACATCTGTCGGATAGTAGCGTTTAAAGTCTTCAGCCGTTACATCAGGCCAGCCCATTGTGGAGAAAGGCCATAGCGCAGAACTGAACCATGTATCCAGTACGTCTGTATCCTGTTCCCAATTTTCGCTGTCTTCCGGCGCTTCAAGCCCGACATATAGCTCGCCTGTTTCTTTATGATACCAGGCAGGAATACGATGGCCCCACCACAATTGACGGGAGATACACCAGTCGCGGATGTTTTCCATCCAGTGTAAATACGTTTTTTCGAAACGGTCAGGCACAAAGTTGACCTTTTCTTCTTTCTTTTGCAGCTCAATCGCTGCATCAGCAAGCGGCTGCATGCGCACAAACCATTGTGTAGAAAGATAAGGCTCCACAACAGCCCCGCTTCGTTCACTATGGCCGACAGAGTGCATATGATCCTCGATCTTGAAGAGAACTCCCGCCTCCTGTAAATCTTTCACGAGCTTTTTGCGGCATTCAAAACGATCCATACCTTGATATTGGAGCGCATTTTCATTCATCGTGCCATCTTCATTCATGACAAGGATGCGTTCTAAATTGTGGCGGTTGCCAAGCTCGAAGTCGTTCGGATCATGAGCAGGCGTAATTTTCACGGCACCTGAACCAAATTCCATATCAACATAGTCATCACCGACAATCGGAATTTCACGATTTACAATCGGCAGGATCACCGTTTTTCCGATAAGGTGTTTATAGCGCTCGTCTTCAGGGTGAACGGCAACAGCTGTATCACCGAGCATTGTTTCAGGACGTGTCGTCGCAATTTCAATTGAGCCTGAACCGTCAGCAAGCGGATAGCTCATATGATAGAATGCGCCTTGAACATCCTTGTAAATCACCTCAATGTCGGATAGGGCTGTTTTTGTCGCTGGGTCCCAGTTAATAATATATTCGCCTCTGTAGATCAGGCCTTTTTCATAAAGCTTAACGAATACTTCCCTTACCGCTTTGCTCAAGCCTTCATCCAGCGTAAAACGTTCACGGGAATAATCTAGGCCAAGACCTAATTTCGCCCACTGGCTGCGAATAAAGTCAGCATATTCTTCCTTCCACTTCCACGTTTCTTCGAGGAATTTTTCACGGCCTAAATCGTAGCGGGGTTTGCCTTCTTCACGAAGTTTTGCCTCTACTTTAGCCTGTGTCGCGATGCCGGCGTGGTCCATGCCAGGAAGCCACAGCACATCATAGCCCTGCATGCGTTTCATTCTCGTTACAATGTCTTGCAGCGTTGTGTCCCATGCGTGGCCAAGGTGAAGTCTTCCTGTTACGTTTGGCGGCGGGATGACAACAGAGTATGGCTCTTTTGTCTGGTCACTGCCCGCTTCAAAAAATTTGCCTTTTAGCCAAAAATCATATCGGTCTTTTTCAACCGCTGCCGGATCATATTTCGTCGGCATTGTTTGTTCATTCGTTTCCATCATAACCCTCCAGCATGTTTAAAAATGGCTGAGAACGAAAAAAGAGCTCTTCATCCCTGTAAAAGGACGAAAAGCTCTTTCGCGGTACCACCTTTTTTCATGAACTCTATCAGTTCATGCACTTATAACGGATAACGGGTGTTTCCCGAATTTCTCTACTCTTCTTTCAAGAAATTATGCTCCCGGGCGACCTTCCAATCAGACAACATAAGAAGCCTTTCAGCAAACGGCTTCTCTCTCTGCATGCGCCTTTTTTGTACTCTTCCCGTTCTAAGCAGGTGTATTTATCAGCTCATTGTATACATTATTTATGTTCTTTATTATAGTAAAAGTGTTTTTGATTCGTCAATCATCTTTTCCAAAAACACCGCTTTCTATACAGATGGGCAGGCACCTATTGCCCAAGTTTACATATGATGCTTGTAAATGCGTAGAGGAGGATGCACCGTGAAGAAACGTTTCAGCTCTTATTCACTGCCGCCATGGGTAAGGCAAATTCGGCTTGTATCCGCACAAGTGATTATTCCCATTACGATTTTTCAAGGAATCAGAACCATTTTCTTTCCGACAACCTTTGATGTTTTGCTGCTCGCAATCCTAATCTTTTTAGCTTGCGCCCTTCATTTAGAATGGATATAAACAAACAAGTCCGCGCCATTAAGACGTGGACTCGTTTTCAGCCTGAAATTTTTTCTCTTGTTCAATCTGATGAATTTTCATCACAAACGGCTCTATGTTTTTCATTTGCCAATAAGCCTTTAATAATTGTGTACATTCCTCTTTTTCATGCTGTCTTTTCCCAGTTTGATAACCGTTCAGCACCTTGTACATGGCTGCCGGATATGCCATATAGCTGAGAAAAAGACTGACTTCCGCTTCACGCAAAGGGAATGATTTCGTATATCCATAAAACCATTCGACGCATTCCGGACAAGCTTTCGGAAAGCCTCTGAACATTTTTGTATAAAAGCCGAGCAGGTCGTTTTGCGGCGGACCGACAGATGCTCTTTCGAAGTTTGTAAAATATCCGGTCCCGGCATCATTATACAGAAAATGGTGTATAGACAGGCTGCCGTGGTTCATTACAACCCTTGAAACGTCCTTTTCCTTTGCGGACTCATACCAGTCCTCCAGCCGTTCCAGCGCAAAGTTCACCGCGGAAATGGTTTCAGAAAAATAGGTTATGGCCTGGAGTTCAAAGGGAGAAAGGTACCATTCCTTCTCCGCTCTATCCACAAACTGCTCATAGAAAATTTTATCTTGTTCCCACTTTTTTTTCGTTTGCCCGTAATAACGTTCAATCTCATCACGTCTAACCTTTAGTTCCTGTGCAGTTCTCTCGTGAAGACGGGCTGTTTCTCTAAATAAATAAGCATGTTTCTGATCCCGTTCTTCCTCTTGGTCAAATTGGAGCCAAGGCATTAAATAGTAGGTATCTCCGTATTGTATGCCTGCTGAGAAAAACTCACCGCTATTTGTTCTGTAAACGGGAACGAATGAACGAAAGCCTTTTTCCTCAATCGCCACCATATGATCTGTAAAATGCTTGCCGCGACCCTCTTTCAATTTTTTCAGGGCAAATATGCCGTAGTCTGTATACACTTTCCAAACAAGAGGACTGACAGGCTCAATAAATTGAGCAGTCAGTCCGTATTCCTGAAGAACCGATTGGGTATCTTCCATTTCATTCACCACATTTTCCGATCACTTACGGTTTACGCATGGCTATTTTTATATTGAGGAATATAGAGAATCTGTCCTGCTTTTAATTCATCATCCAAGGCTAAAGAATTCATCCTGATCAGCTGCTGGGATGTAATTTCATACCGTTCGCATAAACGCTCGATCGTATCTTCCTGCTGCACAATACAAATTTTCATTCTCGAAAACTCATCCGCTTCTTTTGTAAAGAGTTTTGTTAAATAAAGAGAATTATCACTTTCCTTTGTTTGAGGTTCCTTCGTTTCAGCAGCAGGAGCAACCCTAGGAACAGCATCCGTTTCCTTCCTTTCAGTCTCAGAAGATTCAGGCAGCTGGAAGGATTGAAAAGGTGTTTCTTCCTTAGGCTCTTCAGGTGATGGTGTTTTTCTCACTTCAATTTCGAAGCTCTCTTCCTCTTGTTCTTCCTCCTCCAGCAGCTTAGGCGCTGAATAAAAAGAATCCTCCTCTTCTTGTTCAGGCAGGAAGGTACGGTATGCCGGTTCAGGCAATTCTTCTTGAGATGCCTCCTCCGAGCTTGTTTTTTGATTGAAATGGAAATGTAAATCGGCTTTGTCATTCTCCACATATGCAGCTGAAGCTGTTTCTCTGCTATCTTCTATGGAGAGAGCAGCCTCTGATACACTCTCCAAAGCTTCATCCACTTCCGCCTCTTCTTGGCAAAGCGCAGGATCAGCCTGATCCGATTGAGCTGCTTCTTCATTTTGAGCCTCTTGGCGCAGCGCATATTCATGATTAGGAGACACTGTTGTTTCCTCTTTTTCCTTTGCAATCACAGTCTCTGAATGAAGCTCAGCTTCCAAAGCAGGCGATTCTTCTGCTCCAGCGTGTTCACGAGGCTCAGTCTCTGCTGAAGAGTCTGCTTCTTCACGAACATCCGCTATTGCAGCTGCCGGCTCAGCCGTTTCTTTTTTTGCTTTAACGATCTCTTGAATCTCTATTTCTGAAGGATCAGGTTCTGGCTCAGATTCTTCTGTTTCCGATTCAGCACGAACCTCCTTTTCCGCAGCAAGCTCTTCTGACTCTTCTTCCTCTTTCACATCTTCTCTGGCCTCTGGATCTGAAGCAACCGATTCAGGCGGCTCAGATTCTGCTTTTTCTGTCTCCAGTTCTTCACGGAGCCCCGCTTTCGAGATAAAAAGTTCTGGCGGTTCGGCTGGCGGTTCATGCTGAAGAACTGCTTCCTCTGCCGATGATGCACCCGGTTCTTCTACTACACTATGTGCCGGCGGCTCTGAAAGCTCTTCCTCCCTGAATGCCGCAGGAGCTTCATATAAAGGTATCTCCGGCTCTTTGTCTTGCGTATCGTCCAAAAGCCCTTCGATCGCTAAATCAGCTTGAATTGTTAAAATGCGCGAATCCGTCAATTGATAGTCAAATGCGTCAATAAAGACGAAGACATCCTGTAAATGGCTCACTTTATTTTTCGGAATGGTAATATCCACAGGAAAACAGTGAGTCAGTTCCGCACTTCCATCCTCTCTCTTTCTGACTTGTTCAACAAACCGCTTATCTGTATAAATCTCTTCGGTATGTTTGTTTTGATCTATGTTGTACTCACCTGTAAGTTCAAGCGATCCTATGATTGATACATAATCATTTACTTCCTGAACCCTAATATCAGGATCTAATGAAATAGAAAGCAGTTCAGAAACTTCCTGTCCTTTTTGGAAACAGATCGATTCTTCTACAGAAAATTGCAATCGATGATTTTGCGGCAAGTTCATATCCTCCTTTCATCTAATCCTTAAAATTAGATGTCACTAAAGGTGTATGTATGAACTGGAGAAAATATGAGTGGGAGAGCACGAAAAAACCGGCACAAGGAGTCCTTGATACCGGTTTTCACTCTTATCTGCGGCTGATCTCGGCAAATACTTTCTCAGCTGCCTGGATTGTGTTTTCAATATCTTCATCAGTATGGGCCGTTGAGAGGAAAAGACCTTCGAATTGTGATGGCGGAAGGAATACCCCTTCATTTGCCATCCCTTTATAATAGCTTGCGAACAGCTTCAAATCAGATGATTTCGCTGTTTCATAATTAATGACTGGTTCGTTTGTAAAGAAGAAACCGATCATCGAACCTGCACGGTTAAAGGTATGCGGAATGCCATGAGCCTCGGCGGCTTTTGAAATTCCTTCTTCCAGTCTGTCGCCTTTTTTGATGAAATTCTTGTAGGAATCAGGTGTCAGCTGTTTCAATGTCTCTAAGCCAGCCGTCATCGCAAGCGGGTTGCCTGACAATGTACCAGCTTGATAGATCGGGCCGCTTGGAGCGATCTGCTCCATGATTTCTGCCTTTCCGCCATAAGCGCCGACAGGAAGTCCGCCCCCGATTACTTTTCCTAAACAAGTCAGATCAGGCGTTACGCCGAAGTAGCCTTGAGCGCAGTTATAATCGACCCGGAAGCCAGTCATCACTTCATCAAAAATCAGCAGGGAGCCGTACTGCTCAGTGATATCACGCAGACCCTGCAGGAAACCTTCTTGCGGCGGAACAACACCCATATTTCCGGCAACTGGCTCTACAATGACTCCAGCAATGTCTTCACCGAATTGCTGGAAAGCAAGCTTTACACTTTCTAAATCATTGTACGGAACGGTGATGGTGTTTTTCGCAATGCCTTCAGGCACCCCCGGGCTGTCAGGCAGACCGAGAGTGGCAACACCTGAACCAGCTTTAATCAAGAGAGAATCGCCGTGTCCGTGGTAGCAGCCCTCAAATTTTAAAATCTTGTTGCGGCCCGTATAGCCCCTTGCCAAACGGAGGGCACTCATTGTAGCCTCTGTTCCGGAGCTTACCATTCGTACAATTTCTACAGATGGCACACGATCAATGACGAGCTTAGCCAGTTCATTTTCTACTTCAGTCGGAGCACCGAAGCTTGTCCCGTATTCAGCCACTTTTTTGAGGCTTTCTACGACGCGGTCATTTGTATGCCCTAAAATTAAAGGCCCCCATGACAAGACGTAGTCAATATATTCATTCCCGTCAATATCAAAGATTTTCGAGCCTTTTCCGCGCTCCATAAAAATCGGGTCCATGTCTACCGATTTAAATGCGCGAACGGGACTGTTCACACCGCCCGGCATGAGTTTTTGCGCTTCTTTAAAAGCCGTTTTTGATTTTTCATAGCTTCTCATCTGCCTCAACTCCTGTCAACTGAATAAAATTACTCCGCAAGCCATTTCGCTGCGTCTTTCGCATGATACGTAATAATCAGGTCGGCACCCGCGCGCTTCATGCTTGTCAAAATTTCCAACACAATTTCTTTTTCTTTGATCCAGCCGTTCTGCGCTGCAGCCTTCACCATTGAATACTCTCCGCTTACATTATAAGCGACGAGCGGCAAAGTAAACTCATTTTTTACGTCACGCATGATATCCATATAAGAAAGCGAAGGTTTGACAATCAAAAAGTCCGCGCCTTCCTCGACATCTGATTGTGCTTCGCGGAGTGCCTCCATACGGTTGGCAGGGTCCATCTGATATGTTTTGCGGTCTCCGAATTGCGGTGTGCTGTTTGCTGCATCACGGAACGGACCGTAAAACTCACTAGAATATTTCACAGCGTAAGACATGATGGGAATATTGACGAATCCTTCTTTATCAAGCGCTTCTCTGATCACTGTAACAAATCCGTCCATCATGTTTGATGGCGCAATGATATCCGCACCTGCTTTTGCTTGGCTGACAGCTGTCTGCGCCAAAAGCTCCAGCGATTCATCATTGAGGATGACCCCGTCTTTGACAAGTCCGCAATGGCCGTGGTCTGTATATTCGCACAGGCACGTGTCAGCGACAACAACCATTTCAGGGAAGTGTTTTTTAATTTCTGTGATGGCTTTTTGGACAATTCCGTGATCATGGTACGCTTGTGTTCCGCAATCATCTTTTTCTTCTGGGATGCCGAAGACGATAACAGATTGAATGCCCAGTTTGACCAGCTCCGCTACTTCATCCTTCAATAAATCTAATGATACATGGTAAACATCAGGCATTGACGGAACAGCTTTTTTGCCTTCCAGCCCTTCAACGACAAAAATCGGATAAATAAAATCTGATGGATGCAAACGTGTTTCCTTTACCATTTCTCTCATTGCTTTTGATGTCCGCAGGCGGCGGTGTCTATTAAATGATTGACTCATATTCTCTCTTCCTCTCTTGACATGCTGCACATTAACTCAAGCATGCCATCTATTGTAAATGTATCAGGCGTATGCGATGTGATGCCGTACGTCAGAAGGGCATCATTTGTTAAAGGTCCAATGCTGATACAGGCCGTCCCATTCGCCTTCCACTTTTTTAATTCTTCTCCCAAGACATGCATAAACGTATGTACGGTTGATGAACTCGTAAATGTTACATAGTCAAAGGAATATTGACCCGCAGCGTCTTTCAGTGCCTCAATGCCTTCTTCATCCGGAATCGTTTCGTAGAGAACCCATTCCTTTACTTCAAAACCGAGCGGGACAAGCTCTTGTTTTATCACATCACGTGACAAATTCCCTTTCATCACGGTAATGGGCTCCCCCGGTTCAGCATGCTGCTTAAGAGCGGCAGCCAATTGTTCAGCAATATACTCCTGTGGCATCACATCAACCGATACGTTATGCGTTTTTAAACGGCGGGCGGTTTTTTCACCGACGGCTGCAATTTTTTTATGCGCAGGGAGAATAAGCTGATTTTCCTTCAGATAAGAAAAAAAGAAGTCTGCCCCATTCACACTTGTAAAAACAAGCCAGCCTGGCGCGGCAAGATCCTCTCTTACCTGTTCCGCAACATCATTCGGCAAAGCGCGGCGAAACGTAATCAAAGAGGTTAAAACCGCTTTACCGCCAAGCGCCTCCACTTTTTGCTGAAATGATGTTGCCTGTGCCTTATTCCGGGTGACAAGCACTGTTTTTCCTTTCAACGGAAAATCATTTTCCATCCTCATCAAGCTCCCGTTTTACACGATCAATTAAATCTTTTGCTCCTTTGTCAGCCATAAGAGCGGCACAGCGCTTTCCTACTTCCTCAGGATCGTTTCCGGTGACGGTTTCTTTAAAAATGATTTTGCCGTCAGGTGAAGCGACAAGACCTGTCATTTCAATTTCATCCTGTCCATTTAACACGGAGTAGCCCGCGATCGGAACCTGGCAGCCGCCCTCCATCGCGTTTAAAAAAGCACGTTCCGCTAAGACAGTCCGTTTTGTATATTCATCTGTAAACTGAGAAAACAACGCCAACAGCTCTTCATCCGATTCTCGGCACTCAATCGCCAGTGCTCCCTGCCCCACAGCAGGCAAACAGCGCTCAGGCTCAAGGAATTCGGTTACGACATCTTGCTTCCACCCCATTCTAGAAAGTCCGGCAGCCGCTAAAATAATCGCGTCATAATCCTCTGTTTCCAGCTTTTGAAGTCTTGTATCTATATTACCTCTAATCCATTTAATTGTAAGGTCAGGGCGCTCAATCAAAAGCTGTGCGCTTCTTCTTAAACTGCTTGTGCCAATGACAGCACCTTCCTTCATTTCTGAAAGCTTTACGCGATTCTTTGAAATAAGGGCATCACGCGGGTCCTCCCGTTCAGGAATACAGCCGATCACAAGGCCTTCAGGCAAAACAGCAGGCATGTCCTTCATGCTGTGCACCGCCATATCAATCTCTTCGTTTAAAAGCGCCTGTTCAATTTCTTTGACAAAAAGCCCTTTTCCACCCACTTTTGAGAGTGTAACATCGACAATCCGGTCGCCCTTTGTCACGATCTCTTTAATTTCAAAAGCAAACGAAGGATTGATTTCCTTCAGTTTTTGAATAACCCATTTTGTTTGAGTCATAGCGAGTTTGCTTCGTCTGGAACCTACTTTAATCGTTCTCATCATTTCTTTCCTCCCGAATCTGCTTGGGACATCGTTTAACTGAACCAATGGAATTGCGACAGGCTTCCAAGCAGGAAATAATTGATCATCAGCACCAGAAAACAAGCCGTATTCCACAGTGCAGCGACCTTTCCTTGCAGCTCTTTAATCAGCCTGATATAAAGATAATAGCTGTACAGCAGCAGGACGACAAACGAACCAAGCACTTTGGCGTCAAACCAATACAGCGTTTCTAGTGAGACATATGCCCATATGACGCCGAGAATCAAACTCAGCAGCAGCATCGGAACCCCGATGACATTTAAAACATACGCCATATAATCAAGCTTAGATAAATCTTCTATTCTCAACAGCCATTTTCCCCACTTTTTCTTTTTCAGCAGATGATATTGAAACATATATAGCACAGAAAAAACGAAAGAAAGGGAAAAAGCGCCGTATGAAAGAATCGCCATTGTAATATGAATCACCAAAAGCTCGGATACAAGCTGCCCGGAAAAAGCAGCTGACTGCTGCTCTGTCGGTGAAAATGTGTGAATGGCGATCATAGAAAATCCTATAACATTTGTAAAAAACACGATAAAGTCAACACGTAAAAGCTTTGTCAGTACAAGTGACAGCGTGACAAGCACCCAGGCATAAAAATAAAGCGCCTCTGTCACATTTAATACCGGAAACCGCCCCGTCACCCACATAAAATAGGCCAAATACACGGTTTGCAGAGTCCAGACAATAGAAAGCAACCAGAAGGCCATTTTTCCAGCCTTCCGGTTGTGTTGAAGAAAATCTATAAAATAAAAGAGTACACTTAACGCGTAAATGACGATTGTCCCCTCATTAAGTCTTGCCATTGCAGTATCAATCATTCAGCTTTCACTCACTTACAAGTGGGCTAAAGCCCGCTTTTGATTCAGCCTTCTTAAAAGAGTGGACCTTTTGGCTGCTTTCAACGGTTTTCATCATTTGACGGCCCGCAGCTTCTTCAATATCAAAAATCTGCATAAACAACGCGAGCTTTTCTTCCGAATCAGCATCTGCCGCAAGCTCTTTCACCTTTAAAATCGGATCACGAAGCATTTGGTTAATAATACTTTTGGTGTGTTTGTTCAACAGTTTTTTCTCTCTTGTGCTTAAGTGAGGCAGCTTACGCTCAATGCTGTCCATCGTTTCTGACTGGATGGCAAGCGCCTTTTCGCGCAATGCAGAAATAACCGGCACAACACCAAGTGTATTCATCCATTGTTTAAATTCCACAATGGTTTCTTCAATTAACAGTTCAACTTTTTCAGCTGTTTCTCTCCGCTCTTTCATGTTCGCTTCTACAATGCCTTCCAGATCGTCGATATCATAAAGAAAAACACCTTCAAGATCATTCAGCGCCGGATCAAGATCTCTAGGCACGGCAATGTCGACCATAAACAGCGGACGTCCCTTGCGAAGCTTATTCGCGTTTTCCATCATCTCTTTGGACACGACAAATTCACTTGCACCGGTTGAACTGATTAAAATATCAGCCTCCGCAAGCGCACTTTCAAGCTGATTCAAGCTTCTCGCTTCACCTGAGAAACGGTCTGCAAGCTCCTTCGCTTTCAAGTATGTTCGGTTAATGACAGTGACCTTGCCGATTCCCTGTCCGTGCAGGTTTTCCGCAGCAAGCTCGCCCATTTTTCCCGCACCGAGAATCAATATGTGCTTGCTTGAAAGATTTCCGAAGATTTTTTTGGCAAGTTCAACTGCAGCATAGCTTACTGACACCGCATTTGAGCCAATGTCTGTTTCGGCGTGAGTCCGTTTGCCCACTGTAACCGCCTGCTTAAACAGCTCATTAAAAATAGTCCCGATCGTTTTTTCTTGCTGAGCTGTTTTAAAGCTGTCGCGTACCTGTCCGAGAATCTGCGTTTCGCCAATCACCATAGAGTCAAGTCCGCAGGCTACACGGAATAAATGCTCAACAGCGGCATCGCTCTCATAAAACGTTAAGAACGGTGACAGCTCTTCTTTGCTTAATTGAAACCAATCAGCTAAAAACTTTTTTATATAATAACGGCCGGTATGGAGCTGGTCGACTACCGCATAAATTTCAGTGCGGTTGCAGGTTGAGACAATGATGTTTTCAAGAATGCTTTTCTCTTCTTTCAGCTGCACCATTGCTTCTGCCAGCTCATTCGGCTGAAAACTTACTTTTTCACGTATCTCAATAGGGGCGGATTTATAATCTACTCCCACAACAAGTATATGCATCGCTCTAATTACACCCCCAACACCCAATCTTAATTTATAATCATTCTAACATAGAACTCATTATTTATAATAATTATAACATAGTTTCTTTCACAAAATGTGAACAGATTTTAAAATTCTTATGCTATATTAGAAAAAGCTTCAGGGAAAAGAAGCATTCCTATTGACAATACCAAAAACAGCAGAAATTTACTACACATCAGCTCTAAAAAACAAGAAGGTGATATCATGAAACAAAAATCAATTTTATTCCCTTGTCTGCTGCTTGCCGCTTCTGTATATGCATGGCTAGAAAGCGGCCAAGCCGAACTGTTTTCAGGGCAGGATCAATGGCCTGTTCTCCTCATGCTGTTAGGCGCAGCTTTTGTTTATCAAGGAAAAAAAGAAGCCGTCACACCCCATTTTTTTATTGGTTTGCTTCTCTTCGGGATCGGTTTACACTTTTTTGCCAAGCCGAAGTGGGTATGGTGGCCGGATGATTTTGAAATGCTCCTCTTTATGATCGGCTTCTCACTTCTCGTTTCAACCGTTCAAAAAAAAGAATATGTATATGAAGCTGTGTCGATGATTTGTTTTTCCCTGTTTTTGTACTTTTTCAAACAAATTATGGCATGGCTTGAGTCTGCGCATATTCCAACAGCGCTTCTGAAGGAGTATTGGCCGTTTGTCTTTATGGGAATCAGTTTATTGTTATTATTGATAAAACGAAAAAAATCTATACGATAAATAAAACCGGTAGAGAATCCTCTACCGGTTTATCATTTTTTTGATCGCTCCCCAAGCTTCGTCTTTTCCCTTTTTCGTTTCTGAGGAAAAGAGAATGAGCTCGTCTTCCGGATCAATATTTAATGTTTGTCGGACAACCTTTGCGTGTTTGTCCCATTTGCCTTTCGGGATCTTATCCGCCTTTGTAGCGATAACAATAACAGGAATGCCGTAATACTTTAAGAATTCATACATCTGTACATCATCATTAGATGGCGCATGCCGCAAATCAACGATCTGCACCACAGCTTTTAATTCTTCGCGTGTCGTGATATAGGTTTCAATCATTCTGCCCCATGCTTCACGCTCAGACTTTGACACTTTGGCAAAACCGTAGCCCGGCACATCCACAAAATGCAACTCATCATTGATAATGTAGAAATTAAGCGTTTGTGTTTTTCCCGGCTTTGATGACGTTCTCGCAAGATTTTTGCGATTGATTAATGAATTGATAAAAGACGATTTTCCTACGTTCGATCTTCCGGCCAATGCGATTTCCGGAAGCCCCCCTTCAGGGTACTGTTCCGGTTTTACTGCACTGATCACGATTTCTGACTTTGTGACTTTCATTTCTTCTCTCCTACTAAGGCATGTTCCAAAACCTCGTCTAAGTGGGACGCCAATATAAATGTCAGCCCCTCTCTGACGCTTTCCGGAATATCCTCTATATCTTTTTCATTATCTTTAGGCGCAATAATGGTCGTTAATCCCGCTCTATGTGCGCCAAGCGCTTTTTCCTTTAAGCCGCCGATCGGCAGCACGCGCCCGCGAAGCGTGATTTCCCCAGTCATGCCGACTTCACGCGAAACCGCCCGTCCCGTTAAAGCAGAAACAAGCGCTGTTGCCATCGTAATACCGGCTGACGGACCATCTTTTGGCACCGCACCCTCTGGTACATGTATATGAATATCATACTTCTCATGAAAGTCAGGTTCAATGCCAAGTTCTTCTGTTTTGGATCGCACATAGCTGAATGCAGCCTGAGCAGACTCTCTCATAACATCTCCGAGCTTTCCTGTCAGGATTAATTTCCCTTTCCCCGGAGAAAGCGATACTTCAATCGACAGCGTATCTCCGCCAACGGTTGTATAAGCAAGCCCTGTCACTACACCAACCTGATCCTCTGTCTCAGCTTGTCCATATCTGAAAATACGTTTTCCGATAAAGTCTTGAAGGTTCTTCTCAGTAACCGTAATCCGTTTTCGCTCTTCAGCAACAATGGCTTTTGCAGCTTTACGGCAAATCGCGGCAAGCTGGCGTTCAAGGCTTCTCACACCAGCTTCTCTCGTATAGTAGCGGATAATATCAAGAATCGCCTGATCACGCAGCTGCAGGTTGCTTTTCTTCAGCCCGTGTTCTTTGATTTGCTTTGGAAGCAAGTGATCCTTTACGATTTCAAGTTTTTCTATTTCTGTGTAGCCTGCGATATTAATAATTTCCATTCTGTCTCTGAGCGGACCCGGAATTGTGGCCAAATTGTTCGCCGTTGCGATAAACAGCACTTTGGATAAATCAAAGGTTTCTTCAATATAGTGATCACTGAAGCTGCTGTTTTGCTCTGGATCAAGCACTTCAAGCATAGCGGATGATGGGTCTCCTCTAAAATCAGATGACATTTTGTCAATTTCGTCTAATAAGAAGACCGGATTCAGCTTGCCCGCTTTTTTCATCCCTTGAATAATACGTCCAGGCATTGCTCCGACATAGGTCCGTCTGTGTCCGCGTATCTCTGATTCGTCCCGTACTCCTCCGAGTGAGATTCTGACGAATTTGCGTCCCAAGCTTTTTGCAATTGATTTGGCTAAAGACGTTTTTCCGACACCTGGAGGTCCTGCCAAACAGAGAATCGGGCCTTTCAAGGATTTGGTCAGCTTCTGGACAGCCAAATATTCTAAAATACGTTCTTTTACTTTTTCAAGCCCGTGGTGCTCTTCGTCCAAGAGACGTCCTGCTTCTTTCAAATCAAGCTTATCATCTGTTTCATCCGTCCACGGAAGAGCAACCAGCCAGTCGATATAGTTCCGGATCACGGAGCTTTCCGCAGAACTTGACGGAATTTTTTCATATCTGTTCAATTCTTTAAGCGCTGTTTCCTTCACATGATCAGGCATGCCTGCTTCTTCGATTTTTTCCGTCAGCGTCTGAACTTCGCCAGTTTTGCCTTCTTTATCGCCAAGCTCTTTTTGGATCGCCTTCATTTGTTCACGCAAGTAGTATTCCTTCTGCGTACGCTCCATCGAACGTTTGACGCGCTGGCCGATTTTTTTCTCAATCTCCAGCACCTCTTTTTCATTATTAATAAAATCAATGACCTTGTTTAGCCTGTCTTTGACATCAGCCGTTTCTAAAATATCCTGCTTATCCTTTAGTTTAAGGGGCAGATGAGAAGCAACGATGTCTGCCATTCTCCCCGGCTCTTCGATATCAGTAACCGCGGCGTACGTTTCGGCCGAGATTTTTTTAGAAATTTTTATGTACTGATCAAAGTGGTCTAGCAAAGTCCGCATCAATGCTTCGTCTTCTGTATCTTTTGAATCATCTTCATGAATAAGTTGAATGTCGACCGACGTGTAATCCTCGTGTTCATTGTATTTGACGATATGGGCGCGCTTGAGGCCCTCCACCAACACACGAATCGTACCGTTCGGAAGCTTCAGCATTTGCTTAATTTTTGTATAGGTGCCGACAGTGAAAATCTCGTCTTCACCAGGTTCGTCTATCGAAATATCCTGCTGAGTGGCTAAAAATATCATATGATCATGCATCATTGCCTGTTCAAGAGCCTGAACCGACTTGTCACGTCCTACATCTAAATGCAAAACCATCGTCGGGTACACTAATAAACCTCTTAAAGGGAGGAGCGGGATGCTGCGTTTTAATTCTTCTGCCATGTGACTGACACCTCCGTGACTTTAGTATGAACCATTATAATACAACTTTTTCATCCTTGTACAATAAACGGCATGGTTCCATTTTCTATAAAACAGTCTCCTCGTAGTATACCCTTTCTTTCTGATATGAAAAAGGAAAAGATGTCCTTCATGAAAAAAACCCTATTATCAAAATAGGGTTTAAACAGATTCTTTATTGATTTCAATATGAAACGGTTTTTGTTCCGTTGGCGGATTCACTAAAATTTCATCAAGCACTTCTTGGAACGTCTTCACTGCAATAATCTCGATCCCGTCAATCTGCTTTAAGATGGCCTGCTGATTTTCATATGGGATAATCACCTTTTTCGCACCGGACTGCTTGGCCGCTTTTATTTTCGGAATGACGCCTCCGATGGGTTTCACAAGACCGTTCAGGCTGATTTCGCCCGTCATCGCAACGGTATTGTCAATAGGAATTTTGTGTATCGCCGAGAAAATCCCCGCCGCCATCGCAATGCCTGCTGACGGCCCATCAATCGGAATCCCTCCTGGGAAATTGATGTGAATATCATAATCAGAAGGCTTCATTCCCATTGTCCGGAGCACGGTTAATACATTTTCAACCGAACCCTTCGCCATGCTTTTTCGCCTGATCGATTTTGATTGGCTGCCGATGCTTTCTTCTTCAGCTATTCCTGTGATGTTAATTGATCCTTTATCTTGAGCCGCGGTTACACTTACTTCGATTTCCAGAAGCGATCCGCTGTTAGGCCCATAGACTGCAAGCCCATTTACAATGCCAACCTGTGGTTCAACACCGATTTTTTGCTCGTGCTTCGGAGTAAGCTGACTGGAGTGAATGACCCATTCAATATCCTCAATCGTAATGTCTTTCCGATTCTCCGTTACAGCCATCCCCGCTGCGATTTGAATCATATTGACGGCTTCCCGCCCGTTCCGCGTGTAGCTGGTCAAAAGATCCAGTCCTTCTTCGGAGATATTTTTTTCAATTTTATCCGCTGCTGTTTTGGCAACCGTTTTCAGCTCGTCCTTTTCAAGCTCGCGGAAAAAAACCTCCAAACAGCGGGACCTGATAGCTGGCGGAATTTCGTTTGGCATTCTCGTGGTCGCGCCAATCAAGCGAAAATCAGCCGGCAGCCCATTTTGAAAAATATCATGAATATGATTCGGAATTTGTGTATTTTCCTCACTGTAATACGCACTGTCTAAAAAGACTTTTCTGTCCTCAAGCACCTTCAGCATTTTATTCATTTGAATAGGATGCAGCTCCCCTATTTCATCAATAAACAGCACACCGCCATGGGCATGGGTGACAGCTCCCTGCTTCGGCTGCGGAATCCCAGCCTGTCCCATCGCTCCGGCCCCTTGGTATATCGGGTCATGAACAGAGCCGATGAGCGGATCGGCAATTCCTCTTTCATCAAAACGGGCTGTTGTCGCATCGAGTTCCACAAAAACAGCCTGCTCTTTAAACGGTGATTGTTTATGTTTTTTTGCTTCTTCCAACACAAGCCGCGCAGCAGCCGTTTTCCCAACTCCCGGTGGCCCATAGACAATCACATGCTGAGGATTTGGCCCGCATAAAGCAGCCTTTAATGCTTTAATGCCGTCTTCCTGTCCGACGATATCTTGAAAGCTTTTGGGGCGGACCTTCTCAGATAATGGCTCGGACAAGCTAATAGCGCGCATTTTCCGAAGCTGCTCCATTTCCTTCTTTGATTCTTTATCTATCGTGACCTTTTGTGTCCTTTGATTTTTAAGCAAATTCCAAAAATACAAACCGATGATGATCCCAAAAAACAGCTGAATAAATAACGCGATCCCTGTCCAACTCATGGTGGTCCCTCCTGAAAAACAATTTATGTATCCAATTCATTCCTCTGATTGCTAGTATCTCCCATAGAAGACGGGAATAAACGTTTTTCCGGAAGAGTTGCATGCAAAAAAACCTCCTGAGTGTTACCACTCAGGAGGTTCGTGCTTATCTTTATGCAGATGTTTTATCTTGGCTTACCTCAGTGCCGTCTTTTAATAAGAGGCGAGGAGGCTCTCCGTGTGTCACAGTTGCCCCGGTAATTACACATTTTTCAATGTCATCACGAGAAGGCAGCTCAAACATCACATCAAGCATGATGCCTTCAATGATAGAACGGAGTCCGCGTGCTCCAGTCTTGCGTTCAATTGCTTTTTTAGCAATTTCAGAAAGCGCTTCTTCTTCAAACTCAAGCTCAACGTTATCAAGCTCAAGCATTTTCTTGAATTGCTTAACAAGAGCGTTTTTCGGTTTTGTTAAGATCGCAACCAATGCTTCTTCGTCAAGCTTTTCAAGGCTTGCAATAACCGGAAGACGTCCGATAAATTCAGGAATTAACCCGAAACGGAGCAAATCTTCAGGAAGCACTTTTGAAAGAAGATCTTCTTTCTCAAGATCAGCAGCTTTATTGTCGGCACCGAATCCAATCACTTTTTGGCCTAAACGGCGTTTGATGATTTGTTCGATACCATCGAAAGCTCCGCCGCAAATGAACAAAATATTTGTTGTGTCAATTTGAATGAATTCTTGATGAGGATGCTTACGTCCACCTTGAGGCGGCACGCTTGCCACTGTACCCTCAAGAATTTTAAGCAATGCCTGCTGTACACCCTCACCTGACACATCACGTGTGATAGACGGGTTTTCAGATTTTCTAGCCACTTTATCGATTTCATCAATATAGATAATGCCTTTTTCGGCTTTTTCCACATCATAATCAGCAGCTTGGATGAGCTTCAAGAGAATATTCTCTACATCTTCACCCACGTATCCAGCTTCAGTCAAAGATGTAGCGTCTGCAATCGCAAACGGCACATTTAAAATGCGAGCCAATGTTTGCGCCAGAAGGGTTTTACCGCTTCCCGTAGGGCCGATTAATGAAATATTACTTTTTGAAAGCTCAACATCATCAACTTTGCTGTTAGAGTTAATGCGCTTATAGTGGTTATACACAGCAACAGCAAGTGATTTCTTCGCTTGATCTTGGCCGATGACATATTCATTCAAAATTTCGCGAATTTCCTGAGGCTTTGGTACGTCTTTAAATTCTACTTCTTCTTCTGTTCCGAGTTCTTCCTCTACAATTTCAGTGCAGAGTTCGATACATTCGTCACATATATATACACCAGGTCCAGCTACAAGCTTACGAACCTGATCTTGTGTTTTTCCACAGAACGAGCATTTTAATTGTCCTTTTTCCTCGTTAAATTTAAACATTCTTTCACCCCTTAATCTTGTCTCACTTTTTCTTTTACCGGCAGAGCAAAAGAAAATGATTCTTGAAACGAACGAGTATGTATTGCATTTTACCATACTTTCCAAAAAGACGGTAACAATGTGTTTCTGACTTGCACATTCTATATGTATGACAAAAAACTGCCCTGCATTAACTATATTGCCCCAAGAAAAAGAGATAACTCATAATTGTACAAAACAAGGCACGAATGATTCGCGCCCTGTTTTATTAGTACTATTATTATGCACCATATTAACGGTTTTCTACAAGAAAATCAATTGCTTTGCGAACTTTTAAATCTTCTTTCATCGCGTCAGTAGAACCGATGGCTTGTTTAATATTTTCAACAGGCATGTTGTATGCTTCAGCCATTTTAGTAAGCTCAGCATCAACTTCCTCATCTGATACTTCAAGGTTTTCCGCTTTCGCAATCGCCTCAAGAGTCAGGTTAGATTTTACGCGTTTTTCAGCATCTTCTTTCATTTGCTCTTTAAGCGCAGCTTCATCTTGGCCTGAGAATTGAGTGTAAAGCTCAAGGTTCATGCCTTGCATTTGCAGACGCTGTTCGAATTCTTTCAGCATGCGGTCAAGCTCAGTGTCGACCATTGCTTGCGGAACATCGATTTCAGCATTTTCAGAAGCTTTCAGAACAAGCTCTTCACGCAATTTAGCGTCAGCTTCGTTTTCTTTCGCTTCTTCTAAACGTTTCTTAGTTTTTTCAGTTAATTCAGCGAGTGTTTCCACTTCTTCATCGATATCTTTTGCGAATTCATCGTCAAGCTCAGGAAGCTCTTTCGCTTTGATTTCGTGAATTTTCACTTTGAACACAGCTGGTTTGCCTGCAAGATCTTCAGCGTGGTACTCCTCAGGGAATGTCACTTCAACATCCTTCTCAGCACCTGCTTCAAGGCCAACTAATTGATCTTCGAAGCCAGGGATGAATGAGCCAGATCCTACTTCAAGAGAGTAGTTTTCAGCCTTTCCGCCTTCGAATGCTTCGCCGTCAACGAATCCTTCGAAATCCAGAACAACTGTGTTTCCTTCTTCAACGGCGCCTTCTTCTTTTACAACAAGCTCAGCTTGACGCTCTTGAAGGGCTTTTAGTTCGTTTTGAACATCTTCGTCAGTTACAGTTGTGTCGTCTTTTTCAATGCCCAGGCCTTTGTATTCGCCAAGCTTCACTTCAGGTTTTACTGTTACTTTCGCAGTGAAGATTAAGCTTTCGCCTTTTTCGATTTTTTCAACGTCGATTTCAGGACGGTCTACAGGCTCGATTCCAGCTTCTTCAACCGCTTTAGGGTATTCTACAGGAAGAAGAATATCCAAAGCATCTTGGTAAAGAGCTTCTACGCCAAAGCGCTGTTCGAATAATCCGCGAGGAATTTTACCTTTACGGAATCCAGGAATTGAAACTTGTTTTACTACTTTTTTAAATGCATCATCAAGTGCTGTTTTAAACGTTTCAGCATCAACTTCAACCGTTAAAACGCCTTCGTTGCCTTCTTGTTTTTCCCATTTTACAGACATGTGTTTCCCTCCAAAAATCTATTCAGGTTGTGTCGGTCTTCCATTCTAAAGCAATCATTCGGCTTCGTCCAACAAAAACAAAGCTGCCAAAGATCAGAATCATTATGTATAGATGTTAATAATGAACTGCAAAGCCTGTCCAACCGTATTTCTTATAACCCGTTATACACAAATACAACCACTATATTATAACATAACACATAGCGCTTTCAACTATATGGCGCGATTTACAAATAAGAAATTTCTTCAATATCTTTTAACATTGTGCAAGCTTCATCGAGTTCTCTGTCGGTAAATTCATACATCATATGAAGTTCTTCGCTTTCAATTTCAATCCCGTGCATCTCGTAACCGACTTTATGAAGGGCAGCCGCCCAAAGGTCAGCCGACAGCAATTTCGGCTGGAACGGATATAAAACGTACAAATGTCTTCTCCACAATTCTTCTACTGCTGCATATAAGGTTGGATTTTCATTTCCAAGTGTCTCATCCAGCACCCTGAGAACACGGTGCAGAATCGGGGCGGCATCAGGCGGAACAATCTCAGACGGTTCAATTGTCAACGACTCGCCAAATTTGCTAATGTGTACAGGTTTACTGTACTCATGCTCAGCCAACAGCATGACAATCATCGTTTTGATAATCGGATGGGCTGAGGGGTCTTGGAGGATTGTTTTGAGCAATCCTGTATACTTTGCTACGTTACGGTCTTTTAAGGAATGAATGAGATTCATTTGCTCCTCAGGGCTTGCCAGCACTTTCTCGGTGTCAATTGTATCCTCATATTCTTCGGCCCAAGCCTCGTCCTCACGATCCGGATCGGTCATTTTCCGGCTGAAATCCAGCAGCTTATAAAATTGCTCGGCGCTTTCTGCCGGCAGCTGATTTTCTTCCAAAACGGCTTCAATGGTGCTTTTGACTTCTTCGTACTTTTTGAGCTGAATTAAGATGGTCATGTACACCTGCAAAACCGTAAAATAATGGCCATAACCTTCTTTGAGCATCTTCTCGCACACGCTTTCTGCCTCTTCCAGCTCGCCCAGCTCTAAAAAGCAGATGGCCATCCCTAAGTGAAGATCGGATTCAGTATCATCATATTTCATCGCTTCTGAAAACAGTTCAAGCGCTTCTTGATACTTTTTTTCCTTGAGTGATGACATCCCTTTTTCCACAAGGCGGTCTTTCAGATGAGGAAAAGGAATAATTTTTGCGTTTTTCTTGTCATGCGTCATACCTATATTCCTTTCAGGCATTTATTTTGTTCAAGTGTATCAACACCTGTGAACAAACACAAGAAATGAAAGGTTTCACCAGGCAAAAAAAGCCGCCGGACAAATACCGGCCGCTTTTTCAGGCTTGAAGCCAAGAGCTTCTTTGTGATTCAAATTGCTTGATGTCATCCTCCAGCAGCAGCGTTAAGGAAATTTCATCATATCCGTTAATCAGCATCTCTTTCCAATGCGGATCAACTTCAAATGAAATTTGATTGCCTTCACTGTCATGAATCAGCTGCTTTTCAAGGTCAACAGTCATTTGCAATGACTTGTTTTCATACTGGCCGACAAGCTGTTTCCAATTGTCATATGGCATGCGGATCGGAAGCATGCCGTTTTTAAAGCAGTTCTGATGAAAAATATCAGCAAATGACGGCGCAATGATAATTTTAAACCCATAATCATCAAGTGCCCACGGAGCATGTTCACGCGATGACCCGCAGCCGAAGTTTTCTCCTGCTATTAAAATGGAAGCTCCTTGATAAACAGGCTGGTTTAATTCAAATTCAGGGTTCGGTTCACCATTCGCATCATATCTCCAGTCAAAGAATGCAAAACGCCCGTAGCCTGTTCTTTCAATCCTCTTCAAAAATTGCTTAGGAATAATCTGGTCTGTATCCACATTGATCCGATTTAATACGGCTGCTTTCCCCGTATGTGATTTCAAAGGTTCCATCTCGCGCACTCCTTACACAACTGTTTTTTCCTGATAAAACTTTCTGACATCAACGAAGTGTCCGTGAATGGCAGCCATCGCAGCCATTGCCGGGCTGACGAGATGTGTTCTTGCACCTTTTCCTTGTCTGCCCTCGAAGTTGCGGTTAGAGGTTGATGCACAGCGCTCTCCCTCAGGAACAACATCATTATTCATACTCAAACACATGCTGCAGCCTGACTCTCTCCATTCAAATCCAGCTTCCAAGAAAATTTGGTCAAGCCCTTCTTTTTCAGCCTGAAGCTTCACGCTTTGGGATCCGGGCACGACGATGGCCCTTACGCTGTCAGCTACCTTCTTCCCTTTGATCATGTCAGCAGCCTGTCGAAGGTCAGTCATGCGGGAATTTGTGCAGGAACCGATAAATACGTGCTCCACTTTAATGTCTTCAATTTTCTGATGAGGAGTCAGTCCCATATATTCATAAGCGCGAATCGCTTCTTTTTTATCATCTTCTGCAGAAAAGCTTTCCGGCGCAGGAACTTCAGAATCGACAGGAAGAACCATTCCCGGGTTAATGCCCCATGTCACCATAGGGGAAATTTTGTTGCCGTCAAGGACGATAGATTTATCATAAACAGCGCCCGGGTCTGTGCGCAGCGCCTTCCATTCCTCTACGGCCTTGTCAAATTCTTCGCCTTTTGGCGTGTACTTGCGATTTTTGCAATATTCAAACGTCACCTCGTCAGGTGCAATCAAACCTGCTCTTGCTCCTGCTTCAATTGACATGTTACAAACAGTCATTCGTTCATCCATCGTCATATTTCTGAATACTTCCCCAGTGTATTCAATGACGTAGCCTGTGCCGAATTTCACACCGTATTTGCCGATGACAGCAAGGATGACATCCTTTGCCGTTACCCCTTTTTGCAGCGTTCCATCTACGCGCACTTCAAGTGTTTTTGGACGCTGCTGCCAAAGTGTCTGTGTGGAAAGGACATGTTCAACTTCACTCGTCCCGATTCCAAATGCAAGAGCGCCGAAAGCGCCATGTGTTGATGTATGACTGTCACCGCACACAATCGTTTTCCCTGGAAGCGTTAAGCCCAGTTCAGGGCCGACGACATGGACAATCCCTTGATCCACACTGTGAAGATCGGCAAGGCGCACGCCAAATTCCTCACAGTTTCTTTCAAGCGCCGTTACCTGGCGTTTCGCAACTTCATCCTTTATCTCAAAACGATTGACAGTCGGGATGTTGTGGTCCATTGTCGCAAATGTATTTTGGGGTCTTCTGACCTTTCTTCCCTTTTGTCTCAAGCCTTCAAATGCCTGAGGAGACGTCACCTCATGAATGAGGTGCAAATCAATATATAGAAGATCCGGCTTTCCCTCACCATGTTTTACAATATGCTGATCCCAAATCTTTTCGATGATTGTTCGAGGCATCATCTTTTATTTCCTCCCTCTACCTAGAGCTAAGACCGCTTAACGTAAGCTGTCACACATTAGACATTGTATTTTCACTCATGATTGCTGCCTTAACTTCCTCTGTAATGGCCTGAGTGCTGCTGAACTCTTCACCCCGTGCCAAGTCTCTTGTTCTTTTTCCGGAAGCCAAGACTTTGTTTACCGCATCTTCTACAGCTTTCGCTTCCTCTTCAAGCCCGAAAGATGTCCTCAAAAGCATTGCCGCTGACAATATGGCTGCGAACGGATTTGCCATCCCTTTACCAGCAATATCAGGCGCGGAGCCATGAACAGGTTCAAACAGATGAAGACCAGAGCTTGATAGGCTGGCTGACGGGAGCATTCCGAGCGAGCCTGTAAGCATGGACGCTTCATCGCTTAAAATATCACCGAACATATTTTCAGTCACAACGACATCAAATTGATTCGGTGCATAGATTAGCTGCATGGCCGCGTTATCCACAAGCATGTGCTCAAGCTTCACATCAGGAAATTCTTTCGCAACGTCCTCAGCCACTTCACGCCACAGCCGGCTTGATTCAAGAACATTCGCTTTATCTACAGAGGTCACTTTGCCTTTTCTGGCTGCCGCCATTTTGAAGCCCTCTCTGATCACTCGTTCAATTTCCGTTCGCTTATAAAACAGTGTATCTACTGCTTCCTGCTCACCTTCAGTGTTTACATAGCGTTTGCTCGGCTGGCCGAAATACAAGCCGCCTGTGAGTTCACGAACGATAACGAAATCAACATTATCTATATATTCTTTTTTCAAAGGCGAAGCGTCAGAAAGGCTTTCAAATACCTTCACAGGCCGTAAATTCGCAAACAAATCAAGCTGTTTTCTGATGCTGAGCAGCCCTTTTTCCGGTCTCAGTTCCGAAGGATTTTGATCCCATTTCGGTCCGCCGACAGCGCCAAGCAATATCGCGTCTGCATTTTTACAAGCAGCAACGGTTTCCTCCGGGAGGGGGTTATGATGTTCATCAATAGCCGCCCCTCCAATCAGGCCATATTCAAATTCAAATTCATGGTTAAAGCGTTCGGCAACACTTTTCAGTACGTCTGTCGCTGATTCTAATACTTCAGGGCCGATCCCGTCTCCGGGCAATAGAGCAATACGTT
Source organism: Bacillus sp. PS108 (assembly GCF_037963335.1). Classification (NCBI taxonomy): domain Bacteria; kingdom Bacillati; phylum Bacillota; class Bacilli; order Caryophanales; family Bacillaceae; genus Bacillus; species Bacillus sp. PS108. The sequence goes on from NZ_CP150155.1 coordinate 2,748,637, forward strand.
TCTTCAAGTTAACCGTTCTCCTTTCTTTTATGATCCGACAGCTGTGTGGTTTTTCAATCCGCTCATATTCGACTGGAAAACCAATTGACGGTTGACTGCGTTCAAATAGGCTTTCGCTGATGCTTCTAATACGTCTTGCGCTATGCCCCGACCTGCTGATTCTTTTCCGTTCACCAAAACTCTTACATACACCTGGGCAAATGCATCTTCGCCTTTTCTGTTAGACTGAATGCGGTAGTCTAAGAGCTCCACGTCCTTATCGATGCAGCGCTCAAGCGTATTGTAGATTGCTTCCACACTTCCAGCTCCAGTTGCAGCTTCCTGAATAAGCTCTGCGTTTTCTTGATTTTTCAACGAAAGAGTAGCCGTAGGGACCTGACTTGTTCCGTAATGTACTTGCAGAGAAAGAAATTCATACCCAATCTTGCGATCTGTTACTTTTTCTTCTAAAATAAGAGAAACAAGATCCTCATCAGTGATTTCTTTTTTCTTCTCAGTCAACTCTTTGAACATCGTAAAGAATTTATTAATCTCTTCACTGTCAAATTGGAATCCTAAAGCAGTCAGCCGGTCTTTAAATGCGTGGCGTCCGGAATGTTTACCTAGGACAAGCGCATCTGCGGTTACGCCGACAAGCTCCGGTGAAATAATTTCATAAGTCGATTTTTCCTTTAAAAAGCCGTCCTGATGGATGCCTGATTCATGAGCAAATGCATTATCTCCAACAACCGCTTTGTTGCGCGGGACAGCCATGCCTGTCAGTTTGCTTACTAAATCACTTGTTCTCTTAATCTCGTTCAGTGTAATACCTGTTTCGACTTGGTAGAAATCTTTTCTGGTATGAAGGGCTACAGCAATTTCCTCTAATGCCGCGTTTCCGGCTCTTTCACCGATCCCGTTCACAGCGCATTCGATTTGATCAGCGCCATTTTCAATCGCAGCAAGAGAGTTTGCGACTGCCATTCCCAAATCATCATGACAGTGGGCTGAAAGCTTTGCTTTGTGAATGTTCGGAACGTTTTCTTTCATATATTTAAAGATATTTCCGTATTCCGCCGGGGCCAGGTAGCCGACAGTGTCCGGAAGATTGATAACACTGGCGCCTGCGTCAATCACTTTCTCGACGATTTCTGCTAGAAACGGCAGTTCAGTGCGGCAGGCATCTTCAGCTGACCATTGCACAATCGGAAAACGTTCTTTTGCGTATTTCACCATTCCAACTGCTCTTTCTATCACTTGCTCACGTGTCATTTTCAGCTTGTGCTTCAAATGAATGTCCGATGTGGCGATAAAAACATGAATTCTCGGGTGAGAACCTTCTTTTAACGCTTCCCAAGCAGCATCAATATCACCTTTTACACAACGGGCCAGACCAGTTACTGAACAATTTTTAATGGTTCTTGCGATTTCCTGAACAGCTAAAAAGTCACCTCGGGACGAAGCGGGAAATCCCGCTTCAATGATATCTGCCCCGAGTCTTTCGAGCTGCTTAGCTATGGCAAGTTTCTCCTGTGTATTCAAGTTCACTCCAGGGGACTGTTCACCATCACGAAGCGTCGTATCGAAAAAATTAATTTTGCGCAACGGAGACCACCGCTTCCTTCTTCTTGCCTTGTTTCACAAACGGCATCATTTCACGAAGCTTTCTTCCCACTACTTCGATTTGATGTTCGTTCTCGCTTGCATTGATAGCGTTGAAACGAGGACGGTTTACTTGGTTTTCGACGATCCACTCTTTTGCGAATGTACCGTTTTGGATATCTTTTAATACTTCTTTCATAGATTCTTTTACTTTAGCGTCCACAACGCGAGGACCTGATACGAAATCTCCCCACTGTGCTGTGTCAGAGATTGAATATCTCATTCCTGCAAGTCCTTCTTCGTACATAAGGTCTACGATTAATTTCAGCTCATGAAGGCACTCGAAGTATGCAAGTTCAGGCTGATAACCTGCTTCAGTTAATGTTTCAAATCCGGCTTTGACAAGCGCGCTTAATCCGCCGCAAAGAACTGCTTGCTCACCGAACAAATCTGTTTCTGTTTCTTCTTTAAATGTCGTTTCTAATACGCCAGCTCTTGCGCCGCCAATTCCTTTAGCATAAGCGAGGGCTTTGTCTCTTGCTTCTCCAGTCACATCTTGATAGATTGCGAACAATGCAGGTACGCCAGCTCCTTGCTCATATGTTCTTCTTACCAAGTGTCCCGGGCCTTTAGGGGCCACTAAGAATACATCTACATCCGCCGGAGGAACAATTTGATGGAAATGCACGTTAAATCCATGAGCAAATACTAATGATTTTCCTGCTGTCAATTCATCTTTGATTTCAGCTTCGTATACTTTTTGCTGCTGCTCATCCGGAAGCAGAACCATGATGATTTCGGCTTGGGCTGCCGCTTCTTTTACTGAAAATACTTTATGTCCGTCTTCTTGGGCTTGAGTGAAAGATTTTCCTTGTCTAACACCGACGATCACGTCTACTCCGCTTTCTTTAAGGTTCAGGGCATGTGCGTGGCCTTGCGAACCGTACCCGATAACCGCTACTGTTTTTCCAGCCAATACGTTCTCTTTGATATCACCGTTATAATATACTTTTACCATTTTAATCTCTCCCTTGTTATGTTTTATACAATAGATATTGTTTTATTGGATGACGCCTTTTGCTGGGTTCCCCTCGCAAAAGCCGTTGTACCTGTTCTCGCGATTTCTTTAATGCCATAAGGTTTTAATAATTCAATAAGCGCTTCAATTTTGTTAGATTCACCTGTCACCTGAACAACGATGCTGTCTCTGCTAACATCAACGACAGAGGCTCTAAACGGTTCTATGATTCCATTAATCTCTGTTCTTGTTGAAGGTGCGGAGACAACCTTGATTAAAGCCAGCTCCCTCTGGACAATCGATTGATTTGTGATGTCTGTGACTTTCAGCACATCAATCTGTTTGTTGAGCTGTTTCGTTAACTGTTCAACATCATTTTCTCCTTCAACGTGAACGACGAAGGTGATTCTGGAAACGCCGGCTGTTTCTGTGTGTCCAACTGTAATGCTTTCAATGTTGTAATGCCTTTTTGTGAATAGACCGGTGATCCGGTTTAACACCCCGGAGCGGTTCACCACAGTCAATGTGATAATTCTTTTCAAGGTTTCACCCCCACCATTTCATGCAGCCCTTTCCCCGGAGCCACCATCGGGAATACTTTTTCTTCGCTGGCAACCCGCACGTCAATGACAACAGGTTCTCTTGATGTTAATGCCTCTTCCAGCTTTTCCTTTGCTTCCGCTTCTGATGAAATTCTGATGCCTTTAATGCCGTATGCTTCGGACAATTTGACGAAGTCAGGCTGAGAAGCGAATTTAGATTCTGAATAACGTTCTTCATAGAAAATTTCCTGCCACTGTCTGACCATTCCGAGACAAGCGTTATTTAAAATCACTACCTTGACCGGAAGATTTAATTCGCGAATAACATCGAGTTCTTGAAGCGTCATTTGGAATCCGCCGTCTCCGACAACCGCGACAACAGTAGCATCTTTTTCGGCCAGCTGTGCGCCGATCGCCGCCGGAAGACCGAATCCCATCGTTCCAAGTCCGCCTGACGTGACCCATTTATCTGCTTTTTGGAACGGATAAAATTGCGCTGACCACATTTGATGCTGGCCTACATCCGTTGCGACAATGGCCTCTCCTTTTGTAAATTGATGAATATATTCAATCAATTTCTGAGGTTTAAAACCTTCTTCTTCATTATCTACATACCAGAGCGGATACTCTTCTTTCCATTCGGCGAGCTGTTTTTTCCATTCGCTTGAATCGCTTTGTTTGCCGTCTTGTTTGATCAGCTCCTGCAGGACAATTTTGCTGTCTCCGACTACAGGAATCTGTGTTTTCATGATTTTTCCGATTTCAGCTGGATCAATATCGATGTGGGCAATCTTTGCGTTTCTGGCAAAGTGTTTCAGGTTTCCTGTGACACGGTCATCAAAACGGGCGCCGATACTGATTAATAGATCACATTCATGAAGGGCCATATTGGCTGTATAAGTACCGTGCATTCCCGCCATCCCCAGGAAAAGCGGATGGTCAGCCGGGAAGCCTCCGAGCCCCAAAAGGGTGTGTGCCACAGGGATTTGCTGCTGTTCAGCATAATTTTTTAATTCTTCTGACGCTTTTCCGTGCAGTACGCCCGCACCCGCCAGGATCACCGGTTTTTTCGCACTGCTCACGGCTTCCACAAGCTTGCGGATCTGCAAATAATTCGGCTCTGTTGTCGGCTGGTATCCCGGGAGATTCATCTCATGATCGTAGCTGAATTCTCCTTCAATCGTTGCTACATCTTTCGGAATATCAATCAATACAGGTCCGGGTCTTCCAGTTGTTGCAATATGGAACGCTTCTTTAATGATGCGCGGCAGATCTTCCGGCTGGCGAACCTGGTAGCTGTGTTTTGTTACTGGCATCGTAATCCCTAAAATGTCTGCTTCCTGAAATGCATCGCTCCCGATTACAGAGGTTGCTACCTGCCCTGTAAAGACAACTAACGGCAATGAATCAATCATGGCATCAGCAAGACCTGTAACAAGGTTTGTCGCTCCCGGCCCTGACGTGGCAATGACGACACCCGGTTTTCCGGAGACCCTTGCGTATCCCTCCGCTGCATGAATTGCTCCTTGTTCGTGACGGGGAAGGATATGTACCAACCCTGAATTGTATAGCTTATCGTAAATCGGAAGCACAGCCCCGCCCGGATAACCGAAGATCATTTCTACTTTCTCTTTTTTTAATGATTCAATCAGCATTAATGCTCCGCTCATCGTCTGTGTACATTCGGCAGATGCTGAATCCACCTGTACATTAGTCCCCATTTTAGTTCCTCCTTTTGGATTTTCATCCTTTAAAGATCAATCTTTTATTAGCTTTATAGCTGATTATTCAATAAAAAAAGCCCTTCCGCCCACAATCAGCCGCGCAGTAACTGCGATAGCTAAAAGGGGCGAAAAGGCTTTTCTTTCCGCGGTACCACCCTTGTTTACGGCCTGTTAATCGGCCGTCTCATGGATATTTCTATCCGCTTTAGTAACGAGTGAATCAAGTTCACCCGGCCAAGTCCTACTGTCATTTCAGACTGGCACTCTGAGGCGAGTTCACCTTGTAAAGCTTCGCCGGTTCTCAGCTAACCCGGTTCTCTGTGGAAAACTTTATCAAGGCTACTTATCCTCATCTGCGCTTTTCATATTCAGCCTTCGGAACGGCTTTCCAGCTGTTCAAGAAGGTCGTTTGTTTTTCATTTTTTTAGAATCATACTGCGATGATTTTCGCTTGTGAAGCTTGCGTTTATCTTTTGTTGAACTCATATTACGCCGCTTTGGACGCAGTGTCAACAGCATTTTTTAAAATTATTAGACAATTTCGATTAATCAAACTATATTGTATACGCTTTCATTATTGGTACAAAAGGAATTGCAAATGTTAAAAGTTTTTATAATTTTTTTATTAATCTATCAAGAATAAACCAGAATTATTTAATTTTATATAAACATGTAAGATTTTATAACACACTATGGTTCGTATATGGATTGAGTCTGACAGATCATCTTGCAATTTCGGATAGGCACCCCTATTATTCCCCGGCATACATTAATGGTATCTTGCAAAGAAAAGGTGATACGATGAATAAATCATTTGCAGACATGCAAGGATTTCCTGCGGGCTTTCCAAGCTTCCCCAACTTTCCGCAGCAGTATTATCCTGCTACCCCTGCCTTCTACCAGCAAAGCCAGCAGCCATTTGGAGGCTACGGATACGGACAGCCGTTCAGTCAGGCATACAGCCCGTTAACCACTCCCTCTGGAATGTACTCCTCATTCCCATACGCTTCAGGATTTTACGGACAGCAATTTTCAGGTGCAGGCTTTAGCGGCCATGGCGGCAGCTTAAGTGCTCCAGCGATACATGCCGGCGGATTCAGCGGGGCGCCAGGCGTACACGGAGGCTTTAGATATTAAAGAATACCACAAGGGCCGAACATCTATTGCGGTCCTTTTATTGTTTTAAAACGACTTCACAAATACAGTCACATTTTCTGTCTTTATATTTGGAAACAGGATGGAATATGATTAAGATGAATTGAACGATATTCTGCACAACCCGTAAGTTTTCGAGGAGGAATAAAATTGCATATAAAAATAGACGATTTAACTGGACATCAGGTGGTTTCACTGGTGAATGAGCATTTACATAGCATGACGCTTATGTCCCCGCCGGAAAGCATCCATGCCTTAGGTTTAGAGAAACTAAGAGGGCCTGGAATAACATTTTGGAGTGCATGGGAAGGTGATGAACTAGCCGGTTGCGGAGCGCTAAAAGAACTGGACACCCGGCATGGAGAAATCAAATCAATGCGAACATCTGTATCACATTTAAGAAAAGGCGTTGCCAAACAAGTTCTCCAGCACATCATTGAAGAAGCTGAGAAGCGAGGCTATGAGCGGTTAAGCTTAGAAACAGGTTCAAAGGCTTCATTTGAGCCGGCAAGAAAATTGTATGAAAGCTTCGATTTTCAGTACTGTAAACCGTTTGCAGACTATGTTGAAGATCCAAACAGTGTGTTTATGACGAAGGAATTGTGAGACGGCTTTATAAGGATAGATAAGTGCAGGGGAAGGTCTGTCTTATCTATCTTTTTTTATATTCACACATTTTTCACCTTTATGATACACGCCAATGTTTTCAATTTTGTTTAATTCAAAGAACAGCGGGAATTACAAACGACATGAACGACATCATGCAAATTCATAAAGGAGGAGATTGATATGAAAAGTATAGTTGGTGTATATGAAACTCCGCAGGAAACCATTGCAGCGATTGAAGGCTTACTCACAAAAGGCTATGATTCTGATGACATTTCTGTTGTGACAAGCCGGCGAGATACAGATTATTTGGAGTCACGTACAGGAACAGAAGTCAATCAAGCTATCGATGCACATCAGGACGAATCTGAATCTTTTTTCGATAAACTGAAAGATTATTTCACAATGGATGATACTGCTACACACAGCAAAGCATTATCCGACTTGGATATTAAAACTGATGAAATAGACAAATATCAAGAAGATTTGGATGACGGAAAACTTCTGGTAGCTGTCGATACAGATGCAGATGTAATTGCTCCTATTGATAATGGCAATGCCCTTTCAGGCGGCTTTTCAAGCACAAATGAATTGGATTATACAACGAAAGAAGAAAAAACGATGCCGCTCCGGGAAGAACAGCTGAAGGTCGATAAGGAAGACGTTCAAACCGGCGAAGTAGAAATAGGAAAAGAAGTGAAAACAGAAAAAAGAGATATGGACATTCCTGTGAGACATGATGAAATTTATGTCGAACGCCGTCCAGTGGATGAAAATAAAACGGACGCTGCTCCCGTCAACGATTCGGAAGAGATTAGAGTTCCAATCGTTGAGGAAAAGCTTGAAGTGACTAAAAAACCGGTTGTAACTGATGAAGTGGTTGTCGGCAAACGCACTGTTGAAGAAAATGAACATATTTCTGAAACTGTGAAAAAAGAAGAACCTCGTCTGAATAAAGAAGGAAAAGTTGACGGCTTGGATGATGATCCGTTAAATAACAAATGAAAATCATAAGACGACAACAAAAAACCTCAAATCCTAAATGGATTTGAGGTTTTTCTTTTGGTACGTCCCAGGAGAGATTCGAACTCCCGACCGACGGCTTAGAAGGCCGTTGCTCTATCCAGCTGAGCTACTGGGACACGTTTTGTTTTTTGTTTTCGCTTTAACTATCAGCGACAAGATTTATTATATATGGGATGCAACAATAAGTCAACGGTTTTTTAGAATTTTTTTCATGAGGAAGAAAATTTTCTTCCTCATGACATTTTCATAGTGTGACTCGGTTTTGCAGATCCTCAATTTCATTGCCTGCTTGGTCGTAAAAACGGACTGTCGCAGCATCATTTTCTAATGTCAGTATAGCATAGCTTTCTGTCCTGCGCACCCTCGGAAGCCGGATGCTGCCTGGGTTAATCATCAGTTTTCCGCGCAGCACTTCGCTTCCCGCGATGTGCGAATGCCCGAAGCAGATAACATCCGCTCCGAGCTCCTCTGCACGATAGTATACGTTTAACAAGGTCTGTTTTATACCGTGAAGGTGGCCGTGTGTGACCAGTATTTTTCTTGAACCGGCAGTCAGTAGAAGCTCGTCCTTAAAATCGCCGGCAAAATCGCAATTGCCTTTTACAACCGCATAAGGCTCCAATGCAGGATGCTTCGTTTCAAGCTCAGAGTCCCCGCAATGAATCATGAGATCAACTTCTGCCTCATGCCGTTTCGCAATGGTTTGGAGTTCTTCTTCAAGCCCATGGCTGTCACTGATAATCAGCACGTTCATGTACAAGCTTCCTCCTTATGCCTCCAAAAGCTTAGACAGCTTTTTAAGCGCGTCAGCCCTATGGCTGATTTTATTTTTTTCATCACTTGTCAGTTCAGCCATTGTCTTATCTTTATCTTTCACGATAAAGATTGGGTCATAGCCAAAGCCATATTCTCCTCTCGGTTCTTCGGCAATATACCCTTCAACATGGCCTTCGACTGTTTTTGTTTCCTCTCCGGGAATACTCACGGCCAGTGCGCATCGGAAACGGGCGGTGCGCTGTTCTTTTTCGATACCTTTCAGCTCGCTGAGCACTTTTTCGATATTTGCCTGGTCGTCTTTCTGTTCCCCTGCATAGCGGGCTGAATAAACCCCGGGTCTGCCGCCAAGATTATCGATGGATAGACCGGAGTCGTCCGCAATCACCATTTTGTTCACTGCTTTGGCAACAGCTTCCGCTTTCAGAATGGCATTTTCTTCAAATGTATGGCCTGTTTCTTCAATTTCTTCTGTGAATCCAATTTCAGCTAAAGATTTGACATCATAGCCTCTTGGCTCAAGAATTTCTTTGAATTCCTTCACTTTTCCCGGATTATGTGTCGCAATAATTGCTTCTTTCATGATGATCAAGCCTTTCTGTCTTTATTTCAGTTCTGGCAGAGAATCACCCAGCACTTCTTTTTGCTTGTCAATCAGCTCTTGAATTCCTTTTTCCGCAAGACCCAGAAGACCGTTCAGATCCTCTCTTGAAAAAGTCGCCTCTTCCCCGGTTCCCTGCAGTTCCACAAAACGGCCGCTGCCTGTCATGATGACATTCATGTCAACTTCAGCCGAGGAATCTTCTTCATAATTTAAATCTAACAAAATTCCCTGTTCCTTATCAATTCCAACAGAGATTGCAGCAAGAAAATCAGTGATCGGATTTGTCTTGATTGTTCCTGCTTTGATCAGCTTGCCAATCGCAATCGCCATAGCAAGAAATGCGCCTGTAATGGAAGCTGTTCTAGTTCCTCCATCAGCTTGAATAACATCACAGTCAATCCAAATCGTCCGTTCACCGAGCTTTTCCAGATCTACAACAGCTCGAAGCGCGCGGCCGATCAGGCGTTGGATCTCCATTGTTCTGCCGGAAATTTTCCCCTTAGAAGATTCTCTGATTGTTCTTTGGTTTGTTGCCCGCGGCAGCATGCTGTACTCTGCTGTAATCCAGCCTTTCCCTCCGCCCCGCAAAAACGGCGGTACGCGGTCCTCAACAGACGCGTTGCAGATTACCTTTGTATTCCCTGCTGTTATTAGAACAGAACCTTCCGGATGGCTGATAAAATCCAAATCGAATGTGATTGGACGCAGCTCATCGTGTTGTCTTCCGTCATGTCTCATGTTTTACCTCCGATTGTATGTACATAAACCATTTTTGTCCCGGAATTGAATAAAGAAAGAGGCAGCCGGAACGCTAACCTCTTTCTTTCTAGTATATCAAAAATCCCAATTTAAAAACTACCCGTATTCACTTGAGATGGTCTGGAGACCGGTTCTGTGAGCTTTTCGCCTTTTTCATTTACCAGCTCTGATTTTCCGTTCACTTTAACAGACACGCCTTTTATATCCGGCTGCTCCGTTAACGTGAGCACAATGCTGTTCAGCACTTCTGAAGAAATCATTTTCGTCTTCTCATCGGCGCTGCCGAATATAGATTGATTGAAATCCAACGTCACGCGCCCGTCTTTGATTTTTGGTTTGCTGACCAGCTTTACATCTTCACTGAAGTCTGTTAACAGCCCGCTCACCTTGCTTGGACCTTTAGCCAATTCATTGATGGCTGCCGTAACGTCGTCTTTTTCCGAATTGTCGATTCGTTTGGTCACCGGCACGTAGTATTCACTGTCTTCATTTTCCGCCAAATAGTAGACTGTCAGCGGATGGGTAGCAGTGAGATCATTTACACCGGCTGTTTCCAAATTAATGCCGTCTTTGCGGCTTAAATCATCTGAGATCGGCGTCCCTCCTACAGGCATCTCCTTCAGTTCATGCCCGTTTATTCTCAGCTTCACTTTATCTATCGAACTAAATTGCGTCAGCGTCCACGTTACAGACTGAACGATTTTCTGTTCGTCTTCTTTCTTATAATTTTTGAACTCATTAGAGAAATCAGCTATCGCGGTTCCATCTTTTTTGATGTCAACGTTAACGGTGGTGTCAGCCGGCAATACAGCTCTGAAGCCATTCGGAAGAATTTCAGACACAGGCCCGCCCTGTACGAGGTATTCAAGCGCCTGCTTAGCTGTGCTCTCACTTTTAGGGAGAGGCAGCGTTTGCGCAACAACATACCCGTTTTTATCAATGAGATAAAGCTCCCTCATAACAGTAGATGAGGCTTGATCCGCTTTTGCGGTATCGCTTTTTTCACTTTCTGTTTTTTTGGCTGCTGTTGTATTTGAATTGGCACCCGCTTCATCGTTCACGAATGTAACGTCTTGAGGCGGATCAATTTCCTCGGCTGCCTTATCAGATTGAAACAAACCGCATCCGGATAAAAGCAAGGCAGAGGTGAGACAAGTGGCACCAATGACTGCAGGTCCTTTTTTCAGCATACTTTTCCCTCCTAAGGATGTTTGTACTATTATGTATACGAGCCTCTTTAGGAAATAGACCGAAGAATTCCGGCAAAACAGAAAAAAACCCGCAACATACCGTTGCGGGGAAAACTATCTTCTAATCGGTTCTTGCAGTGAGATGCATTCCACTTGGCCTACCTCATGCCCAAACCAATCGTCTGCGATTTTCGCAAACTGATCACGCGCTCCTGTTGTCAAGAACTGATGATCAGGGGCATTCGCAGACTGGTTCAGCAGCCCTTTATACGAGAGAATCGTGCTGACTTCCCGGGCTGTTTCATCGCCGGACGAAATAATGTTAACGTGTTCTCCCATATATCTTTGAATGGCTTCTTTCAAAATGGGATAGTGGGTGCAGCCTAAAATCAGCGAATCAATCGATGTATCTTTCAACGGATACAGCGAGGTTTTGACAATCTCGTCTGCTGTTTTGTCAAGAAACTTCCCGCTTTCCACAAAAGGCACAAGCAGCGGGCAGGCAAGGTTTTCAACCTTCAGATCAGGATTTAATGCCAAAAGCGCCTCTTCGTACGCATTGCTCTTAATCGTATTCTCTGTGCCGATGACACCGATATGCTGATTATCCGTCACTTTTATCGCTGCTCTCGCACCAGGCTGGATCACTCCGACCACCGGTATACCGACGCTTCGCTGGATGTCATCCAATGCGATCGCTGTTGCTGTATTACAGGCGATCACGAGCATTTTGATGTGGTGGTTTTCGAGTAAATAATTCGTCAGCTCCCACGTATATTGAAGCACCTCTTCTTCAGGGCGCGGCCCATAAGGACACCGTTTCGTATCCCCGACGTAGATAATATTTTCTTTAGGTAGCTGTCTCATGATTTCCTTCGCAACGGTTAAACCGCCAACCCCGGAATCAATGACTCCTATTGGTTGTTCCAACAAAATCGCCTCATTTTCTCTTCATTTCATGCTGCAGTTTCATCAAAGATTTTTCGAAGATGGCTATTTCTTCATCTGTAAACGATTCGAACATATCACGCAGATATTCCTGTCTTTTTGTAATGACCTCTTGGATAATCCGTTCTCCTTCAGGCAGCAGATGTATCCGGACAACACGTCTGTCCGCCGGGTCCTTGACCCGCTCAACAAGCTCATTTTTTTGCATGCGGTCGATTAAGTCCGTTGTCGTGCTGCATGCCAGATACATTTTGCCCGATAATTCACCGATTGTCATATCTCCTAATTCATAAAGCCATTGCAAGCCGACAAATTGCGGCGGCGTAATCGCATATTGATTAAGGATTTCTCGTCCTTTTTGCTTAATGATCGCGGCAATGTGGCGGAGTGACTTTTCAATATCCGCAACATGCTCCAAAGGTTTTGATGTCATTTGTCCATCCCTCACTCAAGGATCTCTTACGCACAAAAGCGTTCCGTGTCTATTTTCCTTCTTTTTTGAAGAAAATGCAAGACTCGCAGGAGAGAAATAGAGGACTTTAGTCAAACAACATCAAGAAATAAAATTTAATTTATGACTTGCCTACGTTTTGCACAGCATTCCAAATATGGTTTCGAATGTTCCAAACAAACAGCAATAACCGGCTCCTTCCAAAAGAAGGAATACCGGCAAGGATTAAAGCTCTAGCTCACCCATTCTAAGAAGCTCAACAACGGCTTGCGAACGCCCTTTCACACCCAATTTCTGCATGGCATTTGAAATATGGTTTCGAACGGTTTTCTCACTGATAAATAGCTCGCTTGCAATCTCCTTTGTTGTCTTATCTTGAACGAGCAATTCGAACACTTCTCTTTCTCTTTTCGTTAGCAGCGGCTTCGATTGAAATTCTTTCTCCTTCAAGTATTGTAACCCTCCTTGCTAAGGTGAGAGCGAATCAGAAACGAATGGGTTTTGATATAGTCGAGATATCATATGTAAGAAGGGCGCAGGAGGTGACGTTTACAAGATAATTAGTTTATCGTGTATGAAGAAGCGTTTCTTTCTCCTCATCCGTCCAGCTGACAGCCTTGCCGCTTTCCTTTGAAACTTGAACCATCACGACCGCCCCGGTGAAGCAGGGTTCGCCTTCGAGGTTCTCTCCGAGATAGTGCAAGGTAAGAGATGAACTGCCGACTGCGCTTGTTTTCACATAGATGCGCAACTCTTCATAAGGCATGACTTGGCGCAAATAATCGCATTGCTGGCTTGCCACGACTGTCATGGTCTGTTTGTTTTCACTCATCATATTCAGCTGTTTAAAATAAGAAATCCGCGCCTCCTCAAAATATATAAAAGGGGTTACATTATTCATATGCCCAAACATGTCTGTCTCGGAAAATCTTACGGATACCTCATTAAAAAAAGAAAAGGATGTTTTCCACTCTTGAAACGGCATATCAATATAAGCGGGAAGCTTCATCTTTTTTCATCTCCTTATTGTTTAAAAAAACCTCTCCCATGCGGAAGAGGTTTTTTCTTCTTATACTCTGTCGCTTCCGAAGAAATTGCGGAACGCTTGTAAGTTTGTATCTCTATTCAAAGCTGCAATCGAAGTGGTAAGCGGAATCCCCTTCGGACAGGATTGAACACAGTTTTGCGAGTTGCCGCAATCTGCAAGGCCGCCTTCATCCATTAATGCTTCTAATCGTTCAGATTTATTCATAGCGCCTGTCGGATGCGCGTTAAACAGGCGGACCTGCGACATCGGTGCAGGCCCCATGAACTTCGATTTGCTGTTCACATTCGGGCAAGCTTCGAGACAGACGCCGCATGTCATGCATTTTGATAATTCATATGCCCATTGACGGCGTTTTTCCGGCATTCTCGGCCCCGGTCCTAAATCGTACGTACCATCAATCGGTATCCATGCTTTAACTTTTTTCAATGAATCAAACATTCTGCTGCGATCAACCTGCAAATCACGAACAACTGGGAATGTTTTCATTGGTTTTAAACGGATCGGCTGTTCAAGCTGGTCGATAAGCGCCGTGCAAGACTGGCGGGGTTTTCCGTTTATGACCATTGAACATGCGCCGCATACTTCCTCAAGACAGTTCATATCCCATGTGACAGGGGTTGTCTTCTCACCTTTGACATTAACCGGATTCCGGCGGATTTCCATCAGAGCGGAAATGACGTTCAGATTCGGGCGGTATGGAATCTCAAATTCTTCATCGTAAGGCGTGCTGTCGGCTGTATCTTGACGTGTGATAATAAATCGTATGGTTTTTTGTTCACTCATGATTATTTCGCCACCTTCTTCTTCGAGTAATCCCGTTTCCGAGGCGTTATCAGTGATACATCGACATCCTGATACTCAAATTCCGGCGCTTCATACGGGCTTACATGTTTAGCCATTGTTGTTTTGAGCCATTCATCATCATTACGTTCAGGATAATCCGGTTTATAATGGGCGCCCCGGCTTTCATTACGGTTGTATGCGCCAAGGGTAATCACCCTCGCAAGCTGAAGCATGTTTGAGAACTGGCGTGTGAACATCGCTCCCTGGTTGCTCCATTTTGTCGTATCATTGATGTTGATCTTTTTGAAGCGCTCCATTAACTCCTGAATTTTGTCATCCGTTTTCAAAAGCTTGTCATTATGGCGGACAACCGTTACGTTCGCCGTCATCCACTCACCGAGCTCTTTGTGAAGAACATAGGCATTTTCGGTTCCGTCCATACTCATAATATCAGCCCATTTTTCTTCTTCTTTCTTAACGTGAGCGTCGAATAAAGATGAAGACATGTCTTCCGCTGAAGATTCTAAGCCGTTTACATATTTCACCGCATTAGGACCGGCCACCATGCCTCCGTAAATCGCAGACAGCAGGGAGTTCGCTCCCAAGCGGTTGCCGCCGTGCATAGAATAATCACATTCCCCAGCCGCAAACAGTCCAGGGATATTTGTCATTTGATCGTAATCCACCCATAAACCGCCCATAGAATAATGGACCGCCGGGAAGATTTTCATTGGGAGCTTACGCGGGTCGTCTCCCATGAATTTCTCATAAATCTCAATGATGCCGCCAAGCTTAATATCAAGCTCTTTCGGATCTTTATGAGACAGATCGAGATAGACCATGTTTTCACCGTTAATGCCGAGCTTCTGGTTCACACACACATCAAATATTTCGCGTGTCGCAATATCACGCGGCACCAGGTTTCCGTATGCCGGATATTTTTCCTCCAGGAAATACCACGGTTTGCCGTCTTTATAAGTCCACACGCGACCGCCTTCACCACGCGCTGATTCACTCATCAGTCTTAGTTTGTCATCGCCCGGTATGGCTGTCGGGTGGATTTGAATGAATTCTCCGTTTGCATAATACGCTCCCTGCTGATAAACGATTGATGCAGCAGATCCTGTATTAATCATGGAGTTCGTTGATTTTCCAAAGATGATTCCCGGTCCGCCCGTCGCCATAATGACAGCGTCTGAACGGAAGGATTCAATTTGCATGTTTGTCAGGTTTTGTGCAACAATTCCACGGCAGGTTCTGTCATCATCTAAAACAGCGCCAAGGAATTCCCAGCCTTCGTATTTTGTGACCAGACCCGCAACTTCGTATCTGCGCACTTGCTCGTCCAGTGCGTAAAGCAGCTGCTGTCCCGTCGTCGCACCAGCATAAGCAGTTCTGTGGTGCTGTGTACCCCCGAATCGGCGGAAATCAAGCAGGCCTTCAGGCGTCCGGTTAAACATGACGCCCATCCGGTCTAATAAGTGGATGATCGAAGGCGCCGCTTCACACATCGCCTTGACCGGCGGCTGGTTGGCAAGAAAGTCTCCCCCGTATACCGTGTCATCAAAATGTTCCCACGGAGAGTCACCTTCCCCTTTTGTATTGACCGCTCCGTTTATGCCGCCTTGCGCACAAACCGAATGAGAACGTTTGACAGGAACGATGGAAAACAACTTAACCGCCATTCCTGATTCCGCTGCTTTAATTGTCGCCATGAGGCCGGCAAGACCCCCGCCGACTACGATAATGCTTGATTGACTCATGATAGCCCCTCTCCCTCTAGTAATCTAGTACTCTTAAACAAATGCGAAAATCGCTTTTAAGCCTACGTATGACAGTGCAACAAAAATAATCAGCGTAACGTATGTCGAAATTCTTTGAGAACGAGGCGTTACCGTGATGCCCCATGTAACAGCGAAAGACCATAAACCGTTCGAGAAGTGGAAAATTGTTGATAAAACACCGACAATGTAAAAACCAAGCATAGCCGGAGAGCTCAAAATATTCGCCATCATGTCGAAATTGACCTCAGCACCCATTTGTGCGGCAATGCGGGTTTCCCACACGTGCCAGCTGACGAAAATGAGGGTGATGATACCGGTTACACGCTGCAGGACGAATAGCCAGTTTCTCATGTAGCTGTATTGGCCTGCGTTATTTTTCGCAGTAAACGCTATGTACACACCATAAACTGCATGATAAATTAATGGTAAGAAGATAATGAAAATTTCCAAGGCATACCTGAAAGGCAGGCTATCCATAAAATGAGCAGCGCTATTGAATGCTTCAGCGCCCCTTGCGGCAAACTGGTTGACGACTAAATGCTGAATAAGAAAGATGCCGACCGGTATGACGCCAAGCAAGGAATGCAATCTTCGAAAATAAAACTCTCTGTTCCCAGACATTACTTTACCCCCTGTTTGATAAGTGCGAAATGTGCTAAATCTCTTCCCCCACTTCTTTCAATTGTAAGCACTTTATTAAGATTTATTGACAATTTCATTTTACTCCTCCCTCAAAAGGGCGTCAAGAAAACGCGTACATAAATTATAATTTTCCGAATTGATTAGTTGATTGAAAAATTTTATTTTATCAATATATATTTCTTGCTTAATTTTTCATAAGAATTACAGGATCATTCTGTAATCCTCCCCCCTGTTTGAGCTATAATATACGCAGGAGAGAGGGGAGACAGATATGAAGTCTAAATTTGAAGCATCTATTGACAACCTAAAAGAAATTGAAATGAACGCCTATGCCTACGAACTAATACGAGAGATCGTTCTCCCAGATATGCTTGGCCAAGATTACTCTTCCATGATGTATTGGGCAGGAAAACATCTCGCCCGTAAGTTTCCTCTTGAATCATGGGAGGAATTTCCGGCCTTCTTTGAAGAAGCGGGCTGGGGAACCCTCACCAACGTAAGCGCTAAAAAACAGGAGCTTGAATTTGAACTTGAAGGGCCGATCATTTCCAACCGGCTTAAACATCAGAAAGAACCTTGCTTTCAGCTGGAGGCTGGTTTTATCGCTGAACAAATTCAATTGATGAATGATCAGATTGCCGAATCATATGAACAAGTGAAAAAGAGAGCCGATAAAGTGGTTCTGACTGTGAAATGGGATATGAAAGACCCAGTGTAATCAAAAAGGCGGTGACTGCATAGTCCCGCCTTTTTGATTGTCATTACACAGCTGAAGGGTGTTTTGAAAGCTCAAATGCATCGTGAAGCGACTCGACTGCTTTCACCATGTCATTTTCGCTTACGACTGTTGACACTTTGATTTCAGATGTGCTGACCATTTTGATTAAAATGTTTTTTTGCGCCAGTACAGCAAACATTTCAGCCGCTACACCGGGATTTGAGACCATGCCGGATCCAACAATAGATACTTTAGCCAATTTGCTTTCTGTCTCGATTTTCTCAAATTCCAGCGCGTCTTTGTACTCTTCAAGCACCGCAACGGTTTGGTCTGCATCTTCTGTTTTGACAGAGAAGGAAATTCCAGTCTTGTCCTCGGCCTGCGTTTGGATAATGATATCCACGTTTATGTTTCTTTTGGCAAGTGTCGTAAAAATAGTAGACAAAGTTGTCAGGCCGCTAGTCAGCCCGTAAATGGTTACTCTTGTGATTTGATCTTCAAATGCAATGCCTCTGACAATTAAATTCTGTTCCATGGATGATTCCTCCTCAATTAATGTTCCCGCTTCGGTTTCTGTACTTGAACGCACTTCTAACGGCACTTGGTAATTTTTCGCGAACTCAACTGCTCTCGGATGAAGAACACCGGCGCCTAAATTGGCAAGCTCAAGCATTTCATCGTATGAGATGCCCTCAAGTTTTCTCGCTGATTTCACATAGCGCGGATCGGTTGTAAACACGCCTGGCACGTCTGTGTATATGTCACATTTATCAGCTTTTAAAGCGGCAGCCAAAGCAACTGCTGTTGTATCTGAACCGCCCCGGCCCAATGTCGTAATTTCACAATCCTCTGTCATGCCTTGGAATCCTGCAACAATGACAATTTTTCCTTTTTCAAGCTGGTCTGCTAAAACCGAAGTGTCGATATCTGTAATTCTGGCGTTTCCGTGAATGGCCTCCGTACGGATTCTCGCCTGCCAGCCAGTATAAGACACAGCGTCATAGCCTTTTTCCTGCAATGCCATTGAAAGGAGTGAAATCGTGACCTGCTCGCCTGTCGCCAGCAGCATATCCATTTCGCGTTTGCTCGGCTGGTCAGAAATAGCTTTTGCAAGGCTGACCAATTCGTCAGTGGATTTTCCCATTGCTGAAACGACGACAACGACTTGATGGCCTTTCTGTTTTTCTGCAATTGCGCGGTTTGCCGCATTTTGAATTTTTTCGACTGAGCCGACGGAAGTGCCTCCGAATTTTTGTACAATAAGACCCATGTATTACCACCCTTTACATTTTGGTTCGTGCGGGTGAGGAGAAAGAGCGCTTTGTCCACAATAAAAAAAGCAATGAGAGGAATACTCTCATTGCTTATCAATTAATCATCATAAATGATTATGAACAACGAGATAGCCCTCCAAGAAAATGATTTCTTGACAGCCTTACATTTATTCAATGCACGGCCAGCAAATAATACCGATGGGGTTTTATTTGCTTCGGCGACGCTCCCCTTTCAGCCTTTTTCACAGAATCCATCTTTCTCCAAAGGCATACTCTTGAAGTTCGCACCTCTATCTTCACCATATAACACGATCTAACTATGAAATTAGTTCACATTTTATCAGATCTTATTTAAAAGGACAACATTATTTTTGCAATTTGTCGTAAAGGAGCTGAGCCGCCGCTGCGGGAACACCGGCTTTTTTGATGTCCTCAAGGCTTGCTTCCTTCATTTTTTTAACGGAACCGAAATGCTTTAACAGCATTTTCTTTCTTTTCTCTCCGATACCCGGGATGTCGTCCAAAACGGATTGAAACGCGCTTTTTCCGCGGATTTGCCTGTGAAAACTGATTGCAAAACGGTGCACCTCGTCCTGAATGCGCTGCAGGAGGTAAAATTCCTGGCTGTTTCGTTCCAGATACACCACCTCCAGCGGATCACCGATCAGTAAATTTGAGGTTCTGTGTTTTTCATCTTTCGCTAAACCGGCGATCGGGATATCCAAGCCGAGTTCATTTTCAATGACATCCCTTGCTGCGTTGATCTGCCCTTTTCCTCCGTCAATGATAATCAGATCAGGCAGCGGCAGATTCTCACGAAGCACTCTCGTATAGCGTCTTCTGACAACCTCTCTCATAGAACCGTAATCATCCGGCCCTGTAACGGTTTTGATTTTATATTTGCGGTATTCCTTTTTGTATGGTTTGCCATCGATAAACACAATCATCGCGGAAACCGGGTTTGTCCCCTGTATGTTTGAGTTATCAAACGCTTCAATTCTGTGCGGCGTATAAATATTTAATGCCTCACCTAGTTTCTGCACAGCCCCGATTGAACGCTCCTCGTCCCGTTCGATTAAAGAGAATTTTTCTTTCAATGCGATTTTCGCATTTTTATGGGCCAGCATGAGCAGTTCTTTTTTCGGGCCTTTCTTCGGCTGGTGAACGTTTGTTTCCAGCAGCTGCTCGATCATGGATTGATCTACGCTGTCCGGAACTAAAATCTCCTTCGGAAGGAAGTGGTTGTTTTTTGAATAGAACTGCCCGATGAACGTGAGGAACTCTTCATCTGCTTCCTGATAAAGCGGGAACATGCTGACATCGCGTTCAATGAGCTTCCCTTGGCGGATGAAAAAGACCTGCACGCACATCCAGCCCTTATCGTACGCATACGCGAATACATCACGGTCGACTAGATCGTTCATCGTCATTTTTTGTTTTTCCATCGTTGATTCAATATGGGCAATTTGGTCACGAAGCTCTTTTGCTCGTTCAAACTCAAGATTCTCAGCAGCTTCATGCATTTTCTCTTCAAGCTCTTTTTTGACCTCATTATAGCCGCCCCTTAAGAAACGTGTAATGCTTTCAACCAGCTCTCTGTTCGTCTCTTCGGAAATATCCTTTACGCACGGAGCGAGGCATTGGCCCAGATGATAGTAAAGGCACACTCTGTCCGGGAGCTTGGAGCATTTTCTGAGAGGATACAGACGGTCGAGCAGTTTTTTTGTTTCCCTTGCTGCCTGTACATTCGGATACGGCCCGAAATAGCGCCCTTTGTCTTTTTTGACATTGCGGGTGACAATCAGCCTTGGGTGGCGTTCATGGGTGAGTTTTATGAAAGGATAGGTTTTGTCGTCTTTGAGCATGACGTTGTATTTCGGATCATGCTTTTTGATCAGATTCATTTCTAAAATAAGCGCTTCAAGATTGGAGGACGTCACGATATATTCAAAATCCTCGATTTCCGTCACAAGCCTTTGGGTTTTCGCGTCGTGAGAACCGGTGAAGTAGGAGCGCACTCTGTTTTTCAGCACTTTTGCTTTCCCTACGTAGATCACAGTCTGCTGCCGGTCCTTCATGAGATAACAACCCGGTTGATCAGGAAGGAGGGCGAGTTTTTCTTTCAGTTGTTTGTTCATATGTTACCCTTCCTTATGTTTAATCCTTTATTTCCATTTTAACACGAACGTTTGTTTTTCTCTATGGTTCACAATTGGCGAATAAAAAAAGCGATCCCTCAATCGGAATCGCTCTGGCATGTAAGCAGCGGAAAATTAAAGATGTTTGTTTACAAGCTCTTGAAGCGCTTCTTTTGGTTTGAAGCCGACTGAAGTTTCAACTACTTCGCCGTCTTTTAACACAAGAAGAGTCGGGATGCTCATAACGCCGTATTTTCCGGCAGTTTCTTGGTTTTCGTCTACATCGATTTTTACGATTTTCAGTTTGTCTCCCATTTCTTGATCCAATTCTTCAAGAACAGGTGCAATCATTTTACAAGGTCCGCACCAAGGAGCCCAGAAGTCTGCCAGTACGACGCCTTCGCTTGTTTCAGCTGAGAAAGATTGATCAGTTGCTTTTACGATAGCCATTATTGAATTCCTCCAATGTGAAATGATGATTTTTAGTATAGCATCTCCCATTCGTTCACGCTATTTTAATGCTTACAAATTATTTTTTCCTGATCACAGCCGGTTTACTCATTTTTATATGGTTGAATGGGATATGCTCTTTTTTTAAAACACAAATCTGATAATGGCCCCGATCACTACAATTGCCCCAATAATCATTAAAATGGTACGAAGCATAAGATCACATCTCCTCTTCACTGTCATGTACTTTACCATGCCCTGCCGGAGCTGTTTTAAAACCTGAAAAAGAGCGCCGGCATGAAGCTCCGGCGCTCTTGCGCGATTAAGAATCAGCACGCAGCGTAAGTAAGACGACTGACATTGGCGGGAGTTTTACTTTCAGTTTGTTTTTGCTGAGCGTGTATTGCCTGAAGGATTCCGGTTTGACATGATGAGGATCGTCAAACGTGTTATGCGCATTCATTTTTTCTGCCGTAAGAATGACTCCGGAATGGTCCGCTGCCTTGTGTAGGCCCCTCAGCTCGATTTCCGCCTCCGCTTTGTTTTGGTGATCGATGTTGCAAATTGTGATATTGATATCGCCTTCAGCTTGTTTCGACGCTGAAATGCTGATTTGCGGAAGCGTTTCACCGTTCCATTCATAGTCGGCAGACATTGTCTCTGTGGCTAAAAGAGAAGCGTCCTGATGCACCTTAAACATATTGAATACATGGTACGTCGGTGTCAAAAGCATCCGCTCTCCCTCAGTCAAAATCATCGCTTGCAGAACGTTTACTGTTTGGGCGATGTTGGCCATTTGCACCCGGCAGCAATGCTGATGGAAAATGTGGAAATGAGAAGCCGCCACCAGTGCATCACGAATGGTGTTTTGCTGATATAAGAAACCGGGATTCGTGCCTGGCTCGGGATCAAACCACGTGCCCCATTCATCAATAATCAGCCCGACCCGCTGCTCCGGATCGTACCGGTCCATAATCGTGCCGTGTTTTTGAATCAATTCATCGATGTATTTGGCTTTTTTCATCGTAATAAACCATTCATCTTCCGTGAATTCTGTGGCTGATCCTTTGCCCTTCCAGAAATCCCCCGGAATCGTGTAATAATGAAGACTCAACCCGTCCATCAGGCCAGCGGCTTTTTTCATAAGCACGTCCGTCCAATTAAAATCATCCACATTTGCGCCGCCTGCAATTTTATAAATGTCATTCCCGCTGTAATTGCGGACATAAGTCTGAAAACGCCGGTACAGATCTGCGTAGTATTCGGGATGCATGTTGCCGCCGCAGCCCCAGTTTTCATTACCCACGCCGAAATATTTCAGATTCCAAGGCTCTTCTCTTCCATTTTGTTTTCTCCAGTCTGACATCGGCGTGCCTTCTTCAAATGTCATATACTCAATCCACTCCGCCATTTCCTGAACGGTTCCGCTTCCGACATTGCCGCAAATATATGGCTCACATTCAAGCAGCTCGCAAAGCATCATAAATTCATGCGTTCCGAATTCATTTGATTCAATTGTACCGCCCCAGTGAGTGTTCAGCATTGTCTTACGGTCACCGACACCGTTTGCCCAATGGTATTCGTCCGCAAAACACCCGCCCGGCCACCTGAGGACAGGAATGTGCAGCTGTTTGAGCGCCTCCAGCACGTCCTTTCGTATCCCGTTGATATTGGGGATGTCTGAGTCCGTTCCGACCCAGATCCCCTCATAAATCCCTCTTCCTAAATGCTCAGCAAAATGACCGTATATATTTTTGTTAATGGTTCCTTTTACGATATCTGTTTGAATCACTGCTTGATGTTCAGACATGCCTCTGATCATTCCTTTCATACGGATATGAAAAGCACCACAGTCAAATATGTGATCTGTCTTTTGCCTGAGGAGTCAGCATGAATGTAAGCGCTTTTAAAGTAACCATATTATATATGTTCGTACATGTCAACGGCATTTTCTATCGTTTTTATATTTGTACGTATGTATTTATAAATATGAAAAAATCCCGAACTTCTAAAGTCCGGGATTTCCTTTATGAGTGTATATTCAATTGTTTGAATTCCTCAGTTAATAACGGAACAACTTCAAATAAATCACCGACGATGCCGTAATCCGCTATTTTAAAGATATCGGCTTCGGGGTCTTTATTGATGGCGACGATCACTTTGCTGTTTGACATGCCGGCCAAATGCTGGATGGCGCCGGAAATGCCGCATGCAATGTACAAATCCGGAGTGACGACTTTCCCGGTCTGCCCGATTTGGAGAGCATAATCGCAATAATCAGCGTCACATGCCCCGCGAGAAGCCCCGACTGCGGCCCCTAGCACCTCTGCAAGCTCCTGCAGAGGCTGAAATCCCTCCTTGCTTTTGACTCCTCGGCCGCCCGCAACGATAATTTTTGCTTCGGAGAGATCAACGCCGTCAGCTGTTTTTTTCACGACCTCTTGGATAACAGTGCGGAGGTCAGTAAGAGAAACATCAATGCTTTCGATGCTCCCCGATCTGCTGGTGTCTTTTTCTGAAGCTTGAATGTTATTGGGGCGAATTGTTGCAAAGATCATCGGATCGGTTGAAATGACGCGTTCAAAAGCTTTCCCCGAGTAAATCGGCCGTGTGAACACAACATTCCCTCCGGTAACGCTTACATCTATAGCATCAGAAATTAAGCCTGTTTGCAGCCGGGCAGCAAGCTTCGGTGAAAGATCCTTGCCCATTGCCGTATGCCCGAAGATGACTGAATCAGGATTTTCTTGCTCGATAACACCTCTCATGACTTGGCTGTACCCGTCTGCCGTGTATGTTTTCAGCTTCGGGTCCTCAGCGGTAAGAACTTTATCTGCTCCGTTATGAATAAGCTCTTGTGCAATGCTTTGTACATTTTCACCGATGAGAACACCGATGACTTCCCCATCTCCTGAAATGGTTCTTCCTGCAGCTATTGCTTCAAAGGTGACATTCCGCAATTCCCCATCGCGTATTTCTCCAAGCACGATCACTTTTTTTCCCATTCTAACATCCCCCTGTTTCTTTGAATGTCCAAGCTTTAAATGACTTTAGCTTCGCTGCGGAGCAATGAAACAAGCTCTTTTGCCTGTTCAGCAGGCTCACCTTGGAGAAGCTTCCCGGCTTCTTTTTTCGGCGGCAGAAAACGTTCAATGGTTTTCAGCTTTGGTTCGGCATCCTCTTCGTCCAAGTCAAGATCATCAAGTTCAAGCTCTTCAAGCGGCTTTTTCTTAGCCTTCATAATTCCCGGAAGCGATGGATAGCGCGGCTCGTTTAAGCCCTGCTGAGCTGTGACAAGCAATGGGAGCGTCGTTTTGATTTTTTCAACATCCCCTTCGACGTCTCTTTCTGCTTCTGCATCAGTGCCGTTGATTTCGAGTTTGGTGATCGTAGTGATACACGGAATGTCCAGTAGCTCGGCAAGCCGAGGCGCCACTTGTCCTGATCCTCCGTCAATGGCAACATTTCCGCCGAGAATCAAATCAAACTCCTGATCCTTCATATAGTGGTATAAAACTTGAGAAATGGAATATTGGTCGGGTTCATCAAGATCATCTTCTATGTTGATTAAAACAGCTTGGTCACAACCCATGGCAAGCGCCGTACGCAATTCTTTCTCCGCTTCTTCACCGCCGACCGTGACAGCGGTGATCGTGCCGCCATGCTTTTCCTTCAGCTGGATGGCTTCTTCTATCGCGTACTCATCATATGGATTAATGATCCATTCCGCTCCGTCATCCTGAATCTTTCCTGTTTCAATGACGATTTTTTCTTCTGTGTCAAACGTCCGTTTCATCAGTACAAATAGATTCATGATCATATCCCCTTTTATTCGCCTTTGAACTGAGGCTTTCTTTTTTCGAGAAATGCCTGGATGCCTTCCTTGGCGTCCTCTGACTCAAATGCTTCCCCAAATCGCTTTGCTTCAAGCTTTAAGCTGCCTTCATAGGAATACACCTTGTTGGAATAAAGAAGTTCAAGCAAAGATGCCAGCGTTTGCGGGCTTTTCTCTGCAAACTTAGCGGCAAGTGCTTTTGCTTTTTCAATCACTTCTGCCTCATCTTTCGCTCCAATTGAGACAAGTCCGAGATCAAGCGCTTCTTTTCCGGATATCGGTTCTCCTGATCCGATGAGCTCCAGTGCTTTGGCTGTACCGACATATCTCGGAAGGCGCTGTGTCCCCGCAAAACCTGGAATGATACCGAGATTAAGCTCCGGGAGCCCCAGCTTAGCATCTTCTGCCGCGATTCTGATGTGACAGGCCATTGCAAGCTCCAGCCCGCCTCCGAGAGCAGCGCCGTGAATAGCTGCGATAATCGGTTTTGGAAAACTTTCGATTCTCTCCATTAACTGCTGGCCGCGCTCAGCGAGCAATGAGGAATCCTCATTGCCTTTAAGCGATGTAAATTCTTTAATATCAGCGCCGGCTGAGAAAAATCTTCCCTCGCCGTGAATGATAATGCTTCGTACGCCTGCATCTGTCTCACATTGATCAAGACAGGAAGACAGCTCTTCTAATATCCGGCTTGAAAGCGCGTTTGCCGGCGGATTGTGAATCGTCAAGACTGCCACAAATTGATCAACCGCAAGTGAAATTGCATTCATAGGACAGAACTCCTTTACTTATTGTGAATTCCGGATACCAATAATTCTAAAACGCTGTTTGAAAGCGCAACGAGATCGTACTTTTGGTCATTCATCACCCAAGTTGTCACAGTTTCGTCAATCGTTCCAAAAATCATCTGCCGGGCGAGGCGGACATCGAGGCCTTCTTTTATTTCGCCTGATTGTATACCTTCCGTCAAAATGCCATCCAAAATATTTAAGTAGCCTTTTAATATTTCGTTGATTTTTTGGCGCAGCTCCAAGTTGGATTGGCGGAGCTCAAGCTGCGTGACAATCGCGAGATTATGGTCACCCGCTAAAAGGGAAAAATGCTTTGAAATCACAAGCGCCAATTTCTCTTTCGCTGTTGCTTTTTCTTTAATGTCCTCTTCCATCCGCTCAATAAATTGACCCATTTTTTCTTTGAAAAGAGAAATTAAAATATCTTCTTTGTTTTTAAAATAGAGATAGATGGTGCCGTCCGCTACCCCGGCTTGTTTGGCAATTTTGGATACCTGTGACTGGTGGTAGCCGTTTTCTGCAATGACTTCTACTGCTGCATCAATAATCTGCATATACTTTGGCCGTTTTTGCTTCAATGTTCATCGTTCCTTCCTATAGAAATGAATGACTATTCATTCATAATTTCATGATAAGAAGGATTTTCAGGTTTGTCAAGTTTATTCATAGGCGTTCTCTTTTTTTATTTGATATGATGATTTTCGGTTTCTTCTTCAAGTAAACGCCTTCTTAAAATTTTTCCCACCGCCGTTTTCGGCAACTCCTTTCTGAAGTCATAGGCTTTGGGCACCTTATAGGGAGCTAGACGTGATCTCGCAAAAGCGTCCAGTTCTTCTGCATCGGCTTTTGCGCCTTTCTTTAATACGACAAATGCTTTTACTGTTTCTCCCCTGTAGGAATCGGGAACGCCTGCAACAACAATTTCCTGGATGGCTTCATGTTCATAAAGCGCTTCTTCTACCTCACGCGGGTAAATATTGTAACCGCCGGCAATGATGATATCCTTCTTCCTGTCAGCAATATAGAAAAAGCCTTCTTCATCCATATAGCCCATGTCCCCGGTGAACAGCCAGCCATCTCTCAGCACTGCGGCGGTTTCCTCTGGTTTATTCCAGTATCCTTTCATGACTTGCGGACCTTTTACAATGATTTCTCCATGCTCATACGGAGCGGCAAGCTCACCCGTCTCTTCAGAATAGATCGCAGCGTCCGTACTCGGCCAAGGACAGCCGATACTGCCCGGCTTGTTTTTTCCCCAGATAAAGTTGGCGTGCGTCACTGGGGATGCCTCAGACAAACCATAGCCTTCCACAAGCTTTCCGCCAGTCACCTTTTCAAATTTCTGCTTTACCTCCACGGGGAGCGCGGCTGATCCGCTAAGACAGCTTTTAATGGATGACAGATCATAATGCTGCAATTCGGGGTGATGCAAAAGGCCAATGTAAATTGTCGGTGCGCCAGGAAAGAGCGTCGGTTTGTGTTTGTCGATGATTTTCAGTGTTTCGAGCGGATCAAACTTAGGAAGAAGAATCATTTCGAAGCCTAGTTTAATCGAATAGTTCATGACTGCCGTCAGTCCGTAGACATGAAAAAATGGAACGATGCCCAGCACTTTTTCAGCGCCTTCTTTCACGTCATACATCCAAGCGGCGCACATTTCAGTATTTGCCAAAATATTTTGGTGCGTGAGCATGACCCCTTTTGGAGCTCCGGTTGTTCCTCCGGTATACTGGAGGACAGCGATATCATGCTCAGGATCGATCTTCGGGATTGTCAGGAGTTCAGTTTTTTCCTGCTTCATACTGGAAGCGAACGTGTGAATGTCAGCTGTTTTGTCAAAGTCGATATGCACTTTTTGTTTTTGCGTCAGCGGGTAAAGAATATTCTTCGGAAAAGGCAAATAGTCTTTTACGCTGGTTATCAAAATCTGGTCGACTATTGATAACGTTTTCATTTTTATTGCCTTCGGGAAAAGTAAATCTAAGGTGATGATCACACTTACCTGAGCATCTCTAAGCTGGTATTCAAGCTCATGCTCGGTATAAAGCGGATTCGTCTGCACCACGATGCCACCGGCAAACAAGACGCCATAATAAGAAATCACTGTTTGCGGGCAATTGGGCAGCATAACAGCCACTCTGTCTCCTTTTTGCAGGCCATTGCACTGCAAAAAAGCTGCAAGTTTAAGAGCATCCGTCAGAATGTCATGAAAGGTGAGTTTTTTTCCATAAAACGATATTGCGGTTTTATCAGGGAATCGTGCGGCGGAGTCTGTCAGGATGGATTGCAGGGTTTTATTCGGCAACGGAAGCTCATGCGGGATATCGTTGGGATACTCGGCAAGCCACGGCTTTTGAGACTGCATAAAACCTCCCCTTTCGATTTTAGAGATCCACCTTATCATTATAGCAGATGGACGGCAAAAAAAAGAAAAAGAAAGGTAAATCTTTCTTTTTCTCATAATATGAACAGATATATAAGACCAATTAACAAAAAGATTCCCGCTGCGGCGAGCAGTATTTTAGCAAGCTTTTCCATCTATTCTCCGTCCCCTTATATTCCGGCTGCCACCACAAAAGAAAGCCCGACAGAAATGACAAATGAAATAAAGCCGACAGCCCGGTTATCATTTTCGATTTCCTGATCAATTTTAAACCGCGGAGTCAAAAACTCAAAAATAAAGTAGCTGATCAGAAGCATAACAAACCCGTAAACGCCCCAGCCGATCATTTGCAGCAGCGAATTATGCTGGGAGATGGAATGCTGAAATACGTTTGCGATTCCCAAAATTTTTCCGCCGGTCGCCATTGCCACCGCAAGATTTCCTTTTTGAATCTCTTCCCAGTTTTTATAAGCCGTCACCAGCTCAAACACAGTCAAAAAGAGGACGAGGCAGAGAACCGCGACACTGTAATATGCCGCGATTTCCACAAGCTCGTTTTCCCAAAAATCACTCATGGCCATACTCCCTTTTATTTTAGTTCAACAACCGTAACGCCTGATCCTCCCTCACCTGCTTCACCGAAACGGGAACTTTTGACGCTGCGATGGTTTTTCAGAAGATCCTGTACGCCTTTTCTTAAAGCGCCGGTTCCTTTTCCGTGGATGATTGACACTCTTGGATATCCGGCTAACACCGCATCATCCAAGTATTTTTCAACCCGGCTTAGGGCATTTTCATAGCGTTCGCCGCGGAGATCAAGTTCAAGCGATACGTGATAGTCCTTTCCCTTGACCGCTGTAATGATTTTTTCTTTTTTTGGCTCCGGAGCTGATTTGATAAACTCCAGATCTTTTTCTTTTACTTTCATCTTTAAAATACCGATTTGAACATTCCATTCATTGCCGCCTGTTTTTTCGAGCAATGTTCCTTTTTGCCCGAAAGCGAGGACTTTCACCTCGTCGCCAGGCTTAAAGTCGCGTTTTTGCGTTTTCGGCTTTTCCGGTTTCTTGGACTTTTCAAAAGCAGGCATAGCGCCTTCTAACCGTTTCTTCGCGTTAATCAGCTCGTGATCCTTGAAGGATTTGTGTTCTTCTTTTATGGAGCGCAATTCATGAATAATGTCCTCGGCTTCTTTCATTGCCGCTTTTACTTTTTCAGCAGCCTGCTGTTCTGCCTCTTCAAGCATTTTGTCTTTTTTGCTGTTAAGCTCGATGATTTGCTGCTGCAGCTCTTTATGCAGTTTTTCCGCTTCTTTTCTGATTGATTCTGTCTCAGAAAGCTCTTCTTCCGCACGTTTTTTGCTTTGTTCCAGCGACGCAATCATCGTATCGACTTCGTTATGCTCGGCCGTCATTTCTGACTTCGCCTGCCCGATGATATGGTCCGGAAGCCCGAGGCGTTTTGAAATTTCGAAAGCATTGCTTCGACCCGGCACACCAATTAAAAGTTTATAGGTCGGTGACAGCGTTTCGATGTCAAATTCAACGCTGGCATTCATGACGCCTTCTCTGTTATAGCCGTACGCCTTCAATTCCGGATAATGCGTCGTAGCTAACACTCGTGCATTGGTGCGATGCACGTCATCCAAGATGCTCATGGCGAGGGCCGCCCCCTCCTGCGGATCTGTCCCTGCACCAAGTTCATCGAAAAGCACAAGGCTGTTTTCATTGACCTGTTCTAAAATGCCGACAATATTCACCATATGGGATGAGAACGTACTTAAACTTTGCTCAATCGACTGTTCATCACCGATATCAGCGAATACGTGCTCAAATACTGCCGCTTCTGACCCTTCATCTGCCGGGATATGAAGACCTGACTGCGCCATTAAGGTTAGCAGGCCTAACGTTTTAAGGGTGACTGTTTTCCCCCCGGTGTTTGGCCCTGTGATGACAATGGTTGAAAAATCGCGGCCAAGCTCGATATCATTGGCAACAACCTGATCAGGCGGAAGCAATGGATGGCGGGCTTTTTTCAAACGGATAAAGCCGGTGTCGTTCATAATCGGTTTTGTCGCTTTAACCGCTTTTGCATATCTAGCTTTTGCAAAAATAAAGTCAAGCGTCTGCAGCACTTGCAAATCTAGAAATAGCTCCTCTGTATGCTCTGCCGTTTTCTCTGTCAACACACGCAAAATCCGTTCAATTTCTTGCTTTTCTTTCACTTTCGCCTGCTGAAGGGAATTGTTCATATCTACAATCGCCTGCGGTTCAATGAATAGTGTCGCACCAGAGGATGAGGTGTCATGCACAATTCCTCCATAGCTGGATCTGTACTCCTGTTTGACCGGGATCACAAAGCGGTCATTCCGAATCGTAACAATCGTATCAGACAGCATTTTCGATGCGGAAGAGGAACGCAGCAACGACTCTAACCGGTCTCTGACTCTTGATTCGAGTGTTCTGAGCTGTGTGCGGATTCCTCTTAATGTTTCCGATGCATGATCAAGCACTTCTCCGTGATCATCGATGCAGGAATTAATGTCCCGCTCTAAATCGGACAGTGTGATAAGCTGTTCAGCATGCTGATGGATCAGCGGAATGTCGACACCGTCTTCAGCCATTTGGGTGATAAAATGTTTCATTTGTTTAACTGCATAAAGCAGGCCTGAGATTTCAGTGAATTCAGAAGGACTGAGAACACTGCCGATTTCCGCCCGTCTTAACGCTCCTCTGATATCTACAAGGCCGCCAAATGGCGCTTGGCCTCTCAGCCGGATAATGTCAGAAGCTTCGTCTACTTCATCCAGCTGTTTTTTGATTTCGTCTATAGAAGCAGAAGGCTTAAGCTCGAGAAGCATTTCTTTTCCGAGCGATGAAGCGGCATGCCCAATAACCTGTTCTTTCACTTTATGAAATTCAAGAGCTGATAATACTTTTTGCTGCACGATTGTGTGAGCCTCCTTACTTAATCGTTGCGCTTCAGAAATGCCTCTACGTCTTTAAGCGACCGGGCATTCAGAACGTTTTTCGTTTCCGTCCATCCTTTGCGCGCGGCAGTAACGCCAGTTTTCATATCGTCTAACATCTCAATATTATGGGCATCAGTATTAATCACCAATGTAACCCCTTGTTCGTTTGCTTTCATTAAATGCTCTGTGCGCAGATCAAGGCGCGCAGGGTTGGCGTTGAGTTCAAGCGCCGTATTTGTTTTCCTCGCAAGCTCAATCAGCTGATCAATATCGATTTCATAACCGGCCCGTCTGCCGATAAGGCGCCCGGTCGGGTGTGCGATAATGTCAACATGCTTGTTTGTCAGTGCCGTCTCAAGCCGTTTCATAATCACGTGTTCCGGCTGATTAAAACTGGAATGAATCGATGCAATAACGATATCCATTTCCGCAAGCACATCGTCATCATAATCGAGTGTACCGTCAGGCAGGATATCCATCTCAACGCCTTTCAAAATACGGAAGTTTTCAAACTCTGCATTCAGCGCATCAATTTCTTTTGCCTGCTGCTTAAGTCTTTCTGCAGTAAGCCCGTTGGCGACCTTTAAATATTGTGAGTGATCGGTGATCGCCATGTATTGATAGCCTTTTTTGATGCAGGCTTCAGCCATCTCTCTGATCGAAAATGCGCCATCGCTCCACGTTGAGTGCATGTGGAGATCACCTTTGATTTGCCCGGGTTCTATCAGTTCAATGCTGTCGCTGTAGGTTTCCACTTCCTGGCCGCTTTCACGAATTTCCGGCGGAATCAGCGGCAGGCCGAAGTGCGCATAAAATTCACGTTCACTCGGAAATGTTTTGATCTCTCCGGTTTCAACTGTCTCAACGCCGTATTCACTGATCCGCTCGCCGCGCTCTTTGGCGATTTGGCGCATCTTAATATTGTGATCCTTTGATCCCGTAAAATGATGGAGTGTTGTCGGAAACTGCTCTTCCGTCACAAGGCGGAAATCGACGCTTGTTTCATATTCAAAGGAAAGGATGACGGACACCTTCGTATCTCCGCTTGCGATCACGCTTTTGATGTTTGGCAGCTCAAGAAGCTGCTCTCTTACTTCAGCGGGATGATCTGTAGCAATGATATAATCCAGATCCTTCACCGTTTCCCGCGCTCTGCGGAGACTTCCGGCACGAGAAAATTTGATGATATGCGTAAATTGAGAAAGATGCTCCTCAATTTCCCGCGCGATCCGGAGGGCGTATCCGATCGGGAACCGTTCAGGCTGTTTTCCGGCTTCCCCGAGCGCCTGTAATATTTTCTCTTCTGATTTTTTGCCGAAGCCCGCAAGACCCTGGACCTTTTGCTGCTCACAGGCTTCCTTCAGAGATTCTGCATCGTGTACGCCGAGCTCTTTATACAGCTTTGCGATTTTTTTGCCGCCGAGCCCTGGCAGCTTCAATAAAGGCACGAGTCCTTCCGGCACTTCTTTCTGCAGCGATTCGAGCGTGCTTGACTTTCCTTCATCTATATACTCTTTAATGACGCTGTACGTTCCTTTTCCAATTCCGGACAGCGACATCATATCGTCCATTTCTGATAAGCTTCGGTCGTCCTGTTCCAAGGCTGCCGCCGCTTTTCGGAAGGCAGATACTTTAAACGGGTTGTCCCCTTTTAGTTCCATATAGACTGCAATGGTTTCAAGCAGCCGGATAATATCTTTTTTATGCATATCATAACCCCCAGACGTTCACATATGTTTCCATCATACTTGAAAAAAACTTCTCCGGACAAGAGAAGTTTTTTTATGACCCGTACTGTGTCCACAGCTCTTGTAGGAGCCCTGACAAGTATGGTGTATGGTTAATGATCACATTTGCGAGAGACGATTGCCCCATCATTTGCTGCAGTGCATCTATCGGAAGAACGGATGCGACATACAGCAGCACAAATGTAAATAAATAGACTTCTAGAAAACCGAGAACGGCGCCCAGCATCTGGTTGATTTGTTTAATCACCGGAATGCCGGCGACAATACTCAGGAACGAGCCGATGATTCTCAGTAAGATTTTAGCAATGATAAATAAAACGATAAACGCAATCGCATTATAGTACGCTGCTTCCAAATTCCCCGTAAAAAAAGAAAGAGCCGGCTGTCCCGCTGAAAAATCGGGTGCGGGAATCCAATGTAAATGCGGTGCCACGTTTTTATAGAATAAAGCCGCAAAGGCAATTGATAAAATAAAGCTCGTCAAGCGGATAAACTGCAGGATAAAACCGCGTTTTAACCCCAGTAAAGTCCCCATCAGGAGCAAGATTAAGATGATGATATCTAGCATAGTTGTTCAATCCTTTTCTTTAAGCTGACGCTCCAGTTTTTCACATTTCTCTTGTAATTTGACATAATCGTGCACCACATTTACCGCTGTCAGCACTGCAAGTTTATTTATATCAAGGTATGGATTTTTTTCATTGATTTCTCTCATTTTATCATCAACAATTCCGGCGACATACCTCATATGGGCTCTGCTTTCTTCACCGACAATCGTGAAGTGCTGGCCGTAAATGTCAACGGTTGTTTTTGTTTTTTTGCCGTCAGACAACGTTTCTCCTCCATTCCGCGAGAATCCTAGTTCTTATCATAACACGTTTATTAAATGAATGGAAAGACGAGCCTCCCGCTGTTATGATACACTGGTATATACAGTGAAAAGTGTAAAAAAAGGAGATTATTACGTGTCCCATTCAGTGATAAAAGTATCGTTGTCTGCTATTGACCAAATGAAAATGACGTACAGCGGTTCGCTTACAGCCTCTGTTCCGCAGGGAGCCGTTTTTCAGGCGAAACCGCCCGGCTGTACCATTACAGCATATAAATCAGGCAAGGTCTTGTTTCAAGGCAAAAACGCTGCGGCAGAATCCGCGCGCTGGGGAACAGCAGAGCCTCAGGAAAAGAAGAAAACGGCCAAAAAGCCGGCTGATCCCCGCTATGCCCCTCCGGCAGATATCGCCGGAATGTCTGTTATCGGTTCTGACGAAGTCGGAACCGGAGATTACTTTGGCCCAATGACGGTTGTATGTGCGTACGTCGACAAAACCATGCTTCCTTTAATGAAGGAACTCGGTGTTAAGGATTCTAAAGATTTAAAAGATCCGCAAATCATCGAGATTGCCCGAAACCTGATCAAAACCATTCCATATAGCCTGCTGGTTTTAAAAAATGAAAAGTATAACAGCATGCAGGAAAAAGGCATGAGCCAAGGGAAAATGAAAGCTTTGCTGCACAATCAGGCGATCACCCATTTATTAAGAAAATTGGATGGAGTAAAGCCTGAAGCCATTTTGATTGACCAATTCGCTGAGCCAGGCGTCTACTTCAATCATTTAAAGGGCAGAGACATTGTGAAGGAGCGGACCTATTTTAGCACAAAAGCTGAAGGCATTCACCTGGCTGTCGCCGCTGCTTCAATCATTGCAAGATATTCGTTTTTAATGGAAATGGATAAACTATCACGCGCGGCAGGAATGACGCTTCCAAAAGGCGCCGGTCCGCACGTCGATGAAGCGGCCGCCAAGCTAATCCTCAAAAAAGGGGCATCTGCACTCAGAACCTTTACAAAACTCCATTTCGCCAATACGCAAAAAGCGCAGCGCCTTGCTGATAAAAAACGTTCATAGAAAAAAGCTTGCAGATTTCTCTGCAAGCTTTTTTCATCTTTTCAGCGTGATTGAAAACCCTTGAAGTCGTAGGAAAGGCGAGCATTGGAGCACAGCGAATGTTCTAATGCGTGAGCACCAACGCGCAGACCTGACAACGAATGCGGGGGTTTGCCGACACGCTGAGCTTGCATTTCTCTGCAAGCTTTTTTATCAGCCTCTTAAAACAGCTTGATATGTGTCTTCCAACGCTTTCAGCACTTTGCTGTGCGCCTTTGTCACTTCTTCTTCAGTCAGTGTTTGTTCAGGATTGACATACTGGAGTGAGAAAGCGACTGACTTCTTGCCTTCCTCCATATGTTCGCCTTCGTATACGTCAAAGACGGTTACCTCTTTCAGAAGCTTGCCGCCAGCTTCTTTGATGACGCTCTCGAGCTGGCCGCTCGTGACGGTTTTATCTGTTACAAGAGCGATATCACGTGTCACAGACGGATATTTTGGAATCGCCGTGTAAACAAGCGGTGCTGTTTCTGCTGCGAGCAACGCATGAAGATCGAGCTCAAATACGTATGTTTCCTTTATATCCAGTTCTTTTTCCAATGAAGGGTGGACTTGGCCGATGAAGCCGATCAGAGAACCATTCAATAAAATGTTCGCTGTTCTGCCCGGATGCAGCTGTTTGAGTTCAGACTGTACAAATTCAATGCTGTCTAGGACGTTGAGTTTGTCTAACAGCCCTTCCACAATTCCTTTGACAACAAAGAAATCAACTGGTTTCTTTTCACCCTGCCATAGCTGCTTGCGCCATAATCCGGTAACAGCTCCTGCTACGCGCTCTGTTTCAACAGGTTTTGTGTCCTCTTCCTTCGTCAGGAAAACGGAGCCAACTTCGTACAGTGCAACTGAGTCAGTCTGCCTCGCAAGGTTGTAAGAAACAGAATCAAGCAGATTCGGAACAAGACTGTGTCTGAGAATGCTTCTTTCTTCACTCATTGGAAGCGCAAGCACAGTATTCAGTGATTTTTCAATCGCAAACGCTGCCGCTTTCTTCTCGTTTGTCAGTGAGTAAGTGATGGCTTGTGATAAGCCTGCGCCTTCAAGGAAGCGTCTGACTTTACGGCGTTTTGCCTGATATGGCGTTAATCCGCCTGTAGTCCCCGCTGTCTCAGGAAGTGTAGACGGAATGTTATCGTAGCCGTACAGTCTTGCCGCTTCTTCGATTAAATCCTCTTCTATTGTAATGTCGCCGCGGCGTGATGGGACAGTCACAACGAGAAGTTCATCCGCTTCACCGACCGTAAAACCGAGACGTTTATAAATGCTGATCAGCTCTTCTTTACTGATCGTCAGGCCTAGAACGCTGCTCACTTTGTCAGCAGATACGTGAATGTTATTTGCTTCGATTGTCAGGTGATCTTCCTCAACTGTTCCTGCAAGCACCTCACCGCCGGCATACAGATGGATCAGCTGCGCAGCCCGTTCTGCTGCAAGACGTACGCGCGCCGGATCAATTCCTTTTTCAAATCTTACGCTTGATTCACTTCTCAAACCAAGGTCTTTGGAAGCCTTGCGAACCGTCTGCCCGTTGAAATACGCAGCCTCAAGCAAAATCGTTTTCGTATCTTCCTGAACCTCTGACTCTGCTCCTCCCATGACACCCGCAACGGCCTGCGCTTTCATTCCGTTTGTAATGACAAGGTGATCGGCGGACAGCTTACGTTCTTGATCATCAAGAGTGACGATCATTTCATTCTCAGTTGCTTTTCTTACTACGACTTCCTTAGAGCCAAATCTGTCATAATCAAACGCATGAAGCGGCTGTCCGTATTCCAACAGGACAAAATTTGTGATGTCAACGACGTTGTTGTGCGGACGAATGCCTGCATTCATCAGCTTTGTCTGCATCCAAAGCGGTGACGGAGCAATCGTGACATTTTTAATGATTTTTGCAGTGTACAGCGGGTTCGCTTCTTGATCTTCAATTTTGACTGAAATGTAATCAGACGCTTGTTCTGAAGCAGCCGGGTAATCCGTTTGCGGAAGCTTTACTTCAGTATCTAAAATCGCGGCAACCTCGTAAGCAACACCAAGCATGTTCATGGCATCCGCGCGGTTTGGCGTTAAACCCAGCTCAAGAATCGCATCGTCAAGCTGTAAAGCCGCTAAGGCATCGCTTCCTGTTTCAACGTCATTCGGGAATACGAAAATGCCTTCTGCATACTCCTTCGCCACAAGTTTGCTTTCAATACCAAGCTCCTGTAAGGAACAGATCATGCCGTTTGATTCTTCACCGCGAAGCTTAGCTTTTTTGATTTTGAAATTGCCCGGCAGCACCGCTCCGACTGTTGCAACTGCGACTTTTTGTCCCTTATCCACATTCGGCGCACCGCAAATGATTTGTACAGGGGCTTCAGCTCCGATATCCACAAGGCACTTATTCAGTTTATCAGCATTCGGGTGCTGCTCGCGCTCCAGCACATGGCCGATGACAACGCCTTTGATGCCTTCTCCTTTGTATTCAATTCCTTCAACCTCAATACCGGCTCTTGTAATTTTTTCAGCAAGAACAGCCGGGTCCATGCCTTTTAAATCAACATAATCCTCTAACCATTTATAAGAAACAAACATCCTTGCATCCTCCTCTTACGCCTGTTTAAACTGCGAAATAAATCTGACATCGTTTGTATAGAAGTGGCGGATATCATCAATGCCGTATTTCAGCATCGCGATGCGCTCAACACCCATTCCGAATGCGAAGCCCTGATATTCCTTCGGATCAAAGCCAGCCATTTTAAGCACGTTCGGGTGAACCATTCCGGCACCGAGGATTTCAATCCAGCCTGTTCCTTTACATACTGAGCAGCCGTTCCCACCACATTTAAAGCATGTCACATCCACTTCTACTGAAGGCTCAGTAAACGGGAAGAAGCTTGGGCGGAGTCTGATTTCACGGTCTTGCCCGAACATTTTTTTCGCAACGAGTTCAAGCGTTCCTTTTAAATCACTCATGCTGATGTTTTTGTCAACGACAAGCCCTTCAATTTGCATAAATTGGTGAGAGTGCGTCGCATCATCGTTATCACGGCGATATACTTTACCCGGGCAAATGATTTTAACTGGACCTTTGCCTTTATGCTTTTCCATCGTCCGTGTTTGGACAGGAGAAGTTTGCGTTCTCATCAAAGTTTCCTCTGTGATGTAAAAGCTGTCCTGCATATCGCGCGCAGGGTGTTCTTTCGGAAGATTGAGCGATTCGAAGTTGTAGTAATCCGTTTCAACCTCTGGCCCTTCCTCGACTGTGTAGCCCATCCCGATAAATAAATCTTCAATTTCTTCAATGACAACAGTGAGCGGATGGCGGCCGCCGACTGCAACAGGGTTCCCCGGCAGCGTGACGTCAATTGTCTGTCCTGCAAGCTTCTGCTTCATTTCCTCTTCTTCAAGCTTCTCGTTTTTGTCAGCAATCGCATTGGCAATACGCTCCCTTACTTCGTTCGCGAGCGCCCCCATTTTTGGACGTTCCTCAGCAGAAAGCTTGCCCATTCCGCGCAGCACTTCTGTAATCGGCCCTTTTTTTCCGAGATATTGCACCCGAATATCATTGACAACCTTCAATGAGCTTGCCGCTTCTACTTGTTCTAAAGCTTCTTGTTCCAGCTGTTTTAGCTTTTCTTCCATTTTGCATCCTCCTTTTATGTAAACAAACCGTCATATGTCTTTGGAAAATAAAAAAAACCCGTCCCTTGTACAAGGGACGAGTTGTGGCCGCGGTACCACCCTTATTTCAGACAGACTGATGCTGTCGTCAGCTTCATTGACATAACGGAATCAGATTCCGGTTCACCTTTACGCGCAATGTACGCGGTCCCGGCGACAACTCAAGAGGTGAAGCCAATTTCCGGCTGCGTTAAAAATGCTCTCAGTCAGCGGCATTTTCTCCCTGGAAAGCAGTTGATCAGAAATTGAGGTCCTCTGTCACGGTTTTTGAAATATTATGTTCTATTATAGAGAAATCCAACGCTTGGCGCAACACTATCCTCGCAAGTGATACACGAGGATGGCAGCCGCAACCGCAACGTTTAGTGATTCAGCCTGTCCGTAAAGCGGCACGTACAGGTTCAAATCCGTTTTTTCCAGCAATGCAGCATCCACCCCTGCACCTTCATTTCCTACAATGAGCGCAAAGGATTCAGACTGAGGAATCTCCTGGTAAGGCGCTCCGTTTTGCAGCGCCGTGCCGTATACTTTTACGCCCTCTGCCTTCAATTCGTCCACATATGAAGGCAGGTTTCTTCTCACAACAGGAATATGGAAGTGAGATCCTTGAGCAGATCGCAGTGTTTTTCCGTTAAAGGCGTCCGCCGTGCCGTCACCGAGTACAACCGCATCCAAACCGGCCGCATCAGCCGTTCGAATCATTGTGCCAAGGTTTCCCGGATCTTGAACAGCGTCAATCAGCAGCACCTTGCGTGCCGTTGCCAGCTTTTCTTCAGGCATATGGCACACAGCGGCAATCTGCTGCGGCGTTTCGGTTTCAGTCACAGCTGAAAACGCATCTTCACTCAGCATATAGCACTGGATACCAGTCTCAAGATCTGAAGGAATCTTGGTTTCATCCTTTACAAGGATTTCTTTCACAATGCCCGGGCTTTTCAACGCCTCTTCAACGAGGTGTTCTCCCTCTATCAGAAATGTATTTGTTTTTGTTCGTTCTTTTTTTGTGTGAAGCTTTTTCCAATCCTTCACTTTTTGGTTTTTTGCCGATTCTATTTGTTTCACTGTCTATGTGGCGCTCCTTTTTTTAACATGATGTTATTATATCGCAAGAACAGCACATAATAAACCAGGTGCAGGGTTAGAATATACGTATTACATTTTAGAAAAAGGAGCGTTTTACATGGATCTTAATTTACGTCATGCCGTCATCTCCAATGTCACCGGCAATAATCAGGAGCAGCTTGAGCATACAATCGTAGATGCGATTCAAAGCGGTGAAGAAAAAATGCTTCCAGGGCTCGGCGTTTTATTCGAAGTCATTTGGCAGCACGCATCCGAAAGTGAGAAAAACGAAATGCTGAAAACGCTTGAAGGCGGATTAAAACCCGCCGAATAAGACATGAAACCGGGTGACAGCGCCCGGTTTTTTTCTTATATAATAAAAACATGATGAGGGGGAACGCCATGTTTTTACAGCCGTTATTAGCGAAAAAAATTATTGCTGAAGTTAAAAAAATGTACGAACGTGAAGTCATTATTGTAAACACGGACGGTCTTATTATGGCAGGCACAAACGATGAGCGTGTCGGACAATTTCATGAGGGAGCGCTTATCTGCGCAAAAGAAAGACGCAGCGTGATTATTACAAAAGAAGATGAAACAAGGTTAAAAGGAGTGAAAGCAGGCATAAACCTCCCTGTATTTTTTGACCATGATGTGATCGCCGTCTTCGGGCTGACAGGTGAGCCTGCAGAGATTCAGCCATTCGGAGAACTGCTTCGAAAAATGACAGAGCTGTTCATTAAGGAATCGCGGCACTTAGAGCAATCCCAGTGGCGTGAGAGAATGCTGGAGTCCTTTATGATCGATTGGCTGCAACTAAAGGAGTGGTCTCCCAGTTTTCTTGAGAAAGCTCAGCTTCTTGGTGTTGACCTTTCCTCCCGGCGCCAAATGATTCTTATTCAGGGGTATGAGTGGTCACGTCATGATATTGAACAAATGGCACGCAGCTGGAAATCCTTGTACCCTGCGGATTTGTTCATCAGGTGGGGAAATGAACGGATTTTGATTAATCATGAAGTGCCGCAGCATGAACAAAGGAATCGGCTTTTACGGAAAATCCTTCACATTTGTTCGTTTGCCAATATCGCAAGCAGCCAATATACAGCAGCTGGCGCCGGAAGGGCTGTCGCAAGCTCCAGCCTGACAGATTCATACGAGCAAGCAGAAAAAGCGCTGGCTGTCAGCCTTAAGCGAAAAACGCCCATATTTGAAGAGGATCTGAAGCTTGATATGTGTCTGACGGAGATCAGCCCGGGAACACGAAACGAATTTCCGCAAAGAGTATTAGGAAAGGCGCTAGAGCATCAGGAACTTATGAATACGATACGGACTTTCTTTCATCACGATTTGTCTTTGAAACAAACCGCTGAAGACATGCATATACACATCAATACATTGCGTTATCGTCTGGCTAAGGCTGAACAGCTGACGGGATTACGTTTTGACCGTACCGAGGACGTCGTCACGATGTACGTCGCACTCTATTTTTTAGATCAAGATACAAAATAGAGAGAGTTTCAGTTTCATTTTTTGTATGTTTCTCCATGGAAGGCTTTGCTTTTTTTCTTTTAAAATAGATTGAAAGCGTTTTTTGACAGGGGGATGGGTGAAATGATCACCAAGGATGTAAAGGAGCAGCTGATTCAGGTCTCCGGACCAGAAAACTTTGATGACTCGAATGCCGGCCGTCTCGTCTATTCATATGATGCGACGCCTCAGTATCAGTCTATGCCTGATGCCGTGATTGCTCCGAGGAATACTGATGAAATATCACGCATTTTAACAATTTGCAGCGAACATCGAGTGCCGATCGTTCCAAGAGGATCAGGGACAAACCTGTGCGGCGGCACGTGCCCGACTGAAGGCGGACTTGTGCTTCTCTTTAAGCACATGAACCAGATTCTTGAAATTGATGAAGAAAATTTAACTGCCACAGTTCAGCCGGGCGTCATTACGCTGGATATGATCCGCGCGGTTGAAAGCAAAGGCTTGTTTTATCCGCCTGACCCGAGTTCTATGAAAATATCAACCATGGGCGGAAACATCAATGAAAATTCCGGCGGGCTCCGCGGATTAAAATACGGCGTCACCCGCGACTATGTTATTGGACTGGAGGTTGTGCTCGCAAATGGTGACATCATCCGCACCGGCGGAAAACTCGCAAAGGATGTGGCCGGATACGATCTCACACGTCTTTTTGTCGGCTCAGAAGGAACACTCGGCATTGTGACAGAGGCAATCGTCAAGCTCGTTCCAAAGCCGGAAACAAAGAAGACGCTGCTTGCCCTTTATGAAAACATCGATGCCGCTGCTCAAACGGTATCGGACATTATTGCCGCAAAAATTATACCCGCTACGCTTGAATTTCTCGATCAGCCTACACTATTGGTGATTGAGGATTATGCCAAAATCGGACTTCCGACAAGCGCAAAAGCAGTTCTGTTAATTGAACAAGACGGGCCATTTGAAACTGTTGAACGGGATATGGAAAAGATTGAGGCGATCTGCAAAAAAGGCGACGCCGTTTCCGTTCAGACCGCACAAACAGAGGAGGAAGCGTTTGCCCTGACTGAAGCCCGGCGTTCTGCACTTTCTGCCCTAGCCCGCCTCAAACCGACGACGATTTTAGAGGATGCGACCGTTCCTCGCTCAGAAATCGCCAATATGGTTAAAGCGATTAATGATATTGCTGCTAAATATGATATTTCCATCTGCACCTTTGGTCATGCGGGAGACGGGAACCTTCACCCGACATGCACGACAGACATAAGAAATAAGGATGAAATGGAACGTGTCGAACAGGCTTTTGCCGAGATTTTTGAGAAAGCGATTGAACTTGGCGGGACGATAACCGGAGAGCACGGAGTCGGGGAAATGAAAGCGCCTTACTTGGAAATGAAGCTGAAAAAAGAAGGCATTGATGCGATGAAAGCGTTGAAAGCGGCATTTGACCCCCGGAACATATTAAATCCCGGCAAAATGTTTGCGAAAGATGCCAGAAAACGTGTGGTGGCGGAAAGATGACAACAGAAAAAGAAATGAAACAGATCCAAAATGAATTTAAAGAGCGTATGGATGAAGGAGAGTTATTAAATTGTATGCGCTGCGGCTTCTGTCTTCCTTCCTGTCCGACCTATATCGAATCGGGATTTCAGGAAACACACTCTCCGCGTGGGCGCATCGCCTTAATGAAAGCCGTAGCCGACGGTATGATTGAACCGGATGAAGATGTCGAACGGTCGCTGTCACTTTGCCTCGGCTGCCGCGCCTGTGAGCCTGTATGCCCGTCTGGCGTGAAATACGGGCAGCTGCTTGAGGAAGCCAGAGATATTATCCACCAAAATAAAAAACACTCTCTTGGTGAACGTGTCATGCGAAAGACGGCTTTTCACGAGCTGTTTCCGCATCAAAACCGCATGCGCTCAGCTGTAAGCCTTATCGGTTTGTATCAGCGTTCAGGACTGCAAACCGCTGTGCGAAAATCAGGCATGCTTCGGGTCCTGCCTGAGCATTTGCGGACGATGGAAGCTGTTCTTCCTGATGTTCCAAAAAGCAAAGACATGAAACATCGGCCGCGTTTCCTGCCTTCCATTGGCCCCATGAAAAAACGGGTCGCCTTTTTTTCGGGCTGCTTAATGGATACAATGTTTTTACCGACCAATAACGCTACATTGAAGCTTTTACAGCTGGCAGGCTGCGACATTGTCATTCCGCCTGAACAGGCTTGCTGCGGGGCGCTTCATGGACACAGCGGTGAAAAAAACACAGGGAAAGAGCTCGCGAAACAAAATATCACTGCTTTCGAAGCATTAGACGTGGATGCTGTCATTACAAACGCAGG
Organism: Bacillus sp. PS108; assembly: GCF_037963335.1. Lineage (NCBI taxonomy): Bacteria > Bacillati > Bacillota > Bacilli > Caryophanales > Bacillaceae > Bacillus > Bacillus sp. PS108. The sequence goes on from NZ_CP150155.1 coordinate 2,792,086, forward strand.
AGGATGCGGAGCCTTTCTTACCGAATATGATCATTTGCTGAAGGATGACCCGGAATGGTCGGAGCGGGCCGCCGCTTTTGTTCAAAAGCTGAAGGATTTTTCTTCCGTTTTGGTTGAACTCGATTTCCATCAAATGGACTTAGCGCTCGAGACGCCTCAGGTCGTTACCTACCAAGATTCATGCCACCTAAGAAATGTAATGCATACGTCGCTTGAGCCCCGCCAGCTTCTTAAAAGCATCAAAGGGGCTGAATTCAAAGAAATGGAGAAAGCAGACAGCTGCTGCGGATCAGCGGGAATTTACAACATCGTCGAAGCTGAAATGTCTATGAGAATACTGGACAGTAAAATGGCTGCCGTCAAAGCAACCGAAGCAATCCTCATTGTAACAGCAAATCCTGGCTGCCTGCTGCAGATGAAGCTCGGCATTGAACGCGAAGGACTAAGCGGTAAAGTCAGAGCCGTTCACCTGGCTGATCTGCTATTGGAAGCAGCCGGGCACAAAACATCATGAGAAAGCCCAAAACAGACATTGTTTTGGGCTTTTGTGCGTTATTCCATCGGACTGCAAATTTCGATATAATGTCCATCCGGATCAGCGATATAGGCGACCGTCTGCCCCCATGGTTTCACTTTCGGCTCCCCGATAATCGATACGCCTTGTTCTCTCATCCTTTTGATGACCGCTTCTACATTTTCAGTAACAAACCCGATTTCAAATGTGTTTGAAGCAGATGTATCCGGAATGTCCAGCGCCGTGATGTCTCTGGCGCTTTCCCGGGTATTAAGCGCCAATATCGTAGACCCTGTTTCAAATTCGACATACGTGCCGTGTTCAGCACGAATCGGCAGTCCTAAAATATCCCGGTAAAAATGAATAGCCCGCTGGCTGTCCGATACGTATAGAATAAGATATTTCATTGATAGATTCATTGCCAACCCCCCTCAGCATTTTTCAATAGTCCTTCTAGCCCGGTATAGATGCTTCCATCCTTAAGCTCGGATCTTTCCACATCTGCGCCCATTTTTTCACAGCCGCCACGATAATGATGAAGCCTAACACCAGCATGATGATAGATAATACGCCATTCAATACACTATATCCTGCTGCTTCAGGATTGAGATACACATTGCGCACCATCCAATAGCCCGCATAATTGACAGTGACATATAAATAGGCAAGCGGGATAAGACAGGTCAGAATGTACCGGCGTTTATCGGCTATTTTCAGCACGATCGTCGCTCCGATAATCAGCCCCACTGAAGCCATCAGCTGATTAGAAACGCCGAACAGCGCCCAAATGGAACCGATATCTCCTGAATACAGCAAGTACCCCCACATCAAACAGGCAAGCGCGCTGGCAAATACAGAGCCCGGAATCCAGTCTGTTTTCTTCAGCGGCTTATACACCTCCCCGAAGAAGTCCTGGATCAAATAACGGGCGACGCGTGTGCCGGCGTCAATCGCTGTTAAAATAAAGACCGCTTCAAACATAATGACAAATTGGAAAAAGTATGAGGCCAAATGGCTGAAAAACGGCATTCCGGTAAAAATATAAGTCATCCCCACCGCAAGCGTGACGGCTCCCCCTGTTCTTCCTTCTAAGTCCAAACCGATTTCCCTGCTCAATTCAGGCAAATGTACGACATTCATGCCAAGCGTACGGAAAACCTCAGGCGTGCTGTTAATCGCAAAGTAATCAGCAGGCTGTAAAGCGGTCGCTGCAATCAGCGCCATGATGCCGACAAGACACTCAACAAGCATTGCGCCAAACGCAACCGGCTTCATATCACTCCATTTATTCAGCATTTTCGGTGTCGTTCCTGAGCCGACAAAGGCATGGAACCCAGAGATCGCCCCGCAGGCGATGGTTATTGAGATGAACGGCCAGACAGGCCCTGCCAGCACCGGCCCGCCGCCTTTTACGAATTCTGTAAACGCAGGGAACGGAATGGACGGATTGACGACAAACACACCAACAATCAAAGCGATAAAAACACCGATTTTCATAAAGCTGCTTAAATAATCACGCGGAGCAAGAAGCAGCCAAACGGGAAGCGCAGCAGCAAAAAACGCGTAAACAGGAAGCGCGATTGCAAGCGTTTTCGTATCTAGCGTTAAAAAGTCACCGAGCGCGGTAGTCTGTACCCATGGACCAATAAAGACTCCTGCCATTAAAAAGAGAAAGCCGACCGTTGAAGCGAGCTTTAAATTTCCCGTTTTCTTATAAAATAAGCCCACACCCATCGCAATCGGAATCGTAATCCCTACCGCAAATGTTCCCCATGGATTACGTTCAAGCGCATGCAAGACAACCATCGACAGGCCCGCCATTGTGATCGTGATGATAAACAGCATGGACAGTCCTGTACAAAATCCTGCAACAGGGCCAAGCTCATCCTTCGCCACTTCCGACAGCGATTTTCCGTTTTTGCGCATCGATGCAAACAACACCACAATATCATGGACGGCTCCCCCAATTACCGCCCCGATTAACAGCCACAATAATCCCGGCAAATAGCCAAACTGCGCCGCCAGAATTGGTCCGACCAGCGGCCCGGCCGCTGCGATCGCGGCAAAGTGGTGGCCGAACGAAACCCATTTATTTGTAGGCACATAGTCTTTCCCATCCTCAAGCGCATGAGCAGGTGTTGGCTTGTCATCATTCACTTTGAGCACCTTCACCATCATAAATGTTCCGTATAAACGATAGGCAATAGCCAAAATACACATTGATGCTATCACAATTGTAACCGCATTCATTTTCTCCCATCCCCTTTGCTGTTTTTCATAAATATATCATAATTTTATGGTGAAAAGCGGTCATTTTTTCCTATACAAAAAGCCGGCTTGAACGGGCCGGCTCGTGGCAGTTGAAAGACAAGCCGGAGATTTCTCTCCGGCTTTGCTTATTCTTATGACTGTTTTTTCAGGCGGATCACATTCCAGGAAAGCGGCGTGAAATGAGCAGTTAAGCCGTTTTCGCTGACAGACGATGATCCGTTGGAATGCGGAACGACATTTTTTCTGTTATACTGGTTTGTTGCTTTGATATCCTGATGCTCAAGTACGATGTGCTCTGCGATTTGGTAGGATTCAAAGCCTCTGAGCGAAATCTCCGTCTCCATCTGATCCTCAGCCTTGTTTACCGCAAAAATAGTGAGTGTTTCTTCCTCTTCAGAGTACACAACAGCAGCATCAACATATGGCACATCAGTGAAATCAGAACAATCGTACTTAGGAGAAGAAATAAGCGGTTTCAGTGACTCGCCCCTTCCGTAAACAGAAGCATGCATGTATGGATAGAAAATCGGCTGTCTCCATGCTTCTCCGCCTTTTTCCGTCATGATCGGCGCGATGACATTGACAAGCTGTGCAAGACACGCAATTTTCACACGGTCTGCGTGCTGCAGCATCGTAATGAGCAGAGAGCCGACTAATAAGGCATCTTCAAAATTGTAAATATCCTCTAAAATCGGACGCGCAGTGATCCACGGCTCGACTTTTTTATCAGCCTCATTTGAGTGGTACCAGACGTTCCATTCATCCAGAGAGAGATTGATAGTTTTCTTGCTGCGTGTTTTTGCTTTTACATAGTCACAGGTCGCAGCGACTGATTTGATAAAATGATCCAAATCCATAGAACGTGCCAAGTAGTTTGGCAGATTGTTATCCCGGTTTCCGTAGTAAGTGTGAAGAGAGATATAGTCGACATGCTCATACGTATGCTCAAGCACCTTCGCTTCCCAATCGATAAAGGTCGGCATGCCGCTGTTTGAGCTGCCGCAGGCAACGAGTTCAATTGATGGGTCAACCCACTTCATGACCTTTGCTGTCTCTGCAGCAAGCCGTCCGTATTCATCAGCTGTTTTGTGGCCGATCTGCCACGGTCCATCCATTTCGTTTCCTAAGCACCATGTTTTGATGCCATACGGCTGTTCATAGCCATGCGATCTTCTTAAATCACTCCAGTAAGAGCCTTTCGGATGGTTGCAATATTCAACGAGATTACGGGCGGCATCTATGCCTCTTGTGCCAAGGTTGACGGCCATATTGACCTCAGTGTTCACCTTTTTTGCCCAAGATAAAAATTCATTTGTTCCCACTTCATTGGTTTCTGTCGTTTGCCATGCCAAGTCAAGCCGTCTCGGGCGGTTTTCGACTGGTCCGACACCATCCTCCCAGTTGTATCCGGATAAAAAGTTTCCGCCCGGATAGCGGATGATGGGAACCTGTAATTCTTTGATCAGCGACTGGACATCTTTTCTAAATCCATCTTCATCCGCTTCAGGGTGATCAGGCTCGTATATGCCTTCATATACCGCACGACCCATATGTTCGATAAACGAGCCATAAATCCGTTTATCTACTTCACCGATTTTATATTCTTTGTCTACAATCATTCGCGCTTTTTTCATCACACGTTTCCTCCTTCATTAACCTTTGACTCCCCCTACCGTCAGGCCGGAGATAAAGTACTTTTGGAAAAACAAGAAAATGATAATCACCGGCAAAATCGCAAATACTGAGCCGGATATAAGCATGTCATAGTTGTTGCCATAAGGGCTCAGCAAGCTGGACAGCCCTATTGGAAGCGTAAACATTTCTTTCGACCGAAGCACAATCAGCGGCCATAAGAAGTTGTTCCAGCTGTTTAAGGACTGAAGGATAATCATCGCACCAAAAGCCGGTTTCATCAGCGGTGCCATAATCCTGAAAAAGATGCCGAATTCCGTACAGCCGTCCATCCTTGCAGAGTCCAGCAGATCTCTTGGAAGGCCAAGAGCATATTGCCTGAAAAAGAAAACGGCAACAGGTGAAACGATAAACGGCAATATGACACCTGTATATGAATCGATCAAGTGCAGTCCGACAGTAAGCTTAAACAAAGGAAGCATCATCACTTCCAGCGGAACCATCATGATAATCAGCACAAGAACAAAGATGATATTTCTGCCCTTAAAATCATAAACCGCAAGCCCGTACCCGATCATCGAAGAAAAAAACAGAGTGAGCACGGTCGTAAAAAGTCCGAGTACAAGACTGTTAAAAAACCATTTGAAATAAATGCTGCCGCCATTAAACAGAAATGTGTAGTTATCAAAACTCATCACTTTTGGATCAATTTCAAGATTCAGCCCCACACGCAAAAGCTCAGATGACGGCTTTAATGATCCTAAAAGCAAACAGAAAATCGGAAAAAGATACAATAGGCTCAGCATCATAAAAAACAGGGTTAGCGCAATTCTATAAACGCTAAACTGAGGACTGTGCCGCAACATTTATCCCTCCCCCTTAAACGAGCCTGACAGCTTTAATGAGATCAGGCTGACAACAAGGATCACAATCAAAAGCACAATGCCGATAGCCGCTCCATACCCCATTTCGTTGTAGGCAAGCCCCTGCTGATACAAATATCCGACAAGCGTCAGACCAATATTACCCGGGGAATTATTCTGCCAAAGGACGTAGCTTTCCTCAAACATCCTGAAGCCGCCGATGATGCTGATGGTCAGCACATATACGGTTACAGGCTTGAGAAACGGCAGCGTGATGTGCATAAATTTTTTCATTGTATTCGCGCCGTCTATATCAGCGGCTTCGTACAGCTCTTTCGGCACATTTTGCAAACCGGCTAAAAAGTAAAGGATGTTGATTCCCATCCATCTCCATGAAGCAAGCAGCACCATCAAAAACATGCCGGTATGTTCATTGTTCATCCAGTTCTGAGGTGAAAAGCCGAGTTTGAGTAGGATGGAATTGGCCAGAGACGTTTCCATTTCTCCGAAGATCAGCCGAAAAATGATCCCCGCGACAATGGTTGAGGTCAATGCCGGGATGAATAGTGCTGATTTAAATATATTTCTAAATTTGACCAGCTTTGAATTCAGGAATATGGCCAGAAGCAATGGGACAGGAATCAGCACGATCAGCGTCCAAAAGGTGTATTCCAGCGTATTCCAAAGGGCGGTATAGAACGTCGGGTTGTTTAGCGCTGTATAATTAGACAAACCGACAAAGGACACCTCTCCCGGCAATATTCTTTGAAAGCTCATGATGAAGACACTAATGATGGGGTATAGAAAAAATACGAGAAAGGATAAAACGAATGGCGCTGTAAACAGATAGGGCGCCGCTTTTTTCGAATAAAATAGATCTCGCCAGCCTGATTGTTTCGCAGCTGAAGGAACGGGATGAACCGTTCCTGTTTTCACAGGTTTCATGAGAACCTCCCCGCTTTCACTTTTTGAATGGGATTCTATTTCTGTTTCAGTTCACCTGCCGCTCTGTCCAAGGCTTGTTTAGGCGTTTTTTGCTGAGATTTAAGCGCGTCGAACAATACGCTTCTGTTGACAAGGTCTGAAGCCTTGGCAAAATCCTCATGTAAATAAATTGGATTGATTTCATCCTTGATATCGAGCAGCACAGAAAAAATGCCTGTTCCGTTTTGGAAGTAATCCGTGTATTTGTTTTTCTCTTTCAATTCCTTGGAGCTCCAAACATCCCAGCGAAGCGGGTCAAAGCCGAGTACGCTCCAGAGTTTTTTATTTCCTTCTTCAGAGCCCTTCGCAAAGGCCAAAAACTCTTTTGCTAACTCAACATGCTTGGATTGCTTCGGCACAACGGTTGCCGTACCGCCCAAGCCTGCCGAGCGGTCGCCCCCCTCTTTCCATGCCGGGAGCGGCCTGATGGCAATCTTCCCTTTCAGATCAGGCATATAATCGATAAATCTTCCCATATACCAAATCGGCATGAGGACTGAAGCAGCTCCTCCTTGGTTCATAAAGCCGTAGTATTCTTCACTGTGATGCCCGCCGCCCGGCGCAGGAATCATCGTTTTATCATTGATCATGTCTTTTAAATATTGAAGTGTTTTTACGTTGGTGTCATTATTGAGGATCAGCTTGCCGTTTTTATCAAAATAGCCTGAGTTTTGCTGTGAAATCATAGATAAGAACGTTGCGGAATCATTTGTTTCCACCGTTCCCATCGGCTTCCCGGTCACTTTGCGCACTTTCTGTCCGGCTTTATGGTAATCATCCCATGTTTTAATATCGTCAGGATTGACGCCGGCTTTTTTCATCACATCCATGTTATAAAACATGACCGTTGTCCCTACATGTGTATCGAGTCCGTAAAGCTTTCCGTTTTTGCTGTACAATGTCAGCCGCGCCTCAACGAATTTATCGCGATCCTTTTCAATCAGCGGAGTCAAGTCGGCAAGCGGTATGTCAGAGCCCTTCAAAAAGTTTGAAAAACGGGCCAATTCGACATCTGCAATATCAGGAACGCCTTCTCCCGCTATTAGGGAGATAGATAAGTTATCGTGCATTTGTCCATATGGATAAACGACCGTATTCAGCTTAATTTTGCGGTCAGGATATTTTTTGTTCCATTCCTTCACCATTTCCACATAGAACTGCTCATGAAGCCCGTTAAATGTCCAAAAGGTCAGCTCGGTTTCACCCGATTTGCCGGATGATTTTTCTGCTGAACACCCGGCAATGACTAATGTCAGCAGCATCATGAGCACAAGAAAACAGACAGTCATTTTTTTCATCTGCGTTACCCCTTCCATTCGAGGTGCGGGCTATTCATATAGACCATGGTTGATCAGCGTTTTGTTTTCATTAATGATTCTTAATCCGGTGCAGCGGTCTCTTAAGGTGTGCGCATGTCTGAAGGCATTCTTGACGGAATCCTGCCCGACACCGATTTCGTCAAAATACGCAGGGCCTCCGGCTGATCTCAGCCAATCAGCCAGCACTTCTCCTTCCGGGAGAGTTTGATAAGCCGATTGGATGGCTTGCCGCCGGCTCGGTGAAAATTCGTTCAGCCCGTCATCCTGAGCGAGCTTTCTGTATGTGTCAGTTAATAAAACAGCTGCACAGCCCACCTTTGCCCCATGAAGAATCTGTGGCCGTTTTTTCTCCATTAATTCCATCTCAATCCAATGTGAAATATGATGCTCTCCGCCTGATGCCGGGCGGGAATGATCTAATGCCAGCATGACAAGCCCCGATACAAGTAAAGACTCCATCAAAACCCGTATGCCTGTTTCCGTTTTCATCGCAATGTCTTCTGTGTGTTCAATGCAGGCAGCAAGCGCCTCCTGAACGATCTTAGCTCCTGCTGGCGAATAAGGCTCGCCGGCAAGATGCCGGGATATTTCCCAATCTGCTAAAGACGTTATTTTACCGAGCATGTCACCAAAGCCAGCTGCCACCATTGACTGCGGTGCCGCTTTTAATAGATCCAGATCAGCGAACAGCGCAGACGGGGCCTTCGTTTGAATGGTTGTTTTCGTGCCGTATAAAATAATCGGCGCCCCTGCTGATGTAAAACCGTCTACAGATGGAGCAGTCGGATAAGAAATAAACGGCAAATCTCTTTGAAACGCCGCAAAGCGGACGATATCATGAATCGTGCCCGAACCGACTGCGATCATGACATCCGTTGGTTGTTTCGTATGGATCAGCACATGAATGAGCGATCGTTCATCAGCTGTCACATCTCCGGCTTCATTTTCTGGGATGATCAGGCACTCGGCCTGAAATCCTGCTTGATTCAGCTGATTTTCCAGATCAATTCCTGCAATGCGGTGTGTATTCGCGTCGCAGACAAGGACAATATGTTTGTTGTTTTTTCTTTTTACATAATCCAAAAACGAATCAGCTGCTTGTTTACCGAGAACAATTTCTTCAACTTTTATAGGCGACGTCTTTTCTCCGGCGTGTTCAAAAGCACGCTGAACGTCAGCTGCGATACGATTCATATCAGAATCCCCTCCTCAGCCAATTTGGTTACATCCTTAATAGAATCCAGCACATAATCCGGCGTGTACAAACGCTGTTCACCCTGTTTCGCAGAACCAGTTAGCACTAAGGCGCTTTTCATGCCATAAAGCTTCCCCATCGCAATGTCAGATTCAATGCTGTCTCCTATAATCATGCATTCATGTGCGGACAGCCCCATTGCTGTACAGGCAGCCTCCGCCATCAGCCATGACGGCTTTCCGACAACAAGTTCAGTCTTCGCTTGTGCAGAAGTCTCAATTGCCCCAATCATTCCAGCCACATCAATGGCATTTCCGTCTTCGTTCGGAAAAGAGCGGTCTTTGTTTGTAGCGATAATACGAGCGCCGCCGGCAGCCGCTTGAAAGGCTTGATTTAAATCGTCGTACGTGAGCGTTTCATGAAGGGAGATCACGAGCCAATCCGCTTCCTTCGGTTCGTTCGCGTTCTGCACACCGGCCAGCCTCAGCTCGTCAACCAAGCCTTGTTCCCCAAGCACCCATACCTTTGAAAAACGATAATGTTTTTTCAGAAAAGCCGCTGTCACGCTTGATGACAGAACAATGTCGTTTACGTCCGTTTCTATCCCCGCGCCAAGAAGTTTTTTTCTGCACATGGCACGGGAGATATTCCCCCGGTTGCTTAAAAAGACGATTTTCTTTCCCATTCTCCTAAGCGTTTTGATCGCTTCTCTTGCTCCTTCGATCAACTCATTTCCTCTGAATACAGTACCGTCCAAGTCAATCAGAATGCCAGCCGGTGACACAGGCGTATCATGACTGGCCATAATACGCATTTGCTCCGTGTTTTCGATAAAAATGCTTTTCATGCAGGACTGTATTGATTGGGGTTACATCCTTGTTTAGCACAATGGAGTGATAGGCCATTTCGGCAACCGTTTCTAATACAACTGCGTTATGAATGGCATTTAAGGCGTCAGTGCCCCAGCAGAACGGTCCGTGATTATTCACGAGCACACCCGGCACCTGTTCGTAATTATGATGCTGAAAGGTTTCCGCTATGACTTTTCCTGTATTCAGTTCGTAGTCATGAATGATTTCTTCATCGTACATTTCACGAGTACATGGAATCGCACTGTCAAAATAATCAGCATGGGTCGTGCCTAACGGAGGGATGTCTCTCCCCGATTGTGCCCAGCTTGTCGCCCATTGAGAATGGGTATGGACAATTCCCCCGATATTCGGAAAGGCTTTATATAAATAAACATGGGTAGGTGTATCTGAAGAAGGCTTAAGCGAGCCTTCGACGACCTCTCCATCAAGGTTCAAAACAACCAAGTCATCTGCTGTAAGGTCGCTGTATTCGACTCCGCTAGGTTTGATGACAATTCTTCCTTTTTCACGGTCAATGCCGCTGACATTTCCCCACGTAAAGGTTACCAGCTGATGCTCTTGCAGCTTCAGGTTGGCAGCCAGCACTTCTTTTTTTAATGTTTCAAGCATGCTCCATCACCCTTTTTCAATTCTTTTTGGCGGCAGATGAAAATTGAAGATTTTTGATCGTTTTCAGACGCTTCATGACATGGTTTTCTTTTCCGAAATAATGAACCAGCTCTTTATATTCAGCGTACAATTTTTCATAAACCGCGGCGTTTTCGGCATTTGGCGTATAAGTTATATCTTTCAGTTTTCCCATGTTCGCCGCTGCCTCTTTGATGTCATCGTAGCCGCCTTTTTCTTTGCCTGCTGCAAGCGCGCCGAAAATGGCAGATCCTAAGGCTGGTGCTTGCGGTGAACCAGAGATTTTAATGTCCATGTTTGTCACATCCGCATAAATCTGCATGACAAACGGGTTTTTCTCAGCTATTCCGCCGGCTGCGAACAGTTCCTCAATCGGAACACCGCTTTCTTTGAATGTTTCGATAATCATCCGGGTTCCGTAAGCTGTCGCTTCAACTAACGCTCTATAAATCTCTTCAGGCTTCGTCAGCAGTGTCATGCCAAGCAGCATCCCTGTTAAATCTGCATCAACAAGAGTTGAACGGTTTCCATTCCACCAATCTAAAGCAAGCAAGCCGCTTTCACCAGGCGCTTGATGGTTTGCTTTCTCACTCAGCAGCTCATGAACGCCAATGTTTTTTTCCTTTGCTTCCTCTTGATAAGCTGGCGGGACACATGTTTTCACAAACCAGTCAAAATGATCGCCGACACAGGACTGCCCGGCTTCATATCCCGCATAGCCCGGGAGAATTCCGTTGTCCACAACGCCGCACATTCCTGGAACGATATGCACCTCTTCACCAAGTAGAACATGGCACGTCGAGGTTCCCATAATCATCAGCATTTTCCCTGGCTCTGTAATGCCGACCGCCGGTACGGAAACATGAGCGTCCACATTGGCAACCGCAACAGCCGTTCCCGGGAGAAGCCCTGTCAGCTTTGCCATTTTTTCAGTCAGACTGCCGGCTTTTTCTCCTACTGAATGAATAGAACCTGACAATTTGTCCTTTGTAATCGTTTTCATTGAAGGATTTAATTTCTCAAAGAAATCATCTGACGGATACCCCGCTTTTTCACTCCACATCGCTTTATACCCTGCGGTACAATTGCTTCGCTTGAGCGAGCCGCACAGCTGGTACACGATCCAGTCTGCAGCCTCGATGATCCGGTCAGCCGCTTCATAAATGTGAGGCGCTTCCTCGGCAATTTGCATGACCTTTGGAATCATCCATTCTGATGAAATTTTTCCTCCGTACCGCTGTAAAAAAGCCTCTCCTTCTTCTTCCGCGATTTGATTGAGCCGATCAGCATGTTTTTGGGCCGCATGATGCTTCCAGAGCTTCACATAGCTGTGCGGCTCCTCTTCATATTCAGGCAGCATGCATAACGGCTGCCCGCTGCTGTCAATAGGAAGGATCGTACATGCCGTGAAATCAATTCCAATCCCGATAATGTCTTTCGGTTCAACGCCCGTCTGTTCGAGTAAAGACGGAATGGTTGTTTCCAAGACTTCGAGGTAATCAGCAGGGTGCTGCAGCGCCCAGTCACGCGGCAGCTTTTGACCCGTTTTTGGAAGGACGGTATCAATGACAGCATGCCTGTATTCTTTTACAGCAGCCGCAAGTTCCTCCCCTGTTTGGACATGAACGAGCACCGCTCTTCCTGATAAAGTTCCAAAATCAACCCCTATTGTGTAAGCCATGTGACATCCCCCTCTACTTTTGAAGCCGGTAAAGCGCCTCGTTCCATTTTAACTCGTGTTTCAGTTTATGAATTGTCGTATCACGGGAAATGAGAACACTTTCGATCCCCGCCATTTCCGCCCAATCAAGCATTTGCTCCGCTGTCAGTTCATAAGACAGGCAGGTATGGTGTGCACCGCCGGCTAAAATCCATGCCTCCGCTGCTGTTTTCAATGACGGCTCCGGCTTCCAGAGAACACGGGCAACCGGTAAATTCGGCATGTCTTTTTCAATTTCCTGGCCGTTGACTTCATTCAGCACAAGGCGGAAACGCCCGCCAATATCAACAATGCTAGCTTGAATGGCAGAACCGCTGATGCCGTTAAATACAAAACGCGCAGGGTCCTCTTTGCCGCCAATCGAAAGCGGATGAACCTCGATTTTCGGCTGATCCAAAGCGACAGTCGGACACACTTCAAGCATGTGAGAGCCCAGAATCATTTCATTTCCCGGTTCAAAATGGTACGTGTAATCTTCCATGAAGGAAGTTCTTTTTCCTTTAGCCATGATTTTCATCATCCGTACAAGGGCCGCTGTCTTCCAATCTCCTTCACCGGCAAACCCATAGCCTTTCTCCATCAGGCGCTGAACGGCAAGTCCCGGCAGCTGTTTCATTCCGTGCAGCACTTCAAACGATGTCGTAAACGCTGTGTATCCGCCTTGCTCAAGAAAAGCGGTTAAGCCAAGTTCAATTTTCGCCTGTTCTTTAATGGACGCTACCTTTGCTTCGTCACGTTTTGTTTCCTCACTGATCACATATAGTCTGTCATACTCGGCATAAAGCGTGTCAACCTCGTCGTCCGTAATGCGATCCATCACTTCAACGAGATCCCCGATGCCATATCCGTCAACCTGCCAGCCAAATTGAATATGCGCTCCCACCTTGTCTCCGTCCGTTACCGCGACATGACGCATGTTATCTCCAAATCTGGCAACCTTAATATGTCTGCTTTCATTTAATGCAGCCGCCGTATCCATCCACTGGGACATTTCTTTTTTCACTTCTTCATCATCCCAATAGCCGGCAATGACTTTTCGGCTAAGCCCCATTCTCGAGTTGATGTAACCGTACTCTCGATCGCCATGCGCGGATTGGTTGCTGTTCATAAAATCCATGTCAATCGTACCCCACGGGATATCGCGATTATATTGGGTATGCAAATGCATAAGCGGTTTTTGATAAGAGGAAAGGCCTTCTATCCACATTTTTGCAGGGGAAAATGTGTGCATCCATGTAATGATGCCAGCACATGTCTCACTGTACTCCGCTTCTCTTAACAGCTCTCTAATGGTTTCCGGTGAAGTGACGACGGGCTTATGAGTGATTTTATATCTGGAAGAAACCCCGCCGAGCCCCTCACAAATGCTTTTAGCATGCTGATCTACGAGTTCCAGCGTCTCTTCCCCGTATAGGTGCTGGCTTCCTGTCACAAACCAGAATTCATAATCCTTTGTCTGAAGCATGTAAACTGCCCCTTTCTCATAAAATAAAACGCTTTCAAATACAAAAGATACGTACTAATGATAAAAAATAAACCTGTAAATAAATATTTGTACGAACAATTTTATTATAGTAATTGACTATTATACTGTCAATCTTTTCTTTTAAAAAAAGCCGGGGGCAGAGCCCGGCTTTTTGATTCAATAGGACGGCCAGCCCGAGCTCCAATTCAAATCATTGATGAGAAGCTTTGGAATGCCGTTGTCATTGGCATCATAGGCATGACGAACAAGAATGTTTCCGTTCACAATATCCTGGCCTCCAGGTCCTTTCCATTGGTCATTGCCCGAATCCAAAATGGTGCCTCCGCCTTCAAGCATGCTTTTTCCGCTTTTATCAAGATAAGGGCCTGTAATGTTTTTGGATCTTCCGTAAGCAATTTTGTACGTACTGTTTACCCCGTCACAGCATTTATCAAATGAAACCATTAAATAGTAATAGCCATTTTGATACGTAAGAGTAGGAGCTTCTAAGGCACCCCCATTATTCGGTCTAGCTGCAATCGAATAGAGCGAGCCTGTAGGCTTCATCGTACTCTTATCGAGCTTAGTCAGCTTAATGCCGCTCCAAAACGAGCCGAATGCAAGCCACGGATTGCCATCCTTGTCGAATGTCAGCTCCGGATCAATGGCGTTATAATTATTGGAGCTTGTCGAACGGATCACCAAGCCCTCGTCCTTCCAGCTCCCCGAACTGATGCTTGTTGAAGATGCCAGGCCAATGGCAGATGTATTGCTTCCAAAAGAAGAAACGGAATAATACAGCCAGTACTTGCCGTTATAGTATTGGATGTCCGGCGCCCACTGGTTTTGGCCATAATTCGGCACATAATTGGACCACCACGATAGCGGTGTAGTGAAAATGGATTTTTGTACGGTCCAATTTTTAGCGTCTGAAGACTTCAAAACCCGCAGTCCCCGTTCTTCAGTAAGCCCTGTTCCAAGCGCATACCATGAGCTCCCCTCTTTAATCATAGTCGGGTCATGAAGCAGCTCATTGGATGCACCCCAAAACGCTGCCTCTGCGGGAGCAGCAGAAGTGAATATCAAACCTGCAGCCAGAGCTGCACTCGAAAAGTGTAAGAAGCGTTTCCATGTTTTTTTCTTTTTCAATTTTGTTTAACCTCCTTTATATTAGAAAGCGCTTACAAATTAGATTGTTTATCCTCCCTTCCTGTCAAATCGAGCTGCGTATCGTATATCGTCATGTTCAGGAAATTTTCGGTATCCCCTTTATTGTAGTCACTATGCTGTAATTTGTACAGACAAAAAAATAGAATCCGCCTAAATAGGCGGATTCTTCCGTATCTTTATTGGTACGTAATTTCGTCAACCGTTTTTCGGTCTAACTTCTTAATGACTTCTGTAATTAACTTTACCGCATTTTCATAATCATCACGATGCAGCATGGCCGCGTGCGTATGAATGTAGCGGGTTGCAATGGTAATGGACAGCGCAGGAACGCCATTTGCCGTCAAATGGATGGCACCCGAATCAGTTCCGCCGCCGGCAATGGCATCAAATTGGTACGGAATGCCGGCTTCCTCCGCAGTGGCTACAACTGCATCGCGCAAACCTTTGTGAGAGACCATGGATGCATCGTAAACGATAATCTGCGGGCCTTTGCCCATTTTGCTCTGCGCTTCCTTCTCAGAAATGCCAGGCGTGTCTCCTGCTATTCCTACATCAACTCCAAACGCAATATCAGGCTGAATGGTGTGTGCAGCCGTTTTCGCTCCTCTCAGCCCGACTTCCTCCTGCACGGTTCCGACGCCATACACTATATTTGGATGGTCTGTGTTTTGTAAGTTTCTTAACACATCAATTGCAATCGCACAGCCGATGCGGTTGTCCCACGCCTTTGCGAGTAGGAATTTTTCATTGTTCATGACCGTAAATTCAAAATGCGGAACGATCATATCTCCCGGAAGTACACCCCACTCCAAGGCTTCTTCCCGGCTTGAAGCTCCAATATCAATAAACATATCTTTTATTTCCACAGATTTTTTTCTTGCTTCAGGAGACAAAATATGAGGCGGCTTAGAGCCGATAACCCCTGTGATTTCTCCTTTTTTTGTGACAACGGTGACGCGCTGGGCAAGCATAACCTGAGCCCACCAGCCGCCAACGGTTTGAAAACGGATAAAGCCTTTATCTGTGATTTGTGTCACCATAAAGCCGACTTCATCCAAATGTCCGGCGATCATAATTTTCGGGCCGTTTTCTGCACCAGTTTTTTTGGCAATTAAACTGCCCAGGCGATCTGTTGTCACCTCATCAGCAAATGGTTCTATGTATGATTTCATCACTTGCCTTACTTCTCTTTCATTGCCCGGTATGCCTTTTGCATCAGTTAAATCTTTCAGCATGGTCAATGTTTCATCTAATTTTGCCATGTTCCAAACCCTCCTTCATCAGTCCTGCATTCTTATTATACAAAACATGGCGCTAACCATACGACTATTTCACTTGAAAATCGGGTATATGTTTTTACAGCTTTCTTTTAGAAAAAGTGAAACCTTTTTCTATGCTTTTCGTATTACATCAGATCATCATCATAAGGGAGGTGCCTTCACACAATGTTTGTCATGGTTCTAAGGATTATTTTGCTTGCACTTTTTGCTTATTGTATTTATGCCGTGGTCAAATATGTCGCGAATCCTAAGAGAAGGCTTAAGCTGGCCCAATCAAAAGAACATTTTTATATTATTGATGAACAAAACAATACCCGGAAGAATTTTCAGCTGACGTATAAAGGCGTGCTTTTTGAGGGAGAAAAGCATATTCCTTCCAAGGATCATCCGCTGTTTATTCACACGATCTTTGTCTGGACAGAATCTCCTGAGAAGCTGAAACATTTCTCTGCAAAAGATTTTGAGAACATTGAAGAAAAAGTGCTGGAACGATATCCAAATTGTAAGATTGACTGGGACCAGCCCATTAAACTCGCAAAAAAAGCAGAAGAGCGTTAAACGCTTTTCTGCTTTTTATAAATCAAACGGGCTGTAGTAAATAGCGATGAGAATCGCTTCAATTACCAGAAGAAGCGGTACTCCATACTTAAAAGAAGTGTGTTTCGTTTTATGTCTGAAGGTTTGCATGCCAAGCCAGACACCGAGCGCTCCAAATACGATGGCTATCAGCCACAGCCGGTCTTCAGAAATTCTCCACTTGTGCTGCTGCGCTTTGCGTTTGTCAATGCCCATCACCCAAAAACCGCACAGATTAATCAACACCAAATAAGCTGCAATAATCATGTTGCCTCATCCTTTATATAGAAAAAGCCGCTCTGCTGGAGAGCGGCTCTATATGATTACTTGTTTAATTGAGCTTTAGCAGCATCAGCAAGCTGATTGAATGCAGTAAGATCGTTTACAGCAAGATCAGCAAGCATTTTACGGTTTACTTCGATACCAGAAAGCTTAAGACCGTGCATTAAACGGCTGTAAGAAAGGCCGTTCATGCGAGCAGCTGCGTTGATACGAGTGATCCAAAGTTTACGGAAATCACGTTTTTTCTGACGACGGTCACGGAAAGCATAGTTTCCAGATTTCATGACCTGCTGGTTAGCTACTTTGTATAATGTATGTTTTGAACCGAAATAACCTTTTGCTAATTTAAGAACCTTTTTACGACGCTTACGTGTAACAGTTCCGCCTTTTACTCTTGGCATTGAATTTCCCTCCTAATTGTTCCTTATCCGATTACTTGATGTTAGCAAGCATTTGTTTGATACGTTTGAAGTCTCCTGCGCTTACAACAGCACTCTTGCGAAGCTTACGCTTTTGCTTTTGAGATTTGTTGGCGAATAAGTGACTTGTGTACGCGTGAGAACGTTTTAACTTCCCAGAACCTGTCTTTTTAAAACGTTTAGCAGATCCGCGGTGAGTTTTCATTTTTGGCATGGGATTTCCTCCTTATTGCTTTTCGTTTTTCGGTGCGAGCATTAAGAACATGCTGCGGCCGTCCATTTTTGGTTTTGTTTCGACTGTCGCAACCTCAGCACATGCTTCGGAGAAACGGTCTAATACACGCTGACCGATTTCTTTATGAGTGATTGCGCGTCCTTTAAAGCGGATAGAAGCTTTCACTTTATCGCCTTTTTCAAGGAATTTAATCGCATTGCGCAATTTCGTGTTAAAGTCATGCTCATCGATTGTCGGACTTAACCGAACTTCTTTTAAGTTAATGATTTTTTGATTCTTGCGTGCTTCTTTTTCCTTTTTCTGCTGCTCAAATCGGAACTTACCGTAGTCCATGATTCGGCAGACAGGCGGTTTTGCATTCGCTGCAACTAACACAAGGTCAAGATTTGCGCGGCCGGCGATTTCAAGTGCTTCCTGACGGGACTTGATTCCAAGCTGGTCGCCATTTTGTCCGATTAAACGGACCTCACGTGCACGGATACCCTCATTAACCAATTGATCTTTGCTAATAATGAGCCACCTCCATAGTTTCTTCGAATTGATTCACAACTCATTTTGTATGCATTTTGCAGGCAAACAAAAAGTGTGGGCATTATAAAACACCCACACTACGAACATCTGTATCAATAAAAATGTACGGTCAACCTGCCAACTACATGCATGTGTCAATCAGGTGAGAAGCGGGTGCTTCTGCTTGTGATTTATATTCAATTCAATAACTATTCTACACAATACCGGATCTTTAGTCAAGGACGACTTATCCGGAACAACTTTTACATTGTAACATGGGTTTTCTATGAGCGCAAGAGAGAAAAAGAAAATCTTTCAGCCTCACCAAGATGTAAAGAACCAACAATTCCCCCCTTATTTCGCAATTTACAACAAAACCACTGACAGGAAGAAATGTAAAACAAAGTTAATCTCTGACCGATATAAGAAGCAGAAGGGAGCCTGACACATGAACAAACTGATACAGCTTGCTTTATTTTTCACATTGATATTAACCGGATGCTCAAATAGCAGCACATCTTCCGAATCAAAAGTCGAAACTGTTAAGACAACTGCAGCATTTCCTCAAAAGGGGCTGGAGAAAGAGCTAAAAAAACTAAAACCCGTTTCATTGGACATGAAGTTCGAGAGTCCACTTGCTACTGAGTTAGGAAAGCGGAAGGCAAAAGAAGAAGCTGAAAAGCAAAGACAAATCGCCGCAGAGAAAAAGCTTGAAAAAGAACGGGAGGCGAAACGAAAGAAACAGCAGGAGGAAAAAGCGGAGAGACAGCGATTAGCAGAGCAGCAGGCGGCGGAGAATCAGCGATTAGCGGAAGCAAAAAGACAAGCTGAACTTGAAAGACAGCGGCAGGCAGCAATCCAAAAAGAGCAGAAAGCGAACGCTGAGAAAAAGCGGCAATCACAGACACAACGGCAGCAGACCGAGGCACCCTCATCTAATAGTAAAAATCCACCATCTCCCTCGAGTCAGACAGATAAAACCATTCAACAGCCAGCTTCAGAGCTTCCTGATGACGATGGTTATGGTTATGAAGAACGAAAAAAGTGGCATGACGATCAAGTAGAATGGGGCATTAAACAAGGGTATATCGATCCCGAAGACGCACCATAAAATAAAAAAAGCCAAGGCATTCAGCCTTGGCTTATCCTCCGATCAGCTGCACGAACACAGGGATGACCAGAACCGTTACCACTCCTACTACGACAACAGCAATACTTGCCATCGCAGCTTCAACTTCTCCCATCTCAATCCCGACCGCTACACCAAGTGCATGTCCGGATGTTCCAAGAGCCAATCCTTTAGAAATCGGATTTTTCACTTTAAACACCTTCAAGAACAATGCTCCGAGCGCATATACGATGACAGCGTTAAAGATGACCGCAAAGGCTGTGATGTCGCTGATGCCCCCGATGCCTTTTGATAAAGGAAGCGCAATTGCCGTTGTAGCCGCCTGCGGAAGCATGCTTTTCATTACGGCCGAATCGAGATGAATGCCTTTAGCGAGCAGATAAACAATCGTGACAGAGCAGATAGAGCCGGCAATAATGGAGGCCATGATTTGCCACCAGTATTTTTTAAGCTTATCTCTTTGTTTGTACAAAGGAATTGCAAATGCGATCGTTGCCGGTTCAAGGAAAAACTTAATGATCTCTCCCCCGTTATTATAATCCGCGTAGGAAAAACCGCCGATTTTTAAAAATGCGATCCCCAGCACCATGGCAACAAACAAAGGAGTGAAAAGGAAGAAGCCTTTCGTTTTCTTAAATAAAAAGGTGCCGATGCCGAATGCAGCAAGTGATACGACAATCCCAAAATAAGGACTCATTGTGCTTTCCATGTGAAGAACCTCCTGTTTCCCTTAATGGTGAACGAGTTCGTTATTGTTCTGCGGGCTTTGCACTGTTTTTGTTTTCATGTCCGCTGCGGTTTTGCGTTTTCCGCTCAGCGACAGAATCAGCTGAGAAAACAATCCCGTAGCCCCCAGCAAAATAATCGTTGCGAGCAGAATGACAAGAACAATTTGCAGGCCGTATTGCTGCATCACACCAAGCGAATTCATAACAGATATACCTGACGGAACAAATAAAAATCCGATCAGAGAGGTTAAAGACGTTCCGAGCGTTTCCACTTGTTCCAGTTTAATGACTTTCAAACATAATAGGAGAAATAATAAGACCAACCCTACAACCGATGCCGGGATAGGTATTGGGACAATAGCGGCAATCATATTTGAAACCAGCATAATGACGGCAAAAATAAATGCTTGTGTTAAAAACCCGTACACTTTTTTAGCACTCATTTTCTTCACCTCTTTCTCTTTGGTACCCTCATTATAAATAAGAATCCCCTGTTATAAAGCGCTTACAAGATAACATGCCGTATAGCGGGTCTGAGTTGCAGAATCAAATGGCTGAAATGCAAAAAGCCGCCCATCAAATATGGAGCAGCTTTTTCAATTCCTTCGCATATGTCCGGCTGACCGGTATTTTCGATCCGTCTTTCATGATCAGATTATACGTTGAATTAAACCATGGCTGAATTTCTTTAATATATTCGGTATTCACGACAAAGCTCCGATGGACGCGGATAAAATCAGAATCCGGCAGCTTTTTCTCAATCACAACGAGTGTATCGCTGACCGTATAAGAATGATCGAAGGTTTTTACATTGACATGACCATCTTCTGTTCCGGCATAGATAATGTCCTTCGTATCCACAATCACAATCGATTCCCCCACAGATAGCGCGAGCTTGTGCTGGCCGGCATGGCTGTTTTGCTCTGTTTCTACAATATCCCGATTGACTTTTTTATATTTTTTCAGCGTTTGCTGAATTCTTTCTTCATCGAAAGGCTTGGTTAAATAATCAAGAGCGTCCACCTCAAACGCTTTGAGCGCATACTGGTCATACGCTGTCGCAAACACAACAGCAGGAGGATGCTTCATTTTCTTCAATCGCTTTGCGATATCAAAACCGTTTTCTCCGGATAAATCAACGTCTAAAAACAGCAAATCAGGTTTTTGATCCATCATTTGGTCAAAAGCGGATTCGATATTTTCCGCTTCATTGATTTCCATTTCCTCATTGGTCCGCTTAAGCAAGTAAGCCAGTTCATCCCTTGCCAGCATCTCATCATCAACTATTAACACCCTGAGCATGTTCTTCTCCCTCTTTCATCTGTTGCATTGGCACTTGAAAGGAAACCTCTGTCCCTTTATGAACCTCACTGCTGATATGCAGTGCAGCCTGCTGTCCGAATAAACCGATCAGCCGCTGATTTAGGTTATAAAGCGCTGTACCGGTTCCCTCCTTAGACGGAAACGGTTTCTTTCCCAGTTCCGGCAAGACGTCCGGCGGAATTCCGCGTCCGTTATCCGCCACCTTCATATAGACGGATGCATCATCAGATAAGACACAGACTGTAACCTTGCATATGTCTTGTTTTTTCGGAAACGCGTGCCGAAGCGCGTTCTCGACAAGCACCTGCAAAACAAACGGAGGGATTTCAATCTGCTCCAGTCTGCTGTCGATATTAAGCTCAATTTTATATTTCCCGGGAAAACGCGCCTGTTCTAATGACAAATAGGCGTTAAGATGGTTCAGCTCCTTTGAGAGCGGAATCAGCAGCTGTCTCGCTCCTTGAAGGTTTGAACGAAAATAAACACTGAGCTGCAATAGGAGCTTACGGGTTTTTTCAACATCTGTACGGCATAGCGCAGAAATCGTGTTGATCGCATTAAATAAAAAATGCGGATTCACCTGTGCTTGAAGCGCTTTAATTTCAGCATCCTTGAGAAGTTTGCTTTGCAGCTCTGCTTCCCCAAGCTCAAGCTGTGTCGAAAACAGCATGGCCAGCCCCTCGGCAAGTTCCTCCTCTACCTGACTCAGGCCTGCCGGGCTTTTAAAGTACATTTTTAAGGTGCCGATTGTATTGCCGTTCGATGTCAGCGGCAGGACAATTGCAGCGTGCAAAGGGCATTCAGCATGCGTGCATTCAATCTCTTCCTGCGAAATCGCCTTCATAATATGCCCTGTTTTAATCACCTTTTTGGACAGGCCGGTGATCAAACTTTTCGATGGGATGTGGTGATCCATTCCCGCACCGACATGCGCAAGGATCTTTTCTTTGTCAGTGAGAGACACCGCATCTGTTCCTGTCAGCTTATGGATAATAGCCGCTACACTTTTACAGGAGTTTTCATTTAATCCTTGGCGAAAAAATGGAAGTGTCTGATCAGCAATCGTCAGCACTCGATGCGTTTCGAGAGCCCTTGCCTGTTCTTCCTTGCGAATGATCGCTTGAATAATAGACAGAAAAATAAAACTGCCTGTTCCATTGATGAGTATCATCGGAATTCCGATCATGCTGACAAGCTCCCAAGCGTCACTGAACGGCTTTGCCATCAGCAAAATAATGATCATTTGCAGTGACTCCATGCCGATTCCCACAAGAGCGGCGATGCGCGGTGTCGGCATTCGATATCGCTTCGTAAAATACCTGCCGATCAAGCCTGCAAGAACACCCGCTAAAATAGATGATACGGCACAGCTTAAAGCCGTGCTGCCACCGAGTGAAAAACGATGCAGGCCCGCCAGTATGCCGATCCCGGCCCCTACAAACGGACCTCCGAGAAGGCCCCCGATTTCCACGCCCAAAATACGGGTATTCGCGATAGAGCCTGATGGATCTATCGTAAACACCCAGTCATTGTTTACAATCATATTTCTTTGAATTTCGATGCCTGTATAATTGCTGATGATGCTGAAAAGAAAAAAAATTGAAATTAAAATCGCTTTTCCTTTATAGCCGTCCTGATTCTGAAGAGCTTGTCTGAAAATTTTCGTATGGGCGAGAATGAACCCTAATATAACAATAATCCCCACTCTCTCCAGCATCATAATCATTAAATGAATCATTCATGTCACCTATTCTTTCCGTTTTCATTCTAGCATGTTTTCGTTTTACGGCTGACTGTTTTTTTAAAATCGTCTGAAAACATATTTCACAAGGCTTTTATCTATTGTAAAATAAAACATGAGCCTTTTGGCAGAAAGATTTGAATCTGAAGCAGAGGAGAAGATCATGAAAGCCGTATTTTTTGATTTAGATGATACACTACTTTGGGACGAAAAAAGCGTCAGAACAACATTTGCAGAAACTTGCTTACAAGCGGAGAAAAAATATGGCCTTGCCCCTGAGGAATTCGAAGCAGCTGTTCGCGAAGCAGCGAGAGAATTGTACATGTCATATGAGACGTATCCATATACAGTGATGATCGGCATTAACCCGTTTGAAGGACTGTGGTCCAATTTCTCAGAGCCAATCAGTGAAGGCTTTCAAAAGCTGAACAAGATTGTGCCGGAGTACAGAAGAAATGCATGGACAAACGGACTGAAAGCGCTTGGGATCGATGATCCTGCATATGGCGAATACTTGGGAGAGTTTTTTGCGGCAGAGCGCAGAAAACGCCCGTTTGTATATGATGAAACATTTGCTGTACTCGATCAATTAAAAGGCAAGTATGAATTATTGCTTTTGACAAATGGCGATCCGAGTCTGCAAAAGGAGAAGCTTGCCGGCGTACCTGAGCTCGCTCCTTACTTCAATGAAATCGTCATCTCGGGCGCATTCGGCAAGGGCAAACCGGATGTTACAATTTTTGAACACTGCCTTAAGCTGATGAATATTGAAAAAGACGATGCCATCATGGTCGGCGATAATTTGAATACTGATATTTTAGGCGCTTCAAGAGCCGGAATCAAAACCGTTTGGATCAACCGGACGGATAAGAAAAACGAAACTGACGTAACGCCTGATTACATCATCAGCAGCCTTCATGATTTGTTTCCTATATTAGAGAAATAAAAAAGCATGATCTCTTCAATGAGATCATGCTTTTTTATTTTATTTTTTCGCTTCAGCTACTGCCTTTTTCACAAACTCATCAAGAGAAATCGTTTCAGAGTTCTGTTCTCCGTATTTACGCACGTTTACCGCTCCGTTTTCTGCTTCTTGGTCACCGACCACCAGCATGTACGGGATTTTTTGCATTTGCGCTTCACGGATTTTGTAGCCGATTTTTTCATCGCGGCTGTCGACTTCAACACGCAGGCCTTCACGCTGCAGGCGTTCCTGCACTTTTTTCGCGTAGTCTAAATGCACAGCCGGAGAAACCGGGATGACTTGGAACTGAACCGGTGCAAGCCATGTCGGCAGGGCGCCTTTGTGTTCTTCGATTAAGAAGGCAACAAAGCGTTCCATTGTTGAAACGACACCTCTGTGAATGACAACCGGACGGTGCTGCTTGCCGTCCTCACCGATGTATGTCAGGTCGAAACGTTCCGGCAATAAGAAATCAAGCTGTACCGTAGACAGTGTTTCTTCTTTTCCGATCGCAGTTTTCACCTGAACATCAAGTTTAGGGCCGTAGAATGCCGCTTCACCTTCTGCTTCGTAATAGTCGTGGCCGATTTCGTCCATTGCCTCTTTCAGCATGGATTGCGCTTTGTTCCACATTTCATCGTCATCAAAATATTTCTCTGTATCTTCCGGATCGCGGTAAGACAGACGGAATGTGTAATCACTTAAACCGAAGTCTTCATAAACATCCTGGATTAAACGGACTGTACGGATAAACTCATCCTTAATTTGATCCGGGCGCACAAAGATGTGTGCATCATTTAACGTCATTCCGCGTACCCGTTGAAGTCCTGACAGCGCACCTGACATTTCATAGCGGTGCATCGTTCCAAGCTCTGCAATACGAATCGGAAGCTCGCGGTAACTGTGAATGTCTTGTTTGTAAATCATCATATGGTGCGGACAGTTCATCGGACGCAATACAAGTGTTTCATTGTCCATTTCCATCGGAGGGAACATGCCTTCCTGATAATGATCCCAGTGTCCTGATGTTTCATACAGCTCTTTGCTGCCTAGCACAGGTGTGTATACGTGCTCATAGCCGAGGCTGATTTCTTTATCGACAATGTAGCGCTCGATGACGCGGCGGATTGTTGCGCCTTTTGGCAGCCAAAGCGGCAGGCCTTGTCCGACTTTTTGAGAGTTCGCGAACAGCTTTAATTCTTTGCCAAGCTTTCTGTGGTCGCGTTCTTTCGCTTCTTCTAGCATACGAAGATGCTCTTCAAGATCAGCTTTTTTGAAGAAAGCTGTACCATATACGCGCTGAAGCATTTGGTTTTTGCTGTCACCGCGCCAGTATGCGCCTGCAAGGCTTAACAGCTTAAATTCTTTGATTTTTCCGGTTGAAGGAACATGGACGCCGCGGCACAGGTCAAAGAATTCGCCTTGCTCATAGATCGAAACGGTTTCTCCTTCAGGAATCGCATCCAATAGTTCAAGCTTCAGGTCGTCGCCGATTTCCGCAAAACGGGCTTTCGCTTCTTCACGGCTGACTTCTTTTCGAACGATCGGAAGGTTCGCATTAACGATTTTTTTCATTTCTTTCTCGATTTTCGGCAGATCCTCCGGTGTAATCGCTTCGTCCATTTCTACATCGTAGTAAAAACCGTTTTCGATAACCGGACCGACGCCGAATTTAACATCCTTGTAGATGCGTTTAATCGCTTGAGCCAGCAAGTGAGCCGCACTGTGGCGCATAATTTGAAGACCTTCTTCTGAGCCTTCTGTAATGATTTCCACTGTACCGTCTTCATTGATCGGCGTTCTCAAATCGATTTCTTTTCCGTTCAGTTTTCCGGCTAATGACTTTTTCTTTAATCCCGGACTGATGGATGCCGCGATATCTTCTGTTGTTGTTCCTTTCGCAAACTCCTTGACTGCTCCATCAGGAAATGTGATTTTTACCATATCTGACATCTTTGTCACTCCTTTTTTTGCATATAAAAACCCCGCCCCCTATGAAAGGGACGAGGTTGAATAAACGGAATCGTGGTTCCACCCTTTTTTCCGCAAAGCCAATACACGGCACCTGCGGCTCTAAGCTCTGTAACGGGAGTTCCCGTCAGCCATTACTGTTCCTTTTCAAGAGGTTCACAGCTGAAGTTCAAAGGCGGTAAAGCGAATGGTCCTTAGCTGGGAAGCTTGCAGCCAGGGCTTCCCTCTCTTTGAGCCGGTATCATTCCTTCGTGTCCTTATCAATACGTGTGTCTTTCTTAATCTCCTATGTATTATAAATTGTTCAATCCAAAAAATCAACACGATCGCGTTTCCTTTTTTTTAAACCGACAGCCTTAAATAGACAGGCTGCCGGCCCTCATCCTTCCGAGTGCTTCACCGGTATTTCTGCATCTGTAAAAGCATGCAGCGGGAGCATTTCCACTCTCTCTTGAAATACGTTTTGAATGGTCCTTGCCATCATGTGCTCGGGCTGGTCGGTATAAAGCACGACTTCATCAGGCGCAATGGAAATCAGCGGCGCGAGCAAATGAGAATCAATATACATAGGATGATCCCGGACAAATCTTCTGTCTATGTATTTCATTTTTTCCCGTTCCGGCACATAGCGCAGCTCCCATAATGTAAAGGAACCATCATGGACAATATGCACTTTTTTGATTCGCGGCTGTTTGGCGTCCACATAGTCTCTGAGTGTTTGAATAAAGTTTTGATATTCCTGTTCCATCTTATATTCATCAATCGCTGCTTCTGTAATATCTCTCAGCTGCTTATAGTATGATCCAAGTCGGAAGGTCTGAAAGGAGCGAATGTAAAATACTCCTTCCTCTAAACAGATCGTTTGGAGTTCATCCAAAATTGATTGTTTCCGTGAAAGCTTCAGCGGCTCAAACGGAAGATCGTCTGCTTCACCTTCAATAATACTGTGTGCGAGCTGAAGGATTTGCTGCTGTTCATCCTGGTCCGTGAAACAATACGTTTCCTCAATCAATGACAGCATATGCTCGTCTTCTTTGCATTCCAAAAAAAATTTGACCAGAATCGGCTCCATAAAACGCTGAATAGGAAAAGCCGGATTCGCTTTTTCAATCCCGATTTTTCGTATGCCTTCACGGACAATGATATTGTTCCGATCGTCCGAATGCTGAATGAGATGTAAAAAAGCGGCTGCATCATGGTCATCTTCAAAGATTATTTCAAGCATGTTTGTCCCCCCTTACGGCATCTGTTACAAGTATATGGGGGATGTTTTTAAAATAGACGTAAAGGTCATTGGCAAATCTTAATTTGATTCTTGAAACAAGTTTTGCATTTTCTTTCTGAAGATGAACGGCAATGAGATAAACACGATATACAAAGCGAGCACCATAAAGAAAGCGGGCAGATTGCCAGCCAAAAAGCTCGCACCCAGCACATTAAGCGCAATCGTCCCAGGGATGATTCCCACAGCCGTTGCGGCAAAATACGGCAGCGCTTTGACATTGGAAAGGCCTGCCGCATAGCTGACGAAATCAAAATTGATCGGCAGGATTCTCAAAAGAAAGATATAGAAAAATCCGTTATCCTCCATTTGCTTCTGTATGGCTTCAAGCCTTTCGTAATGCCCGTTCTTTTTCGCCGAAAACAAACCAGCCGCAAAAAACGAAACAGCTGAAGCGCACATCGAACCGAATAACGTATAAAGCGTGCCGAGAAGCGGGCCAAACGCAAGTCCGCCAGCTATTGAAATAACAGACACCGGAAATAAAACAAGTGGCCTGACGATGGATATCCCGATAAACATCAGAGGTGCAAAGACTCCGAACGACAATACCCATACCCTGATTTCTTTCGGCGATACATTCAAATACGTTTTATTTCCCCAATAGAGTAAACCAGCACCTGCAAGCACTGCCAGCCATTTGACAGCCGTTTTTCGTTTCATACCCTCAGTTCCTTCCCCTTTGAACCACAGCAATTATGGATGTCGGCGGTTTTCTCCGTCAAGGCGGATCGGAGCAGCCAAATATAATATCCGCTCCATTAATCTTGCAGCTTTTACTTCTTCTTTTTCTCCCCTCTGCGAATACGTAAAATGATGCTTCAGCTCGTCAGGTGAGAAATTAGAAGAAAAGAACGTTGGCAGCTGCTGGGACATTCTGTGCTGAAGCACCGTTCCGATGACCTCATCCCTTACCCAGCTTGTCATTGATTCTGCTCCGATGTCATCAAGCATTAATACGGGTGTGGTCTTTACCATATTGAGCTTCTCTTCCAATGTCTGGTCTTGCAGCGAATTCTTAAGCTCTCTCACAAATTCAGGCACATAAACAATCATGGAGGAATACTCTTTTTCCGCCAGCTCATTGGCAATTGCAGCGAGCATAAACGTTTTTCCTACCCCAAATTTCCCGTATAAATATAATCCTTTCCCTTTTCCCGTCTCATTATAGCTTTTCAGGAAGTCTGTAACATGCTGAAACATCGCGAGTCTGCTTGGGTCACTGATATCAACTTGCTGGAACGTCGCTCCAAGAAGATCCTGCTGGATATACATGCTTTTCATAAGAGACTGTTGTTTCTTCTGCTGGTCGAGCTTCCGTTTGACTGGACATTCGTAATACTCGATATCAATAGACCTCCCATTGACAACAAGCTTCGGATGGTAGCCCTCCAACAAATTGTTGCAGTTTTCATCTTCCGAACAATAGGAGCAATTCTTGCTTTGTTCGATATATTCATAAAGCTTATTTAAGCTCTTTTCGATCATTTTTTGGTCAATCACTTCTTCGTTTTCCTTCAAAAATGCTTGAACATCTTGATCTTTCATGACTTTTTCCTTCATTTGTTCAAGACGTTTTTGGAAATCCGGCCTGCCGGTTACGCCCTGCAGGGAACGGCCGATTGGTTCCATCTATTCCTTCACCCCGCATCTCTGTCTTTAATAGGCAGAGTATTTTTTCAGTTTTTGCATTTCTTCCATCATCTTTTTCTTCTGTTCTTCCAAATCCTGCGGATGCAGCTTCTGCTGTCCGGATTCTGAATCGGACGCTGTTTCCTTTTCTGTCATCCAATCAGGAAGCTTTTCTTCACGAATCACTTTTTGGTTTCGTTTCGAAGACTTTGTTTTTCCCTCAGCCCATTCAAGATACTGGCGGTTTTCTTCTATTGCGAGCTTCATCGCTTCCCTGACCGTTTTCACCTTTTTGCGTGCCCAATGCGAAGCGATTTTTTGGATATAGTTTTTCGACAGCTTCATGTCGGTTTTCAGCATGACATAATAAATTAACACATTTGTGACGCCTGGCTCGAGCTTCTGTTCGAACATAATTTCTTCTATGATCTTCAGATCAGCTTTTGACGGCTCTGTTCCGTCAGCAATGTCCTGCAGAAGCTTCTTCGGGGAAATCGCCTCCAGCAATGCAATCAGCTTCCCATCCAGAGAATCCTCTTCTGCCGGTTGTTCGCCTTCACGCAGATGCACCGGCTGTGTTTTTTCCACCAAATCGGGCAGCTGTCCGTTTCTTTCAATTTGATACCAGTCGCTCGCCGCTTTTCTTAATGCCTCCGTCGTAATGACGTCACGCTCATCAATTGCGCTCATCACAACATTTTGCATTTGCAAAGGGTCAATTCCGTACAGATAAGAAAGCTTTTTGATTGTGTCCCGCACCTGCTGGGTCATCGCTTTTCTCGGTATCATCGTCTCAGAAAGTCCCGCTAAAAACAAATCAAAATCAAACACATCCTCCGTTATGGTGTAGGACGGAGACTGTCCGACAGAAGTATACTCGGACCCCTCGGCAAGCCTTACCGTTTCCTCCATATCGGATGTGAGCTTCCATTCACTCGGCTGCAGCGATTCAAACGCATGATTAAACGGACGCGTAATGTCCTTCGCATCTTCTGAAATGGCCGGGTGCGTAAAAAATTGTTTTAATTGCTGATATTTCGTTTTTCCGACCCTATTATACAGAAAAACATTCAGCATTCCGTCTTCAAAAAATTCATTTGGTCTGAGCGGCGGAAGGAGTTCATATATAAAGAGGCGCTCCTGCCGCTCGGATTCTTTCATATATACTTTCAGCAATCCGATGCCCTCGAGCTTCCCCTGTTCCTGATGGATCGTTTTTAAGTTGGACTGTGTCATCCCCATCAGCTGTCTATGTGTGGACTCTCCGCCCCACAGACGGTTTTGTTCAAGCTCTCCCCACAATGTCATATAAAGAGAGAATGCAACAGGGCCGATTAAGGGCTGGTACAGTTGTGTAATAATTTGTCTGTCAATATCCTGCAGCATCGATCTGCTTTTAACCACATACGGGTCTACAGGCAGTACATCTTTCCAATAGTCAGCCATACATTCTCAAACCTTCCGAATTTGTTTCTACCTTTCATTTTACACCGTTTCTTATATCTATCAAATGCCAATTTTGCACATGAGAAAAGAGCTAGAAGAATCCTCTTAGCTCTTTTAACGCTCTTTCTTTATTAAGTCTTTTAATTCATCGATAAAGACGTTTATATCTTTAAACTGCCGATAGACGGACGCGAACCGCACATATGCGACTTCGTCAATCTTAGCCAGCCGGTCCATGACCATTTCTCCGACGAGCTCACTCTTCACCTCGGAGCAGCCTTGATTGCGAAGTTCTTTTTCAATATCAAAGCACATGTCTTCAAGCGTTTTGAGTGAAACAGGCCTTTTTTCACATGCTTTTATGAGGCCGCGCAGCATTTTTTCTCTGCTGAATTCCTCACGCACACCTTCTTTTTTCACAACGATGAGCGGGGTTTCCTCCACTTTCTCAAAGGTCGTAAACCGGTAGTGGCAGGATTCGCACTCGCGTCTTCGGCGAATCGACTTTCCGTCATCCACAGGCCGTGAATCAAGGACTCGTGTTCCGTTATGCTGGCATGAAGGACATTTCAATAAAATCAGCTCCCAACTATATCGTTCCCTGCAATGTATTTTCGGCAGCCTCCGCCTTTTAAAAATAGATGTGACAGCATCTGTCGGGAGAGCCGTTGTTAAATTTGTTTCTATAGCATTAGGTGGTTTGTGAAAATCTCCTTCTTATTTTACAAAAAAAATGAAAAAAGAAAAAGCTGACACTCTCGTTTCTTTATAAAAATAAAAGGAGCATAAGCTAAAAAGCGCATAATGGCTTTCTAGCTTCAGCTCCCTTTGTGTTCGCAATTTACTTTATAGTACTTTCGCTTGCGCCTGTTTAATTTGCACAGGCCCCATTCCTCTTGGTATTTCAATGTTTTCTCTTGTATCAGCATGTAATGCCTCTGCAATGTAATCAGCAGCGACATTAGGATCTAAGTCTCCACAAGTATAAACATCAATGCTCGCATATCCGTGCTCAGGAAAACTGTGAATCGTTAAGTGTGATTCAGAAATAATCACAACTCCGCTTACGCCTTGCGGTGCAAATTTGTGAAATGCAACCTCGCGCACCTCAGCACCTGATTTTAGAGCAGCATTTACAAACGTTTTTTCAATAAAATCCATGTCATTCAGCTTATCAAAATCGCATCCCCATAGCTCGGAGATAACGTGACGCCCCATTGTTTCCATAGTCATGGACCCCCCTTAACAAGAATTAAAAAGTGAAATTCCAACAAC
Source organism: Bacillus sp. PS108 (assembly GCF_037963335.1). Lineage (NCBI taxonomy): Bacteria > Bacillati > Bacillota > Bacilli > Caryophanales > Bacillaceae > Bacillus > Bacillus sp. PS108. Next base: position 2,823,511 of record NZ_CP150155.1, read on the forward strand.
TGGGTCGGCCATTTACCACGGGGGAAAGTTAGTCCGGAGAGGTCCTAACCCTTTAAGTAATTCCGAAACAGTCTCAAGCAAGAAGTTCACGAAAAATAGTATACTGTGTTTAAGTCTAATTTGCAAGGTGCGTTTTTTCAGAAATATGCTGTTAAGGGTTTTTTCTTTAAAATGTGTCCATGACCTTATTTTATACAGCAGACGGATGTTTCATTCGTGCCGCTACATGGCGGATTAGATCAACAACTCTGCAGGAGTAGCCCCATTCGTTGTCATACCACGCCAGCACCTTTACTTTCCTGTCTTCCATTACCATTGTTGTAAGCCCGTCAATGACCGCTGAATGCGGATTCGTATTATAATCAGTCGAAACGAGCGGTTCATCTGAGTAATCAAGTACACCGTACATCGACGTTTTGGCAGCGCGTTTAAATGCCTCGTTTACTTCTTCAGCCGTAACATCCGTTTTCAGATCAACAACGAGATCAACCAATGAGACGTTCGGAACAGGGACACGCAAGGCGAGGCCGTGAAGTTTTCCTTTCAGATGCGGCAGCACAAGCGAAAGCGCCTTTGCCGCTCCTGTTGTTGTTGGAATGATGGATTCACCGCAAGCCCGCGCCCGGCGCAAATCTTTGTGCGGGTTATCAATATTTTTTTGGTCATTCGTATACGCATGAACTGTAGTCATCAGACCGCTCTCAATGCCAAACTCTTCATCCAGCACTTTTACAACAGGCGCAAGGCAATTTGTCGTGCATGACGCATTTGAAATAATGACATGGCGCTCAGCGTCGAATTGGTCCTCATTTACGCCCATCACAATGGTAACGTCTTCATTTTTTCCCGGAGCGGTCAAAATCACTTTTTTTGCACCTGCTTCTATATGGCCCATCGCTTTATCTTTAGCATTAAACTTCCCTGTTGCTTCGACGACTATGTCAATATCATATTCCCGCCAAGGCAGCTGTTTTGGATCACGGCTGTTTAACAAAAGCACTTTCTTTCCATTTACGATCAGGCTATCTTCACCAGCCACAACCTCTTTGTCGTATCTGCCGTGAATTGTGTCATACTTTATTAAATGAGCCAGCGTTTCTGCGGAATAGCTGGCGTTAATGGCCACTACTTGAATTTGATCGTCTAACATCGCTTTTCTAAAAACCATTCTTCCGATTCTTCCAAACCCGTTGATCGCTACTTTTACCTTCATGTTGGACACCCCTTATCAATTATGCCATCCTAATTTGTTACTATCTAAAATTAGTATAACACATTAAAACAAATTCGCCAGTACATATTGATAAAAATCAACGATTATAACGCTAATTTATGATGCATCTTATGTTTTCTTGCACAGAATATCAGGCGTAAGAACCAAAAAGCAGCCAGCGCTCCGCACTGACTGCCCTCATGCTTTATGATTCCTGTTTTAACTTATCATTGAGCACACTTTCTTCTAGCACAGAAAATGTATCCCCGTACACTCTGTTAATATGATTCGCTCCCCAAGCACACAGCATATCTAAAATCCCTTCTAAGCTGCGGCCGTATTCGCTGAGCTCGTATTCCACTTTGGGAGGAACTTGATTATATACGATTCGGTTAATGACACCGTCCGCTTCCAGCTCGCGCAGCTGCTGAGTCAGCATTTTTTGCGTGATATTGGGCATTAGGCGTTTTAATTCACTTGTGCGTTTTTTTCCGTGCGTCAGATGGCATAAAATGACGCATTTCCATTTCCCACCGATCACTTCAAGAGTCGCTTCAACAGAAATGTTATATTTTTTCTTCTCCATACAATCCATTCTCCTCACAGGCACCAAAAAGTGACTATAGCACTTCAAAGTACGTACTTTTATTTCTTAACGATATGTTTCATAATCACATTTGCCGGCTGATTTGAATCTGCTCTTTTTTATTTATATAGCTTACTCGGCAGAATTTCAATCATACAACACATCTTACAAAGGAGGAACATCATGACTTCAGCCAATAAAAGCAATATTCCTGCACTACTGGCTTTGGCCGTAAGTGCATTCGCAATAGGGACAACTGAATTTATCAGTGTCGGCCTTTTGCCGCTCATTGCTGATGACCTGGATATTCCCGTCACGACAGCAGGATTGACCGTTTCCCTTTATGCGCTCGGCGTTACATTTGGGGCACCTATATTAACTTCATTGACCTCAAGCATGTCACGTAAGACACTATTGCTTTGGATCATGTTTATTTTTATTGCCGGTAATACGATGGCAGCAACCGCTTCAAGCATCGGGATTTTACTAGCAGCACGTGTGATATCGGCATTTTCGCACGGTGTGTTTATGTCGATCGGTTCGACAATCGCAGCGGATATTGTCCCGGAGGATAAAAGGGCTAGCGCGATTTCAATTATGTTTACTGGCCTCACTGTGGCAACTGTAACCGGAGTTCCTTTTGGGACATTTATCGGCCAGCAGTTCGGCTGGCGTTTCGCCTTTATGGTCATTATCGCCGTCGGAATCATTGCTTTCATTACAAATGGCATTCTTGTACCGTCCAAATTACGAAAAGGGACGAAAACAACGATGCGGGATCAATTGAAGCTTGTGACAAACAGCCGGTTATTGCTTTTATTTGTCATTACAGCGCTTGGATACGGAGGAACATTCGTTGTGTTCACGTATCTGTCTCCCCTGCTTCAGGAAGTAACAGGCTTCAAAGCCGGGACTGTTGCAGTGATTCTGCTCGGATACGGAATAGCTATTGCTATCGGCAATATGATTGGCGGAAAGCTGTCAAACCGAAATCCGATTGCCGCTTTATTCTATATGTTTATCGTACAGGCAATCGTTCTATTCGTACTGACATTTACAGCCCCGTATCAAGCAGCAGGGCTCATTACCATTCTCTGTATGGGATTGCTGGCCTTTATGAACGTGCCCGGCCTTCAGGTGTATGTCGTCATGCTGGCTGAGCGTTTTGTCCCGAGTGCAGTTGACGTCGCATCCGCGATGAATATCGCTGCCTTTAATGCAGGGATCGCGCTTGGGTCATACCTTGGCGGTGTGATCACCGATTCAATCGGATTGATTCATACCGCTTGGATAGGCGGATTAATGGTGGTCGGTGCAGTCATTTTAACAGGCTGGAGCCGCTTGATGGAAAAACGAGATCGGCAGGAAGCCTGACAATTTTAAAGGAGGAAATAAACATGACAACACATTTACAAGCAAAAGCAACACTTCATAATGGGGTAGAAATGCCTTGGTTCGGCCTCGGCGTGTTCCAAGTGGAAGAAGGATCTGAACTGGTAAACGCAGTTAAAACTGCCATTGTTCACGGGTACCGCAGTATTGATACTGCAGCAATCTATGGAAATGAAGCTGGAGTCGGAGAAGGGATTCGGGAAGGCATTGAAGAAGCAGGCATTTCAAGAGAGGATCTGTTTATCACATCGAAAGTATGGAATGCGGATTTAGGCTACGAAGAAACACTCGCCGCGTTTGAAACAAGTCTGTCCAAACTCGGTCTGGATTATTTGGATCTATACCTCATCCACTGGCCTGTAGAAGGAAAGTATAAAGAAGCTTGGAGAGCGCTTGAAACGCTGTATAAAGAAGGCCGTATCAAAGCGATTGGCGTAAGCAACTTCCAAATTCACCATCTTGAAGATCTGATGACGGCAGCTGAAATTAAGCCTATGATTAACCAAGTGGAATTTCACCCGCGCCTCACACAAAAAGAGTTGATAAGATACTGCCAAAATCAGGGCATCCAGATGGAGGCTTGGTCACCTTTAATGCAGGGACAGCTGCTGGATCACCCTGTATTGGCTGACATCGCTCAAACATATAATAAATCTGTCGCACAAATTATTTTGCGCTGGGATCTGCAGCATGGCATCATTACGATTCCTAAATCAACGAAGGAACACCGCATTAAAGAAAATGCAAGCGTATTTGACTTTGAATTAACGCAGGATGACATGAACCGAATCGATGCACTGAATGAAAACTTGCGCGTCGGTCCTGATCCGGACAACTTTGATTTTTAATGGCAAAAAAACACCGTTCAATATGAACGGTGTTTTTTGTATTATGCCCAGCTGTTCATGATTTCATCAAGCTGCCTTTTGGTCTCTTCAAGCGTGCCGCTGTTATCGATGACTTGATCTGCTCTTGCTGTTTTTTCCTCTAAGGGCATTTGAGAGCGGATACGGCTGACTGCTTCTTCTTCCGTCAGCTGATTGCGCTTCATCAGACGTTCCAGTTGAAGCTCTTTTGTCACACTGACCACGATAATTTTATCAACCAATGATTCCAATTTGCTTTCGAACAATAGCGGGATATCCAATACAACAAATGCCTCCCGATTTGCAACGGCTTCATCACGGCGATTGAGCATTTCCTGCCTGACTGCGGGATGAACAATTGCATTTAAAGCGAGACGCTTTTGTTTATTTGTAAATACCAGCGCTCCAAGCTTTTTTCGATCTATATCGCCATTTGAGAGCAGTATGTCTTCACCGAATTCGTCAATGATTTGCCGGTAGGCCGGCATCCCTTTTTCTACCGCTTGTTTTGCAATGATATCTGCATCTATAACTGTTATTCCTTTTTCAATCAGCATATTGGCTACCGTGCTTTTGCCGCTAGCTATTCCTCCCGTTAAACCAATGACTAAGGTCAAGAGATCCACTCCTTTTTACAATTTCCAGAGCCCAATCGTGATTAATAGAAGCCCCGGCAAAAACGCCATTTTATCGATCCATTTCCACTTAGACAGAAAATGGCCGGCATTGATTCCAATTGATACAAACAGCGAGCTCATGATTGCCACGGCGATGCTCATCACAATCGGTGAAAAACCGAGAATGGCTGCGCCTATACCTGCTCCAAAGGCATCAATCGATAAGGCAAATCCCAATAAGACCGCCTCAATTCCATTGATCACACCCGATTTGTCGATATCCGCACTCATGGGTTTTCTCAAAATATGAATCACAATCCCTAATGACCGAACCTCTAAATTAAGCAGTGTTTTTTCATGCAAGAGGTATTCTTTATCTTTTGCCGGTTTGAAGAATTGGTACAGAACCCACGCACCGATTCCAACCAATATCAAACCGCCAAGCTTCTCCGTCACATATACAGGAAAAAACTTCGTGAGAAAGCTTCCGATCAGCATGGATATAAACATGACAGCACCGGAACAGCAGGCGATAACCAAAATCGCTTTAAACGGTATTTTCATTTTTCTCAATCCGTACGTAAATCCGACTGAAAAACTGTCCAAGCTGACAGCCAACGCCAGCAGCAGTATAGAAACCATTTGCATATCCGTTTCTTCCTTTCTGTTGGTGCTCTTGTATCAGATGTGAAATGCCCGGGATTCATCACAATCATATATATGGGAAAGTGAAAAATCCGTGTTTCGAAAATGGCATCCTCCATTACAGAGTTACTGATATATGCACCGACAGCTTGGACGATGAAGCATTATGCTACTTTTTTTTCTGGCACTTTGCGCAAAAATGCGTGCCTCTTCCTCCAACGACAATTTTCGAAATCATCGTTCCGCAATTTTTGCATGGCTCGTCTTTTTTTCCGTAGACAAAATGCTGCAGCTGGAACATTCCGATTTCCCCTTGGGAGTTGATATATGAACGGACTGTGCTTCCGCCCGCATCAATCGCCTCCTGCAGAGTGTTTTTGATTTCAGCGTGAAGGATTTTGATTGTTTTATCTGATAATTGATTTGCTTTTATCTCGGGATGAACACCCGCTCTGAAAAGAGCCTCATCCACATAAATGTTCCCTAGTCCAACTACCGTTTTTTGATCCAGTAGGGCTGTTTTGACAGCGCGGTTTGTTTTCGCAAGCCGGTCTTTTAAATACGCACTCGTAAATTCTTCTGCATCCGGCTCCGGACCTAACTGAGAAAGCGGGAGCTCGCCCGCTTCTTCTCCCGGTTTAAATAAGTGCATGGTTCCAAATTTCCGCACATCCCTGTACCGGAGCTGGGTTCCATCCGTCATCGTGAATATGACATGCACGTGTTTATCGTCAGGCTCCTCGGCTTGATGAAGACCGTATTTTCCTTCCATTCGAAGGTGAGAAACCATAACATAATGATCTAAATGAAACAGTAAAAACTTTCCCCGTCTTCCGATGGACTGTATCGTTTCTCCTGCTAGTTTTCGCGCAAATTCCTCCGGTTCGGCAGGCCGTTTGATGATATTCGGCCATCTGATCTCTACCGATTTGATTGTTTTTCCCTTTACAAGCCCGGTCAGAGTGCGCCGGACCGTCTCAACTTCTGGTAATTCCGGCACATCCATCACTTCCTATCTCTGTTTATTTCGCATCGTACCAAGATGGGCCTGATGCAAAGTCCACCTTTAACGGCACATCTAATGCAAGCGCATGCTCCATCACTTCAGGAACAAGCTTTTCAAGAATTTCAATTTCTTCCTTTGGCGCCTCAAAAATCAATTCATCGTGTACTTGAAGCAGAAGCCTTGCTTTCAACTTTTTTTCTTTCAGCTTGGCAGCCATGTCAATCATGGCTTTTTTGATAATATCAGCGGCGCTTCCTTGAATCGGCGTATTCATGGCCGTCCGCTCTGCAAAACTTCGGATATTAAAGTTCCGGCTCGTCAGCTCAGGGATGTAGCGGCGGCGATGCATAAGCGTTGTTACGTATCCTTTTTGCTTCGCTTCCTGTACTGAATCTTCCATGTACGCTTTTACGCCTTGGAAGCTTTCCAGATAGCGGTCGATAAATGCTCCCGCTTCCTTCCGGGTAATGCCGAGGTTCTGTGACAGACCGTAATCGCTGATTCCGTAAACAATGCCAAAGTTGACCGCTTTCGCCTGGCGTCTCATCGCAGATGTCACTTCATCCTTAGCGACATGGAACACATCCATTGCCGTTTTCGTGTGAATATCCATATCATTTGTAAAAGCTTCGATCAGATTTTCATCCTTTGAAATATGGGCAAGCACCCGCAGCTCGATTTGTGAATAATCGGCTGCAAAAATGAGCCAGTCTTTTTCAGACGGCACAAAAGCTTGGCGAATTTTCCGCCCTTCCTCAAGCCTGATCGGAATGTTTTGCAGGTTCGGATCAGTCGAGCTGAGACGGCCAGTTTGCGTTAAGGCCTGGTTAAATCGCGTGTGCACTTTATGCGAATCCGGTCTCGTCACCTTTAAAAGCCCTTCGATATATGTTGATTGAAGCTTGCCAATTTGTCTGTACTGTAAAATATAGTCGACAATATCATGCTTGTCAGCCAGCTTTTCAAGCACATCGGCAGACGTAGAATAGCCTGTTTTCGTTTTCTTTACGACAGGAAGGCCGATCTTTTCAAATAAGATGACGCCTAGCTGTTTCGGAGAATTGATGTTAAACGGCTCTCCCGCAATCTCATGGATTTTTTCTTCATATTCCTTCAGCTTCGCACCCAGTTCTTCACCCATCCGTTTTAAACGGTCAACATCGACCTTGACGCCAGTTGATTCCATTTCGCCAAGAATAAGCGCAAGAGGCATTTCCAGCTCTTCAAACAGTTCAAGCTGGTCGTTGTTTTCCAGCTCCTGAACGAGCTTTTCCCGAAGGCTTTGAATTGCTAACGCTTTTCGGCCAAGGTGCTCAGACAGTACGTCTTCTGACGGCACTGCCCGTTTTGCTCCTTTTCCATAAACTGATTCATCACTTGAAACGATATGCAGGCCGTAATCCTTAGCCACACTCGCAACGTCGTCATATGAATTGCCCGGGTTGATGATATAAGCCGCAAGGAGCGTATCAAACTCGGCTCCTTTCAGCTCAATGCCCTGCCAGCGCAAAGCGACAACAGCCCGCTTGCTGTCGAAGACCCATTTCTTCTGCTCGTCATTTTCCACCCATTCTTTAAACACCTCAGACTCAACGGCAATGTCTTTCGGAATGAAATAAGCTCCCGTTTCATTTACGATCGAAAATCCGAGGATCGGCTCTTCATGATAATTATCGCCAATCTGTTCAACGACAAATGCGGATGGAGAAACCAATATATCGCTTGTCACGTCTGTGACTGTTTTGACATTAATGTCTTCCAACGATTGATCCTGTTCTGCTTCTGCACTGTCTTCTCCAAGCCGTTCAAGAAGCGTGTTGAAGCCAAGATCTTTAAAGATGGCAATGACCTGTTCACGATTAAAGCCTTGATATTCCAGGCCGGAAACAGATACCTCAATCGGAGCATCCGTCATAATTGTCGCAAGCTCCTTGCTCATCAATGCCTGATCCTTAAACTCCTCAAGCTTTTCCTTCAATTTCTTTCCGCTCACCTCGTCAATGGACTCCAGCAGCTTTTCAACGGAATCAAATTGTTTTAAAAGCTTAATCGCAGTCTTTTCTCCGACGCCGGGCACACCCGGGATATTATCTGAGGAATCGCCCATCAGACCCTTCATGTCAATGATTTGTTCAGGCGTAAGCCCGTATTTCTCTTTGACATGCTCCGGTGTGTAAAATTCAACATCGGTAATTCCCTTTCTCGTAATGGCAACTGTCGTTTTGTCCGTTGCCAGCTGGGTTAAATCCTTATCCCCTGAGAAAACCTTTACTTCAAATCCGTCTTTTTCAGCCGATTTGGCCAGTGTGCCGATAATATCATCCGCTTCATATTGTTCCAGTTCATAGCGGCTGATCTGGTAGGCATCCAGCAGCTCGCGGATAAACGGCATTTGTTCGGAAAGCTCAGGCGGGGTTTTCTGTCTGCCGCCTTTATATTCTTTAAATGTGCCGTGACGAAATGTTGTTTTCCCGGCATCAAACGCAACCAGCATGTGCGTCGGTTTTTCATCCTCAAGCATTTTCATCAAAATCATCGCAAAGCCGTATACAGCATTTGTATGAACACCTTTATCATTGCTTAACAGCGGCAATGCAAAAAACGCCCGGTAAGCCAGACTGTTTCCGTCTACAAGCACTAATTTTTTTCGTTCCGTCATTCAATTTCCTCCTAAGAAGCCTCAGGCTTCCATTCATCTCTTACATAGTCATTAGCTCCTCTTATTTTAACAAAGTTCAATTTGAAAGGAAAATACGTGAACTATAAGAGAAGACACAAAAAAGGACGGGAACACAAATAGGTTCCCGCCGTCAAAATTGGCTCCTTGGATGAAGGGGTTCTACTACATCCTACCAGCATAGGTTTAACAGTGCATGAAGATATTGTTAAACCTTTGTAAACATTAGGCGGACTTTTCAGCGGCCCGTTTCAGCGTCACGGTAAAGACAGTTCCCCGTCCAGGCTCGCTTGTGACATCAATTTTCCCTTCATGAGCCTCTATTAAATGCTTGACAATCGCTAGGCCCAGCCCGGTTCCGCCCGAATTTCTGCTTCTGTCTTTATCTACGCGGTAAAAGCGTTCAAAGATGCGCGGAATTTCTTCTTTCTGAATTCCGATTCCAGAATCGGCAACCTCAATCTGAATGTCTTTTTCTCTGGGCTTTACATTGATAGCCACGGAGCCCCCCTCAGGCGTGTAGGTTAATGCATTGTTTACGAGATTAAGAAATACCTGTTTCAGCCTGTACGGGTCACCAGATACATATTGAGGGTCTTTCGGGACATTCAGTTGCAAGGAGATGCCTTTCTCATCCGCCTTATGCTTCAGAAGCGTTTCAATCTCACCAAGCATTTTGGCCGGCTCAAACGTTTCGATACTGAGCGTGAAATTTTGCTGCTCGATTTTTGAGAGATCGAGCAAATCCTGAACCAAAGACTGAAGCCTTTCGCTTTCCTTAAGAATAATAGAGAGAAATTCAGAAAGCGCCTCTTTGTCCTCCATCGCCCCATCCAATAACGTCTCCGTAAACCCTTTTATGGATGTAATCGGTGTTTTCAGCTCATGAGAAACATTGGCCACAAAATCCTTCCTCATCTGCTCTAATTTCTTTGTTTCCGTCATGTCATGGAAAACAAGCACAATTCCTTTCCATTCATCGTCCGGCCCCATAATCGGAACACCGTCCACTTCAAAATAACGCCGTTCTATTTTGATCGGCAGTCTTAACAGCTTGCATTTCTTTGTCTCCGTCATAAAAATGTCTTCGACAAGCTGGATCACTTCTTCATGTTCAAATGCATCGTGATAAAGACGGCGCAGCATATGATTCGGATTGATATGAAACTGCTTGGCGTAAGACCTGTTTACGAGATTAATAAAGCCTCTTCCGTCGATCATAATCAGCCCGGAGCCAATGTTTTCAATGACTGTCAGCAGCCGATCCCGCTGCATTTCCTGCGTTCGCGTCATTTCCATCAGATCAATGGCAAGGCTGTTCATCGCATGTCCTAGCTTATCAGAACGCCTAATATAGCCGCCGTACGTCCGTGCATCGTAGTTGCCCTTAGAGAGTTCTGTGGCTACATTTGTCGCTGACTCAATTGACCTTTTATAACGTGAGGTCATGCTGGAATAAAAATAAACAATGACGATAAATGCGGTACAAAGACTGGCCGTCAGCATCCCCCACAATTCGCCTTTTAAGCCGTCGCTTTTTTCAGAGGCGGAAAGCAGCACATATCCTGTTTTTTCACCTTCGCTTCTAAGTGAAAGTCCGTAATAAAGCTTGTTATCTGTTGTTGACAGAATACCCTCATGGCCAGAAACAAGCGCCTGCACCTTTTGGGAATCAGCCGATCTCCCGTTTGACCCATACAGCACCTTACCGTCTGTATCGATAACGGATGCGCTCACATCAAGCGCGCCGCCTGCATCTTTAATGATTTTCTCATTTGCTTGATTATTCAGATTGCCGGCATCAAGAAGCGAAGCCAAGTATTTTGCTTCTTTTTCAATGTGTTCCTCTGCTTTCCTTTGATCAGATGTTTCAAAAAGCTGCTGTAAAAACAGCCCGAGAACACAAAACACCAGAATCATACAGACAACGAATACAGAAAAAAGGCGCACACGGTATTTATTCATTCATTTTTGGCTCCTCCAGTTTATACCCCAATCCCCTAATCGTTTTAATGTAGATCGGTTTTTTGGTATTGTTTTCAATTTTGTCGCGAAGATGGCTGATGTGCACATCAACAATTCTCGTATCTCCGGCAAAATCATAATTCCAGACTGCGCTCAGCAGCAGGTCTCTTGTCAGAACTCTGCCTTTATGTCTGCCTAAATAGAGCAACAGTTCGAATTCTTTCGGTGTCAATTCAAGCTGACTTTCTTTAAAGTACGCTTCATAATGATCAGGCAGGATTTTCAGATCGCCGATTACGATCTGGCCTTCCATTTCATCGTTCTTCATCTCACTAGAGGGCGCAGCTATTTCCGAACGCCTTAAAATCGCTTTGACTCTCGCATTTACTTCCCTTGGACTGAACGGCTTGGTCATATAATCATCAGCACCGAGCTCCAGCCCTAATACTTTGTCGAATTCCTCATCCTTCGCTGTCAGCATTAAAATGGGAAACATCAGTTTTTGCTGTCTCAGCTGCTTGCATACTTCGATTCCGTCCAATTTTGGAAGCATCACATCAAGCACAATCAAATCAGGCTTCTCTGTTTCCGCTTTTTTGAGTGCTTCTTCCCCATCCGAGGCGGTAATGACATCATAGCCTGACCGTTCCAAATTGTACTGTAAAAGAGTAACAATAGATTCTTCATCATCCACAACTAAAATTTTCTTGTTCATGCTGTGCCTCCAGTATTATAATTCCCCGACATCCTATTTCTCTATTTTATGTCATCTTAACATGTTTCATGATTTTATTTTAGCGAAAGCAGGACATTCCGACAATTCGCCTTTTACATCATTTTTAAAAGAAATAAAGACGCTTATGATAACGCTTTCATTTATAGTAAAAAGAGAAAGGCTGTATTAAGCAAGCCTTTCTCTCTTTTTATTAAGATAATACTTTCATGACATTTTTGACAGATTCAACTGATTTATTCAGCTGCGCTCTTTCATAGTCTGTCAGTTCAAGTTCAATGATTTGCTCAAGACCGTTGCCGCCTACAATTGTAGGAACACCAAGGTAGATGCCTTCATAGCCGTATTCCCCTTCAAGATAAGCAATTGTAGGAAGGACGCGGCGCTGATCTTTCAAGATCGCTTCGACCATTTCTGTCAGAGAAGCCGCAGGCGCATAATACGCGCTTCCGTTTCCAAGAAGATTCACGATTTCGCCTCCGCCTTTTCTAGTGCGCTCCACAATTGCGTCAATCCGTTCTTTCGGAATAAGAGTTTCAAGCGGGATACCGCCAGCATAAGAATAACGCACAAGCGGAACCATATCGTCACCGTGTCCGCCGAGTACGAAACCAGTCACATCTTTCACTGACAGGTTTAATTCCTCTGCCACAAATGTTCTGAATCTTGCCGTATCAAGCACACCGGACTGGCCGATTACACGCTCTTTAGGGAAGCCTGATTCTTTGTACACCGCGTATGTCATTGCATCAACAGGATTTGTCAGCACCACAATAATAGATTCAGGAGAATATTTCACGATTTCTCGCGTAACGCTTCTCATAATCTTTTCGTTTGTAGAGACCAGATCATCTCTGCTCATACCAGGTTTTCTTGCGATACCGGCTGTAATGACAACAATGTCAGAGCCAGCTGTATCCTCGTAATTAGATGTTCCCGTAATTTTTGCGTCAAAGCCTTGAACTGGGCTTGCTTCAAGCATATCAAGCGCTTTTCCCTTTGTCGGGTTCTCCAATTGCGGAATGTCAACAAGAACAACGTCTGCCAGCTCTTTTTGAGCGATTAAAAATGCAGTTGTAGCTCCGGTAAAACCTGCTCCGATAACAGAAACTTTTTTACGAGTATTTCCCATGTCTCTCTTCTCCTTTATGGCTAGTTTTAGGCTTTTTCCTTGCTTAGTCCATGTTTTTGATCAGTTCTTCTCCAAACTCTGAACATTTCACTTCAGTCGCCCCGTCCATTAATCTGGCAAAATCGTAAGTTACGACTTTGGAAGCGATTGTTTTTTCCATAGATTTGATAACCAAATCAGCCGCTTCGTTCCATCCTAAATGCTCAAGAAGCAGAACGCCTGAAAGAATAACTGAAGATGGGTTTACTTTATCAAGGCCTGCATATTTAGGAGCCGTTCCGTGCGTCGCCTCGAAAATCGCATGTCCTGTTTCGTAGTTGATGTTCGCTCCAGGAGCAATGCCGATTCCGCCGACTTGCGCAGCAAGAGCATCAGAAATGTAATCTCCGTTCAAGTTCATTGTCGCAACGACATCAAACTCGTTTGGACGCGTTAAGATCTGCTGAAGGAAAATGTCAGCAATGCTGTCTTTGATAATGATTTTTCCTGCTGCTTCCGCTTCGCTTTGCGCTTTGTTGGCAGCGTCTTTTCCTTCTTCTTCAGCAATGCGGTCATATTGAGCCCATGTGAAGACTTTATCTCCGTATTCTTTTTCAGCAAGTTCATAGCCCCAGTTTTTGAAGGCGCCTTCTGTGAACTTCATGATGTTTCCTTTGTGAACAAGCGTTACAGATTTGCGGCCATGCTCGATCGCATAATCAATGGCAGCTCTGACCAAGCGGCTTGTTCCTTCTTCTGAAACAGGCTTAATGCCGATACCTGATGTCTCAGGGAAACGGATTTTGTTGACGTTTAACTCATTTTGAAGGAAGCTGATAAGCTTTTGCACTTCTTCAGAGCCTTTTGCATACTCGATGCCTGCGTAAATATCTTCTGTATTTTCACGGAAGATGACCATATCAGTATCTTCAGGGCGTTTTACCGGTGACGGCACTCCAGTAAAGTATCTTACAGGTCTTAAGCAGACGAATAGGTCAAGCTCTTGTCTGAGCGCTACGTTCAAAGAACGGATACCGCCGCCGACAGGTGTCGTTAACGGGCCTTTAATCGCGATGAAATATTCGCGGATCACATCTAATGTTTCAGCAGGGAGCCACTCACCTGTTTTATTATAAGCCTTTTCTCCGGCGTAAACTTCTTTCCATGTAATTTTCTTTTCGCCTTTGTATGCTTTTTCTACTGCTGCTTCCAAAACCTTCGAAGCCGCGTTCCAAATATCAGGACCGGTTCCGTCTCCTTCGATAAATGGGATAATCGGGTTGTTTGGTACGTTTAATACTCCGTTAGAGACTGTAATTTTTTCACCTTGTGCCACAATAAAAACCTCCCAGTATGTAATTCATATTTAGAAAACATTTTATTTTTCTTATATAGAAAATAAAATGATTTTTCCTAACATTCAATTTAAAGTGTAACCCAATTTTGATGTTCTGAACAAGAGGCTAACCTCATTGACGCAAGCCAGCCTCCAATGGTTCTTTAGGCTCTTTCTTCAATCGGAACGAATTTTTGTTTGTCAGGTCCTGTGTAATCTGCCCGCGGGCGGATCAGACGGTTGTTGTCATACTGCTCAAGAATATGAGCGAGCCAGCCGGACATTCTGCTTACAGCAAAAATCGGTGTAAACAAATCATGGTCAATACCGAGGCTGTGATATACAGAAGCCGAATAGAAATCAACGTTAGGCGGAAGCTTTTTCTCTGATGTGACGATGTCTTCTATACGAATCGACATCTCATACCATTTGCTTTCGCCTGTCAGGTTGGTCAGGCGCTTGCTCATTTCTTTCAGATGCTTCGCGCGCGGATCACCATGCTTATACACACGGTGGCCGAATCCCATGATTTTTTCTTTCTTTTCAAGTTTAGCGCGGATGTACGGCTCAGCGTTTTCCACTTCACCGATTTCTGTCAGCATTTTCATAACGCCTTCATTCGCTCCGCCGTGAAGAGGCCCTTTCAGCGCGCCGATTGCTGCAGTAATGCCTGAATAGATGTCAGAAAGTGTTGCGACGCAGACCCTCGCTGTGAACGTTGACGCGTTCAGCTCATGGTCAGCATGTAAAATCAATGCTTTGTTGAAGGCTTCAACTTCAATTGGTGAAGGCTCTTCACCGTTTAATGTGTAAAGAAAATTCTCCGCAATACCGTAATCTTCTCTCGGTTCAACAGGCTCAAGACCCTTGCGAATTCTGGAAAACGCTGCAACCAGGCCAGGCACCTTTGCCTGAAGGCGGATCGCCTTTCTGTAGTTGGCTTCCGGGTTCATGGTATCAGCCTCGCTGTCTAGCAGGCCTAGTAATGAAATTGCTGTCCGAAGAGCAGCCATGGGATGAACATTTTCGAGGGAATAAGATTTGAAGTGCTCAATAATTTCTTGCGGAACGGCAGCTTCCTTTGCAAGCTGCTGCTTTAACTCTTCAAGCTCTTTTTTGTTTGGCAGCCTTAGATGCCAAAGCAAGTAGATGATTTCTTCAAAACTTGCATTCTCTGTCAAATCATCGATATCATACCCCACATATGTAAGGGTATCATCAATAATAGAACTAACAGATGATGTTGTTGCTACAACCCCTTCAAGACCGCGTGTCGCTGTCATATATAACATCTCCTTTTCAATAAATTTCCCCTTTAAGAGTGTTGTAAAAACATGAGGCTTACTTAAAAAGCACGATGCAAGTATTTCTCTCCCCCAAAAAGAAAATGCTTACATTTTACTGGCTGCTGGAACTAAAACCCTTTGCTTATGAAAGAACATAACAAATTCTTATAAGCTTATTTAAGTTTAAGCCTATTCTCATTATAAACAATAATCAGACATTTGTTAAATGTTTACCTATAATTTTTTTTTTTCATTCTGTGATTTCCCCGAAAAAACGCCTTTATTTGCGGGTTTTTGCATACAAAAAAAAGCGGCTTTAAGGCCGCTTTTTGTTATGAAGTGAACAGTTTTACGATCTGCATGGCTAAATAAGCAATCCCCGCTCCGATCAGCGGCCCCACCGCAACTCCTCCAAAAAGCGCGACTGCAAGAATGGTCCCGATCACGAGAGCAGTTGTAATATGCGGATCATTTTCAAGCAGGGCCAGGCCGTTTTTTGCAATCAGCGCCACTGCGATCCCCGCTCCAAGGGCGATCCATGCGTAGGAAGACCGCATTGCTTCTCCAAGCTGCTTAAATCCGATTTCTCCCGTGGCAATCGGGACAAGAACGGCGATGGTAATAATGGTCACACCCCAGTTAATGCCTTTTGACTGGATGGTCGGAAATAATTTCTGATCAAGCCCAACGATTTTGATGATCAAAAGGACGGATACAGCAAAGAGCAATGATTGGTTTTTTGCGATAAGTGCGATAGCCAAGAGTAAAATTAAAAATAAATTCGCTTGTGTAAACACATGCCATCCCTCCTTTAAGATGAATGTATTCATATTCAGCCGCAGCGTGAATACATATAAAAAATAGGACATGCTGACGAGAGGAGGACCGTTTTCGTGAATCAATCTTATATCACTATTTTTTTCAGAACCCTCTTTGTCATATCAATGACCGCAGGGTCGATAGCTGCGGCCTATTATTCGTTTCCGTTAACTTATCCGTTCCTGATCGCCCTTATTCTTTCTTCAGTGATTCATCCTGTTGTCGATTATTTGGACAAAGTGACAGGATTCCCCCGAACGATAAATGTTCTGGGCGTTCTTGCTTTTTTTCTGCTCGCAGCCTTCGGCGTCCTCACCATTCTGGTAGCCGAAATCGTAACGGGAACAGCCTATCTAGCAAAAACGCTGCCTCCTCATATCAGCACGTTTATTTCATATTGCGAAAAATTGTTTACAACTCATATTCAGCCGCTCTATAACGAGTTAACTCTTTTGTTTCAAGAATTGGAAACGAACCAGCAGGCTTCCATCGTCACTCATATCCAGACACTCGGTGATTCTGCCGCTAAAAATGCCGGGCTCCTGCTGTCCCACATTCTAGAGATGATCCCGAGATTTTTCGCTCTTCTTCCCAATACGGCGGCGGTTCTGATTTTTTCTCTTCTGGCAACCTTTTTTATGACAAAGGATTGGCATAAGCTGAAAGCCATGCTTGTTTTAATTCTGCCGGATCGTGTGACAGCTAACAGCAAAGCAATCAGCAGCGAATTAAAAAAAGCAATGACTGGTTTTATCAAAGCACAAGCCGTCCTCGTTTTCATCACAATGGTGATTGTATTTATCGGCCTTTCTCTCTTAAAGGTTGAACACGCCGCAACAATTGCTTTTTTAATCGGGCTTGTAGATCTTCTCCCTTACTTAGGTGCCGGCTCCGTATTTGTGCCCTGGATTTTGTATTTATCGATTACGGGCCAGCTGCCCCAAGCAATCGGAATTGGTATCCTGTACCTCGTCGTTCTTATTCAGCGGCAGCTGACAGAGCCCAAGATACTAAGTAAATCTATCGGGATCGATCCGCTGGCAACACTCATCGCCCTGTTTGCCGGCTTTAAATTATTCGGGTTTTTAGGACTGATTGCGGGACCGGCTGTACTCGTCATCATCCAAGCTTTCATCACAACAGGCGCATTAAAAGAAATATGGTCCTATATCACCGTTCAGCAAAAATAAAACGGCAGCCGTTTTTTCATGGCTGCCGTTTTTTATTTGATGATGATCCGCTTATTCTTCGACATACCTCTCAGCCATTTGAACAGAATCGGCTTACACCAGCCGCGGGTAAACGGGATAAGAAGACAGGCGCCGGCCAAATCTGATAAAAAGCCCGGAAGCATCAGCAATAGACCGCCAATGAAAATGCACAGACCGTCAGCAATCGCTTCTCCCGGCATTTTGCCATATTGAAGATCACGCTGAACCTTATAATACACTTCGGTTCCTTGTTTTTTTGCAGCTGCTGCGCCGATAATGCCAGTCAGAATCATGAATAGAACTGTCGGTAAAATGCCAATCAGCTTGCCTAAAAATAGGAATATACCGATTTCTATTGCCGGAAACACAATAAAAAGCAAAAACAAAAATCTCATATCCAAGCCCCCCACACGTGTAACACGTTCTGTTCAACAAAAGGCATGATAAAGAGAAAAGGAAGGGATTCCCCTTCCATTTTCACCTGTAATTAAAGAACGCTCGCACGGCCTTGATAGACTGCACCTCTGGAAGCGTCAACTGTAATATCCTGGCCATCTGTCAAAATAGATGTCGCATTTTCCAGACCCACGATAACCGGGATGCCAAGGCTTAATCCGACTACCGCAGCATGGCTAGTCAAACCGCCTTCTTCTGTAATAAGAGCAGACGCTTTTTCAAGGGATGCAATCATATCACGGTCAGTGCTTTTGGTAACAAGTACCGCACCGTCAGTCATTTTTTGCTCAGCTTCTTTTGCATTTTGTGCAACGACAACCGGACCGTAAGCTGATTTGCGTCCAATGCCTTGGCCTTTAGCGATGATATCGCCGACAGTATGAACCTTCATTAAGTTCGTAGTGCCGGACTCACCGACAGTGCCTGCTGTAATAACGATAAGATCGCCGTGTTTTACAATTCCGCTGTTCAATGATTTTTGGACAGCATCCTCAAGCATCTCATCTGTTGAGCTCGCATTTTGGCCGCTTTCCGCGAATACGCCAGATACGAGGGCAAGCTTTCTGGAAATAGAGTCATTTACAGTAACCGCAACAATCGGAGCCTGCGGACGGTATTTTGCAATCATACGTGCTGTATGGCCGCTTTCTGTCGGCGTTACGATCGCAGCAGCATTCAGGTTAATCGCCGTATGTGCGACAGATTGTCCAATTGCGTCTGTAATTGTCATACCCACTTGATCTCTGCGTTTTGAGAGAATTTCTTTATAATTTAAAGCTTCTTCAGAACGGGACGCGATGTTATGCATTGTTTGAACTGCTTCAACCGGGTAACTTCCGGCAGCAGTTTCACCTGAAAGCATGATCGCATCTGTTCCGTCGAAGATCGCGTTTGCAACGTCACTTGCTTCCGCACGAGTCGGACGCGGGTTGCGCTGCATGCTGTCAAGCATTTGTGTTGCTGTAATAACAGGTTTGCCCAGCGCGTTGCATTTTTTGATCAGTTCTTTTTGCACAAGCGGCACTTCTTCAGCTGGAATTTCCACACCTAAGTCTCCGCGCGCAACCATTAAGCCGTCAGACACTTCGAGAATCGCATCGATGTTGTCAACGCCCTCTTGGTTTTCGATTTTAGGGATGATTTGAATATCCTGAGCGTTGTGCTCTTCAAGAAGCTCACGGATTTCGAGCACGTCCGTAGAACGTCGAATGAAAGATGGTGCTATGAAGTCTACTCCTTGCTCAATACCGAAAACGATGTCTCGCGCATCCTTTTCAGTAATCCCCGGAAGATTGACACTTACGCCCGGTACGTTAACACCTTTTTTATTTTTGAGTGTTCCGTTGTTTAATACTTTTGTTTTAATTTCGCGTTTAGCGGCATCTACATCAAGTACCTCAAGACCGATAAGGCCGTCATCTAACAGAATCGTTGAACCTTGTTCAACGTCATGGACTAAACCTTCATATGTCACTGAAATTTTATCTGTTGTTCCTACAACCTCGTCCATTGAAATAATGAGCTCTTTACCTGTTTCGAGCTCAATACCGCCGTTTTCCATTGTATGTGTGCGGATTTCAGGACCTTTTGTATCAAGCAGAATTCCAACGTTCTTGCCAAGTTTTTTGCTTGCTTCGCGGATATTTTTAATTCTTGCACCGTGCTCCTCAAAATCTCCGTGAGAAAAGTTTAATCGAGCCACGTTCATTCCTGACTCCATTAATTTCGTAAGCATTTCAATACTTTCACTTGCCGGACCGATGGTACAAACAATTTTAGTTTTTCTCATTTGGTTCACTTCCTTCTGAAATCTTCAGCCTTCAGCTGTACATTAGATAGACAGTTCTTTTGAAAGCTGATACATGTTTTGCTCAACTGTGTGTTTTGTCTCAAGTATTTCTATAATATCATGGTCTACAAGCTTATTGTTTTGTATACCTACACAGCGTCCGCCTTTTCCTTCAAGCAGCAGTTCAACTGCATATGCGCCGAGACGGCTTGCTAACACACGGTCAGCAGCACTCGGAGAACCTCCGCGCTGGATATGGCCCAATACAGATACCCTAGTTTCAAGATTTGTTTCTTCTTCAATGCGTTTCCCGAATTCAACACCGCTGCCTACACCTTCGGCAACAATAATAATACTGTGCTTCTTGCCGCGTTCGTGGCCGCGTTTTAAGCGGGCAATGATTTCGTGCATGTCATAGTCTGCCTCAGGGATTAAGATCGATTCCGCTCCCCCTGCAAGACCGGCCCACAATGCGATATCGCCGGCATGACGGCCCATTACTTCGATTACATATGTACGTTCATGAGAAGTCGCTGTATCGCGAATCTTATCAATTGCGTCAATTACTGTATTTAAAGCTGTATCGAAACCGATTGTAAAATCAGTGCCCGGAATGTCATTATCAATTGTACCCGGTACACCTACACATGGAAACCCGTGTTCCGTTAATTTTTTCGCACCCATATATGAACCGTCTCCGCCGATAACAACAAGGCCTTCAATACCAAGCTTCTTCAAGTTTTCTATCCCTTTTTCACGGCCTTCAACTGTTTTGAATTCAGGACATCTTGCCGTATAAAGCTTAGTCCCTCCACGATGTATAATATCGCCTACTGATCCGAGTTCAAGCTTTTCAATCTTTCCGCTGATCAATCCCGCGTATCCGTTGTAAATACCGTAAACTTCAACGTCATGATAGATTGCTTTTCTGACTACTGCGCGAACTGCTGCGTTCATTCCCGGGGAATCCCCGCCGCTCGTTAATACCCCTATACGTTTCATTCTCCATTCACCTCAGCAACATATATGATTAAACATAACATGATCATTGCCCTAAAAACAATGAAAAGGGATCTCCATCCTCCCTATGAAACCTTACCTATTATACAATTAAATAAATTGTTTTTAAATAAAATTTAAGGAATGTCACAAAAAATAAACGTGAGCCAAAGGCTTCACGTTTATTTAGTTTACCCCGATATATTGATCTTCAACCGAGACTTTGCCAATTGCTTTATATTTTTCATAGCGCTGCTGAACTAATTCTTCTTCGCTCAGCTTCAGCAAAGTTTTTAACGATTGTTTAAGGGTTTCGTCCATATAGCTTGCCTGCAGCTTCACATCATGGTGCGCTCCGCCTTTTACTTCTTTAATCATATGATCTATAATACCTAATTCTTTTAAATCCGGCGCAGTGATTTTCATTGTTTCTGCTGCTTTTTTAGCAAGACTGGAGTCCTTCCATAAAAGTGCCGCGGCACCTTCCGGAGAAATAACTGAATAAGTAGAGTTTTCCAGCATATGCAAGTGATTCCCTACACCCAGACCAAGGGCTCCGCCGCTTCCGCCTTCACCGATGACGATGCAGATAACAGGCACTCGAAGGCCGGCCATCTCAAACAGGTTTTTGGCAATAGCTTCACTTTGTCCTCTTTCTTCAGCTGCTCGTCCAGGGTATGCCCCCTTCGTATCAATAAAACAGATAATTGGTCTGTTAAATTTGTCAGCCTGTTTCATCAGACGAAGCGCTTTTCTGTAGCCTTCTGGATGCGGCATCCCAAAATTGCGGACTAGGTTTTCCTTCGTGTCTTTGCCGCGCTGATGCCCGATTACCGTTACAGGGAGGCCGTGGAACTTCGCAATCCCGCCGACAATGGCTTCATCGTCCCCGTACGCTCTGTCTCCGTGACATTCAAAAAAGTCGGTAAACAGGTGTTCGATATAATCAAGAGTTGTCGGACGGTCCGCCAGACGCGCGATTTGAACCCGGTCCCATGGCTTCAAATTTTTATAAATATCATCCTGAAGCTTAGCGAGACGGTCTTCGAGCCGTTCGATTTCCGCACTTAGATCCATATCGGAATCTTGGGTGAATTTTTTTAGTTCGGCAATTTTGGTTTGCAGTTCAATCACCGGTTTTTCAAATTCTAATCTTGGAGCCACTCAATGTCACCTCCTGTTTGATGCATATCCAGCAGATTTTCTAACGTTTTTTTCATATCGTCGCGATGAATAACCGCATCAAGCTGTCCATGTTTTAATAAAAATTCAGCCGTTTGGAAGTCCTCAGGCAGTTTTTCTCCTATTGTCTGTTCAATAATCCGTCTTCCGGCAAAACCGATCAGCGCGCCAGGCTCAGCGAAATTGTAATCGCCAAGGGATGCAAAGCTTGCTGATACGCCCCCGGTAGTCGGATGCGTCATTACTGAAATAATAAGACCCTGTTCTTCACTGAACAGTTTTAACGCAGAGCTTGTCTTAGCCATCTGCATCAAACTTAATACGCCTTCCTGCATTCTAGCGCCGCCTGAAGCCGTAAAAATAATAAACGGAACTTTATCAGCTTTTGCTTTTTCAATCGCAAGCGTGATTTTTTCACCGACGACTGAACCCATGCTGCCCATTCTGAATGAAGAGTCCATGACGGCGACTACAGCCGGGTGTCCGCCGATGGTGCCCTTGCCTGTCACAACAGCCTCGTTTAAGGATGTTTTCTCGCGATCTTTTTCAAGCTTTTCCAGATATCCCGGGAAACCAAGCGGATTTTCCGAGAGCATTCCCTGATTGAATTCCTCAAAAGATTTTTCATCCATCAAGCTTTCGATACGCTGTTTTGCGTTCATTGGGAAATGATAATCGCAGTTCATGCATACCCGCATATTTTTATCCAACTCTTTAGTGAGCATGATTTTTTTACACTTAGGACATTTTGTCATAATGCCTTCCGGAACATCGTGCTTCGCTTGATCAGATGGTACGGAAGCATACTTTTTCTTTTTCGTGAATATATCCTTTAACAAATGATTACCTCCCTTTTGTGAAGGGTCCTCTTCACCGCATGTCATCAAACAGATAGACTTGCTAATAACTTTACCGAAACTATTGTACTTTTTTTGTCAAACGCTGTCATCCTCAATTCGACAACTTTTTATTCGATGACGTGCTCGGAGCGGCTTGTATGAAATCAGATAAGGTGTTGAAACGACAAGGTTGACAGCGCATTCAAAAATAATGTTAAACCCGGCTGAAATTTTTTTAAGGCTAACCCCCTAAAAAAATTTCAGCCGTCAGTTTAACTTGAGAACAGCGCGCCGGTCTCCGCCAACGCGCTGCCATTTTTTGAATGAATTAAAATTATTCACCAATAATCGTAAGTTTTCTTGTTTTTTCTGCGACTTCCTCAGGGTCAACAGTGATTCTTGCAACACCTGTTTCCATCGCAGCTTTTGCCACAGCCTTCGCAACAGCAGGCGCAACACGTTTATCAAACGGTGCAGGGATGACATAGTCTGCGCTAAGCTCATCTTCTGAAACCAGTGAAGCAATGGCTTCAACCGCTGCGATTTTCATTTCCTCGTTAATATGAGTGGCACGCACATCAAGTGCTCCGCGGAAAATACCAGGGAATGCAAGAACATTGTTTACTTGGTTCGGGAAGTCAGAACGGCCAGTTCCGATAACGCTTGCTCCGGCTTCACGCGCATCTTCCGGCATGATTTCCGGATTTGGATTTGCCATTGCAAAGATAATCGGATCTTTTGCCATGCTTTGAACCATTTCTTTTGTTAACGCGCCTGCTACAGAGACACCGATAAATACGTCAGCATCAACGATGACATCTTTCAGAGAACCGTCTTTGCGATCTTGGTTCGTGAACTTCGCCACTTCATTTTTGACATCGTTCATGCCGTTCGGGCGCCCTTCATAAATGGCCCCTTTGGAATCGCACATCACAATGTCGCGAACGCCATAATGATGAAGAAGCTTGATAATCGCAATGCCAGCCGCACCCGCGCCGTTTGCGACAACTTTAATGGATGACATGGATTTTCCAGACAGTTTCAGCGCGTTCACAAGACCTGCTACGGTTACAATGGCAGTACCGTGCTGATCATCATGGAAAACCGGGATGTTTGTTTCTTTTTTGAGGCGCTCTTCAATGATAAAGCAGTTTGGCGCTGCAATATCTTCAAGGTTGACGCCGCCAAATGTTGGTTCCAGCAATTTTACAGTTTCAACGATTTTATCAACATCGTTTGTGTTTAAAGCAATCGGGAACGCATCTACGCCCGCAAAGCTTTTGAAAAGAACTGCTTTCCCTTCCATAACAGGAAGCGCCGCTTCAGGGCCGATGTTTCCAAGGCCAAGTACAGCTGTACCGTCAGTTACAACTGCTACCATGTTCCCCTTCATTGTATAATCATATACTTTGTTAATGTCTTCATGAATATCCTTACACGGTTCTGCAACACCCGGAGAATACGCGAGGCTTAGATCTTTCGCATTTCTGACCTCTACTTTTGATTTAGACTCCAGTTTCCCCTGGTTGACTTTATGCAGGTGTAATGCTTCTTCTCTTAATGACATTCTCCTAAACACTCCTTATGGATATTTTTTGATTCGTATACTGCTGCGTTGATTGCTGCATTCTGCGGAGTAAATCTATCTGAATATTTAAACAGGATCACATAATTGCTCCAATTGTATAACAAAAAGCGAATCGTTACCACTGTTTTAAAACGACGTTTTTTTGACCCAACAGCTCTTTTAAGCGATATAACACCTGGTGATCTGCATTGATATGGAACGACTCAGGTAGCTTAATCGTCTGTTTTTGCCTTTCATAATAGAGATAAACGCCTGTTTCCCCTTTATGCTCCAGCAAAATGCGCTTAATCTTTGCCAGGATCTCCTGGCTGTGCTGACTGCTTTCTATTTTTATATAAACCGATGGCGCTTTTTCTGCATCCATATTTTCTAATAATTCTGCCCGGGACATGATGAATTGGATCTTATCTTGTCTAACTTCACATTTCCCCGCTGTGAACAAAAGAGCGCCTTCTCTTAAAACGGGAGAAAGCTGTCTGAATTGTTCAGGGAAGACTACGGCTTCCATCTCGCCGGTTTCATCACTGAGCGTTAAAAACGCCATGTTTTGACCTGTTTTCGTCCGAATCGTTTTGATCTTCGACAGCAGAACGCCTAGTGAAAGCTGCCTTTTGACTGCCCGCTGAGCCTGCAGAATGGAGACTGCTCCTTGCGCAGTGAGCTGTTTTCGGAAGGCGGAGAGGGGATGATTTGAAAAATAAATGCCAAGCGTTTCCTTTTCAAACGCAAGTAAATCCACCAGAGGAAGCTCCTCCGTCTCCACATACTTCGGCTTAATTGAAAACGATTCATCTAAAAACAATCCCATTTGGTCATCGTCCGCGGCGAATAGCTCAGCATGTTCCAAAGCAACATCAATGGATGCGAGCAGCGTGGCCCGGTTTTGGCCGAATTCGTCCATCGCACCAGAAAAGATAAGTGCTTCAAGCATTTTGCGATTTACGCTTTTTGACGGCACGCGAAAGCAGAAATCGAAAAGATCTTCAAATGGTTTCTCTTTTCTTGCTTTATATATATCTTTGACTGCTGAGACGCCTACACTTTTTATCGCGCGGAGGCTGTATCTGACAGATCCGTTTTCAACTGTAAACGGAAAACTGCTTTTATTCACTGACGGAGGAAGGATACGAATCCCGCTCCCCTTTGCTTCGTAAAGATATTGAGAGATTTTATCCTCATTGCCAATGACGCTTGTCAGCAATCCGCACATAAAATATAACGGATAATGAGCTTTCAAATACGCAAGCTGGCACCCGATCATGCTGTATGCCACCGCATGGCTTCTGTTAAAGCCATAGTTTGCGAATTTGACGATTAAATCGTAGACCTCATTTGCAGTGTCTACAGAATACTCCTTTTTTAAGCACCCTTCAACAAAATGGCTTCGCTCTCTGTCCAGGATTTCTTTTTTCTTTTTGCTGACCGCCCTTCTCAATAGGTCCGCTTCGCCTAAAGAAAACCCCGCCATACGGGAAGCAATCATCATAATTTGTTCCTGATACACAATGACGCCATATGTATCTTCCAAAATGCTCCTTAAATCTTCATGAGGATAGTGAACAGGCGCCCGGCCGTGTTTACGGTCGATAAATAACGGAATATTTTCCATCGGACCCGGCCGGTACAGTGCATTGACCGCCACAATATCTTCTAGGCCCGAAGGTTTCAGCCGTTTCAAGACGCTTCTCATCCCTGCAGATTCAAGCTGGAAAATGCCTGTCGTATCCCCTTTTGACAGCAAGGAGAACGTTTTGTCATCGCTGTAGGAAATACTTGAAAGGTCTATTTTAATATTTTCTTCTTTTTCAATCATTGAAGTGATAGATTCAATAAGTGTCAGATTCCTCAAACCTAAGAAATCCATTTTTAAAAGGCCCAAGTCTTCAAGATGGTCCATCGCGTATTGCGTTAAATAGATCCCTTCATGCCCTTCTTGAAGCGGAACAACATCTGTTAACGGTTCTTCACTCAGGACAACGCCCGCTGCGTGGGTTGATGCATGCCTTGGCAGCCCTTCTATTTTCCGGGCAATTGAATAGACTTGCTGAAGCAGGCTTGACTCCCGAAGCCGCTTATCCAGCTGCGGTGACTGCTGTCTCGCTTCATCCAGCGTCATTCCCGGTCTTGAAGGAATGAGTTTTGCAAGCTGATCTGCCTCCTTCGGGCTGACGCCGAATACTCTGCCGACGTCCCGGAGCGCCGCCTTTGCCGCAAGTGTTCCAAAGGTGATAATCTGTGCGACGTGCATTGCACCGTATTTCTGCTGAACATATTGAATGACTTCATCCCTTCTAGTATCGGGAAAGTCAATATCAATATCCGGCATGCTGACGCGCTCGGGATTTAAAAATCTTTCAAACAGAAGGTGATGCTTAATCGGGTCAACATCTGTGATATACAGCACATATGCCACAAGAGAACCTGCCGCAGAACCCCTTCCCGGTCCTGTAACAATCCCTTTTTCATGGGCGTGCTTCATAAAATCCCACACGATCAGAAAGTAATCGCTGAACTTCATCCGCTTGATGACATCAAGCTCATATTGAAGACGGCGAAGGTATCGTTCATCAGGCTTGCCGAAACGGCTGCGGAGTCCCTCCATACAGATATCCGTTAAATAATCATCAGCGGACGTTCCGTCTGGGGTCGGAAAAGACGGTAGACGGGTCTGCCCGAGACTGACGTCAACCCGGCATTGTTCCGCGATCTCTACAGAAGCTTGCAGTGCCTCGGGATGCTCTCGATAAATGTTTTGCATTTCTTCGAGTGGTTTCAAATCGAGATCAGGCAAATCTTCAGCGGGTGCATCCGTCAGTTTTTCCCCCGCTTTAATCGCTTTCAGACAACGGTAGGCAGCCTTATCTTCCTTCCTTATGTAATGCACATCGCCTGTGGCCGTAACAGGGATACCCGTTTCTTCTGACAGCTTTAGAATCTGCTCAGACAAGACTTGATTCCCTTTAAAAGGCTGATAGGAGAAATAAAAAGCTCCCTTTCCGAATATAGACTGAAATTCCAGCGAGGCTTGAGCAGCCTGTTCGAACAGCCCTCCTTCAAGAAGCGTTTCAATATATCCTTTTTCGCCGGGCGTTATTGCGATAATCCCTTCTCGATAACTGTGAAGCCATTTCGGCTTCAGTCCGCCTTTTGATTTAGATTGCAGAACGCTGCTGATTTTCAGCAGGTTTTGATAGCCTGTATTTGATTTTGCCAGCAGGACGAGCGGGTATGCTTCAAGCTCGCTGTCATCCGTAAAAACAGAAGCCGTCAAACCGATTATTGGGTTGATCCCTCTCGCCTTGCAAGCTTTATAAAATTGAATAGCTCCGTACATGACATGATCATCTGTCAGCGCCAAAGACGCATATCCGAGCCTGTCAGCTTCACTGACGAGCTCTTCCACAGCCGCGGCGCTGTTTAGCAGGCTGTACCCGCTATGCACTTGCAGGTGAACAAAAGACATGCTATCACCTCTTTCTCATTACGATTCATTTCTTCCCTCATTATAAGGCCGGTTTCCAAAAGAAACAAATGTTCTTTTTTGACTCATCATCATACTTGTCCTGAAAGCTCAATATGATATAAAAGGTGAGGTGATAAAGATGGATCAGGAAGCAGGATTTATGGTGAATTTTATCAATAGCTACTTCATTGCGTTAGGGGTGCTGATCGGGGGCGCACTCATTGGAGGGCTCGGAGCATATTTGGCAGGCGAACCCCCGCTTACAGCCATTACAAAGCTTGCCAACCGGTTAAAAATATGGGCGCTTGTCGCAGCTATCGGAGGCACCTTTGATGCGGTATACAGCTTTGAACGCGGCATACTCGAAGGCAATACGAGAGATATCTTTAAACAGCTTCTTTTAATTATTTCGGCCATGGGAGGCGCGCAAAGCGGCTGGCTTATTATATCATGGCTGACCCAGGAGCATCTTTCTTCATGAGGGTCCCCCAGCATTACAAAAAACCGGGATGGCAGCGTTTTTTCGCGGGAATGATGTGCGGAGCCGTAATTAGCTGGTTCTTTTTCCTGTTTACTTACGGAACATTCCAAGAGGAGCAGGTCAGCCTCATCGAAAAGCAAAAAGAGCATGTAAAAGACTTGAACAATCAAATTTCGATCTATCAGGAAGATCTCCATAAACTGAATGAAGATAATAAAAGAAAACTGCTGATTCAAAGCGTCAGCGTCAAATTGCTGAATGGGGATAAATATAAAATATCACAGCCGGATAAAACGAAATTCGAGGAGCATGTAAAGGATGATATTTCAGAGGTGATTACAAAAGACATAGAGAGCGTCTATCAAACAAAGGATCTCTTGAAGCGGACAATTGAAAATAAAGTCTATATGATCAATGAAAAAAAATACGAGGCAACCGTCAGAGAATTGATTATTTATACGAGGCTGACAGTGGAACTTGAAATATCTTTCGCCACATAATTATGGATTTTTTTTAAATTCTCCAAACTTCTGTCGCTTTTTCCCATTCTTTTTTATAAACTATATGTGAGGCTTAATGGCGAAAGGAAGGAGGAAGGGAAATGGAGGTTTACAGTGACCGTCAGTTAGCAAAAGATCAAGCAGCCCGTCTCAGACAAGGTTTTTCTGCATATGCCGAAACAAACTCACTCGCTTCCCTCATCAAAAAAGAACTTCAATCACACAATCTCCAAGTCTACGAGGACCTTACTGATTTCGGCTGCTGGTTCATCCCCGTCACAGATGAACACTAAGAGAGAGGGTCTCCCCTCTACTCGTGTTCTTTACATAATGTTTCCAGATCAGCTAAAATCCGATCAGCTTCATCCCAGCTGTAAATAGAGGCGCCTGAAGCTAACGGATGCCCTCCGCCGTTATATTTCCGGGCAAGTCCGTTAATGACAGGCCCCTTCGAACGGAATCTGACTCTGATTTGATCGTCTTCTTCTACGAAAAACACCCAGGCGCGAATACCTGAGATATTGCCGAGCGTCCCGACAAGCTGCGACGCTTCAGAAGCCGTTGTGCCGAATTTTTCAAGCGTATCCTTTTTGATGAAAACAGAAGCCGCCCCGTTTTCGGACAAAGACACATTTTGAAAGATAAAGCCGTTAAGCTTCACCACATTCAGTTTTGTTTCATACAATTGATTAAATAACTCTGAGGAAGAGAATGGATACTGAATGAGCTCGCCTGCATATTTTAATGTTTTTTCCGTGGTATTCGGAAATAAAAAGCGTCCGGTATCTCCAACAATGCCGGCGTAGATCAGCTCTGCCGCTTTCGTATTCAGCTTCCAGCCGTGCTCTTTTCCTTCTAAATACAGCTCGTAAATCATTTCACTTACTGAGCTGGCGCTTGTATCGACCCAGAGAAGGTCACCGTATGGATCTTCGTTCGGATGGTGGTCGATTTTCATTAGTTTGGCGCCTGAAGGATAACGCTGATCGTCGATTCTTTCCTGATTTGCCGTATCGCAGACAATGACAAGTGCGCCTTCATATGTTTCATTGTCCACCTCATCAAGGGAATATAAGAAAGAGAGGGACGGTTCAGGCGTGCCGACCGCAAAAATATTTTTTTCAGGATATGTTTCACGCAGGATTTCCGTAAGCCCGCACTGTGATCCGTAGGCATCCGGATCAGGACGCACATGTCTATGTAAGATAATCGTGTCATATAATGATATGGTTCTGATCAATTCTGTTTTCATTTGATACTCCTTTATTGTTTTTATTCATTAAATCACATTCTCTGCCGACGGAAAAGAAAAATAACGTCAAAACCAAGCCCGTTTTTGTATAAAATGGGTTTGTAAACTTTTACGATGGAGGATTTCATTTATGCTGGTTCTTGTTTTTTTGATTGGGCTTTCAGCCTGCTTTTATGTGTACTATAAAGTAAAAGGCGTACGGGCAAAGCCATCTTTGGCAAAAGAAATATGTTCAGCAAAATCAAGCATGGCCTTAGGGTCACTAGTCCTGTTCTACGGGCTCAACCAAATGATATTATTCCATTCAGTATTAACGTTAGTAATCGGCGGTATCTTTATCGTCATAGGAGCAGGAAGCGCTTGGGCAGGTTATAAAGCCTTCAGGCATTACAATCCCCTTCACGCCAAAGAAGCTGAAAGAGATCACGCGTAAGGGGCGCCTGAACGTCCCTTAGCTTCTTTCCATCAGCTGAACCATCAGCATCGCTTTAGACACGATATGACCTTGGCTGTGCACTTCCACTTCCATTTTCCCGAACTTTCTGCCAGCCTCCAAGATGCGAGGTTTGACTTCGATGACTGATTCCATCTGCACAGGCTTCAAAAAGAAGATGGTGATGCTCTCTATGACGAGTTCGCCGCGCTTTTTCGAGCGCAAAAATCGGTTTGCCGCTTGCGTCAAAATGGTCGTAAATACGCCATAAGAAATGGTTCCAAGCTGATTTGTCATTTGCGGCGTGACTTCATACTCGTAAACCGTTTGATCTTCTTTATCATCACCCTCATCTTTAAACCCCCTTGAAACGATATCATCAAGCTTCTCCCCGACCTGCGGCTGCTTTTGAATCATTTGAAGAGCTTTCAATACGTCTTGGCGGCTGATCATGCCGATGAGTTTTTGGTGGCCATCAGTGACGGGAAGCACTTCGATCCCTTCCCATACCATCATTTGCGCAGCTGAAGCGACAGATGTTTTCCCAATAACCGTGACGGGATTTTTGGTCATGACTTTTTCTATAGATGCATTTCGGTCATGGCCAGCAATATCTTTTGATGTCAGAATGCCATGGATTTTCATTTGATCGTCGACAACCGGGAAGCGGCCGTGCCCCGTTTCAAAATTTTTCTCATACCATTTTTCAAGTTTATCCTTAGGCGAAAGATATACCGTGCGGTCAGCAGGTGTTAGGATGTCCTCCACCAAAACAATTTCTTTTTTGATCAGCTGGTCATATATTGCCCGGTTAATCATCGCGGCAACTGTAAAGGTGTCATAGCTCGTGGATAAAATCGGCAGTTCAAGCTCATCTGCCAGCTGCACAATGCTGTCATCCGTGTTAAAGCCCCCGGTCACCAATACGGCCGCACCCGCTTCAAGCGCCTGCCTGTGTGCATTGATTCTGTTTCCGACAATCAAAAGATTCCCCGCTGCGGTGTAACGCATCATCGCGTCAAGCTCCATCGCGCCGATGACGAATTTATTCAATGTCTTATGGAGCCCTGCCCTGCCTCCGAGCACTTGTCCGTCTATAACATTTACAACCTCTGCATAGGTAAGCTTTTCAATGTTCTCTTTTTTCTTTTGTTCAATTCTGATTGTGCCCACACGTTCAATCGTGCTGACAAACCCTTTATTCTCTGCTTCCTTGATCGCTCTGTACGCGGTTCCTTCGCTTACTTTCATTTCCTTTGCAATTCTTCGGACAGAAATTTTTTCACCGACAGGCAGTGAATCGATATACATTAAAATTTGTTCATGCTTCGTTGCCAAGCCTTTCACCTCTAAGGACAGTCTTCTTGTTTTTATTATAAGGTTTCAAAGGATTTATACGCAATGAGGCTGGAAAATAAAAAAGAAGCCCGACCGGCTTCTTACAGCGTTGATTTCGTTTCAGTCAAACGCAAGGACCTCGTGATTCCTTTTACATCGTAAAGCGGAAAAACCTTTATTTTTCTTTTAAATGGACATCAACCGCTGTCTTAACAATATTTCGATTCCCTATTTTAGATAAAACAAATAAAACTGCGGATAGCCATATCACCCCTATGGCCGTATAGATCAATGGATGAACAGCTGTGTTTGTGATCCATTCACTTATTAATGTTCTGGCATTTACCAGAATAATAAATCCTCCTACAAGCACACCCATCAATTGCGGATGAAACTTCTGCACCAGCCATGCTGCGATAGGGGCAGCGATAATTCCACCGGCCATTAGTGAAAACACCCATAACCAATTGACGTCCTCCCATCCTAATGAAATAAGAAAACCGGCAGTTGCAGATACGGCGATGGCAAATTCACTTGTGTCTACAGTCCCGACAACTTTCCTCGGGCTCAAGCCTTTGCGGGATAATAAAATCGGAGTGGTCACCGGTCCCCAGCCGCCTCCGCCTGTGGCATCTGCAAAACCAGCGATCACTCCCAATGGGATGGATTGTTTTCGGTTTAACGGCACATGCTTCTTCTCAAGAGCCGGCTTATATTGAAATAAAAACCTGATCAATACATATCCGCCCAGAAGGAGCAAAAACAAAGAAATATAGGGTTTCGCCACATCTCCAGGTAATTGGCTGAGGAATGCCGCGCCTAAAAAAGCGCCTATAGAGCCGGGAATGACAAGCTGATAAACGGTTTGTTTGTCAACATTGCCAAATTTAATATGCGACACTCCCGATGCGGCAGTCGTTACGACTTCCGCTAAATGGACAGAAGCTGAAGCCACAGCAGGTGTGATGCCAAACGCCAATAACAAAGAAGTTGAGGTAACTCCATAAGCCATACCTAACGAACCGTCTATTAACTGCGACAATAAACCAATAAATGCAAAAACGATTAATTTCTTCATCAGAACACCCCATCTATATCAATCAGATATTTTTGACTCTTCATTCGAATCTAACAATCTCTTGGCGCTTTCATATAAAAAATAAGAGGCTTTGATAATGGCAGTTTCATCAATTGTAAATGCAGGGTGGTGCCAATCATGATCACCGTCTGTTCCAAAAAACGCAAAGGATCCCGGAATATGCTCAAGATAATAAGCAAAATCTTCCCCCGCGGTTGATGGGGCGGGATCAATGACTTGAAGTTTCGCTTTATGCGCAGCGTCTCGCACCAGCCCCGTAATTGCCTCATCATTACAAAGCGGCGGCGGTCCGGAATGCCACTTCACATTTGCCTTTAACGAGAAAGCGGCAGAAATCTGCTCTGTGACTGCCAAAAAACGCTGTTTCACTTGATTACGAACCTCTGAATCAAATGTACGAACAGTGCCCTCAATGACAACTGTATCCGGAATGACATTCCAAGTGCTGCCGCCGTTGATTTTCCCTACGGTTAAAATCGCGCTTTGCAGCGGGTTTACATTTCTGCTCACAATCGTTTGCAGGGCGACAATAAGCTGAGAAGCGCCGACAATTGGATCAAAACCATTATGCGGCAATGCTGCATGAGCGCCTTTCCCTTCTATCTTTACTTTAAATCGGTCAACAGCAGCCATAAGCGGGCCTGTTTTTAACCCTACAGTCCCAACCGCGATATCCGGTTTATTGTGAAGGCCAATAACCGCATCAATGCCATCCAGTTGGCCGTCCTCTATCATTTTTGCAGCGCCTGCACCCGCTTCCTCTGCCGGCTGAAATAATAAACGAACCTTTCCTTTCAGACTGTCTTGATTTTCCTTCAATAAAAAGGCCGCACCAAGAAGCGCTGCCGTATGAAAATCATGACCGCACGCATGCATGATCCCTTTATGTTTAGACGCATAAGGCAATCCTGTTTTTTCTTCAATTGGCAAGGCGTCAATATCAGCCCTCAAAGCAATCGCCGGACCTTCTGACTCCCCTGCTATGTCTGCGAACACACCCGTTTTTAGAGCAGTAGGGCGAATCTGTATCCCCTTTTCTTTAAGGCATTTTTTTATAAAAGCAGTTGTTTCAAATTCTTCTTTTGACAGTTCAGGATATTGGTGCAGGTGCCGGCGAATGCCGATGAGCTGCTTTTCTAGCGTTGAGAGATTTACGGGATTAGACTCCTCTTTCAACGTCAGGATGTCATTTCCTGTAGTCTGATATGGATAGGAGCCTTCTATATTTCTCCAATAATCCAAAGACATATGTACCGCTCCTTTCCCTATCCCAATATATTTTCTTCAGACTCTTCAACATAAGATGAAATAAATCGGTTCAATTTATCAGCAAGACCGCCCGCCCCAAATCTTATATACTTGCTGGAAACTTTCGGATTATCTTCTTTCAAAAAGCTTAAAAAAGATAAAATATAAATGCGCCTGTAAGCTACTTGTGTAATTCCGTACTCAAAAAACCAGTTATCAATGACATTGTATACGCCTCGGTTGACGCCATATAGGTTGTTACATTTCTTGTAAAAGCAGAGATCCGGAAGATTTAACTCCTGATGGGAAAGCAGGCTTTCTTTTTTGTTCGGTGCCATAATCCCAATCAGCTCAAAGCGTTTTGCAACGCACGAAATATCCTTTTTAATTTGCTTTGTTAAAGACTCCAAAGAATCAAACCTTCTTTCTTCTCTAATTTTAAAGAGAATGCTGCATTCGATTTTTTCTCCATAGATGTCTCTATGAAAGTCAAACAAAAAAATCTCCAATGTCCTTTTAAGGTTAGAGCCCACCGTCGGTTTCACACCGATATTCATAACCCCTAAATGAAATTGGTGATTGACTGTCGCCAGAACTCCATAAACTCCATTACGCAGCCCATGCATTTTTGCATCTACATTTGCCGTGGGGAATCCAAGCTTTCTGCCTAATTGTTTTCCTTTCACAACCGTACCGGCAATGACCGTCAAAAAAGTCAGCCTCCCCTCTCTCAGCTTCCGCATTCGATCAGACGAAACCTAATGATGTGATGAATGTAAAACGGATTGATGCTGCGGAATGCCAAGACCGAGATTTTCCCGCAAGGTCCCGCCGCGATAATCTTGACGATAAAGCCCTCTTTCTTGAAGAATCGGAATCACCTTTTCTACAAAAGCATCAAGTGTACCCGGTATATCCGACCCAATGATAAACCCATCCGCCGCCTCAGCGTTGAACCAAGTTTCAATTAAGGATGCGACACGCTCTGGTGTTCCGATGAATAGAGTCCGTGGAAAAGCAATTTCCTGTGCTACCTCCCGCAATGTCAGATTTCTGGCTTTTGCTTCTCTCTTAATCCGGTCTGTTGTGCTTTGAAACGCATTCTTTCCCACATCGCCAATATCGGGAAATGGCTCATCCAACGGGTAAACACTCAGATCATAATCATCAAAAAAACGGGCCAAATAAGTAACAGCATTTTCAATCGGTATCAATTCTGCAAATTCACGATACTTCTTTTCCGCCTCTTCTTCCGTATCTGCCACAATCGGGCTGATTCCTGGAAAAATCCGCACACTTGAAGGATCACGCCCTTCATCAGCAGCTCGCCTTTTCACATCCGCATAAAACGCTTTTGTCTCTTCTAATGAATTGGAATGGGTAAAAATCGCATCCGCATTTTTAGCAGCAAACTGCCGGCCTGTTTCTGATGAACCCGCTTGAAACACTACAGGCTCTCCCTGCTTAGAGCGCCCGATATTCAAGGGTCCCTCTACTTGAAAATACTTTCCTTTATGATTCAGGCGATGAAGCTTCGCCGGATCGAAAAACTGCCCTGTTTTCTTATTGTGTATAAATGCGTCATGCTCCCAGGAATTCCACAGCCCGCGCACAACATCCAAATGCTCTTGTGCGATCTCGTAACGTTCAGTGTGTTCTGGCAAATTAGACTTACTATGGTTGCGTGCCGCTCCTTCCTGTGGAGAAGTAACAAGATTCCAGCCAGCCCTGCCCCCGCTGATATGGTCCAGCGACATCAATTGTCTGGAGATAGTGAATGGCTCAGTAAAAGATGTAGAGAACGTCCCTACTAAACCAATATTTTTGGTAACCGATGCCAGCGCAGATAAAATGGTAATCGGTTCAAAACGGTTTAAAAAATGAGGAATCGATTTTTCAGAAATAAATAAGCCGTCTGCAATGAAAATAAAACTAAACAAACCTTTTTCAGCTGTTTGCGCCTTTTTCATGTAAAATTCAATATTCGTGCTGGCCGAGGGATCAACATCGGGATGACGCCAGCCGTCAGTTGTTCCCCCGACACCGTGAATCATGGCTCCAAACTGAATAAAATCTGAACGTGTCATCTTTTTGCCTCCTTTATCTGTGCATGATTAGCAAGTGCAAGATCAAGGTGTTCAATGCCGATTTCAGTTATCCCTTGATAGTGATTGCCGCGCCCGATTTCGACCACAGGCACATGGCGTACCCCATATTTCGCCTGTAAAATATCTCGAAGTTCCTCTTTCTCTGAAACATCGATATTTTGGAACGGGAACCCTTTTTCATTCAAATAATTCTTGACTTCCTCACAATACGAACAGCCTTTTTTACTCCAAACCACAATGTTCAAAACATCACTCATTCTTCTGTCCCTCCTTAACGTTTTGCAGCTAAAACTGCATCGCTCAGCAGCTGATAAGACAGCTGTTTTTCTACAGCATTTTTGATAGGTGTAAAAATAACAAAATCATTGATTTTGTATGTGCCTGATAAACGTGTTAATTCTTCTGCCACTTCTTCCTTTGTTCCGGCAATAATCCCGGTTTTTTGCACGATGATGTCATAGGGCTCTGTGACGTTTTCCAGATAGGCCTCAGCCTGTTCGCGGGAACCGACGTTGACCTTACGCCCGTCTTTCAAAACCACTTTTATCGATTCACGCGACACAATATGTTTTTCCGCTTCTTCTTTTGTATGTGCCGCAAAAACAGCGGGGGCAAGATGAAATTCAGCCTCAGATCCTGGCGGGAGATGCGCGTCAAATGCTCGGCGGGCTTCCTTCAGCACTTCCTCTTCACCATTAATAAAGTAAGCAAAGACAAAAGAGATTCCCAGTTTTGCAGCCGAAATGGCACTCTCTGCGCTTCCTCCCAATAGAAAAATACCCGGCTTCCGATCAACCTGCGGCCTAGGACGCAATGCGGCATAGCGGTGGGTATCAGGAAAATCATCCCGAACGAAATGAGTAAGCTCCTCCAGTTTTTCATCAAACTGACGCACCGGTTTTTTATATTCGGCCTGCAGCGCGTCTGTGGACAGCTGAAACCCGCCGGGCGCTTTGCCCACTCCAAGATCTATACGGCCGGGAGCTAACGCTGATAGAAGATGGAATTGCTCCGCTACTTTATAAGAGCTGTAATGCTGCAGCATCACTCCGCCTGATGCTAAACGAATTTTTCTTGTGCTTGCAGCAAGATAGCCTAAAAGAACCTCGGGTGCAGACCCTGCAATCTCATCATTGTTGTGATGTTCGGCCACCCAAAATCGGTGATATCCACATTCTTCAGCCATTTGTGCCAATTTCACTGTATGCTGTAATGTATCAGCTGCTGTCTCCCCTTCACCAATCAAACTTTGGTCTAAAATACTTAAGCGGATCATATCACCGGCTCCTTTATGTGTTCTTTTGGTTCAAATAAATATTCCGGCGAAACACGGCGGAGAAACTGCCTCGTTCTGTCTTTTTTGGTATGGCGGAAGACTTCCTCCGGGGTTCCTTGTTCAACAATGACTCCTTCATCCATAAAAACAACTTGATCAGAGACCCTTCTTGCAAACTCCATTTCATGTGTAACAACAATCATGGTGGCTCCGGTTTTCACGATTTCCAGCATTACCTCAAGCACTTCACCGACCAGCTCCGGATCAAGCGCTGCCGTCGGCTCATCGAACAGCAGCACATCAGGATGAATGGCAAGCGCCCTTGCTATCCCTACCCTCTGCTTTTGTCCTCCCGATAACTGACTCGGATAAGCGTTCAATTTATCTTGAAGCCCGACCTTTCTCAGTTCATTTTCTGCTACGGCATACGCGTCTTGTTTTCTCATTTTCCGGGCAATCGTCAAGCCCTCCATGACATTTTCAATCACCGTTTTGTGAGCAAACAGGTGGTATTGCTGAAATACCATTGCCGTCTGTTTTCTGAGCCAGTGAACCTCTTTTTTGGACGGAAAGCTGCAATTAATCACTTTGTCATGTATAGAAATGATCCCTTCGTCTGGACGTTCTAATAAATTCAGGCACCGTAAAAAGGTGGTTTTCCCTGATCCGCTCGGCCCGATAATCGTCACAACTTCTCCCTTGCGTACCGTGAGATTTATCCCTTTTAATACATGGTGGATGCCAAACTGTTTATGGATATTTTTAATCTCAATCATAAAGTGCCTCCTTGAAATCTGGCTGCCTTTCTCTCTAATACTCCATTTACGGATTCTAGGATTAGAGTCAGCACCCAATAGATAATCGCTGCTCCGATAAACGCTTCTAAAAATGCATAATTATCAGAAGCAACGATAGTCGCCGTCCCTGTAATCTCTGGGACAGCCACTATAGCCGCGATAGAGGTGGTATGCAAAAAGCCGATACCCAAATTTGTGAAGTTTGGGATGGAAACCATCAGCGCCTGCGGCAATATTACACGCCGAAAGGTTTGGCTGTATGTCAAGCCGATTGAATAAGCCGCTTCGACCTGTCCGGTATCCATCGCCAGAATGCCCGACCGGATGATTTCTGTGAGATAAGCTCCGGCAGTTAAAGACAAGGCCATGATGACAAACATGGAGACCGGTATCTCATTGGCGGACCAGCCGAGATGAAAAAAACTGCTGACTTGATCTGCAACAGGCGGTATCCCTAAATAAATCAACATAATGTGAAGAATTGCAGGTGTACTTCGAAAGAAAGACACATAAAACCTTGAGCAAGCCACCAAGCCTTTAATTCTAAAAATTCTAACAATTATATTTCCAAGAGCCACGAGAAATCCAAACACAATCGGCAAAACAGCCATCATCAATGTCAGAGGAATGGTCTTTACCATTTCTTTCATGGCGGAAACGATAAATGGAAAGTCAAATTGCAATCTTCTCCCCCCTCATCCGAAGAAATATATCAATGTATGTTCATGTCAAAAACAGTAACAATCCTTGTTTGATTCTTCTTGATTCGTTTTTCTGCCACTCGAAAGAACCATTCACATAAAATCGCTACAGCATAATAAACAATCGATAGCGCAATGTAAACTTCAAGAGAATGGTTGCTTGAGGTGATCAATGTTTGGCCCCTTCCGGACATATCCATAACACCAATTGAAAAGGCTAGAGATGTATCTTTTAAAGAACTGATCACCATGTTTCCCATATTCGGAAACGCCTGGACAAGTGCCTGGGGCAGAACGATTCGCCTGAAGGCCTGACTACTGCTTAAGCCAATACTGTACGCCGCTTCCGTTTGGCCTTTATCTACACTGCCCACCCCCGCTCGAATGATTTCTGCGGCTGCCGCTGCATTGCTTAACGCGTAGGTTGCGACAGCAGCATAAAACGGGTCCATTTTTGATGTATCAATCCCGATAAGCCCCGTAAGCGCCGGGATTCCGTAAAACACGATGAAAAGCTGCACCATGATAGGCGTTCCCCTGAAAAATGAGATATACACTTTTGCCAATTGATTTACAATTGGAATATTGTAGATGCGGGGCAGTGCCAGAAAGAGCCCTAATACAAAACCGAAAAGCAAGGACAGTGTTAAAATGTATAATGTAACCGGTAAATAAGCGGTTAACGTCGGCACAAAATCTCCAATCATGTTCATATCAAACGCTTTTTCCATCACTGCTCCCTCTCTTTTTACCTAATACTGCTCTTTGGAATAGTCGTCACCAAGCCATTTCAAACTGAGCCTTTTCAACGTTCCATCATCAATGATTTCCTGTAAGGCTTTATCAATATCGTCACTTAACGTTTGTTCATTTTTGTTAAACATAAAATACACTTTGGCATTTGAAAGCACATTACCGACGGTTTTTTCTTTAATAGCGCTCGTCTTGTTTTGAAAGTCTACTGCAAAAGGCGTTGAGATCGTTGCGTCCGCACGCCCCGATTTCAGCTGATTCGCAGTCTCATTTGCGCCTTGGCCCTCATAGGCAATCTCAAACGGCCGTCCATTATCCTCATTCCATTTTTTCAGTACAAGCGCTCCGTTGGAGGTTGCACTCGTAATCACCCGTTTTCCTTTTAAGTCTTCAATTCCACGGATCGTATCGTTATTTTGAAGCACAGTAATTTTTAAAGGAAAATGGTTGTAAGCAACCTTGTTAAACAGAAATTTTTTCTCACGCTCTTTGTTTTTCTCCATTTGATGTGCCACGATATCGACTTTATGCTGTCCGAGGCTGACAAGCAGGTTGGAAAATTCCATCGTTTTAAATGTGAATTTATAATGTGGCAGGCGCTTATCAAGCTCTTTGATCAGTTCGACATCATAACCGGTTAAATCGCCTTTTTCATCGATAAAGCAAATATTCGGAAATTGGGTTCCAGTTCCGACCGTGATCGTCTGTACCTTCTTTTGCCCGGCTCCCGTCGTTTGACTGCCTGCACCGCAAGCTGACAGAACTGTTATAAGCGAAAATAATATTGCCATGAATGCTGCTTTCGTTTTCATCTCATCGCCCCATTTATTTTTCAAAACTTGATTTTGAATAATCTGCCCCGAGCCATTTTCGGCTTAGTTTTTTTAGCGTTCCGTTTTTCTCCAGCTTTTTAATCGCTTGATCTGTGTCATCCGCCAAGGTTTGGCTGCCTTTATTAAACATAAAGTACACCTCGGTATCTAATAACACGTCACCGACTGTCTTTTGGCGGAAGGCGTGCGTTTTATTCTGAAAATCGACGGCAAACGGTGTAGCTATCGTTGCATCTGCGCGACCGGTTTCAATTTGATTGGCGGTGTCATTGCTTCCCTGTCCCGCATATTTCAAATGAATCGGGCTGCCGTGCGTTTTGTTGTACTTTGTAATATAATCTGCCGCATTTGACGTGGCGCCAACTATGACTGTTTTTCCGTGTAAGTCTTTTAATGTATGAATCTTGTGATTATCCTCTTTCACCGTGATGTACATCGGCGAGTAGTTATATGGGACTTTATGATACAAAAAACGCTTTTCTCGTTCTTTATTTTTGGCCATATTGTGAGCAATCACATCAATTTTTTTATTTCCGAGACTCGTCAGCAAATTTGAGAAATCCATCGTTTTAAATTCAAATGTATATTGAGGCAACTCCTTATCGATGGCTTTCATCACTTCAATGTCATACCCGGTCAAATCGCCTTTTTCATTTAAAAACGCAATATTCGGAAAATCTGTTCCAGTGCCGACTATGACCGTTTGAGCCTGACGATCTGTTTTGTTATTTGTTTGCGAACATCCCCCGCCAAGTAATGCAAACACTGACAGCAGCAAAACCAATCCTTTACGCTTATTCATAGGCTGCCTCACATCATGCCCAGCTGGGCGCACCTAAAAGCGTTGGGTTAAATCGTTCCGGAATCAGAACCTTGTGCATCATCACACCTATGTCCCCGTCTTTTTCCTGCTCAAAATACACTTCATACCCTCTCCTTCTGTACATGTCAGCAAGCCAAGGATGCTTGCGCGCCGATGTGCCGAGTGTCAGCGCAGGAGCCTTCAGCATATCTCGAAGCACTTTTTCTTCAACATACGTAAGCAGCTTACTTCCGGCGCCTTGCCCTTTATATTCCGGCAGTGTCGCAAACCACCATACAAACGGATATTTTGAAGGAGGCGTCTCACTCTCCCACGGGAACCTGATTGTAATCGTTGAAATCAGCTTCCCATCCCGCTCCAGCACAATCGCTGAATGATGTTCAATATTTTCTGATACCATTTGGATATCAGCTCTCGTGGATGGCCAATCAATATCCAGCTGCCGAATGGGCTGAAATGCGCTGTTAACCAGTTTCAACAGCTCCGATGCATCTTCAACAGTTGCCAGTCGAAAAATATCCTCACTCATTTTTGTCACTCCTCTTCACAAAATATATAATTCCTATTTGTTTACTAAGCTTTTATTGTTTATACTATAAAGCATACTCTGATCTTTGACTAATCAAAAAAAGTAAACCTTCACTTCAGTAATTTTAATGATGAAAAACAGGAGGGAGCACATTGGAGTTACGCTCAATCAAAACGTTTCATACGATTGTAAAATTTGGAAGCTTCTATAAAGCTGCAGAAATACTCAACTACTCGCAGCCGACGATATCGATGCGTATGAAGCAATTGGAGCAGGATTTAGGCGTACTGCTGTTTGAAAGAGGAAAAAGCCTGCAGTTGACAAAAGCAGGGAAACTTTTTTATGAACGAACAGGAGATCTTTTGATACAATACGAGGCGCTTAAACACAACCTCTCCGACTTAAAAGAAGAAGAGGCAGGCATTATCAACATAGGGGTTTCAGAGCCAACCGCCAGTCTGATATTCCCCGAGATTTTAAAGAATTTCTTAAAGGATTACCCAAAGATAACAGTTAATATCAAGGTTGATGACGCCAATACCTGCAGTCAAAAGCTCTTAGACGGGACGATTGATTTTGCAGTCTGCGGCGAGCCGGAGCTGATTCTTGAAAATTACTACCATCCATTTTTTTATGACACATTAAATGTGATTGTATCTGATCAACATCCGCTCGCTGAGAAGAAGGCTGTCCATTTGTCTGATTTAGCAGAAGAGCGCTTCATATTTACGCCCTCCAATTGCCCCATTCGCTTACAAATTGAACAGCATTTACATAGAGAACTCGGGAATCGTTACAAAAAAATGGAGCTCACAAGCAGCATGTCACATGAATATTACGTACGTGAAAACATCGGAATTTCAATCTTTACCAGCACCGCACATTCTAAACCGTTCAACGGCACTAAAGTCATTCCAATTCTGAACCTGGATATCACCCCGCCCATAGGGCTGTTGACAAATCAAAAAGAAGTTCATTTTGACCGCGCCACGAAGGACTTGATCGCCCGGATAACCAAACGTTTTCAGCAGCGCAGCAAAGAATTGGAAGGAACCTCTGATAAGACCATTACAGGATAACTGAAAAAATAAAAACCACCTCCTGATTCATCAGGAGATGGTTTCACGGTTTAAAGCTCGATCGTCTCACCGACCGACATGACTTTGCCGACTCCGCCCGGCAGGCTGTCAGCGAATGCTTCTGGGTCTTGTTCGATGACCGGGAATGTATTGTAATGCACCGGCACGACCTGTTTTGCGCGCAGCCATTCAGCAGCAAGCTTGGCGTCTTCAGGCCCCATCGTAAAGTTATCGCCAATCGGAAGGAAAGCAAGGTCGATATGATTCAATTCGCCAATGAGTTTCATATCAGAGAAAAGAGCCGTATCGCCCGCGTGGAAAATCGTTTTATCTTCTACAGTCAGCAAAATACCGGCAGGCATGCCTGTGTAAGTGATCGTTTTGTTTTCTTCATCTGTGATGGCTGATCCATGAAAGGCCTGTGTGAGCTTCACTTTTCCAAAATCGAACTGGCGGGAGCCGCCAATATGCATTGGATGAACATTCAAGCCTTTCCAGCCTAAGTACACAGCGAGCTCGTTCGGGGCTATAACTAACGCGTTATTTTGCTTGGCGATTTGTTCAGTATCACCGACATGGTCATTGTGGCCGTGCGTTAGTAAGATGACATCCGCTTTTACATCCTCCGGCTTTATATCCGTTAATGAATTCCCTGTTAAAAACGGATCAAAAATAATATGATGGTCCTTCGTTTCCACTGTGATTACAGAATGTCCGTGATATGTCACTTTCATTTCTTTCACCTCGTCACATGATTTTGATTTTTTTATTTTCCCTTTTTAAAAAGCTGAA
This sequence comes from Bacillus sp. PS108, assembly GCF_037963335.1. NCBI lineage: Bacteria > Bacillati > Bacillota > Bacilli > Caryophanales > Bacillaceae > Bacillus > Bacillus sp. PS108. The sequence goes on from NZ_CP150155.1 coordinate 2,867,332, forward strand.
AAACTTATGTTGTTTGATTCTTGTTAATGACATTGAGGCCTCCGGTGGCTTCAATGACAGTCCCTGTCACAAGGTCTGAGTTCTCCTCACACAAGAAAGCGATAATCCGGGCGATATCCTCGCCTGTACCGGATCTTCCTATCGGCGTTTTTTCTTTGCCAATTCGCATTCTGGCTTCCTCTATCGATGCTTCTTTCATGTCGCCGACAATGTCTCCTGGGCAAACCATGTTGGCGGTTATGCCGAATTCGGCTTCTTCAATGGCAATTGTCTTCGTCAAAGAAGCCAAGCCCACTTTCGCAGCGCCAAATGCCGATCGGTGAAGCCAGCCGGGCGCGTGAGCCGCACCTTGGAATCCGTACGTAATGATGCGTCCAAATTGCTGTTTTCTCATAATAGGAATAACCGCTTTGAATAAATGAAAGACGGCGCTTAAATTTCCTTCCAGCATGCCATACCATTCATCATCAGTATAATCGGCTAACTTTTTACGTTCAAATATGTATGGTCCCGCGTTGTTAATCAAAAAGTCGATCCTTCCGAAGCGGTTTAAGGCAGCCTCTGCAATACGCAGCAGATCTTCTTTTTTGGTGACATCACCTTTTACAAATTGCAGCCGGTCAAGACAATCGGGACAGGCTTCCTTCAGGCGGCTGACTGCCTCCTCATCCTGTCTGTAATTGACTGTTACTGAATACCCCTTTGCAAGCAACGTTTCAGTCACTTTGCGGCCTAAACCCTTCGAACCGGCAGTAATTAAAGCATGTCGCACATGAATACCTCCCAAAGCAACGTCGCCGCTTTCAATAAAGTGTTTCTTCTTCTACTTTACTATAAAAGGCTTGCAATATCACTTTTTACACTTTGGCATACAAAAAAAGCTGTCTGTACAGACAGCTTATTCTGCAGGAGATGAAGACTCCTGATCAGGCATATCGACATAACCGCTTTGATACGCTTCTGAAATGAGCCTTGTTGTATCCTGGCTTTCTTGTTCATCATAAATATAGCGTTCCGGTTCTTTTTTCATCATTCTGCCTCCCATCATTATAGAGGTAGGTTGGCTATAATGACGGGATTTTATGAAGGAAATTTTAACAAACTCCTGCTGCCACGCAAGCTTTCGCTTTTTCAAGCGCCTGCTTTACCTGTTTGAATCCGGTGCCGCCGGCGCTCATTCTTTTTTCAACTGCGTAGTAAGGGTCTAACACAGTGTAAATATCTTCTTCAAATAGTGTGCTCGCCTGCTGAAACTCGCCAAACGGCATATCGCTTAAATAGATCCCTCTTTCGATGCATGTGTACACAAGTTTCCCGACCACTTCATGCGCTTCTCTGAACGGCATTCCTTTTTTAGCTAAATAATCGGCCAGTTCCGTCGCATTTGAAAAGTCTTGTTTTGTCGCTTGCTTCATGACGTCTTTGTTTACAGTCATAGTTTGGATCATGCCTGTGAAGATTTGCAGGCTGCCCTCCACCGTTTTCACCGTGTCAAACATGCCCTCTTTGTCTTCCTGCAGATCTTTGTTGTAAGCGAGCGGAAGTCCTTTCATGATCGTAAACAGCCCCATCATATCGCCGTATACGCGTCCTGTTTTGCCGCGGATCAGCTCCGCCATATCAGGATTTTTCTTTTGCGGCATCATGCTGCTTCCTGTTGCGTACGTATCGTCAAGCTCGATGAATTTAAACTCCTGCGAGCACCATAAAATGATTTCTTCAGAGAAACGGGATAGGTGCATCATCAGCATACTGCTGTTGCTTAAAAACTCCAAAATGAAGTCTCTGTCGCTGACGCCGTCCAAGCTGTTTTCATAAATGGCATCAAAGCCGAGCAGTTCCGCTGAATAATCACGGTCAATTGGGAAGGTTGTTCCCGCGAGCGCCCCGCAGCCGAGCGGAGATTTGTTAATCCGCTTCATTGAATCCTGAAAACGCTCCTTGTCGCGCTCAAGCATCCAGAAATACGCAAGCAGATGGTGAGCGAATGAAATCGGCTGGGCGCGCTGCAGATGTGTGTAGCCCGGCAGAATCGTTTCAACGTTCGCTTCCGCCTTTTCAATCAGCGCACTTTGGAATGCCTCAATCAGATCGATGATGTGGCCGACATGATTCTTCAAGTATAAATGCATGTCAGTCGCCACCTGGTCATTCCGGCTTCTGCCGGTATGCAGCTTGCCGCCAAGAGGACCGATTTCGTCAATGAGCATTTTCTCAATGTTCAAATGAATATCCTCATAATCGACTGAGAATTCCAATGCTCCCTCCTCTGCTTTTTGCAAAAGGGTATTCAGGCCCTCTCGGATTTTCAGCTCTTCTTCAGCTGTCAGAATACCGCATTTTTTCAGCATGGCAGCATGTGCGAGAGACCCTGTAATGTCTTCAGCAACTAAATTTTGGTCAAATGATATGGACGCGCCGAACTCGTCGACCCATTTTTCCGGTGTTTTTTGAAATCGGCCTCCCCAAAGCTTCTTCATGCTTTAATCTGCTCCTTCTTTTTCACGATGCTGTTCACTTTTGTCGGAAGTCCCCAAAGCTCGATAAATCCGATTGCTGCATGGTGATCAAATGCATCGTCTTTTGTATATGTTGCAAGTTTTTCATCATATAGAGAGTATTCCGATTTACGTCCTTCTACAATTGCATGGCCTTTAAACAGCTTCACGCGGACAATGCCTGTGACATGCTTTTGCGTTTCTTTTAAGAAAGCGTGCAGCGCATCTTTTAACGGTGAGAACCATAAGCCGTTGTAAATGATTTCTGACATTTTTTGCTCGATGATCGGTTTAAAGTGGGCTACCTCTTTCACCAGTGTCAAATCTTCTAATTCTTTATGTGCTTTGATCAGTGTCATCGCACCAGGGCATTCGTATACTTCCCGGGATTTAATGCCAACGAGGCGGTTTTCCACGTGGTCGATACGTCCGACACCGTGCGCGCCCGCCATTTCATTCAGCTTCAAGATCAGCTCAGAAAGCGAGTAGGAAACACCGTCAATGGAGACAGGCACGCCTTGTTCAAATGCAATTTCAATCACTTCCGGCGTGTCCGGCGTTTTTTCCAGCGGAGCTGTTAAATCGTATGCACCTTCTGGCGGCGCCGCCCATGGATCTTCTAAAATACCGCACTCATTGGCGCGTCCCCAGAGGTTTTGGTCGATAGAATACGGGCTGTCAAGATTGATCGGAATCGGAATGCCGCGGCTAGCCGCATATTCAATTTCTTCTTCACGTGACCACTGCCATTCGCGAACCGGCGCGATGACTTCTAGGTCAGGGTTTAATGATTTAATGGAGACTTCGAAACGAACCTGGTCATTTCCTTTCCCTGTGCATCCGTGGGCAATCGCCTGTGCATCTTCTTTTTCCGCAATTTCAACCAGTTTTTTCGCGATCAGTGGTCGAGATAATGCCGAAACAAGCGGATATTTTCCTTCATACATCGTGTGGGCCTGCAAAGAGATAAGCGCGTAATCCTGTGCAAATTCTTCTTTTGCATCGATCACGTAGGAGTTTGTCGCGCCGACTTCAAGCGCTTTCTGCTGAACAAATGCCAAATCTTTGCCCTCACCGACATCCAGACAGCAGGCGATGACATTATATCCTTGCTCCTGAAGCCATTTTATTGCGACGGAAGTATCAAGACCCCCTGAGTATGCTAATACGACTTTTTTCTGTTCTGACATGATAAAATTCCCCTCTCAACCGTGTTTCTATTTTGTATAAAAATAAATTATATTTAATAAAAATACATTTTGTATGTATACACTTTAACAAGTACGTTTCGTTTTTTCAAGCCTTTTATAAAAAAAACTTCACCTAAATTTCAGGTGAAGTTTCGTAGTATTTATTCATTTACTTGTCTTTTCTGATTTCTCTGACCACATGCGCAAGTTCGGGAATAATCAGCTTATTCATTGCCAGCTTTACCGCGCCGCTTGAGCCTGGCGTTGAGAAAACAGCGGTATGCTGAATGACGCCGGCAGTTGCTCTCGACATGATTGCGGCAGGGCCGATATCCTCTGTATAACTCAGCATCCTGAATATTTCTCCAAAGCCGGGCAGCTCTTTCGAAAACAACGGCGTTATGGCTTCAATAGTGACATCCCGATCTGCTATGCCTGTCCCTCCGTTTAAGAGTACCGCGTCTGTCTGTTCATCCATGCAGCCTGCAAGCACTGACCGCTGCAAAGCATCCTTTTCGTCTTTTACAATTTCATATGCAGCAATATGATGACCGGCTTCTTCTAAAAATGAGATCATCAGCTTGCCGCTTTTATCGGTTTCCTCTGTCCTCGTGTCACTGACAGTAATCACTTTGCACCGAACGATATCGGGAGCTTCTTGTTTATGCTCTTGAACGCTCATTGGCCCACCTCTTTTATGTTTTCTGTCTGTCACTATCATGCATCAACAAAAAAGCACATTCAAGAGAATGTGCTTTCATGCGATTTATTTTGCTAAACGAACAACGTCGCGCGCAATCATGACTTCTTCATCAGTCGGAATGATCATGACTTTTACTGGAGAATGCGGATAGCTGATGAAAGCTTCCTCGCCGCGCACGTTATTAAGCGCAGGATCCCAGTATACGCCCATGAATTCTAAACCGCGAAGAACGCGTTCTCTGACTTCCACACTGTTTTCACCGATACCGGCAGTAAAGATGATCGCATCTACACCGCTCATTCTTGCAGCGTAAGAACCGATGTATTTGTGGATTCTGCTTGCGAATACTTCAAGAGCCGTTTCCGCGCGCTCATTTCCTTCTTTCGTTGCTTCAACGATGTCACGAAGATCGCTTGAGAAACCGGAAATGCCGAGCAGTCCGCTTTTTTTGTTTAATGTATTCAATACTTCGTCAGCCGTTTGGCCTGTTTTCTCCATGATGTATGGAATCAGGGCAGGGTCGATGTTTCCAGAGCGTGTACCCATTGCTACACCGGCAAGCGGCGTAAAGCCCATGGATGTGTCAATTGATTTTCCGCCTTCAACAGCCGCAATACTTGCTCCGTTTCCAAGGTGGCAGGAAATCAGGCGCAAGTCTTTTAACGGACGGCCGAGAAGCTCTGCCGCACGCTCAGTTACATATTTATGTGAAGTGCCGTGGAAGCCGTATTTACGTATGCCGAATTTTTCATAGTATTCATACGGCAAGCTGTAAAGGTAAGACTGCTCAGGCATTGTTTGGTGGAATGCCGTATCAAATACAGCTACCGCAGGAACATTTGGAAGCACTTCTTTGAACGCTTTAATTCCAACGATATTTGCCGGATTGTGAAGCGGTGCCAATTCAGAAATATCTTCGATTTCCTTAATGGTTTCATCCGTTAATAAAACAGAATCGCTGAATTTTTCTCCGCCGTGAACGACACGATGGCCAATTCCGTCAATTTCATTCAAGTCTTTAATAATGCCGAATTCCGTTAACTTATTCAGCAGCATTTTAACAGCTACCGCATGATCCGGAATATCAGTTACTTCTGTATTTTTTTCGCCGTTCACAGAAATTGTGAATACACTGTCGGCGATACCGATTCGTTCAACTAAACCCTTCGTTAAAACGGTTTCTGAAGGCATTTCGAAAAGCTGAAATTTCAAAGACGAGCTTCCTGCGTTAATTGCAATAATTTTGGACATGATTGACGCTCCTTTATACTCTGTATCAACAACTTCGTTTTCGTACTTTTTTCCCGGTGAATATCAACATCTTCTCCGAAAAATATCTGACTTTTCCATTTAAACATTGTCATGTCGGCTTTTCAAGTCAACTTGCGTATTGATAACGCTTACAATAAGAAGTCGTTATTTTCAGACACATTCCCTATAGGTTTTGTATTGATGAACGCTTACAATTTGCGGTTTTTCCCTCTGTATTTTGTGTTTCAAAGCTGGATTCAATTCGTCAAGTCCGGTCTTCAAAAGCATAAATAAAAGCAGCTTAGGCATCGACCTCATACGGCTGCCTACGCTGCTTTTAAAACACTTACTTTTCTTTTTTAAACCATTCATCAAATTGAGCCATCATATCAAGCATCGCCTTTTGATTGGAGAAAGACGGAAGATTCGCAAGCAGAATTTGCCCCGGCGCTTTCGTATTCTCTCCTTGTTTCTGAAGCACAAGGATGCTTTTGGCATGAGCTTCGTCTTTAAAAATAGATTTTGGCAGCTGCAACAGTGCGTTGATATGAACCTTATCTTTGAAAAACTGTTTCAGCTTGCCGCTTTGGGAGCTCTCAAACAAATGATTCGGAATCATAAAAAATAAGTAGCCGCCCGGTTTGGTATGCTTGACGCTCTGTTCAATAAACAGATGATGAGCGAAGGAATGGCCTTCGTCAGCTTTGAGCTCAAACGCTTCTGCTCCTTCGTCATTCGGATAATAGCCGACTGGCAGATCACAAATGACCGTGTCAACTGGATCGATAAACAACGGCTCAAGGCTGTCTTGGTGGAAAAGCTCAAGCTCTTTTTTCAGAAGGTTCGCTTGGGCATAGGCGATCTTCAAGAGCACATCATCAATTTCAATGCCAAAGCTGTTTGCCGTTTTTTCAGACAGCTGGTTCAGCACGGTAAACAGAAGGTTCCCAGTTCCCAAGGCTGGATCAAGAATGGTCAGTTCCTTTTTGTCCGCCATAAACTTATTCACCAAATAGCTGATGAAAAGCCCGATCGTATCCGGCGTCATTTGTCTGTTTGGATGGGAGATATCTTTCATTCCTTTAAGGACGGCAAGCTGAAAAGCCTTGCGTACCCACTCATGCTCATACGTGCCGAATTCCGCTTTTTCAAGCAGAGCCTGAAGATGTTTGGTTTTCTGATCAGCAGGCAGTTTCAGCTGATCCGTTTTTTCAAGAAAATACATTTCTCCTGCTTCGGCCAGCGCCTCTATATATGAAATCTGCAATTCATTCTTTATCATAATCGCGGCTTCGTTTAACAGCTCATACACCGCACCTACATGGTCTTTTTGCATATTGTGTTCCTCCTTGCCATGAAAAAAGCTCCGGCGGCAGCCTGGAGCTTTTTTCCCTGCTTACTTCACTAATGCCTTAGCAGCCTCAATTGGCTTTTCATAGTTCGGGTGGTTTGTTGCTTCGCTTACATATTCAGCGTAAACGACTTTTCCGTTCTCATCAAGGACAAATACGGAACGAGCAAGCAGACGAAGTTCTTTAATATACACACCGAACGCTTCGCCAAATGACATATCTCTGTGGTCAGACAGTGTTTCCACTTTGTCAATTCCGTTAGCGCCGCACCAGCGCGCTTGCGCGAATGGAAGGTCTGCACTGATTGTGTAGACGTTAACATCTCCAAGCTTTGCAGCTTCTTCGTTAAAACGGCGTGTTTGTGCATCACAAACACCTGTATCAATTGAAGGGATAACAGAAATAATCGTTACCTTTCCTTTCATGTCAGCTAACGATTTTTCTTCAAGGCTGTTAGTCAGCACTGTGAAATCAGGAGCTTGATCTCCTACCTTCACTTCTTGTCCGACAAGTGTAACCGGACCGCCTTTGAATGTAATTTCAGCCATTATAATTCCTCCCTTTTGTATGTATGTCTCTATCATAGTAAAGTTTCCTGCAAACTGCAAAGTTTATGCCAAAAAAAAGTTAACTGCGGCCAGCGCAGTTAACCTTTTTTTAATAATTCATATTGTTCATTTGGTTTTGATTTTGGCCCTGGCCTTGGTTCTTGTTATTTTTCTTGAACATTTGCTGGATGCGTTCGAGTGTTTGAGGGGCTGCGTCTAAAATTTTCTCTATTAAATGGGTATTTTCATCTAAATGAAGCATTCTGATGCCTGTCGATCCGACAATTAAAAACGCGATCGGCGTAATGGACACACCGCCCCCGCTTCCGCCTCCGAAAGGAAGTTTCTGTTCTCTTGTCTCATCGTCTTCCGATTTCTTTTCGGCCGGCTTTCCGCCAAACTCGCTTCCGCCTGCGGCGAATCCGAATCCAACTTTAGAAACAGTTAAAATCACACTTCCATCAGGCGTTTCTACTGGATCTCCGATGATGGTGTTAACATCAATCATTTCCTTCAAGTTTTCCATTGCGGTTTTCATTAAACCTTGGATGGGATGGTCTGCCATATACGCTTCCTCCTTAAACTGATGAATCATTCTTTGAAGTCATTCTAGCCGACGGATTCTTCTTTAATACGGATAGCTCCCGTCCGTATTTGACGAATTTGAAAGCTGCAAGCATAGCATGTCCAAAGCGAAAAAAGAATATACACTGAAAATGGGTCTTGGAAACAGGGACTTGAAACGACGGGATCACCTCATAGACAGGTTTATTCACAAAGTCCAGGTGGTCGTAGAGCATTGCTGCGATACCGCCCTTCACGCCCCATACAGCACCTGTTAACACACCTGTCACTGCCGCGTCCTGAATTCCGATTACTGTAACCCATTCTAGTTTTGTGATATGTAAATGCGCGAGAAAAGACGCGCTGATTTTCCGTAGTCTGGTGACCTGATGCAAAAGCATTTCGATTTTATTAATGCTTTGCTGCACATCGTTTTGTGTAATTTTTTTCTTTCCGCTGCTTTTTTTCATTTTAGATTCAGTTTTTTGTTTGATATCCACTGTTCCGTCTTCTTTGTTCACCTTAATCGCCGGGATTGTTTTTTTGATCCTTATAAGGCCAAACAGCGCCGTAATCTTCAAGGTCAATTTGTCATTATCAGCGGCATGAAGATACTCCAGCGCGACATGGATTTTCATTCTGAGAAGCAGTACGATCCCTATGAGAATAAGAATGGCTGTCAGTACATACACCATATTCTTCACTTCCTCTAGGAGCATTATCGCCAATTCCTAAAAAAATAAACCCGGACGGAGGTCCGGGTTATCGGTTATTTGCGGTATAATTTTTCATGCACCACGGTGGTATCCGCGATGTAATCATGAATCCCTTGTTTTGTAGGTGAAAAAGCAACAACGATATATAAAATCCAAATCTTATCAATATACCGTCCAACCACTTCACGAAAAATCACTGTACTCCATGTCAGCTTGCTATCTTGCTTCACAGAAACCACTTTGAGGCCGAACACCATTTTACCAAGCGTCTGCCTGAAGTATTTAGTCATTAGTGCGAAGTAGGCAAGATACACAATAAGCGTTGTCACACTGTAGGCCGAGAAGGTAAACATGCCGGATGTTTTCGGCAGATCCAATACGGTAAAGAGGGGAGAAACGAGCAAATGGTTTAATCCCCATATCACGAGCCAATCAAGCAGGAAAGCCCAGAAACGAACCCAAAAGCCAGCATAGGCATGTGTCAGCTGCTCCGCTTCTTGCGGGCCTTTGATGTCATTGCGCTCTAACTCTTCATATGTCGCGTCCATTATTGTTCCCTCCTACTTCGCATAGAGATACATCATTCTCGGCGAACCGGATTGCGATAGAATTTCTCTCATATTCAAAAAATCAATTTCACTTTTAAACATTTTGTTCGCGCCCATGGAAAACAGTGAGCCTAATCCGAAGCTTTCCTCATAAGAAATGACAGAGGCGTTTTTCAAATCCTTGTGATCCTTTTTCATGGCCGTAATGGTATCGTCATAAAAACCAAGCTCATCAACGAGGTTCAGTTTTTTCGCCTGCCGTCCGTCATACACGCGGCCGTCCGCAATTTTCTTTACCTCTGCTTTCGACATGCCGCGCCCTTTTGAAATGACATCAACAAAGCCTTCATACGAATTATCAACCATCGATTGCATGATGTTTTTTTCTTCTTTCGTCATCTCACGGGAAGGAGACATAATGTCCTTATGGGCCCCGCTCTTAATCGTTTCATAAGAAATGCCAAGCTTATCGGCAAGCTTTGAATAATTGACGCTTTCCATAATGACGCCGAGTGACCCGGTCAGGGTTTCCGGTGTCGCAAAAATCTTATCAGCCGCTGTTGAGATGTAATAGCCTCCTGATGCTGCCATCGAACCCATTGACACGTAAATCGGTTTTTTCGTTTCTTTCTTGATTTCTTCCAGTTTCTTATGTATTTCAGCACTTTCATACACTCCGCCACCTGGAGAATTCACCTTCAGAACGATACCTTTGACCGTCTTGTCATCTTTTGCGCGCTCAAGGTTTTTTAAGAACGTTCTGTGGTTATATCCGTCTGCACCAAGCAGACTGCTTGAGTCCCCATTATCCTGAATGGTGCCGCTGACCTCTAATACGGCAATTTTACTTGAGAGACTGCCGTTTTCCAGCGTCTTTTCCTGCGATTCATCCGTCAGTGATGTGAGATCCGTTTGAGCGCCTTTGACGCTTTCAAAGAAACTCATAGAGATGCTGACGATAATAGACACGCCGAAAATCCCCAGAGCAATCACTAATGCAATCCATCTTTTTGCATTCATTTTTTCTCCTCCTTTTTCCTAAACTCTCTCATTATACGATTCAATATGAAAAATGTTTCACTTCATGAGAAAGCTCCGGCTTAACGGGCTGCCGGCAAACGTGGTACACTTATGGCCAAAGGTATTTTATCACAAATACTGGATGGCAGAAAAACTTAAATATGACAGCAAAGGGGAAATGGGATATGACCGATCAACGCCGTAATGTTTATTTTTTTCACAAACAGGATCAGGAAACGAACGAACAAGCCCGCTCGTTAACACAATTAGCGGAAGAGCATGGATTTACCGTTGTGAACCAGCACTCAGACGCCAATATTATCGCTAGCATTGGCGGGGACGGCACATTTTTGCAGGCAGTCAGAAAGACGAATTTTCGTGACGACTGCTTGTACGTCGGCATTACCAAAAAGGGGAAAGCTCATTTATATTGCGACTTTCATAGTGATGAGCGAGAAAAAATGGTCGATGCAATGACGTTTGAACAAATTGAAGTGAGAAAATACCCGCTGATTGAAGTGACAGTGGATCAAGCCAGTCCTTTTCACTGCTTAAACGAGGTATCCATCCGCTCAAGCATCATCAAAACCTTTGTGATGGACGTGCTGATTGACGATCTGCACTTTGAAACGTTTAGAGGTGACGGAATGATTATCTCAACGCCTACAGGGAGCACCGCCTATAACAAGTCTGTTGCAGGAGCTGTTGTTGATCCATTGCTTCCATGCATGCAGGTATCAGAGCTTGCATCCCTTAACAATAATACCTACCGGACACTCGGCTCGCCATTTGTCCTCAGCTCTGACCGAAAGCTGACCCTTCGTGTGGTGCAGGACGGCAACGAACACCCAATCATCGGCTTGGACAATGAAGCACTCAGCACGAGAAATGTGAAAACGATCGAAATCAAACTGTCTAATAAGAAAATCAAAACAGTCAAACTAAAGGACAATTCATTTTGGGAAAAAGTGAAGCGTACTTTTTTATAGAAAATAAAAGGACAGGCTGCTGCCTGTCCTTTTATGATTTCTCATATACAATCTGGCCGTTAATCACGGTTTTTTTAATCTCTAAAAGATGAAGCTGTGCGGGGTCAATGGCAAACGGATCACCACTGAGAACTGTAAAATCCGCGTCATAGCCTTCCGCAATTTTTCCGCGTGACTTCTCTTTATAAATGATACCGGCGCTACCTTCTGTATAAAGCTTTATCGCTTCATATACAGGTAAACATTCACTTTCATTATAGCTTGGCCCGTTTTGCTCATGACTGCTTTTCCGGAGGACCGCGGACTGGATCCCTAGAAGCGGGTCAACAGGCTCAATCGGGGCGTCTGAACCGCCCGCGCATAAAATGCCTTTAGATATGAGGGTTTTCCAGGCAAATGCAGTCTTCATCCGGTCTTTTCCGAGACGGTCAATGACCCACGGAAAGTCGCTTGCAACGAAATGCGGCTGAAGATCAAGTGCGATCGGCATGCGTGCTGCTCTCTCGATTAATTCGTTATCAAGCACTTGAGCATGAATAAGCCGATCATGCCGGCCGTTTTTGGGCGGATGCTTTTCTATTGCGTTCAGCACTTTTTCAAAAGCAAGATCGCCGATTGCATGAACAGCAACCTCCATCCCTTTTTCTCTCGCTTTGCGAATGAGCCGGCCAAGGGTTTCGTCATCGTGAACCTGAACACCATTTGTTGATGGATCATCCTGATATGGTTCTTTCAATAAAGCCGTTCTCCCGCCAAGCGCCCCGTCCGCAAAGATTTTCATCGCACCGAACTCCACATACGGGCCGGACGGTTTCTCCAGCTGCTCCCATCGATCGACCGCTTCATGATGAACGAGCAAATGGCAGCGGAACGGATACTTTCCGCCAGCGGCAGCTTTCTCATAAGCTTTCAACGGCACCGAAACATCACCATAATAGGACAAGTCTTCCGAATGACCGCCCGTCAGGCCTTTTGTCCAGCAATCCTTTATTGCAGCCGTTAATGCCTCATCAACATAGTGCTGGGAGACTGGCGGGACAGCCTTCAGAATCAAATCCTGCGCCTTATCAAACAGGAGTCCGGTCGGCTCGCCATTTGCATCTTTTACGATGACTCCGCCGTCAGGATCAGGAGTATTTCTTGAAATTCCCGCTGCTTGAAGAGCCGCAGAATTGACAGCTATTGCATGCCGGCATATACGCTTGAGCAAGACGGGCCTGTCAGGAAACAGGCGATCAAGATCATGCTTAGTCAAGTAGTCAGGTGTCTCAAACTGATTTTCATTCCAGCCTTCTCCAATGAGCCAATCGTTTTTAGGAAGCTGCCGCTCTCTTTCCTTCGCAGCCTGTAAAATTGAATCTTTCGACGTCAGTGCGGACAGATCGAGCTGAAGCTGTTTCTCACCGTGGCCGATCAAATGTAGATGGCTGTCAACAAAACCGGGGAACATCACTGCTCCGTTCAGGCTGATTTCTTCTGTTTCCGGCGACCCGTACTTTTCCTTCAAACGTTCATAGCTGCCGGTGCCTTTTATAACACCATCCTCAACATAAACTGCCTCAGTCCGATCGCCTTCTTCGAGCATCGTATAAATGAAACCGCCGTGCCATATCGCCTTCATTCACGTTCACTCTCTTTCTTTACGCCTTTTTATTAGCTTTGAGCTGTTCTTCACGTTTTCTTAATTCCACTCGTCTGATTTTTGCAGAAGCCGTTTTCGGCAGGTTTTCCACAAATTCAATTTCTCTAGGATATTTGTATGGAGCGGTAATCGTCTTCACATGGTTTTGCAGCATTTTGACAAGCTCATCACTGCGTTTTTCATGATTTTGCAGGACAACATATGCCTTTACGATGGAGCCTCTGATTTCATCAGGACTTGCGACAACAGCACATTCTTTTACTTCTGGGTGCTTAACAAGCGCGTCTTCCACCTCGAAAGGCCCGATCGTATAGCCGGAGCTGATAATAATATCGTCATTTCGGCTTTCAAACCAGAAGTAACCTTCCTCATCTTTTCTTGCTCTGTCTCCCGTTAGGAAATAATCGCCGCGAATTTGTGTTTTCATTCTTTCCGGATCTTTAAAATACTCTTTAAAGAGCGCAGGCGTACTGAGGTGAACAGCGATATCGCCAACCTCACCAGGTTTGCAGATTTCACCGTCTTCATTTATGATCTCCACCTGATTTCCCGGTGTCGGTTTTCCCATGCTTCCCGGTTTAATAGGCGTATCTTTCAAAACACCAACCAAAAGCGTGCTTTCTGTTTGGCCATATCCGTCCCGTACCTTAATGCCAAAGTGCTTTTGGAAAACATCAATGACTTCACGGTTGAGCGGCTCACCTGCGGAAACAGCGCTGTGCAGGGCAGAAAGATCAAAACGGTCCAAGCCTTCAACCTTCGCCATTAAGCGGTATTCTGTCGGCGTGCAGCAGAAAACATTGATTTTGTAGCGATTTAAAAGCTCTAGATATTTTTCTGCTTTGAATCTGCCGTGGTACACAAAACCGGTTGCTCCGCTGCCAAGCACCGCTAAAAACGGACTCCATACCCACTTTTGCCAGCCAGGGGCAGCAGTTGCCCAGACGATATCCTTTTCAGAAATGTCAAGCCAAGCGCCGGCAGAAGTTTTTAAATGAGCAAATGCCCATCCATGTGTATGTACAACACCTTTCGGCTGACCTGTTGTCCCGGATGTATAAGATAAGAAAGCCATATCATCTCTTGTTGTGTCAGCTGTTTTAAATTGGCTTCCGTCCGCTTCAATTGATAAGAGGTTTTTCCAGCCGGCATCATTTTCACCAATAGACAGTGTAATCAGTTTGTCAGCCGTACTGACATCCCGGAAAGCGCCAATAAATTCGGAGTAGACGATAGCGCCTTTTACCTCTGCATGTTCAATCCGGTATTCAAGATCTTTTGCGCGAAGCATTTCGGAGCACGGAATAACGACCATTCCTGATTTCAGGATAGCCAAATAAACGGCATAGGCTTCAAGCACCCGCGGAACCATTACAATCAGCTTGTCTCCCTTTTTAAATCCAAGATCAGCTAAGGCCGCTCCGATTTTATTTGTTTCTTCCATCAGCTTTTCATACGACCAAGATTCTTGCTTACCCGACTCGTCCTCCCACAGAAGAGCGGTTTTTTGTCCAGCGGCACTGAACTTTTCCATTTCATTCACTAAATTATATTGCATAGGGGCAATTAAATCTTCACGTTTTAACACGAACAACTCCTCACTTTCTCCACCCATTATACATAAATACAGGCTCTTTCCGTAAGGATATGCCTAAAAGCAACCTCTGTAAACATAGATTTTATAGGCCGCTGGTCCTTTTTTATATGTAAAAAATGAAAAGGAGTGGGGATACCCCCACTCCTAAGCCATTATGTGAAATTGTGAATTAGAATTGTCCTCCGCCCATGTTTTGTTGAGCAAAAGATACAAGACGTTTTGTGATCTCTCCTCCAACAGAACCGTTAGCGCGAGAAGTTGTGTCTGCTCCAAGGTTTACACCGAATTCAGAAGCGATTTCTAATTTCATTTGGTCGATCGCTTGAGCAGCTCCTGGTACTAAAAGGTTGTTGCTGTTACCTGAGTTATTGTTAGCCATGTGTCTCACCTCCTTGTGAGTATAGAATGTGTCAAAACACATGGCTTCATTCAGAAAAACTTTGGTAATTGTATACAGGAGCTGAAAATTGATTTAAAAGAGTTCAGCGAATTTATCGTTAGCCTCTTGTTCGCTATACAGGGTCATTGTCTCAATGTTATCTATCGCTTCTTGAATATACGGCTCGAAATCAACAAAGCTTTCAAAGTGTTCAATTTTCTCTTTTTTAGGGCGTGTTTTCGGGCTTGGCGGTGTAAAGATCGTGCAGCAGTCTTCAAACGGCTGAATGCTTGTCTCATATGTGCCAATTTCCCGTGATTTTTCGATGATTTCTGTTTTGTCCATGGCGATTAACGGCCGCAAAATCGGTGTTGACGTCACCGCATTAATTGCATACATGCTTTCAAGCGTTTGGCTCGCTACCTGACCGAGGCTTTCTCCCGTAATAATGGCAAGCCCGTTTCTCTTTTCTCTGATTCTGTCGGCGATCTGAAGCATGAGGCGGCGGGTTGCCGTCATTGTGTAATTTTCAGGAATTTGTTTTTGGATGAGCTCTTGCGTTTTTGTAAATGGAACAATATGAAGTGTCATGCTTCCCCCAAAACGGGACAGACATTTCGCCAGATCCATTACCTTTTGCTTTGCGCGCTCGCTTGTGTATGGCGGGCTGAAGAAATGAACAGCTTCTACCGACAATCCCCGTTTCATCGCATAAAAACCGGCCACAGGGCTGTCAAAACCGCCAGAAAGCATCAGCATCGCTTTTCCTGCTGAACCAACTGGCAGCCCGCCTGCACCTTTTTCATCACGAATTGTCAAAAATGTTGCTTCTTCCCTGATTTCGATTCTGAGCGGGATGTCTGGGTTGCGAACATCGACCGTCAATCCTTCTGTATTTCGCAAAATATGGCCGCCGATTTCGGCGTTCATCTGGTTTGTATCTAATTCAAATTGCTTATACGCTCTCTTTGTCGCGACTTTAAACGTATCACCTGGTTTATACTGATCTTTGATAGCCTTTAGTGCGGTTGCCTTAATATCATCAAGGCGGCTGTCACATTTAATTGCCAGGCTGAAGCTTTGAATCCCAAACACTTGCTTTAAATGAGGAAAAAGAGCCTCAGGATCCTCTCCATTTAATGTAATCGTCATACGATCCCTGTTGGAAAAGTATTTTAAATTCGGATAGTCTTTCAAAACGAGTCTGATGTTTTGTTTTAAGCGCTCAATAAAGCTTTTTCTGTTTTTGCCTTTGGTCGAAATTTCCCCAAAACGTATTAATATATGATCGTAATTCATGTTCTACCTCATCATTTTCCTTAATTTTTTGATGCCAGGACGAAGCGCATTCATAAACGGTTCTGCCACATCGCTTGTCTGGCTGTAATTTAAACTGATTCTGATGCTGCTTCCGGCAATCTGCTCTCCTTTGCCCATCTCTAAGAGAACCTTGCTGGGCTTGTGTTCTTTTGCCGAGCAAGCCGATGTTGTGGAGACGAAAATATCCTGTTCCTCAAGCATGTGTAAAAGCACTTCCGCTTTAATCCCCGGTACAGAGAAATTAATAATGTGCGGCGCGCTATTCATTTGAGGCGTGTTGATAACGACGCCCTCAATTTCACTCAGCCTTTTCATAAACAATTCCTTTGCGGCAGTCATCGTGTCAAGCCGTGTGTCAAAATCAGCAGAGGCAAGATTAATGGCCTTGGCAAGCGAAACCGCTCCAGCAGTATGTTCTGTTCCGGCCCGTATGCCTTTTTGCTGAGAGCCTCCCGTTATGAGCGGAATAAGGCGTGTTCCTTCTTTTACAATAAGTGCGCCTGTCCCCTTCAGCCCGTGAAATTTATGCCCGGAAATTGAACACAGATCAATGCCGGCCTTTTCAATTGCCAAGGGCACTTTATAGATGCCCTGCACATAATCGACGTGGAACAAAATGTTCGGGTGCTTCTTCAGCACTTCCCCTGCCGCTTCAATCGGCTGCACGGAACCGACTTCATTGTTCACATGCATCATGCTGACAAGCACGGTATCGGGACGGATGGCTGCTTTTAGTTCTTCAATAGAAACAAATCCGTCTTCATTCACAGAAAGATAAGTGATATCAAACCCGAACAACTCTTTCAGCTGTTCTAACGATTCCGTAACAGATGGATGTTCAATAGAAGTGGCAATGATATGTTTGCCTGTTTTTATCTTTGACAAAGCCGCTCCTTTTAAAGCCGCATTATTGGCTTCTGTGGCGCCTGACGTAAATACAATATCATATTTTTTTAGGCCTAAGGACCTTTTGATTTGATTTTTGGCTGCTTGAAGCAGCTGTTCCGTTTCGGCTCCATATCGGTGCAAAGATGAAGGATTGCCAAAGTATCGGCTGCTTGTCTGTTCATACACGTTCAAGACTTCATCGTAAGGCTTCGTCGTTGAACTATTATCTAAATATATCATCTTTTTTACTCCTTTATGAAAGCGGTACAAGGTATGATATTTATGTTACCATAACAAAATTTAATAGAAAATTACGAAAAACTAGTATTGACTTCTAATTTTTTTACCATATAATAAGATTTGTTCGTTTCGTCATATTATCTGACAATTAATTGACAGAATATTTTAACATAATTATTAGGAGGATTTTTTTCATGAAACACTCACTGCCTGTCAAAGATACCATTATTATTGGTTTCATGCTATTTGCGTTATTCTTTGGAGCAGGAAATATGATTTATCCGCCGGAACTTGGACAAGCAGCCGGACACAACGTCTGGAAGGCCATCGGCGGATTTTTACTGACAGGGGTAGGCCTGCCGCTTCTCGGCATTATCGCCATCGCATTAACTGGTAAGGACGCTAAAGGCCTTGCTGACAAAGCGCACCCTGTTTTCGGCACAATCTTTACTGTCGTGCTTTATTTATCAATCGGACCATTATTCGCCATCCCGAGAACAGGAACTGTTTCATATGAAATTGGCGCTGTTCCGTTTTTGACTGGCGTACCAGAAAGACTTTCTTTATTAATATTTACACTTATCTTTTTCGGCGTTACGTACTATTTAGCGTTAAACCCATCCAAGGTTGTCGATCGAGTCGGAAAAATTCTGACTCCCATCAAATTCACAATTATTTTAATCATTGTTCTCAAAGCCATCTTCACGCCGATGGGCGGATTGGGCGCCGTGACAGAAGCATATAAAGGAACACCGGTTTTTAAAGGATTTTTAGAAGGCTATAAAACAATGGACGCACTTGCTTCAATTGTATTTGGCGTTGTCGTTGTAAATGCTGTAAAAAGCAAAGGCGTTACACAGTCTAAAGCTCTTGCTGCAGCCTGCATTAAAGCAGGTGTGATTGCCGCTTTAGGGCTGACTTTCATTTATGTATCCCTTGCTTATTTAGGTGCAACAAGCACAAATGCCATCGGTCCTGTTGGTGAAGGAGCTAAAATTTTATCTGCGTCTTCCCATTATTTATTCGGTTCATTAGGCAACATCGTACTCGGAGCAGCGATTACAGTCGCATGTTTAACAACAAGCATCGGCCTTGTCACATCTTGCGGCCAATATTTTTCAAAACTTATTCCGGCATTATCATATAAAATTGTCGTTACGATTGTCACGTTATTCAGCTTGATCATTGCGAATTTCGGACTCGCGCAAATTATCGCGTTTTCTGTTCCTATTTTATCAGCTATCTATCCGCTTGCCATTGTCATTATCGTTCTTTCCTTCATCGATAAGATCTTTAAAGAAAGACGCGAAGTGTACATCGCATGCTTGATCGGTACAGGACTTTTCAGTATTTTAGACGGTATCAAAGCAACCGGTTTCTCACTTGGATCTTTAGATGTGTTTCTAAATGCGAATCTTCCTCTTTACAGCCTCGGCATCGGCTGGGTGCTTCCAGGAATCGTCGGAGCGGTTATCGGCTATGTGCTGACCTTATTCATCGGACCATCCAAACAGCTTAATGAAATAAGTTAATGTCACAGAACGCCTGCGTTATTGCGCAGGCGTTTTGCAATGAAAAAAAGAGCCTGCTCATTACACTGCGGGCTCTTTTTCATGGTCGTGATTATCTAAGCGGATATGTCTGCTTTGATTTTTTCAACTGCACCTGGCGCAGCCTTTTCTACAGCGGCAGCTGCAATTTCATAAGAGTCGTCATAATCAAAAGCATAAAAACGTCTTTCCGCTTCTTTCAGCTGTTCAGATAAAATATGATTCTGGCTTCTGAACCGGTTTCCGAACTGAATGATTTTTTCAATGAGGATGACCTGCTCGACAAGTTCCTCTGATTCCCGGCTTGCCCTGTTGACGATTTCTTCTGCTTGCTTCAAATGGGCTCCGGCTTCTTCCATATTTAATGGAAGTTCGTTTAGTTGATTGACTGTTTCTTGAATATGATGATGCGCGTTCTCCAGCATTTCTTGAATATAGCTCGGAATCCCTGGAATGTTGCTAGTCTTCAGCAGTCTAGCTGTCTCAGAAATTGTTTTTTTCAAATTGCTGAGCGTCTCCCTCGCCTGAAGCTCTTCTTTTCTCAGCGCTTGCAGATTTTCACGATACTCGGCATGCTCTTTTTTCACTTCTTCAATTTGCTTCTCTATTGAAGCAACTTCTTCTACTAAAAGTGAGTAGGCGACATGCTCTGCATCAAGCTTATCTTTAACGGATGATAGCAGCTTTCCAATTTCATCAAGGCGCTTTTCAAAAGCCTGCTGTTTGCCGAGCTCACCGGCTGTCAGCCTGTAGCTTTCCTTCACCAGCTCAGTTTCCGCTTTCGTATGCTCTTTCTCTTCTTTAAGCTTGTCGTAAGCAATAATCAATTCAGGCATTTTGCTTAGTACGGATTGACCGGCTTCAACTTCGCCCTCCAGCTGCTGATAAACAGATTGAATATTTTCGTCAATGAGCTGCAGGATTGCGGACGCTTCATCAATATCCAGCTCAGTCATCAGGACATGTTCCGCTCGTTTCAGCTGGTTTGACAGATTTTCTAATTCCTTATCAAGCTGGATATGCTCAAGCTTGTACCCTTTTTCTTTCATTTCGCCATAGCCATCCTTGAGCTTTGCAATCTGTCCGGGCACCGTCTGTTTACAGTCAGCTAACAGCTTCGGCACATCATCTATGTATGACTGAAGCCGTTCAAGATTGCGGTCCTGCTCAAGCAGTACTTTTCGTGCAGTAATATAGTTTCCGCCTTCTGTTTCTTCTTCAAATTGTTTGATGCCGCTCCAAATTTCGTCCAGATCCTTTTCAAGGCTGTCATAAAGCTCCCCGTAAAGGTGGCTGTAAGCCAGCAGGTTTTTTCGAGATTTCGAATAGCGCTCCCTCACCTGTTCAATCTCTTCACGGCTCTTTTCCTCACTTGTGACAAGATCGCTGATTTCCCGAAGAATCTTTTCAATGCTTGATTCAGCCGCTGTCAGCAGGTCGTCGATATGAACGAGCACTTGATTGGCCTTTTTAAACCGGTATTTGTCTGCATTTTCCTCGGCATCATAAAGGAGCTCTTCAACTTTCGGCATGTGGGCTGTGACAATCTCGTCCCATTCTTCACGCCACTTCTCAAAGAACTCTTCTGTCTGACCCGTCATTTTTAAATGTTTTATTTTAGACATTTCTTCCACGATCGACCGATTCAGAATTTCAATCTTCCACGATTCCAGCCGGTCGATTTCGGCGTAGATTTTTTTCCTGAAAAAGTAGCCTGCCGCAAACAGCGCAAGCAGTACAATTAATAATCCAATGACAAACTCCATAATGAGCCCCCTTGCTGTTTACCTTAATCTGTCAGGGTGTTTTATTTATTCAGAAAGATTTCAGGATATGTATTGAGAAAAACTGTCGTTTTCATTGTTATTATGATACCATGTAACAAACATTTTTTGACCAGAAATCAAAAACTTTTTGTGCAAAATCGGCAGGATTTGACTATTTTTTCATGGGGTGACATCAATGCAAAAGCGAGACGGACATATTCACACACCATTTTGCCCTCACGGCTCCAATGACACACTCAGACAATATGCAGAAGAAGCCTTAAAAAAAGGGTTCGAATCGATTACTTTTACCGAACACGCCCCATTGCCGCCCTCTTTTACCGATCCCACGCCGCTGAAAGACAGCGCGATGGCGCAAGCTTCTTTGGAACGCTATATTCATGAAATTTCCGGATTAAAAAAAGAATATCGCGGACAGCTTAGCATACGGATAGGGCTTGAAGTCGATTATATCGCTGAATTTGAAGACGAAATTACATTATTCCTGGACACATACGGGCCATATTTAGATGACAGCATCTTATCCGTTCATTTTTTGCGCACAGACTCTTCCTATCTATGCCTTGATTATGACGAGCATACCTTCAAAGAGCTGATTTCAGCCTGCGGAAGCATTGAAGCGGTATATGAACAATATTACCGGAGTATCTATTCTTCCATTGTAGCATCTCTCGGCGTTTATAAGCCAAAAAGAGTCGGTCACATCACACTCGTCCAAAAATTCATCAAGCTGTTTCCATACAGCATGTCAGAACATATTCGCGGCCTCGTTTCCCTGTGCCTGAATGCCATTGAAGAAAACGGAATGGAGCTCGACTTCAATACTTCCGGCTTAAGAAAAACTTACGCTGGCGGTATTTATATCGAGGATTGGATGCTGAATGAAGCGAAGCAAAAGAAGATCCCGCTTGTGTTTGGGTCAGATGCCCATCAAGCGGGAGATGTCGGATATGCGTATGAGGCGTTTTTGGAACGGTGCTAGTTGGTGAGCGCCACGTCTCCTGTCCGGAAGACGCTTCTGATCCAAATCTTGATTTCTTCAAAATACATTTTATAAAAATACGGCTCGTGCGGCTGCATGTAGAGTACTTCTGAAATATATTGAGGCTGGAGATAGGGCATCATCAAGAGAGATTTTAATTGGAGAATAAAATGAGGCAGCGGCAGCGTTAAATATTCACGCTGTTTTTCTCCTTCCTCAATGATCAGCTGGAAGATATACTTTTCCTTCATTAGATATGTCGACATAATTTCCCTGATTAATGTGGAGTCAATTGTGACTTCCCGGTAGACAAAACGAGTTAATTGACGATGATTATGCTGATAGGATAAAATATCGAAAACCAATTGAAGAAGCTGTTCCTGAGTGCTTTGAGAAGAGATATTGCTTGCCGCTGTTTCAAGCGTTTTGCTGTAGCCTTCGTAAAACTCTGAAACTAAGTGTTCCATCAAGCCTCCTTTGCCTTTAAAATAGTAGGAGATGTGCGCAACATTTACATCAGCTGACTTTGCGATTTCACGGACAGACGTGCCAGAAAATCCTTTTTGGTTAAAAAGCATGACAGCAGATTCAATAATTTTGTCTTTGGTGCTTACTTTCATACAGCTCACTCCTTCCTCTTGATACTATTCAAGCAGAAAGCCGCTGTTCCTGTAAGAACTTATCGACAAATGCCGGCAGAAAAGCCGGAACTTTGTTTTATATTATAGAAAAAGTGAGGGTTTTCCATGTTCCATGTCGAAAAACAATCTGGAGATAAAGAAAAAGACTATCAGCTTCTGCTAAAACAGCTCGAAGCCATGACCGAAGACGAAACAGACCAAATAGCTAACTATGCAAATGCCTCAGCACTGCTGTATCATTCGCTGCCTGAAGTCAACTGGGCGGGTTTCTATTTTGCCAAAGAAGAGGATGGACAGCTTGTGTTAGGTCCGTTCCAAGGCCTGCCGGCATGTGTTCGGATTCCTTTCGGCAGAGGGGTTTGCGGCACAGCGTACGCAAACGGAAAAGTGGAACGTATTGAGGATGTAAACGCGTTTCCGGGACATATCGCCTGCGATGCAGCGTCTCAATCAGAAATTGTGCTTCCGATTCGTGTAGACGGAAAAATTGTCGGCGTCTTGGACATCGACAGCCCAGTGAAAAACCGTTTCGACGAAATTGATGAAAAATACTTAACTCAATTTGCCGAAACGCTAGAAAAAGCGTTAGCGCAGTAATATAAAAGCCCAAAACTGATATCGTTTTGGGCTTTTTTTATTTTATTGAGTCATGAATCATCAAGCGGTTTTTCCCGCTCCGTTTCGCGCTGTAGAGCGCTTCATCTGCCTCATGCACAAGCTCTTTCAGCGACTTTTTTGTTTCTGTCGTCCAGCAGGAGATACCGCAGGAAATGGTTACCTCGGGTTTCGTATTTTTTCTGACCGCGTAAACCAGTCGCTCGGTAATCCGTTTCCCCACTGCAACCGGCACATTTGGCAAATAAATCGCCAGCTCCTCTCCTCCCCAGCGGGCACCGACATCATGCTTTCGGATGTTGCTTTTAATCACTGAAGCGACTTGAATTAAAATCTCGTCCCCAGTCTGATGGCCGTACGTATCATTTACATTTTTAAAATTATCAATATCAACAAGAATAAAAACACCCTTTTGATGGATTTTCATGCTGTATTGAATTTTTTCATCTAAATACGCTCGTGAATACAGTTCAGTCAGCTGATCTGTTTTCACGAGATGCTCAAGGCGGTCGCGAAGCATTGAATTGGTTACAGCCAGTGTCGCGTGATGAATCAGCGCCTGAAACAGCTTGTACATTTCAAATGTAAAAGCGTACAGCTCCTGTTTCAATAAAACCGCAAAGCCTAAAAGCCGGTCGTTTTGAATCATCGGAGCAGCCATCAGCGAGCCGTACCCCGCCTTCCCAAAAACAGACTGGCCATTCCCGATGAAAACCCCTTTTTCACCTTCATACAGCTTTTCTTTCAGCTCATTATAAAAATCTGACGGCTTCGCTTCTTTAAAAAATGCTGTGCTGCCTGGGAGCAATGTTAGGTTTTCAAAATGGTCTATATGAAAAAATCCCACTTCTTCTGCCTGAAACGATTCTGCCATTCTCACAGCCAGATCATTCATTGTATCAGTCAATGTCAGCCGCTGATTCAGGCGTCGTGATGTTTCATTAATCAATTCCAAATTTGCGATGCTTGCTTTGGATTGTTCGTAGAGCTGGGCATTTTCAAACGCTTTTCCCGCGGCGTTTGCTAACAGCGACATTTCATCAAGGCAGGCATCAGTAAGAAAGCTGTCACCCGTTCCTTCAGCCTTCAACACCCCGTATGTGCCCTGCTGTCCTTTGATCGGAATATAGGCGACAGATTCATTTTTCCGCAAAATGTCTCCGGACAAATACACTTTGAGCGCAAAGGAATCGGATTTTTCCCCTTCCATATACAGCTCTTTTGCAGGAATCCCTAAACATTGGTCTTGATCGTGCGATATAAATAAAGAAAACTCAAAAAGAGAAAATGTGCTTGTCAAGCTTTCTAAAAGCTGCTTCAGCACATCTGTCTGATCAAGCAGTGAATGGAACAGCTCTGTCATTTTGTATATCTTTTTTTGGTAGATCGTTTTGTTATAGAGTCTTTCCTGTTTCATCGACTGGTTTAAAAATGAAGCAACCACGTCCGGAAGCCCTTCAGGAATCTCTTCATCCTGCCTGCATGCAAGATGGAAACGCCTGCCGGAGCCGTCCTCAATCAGGTAACATGAAGCGTTTATTTTCGAAGCGGAAAAACGCGCTTCACCATCTGCCAGTTTTGTCACAAAGTCTGATGATGACGGTGTAAGCGAAACACAAAGGGTTGAAAAATAGGTTTGAATAGCCGAAGTCAGCCATATGAAAGAGTCGGTGAATGTGACTTTTTCAGATTTGGTTAATAAAAAATCGAGCATATGATAATGAAAGGCGGATAATTGATCTTTAGTTTGTTCTACCATGTTTTTATCACCTAAAAGTTTACCACTAATTTTTGTTTATTATATCATAAACGGTGAAGCAATAATGGAGGAATGGTTGACTTCAAAACAAATAAATTATATAATGACCTTTGTGTGAAATATTGCAGCCTTTTTGTTCAGCTTCTATGTTTTCATTTTGTTCCTTATCGATAAGGTGTATCGTGTAACTCTCTGCTGCTGGAGCGAGGATACATGAAAACAAAATGTGCATGGTCGAATAGAGCAGACGGTTTTTATTTTCCACAAAAATAAAACCAAAGGAGGAGTCACATTATGGCTCGCTATACAGGTCCATCTTGGAAACTGTCCCGCCGTCTAGGAATCTCTCTTAGCGGTACAGGAAAAGAATTAGAAAAACGCCCTTACGCTCCAGGTCCACACGGCCCAGGACAACGTAAAAAATTATCAGAATACGGTTTGCAATTGCAAGAAAAGCAAAAGCTTCGTCACATGTACGGTGTAAACGAACGTCAATTCCGCACTTTGTTTGACAAAGCTGGCAAACTAGCTGGTAAACACGGTGAAAACTTCATGATTCTTTTAGATTCTCGTCTTGATAACGTTGTGTACAAGCTAGGTTTAGCACGTACTCGCCGTCAAGCTCGCCAATTGGTTAACCACGGTCACATTCTTGTAGACGGAAGCCGCGTTGACATCCCGTCTTACCTAGTGAAACCTGGTCAAACAATCGGTGTTCGCGAAAAATCAAGAAACCTTTCTATCATCAAAGAATCTGTTGAAGTGAACAACTTCGTTCCTGAATACCTTACTTTCGACGCTGAAAAGCTTGAAGGTACTTTCACTCGTCTTCCTGAGCGTTCTGAACTTGCTCCGGAAATTAACGAAGCGCTTATCGTTGAGTTCTACTCTCGTTAATTAAAATGCTCTTTAAAGAGCATTGGATTAAACCCTAGAAACGTTGTTATATCAACATTTCTAGGGTTTTTCTTTTGGATTCTGCTATGCAGAATACTGTATTTCCCCTTATTTATTTGGGGGAGATTGGGGGAGGTTTTGGGGGGATTAAAAATGATGGACAGACGCTCCCTCTCTTTGAAAGATACACTCTGAAAAAGGAGCTACATATGAACATAAACAAAACAAGGGGTTTACTGTATAAGATAGCGCGTATCCTTGGTGATGTTCAGGCAGCCAAAAACGGAACACTTGGAAAAAGAGTGGCCCGCCGTGCAGCCGGCAAAGCGACAAATAAATTATTAAAAAACTTGTTCAAATAAAAGGGATTTGGAAAAATATGAAGTAATGTATCTATAGAGAGGAGTTGATAAATGATGATCGCACGCGAGCTACCAGTAGGAACCCATCAAATCGACCCACCTGTAGGAACGGGCTTAGGTCGTGAAGTAAGAGTAGGTGGATAAATAAAAAGGCTCTCTCATATGAGAAGGGCCTTTTTATTATTGGTCGACTCGACAACCGCACTTACAAATGAAATGAACATGTTTATTTCCATACCAATTACACACATAATCAGATGATTTATTAAGACACGAAGGACAACTAACGCCCGGTTTGTTCTCCGGTTCTCCTTGATGCTGTTCATAAATTTGCAAAACCTCTTCAATCAATTTTGGTACTCTTTCTAATCCCTCTTCCAGCTCTTTTGATAACTTTTTCATATATCTCACCTCTACATGCACCATATCAGAACAAACGTTCTCGCGCAATAAAAAAACCCTTTTCAGGGTTCTTGTATTAAGTGCCAACAGGTCTTTCTGCAATTTGTATTTCTGTTCCAACTGGTTTTTCACTAAAATGAAAGTCAGATTGAGTAATCAAACTAGTGCCAACAGCTAATCCACTTAAGATAATAGCTGTAACAGACACACGAAGTATTAATCTTTTCATCCTATTCCCTCCAACTGCCTCATTTTCTTTTCGGCTAAAATAGCTCGTTTAGAAAATTCAAGAGCATCCTTATAACATTCTTTCTCCTCGCAGTACCGAGAGATAATCAAGGATAGATCAAGAACACTGTCTAAGTCATTCTTTTCTTGAAGGAAATGAATATAACTCAAACAATGCTCAATGGTTTCGTTTTGATTATCTTGAAGAAGTTTATAAATGATGTTTATTTTAGCCTCATACACTTTATTCTCTTTTTGGTTTAAATTTTCCTGTCCTTTTTTGTAATAATATACAGCCTTATCCTTTTGGCCCATGAGGAATAACTCTTTGGTAGCCATGTAAAGAGAGTTAATGTAATAAACTGATTGTCGCCACTCTTTATTTCTTATGGCTTTTCTCAGTGCGTTGAGACAGTCTTGGGATCTGTTTGCTGCTGAGTACGTAATGCTTAAATTGTGATGGATTTGCGCTTCGAAAAATTTATCATCAAGCTCTTTTGAAATTCTAATCGCTTGGAAATAGGCTTCTTCAGCTTTATCAAATTGTCCTAGATCAGTATAGTTAGTTCCAACAACCATCAGTGCAGTTGCAAACTTTCTTTTGTAATTTTCATTCCCTTTATAAATATTGAGTGCGTTGTTTATATAATTTAATGAAACAATACTTTGCCGTAGCATCATATACATAGACGCCACTTTGGAATAAAATTCAGCAGCTTCTATTTCATCAGGTATATTCGATAACTTCTTTTCAGCTATTTTGAATAGACTTATAGCATTCTCAAAGTTTCGATTATATGATTCGTATAACGCTTCGAATAAAAAGAAGTAATACTCTATCATGTGATCTGTTTTTTGTATTTCTTTTGCGTGTCTTTTATTGAAATATGAATGTTTGGGAAAGTCTGATCCTTTAACTTGGTACATCATCATTTTATGTCTCTCTTCAAGCAAAGAGTAATACATCAATACCTCTTGATCTTCCACCATTTCATCAAACAGAACTTTTACCTCTTTAAAGTATTTCTCGGCAGCCTCAACATTTTGCTGTTTTATAGCGATATACCACTCATTTAAGATATTAGCAACATACTCAGAAGCAAGTTTACTCATAATAAACCCCTCTTTCTGTCAAAATTCTAAATACTCAAACAAATATTAACACACGTTTAACATTTTATGTCATATATAGAAATAATTTTCGACATAGCGCAATTTATTTTTCGTTATGGCGCAAATTTTCTTAAGGGTAATTTTTACTATTTTTTAAGAATGAAGAACTCATTAAAAAATGAGTCTGTCGAACTTAATACTATGCGGCCAGAATTCAACCAAGTTAATAGTACCTATGTAATTCGAATCATTCTTGTAACGACATATTTATTATCAGCTTCTCTCTCCTAAACTATGGTAAAATCCCTGTGTTAAATTCCATATGAAAGGATATGATCATGAAGGTATTTGAAGCCAAAACACTGCTTTCCGAAGCTGAAAACCGTGCAAAAGAATACAAAGATTTAAAAAGTAAAATGATCAAGTTAAAGAAAGCATTCAAAGCTGTTGCTGATTTAGATGATAGTGAGTTTTCAGGTAAAGGGGCAAATAACATCAAATCATTTTATGAAGATCAGGCCGGCATTGCTGACCAGTGGATTGATCTAATTGAGATGAAAATATCTTTTTTAACAAGTATTCCTGGTATCTTGGAAGACGCCAGCTTATCAGATGCCTACATAGAAGAATCCTTCCTAGAGCATGAGTTGGTCAATGCTAATTCTAAATCAAAATCCATCATGTCAGAACAGAAAAAGGCCATCAAAGACATCTTAAATGAAATACACGATGTCCTTCCCTTAGATGTTTTTTCAACGGAAGATTTTAAAGATGAGTTATCCTCTGCTGAGAAAAAACGAAAAAATACAGTCGAGAAAATAAGTGAAGTCGATGAGAACCTAACGTCAGAATACGCCTTGTCAGAAGCAAATGAACAAATGATTCAGGCTGATTACCAAGCACTCATAAATGCAACAGCAAGAGGCAAGAGTGCCTCTCCTATCCACTATAACGCAAAGGCTTATAGAGACAGTGAAATTCACAAAATGACTGAGGATGTAAAAAAACAATCGACTGAGTATATCGCCTTTAAAGATCAGCAGGCCGAACAAAGAAGAGTAGCAAAAGAACAGGAAGAGCTAGCGAACAGGCCATGGTACGAAAAGACGTGGGATGTTGTTTGTAATTTTACAGGAGAAGTCTCTGGATATTATGATTATAAAAGAGCCGCTGATGGAGTTGATCCTGTTACCGGCGAAAAGTTGACAGAGGGCCAACGTGTAGCAGCTGGAGCGATGGCTGCGGCAGGTTATGTCCCGATTGTTGGATGGGCTGGAAAATTAGCAAAAGGCGGAAAAGCTGTTTATTCAACCAGTAAAGCACTCTACACAGCAGACAAAGCACTTGATGTCTACAAAACGCCAAAGACATTCCATGCTCTTCAAAATTCGAGTAAAGGTCTATATGGGCTTGCTTCTGCGAACGGTTTTAGCGAAGCTATAACAGGCCGCGACATGTTTGGAAATAAGATTTCTGATGAGCAACGTCAAAACAGTCTTAATCATGCGTTATCGGTGCTTGGTGGATTCGGCTTACGTGGAGTTAATACTAAACTAAATGCCAAAAAACCAACTGGCTCTAAAAGACCATCTTGGCGCCAGTCAGAAGTTGACGTTGGAAAGGATTATCCCGGATACAAAGACCAAGTGTCCTTTAAGGAGAGAATCGAGGTAAAACACGGAACTAAGGACAGCTCCCGCCCTGATTTTTATAATACAGGGCACAGCATTGAGGTAAAAAATTATAAGTTGACCACATCATCAGGAAGAAGTAATCTTGTTAGAATTGTATCCAATCAATTTAACAAAAGGATAAAAGACTTACCAGAAGGAACAAAACAAACTGTTATAATAGACGTACGTGGTCAGACAGTTTCGAGAGATATTTTAAGAGATGTCAAAAGAAAAATAGATGAAAGAACCGATAATAAAGCAGAAGTAATATTTAAAATGGATTAGAGGTGTCTAATATGGCAGTAGGTTTTATGGTTGACTGCTTTTTCTATGAGGCGGGACACGGTGACTTTGTTCATTCATTTTTTTCTACAATCTCATATCATCTAGAAAAAGATGGATGGGGAACAAAATACCCTTTATTAATGAATAACTTATACCATGATAAATTAGAGTGGAGTGACGTTCCAACTGCTAGAGAGAATTTAAAAGAAATTGAAACAGAGCTTTCAAAACTTCCTCCTGAAAAGGTTATTTGGGATATTGAAGACTTATCAAAAAATCCTCCTTGGGGTAATAACATAAGTCAAAAAGTAACTAATCTATCAAACTATTTTGCGACAAACGACGGACAAACTTTCTTTGAGGTGCTATATAAGGCTATGGATGCTTCAGAGGAAGATAAATGTGATATGACTATTCGAAATGTATAAAAGAGAAGCCCTTTTAATAGAGGGCTTCTTTTGTTAATTTAACAGAGCTGCCAATTTTGCTTTTGTTTTCGGTCCGTAGATACCATCTGCTGAAAGCCCGTGCATCAGCTGGAACCGTTTCACTGCGTTTGCTGTTTTTGGACCATACACGCCGTCAATGCCGTTATTCTTCGCCCCTTTGTTCGGATAGAAATAAAGAGCAGACAACGCTTTCTGAATCTGTCTTACATCGTCTCCTTTACGCATCGGGCTTGTCACTTTATAGATGCCAGAAGGCAGCGCATATGACGTTTTCTTGCTACTTGATCTTGTTGTTTTCTTTTTGGCTGGACTTGTTTTGCTTGAGCTTGTTTTCCCGCCGCCCAACGCCTTCAATTCTTTTTCAATGGCAGCCTTAACCTCATCCCATCTTCCCTCTGACAAAATACGGTGCGGGCAATACTTGCCGTTCCAGTCTTGGTGTTTGCGAACACGATCAATACCCCAACCGCGCTCTTTAAGGAGCTGCGCCACAAACTTGATTGCCAATTTTTCAGCAGCGTAGTATTTAGCGCCTCCTGACTTGCTATAACAAATTTCGACACCAATCGACTTACGGTTCCCGGTGCCATTTGTGCCGTCTCCTGTATGCCATGCGTTACGATTTAACGGCAACCCCTGAATAACCTCTTTGTCATCAACGGCAAAGTGGAAACTTGTTGAACTGGTGTTTCCAATCATGTAACTGATCTCATTGGCAGCTGACGCATCGTTTGCCGTATTGTGGATGGTAATGTATTCAGCGTCCATGTAGTTCGGGCATTTCAAAGCGTATTTCGCTTCTGATACAATATTCTTTTTCACTGTGATTGTCATATTCATTCTCTCCATTCATTTTTAATATAGAAAAAGCCGCCGGTTTATCCAGCAGCCTGTTCATCCTTTTCTTTTGTTTGTTCGTTGTCATTTTCGATTACGTGAAGTCGATCAGTAATGGCAGCCGGAATCTTAACACCAATCTGTGCAAGGTTCTCCGTAATGGAAAGCCCCTCATTGGCGATATAAAAAAGAACGGTTCCAAATGTCAGGACACCGTTCAAATTGAGGATTGTATCTACGATATTTGCCACAATGACCACCAAAAAACTGAGCATCTTACGCACATAACCGAACCATGCGCTACGGCTGCGGAGCTCCTTAAACTTCCACGCTTTCACCACACCGGTAAGGATATCAATGATGTTTAGCACCAGCATTAAATCAAGATATTTTACACCCCCAAACAGATAAACTCTCGCTAAATCCAATGTTTCAAAATTAATAAACACCGTTGTCTCCTCCATTTCTTGTTATCACCTCCTTAGAGGCAAAATAAAAACACCTCTCTGGGTGTTGGTTAACTTCCTAAATCTATGACAACCGGCTCCGTGGCTGGATAAATAAAACCTGTTATTTCTTGATATTCTTCTGGCGTTAAAATCAATATCGGTATCATATCCCTGACCATTTCAGGAGTCCAGAGTTTGTCATCATAATAATCTTTTATTGTTTCGTACCAATCACTCATTTAATCACACCACCTGTTAACAGCTTGAATGTGAGGTCAGATACTTGCTTTTTAAGCTTGTCTAGCTCTGATGGTTCGGGAGGCGGAGGCTGTAAGCTGTCGATGTATTCTTGTGTAGCTGTTTCGCGCCATTCCGATTTGCCTTTATCGAACACCGGTTTATACATGCCGGCGCCGTCGGGATTAACAGGAGGGATATCTGTGTACCCTTCCGGAATATCCTCGCCGTTATTGATAATCATATTTTCTGACGGCACATAATTCATTTTGTTGTCGTATTTGTATATTTGTTTCATTCGATAACGCCTCCTCTACAGCGCTTTAAACGCGAAATCAAATTTAATATAGTTCGTGTTACTGGATACGCTTTCTACGATGACTTCACCAGTAGATTTGTATGCAATCCGAGCACTCTGTGCCGACCCTGACGCTATTTGTATACAACCCATAGATCGTGGCGGCCGCATGTTTTCAGGGAGTGTAAAAACAGTCGTTCCAACAACGCCTCCTTTTGCTTCCCCTCGTACCCATACTGTTTTCGACGCATCAATTCCAAAAACTACATCTTCGCCGCCGTTGTAGTGAGACCAGCCGTTCTGCAAAGTCGCAACAACCCACGAAAAGTTAGATACGTAAGTTTTGGCGTCAGCAAGCGCCTTATCAGCTTTTTCTTGCGCGCCCTTCGTTGTTTCTTTAGCGTTCCAAGCTGTGCGCTCATCAGCCGTAATATGCCGCGTAGTATCGTCGTCATGCGTATCAAATTCTTTCTTACTCGCCTGCTGCACGTCATCTACATTCGATAAGCCAATCTGCGCTTTTGTTACCTTGTGAGGATTATCCGTCTTAGCTGCGTGTTCGGACGTATAAGCCTTCGCATTAGCTTCCGCTGCATCTGCCTTTTCTTGCGCTCCCTCTTTCGTTTCAATTCGGTCGAGATCAGAGAACTTCGCTTTTAATTCGTCGAGCATCGCTGTTTCTTCGTCATACATCGCTATGATTAACGCCTTTAATGATTCGAAGTCATCGACGTAATATTCCGCGAGAGGTGCGATGTTCTGGTCTGCAAGACTTTGCGATACTTCAAACCCGAATTTGTGTGCTGAGAGTGATTGTCCGTTCGTATATTTCAGAATGAGTTGACAGTTGAATTTGCCGTACATTTTGATTTCATCCTCATCTAAAACATACTCTGCGATACCTTTCAACGGATCAACTATCGTGACATCTCGTATTCTCTGCTTACCGCTGGACGGAACGAGGATTACTTTTCCGGTCACGGCTGATAGTGGCAATGGGATGCCGTCCTTGCGTAAATAAAATATCAACTTTGCCGTATTAATATCTTGCGTTGAAAATATAAAAGATGCTTGGTAATTCCCTTCTGTTATTGCGTTTATATCGAACGCGTAAGAGCCGTTTTTATAAATAGCCAATATCGTTACCTCCCTTTAAATAGTCGCCGCGTACATTAATTCAAATACCACTCAAAAACAATTGGGTACCAAGAATTCACATCAGGAGTAGGGTGCCTTGTGGATAATATTTTCACTTTTCCATTAGGTTGGATTTGACAAACGGCATTGTACCCTCCTGATGTTGGAATCGTAAAGGGCAGCACTCTATCGGGCGACCAATCAGGATAATAGCTTATATACTCTGTGTCCATAGTTGTTACGCCTTTTAGTTCAGCTTCTAGTCGTATTTTATTCCCTATTCTTCGTATTCTTGGTTTGCGTTCTGGAACGTAGGCAGTCGCACCATTTAATAATTCTATGTCCATCCATCCCGTATCTTTGCGAGATTGGTTTACATTTACATCCAAGGAATACCCCAGCATTCGATTATGCCTTACAAGAACAACGTCAGCGTTATTCACGACCTGAACTGCAACTAAATCTCCTTTGTACACACAGCACGATTCATTTTCAAAGTTATAGTTGTAAATATTCGGAATGAAGTCGGAGAACTTTTTATTGATCGCACTTGCGAGTGAGTCTTTTGTGTAAATATAGTAATTTAAAAGTTCCCCACCTAGGTTGTACACAGATATAGCCGGCCTCCCATTACTTTTACCGTGTGACATGAATAGGAATCCATCGTTTAGGGTTATACCTTGTACCTTCTCCAAGTTAGGTATATAGTCTACAGTAAAATCGGTGTATAGAACGGGATTCCCCATCTTTATCGATTCCCAAGTGTACACATAAGCATGAATACTGGCTTGATTTACGGTTATCGAAGCAAAATAGTATTTGTTAGCCGCATATTTACTACTTACATTAGCTATAATTAAATCCGAGAGTTCTCCTGTATCATAATTAAAAATATTATATCCAGCCCTTTTTGAAGCTTTAACGATAAAGCATAAATTATCTTGGTCATTATAAAAAAATGACAGCCCCTCAGTGTATGCGCCAGATTCTATAGGGATTGATTTTCTTTCTTTGAAACTACCTGTATCAAGATCGCGAATTTCAATTCTCAGTTCTGTTCCTTCATTTTCTTGTGAAGCAACATAGATTTCATTTGTCAGCTCGTTTATATTTGCAGATTGCGGCCAAAATAAAGCTTCTTCCCGCGCCTTAAATGTAGTCATCGCTTCAACATTATTCAAATAGCTTAAAGCATCCTGTGAATTGGTTATTAATTCAACCGTCCTGTACATTTCTGCTAGTTGATTCTTAATTTCTCCCTTATCTGCATCTAATCTTTCTTTCAATACAGGATACACAAAACCATCATCGTCTACGCGCGCATCCACAACCTCTTTTATGTTGGTTCCGTCTGCGTTTAAAATTAGGTTTCGTATACGCGCTTTTGCAATTTCGATTTCTTCATAAACAGTTAGTCCGCCCCCATGAGCGATCTGTGAAGATGTATGAGCAGTCACAGCTGATTTATGTTTTGAAATGGAATTGGACAGTCCATTTAATTCATTTTCAATGCTTTCCAAGTCATCCCGCTGCTGTGCAAGATACAGTGAGTCTTTTGTAGAATCATAATCTTTTATTAATCTGATCACCATGAGATCACTCTCCTTTCAAGAACAAAACCAAAAGCACCCTGGTAAGGATGCTCATATCATCATTCTAAGTTTTTGCATATATCGCTTTTGATCTTTCAATCTCTTCTCTTGCTCCATCCGAATGTCTTGAATATCTTTTCGGAAATTGGCAAATGTCAGTGTCGGTTTTGCGTAAGGATTTAATGGTTTATATTGAATAGCCAAAAGACGGACATCATCTTCGTACGTGACACCGTAAGACGTGTCAGCCAATATATGCAACGTGTCACCTTTCCAGAAATCCTCTTGGATCTTTAAAAGCTTCGGCTCGTAGATGTATTCATAATCTACTTCTATTTCCGTCTGTGGATATGGATTGACGTACTTTTTCAAAGCCGCCAACATACTGGATGCTTTTTTATATTTTTCATCCCTCAATGGTTCTGCCCATCTCGGCATGCCATCAATGAGAAATTTATCTTCGTCAGGATGCTTGTACAAAACTGGCTCAAAAACATACTCTGTTTTTTTGCTGTCCGTGCTGCTGTTTTCTTTAATAGCGCCATAACCC
The DNA here is from genome assembly GCF_037963335.1 of Bacillus sp. PS108. Lineage (NCBI taxonomy): Bacteria > Bacillati > Bacillota > Bacilli > Caryophanales > Bacillaceae > Bacillus > Bacillus sp. PS108. The sequence continues at coordinate 2,902,620 of NZ_CP150155.1, forward strand.
CTCGCTCTTGTGGAGCACCCTTGAGTAGAGGTTTTGATTGTGATACCTGGCATGTTGTAACGGGTATCAAGTGTGTGATTTATTCGTTTACCCATTTTCTTATAGACATAGACTTTATAATTATCAACGTCTAACTCTAATCCATAATCCTCCACAATATCATCCATTAAATCATTTCCGAATCTGTCACCAAAATTCTCTTGTTCAACGCTAGAGAACTCACTTTCTTTGTCCATAAAGATGTACCTTAATTTTGTGCCTTTAAAAACAAAATCAAGCATCTTCCTGACGGTAAACGTCCCACTGATCGTATCTTCCACATAGTGATTGTTTAGTGTTACAACGTAGACGTGGCTTGCTGTTACTTTTTTCGAAAGTGTTCCTTCCTGGTTAATATCTATATCTGTGATGAAATACTTTTGATGATTGAATTTTTTCTCATCAAGATAAAGAATATTGTCATTCACAAGCAAGTCGTATTCTGTGCCATTATCTGCTGTCCTTGTGATCGTAAATTCAATGTCCTTTTTCCCTGTCGTATCGTCTAATAAGTCCGGGTCAGCTCCGATGACTTCAATAGCTTGTGAATCGTCCTGACTCGCCACATGTAGCTTAGGAAAATATACATCTTTAGGGAGGCTCTGATTTAGCGTAATATCTTTTCCGTCATACTCTTTACTCGGCAGGTCTACGATCGGATCAGGATTACTAGGTTCATCCGGATTGTCGGGCAGCCCCTCAGTGGTATCATATTGGGTTAATTTATACGTGAAAATAAGACTGTTGAGTTTTGTTGCGTAATTTGGATCGGTTGCATATCCGGCTTTTACGAGGGCAGCTGTGGCTTTTTGATAATCCGTCTCTCCGACAACGGCCCTGTAATGATTTTTATCCCAGCTTACACCATTGAGATACAGGTTAGCTAAGTCGTCAATAGACTCTTTCCAAGAGGGATATTTTCGAAACTTTGCCGGAACCTGAACATTTTCACCGTTAATGACTTCCCATGTCATCATTGTGACATATTGTCCCTTGTATTCGCCTTTCATGCCGAAAAGGTTGTGCGCTTTTGTCGCAAGTTCACTTGTTCCCCATGCACTCTCCAGACATCCCTGGGCAATGATTAACGAAGCAAGAATTTGATGGTTTTTATAAACTCTTTGAGCGTCGGCGGCTATTTGTTTAATAAAATCTTCTTTAGCCAAAAAACCACCACCTCTTACAAATAATAAAGTCGAGTATCGAATTGGATGGTGAAGTCACTTGTGTTCTGAACTTCAAACTCATTCCATCCTATTTCAAGACTCGGCAGCCGGCCAGATGTTTTAATTGGCGTGTTATTAATGATTGTATATTGTTTGAGAAAAGAAACCTGCTGACTTTTCTTTAGTTCCTGTTCAATCGTAAGCTTTTCGTCATTTGTATGATTGATCAACGTTACATTTTTACCTGCAGCATTTAACAGGACATTGTAATCATGATCCAGCGGATTTATCTGTACGTCACCAGGATTAAATACAGAGAAACGTTTCTGATTCTTAAAAGAATAGTTCAACTGGTCATTAGGCGGGATGTTCATACCAAAAGTCCGCTTTGCTCTAGTGAAATACTGCTTATCTTTTGTTGTAAAAGTTGATTCCGCCATCCCTGTAATATTAGTGAACTCAACAGAGAAATCGTTATAGGTTTTCTCCTTTTCTTTTTGGATGCTGAAATTCCCATCACATGTAACGAGAAAACGGCGATTCGGCCAGAGATCAGAAGAAATGTAATAAGGAAACGGCTTAACCAATAGTGCATATAGCTGATGCCGATACATATAAAAATTCTCATGCTTGAGCGCATTTAAATAAATCTCAACATCTATTTTTCTTTCACCGTAAGTCACATCACGTGGATGCTGCGGCAAAATAAGCCCGTGCCGCCGAGGGATCGTTATTGTTTCCCGATTAATATTTGGAGCTTCTGGTAAAAAGCTTAATACTTCAAATTGAGGGAGTAAGCTGTCAAGGCTCTGCTCCCCTAGTCCATTATTAAAGTCAATAAACAGTTTTACCATGCAGGCTTACCCCCGTTTCTATAACGTTTTTTGTTATATCGGTCTGCGCTGGTTTGATCCAGTCTTGTCCCGTCTATATATGTGTGATTGTCTTTCAAAACAAGCTGTTGCAAAAGTTGAATGTTTTGCTGTAGAACATCTATTTGCTGGCTCATCATGCTGATTTGCTTCTCTTGATTCTCCACCACACGGCTCATGTCCACATTCACATTGGTTTGCGGCTCTGCCTCAGTTTTAGCCATTGAAGCTTTTTGAAGCAGTACAAGGGCCTTTGAAATCATCCCTTGTTGAAGTGACGGAAGAACGCCAAGCTCGCGTCCTACACGCGCCCATAAACCGATGTTGCGTTCCCGATACGTCGGGTCTGTTGTAATCGTGGTTTCATCAAAGCCTCGTTCGTTTAGAATTGCCCATTTAGAGCCGCCGCGCCCTGGTGAAGTCCCTCCTTTTGCATATCCCACATACGGGCCGCCGCGAGCCATTGACTTCAATCCAGGGTGATTGGATATATCCCCGTAGCGACCTTTAATGTAATTGATTGCAGCCAGTATATTATCAACCGGATTAAGAATGTTATTGTGTCCAGGAAACGCATTAGATGAAAATGTACTCGGGATAGTCTGCATCAGCCCACGAGAAGGATGACCGGCTCTTGCATTTGAGTCAGTAAGGTTTATTGCATTGGGATTTCCGCCAGACTCTTTCATTGCAATGGTGATCAGTCCAGGAACCCATGAAAATGGTACACCAGCAATGCCAACAGCTTCCGCTACCCATTTTTGAACCTGGGCAGAACCTGTCGCTCCCTTATATGCATCTGCTGTGAAAAGCCCGGCATCCGGAAGAATGCTTTTTAAAAACTGACCAGCTCCATTTTTTAATGTTTGGAGGATACCAGTTCCTAGTGAGTCCACACCTTTGCCTGACTTAAAAGGGATAAAGCCTTTAAACAAGTTCTTAATCATTTTTTCAGGACCGTTCAGGATCATTTCCATAGCACCCGAGGCAACATCTTTCGCTTTATTGACAACGCCTTTCCCTGCTGAAATGGCTCCTTTCACAAGCTTCTTGGAGCCATTAAGGGCGTCTTTGAAGAAGCTGCCGACACCGCCTGCATAACCAGGAAGACCGGTTGCCATAACTTCTTTTGACTGACTATGTGGGAGAACCGATGTACCACGCGGTAAATCCCAAACCTGCGGGCCGCCCATTCCAACCACATACGTTCCGATGCCTGGTGTATGAGCAAGTTCAAAACCTTCTTCACCGACTAACGCCCTTCCGCCTGGATGAAAGTCTGTCCCTTTTGCATATGCCCTGCCTGGCGCTACTTGCATTTCGGAGTTTCCGCTGTATCCTTTAGGCTTCCATTCAGGAATAGTAGGAATGTGCATAAACTCAAGAACAGTGTTGATCCCACCGGTAATTTTATTAACAACTCCTGCTAGATCAACGAGAAAAGTATCCCATTTCCCGAGCACTTCCCCTGTCTCCCAATCTACTTCTTCTAAATGCCCAGCAGCCTGCAGTTTCGCTTCACTGACCACGCCTTTATGAGTTTTTTCAGCCTGTTTCACAACCTGATCTTTTTGGCTCTTCGCAGAGCTAACTGTATCATCATGCTGTTTTTTAGTGATAGAACCCTTGACGTAATACTCTAGATCAGCGTTTTTCACCACTTCTTTATATTGCTTTTCAGCATTCTTGACCACATTGTCTTTTGCTTTTTTGCTGTTTTTAACTGTGGCCGCTGCTTCTTTTGCAGAAAGTTGAGTTTTGTTGTCTTTTAGTTTTCCAGCGATAATTGTCTGCTCCTCTTTACTTTTAGTAAGAGCAGATTCAACATGGCTATTCATTTTCTTTATAATCTGTTCTATTTCCTTACGTTCGCCATCTGTAATATCTCGGTGATCTTTAGCAGCATTTTCCCAAATCTTTTTGATGCGCTTGGTATACCCGGATATTTCTTTATGCTTGTCCTTATTGTTGTCTTTGATATTCTGTAATGTTTCTGTCTTCTCTTTCTCTGACATTTCTTTATTAGAAGCATAAAAATCACTTAACACTTTCAAAGATTTATCAGTGCTCTTTTGATAGCCATCAAGGATGGTTTGGCCCATCTTTTCATACTCACTGGACATGTTATCAGCGATTTTTTTCGTAATCTTTTTGTTGGTTAAATAGTAATAATTCAGCTTGGCACCGACTTTGGTGTTCATATCTTCATAAGCATTAATCGCTTTTGAAGTAGATTCAGACACCTTATCGCCAAAGTCGATAGTCGCCGGCAGCACCCTTTTTTTCAAGTTATCATAATACTTAAATCCCGCATCAGCTAGAAGGGTGACACCAGTAACAGCTATTCCGATCGGTCCCCCAAGTAAACTAAGTCCACCGCGCAAAAGACCAACAATCCCGGCACCTTTTTTTAGAATGTTAAATAGACCAAACCCACTTTTCGCAAGCTGCATAAAACCGCCAGCGCCTTTTACTGCATTCACTCCAGCTTTGATGATCCCTGAACCGAACTTGAGCAGTTCAGGAGCAAAAGAAAGGATTAATCCGGCGATCGTTCCAACTGGTCCGCCAAACAAGCTCAGGCCAAGACCAGCCACACGTGAAGCGCCGCTAAGACCACTCATCGCTCTTGCGCTTCTGGTTGTCGTTTGTTCAAGCCGGCCTACCCTGGTTGTGGCAAGTGCAGAGGTTTGATGGAATCGATCCATCCTTGTGGATGCTGCTGCCGCTGCTGTTGAAGTGACAGTCATCCCCGCTGCCGCTGTTCTTGAAGCTGTGCCGGCCGCAATCGCCTCAGCAGAATAAACGGTTAAACTCGTAGAAGCACGGTTCACATTTCCAGTTAAATACGCACCAGCTGTGCGAAGCATATTCCACCCTGCAGCCATTTTAGGAATAGAACCTAATGTGAGCAGGAACGCACCGCCCAAGAGCGAGAATACAGTGACCGCTGCACCTGTAATGGCAATTGTGCTCGCCACTGAAGAAGGCAAGGAATCAAACCATGTGACAGCACTTGTAATAACGTCTGTTGTAGCACGTATCACCGGGATAAATTGATTTCCGAGTGTAATTACAGCATTATTTGTGGCCGACTTTAGGTATTCAAATGAACCGGCTAAGTTATCCATTTGCTTATCAGCGATTTTCTCAGCTGTGCCGCCGCTGTTTTCCAACTCTTTTGTGAAGTCTTGGAGTTTATCCTTTCCAGCGTGCATTAAGGTAATAAATCCTGATAGAGCATGCTGTCCGGCAAGCTGTTTGGCAATCCTGATTTGTTCTGTCTCCGTATAGTCTTTGGTTTTCTCGTTGATTTGCCCTATGATGTCCGCTAGCGGACGCATTTTCCCAGTTGAATCCGTTACTTTAAGCCCCAGCTCTTCGATTGCCGATGCTGCTGGCTTTGGAGGCGCAGCTAAACGAGTTAATGTTGATCTCAAAGCTGTTCCGGCCATATCAGCTTTAATCCCGCTGTTCGCCATGATCCCGGTTGCCGCGGCCAATTCTTCCATGCTCACACCCGCGGTTTTTGCTGCCGGAGCCGCATATTTCATCGTTTGCCCAATTTCTTCAAGCCGAGCGTTCGAGTTGGTAAACGTATAAGCCATCACGTCAGCAACTCGGTTTGTGTCTTCCGCTTTGATATGGAACTCAGTTAGTATGTCTGAAACAATATCAGCTGTAACACCTAAATCGGTTTGTCCAGCTGCAGCAGTTGCCAATAACCCAGGCATTGCGCCGATGATTTGATTGGTCTTATAGCCGGCCATGGCTAAATACTGCATTCCTTCGGCTACTTGACCATCTGTGTATTGTGTTACGGCCCCAAGATGGCGGGCAGTTTCAGTAAGCGCGGCCATTTGGTCATCTGTTGCATTTGCTAACGCTGCAACCCGGCTCATTTCCTTTTCAAAGCTGGCTGCAGCCTTAACAGTTGCCCCTATGCCAAGGGCTCCAACCGCCCCGATAGCTGTCAGCGCCTTCCCTGTTTCAGTGGCTGAATTATAGACAGCCTTTAATTCTTTTGATACTTCTTGTGAATCCTTTTTAAAGACAGAGAAAACACTTGCAGCTCGGCTAGTGTTTCCTGACAAGGTATCATATTCTTTGCTGACTTGCTGCAGTTCTCTTCCTAAATTCTGATGAACAGCTATTGCATCATTTAAGCGCCGAGCTTGGATTTGTGTCTCGCGGTTGTCCTTTCCTTTTTGACGGGCCAATTCATCATATCTCTGACGGTGTTCTTGAACTAAACGGCCTTGAATCTTATATTTATTATTTAGCCCTTCCATTTGCGACTGAAGGAGTTTCGTTTGGTTACCGGTATTTTTATAAATACTGCCGGCCGCCTTCATTTCTGAGTTTGCCAGGCGCATTTGCCTTTTTAGGCCTTCAATACCTCGATTAAATCCTGTATCATCAAGACCTACTTTAACAACCATATTTCCTATTGGTTGAGCCATATGTAAACACCCCGCTTTCCTGGCATAAACTCAACAAAAAAAGACAGGTGAGCACCTGTCTAAAAGATTTGATCAATTGTTACCGTCTTAATTTTCGGCTTATTCTTTTCAGCCAAAACCTCTAAGTAATGGTAAATGTCCATGTTATCTATTTCAGTCATTTTCCACCCTTGTTCAAGCAGTGTTGAATAAATTTCATTTATTTGCTGGATTCCTCGTTCGTAGGTGTATTCTTCTCCGTCTTCTCCTGCAAAAAATCTTGATCCACTTCCTCAATTTCTTTGTATCCAGCTACCTCTGAAAGAATTCGGCTGACTTCTTTTGTCACTTCAAATGATTGTAGCCCTTCGGTGAACTCGTCATAAGTGAACTGGTCACGGAATATTTTCACAATAAACTGGATTTGTTTCTCTAATGTTTTGATGCTCTTTTCAAGATTATCTGATGTTTTTTCCGCTTCAGCATTTAATCTCAGCGCTTCAAGAAGTGTCTTTGTATTTGTTCGCGGTGCAATAAAAGTTTTAAACTTTTTTTCGTCTTCAAACCACAATTTGATAGAAATATGTTTCTGAGCCATAATGACTCCTCCTTTTGGTTAAATAGATTTTAACTAAATAAAGAGAAGCTTTTCAGCTTCCCCCTTTTATTTCCCAAGATCAGCACTTACATTTTCTTCTGGATCTTGTTTATTTTGATAGGCGTCCCCAAAAACTGCCTTATAAAAGTGATCTATATCGAATTTTTCTCCATCTTCATCCGCAACGATTTTGAACACATCGTCCTGCTCTCTATCTACGAATTCGGCTGAAAGTTTGATCGTTTGGAAATCCGTTTTATCTTGTTTTGTTTTCCATTCATCCCCCGGCAAAGAGAATCTCCCTTTTACCAAGCCCACATGACGAGACTTGCCGTTTGCTTTAGGTCCTTGAAACGTCATCGCAACCCAAGGAGGAATGATATTTTTCTTAAACAAGTACAATCCGTTTTCATCTTGTTCAATTCCAAGTAATTTAGAGAGAATCTCCATTGGCAGATCCCGCATTTCAATGTCTAATTTAGTTGAACCAGTTGAAACTGCAAGATCGACAAGTTTGTCATCCGCATATTGTTTTTCTGTGGATGTTTCTGTTTCAACTTTCATATTGATTGCAAATTCATAGTCAAGAATTTCCGTGGTAACAAAAAATTTACCCACCTTTTTTAAAGGCGCAAATTTCACATTCTTCAAACCTGTCACTGAACTGTATTCAGGCATCTTAAAACCTCCAATTATAGTAAAATGTTCGCTTCGAACCGATATCCTTTTCGGATAAGACGTTCTTTTTGTAAAAATTCATTGATGGGGAACGTTGTCTGAAAGTCCATCCTGCCCATTACGTCCACAATAGGGACAAAAATAGGATCACATGAACCATTGTGATACACATCAATCTGATAAACAGCACTGTCTTGTATCGGCTTCCCATCAGCCCATTTAGTTGTTCTGTAGTCTATCTCCTGAACCACAATATAAGGCGGATTACTTTCTACTCCTTCTGGCACAGCCAGCTCATAAATATTTGCAGGCTCTACCAACGATAAAAGCGCCGGATTAGTTTCCAGCGCTTCAAATACCTTGTCCTTTAATTGCATTGATCTTTCGATGAGGTTTAAAAGACTCATAGCTTATACCCCGACTTTATGACCTTTTCCATAGCATCAAGCATCTTATCATTCGCCTGAATCATACTGTTTCGAATAAAAGGATTTGCTGCCTGATGAATGGTCCCAAACTCCGGCAAGTGAACACGGAATTTAGTGTCCTTTGTTGGGCCGACAACCGCGTATATCTCTCCGTCTTCATCTCGCTTTATCCTGTTTCCAACAATAATGTCCTCGTCTATGTGAGGGTGCCTCCCCCCAATAGCTGACCGCGGAGCATTATCATTGATTACTTCTGCCAATACAGCTCCGCCGGCTTTTACAGTTGCTTTATGGATTTTTTCGTCCTTGCGAGCTAAGTCTGCGAAGGTAGATTCGAGTTCTTTAAAACCTTTCAATTCCAACTCAAAATTCATCAGCTCACCACATTTGCTTTTATTGTAATGAAGTGCCGGCGCGAATAGTTAGGCAAGATCGACTCGATTTCATAAGCTTTTTCACGAAAGATGATTCGCATATGCTCGTCTATGTCTTCGCGATGTCGAATTGTAAATTCCACTGTCTTTTCCTTCTGGATCGCAGCCGCAGCATAATATTCTCGGCCTTTTAAACCCTCAGCTTTAGCCCAGCATTCAATAACCGTTTCCCAGCTGTCCTTTCCATCCACAGGGAGACGACCAGCAAGCTTCTTTTTCTGAAATTGAATCCGGTATCTCATATCATTCAACATTAGGAGCAGCCTCCGGTAATGTATATTTGAGCTGATTGACCATGGTAGTCAGCACGCCATCCAGATTAGAAGTTGTACCGGCAATTTCTCTATTTTCATACCAGTGAGCAACGAATGCATTCACACACATTGCCGCCCTAGCTGATTTATTCGGGAATGTAAGACCGGTAGCCGAAGCAATGTATTCCTTTGCTGATGCAATAAAGTCTAAAATCAAATCATCCTCCAGATCACCATCAACCCGGAGGAACTTTTTTGCCTTTTCTAATTCAACTTTCTCTTCTTCTGTCACTCGGCATCACCTGTCTTTCATTCAGCAGAAGTTGAAGGTTTCAGCTCATCAATTTGTTTTTGAAGCCCATCTAATACGTTTTTCACTTCACTATTTAAGTGATCCATCATAACGCTGCCCGTTCCAATGTTAATGCTGCGGACTGATTTTTCTCCCAGCATTTCATGTACAATAGATTTTTCGCCGATAACAGCTGGATCACCCTTTGGACCTTGGGGACCTGGCTCACCTTGTGGGCCAGCATCTCCTTTTGGACCTTGAGGACCAGTATCTCCTTTGTCTCCCTTCGGTCCCTGCGGACCGGTATCCCCTTTAGGGCCTTGAGGCCCGGGTTCGCCTTGAAGGCCTTTTACATAGAGAGGATTTTGTTCGCTGTTGTCCGCGATAGAGACATCCGTAATCGGTTCCCCTGATCCGTTGTCTCTTGCTGATGTTTTTGCTCCGTTACTTTCATTTAAAAAATCTGCCATGTTAAATCATCCTTTCACTATTGTTTTTATTTCCCTACATCTACTGATTGATCTTCTGTGCTATCGTTAATCTGTGTCCCGTTGTCAGGAACCGCATCTTTAATAGATGAAAATTCTGCGTAAACAACTGCATCTGTATCCCAAAGAACCACATCCTCGCGTTCTATAATTCTCAAATCTGTAGAATTACGGTAGAATGCTTTTCCCCCAACGCTGGTGGCTAAAATAGAATATTGTTGACGGTCAAAGAGTTTAACAGCTTCTTTCAGGTCTCCGATAATTAACGGATATTTGGGATTAGTTTTTGTACCACCGTTTGGCAAATACTTATCAGAAATAACGGATACCGGCTTACCGAACAGTAATTTTTTAGTTGGATCTGTAGGATTCGGTTGCAACAAGTAACGACCGAAAGCATCTTTCAGTTTATCCAACACATTAAAACCAGATTGATTCGTTACAGCTTTGGTTGTAGCATTAATTGCCGGATCAAGCTTGACATTGAGAATGTCTTTAATGTCGTCCTGTTTCGATATTGTCGTTTTCGCAAGTGAACCCAATTGTTCAAGAATCAATGTATTGCGAGTTACAGCCGATTTTTTAGCGAGCCAATTGGAGAGATACTGCAAAAGCGCCTCTTGAGTATCCGCAAGCAAATCATTTGAGAGAACCAAAATCCCTGCATAGTCTTTAATGTTGTATTTAATGTTTTCAAATTTAGGGTTCTCTAAATCTTCAATATCCGCTAATTCCTCAAGATTTACTAAAGGTGTGATATCTGCTAATTTTTCAAGTACCCTTGATCCTTTGTTTGTAGATACTGGAATGACATCAACAAGATTAGCCAGAGTATCAAATTGCCGACGCTTTTCATTGATTTTTGTGGAAATATCTTGTGGAACAATAAGTCCACCATCCTCATCTACGCCTTCCTTCATAGCTGCAAGTGGTTGCGGGACTTTACCCGTTTTGAGAGCAGATGCGAAAAGCTGAACATGATTTTTCACTTCTTTACCTGCGATATCATCTGTTGGTTGCTGTATCTTTGCCTCAGGACCTTTCTGTTCTTGCTGCTCTTCCTGTTCATACGAAACCTGCATATTTCGTACATCTTCATATGTTTGAATTTGCTCTTTAATTAATTGGGCTTCAGCAAGTAACTTTTTAGCATCCTCCATTTTCCCTTCATCGGTCAACGCTTCAATTTCCGTGCGTTTTTCTGCCAAAGCCTGTCGTAATTCGCGTTCCTTTTTAGACATTCCACCTCCAGCAAAAAATTGAATATCAAGGTTCAATAACTTTTTCTGTTTCAATTGCTTGTCCTCCTTAAAATTGGGCATAAAAAAGAACCCTTAGAGATTTAAGAGTTCCAGTTTCATATTGATCTTTTGTTTTAATAATTCATCTTGGCCTGTATCTTTAGCTGGACTTTCAGTAGCTTCAGCAGCAGATTGAGCAACAATTTTTCCTGGTACATGTTTGAAATGTGCCATAACCCGGTGATCAATGCAGGCTGCTACATCCTTTGATTCTGAAACCACATCGATCAATCCATAATTTAATGCTTCGTCGGCAGTGAGCCACGATTCATCATCCAGTAGCTGGCGTAAAGTACCGTCGTCCAATTTGTCACCTGCTTTTGCAAGATATGTGGAAACAATACTTTCAGTAATCTTGTCCAGATCATCGGCTGCTTTACGGAATTCCGCAGCATTCCCGACCATTCCCATGTATGGATTGTGAATCATCATCATGGCGTTACTCGGCATCGTAATTTTATCTCCGGCCATCGCAATGACGGAAGCGATACTCCCGGCCAACGCATCCACATAGACATTGATTTTTGCTTTATGACGCTGGAGCATAGAATGAATAGCCTGTCCCTCGAAGACATCCCCACCGGGGGAATTGATATACAAATCAATAGAATTCACTTCACCTAGACTCTTTAATTCAGACTGAAAAGCTTTAGATGAACTTTCACTGAACCATCCTTCACCGGTAATTGAACCATAAAGCGTAATTTCAGCAGCTGACTCATTCAGAATCTTCATGTTCCAATACTTGTTTTTCTTCTGTTCCGTTGCCATCACCCCCTTTCAGTCGATCTGAGGATTGTTTCGTCTTGCTGAGTTGGTATTCTTTCATAATTGAAAGAGGCACAAGATTTAAGTTCCCGTAATGCTCATCACCTATCTCACCGATACCCGTCATGTCTTCTTTTTGAAGAATTGTATTCACGCTAAAGGCGCCGACACTTTGCATTGTTTTATAAAATTCAGCACGGGATTTACTATCTCCGCGGAGCTCTGATTCCAAGTTGAATTTAAAGTAATATCCATCATTCCGCTGTTTTTCTGTTAAAATCTTATCATTTAACTCTTGCTCAATATTTGTAACAAATGGCTGCAATGTAGTTTTCACATAATCTAGTGATTGTTGTTCAATATTCGAGAAAGTAGCCCGATCAAGTTCACCAATTTTATGCGGCGGCACTTTGTAAATAGATGCAATCTGCTGCCGATTCCATTTCATCGATTCAATAAATTGAGCATCCCTCATGGGCATAGTCACTTGTGAATAATCCAGCCCGGCGTCTAAAACTGCAATAGACTGTCCCGCATTCACCCGTTCCCAGTCTTCCCTAAGTATTTGTTTACTTTTTCGGTCCAAAAGAGTTGGAGCTTTGACAACACCGAACGGCGCTCCTCCGTTTTTATAAAATTTCGCGTTAAATTTTGTGGCGGCTCTATTTGATCCAATATTGTCACGAATAACTGAAATAGGAGTTTGTCCAACAACTCCATCAAGAGACAGATTTTTGAAATGAAGCACTTCTTCATAAAAAAACTCACGGTATCTGCCATCAAGAGTTGTGGAATACCAGACGCGTCCGTTGTTAGGATCGATATTTGTATTTGTCGCTTCTGGATCTAAGGGTCTGATTCCCGTCACATTTCCGTCTTTATCAAAAAGTAAAAGGTTGTAGCTGTTCCCCCAGGTACAAAGCCGCGTAACCAAAAGCCGCTTCCATACAAAGCTTGTCATATAGTTATTGACTTTGTTCAGAATCATTTCACTTACATTGTTTTGAACCTGTTGTATATTGCCGTTTTGATTCTGAAAAAGCTTAATCGGCAATTTTGCGATATCGTCCGCCAAAACAATAACACAGGCATAAACATCTGGATGTAGAACTGCCGTCTTACTTGAAACCCTTTCACCAGATGAGCTTTCAGTACCAGCAAAGATATTTCTAAACCAAGTAGCTGGATGGAGAAGAGAACCGCTATCCTCTTCGGCAATTTCATTTTTTATTCCGCTTTTCAGACGGCTTAATAGCATTTACTCCCCTCCCTCATCACTATTTTTTTGCTGAATTAGACCTGACAGCCCCGCAAGAGAAAATAAAAAAACACCGGTCGTAATTAAACCCGCGTTAATATTTATCCTATACAAAGCAACTGCAATGAAGACCATGCCAGCAATGAGTAAAAGATCTTCTACAATTGGTTTTATCATTTTCACTAATTTCATACTGTATTCCCCCTACAGACTAAAAGCACCTGACTGAATATAAGCGTTTAAGTCAACTGCTCTCTCAACTTGAGAAGCACGTACATACGCATTAATCAATGCTGCTGCCGGGTCAATCCGCTGAGTGGATTTGGATTTATCAAGCATGATATTCTCCTGAGCGTCCACTTTTGTTACCGCATTACCCATCGCCCAGGTCAGTAAGTCATTTTTCGAATGTATGATTTTTTTCGATTTGACTTTTGCTCTAAAATCTTTTGTTGGTTCAGACAACGTGGCTACTCCCTGCCGTATCTCAATCATTGTGTATCCATCCGCTTCCATTTGCTGAGCAAACTGTGTGGCGTTATATGGATCATAGCCTATTTCCTTGATACGCCAGCCGTTTTCTTTCTCCATTTTCTTAATGTATGCCCTGATATAGTCATAATCAACAACGGCACCATCTGTTGTCGTTAACCATCCCCTTTTTTTCCACAAGTCATATGGAACGTTATCAGTCTTCATCCGTTCATGGAATGTATCCTCCGGCATAAATCCGTGACTTTCTACAGCAAAACTACCATTATCTAACGGAAAAATAAAAGATGCTGCCGTTAAATCAATCGTTTTTGATAAGTCAATGCCGACATAGCACTCTCGGTTTTTCAAATCCGGGAGTTTATCAGAACCGCAATCTGTCCAGGCTTGCATATCCATATAGCCGTTCTCCCGCATGTTAACCCAGATATTCATGTTCTTTGTCATGAAATTCCGCATTTTCTCCGGGACGGCAAGCGCGACCTCCAACTCTCCGCGCAAATAATTCAATCCATGCTCATTGGCAGCGACAATCGGGTTAGCTTTAATCCAGTTCTTTTCGTCTTTGACGTCATCACCTTTATCAAGCTCATTGATCATCACAAAATACTGTTCATTTTGTTCCACCTTATTCGGATCCAATATGCGAGACACGTAATCATATTCAACACGATAAGCAGGATTATTCAATTCAAATCCGGCCGTAGTAATAATCAACATCAATGGTTGAGCCCGGGCAGCCATACCGGAAGCCAGGACATCATAAATTTCTGAGGTTTTATGCGCATGGTATTCGTCGATAATGCCGCATTGCGGGTTAAAACCATCGCCAGTTTTTCCGGCATCTTTAGAAAGCGCCTCAATTTTAGACTGTGTTTTAGGGTGCTCTATCTTTCCATATGCAATCCGATATTTTTTCTCCGGCTTGTTCAAAAGATCAGCTTGCATAATTTGTGCCTTAATTTCGTTCCAGCATATTTTTGCTTGTTCTGTTTTTGTGGCGCCAATGTAAACCTCGGACATATATTCATCGTTAGCCATTGCCTCATAGGAGCCGACACAAGCCAGGCTCTGCGTTTTGGTGTTTTTACGACCTACCTGCCAATAGACTTTTTTAAATCGGCGATAGCCGGTATCCTTATGCACCCAGCCGTACACATTGCCAAAGATGAATATTTGAATAGGCTCAGGTACAATATTCTCCCCCTGCAAAGGTCCTTTCGTGTGTTTAAACTGGGTCATCCAATAAAGAAACCGGCGGGCTTTTTCATCATCAAACACATAAGGAAACTCCCTTGTGCCTTCCCGACTCACATCATTTAAAAAACGCTCGCAGGCCCAAATGTGTTTTTCACACGCCACAATCTCACCCGATATCACATCGCGCGAGTAATCAATGAGAAATTGTTTGATTGTCTTCATACGTTTCTAAACTCCTTCTCCGCAGCCGTCTTTTCCCGCTCTTCCTGGGTACGGGTGATAGCAAGTTTTGCCCGGGCAGACGGTGTAAGGCCAAAGTCATTCGCTGCTGATTTCATTTGATCAAAATAATTCTTTTGCCGCTTTAATAACGGATGCTCTTCACCAACAAGCTTTATAGGTTTGCCGTCTTCGTCTTTTCCTTCCGTATGGACCATGATCCCGTCTTCTTCGATAATTTTAGAAATTGATACATACTGCGAATAGGCATTACAATAGGCAGCCAACATGCTGATGTCCGCTTCCGTGATGATTTCAACTTCTGTTAATAGAGCAGCAACCCGTTTGAACTCTTTTTTCCCGACCTTATCCAACCACGTTGGCGGTTTTATATTATCGGATCGCATTTTCATTTTCTTCTCGTGCTCAGCCCGGGCGGCCAGCTCTTCCGTATTCTTTTTATTTGGGTTGCCCTGTATCAATTGAAGCGTCGCGGATTTTGCAGGCCTCGGCATGTTCTCACCTCATTTCACATCAAAAAATGCATTTTTTGCTTGTTTTTTTCACCAATCGTGATACGATGGAATTAACAACAAAACCAGTCGTACCAAGCCCTCTCGGCAATTTCGCCGGGAGGGTATTTTGTTTTTCCGGAACTTTGAAAAGCGGTGTTTGTTTGCAGAAGAGGGGGCGCCGTTCTCCAAACGTTTCCTTTCCAGAGATTTGGATAGGGGGGAGGATCACTTGCCCTTTCCGCCATGAACCTTGTTGTGACAGGCGTTACACAGGCTTACAAGGTTGTCCAAGTCTAATCTTTTCGCCCAATCTTCCTTTACTTCCACAATATGATGCACCATGTCAGCCGGTGTGAAGCAATGATCTTTCAAACAATGCTGACAAAGATAATTGTCTCTTAACAAAGCAAGTTGTCTTGTTCGTTTCCAATCTGTTGATTTATAAAAACTTGTTATTGTTTTGTTTCTTGAATGTTTGTTGTAATGTTTTGTTTCTTCTTGTTGCTGTGTCTGGTGTGCATCACAGTACCGGCCACGGGTGAGGCTGGGGCACCCAGGGGCAGCGCATATTCTCAGGGGCTTACCGGGCATCCCCTTCACCTCTCTCATTCTTATTGTCAAAGTTTTCTTTCCATAACAACTTTGGTGCTATAAGTTCTCCGTTATCATCTCTCTTATTAATCCCTAAACTTCCATAGGAGTGATTAGTTGATCCTTTAACTCTGCTGTATGGATGGATCTCACTTATACGTGCAATACGTTCAACTGCTAATAGGTTATGCAATCCATAGTCACCAAGGTACCCTAAAGCCTCTACGATATCAGTATCCTGCCAAGGACAACAACCCGAGACACTCAATTGGTATAAACCCTCATGTACCATTGCTGTAGTTATATTGTGCTTTGTGGCAGTGTTATAAGCTTGTAAGCGTAAATCTTCATCAGGTATCATGGTATGGATCTCCTTTTTAAAATAAAAACGCCTTTCCGTATAGAAAGACGTTTTGAGAGTATGTCCTAATAAACATTTGAAATAAATGTGTTTTTTCTTTACTTACTTTGTTTATTGATTGGCTGTTTAGTTTGTCCTGCATCAGATCTTTTCTGTCTCCATTGTCCGTTTTGATTCCTTGATCTTACATTACCAGCAGTTGGTCCAGTTTTTACAATAGGTCCCTTAGTTTCTTTTGGTGAAGGCATAAAAAAACTCCTTTACTTTTTCTTTAAAAATAGGTCTTTAAGCATGTTTACAGCAGTTAGAACTGTAATTACACCGCTTGCACCGTTGACCAATATTCTACCTGTTTGTGCAATAGTAGTAGGATTTATTTTTGACATATTATACCCCTCCTCCTTAAATATCGGTAAGAGAACATAAAATATAACAATTTGCGAAATTTGTCGAACGATTCTCTATAATTCATATAGCTTATTCTTTCTAAACTGCCACCGTACTCAAGCCGTTAACCGCCAATAGTCTATCCTGAGATTTACCGGACGCAGTTTACAGAAAATATAAAAAGCACTTTCACAAAAGGAAAGTGCTTTGCTTTAGTTTAAGAATGAAATTGCTCAGGAATAAGTTCTCTTTTAAGTAACTCCCAATCTTTAATTAGCTTACGATTCTCCACATCATCAGAAGTAATAATGATCTTTTCAAACTTCTTCACTTTATCAAGGTGTTGTTTACCTATTTCAAACAACCATTCTTGAATATCTTTAACTTTCATAGGATCTAATAAAGCGCTATAACCGCCTAACTTAGTTTTACCATCAGCTGAGATTGCAGTAACTGTAACACTAAGCTGTAATATATATTCTCCATCCTTTTTAATATATATCCCTAAAACTGGTCCATCGCTTGGGCTTTCTTTATATTCTAAATTTGAACTCATTTTGTCACCTCCCCCCCCTTTATTATCAGCGAAAGAACATAACAAAGGAATCATTTACGAAATTTGTCGAACGATTTACCAGAGGCAGTTTGCAGAGAATATAAAAAAGCACCCTTTTAGGATGCCAAATATCTATGCCTATATAGTATCTTTTGATTCTTCTTCCTCAATTTCTTTAATAACTTCATCTAATAACAATTTAAAACCACGCTGTCTTTGATAATATTTCTTATTTACAGTTATCAAAAAGATCCACAATCCAATCATAAGTATAAGCATTAAAAAACAGAAATATGTTAGTAACCTTACTATGTCCTTCCCACCCGCAATAATGGTATTAAGCAATTCTAGAGGATCTATCTTATTTTCTTTGTCTTTTTGTATAAATGTCGTAGAAAAACTATTAAAAGTATTAAAATAGAAAGTAAAAAAAACAACATAGATACTGATCATTCCCGCAGTAACTGATGTAAATATTGTAAAGGGGACAGTTTTAAGAGAGCTTAAATCATCTGAAACTTGTAGGCCCATATTCAATCTATCCGACATTTGTTTTAATTGTTCTTTTTCGTGATCTCTTTTTACTGCTTCTTTAAAAATCTGCTGAATAGTCATGTTTTCATTGTAGGGTCGTCCGTATCTTTTTAATAAATATTTCCCTATTGCTTTTGCTTCCGTTAAAGAATTGTTTTGCATATAATCACCCCACCTTTTTATCGGTAAAAAGTAATCAATTGCAAGGCAGAGCGAAATTTGTCGAACGATTTACCCGAAGCAGCTTATAAAATCAAAGGGGATTAAGACTGATTAAAGGTTTCCCTTCCCCCTGAAACATTCCTTTCCTTCAATGTTCATTTGCACTCGAACACCTTCGGCAGTCTGCACTACTCAAATAAAAAAGCTCATCCCTAAAATAAAACGCCCTTCCGCTAAGCGGAAAGACGTTAATGATTCGATTCAATTCAATCTACAACTGAGACCTCAACAGTCCCTGTACTCTTTTGCAAATCCTTTTAGCCAATCATTTTAAATCATCAGCTAATAATTTTTCATAGAATTCCAGCATTTGTTTTTTTGCTACTTCTTTAGTTATTTTATTGGTTTCTTCATCAGTTAATTCACGTCCAACCTGTACTTCTTGTTTAAGTCTTTTCCACTCCGACTTCAAAATTACATTCTGTAAATATATAAGTTGCGGATGGTAATCTAGCATTATTTTAATATCAAAATCAGGAATAAGACTCGGTTCAATGAATAGCTGATCACAAATAGCACTTTTTATCTCGGCCATTTTCAAAGGCACTATTTCTGTTGGATTTATATAAAGATAGGTTTTAGCCCAATTGTGTTCTAGCTCTACATTCAACTCATCTAAATAGTTTAACTTCTGATCTATTTCTTCTGGGTTCTTTTTCAGATACTTCAACTCAGTAGCAAGCATATATGCAGCAGTATTGAATTCATTAAATATACCCCTAACAGTTTCGATCCATTGTGCTCTTTCTTTACTGATAATTTCAATATACCTATTCTTATCTAATGCTTGCACATTTTGTTTTCCAATTTCATGTGAAGTTTTTTCCGCAGATCTTGATGCTCTATAAGAGATAACACCTACAATTACAGAAGCTATTAACGAAGCACAAGCAACCACATAAGGTGCTACAATCCCTAACGTTGACTCTTGATGATTTAGAATTTGAGCCACTTTGTCAGATACATCGATTATAATATCAGTTTGTTTTTCTTTCATTGTTATCACTCCTCACCTTATTATCGGCGCAAGAGAATAAATAAGGAATCATTTGCAGAATTTGTCGAATTATTTACGAACAAGCTTACATCTTGTTTCAACGAGCAATTTAGTTAATTCAGGAACAGACATATCATACAAATCCGCTCCCTTTGCTCCTTCATAACATCCAAGAGACACAAGGGCTTCTATAAACGGCAGCTTACTTTCCTTAATCACGGTACTACCTCCATAATAGAATATTTAGTACATAGTTTTTTTAGTGATAAATTCCAATGAAAAAGCGCCATCCCAATTGAGAAAGCGCCTGTCGATTTATTACCTATTACCATAATACCTCACTTAAAACAGAATGGTGTGCCGTTATCCTGCCAAGTTTGTGCCAATATTAATTTGAGTTGCTACTGTCTTTCAAAATGATCGGCGCAAAAATCGCACCAGTAACCTTCAAACATCCATCGACCTTCATGGTTTAGGTTTATACGTTGACCACATTTAAAGCACTCCGTGATATCGTGCTCTGCAAAACAAATCGCACAGACTCCGGGATCTACTCCTAACCTATTGTCTGCAGCTACAGTCTGTTCTGAACATTCGTCGCATACCCAATCTAAAACTATTGGTGGAGCCCCATTCTTAACTGTATCGTACTCATACCAGTAAATGTCGTCTCTGACCATTTCCTTTCTTGCTTCTTCAGCTCTTTCTTGAACTACTTCATAATAATCCGTTCCTTCAATATAACTGAAATAAAACTCATGATAATCGGCTAAGACGTCTTCCAACTCCACACTAAGTTCTAAATCAATAAAACGTCCGATGTAATGCAACAGAAACAGCATATTTTCTTCTTTTTCTTGTCCAAATGCAAACTCATAATGAACTGCTGAATCTCTAAGTAACTTTAAAATGTCGTAAGCACTCTGCTCATCATCAGTTATTGGGTTTTGTAATACTGCTTTTATTCTTCTGTATGCGTTCCCCACGTGAACTGTAGCTCTATAACCCGTACCGTAATTCTCCTTTTTATTATTATTTGATGCAAAAATTGCTTCTTCTCCTTCGACTTGTCGAAGTTTTTCTAATACAAATAAATCTAATGCATTTATGAGATTGATAACAGATTGCTTTATATCTGAAATTGAAAGATTTTCCTCATATTCTTGTAAATGATGTAATCCGTGCTGTAAATAATCTATTGCATTATCTAGTAGGTCTAGGTTTTCCATTTAAAGAAGCCCCCTAATAAATTATGTTTTAAATTATAGCACGAGACGTCCGTCGCCAATTACCTATATGTTTTAAACTGGAAACTCGTCGAACTGAGCCAACCCCTTGTCCTCTCTGTTATTAACCCAAATCTCTAAATCACACCTGTTTTTTTATAAGAATGTATGAAAAACAAAAAAACATCCAGCAATTGGATGGTTCATTAAAATACTCAGCATAAGGACTAAAAAGCCCGTAAACCACCACAACACCCTGTTGCGGTGAGGACTTTTCATAACCTCTAAAGTACGTTATTGCTTTCTTTTCATAGCCAATTACAAAGATTTTTGAAAATTTGTCGAATTTTATTGACTATAAATCTATCAGAATGCTAACATGGAAAATAATATGTTAATATCCTTAGCATTTCTTAAACATTAAAAAAAGCCCTAAAAAGGGCATTTTCGTGTTACTTTTTTGAAATCACCAGAGGCTGCAACCTCTGTTTACATACAATAGGTTCAGCACGCCGTGGAACGTGCTAAAACATGAGAAAGGGTGACTGTTATAGTTAAGGCGGTTAAAGTGCTAGAATCGTTTAGCCTTCCAAGTGAAAACCTCTTAAAATTGGAGGTGAATGATAAATGAATATGGAAGGATTGTTTCTATTCTTACTCGAAAAATTATTCGACACAAAGTTAATAATTTTCGGGAAAGAAATGAGTATTGGTTATTTAGCAATTGGTATCTGGTTAATTAGATATCATTACATTAAATTAGAAAACAGAATTACACAAAACATCCTAGATAGACTACAGTAACTATTACTTAAAGCCATCTATTTACCTTAGGTGGCTTTTTTTATTTAATACTTAGGGGAGCAATTCTTGATTGCAAAACTTTTGCTTTAAATAAGCTTACCCAAAAGGTTTTTTAAAAACTGTTATTTTTTCAAATTTCTTTGTATATTTTTCATCATTTTTAATTTTCATCAAAAAACATTACCGATAAACTTATAATAACAAATACGTCTTATGTTTTACAAGTTTTTTTTTGACTTTTTCATAAGGAAAGTGTATAAAAAAATTAATAAAATATTGTATGGAAAATTGTTTTTCTGTCAATTTTTAAAATGCATTATTTTTTTAAAAAAAACAATTAAAATATTACCGATAAACTTAAAATAACAAGCACGCCCTTTGTTTAGTTTTTGATTTTTTATAAGAAAAGAATATAAAAAATTAAATAAAATAATTTTAAACAAATTATATAAAAACTTGTTATTTTACACATTTATTATAAACCTCTTCCCTCAAAGCAAATGCCAATCGGTAGAGAGCTTTTGCTTTTACACGATAATAGCTACGCGCGCTCAGATCCATTTCTCCATATACTTCGTAGTCATACATTTCTTCCGGTTGCATATAGAGCATGACAATGATCTGCCGTTCTCTTTGTGTAAGTCGGTTAACAGCCCTTTGAATCCTTTTTAGAAATTTATCACGCTGAATCTCCCAATCAAGACGTTTTAACGCTGCATCTTCTGTCGATGAGTGGAACTCATTCGTAATGCTCGGCGGAACAATGCTGTAAGTAGGTGTAACCTTTGGCAAAAAATCATCTGGCACCTGTAAGAGATATAACCGATATTGATCTAGCAGCTGCTCTGCTTTTGCTTTAGTGGCTTCTTCGTCAATCTGAGGCAGGTTTAATGTCATTTGATTCATATTTACCTCCTGATTATTCAAAATAAAAAAGGACACCGAACAAACAGCGCTATTGCTGTAGGTTCAGTGTCCGCAGGCTTTCCGTCTTGGACATTTATTCAATTAAACAATTCACCTTCGTCCCATTTAACTCGAGTGACCTTGCCTTGATTTGTAATGATTTTTGTTTCCCCATATGTGGGGAGCGGAACCATCCTTGCAGCTCCATTGGATAGAATAACCGCAAAACAATCGTGCTGCTTTGTGTCTATGACAAGTTTATCTCTTTCAATTATATGATCTAAATTGATTAATCTCAAACTGTTTCACTCCTTTTAACCCGCTGCTCGTATGCCAACAAATAAGCGTTCATTTTATCCTTGAATCTTTCCTGCAAATAAAAATTAAGCGCCTGTTCCGGATCCTGCAGGCTAATGGTTTTCTTCTCATAAACCAAAAACTCTATTAGCAGAATGAGAGAATAATAATTATGCCGCAGCGCTTCTCGATACCAATCTCTAACTGTCAAACCTGCGCTCCAAATTCAGGAACAAACCGTATTCTTTAATGAACGCCAATGAGACAGTACCAACAGGACCGTTTCTCTGTTTAGCAATTATGATTTCGATGATATTTTTATTTTCACTTTCCTTGTCATAATAATCGTCCCGATAAAGAAACCCAATGACATCCGCATCCTGTTCGATTTGCCCTGATTCCCTAATATCAGACATCATTGGGCGCTTATCCTGCCGCTGTTCAACGCCTCTTGAAAGCTGACTAAGAGCAATCACACAAATGTCTAACTCTCGGGCCATATGCTTGAGCATACGGCTTATTTCGCCTATTTCCTGTGTTCTGTTCCCCCTATGTTTTGCTGATCCTGTAATCAGCTGCAAATAATCAATAATAATCAAGATATCCTTGCCGGCATACTCCCGTTTCATTTTCCTTGCTTTTGACCATATTTCGTTAACTGTGACGCCTGGTCGGTCAAATATTCTTAGATCAGCAGACCCGAGAATACCATTTGCTTGTGAAAGCTTGTTCCAATCATTAGCTGTCAAATTCCCCGTTCGCATTGCATCTGCATTGATATTCCCGAGAATGGAAGCCATTCTTTTTAAGAGCTGCTTACGTGACATTTCAAGAGAGAAAATACCTACTGTACCGCCGCTATATTGATTTAAAGAACTACCCATAAAATTAGCTGCAACATTTAAGCAAAAAGCAGTTTTCCCGACAGATGGCCGAGCGGCTATGATCACCAACTCTTGTTTTTGAAAACCTGACGTCATTCGGTCAAGCTCCGCAAAACCGCTTCGCATACCTGTAATTTCCCCTTTTGGAGTCGCTAGCTCTTCGTAAATGTCTAACAGGTCATTTTGTATTGCCCCGTCCTCTTCATCGCCTGCAGCGTCTTCTAAACGCATTAAATTGGATATGCTCGTTTGAATAGTTGCGGATACATCTTCATGAGCGGCATTTTGCTTGATTTCCTCCGCGACCTTGCTCATTTCTCTTTTTTGCCAATACTCAAATATAAGCTTTTCGTAAAAAGAAATATTGACGGTAGTCGGCACAGACTCGGTTAAGTCGGATAAATATTTGTGCCCGCCAACGCTGCCGATGTTGTCACGTCCTACTTGCTCCACGATTGCAACCAAATCTATCGGGACGCCTTTGGAATCTAGTTCAATCATCGCAGCTAATAGATTTCTATGTTTGGCCTGTGATAAATGGAGCGGCTTAATGCGGCTGTCTTTTATTAGTTCGGGTTCTAAAAGGAGCGCCCCTAAAAAGGACTGCTCCGCATCTATGTTGTATAAAAATTGGTTCGTGTCCATTTAATCACCAATCCCAAGCATTCGTCTGATTTCTGCTTTTGATTTCTCTATGGATGCCCGCTCTTGTTCTGTTAACTCAGCAGGAGCAGCCATTTTCGCAAGATACTCTTTTGTTTCCTCTACAGAGGGAATTGCATTGATCCGGTCAACTGTTGCAGGCTTTGCATTCAACAAATCTGCAACCTTCGGCGGAAACTTACTTCTTCTGCAAAAACTAATGAGATTGTTACGTACGTCCTCGTAATCATCCTCCTTTAGCAATTCATGCCAAGAATCAACTTTATTTTGCGTTACCTCGAAATACTCAAAGTATTGATTTGTGAGCTCTAGGATTTCAAACGTCTCTGCTTTAGTCATCTAAATTAAAATCCTCCCTCCGAAGCTGTGAGCGTTTCTTTGTTTGTTCCTTGCCTTTAACACTTTTGATTTTAACGACCAGTTTGTCATAGTGTTTTCTAAGGCTTGATGGACTGAGTATATTGGCTTTCCAAAAATCATCCTGCTGTGTCCACTTGATTAAGTATTTGATTTGTTCGTCTGTACGCTTGTCTCTTTCTCGTATTAACCTAAATTCATTAGCCCACTTTTCCAGATTGGGCTTTTTAGCATCAGGGTTATTATTTTTGATTTCTTTAAAAAGATATTCCGCATTCTCCATGTCGCAAATTTCATATTTGAGACGAGAAGTATTTATATTCTTTTCATTCTTTACATTCTTTTCATTCTTGATTGTGTGTTTTTGTGTCGCTTTCGTGTCGTTTTCGTGTTCGATCACTGTCTTTTTTTCTTCATCGGAATCATGGTAAACCCCATAATTGACAATGGTTATAAGCGTTTTTTTTGTGTCTTTTTTGAAATCAATCATTTCATCTTTCCGTAACAGGTCAAGAAATTGCGTTACCTTGGTATTAGACCATGACCAACGCTCACCAAGTTTACGAATTGAGGAAATGAATTGACCTCTCTTAACCTCGTAAAGCTCGTTTCCTAGAACGAATTTATTATCTTTATGACTGGCCATCATGAGTAAATCGAGCCAAGCTTCATATTTAGAAAACTTCCTTTTCTCTTGATAAATCCAGTGATCTTGAACACTCCTATGAAGCTTTATCCAACCAATCATTAGAATCACCTTGCTTACTTGTAAAAATTCAATTCATCGCTATACGCCACTTCTCCCATGAGATAACGGAAACCGGCAATAAATCCCGATATAAAAGCGTCCTCGCTCTCATATGCCGCTTTTGTTGAACAAATCTCATCAAAATCCTGCAGAAGTGGCTTTAATTCCGCCGGCAGCTTCTCGCTTATCAGTGCATAAAGATCGTTCATTCGATCATTTGCTTTACATGTTTTTTGGGACAATTCGATTTTTTCGTAATCACTGTCTAACCTCTCATGCAGAGACTTGGTTGCTATCAATTTGAGCATAGTAACCATGCCAGCGTCGTAATACTTACCGCATACAGTCGTTTTATTTATATCCGCCCCGATCTGTTCACCGATAGCAGCTATTTTAGTAGGCGTACCCATTAATTTCATAATTGAACTCTCCTCGCATTTGATTTATTAGATTGATATTTTCGTTAAGTCATGGTATTGTCTATCTGAATAAATCAAGAAAAAGTGCGGCAACACTCTTTCTTGACCGTATGTTTGACTCTTACATCTTAGAGTAATGTGAGATTTGGCCGATCCTTCTCTATTGAGGTGATGCGGCCATATTCGTCTTTTTCGGCTTTATACACTGGAATCGGTTCTTTAATAACGTCATGTAATATTTTTGAAGTATCAATCTCCCCGCTTATGATTCGATCCATTACACCTCTATAGAAAATATCAAAGAAAACATCATCATCTGGCGACTCAATATTTTTCACAAATACCTCAAGCATGAACCTATTAAAATCTATTTCATCCGGCATATTATCAATTGTGCTTCTCATTTCAGCCGCTCTTTCTTTGCTATGATCTATAGACAGAAGAGATAAAAAATCATTCTTTTTTATTTTCAAGAAATCCATTGACAAGATTAAATGTTTCTCAAGGTTTTCCGGATAAGAGGGACTTAAATTAACTGCTTTTTCAATTTCTTGCTTAATATCAGTAATGGAATTTCCGCCCATTTTCCCTGTAGATTCAATCGCTTCCTCTAAATCCTCAATCTCGACTAAAATGAACCACAAACGCTGGCGATATTTAGAAACGGTGATATCTCTGCGATTAATTTCCCGCTGTAATCGTTTGATCCACACCAAGCTGTTATACGGACTATATTTTGAAACGGACATAATTTTATCTACGTTGAAAAATTTGCGTAGGTCTTGAATCACTTTTTCAGGAATATCCGCCTCAGTCATGTGAATAAACAAATACATCAAGTTAGATTCCGCGATACGATCGACACCACGCCAAAAGGCTTTGTATGTGTCATTGATAAAAGCATGAAATTCCTTCGTTACATGATTCACTTCTACTTTTAAAGCTTTGACACGACTATAAAACTCAAATTTATTCATATTCAGATCCTCCTAAATTAACGGCCGCCATGTTTTAATCCATGCCTTTGCATCCTCAAAATCTAACTTTCTTAAATCCCTGTATGAAGGCACTGCGAAAGCGTCTCTAAAATTGCGATAAATACTTGAAAATAGGCGACGTGTACCCTCTGGGCTGTCATCGTATCTATCACGTATTTCATACACACGCTTTTTAATTTGCTTTTGGATAACATTTTGTTGAAAGGAGTCGATACTCAAATTGTCTTCAAGTTTGCCTAAACGTTTGTCTTGCTCATTCTGTTTTTGCTCAAGACGGATCATGTGTTGTAACTGTGGGCTTAACTGTGAATAACCAGTTTGTAAGTGGTGCTCCATCTGATTAAATTGGTTTACATAAGCAGCGGTAAACAGGATGCCTTTTTCGCCTGTCATTTTGTTGGCGACCATTTCACAGCCTTGTTTAGTTAGCAAATAATGTTTGTAGAGTTTACCCGTACCCGCTTGGTATGTGCTTTCTACAAAGAAATCATCAGAACGCAATTTTGCGTTTTGACCTATAACTACTAAGTAACCCTCAATGCTCCTTACCAAGTCCGCATGTCTTTTCTCAACCATTTCGGCCACGTCTCGACTATCTACAAAATGTTGTCCGTTTGATTCGATTAAACTTAAAGTGTTATTCAATTTATTTCCTCCTATTGGTATAATGTCCCTATCTATCTAGAAAGGGGGTGAAACTATGGCAGTGTATCTTGTAACCTATGATCTTAATACAAGCGGTCAAAATTACGATGGTCTATATAAAAAATTAAAACAGTTCAAAGACTATAACCACATAATGGAATCATGCTGGTTAATCCAAACTAACAATAATGCAGATGGTGTTTTTGAACATTTAAAGAGTGAAATTGATTCTAATGATCGCTTACTAGTCACCCTCATTACAGCCGATAGACAAGGTTGGTTAACTAAGAATCAATGGCAATGGATTAGAGATCGGATATGAATTTATCTGAATTCTCTAACCGACTAGTCCAAAATTCATGATCATATGGCTTTCCTTCTAAAATAGAAATTCCAATTTTGAAATAAAGCCATTGAGGAAATTTACGTGTTGATTTTAATTGAACAACTCGTTTTCCTAAATTAATAATTTCCAATTCAATTTTTTTTATTTTCTTTTCAACCTCTGTTGCCGCAGGGGTTGAATTATTTTTATTATTCATGTTGTAGCCTCCATTCTTTCCATTTCCCTGTGTCGAACTTCAATTATTTCTCGTTCCTCCGCCTTACACATATGTACGCAGTATTCTGTTCCTGCGCTGGTAAACTCAAGCATCACACGGCCTATTACAGGCTGTGTCTTTTTTGCTATTTCAAACTTCAAGCCTGAATTATCACTTGGGTTTTTTGAAAACGCGAAAAGCGGTCCACTATTGAACAAAAAATCAATGAAATTGTAAGATGCTTCAATATCTAAGTCCGGTTCCGGATTTATTATTTTAATCTTATTGAGATTCATCGTTTGACCCCTTTCAATTTATAGTCATACAAACTGCAATGTATTGTGTGCGTCTGTCCACGCTTTTTTTACCATTCATCCATAATTTCTTTCATAACTTGTTTAGATTCCTCGTAGAACCAAAAACGTTTGCCTTTTTCCTTTCGGCGCTCAAGTAGTTTCATTCTCGGGTCACGCAAGAATTCATTTTCTAAGAACGACTTACTCATACACGTTCTTTTAGACATTGTTTCAATATCCCAAACGAAAAGTGACTCCCTTATGACCTGGTCTAATTGTTGGTTAATGTAGTCACGAATTTCCGTCTGATTTACATCTACATCGAGATTAACAATGGGCAAATCACCCCCCCCTTCCTCACGATGTTCAGTTCAGACTCTGACGATTGCCAAATAAAAATCTTTTGTCTCACAAACAGATAATTTAATTATCCAATATGACAAAAAAAAGAAAACACATTGACTTCAAAGATAAAATTATCTATAATCCAATTATGGATAATTTAATTATCACTTTGGGTATGTTTAAAAGACTGATTACTAAAGTAATCAGGGAATAACTTCTCTGCTGGTTGATCAAAATAACAACATAGTTGAAACATTAAATCTCTGCCAGGAGTATATGTTCCATTTTCGATCATCCGTAGATAAACAGTAGATATCCCATTTTCTTTCGCCACATACTTCTGTGTTCCCTTTGCTTTACGACAGTTAGCAAAGTATAGGCGTTTTTTTGACATTTATTCTAGCCCCCTTTCGGTAGTTTTGATTATAATGGATAATATTATTATCCGTCAAGCCCGAAATGGAGAATTATTTTTTCGGGAGGTATCGATGATGAGTTTAGGAGCTAACCTTAAAAAACTTAGAAATAAAAAAGGATTAAGTCAGTATCAAGTTGCAGAGAAGTTGGGGATCGGGAGATCCAGATATAATTCATGGGAAAATGATATAGCTAAACCTAGATATGAAATGCTTAATAAACTTTGTGAATTTTACAAAGTAGAAATGAACGATCTTATGAAAAGTGCTGACTCACAAGAAGAAGCTAAAAACAACTTAACGGATTCTCAACTTGAAGAAGAAAAGAATAATACACCTTCTTCCATAAAAACTTGGTTGAGGATGGAGAATGATGATTTAACCGAAAATGAAAAAGAAACTTTAGCAGAGGAACTAGAAGACTATTTCTTATCTAGGAAAAAACGGATACTCAGTAAGAGAAAAGAGCAGAAGGGGAATGAATAGTGACTTTATATCATCGTGAAATAAAAGAAGCTATATCAACTGCGTATGCTGTTTATAAACAATATAAGAATATCATTAGAAACCCACTCACTTTTAGAGCAGACGGTTTCGTTATGCAGATTCTTTATAGTGAGGGAATCTATGTAGATTCTTATGCTTTTTCCTCTGATTTATGCGGGCTTTTTCATGTTGATGAATATGAAAAAACTATTGTTTTTAATTCCAATCAGCCTGTTGAGCGAAGGAATTTTACCCTCGGGCATGAATTAGGTCATTACTTTATCCATAGGGAGATGCAGTCGCAGTTTACTGACCGAACAAAAGATCTAGTAGATAATTCTATTAAGCCTTTCGAAATACAAGCTAATGTTTTTGCATCATATACCTTACTGCCTAAAGACGTTTTAGAAGAGATGCTATATGCAAAATATAGCTTCCACAGAATTAAAAAAGTTGTGAAAATTTCAAAAGAAGCACTTTTTTGGAGACTGGTTAATCATTTAATAGAGGTGTATGATTTTTCTTCAGGAGAAGCTATTTTAATTACTAATGATTATCTTTATTATTCAATAAAAAAGCTGAATAATGAAGCGCATCACTTAAACGCACAGATTTTCAAATTAACATTATCAAATAAAGAAAGCATTGTTGAATACTTAAGAAACTCTGATATTAGTAATCTAACTGGTATTTATAATCAAGGCAATATAAAGCCTAAAAACAACTCACCAAAGCGTGCTATAGATATTATTAAAGATTCACTTTTTAATTAGAGGAGGTGAGGTAAATCGTAAATCCCCGATGTTGCGTCTGTCCACGTATGAAAGGGATGCTATATGAAACTTTATAAATCGAAAAAAGACAAGGAATTGTATTATTATTTCAACTCAAAAAAAGAAAAACGATGGTGTTATAGGCATCGTTTTTATGATGAATTAGGTAATCGCAAAGAAAAATCTAAACAGGGATTCAAAACTGAAAGTGAAGCATATAGGGATTTGCTCGAAATAAAATCCGGTGTTTTAAATGGAGAAATAAAACGAGTAGACAACAATAATTTAACCGTCGGTGAATGGCTCGATATCTGGTTTGAAACCCATAAAAACGAGTGGAAAGTCACAACTCAGCTACAAAGAGAAAACGCGATAAAATACCAGATGAAGCCGCTATTAGGCAAATATAAATTAACTGATCTAGATAAAACCACTTACAAAAGGGTCTATATTAATACGCTATTAAAAGAATATAAGCCTAGCACAGTTCAGCTATTTCACCGTCTATTTAAAGTAGCAATAAATGCAGCAGTGGATGATGAAATATTAACGCGGAATCGTTTTAATAAAATAACAATCGAAAGTGATGAAGTTAGTGATAACTTTTACACAGCCGCGGAATTGAAACAGTTTCTATCTGCTGCAAAGCAATATGAAAATATAACTAATTATACACTCATTTTCTTGCTGTCATATACCGGCATGAGAAAAGGTGAAGCATTAGGCTTAAAGTGGGAGGATTTAGATTTTGATAATAAGACTCTCACCATTAACAAGACCAGAGATAATAAAGGGGTTCGTTCCCCAAAAACTAAACGTAGCTACCGCACTATTTTAATTGCTGAGGAACTGATTGAACAGCTAAAATTATACCGCAAATGGTGTAAAGAAATAAAGTTCACTTACGGGTTATATTTATCAGATGAGGATTTTATTTTCATCTCTTTTCAAAGCGGGCTACCTGTAACTGATAACACAATCATGTATTCTATGCGACGTCTCTCAAAGAAAACTGGTTTAAAAAAGATAACTCCGCATGGATTAAGACATTCTCACGCGACAATATTAATTAGTAAACGAACGCCTGTAAAAGTCATAGCGGATCGGCTTGGAAATACTCCGCAAATGATTTTAGATATATACGGACATTCTTTCAAAGACTTGGAAGAACAATCTGTACTGGCTTTCGACCAGGCACTCAATTTTTAAAGATTGGGGGAGGTTTTGGGGGAGGTTTTTAAAAAGAGCCCTCTAAAACCTATTAATACTAGGGTTTATAACGTTATTGAGTTCTACTCTCGTTAATCGTTTTAAAAACCCCTGCCGCTATGCGGTCGGGGTTTTTTTATCGTCTGTTTCGTCATTCGCCTCTTGCTGGCCAACACTATCTTGCGCCTGCTGCTCCCAATGATCCCGCTGCAGCCGTTCTTTTGCAATCGTACACATGAGATTCACGCTTTAGCGCTCCTTTCATTTAAAAGGTGGTGATTGGTCGTGTTTGCCCTATCTAATATACTCTTTTCCTTTCATTCCTATGCGGTAAACAAAAAGATCCTTTGCCTTCAGTGGCAAAGGATCTTTTTCTTATTTATACGTCACAAGGAAGTATTTTTTCTTCCCGCGGCGCAAAACAGTAAATTGGTTTTCGATACGGTCTTCACCTGATAGGGTATAATTTATTTCCGTCTGGCGTTCGCCGTTAATGTAAACAGCTCCGTTTTGGATGTCTTCACGCGCTTGGCGTTTAGAAGGAGATAATTTAGATTGCACCAACACATCTACAAGTGAAAGCTCTTGGGTGCTGTCAGCTTCCATAGAAGGAACATCTTTAAAGCCTACTTTTACGTCTTGAGCGGAAAGCTCTTTAATATTGCCGCTGAACAGCGCTTGGGAGATGTTGATGGCTTGCTCTAGCGCCTCGCGTCCGTGAACAAGTGATGTCACTTCTTCTGCCAGGCGTTTTTGCGCTTCACGTTTTTCTGGCGCCGTTTCTGTTTTTTCAGCGTATGCTTCAATCTCCTCTTTTGAAAGGAACGTAAAGTATTTCAAGTATTTGACAACGTCACGGTCGTCTGTGTTGATCCAGAATTGATAGAATTCATATGGCGATGTTTTTTCTTTATCAAGCCAGATCGCGCCGCCTTCCGTTTTTCCGAACTTCGTGCCGTCTGCTTTTGTGACAAGCGGAATCGTTAGGCCGAACGCTTTTGCTCCTTCTTCTTCTGATTTTCTGATCAGTTCAAGACCCGCTGTGATATTGCCCCACTGATCGCTTCCGCCGATTTGCAGTTTACAGTTTTTGTCTCTGTAAAGATTTAAGAAATCATAAGATTGAAGAATCATGTAGCTAAATTCCGTGTACGAGATGCCGGATTCAATTCTTGAGCTGACCGTATCTTTTGCCAGCATGTAATTGATGCCGAAATTTTTACCAACGTCACGAAGGAAATCGATCACATTCATTTTGCCGATCCAGTCAAAGTTGTTCGCGATGACAGCTGGGTTTTCTGTTGCTTCAAAATCTAGAAATCTGGACAGCTGGTTTTTGATTTTTTGGGACCATTCGGATACGATATCAGCAGTGTTTAATGTACGCTCTGCTTTTTTTCCGCTTGGATCACCAATGAGGCCCGTCGCGCCCCCCACAAGCGCAATCGGATGATGCCCTGCAAGCTGAAAACGGCGAAGTGTTAAAATAGGCAGCAGGTGTCCGATATGCAAGCTGTCTGCTGTCGGATCAAAGCCTGAGTACAAGCGGATTTTTTCTTCATTCAGCTGTTTATTTAACCCTTCTTCATCTGTCATTTGCTGAATCAATCCGCGGAAGGATAAGTCTTCAAGTAAGTTAGTCATAAGATAAAGCTCCTTTTTTAATTAAAATAAAAAACGCCCCTTCGTTTACACGAAGGGACGATTGATTATCGCGGTACCACCCTACTAATAAGAGAATGCAAACATTCGTCTTATCACTTTGCCTGATAACGGATCAGGTCCGTTCTTTCACTACTGAAAGCCTGGCCGGCTTTGTTTGCAAAAGCGGTTCATGAGTGTATTCGATATATCCGTCTGTGCTGATTTTCACCGGCCATCAGCTCTCTGGAACGTAAGGATATTCTACTTGTCTCAATCTTTACCTTTTCATATGAAGCTATATCATTTTTAACATAAATAAAATCCTGTGTCAACGCCGCCTTTTAATCCTCCATTGTTGACAGATCTCCAGCCGGCAGATTAAGCTCCCATGCCTTCAGCACGCGCCTCATGATCTTTCCGCTTCGGGTTTTCGGAAGCTTATCTTTAAATTCGATCTCACGCGGAGCCGCATGGGCTGCAAGACCCTGCTTTACAAATAGGCGGATCTCTTCTTTCAGTTTATCAGACGGCTCAAATCCTTCCCTGAGTGCAATAAAGGCTTTAATGATTTCTCCACGCACCGGGTCAGGCTTTCCGATTACGCCTGCTTCTGCAATAGCCGGATGTTCGACAAGCTTGCTTTCCACTTCAAATGGGCCGACGCGCTCACCGGAGGTCATGATGACGTCATCAACTCTGCCTTGGAACCAAAAGTATCCCTCTTCATCCATGTAAGCAGAATCCCCAGACACATACCAGCCGCCCGGCATGAAATACGATTCATACTTTTCAGGGTTATTCCAAATGGTATGCATCATGGAAGGCCAACCCTTTTTGATGGCGAGATTGCCCATTCGGTACGGCGGAAGCTCGTTGCCTTGATTGTCAACGATCGCTGCCTCCACTCCTGGAATCGGCTTACCCATTGAACCCGGTTTAATATCCATGCAAGGATAGTTGCAGATAAGCTGACTGCCCGTTTCTGTCATCCACCATGTATCATGAATTCGTTTGTTAAAAACTTTATGTCCCCATCTGATGACTTCCGGATTTAGCGGCTCACCGACACTGAGCACATGCCGGAGTGAAGTTAGATCATATTTCGCAGCCATTTCATCTCCCGCTCCCATCAGCATCCGAAAAGCTGTCGGCGCGCTGTACCAGACATTGACGCCAAGCTGTTCAATCGTTCCATACCAGCTTTCCGGGCTGAAACGTCCGCCGACGATGACATTTGTCGCTCCGTTCAGCCACGGTGCAAAAATGCCGTATACCGTACCTGTCACCCAGCCTGGATCAGCCGTGCACCAATAAATGTCTTCTTCCTTTAAATCAAGGACCCACTTTCCTGTTTGATATTGCTGAATCATCGCTTCATGGACATGCAGCACGCCCTTTGGCGTACCAGTGGAACCTGATGTATAGTGAAGCAGAAAGCCGTCTTTTTTATCCATCCATTCGATATCCAGTCTTGTGCTTTCCTGTTTCGCTGCTTCATCATAATTGATGATATTCGTGCCGCTCTCAGCCTCTCCCCCGACTACGAAGACATGCTGCAAGTGAGGCAGTTTGTCTACCGGTATTCTCTCCAGCAGCTCAGGTGTTGTGACAACAACCTTTGCCTCACTGTTTTCAAGCCGGTCTTTCACCGCTCCCTCCATAAATGCTTCGAACAGCGGCCCGGCGATGGCGCCAATTTTGATTGCGCCAAGCATAATAAAATAAAGCTCGGGTGATCTCGGCATAAAAATAAAAACGCGGTCCCCTTTTTCCACATTTCCATACCGTCTCAGCACATTCCCGGCTCTGTTTGATTCTTCCTTCATTTCTTTAAACGTGTATTTTTCATCCCTTTTTGCGTCTTTATAATAAAGCGCTACTTTGTTTTTTCGAAACGATTCGGCATGGCGGTCAATCGCTTCATACGCCGCATTCAGTTTCCCTGTCTCATGCCAAGAGAAATGTTTCTCCGCCTCGGCCCAATCAAAATGCCGGTACGTTTCTTCATAGTTTTTTAAGTTATGATCCCCCTCTATTGCTGGTAACGCTTTCAAATTCATGCCCAAACATCCCCCTTTGCTGAAGTTGTCACAATTATTATAGTATATATTCATATTCTTCTCAATTTTTAAAATATAAACCATGTTGAAAACGCTTTATAATTTGGTATTCTTAAAGAAGGCATGTATTTTTATAAGAATTGATGGGACGGTGAATTAGTGGAACATCATAAAACATACCATTCAGCAAACATCAAAACAGCAACCGGCTCTATACTGATAGAAGGGCCTGTCTCTCCAGAGGATTTGGCAGGTTATGAGTTTCATAAAGATTTAACCGCATTTCGCCCGCCTCGCGAGCAGCATGAAGCGCTAGTCGACATTGCAGGCCTTCCCGAAGGGCGCATTATTATTGCCAGAGACGGCCGAACCATTGTCGGCTATGTCACGTATTTATATCCTGACCCGCTCGAAAGATGGTCTGAAGGAAATATGGAGGATTTGATTGAGCTCGGAGCCATCGAAGTAGCGCCGGACTATCGGGGATGCGCTGTCGGAAAGACGCTCCTGACCGTCAGCATGATGGATGAACAAATGGAAAACTACATTGTGATGACGACAGAATATTACTGGCATTGGGATTTAAAAGGGATGAAAAAAGATGTGTGGGAATACAGAAAGATCATGGAAAAGATGATGAATGCAGGCGGATTGGTCTGGTTTGCAACGGATGAGCCGGAGATCAGCTCCCACCCTGCAAACTGTCTGATGGCCCGCATTGGAAAAAACGTCAGCCAAGAATCAATTGAGCAATTTGACAGGCTCCGTTTTTATCATCGTTATATGTATTAACTGACACTGGCAAAGGGGAAAAAATAATGATTGTTGAGCAAATCATGAAAAGAGATGTCATTACATTAACGAAGACAGATACGCTTGAAACAGCAATATGCAAACTGAAGGAATTCCATATCAGGCATCTGCCTGTTGTAGATGAAGAACGACACGTGATCGGCATGATTACAGACAGGGACATGAAACAGGCCAGCCCGAGTATTTTTGAAGAAAACAAACGAAGCCTATTTCTCACACGAAGCGTAGATTCAATTATGAAAAAGGATGTTGTCTGCGCCCATCCGTTAGATTTTGTCGAAGAAATATCAGCCGTGTTCTACGAGCATGGCATCGGCTGCCTTCCAGTGGTACACCATCAAAAATTAATAGGCATTTTAACAAAAACCGATTTGCTGCGAACGTTTGTCAAATTGACAGGCGCTGACCAGCCGGGCTCGCAAATTGAGATAAAAGTAAACGACATCACCAAAAGCCTCGCTGAGATCAGCAGTCTTTGCCAAGACCTTCAAGTGAAAATATTAAGCGTGCTTGTTTATCCGCATGACGATCCCGGTGTAAAAGTGCTTGTCTTCCGTGTAAAAACGATGAATCCGCTGCCGTTTTTGCAGGCATTACAAAGAAATGGACACCACGTCGTATGGCCGTCAGAGCAAAGGGATCTGCTATGAGAGACAGTGTATTTATTTATTCTCCATCCTACCAAACCTATATGTTTCATCAGGAGCATCCCTTTAATCAGCAGCGGGTTCTGTTAACATATGATTTGCTTAAGACGATCAATGCCTTTGATGATGGAGACATTGTCACCCCCAGACTCGCTTCAGAAGAGGAGCTTTCCCTTGTCCACACGGACGATTACATTCAGGCCGTAAAGCTTGCGGGCGCCGGAAAGCTTCCCGCTGAAGAAGGAGAAAGCTACGGGCTCGGCACTGAAGACACACCCGTCTTTGCCGGCATGCACGAAGCGGCATCACTCTTGGTCGGCGGCACTTTAACGGCCGCAGACTGGGTCATGTCAGGACAAGCCCTGCATGCGGCAAACCTTGGTGGAGGGCTTCATCATGGCTTTCGCGGGAGAGCATCAGGATTCTGCATATACAACGACAGCGCTGTGGCGATTCAATATATCCAGAAAAAATATAGGTCCAGAGTGCTTTATATTGATACGGACGCCCACCACGGGGACGGTGTGCAATTTACATTTTACGATAATCCTGACGTATGCACGCTGTCCATTCATGAAACAGGAAGGTATTTATTCCCTGGAACCGGCCAGATCCAAGAAAAAGGCAGCGGAAAAGGATATGGCTATTCCTTTAATATTCCGCTTGACGCTTTTACAGAGGATGATTCTTTTCTTGAGGCTTACCGGACAGCAGCTTCAGAAGTCGCCGCGTATTTCGAGCCTGATGTCATTATCAGCCAAAACGGCGCCGATGCCCATTACTACGACCCGCTGACGCATTTATCAGCAACAATCAATATATACGAAGAAATCCCCCGTCTTGCACACACTTTGGCTCATCAATATTGCGGAGGGAAATGGATTGCAGTCGGAGGGGGCGGATATGATATTTGGCGTGTCGTGCCCCGCGCCTGGGCCAGAATATGGCTTGAAATGAAGGGAATTGATCCGGGATACGAGATCCCGCCGGAATGGATTGCTAAATGGCAAAAACAATGCCCCGTGGCCCTTCCGTCGAGCTGGAGCGATCCGGCTGATTTATATCCTCCGATTCCCCGCAAGCCTGAAATCACAGAAAAAAATGCCCAAACTGTCAGCAAAGCATTATATGCGATACGTTCTGAACAGCAAAGAACAAAGTAAAAAACGACCTTTACGAAGAGGTCGTTTTTGATTTTTTAATCACTATTTCCACACGCCGATTTTCCTTCATGTGTTCATTTGTCTTGTTATCCTTTACCGGCTTTGTATCCGCATAACCGACAGCAATAAAGCGCTTGGAGGGAAGCTTCTCTTTTGACGTGAAGTATTGAATCACTCCACTTGCCCGTGCTGCTGATAGCTCCCAATTCGACGGGTATCGGTATGTCGAAATGTTTCGGCTGTCTGTATGCCCCTCCACCTGAATGTCATTTGGAATGGTTTGAAGAAGAACGGCAATTTGGTGAAGAAGTGTTTCGGCATTTTTCAGCACCTTTGCCTCACCTGTATCAAACAGCACAGCCTCCTGAAGAACGAGCACGACACCGCGTTCATCCCGTTTGGCTGTCATTTGGGCCTTCAAATGATTGTCTTTTATATATGTATTTACTTTCTTGAGAAGCTGATCCTGCTGATCCTCTTGCTTCTTCGTATCAGATGGGGATGTATTCTTTTTTTCTATGGATGTTTGGTCCGGCTGAAGCCCGTTGCCTTCCTTCTGGATCGAGTCCACTGCCGCTTTGAATTTTTGCAGATCGATTTGGGACATCGAAAAGAGTAAAATAAAGAACACAAGGATCAAGGTGATCAGATCTGTAAAGGTTACCATCCAGCTGGATGAAGATTGACTGTTTTTTCCGCTTCCATTCCTTCTTTCAAAACGTTCTCTTCTAAGCTTCATGTACAGATCCCTTTTTTGTTTTTACTTGTTTTGGCTGCTTCTGCCATTCTTCCCGTGAGCTGAAAACGACCAGCTGGCTTTCAAGGTTGCGCGGGTTTTTTCCGGATTGAACACCGATAATCCCTTCCACCATTACCTGCTTGATGAAAATTTCACTTTCTGTTTTCTCTTCAAGCTTAGCCGCGATCGGGTTGAAGACCATATTTGCCAGTAATGAACCATATAAAGTCGTCAGAAGCGCAATGGCCATGTTTGGTCCGAGCATATGCGGGTCATTTAAGTTTTTAAGCATCAGCACAAGCCCGACGAGTGTTCCGATCATTCCCCACGCCGGAGCGAATTCTCCCGCTTTTTCAAAAACTCGCCGCCCTTTGCGGTGCCGTTCCTCCATTGCTGCGATTTCTGAATCCATGACGAGCCGAATCGTTTCTTCATCCCAGCCGTCAATCGCTAAAAGCAGCCCTTTTTTCAAGAATGGATCTTTGATTTCCCGAGCCTGATCATCCAATGATAAAAGCCCGTGTTTTCGCGCGTGATCGGAAAGGGAAACAAAGGTTTTCACAAGATCTTTCACATTGTCTTCCTGGCGGATGAATGCCTGCTTTAATACAGAGGGCGCTTTTTTCAGCTCTCTTGGCGGAAAACTGATAAAAACAGCGGCGCAAAGTCCCCCTGTTACGATGAAGAAAGAGGTCAGATCAAGAAAAGAGCGGAAACCGCTTACTCCCGATCCCGAAATAATCCCGATAACAATAATAATCGTTCCTAACACAAATCCAACAGGTGTAAGATAATCAAAACGTTTCATCATTTCTCCCCATGAAAAAAGCAAGAATTCACCATAAAGGTGAAGCTTGCTCTTTGTTTTTCTTATGACTTGGTTGACTTTCTTAGCTCTATACGGTGCGGCAGTTCGACGATATGCTCTTCAACCGGCTCTTTATTCATGAGCTTCGTCAGCAGTCTCATCGCAACGGCGCCAATATCATATGTCGGCTGAACAACTGTTGAAAGCTGCGGACGAACCATGAGGCTTAATCTTGTATTATCAAAGCCGATAATGTCGAGATCCTCCGGAATGGATAAGCCCTGATCCTGAGCAGCATGGATAATGCCGAGTGCCATTTCATCAGTTGCAGAAAGAATGGCTGTCGGTTTTTTATCCAGGCTCATCAGATGCTGCAGTGCTTCGAGTCCGGAATCATATGTGTAATCCCCTTCAGCTACAAATTGTTCATTAAACGGAAGGTTCGCTTCTTCAAGCGCACGTTTGTAGCCTTGGAGTTTTTTCGAACGGTTGATCGGTTCTGCCATTGGTCCGGAAACGAACGCGATGTCTGTATGTCCTTTATCAACCAAAAGCTTCACGGCATCATAAATCGCCTGTTCGTAATCGATAGCGACTGACGGTGTTTCCTCCTGCTCTTCTACAGAAGCGGCAAGTACAATCGGCACTGGAGAACGCTTAAATTCCGCCACATGCTCGTCCGTAATGTTTCCGCCCATAAACACGATGCCGTCCACTTGTTTGCCGAGCATTGTGTTTAACAAGTGCAGCTCTTTCTCCATGTTTTGGTCAGAGTTGCTCAAAATAATATTGTATTTATACATTGTCGCGATATCTTCAATTCCGCGCGCAAGCTCTGAATAGAAAATGCTTGAGATATCGGGAATGATGACACCTACAGTTGTTGTTTTTTTACTTGCCAGTCCTCTTGCCACCGCGTTTGGACGGTAACCGAGACGTTCAATGGCTTCCAAGACTTTTTTTCTCGTTGTCGGTTTTACATTCGGGTTGCCGTTCACGACACGGGAAACGGTTGCCATGCTTACATTAGCTTCTCTCGCTACATCGTAGATCGTAATATTGCTCATCCTAAAACCACTCCTTTTACTGGATACACTTATCCTTATCTATAGCATAAACACTTTATGTAGAGAAATGTCATAATGTCCGAATTTATGTCGTTTATGATTTGTAAGCGTAAGTCAGTAGTGTACATTATTTTTCATTATTCATCAAATTTAATTACTTCTCATGAAATTATACACGTTTTTATAGATGATGAAAACGTATACTTGGTTTTTATAACTAAATAAACGAGAAAGCATAAAAAAAGGCCGCAGGCGCGGCCTTTTGGATTGTTCAATTAAGCGTTGACTTTCACCATTGGCTTCAGTTCATTCAGCCATTTTTCGAATTCAGGAATCGCCATTTGCTGAGCAGAGTCAGAAAGTGCGACTGACGGATCAGGGTGAACCTCAGCCATTACGCCGTCAGCACCGATCGCTAAAGCGGCTTTAGCTGTCGGAAGCAAGAGGTCACGGCGGCCTGTTGAATGCGTAACATCAACAAAGACTGGCAAATGCGTTTCTTGTTTCAAAATCGGCACAGCTGAAATATCCAGCGTGTTTCTCGTTGCTGTTTCATATGTTCTGATTCCGCGCTCACAAAGGATAATTTGGTCATTTCCTTGTGACATGATGTATTCAGCAGCATTGATGAATTCAGAGATCGTTGCAGCAAGACCGCGCTTCAGAAGCACTGGCTTTTTCACGGCGCCGGCCGCTTTCAGCAATTCGAAGTTTTGCATGTTGCGCGCTCCGATTTGAATGACATCA
This sequence comes from Bacillus sp. PS108, assembly GCF_037963335.1. Lineage (NCBI taxonomy): Bacteria > Bacillati > Bacillota > Bacilli > Caryophanales > Bacillaceae > Bacillus > Bacillus sp. PS108. The sequence goes on from NZ_CP150155.1 coordinate 2,943,414, forward strand.
ATGTAGTCCAGCGCTTCTTCGATATGAGCCGGAGTTACGATTTCACTGATAACCGCCAGATCAAATTCATCCGCTACACGTTTTAAAATTTGAAGGCCTTCAACACCAAGCCCTTGGAAATCGTATGGGCTCGTACGAGGCTTAAAGGCTCCACCGCGCAAAATCTTAATCCCTTGTTTTTTCGCAGCTGCAGCGACTTCAGCTACCTGCTCATAGCTCTCTACCGCACATGGGCCGACAATGAATCTTTGCTGGCCGTCTCCGATTTTTTCGCCTTTGATATCAACAATTGTATCTTCAGGTTTTTTCTTGCGGGAGACAAGCAGCGCTTTGCTGTGATCTTCTTCCTGAAGCTCTAAACCGGCTTTGAATATCTCTTTAAAAATGTGCTGGATGGTTGAATTTTCGAACGGCCCGTCATTGTTTTCAATGATATTGTTTAACATTGTGCGTTCTCTGACAGGGTCAAATCGGTTGACACCCTGTGCTTCCTTCGCTTTACCGATCTCTTTTACAACATTGCCGCGTTCGTTGATTAATTTTAAAATTTGTAGGTTTAATTCGTCTGCTTTCTGCCTTAAAAGCTCTAACTCTGTGTTGCTCATTTTTTTCATCCTTTCCCTGCACATTCATTTTTTATTTTGTAGTTATCATGCATCTTACTATAAGTAATTCCAAATGGAAATACTGAAATACAAAAAATTTTATAAAAACTCTACTTTATCACCCAAACGCTTTTAAGTGATAAAGTAATCTATGAAGCTATCCTACATGATGTGAGGGCAATGTTCAAGGGTTTTTTACAAAAAAAAGCGCCAGATGATATCTGGACGCTTTTTTCTATGACAAATGCTGCTCAATAGCAGCTTCTGTAATTTGTGAATGTGAGGTATGCCATTTCACTTCACCGTTCTGGATGATGAATATCTGAGGGCTTTCATGCTTGACCTCATATGTTTCTGCAATGAAATTTGACAGCGGCCGGGCTTCTTGTACTTGAAGATAGTAAGCCGGCACATCCTCATGCTGATTTGCAAAGGCATCAAACTCATGAAATGCTGCCTGGCTGATCGGGCATGTGGTGCTGTGTTTAAAGAAGACGAAAACGCCTTCCTGTTCTGCAATCCGTTTAAATTCTTCCTCAGATTGAATAAGCTGTTTAGCCATGACTCAAGCTCTTCCTTCCCTGCTCAGCGATTCAACTGCTCAGCCTGTTTTTGTGCATCTTTCAGTTCGTCTTTTACATCTTCTTTCGTCTGGAGGACTTGATCTTTTGTTTCATCAGCTGCCTGCATCGCTTCTTCCCTCATATCTTGCATTGCAGTCGATGAATCCGTTTTGTCAGATTTGGAACGGTCTCTTAAATCCTTTACCTTGTTCATGATCTGCCCAGACTGATCCGCTACAAGCTGTGTGATGTTGGAAGTTTTGTCTTTTGCGATGCTGACATATTGCGTGCCTTTTTCCTTCGCATCTGCCGTCATTTTATCAGTTTTGTCCCGTAAAGCAACAGCTTGGCTGCCAAGATCGTCGCGAAGTTCTTTGCCTGATTTAGGCGCTAGAAAAAGAGCTGTAGTGGCACCGATGATTCCCCCGATTAAAGTTCCGATTAAAAAATCTTTACTATTAATTCCATCTTTGCTCATCATTATTCCTCCTCTTAGTATTTTTTTCTCTTACAGGGCTGATTTTTTCTTTTGCTTCCATTTCTCCCAAATTTCCATTGCTGCTTGACTCCATGTGACAACTTGATTGATCTTATCTTGATTTTCTCTAACTGATGCCGATACAGACCCTGCCGCTTGTTTCATGGATGTATTGAACTGCTGTACAGAAGCTCCCACTCCTTGAACAGCATGAACGACCGTGTTCAGCTTTTCTGATTTTTCCTGAATATCTTCAGCCAGGCGGTTGGTCTTATGTAAAAGCTCGGCTGTTTCAGTTGTGATGCCCTTCATTTGTCCCTCCAGCCCTTCAAGAGTGGATGCGACGTTTTTTAGTGTCAGCTGCAATGACTTCAATGTTTTAGACAAGTAGATCACTAATACGAGAAATGCAACTGCGATGAGTGCAACGCTCAAATAAAGAATAATAATCATCTCAAACCTCCTTGCTGCAGGATATACTGCTGTTTACCCGTTTTCTTCAATCATAAACATGTGTACTGGGCTGTATACATACTATTCTCCGTTATGTAAGAAAATCCTTTAATAAGCTTTCCCATCAGATAAATAAAAAGCAGTGAGATCACTGCTTTTTATTATGCCATGACGTTTTCGTAGGCTCTCATATATTTTTGGATATCTCCTGCTCCCATGAAGATGAGAACGGCTTTATCATGAGCTTTTAAAACAGATGTGTCATCTTCTTCAATCAGCTTGGCATTATGAATTTTTCCCTGGAGATCACCGATCGTCAGCTTTCCGGCATTCTCACGGGCTGAGCCGAAAATATCGCATAAATACACACAGTCGGCGCCGCTCAGGCTTTCTGCAAATTCGTCAAGGAACTGCTGCGTCCGTGTAAATGTATGAGGCTGGAATACCGCGACAATTTCCCGATCAGGATACTTCTGTCTTGCCGCCTCGATTGTCACTTTTATTTCTGTCGGATGATGAGCATAGTCATCGATCAGCACTTGATCCCCAAGCTGCTTCTCATTGAATCTGCGTTTGACGCCCCCAAAGGATTTGAGAGCATGCTTAATGATGCTGGAATCAATTTCTTCATAATGGCATAACGCAATGACCGCCAATGAGTTTAATACATTGTGGTGGCCGTACGCAGGAATATAAAACGTATCATAGAACGTATTGCGGACAAAGACATCAAAAGTTGTCCCTTCCGTGCTTTTTACGATGTTTCTGGCTTGAAAATCATTTTCTTCCCCCGTGCCATAATACACAACCGGGACGTTCGCATGGATTTTCGGCAGATGCTCATCGTCTCCGCAGGCAATAATGCCTTTGTTGACTTGAAGAGCCATCTCTTGGAAAGCGTCAAATACATCGTCAATGCTTGAGAAGTAATCAGGGTGATCAAAATCAATATTCGTCATAATCGCATAATCTGGCTGATAGCTTAAGAAATGGCGGCGGTATTCGCACGCTTCAAACACAAAGTATTCGCTGTTTTCATTTCCCTGGCCTGTTCCGTCTCCGATTAAGAAAGACGTCGGTTTTGCGTTTTGGATCACGTGAGCCAGCAGACCCGTAGTCGACGTTTTGCCGTGTGCGCCCGTAACGGCAACACTCGTGAATTTTTTCATGTAGTCGCCTAAAAACTTATGATAACGTATCACCGGAATTCCCTCAGACATCGCTTTTTCTATTTCAGGATGCGTGTCTGGGAATGCGTTTCCGGCGATGACTGTCATGCCGGGTTTAATATTTTCCGCGCTAAAAGGAAGAATCGTAATATTTCTTTTTTCAAGCGCTGTTTGCGTAAAAATAAATTTTTCGATATCCGATCCTTGGACAGTATATCCATTATCATGAAGTATTTGGGCAAGCGGACTCATACCGGTCCCTTTTATTCCAACAAAATGATAAACAGTCATAATTGTACCTCCAACAAACGTCTATCTGTTCCCCAGTATATGACGCTCATTTCAATTTGCGACCGCGGCGGCTGAAAAGCCTCCCTTAGCGGCGTATTTTATATGTTTTGTTATGTTTAGTATCAGGTTATTTCTTTCCGATTAAACCCAGATATCAAGATTTGTCTATGCACAGCTGCTGTAAAGCGGCATAGCTGTTAAATGCTCTAAACACTATCATACCATGTTTGGTGTGAAAATGAACCCATATTATTCGTTTATTAAATCACTTGCTGTGATCAGCACCTCTCGAGGCTTGCTTCCTTTTGCCTCAGAGATCATGCCTTCCGCTTCCATCATGTCGATCAGCCTTGCCGCACGATTGTAACCGATTCTGAATCTTCTTTGCAGGCTTGAAGTGCTCGCACTGTTTTGCTCTACAACAAACTCACACGCTTCGTAAAACAGTTCGTCCTCTTCTTTCAGGGCTGATCCTTGTCTTACGAGCTCTTCTTGTTCAAATAAATAGGTCGGCGGCATTTGGCTTCTGACGTGGGAAACGACGCGGTCGATTTCCCGGTCTGACACAAAGTTACCTTGCAGACGTACCGGTTTTCCCGATCCGTTTTCCAAAAAGAGCATATCCCCTTTTCCGAGAAGCTTTTCTGCACCGGCTATGTCAATAATTGTTCGGGAATCAACCTGGCTTGAGACAGAAAAGGCGATTCTCGTCGGGATATTCGCCTTAATCAGACCTGTTATGACATCGACTGACGGACGCTGAGTTGCGACGAGAAGATGGATACCGCACGCTCTGGCTTTTTGGGCGATCCGCGCAATGCTTTCTTCCACATCGTTTGGAGCCACCATCATCAAATCTGCAAGCTCATCAATAATGACAACTAAATATGGCAGCTTTTCACCCATTTGGTGTTCAGCGGTTAATTGATTAAAGCGGTCAATATCGCGGACACCTGAATGGGCAAAAAGCTCATAGCGGCGCTCCATTTCCTCAACGACCCATTTCAAAGCAGCTGTAGCCGCTTTAGCATCAGTAATGACCGGGCTGACGAGGTGAGGAATTTTATTGTAAGGGGCCAGCTCTACCATTTTCGGATCAATCAGCAGCACCTTTACCTCACTCGGGTCAGCTTTATAAAGCAGGCTGACTAATATTGTATTGATGCATACGCTTTTTCCGGAGCCTGTAGCGCCGGCAATCAAGCCATGCGGCATTTTCTTCAAGTCGATAACAACAGGATTTCCTGAAATATCTAATCCCAGCGCAGCTGTGAGCGGTGACTTGCTTGTCCTGAAAGCTGAGCTGCGAATCATTTGGCGCAAATCAACCACCTTGCTCGTGCGGTTCGGCACTTCAATTCCGATCGTGTTTTTCCCCGGAATCGGCGCTTCAATCCGAATATCTCTCGCTGAGAGACTGAGTTTAATATCATCGGACAAGTTGGTGATTTTATTCACCTTTACACCCGGTTCAGGATGCACTTCAAATCTCGTGACAGACGGACCCTGGGTTACATGGACCACATTGGCGCGGACATTGAAGTTTTTCAAGGTCAAATCAAGAAGCTGACGCTGTTCTTCGATCCACGCAGTATCATCTTGAACCTGCGCTGGCGGGACATCAAGCAGTGCAACATTCGGAAATACATAGCTGCCGCGGCGCTCCTCTGCTTTTTGCTGTTTATGCGTATCTCTTTTCAGCATCATCACATTAAAAGGAACGGATGGCCCTTTTTGAGAAGATGCGCTTTGTTCAGTCCTTTTCTCCTGTACAACAGGCCTTTTTTTCGGCTCTTCTGAAGCTTCGCGAGGTTTGTCTGCGCGAATTCCCTGCCGATTTTCAAGAGTTGCAGTAAACGATTTGGAACCCTGCTCCATGTGTTCAGTTTTCTCAAGCTCTGTATGGCTGTCTGGCTGAACATCTATCTTCGTTTCCTGAGCCTCTCCCAGGATGTCATAATGATTATTTATTATGCTGTCTGATGGCTCTTCTGATTCTTTTGCCACAGTTTCTGCTTGAGCCAGAGCCTCTGATGAATACTCATGATCAGTAAATAAAGGGTCTGCCTGACGAATGTCCATTTGTTCTTCTTGAACGAACGGGGACTCAGCACCTTCTGCCGCGTTTTCATGATGATTGTATACTGGGCTGTCTGACGGCTCTTTTGCTTTTTCATCCTCAGATACTGCCTCTGTCTGAGATTCAGGAGCTATTTGCTCTTCATCAAGTTCAGCGGAGAAAACAGGCTCTTCAAGTTTCTCTGGCTGCTGCTCCCTTTGTTCTTCCTCCTCTTCGCGGCCTACTTCACTGTCTGAAAGCCCTTCAGCCGCCGTATCTGTGAGCATCTCAGGCGGTGTTTGCTCTTCGGCATGTTCAGCTGGGAAGGAAGGCTCCTCTTTTTCCGGCTGTTGAACGCCTGACTCAAATGGCACTTTGTTACCTGACGGCTCGGCTGGCCGTTTCGCCAGCGCCTCATCATGCTCCGTATCCTTTCTGTTTAAAACGCCAGAAGGCTGTTTTTCAAATTGGGTATCCGGGAAGAAAGGACTTTCTTTTTTGGAATGCGCCTGTGTGTCTGAAGCAGGATAGCCGCGTTCACGTTCAATCTCTTCTGACAGCAGTGTTACCTTCTCTTTTACCGATTTATCCGGTTCGTTCAATGTTTCAGAAGGCTTTTTCGGCACATCCTTTTTAACAGTTGGTTTTTGATTGAATCCATAGACAGGCGAAGGGATATTTGTCGGTTTAAACGGTTTCTTCGCCGGCTCTGCTGCTTGATATGTATGCTGCTCTTCTTCATTTCTGGGACGCTCTCTGTAAGGTGCAACACTTGGACGAGGCGCGGATTTCGGTTCGTCCGATGGTGTGCGGCGCCTTCTCAGGTCATGATTTTTGTATCCGTCAGGCACGACTGGAAAACGGAATTTGCCTTTTGGATATTCATAATATATTTTAGGATCTTCCAATCTTTTTAATTGTCCTTCAGGATGATGTACTTCTTGTTGCTGCGGAATTTGAGCGGGTTTTGTCTCCCGTTCAGCATCCTCTTCGCTTTCGCCTAAAAACAAATCAAAAAATTTATGAAGCCAACTCATAATTTATCTCTAACTCCCTTATAGTTTTCTGGGACGGTTTTTAGTATACCACTGCTGGTCGGCCCAGAAAAGATTAAGCTATCAGCAGAAACAAAGCCGCTAAACAAGGGCTTAGCGGCTTTTCACATGATTCGTTTTTTTTGGCGGATTTATGGGAGTCTAAAACTGAAATGCGTCTCCCGCCTCATAGTCTCCTTCTAACACAAGGATTCCTTTTTCAGCAGGGGCATCCGGCAAATCAAGCTCTTTCGCTGAGCAGATCATCCCGCTTGACGGAACGCCGCGAAGCTCTGCATCCTTAATGACAAGTCCGCTAGGCATCACAGCACCGACTTTGGCAACGACAACTTTTTGGCCTTTGTCAACGTTAGGCGCGCCGCAGACGATCTGAAGCGTTTCTTCTCCTACGTTGACTTTACATACGCTTAATTTATCCGCATTCGGATGTTTTTCTTTTGATTCTACATAACCCACAACAAACTTCGGAGATAAATCAACAACTAATGTTTCTTCAACGCCGTTTCTGTTTAAAATCTCATTCACATCTTGCACGAATGTTTCTGAGAGCGCAACAGGGCCGTTTTCATCAATGGTCAAGTAAGAAGACGCATTGAAAATGTTGAAGCCCGTTGTTTCTTTTGTTTCGTTATTGAAAATTTTGACGACATCGCCGTGTTTTTCATAGCCTAATTGTTCGCGTGTCACATCTTGAAGAGAGATCAGGAGCGTGTCTCCCACACCTTCTTTATTATAAAAAGCGTTCATAAGTAAAAATCCTTTCTAATCCTTTTTCGGACGGCTTTTCGCCAGGATAAACACCGGTTCCAGCTTTCCTTCATTGTACAAAAATGATAGGGCGGTAATCGGGACGGTGCCGCCTGCAAAGAAGCTCATCGACATTTGTCCTAGAATATCATACCCCGATTCATTCCGGATGTCAGCAAGAATCAAAACGTCCTGATGAGGAACAGAGATCGCCAGCTCCCCTTCTGCATGCTGCTTATACTCATTTAAGATCGCTTCGTTCAAAATCCGGCTTGCGTCGTATCCGTCGTTTGCCCTGAAGAAATAAAAGTAATTGCCGGCAACCGTATCCTCTTTGACAACCGTCGGCAGGGAACGGAGATTAAATGCGGCCGTCTCTCTGATCCGCTCTTTTGTCCAGTTTTCTTTCTCAAGCATGCGCTGGTCAATTAAACGGTAGGTTTTCCCGAGATCAAGCGCGTAATAAATTCTTGTCTCTGCGGTATGATCGTCATAAATGAGCGGGATATCTTCACTGGACTTGTCCGGGAAGGAAGTCGAGCGGATGACCGGATAAATGCGAGTTTCTTTCCCGGTCATTTCCTGAGCCTTCCCTTCCATTGCCGTCATCGCTTCGGAGACATAGTACACGATCTCATCAATGGCTTCGTCTTTTTTCAGTTCCCATTTTGCAATAATCGGCGGCAAATCGAGCGTAATCCCTTTTTTAGTCGTTTGATCCTCAACACGGAGGGTGTCTTTTTCTCTGTCAAACAGAAAGGAGCGATTCTCGTGCTGAAGGCGCTGTTTCAGTATATCTGACAGCTTCCTTGAGGTCATTTTCAAACCGATGTCCTCCTTTACGCTTTAGCGAGAGAGTCTGTTAAAAACTGTTCAATTTCTTCTTTTGTTTTGCGGTCTTTGCTCACAAAACGATTTACTTCTTTTCCTTCATTAAACACCACAAAGCTTGGGATTCCGTAAATTTCCCACTCTGCACATGTATCAATGAATTTGTCACGGTCTACGTAGTAGTAGGTGAATTCAGGAAAATTCGCTTCCAGTTCAGGCAGGAAAGGCTCTACAAAACGGCAATCCGGGCACCAATCGGCAGAAAACATAAATACAGCCCAATCATCCTGTACCGCTTTTTCCAACTCTTGAGTTGATTCAATTTTTTTCATTTCATATCCCTCCAATTGTTTAAGTTCTTACATGTTTTTTATCGATACTCGTCCATTTGGATCATACCAAACTGCTTGAGGCAAAACCACTTATATGCAACGAATGAATATGTAAGATTGGCTTTCCCATTATCATTATCATATTTTATTTGCATTATCAAGCTCGTTTCGTTTAACATCGTGTACATGAGGGTGAAATTTACAGATGGATATACATAAGGAGGGATTTTTATTATGGAGTTTATCGTCTATTTAGCAGGAGAAATCCACAGCAATTGGCGCGAGGAAATTAAAGAAAAAACAAAATCACTGAAGCTCCCGATTACGTTTGTTGGCCCGATGGAGAATCATGACCGCTCAGACAATATTGGTGAAGAAATTATGGGCGTACAGCCAAATGCCGTTTTAAAGGATGACAAAGCCTCTGACATCAACAACTTCAGAACCGCCGTCCTGATGAATAAAGCAGACTTTGTGATCGCCCTGTTTGGCGAAAAGTACAAACAGTGGAACACGGCAATGGATGCATCATATGCGATCGCAAAAGGAAAACCCCTGATTATCATCCGGCCAGAATCGCTCCACCATCCTTTAAAAGAGCTTTCCAATAAAGCGAATATAACGGTCGAAACCGTTAACCAAGCCATTAAGGCCCTTTCCTATCTATTTGAAACAGAATAAGAAAAAAGCTTGTCGATCCGGGCTTACTGCTCGTTCAACAAGCTTTTATGAAACCTACATATTTTCTTTAATCGCATCCACTGTCTGCTTATCGCAGGCTGTTACAAGTTTGATGAGCATTTCTTTAGCAGCAGCATAATCATCAATATGAATGATAGAAGCGTTTGTATGAATATAGCGGGAACATATTCCGATAACCGCTGACGGCACACCGCTGTTCGAAATATGAACCTTGCCTGCGTCTGTTCCCCCGCCGGATACAAAATATTGATATGGAATATCATGCGTTTCAGCCATATCAAGAACGAATTCCCTCATTCCGCGATGCATGACTGTCGTTCTGTCAAGAATGCGCAGCAAAAAGCCTTTTCCAAGCTGGCCGAATTCATTTTTGTCTCCGCTCATATCGTTTGCCGGGCTGGCGTCAAGGGCGAAAAACAAGTCCGGTTTAATCATATGAGAAGCCGTCTGCGCGCCCCTTAGCCCTACTTCTTCCTGAACCGTTGCACCCGCATAGAGTGTATTCGGAAGCTCTTTACCGTGTAATTCCTTCAGAAGTTCAATGCTTAAGCCGCATCCATATCTGTTATCCCATGCTTTTGATAAAATTTTCTTTTCATTCGCCATCGTCGTAAACGGACAAACAGGCACGATCTGCTGTCCCGGTTTAATGCCGATTTTGATGGCGTCTTCCTTATCATCCGCTCCAATGTCGATCATCATGTTCTTGATATCCATCGGACGGTTTCGCTGCGCATCTGTCAATAAATGCGGCGGTATGCTTGAAATCACACCCGGAACCGGCCCGTTATCTGTTTGAATTTCAACCCGCTGCGCAAGCAAAACCTGGCTCCACCAGCCTCCGAGCGTCTGGAATCTGAGCAGCCCGTTGTCTGTAATGGATGTCACCATGAAGCCGACTTCGTCCATGTGCCCGGCTACCATAATTCTCGGTGCGTCCTCTGCGCCTCGTCTGACTCCGAAAACACTTCCCAGTCTGTCCTGAACGATGTCATCGGCATATTTGGCTAGCTCCTGCTTCATAAAAGCACGAACCTGATGCTCATTGCCCGGCGCGCCGGGAAGCTGCGTCAGTGTTTGGAAAAGCGCTTTCGTTTCTTGATTCATGTTTTCCCCTCATTTCTATGTAGTCCTTTTATTTTATTAGAAACAATGAAGTTTTCCAAGCACCCTGACCCAATCTGCTCGATCAGCCGCGTATTGCTTAACAGGATTTGGCTGTTTCTGTATAATGAAAAGTACGATCAACCAGGAGGTGCTTTATTTTGAAATTGCGTCATCTTCTTTTAGGAGCAGGACTTGGAATTTGTACGGCTGTCGTTGTGAAACAATATGTGATGAAGCCTTATATTTCTTCAGAAAAAGCGCTTCGAATTGTAAAGTCTGCTTTTAAGCAGCGGGGCCCGATTGACGGATCATGGATTTACACCCAGCCGGAGCCCTACAATATTAACGGAGAAACGGTACATGTATACAAAACCGGCATTACACGATCAGCTTTCGGAGAATTAGAACAGTATGAAGTCATGGTGGATGCGAAAACGGGAGAAATTGTTGATGTCATTGATACAATCGCCTCTTAACACCGGACAAGCAAAAAATAGAAGCCGCTGCCTACGCAGCGGCTCTTTTTTATTATATCGCGCGAATCGGTTTGTATACCGGATACCACATCGCATCCTGCACTGCCTGTATAATGTCTTCAGGTTCTTCCGTAGCGACGCCTTCCTTCATTGCGGTTTTTGCAACTTCAACAGCAACGGTTGCCGAAACAGTGCGCAAATCTTCAACTTTTGGAAGCATCGGCGCGCCAGGCACCCCGACATTGACCATACCTGCGATTGCCCGGGCACATGCTTCAAACATGCCGTCGGTAATTAATTTTGATTTGGTAACAATCGTTCCAAGACCGAGACCAGGGAAGACAAGCGCGTTGTTTGCCTGCCCGATATGATACGTAACTCCGTTATATTCAACTGGCGGGAACGGGCTTCCTGTCGTGATCAGCGCACGGCCTTCTGTCCATTCGATTAAATCCTCCGGCTTTGCTTCAGAAAGAGTTGTCGGATTTGACATTGGCAAAATCGCCGGCCGTTTCACATGTGACGCCATTTCTTTTACAATTTCTTCAGTGAAAGCGCCGGAAACCGTAGATGTGCCGATCAGGATCGTGGGTTTTGCCTGCCGGACCACTTCAAGAAGATCAATGCCTCCGCCGTCTCCGTTCCGCTGATAATCCTTCACTTCTTCAGCCGAACGGGCATACAGCTTTTGGAAATCAAGAAGCTGATCCATATCATCTGTTAACAGCCCGTTTCTGTCTATGCACCAGAAGCGCTTGTATGATTCTTCTTCACTCAGTCCCTCGCGCACCAATGCTTCCCGCAGCTGTTCGGCAATTCCGATTCCTGCCGTTCCCGCTCCGAATATAACAACTCTGTGATCTCTCAGCGGAACTTTAGACGCTTTTGCACAGGATAAGACTGCGGCCAAAGAAACAGCGCCAGTTCCTTGGATATCATCATTGAAGGTACACACTTTATCTTTATAGCGTTTCAAAATGCTTCGCGCGTTTTTCGCCCCGAAATCCTCCCAATGCAGCAATGCATTCGGAAATGTTTCTCTCGCCAGCGCAACGTAGTCGTCAATAAATTGGTCATAGCGTTCCCCGCGCACTCTGGAATGCTGGTTGCCGACATAAAGCGGGTCGTTCAAGAGGCTCTCCTGATTTGTCCCCGCATCTAAAACAACAGCCAGCACTCTGCTCGGATCAATGCCTGCAGCCGCTGTATAAACCGCCAGCTTGCCAATAGAAATCGCGATTCCTCCGACGCCCCAGTCACCGATTCCTAAAATTCCTTCCGCATCAGTTGCAACAATTAAATCAATCGTATCACTTTGATCTTTATACTGTTTAAATGCTTCTTTCATACCGTCCGGGTCATCGATTGACAGATAGAGCCCTCGTGGTTTTCTGTATTCATGGCTGTATCTCTGGATTGCCGTTCCGACTGTCGGTGTGTAGACAATCGGGAGCATTTCCCCTAAATGGTCATTTATCAGGCGGTAAAACAGCGTTTCATTCCGATCGTGCAGCGCCGTTAAATAGACATTTTTGCTCAAATCGTCAGGCTGTGCGGAATATTGTTCATACGCTCTTTTCGCCTGATCATCAATTGTTAATACCTTGGGCGGCAGAAAGCCTTTTAAACCAAGTTCTTTTCTTTCTTCCTCAGTAAAAGCAACACCTTTGTTCAAAAAAGGAACAGAGAGCACTTCAAGGCCTCTTAATGTTGTTTGAATGTCTCCTTCGTTTGTTACTCTGAATTGTTTCACCCTGCCTCTTCCTTTCTGAGCATAATTAGTACTAGGTTTGCATTATTAGCCGGAAAACATGCAGGGTAAACATAAAAATATGCTATTGCTTCATTCGCTTAACTGACTTTTTGATGCTTCCGTCCTCCTCCCATTGAAGGGCGCGATACTCGGCATCATGGTAAAAAATAAACCAAGCGTCTTTTTCTGCTGCGAACGCCTGCCATTTCTGCTTTTGCGGGATAGAGGTCATCGGATAATCATCGTAAGCCAGCACCCATAGCGGATTGCGGTGGGCATGTGTCGGCATCAGATCTGCCATATGTACGGCAGTTTCACCCGCATCCTCGCATATCAGGACGCTGTGTCCGTCGCTATGGCCTCCGGTGTGATGCATTTTAATACCCTCTGTGATCGTTAAGGTGTCTTCAAAGGTTTTGACTTGGCCAGCTACAGCCTCCCAATTTTCTTTCCAATACGTATTTTTCGACCTGATATTCGGATGGCGCATTTCGTCCCATTCAACAGCTGATGTATAAATCACTGCATTCGGAAAGACAGAGACAAGCCGTTCACCTTCATACTCCGTTAAACCGCATGCATGATCAAAATGAAGGTGTGTCATTGCGATCACATCTATATCGGCAACCGTTAATCCGAGTGCAGCTAATGATGGTTTCACATTCGACTCTTGTGTCACGCCATAGTTTCGTTTTTGTTTATCAGTCAGCTTGCCGTACCCAATTCCGGCGTCAACGATGATATTGAGCCCATCCTTTTGAATCAAAATAGGGTCTGTCCTTAGTTCAATCTGGTTTTTTTCATTGACTGGATATTTTTTAGACCAAAGCGGCTTTGGAACGACGCCGAACATGGCACCTCCGTCCATATGCGTCACGCCCCCGTCAAGCCAGGTCAACGTGATATTACCAATTTTCATTGTTTCCATTTTCATCCCCCCTGTCATCATGGTAGCAAACGGCCCATAAAAAAAACAGACTCCTGTCAGAGTCTGTCTTTACGTTCTCCATTCAACCTCAGCCCGATAGATCGGCTGGCCGAGTGCAGAGAATTTTTCTTCATATTCTGTCATAATATTGCCTTCCAGATTGCTGTTATGCAAATCGAGACTGACGTATGTCAGCAGCAGGCCGTACTCAGAGAAGCTCTTCAAAGAGTACTCAAACAAACCTCGGTTGTCCGTTTTAAAATGAATCGCTCCGCCTTTGCCCATTACTTCTTCATATTTTTTGAGGAAGTGGGAATATGTCAGGCGGCGTTTTTCATGCCGTTTCTTCGGCCAAGGATCAGAAAAGTTCAAGTAGACCCGTTTCACTTCCCCCGGCTCAAACACATCCGTCAGCGTGTCCGCATCTATATTCAGAAGCTTTACATTCTGCGCTTCGCTGTCTTTTACTTTTTGGACGGCTGTCACGATGACGCTTTTAAATAACTCAATACCAATATAATTGATGTCGGGATTTTGTTTGGCCATACCAGAAATAAATTGGCCTTTTCCTGTACCAACCTCGATATGGATCGGATTGTCGTTGCCAAACACTGTGTTCCATTTCCCTTTATAATCAGCAGGATTGCTGATGGCAATATCTGCGTTTTCAGCCAAAAAGTCATCAGCCCAAGGCTTGTGGCGCATTCTCATATGATTGACACCTCTATCTATTATTTCGACTAACAACATACCATGAATTAAAAAGACCCGCAAGCTCGTTTTTCCAGTGTATCTCTCTTAAGGCCGAGCGCATAAAAAAAGAGGGTCCCGTCTGCTGGAACACTCCTTTCACATGTATAAAAACGCTCTGTTTTGAACAATTTAACCCGTATGATACTGAAGGGATGTGTACCGTTATGGGTTTACATTATGAGCATCAAGTTCATTTATTGAAGGATATATTGACTGACCATCAATTGGACTGCTGCGGAACAGTCGCAGAGTACGAGCAGCTTGAGCGTGTGATTAAATCACTGATGGCAAACACCGAGCTTGATTCAAATTTCAAAAACGTGCTTGAAGATGTTTACCGCTACAGCCAATCAGGAATATCGTCCAAATCCATCGACTCACACATACAAGAGCATCAGAACAGCCTGTCTCAATGGGTAGAGCAAATGGATTCGTATTCCTGATTAATCAACAATTCGTTTCATGAGGATATGCAGCTCTTCCATTGCATCATGAAATTCCTTATCATTGCCTTTTGCTTTATGCCAGGCAATGAAAGTAATTGTTTCAGATAACACATACCAAGCCATTCGCAACCGAAGGCTTTCTGTCAGCTCTATGCCGTACATGCTCAGCCAGCTCTCCCAAGCTGGCTTTTCGACGTAGTGGTACAGCAAAGGCCCGAGGTCCATCGCCGGATCAGCGATCATGGCGCCGTCCCAGTCAATTAAATACAGCTGGTTGTCTTCAGACAATAGCCAGTTATTATGATTGACATCACAATGGCAAACGACTTTCTCACCGAAATGCACTTCATGCAGGTGTTCTTCCAAATACTTGATCCCTTCTTGAATCAGCGGCGAAGATTGCTGCACAGCAAATACAGCCTGCTTCAGCTGAGACAAAAGAGCCCCCGGGTTCAGCGGTTCTTTTCCAAGTCTCTTCAGCATGTCCAGCAAGGCTTTTGATGTGTGTATTTTACGAAGCAATTCAGCAACGGGCCGTCCGCTCATGTCTTTAGGCTTCAGCTCTCTGCCGGTCATCCAGTGCTGGGCCGTAATGACGTCCCCATTTTCCATCCGTTTTGTCCAAACCAGCTTCGGAACAATGCCTTCGGCGGATAAAACAGCTAAAAAAGGTGAGCTATTACGTTTTAAAAAAAGCTGCTGCCCGTTATGTTTCGCATAATATGCATCTCCTGTAGCTCCTCCGGCGGGGAAGATCTCCCAATCGCTACCTAGTAATTGTCCCAACCAGTTCATATCAATGTTCAACCCATCATTTCTTAAAATATTTTAGAATTAAGGCTAATCGTTTCTAGTCTATCCAGCGAATGCCTTTTTCGTACGAATCGTATAAAAATAAAAAAGACAGCTATTGAGAGTCTCATATGCTAATCAATAGCCGTCCTTTAAATTTTAGCGCTATAGCACAAACTTCGTCAAGCAAAACTCTTAAGATCTGATGCTAAATATAAGATAACCGTTCCGATGCCGTTTACTGCAACCGTTTTCTTGATTTCTGTTGGGTCTTCCTGAAATCCTGATGGATCACATAAAAGCCGATAAGGTATGTCGTTTGGCAGCCTCCACTCGACGGAGTCTGGACTCGCGTGATGGATAACAATGATATCTTTCCATTCGTCAACCTCGTCAAGATCATAAAGCCTGTATGCGATAAGGTGTTCTTTTAGCGTCAAGCATTCAAGATGGCGCTGGATGTCTGCAGCGGACCTAAGACGGAATGCAGGATGCGCTTTTCTCAGCGAGATCAGCCTGCGGATATAGTGAACATCTTCTTTGAATGTTTCACGGCGATCCCAGTCGAGCTGGTTGATGCTGTCACTGGATTGATAGCTGTTTTCCACTCCCTGCTTCGTCCGGAAAAATTCCTGGCCGCTGTGAATAAACGGCACCCCTTGGGCAAGCAAAATAATCGCGGCTGCAAGCCTTTGCCTGCTTCGCTTTCGGCTGTCATTTTCTTGAGGAAGCGCAAAGCTCATTTTATCCCAAAAGGTGTGATTGTCGTGTGATTCGACATAATTGATGGACTGGCTTGGTTCCGGAACAATCGGTGCTAATGCCTTCCATCCGGAAGACCCGGCAATTCCATGCATCACAGCTTGTGCTGATTCACCGCTGCCGAGCGCAAACCCTGCTGCCTTAAGGTGAAAGGTGTTCCCTTTTACAGCGTCACGAAACATATCATTAAAAAAGCCGATGCCCGGCATTCTTGGCGCGTTCGCCAAAGCAGCTTTCTGTTCATGCGGCAGCGGTGTAGCCAGATCCCACCCTTCTCCAAAAAGCAGGATTCCGGGCTTTGCCTTAGTTGCTTTCTCTTTCATATAAAGCACGGTGTCAATATCTAAAATCCCGAGGAGATCAAAGCGGAAGCCGTCAACATTGTATTCTTCAAGCCAATAGACCACGCAATCCGCAATGAATTTTCTTGCCATCCTTCTTTCTGATGCGATATCATTACCAACGCCGGTGCCGTTTGATGGCATCCCACATTCGTCGTGCCGGAAAAAATAACCTGGCACTGTCTTTTCAAAGGGGGAATTCTCCCTCTTATACACATGGTTAAAAACAACATCCAGAATGACTCGCAGACCGTGCTGATGCAGGGTATTGATCATTTGTTTCAGCTCTGTTTTTCTCGTTTGAGGATCATGAGGGTTTGAGGCATAGCTTCCCTCCGGGGCAAAGAAATGAAGCGGGTTATATCCCCAATTGTATGCATCAAGCGGCTTCTCTTCATCAACTCCGACAAAATCATTCACCGGCAGAAGCTCCACATGTGTAACACCGAGCTCTTTTATATACGCCAGTCCAGAAGAACTGCCATTTGCGGTTTGTGTATCAGTTTCCGTTAATGCTAAGTATTTTCCCTTGTTTATCATGCCGCTGTTTTCATGGATGGAGAAGTCGCGAAGGTGCGTCTCATAGATGACGGCATCCACAGGGTGTGAGAATGGTTTAAGAGGAGCAGTCCATTTCATTTGATCCGGGCGCAAGACGACGCCCTTCTCTCCATTTACAGTCACAGCCTTGGCATACGGGTCAACTGTTTCCATCCATTCTGAATTGTTGCAGATGCAAAACAAATACTCATATCCGTGAAGGTCACCTGTGACCGTAACGGCATAGACGCCTTTTTCCAACCGAGTCATTTGGAATGTGCGCCCGCTTTTATTGGGGTGTGAAAGCTTGACAGCAGCTGAGGTTGCAGCAGGCGCCCATACTTTAAATACGGTATGATCCGCGGTATAAACGGCGCCCAGCTCTCCGTCATAATAAAATTCGTCATCAAACGCTGCCGTCCGGATGACCGCGCCAATTTGGAGATCCGTTTTGTGGCCGCTGGATGCTCTGACGCAATGGATTTTTCCAAATGTCACAGGATGGTCGGATACGCAGACGTACTTGTATTTTGCTTCAAGGGAGTATTCCTCCCTGACAGCCAGAGGAAAATCTGTTATTTCTGTCTCAAGCCGAAACGGCGGTGTCATGATTTCCTTTTGTTCAGCAGGAATCAGAACAGTAATGATATTCATGTCATCGACATACGCTTCGAAGCTGCGGCGGATGCTGACCATCGGAAGCTCTCTCCTCCAAACACGTTTATGTTTTGATTCTTAGGGGGGAAGGACTAGATGCCAGACGAAACGGGGTAGTGCCCATGATTTCACCGTCAGCATGGAACGGGATTTTGTCCTTCGTGTAAAATGTAATGTCCTTCGCTTTAAACATCGTAACGCCATCCATCTTTGTATGTTTTCCAAATGCCATGAGACATAAAAGCCAATATTTTTTCAAAAACGGCTGGTTTTCAACGATTACGATATCAAATGTCTTCTCGCGCGGATTTGCTAAGGGCGCCGCCTTCATGCCTCCCCCGTAAAACGGATGGTTGGATACAACGGCAAACCAGACATCATGAAATTCGCGCGTCTCGTCTTCCGTCGTACAAGCTAACGTAAACGGCTTAAAGGTTGCCGAAGCGTGCAAATGAGAAAGCGGATACACAAGAAATCGAAGGCGGAGAAAAAGAAAAACCCGTCTCAACGGAAATTCCATCGCCTTTTTATTGACATATGCGTCAAACCCGATCCCGATATGATTCATAAAATAAAGAATCTGTGATTTATCCTGAAGGAAATTGACGCTCCCTAAATGAAAGGTTCTTGTTAACGGGCGCTTTACCTTCTTGATTTCCTGTATCAGATCGATTTTTTTAATAGAGAACCCTCGCGAAAAATCATTATACGCGCCCGCCGGCACAAAGCTCAGCTCAATATCGTCAACATCTTTCAGCCCGTTGACAACTTCATGCATGGTTCCGTCTCCGCCAATGACGATCAGGCGCTTCAGCTTATATTCCTGTATCGTTGAAATCTGTCTGGCGAGCACCTCTGCGTGTCCCGGATGTTCAGTTAAAAATGAACGGTGCTCAACCTTTCGTTTGATCAATTCTTTTTGAATGGACTTCCAAACACGCAGGCCGTTTCGATGTCCTGCTGTCGGATTAATAATAAAAAACCAATGGCTCATCTTTCTCACCTGCTTATGTTATGAGAAAACCGCTCAAATCGTTCTCTTTTACTCCAGCCACTCCTGTCTGCGATAGGAGTCAGACATGCAGTAAGACAATAGAGCCTTTGCAGCCTTTACCTGATGATGTTTGATCGGAGCAGTGTTTTTCTTCTGCCGCTCAATCCATTCTTCCGCGCTCCGCTTATCCGCTATTTCTAAGCCGTATGGCGGCTCCGGGTAATCGATGTACGACGTTCTGCTCAGAAGCAATTTTCGAACCGGGATCTCAGCCTGTTTTTCCTTTACGATCTTTGACACAACCGAGTCCGTACGAAACAGGCTAAGCCCTGGATTTAACACTGATGCAGTCTGAGAGGCTGTTTTCTTGTCCCAAAAACGATTTTTAGACCCTATGTAGACACTGTCTTCCTCAGCCTCTAAAAAAGAAACGCAATAAATTTCCAGAGGAGAAATAATCACAATGCTTAATTCAACCGCCGCCTGCTGAATTTTCAGCACAGGCTTATACATAATAAAATAAGAATCAGGCAGCTGCTGGGTCAGATAACGCAAAATGCGGTCCTGCTTCACCTGGTTTGAGAGTTGAGATATTTCTGAAAGAGTAGAGCTTGCCCATTTGAGCTGAAAATCATATAAATGCCTTTTATAAAAAGAAGCAAGCGCCACCCTGCTCTTCGGGAGCCTTACATGAATATCTTCTTCGTCCTCAAACCATTGGTGTCTCTCTTCTTGTATATCGGCTTTTATCTCTTCTTTTCTTCTTTTCAATGAAAATTTTTTTCGTTTCTGCACCGGTTCCGGTTCTTCAGCTCTGGCTTGCCTTTCTTCATGCTGGCGTTCCGCTGCTTCTACTAGTGAAAGCCAGCGCTCTTTTTTCAGACGTACAAACTGGTTGATATAATGGTACGGATCAAGCTCATATCTTGATATATAATCATGAATTTTGATGATTTGTGCCATGTTTGTTTCTCCACTCCGCAATGAATTAAGATAATTGAAATTTGAATATTTCCTCGTATTTTGGTGATTGGTTCAAGTGTATTTGAAAGAGCGAAAACCGCTCAGCCATCATCGAAACCTCGCCGCTTTCAAACGGAACATGAGCTGGAAATCCTTCTTCGCCTGTCCATTTTCTTGCCAGCGTCATATGAGGATGATACGGTCTTTTTTCCACTTGAAAGCCGGCCTGAAGGACAGCCTGCTTCGTATGTTCCCGCAGTCTATCAAGCGTTTTGTTTTTCTTTGGCTCCAGATGTAAAACGCGCGGCCTTCTGCGGTCGCCGAATACATCTATCTTGCCAAACTCAATTGAAAATGGGTCAATTTCTGAAGCAATCTCTGCTAGCGAACCTTCAAGCTTCTTTATTTGTGTCTCATCCGCCGCTCCGAGAAAAATTAACGTGATATGATAGTCAAGCGGGTGCACCCATTTTTGAAACGCCAATACCGGTTCGTTTTTCGCAGCCTGGTAGATCGGATTTGCAATTCCCTCAGGTATGGGAACGCCGATGAAATAATGAGGCCGTATATCTGGCATCCGTCTGACACTCCCTTCTTTGACAGCTATTATTTTATCAATAAAGAGGCTGTGCGGATAGAGGAATAGTGTATGAAAACACTCTCGCACAAACGTTTATTATGTTAGGATATTATATGACACTTGTTTTATTCAGAAAGGAATGACAATGTTGAAAATCGTTGCAAACACAGCTGATCTGATAGGAGATACACCGCTAGTGAGATTGAATCGGCTTCAGCCGGAAAATGCGGCACAAGTCTATTTAAAGCTTGAATTTTTCAATCCGAGCGGCAGTGTGAAAGACAGAGCCGCTTATCAAATGATCATAGAAGCTGAACAAAACGGTTTACTCAAGCCGGGATCAGTTATTATAGAGCCGACAAGCGGAAATACCGGCATCGGGCTCGCCATGAATGCGGCAGCACGCGGATATAAAGCAATTTTAGTTATGCCTGATACAATGACGAAGGAACGGATCAACCTGCTTAAAGCTTACGGCGCAGAGGTTGTATTAACTCCCGGAGAGGAAAGAATGCCGGGCAGCATCAAAAAAGCGAAGGAGCTTGCCGAACAAATTCCGAACAGCTATATTCCAATGCAGTTCGATAACACTGCCAATCCTGATGCGCACCGGAAAACAACAGCGCCTGAAATCGCCCGGGCAATAGAGGAAATCGGAAAACCGCTCGGCGCTTTTGTAGCCTCCTCTGGAACGGGCGGAACCATTACCGGAACAGGTGAGGCGCTCAAAGAGCTTTTTCCGGATATCACGGTCCATGTTGTTGAGCCAGCGGGTTCGCCTGTATTATCCGGCGGAAAACCTGGCGCTCATAAACTTGTAGGAACGAGCCCAGGCTTTATACCGCCGATTTTAAATGAAGACGTTTATGATGAAATTATCAAAATCTCTGATGAAGACGCGTATACGACGACAAGACGGCTTGCTGCTGAAGAAGGAATTCTTGTCGGTCCTTCATCAGGCGCTGCCTGCTTCGCGGCAATCGAAACAGCGAAACGCCTCTCTCCTGACAAAGTTGTGGTCTGCATGACAGCTGATACAGGAGAACGGTACTTATCAACTGATTTATGGTCATTTATTTAAAAAAAGGACTGGCTTCAGCAGAAGCCGGTCCTTTTATTTTGCAAGCTCGTAAATGGCCTGAGCATATAACGCTGTCGATCTCAGCAGGTCATCAATTTCGATATATTCATCCTTTTGGTGTGCGCTGTCAGGGCGTCCGGGGAACAGCGGGCCGAACGCGACACCGGCTTTTAAGGATCTCGCATAAGTCCCCCCGCCGATTGAGATTAAGTCAGCTTTTTTACCCAGCTGGCCTTCATAAACCTTTTGCAGGGTTTTGACTAACGGATGATCTGCGGACACGTGATGCGGCTTGCTGTCTTTGAATTCTCCCAGCTCAAATTCAGATGCGCTTTCGAATGTATCGCGGATCACTTTGCTTTCTGCTGTCACAGGATAGCGGATATTGATCCCGAGCTCGCCTCCTTGCCCTTCTTTATAGCGCAGTGTTCCGACATTTAATGTCAGCTCTCCGCTGATTTCATCCTCACAGTCGATGTCCAGTTTTTTTCCTCTTGTATCACCTGAGAACTTATCTGTCACAACTTGCACAAACCGCTTTCCTGCATCGTCAAGCTCAGTCTGCTGGAGAAATTCGCACAATAAAATGCCGGCATTGATCCCATTGTTCGGTTCCATCGCATGGCAGGAAAGACCGTACATACGCAAAATGAGCTGTCCGTTCTCTATTGCAGCTTCCCCTTTTTGGTCCGTCGTGCGGAGCATGTCTTTAAATGAAGACAGAATCTCTTCATTTTTCGGCCCTTCAATGACAGCTTCCGCAGCGTCGGGCACCATGTTTAAGCGAAGGCCTGATTGAAACGAGACAAGCACTGCCTTTGGTTCAGCTTGATTTGGGCGGTGCGGAATAAGTAAAGAAGCATCGATGATCCCTTTTTCCGCATTAATGATCGGAAAATCGGCGTCAGGCGCAAAGCCCATTGTTGGCATTTCTTCATGCTTGAAATAATGCTCTACGCATCTCCAATCACTTTCTTCATCTGTTCCGATAATCATTCTGACTCGCTTGGACAGGGGCAAATTCATGTCTTTCACGATTTTCAGCGCGTAGAATGCCGCCATTGTCGGGCCTTTGTCATCAATGGCGCCCCTTGCATAAATCCGTCCGTTGCGGATTTCAGCTGAAAATGGATCACTCGTCCACCCATCTCCCGGCGGCACGACGTCAACATGGCAAAGTACGCCGATAATGTCATCGCCCTCCCCCCATTCAATATGACCTGCGAAGCCGTCAAGATTTTTTGTTGTAAAGCCTTCTTTTTCTCCAAGCTCCAGCAATGAAGTCAGGCTGGCATTTACCCCTTCTCCAAACGGTTTACCGGGTCCGGCGGTTGTTTCGTCCATGACACTGTTGATTCTCAAAAATTCCTGTGTATCACGAATTAAATCCTCTTTTTTTCTGATCACTTCAACTTCCCAGTTCATAATGATCCCCTTTCCGCAAGAAATGACTTGCAAAAACCAAATAAAACGAATAATATTAATGGTGTTTTGTTAAAACGTTCGTAATTGGAGGATACTATGTTTCATCTAAAAGAGCAGCAAACATCCATAAAGCAAGAAATCATAGCAGGGCTGACGACCTTTTTCACAATGGTCTATATCGTCGTGGTCAATCCGGTCATTCTGGCTAACGCCGGGGTTCCTTTCGACCAGGTGTTCACCGCAACGATTATTGCCTCCATTGTCGGAACGCTGTGGATGGCCCTGGCAGCAAATTATCCGATTGCTATTGCGCCCGGCATGGGCTTGAACGCTTATTTAGCCTTTCATGTCGTAAGCGCAAGCGATGGCGGCATCACGTACGCAACAGCTTTCAGCGCAGTATTTACAGCAGGGGTTCTCTTCATTATTCTATCGTTAACGCCTTTAAGAAAACAACTTATAGAAGCGATTCCAAACAATTTAAAATACGGGATCACAACAGGGATCGGGCTGTTTATTGCTTTTATCGGTTTGCGTCAAGCGGGAATTGTGGCAGCTGATGAGTCAAACCTGGTCACTCTCGGCAATCTGCATTCACCTGGTGTTATTTTAACGCTGGTCGGCCTTTTGATCAGCGTGGTCCTGATGGTGCTGAATGTAAGCGGCGCTTTATTTATCGGAATGGCAGCTACCGCTTTGATCGCCTTTTTCACCGGTCAGCTCCATTTTTCAAAGGGATTTATGTCGCTTCCTCATTTGCCGGAAGGATTGATGATCTCAAATCCATTTACCGCTTTTGGCGATGTCATTCATCACGGCCTGTACGCTGTCGTCTTTTCTTTTCTATTAGTCACCATTTTTGATACGACAGGCACGATGATCGGAGTTGCCGAGCAAGCCGGGCTGATGAAAAACAACAAGCTGCCGAACGTGCGAAAAGCGCTGCTTGCTGATTCAACCGCGACGACAGTAGGAGCTGTTTTCGGCACAAGTCCGACGACTGCATTTATCGAGTCTTCCGCCGGTGTCGCAGCCGGGGGAAGAACGGGGCTTACGGCTTTGACTGTCGCGGTGATGTTTGCGGCTTCAATGTTTTTCAGTCCGCTTGTCAGCGCCTTGTCAGGTATAGCCGCCATCACCTCGCCTGCTTTGATTATCGTCGGCAGCCTGATGATGGGCTCAGTTTCCAATATGAACTGGAAAGAGATGGACGAGGCATTTCCTGCGTTTCTCGTCATTCTAGCCATGCCTTTGACCTCGAGCATTTCTACAGGAATCGCGCTTGGCTTTATTTCGTACCCAATTGTAAAAGCGGCGCGGGGAAAATGGAGAGAGATTCATCCGCTCGTCATCGTTTTCGCCATTCTGTTTTTCATCCAGCTGTTTATTTTATAAGGATAGACCAAAAAACCCAAACGTCGCCGTTTGGGTTTTTTATGTAAACAATAAAGAGACAGCGGCCGCTAAAAAACAACAGGCGGCAAACGCATAGTGCAGGATGTTGATACAGCTTTTTCTGGCCCGATAATATTCATCACTTTCCTTATCGGTGCCAATTAAAAAAGGGGCATCCATGACCTTGTCAAAAATAAGCGTCAGGATATAACGGCAAACCCCTGTGTATACCAGCAGCGCAATCACCTTCAGCCAAATTGGGGAAACAAATATGAGAACAGTGAAAGCTGACAGTAGCATGTACATCTGCCTTGCATACTCGCCATTCCTCAGCATAACTTTAAAAAACAACTCCTTATAGCCTGTGCAGATCGTTCGTCTTTTAAATATCCTTTTTGAATTTCGGTATAATAATGGTTTTCTTCTCATCCTGTCTTTTACTTTTGGCATTCCCGCCTCCTGACTCATCATCATCACAAGTCCTGCAAGGGCAAGCCTGCTTTTTTTCTCTTCAGTCACCTCAGCTTCAAAAGCCGTGAACGAGGCTGTCTTTTTCAAACTGCGGATAACTGAGAAAAACAAAAATAAAATGCCAAAAAGCGCAAGCAAGTGCCGCTCAGTAAAAACAATCAGGATAGCAGAACCAGCAAAAAGAATAGCTCTGACAAGGGTATCGCCAATCCATCTCGAAATGGAGCGCGGCTTTCTGATCCTGTCTTGCTTTAAGGATAAAAAGAATATATGAAGGCCAAACAAATAACACAATAGAGCAGTGCTTTCTGCGAATGTGATGAGAACAGAATGACTGATCAAGGGAAGGACAATGAAAAAGAGAAGCAGCCATTTAGCCAGCGTGGCCAGAAAAGAATACAAAAGCGCATACCGTTTGAGCTGATAGATGATTTCCTTCTTTTGCAGCAAAAACACTTTGTCCGCTTCCATTAAAAATGTACGAATCGAACCTGTAAACATGATCAGCACACACACAGCATACAGCCATCTCCATTCCGCCACTTCAGACCACTCATAAAGAAGGCCTCTTCCGTTCATCAAATCAATATACTGATAGATGACAAAAGCAATCGCCGGCAAAACGATATAGAGAGCGACTGTCCAGTCAATGACCGCATGCAACACTTTAAACTGATACTTATAATAGTCAAACAGCCTTCGAAAAAAGAGCGTACGCCCGTTCATAGCCGATCACCTTGAACTGCCTTATAAAAACAGTCAAGCAATGACTGCCCCTCTAATCCGGTCTTGTCCTGAACATCTTTTAACGTGCCTTGGAGAAATAATGAACCTTTCTCAATCATATAAAACCGGTCACAGATTTTTTCCGCGGTATCGAGTACATGCGTGCACATAAGAATTCCGGCTCCACGTTCTTTTTCAGCCTTAAGCATGTCCACAAAGCGTTTCGTCGATATCGGATCAAGGCCGATAAACGGTTCATCAATCACATACATATCCGGCTTAGAGAGAAAGGCCTGGATAAGCATTAGTTTTTGCTGCATGCCCTTCGAAAAGGTGACAGGCAGCTCATGTTTGACATGATCTAGCGAAAACGTCTGCAGCAGGCTTTGGGCCCGATGCGCAAATTCACTCTCTTCAATGCCGTGAAGTGTGCTGATCAGATCCAAATGCTCCCACAGCGTCAGTTCTTCGTAGAAGGACGGATGCTCCGGAATATATGCAAATGAACAGTCGTTCCAGGCAATATGCCCTTTAAAATCTTCTGAAAGGCCGAGTATCGCCTTGATTGCGGTGCTTTTTCCTGCGCCGTTAGCTCCGATCAGTCCAACCAGTTCCCCTTTTCTGACTTCCAGAAAAACATCGGTGAGCACTTTTTTTCGGCTTGTATACCCGGCCTGTTCTATTGAAGCTTCAAGCAAATTTGTCAAAACTCTCCCACCTCCAAAATTTACTACGAAATAGAATAAAAAAAGTTTCTTTAACCATAATAATATTGAGCCGAAATACATAGTAATCCAACAAGGATGGCTGCCCAACGCGAAATTGGAAAAAATTAATAGGAGTTATCCCTAGATTCATCACTGCAATATCGTGTATAATGAGGGCGAATTATTTTAACAATTACAGATGTCTGCCTTTGTTGCTATTTCGTACGCAGTTGATAGTCGTGAGTTGTGGTTAGTCAAGTCCATCCGATCTTATGATAGGGAGTGGTTTTTTGAAACCTTCAACAAACCGTATGCTAACTCGAATCAAATCAGTTTACATGTTTATTCAAGAAAAAGGTCTTGTGACAACACAGGAACTGGTTGACGAATTCGGCATTACACCTAGAACGATTCAAAGAGACTTAAATGTGTTGGCATATAATGATCTTGTTCATAGTCCAAGCCGTGGCAAGTGGGAGACAACGAGAAAGAAAGTAAAGATTACCTCATAAATTGAAAATTACATAGGGCCGCCTGAGAGCGGTCCGATAGATAACAGGGCGAAGAAACTACTGAGCCTTGTTTTTGTGTGCTTATAAATAAAACCCCGCATTCGGTATGCGGGGTTTTTGTCATGCTTGCGGCTCATTTAGCAAATGAAGCTCTTCCTCTGTCAGCTCACGGTATTCTCCGGGTGCCAGAGCGGGATCTAGGGAAACGCGTCCCATCGAAAGCCGCTTCAGATAAACCACTTCATTGCCGACTGCCTTTGCCATTTGCTTGACCTGATGGTATTTTCCTTCTGTAATTGTCAGATATATAACGGTATTGCCACTGTCGTTTGTTTTGATTTCCGCTTTTGCCGGCTTTGTTTTATAGCCGCCCTCTATGTAGACACCCGTTTCCAAATCGGAAATGTCTTCCCGAGAAATCTGTGATTTTAAATGGACTTCATACGTTTTTGGAACATGC
Organism: Bacillus sp. PS108; assembly: GCF_037963335.1. NCBI lineage: Bacteria > Bacillati > Bacillota > Bacilli > Caryophanales > Bacillaceae > Bacillus > Bacillus sp. PS108. Next base: position 2,970,568 of record NZ_CP150155.1, read on the forward strand.
TTTTTAGGAGAAAGGAGCCGATGTGCGAGCTGGCCGTCATTTGTGAGCAGCAAAAAGCCCTCTGTATCTTTATCAAGCCTGCCGGCTGGAAATGGCTCAAATCTCATCTCCTCCGGCGTCAGCAGATCGACCACTGTTTGCTGCCGGCTGTCCTCAGTCGCCGACAGCACGCCCTGCGGTTTATTCATCATAAGATAAATGAACTCTCGATAATCAACCGGTTCCCCGTATACGGTCACCTCCTGCGTATCAGGATCAACGTGCTCCTTTACATCTTTGGCAGGTTTGCCGTCGATCATCACGGCTCCAGCCTTCACAACGGCTTTGACTTCTTTTCTGGAACCATACCCGCTGTTGGCAAGCAGCTTATCAAGTCTCATTCCCAATCTCTCCTTTATAAAAGAAAGCCCGCAGCATGCGAGCCCTCAGTTTCATCATATCTAGTTCATCAGCCTGCATGTCTGCCTTTCCTTAAGAAACCTGGCAAACGGCGGCCTAAAATTTTCTGCAAAAATCCTAATCGGTAGCCGCAATACAGGTAGACAGCTCCGCCAACAGCGGCCGCGATCACCACAACAATCGCAGCTTGCATCTGGCCATCCTGATAGGAAATAAAGAAGCCTAATACCCACTGCACGATTTTCACGGCAATACCCATAATGGCTGATAAGACCAGCATCAAAACAGTTCGTTTAACAAGTATCTTATACGAATAGCCTGCATGGCGCTTAATCATGATAAACCCATATAAAAGGGAAGCGATATATCCAAGCGCCGTCGCTAAAATCGCTCCGTCAGCCTGCATCAGCTTGATCAGCGGAACATTCAGCACAAGCTTGATCACGACACCGATCACAAGGCTGACAACCGCAAATTTTTGCTTATTGATGCCCTGCAGAATAGCTGCGTTGACTGTAAACAAAGAGAACAGAATTGCGACTGGCGAATACCAAAGCAAAATGTTTGCCCCCAGTTCAGGATGAAGGCTCTCTGACCCGTAAAAGAACGTATACGTCGGTCCTGACAATAGAGAGATCCCGACAACAGCCGGAATAATTAAAAACAGGATCGTCTGCATCGTTTGATTAATCTGCTGATTTAACAGCTTATAGTTTCCGCTTGTAAACGATTCAGTAATCGTTGGAATTAATGTCAGTCCAAAAGCAGTTGCTAGGGAAACCGGGATCATCACGAGCTTCTGAACATACAGGGTTAGAATCGCAAGCATGTCCTGGCTGATGGCTTGATGACCGGCTTCAATCATCGCTTTGTTAAACGTATTTGTATCAATATAGTTATACAAAGGGATGGCTAGTCCGACAAAAACGTACGGAGCAGCATAGCTGAACAGCTCGAAAAACATTTTCTTGTAGCTTAGGTTTGCTGTCGGACCCGTATTCGGCATCATCGCCAGCAGGCTGCCCTTCCGTTTGTTCCAATAAATATAAAGCACGACCAGCCCTCCGAAGGCACCGATCAGCGCTGCGAAGGTTGCATAGCCCACAGCGATGACAAGGCCGCCGTTGAAAACCTTCAAAATCAAGAATGTCGCACTCAATAGAAAGATGATGCGGACAATCTGTTCAACGACTTGGGAAACAGCTGTCGGACCCATCATTTGGTGCCCTTGAAAGAATCCGCGGACAAGGCTCATAATCGGTACGACCAAAAGCGCTAAGCTGACCATGCGGATGACATAAACAACATGATCAATTGTCAGGCCGTTATTATCCTTGCCTCCCAGCGATATTTCCGCAAACATCGGAGCCGATAGATACAGAATGAAAAAGGCTATCATTCCTGTGACGAGCATAACCGACATGCCCGCCTTGAGCATTTTCCTGCTTGTCTCATAATCCCCTTTTGAATTATATTTGGAAACAAATTTAGAAACAGCGGCCGGAAAGCCCATCGTAGCAATATTCAAAAATAAAGTGTATTGGTTGTATCCGTATTGAAATAATGCACCGCCTGTCGCCCCGACCATAATGCTGAAGGGAATTAAATAGACCATCCCCAGAATCCGCGATATATATGTACCGAGCGTTAATACAAACGTGCCTCTTAACAGTTTGCTTGACATGTTTCTTCATCACCATTTTCTACGAAGATTCAACTTTTCTATTTTACCACAACTGGGCATTTAGACGGTAATAAATACAAAAGCAATCCTGTGAACATTCATGTCCGCGGCAAAAGACGTTTAAGGAGCGGCTTTCTTTCGCTATAATAGTACTGCGGACGGGGTGTCCGCACACGAAATGAAAAGAAAGTTGATGATAAAGATGAAACAATATGACGTAATCGTAATCGGCGGAGGCCCTTCAGGCTTGATGGCTGCGATTGCAGCAGGAGAACAGGGCGCTGGCGTGTTGCTGATAGATAAAGGAAATAAATTAGGACGGAAACTCGCGATTTCCGGGGGCGGCCGCTGTAATGTGACGAACCGCCTTCCTGTGGAAGAAATTATCAAGCACATTCCCGGCAACGGGCGTTTTTTATACAGCGCGTTTTCTGAATTTAATAATGAGGACATTATCAAGTTTTTTGAAAACCTCGGCATTCAATTGAAGGAAGAGGATCACGGCCGGATGTTTCCTGTGACCGACAAAGCCCAAAGTGTCGTTGACGCGCTGTTAAACAGGCTGAAGCAGCTCCGCGTAACAATCAGAACGAACGAGAAAATTAAATCTGTTTTATATGAAGATGGACAGGCAGCAGGGATTGTGACGAATAATGGCGAAATGATCCATAGCCAGGCAGTCATTATTGCTGTAGGCGGTAAAAGCGTGCCTCATACCGGAAGCACGGGAGACGGCTATGAATGGGCTGAAGCCGCGGGCCATACCATAACAGAGCTGTTTCCGACAGAGGTTCCCGTCACTTCTGGCGAACCGTTCATTAAGCAAAAAACACTTCAGGGCTTATCACTAAGAGATGTAGCCGTCAGTGTGTTAAATAAAAAAGGCAAACCGATTATCACACATAAAATGGACATGCTGTTTACCCATTTCGGCCTCTCAGGACCTGCCATTCTCAGATGCAGCCAATTTGTCGTAAAAGAGCTGAAAAAACAGCCTCAAGTGCCGATCAGAATCGACTTGTATCCGGATATCAATGAAGAAACGCTTTTCCAAAAGATGTATAAAGAACTGAAGGAAGCACCGAAAAAAACCATTAAAAACGTGCTGAAGCCTTGGATGCAGGAGCGCTATCTCCTATTCCTGCTCGAAAAAAACGGCATCTCTCCGAACGTATCGTTTTCTGAGCTGCCGAAGGATCCTTTCAGACAATTTGTAAGGGACTGCAAGCAGTTTACTGTCCTCGCAAATGGCACACTGTCGCTTGATAAGGCATTTGTCACGGGAGGCGGGGTATCTGTAAAAGAAATTGACCCGAAAAAAATGGCTTCTAAAAAAATGGAGGGGCTTTATTTTTGCGGTGAAATTCTGGATATCCATGGCTACACAGGCGGATACAATATTACCTCCGCCCTTGTCACAGGCAGGCTTGCAGGGCTAAATGCCGGGCAATACGCCCGTTCTTAATCATTACTCTTTAAATCTCTTGCCGCCAAACTCACATTTGAACATTCCCCGCATTCATGTTAGGGTGAGACTTGTTTTGTTTCACCTGATTGCGGGGTAATTTTAAGAGAGGAATGAGCTGCCATCGTACGACCATACTAAGCCTGCGAGCAAGATATAGGCGTACACAAAAAATTAGAGGGTGAGAAATGTTGAAACATATATCTAGTGTATTTTGGATTGTGATTGCAATCACAGCTGCAGCTGTATTATGGGGTGTTATTTCTCCTGACAGCCTGCAAAATGTGTCTCAATCGGCACAAGCATTTATTACCGATTCATTTGGTTGGTATTATCTTTTAGTTGTCTCTTTGTTTGTCGGGTTTTGTCTCTTTTTGATTTTCAGCCCGATCGGAAAAATCAAACTCGGAAAGCCTGATGAAAAACCGGAATTCGGGTTATTATCATGGTTTGCCATGCTGTTCAGCGCAGGCATGGGAATCGGCTTAGTATTCTACGGTGCGGCTGAACCGATCAGCCATTACGCAATTAGCTCTCCATCAGGTGAAACAGAAACCCCCCAAGCCTTCAGAGATGCACTCCGCTATACGTTTTTCCACTGGGGTTTGCACGCTTGGGCCATTTATGCCATTGTGGCATTATGCATTGCCTATTTCCAATTCCGCAAAGGCGCACCCGGGTTAATCAGCAGCACACTGTCACCGATTCTCGGGGATAAAGTAAACGGACCGATCGGAAAGGCCATTGACTGTATTGCAGTTTTCGCCACTGTTGTCGGGGTGTCAACAAGTCTTGGTCTTGGCGCAACCCAAATTAACGGCGGTTTGAATTACCTGTTCGGCATTCCGAATGCGTTTATCGTCCAATTGGTTTTAATCATTATTGTGACAGTGCTCTTTTTACTTTCTGCGTGGAGCGGACTCGGAAAAGGAATTAAGTATTTAAGCAACACAAACATGGTATTGGCCGGATTGTTAATGTTGTTTATGCTCGTTGTCGGTCCTACAGTGCTGATCATGAACTCATTTACAGATTCTATCGGACAATACATTCAAAATATCGTTCAAATGAGCTTCAGACTGACACCGAATGATCCTGAAAAACGCGAATGGATTAATAGCTGGACGATTTTCTATTGGGCATGGTGGATTTCCTGGTCTCCATTTGTCGGCATTTTCATCGCCCGTGTATCCAGAGGCCGGACGATCCGCGAATTTTTAATCGGCGTCTTGGTGACACCTTGTATTTTGACATTTCTATGGTTCTCCATTTTCGGCGTATCAGCCATGGATCTCCAGCAAAAAGGCACGTTCAATGTAGCAAAGCTGTCCACTGAAACGATGCTGTTCGGAACACTTGATCACTATCCGCTGACAATGGTGACATCGATCCTTGCATTGATTCTGATCGCAGTATTCTTTATCACGTCAGCTGATTCAGCTACATTCGTGCTGGGCATGCAGACGTCGTACGGTTCTTTAAATCCGGCGAATTCTGTGAAACTCAGCTGGGGTATCATTCAGTCCGCCATGGCGGCTGTGCTCCTATATTCCGGAGGGCTTGCCGCTTTGCAGAACACAGCGATTCTGGCAGCGCTGCCGTTTTCTATCGTTATCCTGCTGATGATTGCCTCTCTCTATCAATCGCTCTCAAAAGAAAGAAGAGAGATCAAAAAAGCGGAGAAACTCGATAAACCGAGAAGTCCAAGAGTGAAAAAAGCATATTAACAAAAAAGATCTTTCCGCAGGCGCGGGAAGATCTTTTTATTTGCGATATAAAATAAGGGCGGAAAAACAGTAAAGCTGCTCGCCGTCTGGGTCGCACGCCGCCGAAACCGTATATTTGATATCAATCAGCTGCTCCTCCGATATCCCTTTTAAAAATGAATTGATTTCCGTTTGTAAGTCTTTTTCATGCTCTTCATCAAATACCGCTACCTTCAGCATTTTATCCGCTCTCCTTTCTCTATCAATCTATTCCGTTTGGAACAGCGTTATGATAGAGAAATGATGATTATCTCGTTTCCGGATAAAAAGCTTTCCGTATATGGGATTTCCTCTGTGGCTCGCCGCCGTGCTGCTCCACTTTCAGCAGCACGGCATAAACAATGCGCATATGACAGTAGCTGATCAGGCTGACGCTGAAAAAAGGGACAATGCCCGGCAGGTACGCAAGCAAGAAAAAGAGAGCAACAGTCAGCGCAAGCATAGCAAGCGTATATTGCAAATACGCCACACTGAGCAAGAGCGAAAATTTCACATACAGACGTTTTTTCCAGTCAAAATGGACAAGCAGCGGAAACACATAAAAAAGCATGGATACGAACAAAAAGCCAAATATCATAATGGCGAAGCGCAGGATGTGCAGAAGAAAATGACTTGGATAGATGAAGGCCAAATCAATATAAATGATCACTCCGATGAGCGCCAGTACAGCGCCGAGCAGATTTGAACGAAAAAATTCACCCTTGTATTCCTGCCAAAACGTTTTGAGCACCGGAACGTTGTCCTGCCCCTGGATCCACTTCCGCATGACAGCGAATAAAGCCGCGGTCGCGGGCATGATGCCAAACACACCGAGACCGAGCAACGTAAAAAACAGCCACAGCAAGTTTGTATACGCAAATCTCATAATCCATTCGCAAAAACGCAGCATCCGTCCCAGTGAGCCATCATGTTCCATGGCGCCCCCTCCTTTTTTGCATTATACATTCTGCATCTGAAAAAGCTCTTTCATGCCGATCGGCTTCTTTTCGGCAACCGAGCGCCACATTCCCTCACCAACCGCGATGGAGTAGGCTCCAGCTTCAGCCCCGGCTAAAATATCATAGCGGCGCAGCGGGTCTTTTCCTAAAAAAAGATCCTCAAGCAAAAGCGGATCACCTCCGCCATGCCCCCCTTCATTTTTGACCACTTGTATCGTCTGCTTTGATTCAAAAAGCGGATAGTAATCGATTGTCTGCTCAGGAAAAGCAAACGGAATTCTGGAAGGTTCGTGAAATTCATTTGATTCAATACGCCCTTTTGTGCCGTTGATCGTCAGCCGGTAGCCTTCATATGGGGCCGAAAAAATAATCGAGTAGCTTAACAGTGCGCCGCCATCATATTTGACTGCCGCCACGTACGTATCCTCGATGTCAATTTCCTCGTCAAAAATACACGCGTCAGGCCTGTATGCAGTATATAAGCTAGACTGGTCTCCTGCTTCGAGATGATCATCTTTTATAGAAGCTTTAGAGGAACGGGGATGCCACCTTGAATAGTAGTGGCATTTTTCTTTGACCCGGCACGTCCCGCAAAAACGCCCGTCTTCTTCCGGCAAGGGGTTCCACTCACTGTCCGGCCCATAGTAATTCAAGGCGCCATAAGCAAATACCTCTTCCGGATTTTGCCCAAGCCACCAATTGACGAGATCAAAGTGATGTGTTGATTTATGGACAGAAAGACCGCCGGAAAACTGTCTCGACCTGTTCCAGCGTTTAAAATAGCTGGCGCCATGATACGTATCAATATACCAATTTAAATCAACGGAGGTGACCCTGCCTATTTTTCCGTCCAGAATCATTTCTTTTATTTTCCGATGAAACGGGCTGTAGCGATAGTTAAACGCGACGGTGACTTTTCCTTCGCTTTTGGCCTCTGCTTCAAGCACCCGATTCGCATCCTGCACTGTTGTCACCATTGGTTTTTCAGTAATTACATCTGTATCCCACTGAAGGCTTTTTACAATATATGTGACATGCGTATCGTCCCTGCCTGCCACAATGACGATATCAGGCTTTGAGACGCGCATCATCTCGTCAAAAGCATCTTCGCTAAACTCAGGCACGTGGGCCAGCTCGGGAAATTTCTTCTTGCAAACGGCAAAACGTTTCGGATCGGCATCCAGCAATCCCGTAATCTCATAATGAGTTGAAAACCGCTCCAACAGCGGTTTGATAAACATACTGAATGCTCTGCTGCTCAATCCGCAAAAGACGATGTTCTTCAATATCCTCACCTCTATCGGGCTTCAGTTAGTTGAGAAATCAGCTGCAGCGCTTCCTCTGTTTTTTCAGCATACACAGGGATAAACGCCGCCATATCGCGATTCAATCGAAAAGAATAGCCGTTCAGCTGTTTTTTCCCTTTTTCGATCTGAACGGCATAGATCGTTTTTTCTCCTGTTTTTTTATTAACAGTTGTATAAGGAGATGTTTTTTCAGGAGGCAATCCGTTTAACGGCTGAAAATTTTCCGGATCATCGTAAGCTTGAAACATGTCTTCAGGCACGATGAAAACATCTCCCTCATGGGCGGTAATTTCAGTCAGCAGTTTTTCCTGAAAAGCTGGAAAGATATCGACCTTCCCGGCATTCTGCTCGGCGGCCTTTTTTATTTTTTCCTGTACGCCAGCCTGCATATCAGAAAAGAGAATGACATGCATTCCGTCCGGCCTGCTTGAGCATGATGCCAAAAAGAGGACTGAGACGATCACACACAAAGCCGTACGTATACCTGTCATCATTTCTCTACTGACCTAAAAAGAGTCTCCAGCTCTGTCATAGCCAAAATAAACGCACCAGCCCCGTGCAGATCGTTTGTGCTTCTTTCGCGGCTGACATAATAGTCATAAAAACCGGCTGACGTTCCGACACATATGTCTTTGACGAGAAACGCGCCGTCTTCTGATGTTTCGGTTTTATGCTGAATCAAGCCTTGATACGCTTTAAGTAGTGTTGTTTCGTAAGCTCTGTCTAGATAGCCTTCATTGATTCCTTTTGCGATTGCGTACATGTACAGACAGGATCCAGAGCTTTCCAGCCAGTTATCAGATCTGTCTCCCTTATCAACGATCTGATACCATAGCCCCGTCTCTTTGTCTTGATAGCGGCAGATGCTTTCCATCATGTCCTGCAGCGTGTTTTTCCACACATGACGGTTTGGATGCTTCTTCGGCAGCTCTTCAATCATGTCAGCAAGAGACATGACGTACCAGCCGATGGAACGTGCCCAAAATTCCGGTGAACAGCCTGTCTCTTCATTGGCCCAAGGCATTTTTTTCGCTTCATCCCAGGCGTGATAAAAAAGTCCGGTTTTTGCATCCTTCGTATGCTTTCTCATCAATGACTCCTGCAGCACGACCTGATCAAACAGCTCCGGCTCCTGCTTCAGATTGGCATATTTCAGTGCGAACGGCCCCCCCATGTATAAGCCGTCAAGCCACATTTGGTAAGGATAACCGTCTTTGTGCCAAAAACCGCCCTCAGACGTCCGGTTCAGTGTTCCATATAAGCCGCGCAGCCTTTTTGCCGCTTTGACATACCGTTCATCCTTCGTCTGCTCGTATAATGGAAAAAGAATGAGACCCGCTTGAATGGCGTCCAGTTCGTCTCTTCTAAATAATAGATTGCCATAATCATCGATTAAGAGATCTGCATAAGCCTTCGCATACTCAAAATACCGCTTTTCCCCGGTTGCTTCCCACAGCCGCAATACACCGCATAAGAAAACACCCTGGTGGTAGTGCCAGCGGTTTGCAGGAGGCAGCTCCTCGACTGTGTACGTATTCATAATGGTTTTTGCCAATGCCTCCGCGTACGTAAGAGGCGATTTTACAGCGATTGATTGATCCATTGATCCCATCCCTTTCTTAATAAATTCCTTCCTCGCCAAATTTCTTCGCCAAACGATTCGCAAGCATGACCAAAATCAGCCCGACCGCTGCTTTAAATACGCCGACTGCTGTACTGTAGCTGAATTGGCCCTGTTTCAGCCCTGCAGTATAAACATACGTATCAAAAATTTCCGCCACTTCCCTGTTTGTCGCATTTAACAGCAAATACACATGCTCGAAGCCAAGCTCCAGCGTGTCTCCGATTTTCAAAATCAGCAAAACGACGATAACGCTTTTAATGGCGGGCAGCGTAATATGCCACATTTGCCGCAGCCGTCCCGCTCCGTCCATTTTCGCCGCTTCATACAGCTGGGGGTCAACCGCTGTAATGGCCGCCAGATAAATGATCGTCGACCAGCCTGCTTCCCTCCAGATAACCTGCAGAATATACAGGGGCCGGAACCATTCTTCGTTCAGCAGAAAATTGATTTTTTCACCGCCAAAAAACACAATCAGTTCATTAATCAAGCCTCCGTCTACCGTTAACAGCACAAACGAAAGCGATACAACAATGACCCAAGACATAAAATGCGGGATATAAATCAGCGTCTGAACAAATTTTTTAAAGAGAGCAATCCGCACTTCGTTCAATAAAAGCGCCAGCAGTATCGGCACCGGGAAAAATATGGCCAGGTTCAAAGCAAATAACACGAGCGTGTTTTTTAACAAGAGAAAAAATGTAGGCTCAGTAAACAGCCTGATAAAATGCTTCAGCCCCACCCACTCACTGCCCAAAATGCCGAGGAACGGCTGATAATCCTGAAATGCAATCACAATTCCCCACATCGGGACATACTTAAAAAGCAAAAAATAAATACACCCCGGCAAAATCATCAAGTACAAATATTTTTGCTGAATCAGCTTACTTAGTAAGCGCTTTCTTTTTTCTTTTTTAAAAATGACTGTATCAACAGCCGGCGCTTGCGCTTCTGCTGTTTTCATTTTTTCCCAGCCTCCTTTCACGAGTTCTTGCATTCACTGTAGCGCAGAGGCAAAAGTCCGTCTACAATCATATGATCACATCCTGTTTTATCCCTTTATAATCAAGGGTTCAGCCGGTCCACCTGAAAAAAAGACACCGATATTAGAAAATGATTATTGACAATATCTATCAATCTTTGGATTAATTGTATTAAGGTGAAGTGGATGTTATGAAATGGGGGGGTTTTATGAAAAGAAGCCAATACAAGTTTTACTACAAACTGATCACGTTTTTCTGCCTGCTCAGCACCATTCCGGTTATTTTGGTCGGATTGTTTTCGTACGAGCACTCTCAGAAAACGGCTATTTCCAACGTTTCGGAGGAAAAATTCGACACACTCCAGCAGACCCAGCAAAGCATCGAGCATATATTGAAAACCGTCGATCACTCTTTAACCCACTATGTGAGTTCGCCGCCTCTCCTTCGCACATTGTCCGAGCCTTTGCACTCAGACCAATTCCAAATCTATAACCAAGTGAACCAAGAGCTCAATTATCTGCAAAGCTTTGATACCGATCTGTCCAACATGACGTTAGTCAGTTATACGAAAAAATGGTACATGAACAATTCTGGTTTGTACCGTTTGAATACAGATACTCTTCATGAAGCAGCCTCAGCATACACGAAACACAAAGCGAGCCGTTCCTATTGGACGCTTGAGGAAAACAATCATTTGATTTCAACCAAAGAAGGCACATCAGAAAACTGCCGCTACAATATCAATTTAATTAAGCAGCTTCCTTTGAACAGCACAAATACAAAGGGATTGGCCGCCGCAAGCATCCCGAGCTGCTCGCTTGTCAAAAATATGCCTGGCTATTCAAACGCCAACAACCTGTTTATCATCGATGAAAAAGGCCGCATCATCCTTCATAACAATATGTCTGACGTTGGTGAAACTCTTCATAACGACGGCTTTGTCCAAAAAGTGCTGGCGCAAACCGCCAATAGCGGACAGTTTGAAACAGTTATTGACCGGATTCATTATAAAGTCACCTATCAAAAATCTGACTATAATACATGGACTTATTTTTCTCTCGTTTCCCTGCCTGAGCTAAAAAAAGAAGCCAAATCAATCGGCTGGATCACTTTTGCAGTATGCCTTATTTTGTTAACGCTTTCATTATTGTTCTCCTGGCTGGGCTCCCGCCATTTTTACAAGCCGATCAGGGTGCTTTACGAATCATTCGCAAGACATGGAGCCATACAAGAGAAACAACAGCCTCCTCAAAATGAATTTGAGTTAATTGAACAGAGCTTTAAACAGCTGAAGGACCGAAATGACGACCTTGAGGAAACGATGAAGCAGCAGGCCACTCATCTGCAGCAATATTTTATGGTCAGGCTTATGCTTGGAAAACTGACGGATGAGGAGGTTGATAACCGTTTTGAAAGCCTCGGCTTAAAGCAAAATTGGCGGCACCTTGCCCTGCTTGTACTCCAAATTGACACACTGAATCATACGCCTTATGAGAAAAAAGATATGGATCTGCTTTTGTTTGCCGTCAACAGCCTGATTGAGCGATGCATCCCGACGGACAAACATCTTGCCCCCGCCGTAGTTGACAAACAGCAGGCGACGATTTTGATCAACCAAAGCGGGACAAAAGAAGAATTCATGGCTGAGCTGAATGAGACTGCAAGGATGATTCAGGAAAAAGCGGAAGCTGAGCTGCATCTGTCTGTCAGCATCGGCATCAGCCAGCCGTTTGATGTGCTGACAAAAGCGAAAACAGCCTATGCGGAAGGCTCAGAAGCGTTGAAATACCGGCTTAAAGCGGAAAACAAGTCGATCATTTTTTACGAAGACCTTGACCAGAAAAAAACCTTCAAAACCCATTTTCCAAAGCAGCTTCAGCATGAGCTGTTTGATGCCGTTAAAGCAGGAGACAAGGAGAAAGCGGATAAATGCCTGCACGCGATTTTGCAAGCCATTTTCACCCAGAACACCAACCCGTATCAATTTCAAATCGCCATCGCCCGTTTTTTGAACCATGTGATTGAGCTGATGCATGTGCTCGGGATCGAATTGTTTGAGCTTGAAGAAAACAAAATGCTGTATGATCAAATTTTTGAGCTGAAAACGTTCGAGGATACCGAAAACTGGCTAAAGAATGAGTTTATTGATCCGATGACAGACAAAGTGAACGCCCGCGCGGATGCCCAGTACAAAAATATTTCCGACAACATCATTCATATCATCCATCATGAATTTGAATCCGAATTGACACTGGACGAAATCGCGCGCAGGCTGCATTACAACCCAAATTATTTAAGCAGCATTTTCAAAAAAGAAATGGGAATTTCATTCAGCGAGTATGTCTCAAGCTACCGACACCATATGGCGAAAAGCTGGCTTGCCGAAACAGACATGGCGGTCAAGGACATTGCCGAAAAGCTGAAATATAAAAACTCGCAAAATTTTATCAGATCATTTAAGAAGCTGGAGGGGATTACACCGGGAAACTACCGCCAGCAAAAAAGAAGCATGTAAAAAACCCAAAACCGCTTGCGCGTTTTGGGTTTTTCCAATGTTATTTTGCTTGTTTAAACGCTTCTTCGTATTCCTGAATAATTTGTTTTCCTCCGCTTGACTCCCATTTTTCCACTTCTTTATCGAACTGGCTTTCTGTGATGTCTCCAATCATATATTTATAAGTCGCGTCATCAATGATTTTCTTCAGTTCATCACCCCGTTCCGACTCCGATGCGGAATACAGGCTTTCAGCCGGGTTTGAGACGATAATCTTTTCATTGTCCTCGGTCAGCTCCTCGTACGCCGTCCGAAGCGGATCTCCAGTGTTTTTTAAGTAGGCTTTATCAATGGCAATTAAGGCGGACAGCGGCTGAATATCAGTCTGCCAGTCTTTTACCTGGCTTTCTTTGCGTGTGAACGTTTTGTCCTCACCTTTGTTGTAATGAACGCCGTCAATGCCATAAGTCATCAGGCTATAGACATCTTCTTCGGCAATTCGGTCAAAAAAAGCCAAGATCCGTTTAAGCTCAGCTTCCGTTTTCACACTCGTTTTCGGGAAAGCAAACACGCCGTTATGGCCTCCTGATGCCCATATCCGCTCTTTCCCATCTGGGCCTTTTATGCGGTTGATGATCTCGAGCTTCATCGATTTATCAGAGGCATGGTCGCGCAGATTGACCGCATCTACCATATTGCCAATATAAATTCCGGCTTTTCCTTGAGAAAACAGCTCCTGCTGCTGGGTTTTGCTTGTGACGGGAAAATCCTTATTCATATACCCGTTATCACGCAGCTTTTTCATATAGTTCATCGTGTCTTTGTATTCCTGTGTCATGAAATCAGGCGTGAATTTGCCGCCCGATTCCTTCCAATCTGTCGGCATGCCTTCATACGAGCCAATCGTTTTAAACGCACCGTAAATCAAGTCATTACGGTCTGTCAGCCCGATCGTATTATCTTCCCCATCCTTGTCCGGGTCGTCCTCCGTAAATGCTTTGGCCACTTCATAAAGTTCATCCAACGTTTTCGGGGTTTTCAAATTTAAATTGTCCAGCCAGTCCTTCCGAATGACGATCCCCTGTCTGGAAAGCGGGCGCTCTCTGTATATCCCGTAGAGCTTGCCGTCAATTGTCACATTTTTATTAATGAGTTTGTTCATTTTGTTTAAGTTGGGATAATCCTTGATATAATCGCCGATTTCCCAAAACATTCCTGACCGAAAGGCATTCATGACTGACGAATTTTTAATATCCTGGATGGTCACGATTTGCGGAAGATTGCCGGCTGCAAGCGCTGCATTCAGCCTGTCTTCTTTCACCGCGTCTGGAACCCAGGTGATGTCGAGTTCTGTATTTGTCAGCTTTTCAATTTCTTTAATCGCCCTGTCTTTCGGCGGCTGCTGGTGATACAAAATCGCCATCCAAGACAGCTTTACCTTTGAATCTGGGCCAGCTTTGCCTTCAGCCGAAGACTGATCAGCTCCTTTACAGCCCGCCAGCACTCCGCCGAGTGCCAGTACAAGCACAATCAAAAGCACCCTCCATTTGTTTCCCATCGTACCCCTCCGTTTCATATTTCTTTTATCCTTTGACAGATCCCAGCAAAGCTCCTTTTGCGAAATGCTTTTGTATAAACGGATAGACAAGCAGAACCGGGATGGTCGCCACCACTATGACCGCCATTTTAATGGTTTGCTCAGGCGGCGGGCTGCCCGACCCCATTTCAGACATATCCCCCTGCATACCGCTTGATACAATGACGATTTGGCGCAGAAGCACCTGAATCGGCCATTTTGCTGAATCATTTAAGTACAAGATCGCTGTCATATACGTGTTCCAATACGTGACCGCATAAAATAGTGAAATCGTTGCGATCGCAGGAAGAGACAGCGGCAGCACAATTTTAAAGAATATGCCCAGATCATTGCACCCGTCAATTTTCGCGGACTCTTCCAAGCTTGACGGGATATTTTGAAAGAAGTTTTTCAGAATGATCAGGTTAAAGGCATTAATGGCTGTCGGCAAAATAAGCGCCCAGTAAGAATCGAGCAATCCAAGCGATTTGACCACAAGGAAAGTCGGAATCATGCCGCCGCTAAACAGCATCGTAAATACGACGAGAAACATGAGCGGCTGCCGGCCGATTAAATCACGGCGGGATAACCCGTAAGCCATCAGTGAAGAAAGAAACATGCTGACCGCAGTGCCTATCACTGTCACAAACACAGAAACAAGCAAACTCTTATAAATAATATCTGTTGAAAAAATGTAGCGATAAGCATCTAGCGAAAAAGTGGTCGGAATTAAAATAAATTTTTTCGACACGACTTCTTCTACTGTGGCAAAGGATGCTGCGATGACATGAATGAACGGAAGTACGCATATTAAAGCGAACATCAGCAAGAAACCATAAATCAACATATCAAACAGACGGTTTTTCAGTGAATGTGCGATAGCTCCCACCTCTCTTTGTAAGCGTTATCATATTTTTGAAAACCGAGCTCAGCATGTGACGATATCGTGTCTAAAATGTAGCAAATCTGTGATTGCCATGTCTATAATCATTTGAACAGAGTCCCCGGCCGGGCGGGGGCTTCCGCGAATTGAGACCGATAACAAAAGAAAAAGAGCATAATCTTAGAAAATGATTATGCTCCGTTCTCCTCCCCGTTCAGAAGTTCGGCCGTATTGATTTGTGGCGAAAACCCAAGTTCATTCACGGCAGATTCAATGGACCATGGCCGGCCCGGATTATCAGAGACGGCGTAATAAGTGCCGTACCGGATATTGGTCTCAATAGCGGCTTTGAAAATCGACAGCAGATCGGGGTGAGAAAGCAGTGTCTTTTTCGTCCGTTCTTTTTCATGCAGCGTATCCATTTCATCAGTCACGACTGTTCCGATTCGAAGGTTGATTACTGATAGCTTATTTTCCAAATAAAACAAATGGCCGATCTGTTCAGAGGTCAGCTTTAATACACCGTACAAGTTTTTTGACAGCGGATAATCGCTTGTTGTGATTTCCCGTCCTAAGAGCGAGCGCCCGTCTTTTTCGTATACATCTGTGACATGATTGCTGCTGGCGAACACGAGCTTTTGAATGCCGATCTCCGCTGCCGCACGGCACAGATAATAGCTTGCCCTATAGAAAACATCCGTCATTTTTTCAAACTCAGCGATGTCCATAATATCGTATTTGATTTTAACAGCGAGTAAATTCAAGATGGCATCCGTATCTTTTGGAATCTTCTTCAACAGCTCCTCATAATTTGCCGCGTCAGCCTGAATGGAAGAGGCTTTACCATCGAAATGATCTTTATCAAGCACAGTCACTTCATAGTCTGAAATCAGCCCTTCAGCAAGCAGTCTCCCAATCACACCATTTCCGCCGGCGATCAGCACTTTTTTCACTATGTTCACTCCCCTTTTTTATAGATTGCCCATTTTCGGCGGGGCTGACACTTTTTTGGCACTCACATTCTTAGGCTTATTCAAAAGTCACCGGCAGCTCCTCAAGCGCCCGAAATCCAAAAAGCGGCCGATACCGCCATTCAAAATCCGCAAGATTAAGGCTGGGCATTCGCTGCAGAAGGGTGTTAATCGCAATTTGCGCTTCTAATCGTGCCAGCGAGGACCCTAAGCAAACATGATGGCCATGCCCGAATGAAAGGTGCGGATTAGGACTTCTCGTAATATCGAAGACATCGGGGTTCGTGAATATGCTAGGGTCTCGATTAGCCGCTCCTAACAAAAGATAGACTTGCTCTCCTTGACGGATCGTCACCCCGCAGATGTCAATATCCTCTGACGCAACTCTGGCTGTCATTTGCGTGGGGCTTTCATAGCGTAAACATTCCTCGACTGCGGTACCAATAAGATCTGGATTTTCTCTCAGTTTCAAAATCTGTTCTGGATGCTGCAGCAGACAAAGGACTGAATTGCTGATGAGATTGACCGTTGTCTCATGTCCGGCGATCGCCAGCAATATGCACGTAGATGCCGCCTCCTCTTCCGTCAGCTTATCCTTTTCTCTCCCCTTCAAGAGCATGCTGATCATATCCTGTTGAGGGTGGCGTTTTCTCTTTTGAATCAGCTCTTTGAAATATGCCATAGCCTGCACAGCCATAATATTGCCCTCTGTTAATGCCTTTCTTGACCGGGTAAAATCAATCGTTTGAATGAGACTCCCAGCCCACTCCTTTAATTGCTCCCTATCTTCCTCCGGTACACCTATAATGTTAGCTATGACAAAGCTTGCTAAAGGAAAAGCAAAGTCCGAAATGACCTCCATCTTTTTTTTACCTTGCACTTGATCAAGCAAATGATGGACAGTTTCAATGATATACGGCTGATAACTCTCTGTCGCTCTCGGCGTAAACGCTCCGCTGGCAAGCGTCCGCAATCGTCTATGATCAGGCTGGTTCTGAAACAGCATCATTTGATTTTGCACATGTGAAAGGTCCTGATATTTGGTTGAGCTCTCAGGCAGCGGGGTGCGGACTTTGAATCTCGCATCTTTCAAAATAGAAGCCGTTTCTTCATATCCTGTGACATACCAGCCCGGGTATTTTAAGAAACTCCCTTTATAGATAGGATGAACAGCTCGCAATGTCTCGTAAAAAGAATATGGGTTTTTCAAAAACTCAGAAGATGCAGTTGATGATGCAATTGTCACGTGATTTTCTCCTTTCTGTTCAAAAGTAAAAGCAATCGACATCACACCGATTGCTTTTATTGATTCTTTCAGCTTTTCGCACTTAAACTGGCCTTCATTTCTTCGACTGATTCAACTTCAAAGCCTAGATCACTCAGCATTTTATGATCCTCCGTCTCCTCTTGCCCGGCAGTTGTTAAGTAGTCTCCGACAAAAATGGAGTTTGCGGCGTAAAGCCCTAATGGCTGCAATGAGCGGAGATTGACCTCTCTTCCTCCGGAAATGCGAATTTCTTTTGATGGATTGATAAAACGGAACAGCGCCAGCACTTTTAAACAATACAGCGGGTTTAATTCGTTGACGCCTTCTAACGGCGTGCCATCAATTGCATGCAAAAAATTCACCGGAATGGAATCCGCGTCAAGAGCCTTCAAGCTTTTGGCGATGTCAATGACATCCTGTTTCGTCTCCTTCATCCCGATAATGACGCCTGAACACGGAGACAGCCCCGATTCTTTTGCGATTTCAACCGTATTGACTCTGTCATCGTATGTATGTGAGGTCGTGATGTTTGAATGGTTTCTCTGTGACGTATTCAAATTATGATTATAGCGGTCTACTCCGGCATCTTTGAGACGCTTCGCCTGCTCTGGCTTCAACAGTCCGAGACACGCACAAACCTTCAGTCCATACGTCTCTTTAATTTCCTGAACCGCATCTACGACCTGATCCACTTCTCTGTTAGACGGCCCTCTGCCGCTTGCCACGATACAATATGTGCCGATATTCAGATCGTGCGCCCGCTTCGCGCCTTCAAGCAGTGTTTCCTTATTCACCATCCGATAAGACTCAATCGGCGCTTTCGAAATCGCAGACTGTGAACAATAGCCGCAGTTTTCCGGGCAGAGCCCGGATTTCGCATTCATAATCATATTGAGCTTTACTTTTTTTCCATAAAAGTGTTTTCTGATATGAAAAGCTCCATGCATTAATAGCAAAATATCTTCATCAGGACAATGTAATATTGAAAGCGCCTCTTCGTCAGTCACTTCTGCTCCAGCCAGCACCCGGTCTGCGAGTTCCATCCATTGATTCATTCTCATACCCCCACTTGATTCATCAGTAATGATAGATTGATATGGTCTTTTACCATATGTAGAACCGTTTCTTTCGTAACGTTGGCAAGCTTTGGCGTAACCCCTAAAACCGGCACACCGCATAAGCGCTCAATCATCTCAGGATTGGTTTTTTCATCTTCATCAGGAGAGTCACTGATTCCATTGATGATAATTCCGGCAATTGGAAGCCCCATGCTTTCTGCATATTTGACAGTTAAAAAGGTATGATTAATGGTTCCAAGGTGAGGACGTGCCACAATAATCAGGGGAAGCTGCAACGCTTTTATGACATGACTGACCAAATAGTCCTCTCCCAATGGCACAGAAATACCGCCTGCACCTTCTACGATGAAGCATTCATGTTTTTCTCTAATCCGCCCCCAATGGCTTAAAACCTCTTCCATGGTGACAGTCTTTCCTTCAAGTTTCCCTGCAACGTATGGTGCAAGCGGCGCTTTGAAGGCAAAAGGCGTAATGTCTTCATGAGAAAGACTGGTCTGCGACATGTCTTTCAGCAAACTTGTATCACTATCTGGATGATGGCGCGATATCCCGCTTAAAAATGGTTTATACACCCCGACATCTCTATTATGTTCTCGTAATAAAGCGGCGATTCCGCTGGATATAACCGTTTTCCCCACTTCTGTATCTGTTCCTGTCACAAAAAAACCCCTCAAATGATGTGCAGCTCCTTTCCGATTGAATGAAATGTTTGCAGCAAATGATCAATATCACCCATACTGTGGTCAGACGTGATTGTAATTCGAATACGGCTTTCACCCGGCGCAACGGTCGGCGGCCGAATGGCAGGAGCATAAATTCCCTTGCCCTGCAGTTTTTCAGCAAATAGGACCGTTTTATGGGCATCGCCAATGACTACAGGAATAATCGGTGTGTGATCTCCTTTCATCACATAACCCATATTCTTCAGACTGGTTCTGATCATGCTGATATAAGAAAATAAAAGCTGTCGTTTTTCCCTGCTGGCTTCAATGATGTTGAAAGCCTCGTGAGCAGCCGCACAGCTGGCTGGCGGAATAGCGGTTTGAAAGATAAATGTTCTGGCATGGTTCAGCAAAAAGTCGATGAAGACCGCTGATCCAGCCGCAAAACCTCCTTCCGTACCAACAGCTTTGCTTAAGGTGCCGATCACAATGTCAGGATAAACACCAAAGTATTCACTCGTTCCTCGTCCCGAATCACCCAAAACTCCTGTTGCGTGGGCATCATCAACGACCACGAAGGCATGATAGCGTTTCGCAAGTGAGATGATCTGATCAAGAGGGGCGATTGTGCCATCCATGCTGAATACCCCGTCTGTTACGATAAAACGGCGCTGATAACGCTGTGTTTCATTCAGCTTGTTTTCAAGATCATTCATATCAATATGCCGATAAACAACTGTATCAGCCTTAGAAAGTCGGCAGCCGTCGATCATACTTGCATGATTGAGCTGGTCACTTAAAATGACATCTTCCTTTTCTGGCAAGGATGAAAGGACACCGACATTGGCCAAGTAACCGCTCGAAAACAGCAGGGCCGCTTCTGTCCGTTTAAAGCTGGCAATCTTCTTTTCTAGCTCTTCATGCCAGACCGAATTGCCTGTCGTTAAACGTGAACCGCTGCTTCCTGTCCCGAATTGCTGCAATGCTGTTTGGGCTGCATCGATCAAGCGTCTATCGCTTGCGAGCCCTAAATAATTGTTTGAGGACCAGACCGTTTGATTTTCGCCATCAATGTTCCTCTCTGGAACCGGCGCTCCATCCATTGACCGCAGGTTACGATGTACGCCGGCTTCTTTCATTCTGTCTAACCGCTCGTTTAACCAGGAATCAATCTTCAAGGCTCGTAACCTCGTGGATCGCTTGTTTCATAATGGCAACCATTTCCCCGAGCTCTTCAGCTGTGCTGGCAAGAGGAGGCAGAAATGCAATCACGTCCCCAAGCGGCCTTGTCAGCATTCCTAACTCTCTCATTTTTAAGGAAACTTTATATCCAATCCGCCGATCAGCCGGGTAAGGTTCTTTGGTTTCCGTTGACCGGACAAGCTCTGCACCGCACATAAAGCCAAGCTGCCGAATATCCCCAACATGAGGAAGAGCGTGCAGATCTTGAAGAAGAAAATGGAGCTTTTTACTTTTTTCCGCTACTTGTTCCACAATGTTTTCAGATTCAAATAATGCCAGATTTTCAAGCGCAACCGCACAGCCAAGCTGATTGCCTGTATAGGAATGGCCATGGAAAAAGGTTTTTAGGTTTTCATAATCATCATAGAATGCCTTATAGATGTCTTCAGTGGCAAACGTAACGGCAATTGGCAAATAGCCTCCTGTAATGCCTTTACCGGCAGCCATCAGATCAGGCTGGACATTCTCGTGCTCGCACGCAAACATTTTTCCTGTACGGCCAAAGCCTGTAGCGACTTCATCAACGATCATTAAGACATCGTATGTTGTACATAGCTCGCGCACGCCTGCCAAATATCCTTCCGGCATCACGATCATACCGGACGCGCCTTGTACCATTGATTCAATGGAAAGCGCGGCAATTTCCTCATGATGTTCCTCAAGCAGCTGTTCAAGCTCTCGGAGGCACTGATCACGGCACTCATCAGGATCACCGCTTTCAGAGCGATAAACATAAGGAATCGGTGCCTTGTAACTCTCGAACATCAACGGGCCGTATACGTGGTGAAAAAGCTCAATTGAACCGACACTGACGGCGCCAATCGTATCACCGTGATACCCGTTTTTCATTGCGATAAATTTTTGTTTCTCGGGCTTCCCGATGTTCTTCCAATACTGAAACGCCATTTTTAGGGCTATTTCCATCGCCTCTGCGCCGCTGTCTGAATAAAAGACCCGCGTGAGCTTTTTTGGGCTGATGTCGATTAATGTTTCGGCAAGCTGGGTTGCTGGAACATTGGTCATGCCCAATAACGTGGAGTGCGCAATTTTTCCGAGCTGTTTTTTTATGGCATTATCTAGTTCTTTTTTGCGGTGTCCGTGGACATTAAGCCAAACTGATGAAAAACCGTCATAGTATTCCTTGCCATTTATGTCTTTGACTTTGATTCCAGTCCCGCTTTCGATGATTAAGGGGTTTTCATCATAATCTTTCATTTGGGTAAATGGCAGCCAGAGGTGCTTTTTACTTTTTTCTATCAAATCATGAGTCATGATCTTCCTCCCACTCTATTAAAATAGGCTGCCTCTCCAGGTCATGTATGTACGTGTTTACATCATTGGATCCATCAATAAAAAAGACTCGGCAGCCCTCTTCAGTCCCGTATTCTTTCATTGCTGTAATACGCTGATAGCCCATTTTCTTACCCGCAACATAGCCTGTTATGTAATCCGGATCGTCCGACCAGCATAATTCTGCAACGACTGCCGGGTGCCGGCTTACCTTTGAAGCGAGCGCAAGGGCCTCTTTTATTCTTGAATGAGCTGGCACGTGACTGTGAAGCGCCCATTTTTCAAAATTAGCGTCCGGCCAATCCATTCTGGAGACCCGCACCCCTTTTTCTTTTGTTTGATCCATTCGCTTGCCTGTATGAATATCAAACAACACCGCACCCCTGACATCTGACCATTCAGGGATTTGTTCATATGCTTTTTCAATCACGTCTCGTGAAACGCCTTCTTTTTCCAATAACAATCGGGCCAGCTTTTGCCCTTCTTCCGGGCAGCTCACTTCATTCGTATGCACAGGCAATGGCTGAATGGTTTTTATCGATTCATATACCTCTTCAAATTGAATTTGCATAAAATCAGGTTTTCCTCTTGAATGGGATAACCCTTTTTCTAATAAAGCATTGACTGTATGCTTCATCTCATGGAAAGGAATAAGCCGTTCTCCGCCGGATATATGCTTTCCGCCGTCTTCATGAGATCCATTCATAGAAGCTCTCATTCTGACACTATAAAAAGTTTCTTCTTGCATCATTCCTCGCCCTTTCACTGATAACTGAAGAACGTGCAGTGCTTCTCATTTTAATTGTTAACCAATTATATTTTAAGGTTAACAATTAGAATATATTATTCTCTCCTGTTTCTGTCAATAGAAGAAAGCATCGATTTATGGCAGTTGGTTAAAAGGAAACAAAAAGACCGTTTTCACATAAAACGGTCTTTTTCGATTTCTTTTAACAGTCACAGCCACTTTTGCAAAAACCGCACAGCTTCATGCCTCATAACTGCTGTTTCGAAATGTCCCGAAGCAGAACGGACCACTCGGTAGCAATCAGAAGCTCCCTGTCCAGCATAGACAGCTGTCAATTCTTTTTCGATTTTGTCCACGCCCTCGGCCGGCGTTAACCGATCGTGTACACCAACAAGACTAAGGTGCGGGCGCGGCGCGATCAGGCTTTGGATCTCCGATGCGGAAAAATGCTTTGCAAGCGATGGGACGTAATAATAAAAGCCGTGCCTGTCAAGATTCTGTGTTTTGATCAGCACGTGGTGATCCACCTGGCTGCACAAATCCACACACACCTTAATCCGGTCATCGAGCGCCGCTGTCCACCACGCCAGCAAACCTCCCATAGACATGCCGATGGTTCCGATCCTGTCAGGCTGAACATCAGAGCGTGACTGCATATAGTCCAACGCACTTAAACTGTCATAAATCATCATCCCCCACATCACTTTTCCGGTGAGAAGCATTTCTTTAAATATCTCACTTTCCGCTTTCCCCCGCCGATCTCCAAATCCCCAATGATCAATCGCAAGAACGCCGTATCCGAGAGAAGTAAGCTCATCAGCAAAAGAAGGCGCTTTCAAATAATCCGCTCCCTCAATCAGCTCACTTTTTCCCCTATCATACTGGCCCCCATGCGAATGCTGAAACAATACGGCTGGGCACGGTCCTTCTGTTTTCTTCGGCTTCACAAAATAAGCGGGCACCTTTTCATGTCCATTTAAATCGAGCAGGAGCGTTTCAACGATATTTTCTTCTCTTTCTTCAATACGTAATGTCTCAACACTGATTGGCCTCCGATCAGGCAAATCACCAAGCAAACGAAACAGTTGCTTTCTTCTTTCGACTCTCATCCCATCACCCTTCCTTATTCGCTTACTTCACATTTACGAGACAGATCTGGGTTCCCCTTTATTTTTCCAACATAAATCACATCATTTACTAAATATTTAGTAAATATTATGGAATATTTCGAAAACAATTATTGTAACCGCTTACTTTTATATGATAGTATCAATTTATCAAAAACAGATGAGTTAATATTTTACTAAATAGATGAGAGGGATACCCATGGTTCGTATTAAAGATATCGCCTTGAAAGCTAAAGTTTCCAGCGCAACTGTGTCCAGAATTTTAAATGAAGATGAGTCGCTTTCTGTTGCGGGCGAAACGAGACAAAGAGTCATCAACATCGCTGAAGAGCTTGGTTATCAAACCGTTGCCAAACGCCGAAAAGCCCGCGGGCAAAAACAGCGGGCCCAGCCGCTGATCGGTGTGCTGAGCTGTCTGTCCCCTGATCAGGAAAGGCAGGACCCTTATTTTTCTTCCATTCGGAAAGGGATTGAAAAGGAATGCTTTGAACAGGAAATTTTCATTACAAATTCAATTCATCTCGGCTCCTTTCAGGAACATATCTTTCGGGAATTGGATGGTGTCATTGTCATCGGCCGTGTTCATGATGAAGCGGTTAAGCATATCAGCGGGAGGCTGGAGCATGCCGTATTTATCAATCATTCACCAGATCCGCAAGCATACGATTCGATTGGAATCGATTTTGAATCGGCTTCACGCCAGGCGATTGATCACCTTTTCGACTTAGGCTACAAACGGTTAGGCTACATTGGCGGACAAGAAAAAGAGCATACGCTGAAGGACGGCCAAAGCATTCGCAGAACGATTGAAGATAAACGCCTGACCGCTTTTTTGGAGTCAGCCGCCCCCCAGCCTGAGCATGTGCTGATCGGAGAATACAGCATGCGTGAGGGCTATCGCCTGATGAAGAAAGCAATCGATCAAGGCCATCTGCCGGAAGCATTCTTTATTGCCAGCGATTCTATGGCGATCGGCGCATTAAAAGCGCTGCAGGAAGCCGGACTGCAAGTGCCGCGGGATACCGCAATCGTCAGCTTTAACGGCATTGAGGAAGCTGAATTTGCCAGCACGCCTTTAACGACGGTGAAGGTATACACAGAGGAAATGGGCCGGACAGGCGTAAAACTGCTGCTTGACCGTCTCAATGGCCGAACGCTTCCTCACCATGTCACCCTGCCTACAACATTAATCGTAAGACAAAGCTGCGGATGTACAGCAAAGGAGGTGACATAAGCAAAGATTCATCACGATGATAAGGAGGAAAAGATGAAACACACTTTTGTTTTATTTCTCTCTCTTATTCTGCTTGTTCTGCCCGGGTGTTCAGCAGAGAAAAGCTCAGCAGATACCGCAAAAAAGACGTTAACCATTTATTCTACAATGTCAACCGACAGTGAAAGAGATACGTTCAGAAAACTAGCGGCAGCATTCGAAAAGGAACACAGTGACATTCATGTCAGCCTTCATTTCCCAGGCAATGACTATGAAAATATGATGCGTGTCAGAATGGCGGCCAATGATTTGCCAGATCTATTCGATACACATGGCTGGGGGAAAATCAGGTACGGAGAATATACAGCAGATCTCCGGGATATGGAATGGACTCAAGATCTTGATCCCAATTTAAACAGCATCCTCAAAAATAAAAGCGGAAAGGTGTATGCCTATCCGATCAATCAGGCAAAAGACGGGCTGGCGTATAATCGCAATATTTTAGACCGTTACGGCATTGCTCCGCCGGAAACCATGGATGACTTTATCAAAGCACTGAGAACGATTAAAGAAAAGAGCAAGGGAAGCATTGTTCCCTTCTGGTTTGCCGGATATGACAAAAGCTCATTCGCTCAATATTACGACCAATTCGCTACACCTCTTCTCATCACAGACCCTGCCCATAATGAAAAAAAACAGCTCATCAACGGCACTTTTCAATGGAGTAAATTCACTTATTTATCAGAAATCCTCAAACAAATGCAGAAAGAAAAATTGATCAATATCGACGCCGTCACGGCAAAAAAATCACAGCTCATTGAATTAATGGCCCAAAACAAAATCGCCTTTACAATGCAAGGCGGCACACTCGGCCAAGACGTTGCCCAGATCAACCCGAACGTCAAGGTCGGCATTATCCCGACACCTGCCATCCATCCCGGTGATGACCCGATATGGATCGGCGGTGAACGCTACACCCTTGCAGCATGGAAAGATTCGCCTCAATTAAAAGAGGCAAAAGAATTTATCTCATTTATGGCCCGCCCGGCCAATGCCAAACAAATGGCTGAAGCCACATCGCTTCCTTCAGGGCTGACCAATGTGAAAGCTGATATTTTCTACGCAAACGATTATGAGCATTATCAAGATGTCAAAGTCGAGCCTTACTTCGACCGTTTATACTTGCCAAACGGAATGTGGGATGTCCTGGGCACGGTTGGGCAGGAGCTCGCGGCTGACATTTTGGCGCCTCAAGACATTTCGCAGAAGCTGGGAAGAGAATATAAACGACTCCGGGAGCAATCGGAAATACAGGGAGCTGAAAATAATGAGTGAGATCGCAAGGGACGTTCATGTGAAACAGGTTAAGCCAAAAAAGCAGTCCTCACTTTGGTGGATGTACATTCCTGCTTTGCTCTCCGTTCTGGTCTTTATGATTTATCCGTTTGTGAAAGGCACATTGATTACCTTTACAAACTGGAACGGCTTTTCACAAGTTTACCAATGGGTTGGATTCGCGCAATATGAAAGGCTGTTTTCTGATCCTGACACTTGGCATATCTTAAAAAACACGCTGCTTTACGGGCTTGGCAGCACTTTTTTTCAAAATGTGGTCGGGCTTCTATACGCTCTGCTCTTAAATCAAAGCATTAAAACGAAAGCAGTAACAAGAACAATTGTGTATTTGCCGGTGATGATCAGCCCGCTCATTATGGGCTACATTTGGTACTTTTTCTTCTCCTATGACGGAGGCGCGCTCAATGATTTGCTCGGGGTCTTCGGCATCAGCCCTATTAATGCGCTCGCCAGTCCATCACTCAATCCATGGATCATTGTCATGATTAACACCTATCAATATGTCGGGATCGCTATGGTTGTCTACTTAGCCGGTCTGCAAAGCATTCCGAAAGACTACTATGAAGCGGCGCAAATGGATGGCGCGAAACAAGGCCAGCAGTTTTTTACCATCACGCTGCCTCTGTTAATGCCCTCCATTACCATTAATATGGTCATCAACATTATCGGAGGCTTAAAGCTGTTTGACGTGATCATTGCACTCACCGCAGGCGGCCCCGGAAATGCGTCACAATCCATGTCCACGTTTATGTATGATTTGTATTTCAAACGGCAGGATGCCGGCTATGCCGCAACGCAAGGCATATTTATGGCATTTGTCATTTTGATCATCAGCTTTTGCGCGCTTGCGTACTTTAAAAGAAAGGAGTCGGAAATGTCATGAGAGCCGCCCGTACAAAAAGCATGCGGATCATTACACTTCTTGCAGCCATTGTGGCCTGTGCGCATTTTATTCCTTTTTATATCCTGCTGACCACTTCATTGAAAGCAAAAGGAGACTACAGTTCGAAATGGATATTTCCAGCCGACATCTCCTTTCATAATTTTTCAGAGGCGTGGGAGCGCGCTTCGCTAGGAAACTCTTTTATAAACACCATGATCATCACAGGTTTTTCTGCCTTGTTATTAATTATATTCGGCTCACTTGCCGCCTACCCGCTTGCCCGGCGGGAAACGAAACTGAATAAAGCCGTTTTTGCCTTGCTGATTTCCATTATGATCATTCCTCCGTTAACGTCCATGGTTCCTTTGTACCGAATGGTCGTGGACGCCGGGATGGTCAATACACACGCAATTGCCATTTTCATCAATACAGCGGCTTACATGCCGTTAACCGTATTCTTATATTCAGGCTTTATCCGATCGACCATTCCAAAAGAGCTTGAAGAAGCCGCAAGAATTGACGGCGCAGGCATGCTGAAAATCTTTTTTACGATTGTGTTTCCTCTGCTGAAGCCGATCACTGCGACCATCTGTATTATTTCTTGTGTCTTTATTTGGAACGACTATCAATTTGCCATTTTCTTTTTACAAGATCAAAAGGTTCAGACATTAACAGTAGCCATGGCAGGTTTTTTCGGAGAAAACGCAAACAACCTTCATTTAGTTGCCGCAGCGGCACTTATGGCAATGCTGCCGATGGTTGTTCTGTTTTTGGCGCTGCAAAAATACTTTATTGCCGGCCTGTCTTCCGGAGCGGTAAAGGGTTAACATTAAAGGGGGAAGCAATATGAAAAAGATTACATTTATCGGTGCAGGGAGCACGATTTTCGCCAAAAATGTTTTGGGAGACTGCCTGTTAACAGAGGCACTGAATGGATTTGAGTTCGCTCTTTACGACATTGATCCCAAACGCCTGCAAGAATCCCAGCTCATGCTCGAAAATCTAAGAGACCGTTATAACCCAAGTGTGGCCATCAACAGCTATGATGACAGAAAACTCGCCTTGCAAAACGCAGGCTATGTCATCAATGCGATTCAGGTTGGAGGATACAAACCGAGCACAGTCATCGATTTCGAGATTCCTAAACGGTATGGGCTGCGCCAGACGATCGCCGATACAGTCGGCATCGGCGGGATATTCAGATCTCTCAGAACAATCCCGGTCTTATTTGATATCGCAAAAGATATGGAGGAAATGTGCCCTGACGCATGGTTCTTAAACTATACAAATCCAATGGCCACTCTTACAGGCGCCATGCTCCGCTATACCAATATCAAAACAATCGGGCTCTGCCACAGTGTTCAAGTGTGCACGAAGGATTTATTTAAAGCTCTCGGAATGGAGCATGACGGAATTGAGGAACGCATTGCGGGCATTAATCATATGGCTTGGCTTTTGGAAGTCAAAAAAGACGGCACAGATTTATATCCAGAAATCAAAAGGAGAGCGAAAGAAAAACAAAAAACAAAGCATCATGATATGGTGCGGTTTGAATTAATGGATAAGTTCGGCTATTATGTCACGGAATCGTCCGAACATAACGCAGAGTATCACCCATACTTTATTAAACGGAATTACCCTGAACTGATCAGCGAGCTGCAAATCCCGCTCGACGAATATCCGAGAAGGTGCGTCAAGCAAATTGAAAATTGGGAGAAAATGCGGGATGATATCGTCAATAATAAAAACCTTACGCACGAACGCTCAAAGGAATATGGTTCAAGAATTATAGAAGCAATGGAAACAAACGAACCATTCACCTTCGGAGGAAACGTCTTGAATACAGGGCTGATTCCCAACCTTCCTCCAAAAGCGGTTGTGGAAGTGACATGCGTCGCCGACAGAAAAAAAATTACACCGTGCTTCGCCGGAGAACTGCCTGAGCAGCTTGCAGCCTTAAACCGGACGAATATTAATACACAGCTGATGACAATCGAAGCGGCTGTCACACGAAAAAAAGAAGCGGTTTACCAAGCTGCAATGCTTGATCCGCATACAAGCGCGGAGCTTTCCTTGAAGGACATCATCTCCATGTGTGACGATTTATTTGCAGCACACGGCGATTGGCTTCCGGAATACAAATAAAAACTAGGGGACCGCTCTCCCCTAGTTTTTTGGTTTTGTTTCGCCTTCCCAGGCCATCATGCCGCCTTCAACATTGACTGTTTTAAAGCCTTGCTCATCCAGGTACTTGCAGACGTTCATGCTGCGCATTCCTGAGCGGCAGATAAATACGTACTCTTTGTCTTTATCAAGGGTTTCCATTTTTTCAGGAATATCCCCCATGCGAATATGAACGGCTTGCGGGATCATGCCTTCCGCTACCTCTTCATCTTCTCTGACATCAATTAAATATAATTCTTCGTCCGCCTCAATTTTTTCTTTCAAAGCGGCTGTGCTGATTTCTTTTATTTCCAAAGAAAACACTCCTATTCACAGTGATCATGTTCAGTATATCAAAGTCAGCTGAACGATTGCTATTCTGAGACTGATGAAAAAAATCCCCTTTTGGCAAAGGGGATTTTTTCTAGGCTTAGTTTGCCACAATATTGACAAGCTTGCCAGGCACCGCGATGATTTTCCGAATCGTTTTGCCTTCAAGCTGCTCTTTTACCTTTTCATCTGCTTGAGCAAGCTGTTCCAGCTGTTCTTTCGTTGCATCGGCAGGAACCTGTAATTTCGCTTTTACTTTTCCGTTCAGCTGAACAACGATTTCAACTTCATCATCCACAAGTTTTGTTTCATCATATACAGGCCAAGCTTCGTAGGCAATTGTGCCGGAATGGCCAAGCTTCTCCCATAGCTCTTCCGCTAAGTGTGGCGCGACAGGAGAAAGAAGCTTCACGAAGCCTTCCATATATTCTTTCGGCAGTTCTGTTGCTTTATACGCTTCATTAATAAAGACCATCAGCTGGGAAATACCCGTGTTGAAACGAAGGCCTTCATAATGGTCTGTGACTTTCATGACCGTTTCATGATAGACGCGCTCCAATGTTTCACCCGCGCCTTCAACGATTTTGCCATTAAGCTCACCGCTGTCTTCAATAAACAGGCGCCATACACGGTCAAGGAAACGGCGCGCACCGTCTAATCCTGATTCAGACCAGGCGATTGAAGCATCAAGAGGTCCCATGAACATTTCGTACAATCTCAGCGTATCAGCACCGTGAGAGGACACGATTTCGTCAGGGTTGACAACGTTTCCTTTAGATTTACTCATTTTTTCGTTATTTTCACCGAGAATCATTCCTTGGTTGTACAGCTTTTGGAACGGTTCTTTCGTCGGCACTACGCCGATATCATAAAGGAACTTATGCCAGAAGCGGGCATACAGAAGGTGAAGCACGGCATGCTCTGCACCGCCGATATACATATCGACCGGAAGCCATTTTTCCAATTTTTCTGGTGATGCCAGCTGATCCGGATTGTGCGGATCAATATAGCGCAAGAAATACCAGCAGCTTCCCGCCCATTGCGGCATTGTATTCGTTTCTCTTCTTCCTTTTTTCCCTGTCTCAGGGTCTGTGACTTCCACCCACTCTTTAATGTTCGCAAGCGGTGATTCGCCCGTTCCGCTCGGTTTGATTTCATCCGTTTTCGGCAAAATCAGCGGCAGCTCCTCTTCAGGGACAGCTGTTGACGTTCCGTCTTCCCAATGAATGACCGGAATCGGCTCGCCCCAATAACGCTGGCGGCTGAAGAGCCAGTCACGAAGACGGTACGTCACTTTCTTCTCACCGTTTTTCGTTTCTTCCAGCCAAGCGATCACTTTCTCAATCGCTTCCTGTTTGTGAAGGCCGTTCAGGAAATCAGAGTTCACGTGCTCGCCGTCGCCAGTATAAGCTGCTTCCTCGACGTTCCCGCCTTTTACGACTTCCTTCACCGGAAGGCCAAATGTTTTGGCGAATTCAAAATCCCGCTCATCGTGGCCAGGAACTGCCATGACAGCACCTGTTCCGTATGATGCAAGAACATAATCCGCAATCCAAATCGGCAGTTTTTCTCCGTTTACAGGATTGATCGCATACGCTCCTGTGAATACGCCTGTCTTTGTTTTCGCAAGATCTGTGCGTTCAAGGTCACTCTTTGATTGAATTTCTTTGATATAAGCTTCAACAGCTTCTTTTTGCTCAGCCGTTGTGATGTTTTCCACCAATGCGTGTTCCGGGGCAAGGACAGTGTATGTAGCGCCAAACAGCGTATCTGGTCTTGTTGTAAACACCGTAAAGGAATCATCATGTCCATCTATAGCAAAATGAACGTGAGCGCCTTCCGAACGGCCGATCCAGTTGCGCTGCATATCTTTAATGCTTTCCGGCCAATCAAGCTCTTCCAAGTCCTCAAGGAGCCTGTCCGCATAAGCGGTGATTTTCAGCATCCACTGCTTCATTGGGCGTCTCTCTACCGGATGGCCGCCGCGTTCGCTCTTGCCGTCAATGACTTCTTCGTTGGCAAGAACCGTACCGAGCGCAGGGCACCAGTTTACAGGCACTTCGTCAACGTAAGCAAGGCCTTTTTCGTATAGCTTTAAGAAAATCCATTGCGTCCATTTATAGTATTCAGGATCAGTCGTATTGATTTCGCGATCCCAGTCATATGAAAAGCCAAGCGCTTGAATTTGGCGACGGAAGTTATCAATATTCTGCTTCGTAAACACAGCGGGGTCGTTCCCTGTGTCAAGCGCGTATTGTTCAGCTGGCAGGCCGAATGCGTCCCAGCCCATTGGATGAAGGACATCATAGCCCTGCATGCGCTTCATGCGGGACAGAATATCCGTAGCTGTGTACCCTTCAGGATGGCCGACGTGCAACCCAGCTCCAGACGGATAAGGAAACATGTCCAGCGCGTAAAATTTTTGTTTTTCATTATTGTCAAGAGTGGCAAATGTTTTGTTTTCAAGCCAATATGTTTGCCATTTCTTTTCTATCTCTTTGTGCTGAAAACTCAAAGTAAAAACCTCCTTCTGATTGAATACGGCGTGTATGGTTCAAGTATTGACGGGAAGGAGAGGATTATTCAGAATATTCCCAAACTAAAAAAAACTCCCTCATCCCTAAAAGGGACGAGAGACTTTCGTTTTCCCGCGGTACCACCCTCGTTAGCGCGGCATACGCCGCACTCACTTGATACTTTTAACGCAGTTATGCGTCAGCGGCTTTTCACCGCTGCAACTCTGAGGTGAGTTCGGAAACAAATTTGATTGACTTTCACCAGCCGTCAACTCTCTGCAACAATATCTGTTTCTTACTGCTCCTCTTCATTGTTCTTATCGCAACCGTAATCTAACTGTATTTTATAGAATTCTGTTCATAAGTGCAAGCAGGTTTGTATACAATGGGAATGTACCCTGAACGGGCGGAGATTGAGGACAATTATTCGGGTGGAGTTTTGGTTTGACGTTTGGACTCGGCCGGCTCGCCGCCGCTGTTCAGTTCTCTCACAAAGTCAAAACTTCTGAGAACAGCTTCACCGCCGTAGCCTGAGATAATGGATAAGATGACAAGTTGAATTCCTGAATCGGGGTCAGCGGATAATACAAGTAAAATGGAAGCCGTCATGCCGATAAACCAATCTTCCAAAAATCCAAGGTAGATAAACCGCTTCGTCATTCTGGGCTTCTCCAGCCTGCCTCTCTTTTTCACATGACCGAGAATCCCCATGATTCCTCCAATTACACAAGCAATGAGTACCTGATGCAGCATCTTCATCATCACCTTCCTAAAGCCCTTATTTCGTAAAGCGACTTCAGGCCATCCAGCCCCCTTAAACGATTCCGATGATTTTCGATATCTACATACCGGCAAATCTGTAAAAAGCTTGTTTCTTCCATTATATGTGAACACATGATCGGTAAGCTTGATGCATTGGATTCATTTTTCACCCAGTGACATTGACCTAGTCACCTATTTAGCATGTAGAAAACCTTTCCGTTCATATGTTCAAATTCTGTTCTTATTTTTAGTGTATACGAGGACAAGCCCTAATGACAAACAACAAACTGCACTTGCTTGAATCAGAACATGTGTTGTGCTACGGTTACTGTAGAATTCATTTTAAAAAAGGGGAATATCAGGCTTTCGCATAGCAAGCTGACGGCCTAAGGGGGATTTATATGGCTAGTTTTCAATCATTTGGGATACCAGGACAGCTGGAAGTCATCAAAAAAGCGCTTGATCACGTGCGAGTCGGTGTGGTAATTACAGATCCCGCACTTGAAGATAATCCTATTATCTACGTAAATCAAGGCTTTGTTCAAATGACCGGCTACGAGACCGAGGAAATTTTAGGAAAGAACTGCCGCTTCTTACAGGGGAAACACACAGATCCTGCAGAAGTGGACAACATCAGAACCGCTTTACAAAATAAAGAACCGGTCACCGTTCAGATTCAAAACTACAAAAAAGACGGAACGATGTTCTGGAATGAATTAAATATTGATCCAATGGAAATAGAGGATAAAACGTATTTTGTCGGAATTCAGAAAGACATCACCAAGCAAAAAGAGTATGAAAAGCTTCTCGAGGATTCCCTCACGGAAATTACTGCACTTTCAACTCCTATTGTCCCGATTCGCAATGGCATTTCGGCTCTTCCGCTAGTCGGAAACCTGACAGAGGAGCGATTTAATTCCATTGTTTGCACATTGACGAATATCTTATCAACATCCAAAGATGATTATTTGATCATTGATTTATCCGGATTGGCCCAAGTGAACGAACAAACGGCCGACCAAATTTTCAAGCTGAGCCATTTGCTGAAATTACCGGAACTGAGTTAATCATTACCGGCATTAAGCCTGAATTGGCCATGAAAATGAATAAACTGGATGCCAATTTTTCGTCGCTGAAAACATATTCAAATGTAAAGGATGCCGTTAACGTGCTTCCGATTATGTAAAAAGATCCCGCTCATCCGGCGGGATCTTTCAGATTGTTGACAAAATCCTAAAATGGTTTTCATTTTAGGATTTTGTCATCTTTTCAGCGTGATTGAAAACCCTTGAAGTCTAGGAAGGACGAGCATAGGAGCGGAGCGAATGTTCTAATTCGTGAGCACCGAAGCGCAGGCCTGACAACGAATGCGAGGGTTTGTCGACACGCTGAAAGATCCCGCTCATCCAGCGGGATCTTTTATTATGAAGAGATTGATGCCTGCTTATTTGTTTCTTTAGCTGATTTTAGCCGTTTGTCATATAGAAGCGTTGTGGCAATACTGATCAGCAGCAATACCAACAGAGATAAAACAAGAGCCTTAATGCCGTAATGGTCGACAAGCACTCCTCCGAACAGAGGGCCAATCATTCTGCCGCCTGTAGCCGCGCTGTTGACAAAGCCTTGATAAAAGCCTTCTTTCCCTTTAGGGGCAAGCTGATTGGCAATTGTCGGCACAGCAGGCCAAACAAGCATTTCTCCGATCGTCAGGATCACCATCGCAGCGAGAAACATCGGAAATTGCTTTGCAGTCAGCAGCATGCTGAAAGACACAATAAAAATGATAAAGCCGATGACCATTTGCGCTTTTAGAGACTCGGCCCATTTTTTCACCACAAAACCGACAAGCGGCTGGCCAAGCACAATGAGAATTCCGTTAACCGTCCAGAGCACACTGTATAAGGAAAGAGATATTCCAATGCTTTGTGTGTACGAAGCAATTGTGGTGGACCATTGAGAATAAGCCAGCCATCCGAGTACATAGCCTCCGCTTAAAATGATGAGCGCGGCAAATTTTGCTTTGCTGTTCACAGCATCATAATCAAGCACGGATGTTTGGGATGCATCTCCCGTCTGAATATTTCGAAATCCGAAATATACAATAAAGAAAAAGACCAGATACAATACGGCATTTGCCAAAAATACATATGAAAACGAGAAAGATGCCACGACACCGCCAAGCGCTGAACCGACGGCCACACCCGCGTTTTGCGCGACATATATCGCATTAAATGCCTTCCTTCCCCCTTCAGGCCATACCGATCCCGCCATTGCGTAGCTGGCCGGAAAAACAACACCGGAGCCAAAGCCCACAATCGTCAGCAGCACAATATAGGTCGGCCAATCATGAAAAAAGACAAGGCCCATCAGGCTTGCTAACGTAATGGCTATCCCAAGCATAATCGATTTAAAACCGCCGATTTTATCAAACAAAAAACCTCCGCATAAATTGCCAGCCACACTGGCGCCGGAGTTCAGCATCAGGACAAGTCCGGCTACCGTTAACGACTTTCCTAAATGATTATGGATATAAATCGTATTCAGCGGCCACAAAAAAGAAGCACCCGTCACATTGATAAACATTCCAATGACTAAAATTTTAAGAGCACGCGGCATACTCATCCCCCTTTCTTACCTAAAAAAGCTCATGAAAAAAACGAAACCTAAAACGGCTCCGTACGAATCCAGTTATCATAGCACATTCATTCTATCTGTCTCTCTCACATTTTTCAACTGATGAGCGTGAAAAAATCTAACAAATATTGTTTGAAAAATGTAAAATAAATAGAAAAAGGGGTCATATTATGGAAATGGTATTAGCATTCTTAGGTTTTCTGGCATGTCTCATTGCACTGGGCTATGGATTATATCACCTTGTCAGATATGTACTGAACAAGGAAAAACGTTTCTCCAAGAGACTTTTTTGGCCGCTTTTCATTGGAGGCCTTGTGCTGCTCTTTACCGGAGCAGCATTGGCAGAACCTGACACTGCCGCAGCAAATGCCGAGAAAAAATATTCAGCGCTAAACGCCGAATATAAAAACCTCACAAAAGAACACGAAGAACTTGAGAAAGAATATAAATCTGTCAGCTCTGAAGCAAAGAAATTAAAAGACAACAAAGAAGATCAAGACAAGCTTGAGAAGCTTAAAAACGAAAATAGCGATCTAAAAAAGACTCAGAAATCATTAAAAGCTGAGATTAAAGAGCTTCAAGAAAATCAAAAGCAGCTCAAAGAAGATGCAAAAACGGCAAAGGCTGAAAATGAAACACTCCGACAAGATAAAACAAAGCTTGAAAATCAATTAAAAGAGACGGAAAGCCAAACCGCCAGTTCTCATGAAGACACTGGAAGTTCTTCAAACAATACGAGTAAAAGTGATGAAACCAAAACAGCTGACAAAGCAGAAGGCTGTAATATCAAAGGAAGCAAAAACGGCATCTACCACACGCCAGGCAGTACATACTACGACCGGACAACCGATCCGGCTGAAATGTTTTGCTCAGTTGAAGAAGCTGAAGCCGCCGGTTATAGGGCGCCAAAACGATAAACAAAAAGCTCCAGAATGTCTGGAGCTTTTTCTGTTTCACAACGACGATTTAATGACCTTCTTATAATAAAGAACTGACAGAAAACCAAAAATGGAGTAGAGCGCAGTATATAACACCATCACCATAATCATAGGCGCCCATACCTCTGATCCGAATAAGAACCAGCCGGATTGGACGGCAAAGTAACTGTGGAAGAGGCCGACAACGAGCGGAATGCCGAAGTTGTACATTTGTTTGATGCGTATCCCCTTTATCAGGTCGCCCTGCGTAAAGCCGAGTTTTCTTAAAATTGTATAGCTCGGTTTTTCATCTTCACTTTCTCCCATTTGTTTAAAATAAAGGATACAACCTGATGTAATCAGGAACGTTAACCCTAAGAAGCCGACGATGAACATCACCATACCAAACAGTGATTTTTGCGCAGCGCTTGTATCCAGTCTTGATAAATGCTCGTTTTTCTTGTTCACCTGTTGAAAAAGCTCATTTGCTTTTTCCATTTGATCGTCATGTTTCACATTGACGCCGATAAAGGTAGATTGCGCCAGCTGAATGCGGGGGTCTTTATCCTTGTTCACCTGTTTAAACAGGCTGTCATCCACAATGACAGCGGGCATGCCCCCGCTTGTAAACGTGTAGGACACAAGAAACTCTTCTCTTAATCCTTTATATTTTAATGGCTGCGTCTCATGTTTGCTTTTTACTTTAATAACACCAGAGTCCTTGAAAACCATTATTTTTTGCAGCAAGTCGGTGTATCCTGAGAAAACGGCTTCTCCAGCCGCCACATCGACTCCTTTTACATCTTTGTCGCTAACAACAGCAAGCTGCATATTGCTGGGGTCGCCCTGCATCTCTTTCGGAGTTCCATCCATAATATTTGCGATGTCAACATTTGCTTGCAGGACAGGTGTTGCCTTTTTTACAAACGAGATGTTGCTTTCCCTCAATCTGTTTTCAAATAACTTGGCATCTTTCTCATTCATGAATGAAAAATCAGCCGCTACATTTTGTTCAGCGGTCTTTTCTGACGAGTAATACGAGATATATGCAAGAGATAACAGCCCGATCGCAAGTGCTGAAACGGTTGTAATAATCGTCAGCAGCAGAGCATTCGATTTCATTCTGAACATGATTGATGACAGTGACAGGACCTCAGAAATATTTAAGTAGCCGCCCTTGCTTTTTCGAATGATATTCGAGATAAACGTAACTGATCCTTTATAAAACAAAAACGTCCCGATAATGACGCTCCCCAGAATGAAGCTCATCGCAACAAACAGTTCATTAATGGTCTTAAATTTTCCGCCAAACAGCTCAGAAGACACATAGTATCCTGTCAAAATCAACACGATGCCTAAAGCGCCGATTATCATTTGGAAAAATGATATTTTCTTTACTTTGTCTTCAGTGGAGGACGTTACTTTAAACAAAGATAAAATACTCTGTTTTTTGATAAACGTATAATTCATGATCATGATCAAAAGGTAAATGCCGCAGAACACAATGACCGTTTGGACCAAGGCCTGCTCAGAAAAATGCAGTTTCGCATCCGCTTTGACATCGACAATTTTGAACAGAATCATCAAGACAAGCTTCGATATCGAAAACCCGGCCGCGACCCCGATCGCTAATGAACCGAAATACAGCATGACATTTTCTGCGCTTAAGATGCGAAAAATTTTATGCTTCGTCATTCCAATTAATTGAAACAGCCCGATTTCTTTGCTCCGTCTCTTAATAAAAATCGTATTGGCATATAAAATGAAGATCGCCACTACAGCCACAAGCAAAATCGAAG
The DNA here is from genome assembly GCF_037963335.1 of Bacillus sp. PS108. Taxonomy (NCBI): domain Bacteria; kingdom Bacillati; phylum Bacillota; class Bacilli; order Caryophanales; family Bacillaceae; genus Bacillus; species Bacillus sp. PS108. The sequence continues at coordinate 3,008,643 of NZ_CP150155.1, forward strand.
CGGTTTTAATAGCCGCGGCTCCCTTGATTGAACCCTTCACTTCGTTAATTGCTGGATCATACTGCAGCGTGACAAAGGCGAAATAAAGCGCCACACTAAAGATGAGCGCAAACACATACAGATAGTAATTCCGAAGATTCTTTTTCAAATTTCGCAGGATGAGCTGATTAATGTTCATGTTGCACCCCGCCTAACACGCCTTGCGTTTTCATAATATCCTGGAAAAACGTTTGCCTGTCCTGGCCCCCTTTATTCAGCTGTGTATACATTTGCCCGTCCTTAATAAAAATGACTCTGCCGCAGTAGCTGGCCGCGACAGGATCATGGGTGACCATAATAATCGTGGCGTTGCGTTTTTGGTTGAGCTGACTCAGCTTGTTTAATAAATCGGAGGCCGATTTCGAATCGAGCGCGCCGGTCGGCTCATCAGCGAAAATAATGCTCGGGTCATGAATAAACGCTCTTCCGGCGGATGTTCTCTGCTTCTGGCCGCCGGAAATTTCATTCGGGTACTTATCCCGCAATTCATATATTCCCAGTTCCTTTGCAACTTCCTCAAACTTACGATTGGCTTCCTTTTTTGACAGTTTCGTGATTGATAATGGCAGAAGGATATTTTCTTTCACTGTCAATGTGTCTAACAAATTGTAATCCTGAAAGATAAAGCCTAAATGCTGTTTTCTGAATTCAGCCAGCTGCTTTTCCTTCATAGCCGTCATGTCATTTCCATTAATATGAATGGTTCCGTGACTGACCTGATCGATTGAGGACAGTACATTAAGCAAAGTGGTTTTTCCTGACCCGGAAGCACCCATAATACTGACGAATTCGCCCTTTTCAATGTGAAGATCAATGCCCTTCAGCACTTCATGTTTATTCAGCTTGTTTCCATAACTTTTTCGAATTTTATTCGCTTCTAAAATCATCATTTACGCAGTCTCCTTTATATTGGATAATCTCATTATAAAAAGGAATGCCGGGCTTTTCCTTCGATACGGCGAACAAAAAAGAAAAGCATGTGACATTTTCGTCACACGCTTATGACCCGTTCAAATTGATTCCGTTTCGGAAAGGTTAATGTAAAAACTGTCCCCGCACCGAACTCCGACTCAACATCAACATGAATCAATAACGGCGCCGCTGCTTTTTTCACCAAGTACAGCCCCATGCCAGTGGACGCTTGATTATGGTGATCTGTTGTGGATGTGAACCCTTTATCAAAAATACGCGGTACATCTTTTGGATCAATGCCCCTGCCACAGTCTTTCACTTGGAGCTTCGTCTGTTCCCCTTTTTGAAAGCTTTTGATCTCAATTTCAGAGGCTTCGCTGTATTTCACCGCATTTGTCAGCAGCTGCCTGATGATAAACGCCAGCCATTTTGCATCGCTCAGCACTTCTTTGGCATCGAGCTGTATGTCAAAACCGATCCCTTTTTGGATACACCACGATTGTAAATCTTTGATTTCTTTAAAGATCAAAGGCTGAAGCTGAATGAATTCTACTGACAGGTCGTTTTCAATAAATGAAATGCGTTTTTGATGAAGCTGCTGATCAAGAAGCAGGTGAATACGCAGCCATTCATATGACAGCTGAGATTTCAGTGCTTTTTCTTCCATTCTATCAATGATTAAATGCATCGCTGTTAATGGGGTTTTGACCTCATGTATCCATGCCATCAGCTCATCTTTTTCATTTTCCAATGCTAAGCGATGCCGTGCTGCGGTCTGCTTCAAGTGTTCTGTTTGCCCGGCAATGCTTCTTTCAACCATTGCTTCAAACGGCGTTTCCGGTTCATTTATGGCTGTCACATCGAGATTGTTCTCCCATGTTTTCAAGCTTTTATAAAACGCTGTTTCTTTCCGATAGCGGAACCAAAGGAATATGATAAAAAACAAGATGCACAAATACACCATATAAAGTACATTCCCGAATGATATGGAAGGATCGACAAAAGCAATGAACAGCATCAAAGCCTGCTGAAACAAAAACGCGGCAAACCAGCTCCGCCTTTCGATAAGGAATGCTTTAATCATAGAACTTGTCCTCTTCCTTCGCGATGTAGCCCTGGCCCACCTTTGTCTCGATATATGCACCAAGCTGCAGGACGTCCAGTTTTTTTCGCAGGCGATTGACATTGACGGTCAGCGTATTATCACTAACAAAACGCTCATCGTTCCACAAGCTTCTGATCAGCTCTTCCCGGCTGACGATCTTGTTTTTTTGCTCTATTAATTGTTTAAGAATGAACATCTCATTTTTGGTCAGTTCAACAGATCCTTTGTCATTGCTGACGAGGTTCTGCTCCGCGTCTACAGCAGCGCCGCACCATGTTTTAATCGTACTCGGCTCCGTATTATAATGGTGCACACGCCGGAACATTGCTTGGATTTTCGCAATCAGCACATCAAAATGAAATGGCTTTTGAATAAAGTCATCTGCCCCGAGCTGCATGGACATCACCATATCAGCAGGATGATCCCGGGAGGATAAAAAGAGAATCGGAACATTTGACCGGGAGCGGATCAGCCGGCACCAATGAAAGCCGTCAAATTTAGGCAGCTGTACATCAATAATGACACAATCAGGATTAACCGCCGCAAATTCCTGCAGCACCTGACTGAAATCCTGAATGCCGTATACATCATAGGACCATCCCGTTAAACGATCCTTGATTTCATGAAACAGCGATTCATCATCTTCAATCAGCAAAAGTTTAAACAATCGACTCACCGCACTTTTTCCTTTTTTATCAAGTGTATAGCAAAACGCTATCATGCGCTATAGAAAAAGCCGGCTGTCTCAGCCGGCTCGTTCGCATTATAGTTCTCTTCTCAACGCTGTCAGCACGTTGGTTTTTGTTGCTTTTCTCGCCGGGTTCATTCCGGAAATGACTGCGACCCCTCCGCAAATCACAACGGCAATGATCACAAGACTCGCCGGGATGTAGGAGAATGTGTAATTCAAGTCGCCCGCATCGCTTCCGCTTGTGGCCGCAAGAATCATCGGAACGGCCAGGTTGACAAGGTAGCTCACGCCGTAAGAAATGATAATCCCAATCACACAGCCTAAAATTCCGATATACGCGCTTTCCATCAAGAACATTCGGCGAATGATTGACGGGCTCGCCCCAATCGCTTTCATAATGCCGATCTCTTGCGTTCTCTCTGTCACCGCCATCGTCATCGTGTTAAAAATGCCGATCGCTGAAATGATAACTGCGATACATCCGACAAAGATCAGTCCGATTTTGAAGACCATGAAGAAGGTATTGGCTCCCTCAAGTTCAGTAGTCACTGATGTGACATAGTACCCGTCATCTGTTAGATCATTTGTCAGCTGTTCCACATTCTCAAACTTATCAGCAAAAACACCAATGTTCGTTTCAACATTTCCGCCTTTGAAATCTAAGAATTCCGAAAAATCTTTTTTGAATTGATCACTGATAAAAATGTTTGAGTCCTCCATCCAGTCTTGAGATGGTTTTTTTGTAATACCGACAATTTTAAAGTCATATGTTTTTGTTTTTGTAACATCCCCTGTTTTAGGATCTGTCTTCGATACACTTAGTTCTATTGTTTTGTTCAGAATATCTTTCGTATAGCCCTTTGGTTCTTTTATATCTTCTGGATTTCCTTTTGCTTCTTCGATTTTTTTGTTATATTCTTCCGATTCTTTTTTCGTCAATAATCTCTTTGCGAAGTCGTATCCTACTACGATTTCATTTTCCGACTTTGCGACTCTTCCCTTTTCCAATTCCATATTGGCCTTTAATTCATCATTCATATTAGTAAAAATGAGATTTGAGCTTTCATTTGTACGATTGCCTAAAGTAGCTTTGTTTGGTTCATACACTTGCGTTCTTTCTACAACTGACCTTACGTGATCATACTTCTCTAAATCAGCTTTTTTAATAGGCTTGTCTCCTTCCTTGCCCATTACACTGACTTTCGTTACAATCTGCTGGCTCATTGTCATATCTGTAATTGTCTTTTGAATCCCAAATCCAACGGACGACAGCACAACCAAAAACGCACACGCCATTGTTGTCGCAAGAATCGTCATAAAGACGCGAAGTCTGTTTTTCTTCATATTTCTTCTGATAAAATGAACCTGATCCTTAAACCTCAACGGTAATTCCTCCTTTTAGCACACCATCATGAAGCTGAAATTTTGAATGTCCGATAGAAGCGACTTCATCATCGTGAGTAATGATCACAAATGTAATGCCACGCTCACGATTCAGCTGCTGGATCAATTCCAGCACTTCATGTTCCGTTTCTGAATCAAGGCTTCCCGTCGGCTCATCCGCTAAGATAATCGAAGGATTTAAAATCAATGCTCGAGCAATACTGACACGCTGCTGCTGGCCGCCTGACAGTTCATTCGGATAATGAGCGGCGTGGTTTTCCAGACCGACGCGTTTCAGCATGTCCTGCACCTTTTGCTTCCGCTCAGAGGGCTTGATCCCTTTTAACGCCAGCGGCATTTCAACATTCTCATACGTCGTTAAACCCGGGATGAGCTGAAAACTTTGGAAAATAAAACCAAAATGGTCAAGCCGAAATTGCGCCCATTCCTTTTCATTAAACCCCGTAACATCAGTGCCATTAATGACAATCCGCCCTTTTGTCGGCGATATGTAGCCGGAAATCAAATTCAAAAGCGTTGATTTCCCTGAGCCGCTTCGCCCGACAATACAGGCGATCTCACCTTTCGCCACACGTAATGAAACATCCTTCAATACTGGAACTTCATTCTCACGGCCCTTTTTTCCGATCGTGAAAGAATGGTCGATATGCTGAACATCAATCATATGTTCTCTCTCCCTTACAAAAGTTTCATTTTTTTATAAATCGCAAAATAACTAATCAAGAAACCGATTACCGCACCTGTACCCATGCCAATGAGATAACCGGCAAAGCTCTCGCTTGCAGTAAATCCAAAATAGCCGAAGCCCATGATTCCTATGATAATAACGATGATCTGCACCGGGCGGTTAAGCGGCTTCCATAAGAAGAAATATCCGTTTCTTTCATTAGACATTTTAACAAAGCTAATATAGCCGATGATGAAAAAAATGATAGTCATGATAGCCGGAATGACTAAATAATATGGTGAATTCTCAGCCCATTTCGAGTCTACATAAATTATCGGAATGAAATACTGCACCCATTTAGGTACTGGACCATGGATAAAATCGATTGATCCGCCAATAAGGATCTCGAGGTTGATCACAGGCAGGCTGATGAGTAAAAACGGCGAAATGGCCACGGTAAATGAGACTAGAAGCTGTGCGAAACTATTGCCTGTCAAAGCTCCTCCAGCCATAACCAAAGAATAAGCCAGCATGCTAACAATAATCATTCCCAAGCTGTAATTGTGAAAATAAACGGCCTGATCAGGCTTCAAAAGTATGATCAGCAAAACAGATAAAACATAACCTATGAGTTGCGGTATCACAATCACCATTCCGCCAGTAAGGAACTTCGCATGAAATATCTGCCCTCTTGTATACGGAAGGCTTAATGTAAAATCAAAAAAGCCCTTGCTTCGTTCAATCCCTAGCTGGCTGACCGCCAAAACGACTCCCCAAATCCAAAACAATGAGATAAATGAGCTGTTTAAATAATCAACGCTGAATACGCAGGGGCCGACCCAATTTTCTTTTCCAGTGACACAGCCTTGATAGATGAGATACATATTTAAAATTGATAATGGATTACCCAATATAAAAACCAAAATGGTGATAACTAAGGCGACTTTATTCTGCCGCCACTCTTTGTAAAGCAGTCCGGAATCCGGCAACTCACTTCCCTCCAAACCTATGGCATTTCTTACACTTTTGTTTTCTTATAAATAGAGAAGTAGCTCACAAAGAATCCAGCCACTGCCCCAATGATCATACCCAAAATATAACCAATAATGGAATGTCCGGTATAGTATCCAAATAAACCAAATCCAAGGATGCCGAAAGCCATAACCAGAATTTGCACCGGACGGTCTAATCTGTTCCATAAGAAAAAGTGTCCGTTTCGTTCACTGGGATGCTTTTTGAAGCTTATCAAACCAATCAAGTAAAACAGAATGCTCATGGCAGCTGGAATCATTAAAATATATTTACTATCGATAAGCCAGTCACTTGCAACATAACCAATGGGCACAAGATATAATAAATTGCTCGTCAGAGAGAAATACACCTCCGGGGAAGGGAACATTTCCCATATATTCACACCAAAAACAACTTCAAAGTTTCCAACCGGCAATGCAACAATTAAATACGGCAATACCGCAGCAGCAAATGCCGTTAATAACTGGGCAAAAACATTCCCCGTTAATGCACCAGCAGCCATCAACAAACAATAAGCCATAAAACTAATCACAATTACTCCAACGCTGCTGTGCTCAAAAAAGTAGACGTGTTCAGGGTTATAGACAAGAATCAGCAGCCACGCAAATAAAAAGCCAATTAATTGCGACAGCACAATCACAAAACCGCCTAACCAAAATTTCGTCTGAAAAATTTGGCTTCTGTTATATGGGAGGCTTAATATAAAATCCATCGTGCCTTTCGAACGTTCCATTCCGAGGAAGCAGACCGCCAAAATGACCCCCGGCACCCAGTTGATATCTATTAGATTGCTCCTATGATAATTCACAATAAATTCACAATATTGCGGGTCTTGATGAGCCAGACACCCTTGATAAGACAAATACGTATTAATGATAGAAAGCGGATTTGCCAGCACTAAAAACGCAATACTTAGCAAAATCACCACTTTATTCTGCTTCCACTCTCGATAGAGAAGGCCTCGGTCTACCATCTCCGCTTCCCTCCAAACTTCGCAATGAACACTTCTTCCAGGTTGACAGGAAGCTCATTCCATACTTTTGGCTTCAGCTCTCTCAAAAAGCTCTTTTTCTCCTCATCGCTTTTCGGAATCAGCACTGTGTAAAACACGCCGGCCTGATCGAGCATCGGAATGTTTTGCTCTCTGATCGCCAGATTGACATCTGTGTCAAACGCCATTTGTATTTTGATGTATTCTTCTTTTAATTCATCAAGATCCATGACGTTGGTCAGCCTGTTATCTTCAAGAAAGCCAATTCGGTTGCACATCCGCTCTATGTCTTCAAGCCGGTGGGACGTAATCAGGATACTCGTATCACGCTCTGCCACTTCATCGACCATCAGCTGCAGCACATCATGTCTAGTTACCGCATCAATACCATCCGTCGGCTCATCAAGGAGGATCAGCGCCGGTCTCGCCGCAAACGACAGAACGAGCGACAGCTGTTTTTTCAAGCCTGTCGACAGCTCACGGTATTTTTTCGTTTCTGGAATTTCGTATCTGTTCATCAGTTCATTCGCGTACGTGACATCAAATTTCGGATATATTCTTCTCAGGATATCAACAAGCTGCTTGTATGTATACTTGTCGTAAAAAGGATTTTGAACAGGCATGTAGATGATATTTTGTTTGACCTTCGGGTGCTTTTTGATTTCTACGCCGTCAAATAAAATCGTTCCGCTGTCAGCGAAAATGATTTGCTGGATTAAGCGAAGCATCGTCGTTTTCCCTGATCCGTTGCGTCCAAGCAATCCAAAGATTTCTCCTTTTTCGATTGTTAATGAAACATCTTTTAATACTTGATTGCCGTCAATCGCTTTTGACAGCTGCCGCAGTTCAATCATTTTTTTTGCCTCCCTTCACATCAGCGCTGATTTCCTTTATCCATTCGTGCAGTTTTTCCAGCTCAACCCCTGCATAGTGTGCATCGATGATGAGCTGTTTGAGTTGCTCTTTAATCATCGTCATCTTCCCTTCAACCAGTGTCGTTTTTGCATTCTCCGATATATAGGTCCCTCTGCCCCGCAGCGTCTCAATAATCCCCTCTCGCTCAAGTTCTTTATACGCTTTGCTGACAGTATTCGGATTCGCAATAATGATCGTTGCCAATTCTCTGACAGAAGGAAGCTTATCACCAGGCTTCATGATCCCTTTCAAACAAAGCTCTTTCATTTGCTGAATAATTTGTTCGTAAATGGGTGTTGAGCTTCTTGGATCGATTTGAATCATTTACTTCCCTACTTTCTATACGATCTGAACCTTTTATAGATAAAAATGATCAATTATACTTTTTTGCCATTCAAAACCGATCATCACAAGAACAAGAAAAAAAGAACAAGCGATCACAGATGCCGCAATCAGCATTGGCACGTTACGTTTGTTTCGTTTTTTATGTTTCATAACTGCCTCCCTTAATGTCAATATATAAATGATTTTATATTAGTGTCTATAGTGTATTACTTCAATTAGTACACTTAATACAATAAATACTTTGACTCACAAAGTCAATCCTTTTTTTACAAAAAAACGGACCCTTTTAAAAGGGTCCGTTTTCCTACACATCAAGAGGGTGCTGCAGGATCATATTATTTTGCAAAGATTGAAGCTGAAGTCTCATTCTGTACAGCTGTTCTCTCTGCTGATCATTTGACGACAGCCATAGCTTATTCAAGGCATTTACCGCATCTTCAAGCTGCATTTGTGCATCACTATATTCTTGATCGTTATAATGCTCTTGTTTAGAAGCGATTTTCAGCTGTTCTTCAGCATAATCATAGGCCTGCATACATTGCTGGAGATGTTCATCTACTGATTGTCTTGTTGCCACAGTAACCCCTCCTCTTGGTAATGGAAATCATCCATCATTCATATTGTAGCCTCATCTGACTTTGTTCAATAAAGTAATTTATGGTCGATATTCATTTGTTCTCTTGTGAAATGCGTGCTACAATTTTAGGATGCAATCGTACGCAAGGAGGCACATGAATTGTGATGCAGAACAATCCTTTTCCTTATTCAAATACGGAAAAACGCTATCATACATTGAATTATCATCTCAGAGATCATTTCGGCCATAAGGTGTTTAAAGTGGCGCTTGACGGCGGCTTTGACTGCCCAAATCGGGATGGCACCGTTGCCCACGGAGGCTGTACGTTTTGCAGCGCAGCAGGCTCCGGCGATTTTGCCGGGAACAGGGCCGATGATTTAATTACGCAATTCCACGACATCAAAAACCGCATGCACGAAAAATGGAAGGACGGCAAATACATCGCTTATTTTCAGGCTTTCACAAACACTCACGCCCCGGTTGAGGTGCTTCGCGAAAAATTCGAATCAGTGCTAGCGCTTGATGATGTGGTTGGCATTTCGATCGCCACTCGCCCTGACTGTCTGCCTGATGATGTCGTTGATTACCTGGCAGAGCTGAATGAACGCACCTATTTGTGGGTGGAGCTTGGGCTTCAAACAGTTCATGAACGGACTGCACTTCTGATCAACCGCGCACATGATTTTAACTGCTATGTGGAAGGCGTCAATAAATTAAGAAAACACGGCATACGTGTCTGCTCGCATATTATCAATGGGCTGCCTTTGGAAGACCGGGACATGATGATGGAAACGGCAAAGGCCGTCGCAGATTTGGATGTCCAGGGCATTAAAATCCATCTGCTTCACCTACTGAAAGGCACGCCAATGGTCAAGCAATATGAAAAGGGGAAGCTGGAATTTCTTTCTCAAGATGATTATGTGCAGCTCGTCTGCGATCAGCTTGAGATCATTCCGCCTGAAATGATCGTCCACCGCATTACAGGTGACGGACCGATTGAGTTGATGATCGGGCCAATGTGGAGCGTCAACAAATGGGAAGTGCTTGGCGCCATTAATAAAGAGCTAGAAAATCGAGGCAGCTATCAAGGAAAGTTCTTTCAGCGGCTTGAGGAGGAATCAGCGCTATGATTTTGAAGAAAATTCTCCCTTATAGCAAAGAACTGCTGAAAATGGCCGCGGGAGAAGGAGATATTGTCGTAGATGCGACAATGGGCAACGGACATGATACACAGTTTTTAGCGGAGCTTGTTGGTGAAAACGGCCATGTGTACGCATTCGACATCCAAGAATCAGCCGTGGCCAATACAAAGGAACGGCTCGGTGACATGTATCAAGCGCGAACAACGTTATTTCACAAAAGCCATGATAAAATCGCTGAATCCCTCCCGCCTGAAACACATGGCAAAGTGGCGGCCGCGGTATTTAACCTCGGCTATTTGCCGGGCGGGGACAAATCAATTACGACAAACGGCAGTTCTACGATCAAAGCAATTGAACAGCTTCTCAGCATCATGAAAGACGAAGGTCTGATTGTTCTCGTCGTCTATCATGGCCACCCGGAAGGCAAAGCTGAAAAAAACGACGTGCTCGAGTTTTGCCGGGACTTGGACCAGCAATCAGCCCGTGTATTAACATACGGATTTATCAATCAGCAAAATGACCCGCCATTTATTGTCGCCATCGAAAAAAAAGCTCAGATCAGCAAATGATTTGAGCTTTTTTCTTTGAGTTTTTCATCCAGGACATTTTTTGAAATTTCCGGTAGGCTCTGCCGTTGATATAAAAGAAAAGGGAGGTTTTTCCGCTGGCTTTGATCAGCTTCTTTGCGAGCCGGCCCATTTCCTTTTGGCCTGCCACTTTATCATCTGACAAATAAACACCAAGCAAGCCGCGATTGATTAAACGATGGAAGTTTTCATGCGGAATGCCTTGTAAATGCTCGTCGGCTTTATGGATAAAGTGTTCAAGCCGATCCATCATCTCTTCATGAGACTGATAATACGAGCAGAAATTCAAGTCTCCTTCCAGCAAGTCCTCCTCTTGATCAATCAAATAATCAAGCAGGATATGAAGGCCCTGTATGTAAGGAAAATAACTGTCGCGGATTTTTTTAGCGGTGCTTTTTGTGAAATCAGGCTGGAACGAATACGCAACCAGACAGAAAATGCCTAACGTTGAGCCTGCACAGGCTGAAAATTCATACCATTCCATCTCAGGCAGCTCTGATTCATATTGAGTAAACCACTTTTCAAGCCGCGGAACACGCTCATCCTCAATAACGTGCTTATGCACCTGCAAATCGCAATAATAGCCGCACAGTTCAAGCAGATAAGGTTTAATCATGTCATAGTGCTCAATGGAGCCGAGGACACGCTGGCACGTTTTGACCAGTTCGTGCAGATATCCGCTGTCATCCTGTTCTTCCCTGAATTGATAATAGTTTTGCAGTTCCGCCCCAACTGTCAGTGCGTCCTGCATTGAGGCATGGAGCATCCGAAAATCCTGCGGGTCCAGCGAGGTGCTGCGGTCACACAGATTGTCCAAATAATCACTTATCGTTTGATACGCGATGATAAACTCGACACATTTCTGTTTTTGGCTGCCTGACAATAAGGCCAGTATGCCGCCGCCTTCACAGTGAAACGTTTTGTCCCGAATACTTGCGGTTGCCTGTGCTTTCAATTCACTGTTATGAATCGATTCTGATTTTTGCTTCCATATGTCCAGCTCTTGATGAACGAGCGGAAAAATATCTCGATATACCTTTGCCATCAATCCAAAAGGATGTTCCGGTACTGTCAACACATGCACCCCCTACTAGTTCAAATATATTGATCAGTAAACGCTCTTGCTGCTTTAAAAACATCTTCTCTCTCGGGTTCATTGAAGATCTCATGGTAAAGCCCTTCCCACTCTCTGTATACTTTATTATGAGAAGCAACACCATTAAACCACTTGATGACCATCGTTTTGTCAACAAGCTTGTCATCACCGGCTTGCATCACAAGAAGCGGAACTTTCAAAAATGCCTCTGTCGGCACCATTGCCGATTCAATTGTCTTTAAAAGCTCTCTGTACCATCTGACAGAAACTTTCCTGACGTATAACGAATCATTTTGGTCAGCTTCGATGACGTCCTCATTGCGCGTCGCCATATCAATTGATAATCCCGAATCAACCTTAAGTGACGGAGCGATGACATTCAGGCCTTTTGATGCAAGATCAAGCGCTTTATTCACTTTAATTTGCAGTCCGAGACACGGTGATGATAAAATAATTCCCGTAATCCGGGGATTTCTTTGCTGTTTAACCCATTCAATCGCGACCAGACCGCCCATGCTGTGACCTAGAAGAAAAACCGGAAGATCAAAGGTTCGCGCTTTATCTATCCAAGCATCTACTTCATCAATGTATTCTTGAAACGAGCGAATATGCCCTCTCGCTCTTGTCGTTGTTCCCTGTCCAGGCAAATCGCCCATGACAACGTGATAACCCGAAGACCGCCACATTTCAATCAGCCATTTATATCGTCCGTGATATTCACTTGCCCCGTGAATGATTACAATCACTGCAACAGGTCTGTCTGCTTTCCAGGTCCACATGCTCTTCACCTCATACGAAATTTAAATAGAGAAAGAAGGATGAATCTTATGATCTACCCTTATAAGGAACACAAGCCAGATATCCACCCAACAGCCTTTATAGCTGATAATGCAACAATTACCGGTGATGTCGTGATCGGAGAACAGTCCAGCATTTGGTTTTCTGTTGTCATAAGGGGAGATGTTGCGCCGACCAGAATCGGAAACAGAGTCAATATCCAAGATTTAAGCTGCCTCCATCAAAGCCCGAACAAGACGCTACTCATTGAAGATGACGCCACGATAGGCCATCAGGTTACACTTCATAGCGCTGTTATCCGCAAGAACGCCTTAATCGGCATGGGCTCAATCATTTTAGACGGAGCCGAAATTGGCGAAGGCGCTTTTATTGGTGCCGGCAGTCTTGTCCCGCCTGGAAAAACCATTCCGCCTGGCCATCTCGCCTTTGGCCGCCCTGCAAAAGTCATCCGCCCTTTGACGGAAGAAGACCGAAAAGATATGCAAAGAATACGGTCAGAATATGTAGAAAAGGGCCAATATTATAAATTTCTTCAACAAACATAAGACCTGCTTCGTCTTACTTTACCATTTTTCAAATTATATTTGAAAGCAATAACCATCGTTAACCCGGACGTCATAACAGTTCGGGTTTCGATTTTTCCATAAAACGTTCACATATAGCATGAAACGTATGACTTTTATCTTATCACAAAACTGTAAACAGCCTCTGCAAAAACACATACCTATTCTTTCCTGTTCTCTATTTTCTATGAGCACACACAAAAAGAGCCCACTGGGAGCTCTTTTTGTCAGCTGATATTTCGTTCGCTGGCAGCAGCCGCATTTTTTTTATGAAACCCTTTTCCATAGTACACAGCCAGCAAGATGAGAAACCATATCGGCCCGATAATCACGGCTACTCTTGTATCAGGGCTGTAAGCCATAAGAATGACGACGAATGCTAGAAATGCCAATGACACATAAGACGTAAACGGAAATAAAGGCATTTTGTACTTTAATTGTTTCTTTTCTTCCGGCTTCAAACTTTTCCTGTATTTTATTTGAGAAAGCAAAATGATTGCCCACGTCCAAATCGCTCCGAACGTCGCAATACTTGTAACCCAAGTAAATACCTTCGCAGGGACAACATAGTTTAAGAGCACTCCGACTAATAAAGCCCCCGCTGAAGCCAGAACAGCTTTACCCGGGATGCCGCCTTTCGTCAGCTGACCGTATGCTTGTGGCGCCTCTTTCTGTTCCGCCAAGTTAAACAGCATCCGTCCTGTGCTGAAAATACCGCTGTTGCATGAAGACAGCGCGGCAGTCAACACGACAAAGTTAATGATACCTGCGGCCGATGGAATGCCCACTTTTTGAAATGTGAGAACAAATGGGCTTCCCTGAGAGCCAATTTCCTGCCACGGATAAATAGACATAATGACGAATAAAGCGCCTACATAAAAAATCAAAATCCGCCAAAATACTGTATCAATTGCTTTGGCTAACGATTTTTGCGGGTTTTTCACCTCGCCAGCCGTCACCCCGATCATTTCAATCCCTAAATAGGCGAACATGACCATTTGAAGAGACAATAGAACCCCTTTTAAACCATGAGGGAAAAATCCTCCGTTATTCCACAAATTGCTGATTCCGGTGGCAATGCCCCCATTGCCGACTCCTGCAATAATCATCAATAAACCGACAGCAATCATGGATAAGATCGCAACAATTTTAATCAATGCGAACCAAAATTCCAGCTCACCGTAAGCTTTGACAGCCAGGAAATTAACACCCGTCATAATGACCAGCGCCGATAATGCCCAAATCCAGTTTGGCACGTCAGGAAACCAGAACCCCATATAGATACCGACAGCAGTAATTTCGGCCATACAGGTGACAACCCATAAAAACCAGTAGTTCCACCCTGTTAAATAGCCTGCAAGCGGTCCCAAATAATCACGCGCATACCTGCTGAAGGAGCCTGCGACCGGTTTTTGAATGGCCATTTCCCCAAGCGCTCTCATAATAAAAAACATGACCAGGCCGCTTGCGGCATACGCTACCAAAATACCAGGCCCTGCTAATTGAATAGCTGATGCGGAGCCGAGGAACAACCCTACTCCTATAGCAGCTCCTAAAGACATTAAAGAAATATGCCTTTCTTCGAGTCCGCGGTGCAGCTCTTGTTTTTGTTTTTGCATGCTTCTTCTCCCCTAGAAAAAAATATCATTATATCATTTTTCTGAATATTCCGTACGGATTGGGTAAATCAATGATGATGGAGAAATAAAAGGATAACAACAAGGCTTTCGACTACTCGAAAGCCTTGTTGTCTGTTACACAAAGATGACTTCTTTAGGCTGATGGCTCAGCTCTTCAGGCATATACCGTTTTTCAATATTGATGCTGTGCCAGATCATAAAGATTAGCACAGTCCAAATTTTACGGCTGTTATCAGCCTTGTCCGCACAATGGTCTTCAAGAAGCTGAAGGACATAATCCTTATGGATATAAGCATCCGTTTGGCTTTCTTGAATAATATTCCGCACCCATTCGTTCATTTCGTTTTTCAGCCAATGACGGATCGGTACAGGGAAACCAAGCTTTTTGCGGTTTAATACGTGCTCAGGCACAATTCCTTCAGCGGCTTTGCGAAGAAGATACTTCGTCGTGCCGTTCTTCGTTTTCAGCTCATCAGGAATTTTTGAAGCGACGTCGAATACGACTTTATCCAAGAACGGCACACGCAGTTCCAAAGAATTCGCCATCGTCATTTTATCCGCCTTTAACAAAATGTCGCCGCGCATCCAAGTGTGGATATCGACATACTGCATTTTGTTGATATCGCTGTACGAGCTGCTTTCTGTAAAGTAAGTCTTCGTCACATCGCGATATGAAAGGTTCGGATTATAATGCTTCAACAGCTGCTTTTTGACAGACTCTTCAAAGATTTTCGCGTTACCGATATAACGATCCTGAAGCGGAGTACAGCCGCGCTCAAGCAGGCTCTTTCCTCTCATACCTTCAGGCATAACGGCAGCAACGTGCAGAAGCATCTTTTTCAGGCCGGACGGAATGCGTTCAAACGGTTTAAGCGAAAGCGGCTCACGGTAAATGTTATATCCGCCGAAGAGCTCATCCGCTCCTTCACCTGATAAAGCAACCGTTACATGTTTTTTCGCTTCTTTTGCAACAAAGTACAACGGAATCGCTGCCGGATCAGCAAGCGGGTCATCAAAATGCCATACGATCTTCGGAAGCTCATTCATGTATTCCTCAGGCGAAATGACTTTGCTGATATTTTCGATGCCCAGCGCCGCTGCAGTTTCTTTCGCTACATCAACCTCACTGAAGCCCTGCTGTTCAAAGCCGACAGAGAATGTTTTTAAGCTTGGATGAAATTCCTTCGCAACAGACACAATAAAGGAAGAATCAATCCCGCCAGACAGAAACGAACCGACAGGAACGTCACTTCTCATATGAACGTTTACAGAGTCATAGATCGCGTCTCGGACTTCTTTCACAAGCTTGTCTTCTTCAGTCTGAACCGGCTTGAAGTTCGCTTTGAAATACGTTTTGAATGTGATATCGCCGTCCGGGCGGATTGTGAATTGTGAACCCGGCTCTACTTTTTTCACATGGGCATCAAGCGTGCTTGGTTCAGGAACAAATTGGAAAGACATGTACTGCTGCAATGCCTCTTTATCTATTTCAATATCATTCTGAGCAACCATTAAACTTTTTCTCTCTGAGGCAAAATAAACCTGATCATTGATTGTTGTATAGTACAACGGTTTAATGCCGAATGGATCTCTTGCTCCATAAAGCACATGATCGTTTTTATTCCAAATCAGAAAGGCAAACATACCGCGCAGTTTGGACGCCGCTTCTTCTTTATAGTGACGGTAAGTCGCAAGAAGAACCTCTGTGTCCGAATCCGTGTTGAATGTGTACCCCTTTGCTTCAAGTTCTTCTCTCAGTTCAATATAGTTATAGATTTCTCCGTTAAAGATAATCCAATATGTTTCATCTTCATATGATAAAGGCTGTCCGCCATTTTCTACATCAATAATGCTGAGCCGTCTGAATCCGAAGCCGACGTGCTCATCATGGAAATATCCATCACTGTCAGGACCGCGGTGAACGATCATTTGGTTCATTTGTTTGATTAGTTCTTCTTGATCAGCGGTTTGAGCTAACGGATGCTTGTTAAAAACCCCGACAAATCCACACATAGTATTGCCTCCATAATTAAAATTGTCATCATTGAACCCCTATTTATAGACGCTGTGAATAGTATTTGGTTTCACAGTTATGTAAAAAAATAAACATGAATACAACGATAAAAAAGGGAAAGCCGCTTAACCAGTAAGCGGCTATAAAATTATTCTCCTAACGCTTCTTTACGCAGCTGCTCCGCTTTGTCTGTGCGCTCCCAAGGAAGGTCAACATCGTGACGTCCAAAGTGGCCGTACGCAGCAGTTTGTTTGTAGATCGGACGGCGCAAATCAAGCATTTTGATAATGCCGGCAGGTCGTAAATCAAAGTTATTGCGAACAACTTCAATCAGTTTTTCCTCAGAAGCTTTTCCGGAACCGAATGTGTTGATTGAGATTGACACAGGCTGTGCAACACCGATCGCGTAAGCAAGCTGTACTTCGCAAGAATCAGCAAGCTCAGCCGCAACGATGTTTTTCGCAACGTATCTTGCCGCATAAGCTGCAGAACGGTCTACCTTCGTCGCGTCCTTACCTGAGAACGCGCCTCCGCCGTGGCGTGCATAGCCACCGTACGTATCAACGATGATTTTGCGTCCTGTAAGTCCCGCATCCCCTTGAGGGCCTCCGATTACGAAACGTCCTGTAGGGTTGATGAAATATTTTGTTTCTTCATCAATCAGCTCTTTAGGAACAACCGGATTGATTACATGTTCTTTAATGTTGCGCTGAATTTGCTCAAGTGTAATTTCAGGATGATGCTGAGTTGAAATCACAATCGCGTCAATGCGGACTGGTTTGTTATTTTCATCGTACTCAACCGTTACCTGTGTTTTGCCGTCAGGGCGAAGGTACGGAAGAATATCTTCTTTACGGACTTCACTTAGGCGGCGGGCTAATTTATGGGCAAGTGAAATTGGAAGAGGCATAAGCTCTTTCGTTTCGTTGCACGCATAACCGAACATTAATCCTTGGTCACCCGCACCAATCGCTTCAATTTCTTCGTCGCTCATTGTGCCTTCACGGGCTTCAAGCGCTTGGTCTACGCCCATCGCGATATCAGCAGACTGCTCATCAATTGATGTTAAAACCGCACAAGTTTCCGCATCAAATCCGTATTTTGCACGTGTGTATCCGATTTCTTTAATGGTTTGGCGAACCGTTTTCGGAATGTCAACATACGTAGAAGTTGTGATCTCTCCGCTTACAAGAACCAAACCTGTTGTCACAGATGTTTCACAAGCAACACGCGCGTTAGGGTCTTTCTTTAAAATTTCATCTAAAATGCTGTCAGAAATCTGGTCACAGATTTTATCCGGATGCCCCTCCGTAACAGATTCTGATGTAAATAAACGACGATTTTTACTCATGATTTGCTTCCTCCTGCACAAGGCCTCCCGAAAGACCTTGTATATATGATACGGAACTCGCTCCCTCTTATACAATGTACAGTTATATTAGAGAATGTTAATTGGCATATTTATGAAATAAAAAAACCTTTTCCATCGAGGAAAGGGTTTGGTCTTTGTGCCTTTCACTCTTATCGCTCAAGGAATCATACAACCTTGCAACAGGTTAGCACCTTGGTTGTCTCACTCAGTTGAACATAATAAATAACAGAGAAACCGGTTGCTGGGCTTCATAGGGCCTGTCCCTCCGCCAGCTCGGGATAAGAGTATCCGCTCAATGAAATATCTTATCGTAAAAGGGTTTGCAATGTCAATATGATTCAGAAGAAATAGGCACCTATATTGAGGGAAAACAATGGAAATGCACACACAAAAAATAATAAATAGTATAGACTATTTGAAAATATATGTTATACTAATTCACAATTAGCAAAACACAAAAAACGATAAAGGAAGGTTTCATATGAACTCAGTTGATTTGACCGCTGATTTACAAGCCTTATTAACATGTCCAAATGTGCGTCATAATTTATCAGCAGCACAGCTAACAGAAAAAGTCCTCTCCCGAAACGAAGGCATTTTAACATCCACAGGTGCTGTTCGCGCGACAACAGGCGCTTACACAGGACGCTCACCTAAAGATAAATTCATCGTGGAGGAAGAAAGCACGAAAAATAAGATCGATTGGGGCCCGGTGAATCAGCCGATTTCAGAAGAAGCGTTTGAGCGGCTGTATACGAAAGTTGTCAGCTATTTAAAGGAGCGAGATGAACTGTTTGTTTTCGAAGGATTTGCCGGAGCAGACGAGAAATACAGGCTGCCGATCACTGTCGTAAATGAGTTCGCATGGCACAATTTATTTGCGCGGCAGCTGTTTATCCGTCCGGAAGGAAATGATAAGAAAACAGTTGAGCAGCCGTTCACCATTCTTTCTGCTCCGCACTTCAAAGCGGATCCAAAAACAGACGGCACTCATTCCGAAACGTTTATTATTGTCTCTTTCGAAAAGCGGACAATTTTAATCGGCGGAACTGAGTATGCCGGTGAAATGAAGAAGTCCATTTTCTCCATTATGAATTTCCTGCTGCCTGAAAGAGATATTTTATCTATGCACTGCTCCGCCAATGTCGGTGAAAAAGGCGATGTCGCCCTTTTCTTCGGACTGTCAGGAACAGGCAAGACCACCCTGTCGGCAGATGCTGACCGCAAGCTGATCGGTGACGATGAACATGGCTGGTCTGATACAGGCGTCTTTAATATTGAAGGCGGGTGCTACGCTAAGTGCATTCATTTAAGCGAGGAAAAGGAGCCGCAAATCTTTAACGCGATCCGCTTCGGGTCTGTTCTCGAAAATGTCGTTGTGGATGAAGATACACGCGAAGCCAATTATGATGATTCCTTCTATACTGAAAACACGCGGGCAGCTTACCCGATTCATATGATTGACAACATCGTGACTCCAAGCATGGCCGGCCATCCGTCAGCAATTGTATTTTTGACGGCTGATGCCTTCGGAGTCCTGCCGCCGATCAGCAAACTGACGAAGGAGCAGGCGATGTACCATTTCTTGAGCGGTTACACGAGTAAGCTTGCCGGAACCGAACGTGGTGTAACGTCTCCTGAAACGACGTTCTCTACATGCTTCGGCTCACCGTTCCTGCCGCTTCCTGCTCACGTCTATGCTGAAATGCTCGGCAAAAAGATCGATGAACACGGCGCAGACGTTTTCTTAGTCAATACCGGCTGGACCGGGGGCGGCTACGGCACAGGCGAACGAATGAAGCTTTCTTACACTAGAGCAATGGTCAAAGCAGCGATTGAAGGTAAATTAGAGGATGCTGAAATGATAACTGACGATATTTTCGGCCTGCACATTCCAGCACATGTTCCTGGCGTTCCTGATCATATCCTTCAGCCTGAAAATACGTGGACCAACAAGGAAGAATACAAAGAAAAAGCAGTCTACCTTGCAAATGAATTCAAAGAGAACTTTAAAAAGTTCGCACATACCGATGCCATCGCCCAGGCAGGCGGCCCTCTCGTATAAAAAACAAAAGCCAAGAGCAATTATGCTCTTGGCTTGTTTTAATTGACGGAATGCAAAGAAGTCAGCTTGTATGTAATGATGGTCCGGCCTTCTTCCCATTGAAGCTTCTGCACTTCAGCTGTGCCTGACTTTTCGCCAAACTTTGTTTTGCGTACATCCATTGGAATCTCCATCGCATATACTCGGTATCCGTCCTTCTCTAACGTGAATATATTTTCATCTATGCGAACTTCTTTTCCTTTTGTCACAATCAGTGTATTAAATTCAACAGGCATTCCCAAAGTGAAATCCCCTTTCGTTCTCTTTTTTCTTTATCATAACATATTTCACTGTCAGCGGTTTTTCATCCATTGTGTGAGCTGCCGCACGATACGCCGGTTTTCTTTTGGCGGGAAATAATGTGTGAATGTACTGTAGTACCATGTCTCCACCGGCTTATGCAGTTGTTTTAGCTTCTCTTCAAATAAATAGGAATGCTGAATCGAAACATTTTGGTCTTTTTCTCCATGGATTAACAGCACGGGTGCCTGAATTTTGTTTACTTGGTCAAACGGTGTCCTCCATTGATATTCCTCAGGCACCTTTTTCGGTGTTCCGCCGATGACTCTTTTCATCATTCGCCGCAAATCCTGCCGCTCCTCATATGTAAGAATCATATCACTGACGCCTCCCCAGGAAACAAATGAAGCTGCCTGCCCGCCCATTTCGATCGCAGTGAGCATTCCCATAATTCCGCCGCGGGAAAAGCCGAAGATATGAATTCTGTCCTTCTTGACATTTGGGTGCTGCTGAAGCAGGCGAAAAGCAGAAAATGCATCCTCCCTGTCTTCTCCGGCAAAATCCTCATTGCCTTCTCCTCCTTGATTTCCTCTGTAAAAAGGAGCAAACACCACAAACCCTTGGGATGCAAACTGGATAATCCGGCCCGGCCGAACCATGCCCACGCTTTTAATCCCGCCGCGCAAATATAAAAATCCGTCATATTGTCCCGGTTCCGCCGGCTCAGCCAGAAGCCCCTTAACCCGTAATCCATTTGACAGATAGCAGATCGTATACAAACGCACATGCTGGCTTGGCGACGGAAATCTTCTTTTCTCTACAATCAAAACAGCCGCCTCCTTTTTTTTCTATATGCTTTCCTTACTCCAAAATTACATCCGGAGAACCTGGTTAGGCATTCACACATTTTTATACCCATCATACGATATGTAAAGCAAAAAAGGATATTAACTTGATGTGAAATAAGGAGGTTGTCTATGTGAACAGATGGTTAAGGCTGGGCTTCGCCTGTGTCGGCAGTATCTTTCTGATGTTCGCCCTGGCGGCTTGCAAGCAGGAAGAAACGCTCACCAAAGTCAAAGTAGCTGAAGTGACCCATTCAATTTTTTACGCACCTTTATATGTTGCTGAGTCTAAAGGTTTTTTTAAGGAAGAAGGGCTTGATGTCGATGTGAATACGACCTGGGGCGGAGACAAAACGATGACATCGCTTCTTTCCAACGGCTCCGACATCGCGCTTGTCGGGTCAGAAACATCTATTTATGTCGAAGCGCAAGGGGCTAAAGATCCCGTCATTAATTTCGCCCAGCTGACTCAGACAGACGGAACGTTTCTTGTCGCGAGAGAAGATGTTGAACACTTCGACTGGGATCAGCTGAAAGGAAAAACGTTTCTCGGCCAGCGAAAAGGCGGCATGCCGCAAATGGTCGGCGAGTATGTGCTGAACAAACATAAGATTGACCCGCATAAGGATATAGACCTCATCCAGAACATAGACTTCGCCAATATTGCCAATGCGTTTGCTTCTGGAACCGGTGAGTATGTACAGCTCTTTGAACCGCAGGCTTCTCTCTTTGAGAAAAAAGGCATCGGCCATATCGTGGCTTCATTCGGAGAAGAATCAGGAGAGGTTCCTTATACGACTTTTATGGCGAAACAAAGCTATTTGAAGAAAAATGAAAGCACAGCCGTAAAGTTTACAAAAGCCATTTATAAGGCGCAGCAGTGGGTTGAAAATCATTCTGCGAAGGACATCACAGATGCCATTAAAGATGAATTTGATGATACCGACCCAGACGTCATCGAAACATCCATTGAACGCTATAAAAAACAGCATTCATATTCGCCAGACCCTCTGCTTAACGAAAAAGAATGGGAGCTTCTCCAAACCATTATGGATCAATCGGGAGAACTGCCGAAGCACATTCCATACAATCAGCTTGTAAATAAAGAAATTGCTGAAAAAGTCACCTCGGAGAAATAGGAGGCGCCATCTATGTCTTTCTTACATGTCGACCATGTAACCCATACTTATTTTTCTATTAAAGAAAAAACAACGGCTGTGCGGGATATTCATTTCGATGCCGAAAAAGGCGATTTCATCTCATTTCTCGGCCCAAGCGGCTGCGGAAAAACAACACTGCTTTCCATTATTGCCGGTTTGATTGAGCCATCAGAAGGCAGAGTTCTGATTGAAGGCCGTGAGCCGAATCAAAAAGAACATAATATTGGCTATATGCTTCAGCAGGATTACTTATTTCCCTGGAAATCTATCGAGGAAAATGTGCTTCTCGGTTTAAAAATCGCCGACACACTGACAGAAGAAAGCAAAGCCGCTGCACTCGGTCTATTGCCGGAGTTCGGCCTCATAGATGTGGAGAAAAAATATCCGAAAGAGCTGTCAGGCGGGATGCGCCAGCGGGCTGCGCTTGCAAGAACACTTGCGCCTAACCCTAGTCTGCTTTTGCTGGATGAGCCATTTTCCGCGCTTGATTTTCAGACAAAGCTGTCTTTAGAAAACCTGGTATTCCGCACATTAAAGGAATATCAAAAAACAGCAGTGCTTGTCACTCATGATATAGGGGAAGCGATAGCGATGAGCGATACGATCTTTTTATTTTCAAATCAGCCGGGTACCATCCATCAGATTTTTACCATTCCTAAGGAATTGGCCGCAATGTTGCCTTTTGACGCCCGTCAGGAACCTTCCTTCCAGACACTGTTTCAAACGATATGGAAGGAGCTGAATTCTCTTGAGAAACAGCAAAGAAACCATTGATCTGCTTCACGAGCAGTATCAATTCAAACAGAAAAAGGAAAAGTGGAAGGTCCATTCCTTTCAGCTTGCCATATTTATTCTCTTTTTCTCGGGCTGGGAAACCTCCAGCAGGCAGGGCTGGATCGATCCGCTGATCTTCAGCTCTCCCTCAGCTGTGTGGCGATTATTGCTGGAGAAACTTGGTGACGGTTCTTTACTGTCACACATCGGCGTCACTTTATTTGAAACGGTGCTTGGCTTTTTGCTTGGGACGTTTATGGGCACGTGCCTCGCCGCTTTGTTATGGTGGTCTAACCGACTTGCCAGAATTTTAGATCCGTATCTTGTGATTTTGAATGCAATGCCGAAAGTGGCCCTAGGCCCGATCCTGATTGTCGCGCTCGGTCCCAGTTTTATCAGCATCATTGCGATGGGAGCCATCATCAGCGTCATTATCACAACCATCGTTGTCTACACCGCCTTCCAAGAGGTCGACGAAAACTATACGAAAGTCATGAAAACATTCGGCGCAAAAAAGTGGGTTATTTTTAAAGAAGTCATACTGCCTGCATCTTCCCCCGCGATTATTTCAACACTAAAAGTGAACGTCGGTTTATCATGGGTTGGCGTCATTGTAGGGGAATTCCTCGTTTCGAAGGTCGGATTAGGATATATGATTATTTACGGATTCCAAGTCTTCAATTTTACACTCGTCTTCTTAAGCCTGCTGATCATCGCCATCTTCGCCACTCTGATGTATCAGGGCGTCGAGCTGCTGGAAAAGAAATGGACGAAGGGGAGGACATAAAAAAACCCGGCATATATGCCGGGTTTTTTATTCAATCCATCCAGATTCTTTCAGTTTTTTCAAGCTGATCGGAAGAACGGAATCCTTCATAATAAAGCTGAATTTTTTATTGCGGGATAGGTTCTCCGGTAGCTCGTGAAACAAAACCGGGCCTTTCGTTTCAAAGTAATCAGCCTGCTTTTCAAGCTTTTCTATATCTGCAAAATATATATTTTTTACAATCACTTTTTCTTTTCCGAGAACTTTATACTGTCCGAGATACTTGAGGCTTTTGACTCTCGCGCCCGTCTCTTCCTTTACTTCCCGGAGCGCAGCCTCTTCTGCGCACTCCATCGGCTCTACTTTCCCGCCTGGAAACTCATAGCCTCTGTCCTCATGTTCTGTTAAAAGCCATTTGCCGCCAAAACGGCAAATCACCCAGACATGCTTCGGGCTGTCCGAGAAAGGCTGATCGTCAAAGGAAAGCTGAACAGTATTCTGATAATAATCTTTAAACTCGTACATGTTTATCCCTCAAATCCGTTCCTAGCTATCTTCCATACATCATACCACAGTTACGTTTCTTCGGAAGCCTTTTATCAAAAAATAAGGGACCCAGCACGCCGTCAGGTTCTGCATGCAGACTAGCTCGTACAGTTTTTTTGCGATACTTTTGCCGGAAAGTGCGACCGGCGCTCTGGGCTTTATTATGACCCGCGAACAGGGAAAAGTTACGGTTTGCGCTTAAATTTATTTTTTAACGTTTCTAAAAGATCGACAAGCATCTGAGGAACCGGTATGCCAAGAGAACTGGCTGTCACAACAATTTGCACAGATTCATAAAGAATATAAAACATAATAGCCAAGTCACGAATTGATCCCTCTGTATTCAGCAGCTGATCAAAAAAGTGGCATACAGAGATCAGAGCCAGCGTGACTAATTTTTTGACAAGCCGGGCAAATACCTTTTTAAATGACAGTTTGTGAATAATGGTTTCCTTCAAAGTCGTACTGATAAATTCAATTGCCATAAGAGAGAGCAAAATCAGAAATGAATACTGAAAACCTCCAAAGAAAAAACCCGCTGCTGAAACGCTGACTGCTATTAACGAAAAGATGCCAAAGTCTCTATCCATTTATCCCAACATCCTTTCACAGAAACGGCCTTACGATATTCTATGGAAAACAAGCCGAACGGATTGGATTTTTCAGAAAAATGGACTGGTTGTCGCCTATTTTTCAGATACAAAAAGAAAAGCCGGACGTCTTTTTTAAGACATCCGGCCGTTCTTTTTTTGGACTTAACCTAGGTAAGCTTTTAGCATCCAGTTATGTTTTTCAATATTTTGATGGATCGCAAGAAGCATGTCCCCTGTTGTTTCGTCACCGACTTCATCAGCTAAATCCATGCCGTTTTTCAGCTCTTCCGCGATGACTGTGAAATCATCATATACGCTTTGAACCATTTGTTCAGCTGTTTCATTTCCAGCCGCTTCTTTGACAGAAGCCGTTTCTAAGGATTCCTTCATTGTTGCAATCGGTTTTCCGTTCAGCGCCAAAAGACGTTCTGCTAAGTCATCAATATAAGTTGCCGTTTCGTTGTACAGCTCCTCAAACTTTTCATGAAGAGTGAAGAAATCTTTTCCTTTCACATACCAGTGATAATTATGTAGTTTCACATACATGACCGTCCAGTTGGCTACTTGTTTGTTCACTGCTTGAATCAATTGTTCTGACATGGTATCTCCTCCTTGTTATATGACTATGTATACCCTTAATATCGTACGCTAAAACCTCTTTTTTACCCTTATCTGTCACGATTTCTTCTATTATGCTACAATTGTTAAAAAACGGGAGGTGGAATGTCATGACGCTTCTCATTACGATAAGTATTTTGATTGTGCTGGCTGTTTTGCTTGTAACCATTTGGACGACTGTAAAAGCCTATAATGTAAAGCATACCATTGATCCACCACAAGAAAATCACTCTGATTCACACAATCAATGATGATGTGAATGCTCCTCTTCTGACTGATTGCTGGCAGCATCGGCGTCTCCGACTTGGACTTTTAAGGTCGGCATGCTATGCTGTTTTTTTGCTGTGACATGGGATTGGACAGTGTATACACCATCTTCCTTAAACGTCGTTTCCAATCGGTATACGCCTTTTTCTTGTTTCGCCTTAAACATTTGGCTTGCGTCTTTTTCCCCTTCTTTCCATACTTCAAACTCTACTTCATCGGCATCCGTCACAGCTTCATCACCATATGATACGGCTGCTTCATAAGCAGCGCTTTCTCCGGGATTTACTTTTTCAGGCCCGGTCAGCTTGACATCCAAAACCTCGGGCGTCTCAGCTGTATTTGCTTTGCTTTCACCAGATCCGCATCCATTAAGCAAAAAAGCAGAAAAAAGCAGAACAACCAACATCTTTTTCATGCCATCACCCTTTCATCGTTTACTTAAATAGTAGCAAACGCTTACAGCAAATGGTACACAAAATATGAGACGTCACAAAAAAGACCTTTTTGCTTAAGCGCAAAAAGGTCCTTTCTATTTTAGCCAAATACTTTTAGCAATTCTTCTTTATCCTGTGAAAGCCAGAAACGCATTAAACGTTTAGCACCTTCCAGATCATGAAGCTTCGCTTGGCCGCACTGCTTTTCATTCGCAGCTGGTATTTCTGTAATCTCTACCGCTTCCTTCATTGTGTCTTCAAGCAGATCAACGATTTCCGCTGATGTCGGCTCTCCGCTCACAACTAGATAATAGCCTGTCTGGCAGCCCATTGGAGAAATATCAATGATATCAAAATGATCGTATTTCTCAGCGTGAGAACGAATCGTAAACGCGAGCAAATGCTCGAGTGTGTGAATGGTGTCAGGCTTCATCGCCTGTTTATTTGGCTGGCAAAAACGAATGTCAAATTTATTTACAACGCCGTCTGTTCCCACTTTATGCACGCCGCAATGTCTTACATATGGAGCAACAACCGCATTATGATCAAGCTCAAAACTTTCTACTGAAGGCATAATGGCACTCTCCCCTTTTTTAAAAATGTAATTTCATTATAACATACTTTTCCGATAAGAATTATTGATTAACTTTTCAATCTGTGTTTTTTTTCTTATACTTGCATCAGAAAGGTTGCTGAAGAAACATGAAAACCCTATTCATCGCTCTGATCAGAGGATATCAAAAATTCATCTCGCCCCTGACACCGCCAACGTGCCGCTTTTATCCGACCTGTTCCCAATATGGAATCGAAGCGATTAAAACACATGGCGCTTTAAAAGGCGGATGGCTGACAATCAAACGGATTTTGAAATGCCACCCGTTCCATCCGGGAGGAGTCGATCCCGTTCCTGAAAAGAAACAAAAACATTAATTGTTATAGCCGTTTACGATAAGATCCAGTTTTCCTGTTTTAGGATCAATGACTAAGCCATGGACCGGAACGTTTTCCGGGAACAGCGGGTGATGTTTAATAACGTCTACGCTGTCTTTCACACTCGCTTCCACTGAATCAAAGCTTTTAAACCATTGATCAAAGTCTACACCGGAGTACTTTATTGTTTCGATGCGTTCTTCCGGAATCCCTCTTGCTTTGATTTTTTCAAGCATGCTTTTGCTGCTGATTTTGCTCATGCCGCAATCGTGATGCCCGATCACACACACCTCATCTGCATTCAGCTCGTACACTGCGACGAGTAAACTTCTCATGATGCTTCCGAATGGGTGTGTCACAAGCGCACCGGCACTTTTAATGATTTTCACATCACCGTTTCGCAAATTCATCGCATGCGGCAGCAGTTCAACCAGACGAGTGTCCATGCAAGAAAGAATCGCCATTTTTTTATCTGGAAATTTTGATGTTTGATACTTTTCATACTCTCTTTGTTCAGTAAATGTCTTGTTAAATTCAAGAATATCATTTAGAAGACTCATGTTCGTTGTCCCTTTCTATTCTTTTTACTCTTCAATATATCACAACCCTTGTTTATTCGTCATAATAAAAAAAGACAAACCCTCTGGTCTGCCTTATTTCCCCATGTTATAGCGTTTTTTGAACTGCTCAACTCGTCCGCCTTTTTCATTGAATTTCTGGCGGCCTGTATAAAACGGATGCGTGTCAGAACTTACCTCTACTTTAATGACAGGATATGTGTTTCCGTCTTCCCACTCTGCTGTTTCATTAGATGTTTTCGTAGAGGTGCTGAGAAAACGGTAGCCGCTGTTGACATCCTGAAATATCACTTTGTGGTTCTTCGGATGAATTCCTTCTCTCATGTGTATCTCCTTTCAATAAATCGTAATAATTACGTTTTATTTTATAACCTTACAAACGTTTTGTCAATCTTCTTATATCCTTCCCTCTGTTTTCGCATCGTAAACCTCATGGCATTTAAGAATAGGAAGAATAATCTAACCGAGGAAGCAAATAATAAACCCAAAATACATACAGAACGTCTTTTTAGAAAGGTGGTTTACGATTGTGGATGATTTAGTTTTGGCCAGAAGCCTTTTTGGCACGACGATGGGCTTTCATATCATTTTCGCAACACTTGGAGTCGGTCTGCCGCTCATGATTTTAGTGGCGGAATTGATCTATCAAAAAACGAAAGATGACCATTATGCGATCATGGCGAAAAGATGGACGAAAGCACAAGCCGTTTTGCTGGGGGTCGCCATACCGACCGGAACGATCGCGGGCACTCAGCTCGCGCTTTTATGGCCGGGATTTATGGAAGTCATCGGCCGGGTGATGTCCCTGCCATTTCAAATTGAAATCTATGCTTTTTTTGTTGAAGCCCTATTCATGTCGATTTATGTATACGCTGCAGACCGTTTGTCACCTGCAATGAGGATTGTTGCTGTTTTCTTTGTGTTAGTCGGGGCAGCAGCATCCGCTGTTCTGATTACGAATGTTCACGCTTTTGAAGGAACGCCCGCCGGTTTTAAAATTTTAAACGGAAAAATTACAGATGTTGACCCGTGGGCTGCGTTTTTTAATCCTAGCTTTTTTATCACTGCCGGCCATGTCGTGCTGTCCGCGTTTATGACCGGTGCGTTTATCGTGGCTTCTGTTGCGGCGTATAAAATGATCCGGACGAGGAAAAAGGAAAAGGTCTATCGCTTTCACCGGAAAGCCCTTTTGCTCGCCCTGACGATCGGCGGTATTTTTTCATTGCTGACCGCTTTGAACGGACACGAATCTGCACAGATGCTGTACGAATACCAGCCCGAAAAATTAGCCGGTGCGGAAGGCCTGTTTGAAACAAGATCCCACGCCCCGCTCGCTATCGGCGGTTTTACCGACCCGAATGAAGAAAAAGTAAAATGGGCTATCGAGATTCCATGGGCTTTAAGCTTTTTGGCAGCGAACCGTTTTGACACTGTTGTAAAAGGATTAAATGCATTTCCGAGAGATGAATGGCCGCCGCTTTTCATTCACACGCTGTTTAATGCGATGGTCGGTGTAGGTATGCTGCTTATTCTTTATTCCATTATCGGAGTGATCTGGAGAAAGGTGCTCAAGAAAGACCGTTTCCCAACGTGGCTTTTGGTCATTTTCATGACAGCAGGCCCTTTTAGTCTCATCGGCATTGAATTCGGCTGGATTTTCGCATGTACGGGGAGGCAGCCTTGGGTCATCTATCATCTGCTGAAAACGTCAGATGTCGTAACAACGACTGGCTCGATCGGGGTGCTGTTCTTATTTTTCACATTTGTTTATGCCGTGTTAGGCGCAGCTGTTGTCTACGTGCTGCTGTATTATTTCCGCAAGCACCCGGTTGACGAAGATTTAAATACAGCGGAGTCGTAATGGCTCCGCAAACAGGAAACCAAATGGAAGGAAGATCGTACAAATGGAGATTTCAACTGACGCTCTGATCGCCATCTCAATTATCTGGGGCTTTGTGTTTATTTATGCCGTCATGGCCACGATGGATTTTGGAGCTGGATTTTGGTCTATGATCTATTTAAACAAGGAACACATGAAGGCCACCGATATTGCGAATCGCTTTTTGTCCCCGACTTGGGAGGTCACAAATGTCTTTATTGTAGCCATCGTCGTGGCGCTTTTCAGTTTTTTCCCCGGCGCTACATTTGTGCTCGGCACTGTTTTATTAATTCCCGGAAGCATGATTTTGCTGCTTTTAGCGATTCGAAGCGGATTTCTCGTTTTTTCAAATACAGCAAAGGAGCGGAAAACGCTAAGATATATTTCCGGCATCTCCGGCTTTATCATTCCTGCTATTTTAATTTTGGTGCTTCCTGTGACACACGGAGGGTTTATAGAAAAAGCAGATGGAATCTATAACTTAAATATGTCTAAAATCTTTTCAAGCCCCAACGCCTATTCATTTATCGGGTTTGCGATTTTAAGCACCTTATTTTTGTCCTCGCTGCTGCTTGCAGATGTTTCAAATGTGGCAGAGGAACAGGATGCGTACCGAGCCTACAGAAAAAGCGCCCTGATTACCGGCCCGATTTCACTGTTGTTTGCTGTATGCATCATGGTGACAATGCGGAATGAAGCAAACTGGCTGTACAGCGGAATGATGAATGATTTTACTTGGATTATTGCATCGTTCATTACATTTGTCATTGCTGGAATCGCCCTTTTTCTGCCTAATAAGAGCTTTGGACAAAACATCGGAAAACCGCGGCTTGCACTTGTCGCGATTGGGATACAGTATTTTCTCGCAAGCTACGCGTACGGGCGGGCGCATCTTCCGTATATGATTTATCCCGATGTGACAGTCATGTCAGGCTTCACAGAGCCAGCAACGTTCAGAGCGCTGTTTGCAACGTATATCGTTGCATTTATCATTCTATTTCCGGGCTTCTTTTTCTTCTGGAAAATGTTTATGCGAGATAAACGCTATATCCGCCAGGAGGAATAGAGGGCAAGCCAGCCGGCTATACTAATCCAGAACCTTTATAAGGAGGGGATGGCATGGAGCAGAAAATTCTATGTGAGGTCAACAACTGTTCTTATTGGGGCAAAGGTAACAAATGCACCGCTGATGCCATTTATGTTGTCAGCCATACTGGTGAAACGGCTGAAAACAGCCGGGAAACAGACTGCAAAACGTTTAAGCCGCATGATTTGTAATTAAAAGAAAGAGCTGCGTCAGCCAGCTCTTTCTTTTTGCATGTTGAGTGTTCTCAGCTTTTTAGTTATGACCCCGTTTGCAGGTGAAAACAAAAAGGCGCTTGCATAACATACACCTGTCATGGCCGCCATCGCTCCTGAAATCGAAACATTAAGCCACGTTGCGAAGAAATAGCCCATGACCGCCGACAGCCCGCCAATCAACGCGCTGAGAATCAGCATATAAAGAAGCCGGTCTGTCAGCAAATGTGCCGCAGCAGGCGGAACAATCAGCATGGCCACAACCAATACAGCACCCACCGAATCAAAGGAAGCAACAGTCGTCAGGGACAGCATGCCCATTTGCACATAATGAATGAGCAAAACCGGTATTCCCAAGGCTAAAGCCATTTGAGGATCAAACGAAGCGATTTTAAACTCCTTATAGCACACACTGATCAACACTACGTTTAAAACCAGAACAGATGCCAGCATCCAAAACGCTTTCGGCCCAATATCAACCCCGAATACCGTCATCGTATTCCACGGCACAAAAGCGATTTCTCCCATTAACGAGTGCTCAATATCGAGATGGACATTCGCTCCATACACAGAAAGCAATATAACCCCGATTGCAAATAAAGATGTAAACACAACTCCTATGGCAGCATCTGATTGAACCCCCTTGCTATGAAGAAGCTGAACCAAGAAAGCCGTTAACAGACCGGTTGCGGCTGCGCCGATAAACATAGAAATCCCGTCGAGACTTCCCGTCACTAGAAAAGCGCCGACAATGCCAAGCAACACTGTATGACTGATTGCGTCGGCCAGCATCGCCATGCTTCTCAGCACAAGAAATGTGCCGATCAATCCGCAGCTTACACCGACTAATACACCGGTAGCTATAATCCATGCTTCAAAACTCATTTGCGATCTGTCCCTTCTCGGCATCATGAGACGCTTTTCGACGCTCAGGCATCCGTCCATACAACTTTAAGAGTGAATAAAGCCGCTCTCTCGTTTCTCTCGGTAAACGGTCCGGGTCAAAGTAGTCCTGATCGGATTCTATATTGGCAAGTTCCATTTCATGCATGAGATACACTTCATACATCCGCTGCTTCAAAGCTGTGTGATAGCCTTTTTCTATCCCTTTGCTTGTGATTTGCCAAATCCCATTTTCGATACGCTCAATGCACCTCTCTTGTTCCAAGTCATTTAATGCCTTAAGGCATAATGAAGGGGATAGGCGTCTTTTCTTTCTTATACTTTCAACTGTTACACAAAGATTATTCTTTTCATACTGTTCATAAATCTCCAAAAGCACTTGCTCCCTGCTTGTTCTGCGCCGCAGCCTCATCAGCCTTATGGCTTTAGCAGCCAACCCCCGCTTAGGCGCGCAAATCATTGAAAAAAGAAAGAGCATCGTTGCAGATAAGATCATTAATGGCCCTGTCGCCATTCCCTTCATCGTGGTGCTAAGCAGGGTTCCGGCCGCGCCGCTGACCCCGCCTGTAATCCCGGCAATGACGATCATCCCGGTTAACCGTTCGGTCCAATATCTCGCGGTTATGGCAGGTGTAATCAGCATAGCCGCCATTAATATCACACCAACAGTCTGAAGCCCAATGACGACAGCACAGACAATCAGACAAGCCAAAAGCCCGTTTAAAAAACGCACCGGGATTCCTAATCCCTTTGCAAACGCGAGATCAAAAGTAATCAATGTAAATTCCTTAAAGAAAACAATACATAGGAGCAGCAGAGCAGCGGATATTCCTGCAATAAGGATGATATCCTGCCTGACCAATGAAGCAGCCTGGCCGAATAAAAAAGAATCAAGCCCGCTTTGGCTTCCCGCCCCCTGTTGCTGAATATATGTCAGCAGAATGATCCCGACGCCAAAAAACACAGAAAGAACAATCCCGATCGCCGAGTCCTCCTTTGTTTTTGAAAGCCGAGGAATCAGCTGAATACAAAACGTTCCGAGCAGCCCGGCGAGCGCCGCACCCAGCAAAAAGAAAGGCAGTGATTTTTGCCCGGTGAACAGAAAAGCGAGACACACTCCCGGCAGAGCTGAATGGGCCATCGCATCGCCGATTAAACTTTGCTTTCTCAGCAGCACAAAGCTGCCCAAAACACCGCTTGCCGTCCCGAGCAAAAGCGTACCGGCCAGCACCCACTGTGTATTCGGATGCTGGAGCTGCAGCCACAAACTTTCAAACATTGCGCTCACTCCTTATGTCCTTCTGCCAGCACTTTATCTTTTAAAAACGTAAGCCTTCCTCCATATGTTTTTTGCAGGTTTTCGATCGTAAAAACGTTTTCCGCCGGTCCGAAAGCGATTTTTCTTAAATGAAGCAGTAAGATCCAATCGAAATAATCCTCGGCGGTCTGCAGATCATGATGGACGACAAGCACGGTTTTTCCTTTTTCTTTGAGTTCTGCCAAAAGCGTCATAATCGCGCGCTCCGTCGCTGCATCGACACCTGCAAACGGTTCATCCATAAAATAAATGTCAGCGTTCTGGCAGAGTGCCCGGGCAAGAAACACCCGCTGTTGCTGTCCGCCTGACAGCTGGCTGATTTGCCTCTTTGCATAATCAAGCATCCCGACTTTTGCTAATGCGGCCTTCGCCATCTCCACATCCGCTTTCTTTGGCCTCTTTAATAAACCGATTCTCCCGTATCTTCCCATTAGGACGACATCGAGCGCGCTTGTGGGGAAATCCCAGTCAACCGAGCCGCGCTGCGGAACATATCCGATTCTGGTCCGCTGATCCTTATAGTCTTTGCCGTAAATAGAGATATCTCCGGAAGCTCGGGGCACGAGACCGAGAATCGTTTTGATCAAGGTTGATTTTCCCGCGCCGTTTGGGCCAATAATGCCAATGAGTTTTCCTTCCGGCACCTGCAGCGAAATGTCCTGCAGTACAGGCTTTTTATGATAAGCAACCGTCACATTATCAAGCTCAACAGGGAACATATCCTCCACCTCTTTTCTTTATTTAAGCGCTTTAGTAATCGTGTTGATATTGTGGCGGAACATTCCTTCGTATGTGCCTTCTTTTGTGCCCTTTTCACCCATGGCATCCGAATAAAGCTGACCGCCGATTGTGACTGTATGGCCTTTTTCTTTAGCGCCTTCCACCACTGCATTGATTGATTTTTCAGATACACTGCTTTCTACGAACACAGCTTTTATTTGTTTTTCTGTCAGAAGATCAACCAGCTCCTGAACATCCCTTAATCCATAGTCCGAATCTGTGCTGAGTCCCTGCAGTCCTTTTACCTTAAATCCATACTCATTCCCAAAGTACGCAAACGCATCATGAGCAGTCACAAGCACACGGCTTTTCTCCGGAATATGTGCGATCTCCTTACGCGACCACTTATCTAAATATTGCAAATCTTCTTTGTACTCTTTGGCATTTTTCCGAAAGGCATCTGCGTGCTGAGGCATTGCTTTGCTGAATTGCGCTTCAATTTCATCCACCGCATAGATCCATAACGGAATGCTGAACCAGACGTGGGGATCAAACGTCTTGCCTTCCCCCGCGGGAATAAGCTTATTTTTCGGAATGGCCTCAGCTACTGCCGCCGATTGTTTTTGTTCGCCGATTTTTTGGAGGACATCCTCCATTTTCCCTTCCAAATGCAACCCGCTGTACAGAACAACATCGGCAGACATTAATTTTTTCGTGTCACCTTGGGAAGCTTTGTAAAGGTGCGGATCAACCCCCGGTCCCATTAAAGAGGTGACTTTTACATGCTTACCTCCGATGTTTTCTGCTGCATCGGCAATTTGAGATGTTGTCGCTGTCACTTGTAATTGCTGATCAGCGCTTTTTCCGGCTGAATCCGTTCCGCATCCCGTTAAAGCAAAGGTCGCAAAAAGTACTGCTGCCATCAGCCCTCGTCTCATATTTCTCCTCCTCTTTGCCATCAATGTCCGATTGTTTTATCTTATGTTGTCAGTTCTTAGACATGTGACATTAAATTAGCCAAAAGCATGTTTTATTTACACAGGACAAAAAGTTTCCTTTGTGCAAAATTATCGCGTTTGGCCATTTTTGTCAAGCTGATTTACATAAAAAAACCGGCTGGGTCAGCAGCCGGTCCAAACGAGAAGGGATGTATTCAACGAACACTTTTACTGTAACAGCACAGTGTCATTTATTCAAAATAGCAAAATGCTTTTTTCTTAACCATGCTGTGTGAAAACATCCATTTTGGTCACATATTTTCGCATAATGTCTTGGTTTACCTCAACTCCTAAACCAGGCTGTTTTGACACAGAAATAAATCCATTATCAATACGAATATCAGGAGTTACAATATCTTCATCCCAATAGCGTGAGGATGAAGATATATCGCCAGGTATTGTGAATTGAGGCAGTGAAGCAAGCGCCACGTTCTGCGCTCTTGATATGCCTGTTTCCAGCATTCCGCCGCACCAAACCTGCATATGATGCTCTTTGCATAAATCATGAATTTTTAAAGCTTCTGTTAAGCCGCCGACACGAGAAGGTTTTATATTAATAATTTTGCAGCTTCCTAGCTCAATTGCCCGTCTCGCATCATCAACTGAACAAATGCTCTCATCAAGGCAAATGGCCGTTTTCAAATGTTTCTGCAGGTGGCGGTGGTCAACGATATCGTCGGATTGAAGGGGCTGCTCAATCATCATTAAATGGTAGTCATCAAGCTCCTTTAAGCGGCTGATATCCTTCAGTTCGTAAGAGGAATTGGCATCGGCCATAAGCGGGATGTTTGGGAATCGGCTGCGGATGGCCTTGACCAATTCCACATCCTGCCCAGGCTGAATTTTAATTTTTATTCTTTGATAACCTTCTTTTTGATAGCTCTCTATTTCCTTCAGCATATCGTCAAGAGGCGCCAGTCCGACTACCACGCCGGCAGGGACTTTATCTCTTGTTCCGCCCAATGCCTCAGCAAGGGATATGCCCTTCTTTTTGGCATAGATATCCCATACAGCCGATTCAAGTCCCGCTTTTGCCATCCGGTTTCCTTTATAACGCGCCAGGCTGTCCGGCACTTCTGAAGGATGATTGAATTCACGGCCGACGACATTTGGGATAAAAAAATCTTTTAGCATATGCAAACATGTTCCAATGGTTTCCTCGGTGTACCAAGGCGAAGAGAAAGCGGAAACTTCTCCCCAGCCTGTGACACCTGATGTATCAATGGCTTCCACGATCAGAAATTTACGCTCTTGAAGCGTTTCGATACTGTTTTTAAACGGTTTCTTTAAATTCATGCTCAAATGGTAAAGCGTGATTTTTTCTATTTCGATCATAGCAGTTCTCCTTTACGCGCATCCTTCAGCTGTTTTCGCAAGAGCTTATTAGACGCATTGCGCGGCAGGCGGTCAAGCACAAAGAATTTTGCCGGAATTTTATACTTCGCCAAGCGTTCTTTGCAGTAGGCAGTCAATTCTTCTGCGCTCACAGGCTTGTGAAGGACAAGATAGGCATGAGGCACTTTCCCCCATTTTTTGTCCTCAGCCCCTGAAACCCCGGCTTCGGCCACAGCGGGATGTGAAAGCAGCACTGACTCCACTTCGGCCGGATAAATGTTTTCTCCGCCGGATATGATCAGATCTGAACGTCTGTCTAATACATATAAAAAGCCTTCGCTGTCCAAATAACCAAGATCACCTGTTTTCAGCCAGCCATTTTGAAAAGAGGCTTCGTTTGCGCTCTCCCGGTTAAAATAGCTTTTCATGACATTCGGGCCTTTGACCATGATTTCACCGTGTTCAAACGGTTCACATACCTGTCCGTCCCGCTCTATTTTGATTTCACACGAAAACAGCGGTTTCCCCGCAGATCCGAGCTTTTCCATACTGAATTCCGGCGACAGGGTAACAATTTGCGAGCATGTTTCTGTCATTCCATATGACTGAAAGACAGGGAATCCTTTCTCACGGCATTCCTCAAGCAATGGCAGCGGTGCAGGGCCGCCGCCGAGAAGAATGCATCTGATGGATTCAGGGCAGCGGTTTGTTTCTTCCAAAAGACTGGCCAGCATAGTCTGCACCGCAGATATCATTGTCACTTCATGCCTGTTGATAGAATCCAGCACATCGCTTACGGAAAAACGCTGGTGAAGCACGACAGTCATTCCATAGATCACAGATTTAAATAATGCGGACAATCCGCTGATATGAAAGAGCGGCAATGCGATAAGCCAGCGGTCTTGTTCTGTTATACCCAAATTAAGAGCGGACGACACCGCACTGAAATAATGGTTTCCGAACGTTTGCTGAACTCCCTTGGGCTTTCCTGTCGTACCCGACGTATACATCAGCGTTGCCGTTGCATCCATTTGCATATAAGCCTGGATCTCAATTTCCTCTGCTGCTTCTTTCATCAGTTCATCCACATCAATCGTTTGAACGATGTGTTCATATTCTTTCTTCTCAAAGCTTGAATCTGTCAATAAAAAGCCGGATCCCGAATCCTCCAGCTGAAACAGCCTTTCATGTGTTGACAGCTTCGTATTCAAAAGCACCGCCTTAACACCAAGCAAAAAACAAGCGTGAACGGCGTATACCATTTCCGCACGGTTTTGGAGCAAAATAGCCGCAGTATCCCCTTTCCGAACCGAATGAGCGGCAAGCTGTTCCGCCATTCGCTTAGATGCGGCAAATAATTCTGCAAATGTCACGGTTTGGTCTCTATAAATGAGAGCGATTCTCTCAGGTGTCAGCTGTGCCCGCTGCATGAGCCAGTTGGGCTGTTCTGTCAGCATGTCATCATCTCCGAGGTAAAATGTCTGTATTGAAAAGAAAACAGCTTGGACCGCAAAGTCTCAAGCTGTTGGTTTACTAAGTATTGCTGATCACGGGAAACGAGGGAACTGTCCGAAATCAGGTTTGCGTTTTTCCTTAAAGGAATCACGGCCTTCTTTTGCTTCATCTGTTGTGTAGTAAAGAAGGGTAGCATCCCCTGCAAACTGCTGAATTCCAGCAAGTCCGTCTGTGTCCGCGTTAAACGCAGCTTTAAGAAAGCGCAGTGCGGTCGGGCTTTTTTCAAGCATTTCTTCACACCATTTAATCGTTTCTTCTTCAAGCTGTTCCAAAGGAACGACTGTGTTGACAAGACCCATGTCCAGTGCTTCCTGTGCGTTGTACTGACGGCATAGGTACCAGATTTCACGTGCTTTTTTATGTCCTACAATTCGAGCCAGGTAGCCAGAACCGTAACCTGCATCGAAGCTTCCCACTTTAGGGCCTGTTTGTCCGAAAATTGCGTTGTCCGCAGCAATTGTCAAGTCACATACGATGTGAAGCACATGGCCTCCGCCGATCGCATATCCGGACACCATCGCAACAACCGGTTTCGGGATGACGCGGATTAAACGCTGAAGATCCAATACGTTAAGACGAGGGATCTGGTCGTCTCCTACATATCCACCGTGGCCACGCACTTTTTGGTCTCCGCCAGAACAAAATGCTTTGTCCCCTGCACCGGCAAGCACGATAACCCCAACGTTTTGGTCGTCTCTTGCGTCAGCAAACGCATCAATCATTTCAGCAACCGTTTTAGGGGTAAACGCATTATGTACCTCAGGTCGGTTGATTGTTATTTTTGCAATGCCATTATACGTTTCATACAATATCTCATCGTATGTCCGTTTTGTTTTCCATTCAGCCATATGATGACCTCCTTTTATTCTCTATGTGAATGAGTCAGATGCTTGTCAAAAACTCACTCACTATTTTACCAAACAATCGCGGCTGTTCCACATGGACCGTATGTCCTGCTTTTGGAACAATCTCTATTCTACTAGAAGGAAGCATCTTATGCACCTCTTGATTGATGGCGCAAAATTTTTCGTCCCACTCCCCGCAGATCAGAAGCACAGGAACATCTATTTCCTCTACACGGCTCCACAAGGAAGGCTGTGAACCGGTGCCCATGCCGGTTAAACTGTTCGCAAGCCCAATCTTATTGTTCCGCAGACGACCCGATCGTATCCTGTACCGAATATCTTCAGCCAGCCTCTGCTGAGATGAAAACAAAGGGATATTCTCCCAATACGCAACAAACGCTTCGAGCCCGTCTCGTAAAATAAAATCAGCAAGCTTCCGGTCCCGCATGATTCGTTCCCGCCGTTCCCCAAGTGTTTTGAGTCCCGGCGTCGTGCTTTCAAGCACAAGTGCCGATACCCGCTCGGGATGTGTCATCGCAAAAGAGTAAGCAAGCCTTCCTCCCATAGAATACCCAATCAATTTCACTTTGTGAAGTTTTAATTGATCAAAAATCTCGGCAAGGTCAAAAACTTGCCGGCTTGTGCTGTATCTTTTCCCATTCAGCGGGGCATCGGTTTCCCCATGCCCTAAACAATCAATTTTGATCAAGCGGGAATCAGGCAGCATTTCATCAAGAAAAGTCCATGATTGTTTGCTGCCGGTAAACCCGTGCAGACAGACGACGGCTTCGGAAGCATTCGGTCCCCCGTCTGCCACTGCATATCGGACACCATCTGATACCGTTATGTTTACAGTTCCCATTGTTTTTTCACTTCCTGCACAGCCTCATTCAGCATATCGCGATGAAGCTGGACTCTTGATTGGCGATCCGTTTTGATTTCAATCAAATGGAGTCCGGGCTTGTCTGCCTGCGGCGCGTAAGCTGTTTTGAATTCATCCCAAGAAGCCGGGCATGAATACGTTCCGCCGTAAAGTGCAGCCGCATGCTTGAAATCGAGCCCTGTCGGTGTGCCGAACAAATCTTCAAAGTGTGTCTTCTCAGAAGCCTGCGGCAAAAAGGAGAAAATCCCTCCTCCGTCATTATTGACAAGAATCACAGTAAGAGGAATACCCAGCTTTTTGGCCGCCAGCAGGCCGTTTAAATCGTGATAAAAAGATAAATCTCCAATCACAAGGGTAACAGGCGCTTTTGTTCCTTCACATACCCCCATGGCAGAGGAGACGACACCGTCTATCCCGTTTGCTCCCCGGTTTGAATAAATCCGGAAAGGGCGGTCCTGCTTTTCAAAAAACGTATCAACATCCCTGATCGGCATGCTGTTTCCCACAAACAGCGAGCTGTTTTCAGGCACAAGATACTGAAGGATTCGATAGAGATTGCCTTCAAACGAAACATCTTCACTGCTGATTGTTTGCAGATGCTCGCGGAACCGCCTATTGACAAACTGCCACTTTTCCAGCCACTCTGAGGATCTGGTGGCAGCAGTAAGGCCTGCCATGATCTCCTCAGCAAAAACAAGCGCATTACAATGAATCATATGCGCGCTTGCCTGTGTCGGGTCTCTCCACCCTCCATCCTCGTCAATCACGATTTGCTGAATCGCCGGATCATCCTTAAGCCATAAGAAAACCGGTTTTGAAACAGGCATCGGCCCAAACCGAATGACAACATCAGGACGAAGTTTCCGCTTCAGCTCATCATCTTTTAAAAACGAATCATACGCATCAATTACAGTGCTTTTATCATGAACACCATTCCGCAGATTAGACAGCGGATCTGCTAAAATTGGATACTGAAGCGCTTTTGACAGCGCAATAATGTTTTCCTTGTCCGCATCACTATGGAGCTCTCCGCAGACGATCATTCCTTTTTCAGCCTCTGCGAGCATCTCAGCCACATCAGACAGGGACTCGCGGTCAACAGACTGCGTACCCGTTTTCACAGACACATGACGGCCTGTTCTCATTCTTCCAAACGGCTCATCTGAAAGATCCGGCATCAGCGGTTCGCGCAGCGGCACATTCACATGGACAGGCCCCATCGGGCGCTTTTGTGCTTCTCCGGCAGCGCGGCTTGCCAGCGTTCGGATGTATCTCAGCATTTGCGGAGACTCTTCAGGAAGAGCAGAGTCTGTGAAAAACTTAACAAAGTTACCGAATAAGAAGTGCTGATTAATAGCCTGCGGTGCGCCTACTTCGCGCAGCTCATGAGGCCGATCAGCAGTTAACACAATAATAGGCACCCTTGAATAATGGGCTTCAACCACAGCCGGATAAAAGTTGGCCGCGGCTGTTCCAGATGTACAGATCAATAGTACGGGACGCTGCTTCGCTTTTGCCAAACCTAAGGCAAAAAATCCGGCAGATCTTTCATCAATTTGGACATGGACGCTGATATCGGGATGCGCAGCACAAAGAACAGCCAGCGGTGTAGATCTTGAGCCCGGACAAACGACGGCGTCCGTAATTCCGGAAAGGGCGAATTCATCAATAAAACTTCCGATGTAATGAGTAATCGGGTTGACTGTCAACGCCTCTCACCTCCTAATGCAGAGATCATCGGCTTTAATTTAATCTGTGTTTCTTCATATTCAGAGATTGGTTCCGAGTCTTCCACAATACCGCACCCGGCAAACAGCCTTGCTGTGCTTCCTTCGATGAGCCCTGAACGAATGGCTACCGCGAATTCCCCGTTATCCTGGCTGTCAATCCAGCCGATAGGGGCCGCATACCAGCCGCGGGACATCGGTTCAATCTCCCTGATCACGTCAACAGCTTTTTCCTGAGGTGCTCCCCCAAGCGCCGGAGTGGGATGCAGCTTCTCAATTAAGTCAAAAATCGATGCAGACTCGCGCAGCTGTCCGACAATCGGCGTAAACAGGTGCTGAACGCTTTTTGTTTTGTACAAAACAGGTCCATCAGGCTTTTCAACCTCTGAACAGCTTGATACAAAAGCGTTATGAATCATACCTACCACAATATCATGCTCAAGCAGGTTTTTCTCATCGTTTAATAATTCAAGGCCTATCCGGCGGTCGTCTTCTTCATTCACGCCTCGTTTAATGGAGCCTGCCAGACAGGAAGACATAACAGTGCCGCCGTCTCTTTTGATCAGTCTTTCCGGAGACGCGCCGACAAAGGTTTTGCCTTCTTGTTCAATTGCAAAAACATAGCTTGTCTGCTGATCGTCCAGAAGCGTTTTAAGCACCGGTTCAATTTGGATTGGACCGTCAAACGTGAGCAACAGCTCTCGGGCAAGAACAACCTTATCATATTGTTTCTCTTTAATTTGGCTTGTGGCCGTTTCGATTGCTTTCAGCCAATCATCCTTATCCAGCTCTTCGGCTGCTGCAATCACAGCCTGATCTTCTTGCTTGAAATCGGGAACCATAAATTCCGCTGCAAAAGCTTTTAAGCCTTCTAAAACAGCTTCTGCATCTTCTCCTCCGCTTACCCATCTGTTAACTGTTAAGAACGGGCCTTCAGCAGTCATCGTCAGCATAAGCGCAGGCACAAAGAAATCCCCTTCCGAGAAATGGTCCCATTGTGAACCTCTTTCTTCGCAAGGGTCAAAAGAAAATCCTCCGAATAACACAGGTCCCACTGCAGAATGCTGCAGCTTTTCTTCTTCATAAATATGAAAAGCCGTCTTTTTAAAGCGCTCCCATTGTTCAAAAACCTCACGATACCGCTCGCTGTTTTTTTGATTTGTCTGGAAAACCGCTTCTTTGCCAAGACCGACTATTGTCAATTCACTTTCAGGATCTGACCAAAAAAATCGATTGCCTGTATATTTTTTTGCTCCGTAATTGAAAAATGATAGAGGGTCAAGAGACTCGATTTGTCTCGAATAGCTTATTAAGACAGCATGGTTGACTTCTTTGGCTTTATGTAATGCATGTAGAACTTCCTTTCGGAACGTACGCTGCACCGTTGTCACCATGAGACATTCCTCCATAATCCTTAAAATGCTTTTAATACCATACACCTGTGTCTCCTTTGTGTCAAACACAGATCATGCAGTCCAAATGGCCTGCCTTACCTATTATAAACCTAATTTCAGAAATGAAAAAGAAACAAAGCTTAAATTTCTTTCTCCACTGATAGCAAAGGTTGTATCCGCTTACCATAAAAGGAAAACCTCCTATATTCCTCCACCCGCCATTTATGAAAGTTCTCAGGCGATCTGTTCATACTAAAGGTATGCATCACAGAGAAACGAGGCGATCACATTGCTTACGAAAGAACAGCTTCAGCATTTAAAAAATGAACTGGAACAAACGAAAAAAGATATCTTAAACCGTTTCAAAGACAATGATCATTTTCAGCTTAACTCAGCATTTCCTTATGATTCGTGGGGTGAGCTTTCGGCATACGACAACCATCCCGGCGATCAGGCGACAGAACTTTACGAGCGTGAGAAAGACATCGCTCTAGACTTGCATGAGCGAGAGCACCTTCGGGACATTGAGCATTCATTGAAGGCGATAGAAAACGGTACGTATGGCATTTGTGAAGTCAGCGGAAAGGAAATCCCTTACGAACGACTTGAAGCGCTTCCGACTGCCACAACCCTCGCGGAGTATTCGTCACAGGACGTGGTTTCCAAAGACCGTCCGATTGAAGAAGAAACACCATTCGGGCAATTTGAATTTGATGATGATGAAGAAATCAGAGCGCCATATGACAGTGAGGATTCCTATCAGGATGTCGAAAAATATGGTAACTCACAAACGCCGCAGGATATGGAAAACCCTCCGCTCAGCTATGATGATATGACGATGAATGCCGAAGAGAATATCGGCAATACGGAGTCTTACGAAAATTTCATCGCTACAGATATCACTGGAAAAGAAATTACCGTTTATCAAAGCAGAGCCCATGAGCGCTATGAAGAAGAACTTGACGAAGAGGGAATCATGACCACATTCGGCGATCTCCACGCTGATTGAACCCCCGATTATTGGGGGTTCTTTTCAGTTTTCAGCATATCGTAAATCAGCTTCAGATAATCCTTTTGCAGGCCGATGTCATACCGCTCGCCCTCTAGCAATTTCCCGTATACGGTACATGCCCCAAGCGAAGCTTTTATCGCATCCGTTACCTGCACTTCTCCTCCGCTGTCAGCTTCTAATGCCTCCAGCTCATTAAAAATATCCGGTGTGAAAATATAACGCCCTGCTGCGGCAAAATGAGACGGAGGGTTTTGTTTAGGCTTTTCCACAATATCCTGTATGCGATAAAGCCCTTTTTCAACAGGCTCCCCTTTTATCACCCCGTAATGATGTAAATCCTCCGTTTTTGTTTCTTTTAAGCCGATCACACTGGACTGATATTTCGTATATGCTTCAATCAGCTGTCCCAAAGCCGGCTGATTGGCGGAAAAAATCAGATCATCTGGCAAAACGACGGCAAAAGGCTCTTTGCCTGCAAATTGCTTTCCAAAAGAAATGGCGTCGCCAAGACCCTTTGCATAAGGCTGGCGCACATAGTGAATCCGTATATTCGGAATGGGATGCTCACTAAGCAAATGCAGTTTATTCTTAGAGGCCAAAAAAGCCTCAAGTGCCAAAGAGGAATCAAAATAGTCGACAATCAGATTTTTATGGCTCGATACAACCATCAAAATGTCCTCAATGCCTGACTCCTTTAATTCTTCAACAAGATAATGAATCACAGGCTTAGATCCTACCGGAAACATTTCTTTCGGAATCACCTTCGTCACCGGCAGATTTCTCGTGCCGAATCCGCCTGCAGGAATGATCGCTTTTTTTATCATGTTATTTTCCCCTCAGCTCATGTTTATTACATGATATTCCAAGAGCGTATCCTGA
The DNA here is from genome assembly GCF_037963335.1 of Bacillus sp. PS108. Taxonomy (NCBI): domain Bacteria; kingdom Bacillati; phylum Bacillota; class Bacilli; order Caryophanales; family Bacillaceae; genus Bacillus; species Bacillus sp. PS108. Next base: position 3,053,095 of record NZ_CP150155.1, read on the forward strand.
TGTTTGTACATCTAAAATTAGGCGGAAGCAACTGGGCAGAAAGCGGAATCACGAACCAGCCCTTTTTTAATAGGATATTGATATATGACCAGTAATCTTGTAAAGGAGCTCAGGTGATGAAAATTTGTGTGGTTGGCGCCGGGTATGTCGGTTTAACCCTATCAGCGGCACTGGCATCCATCGGACATGACATGATATGCACAGACAAAGACGTCAAAAAAATCGGGCAGCTGAAAAAAGGAGTCATTCCCTTTTACGAGCCTGGGCTTTCAGATGCAATACTTCGTTGCGGCAATCTCTCGTTTTCTTCTGAAGTGAAATCGAGCATGGAGGAATGTCCCGTTATTTTTATCGCAGTCGGAACCCCGCCGCGTTCGGACGGATCAGCTGATACGAAAGCCCTGCAGTCCGTCATCGGTGATTTAAGCGAGGCGATCCGATCGTATAAAACCATCATTACGAAAAGCACTGTTCCGCCCGGGACTAATGAAACCATAGCAAAACAACTGATTGCCTCCGGAGTGTCTAAAAACCTCTTTAATATCGTATCCAATCCGGAGTTTCTGCGGGAAGGCAATGCCTTATATGACATGCTGCATCCTGACAAAACAGTCATCGGTGTTCAGGAAGAAGATCACGTATCGGCAGCCATCGTCAAATCCATTTACAAACACATTGATACCCCTTTTATCGTTACAAGCTTAGCGGGAGCAGAGCTGATCAAATATGCCAACAATTTCTTTTTAGCAGCCAAAATTTCGTTCATTAACGAAATGGCCCGCATATGTGAAGCCTATCAATCAGATATCTCAGATATTTCCCGCGCTATCGGTCTAGACCCAAGGATCGGGGAGCACTTTTTGCAGGCAGGCATCGGATACGGAGGCTCTTGTTTTCCAAAGGATCTGCAGGCGCTGCAATTTGCTGCCCAGAAAAAAAACACGGAGACCTTCCTGCTCCAAGCCGTGCAGCACATTAATGACACCCAGCTCGGCCTGTATATCAAAAAAATACAGTCATTCTTCGAAACACTTCAAGGCAAGAAAGCGGCTGTACTCGGCATTTCCTTCAAACCGAATACCGATGACATTAGGAATTCTCAGGCTGTCAGACTGATGGAAAGGCTGGCGGAGCTGGGATGTGATGTTCATGCATATGATCCTGAAGCTGTACTTCCAGAACATTTGCGGCAGCATGTAACTCAGCATTCTCAAGCTTTTGATGCGATCGAAGAAAGCGACTTTTTATTTTTGGCGACAGAATGGCCCGAGTTTTTAGCGTTTGATTGGAAAAAGGCTGCAGATATCATGAAAGGGCGTCTTGTGATAGACGGGCGCAACGTACTGAAAAAAGAACTGATCGAGGCTTGCGGCCTGATCTGTACGGGAGTTGGCCGTCCATGAAAATACTCGTCACAGGAGCAGCGGGCTTTATCGGCTCCCACCTCTGCGAAGAATTACTAAAAGATAAGAAACATAACATTATCGGAATCGATGACTTTATCGGTCCTACTCCATTTTCCATGAAACTAAAAAACCTTAAAACCCTGCTGCAAGAAAAGCGATTTACGTTCATAAAGGAAAATCTGCTGACAGCGGATCTTGCTCCCTTACTGGAAGGAGTGGACGTCATCTTTCATTTGGCGGCCATACCGGGTGTCCGCTCAAGCTGGGGCAATCATTTTCACCCATATGCCGCACATAATATCCAAGCGCTCCAAAGGCTCCTCGAGGCGTGCCGGGAACATTCTATTCAAACGTTCGTCTTTGCATCCACCTCTTCCGTGTATGGCGAAAAACAAGGAAAAGTCAGCGAAAACACGTCGCTTTCTCCTTTATCTCCGTACGGGGTAACTAAGCTTACGGGAGAAAAGCTTTGCCATGTGTATCAACAGAGCTTTAGCATTCCAATTGTGATTCTCCGTTTTTTTACCGTATACGGGCCAAGACAGCGGCCGGATATGGCTTTTCACCGGCTCATTAAGCAGCACCTTCAGCAAAAGCCGCTTACCATCTTCGGTGATGGGCAGCAGTCAAGAGATTTCACTTATATCAGCGACTGTGTCAAAGGCATCACCGCTGTTCTTGGGAAACCCCACCTTATTGGTGAAACAGTAAATATCGGCGGCGCAGAGCGTGCCTCAGTCTTAAAGGTTGTCTCCCTCATTGAGGATATTTCCGGTAGAAAAGCAACACTGCACTTTTCGGACAAAATAGCAGGGGAACCGCGCAACACGTGGGCGGATATTTCAAAAGCAAAACAGCTCTTGCATTATAATCCCGCCACATCCTTAAAGGATGGCTTGACCAACGAAATCACCTATTTATCGTCGCTGTATCAGGGGGAATAAAAATGAAGCTTGCCTTTATCTGTACAGAAAAGCTGCCGGCGCCCGCAGTACGCGGCGGCGCTATTCAAATGATGATTGACGGTGTCACGCCCTATTTCAGCAGCAGGTACGACCTGACCATTTTTTCAATAGAAGATCCATCGCTCCCAAAAAGAGAAACAAAAGACGGCGTACATTATATCCATCTGCCAAAAGAACATTACCGCGAGGCAGTAGCCGAAGAGCTGCGAGCCTCTTCCTTTGATCTCATTCATGTGTTCAACAGGCCTTTAAATGTCTCTTTATATAAAAAAGCCTCACCAAACAGCAAGATCGTTCTGAGCCTGCATAACGAAATGTTTTCTGAAAAAAAGATGACCTTCGCGCAAGGAAAAGAAGTACTCGACAATGTCTCCATGATCACAACTGTGAGCGAATTTATTAAACAAACCGTCATTGAACGTTTCCCTGAAGCCGAGGACATCACAAAAGTTGTGTATTCCGGCGTTGATTTAAACTCTTATCCGCCCGTATGGACGATGAAAGGCTCGGCTGTCAGAAAAACATACCGGAAAAAATACGGTATTGAAGATAAAAAAGTTATTTTATTCGCCGGCCGCTTAAGCCCGACAAAAGGACCTCACCTTCTCATTCACAGCATGAGACGGATTTTGCAGCAGCACCATGATGCTGTACTGGTCATAGCGGGCGGGAAATGGTTCAGCGATGACAGCGAAAACCAATATGTCACCTATCTGCGCACGCTGGCGCTGCCATACAGAGACCACATAATTTTTACAAAATTCATTCCCGCTGACGACATTCCAAACCTTTTTCTGATGGCAGATGTATTTGTGTGCAGCTCTCAGTGGAACGAACCCCTCGCCCGTGTGAATTATGAAGCAATGGCGGCCGGCACGCCCTTAATTACCACAAACCGGGGCGGAAACGGTGAAGTCGTAAAACACGAAGTCACCGGCCTTGTCATCGACAGCTACAACAAACCTTCTTCATTTGCAAAAGCAATTGACAGAGCCTTTACAGATCAAGAATTAATGAGCAAAATGACAAAAAACGCCCGAAAGCATGTAGAAGCTTTATTTACCTTTACCCATGCTGCCAAAAGGCTCAATACTGTTTACCAATCCATTCTGACCCCGAAAAACAAACAATTTCCGCCGCCTTTTCTGACGCAAAATTTTGATTTATCATCTATCAATCAGCTTTTTGTGAAAGCAAAAACATAAAACCTACAGCTCGTGTTGCAAAACGGGCTGTTTTTTTGCTGCAGAAAACATAAAAAAAGGCATAAATGTGACTTTATGCCTTGCGCTTTACGGTTTGAGAAAACCATGGAGCTGGTTTAGATTCACTTGGAAGAATGATGATTTCCACTTTAGCTTCTTCCGCTAAGTCTGGTTCTTCATCTTCATCCTCTTCTTCATATGGAGGCACTGAGCGTTTCGAATCACGCTCCTCCTCAGGCTCTAGAATGGTTTCGAATTTCGTTTCTTCTTCATCATCGACGATTTTGTGATCTGTTTCCTTTTCCTTCGTTTCTTCTTGATATTCTTTCGGTGCATTGATGTGAGGGAGCTCTCGAATGCTGCCCACATCTAAATGCTTCTCCTCTTCTTCCTTCTCAGCTGACATTGAGTCATGAGCCTGCCACCCCATCGGCCCAGGCGGTGTAAATACGAATTGGTCGAGATCCAGTTTAGAAATAGAGGCTTTTTGTCTCGATGACCTCATGTCAATTCGCCTCCCGATACGCTTTTATCTTTTTATACAGTTCCGGCAGTTTATCCAAAAACGAATCTTTAGATTCTTCAACAGAAATCATGTTTTGCAGCGCCCAGTTATATTTCTCATCTGACCACGTTTTCTTTTGCTTCAAATAATATTTGTGCCCGATTGCACAGAACAAATGCGGAAACGCGAGATCAATCCAAAGTACCTCGTACTGTTTTTCTGTGAGCGGATACACTGCGTCGTAGGCCGCAAGCAGTGCGACCATGAAATCAGTATCCCATACAGAAAGCTTAACCATCACTTTATTCAGCAGAATACGAAGGTCTCTTGACGGCAAATCGTAGGTAATCGAGTGAAGCTCCTTTAAAAAAGGCTCCCCTTCGATCTCTGTCAAACGTGCCAATGTAAAATCCTGAAAACAGAATCCGCCATGCTCGAGCGTTTCTTTTGTCCAGGTTTCGTATTCTGAGTCATCAAGCGCCTGAAGAGCTTCTTTTCCTCTTGCCAGCATTTTATCAGCATGTTTTAAGAAAGTTTGCGAAAATACGTCATCAGGATAGGATGCCGCGATGTGCATATTCCCTTCAAGTTCCTGCAGCTTCCATCGGTACAATTTATGCCATTTCCCCAGCCTGCTTCTCTTCTTGCTTTCATCTGTGCAAACATATCCTTTTGAGGCATGATGAAATTGGCCGGTAAATGACATGACTTTTTTCATTTGCTCTGCATCATAGTAAATCATTTCTTTTCCTGTCACTTTGTCATATAAGCTGTAAGAAACCTGATCCGTGCCCAAGCAGCTCCCGCCATTTTTTGTTTGATGAATCGGCGCTATCGGCAGCCCTTGCTCTTGTAAATGGGCGTGTGCCTGAGTGATAAAAAGCATCCGCTCCGGTTTCATTTGCGCTTCTTTTAGCAGCTTTGGGCCATGATCAGTTTCGACTTCCCAGATTTTGCGTCCGCTTTTGTTCGATTTCAGCGCCACATTGTCAATATGAAAAGGATAATAGCTGAGAATTTCGGACACAATCTGTTCTTCATGCTCTTTTTGGTACACTCTGTTCACCCCTTCTATCTGTTCTTTTCATAGACGCTGAGCAGATTTTCAGCCACCCTCTGCCAGCCGAATTTGTTTTCTGCCTCGCGGCGGCTGTATTTCCCAAGCCGTTCCCGCTTTTCCGAGCTGCTCAGCAAATCATTGATGCGTTCGGCATATTGTTTAGGATTTTCAAAGTCATGAATGATGTAGCCGTTTTTCCCTTCCTCTATGACCTCTGGATTGCCTCCCCGATTGCTTGTAATAATAGGAAGTCCCGCAGCCATCGCTTCATAATGCACCCTTGCTAAAGGCTCCTGCCATTGCGAAGAGCATACAAATACATCTGACATGGTATAAAGGCGCGGAATGTCCTTTGGCTTCACAAATTGAATAAATATGACATGATCCTTTTGCATCGCACCAAGGGTATGAAGATGTTTGACATAGTTATTTAATTCATTATCTCCGAACCATTTTGACCCGATAAACACCATCATGACATCGGGGTGCTCCTCAATGATGTCCGGCAAAGCCTGCAATAATATGTGCGGGCCTTTGACTTTGCTAAGCCGGCCGACAAACAAGACGATTTTTTTGCCGTGAAGCCCCAGCTCGCTTCGCATCTCTTCGCGACCTCGCTGCCCTTCATTCGTCCAGCGAGGGTGGTACGTTTTTAAATCCACACCGGAATACACCGTTTTTGTTTTTGATCGTGCTGACGGAAAACGGCTTGTGATCGTCTGTCCGATATAATCGCTGACCGTAACAATCTGCGCTACGGAGTCGATGCAAATCTCGCCTTCCGCCTGGCTGATTTTATCGTAAGCGAACATTTCATTGTGAACGCTTAAAATAAAAACAGCATCCGGCGCCTGTTTCTTCAATTTCGGAACCCAGCTTGGGCGATTACAAACATGCACAAGATCAAAACGGCTCTTTTTCAGCTCTGCTCCAACGGCTTCTTCATAACGGTCTTCATCCAAATGCACATAATGGACACCGTCTACCTTCTCTCTATCAGCGAGATTCGGATCTTTAATAGAAAACACAGTCACCTCATGTTTTTTGGCAATTAAAGGGGCAACCGCTTCGAGGTAGATTTGAATGGCGCCTCCTCGAACCGATGGGACAGGAAGCTTCTCTGTGGCGATCAGTGCTATTTTCATACATAGCCTCCATTCCTGCATGATTTTTAACTAGTTAGAATCATGATACGGCTGAACAACCAACTTGTGCGGAATGGGACTGCCCTAAAAACAAAACGGGTAAACAACCAGATTCATCTATTAAATATAGTCAAATAACTCAATCATTTTTTCCTTTTGATTCATAAGGTAGGAGTAAAACAGGTAAGGATGTGTCCTTTAATGGCAGAAAACCATGAAGTCATTGAGGAGGGGAATTCATCAGAGCTTCCTTTATCAGCAGAAGATGCAAAAAAATTAACGGAGCTGGCTGAAAATGTGCTTCAAGGATGGGATGTGCAGGCTGAAAAAATAGACGTCATTCAGGGAAACCAGATGGCGCTTGTCTGGAAGGTCCACACAGGCTCCGGCGCGGTTTGTCTAAAACGAATACACAGGCCAGAAAAGAAAGCGTTGTTTTCCATTTTCGCGCAGGACTATTTAGCAAAAAAAGGCATGAATGTTCCTGGCATACTCCCAAACAAAAAAGGCAGCCTATATTCCAAGCACGGCTCATTTCTATTTGTCGTATATGACTGGATCGAAGGAAGGCCGTTTGAGCTGACTGTAAAGCAGGACTTGGAGTTTATCATGAAAGGCCTTGCTGATTTTCATACAGCTTCCGTCGGATATCAGCCGCCAAATGGCGTTCCCGTATTTACCAAATTAGGTCGCTGGCCGAATCACTACACGAAACGATGCAAACAGATGGAAACGTGGAAGCTGATGGCGGAGGCGGAAAATGAAGATCCTTTCTCACAGCTTTATCTTCAGGAGATAGATGGCTTTATTGAAGACGGGCTGCGCATCAAAGACCAGCTTTTGCAGTCGACCTATGTTCCATGGACTGAACAGCTGAAAAAAAGCCCTAACCTTTGCCACCAGGATTACGGAACCGGAAATACACTCTTAGGGGAAAATGAACAGATTTGGGTCATTGACTTAGATACCGTTTCATTTGATCTGCCTATTCGCGATTTGCGCAAAATGATTATTCCGCTTTTGGATACGACGGGCGTTTGGGATGAAGAAACATTTCATGTCATGCTGAACGCATACGAATCCAGAGCCCCATTAACTGAAGAACAAAAACAAGTCATGTTTATTGATATGCTGTTTCCTTACGAGCTTTATGATGTCATTCGCGAAAAATACGTCCGCAAGTCTGCTTTACCGAAGGAAGAATTAGAATCAGCTTTTGAATATGAACGCATTAAAGCAAACGCATTGCAGCAGCTTATTTAAGACCATCATTTCCCCCGCATATCGGGGGTTTGATCTTTATAAGATAAAGGGTAAATAAATACATGCGGAGGTTGCAAATATGAAAAAGATTGTCGGCGCTTTAGCCGTTTTTGTGATTACATATGCGCTGTTTTCAGCCGCAGGCTACCTGTTTCCTGTGGACCAAGAATGGTACAATTCATTGAAAAAACCGGACTGGACGCCAAGCGGAACTGCGATCGGCATCATTTGGGCCATCCTGTTTGCCCTGATCTCCCTTTCAGCAGCCATAGTATATGCTGCGTTTTCATTTAAAGGTGCGAAAAGCTTTTGGTTTACACTTTTGATAAATTACGTGCTGAATCAAGCCTTCAGCTATTTTCAGTTTACGCAAAAAAATCTGCTGGCTGCATCGCTTGACTGCCTGCTTGTCGCCATCACAGCAATCATATTACTGATCATTGCCAAAAAATACAGCAGAACCGCAAGCTATCTTCTTTTGCCTTATTTTTTATGGAGTGCATTTGCGACGTTCTTATCCTTTACAATCAATTCAATGAATCTGTGAACAAAAAAAGCCGCTTATACAGCGGCTTTTTCACATCATCGGCTTGATGCCCCAAATGTCCTTCGCATATTCCCGGATCGTGCGGTCGCTGGAGAAATATCCTGAATGAGCAATGTTTACAATCGAACGCTCAGACCATTTCCTTCGCTCTCGATAATCAGCTTGAATTCGCTCCTGCGCATCTGCATATGAGCTGAAATCCTTCAGCACAAAATACTCATCATTATGCGGAAGCAGCGAGTCAAAGATCGATTCAAATTCATCTGCTTCTCCTTCAAAAAAACCATTGATCAGCTGATCCGCTACCTGCCTGATTCTTCTGTCATGCTGATAATATTCCCTCGATCTATAGCCGCCGTTTTCCTGATACGATAGAACCTCATCCGCCTTTAAGCCGAACGTGTAAATACAGTCAGGGCCCACCCGCTCAAGGATCTCGATATTTGCGCCGTCATGCGTGCCGATCGTCAAAGCCCCGTTCATCATAAACTTCATATTCCCTGTACCAGACGCTTCCTTGCTTGCAGTTGAAATTTGCTCACTTACGTCTGATGCCGGAAAAATTCGCTCAGCCATAGAAACTCTATAATTTTCTAAAAAAACAACTTTGATCAGCTGTTTGACCGCCGGATCATAATTGACTTTTTCTGCGACAGAATGGATCAGCTTAATGATTTTCTTAGCATAATAATAGCTTGGTGAAGCCTTTGCCCCGAAAATAAAGGTTTGCGGGTAGATTGAAAACCCCGAATCCTCCTTGAGGCGGTTATACAGATACATAATGTGAAGAACATTCAACAGCTGCCGTTTATATGCATGAAGCCGTTTCACCTGTACGTCGAATATGCTCTCAGGGTTCACAACCACCCCGGCCGTGCAAAAAATCAAATCGGCAAGCTCTTGTTTTTTCTTGCTTTTGTTGTTTTGAAACTGTTCAATAAATGCAGGATCAGAGGCGTACGGTTCTAAACGGATCAGCGATTCCGGCTGCTTGACCCATTCATCACCGATCGCCTCTGTAATGATGGCAGACAAGCCTGGATTCGCTTTTAACAGCCAGCGCCTGTGGGCAATTCCATTCGTCTTATTGTTAAAACGATTCGGAAACAGCAAGTGAAAGTCGCGCATCTCCCTTTCCTTTAATATATCGGAATGTATTTTTGCAACGCCATTTACACTGTAGCTGCCTACTATGGCCAGATGAGCCATTTTGACAACACCATGCGCTGTAATCGCCATGTTCTCTATCCTTTTCCAGTCTCCCGGATACTTTTCCCAAACTGCGCGGCAAAACCTCTCATTGATCTCTTCAATAATCATGTACATTCGCGGGAGCAGCGGCTTAAACAAATGAATCGGCCATTTCTCGAGCGCTTCTGACAATGTTGTATGATTTGTATAAGAAATCGTATGTACAGTGATATGCCAAGCTTCTTCCCAGCTCATGTTCTCTTCATCGAGCAAAATCCGCATCAGCTCAGGCACCGCAAGCGCAGGGTGAGTGTCATTAATATGAATGCTCACTTTTTTATGCAGGCCGGATAAAGATTTATGTGTTTTTCGGTAATTGTTCACAATGCTTTTTAAGCTTGCGCATACTAAAAAATACTGCTGCTTCAGCCGTAAAATTTTCCCCTCATCATGGGTGTCATCGGGATATAAGAATTCAGAAACCGCTTCTGTTTCCCGCTTATAAGACAAAATATTATCGCCGTGATAATGCGCATAGGGCTCGGCGTTCCAGAGCCTTAACGTGTTGACAGTGCCCGTTTCATAGCCGATGACCGGGATATCATAAGGAACAGCGGTAACAATTGTCGCTTGCTCGTGGCGAAAATGCAGGCGCCCGCTTTTTTCTGTCATATGGACTTCGCCCCAAAACGGCACGTCCACTGCCTGATCTGCATTCCTTACTTCCCATACGTTCCCGTTTTTCAGCCATTGCTCAGGCAGTTCCACCTGATGTCCGTCTACAATTTTTTGCTCAAACAAGCCATGCTTATAACGTATGCCCATCCCGTGCCCCGGCAGGTTCAACGAAGCAAGAGAATCTAAAAAGCAAGCGGCCAAGCGGCCAAGCCCGCCGTTGCCGAGACCTGCATCGTTCTCTATCTGAAGAATTTCCTCTAAATTGATGCCGATTTCCTTTAAACCAGCTTCTACAACATCACGAACACCAAGATTCATTAAGTTTTGCTCAAGGAGCTGACCGAGCAGAAATTCGATTGATAAATAATATGTCTGCTTCCCGGAATTTGATCTGCTTTTTTCATTCGTTTCGATCCAATCAGCGCTGATATACTCTCTGACCATATTGCCCAACGTTTTATATTGATCCAGCTTGGCAGAATCTTTAAAGCTTTTTCCGCACGTCATTTCCAGACGCTTTAAAAATAAGTCTGCAAAGCGTTCTTTACTCGAGAACATCCCGTCCACTCCTTGTCACCTGCTCGAAAATACGCTGATACTCTTTAGCCGACTTCCCCCAGCTGTAATCTGCATTCATAGCGGTCTTCACGATGCTCTTCCATACATCCTGTTGGCAATAAAACGACAGCGCCCTTTCTATCGTAAATTTCAGATCATGCGCATTAAAGGCGGAAAACGTAAAGCCATTGCCCGTTCCCTCTTCCTCCTGATAGGCACGGACAGTGTCGTAAAGACCGCCCGTTTCCCTGACAATCGGAATGGCGCCATATTGAAGAGCAATGAGCTGCCCCAAACCGCACGGCTCAAATTTCGACGGCATCAAAAACATATCAGAGCCCGCATAAATTTGATGAGCTAGCGGCTCATCAAACCCGATATAAGCCCGGCACTTCTCATGAAAAGCAAATTCTGCATACCGGAAATAATCTTCAAATTCACGTTCTCCTGTGCCTAGCACAACCAGCTGTATGTCTTGCTCCTCAAGAAGTTCGTGCATAATTCTGCGGACAAGATCAAGCCCCTTTTGTTTAGTAAGCCTTGTCACCATACTGATCAGCGGAATATCGTTTTTCTCTGGAAGCCCCATCCGCTGCTGAAGCTTCGTTTTGTTTTCCAGCTTGCATGCAAGATCCCCTGAATCGTATTGCGCCTCTATATAAGGGTCGCTTTTCGGCTGATAGAACGTATCATCAATGCCATTTAATATGCCGGTTACATCATCTTCCCTATATTGCAAAACCTGTTCCAACTGCTCACCATAATACGGAGTCAATATTTCATTTCTGTAAGTGGGGCTCACAGTTGTCACATGATCAGCCGCAATGATGCCCGCCTTCATAAAATTAACAAATCCGTTGCATTCTAACCTTTCATAATGAAAATGATCCATCTCAAGACCCAGCAAGTCATGTGTGACATCAGGAGGGAATATGCCTTGAAACTGCAGGTTGTGGATCGTGAGCACGCTTTTCATCCGTTCATAAAAAGGATGTTTTCTGTACTCCTCTTTCAGCAAATAATTGACCATCGCTGTATGCCAATCGTGAGTATGAACAATATCGGCTTGAACATTCACAACTTTGGCAGCCTCCAGTACAGCTCTTGAAAAAAAGGCAAACCGCTCACCGTCATCATAATGCCCGTACAACGAATCCCTGTTGAAATAGTACTCATTGTCGATGAAGTAATAATTCACATCATCTTCGGCCATATGTTCAATTCCGCAATATTGCTGCCGCCAGCCGACAGCTACCGTACACTCAGCCTGTTTTTTCATACGCTTTTTCCACGGTTCAGGTATTTGGCTGTACTTCGGCAGCATCACAGCTACTTCATTGCCTAATCGTGCAAGTGCCTTTGGCAGAGCACCTGCTACATCGGCAAGACCTCCTGATTTAACAAATGGGGTGCATTCTGACACAGCAAATAATATCTTCAAGAATTCATCAGCTCTCCTTGCACCAAACCTTTTCTTAATACAAGCGGCTGGTCAGCTGTTCCAGCAGCTTCCGTCGCCTTGCCGATTTTAACGTCCTTATCCGAAATGACCTGCTCAAGAAGACAATCCTCGCCAATCTGCGTTTTTTGCATAATAATACAGTTTTTCAGCTTCGTACCCTTTCCGACATGAACCGCCCTGAACAAAATGCAGTTTTCAACCTCTCCTTCAAGCACACAGCCGTTTGCCACCAAAGAATTTTTGACAGTGTTGTGCTTTCCGTATTTCGTAGGCGGCTCATCCTTCACTTTTGTATAGATCGGCTGCTGCGGCAAAAACACCTGCTGCCAAAAACGAGGCTGAATGAGCTCCATACTGTGGGTATAATATTTTTCCACCGAATCAATGACAGCGGCATAACCTGAATATTCATAAGGGCAAATGGTCAGGGCGGAAGATTCCTTTTCAACAGCCTCCTGAATGGTTTTATAGCCTTTTTCGCTATGTCCGTAGATCAGATCCTTTAAAAGCGTTGTTGACATGATATAGATTTGCAGCGACTGGCCGTCCTGAAATACCTCGGTGACGTCGCAGCCAACCTCCTGATGGCGTTTCAGCACATATTGAAATTGAATGTTGCATACGGTATGGCTGTTGGAGATTACAGCATATTGCTGAGTGCTTCTGTGGAAGTAATCTAGATGGTCCGAAAACTGGCGAAAGGAACCGAATTCATCGTACTCGTGATGAAGATGGGGAGACGGGAAAAAAAAGAGGCCGTCCTTTTTCCGGTGCAAATCCCATTCCTTACCCGCCCCAAGGTGATCCATGAGCGAACGGTAACGATACTTCGGAAAAATTGCAACACTCCTAATATCCGCATTCACCATGTTGGAAAGCATAAAATCAATCAGTCGGTACCTGCCGGCAAAAGGGATCGCCCCGAGCGACCGCTGTGCTGTTAAATCCTGAAGAGAATGCTTATATGTGGTTTCATCTATAACACCTAACATTTGATTATTGAACACTGACTCTGCCCCCTCTTCAGTAATTAAATCAATTCTTTTTCTACAAATTCCTCTGAAACGAGCAGCACCTCTTCAATGTCTTTTTCGGAGCGAATCACTGCGCCATCCGGCAGCACCATCCCATTAGGAACAATGGCATTTTCAATGACTACATGCTCCCCAATCGTCACATCCGGCATTATGACGGATGATGTAACAGTCGTATGCTTACCAACAGTCACACCTTGAAAAAGAACGGAGTGAGACACATTTCCATATACAACACAACCTTCGTTCACAAGCGAATCTTGAACCTGCGCATCAGATGAAATAAATTGCGGAGGCTGATTTGGATTGACGGAGTAAATTTTCCATTTGCGTTCAAACAGCTTCAGCTCCGAGTCCTCTTTTAACAAATCCATATTGGCTTCCCACAAGCTCTGCACCGTTCCGACATCCTTCCAATATCCCTTGAACGGATAAGCAGAAAGCTTCTTTTTCTCCTCCAAAAGCAGAGGAATAATGTCTTTGCCGAAGTCGTGGCTAGAATAAGGGTTTTGATCGTCCATCTCAAGATACTGTTTCAAAAGCGGCCAATTGAATATATAAATCCCCATTGAGGCAAGATTGCTCTTAGGGAATTTGGGCTTTTCATCAAAATGTGTGATCGTCCCATCTGGATTGGCCTTCATGATGCCGAACCGGCTTGCTTCCTCCAAGCCCACTTCGATGACAGAGATGGTCACATCTGCTTTCTTTTCAATGTGATAATCAAGCATTTTGCCGTAGTCCATTTTGTATATGTGATCTCCTGATAAAATCAGTACATACTCAGGATCATACTGATTCAAATAATTGAGATTTTCATAAATGGCGCTTGCCGTCCCTTTATACCACTTGACTTCTGATGACTCGGCATAAGGGGGTAAAACCGTCACGCCACCATTATATCTATCCAGGTCCCATGCACTGCCGATCCCAATATAGGAATTCAGCTCAAGCGGCTGATATTGCGTTAAAATCCCGACTGTGTCTATGCCTGAATTTGAACAGTTGCTTAGGGTAAAATCAATAATCCTGTATTTTCCCCCGAAAGATACAGCCGGTTTAGCCATATTTTTTGTTAATCCGCTGAGACGGCTGCCCTTCCCGCCGGCAAGGAGCATGGCTACACATTGTTTTTTCATCTTTTTATCTCTCCTCTTTTTTTAACCGCCCGTAAAATCGAGATGCCGTAAGGGGGGATGGTCATCGTGATATAACACGGTTTATGATGAAGTGCTCCCTTTTTGGCCGATAACGGCTTTTTGTTGATTTGCCCTGAGCCTCCATATGTTTCACTGTCACTGTTAAGCACTTCAATGTATTGAGTAAAAAAAGGAACTCCAACATCATATTGATGATAGACCACGGGTGTAAAATTACAAATGATGACAAGCGCCTCACCGTGCTTTTTGCCATAACGAATAAAAGAAAAGATTGATTGTTCGTCATTATGGACATCAATCCATTCAAACGATTGTGCACGATGGTCATGCTCGTAAAGGATTTTGCTTTTTTGGTAAAAGCGGAGAAGATCTTGCGTAAAAACGCTGGCTTTCTGATGCATGGGGAAGGAGTCCAAAAACCAATCAAGCTGTTCTGTATCTTTCCATTCATCAAATTGGGCAAACTCTGATCCCATAAAGATCAATTTCTTTCCTGGATGCACTGTCATATAGCCCAGCAAAAGCCGATACTGGGCAAATTTCTGCCAGTAGTCGCCAGGCATTTTATTAAGAAGTGATTTTTTTCCGTATACGACTTCATCATGAGAAAACGGCAATACAAAATGCTCACTAAACGCATATAGTAATGAAAAAGAGATAAGCTGATGACAATGCCGCCTTTCTTCGGGTGGCGTCTCCATGTATTTCAGTACGTCATTCATCCATCCCATATTCCATTTATAATGAAAACCAAGCCCCCCTTCCTCAACGGCACCTGTCACTTGAGGCCATTCTGTAGAATCTTCCGCAATCATCATCACATGGGGATATGCCTCTCTCATGGTTTGATTGAGTTTTTTTAAAAACTCAACAGCATATGGATTCGTGTGGCGTTCATCCTGATTTGGCCAATACAAGATATTAGCCACTGCATCAACCCTAAATCCATCTATATGATAGAATTCCGCCCAGTACAACGCATTCGAAATTAAAAAACTATGAACTTCCGGTTTCCCCAGGTCAAAGTTTGCCGTGCCCCATAACCAGTTCTCCCGATCACGTTCTTCTTTGTATTCATAAAGCGGTTCTCCATCAAACATATAAAGGCCATGTGCATCTTTACAAAAATGTCCGGGGACCCAATCCAAAATGACTCCGATATTTTGTTGATGACATTCATCAACAAACTTCATCAGATCATGCGGCGGGCCAAACCTGCTTGTCGGGCTGTAATACCCCGTTCCTTGGTACCCCCATGAACGATCATATGGATGCTCATACACCGGAAGCAGTTCAATATGGGTAAACCCATGCTCCTTGATATAAGGGATAAGCGTCTGACTTAATTCTTTATAGGAATAATGCCTGCCATCAGAATGCTTCTTCCAAGACCCAAGATGCAGTTCATAAATGAAAACAGGTTTTTCATACAGCGTCTTAGCCTTCTGTTTCTTTTGCCATTTTTGATCTTGCCAGCTGTACCCTTCCAAATCGTAAGTAAGTGACGCTGTGTTTGGTCTGACTTCTGAATAATTAGCGTATGGATCTGCCTTCAGCCTGATCTCACCGTTATTCGTCACGATTTCATATTTATATCGTTCCTTTTCTCCTAAACCTGGAATAAATAACGTCCAAATACCACTATCATTCACTCTGTGCATCACATGCTCTTCTCCAGACCAGCTGTTAAAATCTCCAGCCACTCGTACTTCCGACGCATGAGGCGCCCACACACAGAATTCATATCCGCTTTTGCCATTCAGCTCGCGGTAATGCGAGCCAAACAGCTGATAGCTTTTAAACAGACTGCCTTCGTGAAAAAGATAAACATCCTGTGCTGTCGGGCTGGCAGCGGCCATGTAATCATCCTTTCTGACATCATAGTTTTCATTTATAGTATTTATTCGAAGAAATAAAAAAAAGCCCTTTCCTGAAAGCGCTTATACTTATAGACAATTAACTTCATTTTCTGAAGAAAAACGAAATATATGGAGATTTTTGTAGTCTGTTTTTAAAATAAAGAACAAAATCTAAGACATATCATGATTTAGAAAACAAAAAAACCTTGCAGGATATGCAAGGCTTCTGGATGACCCGTACGGGATTCGAACCCGTGTTACCGCCGTGAAAGGGCGGTGTCTTAACCGCTTGACCAACGGGCCGAAAATTATTATATCTGTAATCATATGGCGGAGAAGGAGGGATTTGAACCCTCGCGCCGCTTACACGACCTACACCCTTAGCAGGGGCGCCTCTTCAGCCACTTGAGTACTTCTCCATTTGGCTCCACAGGCAGGATTCGAACCTGCGACCGATCGGTTAACAGCCGATAGCTCTACCACTGAGCTACTGTGGAATACAAAAGTCATGGTGGGCCTGAATGGACTCGAACCATCGACCTCACGCTTATCAGGCGTGCGCTCTAACCAGCTGAGCTACAGGCCCATGACGATATAGAAATGGAGCGGGTGATGGGAATCGAACCCACGACATCAGCTTGGAAGGCTGAGGTTTTACCACTAAACTACACCCGCAATTTTTATTTGGGGCGATTGATGGGAATCGAACCCACGAATGCCAGAGCCACAATCTGGTGCGTTAACCACTTCGCCACAACCGCCAAAATATATTGATAAATGGTGGCTCGGGACGGAATCGAACCGCCGACACACGGATTTTCAGTCCGTTGCTCTACCAACTGAGCTACCGAGCCTAAGTATTTAAATG